>CAVTLZ010000001.1:0-518499 GCA_963735705.1 uncultured Solirubrobacteraceae bacterium
CCTTGATTTGGGACCGCACAAGGACCGCAAGAGCCCCGAAAACCGCATAGCAAAGCCGATCTGAACCGTTCGCCCCGATTGGTTAGTGGTTGGCGAAAGCCAGCGAACATAGGCAAGAAACCCCGGAAACACAGTGACTGTTCAGGTCGCGGCAGGGGGTAGCGGGTTCGCCGCGAACATTGTTATGTGTCGCGTGGCGGGCTGTCGCGTGAGGAGTTGGAGGTGCTGGTCGGCGAGCAGGCGGCGCTGATCGTGGAGCTGCGCGCGGAGGTTGCCGATCTGCGGGCGCGGTTGTCGGCGAACTCGCGCAACTCGTCGCGGCCGCCGTCTTCGGATGGGCTTGCCAAGCCGCCGGCACCGAAGAGCTTGCGGCGCCGGTCGGGTCGCAAGCCTGGCGGCCAGTCCGGCCATGAGGGCCGTCATCTCGAGTTCGTTGAGCGGCCCGATGACGTCGTTGTGCACGTGCCGGCTCGCTGCGGCGGCTGCGGCGGCGAGCTCTGCGATGGCGAGCGGGTTGGCGAGGAGACGCGCCAGGTGTTCGACTTGCCGGAGGTGCGACTGGCTGTCTGTGAGCACCGTGCCCAGCGGCGGCGTTGCGCGTGTGGGCACGTGACGACTGCGGCGTTCCCGGCCGGTGTTGGCGCTCCGACGCAGTACGGGCCGAGGGTGCGGGCGCTGGGGATCTATCTGATTGCCGCCCAGCACCTGCCCTACCAGCGCGCCGCGCAGTTGCTGGCCGATTGGCTGGGCGCGCCGCTGTCGCCCGCGACGCTGGTGGCCTTTGTCAAGGACGGCGCTGCGGACCTCGATGAGTTCCTCGACCGCGTGCACGAGCAGATCATCAACTCGCCGGTCGTGCACTTCGATGAGACCGGCGCTCGCGTCGGTGGCCGCGGACGCTGGCTGCACTGCGCGAGCACCGAGACGCTGACCTTCTACGCCCTGCATGATCGACGCGGAACCGAGGGCATCGACCACACCGGCGTGATGCCGCGATTCCGCGGAATCGCCGTACACGACGGCTGGCCTCAGTACCGCGCCTATGAGCACGCCATCCACGCGCTGTGCAACGCCCACCACCTGCGCGAGCTGTTGGCGATCATCGAACAGCACGCCAACGAGCAGTCGTGGGCAAGCCAGATCGACGCGCTGTTGCGCGCTCTGCACGAAGAGGTCAAGGCCGCCAAGGCCGTCGGCGAAGACTGGCTGGACCCGTGGGTGCTGGCCGGCTACCGCGCCGCCTACGAGCAGATCATCGCGCTCGGCCACCACCAGAACCAGCCACCGACCGTCCGCACCGCCAAGCGCGGCCCGATCGGCCGCAGCCCATCAGCCAACCTGCTGCGCCGCCTCGACGAGCAACGCGAACAGGTTCTGCGCTTCGCCCACGACTTCCGCGTCCCGTTCGACAACAACCTCGTCGAGCGCGACATCCGCATGATCAAGATCCAGCAGAAGATCTCCGGCAGCTGGCGCACCACAGCCGGAGCCGACCGCTTCTTCGCCCTGCGCGCCTACATCAGCACCACGCGCAAGCAACACCGCGACATCCTCGACGCGCTCGCCCGCCTAGCGCACCACACCCCCTGGCTGCCCGCCGCCGCCAGCCCCTAACCAACCCGACGGCGACCTGAACAGTTACGAAACACAGGGGGTGGCGCGGGTCGCTTCGCCCCGTTTCGCGGGGTTTCGGCGGTCGCGTCTTTGCAGGACGTTTGCAGCGGCGGCCCAAAACGCGTCCGCAGGGCGTCCAAAGCTCCGGCCCCTCGCGGCGGACTCCCAGTAGCGCGCAAATAGGCCCGGTGGGTTCCTCGGCCTATAGCGCTCGCCGTTCCAGCCAGCCCGACGTGCTTCCTGGCGCCGCGCTTGGCCAAACCCGAACGTGTTGCGGTGGCGCGTAGGTTAAGGATGATCAGCGCTCGCTCATCGTGGTCGCTTGTCCCGGCACGACGCGAGCCGCGAGCGGTCGGTGTAGATCGCGAGCTGAGCTGAGGGCAGCAGCGCGAAGCCGGTGTCGAGCGTGACGATCGCCTCGGCACCGGCGGCGATGGCGCTCGCCGCGTGTACGGCGTCGTAGGAAGCGATGCCAAAGTCGGCCATCAAGATCCTGGCGTCGCCGATCACGCGACGAACGGGGATCGGCAGGTGATTGACCGGCGAGAGCAACGCCTCATAACGCATGACGGTGTGATTCAGCCGCTGTGTGGCGGGGCGGCGGGAGCGTCCGTCGGTGCGGTGTCTTCGCCAGCGCCCGCCCCAGCGTTCCTTGAGGGTGATGGCGAAGGCGCTCTCGGCGAGCTCGACCGCGAGCAGGTCGCTGGTGACGACCGCGACGCCGCTATCGAAGATGAGTTTGAGGAAGGCACTGCATGCAGGGTGCAGCGGCTGGGTCGTGAGCAGGGCCTCCACGACGAAGCTGGTGTCCAGCGCGATCGGGTCGGGGAGCAGGAGTTGCTGGTCCTCGATCGCGAAGATGCCGCGGGGAACGGGCTGGCGTCCACCTGTGGGACTCATCGGGGCCTACCGCGGGCGGTACATGTCGCGCGTGACGCGGACCTTGGCGCGGAGTCCCGTGGTGGCGCGCTTCAGCGCAGCCTCCTTTTCCTCGGGGGTCTTCGCGGTTGCGGGAACCATCAGCTCAGCTAGCTCCTCGGCGCTGAGCCGTTTGATCTTCCCATTGGCCTGCTGCTTCGTCACGAGTCCCATGATATTCGCGGACATGCTGCCAGCCCACCCGGACATTTCGGCTCGGCCCTCTCGCTGGCATCGTGGGCGGTCGCGGCGATCCATCTCGCAGACGATGAGGACACAGCATGGGCCGAGTGGTATCGCGCGCTCGCGGAGATCGCGATGCCGCTGACCCACGGCATGCCCCGCGACCTATGGCGCTGGACGATCGCGGTGGGGGGAGATCGCTGACCTCTCCACGCCGGAGAAGCTCGCCCGACTCGACCTATCGGCCCCGAGGCCAGGCCGACGAACGTGGGCGCGCTTCCAGGCCGCCGGCGAGCAGCTCCACGGAGACGGCTTCGGCGGGGTTCTCTTTCCGAGCGCCGCACGACCAGACCACAAGGCGCTCTGCCTGTTCCGCGAAGGAGCGTTGATCCCCGGCGCCGAGCCGCACCGACCGCCGGTGACCCACCGCGATCCACCGGCCCCTCCGACTGGCATGCGCACCTGAACTCCGCACGTGCACCCGCCGCGACGAGGACTGCGCACTCGACCGCGTCGTCAACGCATTCGCGGATGCCGCGACGGGCGCCGTGCCAGAGAACCATCCCAAGCGATCGGGATCATCGGCTGCCCCGGGCGCCTCGTCTCTGGAGAGTCTGTTCCAGGTATCGCCGGCCTCTTGATTATGTCTGACAAAATTGATAAGCTCGATAACTCACGCATGCGGTTCGCGCGCTCCGCGACCCGTCACCGCATCTCCAAGGACCGCATCCGCCACGTCATCGCCAACTACCGAGTCCGCTTCGAGGAGCCTCCACCGGATGCTGACAGTGCGAGGGCTCGCTCGACGCGCGTCGTCTACCTCGGCGATGATGATCGTCGCCGGGCGCTCGAGGTCATGGCGGTCGAGGGCAAGCGTGGCGAGTTGCTTGTGATTCACGCGATGGAGTTGCGCGACAAGTATCGAAAGCGTTACGAGGACCAGAAATGACCAAGTTCACGACAGCGAGCGGCGAGGTTCTGACTGACGAGGACATCGAGGCGCTCGCCGACGAGGCCGAACGGGGCTACGACCTTGACAAGGCGACCAAGGTCACGGCCGGACGGCCATCCCTCGGTGCGAAGGGGATCTCGCCGCGCGTTCAAGTACGCGTCGACCCGGACCTCGCCGAGGCCCTGCGTGCCCGCGCCCGCAGCGAGCACCGCTCCGTCAGCGAGATCGCCCGCACGGCCCTGCGCGAGTACGTAGACCGCGCCGCCTAGTCGCGGCATAGCTCAATCCGTAGGCGCGGGACGCCGGACCCGTAGAGCGTCTGGGGGACGCATGTCGGCTCGTGCCGACAAGTTCAGTGGGCCTTGAGATCGAAGAGAGCCGGGCGACGGATCGGCCGCGCGATCGTAGCCCTGCCGGCTACCACGGCCTTGCGATTCTCAGCGCGCTGAGAATCGCGCGCGTGGCGGGGGAGCGGTTGAGCGTGATGAAGTGGATGCCGGGCACGCCCTCGCGCAGCAGCTCCGCGCACTGCAGCGTGGCGTAGGCGACGCCGAGGTCGAGCACCGCCTCGGGGTCCTCGCCGCGCGCGTGCAACTCGCGACGCAGGCCGTCGGGAATGGAGGCCCCGCAGAGTTTGGCCATGCGCTCGACCTGTCCCACCTGCGTGATGGGCATGATGCCGGGGATGATCGGCACGTTCACGCCCGCCGCGCGTGCGCGCTGGACGAAGTCGAAGTAGAGGGCGTTGTCGAAGAACAGCTGTGTGATCAGCAACTGCACGCCCGCGGCCACCTTCTCCGCGAGATGTTCCAGGTCCTCCTCGGGGCTGACTGCGTGGATGTGCGTCTCGGGGAAGCAGGCGCCGCCGATCGCAAAGGGGTAGTCCGCGGCGATCAGTTCCACCAGTTCGCGCGAGTACTCCAGGCCGCCCTCCGTTTTGCGCCACTGCTCCTGGCCCGCAGGCGGGTCGCCGCGCAGCGCGAGCACGTTGTCGATGCCCGCGCTCTGCATCTCGTCGAGCGTGGCGCGCAGTTCGGCCACGGTGGCGCCCACGCAGGTGAAGTGCGCCATCGCCTCCAGCCCGTACTGCTCGCGGATGCGCTTGACGATCTCGATCGTTTTGCCCTTGGTGGAGCCGCCGGCGCCGTAGGTGACGGACACGAACGACGGGTCCAGGCCGCGCAGCTCGGCGAGCGCCGTGCGCAGGTTCTCCTCCCCCGCCTCCGTCTTGGGCGGGAAGAACTCGAAGGAGAACGTCGGCCCGGAGGAGGCCAGGCGGTCGATGCGCATCCGGGAATTATGGAGCCCAGCGCTCGGGCTCGCCGGCGATGCGGCGGATCTCCCCGATGGCCTCCAGGTAAGTGAGGATGGAATCCATCGGACACGATCGGCCAGATCCAGGCCGGCGCAGACGCGCGAGCTGGGCTCGTGTCGCTTGGAGTTGGATTCGGGACAGATGCTGAAGGCCGAGTGGCTGCTGTAGCTCGATCCAGCGTGGCGTCACGCTCAGGTGGTGCTCGGGATCATGCTTCATGGGGTTGCGCGCCCGGCCTGCGCCACTGCAGTCCCAGGCCGGCTCCGGCTGATTGCTTCGCGTTGGCTCAGTCGGCGGGCTGCGTGTCGAGCTCTGTGCGGAGCTCGAGGCCGGGGCAGCCATCGAAGATCGCGTCGTGGGCGACGAGCGGGATGCGCCAGCGGATCGCTGTCGCCGCGATCCACAGGTCGGCGTTGTGGCCTCGCTGGTGCAGGCCGTGCTCGATCTGCCGGCATTCGTTCCGCAGCTGCGCGACGGCCTCGATCGTGTCGATGTCAACCGGCAGGACGCGTGCGCGTGCGATCAGACGGGAGAGGCGCTCCACCCTGGCTGTGCCCCAACCGGCGCTGAGCGCCCCATAGCGGGCCTCGGCCACCGTCTGCGCGGCGAGCGCGATGCGCTGCCCGAACAGGTGCTTGGCATAGCTTGTGGCGAGCGGGGAACGCTCCCGCAGACGGGCGGTGAAGACGTTCGTGTCGACGAGGACGGTTGCGATCACTCGTCGAGCGCCGCGACGAACACATCCCACTCCTCGTCGGTCACGTCGGGGATGTCGAAGTGCTCGTCCGCATCGAGCGGCGCGACGTCGGCCATCAGCTCCTCTAGCGAGGGAGGAGTCCAGAACCGGGCGTTTGCCCGCTCGATCTGATCGTTGCTCGCGGCTGGCTTTGACGTCATGGACCTCCAACCCAAGTCTAGGCGGTCCTGCCAACGCAAAACGTGGTCGCGCGTCAGCGCTCGCAGTTGGTCAGGGATATCGCAACGGGATCTGCCGAGGAGCTCTCCGACGGCGTCGGTCTCGGGTTGCCTGCGGCGGCGTCGCTCGGCTCGGGCCGGCATCGGCAGGGGTGGAGGAATTGGCAACGCTCCGGTCGAGCTGCGGCGAGGCCGTCTCTGCTGACCGCGGACGGTCTGCTCAGGGCGCGCTCGCGGGGTCGCGAGGGTGGATACGCTCAGGGCCTCCTTCACGCAGGAGGCTCAGTCGTCTTGGGCGGCGGCAGCGGCCTGCGCCGCCTTGAACTGCTTGTACGCCTTGCGCCCGCCGGGCGAGGTGCCCTTCAGGAAGACGACCAGCAGGAACAGCGCCAAGAGGAACAGCTCCTCCCGTGAGCGCTTGCCGTCGTTGCGCTTGCGCAGCGCGAAGGTCGCGACGCTGAAGCCGATCGTCGTCGCCGCGCCCTCGATCGACGCCGGTCCGAGCCCCCAGCCGATCCGGTGGGGGCCGAACCATGCCTTCTTGCCGATCCGCGGTGAGGTGCGCACATGTCCCATTCTTGCAGCGTCCGATTTCCGTGTCGCAACCGCGCTCCCCGTCGTGCGCTGGTGCTGCAGCGCCGCCGGCGCCTACAGCACGCGCCGCGCCCAGGTGAAGCTCTGGGCGAGCCAGCCGGAGGTGAGCGGGAGCACGTACACGCCCTGGCCGGAGGAGTGGATGACCCATTCGTTGGAGAGCGCCAGTCCCTCGTGGATGACGTTGGCCTCGGTGGCCTTCGAGGTGAAGTGGGCCGAGCCGAAGAACAGGAGATCGCCGGGCTGGACGTCTTCGAGGTGGATGCGCGCGCTCTTGGGGATTTCGCCGGCCTGTTCGGCGGCGGTTCGCCCGAGGATCTGTCTGCCCCAGGACAGCCCGGAGACCTTGTACACGCGCCAGGCGAAGCCCGAGCAGTCATAGCCGCCGTGTTCGAGCCCGTCAGCGGTGTTGTCGGTGGTCCCGCCCCACACGTACGGCATGCCGATCTTCGACACGGCGATGCGCAGCACCTCGAGCTGGTCGGCGTCATAGCGCGGCAGCGAGAAGGCGGACAGCGTTTCGCGCGCCGAGTCGATCGCCCACTGTCCGGAGCCCGGCGCCGAGCCGAGCAGCTGCGCGAACGAGTACGCGGCTTCGGCGCGGGTGATCGGGCTCGACGGGTAGAGGTCGAGCGACTGCGTGCCGACCGGATGCTCGTAGCGCAGTTCCAGGTAGCGGGCGACCACCTCGCTGCCGAAGTAGCCCGGCGGCTGCAGGCCGGCGGCCTGTGCCACCTGCTGGACGTGCTCGGCGACTTCGCCCAGGCCGAGCTGCTCGACCAGCAGCGCGTCGAAGCGCACCACCGTGATCGTCCCGACCGTGTCGGCGCTCACCGGCGCCGCCCCCTCGCGCGCGGCCAGAGCGGCCAGCGCCTGGCTGTCCACCTGCGCGCTCAACGGCTTGGCCCCGAGGAAGCCCGAGTTGGCTTCTTCGCTCATCAACCCTTCGCCCACGACCGTACGCTGCGCCGTGGCGTCCCAGTCGGCGGCTGTCGGCTTCACGCTTGGCGCGCGTGCGGATGTCGCCCGGGCGGATGCCGTCGACACCGCCGGCGCCGCCCGTCCGAAGCCTGCCGCTGGGACGACCAGCCCATACGAGGCCACCGCGGCGCATGCGAGCAGGGACAGCCGTCGAGGGGTCACAGCCGGTTTGATCGGCGCGGGCGGCGCCGACGTGAAGGCGAATGTTGCGTCTTGGACGCCTCGCCAACTGAGTCAGACGCACGCATCGGGCCGTCCGAGGAAACCTTAAGATAACTAACGGATAGCCGATAATACGAATAATCGTTTATACTAAGGCCGCCATGATCTACGCCACCCCACAGCTCGATCCGCCGCTGGAAGAGGACCTCGCCGAGCTCGACCGGCTTTGCGACGAGCTGGGCGCCCGGGCCGGTGGCGCTGGGCCGTGGCTCGGAAGCCTGCGCCGGCAGTGGCGAGCGTCCTCTGCTGAGAGCTCGATCGAGATCGAGGGCTTCAGCGTGCCGAGCGAGGAGAGGCTCGCGCTCACCAGCGGCGCCGAGCCGGCGGACCCAACGGACGAGGGCCGCATGGCGCTTGCCAGCTACGCGCGAGCGATGGATCACGTCGGCGTCATGGCCGCGGACGACGGGTTCGAGTGGGTCGAGCGCGTCGTCCTCGATCTGCATTTCGACGCCTGCCACTTCCAGACGGACAAGCATCCGGGCCTGTACCGCAAGACCGGAGTCAGGGTCACGAGCCCCGAGGGCCGACCGCCCGCGTATGTCGGTCCACAGGCCGAGGAGGTGCGGCCGCTCATGGGCGAGGTCACGAGGTGGCTGCGCTCGGGCGATCTCGGCGCCCACGTCGCCGTACGCGCCGCCATGGCGCACCTGCATGTCGTCTCCGTCCACCCGTTCGAGGATGGCAACGGGCGCATCTCGCGGATCGTCCAGTCGCTCGTGCTCGCGCTCGGCGGTCTGCTCGCGCCCGAGTTCGTGACGATCGAGGAGTACCTGGGGGAGCACACCGCCGCGTACTACGCGGCGCTGCGCGAGGTCCAAGGTGGCTCCTACCAGCCGCAGCGCGACGCGACGCCCTTCGTGCGCCTCTGCGTCGAAGCGCATCTGGCGCAGGCGCGACGGCGACTGCTCCAGCTCGATCGGGCGGCCGAACGCTGGAGCTACCTGGAGCGGCTCGTCGACGAGCGGGGCTGGCCGGATCGCCTCGTCATCGCGCTCGAGCAGAGCCTCTTCGACGCCACCGATCGCGCCAGGTACTCAGCTGAGGCCGGCGTGTCGGCGCCCACAGCAAGCAACGATCTGCGCCGCCTGCTCGACGCTGGCTTGATCGCGCAGCGGGGGCGGGGACGGGCGACGCGCTACGTCGCGAGCGAGCGCCTGGCCGGCGACGTCGGCCGGCGGCGCGAGCGCCCCGCCTGACGAGCTGGCTCCGAGCCGGCAAGGCCGGCGTCCGCGGACCGCCGCTCCCGGCGGGGAGCTACTCCACCTCGATCTCGGGTTCGCCCGTGTGAAGGAAGTCGGGCAGCGGATGCGTCGTTCGCGCCGGTGCCGCGGAGGCTTCCAGCGGCTTCTGGATGTCCGGACGGGCGAGCGCGAGGTATGAGACGAGGACGAAGACGGCGACGGCGAACACGATCGCCGTGGGGCCGTCGCCGAAGTTGATCCCGCTGAGGTTGTGGGGCTTGCTGATGTAGTCGGCGAACGATGCCCCCAGCGGCCGCGTGACGACGTAGGACATCCAGAACGCGGCGATGCCGTCCAGGCCGAGCTGCCATCGCGCCAGGGCCGGGATCAGGATGACGACGCCGAAGAGGATGCCCGAGTCCAGGTAGCCCAGGTTGAGCGAGTTCGCGGTGTAGTCCCCGAGCGCGGTCCCGAGGGCAAAGGTCGCGAACACCGTCGCCCAGTAGTAGGCCTCACGTCGCTGGGTCGTGATGCTGTGGATCGACAGCGTGCCCTCGCTGCGCTGCCACAGCCAGAAGATCGCGGCCAGGATCACCGCCCACAGCACGGTCGTCCCCGCATACGGGATATGGGCATCGAGATGCAGGAAGTCGGCGACGCCGGTCCCCGTGATCGCGATCGCGAACGCCAGAGACCAGTAGGCGAAGGCTCCGTAGCGGCGCCTTTCGAGTTGCAGCGCCAGCCCCACGACGATCACGAGCACCTCGATGCCGCCGCCCTCGAAGTTGCCGAACGTCTTCAGGTAGTCCGACGTCGCCTCGCCGCCGGCCGTCGTCAGGATCTTCACGAACCAGAAGACGAGGATGACCTCCGGGACCTTCGCCGCCACGGGAGCCGGGAAGAAACGGCCGATCAGCGGGAGCTGACCGTCCTTTGACTCCGCCCGGCGGTCAGGGCTCGGCGAAGACTGGCGATTTTGGCGAGCGGATCCCACGTAGCTGAGGCCTCCTTGGGGCTGGACGCGGGCGACCCTAGCAAGCAGCCCCCTCTCAGGTCGCAGTAGGCGCGTCGAGGGCACGGAGCTCTTCGCCGGCGCGGACGGCGCCGATGTGATGACGAACGCCGCGTCTCGGACGCCTCGCCGACCGAGCGGCGCTCGTGCGCGGGTTGCGCCTCTGTCAAGTTGAGGGCTGGAGGACGCGCGTTCGCGACCGCGGAGCCCGTGTTGTCGGTGACGCGAGAAGCGCGGCTGGCGCGTTAGCTGGAATCGCGCCGGTCGTCGTCCGTGGCGTCGGTGCGCTGCTCCTCGGCTTCAGCGGCGCGAAGGCGTGCTTCTGCCTGTTCGTAGGCCCGTTGGAGCTCGCGCAGGCGTACCGGGCTGGTGAGGCGTTGTCCGTAGGTCTTCGCTTTGTACAGCTGGTAGCGCTCGTGGGCGTACTTGGCCTGTGCCCTCAGATCGTCCAGGTGTTCGACGGACATAGGGTTGAGTGCCGGGGTGGCCGCGACTGTCGTAATGCTGATGGGTCAGCGGCGAGCGAGCCGGCGTCCACTCTCGGTGTCGGGAGGGGTGTAGTTGAGCTCGAAGTGGTGGTAGAGAGCCGACTCGTCGTCCTGGGAGAGCTCCTCGCCGTGCTGTTCGATGTTGGGCGCGGACTCGATCTGCTCCTTGGTGACCGCCACCTGCAGCTCGTCAGGGCCTACCTTGATCCCGCCCAGCGGTACGAAGGTCAGGTGCCGGCTGATGAAGCCTTCCTTGACGGTGGCGAACTGTGGCTCGTCGTTCTCGACGTCGACGTAGACATCCTGCAGCTTGCCGATCTTCTCGCCGTCGCTGTCGATCAGCATCTTGCCGTGCCAGTCGGCGACGTTCCACTCGGCGTCTTGCTGGTCGTTCATGGTCGAAGCCTCATCTTCCGTCGTGGTCTGATGCTCACCCCATTCTAGGTCAGCGCGCTGGTGGCGGCAGTGTGCGAACTACGGGGGAGGTGCTCCTGCCCGCCGAGTTTCGCCCCCTGCCGGCCCCTTACGGCTGAGTGACGGCGATGGGCGCCTCGTGGCCGGACTCCGTGGACAGCAGGATCGCCCCCTCGCCGGAGGCATAGGCCTCCTCGCCGTGCTGCACGACGTCCATGCCGAGTGCCTCCTCTCGTTCGCTCGCGCGCAGCGGCGCGAACAGGGCCATCGCCCGCAGCAGGAGAAAGGTCGCGGCAAACGCGTAGGCGGGAGCGGCGAGCGCGGCGACCGCCTGCCAGGCAAGCTGGTGGAGGCTGCCGTAGAGCAGGCCGTTGGCGGTCCCGTTCCACGAGGCCTGGGCGACGATGCCGAGGAACAAGATGCCGAACAGTCCCGCCGTGCCGTGCGCCGCGAGCACGTCCAGCGTCTCGTCCACGCGCGTGCGGGGGCGCCACACGATGATCGCGTAGCTCGGCAGCGCCGCGAGCGCACCGAGCGCCATCGCCCACGCGGGGCTGACATATCCCCCGGCCGGCGTGATGCCGACGCAGCCGACGATGATCGCGGTGGCCGCCCCGATCGCGGTCACGCGTCGTTCGCGCGCCAGGTCCAGCAGAAACCACACGAGCAACGTGCAGGAGGGCGCGAGCAGCGTGTTGGTGAACGCCAGCTCGCTGTTGCGCCCGACGGAGAAGCCGCTGCCGCCGTTGAAGCCGAACCAGCCGAACCACAGCAGGCCCGCGCCCAGCAGCACGTACACGCTGTTGTGCGGAAGGAGCGCCTGGCGGCCGTAGTCCTTGCGCGCGCCGACGACCAGCGCCGCCGCCAGCGCCGAGAAGCCCGAGCCCATCTCCACCGGCACCCCGCCGGCGAAGTCGAGCGTTCCGTGCTCGTGCAGCCAGCCGCCGCCGAACGTCCAGTGGGCGAGCACCGCGTACACGAGCAGCGACCACAGTCCCGAGAACACGAGCAGCGGTACGAACCGCATGCGCTCCACCACCGCGCCGGAGACGAGCGCCACGGTGATGATGCAGAAGGTCGCCTGGAAGGCGAAGAACACCAGCTGCGGGATGTGGGTGCCGGCTCGGGGCGCAAAGCCGACGCCCCGCAACAGCACGTGGCCCAGGCCGCCGACGAAGCCGTCACCCCTGTCGAAAGCCAGCGAGTAGCCCACGAGCGCCCACGTGACGGTTGCCACCGCCAGCGCCGCGATGGACATCATGAATGTGTTGAGGGTGTTCTTGGCGCGTACCAGGCCGGCGTAGAAGAGACCCAGCGCGGGCGTCATCAGCAGCACGAGTGCGGTGGCGGCGAGCATCCACGCGGTGTCGCCCGCGCTGATCGTTTCCGCGGCGAGCGTCGCCGCCGCCGGCGCAATCGTGGACGCGATCGCGCTCACGACTCGTTCACCGGCGTGACGGCGCCTTCGTCGGTCTCGCCGGTGCGGATGCGGACAGCACGCTCCAACGGGGTCACGAAGATCTTGCCGTCTCCGACTTCGCCTGTGCGTGCGCCCGCGCAGAACGCGTCGATCGTCCGTTGCACGAAGTCGTCGGAGACGGCCACCTCGAAGCGCACCTTCTCCGACAGCCCCATCTTCACCGTCGTGCCGCGATAGGTCTCGACGCGGTCGAGCTCCCCTCCGTGACCCTGCACGCGGCTCATCGAGATGCCCCGCACCTCGGCCCGGTACAGCGCCTCCAGCACGTCATTGACCTTCTCCGGCCGCACGATCGCGGTCACGAGCTTCACGATCCCTCACTTTCGCGGCGCACGACGCTCCGCGCGTGCCACCGCCGACGACTCATCCAGACCGCTGGCCCCTCAGCCATCGGCTGCGCGACCCTATCAGGGGCTGGTCATGCCCTCGTCAGCGACCACAACCCCGCGCGCTTCAGATGCCGGCGGCCTCGCGATCGCCGCTGCTCATGGCGCGGCGCTGACGGTCCGGGCGCGCTCAGGCGGCGGGCCGATCGTCGAGGCCACTTTCCCCTCCCCGTCCCTCGCTGACGGAGCTCTCATGAGCGCAGAGGCTCCGGAGAGCGCTCATCTGGCTGCTGCTACGGTTGATAGATCAGGTTGGCCCGTAGGGAGCGTGAAATTGGTCAACGGCCATGTGGTCCTCGGGTTCATCTCACCGGATGACCCTGGCGTGGACGCGCTCGGCACTCCACAACAAGGAGCTGACAGACATGGCCTCGAGCGGCAAGAAGAAGACCACGATGGCGAAGCTCACCCGTGAAAGCCGGCTCCGCGAGCGTCGGCTGGACAAGCAGGCCAGGAAGGACGCGCGGAAGCTGGCGCCGGCGCAGGATTCGGACTGGCCCGACGACACAATCGACGCAACGGTCGGTGAGTCATCTCCGCCAGGTGCCTTGGAGCCTGCACTCGAGACTGTCGCTCAGGCGATCGCAGACGCCTGATCCCTGCCCGCTGAGCGCGTCGTGGGCTCAGCTGCCCGGCGCGGCCAGGAACGCGCGCGCCGGCAGCACGAACCGTCGCGCTGGCGCGGCCTGTGGTGGGACGTTGGCGTGCGCGCCGTGCAGCCCGTGGTCGCGCGTGGACGGCGCGGTGGATCCCAGATGCCGGCATCTGGGTGTCGTCCCCCAGACGTCAGCGCGCGATCAGCAGCTCCAGCGCCGCGCCCGCATCCTCGGCGCTTGACGGCCGCCCGAACAGGAAAGGCTGGCCGACGCCGGCGGAGAACGCGAGCAGCGCGCGTATGCGCGCCTGCTCGTAGGAGAAGCCGAGCTCGCTGAACGCCGCCCTGATCATCTCGATCAGCTTGTCGTCCAGGCGCGCGACGGCCGAGCGGGCGCGCTCGTCGCTCGTGGCCCACACGCGCATGGCGCTGTCGAGCCGCGCCACGTCCCACTGCTCGCGCAGCGCGTGCAGCTGGCGCAGCCGCTCGGCGGGCGCGGCGTGCGCGTCCCACGCCTGCTCGATCCGCTCGACGTTCTCCTCGCTGTAGTAGTCGGCGAGCGCGTCGAGGTAGTGGCGGAAGTCGGTGAAGTGGTGATAGAAGCTGCCGCTGGTGACACCCAGCTCGCGGGTGAGGGCGGCGAGGGTGACGGCGCGAAGCCCGCCGGAGATGAGCAGCCGCTGGCCGGCTTCGATCCAGTCGAGACGACCGAGGGTGCGCCTCGTGCCACGTACGGCCGTGCGGGTCACCGCAGCGCGACCATCTCGTGCAGCGTCGAGCCGTGGCGCACCTCGCGCCCGCCGTCGAGCTCGACGGTCAACGTGAAGTCCGAGCGGAAGCGGAAGTAGCCGGGGTGCCCGACGAGCCTGTTGACGAGCGGCTTGACGAGCGCCGAGCGCACGACCGGCACGTCGTCGAGCAGGTTGTGGGCGTGGATGATGTCCTTCACCTCGAGCACCAGCTCCAGCTGCGATCCCGAGCGCAGCGTCAGCCGGCTGGGGTAGGCGTGGTCGGCGGTCGCGTTGAACACCTCCGGCCCGGTCTCCACCTGGACCTCGCCGGTGCTCAGCACGATCTGCCCGTCGCGCGCGAGCATCACGGGCGTGGACGCGTGCGAGCCGTATTTCTCGCGCGCGGTGACGTCGGCGTACACGAGCGTGAAGTCCTCCGCGTACACGCGGCCCCAGTACCAGTGGTCGACGATTTTCGCCATGTTGCCGACGCCCCAGTTGTGGTCGTGGTAGCCGATGCCGCCGACCGCCAGCTCGCTGCCCTCGTAGGCGATCGTGCCGCTGACGCGCGCGCGGGGCGCGCCGACGAGCCAAGCGAAGTAGTCGCGCGGGCCGTAGTCGGTGCGACCCAGGCCGGGCTGCCAGGCGGGCAGCTCGGCGTGGAAGCGCAGGTCGAAGCGCACGCCGTCCTCGTCGAGCCGCAGGTGAAACACCGGCAGGCCGTCCGGCAGGTAGTCGGTGTCCACCCGGTTGGCGCCCACCTGCACCTGACAGCCGTCCGTGGACGCGCGCACCGCGGCCAGCGGATAGCGCTTGCGGATCTCGATGCGCGTGCCGTCGGGCTTGTACACGTGCAGCTCCACGCCGGGGCGCTTGGTGATGAGCTCGGCCGTCTGCAGGAAGCCGACGACCACGTGCCCGTCGTCGAGCCGCGCGTCGAAGTACCAGTGCTCGAACTGGCCGCGCTGCGCGCTCGGGTGCCAGCCGTCCGCGCTGGCCGGCGGCGTGAGGATCTCTCGATCCGCGCGCCCCGGGCCGGTCCAACGGTCGGTCACTTCGATGCTCGCCATGCTGTGTGTCCTCCTCCCGTGGTCGTGCCTAGCGCCGCAGCTGCGACTGCGCCTCGAACTGGGCCTCGCGCCCGGCCATGTGGTCGGCGTACCACGTCTCGCGTCTGCGCACCGAGCGGCGCTCGCGCCAGCGCGCGACCGCCGGAGACGCGTGTCCGGCGAGCTCCGCCGCGCTGATCAGCGGCGCGCGCGCGGCCACCAGCGCCAGCCCCGGCAGCGGCCGCGGCAGCTGGTAGCGCCTGCGCGTGCCAGGCGCCATCAGCAGGTTGACGAGCCCGTCGATCAGCAGCGCGTCGTAGCCCGCCCTGAGCTTCGCGCGGCCGCTGAGGCCGGGCTCGGGCGCGAACGCTCGCGGGAAGGACTCGATCAGCTCCGCGCCGTGCCTGCCGGAGGTGTATGTGCGCGCGATCGCCACCGCGTAGACCATCTGCACGGCGCCCGCGATCGTGTCGGGGTAGTGGCTGGGGAACACGCCGACGAGGTGTCCGAGGAAGCGCTGGTAATGAAGGAGCGCGCGCATCTCGCGCGGGGTGGTGATGTGGCCGAGCATCCACATGACGAGCGCTGGCGCGACGCTGCCGCCGAGCAGCGTCAGCATCATGTACGCCTGGCTGATCGGCAGCCCCCAGCGGGCGGCGTCCCACTCGGCGTGCTCGGCGACGCGGCGGCGCACGGACACGTGCATGACGCGCACGCGCATCGCGGTGCGGCGCCCGGCGCTGCCGCGCGCGAACAGCGCTCCCGGCTCGGACACGTCCATCCAGAAGCGCGTCGTCTCCAGGAAGCGGCGCAGCGCATTGTCCCCGGCGTAGCCGCCGGCGAGCGACAGCGGCGTGGCGACGGCGCTCTCGGTGTACATCTCCAGGGTGCCGGCGCCGGCGACCGCGAACAGGTCCGTTCCCCATCGCCGCCAGATGCGCGCGCCCTCCTCGACGAGGTCCGCGTCCACCCAGTCGGGCGCCGTCTCGAACTGCTCGAACAGCGCGCGCATCGACTCCGGCGGGGAGGGCAGCGCGTCGATGCCCTCTTCGAGCGCCTCGTCGAGCATGTTGCGTCCCCGGCGCGGGCCGATCTCGCCGAAGAACACCTCGTCGACGAAGCGCTCGGCGATCGGGTCGCCGGCCCACATGTCGGCGATGAAGCGCTCCATCGCCTCGTCGGGCGGGCACAGGTCGAAGCCCAGCAGGCGCTCCGCCACTGCGCGTACGAGCTTGATCTTCGGTTCCTGAGACGCCTGCCAGTAGCGAAAGTCGGTCGGGACCGGCGGCGCGACGTGCGCCGCGGGCCCGCTGTGGTCGGTCGCGAGCGCCACGGCCTGGGAGCCTAACATAACCTCACTTATGGTCAACGCGCCGCGGCTTTCCGGGGCATATCGATAGTCCGCATACCCCAGCCTGTGACGGATCAGCCGCGAACGGCGACGTCCGCGGCGCGGATCCTCGCGTCGGTCTCGCGCAGCGGCCTGCCGGAGCGCCCGGCGCGGTTTGCGACGATCTCTGCCAGCACGGCGATCGCGGTCTCCTCCGGCGTCGCGCTCCCGATGTCCAGCCCGCAGGGCGCGAACACGCGCGCGAGTTGCGTCTCCCCGACGCCCGCCTCGCGCAGGCGGCGGATGCGATCCGCGGTCGTCCGCCGGCTTCCCAGCGCGCCGATGTAGCCGGCTTCGGTTTGCAGCGCCGCGAGGATCGCAGGCACGTCCAGCTTGGGGTCGTGGCTGAAGACGAGCACCGCGTCGCGCGGGCCGAGGGTGCGGTTCGCGAGCGTGTCCGCGGGCCAGCCGATCACCACCTCGGCCGCACGGGCGAAGCGCCGCGAGCGTGCGAACGCCGAGCGGGGATCGGCGATGGTCACGCGGTAGCCGAGCGCTCTGGCCATCGGCGCGAGCGCCGCGGAGAAGTCGATCGCGCCGAACACGACCATCTGCGGCGCAGGCGCCCGCGCGTAGAGGTGGACGCGCTGCTCGGCGCCGAGCTTCGAGCCGTCTGCCGCGTAGCGCAGCACCGCGCTGCGGCCCTGCTCGAGCAGGCCCTGGAGATCATGTGCCACGTTGCGGTCCAGCAGCGGTCCGTCGCCGAGCGATCCCACCACCTCCGCGGCGACGACGGCGAGCTTGGCGCCCGCCCGCTCGCCGTCGAGGAGCGTGGCGAGCCCGGCGGGATCCCCGTCACGCACGGCGGTCAGAAACACGGCGGTCGGCTCGGCGGCGCGGGCGTCGAGCTCGTGGATGAAGACGTGCACGGTGCCGCCGCACGTGAGCCCGACCGTCCCCGCCAGCTCGTCGGCGATGCCGAACGTCATCAGCAGCGGCGGTCCGCCCTCGCGCAGGATGCGCTCGGCGGCCTGCACGACGGCGCTCTCGACGCAGCCGCCGGTGATCGAGCCCTCCACCGAGCCGGCCTCGTCGATCAGCATCGTGGCGCCGGGGGATAGCGGGGCGGAGCCCTCGACCTCGACGAGCTGTGCGACGACGACGCGCCCGCCGTCGCGCAGCCGCTCGAGCGCGTGGGCGGCCGTCATGCCGGCTGGCCTGGCATCCCACTCCGCGCCTTCGGTCGCGCCCGTTTTCACATGCCTTGATTTGTGCACTCGCCCAAAATAGAGTGCGCGCGGCCGGAACGCGAAATTCAGAATCCTCGGAAGGAGACAAATGTCGGATTCATCACCGCCGCGCACCAGCAGCGAGGTGGGGCGCATCGACCCGCACGATCTCGACATGGTCGCGATGCGCTCGGATCCGCGAACGCGCGCGATGCTGGACGTGTTCTCGGTCGACGACATGATGCGCGCCAACTACGACGCGCTGCGAGCTCAGGTGATCGAGCAGCTGAGCCCGGTGATCGTGATCCAGCCCGATCTCTCGGGCGGGACCTACACGCTGATCGCCGATGGCGCGCAGACGAGCGCGCATCCGGCCTCCCCGGTCTTCCAGCTAACCAAGTCGGTCTGCCACGCGCCGCTCGGGCTGTTCTCGATCCTCGCCCCCTACCTCAAGGGGCCGGCCACCTCCGAGTGGGCCGCTCCCGTGACTGCCTATCGCGAAGTGCTCGCGACCGGCCGCGAGGCGCTGCCCGACTGCGGGCTGCCCGAAGAGGGCGTGCTCGCCTCGCGGGAGATCCTCACGTCGGCGATCCAGCTCGCCGACGCGGCGCTCGCCGCGGGGACCTTCTCGATCGGGCAGTTCGAGAACTTCACCCGCAGCGTCCACGTCGCGATCGAGACGAACATGAAGCTGGCCGCCGTGGATCTCGTGACGGGCGTCGAGCGTCAGCTAACCGAATGGCGGGACGCGCTCGGCCCCGAGGCGTGGCGCGAGCTCTACGCCGTGATCCTCGCGATCTGGACGACCCAGGTGCGCAACCAGCACTGGGTGATCCTCAACAGGATGATGGATCAGGCGAACGTCGACGATCACCTGATCACGCTGTCGGTCGGCGAGAACAGCGAGGTGACGATCCCCGATGCGCTCGACAACCTCGCACGGATCGTCCAGGACAAGATCGCCGCGGTGATGGTCTTCTCGGCCCCCGAGGACGCGCGGCTCCAGGTGGCGCTCGCCGATCCCACCGACCTGCTCGCCGACGCCGTCGAGGCGGCGATGAAGTCCTGCCCGCATCTTGCGGCGGGCCACGCCGGCGGCGACCGCCTCTCGGCGGGTGCATAGCGTCGGCGCGCGTCATGGGCCTCGACGGCGACAGCCTGCTGTTCTACCTGAACGGCAGTCCGGTGGAGATCCAGCAGCCCGACCCCCGCGTGCGGCTGATCGACTACCTGCGCTCGCCCGAGGTCGGTCTGACGGGAACGAAGCTCGCCTGCGGGGAAGGCGGGTGCGGGGCGTGCACCGTTGCGCTGTCGAGCTACGACGCGGGGAGCGCAACGGTGCGGACGCGCGCGGTCAACGCGTGCCTGAGACCGCTGTGCGCGGTCGATCGCATGGCGGTGACGACGACCGAGGGCCTCGGCAGCCTCGGCGACGGGCTCGACCCGGTGCAGGCGGCGATCGCGAGCATGAACGGGTCGCAGTGCGGCTTCTGCACGCCGGGCTTCGTGATGAGCCTGCACGCGTTGCTGGAGAGCGTCCCTCAGCCGTCGGCGCAGCGGATCGAAGACAGCTTCGACGGCCACATCTGCCGCTGCACCGGGTACCGGCCGATCCTGCGCGCGGCCCGCACATTCGCGCATGACCCGCCACCCGAGCCGGCGGCGGGCACGACCCTCGACTGCCTCGGAGCCACGCCGCCGACCCGCGCTCGTCGCCCGCGCGCGATACCCGAGGGGCTTGCGACAGCATCCGCGAGCAACGGGGCCGCGTACGAGGGTGGCGAGGTCAGGTGGCTGCGCCCGGCGAGCCTCACGGAGGCGCAGGCGTGCGCGCGGAGGTTCCGTGCTCAGGGCGCTCTGGTGCGGCTGGTGGTCGGCAACACCACGAGCGGGCTCCCGTCGGCGTCTGCGCCGGACGTCTACATCGACGTGGAGCGGCTGCCCGAGCTCTGTGGCGTTGCGCTCGATGCCGGCACTCTGCGGATAGGCGCCTCGACGACGCTCGGGCAGGTGATCGAGTTCCTGACCGCGGCCCCCGATCCGCTCACGCCGCGGCTGGGCGAGCTCTGCTCGGCGCTCAAGCGGATCGCGAGCGTCCAGGTGCGCAACGCCGGCAGCCTCGCCGGCAACATCGTTCTCACACGCGATCGTGCGGCCACCGACTCGCCGTTCCCGTCGGATGCCTACACTGCGCTGCTGGCGATGGACGCGACGGTGGAGGTGGCGTCCGGCGACTTCGCCGGCGGCTGCAGGACGTTCGCGCTCGCCGAGCTTCCCGCCACCGACGCGCTGCCGCCCGACGCGATCGTTCGTGCGTTCTCGGTACCCGCCGGCGGTGCGGACGAGGTCGTGGCGGCGTTCAAGGTCGCCGGTCGCCGCCAGGACGCCCACGCGATCGTCGGGGCCTGCTTCCGCGTCGAGCTTGCGCACGACGGCCGGGTTCGCGACGTGAGGCTGGCCGTGTCCGGGATCGCGCCGCTGCCGTTCCGGGCCGAGCAGACCGAGGCCGTGCTGCGGGATGCGGCCTGGGACGAGGCGAGCCTCGCACGCGCCCTCGGCGCGCTTGCCGCCGAGGTCGAGAAGCGGATCGTCCCGTTTCCGACGAGCGCCTTCCTGCCGGCCGGCTATCGGGAGTCGCTCCCGCTTGCGCTGCTCTACAAGTTCTTCGTGCGCGTCGCCGAGTGGCTTGGCCCCGACCGCGTCGTCCCGCGCAACCGCTCCGCGGGCTTCCCCGACGCGCGCCCGCTGTCGCACGGCGAGCAGCACGCCATCAGCTATCCGGAGGAGGCGCCGGTCGGCGAGCCGATCGTCAACCGCAACGCGTTCGCCCAGGCCACCGGCGAGGCGGAGTACACGCAGGATAGGCCGCTGCAACTGCCCGGTCGCCACGCGGTCGCCGTGCTGAGCCGGCGCGCTCGTGCGAGCTTCTCCTATCCCGACACGCTCGAGGACATGGAGGCGGAGCTGCGGCGAGCGCATCCGTCGGTCGACTGCATCGTCACCGCCGCGGACATTGCCGGGAACGAGAACCTGCAGGGTCTCGGCGGCGACGAGCCGGTGCTGGCCGACGGAGAAGTGCTCTACGACGGGCAGCTGATCGCGGTCGTCGTCGGGCGCGAGCTCGCGGAGGCGAGCGCCGCCGCGGACTGGCTGGGCGATCGGATCCGCTACGTCGAGACGCCGGGCGCGGAGCCGATCCTGACGATCGACCAGGCGCTCGCGCAGCCCGGCGACAGCGGGCTGCTGACGGACAACGAGCACATCAGTCACATCGCTCAGCTCGTCCGCGCGGGCAGCGACGAGGCGTGGCTCGAGGACCCGGAGCGCCATCCGGCGGGATGGCGGCTGGTGCGCGGTCGCGTGCGCACGCCCGGGCAGGCGCACTTCTACATGGAGACGCAGACCTGCGTCGCCGTGCCTGTGGAGCACGACAGGTTCGTGCTCCACAGCTCGACCCAGAACCTCAACAACGATCAGCTTCAGAGCGCCGCCGTCCTCGCCATCCCCGCGGCCGACGTGCAGGTCAGCGTCCGCCGGATCGGCGGAGGCTTCGGCGGCAAGCAGCTTCGCTCCGCGTTCGTCAGCGCCGTCGCCGCGCTCGCGGCGCGCAAGGTCGGCCATCCGGTGCGTTTCGCGCTCACGCGCCAGCAGGACATGCGCATGGTCGGGACGCGCCACCCCTACCGCATCGACTACGCGCTCGCGTTCACCGACGAGGGCGCGCTGACCGCCGCCAGGTTCGACCTCGTCTCCGACGGCGGCTGCAGCCGCGATTGCTCGTTCCCTGTGATGGATCTCTCCCAGCAGCACGCCGACGTGGCCTACTTCGTCGAGACCTTCGGGACCACCGGGCGGATCGCGCGGACGAACCGGGCCAGCAACACGGCGTTCCGGTCGTTCGGGATCGTGCAGGCAACGCTCGCCACCGAGACGGCGATCGAGCATGCGGCTCACGAGCTGGGACTGCTCCCCGAGCGGATCCGCGAGGCCAGCCTCTACCGGGACTCGGGCGAGCGCGGGGGGCAGCGGACCCATTTCGGTCAGCGCCTGGAGGGCTGCAGCATCCGCTCCACCTGGTCGGAGCTGGCCCACACCGCCGAGTTCGAGGCACGCCTCGCCGAGGTGCGCGCGTTCAACGAGCGCAACCGATGGCGCAAGCGCGGGATCTCGATGGCGCCGCTGAAGTACGGAGTCGGATACCAGCCGCGGCTGCTCGATCAGGGCAACGCGTTCGTGACGGCGTACGCCGGCGACGGCTCGGTGCTC
The DNA here is from genome assembly GCA_963735705.1 of uncultured Solirubrobacteraceae bacterium. Lineage (GTDB taxonomy): Bacteria > Actinomycetota > Thermoleophilia > Solirubrobacterales > Solirubrobacteraceae > Palsa-744. The sequence goes on from CAVTLZ010000001.1 coordinate 21,859, forward strand.
GTTCAGCACGGCGGCGTCGAGATGGGGCAGGGAATCAACACGAAGCTCCTGCAGATCGCCGCACTCGCGCTCGGCATACCGATGGAGCGGATCCGCGTCGGCGACACCTGGACCGGCTCGGTGCCGAACGCGAGCGCCACCGCGGCCTCGACCGGCACCGACCTGAACGGCGCCGCCGTCCGGATGGCGTGTGCCGAGCTCCGCCGCCGCCTGGAGCGCTTCGCCGAGGACACGGGCGTGGAGGGCTGGAGGGAGCACTGGGCCGAGCTGTGGCCGAAGATCGTCTCGGCCGCGTATGCCGCGCGCATCGACCTCAGCGCCCACTCGCTGTTCCGCACTCCGCATCTGGGCGACATCGACAAGGATCATCCTTACGGGCACGCGTTCGCCTACTTCGTCTACGCCGCCGCATGCTCGGAGGTGGAGATCGACGTCCTCACCGGCGAGACGACGGTGCGTCGCGCCGACATCCTCTACGGCGCCGGAAAGAGCATCAACCCGTGCCTCGACGTCGGCCAGGTCGAGGGCGCGTACGTGCAGGGCCTCGGGATGATGCTCACCGAGCGTCAGCTCGTGGCCGAGGACGGGAGCGTGCTGAGCGACGGGACCTGGGAGTACAAGCCGCCTTGCTCGAAGACGATCCCGGTCGACTTCCGGGTCACGCTCGTGCCGGTGCCGCCGGGCGCCCCCGCGCTCGGGCCGACCGGGGTCGACTCCTCCAAGGGCGTCGGCGAGCCCGCGTTCGTGCTCGCCGTATCGGCGCTCTGCGCGGTGCGCCATGCGATCGCCTCGGCACGCGCCGACCGCGGCGAGCACGGCTGGTTCGAGCTGGAGGCGCCCGCCACGCCGGGCGTCGTGCAGAGCACGTGTCTCACCGATCCCGCCGAGCTCGTGCTCGGCGACGGCCGACCACACCGCACCTAGGAGGCGAGCTGTGAAACGAGTAGTGCTGATCCATGACGCGGCGATCGACGAGTACATTCTCATTCCTGCTGCTGGCCGCGATGCCGGACGTCGAGCTCGCCGGCTCGGTGATCGTCAACGCCGACTGCATCGGCGGCCCGGCGATGCAGACAGGCTGGGCGGTACAGAGCTACATCGGCCGCCAGGACATCCCGCTGGGCCTGAGCGGCGTGCGCGGCGTGAACCCGTTCCCGTGGGAATACCGGTCCGATTGCGTGAAGCTCGGGGGGATCGCGCCGTTGCTGGCGTACGCGCGGCACACCGAATGGCCGCCCTACCCCGACGGCGACGCGTGGCTGGCGTCTTTCTTCCAGGCCCTCGAGGAGCCGGTCACGGTCGTGTGCCTGTGCCCCCTCTCGGCGCTGGCGCTGCTCCTGGACGCACAGCCCGACGCGGCGAAGAAGATCGAACGACTGATCTGGATGGGCGGCGCGGTGAACGTCAAAGGCAACCTCGATCCAAAGACGCTCCCGCCCGGCTACGCGAACCCGTACGCCGAGTGGAACGTGTTCTGGGACCCGGAGGGCACGCAGCGCGTCCTCGAGGGCACGGACTTCCCGATCACGATGTTCCCGCTCGACATCACCAACGACGCGAAGGTCGCCCCCGAGTTCATGACGCAGCTGCTGGTGGACGGCAAGGTGAGCCGCGTCTCCGACCTCGCCCGCCAGGCGTACGCGCTCGTGCTGGAACAGCCCTACTACTCGCTGTGGGATGTCACGGCGACCGTCTACCTCGCGCGGCCGGATCTCTACCAGGCTGCCGAGACGATGCGGATCTCGGTCGACACGTCGGAGAGCAGGACCGGCGCGATCCTTCCGGACCCGAGCGGGCGCGAGGTCGATGCCGTGCTCGCGTTCAGCGATCTGCCCGGGTTCTACGAGTACGTGACGACGACCCTGCGGGCCGCGGGCGGGCCATCATGAGGACGCTGCTCTCGCATGCGGAGCTGGTCGTGACGATGGACGACGAGCGTCGCGAGATCCCGGACGGATCGGTGCTGATCGACGGCAACGCCATCGAGGCCGTCGGCCCCGCCGACGAGCTGGAGCAGCCGGCGGATCGCACCGTCGACTGCCGCGGGATGGTGCTGCTCCCCGGCCTCGTGAACACCCACCACCACCTCTACCAGACGCTGACCCGCGCGGGCGCCGCGGCGCCCGATTCGACGCTCTTCCCGTGGCTCGAAGCGCTCTACCCCGTCTGGGGCGGTCTGACCGCGGAGGACATCAGGGTGAGCACGAAGCTCGGGCTCGCCGAGCTGCTGCTGTCGGGATGCACGACCAGCTCGGACCATCTGTACGTGTTTCCCAACGACGTCACGATCGACGACGAGATCGAGGCCGCGCTCGAGATGGGGGTGCGCTTCCACGCCGCGCGCGGGTCGATGTCGCTCGGCAAGAGCCAGGGGGGCCTGCCTCCCGACAACCTCGTGCAGCCGGAGGACGTGATCCTCGCCGACACCCGGCGCGCGATCGAGGAGTTCCACGATCCCGCTCGCTTCTCGATGCTGCGCGTCGTGGCGGCTCCGTGCTCGCCGTTCTCGGTCACAGGCGATCTGATGAAGGCGACGCTGGAGCTCGCGCGCAGCTACGGCGTGATGTGCCACACCCATCTCGCGGAGACCCTGGATGAGGAGCGCTTCTGCCTGCAGCACTTCGGCATGCGGCCGATCGAGTACGCCGAGTCGCTGGGGTGGCTGGCCGACGACTGCTGGTTCGCCCACTGCGTCCATCTGGACCCGCGCGAGATCGCCTCGATGGCGGCGACCGGAACGGGCGTGGCCCACTGCCCCTGCTCGAACATGCGCCTGGCGTCCGGCATCGCGCCCGTCGTGGCGATGGCGAATGCCGGCGTTCACGTCGGGCTCGGCGTCGACGGGAGCGCATCCAACGACTCCGAGCACCTGCTGGCCGAGGCACGGCAGGCGCTGCTGCTGCAGCGCGTCGGAACGGGCGACGCGTCCGCGTTCAAGGTCCGCCAGGCGCTGGAACTCGCGACGCGCGGCGGCGCGGACGTGCTGGGACGCGACGACATCGGCCGGCTCGCCCCCGGGACGGCGGCGGACGTCGTGGGCTGGCGGCTTGCCACGCTTCCGTATGCGGGCGCGCTCAAGGACCCGGTGGCGGCCCTCGTGCTGTGCCAGCCTCAGAACGTCGACTTCGCGGTTGTCAACGGCGTAGAACGCGTCCGGGGCGGCGAGATCGTGGACCTTGACCTGCCTCGGCTCGTGCACGAGCACAACGAGCTTGCCGCGGCGCTCTGGAAGCGCGCGCCGCATCCGGCTTGAAGTCGCAGCAAGCGCCCGGGCCACCGCCACCCCCAACCAGGGCACCGACCAGGGCCTCCCACGGGCGCGACGCCTCGCCGCAAGCGCGACCTTCTTGGCGAGACCAACGGACAACAAACGGACACCGGCGCGAAGCCGCCCGGCCATCCCTGGAGGAGCCATGAGCCAGCTAGCCACACCAGACCAATCGATCGACCAACTCGGGCTCGGCGCTGGTGCCGTCCCGCGCGATCGCACGCACGCGGTGTTCGGCCAGGTGATGGGCCTGGTGGCGCTGACGGTCGGCTGCGCGGCGCTCGGCGCGTACCTCGGGCGCGACCTCACGGGTGGCGTGGGGATCGCGTTCTTCATCGGCGCGTTCGCGTGCATCATCGGCCTGAACGTCGCCAGCGGGCGCGGGCACGAACAGCTGGCGATGGGGCTGCTGTTCGGCCTCGGGCTGCTGCTCGGCCTGGCGGTCGCGCCGGTGCTCGCGTACTACGCAAAGATGGACCCGGCGCCGCTGTGGCAGGCGGCGGGGACGACGGCGGCGTTCGCCGCGGCGCTCGGCTCCTACGGCTACGCGACGCGGCGCGATCTGTCTTCGTGGGCGCGCACGCTGTTCTGGGCGCTGCTCGCGCTGATCGTGTTCGGGATCGTGACGCTGCTCGTGTCGATCCCCAACGGCAACATCATCTACTGCGTGCTCGGCCTGGCGATCTTCGGAGGCTTCACGGTCTTCGACTTCAACCGCCTGCGCCGCGCCGACATGGCGAGCTCGGTGCCGATCGCGGCGAGCATCTTCCTCGACATCTTCAACGTCTTCCTGCTGCTGCTCGACCTGTTTGGCGGCCGGGAGTGACGCCGCTCGGCGCGGTCATGCCTCGTACCGTCGCCGATGTGATGGTGGCGACGCTGAAGGCGTCGGGCGTGCGCCGGGTGTACGGGCTGCCGGGAGACTCGATCAACGGCTTCACCGACGCGCTGCGCCGCGACGGCGGCATCGCGTGGGAGCACGTCCGCCATGAGGAGGCGGCGGCGTTCGCGGCGGCGGGCGAGGCACAGACGACGGGTCGGCTGGCGGTGTGCGCGGCCAGCTGCGGCCCGGGGAACCTGCACCTGATCAACGGCCTGTTCGACGCGAACCGCACTCGCGTGCCGGTGCTGGCGATCGCGGCGCACATCCCGCGTGAGGAGATCGGCGGCGGCTACTTCCAGGAGACGCATCCGCAGGAGCTGTTCCGCGAGTGCAGCGTGTACTCGGAGCTCGTGAGCGTTCCCGAGCAGATGCCGCGCGTGCTGGAAATCGCGATGCGCTTCGCGCTCGGGCGCAGCGGCGTCGCCGTGGTGGTCGTCCCGGGCGAGATCTTCCTGCACCACGTGGCGCACGACACTCACGCGCAGGCGATCCTGCCGAGCTTCTCGAGCGTCCGCCCGGCCGAGGACGCGGTCCTCGCGGCGGCGGAGCTGCTCAATGGGGCGGAGCGCGTGACGATCCTCGCCGGCGCCGGCTGTCAGGGGGCGCACGACGAGCTGATGGCGGTGGCGGATGTGCTGAAGGCGCCGATCGTGCACTCGATGCGCGGCAAGGAGTTCGTCGAATACGACAACGCGTACGACGTCGGCATGACGGGCCTGCTGGGCTTCGAGTCGGGCTACCGTGCGATGGAGCACTGCGACGCGCTGCTGATGCTCGGCACGGACTTCCCTTACCGGTCGTTCTACCCGGAGAACGCGCGCATCGTGCAGGTGGACGTCCGCGGCGAGCAGATCGGCCGGCGCATCCCGGTCGACGTCCCGCTGGTGGGCACGGTCAGGGAGACGATCGGGGCGCTGCTGGCGCACCTGGACCTCGAACGCGACGCGACGCATCTGGCGCGCATGCGCGCGCACTACCGCCGCACGCGCGAGCGGCTGGACGCGCTCGCGCGTGAGCACGGCGACCGTGGCCCGATCCATCCGCAGCTGACGGCGATGGCGATCGACAGGCTCGCGGCGGAGGACGCGGTTTTCCTGCCGGACGTGGGAACGCCGACGGTGTGGGCCGCGCGCTACCTGCGCATGAACGGGCGCAGGCGGCTGATCGGCTCGTTCATCCATGGCTCGATGGCCAACGCGATGCCCCAGGCGATCGGCGTGCAGGCCTCCCATCCGGGGCGTCAGGTGGTGACGCTGTCGGGCGACGGCGGCATCGCGATGATGCTGGGCGACCTGCTGACGCTCCGCCAGCAGCGACTGCCGGTGAAGGTGGTGGTGCTGAACAACGGCGCGCTGAGCTTCGTCGAGCTGGAGATGAAGGCCGACGGCATCGTCAACTTCGGCACCGATCTCGACAATCCGAGCTTCGCCGACGTGGCCCGCGCGGTCGGGCTGCAGGGCGTGCGGATCGAGCACCCGAGCGATCTCGACGACGGCCTGCGGGCGGCGTTCGCGCACGACGGGCCGGCGCTGGTCGAGGTGATGACCGAGCGCCAGGAGCTGTCGATCCCGCCTGGGATCACGGCATCCCAGGCGAAGGGCTTCACGCTGTGGGCGACACGCAGCGTCCTCTCCGGGCGCGGAGACGAGGTCCTCCAAGTCGCCAAGTCGAACATCCGCGAGCTCGCCCTGCAGTGATGGCGATGATCGACGACAAGCTGTTCGAGCGCTTTCCCAAGCCCGAGGTGATCCTGGGACAGCACGTGCTGCCGCCGCCCGCCGGGAAATCACCTACCGGCCCGGAATCACGCAGTCCGAGGAGGACAACATCGAGGTGAGGCTGATCGGTCGTGGTGGGCACGGCGCGTGGCCTGAGGCGACGGTCGATCCCGTTGTGATGGCGGCCGCAAGAGTGCTGCGGCTACAGACAGTCGTCTCTCGCGAGACGGCGGCCGACGAGCCGGTGGTCGTGACGGTCGGCGCGCTGCAGGCGGGCAACAAGGGCAACGTGATCCCCGACCCCGACCTGTACCGGCGCGCCGAGGAAGCGGGTCGGGTCGCCGAGGACGTCCCCACGAACCACAGCTCGAAGTTCGCGCCGGTGATGCACCCGACGCTCGAGGTGGGGATTCAGACCCTCGTAACGGCGACCCTCAGCTACCTGGGCGCGTAGCTCAGAGGTCCAGCAGGAACCGCAGGGCGCGAGCGGCCTCGAACATGGCCTCCTCGCCGGCGCTGCCGAGTCGGCCGACGAGGCGTTGCTCGGAGACGGACTTGACGTCCTCGCACTTCGCATAGCTCACCTCGTCGAGCCCTGAAGTACCACTGTCGATCTCCACATGCGAGGGCAGACCGCGATAGGTCGTCGTGATCGGGACCACGACGACAACGCCGGCGCGACTCTCGTTCAGCGCGTCCGCGGAGACGACGACGGCGGGGCGCCTGCCGGACTGCTCTCTGCCGACAGGCTCGCCGAAGTCGACCTGCCACACCTCACCGCGGCGAGTGCTCACGACGAGCGATCACGTAGCGAGCCGCTCTCGGCAGTGCGCTCGAACTCGATCTCGCTCCACGCATCCGGGTCAGCGCGCAGGACCTCATATCGGGCCGAGAGCTCATCGAAGAACACCCGCCGCTCCAGCGCGTCGGCGGCCTCGTCGACCAGCTGGCTCATGGGACGACCGGTCGCCTGCGCCAACCTGGCGAAGCGATCCCGGGTCGGCTCGCTCACTCTGATGGTTGTGCTCACACCAGCAGTCTATGATATGGGCGCTTGATCTGTCTACTCTGGGGGCGCTCTGCGGCAGATCGCGTCGCGCACGCCTGCCACGGGTTTCCGGGCTACTTCTTCAGTAGCGGCTACGGATGACCGTGCCGCGATTCGGGCGTAGGTTTGCGACATGGATCTAATCGTCATGTTGCTTGTCATTCTCATCGTCTTGGCGTTGGTGGGAAGCCTCGCCGTCAGTCCGCTGCTGTGGGTGCTCGTCATCATTCTCGTGGTCTTCGCGGTTGGAGGTCGAGGCCGCTACTACGGACGGCGAGGGTGACGGTTCGCTCCGGAGTCATCGTGGATCGCAGCGATGGTCTCCGCAGCGTCCACCGCGTTCACTTGACCATCTACACCTCTGGCTCGGGTCATCGTCGCTTTGGCGACGTGTCTCGGCCACAACCCAGTACACCTAGGAGGCCCACAATGGGCGAGAAGACCGACAAGATCAGCGGCCGCGCAAAGCAGGCCGTCGGCGCCGTCACCGGCGACGCGGACACCAAGCGCAAAGGAGAGCGCCAAGAGGACAAGGGCAAGCTCAAGGGCAAGCTCGACTCAACCGTCGACAAAGCGCAGGACGTGCTTGAGGACTTGAGGGACAAGGCCGACCGGAGATGACCGACCGTGCGCGCTCGCGGAGATGAGCTGTCGCTGGAGTGACGTCGGCGCCGGCCGCCGCGGCATGCGCATGAGATTCTCAGGGAATATGCACCAGCGACCTGGACGGCTTGAACGCGAACGGAGCGCTGACGCGAATCACGCAGGGGGTGGTTTGTGCTTGCCCGCATACGTAGCCGGCTCTCGGGTCGCCCGGCGCCGTCGCCTCATATGCCTGTCCGCGGTTGATCATCGAGAAGCCCGTTAGATAGGCATACGCCGGTGCGCGGACATAGGTGTTGCGCGCCGGGTCGAAGCCGTCTACGGCCCCCTCTGTCGCGCCGTCGGTGTCCTCGTAGAAGTACAGCTCGCCGCCGAACCAGGACGGCGCCAGCCAGATCTCGTCGCCTTCACCAACGTCGATGAGTGCGACGAGCCGCTGCGGCCCGCCTGTGACCGCCTCTATCCGCACCTCGGTGGTGGTGCCCACGGACCCGATGCCGTCGTTGAGGATGAAGGTGTCGACGAGAGCGAGCTGCCGGCCGTAGAGCGCCAGCGCTTCGACGCTGGGCTCTTCGGGAGCTTCGCAGACGAGCCTCGACTGGATGGTCGGTGATTCGTAGCACTTGCGTCGCGGCGCCCCGCCCAGCACCCTTCGGCGGGCGCCGTTCCATAGGCTGGTCATCACCTTCGCGGCGCCGCTCACCCACGCGACCCGGTCACCCCAGACCGTCGGATGGGAGGCGCCCTCGGTGCCGGGAACGGCCTGGGGGTCGCCGCCGTTCACGGCCGAGACCACCAGGTGGCACCTGCTGGCGCAGCTGAGGTAGGCGAGGACCGGCGAGCCGGACCGACCCGGACCGACCGCGACCTCGATTGCCTTGGTAGCCGAGGGAATCGAGGGCGTCGAGATCTGCCCGTCGCGGCGAACCACGACGTGCCACAACCGATCTGCCGCGTCGTAGTCACTCCATGCCGCAACGCCGCCATACCCCTCGACCGCGGTGTTCCCATGCAACGGTGCGATCGTTACGGGAGCAGTCCCTGCTGCGGCTGTGCCAGCGTAACCGGCGCCCGCCACCACAAGTGAGACCAGCAAGCTCCCGGTCGCCCAAACGGCTCTGCGGGTACGGACCTTCAAGACACGAACAGACTACCCCGCGCGGAAGCAAAGGCCCGCTGGGCCGCCCGCCTGCGCTGGGCCGCCTACCTCATCCAGAGGTGCCCATTCGGACGCCCCCGGCGCGACCAAAAAAGGCCCCGCCGGCACGCACGCGGCGGGACCAGGGGGGAGAGGAAGCGATGGTCAGGCTGCCACGGGCGCTTTCGCGCCGATGAACTGCAGCAGCGCCTGATTCACTTCGTCCGCGTGTGTCCACGCGATCGCGTGCGGCCCGCCGCTGATGACGACGAGCTGCATGTCTTTGATCAGAGCCGGCAGGCGCTTGCCGGTCTTCTCGAAGGGCAGGACCCGGTCGGCGTCGCCCTGGAGGACCAGCAGCGGCACGTCGAGCTTGGCGACGTCCTGGCGGAAGTCGGTCTCCCACGTCGGGATGCACGCCACGGTGGCGATCGCCGATGCGCTGCTCGCGGTGTTCCAGCTGGCCTGGAATGCCTGGTCGCTGACACGGTTGCCGCCGAAGACATCGATGTTGTAGAAGTTGTCGAGGAAGGCCTTCATCCACGCCGGGCCGTCCGCGCGCGCCTGCTGCATGAATTCCTCGAACAGGCCGCTCGGGAGTCCCTCCGGGTTGTCCTCGGTCTGCAGCAGGAACGGCGGTATCGGCGAGATCAGCACCGCCCTCGCGACCCGCCCGGAGCCGCACATGCCGAGGTAGCGCGTCACCTCGCCGGTGCCCATCGAGTGCCCGACCAGCGTCACGTCGCGCAGGTCGAGCTCCTCCATCAGCACCCGCAGGTCGGCGGCGAACGTGTCGTAGTCGTAGCCGCTCGTCGGCTGACTGGATTTTCCGAAGCCGCGCCGGTCGTAGGTTCTCCTGGCCAACGCAGATGTAGGGCATGGTGGTGCTCCTCCGTTCGAGCTTCTCAGCCCGGCCGCCGCGGGCCGAGCGCGGTTGGTCGGACGATCGTGAAGCACCGCCGCCGATTCGTCTTCTGTCAAACGACTATTTCAGCGACTCATCTACCCGCGGCGCGTGGCCTGCGACGCGTCGTCGGACGCCGCGAGGGGCGGTGTGGCAACATTGGCGCTCCCGTCCGGGAGGGTGCAGAGCAGTGGCGCAGACACCAGAGCCGCAGTCCATTCTGATGGCGCCCGTGGAGGCCGCGATCTTCCTCGTGCTCCGCGTCGAGGAGGGCGCGGAGGATGACGTGCGCGATCTGCTGCAGGACGTCGGCGGGCTGATCCGCTCGGTCGGCTTTCGCATCCCCGACGGCGGCCTCGGCTGCGTCGTGGGTCTCGGCTCGGAGCTGTGGGACCGTCTCGTGGGCTGGCCGTGTCCCGCCGGCCTGCACACCTTCGCCGGGGTCAGCGGGGCGCGGCATACGGCCCCAGCCACGCAGGGCGATCTGCTGTTCCACATCCGCGCCCACCGCGCGGACCTCTGCTTCGAGCTGGCGCAGCGGCTCGTCGAACGCCTGCGCGGGCGCGCCGAGGTCGTCGAGGAGGTGCACGGCTTCAAGTCGTTCGACGAGCGCGACCTGCTCGGCTTCGTCGACGGCACGGAGAACCCGGTCGGCGCCGGCGCGCCGGAGGCGGCCCTGATCGCCGCGGAGGATCCCGCGTTCGCCGGCGGCAGCTACGTGCTCGTGCAGCGCTACGTGCACGACCTCACGGCGTGGGACGCGCTGTCGGTTGGCGAGCAGGAGCGGGTCGTCGGGCGCACCAAGCTGGGCGACATCGAGCTCCCGGACGAGGTCAAGCCCGAGAGCTCGCACGTCGCGCTCAACACGATCGTCGACGAGGACGGCCGGCAGCGCCAGATCGTCCGCTACAACATGCCGTTCGGGCGCGTCGGCGAGGCCGAATTCGGCACCTACTTCATCGGCTACGCCCGCAGCCCGGACGTGCTCGAGGAGATGCTCACGAACATGTTCGTCGGGCGTCCGCCCGGAAACTACGACCGCATCCTCGACTTCTCCACGGCCGTCAGCGGCAGCCTGTTCTTCGTGCCCACCGCCGACTTCCTAGACGATCCGCCCGGGATGGAATCGCCCGCCACGGAGACCGAGGCCGCCGCGGACGCGGCCCCGGCCGATGACCCGTCGCTTGGAATCGGCAGCCTGGGTTTGGCCTCCGCCGCCGAATAGAGGCTCAGCCCCGGCGCGCCGCGTGGCGTTCTCCAGGCGCGACCGTCACCTGACTCAAGCGAGCCGGACGGGCGGTTTCTATGCTCCGTGGACGATGTCAGCGGCAACCGAGACCGACGCGACCGCCACCACCGAGCGCCAGCGGGCCTCGGAGCGGCGTCCGGCGATCCTCGTGGTCGACGACGAGCCGACGGTGCTCGCCGCGGTCTCGCGCGATCTGCGTCGCGGCTTCGGCGAGCGCTTCCGCGTGCTGCGCGCGGGCTCGGGGACGCAGGCGCTGGAGCTGCTGCGCGAGCTGGGCGTGCGCGGCGACCAGGTGGCGATGCTGATCGCCGACCAGCGCATGCCGGGGATGCCGGGCACCGAGTACCTGGCGCAGGCGCGCAAGATCGCGCCGGACGCCAAGCGCGTGCTGCTGACCGCGTACGCCGACACCGAGGCGGCGATCGCGGCGATCAACGAGGTGGCGCTCGACTACTACCTGCTCAAGCCGTGGGACCCGCCGGAGGAACAGCTGTATCCGGTCGTCGAAGATCTGCTGACCACGTGGGAGGCCGGGGCGGCGCTCGAAGCCGGTGGCGTGCGCCTGATCGGCCATCGCTACTCGAAGGAGTCGCACGACCTGCGCGACTTCCTCGTGCGCAACCGCGTGCCCGCGCGCTGGCTGGACATCGAACGCGACGGCGAGGCGCGCGAGCTGCTGCAGGTCGCCGGCGTCGACTCCGAGCGCCTGCCTGTCGCGCTGCTCGAGGACGGCACCGTGCTCGAGCGTCCGACGATCCTCGAGCTGGCCGAGCGTCTGGGCGTCGCCGGCGCGCCCGCGCAGAGCCACTACGACCTGGTCGTCGTCGGCGGCGGTCCCGCGGGACTGGCGGCGGCGGTGTATGGCGCCTCTGAGGGCCTGAAGACGGTGCTGGTCGAGCGCGAGGCGCCCGGGGGCCAGGCGGGTCAGTCGAGCCGCATCGAGAACTACCTGGGCTTTCCTGCCGGCCTGAGCGGCTCGGATCTGGCGCGCCGCGCGACCGACCAGGCGCGGCGGCTCGGAGCCGAGCTGCTGACCGTCCACGAGGCGGTCGCCCTGCGCGCGGAGGGCGCCGCGCGGATCGTGGAGCTGAGCGGCGATGAGACGTTGAGCGCCAGCTGCGTGATCGTCGCCTCGGGCGTCTCCTATCGCCAGCTGGACACCCCGGGGTTCGCGGAGCTGACGGGGGCGGGCGTCTACTACGGGGCGGCGATGACCGAGGCGCGCGCGTGTGAGCAGCAGCAGGTGGTCGTGATCGGCGGGGCGAACTCCGCGGGTCAGGCGGCCGTGTACTTCAGCGGCTACGCGGCAAAGGTGACGATGCTCGTGCGCGGCGCCTCGCTGGCGCAGTCGATGTCGCACTATCTGATCGAGCAGATCGGTGCGCTTCCCAACATCGAGGTACGCGCCGGCACCAGCGCGATCGGCGCCGAGGGCGAGGACGGTCATCTGCGGCGCCTGCGAGTCCAGGGCCCCGACGGCGAGGAGGCGCTGGAGGTCGACGCGTGCTTCGTGTTCATCGGCGCCTCGCCGCGCACGGATTGGCTGGAGGGCGTCGTCGCCCGCGACGCGCGTGGCTTCATCCTCGCGGGGCGCGACGCGCAGAACAGCGGCTGGCCGCTGCAGCGCGAGCCGTACCTGCTCGAGACCACCGTGCCGGGGGTGTTCGTCGCCGGCGACGTGCGCGCGCGCTCGATCAAGCGCGTCGCCAGCGCCGTCGGCGAGGGCTCGATGGCGGTGTCGCTCGTCCACGAATACCTGCTGGACGCGTGAGCTCGGCGCTGATCACCGGCGAGGAGCTGCGGCGCATCGACCTGTTCGACGAGCTCAGCGACGAGCAGCTCGCCGAGTGGGTGGCGGTGGCGGTGCCCTGGAGCGTCACCGCCGGCGAGGTGATCGCCGAACAGGGCGGTAAGGCGCGCGGCGTCGAGCTGCTGCTCGAGGGCGAATCGCAGGCGCTGATCGTCGATCACGGACGCACCGAACCGGTCGACCGCCACGTCGCGCCGACGTGGATGGGCGCGATCTCGGCGCTGACCGGCGACTCGCTCGGGGTGCGGATGGTGGCGTTGACCGACTGCCGCCTCGCGCTGATCCCGGCGGAGGATTTCCGCCGGCTGGCGCTCGCACAGCCGTCGGTGCATCGCCGCGTGATGCAGCAGGTCCAGCCGGTGATGAGTCGTTTCGCCGGGATCGAGCAGAGCCGAGAGCGGCTGGCCTCGCTCGGGACGATGGCGGCGGGGCTCGCGCACGAGCTGAACAACCCGGCCGCCGCTGCGCGCAGCGCGGCCGCGCAGCTTGCCGAGGCGCTGGACGCGATCGGCTCGGCGCTCGGTCAGTTCGTCGAGGCGGGTGTGGAGCGCGAGGAGGCCGCGCAGCTCGTGGCGCTGCAGCAGCAGGCCGTCGCGCACGCGGCCGCGGCCACGGCGCTCGACACGCTCGACGCCGCCGACGCCGAGGACGAGCTGTTGGCGCGCCTCGAAGACCTGCGCGTCGCGGAAGCATGGAGCCTCGCCGAGCCGCTCGCCGCCGCGGGCATCGACGATGAGTGGCTGAGCCGCGTGGCGGAGCTGGCGGGCCCCGCGACCCACGCTGCGCTGCGCTGGGTCGCCGCGAGCCTCACCGCCGGTCGTCTCGCCGCCGAGCTGCAGGAGTCCACCGAGCGCATGTCGCTGCTCGTGAGCGCTGTGAAGTCCTACTCCTACATGGACCGCGGCGAGCTCGTCGAAGTCGACATCCACGAGGGCATCGAGACGACTCTCACCGTCCTCGGGTTCAAGCTCAAGCAGACGACGATCGAGGTCGTGCGCGACTACGACCGCACGCTGCCGAAGCTCACGGTCCGCGGCTCCGAGCTCAACCAGGTGTGGACGAACCTGCTCGACAACGCGATCGACGCGCTCGGCGACAGCGGCACGATCACGATCACCACCCGGCGCGACGGCGACAACTGCGTCGTGGTCGAAATAGCTGACGACGGGCCCGGCGTGCCCAGCGAGATCGTCGAGCGCGTGTTCGACCCGTTCTTCACCACCAAGGACGTCGGACACGGCACGGGACTCGGCCTGGCGACCGCGCGACGGATCGTCGTCGACCGCCACGACGGCTCGCTCACGCTCGACACCCAGCCGGGGCACACCGTCTTCCAGGTGCGCCTGCCGTTGACCGCCGCATAGAGAGAAAAAGACATCAAGAGGAGGCGAGCGGCGGCTGGTCCCGCAGTGCATTGCGTTTGCCGACGTGCCACCGCCAATCCATATCTTTACCGACAGGCGGCGCATACCGTAGTCCCCCGCGATCCGACCTGCACGGAACCACGGATGCCCGCGAGCTAGAGCAATTCTAGTCTATGAAAATGAGGACTGGCCGCGAGCTGCCCATAAGTCATCCACGATCGCAACACTGACGGACGACGACTTGGCCCGCGTCGCAAGGCGACCACGAGACGAGGCGACTGATGGCGGAAACACGAGCAGGCAGTGGGCATGTCGTCGTCGCCGGGGACGTGGTCCTCGATTGGAACTTGGCGCGCGGGCAAGGGGCTGGAGGGCAGACCACATGCGCCTCCGGCGAATGGGGCGGAGCTGTCCTGCTCGGCAAATTGATCGACGCGGTCGCCAAGCAAGTGCCACGGAACGCATCATCGCCGATCGAAGTCCACCCGCCGCCGACCCCAACGGGCGCGCTTGACCTCAGCGACGAGCGCTTCGATGACTTCAATCATCGTTTTGCGATCTGGGCACGCGTCAAAGACGAGGGGAAGGTATGGCGCGTCGAGAAGCAGCTCGGAGAGGAGCGTGCAGGCGCTGACGTACGCGAGCGAGCCCCGGAGGACGCGCCGGAGGAGGCCGAGCTCGTTGTGCTGCACGACAGCGATCTGGGGTTCCGAGAGCATCCGGACATGTGGCCGCGGGCCATCGGCGAGGGCGATGCGCATCGACCGTGGATTCTGCTGCGGATGGCGAAGCCGGTGGCCGAGGGTGCGTTGTGGGAGCGTCTGCAGCCGATCGCCGACCGGTTGATCGTTGTCATCCGCATCGACGACCTGCGTCTCGGAGCGGTGCACGTCACTCGCGAGCTGTCCTGGGAGCAGACGGCGCAAGATCTCATGTGGGAGCTGCTCTACAACCCGCAGGTGAGCGCGCTGAAGAAGTGCGCACATGTCGTCGTGTCCTTCACGACTGCCGGTGCACTCGTACTCTCCCGAGACGCCGAGACCGAAGAGGAGCCGGCGGGCCGGTTGGTCTTCGATCAGGTCTATATGGAGCGGATGTGGAACGAGACGCACCCCGGCGCGATGACCGGGGGCATTTCGGCTCTCACGGCGAGCATCGCACGCCAGATCATGCTGGCCCCGGACCATCCGGATGTGATCCTGGGCGTCCGGCGCGGTATCGCGGCGATGCGCGATCTCGACCGCTACGGATACGACGAGAAGAAGCAGCCGTCCGGCAACGTCCGCGTGGTCTACCCGATGGAGCGGATACTCGCCACCGGCGCGGGGCAGCTTGCTGAGGCGCGGGTCTGTGGTCCGTCGCGGTCCCGGACAGTGCCGGGCGACCTGCACGCGGGCCGAGGCTGGACGATCCTGGAAGATCGCCATCCCGACAAGCTCGAGTCGCTCGCGACCCAGATCGTGCTGGAGGGCCCGGAGTCCGCGCTCGCCGACGTGCCGATGGGCCGGTTCGGCGACCTGCACACGTTCGACCGGCATGAGATCGAGGGCCTCCAGAGCATCCGCACGCTCATTCGCCAATACGACAGCCGGAAGCGCTCCCCGAAGCCCCCTTGGGCTCTCGTCGTGGAGAATGAGTACGAGGAGAGCCTCGCGCGCTCCCCGGCGCCGCTCTCCATCGCCATGTTCGGCCCCCCAGGGTCCGGCAAGTCCTGGAGCGTGGAGCAGGTTGCGAGCGAGGCGCTGCCCAACGATCGCGGCGAGTCGAAAAGGGTCGTGTCGAAGACGTTCAACCTGTCGCAGTTCGACGATCCCAGGGAGCTGATCGACGCCTTGCATCAGGTAAGGGACATCTCGCTTCGCGGAAAGCTCCCGCTGGTGTTCTGGGACGAGTTCGACACGACACGCGTGACGGTGGGAGGGCAGCAGAAGCTCGGATGGCTGCCGCACTTCCTCTCACCGATGCAGGACGGCACGTTCCAGGACGGACAGCTGACACACCCGATCGGCCGGGCCGTGTTCGTGTTCGCGGGCGGGGTCTACGAATGCATGCGCGACTTCGCCGATGACAGCGAGCACTTCACGGCCGTCAAGGCTCCGGACTTCGTGAGTCGACTCAGTGGATACGTCAACATCGTCGGGCCGAATCCGCGCGGCGGCGTCGCGAAGGACGATCCTTACTATCTGATTCGGCGCGCGGTGTTGCTGCGAGGGCTGCTCCTCCAACATTCGAAGGGCATCTTCCGCGACGACGACGGGGCCAAGAAGCCGAACATCGACGAGGGCGTGCTGCACGCGCTCCTGTTGACGAAGGTATACCGGCACGGCGTGCGATCCCTCACCTCGATCATCGCCACCAGCGCGATCGGGGAACGGGATCGCTTCGAGCCCTCGGACCTCGCCTCCGAAGCTCAGCTGGACCTCCACGTCGACGCACGCGACTTTCTAGATCTCGTTCATCTCTCCGCGATCAATGGGTGAGCTGCTCGTGTGCCCACCATCGGGCGTGGCTACCGTTCCTGATGGAAGCAGCCACCAACAGAGGGACGATCCCGGCTCTCGCGTCTCGTCCGAAGCAGCGACGCGACCGAATCTGCCGCAGTGTTCTGCCTACGTAGCGAAGCGGGCACGTCCGCTTCGAGCGCGGGCCTTCGAGCGTCGGCTTCCCGCGGTCCGTTGAGTACTGACGGACAGACTTGCGGTCAGCGACAGACGAGGGTCGAGAGCGGCGAGACTTCGCCGTGACGTCCGCTTCGCGGCCGTGCTGCGTGTTAGACGCGGCGGGATCGGCTGCTTCACGGTCGTCCTGAGTCGCGTGAGTCTCGGCGACTCCCGCAGGATGGCGCGTACAAGCAGCATTCGACGCGGCCCTTGTGGACGTGAGACACCGCGTGGCGCGGTTACTACCGGAAGCTCGTAACCGCCAGCGCCCAGTCGTCGTGCGTAGGCGTTTAGCTACGCTTCGGCGCGTGGAGCTGCAGCGGCGCATTGCCGAGGGGACGGGTGAGTTCCTGCTCTTCGCGCTGACGCCACCGCGCCTGACGACCGAACCGGAGCAAGCCCGTCAGATCGCCGCGAAAACGCTCGAGCGCCTCCGCCCCGTGGGCATCGACGGCCTCGTGCTCTACGACATTGATGACGAGAGCGACCGCAATCCCGAGGAACGCCCCTTTCCGTTCCTACCCACGATGGACCCAGCCGACTTCCTCGCTCGCGATCTCGTCGGCTTGGAAGTGCCCGCCATCGTGTACCGCGCTGTGAGCAAGTACCCGGAGCAACGTCTTCGCTCGTGGCTCAGCGAACAAGCCCCAACCCAAGCGCTGTCGGTGTTCGTCGGTGCGTCCTCGCGTGAGAAGGCGGTCGCGACCTCTCTGTTGCGGGCCTACGAACTCAGGAACGAGATGCGCCCGGATCTCCTCCTCGGAGGTGTCGCGATCCCGGAGCGGCACGTGCGCGGGCGCGGGGAGCACCTCCGCCTGCTGGCGAAGCAGGCTGCAGGTTGCTCGTTCTTCGTCACGCAGATCGTCTATGACGTCAATGCCGCAAAGGACTTGGTTTCCGACTATCACTACGAGTGCGCCGCTCGTGACCTCAAGCCGGCGCCGATCGTCTTCACGTTCTCGGTCTGCGGCTCGGTGAAGACGCTGGAGTTCGTTCAGTGGCTCGGTGTCGATGTGCCGCGCTGGATCGAGAACGAGCTGCGCCACGCGGACGACACCCTCGACGCGTCCTACGATCAAGCCGTCGCTACGGCCGTCGAGCTGATCGCATTCTGCCGGCGCGTCGGTGTTCCATTTGGGCTCAGCGTCGAGAGCGTGTCGATCCGCCAAGTCGAGATCGATGCCTCCGTCCGCCTCGCAACCCGGCTACAAGGAGAGCTACGTCGCTAGTTCGCACGACCTGCATCGAAGGCAGAGCAAGCAACCCGCCCCACCGTGCTGCTTTCGCGGCGAAGCAGTCGCGTCGACAAGCGAGCCCCCGACTGCCGCTAAGGACGATGTCCGAGCGTCTCGCGCGGCGCCCGGCAGACTCCTGCTTCGCCCGGCCAGCAGGAGCACGAGAGCCGTGATCGTGGCCGACTGCTTTCGTCTGATGGCGTCGTACGATGTTCGAGCCATCGGGCGGGGCCAGATCACTCGTCCGACGGACGTACCTGGGAACCACACCTAGCCGATCGCTGCTTGGCGCATCGAGAGGCGGGTTGGGCACTGGCGCGCGCTCGCGCCGATCACCTGCTCACAGGTGCGCTCGCCGCCTGCGCCGGTCCGACGATCACCTTCTGCAGCCGGCGCACGGCGTCGAGGTGATCGCCCGTCCAGATCATCCGCACGGCGGTGGCGCTGGCTCTGCCGTCCACGCCGCCCAGGTCGTGGCGCACGGCGTCGACCAGGCGCCCGTCGGCGCGCCGGTCGTGGTGCAGAGGCTCCGGCGGCGCCTGCCCGCCGAGCAGGCTGCGGGCGAGATCGTCATACCAGCGCCGCATCAGCTCGCTCGTCGCCAGCAGCTGCCGTCGGGCCGCGGCGCGATCCTGCTCCGCCGGCCCAGCCGTCTCGGAGCCGCTCTCGCGCCGCCACAGATCGAGGATCGCGTCGCCGGCAAGACGCAGTCCGCCGACGCCCGTGAGCAGCCTGGCCATCTCGGCGAGCGCCAACGGCTTGGCGCCGCGCTCGGCGGTGTAGCCACGGAAGGCGTCGTCGAGTCGCCTGGCCGCCGCAGCCGCGCGGCCGGCATCTTCGACAGGCGGCGCGGGCGTGGCGGCGCTCAGATCGCAGCACAGCGTCCCGTAGCGCACGGCGCTGGCGAGGTAGTCGGCGCTGTCGACGTAGGCCTCGGCGAGCGCGCGGCGCAGCGACGCGCCGGCGCCGCGCGGCCAGAACAGCAGTCCGACGACGAGGCTGACCGCGCATCCGAGCGCGATGTCCTCGACGCGCAGCAAACCCACGCGCCACCCGGCGGGCTGGATGATGTTGAACAGGAACACCAGCGTCAGCGTGAACGCGGCCTGGCCCGCCGCGAACGAGATCGCGGCGGGCGCCACGCCGGCGAACAGGATCGCCACCGGCAATAGCAGCCACAGCAGCGTCGCGTTGGTGCCGATCGCCGCGAGCAGCGCCGCGCCGATCACGACGCCGACGACCGTGCCCAGCAGGCCGCGGACGACCGTCTGCCCCGTGTTGAGCGCGTTCGAGCGCAGCACCGAGAGCGTGCCGAGCGCGACCCAGAAGGAGTGCTGGACGCCGCTGCGGTTGGCGACGAACACGGCGAGTCCCAGCCCGACGGCGCCGCGCACGCTGTTGTGCAGCCACACCGAGTTGCGATCGACGTGCGCCGTCGCGCGCTCCTGGGCCGCCGACAGCGTTCCCGCCAGACCCGTGGGCTGGCGGCCGAGCAGCCGCTCGAGCCAGCTGCGTCGCTCGGCCGCGGCGGTCAGGTCGATGCTGCGCGCGATCGTCAAAACCGCGAAACCCAGCTCCTGGGCGTGAAAGCTCGGGTCGAGCGATGTGACGAGCTCGCCGGCGAGCTCCTCGTCGGGCTCCTGCCCGGAGTCCGCGCCTGAGCTCGCCATCGCGCGCCCGACCGGCAGCTGCACCGTCGCGCCGTCCTCCAGCTTGCTCAGCGCGCCATGCAGCTCCTCGAGCGCCGCGTGCAGATCGTGGCAGTCCCCGCCGGTCGCCTCGAGCAGCTCGGACCCCCGCTGGAGCACCGCGGCCGCGGCCACCTCGACCGCGCAGGCCGCGTGGTCGGCCGCGGCGCCCTCGTGCGACGGCACGAAGTCGGCGACGATCGTGCCCAGCCAGTTGAGCTCGTCCACCAGCCGCACCGTCGCCCTCGCTGCGGTGCTCAGGCTCGTCGGCCGGTAGGGGGTGGCGAGAAACGTGCGGTGCAGCACGGCCACCGCCGCGTCGGCCTGCGCGACGGCGTGGTCGCGGTCGCGGGCGAACGCCGCATCCCCGCCACTCAGCAGATACGCGACTTCCGCGTGCAGCCTCGCCGCCAGCGCCCGGCAGGCGGCCGTCGCCGCCGCGCGCAGCGGATCGCGCGCGGGCGCCGGCCACAGCAGGCCGACCGCGATCAGCGCCGCGCCGGCTGCCAAGCCCCAGCCGGCCACGCGATCGGGCAGCGAGGACAGCGGCGCGGCGATCGTCACCGGCAGGATGAACGCGAGCAGCAGGGCCGTCGTCGCACTCGCCAGCACCGAGCTGACGACGCCGGCGAAGATCACCCCGAAGCCGACCAGCGCCGTTACCGCGGCCGCCAGCCACACGTTCTGCGAGACCAGCGTGCCGAGGCAGACGAACGCGCATCCGGTCAGCGCGAGCGCCGCCTGGCTCTGCAGCCGCTCTCGCAGCGTCCCCCCGAAGTCGACCAGCAGCAGCATCGCAAACGAGCCGAACGCGGCGAACGTCGCCAGCATCGGATCGCCGATCACCTTGTCGCCGATGGCGAACGTCGCCGGCATCACGATCGCGGCGCGCCCCGCGCGGCGCAGCGCCGCGAAGTCGCGGTCGTGCTCGCGCAGCCACTGCAGGGGATGCGTGGCCGCGCCCGCGTTCATGCGGCCGCCTTCGGCGCCCGGACAGATGTGCTCATGCGGCCGCTGTCCCGAGCGCCAGGCTTGCTGCGCGCCGGCGCGCGGCGGTCACGGCGGTGCTGAGCGTGTCGATGTCGTAGGCGCCGTAGTGGCGGCGTCCGTTGATGAAGAAGCTCGGCGTGCCGGTGACGCCGCTCTCGTCGGCGCTGGCGACGTCTTCGCTGACTCGCCCGGCGTACTCGCGGCGATGCAGCTCGTCGATCATGCGCTCGGCGTCGATCCCGATCTCCCTGGCGTAGTCGGCGAGATCCTTCGGGCGCAGCTCGCCCTGGTGGCTGAGCAGGATGTCGTGCATCTCCCAGAAGCGGCCCTGCGCGGCGGCGGCCTCGGAGGCCTCGGCGGCGAGCTGCGCGTTCGGGTGCACGTCGTTCAGCGGCAGGTGGCGCCAGACGTAGCGGACGTCCTCGCCGAAGGACGATGCGAGCAGCTCGCGGATCGCCTGCTCGGCCTGCCCGCAGTACGGGCACTCGAAGTCGCCGTACTCGACGAGCGTGACCGGCGCGTCCTCCGCGCCGCGGATGTGATCGCGCTCGGGATCGACTTCCTGGTAGAGGTCGAGGATGTCCTCCGCCGTGCCCGCGATCTGGCGCGCACGCACGCTTTCGGGCAGGCGTTTGACGATCTGCAGCACGGTCCACGCGAGCGCCGGCGCGAGCACCACCGTGCCGAGCGCGCCGAGCTTTGCCTCTTCCAGATGCAGCCCGCTGAACGCGAGACTCGAGATCAGCAGCGATACCGTGAAGCCGATTCCCGCGAAGGCCCCGGCTGCGGCCAGCAGCGGCGGGCTGAGCGGCGAGCGCGGACCGCGCACCGCCGGGCGCGAGGCGATCCACGACGCGCCTGCGATTCCCAGCGGCTTGCCGACCACGTAGCCGACGAGGATGCCGAGCGTGATCGGCGAGCCGATCGCGTCGCCCAGGAGGCGCCCGGTGATGTGGACGCCCGCGTTCGCGAGCGCGAACAGCGGCACGATCACGTACCCCGTCCACGGGTGCAGGCCGTATTGCAGGCGCTCGTTGGGAGAGATCGCCGAGGCAACTCCCTTCTGCGCCGAGCGCGCCAGCTCGGGCGTCGGCTGCTCGCGAAACGAGCGCGCGAGCTCGGTCGCGCGCTCGAGATCTTCGCGCGAGGGCGGATACGCGCTCGTCGCAAGGCCGACCGCCAGGCCCGAGATCACCGGGTCCACACCCGCCTCGAACATCGCGATCCAGAGGCCCACCCCCAGCGCGATCGATACGGGACGGCGCCACTCCGGCGCATAGCGCAGCGCCAGCAGCAGGCCGAACAGCACCGCCGCGACCGCCAGCGCAACAACCGACACGTGCGCCGTGTAGGCGATCGCGATCACGATCAGCGCGCACAGGTCGTCGACCACCGCGAGTGTCAGCAGGAAGATGCGCGTGCGCGTGGCCGCGCGCGGCGTCAGCACCGCTACCGCGCCCAGCGCGAAGGCGGTGTCGGTCGACATCGCCGCGCCCCAGTCGTGCGCGCCCGGGCCCCCGGCGTTGAACGCGAGGTAGATCGCCACTGGGACGGTCATGCCGCCGAGCGCCGCGACCACGGGAATCCTCAGGCGCCGGCGCTCGCGCAGCTCGCCCACGTCCAGCTCGCGCTTGGCCTCCAGCCCGACGACGAGGAAGAACAGTGTCATCAGTCCCTCGTTGACCCAATGGCGCAGGTCAAGCGCTATCCCGTCGCTGCCGATCCTCACCGCCAGCTTCGTGCTCCACACCGAGTCATAGGAGTGCCACCACGGCGAGTTCGCCCACAGCAGCGCGAGGATCGTCCCGGCGAGCAGCACGCTGGCGCCGCCGGTCTCGGTGCCGAGGAAGTTGCGAACGGGGGCCGCGAGGCTGCGCGCCCAGGCAGTGCGGCCCGCGTACGGGGCGGGGGTGGCGTCGAGCGCGCCTGGCAACGGCCCCGTCCGTGTCCTCAGGCCGTGAACGCGACCGCGGCGTCGGGGGTGGCCGCCACGAAGGCGAAGCTCTCCTCGATGTAGAGGTGGACGTTCTCCTCGTCGTGTCGCTCGTAGCCGATCGACAGGTCCTGCCCGCAGTCGAGGATGAAGTCGCCGCCGCGCTGGCTGAGGACGACCGCGCCCTGCACCCCCGGCGTCCACACGATCGGACCGTCGAGGATCTTGCGCAGGTGGTCGAGCAGCAGGTAGCCGCCGTGCTCGGCGGTCTCGACGACGAGCCTGTACTGCTCGCGTCCGAGCGCCATGCCGTAGGGCCCGCCGATGCCGCTTCGCAGCAGCAGCTCGACGGCGCCGGCGACCGCGTTCGGATAGCTCGAGGGATCCTCGCCGAGCGTCTTGGCCTCGTGCGGCGAGGCCTCCGCGACCCCCTTGATGGCGGCATCCGCCCAGCCGCGCAGCACGGCGACGTTCTCCGCCACGGCGATCCGATGGGCGGCGTCGTCGAGCGAGTCGAAGTCGACGTCCAGGGCGCCGCGGTCCAGGTCGCGAAGCTCGCTGCGCGAGACGGTGAAGTCCGCTCGCAGCTCCGCCAGCGCCAGCACGCGACGCTGGGCTGCCGTCACACCCTTGTGTGGGGAGCTCGCCAGCTCGCCGATGCGTCCCAGGTTCGTCGAGGAGTGCTCCCAGCCGTGCGGGCCGGAGAAGTCGACCAGCTTGCGCGCGGCCAGCGCCGGCGTCAGCCGCTGCTTGGCCTCGTCGTCGATCGTCTTCCAGCCGGCGTCGCTGATCGGCGCGAGCGCGCGCAGGAGATGGTCGGTCATCGCACCCCCAAGGATATTCGCAAGCCGGCGCGCGCCGAGGCGAGCGGCCTGCTCATGATCGGACCGGCGGCATATCGATTACCACGCGCCCGAGCCCGATGACCTCCATCTCGGTTTGCGGGGCGCACACGGCGATCGCGTTGGACTCGTGGCGCAGCGTGCGTCGCAGCCACACGAACGCGGCCGAGCCGACGACCGCGGGAACCCACAGCGCGATCGCGCGATAGGCGAGCACCGCGGAGGCCGCGGCGGTGATCGGCACGTTGTACAGGACGAACGTCCCCACGAGGCCGAGGTCGACGCCGCCGATCCCGCCGGGCACCGGAATCAGCCCGCCCAGCTCTCCGATCAGGTAGGCGATCCCCAGGATCGCCACCGGCGGCGCGGCGCCGAACGCGCGGAACCCCGCCCACAGGATCATGATGTCGAAGACCAGGTAGGCGAGGATCCCGCCGATCAGCCACGCGTTGCCCTCGCGCAGCAGCGCGACCGCCTCGTTGACGCCGTCCGCGATCGCCACGAGCGTCTTCAACACGAGCGTGGAGCGCTTGGACGACGCGCCTGCTTCGTTTGCCTGAAGGCGGCGGTGCAATCTCGCCGCGCCGCGCCCCGCGAGCAGCGATCCGGCGATCGCGCCGGCGGCGATCGCGGCGGGCAGCGCCGTCAACGCGAGGTTCGTCTCCCCGGGGAGCACCCCCACGGCCAGGCCGATCCCGATGACGACCACGCCGACGACGTTGGCGACGCTCGTCAGCAGGAAGAAGGCCGCCGTGCGCCGGGCGATCTCGCTCGCGGGCATGCCGCCGCGTTTCAGGGCCCATGCGCCGAGCGCCAAACCGCCGGCGCCACCGGTCGGAAGCAGCGCGTTCGCGCCCACCTCGGACATGCCGATCTGGTAGCTCACGCGCCAGCTCATGCGCCTGCAGAACACCATCCTGAAGATCGCCACGTAGCCGAGGCCGGAGAGCACCTTCAGGCCGACGCCGAGCGCGAGCCACGCGGGCTTCGCGTGCGCGAGTCGCGTGCGCAGCCCCTCGAGCCCCGGCAGCAGCGTCACGACCGCGACGACCGCGAGCAGGATCACGCTCAGCACCAGCAGCTGCCTGCCCAGCTTGCGCCGACCCAGCGCCTCGGGTATCTCCAGATCGTCGGGGACGACGCTCGCCCTGTCCTGCTGCTCTAGCTGCGTGCTGCCCACGGTGGCCTTACCGCCTCGATGAGTCGCTCGGCCTCAAGCGTAGCGGCGTCCTCCAGACCCGCGGGCGGCGCCGGCGGCTGCTCGAAGCTGGGGCGCTCGCCGTGCAACCAGGCGAGCCGACCAGTCATCCGACCCAGAAGCAGCATCGGACACGTGGGTCATACCCGTCAGGTGACAGATGCGAAGGGGGGCGCATCGGGCCTACGGTGTGTCTAAACCGGCGTTTGCGGCTGTAGCGACGAGAGACCGCGACGCGCCAGGCGGCACGAGCCGTCGCTCAGGCGACCCGCTTTCCCAGGGTCAGCCCTCGCCTGAGGCCGCGGGCAGGCTCCTCCCCTCTCCCCCGAGGGGCCTGCCCCACCCTTTCCCCGGGGCCGGGGCATCGAGCACGCGCCGCGGCGTCTCAGGGCGGGCCAGCCACGGGACTCAGCGATTCGGCGCCTGCAGCGTCAGCTCGCCGCGCACGCACACGATGTGACGGTCGGGAAGGATGCCGATGCGCATGGCGACGTCGTTGCACACGGGGCAGCGAAGCACGGTGCCCGCGCCGCGATACGCGCGATGGGCGCCGAGCGCGCTGCGCGCGCCGCACGTCTCACAGTGGCGCTCGGCACGCGTCATCTCCATCGCGAACACTTCGCCGAGCAGGCCGGCGAGCGCGTTGCCGTCCAGCCACAGGGCCTCCCCGCTCATGCGCTCGTCCGATCCTGCGTGTGTGCGCTCATCCGCCGGCCGATCCTCAACTTGGTCCGAAGCGCTCGGCGTGGATCGAGCCCGGGGGATGGCCGATGCCCACGAGCGCGTCGGCGACGCTCTCCACGAACGCGGTCGGGCCGCAGACGAAGCTCCGCGGCCGTTCGCTGACGCGCGGTCCGAGGAGCGTCAGCATCTCAGCGTCGACGCGGCGGTCGAAGCCGCTCCAGCCAGGCGGTTGCGCGCGCGTCAGGGTGAACTGCGTCGTCAAGCCCGTCTCCCCGGACATTCGTGACAGCTCGTCTCGGTATAGCAAGTCCTCCCAGGTCCTGCTCGAGACGAGCAGCCGCGTGTCGACCGTCGATTTGCGCGCCGCGCGGTGGCGGATCATCGCCATCAGCGGCACGAGCCCGGAGCCGCCGGCGAGGAGCAGCAGCGGGCCGCCGTCCTCCACGCGCCAGGTGAAGTGCCCGCCGACGGGGCCGCGCACCTCGAGCTGGTCGCCGCTGCGCAGCTCGTCGGCCAGGTACGGGGAGACCTCGCCGTCGTCGATTCGCTCGACCGTCAGCTCCAGGCGCTCGTCCTCGGGGGCGGAGGCGATCGAGTAGGAGCGCTCGGCCTGATAGCCGTCTTCGGCGGTCAGGCGGACGTCCAGATGCTGCCCGGCGACGTGCCCGGGCCAGCCGCTGCGGTCGAGCACGATCGTCTTCGCGTGGGCGGTCTCCTCGACGATCTCGAGCACTGTCATCTCATGCCAGACGATCGGCGCGCGCGGCAGCGTCAGTCGCTCCAATAGCGCTCCTCTTTCCACGGGTCGCCGTGGTTGTTGTAGCCGGCCTGCTCCCAGAAGCCCGGCTCGTCTTCGGCGGTGAGTCGCAGGCCGCGCACCCACTTCGCGCTCTTCCAGAAATACAGGTGCGGGACCAGCAGCCGCGCCGGCCCGCCGTGCTCGGGCTCGAGCGGCTCCCCGTCGAAGTCATAGACGACCCATGCACGCCCGGCGGTGAGGTCGGCGAGCGCGATGTTCGTCGTGTAGCCGCCGTCCGACCACGCCGTCACATATCCAGCCTCGGTCTCGACGCCCTCCAGCAGCGTGTCGATCGACACGCCGGTCCAGTGCGTGCCGAGCTTCGACCACTTCGTCACGCAGTGGATGTCGACGGTGAACGTCTCGGAGGGCAGCGCGAGGAACTGCTCCCACGTCCACGAGGTTTCCCTGCCGACCTCGCCGCCGATCGCAAAGCTCCACTGATCCAGCTGCGTGCGCGGCGTCGGCCCGGCGGAGAGCACGGGGAAGTCGTTCACCACGTACTGCCCGGGTGGGACGCGGGCAGGGTCCACGTCGTCCCTGTGCCGACCGTGAAAGCCACGAGAAATAGGTGCCATCGAAAGCTCCAATCTCGAAATGCCGTTGCTCGGAACTCACACCGTCCGGCAACGATCACCGACAAGTTCGCCAGCGCGTTCAATCTAACACCGCCCTCCGGCGGGCGACCGGCCGTTCGTGTGTCAGCCGCCGATGTAGGACATCTCGATCTTGGCGGCCGCACGCTGGCTGTCGGTCCTTGCCGCCCGCAGCTGCGAGTAGCGGTCGGCGCGCGCGGTCCAGATCTCCCGCAGGTGGGCCGCGATCTCGGCGTCGCCGGCGCCGCCGCGCAGCAGCGCGCGCAGGTCGCTGCCGTCACTGGCGAACAGACAGGTGTAGAGGCGGCCGTCGGCGGACAGGCGCGCGCGGGCGCAACCCTGGCAGAACGGCTCTGTGACCGAGTGGATCACGCCGATCTCCCCGGCGCCGTCGCGGTAGGCCCAGCGCGAGGCCACCTCTCCAGGTCGCGTGGCGGGCAGCCGCTGCAGCGGCCATCGCCGCTCGATCCTCGCGAGGATCTCGCTCGCGGGCACCACCTGATCCAGGCGCCACCCGTTCGTCTCCCCGACGTCCATGTACTCGATGAAGCGCACGATCTCCGGACCTCCGCGGAAGCGCTCGGCCAGCGCCTCGACACAGTGCTCGTTGACGCCGCGCCTGACGACCATGTTGATCTTCACCGGCCCTAGGCCGGCCTCGCGCGCCGCGTCGATGCCCTCCAGCACCCGCGCGAGCGAGACATGCGAGTCGCTCATCGCCTGGAACGCCTCCTCATCGAGCGCATCCAGGCTGACGGTCACACGATTGAGGCCCGCGTTTGCCAGCGCGTGCGCTCGCGCGGCCAGGAGCGTCCCGTTCGTGGTGAGCGCGATGTCCTCGATGCCCTGCACCGCGGCGAGCATCTCCACCAACCGCTCCACGTTGCGGCGCAGCAGCGGCTCGCCGCCCGTGAGGCGAATCTTGCTGACACCCTGGGCGGAGAGGATCCGCGCCAGGCGTGCGATCTCCTCGAAGGACAGCAGCTCGGCGCGCTGCATGAACTGGAAGTCGCCGCCGAAGACATCTCGGGGCATGCAGTAGGGGCAGCGCAGGTTGCAGCGATCGGTGACCGAGACGCGCAGGTCGAGCAGCGGCCGTCCCAGCTCGTCGACGATGCCGGCCATGCCGACTCACGATATCCGCGCTGGGCTGGAGCTAGGCTCTGGCGCAAGGCAATGACGTCAACTCTGATCGAGATCGACGACGCTCGGCGGATGGTCCTCGAGCGCGCGAGCGCGCTGGCGGACGAGCCGGTGGGGCTGGCGGACGCGCTCGGGCGCGTGCTGGCGGCGGACGTCCACGGCGCCGATCCCGTTCCCGCGTTCGACAGCTCCGCGATGGACGGCTACGCGCTGCGCTGCGCGGACGTCTCCGGCGCGGGACCGCATGCGCCCGTGGCGCTGCGCGTCGCCGGCGAGTCGCGGGCGGGGCAGCCGTCGACGGCGCGGCTGGGCGGCGAGGAGGCGATCGCGATCTCGACCGGGGCGGTGATCCCGGAGGGAGCGGATGCCGTCGTGGCGGTCGAGCAGACGCGCAGCGTCGACGGGCGGGTCGAGGTGCTCGCGGCGGTCGTGCCGGGCGACCACGTCAGGCTCGCCGGCGAGGACATACGCGCCGGGCAGCGGGTGCTCGCCCGCGGCACGCGCCTGGGCGCGGCGGAGCTCGGCGTGCTCGCGTCGCTGGGGCAGGCCGAGGTCAGCTGCACAAGGCGCCCGCGCGTGGCTGTCATCACCACCGGCGACGAGCTCGTCCCGCCGGGATCCGAGTTGACGGCAGGCGCGATCCACGACGCGAACGCGTACTCCGTCCCCGCGCTCGCCCGCCAGCTCGGCGCCGAGCTCGAGTCACTGGCGACGGTGCCCGACGACGCGCAGGCGACCCGACGCGCGATCGAGGACGCGCTCGAGCACGCCGACGTCGTGGTCATCTGCGGCGGCGTGTCCGTCGGCGCCCACGACCACGTCAGGCCGAGCCTCGCCGCGCTCGGGGTCGACGAGCGTTTCTGGGGCGTCGCGTTGCGCCCCGGCAAGCCGACGTGGTTTGGCACGCGCGGCGCGACGCTCGTCTTCGGGCTCCCCGGCAACCCCGTCTCGGCGATGGTGACGTTCACGCTGTTCGTCGCGCCCGCGGTGAACGCGCTGAGCGGCGCTTCCAGCGGCCTGCGGCGCACGACCGCGACGCTCACGCGCGACTACGCCAAGGCCCCCGGCCGCGCGCACGCGGTGCGCTGTCACCTGGCGCTGAGCGAGCATGGCTGGCGCGCGGAGCCGACCGGCGATCAGCGCTCGCACATCCTCAGCTCGATGCTCGGCGCCGACGCGCTGGCGCTCATCCCGACCGCAAGCGGCGACGTGCGCGCGGGCGAGCAGGTCGAGGTCGCGCTGCTGCCCCACGGCTGGCCGGGGATCGGATGACCGTGACCGTCCGCCTGTTCGCGGTCCTGCGCGAGCGGGCCGGCAGCGATCGCGTGGAGCTGCAGCTGCCCGACGGCGCGACCGTCGCCGACGCGCTGGCGGCGCTCGCACGGATGCCGGCGCTGAGCGACGTGCTCGCGCGCCTGCCCGTGCAGCTGGCGGTCAACCGCGACTACGCCTCATCGGCGACGCCGCTCGCCGCCGACGACGAGCTCGCGCTGATCCCGCCGCTGAGCGGCGGCGCCGGTCCGCGCGTCGCGGTGAGCGAGCATCCGCTCGACCTGCACGCGCTCGCCGCGAGCGTGTCCGATCCGCGGGCGGGGGCGATCGTGACCTTCCAGGGCGTCACGCGCGAGGTGAGCCGGCTCGACTACGAGGCCTACGCGGAGATGGCGCGCGAGCGCATCGCGTCGATCCTCGACGAGTGCGTCCAGCGCCACGGCCTGTGCGCCGCCGGCGCCGAGCATCGCGTCGGGCCGGTCGCGCTGGGCGAGCCGAGCGTGATCGTCGCCGTCTCCGCGCCCCACCGCGCCGAGGCGTTCGCCGGTGCGAGCGAGATCATCGACCGCATCAAGGCCGAGGCCCCCATCTGGAAGGTCGAGATCGACGCCGACGGCAGCGCCCGGCGCGTCGCCGGCACGCCCGCGCCCGGCGCGGAGGCGCTCGGTTGAGCGAGGACCGCCTCATGCACCTCGACGAGGAGGGCCGCGCGCGGATGGTCGACGTCGGCGCCAAGGACGCGCGCGAGCGCGTCGCGCGCGCACGCGCCCGTGTGCGCATGTCGCCCGACACCGCGCGGGCGGTGCAGAGGGGAGACGCCCCCAAGGGCGAGGTGCTCGCCACCGCGCGCATCGCCGGCATCCAGGCCGCCAAGCAGACCGGTCAGCTGATCCCGCTCGCGCACCCGATCACGCTGACGTTCATCGACGTGCGCGCGACCGTCGACCCCGACCAGGGCCTCGTCGAGCTGACCAGCGAGGTCCACGCCGTCGATCGCACGGGCGTCGAGATGGAGGCGATGACCGCCTGCGCCGTCGCGGCGCTGACCGTCTACGACATGGTCAAGGGGATCGAGCGCGGCGTCGCCATCGAGCAGGTCGTGCTGCTCGAGAAGACCGGCGGGCGCAGCGACTGGCGCCGCCCCGAGGATGCCTGAGTGCCCGGCCGCGCGGCGATCGTCACGATCAGCACCTCCAAGGCCGCCGGCGAAGGCCTCGACGAGAGCGGGCCCCGTCTGGCGGCGCTCGCGCAGCGGCTCGGGCTGCAGGTCGCTGGGCAGGAGGTGATCCCCGACGAGCGTGAGCTGATCGAAGCGCGCCTCTGCCACTGGAGCGACGTCGAGCGTTGCGCGCTCGTGCTCACCAGCGGCGGCACCGGGCTCGCGCCCACCGACGTCACCCCCGAGGCGACCAGAGCGGTGCTCGAGCGCGAGGCGCCCGGCATCCCTCACGCGATGCGCGAGGCCTCCCGCCCGCACACGAACAACTGGATGCTCTCGCGCGGGCTCGCCGGGACCCGCGGCTCCAGCCTGATCGTCAACTTCCCCGGCAGCCCCGCCAGCATCGACGAGACGGGCGCGGCGCTCGCCGACGCGCTCGCGCACGCGCTCGCGCTTATCGCCGGCGGGCCGGCCGGGCATTGACGCGTCGGCGAGTGTCCCGGGGCGTGCGCCCCGGCAGTGCGCCCCGGCAGTGCGCCCCGGCCGTGCGCCCCGGCCGCGCGCCCGACCCGCCCCCGCCGCGCCGATCGGGCGTGTCAGCCTTCGCCGGTGACCCGCGCGCGCAGGGCCGGCACGACCATGTCGAGGTACTCGGCGGCATGGCGTCTGATGAAGTCGATCACGAACGGACACACGGGCGCGACGGCGAGCCCCCGCCGCCGGGCGTCATCGAGCGCCGTGCGCACGAGTCGAGTGCCCAGACCTTCGGCCTCGTGCTCGGGATCGACTTTCGTGTGGACGAACGTGATCCTCGGGCCTCGTAGTCGATATTGCAGGAAGCCCACAGGCTGCGCATTCACCAGGACCTCATAGCGCGCCTGATCGGGATTGTCCCGCACCTCGACATCCATGCGCGAGAGGGTAGAGCTCGCCCGGCCGCGAGCGAGAGCCGGTGCCGCCCGGGCGACCGATCCGGCGATGGTCGGGAGCGCTAGGATCGAGCCATGTCGCACGCCGAGCTGATCGATGAGGTCGCCAACGAGCTGGACACATGGCCGGGGGTGGGCATCGAGCGCATCACGGCGGCCACCGCGCTCGTGCGCTACGAGCAGGTCGTGCTCGGCTTGCTCGATCGCGACCGTCACGTGGCGGAGCTGCGCTTCTCCCACCCCGAGCACAACGAGCTCGTCGAACGCGGCGATGCCGAGCCGGACCCCGAGGCGCCCGACGTCGACGTCGTCACCCACAGCGTCGAAGGCCCCTCCGACGTGACGGCCGTGCTCGAGCTGTTCGACCGCCGCTACCGCGACGTGCGCGGCGAAGAGGACCCGTACGGCTCGCAGGACCCCGCCTGAGTCCGGGGACGCGCGCGGCGGCGAGCGCCGCTCAGGCGTCGCCGACGATGCGCAGGATCACCGCGCGCGAGGTGTGGCTCGCCGCATCCAGCAGCGCCGCCAGCTCCTCCTCGCGCAGCTCCTCGGCGGCCTCGACGTCGACGAGCAGCGGCTCGGTTCCCGTGCCCGCCTGCGCGATCACACGCCGAACCTCCGCCGCCTCGCGCGTGAGCGCCTCCGGCGAGGGCAGCGACAGCACGACCTGGCCCGCCGCCGGCGCCTCCAGGCGGCCGTCCGCGTCGGTCGGACCGTGCTCGACGAGGATGTCGCCGCTGGTGACGCTCGCCGGCGGCTCCGCGCTCAGCTGGCGGTCGACCTGGCCGCCGCGGGGCACCTGCACGATCAGTCGAGGCTGGAAGGCCATGCGCCGACCTTAGCGCTTGGAACCTGTTTGGCGCCCGCCGCGAGAAGCTGATTAGCTCTCAGCTGTGCTTGGCTTGCCGGCTGCAGTGACAGCGTGTCTGTTCGATCTCGACGGAGTGCTCACGCAGACCGCCAAGGTGCACGCCGCCGCGTGGCAGCAGATGTTCGACGACTACCTGCGCCGTCGCGCCGCCCGGACGAACACCGCGTTCGTCGCGTTCGACCCCGTCCGCGACTACGACGAATACGTGGACGGCAAGCCCCGCTACGACGGCGTGCGCTCGTTTCTCGCCGCGCGCGGCATCGAGCTGCCCGAGGGCGAGCTCGACGACCCGCCGGACGCGGAGACGATCCACGGGCTCGGCAACCGCAAGAACGAGATCGTGCTGAAGCTGATCCACGAGCAGGGCGTCGAGCCGTACGCCGGCTCGGTCGCCTATGTCAAGGCAGCGCGCGAGGCGGGGTTGCGCCGCGCGGTCGTCTCCTCGAGCACCAACTGCCGCGACGTGCTGCACGCCGCCGGCATCGAGGACCTGTTCGAGCAGATCGTCGACGGCGTCGTCGCCGAGCGCGAGCACCTGCGCGGCAAGCCCGCGCCCGACACGTTCCTCGCGGGCGCCCGCGCGTTGGGCGTCGAGCCCGCGCACGCGGCCGTGTTCGAGGACGCGCTCGCCGGTGTCGAGGCCGGCCGCGCGGGCCGCTTCGGCTGCGTCGTCGGCGTCGATCGCGTCGGCCAGGCCGACGCGCTGGCGGCCCACGGCGCCGACGTCGTCGTGCGCGATCTCAGCGAGCTGCGGCTGGCGCCGTGATCGGGCGCCCCTTCCGCGTGGTCGCGCCGTGATCCAGCACATGTCCTACGCGGTCGAGCCGTGGGTCGTGCGCGAGACCGGGCTCGACTTCGACAAACTCGCGCAGTCGGAGTCGATCTTCGCGCTCTCCAACGGTCACATCGGGCTGCGCGGGAACCTCGACGAGGGCGAGCCGTTCGGCCTGCCCGGCACCTACCTCGCCGGCTTCTACGAGGCGCGCCCGCTGCCGTACGCGGAGGCTGGCTACGGCTATCCGGAGGCCGGCCAGACGATCATCAACGTGACCAACGGCAAGATCATCCGCCTGCTGGTGGAAGACGAGCCGCTGGACATCCGCTACGGCGAGCTGGGCAACCACGAACGCGTCCTCGACCTGCGTGCCGGCGTGCTGCAGCGCACCCTGGAGTGGCGCTCGCCGACGGGGCGCTCG
This sequence comes from uncultured Solirubrobacteraceae bacterium, assembly GCA_963735705.1. GTDB lineage: Bacteria > Actinomycetota > Thermoleophilia > Solirubrobacterales > Solirubrobacteraceae > Palsa-744. The sequence continues at coordinate 55,039 of CAVTLZ010000001.1, forward strand.
GTGCGCATCGTCTCGACGCGACTTGTGTCCTTCGCCCAGCGCGCCGTCGCGGCGATCCTCTACGAAGTCCAGGCGCTCGACGGCAAGACACCAGTGGTCGTGCAGTCGGAGCTCGTCGCCAACGAGGGGCTGCCCAGCAGCGAGGGCGATCCGCGCGCCGCGGCTGCGCTCGCCTCGCCACTGCGCTCGGACTTCTTCGACGCCCGTGACACGCGCGCGGTGCTCGCGCATTCGACTCGCGCGAGCGGGCTGACGATGGCCGCGGCGATGGACCACATCGTCGACGGGCCGCCCGATACCGAGGCCAGCGCGGAGAGCTTCGACGATCTCGCTCGCGTGATCGTGACCGCGGATCTGGCGCCCGGCAAGCCCCTGCGCATCGTCAAGTTCCTCGCCTACGGCTGGTCGGGCGAGCGCACGCGGCCGGCGGTCGTCGACCAGGTCTCGGCGGCGCTCGCGGAGGCGCGACACCGCGGCTGGGACGGGCTGCTCGCCGAACAGCGCGAATACCTCGACGACTTCTGGGAGCGTGCGGACGTCGAGATCGAGGGCGACGCCGAGGTGCAGCAGGCGGTTCGCTTCGGGCTCTTCCACGTGCTGCAGGCCGGCGCCAGGGCGGAGCAGCGCGCGATCGCCGCCAAGGGTCTGACCGGGCCCGGCTATGACGGGCACGCGTTCTGGGACACCGAGACGTTCGTGCTGCCGGTGCTGACGTATACGGCTCCACACGCCGCGCGCGACGCGCTGCTGTGGCGCCACCTGACGCTCGAGCAGGCGCAGGAGCGGGCGCGATCGCTGGGGCTTCAGGGCGCGGCGTTCCCGTGGCGGACGATCCGCGGACAGGAGTGCTCGAGCTACTGGCCGGCCGGCACGGCGGCGTTTCACGTCAACGCCGACATCGCCGACGCCGTCCTGCGCTACCAGGCGGCGAGCGAGGACGACGAGGCGTTCGCGAGCGGCGCCGGCCTGGAGCTGCTGATCGAGACGGCGCGGCTGTGGCGCTCGCTCGGGCACCACGACGCCGCCGGCCAGTTCCGAATCGACGGCGTCACCGGCCCCGACGAGTACAGCGCGATCGCCGACAACAACGTCTACACCAACCTGATGGCCGAGCGCAACCTGCGCGCCGCCTTCGACGCCGTCGGGCGCCATCCCAAACGCGCGGCCGAGCTCGGCGTCGACGAGGAGGAGGCCGCCGGCTGGCGCGACGCGGCGGCGGCGATGCTGATCCCCTACGACGCGGAGCGCGAAGTGCACTCCCAGGCGCAGGCGTTCACCGAGCACGAGCGCTGGGACTTCGACGCGACGGCGCCCGAGCAGTACCCGCTGCTGCTGCACTTCCCGTACTTCGACCTTTATCGCAAGCAGGTCGTCAAGCAGGCCGATCTCGTGCTCGCGATGCACCTGCGCGGCGACGTCTTCAGCGACAAGCAGAAGGCGCGCAACTTCGCCTACTACGAGGCGCTGACCGTGCGCGACTCCTCGCTGTCGGCCTGCACGCAGGCGGTGCTCGCCACCGAGGTGGGGCACCTCGAGCTCGCCTACGACTACCTGTCCGAGGCCGCGCTGATCGATCTCGACGACATCCAGCACAACACGCGCGACGGCCTGCACATCGCGTCGCTGGCGGGCACGTGGATCGGCGCGGTGGCCGGGTTCGGCGGCCTGCGCGACCACGACGGGGTGCTGAGCTTCATGCCGCGCCTGCCGCAGGCGCTCGCGCGGCTCACGTTCCGCGTGTGCTACCGCGGGCGACGGCTGCTGGTCGAGGTCGATCACAGGCAGGCGACCTACTCGTTGCAGCAGGGATCGGACCTCGAGATCCTCCACCACGGCAAACCGGCGACGGTCCGCGCGGAGCGACCGCTCACGCGCCGGATCCCCGTGCTGCACGCGGGCGAGGCCCCCACCCAGCCGGCAGGGCGCGCGCCGCAGCGGCGCGGGTCGCCGCAAAGCGCAAGCGCGAGTAGGATCGCGTGATCGTGAGCGAGTCTCCGATCGACCGCCTGCTGCAAGCCCTCGACGAGCTCGATCTGGACGCCGCGCTGGCGCCCGCGGCGCCGGACATCAGGCTGTTGACCGCGGACGGTCGCCAGGCCGAGGGCGCCGCGGCCGTGCGCGAGCTGCTCGCCGACTTCCTCGGCCAGCTGCGCGGCACCGCGCACACGATCACCGCGCAGTGGCACGACGACGACGCGTGGATCGCCGAGGTCGAGGCGACCTACGAACTGAAGGACCGCACGCGCCTCGCCGCGCTGCCGCGGGCGTTCATCCTGCGCGTCGGCCCAGCCGGCTGGACCGACCTGCGCGTGTACGGCGCCCACGAGCACCCGCTCGGCGAGTCCCGCGCCAGGGACGAGGGCATGCGCATCGGCGGGCACTGGATTCCGCCGCTCTGACAGCGCTTGACAGCTGTCGGCCCGCGGATTCCGTAAAGCCAATTTCTGCGCAGAGTCCGGCATAAGGCGATGCGCCCGAAACGACGAGGCGACATCTTGATGTCCACCCTGGTCGTCATGCTTGTCACGGCTGGAACGAGGATGGAGAGGATGGTGGACCAAATAACAGACAGCGTGTTCTTGACCGGTGCGACCGGTTTCGTCGGCATGGAGCTGCTGGCGCGCTATCTCGAGCGCACCGACCGTCGCGTGTACGCGCTGGTGCGGGGCGCGGATGATCGCGACGCCGCGGCTCGGATGGAACGTACGCTGCTGTCCCTGTTCGGGCCCGACCATCCGTATGCGGAGCGGGTGGTCCCGGTGCGGGGCGACATCACCCGCCCGGGGCTGGGCATCTGGGGTGGGGTCGACCGGATCGCGGAGCGCGTGGGGGAGATCGTGCACGGCGCGGCGTCGGTGTCCTTCGAGATGCCGCTGCAGGAGGCGCGCACGATCAACGTGGACGGCACCCGGCGGATGCTCGAGTTCGCGGAGCGCTGCCAGGCGCGCGGCGGCCTGCGGCGCTTCTCCTACATCTCGACGGCGTACGTCGCCGGCGAGCGCGCGGGCTGCTTCAGCGAGGACGACCTCGACGTCGGACAGAGCTTCAGAAACACCTACGAGCAGTCGAAGTTCGAGGCGGAGTGCCTCGTCGCCCGCTCGCGCGGGCAGCTTCCGATCACGGTGCTGCGTCCGAGCATCGTCGTCGGCGAGCGCGACAGCGGCTGGACGGCGTCGTTCAACGTGCTCTACTGGCCGCTGCGGGCGTTCGCGCGCGGCTCGTATGCGGCGCTGCCGGCCCGTCGTGACGCGCCCGTGGACGTCGTGCCGGTCGACTACGTGGCGGATGCGACGTTCGCGCTGACCCAGGCGCCGGAGGCGGAGGGCGCGACCTTCCACCTCACCGCTGGCACGCACACGACGAGCGTCGGCGAGCTGGTGGAGCTTGCCACGCGCTTCTTCGGACGCGAGGCCCCCAGCCTGATCGAGCCGTCGGTGTACCGAGGCGTCGTGCACCCGCTGGTGCTTCGCGCGGCCGGCGATGAGCGCTCACGTCGCGCGCTGACGCGCAGCGAGGTGTTCTTCCCGTACTTCGCGATGCGCGTGCACTATGACAATCGTCGCACGCGCGTGGCGCTGCGCGGCTCGGGCATCAGGACGACGCCGCTGCGCACCTACTTCGTGCGACTGGTCGAGTTCGCGCTCGCGGCGCAGTGGGGGCGGCGCGACATATCGCGCGCGAGCGCCGCCCGCGGCGTGTCCTTCACGGCGCAACCGCCGGCGCCCGCCCCGATGCTGAGGCCGCGACTGGTGGCCGCGGAATGAGCGGCGAGCGACTGTCGGCGCTGGACGCGTCGTTCCTGGCGGTGGAGACGCCCACGGCGCACATGCACGTGGGCTGGGTCGCGGTCTTCTCCGCTCCGCCCGACGGTCGGCTGCCGAGCTTCCCGGAGATCCGCGATCACATCGCGCGACGGCTGGCGTACGCGCCGCGCTACCGCCAGAAGCTCGCGTCGGTGCCGCTCGGCCTGTACGCGCCGGAGTGGACCGACGATCAGGCGTTCTCGGTGGACCGTCACGTGTACTGGGCGCCGGGTCCGCTGGACGATCTCGTCGACGAGGTGATGTCGATCCCGCTGCGCCGCGACCGCCCGCTGTGGGAGATGTGGATCTGCGAGGACGCGGAGGAGGGGCGCCTGGCGATCGTGGGCAAGACCCATCACTGCATGGTCGACGGCCTGGCGGCGGTCCAGCTCGCCTCGCTGCTGCTCGACCCGACCCCCGAGACGGTCCCGTATGAGCCCGACAGCTGGCAGCCGGCGCCGGAGCCGGGCGAGGAGACGCTGCTGGCGCGCGGGCTGCGCGACCTGCTCGGTCAGCCGCTCGATCTCCTGAGCTGGTCGTTGAACGCGGCGAGCGCGCCCGCCCCCGCTGCGCGGCAGGCCGCGTCGGGCGCCCTGCGCGCGACCCGCGCGCTCAGCCAGCTGCTGCGCGCGGCGCCCGCGAGCGTGCTCAACTCACAGCTCTCGCCGCTGCGCCGCCTGGCGTGGACGCAGCGCTCGCTCGCGGACCTGCGCACGATCAAGCGCGCGTACGGCACGACGATCAACGACGTGATCCTGGCGGCGGTGGCGGGCGGCATGCGCACGTACCTGACTCGCCGCGGCGAGCAGCCGCTCGCGCTGAAGGTGATGGTCCCGGTCAGCGTGCGCAGCGACGACGACGTCCTTGGCAACCACATCTCGTTCGTGTTCTCCGAGCTGCCGTGCGACGAGCCGGAACCGATCGCGCGTCTCTACCAGGTGCACGCGAACATGATTCGCGCCAAGCGCGACGGCGAGCCCCAGGGAGCCGACCTGGTGCTGAAGGCCGCGGCGCGCGCGCCGGTGTCGGTGCAGCAGGCCCTGTCGCGGCTGATGGCCGGGCCGCGCGCGTTCAACCTCGTGGTGTCCAACATCCCCGGGCCGTCGGTGCCGATGTTCATGCTCGGCTGTCCGCTGCAGGCCGCCTACCCCGTCGTCCCGCTCGCCGACCACCACGTGGTCTCGGTCGGCCTGCTGACGGTCAACGACCAGGCGTGCTTCGGCGTGTACGTGGACCGCGAGGCGCTGCCCGACGCCGACATGCTGGCGCGCGACATCGACGGCGCGATCACCGAGCTGCTCGCGAGCACACAGCAGGTCAGGGAGTCGGTCGGATCGCTGCTGATGCGCGCGCACGCGGCCACGCCCGACGGGCCCGCGCCCCACACGCCGGCGCCTAGCCCGGCGACTTCTTACACGCCGGCGCCCAACGGGGCGACGCCCCACCCAGTCGAGCCCAACGGCGCCATCCCCCGCCCACCAGTGCCGCCGGCGGATGTGCCACACACCGCCTCCCCCTCTGGGGTGTAGCGGATCAGGCGCCGCTCAGGATCTCTGCGGCCGACGGCAGTCGCGTCCGCGAGCGATCCACCAGGACGGGAGCGCTCGGCGCCTCAGAGAGCGGGCCGGGGGGCACCGGCGAACGCAGCGACAGGGCTGTCGAGATGATCTCGGCGAGCTCCTGCGGTTGATCGTTCTGGAGGTAGTGGTTCGCGCGCGGGAGCACCCAGAACTCGTTGGCGCCGGGCTTGGCGGCGAGGTAGGTGTCCCAGATGTAGTTGGCGACCCGCAACGGAGCGACGACGTCGCACAGCCCCCACACGAGCGTCGTCGGGACCGTCGAGCCAGACAGGGACTCGAGCCAGGCACGCTCGTGCTCGGAGCGCTCGACCAGATACTGAATCGTGTCATGGAGCACCGCGATCCCGTCATTCACCGCGAAGGTGTGAGCGAGCGCCGCGATGGTCGGATCGTCGAGCGCTCGGGGCGGGGTGAAGGTGCTCTGGCCCATGCCCGCCGCGAGTAGCTCGGGCGTCAACGCCTCGAGTACCTGCGGGGCGGACTCGGGATCGAGCACGAGTCGCTGGAAGTCGGTGAGATTCGAGAGCGGCAGAAACATGTTCCCGTTGCTGAGCACCAGGTGGCTCAGCTCGAACGGCGCGCCGGGCGAAGCGCAGCGTTCGGCGAACACGAGCGCGACGCTGTCGCCGCGGTCGTGGGCCACCACGGCACCGGTGTGAGCGCCGAGGACCTCGGCGAGGTAGTAACCCAGCAACTCGCTGTCGCGCTGGAGGGACTGGCGCTCGCCCTTCGGCTTGTCCGAGAAGCCGAAGCCCGGGAGATCCAGCACGCAGACACGGTGCTGGTGGCTGAGCGCGCCCACCACGTCGTACCAGTCCACGCTGCTCGTCGGAAACCCGTGCAGCAGCACGAGCGTCGGCGCGTCGGGATCGCCGAACTCGGCATGGAAGATCCTGAGCTTTCTCGGATCGCCGCGCGTCGCCGGCGTCGAGAACTCGAAGAAGCCGCCAGCGTGCAGCCACTCCCCGGCGCGTCCGTCCGGCATCGGTCCCAAGCTACCCTTCGTCCAAGCCCGCGGCGACGTGGGCCACCGCGATCCCGCCCCACTCCTCGGGCGCGACGTCGGCGATGCTCTGTGAGAACGTCCACTGGTGGCCCACCGGGTCGTCGGCGGTGTACTGGCGCTCGCCGTAGGGGAAGTCGGTCGGCTCCATGACGACGCGAGCGCCATGCGCCCGCGCCCGCTCGCAGTGGGCGTCGACGGCGGCCACGCGCACCATCACCGACTGCGTCACCTCGCCCGGCCGCGGCGGGCGGCGGTCGGCGCGGACGTCGCCGACGATGATCGCCCCGTCGCCGAAGCTGAGCTGGGAGCGGTGGTTATCGCCTATGCGCACGCGCTCGGCGAAGCCGAATGCCGCGCACAGCCAGTCGACCGCCTCGCGCACATCCGGGTAGATCAGGACGGGAATCACCGTCGCCGCCGGGATCGAGCGGTTGGCGATCAGCGGCGCGGTCTCTGCCATCTCCTCATCCTCCGGTTTCGCTGGTTCGGATCGCAGCGTAACGGTCTCAGGGATCTCTCAGGCTCGTCACAGGCCGGCCGCCGCAGGCGCCGGCGCGGAGGCCACCGCCGGCCGTGGAACCGGTCGCCTACGGTTCTCAGCGGTGATGGCCCCGATCCTCGACCAACGGACGCTCGGCCGTGCGCTGCTTGCCCGGCAGATGCTGCTCGAGCGTCACGACATGCGCGCGGAGGAGGCGATCGAGCGGCTTGTCGGCATGCAGGCGCAGGCGCCGCTGGCGCCGTACGTCGGCTTGTGGACGCGATTGCAGGACTTCCAGGCCGAGGAGCTGGCAGGTCTGATCGAGCAGCGGCGCGCGGTGCGCATCCACGTGATGCGCGGCACGATTCACCTGCTCACCGCTCGCGAAGCGCTGGCGTTGCGCCAGCTGCTGGCGCCGATGCTCGAACGCATGCTGGGCGGCACGTTCGGCCGCCACCTCGGCGGGGTGGACGTCGAAGAGCTGCTGAGTGCCGCCCGCACGCATCTGCGGGACGGTCCGCTCACCCGTGTAGAGCTCCGCAGTGCGCTCGCGGCACAGTGGCCCGAGCGCGACGTCGACTCGCTCTCCTACGCCGTCGTGCTGCTGCTGCCGCTGGTGCAAGCTCCCCCGCGCGGCGTGTGGGGCGCCACCGGCCAGGTCACCTGGGCGACCGCCGAGGCGTGGCTGAAACGGCGGATGCCCGCGGCGCTGACGCCGGCCAGGATCGTGCAGCGCTACCTGGCGGCGTACGGGCCGGCGACGGTCGCCGACGTGCAGGCATGGTCGGGGCTCACACGTCTACGCGAGGTCGTCGAGCGGCTGCGCCCACGGCTGCTGGTGTTCGCAGACGAAGCCGGCAGGGAGCTGTTCGACCTCCCCAACGCCCCGCGTCCGGACCGCGACACGCCCGCGCCGCCGCGCTTCCTGCCCGAGTACGACAACGTGCTCCTGTCGCACGCAGACCGCACGCGCATCAATCCGGAAGGCCACGCGATCCCACTGCCGCCCGGCAACGGGGCCGCCCGTGGCACCGTCCTGATCGACGGCGCCTTTCGCGCGACCTGGCGGGTCGTGCGGGAGCGAGAAGCGGCGACATTGCGCGTCGAGCCACTCGCGCGAATCACCCGGGTGCAGGCGGCCGACGTCCGCGCTGAGGGACGGCGGCTGCTGGCGTTCGTCGCGCCAGCAGCCGAGGTCCACGACGTGCTGCTTACAGCGCCGCCTCGACCAGCGAGGTGAACTCGGCCTGACCGGAGACGTTGGGGTGGTAGCTTTCCGACAGCGGGTTTGACTGCCCGTTGAGCCATTCCGAGGACGAGCAGACCTCGTGCGATTCAAAGGCGCTCGTCGGGTTGACGAAGGTGAATTTCATCGCTTCGGCCCGCGCCTTGATCACGGCGTCGAGTTTTTCCGCCGATTCGTTCATTTTCTTCTCGTTGCCCGACGTCAGGAAGTTGACGTTGCACGTCTTGCCTTCCTTGGTGAACAGCTTGGGGTAGCCAAGCACGATCACCGTTGCCGTGGTCGCCTTGGCGCGGATGTCTTTGTAGGTCGTTTCCAGCAGGCCCGGCAGTTTTTTGGCGATGAATTCGTTTGCTTCGCCGATCGCGCTGCCGCAGGTGAAGTAGTACAGCGCGCAGTTGATGATCACGTTGCTGAAGCCGGCGTCGTTGCCGCCGATCGTGATCGTCACGAGGCTCGTCGTGCTGCTCAGCGTGCCCAGCTGTTTTTCGTTCACTTCCGGTGTCTTCGCGCCGCTGCACGCCTGGAAGCTGAGCGTGTAGCCGTCGGCGGCCGCGACCTTCGGCCCGAAGGCGTCGGGGCTGCGATCGCATTCGCCCGATTCTTCGTAGAAGACCCGCGTGCCCACGCCCGAGGAGTACGAGTCCCCGAGCGCTACGTATTGCGGTGCTGCGGCTGCCGCTGCCGCCGGCGCGAGCACGCCGACGCACAGCGCCACCAGGCCGATGACTCGGCTTCGATTCCCCATCGTGTTTCCCTCCGTGTTGTATGGATGCGGACACGGACGCGCCGGGGCCGATTAGGCACCCCGTCCCCTCACGCGCGCCACCACGTCAAACCTATCCGCAGCCGAGCCGTCTCGTCAACGGGTCAGACACAGAGGCTAGAAGATGCCGATCCGGGACGGGGGCCAGTAGGTGAGGATCGCCTGCCCGATGATCCAGCCGGTTGGCACCGGACCCCAGTACCTGCTGTCGTCGGAGTCGCCGCGATTGTCGCCCATCATGAACCAGTGGCCGGCGGGGATCTTGATCGGCGTGGCGAAATTGCACTCGTAGCTGGCGCCGCACGCTTTGATGTAAGGGTCGTGCTCGGCGACGAAGCGGCCGGTGCCGGCGGCCTTGCGATAGACGTGGCCTTCCCTGACGTAGATCTCATCGCCCGGCCCAGCGACGATCCGCTTGATGAAGTTGACGCTCGCCTCCCTTGGCACCGGCTGCGAGCACGCTTCCAGGCCGATCCTGATCGTGTGTGGCGTTGGCCCGCACTGCTCCTGTTCTGCGCCTTCGGGGGGATGGAACACGGCGATCTCGCCCACATGCGGTTCGCCGACGTCCATACCGATGCGGTCGACCAGCACGCGCTGTCCGATCGAGAGCGTCGGCTCCATCGACCCGCTCGGGATGCGGTAGGGCTTGACGATGAACGCCTGGATGGCGAGCGCGAGCCCGATCGCGACGGCGACGATCACCACGAGCTCGACGAGCGAGCCGGCGCGCGACCTGGGGCGCTTCACGGGCGCGGTGAGAGGCTCGCGGGTGGGCTGGCGGGCTTGGCGACGGTGTGGGCCGGCGGCGGTTCGGGTCCGAGCGGCGGGCCCACCTGCACCACGCCGACCGCGGTGCTCGTAAGCCCAAGCACGACGCTCGCGAGGATCGCACGCCCGCTGTGCATCGACTGATGCCATGGAGCGCGCCTGAAAGCACGTCCGCGGCCGGTCGGCTCAGGCGCGGCCTGCTGGCGGTGCGCGGCGTCGACCAGCGCCGTCCTCAGCTCGGACAGGTAGGTCATCGGGTCTGCTCCAACGCCTGTCTGAGGCTGCGCAGGCCGCGGCTGACTCGCTGCCTGACGACGCTTTGCGAGCACGACAGGCTGCGTGCGAGCTCGTCGTAGCTTCGCTCCTGGAGCACGCGTCCCTTGACGGCGATGCGCTGGTCGTCAGGCAGGTCCTCGAGCAGCGTCAGCGCGCCGCTGCCGCAGGCCCCGAGCTCGTCGATCCGCTCCAGCGCCTCGTCGCTCAGGGTCATCGGCTCGAGGCCGAGGCGTCGCCGCGCACGGTCCTCCACTCGTCCGCGCTGCCACGTGTCCGCAAGCTCGTGTCGCGCGATCCCGAACAGCCACCCGCGCGCGGATCCGAGCTCGGCGCGAAACAGGCGCGCCGAGGAGAGCGCGGCGGCGAACACCTCCGCGGTCAGGTCCGCGGCAAGGTCGGCGCGTCGCGTCGCGCGCATGAAGAACGCGAGCAGCTCCTCCTCGAAACGGTCGTAGAAGGCGCCGAACGCATCCGGGTCCTCGACGGTGAGCTCGAGCAGCTCGCCGTCGCTTAGCGTCGAGTATCGAGTGGGGGCCATCAGCTACATATTCCGTCGACGCGGGATCTTGTGACCAGCGCGAGCGCTTCACGGACCGAGGGGTCGTCATCGACGACCAGCAGATTCATGCGCCAATGCTGACGGGCAAGGCTGAAAGAAACCTGAACGGGACGGCGCATCATCTAGGCTGCGGCCATGAACGCGCAACCCGCGCGAGATCCGGCCGTCGCCCCGCAGCTCTCCGATGCTCAGCTGCGGGAAATGGCCGCCTTCGGCACCGAGCGGGGGATGGAGGAGGGGGAGCTGCTGTTCAGGGTCGGCGAGGCGACGTTCGACCTGTTCGTCGTGCTCGAGGGCGAAGTCGAGGTGATGCGCTCGGACGGCGAGGTCGTCGTCGCGTTCGGCCCCGGAAACTTCATCGGCGAGCTGGGGCTGTTGACGGGCCAGATCAGGTTCCTCAACGCCCGCGTCGCGCGCGCCGGACGCGTGCTGGTGATCGCGCAGGACGAGTTCCGGCGGTTGATGAGCGTGCGCCCGACGCTCGCCGACATCATCTTCGCCGCGCTCGTCGCGCGGCGGGAAACCCTGCGATCCGGTCCGGGCGCCGAGGCGATCCGCATCATCGGGTCGCGCTACTCGCCCGAGGCGATGAGCCTGCGCACGTTCGCCGAGCACCAGCGCCTGGCGCACACGTGGATAGACCTCGAGGACGCCGAGGACGTCGACGCCCTGCTCAAGAGCATGGGCGTGGGCGCGCAGGACACGCCCGTGGTGATCACGCCGACCGGGATCCTCAAGCGCTGCTCGGCCGAGGTGCTCGCCGAGCACCTCGGCCTGACGTTCCAGCCCAGGCCCGGCTACATCTTCGATCTCGTCGTCGTCGGCAGCGGCCCGGCGGGCCTCGCCGCCGCCGTGTACGGCGCGTCCGAGGGCCTCGGCACCGTCTGCCTCGATGCCGTCGCGGTCGGCGGCCAGGCCGGCGCTAGCTCTCGGATCGAGAACTACGCGGGCTTCCCCAACGGCATCTCCGGCGGAGATCTCACCACGCGCGCCGGTGTCCAGGCGCTGCGACTCGGGGCGCGGTTGAACTCCCCGTGCGAGGTCGTCGGCCTGCGCAGCGAGGCCAGCTTCCACGTGATCGTCCTCAAAGACGGGAGCGAGATCCCAACGCGCGCGGTGATCGTCGCCTCCGGAGCGCGCTACCGGCGGCTGCCCGTCGCGGACCTGGAGCGCTTCGAGGGCGCCGGCGTTTACTACGCGGCGACCGATCTCGAGGCGCGCGTCTGCGCCGGGGCCCCGGTGCTGGTGATCGGCGGCGGCAACTCGGCCGGGCAGGCCGCCATCTACCTCGCCCAGAGCAACTGCGCCGTCACGATCGCCATCCGGCGCGAGGATCTCACGCAGACGATGTCGCACTACCTGATCGAGCGGATCGAGGCAGATCCGAAGATCGCGCTGCTCACCGGCGTCGAAGTCCAGGGCCTGGCCGGCGACGAGCGCCTCGAGCAGGTCACGCTCGTGAACATCGCCACCGGCGAGCTGCAGAGCACTCCCAGCTCGGGGCTGTTCTGCTTCATCGGCGCGAGCCCGGCGACCGAGTGGCTCACCAGCAGCGGCGTCACGCTCGACGCCAACGGCTTCGTGCTGACCGACCGCCAGCTGCCCGACACAGCTACGGCGGGCACGTCCGGCGCGCTGCCGTTCGAGACCTCCACGCCGGGCGTGTTCGCCGCCGGCGACGTCCGGCTTGGCTCGATGAAGCGGGTCGCCGCGGCCGTCGGCGAGGGCTCCAGCGCCGTGCGCTCCGTGCACGAGCGGCTCGCCACGCTGCGCTGAGCGCCGCGCCGGGACGCTCAGCGGACGCTGCTGGCCGGAGGGCAGGCGGCGGGATATGCTCCAGCGATGGCGCAAAGCGATCGACACATCCCCGAGAACGCGCGCTGCTCGACCTGCAGCGGCGTGGGATGGACCCCGTGGTCGCCCGAAGGCGAGGAACCGGGCGAGAGTAAATGGATCGTCTGCCGCTCGTGCATCGGTACGGGACGCACCGACCAGAAGGGGCGCAAGCGCCTGAAGCCGGCCGACGCGCCGAGCGCGTAGCGCGCGCCCGACACCGCTGGCAAGCTCGCTGTACAGGCGGCGCACCACCGACCGAGCTGACATGCTGCGGCCCGATGACCCTGCGCGAGCTGACCTCCGCCGACTGGCCGCGCGTGCTCGAGCTGAACCTCGCCTCGGTGCAGGCGCTCAGCGAGCTCGACGAGCAGCGGCTGCGATGGATCCTGTCGCTCGCGCACCGCAGCCTGGTGGTCGAGCATGAGGGCGAGGTGGTCGCGTTCGCGCTGGCGATCGCCTCGGGCACCGACTACGACAGCGAGAACTACCGCTGGTTCACCGCCCGCTACGAGCGCTTCCTGTACCTCGACCGCATCGCCGTCGACGAGTCGCTGCGCCGACGCGGCCTCGGCGCTCGGCTGTATGACGCGATGGAGGCCGCGGCCGCGAGCTTCGGGCGCATGGTGTGCGAGGTCAACGTGCTGCCGCGCAACGACGTCTCGCTCGCTTTCCACGCCGCCCGCGGCTACGTTGAGGTCGGCCAGCTCGCGCACGGGGAGCAGAAGCTCGTCTCGCTGCTGAGCAAGGAGCTGGAGCAGGCGCCGCCTACGCGGTGAGGATCGTCTTGATCACGCCGCCGCGGAAGTGCTCGCCCAGCATCGCCGGGGCCTCGTCGATTCCCGCCACGCGCGTGCTCACATCCAGCGGGCGCAGCCGCTCGCGCGTCATCAGCTCGAGCACCTGCGGGATCAGCGCCCGCGCGTGCGTGCGGCCCACGTGCAGCGTCACGTTGCGCCCGTACATCAGCAGCAGCGGCACCTTCGCGCTGTGGTGCAGGCTGCCGACGCTCGAGCAGATGCCGTCAGGGGCGGTGCACTCGAGCGAGCGCCCGAGCCCGTCCAGGGTCATGTCGACGACCAGCGGCGCGGGCGCCCGGCTTCGCAGCTTGCGCGGGTCGAGCCCCTCCATGCCCAGGCGCTCGGCTTCCGCCCGCACGTGCGCCCGCGCGTCCGCGAGCACCACGCGGCGGGCGCCCAACGCTCGCGCGAGCAGGCCCGTGTACAACGGCACGCTGCCCGCGAGCAGCGAGCGGCGGTCCGCGCTCGACATGATCAGCACCTCCGCGTCCGCGTCGCGCTCGAGCACGCTCGGCAGGTGCGGCGCGATGTGGCGGTAGGCGTCGCAGACGTTGTCCGCCAGCCCGCTCGCCGCCGCCGGCTCGATGCCGGCAGGCAGCGCGACGAGCATCGCGTCCGCATAGGGCACGGCGAGCTGATCGGAGAACGCGCCGCCCCAGTGCCCGCCGGCGACGCCGAAGCCGTACATCGAGATCGGCGGGACCGACGTGCAGTTGCCGGTGTGTCCGTGCCGGCACGCCGGGCACTCCCCGCAGCTCACCTGAAACGGGACGATCACGCGGTCTCCCGGCTTCACGCTGCTCACGCGCTCGCCCACCTCCAGGACCTCCGCGACGCATTCGTGCCCCAGGTGCAGCGGCAGCGGCAGCTGCGTGGCGCCGAGCGCCAGCGCGCAGTCCAGGTCGCACGTCGAGGCGGCGATCGGGTGGACGATCGCCGCGTCCGGCCCCGGCGGCGCCGGCGCGGGCGTCTCGCGCCAGCGCAGCCGCCCGCCGGGCGCCGCCTGCAGCGCGCGCATGCGTCGCGTCCCGGCGGCGCCCGCGCGTCGTGTCCTGATCGCGCTCGTCAGCCGGTCCAGGCGCTGCTCGCGGTTGCGTTCGAACGCCAGCTTCGGCGCGACCGCGCCGCTCGGGCCGAGCAGCTGCGCGTAGTGGCGCAGCCAGCCGTGGGGACGGTGGCCGTGGGCAGGCCCCGGCGCCATCGACGCCGGGATCTCCGCGGATCGCTGCACTCCGGGCATCAGACGCGCACCTCCGACTCATCCAGAATAGATCGATCGCTCTAGTCGCGCAAAGACTAACACCGGCGCGACGATCGCGCTCGCCGGCGCAGGCGAACGCACTTGCTCCTTACCGTTCTCCGGTAAAATTACGGTTCATGGGGGTACGCGATCAGCTCCAGATCGACGTGCGGCACGAGGGCGGTCGCGCGATCCTCACGCTCGTCGGCGAACTGGACATGGCCAGCTCCGAGCTGCTCGAGCAGGCGCTCGCCGCCGAGGGTCTGGCCGCCGAGGCGATGCTCGTGCTCGACCTGCAGCAGCTGCAGTTCATCGACTCGACCGGCCTGCGGGTGATCCTCAAGACGCTCGAGCGCTGTCGCGAGCGCGGGCAGGAGTTCGCGATCACCCCCGGCTCCCAGCAGGTCCAGCGCCTGCTCAGCGTCACCGGCGTCGCCGAGCACCTGCCGACGATCGCCACAGCCGACGAAATCGTCGTCTGAGGACATGATGTCGCTCTCTCCGCGGTAGAGGCTCGATCGTCCTACGAGCCTGGTGGCCTGGCAGCGACGAGCGCGCATCGTTGCTGCCTCGGCCCAGGACGAGCGGTTGCTCCTACATACGACAGGACCCCCCGTACGGGGGGTCCTGTCGGTCCAACTAGTCGTCGGACGCCTGCCTTTCAACTGCAGAACCTACCCGGCGAGGATGTCGAGTGCCTCCTTGTTGCGCTCGACAGCGCGCTGCAGGCGATCCTTGAAGTCTGTGTCTTTGCGGAGCTTCTCAATGCGGTCGGAGATGGCGTCGCGCACAACCTCGGAGACCGAGGTCTCGCAGGCCATCGCGACAGCTTCGAGCTGCTTCGCCTGGGCCTCGTCGAGGCGCAGGCTCATGGTCTTGGTCGGCATCGTGCTTGGCTCCTTGTACGAGTAGAGCCCCACCCGGGGCTCTCTGGTGTTTCCGGCTTCTTCCCTGTGAAGCTAGTCGTACTGTAGCACAAAGTTCTGCACTACTGCAACCTGTTATGCGTAATACAGACACCTGTGATACAGTATAGACCGTGGTTGCGATAGAGCAATTCCTTCTCGCCGCCGAAGCCGTGCTGGGCATCGATGCCGACCGGTTGAAGACCGTTACCAGGATCGGCTCCGCTGAGTCCGCGCTGGCTGCTCCCTTCGCCTCTTACGGCGGCCACGACTTCTACGAGCACCCGGTCAAGCGCGCCGCCGTCCTGGCCTCCCGCATCGTTCGCAACCATCCCCTCCCCGACGGCAACAAGCGCGTCGCGCTACTGCTGCTCGACCTCTATCTCGAAGAGAACGGCTGGCGGCTGACCTGCACACAGCCAGAGATCGCACAGGCAATCGAGGCGCTCGCCGCGGGGCGCAACAGCGAGGACTACTTCCATATGTGGCTCTGCTCGCGCACCGAGAGGATCCCTCCACCCGGCTGACACGGAGGTCACCACATCGCTGCGGGGTAGTCTAATTCTGGTAAGACGCCTGCCTTTCAAGCTAGGAAATCTCGGTCCGATCCCGAGCCCCGTAGCCTATTTGCGACGTCGTCACCGGACCCGTGGCGGTGGCCCGCCTCGCCACAGCAGGGCGTACGGCGTCATCCAGCGGCTGAGCTCCGCGAAGCCCTCGCCGCGCAGCTCGTACACCCGGCGCTGACCGGCCACGCGCGACTCCACGAGGCCGGCCTCGCGCAGGATGCGCAGGTGGCGTGAGGTGTTCGGCTGGCTCATGCCCGTCGCGGACACCAGCTCGCCGACCGTGCGCGCGCTGCCGAGCAGCAGGTCGAGGATCTTTCGGCGCGCCGGCTCCGCGATCACTTCGAACGCACTCCTCATATAAATAAATAATCAGATACTTATATGTTTGTCAACAGATATATGTCGGACGGCGCGCGCGTCGTTCGTCGCATGGGCGACCATAATCCGCGAAGGAGGATGCGATGAAGTACCTGCTGCAGATCTACATGCCCGAGGACGGCTCCGTGTGGGAGCGCCTGTCCGAAGATGAGAAGAACGCGCTGAGCGGCGAGTACGTCGCGCTCATGCAGGACCCCGGCGTCATCGGCGGCGCGCAGCTCGCGCCGTCCACGAGCGCCACGACCGTGCGCGTCCAGGACGGCAGCGCGCTCAGCACCGACGGGCCGTTCACGGAGACCAAGGAGGCGCTCGGCGGCTACTACCTGCTGGACGTCGGGGACCTCGACGCCGCGATCGCGCTGGCGGCGAGGGTGCCGGCGGCGCGCATGGGCGGGGCCGTCGAGGTGCGGCCGCTGGTGGAACCCTGATCGAGCAGGTCTTCCGCGAGCAGTGGGGACGCGTGCTCGCCGCGCTGGTCGGCTACCTCGGCGACTTCGACCTCGCCGAGGACGCCGCCCAGGAGGCGTTCGCGATCGCCGCCGAGCGCTGGCCGCGCGAGGGCGCGCCGGAGAACCCCGGCGCGTGGCTGACCGCGACCGCGCGCAACCGCGCGATCGATCGCATCCGCCGCCGGCGCACGCTCGAAGCCAAGTCGAAGCTGCTCGCCGACCCCCGCACGGGAGCGCCATCACACGTGAGCGAGGACGAGATGCAGGAGACGACGTTCCGCGACGAGCGCCTGGAGCTGATCTTCACGTGCTGCCACCCGGCGCTCGCGACCGACGCGCAGGTCGCGCTCACGCTGCGCGCGCTGGGCGGGCTGGGGACGGAGGAGATCGCCCGCGCGTTCCTCGTCCCCGTGCCGACGATGGCCCAGCGCCTGGTGCGCGCCAAGCGCAAGATCCGCGACGCCGGCATCCCCTTCCGGATCCCGCCCGCGCACCTGCTGCCCGACCGGCTCGCGGCGGTGCTCGCCGTGATCTACCTGATCTTCAACGAGGGCTACGACGGTCGCGGTGAGATGCTCGCCACCGAGGCGATCCGGCTGGGCGCCTCGCTCGCGGAGCTGATGCCCGACGAGCCCGAGGCGCTCGGCCTGCTCGCGCTGATGCTGCTGCACGACTCGCGCCGTGCCGCGCGCGTGCGCGACGGCGAGATCGTGCTGCTCGCCGAGCAGGACCGCTCGCTGTGGGACGCCGCGCAGATCCGCGCCGGACGGGCGGCGCTCGAGCGCGCCGTCGCGCTCGCCGGCGGCGCGCCGGACGGCGAGGCCGGCGGCGTGTACGTACTGCAGGCGGCAATCGCCGCCCGGCACGTGGGCGAACGCAGCGACTGGCCGGCGATCGTGCGGCTGTACGGCCGGCTCGCGCAGCTGACGCGCTCGCCCGTCGTCGAGCTCAACCGCGCGGTCGCGCTCGCCGAGGCCGACGGGCCCGACGCCGGGCTGCGCGAGATCGAGCAGCTGGAGCTCGATCTCGCCGACTACGAGTACCTGCACGCCGCGCGCGCAGACCTGCTGCGGCGTCTCGGCCGCCGCGCTGATGCCCTGGTCGCGTACGAGCGCGCGCTCGAGCTCGTGCGCTCAGAGCCCGAGCGGCGCTTCCTCGAGCGCCGCGTGCGGGAGCTGTAGGCGGCTCACGAGCGAGCGCGCAAGCGCGCTCGGCCCGGGCCGGCGCCGGCGCCGGGCTGCTCAGCCCAGGCGTACGTGCACGCGCACGACGCTGCCCGCCGGCGCCGAGCGGATCTGCACGAGATCGCATAGCTGGTTGACCAGCCACACGCCGCGGCCGCTGCTCGCGTCGATGCTCGGGCGGATGCGGCCCACCAGCGACGCCTGGATCCAGCCGGCGTCGCGCACCTCGCATAGCAGCGTCTCGCCCTCCCGCCACCAGCGCAGCGTTCCCGCGCCGCCGCCGTGGCGGATGCTGTTGCTCGCCATCTCGTCGACGGCGAGCACGAGCTCGTCGATGCGCCCGGAGGCAAGCGCGTTCGCGCTCGCCCAGCCGGCGATCGTGTGGCGCAGCTCCGCCAGCTCCCCGTGCGCGAACGCCATCTCGCCCACGGGATCGCATGGGGCGGGGAGCGCTCCGGCGAACGGGCGCGGCGGCTCGTGCACGTACGGGTACTCGTGGTTCTCGCGGCTGTCGCCACCGCACGCGAGCAGCGGGTGCGTGTGCCTTGCCGCCTCGAGCACGTGGTCGTCGAGGCCGTCGAGGTCATACGGGCACAGCAGATGCCATCCGCGGCCATCGCCGAAGGCGAGGTTCAGCAGGGCCTCGTGGCGTTCGCACTCGCCCAGCTCTGCGACGCTGCGGCCCGGCCACACCGCTTCGCCGATCCCCAGCGCCGCGCCGCCGCCGGTGTGCTCGCGCGCGAAGTCGCGCCACATTGGGATGATCCGCGCGGGGTTGCGAGCGAGCCGGGAGATGTCGGCGAAGCACACGCGCTCGGCCTCCTCGCCGAGCGCCTCCGCCAGCGCCGTCGCGCGCCCGGCCGCGACCGCCACGAGCACGCCGGCGTCTGCCGCCAGCGCGCTCCCCACGAGCGCGAGCGTCGCTCGCACGAAGCCGCGATCGCCGTCCGCGTAGAACAGCGCCTCGTGGCGGAACGACGTGCACGCCGTCAGCGACGCGCACGTCGTCGGGCCAGCCGCCTGCGACGCCGAGCTCGACGCCGTAGCGTCGGGCACCATTCGCATCTGCGCTACCAACGCCCGTACCAGCGCCGGCGACCCGCGCCCTCGACGCCGCCGACGAAGAAGCCGATCAGCCACAGCACGATGGCGAAGACGAGCACGTACCAGAGCACGTGAGCGGCGAATCCCAGGCCTCCGAGAATCGCCAGTATCAGGACGAGAACCAATAGCGCGACCATGTTCACACCTCGCTTCGTCGTGGTCTCCTCGCGCACACCGGCGCGAGCCGTCGATGAAGATCGTTTCTACAGGTCTAGAGCCGGGATGCCCGGATTCGTGCCGCGGCAAACGTCGGTGTTCTCTGCGTACCACGGCGGAACCGCACGTTTAGACCACTGAGAAGCGGGCAATTTGGCCTTGCAGTGTTGTCCCCCGCGAGCGGGAGCCTCGTCCCCCGGTGACTCTCGCCAACATCGAGGGGTGACACGGCGGCATGCCGGTGTGGCCCTGCCTCCCGGCGTCTGCCTGCCGGCATGCCGCCCTCGCTCAGCGGCTGTCCGCGCGCTCGTCGACGACGCTCAACTCGAGCGTCCCGCCGGCGAGCAGCGGCCCGACACGCAGCGCAAGGCTGTGGGGCGCGATCGTCACGCCGACGTCGAGATGGCTGCCGCTGAAGGACTCGCGGGCGCCCGCCGCGAGCTCGTCGGCAAGCAGCTGGACGTCGGCGATGCGGTCGGTGGAGAAGTACGCGCGCGCGGCGAGCGCGCTCAGAACGCGCGGCAGGACGGCGCGCGCGATCGCGTTGGGCGCGAGCTGCAGCTCGATCGTGCCCGACGGCGAGTCGCGGATCGCCGCAGACGCGCGCCCGGAGCCGTCGACCGGCTCCAGCGAGCGGGCGTTCGGCGTGGCGAGCTCCATGCGCACCTCCGTTCCGCCGCCGGCGCGCTCGACGAGCTCGGCGCGGCGGGTGAGCGCGTGGATCACGGGGATGCCCATGCCGGCGTGAGCGTCGTCGGGCTCGGGCTCGGGCTCGCGCGCGCGGATGCCGCCGCCGCGGTCGCGCACGACGACCGCGAGCGCGCCGGGAAGGGCGGACACGTCGACCTCCAACGGTCCCTCCTCGCCGCCGTAGGCGTGCATGACGACGTTGTTGCACGCCTCGGTGACAGCGGTGTTGAGGTCGTTGGTCTCGATCGGGTCGAGCCCGAGGCTGGCGGCGAGGCCGGTCAGCGCCTGGCGCACGACCAGCACGTTCTCGGCGCTGCCGGGGAGGCTCAGGCGGACGTTGGGAATCTCGGCCATCGAGCAGCTGCGGTGCTGCTGTCAGCCTGCGTGCGTGAGCGTGCGCAGCTGCTCGAGCGAGCGGCGGAGCAGGCGCGAGACCTGCATCTGGGAGATGCCCACGCGCTGGGCGATCTCCGTCTGCGTGAGATCGTCGACGAAGCGCATCTGCAGGATCAGGCGCTCGCGCGGCGGGATGTGCTTGAGCACGGAGGTGACCGTCGCGTCGAGCTCCACGAGCTCGTAGCGCTCGTCGTCGCCGCCGATCGACTCGCCGTAGGTGACCGCCTCGCCGTCGGCGCTCGGTCGCGGCGCGTCGAGCGAGAGCGTGTCGTAGGCCTGCACCGCCTGCAGCGCGTCGATCACCGCCTCGATGTCCAGCTCGAGGAACTCGGCGATCTGGTTGACCGTCGGCGCGCGCCCGTTGCGGTTGGCCAGGCGCTCCTGCGCGTCGCGCACCTTCAGCGCGCGCTCCTGCGCTCCGCGCGGCACGTGCACGGCCCAGCCCGAGTCGCGGAAGTAGCGGCGCATCTCGCCGAGGATCGTGGGGACGGCGAACGACGGAAACGGGTGGCCGCGTTCGGCGTCGTAGCGGTCCAGCGCCTTCAGCAGCCCGAGCGAGGCGACCTGCAGCAGGTCCTCGAACGGCTCGGAGGAGCGTCCGTAGCGCCTCGCCAGACCGCGCGTCAGCGGCATGTACAGCCGCACGAGCGCCTCGCGCGCGGCCGTGTCGCCCTCGCGCTGCCAGCGCCGGAACAGGTCCCGCGAGTCATCTGTGCCCGTGGAAACGCGGAGCATCGACGATGTCGGGTTGGCCGCTGTCGAAGGCATCTACCGACTCCTCCTGCTCGCGAATGGCGCGGCCCGACTGCGAGCCGCCACATCTCCCCCCAAATATTACCCCGTTCGGCGCACTCCTAAGCTCCGACGACGGCTTCGACCGGAGCTGGGGCGACGGCGGCGGGCGCGACGATGTTGCTCTGCTCGGCATCGCGGGCGGGCGACGGCGTGGCGGCAACCGCGCGGTTGCGCCCGGCGCGCTTGGCGGCGTACAGGGCGGTGTCGGCGGCCTTGAACAGCGGGTCGTAGTCGACGTGCTCGCCGCGCGCGGCGCTGACGCCCAGCGAGATCGTGATCGGGATGCCAGCGGGCGCGGTCTGCTCGACGGCGGCGCGCAGCCGCTCGGCGACGTCGAGCCCGGCGGCGAGATCGATGCCGGGCAGGACCACGAGGAACTCCTCGCCGCCGAGCCGGTACACGAGCTCGAACGAGCGCAGCTGCTTGCGCAGCGCGTAGGCGATGTCGCGCAGCACCGCGTCGCCGCGGTCGTGGCCGTGCTCGTCGTTGACCGCCTTGAAGTTGTCGACGTCGCACAGCATCAGGCACACGGGCTGGTGGGTCACGCGCGCCTGGACAGACAGCTCGACGAAGCGGGGAGCGAGCGCGTGGCGGTTGAGCAGGCCGGTGAGCGGGTCGAGGATCGCCTCGCCGCGGTGGTGCAGCTCGGCGGCCTGCAGCGCGAGCACGATCGACACCACCGCCGCGAGCAGCGCGAGCGTCGCGATCACCGGCACCGGGTCGCGGATCGTCGCGGCCGCGTCGAAGCCGAGCGTGCAGGTGAGGATCACGAGCACCGTCAGCACCAGCCCCGCGATCACGACCTGCGCGCGAAAGCGCGCGGCGGTCATCGCCGCGGGCAGCACCAGCCACGGCAGCGCCGGGCTGCGCGGTCCGCCGCTGAGCACGACTCCGGCGGCGATCAGCAGCAGCGTGATCACGATCGCCCACGCGCTCACCCGCTCGGGCCTCGCGCTGGTGCTCATGCGGCGGTCGACGTTGACGAAGTTCGCGGCCGACAGCGCCAGCAGGATGAACGTCCACCAGCCCAGCCACGGCGCCGCGATCAGCAGCGCGACGCCGATCGCGCCGGTTCCGACCGTGCGTATGGTGTGAGCGCGCGCATTCGCGTCGACGACGCGGCTGCGGTCGAGCTCTGTCGGACATAGCCAGGATTCGCCCTGCATAACGCCGCTTTCGGCTGCGCGGGCGGGCTGCTTGAGGACAGGACGGCCCGCTCAAACACATGCACGGCTACGACGATTGTCTGTATCGGTGCAGACGATCGTCAGTGACGGGTTATCGGCGTTGTTCGCAGGATCGGCATTTTGGTCTCGGCTACGTCACCCGCGCGTCCTTTGGCAAGGGGGTTCTTGCCCGAAGGATCAGTCATAACAAGATCCTGTAATGACTGGCGGTTCTAACAATATTTTGTAATGACCCGCAGACCGGCTAGTCGATCGACCCTGGCTCTGCTACCCACACGCTGTCGATGCCCAGCGCCGGGCACAGGATGTCGAAGTGGCGGTCGTAGTGCAGCACTCCGGCGCCCCGGTCGGCGGCGGCCGCCGCGATCAGGTAATCGGCGGCCGGCAGCCGTCGCTCTCCGCGTAGGTCGCGCGATGCGCCCAGGGCTGCCTCGCCCGCGCTGCGTGTCACGGGGGCGGTGGGCAGGGCAGCCAGGGTTCGGTCGAGGGTGGCGAAGTGCTCCTCGTCGCGGGCCGCTGCGAGCAGCTCGAGCGCGACGACCGGGCAAACGGCGAGGCGCCTGGCCCGTGCCGTTGCGCGCCAGCGTTCGACGACAACCTCATGGCGTTGGCGGTTCCAGGCCGAGGTGTCGAATACAAGCAGTCCGCCGGAGCCGTAGGGCTCGGCCTCAGCGGCTGGCATGCAGTCGCTCGGAGACGGCGAAGTCGTATCCGTCGTCCTCGCCGGTGGCGATCCGATCGAGATGCTCCAGCGCGTCGCTCAGTGCTCCTCGTTCCGCGCGAATCGCCTCGGCGCCGCGGATCGCGAGGTCCCGGACCGCGCGAGAGCGCGGCTCCGTGCCGCCGAGCTCAGCGAGCGCGGCACTCAGCTCGGTGTCGAGAGTCACCTGTATGCGGGGCTTCGTGGACGCCACGCCGCAAGTGTACCACCCTGGTGGTACAAGTGGTCGAGCTAGGCTCAACCCGACATGCCGACCCCCCGCGAGCCCCTTCCGAGCGTGCAGGAGATCCTCGCCGCCCGCACCGGTGAGGAGATGGCGCTCAACGACCGCTACCTGAACCCGCAGATGGGGCGGATCGTGCGCACGCTCGGGTTCGACAAGGTGTGGAGCGGGGGGGAGGGGGCGCACCTGATCGACGCAGACGGCGAGCGCTACCTGGACCTGTTCGGCGGCTACGGCGTGTTCGCGATCGGGCGCAACCACCCGGAGGCGGTCGCCGCGATCGAGCAGGTGCTGGCCGCGCGCACCGGCAACCTGCCGCAGCTGGGCGTGACGCTGCTCAGCGGCGTGCTCGCGGAGCAGCTGCTCGCCCGCGCCCCCGACAGCGTCGCGGCGATGGTGCCCGCGAACACGGGCACCGAGGCGGTCGAGGCGGCGATCAAGATCGCGCGCGCCGCGACGGGGCGGGGTGGGCGGGGTCGAATCCTGTACGCCGAGCACGCCTTTCACGGGCTCACGCTCGGCTCGCTGTCGCTCAACGGCGGCGTCGAGTTCCGCGAGGGCTTCGGGCCGCTGCTGCCCGGCTGCGATCCCGTCGGCTTCGGCGATCTCGACGCGCTGCGGCGCGAGCTCGAACGCGGCGACGTCGCCGCGTTCGTCGTCGAGCCGATCCAGGGCAAGGGGGTCAACATCCCCGCGCCCGACTATCTCCCGGCAGCGCAGCGGCTGTGCCGCGAGGCGGGCGCGCTGTTCGTGTGCGACGAGGTGCAGACCGGCATCGGGCGCACCGGGCGCTTCCTCGCGCTCGAGCACTGGGACCTGCAGCCCGACATGGTCTGCGTCGCCAAGGCGCTGTCCGGCGGCTACGTGCCGATCGGCGCCGTGCTCGTCTCGCGCGCCGCCTTCGACCGGGTGTTCGACGGCATGGAGCGAGCGGTCCGCCACGGCTCCACGTTCGGCGGCAACGACCTCGCCGCCGCGGCGGCGCTCGCCACGCTGCGCGTGCTCGACCGCGAGGACCTCGTCGGCCGCGCCGAGCGCATGGGCGCGCTGCTGCTCGAGCTGACGACGCCGCTGATCGAGCGCTTCGAGGTCGTCAGAGACGTGCGCGGGATGGGGCTGATGTGGGCGATCGAATTCGGTCCGCCCGCCGGCGCCGGCGCGCGGCGACTGTGGGAGCGGGTCGAGCGCCGCCAGCCGGGCCTGTTCTCACAGCTCGTCACCGTGCCGCTGTTTCACGAGCACCACATCTTCTGCCAGGTCGCCGGGCATCACATGAACGTGATCAAGGCGCTGCCCGCGCTCACGATCGAGGAGTCGGAGATCCGTCGCTTCGCCGCCGCGCTCGAGCAGACGATCGCCGCCGCCGAGCGCTACCCGGCGGCGCTCGCGCGCTTCGGATTGCGCACCGGTCTCAGGGCCGCGCGCTCGCATCGCTAGCCTAAGCGGCCGTGTCCGTAACCAGAGATGACATCCGCAACGTCGCGATCGTCGCGCACGTCGACCACGGCAAGACCACGCTCGTCGACGCCATGCTGTGGCAGTCGGGCGCGTTTCGCGCCGGCCAGGACGTCGCCACGCGCGTGCTCGACTCGATGGACCTCGAGCGCGAGAAGGGCATCACGATCCTCGCCAAGAACACCTCGCTGCGCTACAGGGACGTCAAGCTCAACATCATCGACACCCCAGGGCACGCCGACTTCGGCGGGGAGGTCGAGCGCGGGCTGACGATGGTCGACGGCGTGCTGCTGCTCGTCGACGCCTCCGAGGGGCCGCTGCCGCAGACGCGCTTCGTGCTGCGCAAGGCGCTCGAGGCGAAGCTTCCGGTGATCCTCGTCGTCAACAAGGTCGACCGCCCCGACGCGCGCGTCGCCGAGGTCGTCGACGAGGTGTACGAGCTGTTCCTCGACCTCGACGCCGACGAGCACCAGATCGAGTTCCCGATCGTCTACTGCAACGCGAAGGCCGGCGTGGCCTCGTTGCACTACGACCCCGGGCATCCGATCCAGGAGGAGAATCTCGCGCCGCTGCTGGACCTGCTGCTCGAGCACATTCCCGCGCCGACATACGACCCCGGGCACCCGCTGCAGGCGCTCGTCACCAACCTCGACGCCTCCCCGTATGTCGGGCGGCTGGCGATCTGCCGCGTGCGCCACGGGAACATCCGCAAGGGCCAGCAGATCGCGTGGTGCCGCGCCGACGGCTCGATCCAGCGCGCGACCGTCGCCGAGCTGTACGTCACCGACGCGCTCGATCGCGTCGACGCGCCCGAAGCCGGACCCGGGGAGATCATCGCCGTCGCCGGCATCGCCGAGGTGACGATCGGCGAGACGCTCGCCGACCTCGGCGACCCGCGCCCGCTGCCCGTGATCACCGTCGACGAGCCCGCCATGTCGATCACGCTCGGGGTCAACACCTCGCCGCTGGCCGGCAAAGACGGCGACAAGATCACCGCCCGCCAGATCCGCGCGCGCCTGGATCAGGAGCTCATCGGAAACGTCTCGCTGCGCGTCGAGGACACCGAGCGCCCCGACACCTACGAGGTCCAGGGGCGCGGCGAGCTGCAGCTGGCGGTGCTCGTCGAGATGATGCGCAGGGAGGGCTTCGAGCTGACCGTCGGGCAGCCGCACGTCGTCGAGCGCGAGATCGACGGCAAGCGCAACGAGCCCGTCGAGCGCCTGTCCGTCGACGTCCCCGAGGAGCACGTCGGCACCGTCACCCAGCTGCTCGCCGCGCGCAAGGGGCGCATGGAGCACATGACCAACCACGGCACCGGCTGGGTGCGCATGGACTACCTCGTGCCGGCCCGCGGGCTGATCGGCTTCCGCACGCAGTTCCTCACCGAGACGCGCGGCACCGGGATCATGCACCACGTCTTCGACCGCTGGGAGCCGTGGGCGGGCGAGCTGCTCACGCGCACCAGCGGCGTGCTCGTCGCCGACCGCCGCGGCGAGACAGTCACCTTCTCGCTGTTCACCCTGCAGGAACGCGGCTCGCTGTTCGTCGGCCCCGGCGAGGAGGTCTACGAAGGCATGATCATCGGCGAGAACGCACGCTCGGAGGACCTGGACGTGAACCCCGTCAAGGAGAAGCACCTGACCAACATGCGCTCCTCCACCGCCGACGTGCTCGTGCGCCTGGACGCCCACCGCAAACTCACGCTCGACGAGGCGCTCGAGTTCGTGCGCGAGGACGAGGCCGTCGAGGTGACGCCCGTGTCGGTGCGCATGCGCAAGGTCGTCCTCTCCAAGGTCGAGCGGCTGAAGGCGATGCGCACAGCGCGCAAATGAGCGCCGTCTCGCTGGAAGGCGCCCGCGGCAGAGCGCGACGGGATGGGCGGTGATGATCGCGTGGACGCTCGTGCTGAGCGCGCTCGCCGTGCGCGCCTACCGGCGCGACACGGGCAGGGTGTAGGACGGTAGGGTACCGCCGATGTCCGCAACTACAAGAGCCCCCTTCACCACCAGAGTCGCCGTTTGCGTCGTGTCGCTGGCCTGCGCCGCGCTGATGCTCACCGTGAGCGCCGCCGGCGCCGCGACCACCCCCAACTACCAGCCCGAGAGCCTCAAGACCTACGAACAGCAGCTCGCCGGCGGCCAGATCCAGGCCGTCACCGTCAACAAGAAACTGCGCTCGCTGCGCATCACGCTCAAGGACGGCAGCTACGTGCTCGCCAAATACGGGCGCAAAGACGAGCCCAAGACCGTCGCCGCGCTGGAAGCCAAGCACGTGCCCGTGACGATCCTCACGCCGACGGAAGCCTCCAAACAGGTGGCCAAAAAGGCGGTCAAACACAAACTGCGCTACATCGTCGGCGGCATCATCATCGTCGTCATCCTGATCGTCGGCGGCGTGCTGTACGTGAACCGCAAACGCCAGAGCGAACGCGAGTAGCTTCTGTGAGATGGCCGTGCGGCTGACGCCGCGCGCGGGGGCCAACGAGGTGGTTGGCGAGCGCGACGGCGTGCTGCTCGTGCGCGTCACCGCGCCGCCCGTCGACGGGCGTGCCAACGACGCGCTATGTCGCCTGATCGCCAAGCGTGCGCGAGTCGGCGTGCGCAGCGTGTCGGTGGTGCGTGGCGCCGGCGCGCGCGAGAAGGTGGTGCGCGTCGACGGGATCGGTCTGGCGGAGCTGCGCACGGCGCTGGGGCTCTCCGGCTGAGACCGGCGGTCCCGCGCGCGGCGCCGGACCTCTGCGGCGGTGCCGGGGGGGCCGCCCAGGCCGAGACTAAGAACGAGACTCAGTCTTATGATAGGTTGGCGCGGTGCCGCCTCCCGGCGCCGCCGATCGGCGCCGGCCCGACCGATGACCGGCGCCCACGAGATCCAACCGCCAAAGGAGCCTTCCAGATGAAGCACGAGCATTCGGCCCGACGTTCCCTGATCGCCGCCGCCCCGATCCTCGCTGCGCTCTGCGTGCTCATCGCCGGCTGCGGCGGCGGCTCGGGCGTCACCGCGGGCGGCGCGATCGTCGCGGTCGGCGCCGAGAACCAGTACGCGAACGTGATCGAACAGGTCGGCGGCCGCTACGTGAAGGTGTCGGCGATCGAGAGCAACCCGAACACCGACCCGCACACGTTCGAGGCGAGCCCGAGCGTCGCCGAGGCCGTCGCGGCAGCTGGGTTGGTAGTACAGAACGGCATCGGCTACGACACATACATGGAACGCATCGAGTCCGCCTCCGGGGGGGTGGGATCCAATTCCCGGCGGAAGGTCATCGACGTGCAGAAGCTGCTCGGGCTGCCGGACTCGACGCGCAACCCGCACCTCTGGTACAAGCCGCAGACGATGCCCGCGGTGGCGAGCGCGATCGCCGCGGATCTGTCGTCGCTGGCGCCGGCGCACGCCGCCTACTTCAACGCGCGGGCGGCCTCCTTCGAGCAGTCGCTGGCGCCGTGGCATCAGGCGCTCGAGCAGTTTGCCGCGGAATACCCGGACACGCCCGTCGCCACCACCGAGCCGGTCGGCGACTACATGCTCGAAGCGGCCGGCACCGTCAACCTGACGCCGTTCGGGCTGCAGGCGGACATCATGAACGGCGTCGACCCCGCGCCACAGGACGTGACCTTGCAGGACGGCCTGCTCGCGAGCCATCGCGTGAAGGTGTTCGTGTACAACCAGCAGGTGACCGACTCGCTGACGCAGTCGTTCCTGGAAGCGGCCAAACGCGCGGGCGTGCCTGTGGTGGGGGTGTATGAGACGATGCCGACGCCAGGGTATGACTACCAGTCGTGGATGCTCGCCGAGGTTCAGGCGCTGCGCCGCGCGGTCGCCGAAAAGCGCTCCACGCAGAAGCTGTGATCGCCGGCGCCGAGGAGATCCTGAAGGTGCAGGGGCTGGGCGTGCGCCTGTCCGGGCGAGAGATCCTGCGCGACGTCAGCTTCGCCATCCGCCCAGGCGAGTTCACGGGGCTGATCGGGTCCAACGGCTCTGGCAAGACGACGCTGTTCCGGGCGATCCTCGGGCTGCAGACGCCGAGCGCCGGGCGCGTGCTGATCGACGGTCGCCCGCGCTCGCACCGCAACCCGCTGATCGGCTACGTGCCGCAGAAGTTCCTGCTCGACCCGGACATGCCGATGCGCGCGCGCGATCTCGTCGGCCTGGGCATCGACGCGCACCGCTTCGGCATCCCGCGGCCCTCGCGCGCGCGCCGCGCGCTTGTCGAGCAGATGCTCGAGGCGGTCGACGCCGGCGCCTTCGCCGACGCGCGCGTGGGGCTGCTGTCCGGCGGCGAGCAGCAGCGCGTGCTGATCGCCCACGCGCTGATCGCCCGCCCGAAGCTGCTGCTGCTCGACGAGCCGCTGGCGAACCTCGACCTGCGCGCCGGCCAGGAGGTCGTCGCGCTGCTCGCGCGGATCGCCGCCGAGCAGCGGATCGCGGTGCTGATCAGCGCGCACGAGATGAACCCGCTGCTGCCGGTGATGGATCGCATCGTCTACCTCGCCGCCGGGCGCGCCGCCAGCGGCACCACCGCGGAGGTCGTGCGCGCGGACGTGCTCAGCGAGCTGTACGGCAGCCACGTGGACGTGCTCAACGTGCACGGGCGCGTGCTCGTCGTCGCCGGCGCGGGCGACGCCTCAGACCTGCACGGGCACGAGGCGGCGCTGCCGGGGCTGGAGATCCTCTCGTGAGCGCCGCGGCGCGCGCGCTCCTCGGCGGGCACCCGCTCGGGGCCCTGCCGGCGCCTGTGATCGAGCCGGGCTTCTTCGCGGCGGAAGACGTGCGCGTGGCGATCGTCGTGGGCGCGATCGTGGCGATCGTGTCGGGGACGGTGGGGGTGTTCACGGTCATCCGCGGCCAGTCGTTCGCCGGCGAGTCGCTCGGCGACGTCAACACGACCGGCGGCGCGGCCGCGCTCCTGGCCGGCGTCGGCCCGCTGCTCGGCTTCGTCGTCGTCGGGATCGTCGCAGCGGGCGCGATGGAGCTGATCGGCATCCAGCGCCCGCGCGGGCGCGACCTGGCGACCGGCATCGTGCTGGGGGCGGCGCTCGGCCTGGCGGCGCTGCTGCTGTATCTGGTCACGACGCTGCACAGCACGACCGGCGCCACGCAGACGATCCTGTTCGGCTCGGTGTTCACCGTCGCCAGCTCGACGATCGCGCCGGTGGCGGCGCTGAGCGTGGCGGTGCTCGCGCTCGTCGCGCTGCTGTACCGGCCGCTGCTGCTGAGCTCGATGAGCGCGGAGATGGCCTCCGCGCGCGGGATTCGCGTGCGTGTCGTCGGCGCCGCATACCTGCTGGCGCTGGCGGTGTCGGTGTCGCTCGCGGCGATCACGATCGGCACGATCCTCTCCACCGCGCTGCTCGTCGGTCCCGCCGCGACCGCGCTGCGCCTGACCCGCAGACCCGGCGTGGCGATCGCCGTGGCCGGGCTGCTGGGCGTGGCGGCGATGTGGCTCGGCATCCTGCTCGCGTACGACAGCTTCGACTGGGCGCCCGTTGGCACGGGCTGGCCGGTGAGCTTCTTCGTCGTCACCCTGATCTTCCTCGGCTACCTGCTCGCGGGCCTGCCAGGCCTGCTGCAGCGACGGGCACGGGCGGCGTAGATGTTCTCGGGCTTCATGGTCAACGCGTGGACGGTGGCCAGCATCGTCGCGGTGGTCGCGGGCCTGGTCGGCTTCTTCGTCGTGCTGCGCGGCTCCGCGTTCGTCGCCCACGCGGTGCCCAACGGCTCCTTCGCGGGCGCCGCCGGGGCGAGCCTCGTGGGGATCAACACGCTGATCGGCCTGGGCGTGTTCTCGCTGCTGGGGGCGCTCGGCATCGGCGTCCTCGGCCGGCGCGGGCGCCACGACGTGGTGACGGCGCTCGCGCTCGTCGTGATGCTCGGGCTCGGCTCGCTGTTCCTGCAGCTGAGCGTCGAGTACGCGCCGGAGGTCGAGTCGCTGCTGTTCGGCGAGGTGCTGGGCATCGCCGGCAACGAGGTCGGGCCAACGGCGGCGCTGGCGCTCGTCTGCGTGGCGGCGATCGCGCTGCTGTACCGGCCGCTGATGCTGTCCTCGGTGCTCGCCGAGGTCGGCGAGGCGCGCGGGGTGAGCAGCTTCAGGATGGAGCTGTGCTTCCTGACGGTCGTCGCGCTGGCCGCCACGATGATGGTGCCCGTCGTCGGCACGCTGCTGATCTTCAGCCTGATGATCGGCGCCCCCGCCGCCGCGCGGTCGCTGACGGACAGGCCGCCGGTGGCGATGGCGCTGTCGGTGGCGATCGCGCTGATCACCGTGTGGAGCGCGATCGCGCTGTCGTACACCACCGACTACCCGGTCGGGTTCTTCGTCGGCAGCATCAGCGCCGGCGCGTACGCGCTCGGGCGGGGATGGGCCGCCTACCATCGGTGACATGAGTCCCGACGCTTCACAGGAGTGGGTGCAGCAGGCCGAGCTCGCGCTCGCGGCGGCCGGGCGCAAGCGCGGGGGTGCCCGCCGCGCGCTGCTGGAGCTGCTCGCCGGCCAGGAGTGCGCGCTGACGGCGGTGGAGATCGAGGACGCGCTGCGCGCGCGCTCCTCGCGCCCGGTCAGCCGCGCGAGCGTCTACCGGATCCTCGACGAGCTGGAGGCGCTCGCGCTGGTGCAGCGCGTGGAGACCGGTCAGGCGATGGTCCGCTACGAGCGCGTGTGCGAGCACGAGCAGCACCACCACCATCTCGTGTGCGACCAGTGCGGCCTGGTGATGCCGTTCTCCGACGCGGGCCTGGAGCGCGCGATCGACTCGCTCAGCGAGCGCGTGCCGCTGGCCGTCTCAGAGCACGAGATCGTGCTGCACGGCGCGTGCAGGGACTGCGCAGCCTGAGGATCGTGGGGAGCTGCGCGCAGGTTCGGCGCTCAGGCCGCGACGCGGTCGCGCGTCGCTGAGCTGAAGCGGTTGCTCGAGAACCGCATCGCCCCGTCCTCGACCGCCCCGAAGCGGAGGCCGAGGATGTCGCGCGGGTAGTTCTGGTACAGGCGCCAGGGCGGCTTGGAGCCCTGCTTGGGGAACTGCTCGATCGCGCGCTGCACGTAGCTGGAGGAGAAGTCGATCATCGGCTGGCGCTCGATCGTGGGATCGCTGTCGTCGGGCATGCACGCGTCGTATCCGCATGCGTCCATGTGGTTGAGCAGGCGGCAGACGTATTCGCAGGTGAGGTCGCACTTGAGCGTCCACGAGGCGTTGGTGTAGCCGATCGCGAACGCCATGTTGGGCACGCCGCCGAGCATCATGCCCTTGTAGCTCGTCGTCTGTGGCAGCTCGACCGC
Source organism: uncultured Solirubrobacteraceae bacterium (assembly GCA_963735705.1). Taxonomy (GTDB): domain Bacteria; phylum Actinomycetota; class Thermoleophilia; order Solirubrobacterales; family Solirubrobacteraceae; genus Palsa-744. The sequence continues at coordinate 86,876 of CAVTLZ010000001.1, forward strand.
CCGCCCGTCGACCGACATCTCGATCCCGCCGAGCGCGAGCATGTTCAGGCCGGTGGCGGTGACGACCAGGTCAGCCTCGAGCTCGGCCCCGGATGCGAGCGCCAGCCCCTTCTCGGTGAACGTCTCGATGCGGTCGGTGACCACGGAGGCGCGTCCGGAGCTGAGCGCCGCGAACAGGTCGCCGTCGGGCACCAGGCACATGCGCTGGTCCCACGGGTCATAGCTCGGCTTGAAGTGCGTGTCGATGTCGTAGCCGGGGGGGAGCTGACGCTGCACGCCCCTGCGGATCAGCCGCTTGATCAGCGCGGGCCGGCGTCGACTGAGCTGGTAGAGCAGCGTCGCCAGCAGCACGTTCTTCCAGCGCACGAGCGGATAGGCGACCTTCGCGGGAAGCGCGCGGCGCAGGGCGCCGGCGATCGGGTCAACGCCCGGCAGCGAGAGCACGTAGCTCGGCGAGCGCTGCAGCATCGTCACGTGCGCGGCGCGCTCGGACATCGCCGGCACGAGCGTCACGGCGGTCGCGCCGCTGCCGATCACGACCACGCGCTTGCCCGCGTAGTCGATGTCATCGCTCCAATGCTGGGGGTGCACGATGCGCCCGGCGAAGCGCTCGGTTCCCGGGAAGTCCGGGGTGTAGCCCTCGTCGTAGCGGTAGTAGCCGCTGCACAGGAGCAGGAAGGAGCAGCTCATCTCCACGGTCTCGCCGGTGTCGCCGCGCTGCGCGCGCACGGTCCAGCGGGCCGCGGCGGTCGAGAACTCGGCGCTGAGCACGCGATGCTGGAAGCGGATGTTGCGGTCGATGCCGCCCTCGCGCGCGGTGTCGCGCACGTAGTCGAGGATCGCCGGCCCATCGGCGATCGCGTGGGCGTCCTTCCACGGGCGAAAGCGGTAGCCGAGCGTGTACATGTCCGAGTCCGAGCGGATCCCCGGATAGCGGAACAGATCCCACGTGCCGCCGATGGCCTCGCGCGCCTCGAGGATCGCGTAGGTCTTCCGCGGGCAGTTGGCCTGCAGGTGGTGGGCCGCGCCGATGCCGGACAGGCCGGCGCCGACGATCAGCACGTCAACGTGTTCGAGCGACATGGTCGACCGTCAGTGTACGGTGGCTGGCATGCCCGGCGTGCGCTCCAACGCAAGCGACGCCCCGGTGATCGCGGTCAGCGGGCTGCGCAAGTCCTACGGCGAGCACGAGGTGGTTCGCGGGATCGACGTGGAGGTCCATCACGGGGAGATCTTCGCGTTTCTCGGCCCGAACGGGGCGGGCAAGACGACGACGGTCGAGATCCTCGAGGGCTACCGCTCGCGCAGCGCCGGCGAGGTGAGCGTGCTGGGCGTGGATCCCGCCGCGGCGGACGGCGGCTGGCGCGCACGGATCGGCCTGGTGCTGCAGTCGTGCACGATGCCCGCCGAGCTGACGGTCCGCGAGCTCGTCGAGCTGTACGCGGGCTACTACCCCCATCCGCGAGAAGCGACGGAGACGATCGAGCTGGTGGGTCTGTCCGACAGCCGCGAGGCGCGCACCAGCCAGCTCTCCGGCGGGCAGCTGCGGCGCCTGGACGTGGCGCTCGCGCTGGTCGGCGATCCGGAGCTGGTGTTCCTCGACGAGCCGACGACCGGCTTCGACCCGGGCGCGCGCCACCACGCGTGGGAGGTGATCGCGAACCTGCGCGAGCTCGGCAAGACGATCTTCCTGACCACCCACTACATGGACGAGGCGCAGACGCTCGCGGACCACGTGGCGGTGATCGTCGCGGGGGAGATCGTCGCCGAAGGCACGCCTGCGACGCTGGGCGGACGCGACAGCGAGCTGAGCGACGTGTCGTTCACCCTGCCGGCGGGCGTCGCGACGACGGAGCTGCCCGGCGAGCTGGCGTCGGCCGCGCAGCTGCGCGAGGACGGCCGCGTGCACGTGAGCGTGAGCGAGCCGGCGCGCTCGCTGCACGCGCTGGCGGGATGGGCGCTGGAGCGGGGCGACGACCTCAGCGACCTGACGGTGGGCCGCCCGACGCTCGAGGACATCTACCTGCGGCTGACCGGCGGGCAGGAGCAGCAGGAATGAGCCGCCGGGGCATGTTCGCGCACCAGTTTCGCTCGGACCTCGAGCGCTTCTGGCGCAATCCGCAGTCGCGCTACTTCACGCTGCTGATGCCGATCGTCTTCCTCGTGATCTTCGCGACGATCTTCAAAGGCACGACGATCGCCGACGGACACCGGATCGGCATCACGACCTTCTACGTGCCGGGGATCATGGCGCTCGGGATCATCTCGGCGTCGTTCGTCAACCTCACGCAGACGATCGTCACGCAGCGCGAGAACGGCGAGTACAAGCGCCTGCGCGGCACGCCGCTGCCGGCGGGCATCATGATCGGCAGCCGCGCGGCCGTCGGCGTGGTGGTCGCGGTCGCGATGTCGGCGCTGCTGCTGCTGATCGGCAAGCTCGCCTACGACGTGCGCGTCCCGCAGTCGACGATGCTCGGCCTGATCGTGTCCGTGGTCCTCGGTGCGGCGGCCTTCTCGTGCGTCGCCTTCGCGGTCTCCACGCGCATCGCGAACGCCGAAGCCGCCGCACCGGCGATCAACATCACCGTGCTGCCGCTGTACTTCATCTCCGGCGTGTTCGTCCCGGAAAGCCAGATCCCGAGGTTCCTGCGCGACATCGCGACGGTCTTTCCGATCCGCCATCTCGCCCAGGCCCTGCGGGGGACGGTGATCCAGACGCACGGGACCGGCATCGCGACCACCGATCTGCTCGTGATCCTCGCGTGGGGCGTCGTCGGGCTGCTGGTCGCCTCGCGCACGTTCGAGTGGTCGCCGCGCGGTGGGTGAGGCTCGCGCGGCGTCCTGGCGGCGCTGGGGGCGCGGGTACAATCGAAGGGATGGAGCCCAAATCGCCAAGTTCGAAGTCGCCGCCTCGCACTCCTCTGCTGTCGGTTGGCCATGAGGAGGAGTGGGCTGAGATCAACCGCGAAGAGGCCGAGCAGCTTCGCGCCAGCAACATGGCGCTGACGCCGGCCCAGCGGCTCGAGGTCGGACAGCGACTTTCGCAGCAGGCGGTCTCGTTGCTGGCCGCGTCCATCCGGGCGGGCCATGCCCCAAGACGAGCTCTCTGGTCCTGACCTCGCCGGCGTCGTCGCGGACGCCGATGCGGTCGGGCTCGACTATGTGGTGATCGGCGGCTTTAGCGTGATCTATCACGGCCATGTTCGCGCCACCAAGGACAGCGATCTGCTTGTGCCGGACGGTCCCGATGCTGATGCTGCGGTGCTTCGCTTCCTCGAGCGGGTTGAGGGCAGGCGTTTGCGCGACGACAAGGTGCTGACGCCCGAGGATGTCGCGGGCGGAGAGCATCTGCGCATCAGCAGCCGGCACGGGATAGTCGACATCATGCGCGGCGGGCTCCCGCCGCTCGACTACGACACCGTGGCGGAACGGGCCGAGACGACACTGTGGGACGGGCAGACAGTTCGCGTCGCTGCGCTTCCAAGCGTGGTCGGCTTCAAGCGTCTGGCCGGTCGACCTCAGGACCGCCTGGACCTCGCTGAGCTGGACGCGCTCTACGACGAGCTCCCGATCGAGCCGATCCCCGGCCTGGACGACGTCCCAGCACCAGCCGACGAGAGCTGAGTGGCATCCCGCTCAACCGTCGCCGGCCGCAGGGCGAGGCGCCGTAGCCCACCGGGCTGGGCTCAGCCCTCCGCTCCCTCTGTCGCGACGCCTCTGTGCCCCCGCGCGGCGGCGCCGCCCGGCGTCGAGACGGCGCCGTGCTCCTGCTCTGACTCGTCGGCTTCCCGGTGCAGCGTTCCCTCGACGTTCAGCCGCGGCAGCAGCCGGTCCAGCCGGGCGGGAAGCAGCCAGGTGACCCTGCCGATGATGTCCAGCGTCGCCGGCAGCAGCAGGCAGCGCACGACGAGCGCGTCGAGGAACACGGCGCTGGCGAGGCTCAGGCCGAACTCCTTGATGATGCGGTCTTCGCCGAGCATGAACGACAGGAACACGCACACCATGATCGCCGCGGCCGCCGTCACCACGCGGCCGGTCAGCGCCAGGCCCTCGGCGACCGCGCGCGAGCTGTCGCGCGTGTGCGTCCAGCGCTCGTGCATGCGCGAGACGAGGAACACCTCATAGTCCATCGACAGCCCGAACACGATCGCGAACAGCATCACGGGGATGAACGACTCGATCGGCCCCTGCTGGGTGCCCATCAGGCTCCCCAGCCAGCCCCACTGGAAGATCGCGACGATCACGCCCAGCGACGCGCCGATGCTGAGCAGGTTCATCACGGCCGCCTGCAGCGGTATCACCAGCGAGCGGAAGACGATCAGCAGCAGCAGCGCGGACAGCAGCACGACCACGCCGATGAACAGCGGCAGCTTGTGGCCGAGCGTGGTCGCGAAGTCGACCGCTCCGGCGGTCACGCCGCCCACGTACACGGTCATCCCCGTGCGCGCCTCCAGCGGCGGGATCACGTGTTCGCGCAGGCGCGAGACCAGCTGGGTGGTCGCGTAGGCCTGCGGCGAGGAGCGCGGGTAGACGGTGATCGTGGCGACCTCGCCGTCGGGGCTCGTTTTCGCGGGCGCCACCGACACCACCCCCGGCGTCGCCGCGATCGCCGTGCGCAGCCGTTCGACGGAGCTCTTGCCGCCGCCCGGAGGCGTCGTCAGCAGCACCCCGTTTTCGGCCGCTTCCCGCTTCGGGTTGGGCACCTTGGCGACGACCAGCAACGGCCCGTTGAAGCCTTCCCCGAAGCCCTGCGCGAGCAGCTCGTAGGCTTTGTGGGTGGTCTGGCCGGCGGGGTCGTTGGAGGCGTCGCTCGAGCCGAGACGCAGCGCGGTGGCGGGCGCGGCGATCAGCAGCATCGCGAGCGCGGCGACGGTCGCGATCGTCTTCGGGCGGCGGTGCACGAACGCGCTCCAGCGCAGCCACGTCGTGCCCGCGCCGGCGGAGCCTGCCGCGGCGGCCCGGGCGACGTCGCCGGCTTGCTGCGCGGCACGCGCGCGAGCGCGCGCCCTGCGCCCGCCGGCGGCCACGCGTGCGCCCGCCATCGTCAGCAGCGCCGGCAGCAGCGTCAGCGAGGCGAGCATCACCAGCAGCACGCCGATCGACGCGGAGATGGCGACGCCGTAGAGGAAGTCGACGCCGAGCAGCATCATGCCCAGCAGCGCGATCACGACCGTCGATCCCGCGAACAGGACCGCGCGCCCGGCGGTGTCGATCGCCTGCACGACCGACTCGCGCGCGTCCTGGAACGTCGGCCCGGGTGTGGCGTATGCCTCGCGGAAGCGGGTGAGGATGAACAGCGCGTAGTCGATCCCGACGCCGAGCCCGATCATGGCGGCGAGCTCGGAGGAGAAGTTGGGAGTGTCGACCACGTGCGTGAACAGCGCGATCGCGCCGAGCCCGGTGCCGAGGCCGAACAGCGCGGTGACGATCGGCAGGCCCATGGCGATCAGCGAGCCGAACGTCAGCAGCAGCACGACGATCGCCGCCAGCAGGCCGACCGCGGTGGACACGCCGAACCCGACCTGCTCGGTGGCCTCGATCGCCTGCCCGCCGAGCTGTACGTCGAGCCCCGGCCGCGCGTATGAGCGCGCCACCTGCACGACGCGTTCCGGGGCGCTCTTGGGCAGCAGGTTGGCTTTCTCGTCGAACACGACCGTCGCGAACGCGATCTTCTTGTCGGCCGAGACCGACTTGCCCGCGGAGGCGCCCGCGTAGGGGCTGATGACGCTCGTCACGTGCGGCAGCGCCCTGACCTTTGCGAACATCGCGCTCATCCGTGCGCGCACCGCGGGTTCCAGGACGCTGCCGGAGCTGGCCTCGTAGACGATCGTGTCGCGATCGCCCGCCTGCGCGGGGAAGCTGCGCTGGAGCAGGTCGGCGGCGCGCTGGGCGTCGGAGTTGGGCAGCGTGAAGTTGTTGGAGTAGCTCGTGCCGGCGGACTGTGCGAACGCGTTGACGGCGAGCAGCAGCAGCACCCAGCCGATCACGACGTACTTGCGATGCGTGGTGGACCAGCGCGCGAGCTTCAGCATGACGTGGTCCCTAGCGTAGCCGGTGGCACGACGCTACCTATACTCTCGCAAGCGATCGCGGCGACAGGGGTCCGCGAGCCCTCGTTGATCAGGCGAACACCCGTGAACGACCAAGAACTCGAAGAGCGGATCGCCGCATTTCCGCGCTGGCACTACATGTTCGAGTTCGACGGCGGGGTGCGCACGCCGGTCCCGTGGCAGGGAATGGCCAACCGCCACCGGCAGCGGCGCCGCTACTTCTTCGACCCGCTGCTGGCGCTGATGGGCGGCACGCTCGCCGGCCATCGCGTGCTCGACCTGGGCTGCAACGCCGGCCTGTGGTCGCTGAGCGCGCTGGAGTCCGGCGCCGACTTCGTGCTCGGGATCGACGCCAACCCGACCTACATCGAGCAGGCGGAGCTCGTGTTCGAGGCCAAGGGCATCGAGCGCTCCCGCTACAGCTTCGTGCAGGGCAACATCTTCGAGCAGCGGCCGCAGGGGCGGTTCGACGTGGTCCTGTGCCTCGGGATCATGGAAGTCAGCGCCAAGCCGGTCGAGCTGTTCGAGCTGATGTGCGGGGTCGGCGCCAAGGTGATCGTCATCGACACGGGGATCTCGCGCGCGCGCTCGAGCTTCTTCGAGGTCGCCAAGCTCCAGGAGTCGCGCAACCGGGTCGACCACGAGCTGGTGCTGATGCCGAGCTTCCAGGCTGTGATCGAGCTGGCCGCGGAGTTCGGTCTGCAGGCGGTCCCGCTTGCGCACAACATGAGCGACTATGCCGGCATGGACGACTACCGCGAAGAACGGCGATGGGCGTTCATGTGCGCCTCCGACGGGAGGTCTCTGGCGGGGCTGCAGCGCGCCAGGCCGCCGCGCCCGCCGGCGGTCCGCTGGTTGGAGCAGCAGGCCTCAGCGCGGCTCGGCGGGCGTCATCGCGCCTGAGCGCGCGCGGCCGGCTGCAGTCGCGAGAGGATCCGCCTCCACGGCAGCTGCAGCAGGCCCGAGACGCTCGTAGTCGGCGGAGCGGGGGCATGCGGCTCGCGCTTGAGCGCGACCACGTCCGCGCTGAGCAGTCGGTTGCCGTGGATCCCGAGCCCGGTCGCCAGCGCGTCGAGGTCGGGGATCGCGGCGGTCGAGTCGCTGTGGTCGAGAATCTGGCGCAAGACGGCCTCGGGCGCCGCGACGAAGTCCTCGTAGTGCACGAGGATCCGCCGCTCGGGTGGATGGCGCAGAAAGACCGACAGCGACAGCGCGTGCGTCAGCCACAGGTCGGCGTTGGTCTTGAGGATCATCGACGCGCGCTTGGCGGTGTCGTGGCGGTTGACCATGCGGCTGATCGACGCGACGACCGGCTTGGGATCGCGCACGAGGAAGATCAGGTAAAGCTCGATGCCGTCGATCTGCTGGAGCTCGCGGGCACGCAGCGGGAAGTGCGAGGTGTCGACGATGTGCGTCACGCCCGCGACGCGGGCGATCGCCTCATAGAGCTCTTCGGTCACACGCCGGTAGCGCGGGCGCAGGCGCTGCTTCTGGCGCCACTCGCGCACGCGAAACACGGCAAGCGAGCGCTCCAGCAGCCTCAGCGACTGGGTTCCGTAGAGCTCGCTCGCGTCGGGAACCTCCCTGCGCACGCTCGCCCAGAACCGTGTGCGCTCCAGTCCTCCGAACATCGGCTCGCCGGAGCGGGCGAGGAAGTTCTGCAGCTCGCCGGAGAAGAAGATGTCCGCGCAGTTGCCGAGCGTGACCCCGAGGATCGTGCTCCCGCTGTGTCCGGAGCCCATCACGTAGATCACCTTGGGCTTGCGCGCCGCGGGCGGCGGAGCATCGGCGGACGCTGACTGCGCCGCCTGCTCGGCTGGCGCGTCCCGGGCTGGAGGCTCGCTCATGTCGTGGCGTCGAGGCTTGCGCCCACGGGCTGGCGCGGGGTTGGCATGCTGATCGTCGGCCGCATCCGCGACAGCACGGCGCGCCAGGGGAATTGAAGCAGCGACGTCACGAGCGAGCCCTGCTGCGGCTTGCGCGCGCCGTGCTCGAGCGCCACGACGTCGGACCTGACCAGTCGATTGCCCTGGAAGGGCAGGCCGGTGCTGAGCCTGGCGAGGTCGGGTGTGCTGGCGGAGCAGCCCGCCCTCTCCAGGATCTGGGCAACCACTGCCTGCGGATCGGCCAGGAACTCCTCGTGACGCACGAACAGGCGCCGGTCGCGGGGGTGGCGCAGGAACGTCCACATCGACAGCAGGTAGGTCAGCCACAGGTAGAGGTTCGTGGTGAGCACGCCGAATTTGCGCTCTGCCACGTCCTCGCGGCCGAAGGATGCGACGACGCTGTGCGGGTCGCGCACGACGAACATGAGGAACACGTCGACCCCGGCCAGATGCTGGAGCTCTTTGGCGCGCAACGGGTAGTGCGAGGTGTCCACCACATGTGTGACGCCGGCGACGCGCGCGACGGCGCGGTAGAGCTCTTCGGCGACCTGTCGGTAGCGCTGGCGCAGGCGCCGGCGCGCGAGCAGCTTGCGCGGCTGAAACAGCGCCGAGGAGCGCTCCAGGCAACGCGCCCGCCCGCCGAACAGGTCACTCCCGTCGACGTCCTGGAGCACCTCGTTCCAGAAGCGCTCGCGCTCGGCTCCCTCCAGCGGCGGCCGGCCCGATTTGCCGAGCCACTTGTCGAGCTCGCCGGCGAAGAAGACGTTCTCGCAGTTGCCGAGCGTCACGCCCAGGATCGTGCTGCCGCTGCGCCCGGCGCCCATCACGTAGATCACCGTCGGCCGTGCAACGAGCGTGGAAGCCGGCTGCGGCATGGTGCGCGCAGTCTCGCAGATCGACTCTCGCCGAGGCACGATCGATGGCCGCTGGAGTCCGCCGTGTGCGGCTGTTGTCAACCTGTGGAGAAGATCTCCAGCGTGCCGCTCAGCTCGTGTGCGTTGGCGTCGCCCTCGGGCTCCACGACGTGCCCGTCGGCGACGATCGGGCTGTTCCAGTGGCCGGCTTCGCCGGCGAGCCTCGCGATCGGCCGCGGCGATGAGGGCCGGTAGACGTCGATGCCGCCGGCCGACGGGTCGTAGACGTAGAGCAGCCCGCCGGCCAGCACCGGGCTGGTGCCCGGCGTGTTGGCTTCCCACGCGCGATACAGGCGGCCGGCGCGCAGGACGTATGCGGCGGTCGCGTGTTCGTCGGCCACGAACACCGTCGTGTGCCCGCCGTGGCGCCAGACGGCGGGGGCGGTGAACAGCTCGCCGCCGCCCGGTATCGACAGGCGCTGGACTTCGCCTCCGAGCGGGTGGCGCCCGGAGGGAGGATGGCCGTCCAGGCGCGAGAGCGCGAGCACGCGCATGATCCCGTCCTTGCCGGCCAGCACGACGCGGTCTTCGCCGAGCAGCGCCGGGGCGCTCGAGCCGAGGTCGGTGTCGCTGGTGTTCAGTTCTTCCTGGTTGGTCGGCGTGAAGGACTGGCGCAGGGTGAGGCCGGGGAAGTTGAGCTCGAGCGCGCTGTCGCCGAAGTTGGTCGTGCCGTTCCAGGGCCCGTTGCCGGTGTCGATCAGGATCCGCCCGCTGCCCGGCTCCACGACCGGCCCGCCGCGCGAGAGGATGGCCGAGTCGCTGGCGGAGCAGGTGCGGGGGAGCTGCAGCCCGCGGCGGTTCGCGCACAGGGTGTTGAACACCTTCGAGAGCCGTCCGCTGGAGCGGTCGATGAGGACCACGTGGCCCTGGTAGGGAGGGGCGTCGCCGTAGTAGCCGCTGGTGGCGGCGACGATGTCGGGGCCGTCGATGTTGAGCGCGGCGCCGAGCTTCTCGTGGATCGGTTCGAGCGTGACCCGCGCGGGCCAGCTGCCGCTCGAGTCCTCGCCGCCGTCGGCGAGCGAGAGCTTGTGGATCAGCCCGTTCGGCGATGCCGCGTACACGAACAGCCCGTCCGGGTCGGCCACGGGGCTCGCGACCGTGATCTGCGCGCTGCCCGCCCACCCGCCGTAACCGGGGGGCGTGAACGTCCACAGGATCCTGGCGCTGTCGGCGTCGATCGCGATCGTCTTGCCGTACGTGGTCGTGACCACGATCACGTCGTGGGCGGCGCCGTCCACGGTTGCGCCGTGCAGGTAGATCGGCGAGGAGTCGACGGTTCCGGGCAGCGTGACGGTGATGTGGCGCAGGTGGGCGACGTTGGCGCTGGTGATCCCGGTCGCGAGCTCGCTGGCGTCGCTGCGTTGCGGATCCAGTCCGAACTCGGGCCAGTCGAGCAGCTCGCCGGTGGACGCCGGCTTGGCGTTGGGGATCGCGGCGACGCCGATGGTCGGTGTGGAGACATCCGCCGGCGCGGCGCTGCCGCAGGCCCCCAGCAGCGCACACGTGGCCAGGACGAGTCCCAGGCTCTTCGGGCGGCGGGCGCGCATCCGCTCAGGTTCTAGCGCATGCTCCGGTAGTGTGATCGGCATGGCCAAGACGCCAAAGGTCGGCGAGCAGGCGCCGGACTTCGAGCTGGAGGGCACGGGCGGGCGCTTCAAGCTCTCCGATCATCGCGGCGAGCGCGTGGTGCTGCTGTTCTACCCGGGCGACAACACGCCCGTTTGCACGAAACAGTTCTGCTCCTACCGCGACCGCGGCGGCGACTTCGCGACGCTGGATGCCACCGTCGTGGGGATCTCCTCGCAGGACCTCGCCTCGCACGAGGCGTTCGTCGCCAAATACTCGCTCAACGTGCCGCTGCTGGCGGACGTCGAGAAGGACGTGGCCCGCAAGTACTCCGCCGTGAACGCTCTCGGCGTCAAGCGTGCGGTGATCGTGATCGACGAGCAGGGCATCGTGCGCCATCGCCACGACCACCTGCTCGGGCTCGACTTCCAGTCGGTCGACGAGCTGAAGGCCGTGCTGGACGCGCTGCCGAGCGCGGCGCCCGCGGCGTAGTCGCTCAGATCGAGCGTTGCTCGACCAGTCGCCTGCGTAGCAGCGGGTTGAGGATGCGGTACTCGCCGCGGCCGATCCGCTCGATCAGCCCGGCATCCTGCAGCTTCTTGAGCGCGCGGTCGGCGTCGCCGCGGTGCATGCCCTCGGTGAGCGTTGCTCCGACGGCGACGCGGCGTGCGATCCTCAGCCCCTGGCGGTGGCTTGCGCGGATCTTCTCGATCAGCTGGTCGAGCAGCGCGCTGTCGCCGTGGTAGGCGCCGTCGTAACCCTGCAGCACCAGCGCGTGGTCGATCGCGCGGCGGTCCAGCAGCACGCTGAGCAGGTGCGTCTGCTGTGCGATCAGCATCGTCACCCGCGGGTGCAGTTCCCCGAGCTCGACGATGCTGTCCAGCGCGTCGGGTGCGATCTCGCAATCGTCGGCGGCGAAGCGCTCGCGCAGCCCCGCGCGCCAATCCTCCGCGGCGATCGCGCGCAGCGCGTAGAAGCTGCCGAAGCCGCTGAGCGCGCGATCCTGCGGCGCGAAGAGGTCGCGCATCACATGCTCGAGGCTGCCCGCGAACAGGTAGGAGACCTGCGTGGAGCGCTGGAAGACGGCGCGCATCCGCTTGGTCAGCGCGTCTGGGTCTCCGTAGGGACGCCGCTCGCCTGCGACCTCCTGGAACTCGTCGAAGAACACCACGCAGCGCCGTCCGTCAGCGAGCGCTGCGCGCTGGGGGAGCTCCAGCGCCTGCGCGAGCGCTCGCTGCGGATCTTCCGCGGCGAGCCCCGGCGTGAGCGCCAGCTCCACGGCATCCCCCAGCTGACCCTTCATCTTCATCACCGCCGCTCCCTGCGCGACGCTCAGCGCCTGGCGGCCGAAGTGGCGGGCCTTGGGCAATAGCTTGCGCAGGGCCGGGCGGTTGCTCAGGACCGCCTTTACCAGCGCCTCGGCAAGTTCCGCATCGTCGGCGATCGCGAATAGGTCCACCGCGGCCACATACAGCCCACGGGCGCGCGCTCGCGTCAGCGCCGCCTCGCACACGCTCGTCTTGCCCGTCCGTCTGGGGCCCGCCATCACCAGGTTCGTGCCGTTCTCGAGAGCGGCGGCCACCTGGCGCACATCCTCCGCGCGGCCGATCATCTGGCTTGCCGGGATCGGCTCGTCGGTAGGGAACAGCTCGCCGCTGGGCTGGCGGCGCTCGACCTGTACACGGCTCATGTGAGCAGTGTACACAGATTATGTGTACACAGGGGGAGTCGGGCTCGTGGTGGCTCACTCGAGACGGGCTGTCTCGGCTGTGGTCGAGCTGGGTCGCCGCGACCGCGGTTCATACACAATCTGTGAGCAGAGTACACACTCCATGTGTACTTCTCCCGCAGTGGAGTCTGGCTGCGTAGCGCTCGGGCCGAACTGCGGCAGCCGCGCAGCGGGCCGCTCAGCGCCCGCCCGCGCCCAGCGACGCGGCCTCGAGCTCCCCGACGGGCCGCTCGGCGTTGGCGCGTGCGGCGTACAGCTCGGCGAGCTCGAGCTGGAGGTTGCGCGGGCGTGGGTGGGTGGGATCCGAATCCCGCGAGCGCCGGTGCCAGGAGCCGTCGCCGTCGAGGTCCCACGAGCTCTGGTTGTCGGCGAAGCCGCGTTCGAGCGTGTCCAGCAGCTCCGCGCGCAGCTCCGCGGACTCGATCGGCACGGCCAGCTCGACGCGGTGGTCGAGGTTGCGCGGCATCAGGTCGGCGGAGGCGATGTAGATCGTGTGCTCGCCGTCGCGTTCGAAGGCGTAGATGCGCGAGTGCTCGAGCAGTCGCCCGACGATCGAGACGACCCTGATGTTCTCGGAGATGCCGGGCAGGCCCGGGCGCAGGCAGCAGATGCCGCGCACGTTCAGGTCCACCCGCACGCCCGCGCGCGAGGCGGCGTACAGCGCGCGGATGCAGCGACCGTCCACGAGCGAGTTCATCTTCATGGCGATCCGCGCCGGGTGCTCCTCGGAGTGGGCGGCGATCGTGCGCTCGATCTGATCGATGATGCCCTCGCGCAGGTGGTCGGGGGCCATCAGCACCTTGCGGTAATGCAGCGGGCGCCCGTAGCCGGTGAGGTAGTTGAACATGTCGGCGACGTCGGCGCCGATCTGCTCGTCGGTCGTGAACAGGCCGAAGTCCGTGTACAGCCGCGCGGTGGCCGAGTGGTAGTTGCCGGTGCCGATGTGCACGTAGTTGCGCACGCCGTCGCCCTCGCGGCGCACCACGAGCACGCACTTGGCGTGGGTCTTCAGCGCCGGCTGGCCGTAGACGACGTGCACGCCGGCCTCCTCCAGCGTTTTGGCCCAGTGGATGTTCATGCGCTCGTCGAAGCGCGCCTGCAGCTCCACCAGCGCCACCGCCTGCTTGCCGCGCTCAGTGGCGTCGATCAGGGCGGGCACGAGCGGCGAGTCGTCGCTCGTGCGGTACACGGTCTGCTTGATCGCCAGCACGTTCGGGTCGGCGACCGCCTGCTCGACGAAGCGCTCGACGGAGGTCGCGAAGGACACGTACGGGTGGTGCACGAGCAGGTCGCCTTCGCGCATCGCCCCCAGCACGTCCGGGCGCTCGCCCTCGCGGCGCAGCAGTCGTGGGTGGGTGATCCCGACCACGGGCTCCTCGCGCAGCTCGGCGTGGCCGGGAAGGCGCACGATCTGCCACAGCGCGCCCATGTCGAGCAGGCCGTCGACGGGGTAGACCTCCTCCTCCTGCACCCCCAGCAGGCCTTCGAGCGCCTCGCGCAGCTGCTCTGAGCAGTGGGCGCCGACCTCGACGCGCACGACCTCGCCGAAGCGCCGGCGGCGCAGCTCGTCCTCGACCGCCTGCAGCAGGTCGGCGGCGTCGTCGGAGACCTCCAGGTCGGCGTCGCGGGTCACGCGGAAGACGTCGTAGTCGGCGATCTCCATGCCCGGGAACAGCGCGTCGAGGTGGTTGGCGATGACGTCCTCGAGCGGCACCAGCAGCGCGGGCTCGGGCGCCGGCTGCTTGAGCGTGACGAAGCGTGGCAGGATCTCGGTGGGAACCTTCACGCGCGCGAACACCGTCTGCTCGCTGACCGGGTCGCGCACGAGCACGGCGAGGCTGAGCGACAGGTTGGAGATGTACGGGAACGGGCGCCCGGGCGCCACCGCCAGCGGCGTGAGCGCCGGGAAGATCGCCTTCTGGAAGTGCCTGGCGAGCTCCGCGCGACGATCGTCGTCGAGGTCGCGCACGCCCACCACGCGAATGTCCTGCGCGGCGAGCGCCGGGCGCAGCCTGCCTTCGAAGCAGTCGGTCAGGCGCCGGCTCTGGCCGAGCACGCGCTCGCGGATCAGCGCGATCGTCTCAGACGGGATCAGCCCGTCCTGGCTGGGGTTCTCGACGCCCGCGTCGATCTGGTCGCGCAGGCCGGCGACGCGCACCATGTAGTACTCGTCGAGGTTGGTCGTGTAGATAGCGCAGAACTTCACCCGCTCGAGCAGCGGCACGCGCTCGTCCTCGGCGAGCTGCAGCACGCGGTCGTTGAAGTCAAGCCAGGAGAGCTCGCGGTTGAGGTACAGCGACGGATCCACCAGCGACGTGTCCGCGCCGGCGTCGGGAGCGCTCGTCATCACCGTCCCTCGGACGTTCCCGTTGTGCTCGCGATCGCCATCCATACGCCCCTCAAGCTACCGCACCGCCGCGTGCGAGCGAACTGCCTGCGGGGCGCGACGCGGGCGTGGCCGCCGGGTCAGTCGATCTCCACGTCGAAGTCCCACGAGGCGATCGGCCGTCGCCCGCCGGGCGCCCAGCTCAGGCTGCCCGAGCCCGTGGGGAGCACGCTGTACATCTTCAGCGAGATCGGCTTGCCGGCTGCGATCTGGCGCGGTGGCGCGCCCCCGTGCAGCGCCGTCACCTTCGGATGGTGCACGCGTCCCTCCTCGTCGGTGATCGCGAAGGCCCCGGCGCTGATCGGAATCACGCCGGAGGCCTTGGCGAAGGTGACGATGAATGTGCAGGGAGTCGTAGCGGGGACGGGGAACTTGCCGGACTCGGGCACGCTCGGTCCGACGGCCGTCGCATCCACCTCCCCGCTGCCGAGCGTGACGGCGACCGTGTCGCCCTCGATCCCGAGCACCGGGTGGACGGGGCTCGCATGCACGATCCGTCCGACGCGGATCGTCGCCTTCGGCAGCCAGCTGGGCAGGCCGCCGTATCTTGCGCCCGCGCCCGCGGTCACCTTGCCGTGGCCCGCGGTCAACGCCAGCGCCCCGAGCACGGCCGCGAGCACGATGACCGCGACCACCGCGCCACGGCGCAGGCCGGGCCCGAAGGCCCGGCCCTCTCCGCTGGACGTCAATGCGGACGCCCGAGTCATCCAGCGCTACCCTTCCCGGCCCTTGGGGTTGTTGAACACATCCTTGCCGAACGGCGCCAGTCCGGGCTGTGCGGCGTAGCCGATGTGTCCTTTGCGGTCCAGGCCGGGGGAGGCCGTCGCCACGTTGAACAGGTCCTCCATCGTGCGCAGCCAGCTGTAGTGGTTGTAGTAGACGTTGCTGACCGTGCCCGGGTAGATGTAGGGGCTGATCAGAACGCTGCCGGTGTCGCCGCCACCGCTGGTCGGGTCGGTGGCGTTGTACAGCGGGTCGGTCGCCGCGGTGCGTGCACCCAGCGTGATCCCGTTCACCACTTCGGTTGTTTTCACCGGTTCACCGGAGCCGTTGACGAGCGTGAACGAGCCTTCGTCGACGAAGCCGCCGCTCTGACTGGGGGCGGTGGCTGTGACAGGCGTGTCGGTGACTTTGCCCACGAACGCGCCCGCCGGTATGCCGGCGCCGGTGACCGAGCGTCCGGCGTCGGTCGCGACGATCGAGTTGTCGGCGATCGTGGTGCTTCCTTCGGGCGCTGTCGCTTTCTCGGTGGTTGCGCCGGGAGAGTGACTGCCGCCGCCGAGGATGCACGTTGTGGCCGGCAGCGACGGGACCGTCTGAGCGACGCAGCTGCTCGGGCGGTCGATGTCGGAGTTGTCGCCCGGTCCGGGGTACAGCTGTTCCCCGGCCGCGTTCTTTTCGAGCGGCGTGTTCGGGCCGGTCGGCTCCCAGTTCACGCCTTGGCCCGACAGCGTCTCACCGGCGCTGTCGGAGAGCAGCGAGGTGGCCGCGTTCGCGGGCACTTCGGTCGAGTTGGAGAAGCTGTTGCCAGAGAACGTGAAGGGCGGGAACGCCTCGTCGAACGTGACGTCGATCAGCCCGCCTTCCTTGAACGCCGGCGATTCCTCGATCTCGGGAATGACGTGCTCGAGGAACAGGTCGGAGGCGTACAGCCCGCCGGTGTAGTTGACGGGAGCCTTCGGGGTGTACGGGCTTTCGAAACCGCCTGAGAGGTTGTTGCCGTGGCACACGGCGTCGTGCGCGTCGCTGCAGTTGTTCGGCGAGATCCAGCTGAACGCGGGAGTCGTCGCGGCGCTCTGCAGGTCGTGGTAGAGGCCGTTGGTCGGGCTGAACAGGTTGGCGATGTGCGCTTCGTTGCAGTCGCCGGCGGCCCTGATCGATTCAAACCAGGGGAACGGGAAGTGCTTGGGCACGTACTGGTCGGTGCCGTTGGCGCTGCCCGGGTTCGGGAACGCCGCGCTCCCGGTGACACCCGGTTCGGAGTAGGGGGCGCCGCAGTATTCGGTGCCGGCGTCGTGCGTCGGCCCGCTTTCGTCGGGGTTGCCGAGGTCCTGCGCGTAGCCCTTCCAGCTCACGCCGGCGGCGTCGAGCTGGTTGAACAGGGTCGGCACGTTCTTCGGATAAACGCAACCGTTCGTGCCGGCTGCTGCGTTGGGGCCCTCAGAGGAGACGACCTGACCGTAGTTCGGGTTGGTGGTCAGTTTCCCCTGAAGGTCGACGGAGCCGGTGAATTTGTCGTAGAACGGGCAGTCCGACTGCGTGTCGGGCTGGGTCGCCTGGCCGCTCACGAGCGAGATGTAGTTGTCGAGGCTGAAGTGCCCGGTTCCGTAGTAGTGCTTGAGCAGCACGCCCTGCGCCGGAAGGGTTTTCCACAGGTAGGTGTTGTTGTTCAGCCCGCTGAAGCTCGCTTCGTAGGACTTGTTCTCGAGGATGATCAGCCAGACGTGTTTTATCTTGCCGGGCTTGACGCCGACTTTGTCGGCGGCGGCGACCGCCTTGGCGGGGCTCGACGAGCTGCTTGCCGAGACCACCGGCACCGCGGCCAGGGCACCGGCTGCGACGACCGCCGTCGCTATAGCGCCTCTACGGCGAGCCAGGCGCGCCAGGCGTCCTGGAGGCTTCGAGTTCTTGTCTCGCATGTCCGACTCATCTCCTTTGAGCACGTGATGTTCGCGGATCTTCTGGACCTCGCTGGCAGTCTTGTGCTGGTCCCGGGCGCCTCAGTGTCGATTTGGTGACCGAGTGGTGAAGAAGTCGAGACCGCGCGGCTCTGGGCGTGACGGCTGGCGCCCGGTAATGCTCACGCGGTCGCCAGGTAGCGCCGCTCAGAGAGTGTCGAGCGGCACGCCGATGATGTTCAGCCGCCGGGTCAAGCCGTCGAGGGCGAAGCCGCGCAGCTCCTCGGCCGAGGCGCCGAGGACGGACGCGTCGGCTCCCGCGGGCGGCGTCAGCGACTCCGCGACCGCGGGAAGCAGCTCGCGGAGGGTCCCGCGGACGACGTCGCCCATCGCGCTGTCCGCGGCGACGGCCTGACGCAGGTACCAGATGCCGTAGCCGATGTGGCGGTGCTCGTCGTGATGGATCTTGGTGTAGCCGGAGACGAACCCCGGCAGCAGGCCCTCGCGCTCCATGAAGCGGGTGGCGAACTCGAACGTCGTCAGCCCGAGCGTCGCCTCGAGGATGAGGTGGTAGATCGTCACGAACGCGACCTTCGCGGCGACGTCGCCGGGGTTGGCGAGGAGCCGCTCGTGGGCAGCGACGAGCTTCTCGTCGAAGATCGTCCTGAACGCGGGGGAGACCTGCTCGCGGGCGCGCTCCACGTGTGCGGCGATCAGCGCCGGCTCGGTGACGACCTCGTCCTGGAAGCGGGCGTAGAACTGCATGTGCCTGGCCTCGTCGAGGAGCTGGGTGGCCAGGTAGGTGATTTCCTCCTCGCTGCCGTCGGCGCCGACGAGCCCGGAGAACTTCGTCGTGATGCGCTCCTCGGCGACCATCAGCGAGCCGAGGACGAACGACACCAGCGAGCGGTCCTCCATCGCCGCCCACTGCTCGCGGTCGCTCGACAGATCGATGTCCCACGGGCTCCACTGGCTCTCCTCCCAGTGGCGGTACAGCGTCTGCGGGTCGTGCAGGTGCAGCTCGTGCGTGGCGGCGCTCATGCGTGGGCTCCGGCCGGCTTGCGCGCGCGCACGATCGCCGATGCGGCCTGCTCGTGGACGCGATGGGTCTCGCGGATCTCGATGTCCACGAGACCGGCGTCCGCGAGCGCCTGCTCGAACTCCCGTCGCGTCAACGCTCCGGCGATGCAGCCGGTCCACTTCTGCATGTCGGCGCGGGTGGCGTCGTCCATGTGCTCGTCGGCGATCACGTCGGAGATGGCGAAGCGCCCGCCGGGGCGCAGCACGCGCGCTACCTCGCGCAGCACCTTGGGCTTGTCGCCGGAGAGGTTGATTACGCAGTTTGAGATCACCACGTCAACGCTCGCGTCGGGGAGCGGTATCTCCTCGATGTAGCCCTTGTGGAACTCGACGTTCTCGACGCCCGCCTTTTGGGCGTTGCCGCGAGCGAGGGCCAGCATCTCATCGGTCATGTCCAGGCCGTGCGCGGTGCCGGTCGGGCCGACGCGCTTGGCGGAGAGCAGGACGTCGATACCGCCGCCGGAGCCGAGGTCGAGGACCGTCTCGCCCTCGTGCAGTTCGGCGACGGCGGTCGGGTTGCCGCATCCCAGCGAGGCGAGCTTGGCGGTGTCGGGCAGCTGTTCGTGGTCGCCGAGCGCGTACAGCGCGGCGCCGAAGACCTCGCTGCCGCCGTCGAACGTCTCGCTCGGCGCACAGCAGCCGGCGCCGGGGTCCGTTGTCGTGACCTGCGTCGCGGCTGCGGCGTAGCGCTCGCGGACCTGCTCGCGCACGTCACTCGCTTGCGTCGTGGTGGTATCGGCGGCGCAGCCGCAGCCCTCACCGTGGCTGGGGTCGCAGCACTCGGCCTTGGCGCTCGGCTCACAGCACGTCGCCTGCGCCTCGGGCGCGCAACAGGAGGTCGCGGTCGTGTCAGCGGGGATGGTCAGCTCAGCCATGCGGATAGCTCCTTGAGTGCGTCGGGGATGACGTAGTAGTAGGCCCATAGGCCCTTGCGCTCGGAGTCCACGATCCCGGCTGCGCGCAGCTTGCCCAGATGGTGGGAGAGCGTGGGCTGAGATATGTCGAACAGCGGCACCAGCTCGCAGACGCAGACCTTGCCGGCGTGCTTGCGCAGCACGTCCACGAGCTGCAAGCGGATCGGGTCGCCGAGGGCCTTGGCGACATCAGCCATGCGCAGAGCCTCGTCACGCTGAACGTCGGGGTAGACAACCGGCTCGCAGCAGCGCTCGCCGGCCGCTCGCTTCTGCTTGGGGGCTAGCTCCATATCGATGGGCATCTATATACACATATCAATAACAATCATGCTTGTCAATGGATTACGATAGCGCCATGACTACCCGCGACGTGCCCCCACCTCGATGAGCGCTCGCGTCGGCATCAACGGCTTCGGGCGCATGGGGCGGCTGGCGCTGCGCGCGGCCTGGGAGTGGCCAGAGCTTGCGTTCACGCACGTCAACGAGCTCCACGGCGACGCAGCGACCGCGGCGCATCTGCTGACGTTCGACTCGATCCACGGACGATGGTCCGAGGACGTCCACGGTGACGCCGAGTCTCTGACGATCGAGGGGACCCCGTTGAGCTACAGCAGCGCGGCCGAGCCGGGGGATGTGCCCTGGGGCGAGCTCGGCGTGGAGATCGTGCTCGAGTGCTCGGGCAGGTTCCGCACCGCGGAGCTCCTCGACGGCTATTTCCGCCAGGGAGTGCGCAAGGTCATCGTCGCGGCTCCGGTGAAGGGGGAGGCGCTGAACGTGGTGGTGGGCGTCAACGACCACCTGTACGAATCGCAGCGCCACCATCTGCTGACGGCGGCCTCGTGCACGACCAACTGCCTTGCGCCCGTGGTGAAGGTGATCCATGAGGGGATCGGGATCAGGCACGGGCTGATCACGACCCTGCACGACATGACGAACACGCAGACGATCGTCGACGCCCCTCACAAGGACCTGCGCAGGGCGCGCGCGGCGAGCGTCTCGCTGATCCCGACCACGACGGGGTCGGCCACTGCGATCGGGCTCATCTTCCCCGAGCTCGATGGCAAGCTGAACGGCCTCGCGGTGCGCGTGCCGTTGCTCAACGCGTCGCTGACCGATTGCGTCTTCGAGGTGGCCCGCGCCACGACGGTCGCGGAGGTGAACGGTCTGCTCGAGGTGGCGGCCGCCGGCCCGTTGGCGGGCATCCTGGGGTACGAGCGCCGGCCCCTGGTATCGGTTGACTTCAAGGACGATCCGCGCTCGGCGATCGTCGATGCTCCCTCGACGATGGTGACGGATGGAACGCAGGTGAAGATCCTCGCGTGGTACGACAACGAGTGGGGTTACGCGAACCGCCTCGTCGAGCTCGCGCGTGCTGTCGCTCGGAGCCTTCCGGAGGACGAGGACACCGCAGCTTCCGCGGGGGCGGCCGGTGGCTAGCGGCGGGACGACGGCCACCCCAGCAGCCGCAGAGCAGCGGCGCGGTGACCTGCGCAACTACGTGCTCGGGACCGCGGCGTACTGGACGGAGACGCTCGTCGACGGGGCGACTCGCACGCTCGTTCTGTTCTACTTCGACAGGCTCGGATACTCCCCGCTGCAGGTCGCCTCGTTGTTCGTCCTGTACGAGGTCGCGGGCATCGTCACGAACCTCGTCGGCGGCTGGCTCGCCGCCCGGCTGGGATTGAAGATCACGCTCTTCATGGGCCTCGCCACCCAGATCGTCGCGCTCTGCATGCTGGGCTTCGCGCCGCCATCGCTGCTGGTCGTCGCCTACGTGATGGCCTCTCAGGCGCTCTCGGGCGTCGCCAAGGACTTGACCAAGATGAGCTCCAAGAGCGCGGTCAAGCTGGTCGTGCCCGAGAACGACCAGTCCTCGCTGTATCGCTGGGTCGCGCTTCTGACGGGGTCGAAGAACGCGCTCAAGGGCATCGGCTTCTTTCTCGGCGGCCTGCTGCTCACGCTGGTGGGCTTCCGGGCGGCGATGCTGATCATGGCCGCAATCGTGCTCATCGCCCTGCTCGCGAGCTCGAGCCTCATGCGCGGCCATCTCGGGCGCCCGGACAAGACCGCGAAGTTCACGCAGATGTTCTCCAACAATCGCGCGGTCAACATCCTCGCCGCGGCGCGCATCTTCCTGTTCGCGGCCCGCGACGTGTGGTTCGTGGTCGCGCTGCCATTCTTCCTCTATTCCGTTGTCGGCTGGACTTTCTGGCAGGTCGGGACCCTTCTCGCGGTGTGGGTGATCGGCTACGGGGCCGTCCAGGCGCTCGCGCCGCGCTTCGTCCGCCGTCGTGTCGATGGCCCTGGCGGCGAGCCCGACGGCAAGACCGCGATTTGGCTGGCGCTGGGACTGGCCGTGTGTCCTGCCGCGATCGCGCTGGCCCTCACAGCGCACGTCGATCCCGCGATCGCGATCGTCGTCGGGCTGGTCCCCTTCGGAGTTGCGTTCGCGATGAACTCCGCGGTGCACTCCTACCTGATCCTCGCCTACGCCGACAACCGTAAGGTCACCATGAACGTCGGCTTCTACTACATGGCAAACGCGGTCGGGCGCCTCGCCGGGACAGTGCTCTCGGGACTGATCTACGAGTGGCACGGGCTGACCGCCTGCCTGTGGACATCCGCGGGATTCGTCCTCGCCGCAGGCCTGCTGTCGCTCCTGCTGCCCAGCGAGGCGGCGAGGCGCACGCGACCCACCGGGCTGTCGCAGACGGCGTAAGACGCACCAGGGCCAGCCCGACCCGCTACCCTCCACCCGAGAGGAATGGCTCGTCAGCTATGGCTACTTCGTCACGCGGAGGCCGAGCCGCATGGCACACGCACGGACGCCGCGCGCCGCTTGACCGAGCGGGGGCGACAGCAGGCGCTTGCCGCCGGCGTCGCGATCGAGCGTCTGCAGGCGAGGTTCGACGTTGTGCTGTTCAGCCCGCGGGTGCGGGCGCGCCAGACGGCTGAGCTGGCGGCGGAGGGCTGGAGCGAGGAGCAGCGGGAGCGGCTGGCGGTCCACGAGCCGCTGGCGGGCGGGTTCGACGCGGCGCAGGCGCTGGAGGCGATCACCGCAGTGCCAGCCGACGGGCGCCTGCTGCTGGTGGGGCACGAGCCCGATCTCTCGCGCATTGTCGGCGAACTCACCGGCGCGCGGGCCGATGTGAAGAAGGGCGGCCTTGCGATCGTGCGGCTAGAGAGCGCCGGCGGTGAGCTCGTCGCCCTCTTGCGGCCCCGCGAGCTCGGCCTGATCGCCGATGCGGCTGTCGAGGTCGTCGGCTCCCCAGTCGGCGGGGAGTGACGAGGGTACGGCGTTCGGGTCGATCACCTCGAGCGATTCCGCCGCGAAGCGGTAGCCGATGCCGAAGTGGGTGTGGATGTAGCGCCAGCTGGGGGAGGTCTTCTCGAGCTTCTGGCGCAGCTTGCGCACGAACACGTCGACGGAGCGGTCGCCGCGGACCATCGTGTAGCCCCACAGGCGCGAGTAGATCTCCTCGCGCTCGAGCACGCGTCCCTCGGCGGCGGCCAGCAGCTCGATCAGCTCGAACTCGCGCCTGGTCAGGTCGATGCTGCGCTCGCCGACGAACGCCTGGAAGCGGTCGGAGCGGATCTCGACCTCGCCCGCCGTTATCGGCGCGGTCTCGACGCGGCTGGCGCTGCGCCGGCGGCGGCGCACGACGCTCTGCACGCGGGCGATGACTTCCTCGGGGTGGCACGGCTTGGTGATCCAGTCGTCGGCGCCGAGGCGCAGGCCGCGCACCCGCTGGGCGACCGTGGAAGGGCCGGTGCATACGACGATCCCCAGCTCGGGCAGCGCCTCGCACAGCCGCTCCAGCCAGCCCCACGCCTGGGGGCCGAGCACGGCGAGGTCGACGACCAGCGCGCTCAGGCGCATCGAGACGACCGCGTCGGCCGGCACGGGGCTCGCGAGCACACGGTGCTCCCACGCGAGCCGGTCCAGGCGCTTGCTGAGAACCTGGATGAAGCCGGTGTCGCGATCCAGAACCGCGATCCGCAGGGACCCCGCGGCGGCGCCTGTGCCGTCCGGTGCCGTCGATGCGCCCCCCGCCTCTCCGGCGCTCACGCTTGCGCTCATCGCGGCGCAGTGTAAGCGATGCGAGGGACGCGCGCACGCTCTGCAAGCCGATGTAACAGGATGTTCACAGGCCGCCAATCGCTATTTGCGGAGGCCTCGACGGGTCGTGGGCGCCGTCGGAGCCGGCCGCGCGGGGGCTCAGCTGAGGTGCGTGCCCGGCGGGTGGGGCGCACGCGGCCCCGGCGGGCGCGGTGCGGGGAACTCCCGGAACAGGCCGGTGACCACGAACGCGACCTGCTCGCCGATGTCGACGGCGTTGTCGCCGATCCGCTCGAGCGCGCGGGCGACGAGCGTCATGTGCATCGCCCACTCGCGCGTGTCGGGATCGTCGCCGATCTCGATCGCCAGGCGGAAGATCTCGCGGTTGAGGCGGTTGATCTCGCGGTCCTGGCGCACCAGGTCTTCCGCCAGCCCGACGTCGCGCGCGGCGAACGCGGCCTTCGACTGGATGACCTCAGAGCGCGCGAACGCGCCCATCTTCGCCAGCGCGTCGAGCATTTCGCGGTGCACGGGCGGCTCGTAGCCCGACAGGGGGATCAGCTTGGCGATGTTCACGCACTGGTCGCCCATGCGCTCGATGTGCTTGATCATGTGCAGCAGCGCCGCCACCAGGCGCAGGTCGCCTGCGACGGGCGCCTGCAGGGCGAGCAGCGAGAGGATGCCCTGGTGCACCTCCAGATAGCGCCCATCGACGCGGTCGTCGTCGGCGATGACCATCTGCGCGAGCTCGACGTCCTGGTGCTGCAGCGCCTCGAGCACGCGGTCGAGCTGCTCGACGATCAGGTCCAGGCCCCCAAGCGCGTTGGCCTCGAGCTGCTGTAGCTGGGCCTGGAAGTGGGCGCGTCCCTGCGCGTGCGCTTCCTCGGGCGCGGCGAGCGTCGCGGAGCGCTCGGCATTGGCGCCGGCGCGAGCGCCCGCCGGTGGGCGCTCGTCGCTAGCCGAACTTCCCGGTGACATATTCCTCGGTTCGCGGGTCGCTGGGTTTGGTGAAGATCTCCTGCGTCGGTCCGATCTCCACGAGCCGGCCGTCGAGCATGAACGCCGTGCGGTCGGCAACGCGGGCGGCCTGCTGCATGTTGTGCGTGACGATCACGATCGTCACCCGCTGCTTGAGCTCGTCGATCAGCTCCTCGATCTTCAGCGTCGCGATCGGGTCCAGGGCCGAGCACGGCTCGTCCATCAGGATCACCTCGGGGTCGACCGCGAGCGAGCGCGCGATGCACAGACGCTGCTGCTGGCCGCCCGACAGCCCGGCGCCGGGCTCGTCCAGGCGGTCGGCGACCTCGTCCCACAGGCCCGCGCCGCGCAGCGCCGCCTCGACCTTGGCGCGTATGTCCCCGCGGCGCGCGCTCAGCCGCGGCCCGGCGGCGACGTTGTCGAAGATCGACATCGTCGGGAACGGGTTGGGCTTCTGGAAGACCATGCCGACGGCGCGGCGCACCGCGACGACGTCGACCGACGGGTCGTACACGTCCATATCCTCGAGCAGCACCCGGCCCTCGGCCCTCGCTCCGGGGATCTCCTCGTGCATGCGGTTGATGCAACGGACCATCGTCGACTTGCCGCACCCCGACGGCCCGATGATCGCGGTCACCTCGTTCGCGCGGAACTCGAGGTCGACGCCCTTGACCTGTTCGGCGCTGCCGTAGAAGGCGCGAAGCTGCTCGAGCCGGACGCTCAGCCCGGGCTTGGCCTCGGGGCTCGCGCCGTTGCTCGTGGGCGGCGAGGCGGTTGCAAAGCCTGTGATCCGTCTTGGGCCCGGCTCCGGGGTTGCGCCACCCCTGCTTCGCTCCTGACGGTCTAGCTCCGACTGGCTCTCGGGGTCCATGTCAGCCACCTCTGCGGTCGGTCGATCGGGTGTCATGCAAGGCGACTCCTTCGCGCGATCAGGCGAGCGATGAGATTGAGCAGCAGGATCATCACGACCAGGGTGAGCGCAGCGCCCCAGGCGCGGTTGACGACGGCGGTCGTGGGGGAGGTGACGTCCTTGTAGATTTGCACAGGCAGCGAGTTCATGAACCCACCCAGGTTGAAGTTGGTCTTCAGCGTGGCGGCCGCGGTGAACAGCAGCGGCGCGGTCTCGCCGGCCGCGCGGGCGACCGCCAGCAGCACGCCGGTGATCATCCCCGGCAGCGCTGTCGGCAGCACGATGCTGAAGATCACCCGCCAGCGGGGCGCGCCGAGCGCGAGCGCCGACTCGCGCAGCGCGGCCGGCACGAGCAGCAGGATCACCTCGGCCGAGCGGATGACCACGGGGAGCATCAGCAGCGAGAGTGCGATTGAGCCCTTGTAGCCGGCGTAGGTGCTGCTGGTGCCGACGACCAAGACGATGTACACGAACAGGCCGAACACGATCGAGGGAACGCCGGTGAGCACGTCGACGAAGAAGCGCACCGTGCTCGCGAACCAGCTGCTCCTGCCGTACTCGACGAGCCAGACCGCGACGCCGATCCCGATCGGCACGGCGATCGCCGACGCGAGCGCGACGATCTCGATCGTGCCGAGGATCGCGCTCTTGATGCCGCCGATGCTCGAGCCGCCGAAGAAAGTGTTGCCGGTGGGGTCGGTCGTGAAGAAGCTCGAGCTCCACGCGCCGAGCCCCTTGCGCAGCAGGTAGTAGACGATCAGCACGAGCGGAACGAGCGCGATCGCGGTGCCGGCGAGGACCGCTCCGCGCGCGAGCCGGTCCTTGCGCCGGCGCGCCGGGCTGACCGCGAAGCGCGCCAGCCGGTCCGCGGATGCGCCCTGGGTGCTCATGCGCCGGCCGCCGCGTCGGCAAGCAGCGTCACGTCGCCACCGGGCTCCTCGCCGGCGGAGCCCGACCCGGTCCCACGCGCCGCGCGCATGACGAGCAGCCGCGCGACCCCGTTGACCAGCAGCGTCAGCACGAACAGCACCAGCCCCGCGGCGAACAGCGCCGAGCGGTGCACGCCCTGCGCCTCGCCGAACTCGTTGGCGATCACCGCCGCGAGGCTGTAGCCCTGGTTGAACAGGTGGTGGCTGAGCGTGGGCGAGTCGCCGATCAGGATCGTCACCGCGATCGTCTCGCCGATTGCCCGTCCGAGGCCGAGCATCGCGCCGCCGACGATGCCCGAGCGGCAGTACGGCAGCACGGCGAGACGGATCATCTCCCAGCGCGTGGCGCCCAGTCCCAGCGCCGCCTCCTTGTGGTCTGCGGGCACCGTGCTCATCACCTCGCGGCTGATCGCGCTCACGATTGGCAGGATCATGATCGCCAGGATGAGCCCGGTGATGAAGTAGTTGGGGATCGTGACGAGGCCGCCGCCGATGAACGGCACGAACGACAGGCGGTCGGCCAGCCACTGCTCGGCGCCCTGCAGCTTCGGCGCGAGGAAGAAGATGCCCCACAGCCCGTACACGACCGACGGCACCGCCGCCAGCAGCTCGACGAGCAGCGTCAGCACCGCGCGCAGGCGCAGCGGGCACAGCTCGGTCGCGTACACGGCTGCGGCGATCGCCACCGGAACGCCGATCAGCAGCGCCAGCGCGGAGGTGATCAGCGTCCCGACGAGAAGGGGGAGCGCTCCGAAGTGTTCGGCGCCGACGTTCCAGTCGTTGCCGAACACGAAGCCCGGAACTCCTTCTTTGGCGAATGCCGGACGGGCTTCGCCGACGAGGCGCACGAAGAAGTAGACGATCAGCGCGAGGATCAGCGCCGCGAGCGCCGTCAGCCCGTACTTGAGCGCCCGGTCTGGTAGTCGAGTCAGTGGTGACCGCGAGAGAAGCCCGCGGTCACCACGTGGAATCGATGCTGTCTCCACGGCCACCTGTCTAGCGCAAACGCGGCCGTGGTGTCACGGTCAGCCGATCGCCGTGCCGTTGCACTGCAGCCCCGCGACCGCTTCCTTGGACTTGGCGAGGATCGCCGCCGGCAGCGCCGCGTAGTCCGCCTTCGACAGGATCGCCTGCCCTTCGCCCAAGCCGTATTCGAGGAACTTGACGACGCCCTTGGCGGCCGCTTCGCCGCCTGGGGTGCCGGCCTTGCAGAGGTCCTTGTTGACGACGATGAACGTCTGCGAGGTGATCGGGTAGGCGCTGGGCGCCGGGGAGTTGATGACTTTGATGCCGAGGTTGGCCGGCACCGTCACCCCTTCGCCGGACGCGCTCGTCGAGGCCAGCGACGGCGCGATGAACTTCCCGGCCTTGTTCTGCACCGATGCGACCGTGAACTTGTGCGTGAGCGCGTATGCCTGCTCGACGTAGCCGACCGCGCCGGCCGTCTGTTCGACCACGCCGGCCACGCCGGCGTTGCCCTTGCCGCCCGTCCCCGTCGGCCATTGCACGGTCTTGCCTTCGCCGACCTTGCTCTTCCATTCCGGGTCGACCTCGGAGAGGAAGCTCGTGAAGCCGGACGTCGTGCCCGAGGAGTCCGAGCGGTGGATCACGGTGATCGGCGTGCTGGGGAGGCTCACACCGGGGTTCAGCGCCTTGATTTCGGCGTCGTTCCAGGCCTTGATCTTGCCCATGAAGATATTGGCGACCGTCTTTCCTTCGAGCATCAGGCCGGTCTTGACGCCCGGGAGGTTGTAGGAGACCGTGATCGCGCCCAGGAACATCGGGATCTGGACCGCGGGGCTACCGTTCTTGGCGATCGCTTCTTCGTCGGCCGGCTTCAGCGGCGGGTCGCTGGCCCCGAAGTCGACGGTCTTGCTCTCGATCGCCGTGATGCCGGCGCCCGAGCCGACTGACTGGTAGTTGACGGTCAGGCCGGACTGCGCCGATGCCCACTGTTCGTAGACGGGGGCCGCGAATGTCGAGCCGGCCCCGGAGATCGTCGCGGAGCCGCTGCTGGACGCGGTCGCGGTGGTGCTGCTGCTTGAGTTGCTTGACGAGGAATTGGAGCTCCCACATGCGGCGAGGCCGAGAGCGAGCACCGCGCAGCCCGCGAGCGCGCCCATCTTGTTCTTGAACACAACGTCTCCTCTGGCTGGATGGTCAGTTGGCGGCGCGCAGCGCACGCGCCTGTCCGCCATAACGGCGTGCCGCGGGCAGTTTGTTCAGCTGCCCGTGGCCTCGATGTGAACGTTTCGTGAAGGTTGGGGTTGAAATCGGTATCCGAAGCCGGCGTGCGTGTGGATGAACCGTCGGTCGGGGAGCGCGGTCTCCAGCTTGCCGCGCAGCTTGCTCACGTAGACGTCGACCGAGCGGTCGCCCGGGCGCAGCTGCCCGCCCCAGACTGTCCTGTAGAGCTCTTCGCGGGTGATGATCGAGCCGAGACGTCTGGCCATCGCCACGAGCAGTTCAAACTCGCGCACCGACAGCATCACCGCGCGCCCGGTGGCGAGCACGAGCCCTTCCTCGAGCCTGATCTCCAGCTCGCCGGCATAGAGCACGTCCGCTGGGACGTCTGCGCTCTCTGCGCTCTCCGGATAGGCCGCCACGACGCGAAGCGTCGCAGCCCGCTACGCCAATGGCGTTGCAAACTCGTGATCTAACCGTGAAAAAGTCGTGAAAGGCCTGGCCGTGGCGGCGCCTGCCAATATCCTCGCCGGATGAGCTTCCTGCGCCCTGGCGTCGACGCCACGCTGATGGACCTGGTCGAAGAGTCCGGGCGCAACGTGCAGCGCTGCGGCCTGCTGCTGCACGACCTGCTCAAGGAGTATCCCGAGCGCGCCACGCTCGCGCAGGACCTGAAGGTGTGCGAGCAGGAAGGCGACCGCATCACGCACGACATCATCCACCGGCTGGCCGGGCGCGGACGCGTGCGCGCGCCGTTCAGCGCCGGCGACGGATACGCGCTGGCGACCGCGCTCGACGACATCGTCGACCACTCCGAGCAGGTGGCCGCGCAGCTTGGGCTGTACGGCGTGGAGGCGCCGATGGAGCAGGCGGTCGAGTTCACGGAGGTGCTGGTGGGCGCCGGCGAGCAGATCGCGCAGGCGCTGCGCTGCCTGCGCACAGGCACCGAGCTGGGGCCGCATCTGGTCGAGATCCACCGCCTGGAGAACGAGGGCGATCGCCTGCAGCGCGACGGCGTCGCGTCGCTGTTCGCGGGGGGCATCGACCCGATGGTGGTGATCCGCTGGAAGGACATCTTCGAGTCGCTGGAGGCGGCCGTGGACGCGTGCGAGACGGTCGCGCACGTGCTCGAGGGGATCACGCTCAAGCAGCGGCGGCGCTCGCGCTGAGACGCTGGCGCGAGCTGCGCCGGCAGAATGGCTGGATCAGAGCGCTCGACTCAGCCGAGCGTGCTCGGCGGGGCGCTCACTTCCAGCTTCGCCCCCTGCGGGCTGCCGATGAGGAACGCCTGGAAGCGCTCGGTCGCACCGGATTCGGCCTGTGGGACGATCGCGCGCCCGGCGGCGACGACGGCCCCGCCGCGACGCGCGACGGCGTAGACGACGAGTTCGTGTTGGGCGACCGAGGAATGATTGACGACGCTGCCTTCGGCCGTCCCTTCGCTCAGACCCGCGCCGACGACGGCGATCCGCGGGATCGCTCCGCTGACCCGTTTGCCTTCGCCGACCTTCGCGCTGACGCTCGCGGGGGTCCCCGAGACCTGCACCTGGTCGTCGACCCATGTGCTGGTCGCGTGCGCGCCCAGAAGCGGCACGGACACCAGCGCGGCGGCCAGCCCGGGGGTGGCGTTCGTGTACAGCGTCGCGCCGTGGGCGTCCTTGACGGCGATCTCGATCGGCACGTCGCGCAGGGCGGTGGCCGAGGTGTTGTGGAGCGTCACCGCCGCGGCGGTCCCTTCGGAGCTGTGCAGCACGGCGGTCGCGACGACCGTCACGATCTTGCTCGGCTTGGTGATCGACAGGTTGCGCTGCGCCGGCGGTTTGTTGCGCGCGGCTTGCGCGGCTTCCCGCTTGGCGATCTTTTCGAGCTTCGCGCTCTTTTCCTGCGTCGACTCGCAGCCGGCCAGCGCGAGCGCCGCCAGCGCGAGTGCGAGCAGCCTCACCCGAAGGCCCCGCTGACGTAGTCGCGGGTGCGCTGCTGCAGCGGCTGCCCGAACACCTGCTCGGCCGTTCCGTACTCGACGAGCTCCCCGAGGTGCATGAACGCGACGTGGTCGGCGACGCGCTGCGCCTGCTGGAGGTTGTGGGTGACGATCACTACCGCGACCTGATCGCGCAGCCCGACGATCAGCTCCTCGATCGTCGCGGTGGAGATCGGGTCCAGCGCCGAGCACGGCTCGTCGAGCAGTAGCACCTCCGGCTCGGCTGCGAGCGCGCGCGCGATGCACAGCCGCTGCTGCTGGCCCCCGGAGAGCCTCAGCGCCGAGCGCTGGAGGTCATCGCCGACCTCGTCGTGCAGGCCCGCTCGGCGCAACGCGTCGGCGACCGACAGCTCGAGCGCCTTCGTGCGCCTGCGGCGGCGGCGCCTGCCGTCGGGGCGCTCGGCTAGCGCGTATGCGACGTTGTCGAAGATGCTCATCGGAAACGGGTTCGGCTGCTGGAATACCATCGAGACCTTGCGCCGCAGCTCGGTGACCTCGAGCTCGTGGATGTCGACGCCGTCGAGCGTGATCCGTCCGGCGCGCGCGGCTCCGGCGGTGATCTCGGTGAGGCGGTTGAGCGAGCGCAGCAGCGTCGTCTTGCCCGAGCCCGAGGCGCCGATCAGCGCCAACACCTCGCCCTGGCGCACCGGCAGCGTCACGTCGCGCACCACCCAGTTCTCACCGTAGGCGAGCCAAACCGATTCGATGCGCATGCGCTCGCGCACGTGCGCCGCGGGTGCGCGGAGGTTCCGCGCACGCGCGGCGGAGGGCGCGGCCGGCGACCGGGTGATCGCTGCGCTTGAGCCATTGCCGGCCGGCGCCGGCTCGGCCACGTGGGGATGACCGTCCACCGCGATTCGGCGTATCGGCGGCGGCATGGCACCGTGCTCGCGGACGGACGAGGAGCTGCCGTGCAGGTCGCGATCGCTCATGGCTTCGCCCCCCGCTCGGCCGTGCCCAGCGAGAGTCCGCGGCTCAGGCGCGTGACCAGCGCGTTGAGCGCCAGCACGATCATCAGCAGCACGAATGCGGCAGCGTACGCCTTGTTCGGGGAGTTGCCTTCGCCGGCCGGTGACATTCCGTAGACATAGCTGGTGAGGGTCGAGCCGCTACCACGCAGCGTGCTGAGCAGCGGCGCGCCGCCGGCTCCCTGGAGCTTGGGCGCCGCGCCCAGCACGATCACGATGATCGCCGTGTCGCCGATGATGCGGCCCATCCCCAGGACGACCCCGCTGGCAATCCCCGGCCTGATGGAGGGCAGCAGCACGCGCCGGATGGTGGTGGCGCGCGTCTTGCCGAGCGCGAACGACGCCTCGCGTGTTCGCCCGGGGAGTTGCGTGAGCGCCTCGCGTGTCGTGCCCACGATGAGTGGCAGTGCGAGCACGCTCATCAGGAACCCGGCGGCGAGGAACGATTTGCCCGAGACGGCCCCGCCGCTGGTGCTCCCTGACAGGAACCCGAAGAAGCCGCGAGCGAATATCAGCAGCCCGAACAGCGCGAGCACGATGCTCGGCACGCCCGCGAGCGTCTCGATTCCGGATTCGACCGCGCGCGCCAGCCACCGCGGTCGGGCGTACTCGGTCAACCACGTCGCGATTCCCACCCCCGCCGGCGCGGCGATCCCGACGCCGAGCGCCGTGATTATGAAGGTGCCGATCAGCGGGTCGAGGAAGCCTCCGGACTGGCTTTCGCGGAGGGTCGGTGCCGGCGATTCCACGAACAGCTTCAGCTGTATGGCGGAGATGCCCTTGATGAGCATGTACAGCACGATCCAGGCGGTGATCAGGCACAGCCCGATCCCGATCGCCCAGCACAGCCCATGGCAGATCCGGTCGGCCAGCGGCCACGACGCGGTCGATTCGCGGCGCGGACGGGCGATCGTGCTCGGCGCAGGACCGTCTAGCAGCGGCGTGCGGGCCATCACGCGACCGCGTAGCGCTTCATCGATTGTCTCACTGCCCACCCTGCGAATGACAGAAGCGCTGCCGAGAACAGCAGCACGGCCGCGAGCGCGTACGCAGTGTGGGCGACCGGCGTGCCGGTCTCGCCGCCGAATTCTTTGAGGATCGCCGTCGCGGGCGTTTCCACGGGCTCGAAGAAGAACGTGACGCCGTCGAGCGGGTTGGCGTCGAATGGCCGCCCGCCGGAGACCATCGCCAGCATGATCGCCTCGCCGAGCGCGCGTGCGGTCGCCAGCACCACGGCGGCGGCGATCGCCGGTCGCGCGCTGCGCAGCGACACCCGCCACATCGTGCGCCAGCGGTTGACGCCGAGGGCGGCTGAGCCCTCCTGCCAGGAGATCGGCACCGTGGAGAGCGCGTTCGCTGTGAGGGCGATCATGATCGGCAGGATCATCACGGTCAGGATCAGCGTGGCGCTCGTCAGGTCGGCGCCGCTCAGCTGCACCACATACGCCACGGACTGCTTGCGCGCATTGTTGATCAGGTGTTCGTTGACCCATGGTGCGATCACGAGGATGCCCATGAGCCCATAGATCACCGACGGCACCCCCGCGAGCAGGCGCACGACCGGCTCCAGCACGCGCCGCACCGGCGCCGGCGCGAACTCCGTAAGGAAGATCGCGGCCAGCGTGGAGACGACCAGCGCGATCGCCACCGCGAGCACCGTCGTCAGCAGCAGCCCCCACAACAGCGGCCAGGCGCGGAAGTAGAGCAGCGGGTGGCCCGGCAGGGGCGTGTCCGTCTGCATCGCGCGAAACTGCGTCACGACATCGCCGCCGGACCCGAACCAGCTCAGCCCATTGGCCGAGAATGAGGGCCAGGCGTTGATCATCACCACCACCAGCATCAGCGCGATCAGCGCCAGCACGGCGACGGCGAGCGCGCCGAGCGTACGCTCGGCGCGCCTGTCGCCTGCCACGGCGCGGCTCAGCGCGGCGCGCCGCTCAGCCCGCGCTGTAGCCATCTTCCTGCCCTGTGTGTGCCGTCAGCGGTATCAGTGGACGGCGATCCAGCTCGAGTTGATGATCGCGTCCACGTTCTTTTTGCCGCTGGTCACCCACGCTATGTACTTGGCCGCTTCGCCTTTGGGCCTGCCCTTGGTGACCATCCAGAAGTTGCGCACGCCCGCGTACTGGCCGGAACGCGCGTTGTGAAGGCTGCAGGCAACGCCCTCGTAGTCAATCGCGTGCACGCTTTGCGTGTAGGCGAAGGAGACAAAGCCGATCGCCTGCTTGTCCGCGGCGACCGCCGCGCGCTCGAGGCCGTTCGAGGACTCCTGGGTGGCGCTCGGGGAGATCTGCAGGTATTCGCCGAGGAATATGTGCTGGAAGGCGTCCTGGGTACCGGAGGCGCCGTTGCGGTCGAACAGGTCGATCGGGCCGGAGATGCCGGCGCCGGGGACTTCGCTCCAGTCGCGCAGCTTGCCGGTGAAGATCCCCTGGACGTCTTCTTCGGAGATGTTGGTGAGCGGGTTGGCGTCGTTGGTGATCATGCACACGCCGTCGCGGGCGATCTTCGTGAACACGAGGCCATGCGGATCGACGCCGACGATCGGGTCGCGCGAGGAGTCGCCGATGTCGAATTGGCCGCTCGCAGCCCCGTTGATGCCGATGTCGGACTCACCGCCCAGGACCTCGGGGGCGGGGCTCTTGGGGAACTCTTTGTGGTAGGCGGCCGCGAGTTTTTCCTGGAGCGGCAGGACAGAGGTCGAGCCGCCGATGATCAGGCGCTTGGCGGCGAGGGCGCCAGCGGGAACGGTGAGCAGGATCGCGAGGGTCGCGGAGATCGTCAGGGTGAGAGTGCGATGCGCGCGCACAGGGCTTGCTCCTTTGGGTAGGTGTGGGTGGGGGTTGAGTCGGCTGTCGAGCGTCGGAACGCTCAGATGGGGAACCGCTGGAGCTGTGCGTCGATGCGGTAATGCGCTGTGGACACGTCACCCCACGCAAACATTGTCGATCGCGGTACGGGCTGGTGTTTCGTTTTTGTGAATGTCTGGTGCGAGGCGATCCGAGATGTGACGATTCTGTAAACGCCGGCTACCGGCCCTGTTGTGAACTTTTTGTGAAGCAGACCGTCGGGGATGTGTTGTTTTTGTGAACGGCATTGCATTTCGGTTCACCTCGTGTGACGCTCGCTTCGTTGCCTCGGTCGACGACGAGCCGTCGACTGCTGCGCTCAACCCATTGGCATGACCGACGACACCGCCCCCAAAGAGCCTCCGTCGAGCGACGGCGCCTCCAACGCTTCCAGCGACGGCGCCCCCAACGCGTCCAGCAACGGCGCTCCCAGCGCAGCCGCCGGCAGGGCGGCCGTGCGCTCGGGGCTGGCGCACAGGCGCAACCCCGTGTTGGTGGCGCTCGGTGACGTCGGCCGCGGGGCGGCTCGGCTGCTGCTGCGCGACCCGCTGAACACGTTCCTGCTGCTCGCGTCGATCGGGCTGGCGATCACTTTCGCGACGCTTCTGGGTGGGATCAAACCAGCCAGCTCCGGCAGGGAAGTGCCGATCAGCACGATCCAGGCGCTGGCGAAGCGTCACGAGGTCGCTAGCACGCTGTTGCTCGACCACGACAGCAGGCTGGAGGCGACGACGACCGCCACGGCGCCGCTCGTGCCGGCGAGCGGCGCGCTCCCGCCCGTTGCCGAACCGGCCGTGAAGACGTCGGGCAAGTCCAAGTCCGGAAAAGGCAAGTCGTCCGCCGCTGTGAGCACCCCGCTCGTGGCGGTGGCCGAAGCCGGGACGGGCTCCGCCCAGCACCTCTGGGCTGCGTACCCAGCATCGGGCGCAGAGACCCAGGAGCTGGTCAACGAACTGTCCGCCGGCGGCGCCCTGGTGAGCGTGGATCAGCAGGCGAACAAGGGAACCGAGGCGATCGTCGTCCAGTTCCTGATCCCGATCCTGCTGCTGGTGTGCCTGTTCTCGCTGTTCACGCGCCTGGGCGCCGAAGGCGCTGGCGGCGGGATCGCCGGCTTCTCCCAGTTCACCGGCAAGGGGCGCAAGAAGGGCAAGGGCACCCGCGACAAGATCACGTTCGCCGATGTCGCCGGCGCCGGCGAAGCGCTGGCCGAGCTGCGAGAGATTCGCGACTACCTGGCCGATCCCAGCAAGTACCTGGCCGTGGGCGCGGCCGCGCCCAAGGGCGTGCTGCTCGTCGGCCCCCCGGGCACCGGCAAGACGCTGCTCGCCAAGGCGGTCGCCGGCGAAGCCGACGCGTCCTTCTTCACCGTTTCGGGCTCGGACTTCGTCGAGTCGCTCGTCGGCGTCGGAGCGGCCCGTGTGCGCGACCTCTTCCGCAAGGCCCGCAAGGCCTCGCCCGCGATCATCTTCATCGACGAGCTCGACGCCGCGGGGCGCAAGCGCGGCGCCGGCATCGGCCAGGGCAACGACGAGCGCGAGCAGACGCTCAACCAGATCCTCGTCGAGATGGACGGCTTCGCGGGCGACGGCGGCCTTGTCGTCATGGGCGCGACCAACCGCCCCGACATCCTCGACCCCGCGCTGCTGCGCCCGGGGCGCTTCGACCGCCAGGTGGTGATCGACGTGCCGGACGTCCACGGGCGCCTCGAGATCCTGCGCCTGCATGGCGGCAAGCGGCCGCTTGCGCCGGACGCCTCGCTGGAGGAGGTCGCGCGCCAGACCCCGGGCTTC
Organism: uncultured Solirubrobacteraceae bacterium; assembly: GCA_963735705.1. Taxonomy (GTDB): domain Bacteria; phylum Actinomycetota; class Thermoleophilia; order Solirubrobacterales; family Solirubrobacteraceae; genus Palsa-744. Next base: position 122,668 of record CAVTLZ010000001.1, read on the forward strand.
AGCGGCGCCGAGCTCGCCAACGTGATCAACGAGGCTGCCCTGCTGAGCGTGCGCGACGGTCGCGGGCAGATCGATGCGAAGACCCTCGACGAGGCGATCGACCGGGTCGTCGCCGGCCCGGCCAAGCACCACATCCTGACCGAGCAGGAGCGCTGGCTGATCGCGATCCACGAGTCTTCGCACGCGGTCGTGACCGAGGCGCTGGGGCACACGACCTCCACACGCAAGCTCTCGATCGTCGCGCGCGGGCGCCAGCTCGGCACCGCTGCGCACATGCTCTCCGACCGCGACCAGACGATCATGAGCAAGCCCGACCTGGAGAGCCAGCTGATCGTGATCGCCTCTGGTCTCGCGGGCGAGCGGATCGCCTTCGGGCACACCTCCACGAGCGTCAACGACGACCTGCACGCCGCGACCGCGCTGGCGCGCAGCATGGTCACCTCGTTTGGCATGTCCGAGGCGCTTGGTCTGGTAACGATCGGCGAGAAGAGCGGCGAGGTCTTCCTCGGCGCCTCGCTCCAGGACCTTGGCTCGGTCGGCCCCGAGACGCTCAACCTGATCGACAACGAGGTCGAGCGCCTGGTCGGCGACGCCGAGGCGCGCGCCGCGGTGATCCTCGACCGCAACTGGAGCACGGTCGAGGAGACGGCCCAGGCGCTGCTCGAGCAGGAGACGCTGTCAGGCGTGGCCCTGGACGCCGTGCTCTCGACGGTTCAGGACGTCTCGCTCGACGAGCTGAGCCAGGTGCGCCGCGCCGCGCCGCCACGCTTCACCACGCGCGACCCCAAGCAAGCGGGATGAGCGCCCGCCCGTCCCGCCAGCGGCGGCGCACGCCCTCGCCAGCGATGATCGTGGCCCTGATCGCGCTGGTCTTCTCGACCACCGGACTCGCCGACGCGGCGCGACATGCGGTCGTCAGCGCGTTCGCAGGGCACCCGGTCAGCACCAAGCCTTATGCCGGCGGCGTGCTGCTGCTCGGCAAGAACAGGAAGTTCCCCGCCTCGGCCATCCCCACCGTGGCGAATGCCAGCAAGGTGGGGGGCAGGACGGCCGCGCAGCTCGCGGGCACCTGCCGTCCGGAAACGGTCGACATCGGCACCTGGTGCCTGGAAAGCGCGCCCTATCCCTTGACCAAGGAAGACCTCGGCAAGAACAACTTCATCTGGGCAAGCAAAACCTGCGAGCAGCAGGGCGGGTGGCTGCCGTCGGCCGCCGAGCTGCTCGGCGGGGCCGAACGCGTGAAGCTCAAGTCGACGATCCACGACTCGCAGCTGACGGCGTCGATCGACCTGGACCCGACGCGCGGGCTCAAAGACGAACGCGAGATGAGCTCCTCGCTCGTGACCACCGAAGCTGGGTCGGCGGCGGCGGGCTTCGAGGGCGTCAGCGAAGGGGCCACCGGCGACCCGCGCCAGGGCCAGGCCAACCCGCTGCCGCTGCCCGCCAATCCGCTGCCCGAATCGCTGCAGTACGTGACCGTCTACAGCAACGGCACAAAGGGGGGCTTCGCCGGCTCCGAGCCTGTGATCGACCCCGAGAACTTCCGCTGCGCCTACGACCTGCTGCCGGGCGCCCAGGAAAACAACACCTCGTGAGCTCGGCCGCCTCGATCGCCGCGGTCGCGCTCGTGGCGCTGGCGCTGGCGGCGGCGCCGGCCGGCGCAGTGGTCCTCCCAGCGGTCACCGTCGACGGGCCGAGCGAGGAAATCGTCGGCTTCGGCGGCGCCGCGATGGCCGAAGACGGAACCGGCGGCGTCGTCTACATCAAGCGCAGCGGCGGCGTGCCGCACGTGTTCGTCTCCCAGTTCGTGAACGGCCAGTGGCAGGCGCCGATCCGCGTCGACACGGAAGAGCCCTTCGCCGCCAGCTGGCCGCGGATCGGCGCGGCCGACGGGGGCGAGCTGATCGTCACGTGGGCGACGCAGTACGCGCTCACGCCGCCGCCCGAAGAAAAGCCCCGCTACGAGATGCTCGGGGCGGTGCTCGGTCCCGGCGGCGAACGCTTCGGCAAGGCGATCCTCGTCGACCGCGACATCGACGAAGCCGCGGACACGAGCCCCGAACTCGCCGTCAGCTCCTCGGGCCAGGCCGACCTCGTCTATCGGGTGGTCGAACAGGAACGCTCCGGCGTTGTCGCGCTGCACCGCGGGGACGTCACCGAGAGCGTTCGCGTCGCCCACTTCGACGGCCTGCGCTGGACCGGCCTCGGTGCCGTCAACCGCGACAGCGGCGTGGCGATGCGCCCGCCGACCGCGGCCAACGCGCCGCGCATCGCGATCGGGCCGACGGGGAACGGGATCGTCGTCTGGCAGGAGCCCGAACTGGGCGCGGTCGCGAGGCTCTGGGCGCGCAGGATCTTCGGCTCGTCGCTCGACTACGTGATGCCGGCCAGCGCAACGACGTACAAGGGCGCGCCCATCACCGACGACGCCGAAGCGCCCGCGGTGGCGTTCTCGCGGCTGGGTCAGGCCGAGGTCGCCTACCGCCAGCCGGCCGGATCCTCCTCGCCGCTGCCCGGACCGCGCATCCTCCTGAACATCCTCCCCGACGGCGAATCCGCCGGCGGCGCCGAGTTCGAAGGCGCGAGCGTGCTCGACGAAGACGTCGCCGGCGGCAAGGCGGCGACGGTGGGAGCCCCGAGCATCGACATCGACGAACGGCGCAGCGTGCGCGTCCTCTACGACGCCGACGGGCAGCCGCGCCTGATCGAGGGCGCCGACCGCGGCCTCACCGGCGCGCTCACGCTCGGCCCGTCCTTCGCCGGGCCCGAAACGGCGGCGGTAAGCGTCATGAACCCCGAAGGCGGCGGCGTCTCGGCGTGGCCGAGCGCCGACGGCGAAGGGCATGCGGCGGTTGCCGTGCTGGAGAACTTCCCGGACGGCGCGCTGCAGACCGGTCTGGTCGCCGGCGGCGACGGCGGCGAAGTCAACGAACTGTCCGTGGGGCGCTCAGGCCTCGGCGACGGCCTCGTCGCCTTCCGCCAGGGGCCGCTCGGCAACGCGGCGATCGTCGCGGCGACCGTGTCCGCCCCGCCCGCCCAGACCCCGTTCGTCCTCACGCTGCCGAAAGTCTGGGTGCGGCCAGCCCAAGCCGTCGTCTCCTGGGTGCCTGCGCCGAGCGGCGACGGACCGCTCACCTACAGGGTGGTGGTGGACGGCCATGTGCAGCCCACCCCGGTACCCGCCGGCGTGCTCCACGCGCGCATCGACACGCGCGGCCTGGCCACCGGCGCCTACGAAGTGCAGGTGCTCGCCGCCGACAGGTACGGGGAGTCGACGCTGACCGCGCCCGCCAGCCTGCAGCTGGCCGACTCGCCGCCGCGGGTGCTCATCTCGCGCACCCGCCACAACACGGCCGTGAGCGTCAGGATCAAGGACCCGGCCGGGCTCGATCGCGCGTCTCTGAGCGTCAGCTTCGGCGACGGCGCCTCCGCCCACGGCAAGGCGAGCTGCTCGCACACATACCGTCAGGCGGGCGTCTACCGGATCACCGTGACCGCGCGGGACAGCTTGGGCAACGCCGGCGTCGTCCGCCGGCTGGTGAGCGTGCGATGAGCCGCCAGGTCGACATCCTGCGGGCGAACGGCCTCTCCGTGCTGGGCCGATGCCTGCCGGCGCTCCTCGCCGCCGGCGCGCTCGCGCTCGTGGGCGCGGCCGGCGCCCGCGCCGACGTGTTCTCCCCGGTCGACCTGGTCTCCTATGGCGCCCTCGGCGGCGGGGAATTCATACAGCAGGCGGAATACGCGCACGACTCGGCGATCTCCGCCAGCGGACTCTACGTCGCGTTCGACGGCTCGATCGGTGGCGTCACGGGCGTGTGGCGGCGGGACCTCGCGACGGACGCGATCGAACAGGTTGCCGGTGGGGACGCGGCGATGCCCTCGATCAGCGAAGACGGCCGCTACGTGAGCTTCACCACCAACGAAGGCTCGAGCCTGCCTGAAATCACCCACGAGCTCCCGGACGCCGACCCTCACGCCGAAGCGGTCGAGGTGTACAGGCGCGATATGGACAACCAGCCGGCCGCCACCACCGCCGAAGAAACGGCACGCCCACCGGTGGAAAGGGCCTTCCTCGCGGCCTCCGTACCGTCGGGCTCTGAAGAACCGCTGCGCTACGCGGGCGCCGGAGCGCACGGCGGCTCCTACGCGGTCGGACGCACGGCGATTAGCGCGAACGGCGACGAGGTCGCCTTCGTCACTGCATCGGTCTCCAACCTAGTCGCCTACCCGGTGCTGGAAGAAGAAGAACGAGACCTCGGCGAAACGCCCGCGCCGCACACGCCTGCGGGGCAGGTCGCCGTGCACTGGTTCGACCTCGGCGCGACCGAACTCGTCAGCCGCTGCCGCTTCGAATGCGGGCAGGGCGCCGCCGCTGGGGCGGCAGAACCGGTCGTTGTCGGGGAAGCCGAATCCAAGGCGATCGGCGCCGTCGCGCTGGGCGCGGCCGACTTTCCAGAGCACGGCCGCGCCGGCTCCTGGCCCGGGGCCTCGATCAGCGCGGACGGGAAGACGATGGCGTGGATGGGCGAGGACATCGCCCAGCAGACCCCGACGCTGGCTGACGAAGGCCTTGAAACGAACTACGAGGAACCGGTCTGGCACAGGCTGCCCGCGGCCGAAAACGACGCGCGCCGGGTGACCGGCGGCTCCGATCCAGAAGCCCCCGCGTGTGCCGCCAGCGGCGAGCTCGTGCTGACCGCCGAAAGCGACAGCGCGAGCGATCCCTGCCAAGGCCCCTTCGTCCGCGAAAAAGTCACCCAGGAAGGCGGTGGCCTGATCAAAGGACCGGCATACGACGACACCCCGCGACTCAGCGGCAACGGCGAAGAGGTCGTGTTCGGCGCCAACGCCCGCCTCATCGCCGAGGGAAGCGACTTCGATCGCGGAGACAGCGGCAATCCAACCGACCTGTTCGTGGTCAACATGCAACCGGGTCTCACCCGCACGCAGGCGATCACCCCACTGACGGAGGCGGGCAGCTCGGAAGCCCAGGCCGCCGAAGTCACCGACTACGAAATCTCATCCGACGGCCTGCAGGTCGCCTTCAGCACCCTGCGCACGCTGTTCACGCTCGGCTGGCCGACGCTGGTCACCAACCCGTCACCCGAAGTCGGGATGGGCGAGCTGTATGACGCGGATCTCGGCAACGGCACACTCACACGGGTGACGCATGGCTACGAGGGCGAAGCAGAACAGAGCCAGCAGCCACACCCGACCACCTTCCAGCAAAACGGCGATCCCTACAGCGAATTCAAAGCCCACGAACTCGGCGCGCTGACGCCCGACTTCTCGAGGAACGGCGAAGAGCTGGTGTTCACATCCACGGCCGCGAACCTGGTTTACGGCGACGGCAACAGCCCGGCGGTGCCCGTGGCCTGCTGCCAGCCCGGCGATGGGAGCGACGTCTTCGAGGTGACTCGCAGCCGCTTCCTGCCCGAACCCGCGCCGCAGTCGATCTCCCCGGTGCCGCTGACCGCGATCGTGCCCGTCTGGCAGCTTGGCGCCACCGCACAGGCTCTCGCCGATGGCAGCATCGCGCTCTACGTCGAGGCCCCCGGGGCTGGCCGTCTGCAGGTGACCGCGAAGGGCGGGCTCGTGCTCACGCGGCACCTTCGCGGGCGCGCCCGCCGGACTCGCCGGACCCTCGTCACCCGAACGGTTGCCGAAGGCAAGGCCGCCGAGACAGCGCCCTCGGGCGGATTGATGGAGATCGTGGTGCGCCTGCAGAGTCGCTACGCGTCCTTCGCGAACCGCTCGGGAGGGTTCCCGGCCAGCCTCGAGCTCAGCTTTGCCAGCCCCGGCAGGCCAACGCTCAAGCAAACCCTGGCGGTCACGTTCACACGCGTGGCGCACGCCAGCAGAGCCAGGGCGTCTCGGCATGCATCGAGGAGGGCTCGCCGCCGGAGGGGCAGGCGATGAGAAGGCGCTCGATCGCATCCGCGGCGTTGGCCCTGGCCTGTGCGCTGGTGACTTCGTCTGTGGCGATGGCCGCCGAACCGGGCGAACAGACGGCGAGCTGGCGCCTGGAACAGCCGTCGTTGCCGCCTCCGCCTCCCGGCGAGTCGGGCCCGCCGGCGCCGGTGCCGCTGGGGACAGTTGGCGACATCGAGTTCTGGGAACCGCCGGGATCCCCGCCACAGGCCAACCGCGGGCTGCTGATCACGCATGGCAACGGCGACGCGGTGCCGGCCGGCGTGTGGGCCTACGACGGCAGGGGATGGCATGAGATCGCGAAGGTTTGCGGCGCCACGAACGGGCGTATTGCCTGGGGTGGGCCTGCGGACTTCTGGACCGTCTCCGACGGGCGGCCCGGGCAGGCGCCGGTCAACGGGCAGCTGCCGCCGCTCGAAGACAACTCGCTGTGCCACTTCTCCGACGGGAGCATTGTCGCCTCATACGCGCATCTCGCCTTCGAAGCGGACTCCTACGAGCGGATGTCCGGCGCCGCCTGCCTGCCGCCGCAGCCGCCCGAAGCGAGCTCGACGGACTGCTGGTTCGGCGGCGAAAAGCTCTCGGAACCGCAGATCGGCGCCTTTCAACTGCACTGGAACGGCAGCACGCTCGAAGAGCAGCCGTACATGAACCAGGGCGATCCGATCAGGGACATGCGCCAGCTCGAAAACGCCATCTTCGAGAGCGTCGCCTACAGCGTGCACAACCCTCACAACGAAGAACGGACGTCGGGGCGGCCGCCGGTGCTGCACTTCGCCGAAGCGGAAACCGGGATGCAGCCGCTGGAGGAAGAACTCCCTCTGTACGGGGTCACGGGCGAGCCGACCGAAGAGCTCCAGTACCTGCGCCTCGGCTCGACCGAAGGCGTTCTGTGGGCCGCGACCGGCAAGCAGCTGGGGATCTCGGGCCTGACCAGGGAAGAGGAAGGCCAGGTGACAGTCCTGCGCCGCCTCGACGGAGTCTGGACGCAGGTGATAGGTCCCGGAGGAGAAGGGCAACCGGGCCACCCGCTGCCCGACCTGTTCGCAAGCGAACAGGAAGAAGCGGAACTGCTCGGCGGGCCGGCGAGGAACGCGGAAGTGAGGGCGATCGCCCCCGAACCCGGCAGTGAAGACGCCTGGCTCGCGCTGGCGCCGTTGTCCAGCGAACGAGAAGCCGCTGGCGTGGCCGTGCTCGTCCACATCTCGGCACAGGGCGAAGTGCTCGGCGTGCAGACGCTGCCGGACAGCGCCGAACGCGCGCTGCCGAGCGACGCCGCCGGCGCCGCCGAGCGGCTCGTGTGCCCCGCGCTCGAAGACTGTTGGATGGCGAACGTGAACGGCTGGCTCTACCACCTGGCTCGCGAAGGCGAACGCACGCTTGCGCAGAGCGAACTTCCTGGCTTCCCGGAAGGGAAGATCATCAGCGAACGCCCGCATGACGAAGGGGTCCCGCAGGAAGTCCTCGACGCGCCGCCGCCGGACACCTCGGGCCTGCAGGAAGAACCTCCCGGATACGGAGGCAAAGTCGAACAGAAAACGGAAACCAAGCCTGAAAACAAGGTGACGCTGCCGCTGCTCTCGCACGTGGGCACTCGCCTGATCAAAGGGACGATGTTGCAGCTGAGCTTCCACCTCGCCGTCAAGGCGCGTGTCCGGCTGATCGCAAAGCGCAAGAGCCGGGTCGTGGCCGAGACGGGCAACGAGGTGCTGAAGGCGGGTAACCGCAAGCTGACGCTGAGCCTGAATCCGAAGAACTGGCCGACGAAGCTGGCCTTGCAGACGCACGCGCTGGCGCCGCTGCCGGTCGTCTCATCGGTCAGCGGCGAAGGCGCCAACGTGACGACGGAGTCGACCGGGCTGCTCGCGGTGCCGTTCCACGAGCTCCTCGGCGAAGCGGGTCGGCTGCCTTGAGGGCCGGGAGGGCTCGACCGCGCCGGTACTCGCTGCCGGCCAGGCTTGCTGGCCTGCTGCTCTGCGCGGCGGCGCTCGCGCTGCTCCTGCTCGGCTCGGGCCGCGCGTCGCGCGCCGCCGCGGAAGCCGCGGGGCAGGAACCGCTGCCGTACACCGACGTGGCGGTGCCGGCCGAAAACGTCGTCATGCTGGGTGCGACGCCCGCCGAACCCGGAGCGCCGAACGGAACGACCTGGGGGCTTGGCGAACTCCGCGAAGGCAACGAAGCCGTCCCGAAGCTCGTCCGCTACACCCCGCCCTCGCAGGCAGGCGGCTTCGGGGAAGAAGGCGGCTGGGAGCCCAGCTCGGAACTGCCCGCCGGCTTTCAGCCCGACCATCCCAACCACAAACCGAGCCCGCTCGAGGGCCAGATGACGGTCGCGGGCTACGGCGTGCTCGCGGGCACGCTCCCACGAGAAGGCGAAACGCAGCAGGCGCTGCTCGTGCGCAAGCCCGGAGGCGGCTTCGAAGCGACCGCGCCCGTGCCGAGGGAAGGCCACATCAAAGCGGGCGAAGAACCGCTCCTGCGCGAAGGCCAGACGCTGTTCGGATCCCAGCGTGCGCCGATGATCGCTCCGCTCGCCGAAGGCGACGGCTCCGCGGGTGCGCTGGTGATGCCCGTCTATGCGGAAAAAGGCGTCGATGAAGCGGTCCTGCATTGGGACGGGCACAGCTGGACGCGCGAGCCGATCGCGATCCCGCCCGCGAGCGCCGAAGAATTCAAGGTGCTGGCGCTGGCGGCCAGCGATCCGCAGCACGCATGGCTGCTAGCGCGGCTGTCGGGCACCTTCGGAACGGACGCGGTTGCCCTCTTCCGCCGCGTCGAAGAAAAAGGCGGCTGGAGCTGGCAGCCGGTCGAAGTCGAAGTGGGGCACGAACACGTGAAACTCCCGCTGAGCGTCCCGGTGAGCGGAGAAGTGCCGGCGACGGGGGAGCCGTTCGGCGTGTTCGGCGCCGAAGGCTCGCAGATCACGGTGGAGTCCCAGGTGCTGACGGCGACCAGCGAAGGCGTGTGGGTGGACGGCGTGCGCACCGACGTCGAACACCAGCAGCCCTACACGACGATGTATGTGCGACTCCAGGAAAGCAAAGGCGTGACCGAGGGCGTGATCGAGCACAGCTGGTGCAGAGCGGCGTCCGGAACGCCCGCATGCCAGGAAACGCTGCCGGCGGAACCGCCGCTGCAGTACGGCCGCAGCATCGCCTGGTCGGGCGCCTCGCCGTATGGCGAACGGGTGATAGCCGGCCTGTTCGAAGGGGTCACGCTGCGCCTGCAGGGCGGCTCCTTCGAGCCCGTGCTGTCGATCGGCGGCGGCGAGACTCCCGAAGAAGTGCCCGGGCAGCTCTACGGCGCCGCGTTCACCTCGCCCGACGAAGGCTGGCTGGGCTACTCCGTTCCCGTGCATCTGACGGCTTCGGCGGAGCCGGACCGCCTGGGCTACTGGCCGGTCGCCACGCGTCATCCTCTGCTCGCGATCGCGCCGGAGCCCGGCGCGCCCGTCGCGGCGCTGTCCAGCGAAGCGCTCGCCGTCGGCGAGAGCGGTGGCGTCGCCCGTTACAAGCCCGGCGAGGGTTGGCTGCCGGAAAGCCTCTTCGGCCCCGGCGAGCGGATCGAAAGGCCGAACCTGCGGGCGGTCGCGTGGCCGACCGCGGATCGCATCTACGCGGTCGGTGAAGCCGGCGAAATGTGGCTGTGGCGCGGTGAAACGGGACTGTGGGAACGCGACCCCGCGACGCCGATCAACTTCCGCGACAACCTCTACGGGGTCGCCTTCGACCCGGCCAACCCCTCACGCGGCTACGCCGTCGGCGCCCAGGCCGTCGGCCGCGGCGGCGTGATCCTGCGCTATGGCAAGACGTGGACGGAAGAAACCGAACTCCCCGCCGCAGTCCAGAACGCCCAGTTCACGGGGATCGCGTTCGCGGGATCGGAGGCGCTCGTCGCCTACAACTTCCAGCCGAACCCAAAGGAAAAAGGCTTCGACGGCGGGCTGCTCGTCAACGAAGGCAGCGGCTGGAAGATCGACCAAGAAGAGCAGCAGGTTACGGGCTCGGCGCGCGTCCAGGCCGTCGCCGCCCTTCCCGACGGGGGCGCGGCGGTGCTCGCCGGCGAAGGCACCGCGCGCCTGTATGAGCGCGAATCGGGAGGCGCTCCCTGGCGTCGGGTGTCGACGCCGCTGCCGAGCGGCCTTGCCGGATCGCTGGCTCTGTATCGGCAGAACGGGACGCTGCGTGCGCTCGTCAGCGCCGGCGGCGCGGGCGAGGTGACACAGGCCATCGGGTCAGAACCACCGCCAGGAATTCCGCCCTACGAACAGCACAGCGCCGGTGTCGGCGGGGGTCCCGAGGCCGGCGCTCTGCTGCGCCAGACAGCCGTCGGCTGGAGCGATGAACAGCACAGCGTCGACCCCGTGAAGCAGAGCAGGGAATACGACGAATACGACGAGCCCTCGCACCCCGATCCCGCCGTGTCGGCACTGGTCGCACCGACGGGCTCCGAAGCATGGGTCGTCGGCGGAATCACCAGCGAAGTGGAACACGAGCAGACTGCCGACGTGGCGCGCTACCCGGCGGAAGGGCAGCCGCCGAACGAGGGGAGCGCGCAGGTTCCCGTCGAGCCCGAAGAAGCCGAGCCCGGCGGGTCGGGTGGCGCCACCACGCTCGCGTTCGGCGGCGCAGCCGGCTGCGCGGATCCCTGCGCGGATCGCGTCGAGACCGACCCCGGGCCGGAGGTGTGGCTCTCCAAGGCGCTCTCGCTGGCCAGGGGCGCCGGCGCCTCCGCATTCTTCTATTCCGGACCGATGATCGACTACTCCTCATTCAGCGGGCGAACCCCGCCGCAGCCGCCGTTCGCTGAAGAATACGAGCGCTACGCGGGCCTGTTCGGCAGCGGCCTGCCGTGGCCCGCATATGCCGCCGGCGCCACCGGCGAACTGGCAGGGGAAGCCGCGCTCGTGCCCGCCTTCGAAGGCCTTGCGTCTCCCCTGGGAGTCTCGCCCGCGAGCGGCTGGTTGCCAGCGGGCAGCCAGCCCTCGATCTCCGAACGCGAGGGCTGCGGCTGCGCCGACGGCTACTACGCCGTCCAGAACGCGCACGTCGAGGTGGTCGTGCTCGACGACGCAGCGGGCGGCGTGAGCGCCACCCAGCGAGCGTGGCTCGAGCAGGAGCTCCAGCAGGCTGGAGCGATCCACAAGCCGGCGATCGTCGTCGCCGAAGCTGACCTCAGTAAGCAGATCGCGCCCGGCAAACACGAAGAAGCGGCAGAACAGCTGTTCGCGGCGCTCGTCGGGCGCGATCCCGACGGCCAGGACCCCGGCGGCTACGCCGCGTCCGCCTACTTCTACGACGCGCCGGAAAACAACGTCCGCAAGACGATCGCCTTCGCCGGCGCGAGCCTGAGCGCGTTCGGGTCGGGCACGCTCGGCTACGAGCGAGAGGCGAACGAAGAGACGACCGAATTCCACGGCGCCAAGGGCATCCTGCTCGGCGAAGTGCAGTGGGCACGCGCCAGCGCGGCCGAACGGGCTGTGGATCGAGCTCCCGTCGAAGTGCGGCTGATCCCGGTGATCGGGGAACTGGCGATGGAACCGGAGGACGGCACGCTGCTGCCAAGGAGCCGTCCGGCCCTCTTCAGCGGGCTGGCGCGCCGGCCGCGCGCGGGCTGCAGGGGCCAGGCGAACGAGATCCAGTGCGAAGAAAGCCAGTACATCCCGATCCCGTCGATCTGCGTGGGAACGGCGTGCGCCGAAGCCGTCCTTCCAGAATACGAATTCCGCTCTTCTCGGCCGGACATCGGCGGCTTCGTCAAGATCAACACGGCCTCGAGCGACCCCCGCTCCGTGCTCGTCAACGCGAAGGGTGAACCGGTCAAGGACGGGCGCGAAGAAAACGGGGAACAGGTGGGAGCGACCTCGGGGCTCTTCTGCGCCTACAACAAGGGTGAAACGAAGGTCACGATCAGCGCGGGCGGCCTCTCCTACACGCTGCCCGTGCAGGTGCAGGCGGGCAGCGTGCGCGAGCCGTGCGGGACCGTGCCGCTACGCGAACTGCCCACGCCCAAGACGCAGGTCACCGCCCCGGCGCCGCCGGCGCCGGCGCCCCAGCCTTCGCCGGCGGCGACACCGCCGGCCGGCGCTCCGCCGCCGATTCCGCCGCCGCCGCCACCGCCGCCGGCCGTGCAGGCAAGGCCGAAGGCCGTCCTGCCCACGCCGTTCGTGCCGCTCGTGGCTCCCACGGCGCCGCTCCTGGCGTTCGTGCCGCCGCCGGTGCCCTCGCCGGCGCGGCCCTCGCCACCGACGGGAACCTCGGCCGTCACCTCGCCCGTGGAGGTGGCAGAGCGCGAAGAAGAGCAGGAGGAGGCGCCCGAGTCGGTGTCCGCGAAGGCGGTGTCCTACAACCCGGTCGAACACGAGCCGGTGCCGCTTTATGTGCTGGGGATGATCGTGCTCGCGGCGCTCGCGGGGGCATCGGCGCGGCACCGGGGCCGGCGCGGTCGCAGCGAGGTGCGCGTGGCGCCCGCGACGCTGAGCGCCACGCGCGCGCAGCGCCGCCTGTCGCAGCAGCAGCGGCGGAGGCCACCTTGGTGAAGCTCGAACTGTTCACGACCTGTTCACGGCTTGGAAACATGCTGGCGAGTCGCGACCGGCAAGCTGTCGCCTGCATGCGCTCCGCAAGTCTCCGTACGCGCTCTAACGTCGCGCTCGCGATGCTGTTCGCGCTCGTCGTGCTCGCGTGCGCCGCATCCTCGGCCAGGGCGGAAGCCTGGGGTCAGGTCGAACGCTTCAAGCTCACGACGGGCACCGAAGCCGGCCAGGTGGATGAAAACCGGCTCGTGCGATTCGCCGCCGGCAGCGACGGCAGTTACTACGTGCTGACCGAAGCGGGCAACGGCGAATTCGTCCTCCAGCGCTACGACGAACATACGATGCAGGCGAGCGTCCACTTCAAGCGCCCGGAAGAGGAAGAAGAAACGAACACCGTGGGCACGGAAGGCACGAACGCGATCTTGGCGGTCGACCCCAGCCGTGACCGGGTCTACGTGCTGCTCGTCTACGAACGCCGCGAACAGAACGAAAAAGAAGAAAAAGAAGAAGAAAAAGACAAAAAGCCGGTCTTCCCGCTCGACGACGAAATGCCAGCGGCTGGGTCGCTGTACGGCTTCGAATACAAATCCGGCGACAACGAACTCATCAGCAAGAAGACGAACAAAGCGGGCCTGCCGGCGCCGCAGCTCACACGCAAGCAGCTTTTCGGCCAGGGGGAAGAACCGACGGAAAAGCCACTGCTCGACCCGCGCGGCATGGCGGTCGATCCCGGCAACGGCGATCTCGCGATCTCCGGCAACCAGGACCAGGAAAGCAACGCGAAAGTCGAGTCGGGCGCCCAAAAACAGTGCCGCGCGGCAGCTCAGTTCGTGAAGGTCGAATCCGGTAGCAAAGGTGAACTCAAAAGCCTGTCCGCGGGCGCGCGCTACGTCGACTCGGCCGGCAAGATCCTCTTCGGGCAGACCGGCTGCGGCATACAGTCCGAAGAAGAAGGCGTCAACCAAGCGCCGGCGTCGCCCGTGTTCGCGCCCGACGGGACCCTGCTGGCATACGGCGAAGATGAATTCGTCGGCCCGGAAGGGGTGATCTGGCAGTTGGCGCCCGCGGAAGCGGACCTCCATGCGCTGGGAGAAGTCCCGACGACGCCGAAGGAGCTGTTCGTGGCCGAATCCCTGTCCGCGTTCGCTCCGACGATCGGCGAAGAAGAACCGGCGTCGGTGATGTCGCTCGTTCGCGAAGGTCCCGAAGTCAACAAGGAAGGGACCATCTACCTCGACGGCGACTACATCGTCACCGGTCAGCCCGCGCCGGCCGTGCTCCACTACAGCGATCCGAGCGGTAACGAACCGTCGATCGCCGAGGTCGGCTGGACGGCCGGTGGCGCCCCGAACGAAAACGCGGGTGCGGGACCGTGCGACCTCCACAAAGCCATCCGGGAACCAATCATGCTCGGCGGACTGAGCGGCTCCAAGCACGACCTCCTGGCTCTTACCTACTACCAGGAATTCGAAGGCGCCGGTCATGAAGTGAAGGTGCCCCGTGCGGAAGTCGTGGAGTTCGGCGAACACGGCAGCCTCACGGGCTGCCCGACGGTGCCGGTGACGACCCCCGCGCAAAGCGAGCATGGCGCACCGACGAACACGGTCCCCGCCAACAGCAAGGAAGCTCTTGAAGTCACCTCGGTGCTCGGCAAGCTCGAAAGGCCGGCGGCGGGCGCCAAGAGCGTCAAGTGGACCGTGAAGTTCACGCCGGTCGGCGGCAAGGCGGTAGAAGTGCCTTACCCCGAAACGAAGTACGAACACAACGGCCTGCATGAAGAAGAACCCGGCTACGGGGTGCTCTTCAAACTCCCGCTGAACATTGAAAAAGCGGGCACCTACGAAATCAGCAACGAAGTCCACACCGACGATCTCGCTGACGAAGTGGTGAAATCAGGGGTTGACAGTCTGACGGTGACAGCGGGCAAGCTCACCGTGAAGACGAAGGTCCCGGTTCCCGCGGAAGTGCCCGCGCACGAAGTAGAAGCGCAGCTGGCGGCAGAAATCGAAGTGCCGGGCGAAACGAAACTCCACCTGAAGAAGGTGGTGTGGGAATTCGGCGACGGCAGCCCGAAGGTCGAAGAAGCCGACGCGAAGGAAATTTCGGCACCGGCAGAACTGAGCGTCAAACATGCCTTCAACCGCTGTGGTGCCACGAAGTCGACGAAATGCAAAATCAAAGTGACGGTCGAAGTGGAAACGGTCGCCAAAGAACAGGAAGAGCTCTCGAAGGAATTCGAAATCACCGTCAAGGAGAGCAAGGCCGAAGAAGCTGCCGAAATTCCGCCGCCGACAACCACGCCGACAACCACGCCGACAACCACGCCGACAACCACGCCGACGACCACCACGCCGACGACGCCGCAAGGACCGCAGGGCGGCGTCGCGGGCTACATCGTGTCCTTCTCCGGATCGTCCCTGTCGGTGAGCGCCGGCGGCACGATGTCGATCACCATCACCTGCCCGAGTGGCGGCTCGTGTAACGGCACGCTGACGCTGCAGACGGCAAGCGCCGTCGCAACCTCGAGCAAGAAGCACGCTCCAAAGAAGATCCTGACGCTTGCATCCGGTGCCTTCTCGCTTTCGGGCGGAGGCAAGTCGGTCACTCTCCGCCTCAGCTCGACGGCGCGGTCGCTTCTGAGCCGTTCCCGCGGTGTGCTGCACGCGAAGCTCACGATTCTTTCCCGCGGCACCGCGGGCCAGCAGAACAGCGTGACGACGCATGTCGTGACGCTGCACCTGGCTGGCAAGAAGAAGTAGCTTCGCGCAAGCGCCGCGCTCGAGCCTTCTCGCGGATCGTCTGCAGCTCCTCGAGACGCCACGGCACCAATGGTTTGGTGCTGCGGGCCGACTCGACGAGCGGCGTTGCGTTGCAGTGTCAATAATCTGTCAACCGGGTGTGAAGAAATTGGTTCCCCGCTTGACCACAAGATCGTAACTCGGGCCATAGCGCCACATGGCAGTCTTCTCGTCGGCGGGGCTCTGCCCTCGCGTGCGCGGATAGGACATCCGTGCTGGAAACGGAATCCCAACAGGAGGTAGTCACGTAATGAGATTTGTCTCCGTGCGTCGTGCGGTGCCGATGGGCATCGCCGCGGCCGCCACGCTGGCGCTTGGCGTGCCGGGCGTCGCGAGCGCGAAAAAAGTCACGCCGCCCAAAACTGACGTGCTGGAACAGTGTGCCGGCAAGTCGCGCATCGAAGGGGTGGGCTCGACGTTCTCGGCGCCTGCCGAGTTCATCTGGACCGGTGTGAACAGCGAGAAAGAAAACGAAAAACTCAACACCGGCTTCAACTTCGGATCGAACGCGCTTGCGTGCTCCGGCACCCAGGGCAGCAAACAAAAGCCGGAAGCCTACTACAACCAGGAAGAAATCAACCGCGGCAGCGGCGCCTGCCTGAAAACCTACGGCGAAGGCATCAGCACCTTCGGCGAAACCAAAGTGGTCGACGGCAAAAACGAAACCTACCCGCGGATAAGCCGGTTCCCGTACTGCGGGACCGACGAAGCGCCGAAACAGTCCGTCAAGGAATCGATGGAAAAATTCGCGGACAACGTCGCTGGCTTCGAAGGCGGCAAAGGCGAAGCTATCGAGTCGATCCCGTCCGCTCAGGGTTCTGAGGCGATCATCGTCCACCTGCCCAAAGACTGCCTCGCGACGAGCGAAATCACGACGGGCAAAGGCAAGGTCGAGAAACTCGGCCGTCTCGCGCTCGACCAGGAAGTGATCGAGGAGATCTACCGCGGCACGATCAAAACCTGGACCGAAGCGATGGCCAAGCAGGGCAGCGACGGTCACGACACGCTGACGTGCACCGAAGGCGGCGCGAGCGACACGATCCGTCCTGTCGTGCGTGCCGACAAATCCGGCACGACGCACATCTTCAAGGCGTTCCTCCTGCAGGTGTACACCGGCACGTGGGCGGCTGAAGAATTCAACGAAGTGAACAAAGGCGAAAAACCGTGCAAATCGGGCGAACTCGGGGCCGGCGCGATCGTGTCCTGGGCTCAGGTCTCCGAAGGCTGCGAAAGCCAGCGGTGGCCTGAAGCGGCCCACGTGCTGCGGCCGACGGAAACGGGTAACCCGGGCGTCATCAACGAGGTTCACAGCACGGAAAGCAGCATCGGCTACGCCGACCTGTCGGTGGCCGCGGAACGGGGCTTCTTCTCGAACAAAGGCGAGGGAGGCGAAAACAAAAAGGGCGAACAGAACAAACAGTTCTGGGCCGTGGTTCAGAACTCAGAACCGGGTAAAACGCCCGTGACGTTTGAAGAACCCGCGACGAAGGGCGACACAGGCAAGCTCGGTGAATCGAACTGCAAGGACACGAAGTACGTGGCGGCAAAAGGTGAAGAATTCCCGCCGCTGAGCACGCGCTTCGACTGGTCGAAAGTGAAAGGCGAAAACGTCTCCAAAACGTACACGATCTGCGGGCTGACCTACATTCTGGCCGCCCGTCAGTTCTACTACTTCCTGGAGCCGTACGGCACGACCGAAGCCGAATCGCAGGCGATCGCGACGAGCGTGCACGACTTCGTGCAGTTCGTCACCAGCACGAAGCCTGGTGGCGGTGGCGCCCTGCTGAAGGGCAGTGACTACGAGGGGCTCCCGAAGGCCGTGCAGGCTGAGGCCGAATTCGGCGCGGAGGAAATCGGTAGCAAGGAAGGCTGAGACGACGTCCCAAAGCGCTCGTTGAAGCGAGCGTGAGCTCAGTCGCGCATGGAAGCGCCGACGTAGGCCGGCCGCCCCAGGGATGGGGCGGCCGGTGTCGTTCTGGGCGCGGTTTCGCCGTCACGGCTCTTCTGGGTGGTCGAGCAGGAGTCGCCCTGACGCTGCGCGTCAGGGCGCTGCGGTGAGAGGGCGCCTCGTTCCCGTCGGCCGCGAGCCTCCGCCAAAGCGGGCTTGAATCGCACGGTTCCGCAAGGGGCAACGGCGTCCGCGCGGGAGGAGACCTGCCGGCCTTGCCTGGCGCGGCGATCCGGTCTACGATGCGATCACGAAATCTCGACATCTGTCGGAGTCAAGAGGGCCAGGATAAGGGTCCATGGCGGCAAGCAAGGAGGCGGTGGAGGCGATGAGTGCCGAGGCAAGTCGCGCGCCGGGGGCAGGGACCCCCTGGGAGCCCTTGCCGCTTGGTGTTTCGCGTGGGTTTTTGGGGTTGGGTGGGCGTCGTCGTGTGTGGTTGGGGGGGATTGCTGAGGTTCGTGGTCCGGCGGCGTGTTTGCGGCGGGATGCGTTGTTTCGGCGGTTGTTGTTGGTGGCGGATGTGGTTGCGATTGTTGGTGCGTTTGTGTTGACGGTGGAGCTTTCGCGGCGGTCGGTGGGGTTGACTTGGGTGGCTGTTGCGGGGGTTCCGATTCTTGTGGTGTGCGCGAAGTTGACCGGCTTGTATGACCGGGATGAGACGTTGTTGCGGAAGACGACGTTGGATGAGGCGCCGAAGTTGTTTCAGTTGGCGACTTTGTGTGCGTTGGTGGCGTGGTTGGCTGGGGGGTTGATCACGCATTTGCCGTTGGATCGGCATGAGGCGTTGTTTTTGTGGCTGGCGTTGGCTGGGGGGCTGATTCTGGCGCGGGCTGGGTCGCGGGCGTTGGCGTTGCGGATCGCGCCGGCGGAGCGGTGTTTGTTCATTGGGGATGAGGCCTCGGCGGAGACGATTCGTTCGAAGTTGACGGGGCATGGTGGGGTCAAGGCGGAGGTTGTCGCGCATTTGGATCTGGATAAGGTCGCGTCGTGGTCGACGGACAGTTTTTCTGAGGTGCGGCTGGCGGAGATCCGTGATTTGGCGCAGACGTTGGATGTGCATCGGGCGATCATCGCGCCGCGGAGTGTCGATGGGGGGGAGATGTTGAATCTGGTGCGCACGTTGAAGGCGGTCGGGGTGCGGGTCAGTGTGCTGCCACGTTTGCTCGAGGTCGTGGGTTCCTCGGTTGAGTTCGATGATCTGCATGGGGTCACGGTGATGGGGGTCAGGCGCTTTGATCTGGGGCGCTCTTCGGCGGCGTTCAAGCGGGTGTTCGACTTGTTCGGCGCGATGCTGGGGCTGCTTGCGGTCTCGCCGTTGTTGGTGGTGATCGCGGTCGCTGTGAAGCTGGAGGATGGTGGCCCGGTGTTCTTTCGTCAGCAGCGGGTCGGCAGGCATGGCAAGCGTTTCCGGATGGTGAAGTTTCGTACGATGGTGCCGGACGCGGATGCGTTGAAGGACGGGTTGCGGGATCTCAACGAGGCGCAGGAGGGGTTGTTCAAGATCGCTGAGGATCCGCGTGTCACGCGGGTGGGGCGGTTGTTGCGGCGTAGCGCGCTTGATGAGCTGCCGCAGCTGTGGAACATCGTGCGGGGCGAGATGAGCCTGGTCGGGCCGCGGCCGCTGGTGCTGGATGAGGATCAGCGGATCGAGGGCTGGCATCGCCGCCGCCTGGAGCTGACGCCCGGGATGACCGGCCCGTGGCAGATCCTCGGCCCCGCGCGGGTGCCGCTGAGGGAGATGGTCGCGATCGACTATCTCTACGTCGCCAACTGGTCGCTGTGGACCGACATCAAGATCCTCCTACGCACCATCCCCCACGTCCTCGGCAGACGCGGGTTGTAAAGGCGTAGAGGCAAGCGCCTACGGTCTCATCAAGACCAAAGCGCCTCGATTGGGACCGCCCATATCTGGCGTCCGAGCGGGGTCGTCTGGCGTGTGGTGCACAGCACGAGGCCGGCGATGAAGCGATCGCCGGCAAGATCTCGGAAACGGCCCAGCCCTCTCAGGTCGCCTCGCCTGATCGTCGCTCCTGACTTGATCTCGATGGCCACCACGCTTCCGGCGCGGTCTTCAAGCACGAGATCGACCTCCTCTCCATGCGCGCCGCGCCAGTGGCGCACGGCGGGCGCGACATCGGTGTGCGGGAGCAGGCGCGCAAGCTCCATCGCCACGAAGGACTCGTATGCACGGCCACTGAGGGCATCGTCTTGGGCTATGCGCATTGCGTTCGCATTCAGGAGGTGGGCCATCAAGCCGCTGTCCTCGACGAACACGCGCGGCGCGCGTACCGCTCGTGTGGCGAAGCCGGGGGACCACGCGGGCACGCTCACCAGCAGGTGAAGCAGCTCCAGTAGACGGACATACGCCCGCACGGTCTTCTCATCGGCGGTAAGCGTCTGTGCGATCGGGCGCATCGAGATCAGCGAGCCGGAGCCGGCGGCAAGATGCACGAGCAGGGCCGGCAGCAGGTCGGGGCGACGAACGTCGACGACATCCGGGACGTCGCGCGCGATGAGCGCGGAGAGATAGTCGTCGAACCATGCTCCACGACGGCGCTCTGGGCGGGCGATGACCGCTGGAAACCCACCCGTCGCGATGCGCTGTGCGTAGGCGGCCCTGCCTACAAGCTGGGACTCCAGATACGGGACGTTCCCGCCGTGCCACAGCTCATCGAGCCATCGAGGCACGGCTTTGCGTGCGAGCTCCGCCTGCGTGAAGGGGCGCAACGGCACGCGCTCCACGCGTCCGGCAAGCGAGTCGCCGATTCGAGGTGAAAGCAGCAAGCTGACCGACCCGCTGACCAGAAAACGTCCTGGGCGTGGCTCTCGGTCCACGCTCAGCTTCAACGCGAGCACGAGCTCCGGGGCGCGCTGGAGCTCATCGATGAACGCACGCTCGCCGAGACCCGCTACGAAGCCCTCCGGGTCGTCGATCGCACCGCGTCGTGTGTTTGCGTCATCGAGCGTGACGATTGGCATCGCTCGCTCCGAAGCGATCTGCGTGCAGAGCGTGGACTTGCCTGCCTGCCGCGGACCTTCAACGGCGACGATGCGCGTATCCGCCAGCGCCTCCACCACACGTGACGTTGCATGCCGGGTGAGCTCCTCGGGGGGCAAAGTAGGACCATGATAGCGGATGATCCGGAATAGAGCACCGGATAATCCGGAATAGGTGTCAGGACGGGCGGGGGCTTCGATATGGTGCGCCCGCGTCACGCCAGCCGGCTACGCAGCCCTCGGTTCCTGCGTCCCGAGCACCCGCTCCTCGAAGGCGAAGCCGGCTTCCAGTGCGCGGCGCACGGGGCACGTCTCGGCCACGCGCTCGAGCCTGCGCCGCTGCTCGTGTGTCAGATCGCTCGGCAGGCGCACGTCGATCGCAAAGCGCCGCGGGACGCTCTCGGGGTCGTACTCGACGTGGACCTCCGTCTCGCCGAGCTCCCAACCTCGGTTCTGCGCATACATCGCGATCATCGTCGCCACGCATGACGCGAGCGTCGCCGCGAGCAGCTCGTGCGGCGCCGGTCCCGAGTCGGTGCCCCCGAGGCGCTCGGGCTCGTCGGTGACGATCGTGTGGCGGCCGTTGACGTCGACCTCATGCCTGAGGCCATCACCGCAGCGGCGCGCTGTGGCCGCCATCCTCATCGGTCGGTCATGCCTTTCGTGTTCGTGCAGCTCATGAGCAGATCGTGTCCGATCCCGTTCGCGACGCCATCCGCTGCAACTACCGCACGTTGGTCCGTGGCGAATGCGGATACAACTTCAGTAGCATACAGCGATGTAGTTGTGTAAGCCCGACGGGCTCGGTATAGAGGCTGGCATCGCTAGGGTCGGATGCTAGAGCGGGAGTCGTGGTCGTGCCCGCCAATTCTCAGCAGGCGATGCGTGCGGGAAGATCATCTGGGATGTCTGTGAGATCGACAAACTCGGTGGCGAAATCCATGAAGCGGTGGAGGTCGGCGAAATTGTTGGCGAGTCCGAGTGACGCGCGGATGGCGCCGCCGGATGGCAGGCCGATCGCGCGGACGTAGTCGTCGAGGGCCATGCCCTCGCCGAACTCCCCGCCGACGAGGGTCTCCCGTGAGATAGTGAACGCGATCTCCCCCGCGCCGGGGTTGCAGAAGCACCCGGTTCGCAGTGACACGTTGTGCCGGCTGGCGATGCGGTCGACGTAGCGCTCATCGACGATGCGTCCGTCGGGGTGCAGGAAGTTGAACGCTATCGTCGCGCCCCGCTGCTGCGACGACCGCGGCCCGTAGATGGTGGTTGCTGGGGAGCCGTCGGAGTGCTTGAGCGCGCCGACAGCGTCGAGCAGCCGGGTGCCGAGCGCGGTGACTCGGGTGTGGATCGTCTCGAGGCCGACACGGTCGAGGAGGTCCAGCCCGATCTCGACGGCGGGCAGGCTGAGGTAGTTGACGGTGCCGTCCTCGAAGTGCGCGGCCCCCGGCGCCGACTGGTAGTACTGGCGCTGGACGAACGCGGCGACGATCGTGCCGCCTGAGAACCACGGGCGCTCGAGCTTGGCGAGCGCATCGCGGCGCGCCAGCAGACAGCCGACGCCGGTCGGCCATCCGAACATCTTGTAGAACGAGGCGGCCACGAAGTCCGGGTGCCAGCGACCGAGGTCCAGCCGGTTGCTCGGCACGTATGCGGCAGCGTCCAGCAGCACGTCCCAGCCGTGCGCATGAGCATGCTCGATCCACTGCAGCGGATGATGCACGCCGGAGAAGTTCGACTGTGCGGGGAATGAGAACAGGTTGTGGTGATCGCCCGCGGTGTCGGTCAGGTAGCGCGACAGCAGGCTCTCGTCGACGCGCAGATCCGGCGCGACGCTCGGCACGTACGTCGTCTCAGCGCCGCGCGCGCGGGCGAACTCACGTATGCCGTTGACCGAGTTGTGGTTGTCGAAGGTGAGCAGGAAGCGATCCCCAGCACGGAAGGGGTAGGCCTCGCCGACCAGTCGCAGCGCTCCGGTCGCGTTGGGCGTGAAGATCGCCACGTACTCCTCGCCGCAGGCGCCGAAGAACTCGAGCACGCGCGCTCGAGCGCGCTCGAGCAGCTCGGTACTCAACGTCGAGGTGGGGTTGACCGAGTGCGGGTTGCCGAACACGTTCTCGCGCAGCAGCCGCATGTGCTCGACCAGTTGCGAGTCGGCGTACAGACCCCCGCCTGTGTAGTCGAGGTACACGTGGCCGCCGCTGTCCAGGCGGGCGAAATCAGTGCGGCGGAGCTCGTCGAGCACGGCAGTGCCGGCGTAGCAAGGGTGTTCGCGCCGGAACGCGCTTTCGGCGGCTTCAGGCGATTCCCGCCCTGCAGGCGCGAGGCTCACGTCGCCTGATCGTATCCCGCCCGAACGAGCCTCAGGTCGACCGTGCCCGTCCGGGACGGAAAAACCGCCAGTCGAGCCGTAGTTTTCCCGAATGGCCCCGTGATCCGCTTGGCGTAGCGTTGTCCGGGTGCGTACACAGATCAGTTCAGCGCGATGCTATCTGGCTGCCCATCGCGGGGTCAGGATGATCGTTGCCGTTGGATGTGTGCGGCGATGAGCCGGGTCGTTGTGCTCGGTGGAGGCATCGCGGGACACACGGCTGCCGCCTTCGCTCGCAGCTGGCTCGGACGCGGCGACACGGTCGCCGTTGTCTCTCCCCGGGCCGACTACAACTGGGTTCCGTCGAACATCTGGGTGGGTGTCGGGCTGATGAAGCCCGCACAGGTGACCTTCCCGCTGGCCCCCGTGTACGAGCGGGCGGGGATCGAGTTCGTGCAGGCGCCCGCGCGAGAGATCCACCCGGAGGGAGACCGCGATCACCCAACGCCGTACGTCACGGCCGAGTCCGCAAACGGTGTCGTGAGCAAGGTGCCATACGACTTCCTGATCAACGCGACCGGTCCGGCGCTGCGCTTTGACAAGACCGAGGGGCTCGGTCCCGAGGGCGGCAATAGCCTGTCGGTCTGTCTCCCCGCGCATGCCGCGCAGGCCGCGGCGGCGCTCGCCGAGGAGGTCGAGCGGATGCGCAAGGGCGAGCGCCGCCGCTTCCTGGTCGGCGTCGGCCACGGCACCTGTACCTGCGAGGGTGCGGCGTTCGAGTACATCGTGAACCTCGAGTTCGAGCTGCGCAACCGCGGCGTGCGCGACCGCGCCGAGATCACCTGGATCACGAACGAGTACGAGCTCGGCGACTTCGGTATGGGCGGCATGCATCTGAAGCGCGGCGGTTACGTCACGCCGAGCAGCATCTTCAACGCCTCCCTGTTTGCCGAGCGCGGGATCGACTGGATCACCCGCGCCCACGTCCAGAAGGTCGAGCGCGACCGCGTTCTCTACGAGACGCTCGATGGCAAAGAGGGCGAGAAGGCGTTCGACTTCGCGATGCTGCTGCCGCCGTTCTCCGGTGTTGGCCTGAAGGCGTTTGACCGCGACGGGGCGGAGATCACCGAGCGTCTCTTCCTGCCCAACGAATTCACGCGCGTCGACGCCGACTACACCCCAAAGCCCTATGAGCAGTGGAAGGCATCGGACTGGCCCCGCACCTACCAGTCTCCGGAGTACGAAAACATCTTCGCGGCGGGGATCGCGTTCGCGCCGCCGCACCCGATCTCCGTTCCGCGTAAGAGTCCGAACGGCACGGTGATTGCCCCCGCGCCGCCGCGCACAGGGATGCCCTCGGCGATGATCGGCAAGGCTGTCGCGAGCAGCATCGTCGACATGATCCGCGGCGCCAAGGCGCCGACCCACACGGCCTCGATGGCCGAGATGGGCGCCGCCTGCGTCGCCTCGGCCGGCGCCAATCCCTTCACCGGGACCGCCGCCTCGATGACCGTCTTCCCGATCGTGCCGGACTTCGAACGTTACCCCGCCTACGGCCGCGACCAGGAGCGCACCTTCGGCGAGATCGGGCTCGCCGGGCACTGGATCAAGATCCTGCTCCACCACCTGTTCCTCTACAAGGCGCGCCTGCGACCGGGCTGGCGCCGGATACCCGAGTAGTCGGATGGACGACGAGAAGACCCAATACGTCACTAAGCCCACGAGGTTCACCGTGTTCCTTCGAACGTTCCTGCCATGGCAGGCCTGGCGCTTCGCGGCGATCAACCTGAAGATGATCGGGATCATCCGCCGCAGCCACCGCGGAGACAGCCCGAAATAGCCGCTTGGAGGCGAGATGGGCCCTACCCGAAGCGCCCAGCTCGGTGAGGAGATCCTCGGGGCGGCCAAGGCGGAGCCCCCGCTGTCCCAGCCAACAGCCCGGAAAGCAAGGGGACAGCGCGCTCGGTGTCGGCCTGATCATCGGTCTGGCGGTGGGGATGGTCGGCGGAGGCGGCGCCGTGCTCGCGGTTCTCGTCTACGCCGTCGGGCTCGGCGTCCATGAGGCGACAACTGTCAGCGTGGCCGTCGTCTCGCTCGGGGCCATGGCCGGGGCGGTGGGTCAGGCACGCCGAGGTGCGGTTTGCTGGGTGTCTGCGGGGTGGTTCGCGCTCGCCGCCGCGGTGGGAAGCGCCCTCGGGACGCTCGCCAACCGTGCGCTCGGGGATTTCCAACCATACGCTTGAACAGTAATATGTTGGTCTAGATGACCGGTTCGGTCTCAGCTGCTTGGACAGTCAAGACAAGAGTGCGCGGGAGCGTTATGCGATGAGCCTTCCCAGCCCCATACCGCTCGACCTCGCCGAGATGATCGCTGCGCGGCTGCGGGTGATCGGCGACCCGACACGGATTCGCATCCTGGATCTGCTGCGCGACGAGGAGTTGACTGTCACCGAGATCACCGATTGTCTGGGCACGAGTCAACAGAATGCCTCCAAGCACCTCGGGCTGCTGCTGCAGGCCGGCATCCTCGCGCGACGCAAGCAGGGCAACAGCTCGATCTACAGCATCGCCGACGCTGGCGTCTATGAGCTCTGCGAGCAGGTCTGCGGCGGACTACAGCTGCAGCTCGCCGAGCTGACGGCGCTCGTCGAGGGCGCAGGCTGAGACCCATCGTCGGCCGGTCCTCCCGGCTGAGGCACTCGCGACGCTGGGCCTCGGGTGTACATCAGAGCGCGAGTTGACGGTCGTGGAGGCGAGGTCTGGCTGACGAGGCCGACCAGCAGCTGTCGGTGGGCGACGTCGAAGCGCACATCAGCGTCGCCCCATATGGATCCTGTCTGGCCAGGCGCGCTGTCTTCTGTGCCCCCGGAGAACAACGAATCTAGTGTACGCCTGTATAGTTGTGCTATGCTCTGGGACATGGACAGCACCAGCAACATTCCCCAGCAGCCGTCACGGGCGCTGGTGGAGTTGATCGCTGAGCGTTTTCGTGCGCTCGGCGAGCCGATGCGCATCCGCCTGCTCGACGCACTGCGGGATGCTCCGGCAACCGTCGGGGCGCTTCAGCAGGCGACCGGCGCCTCCCAGCAGAATGTCTCCCAGCATCTCGGCGTGCTGCTTCGCAGCGGCATGGTTAGCCGCCGCAAGGAGGGCAACCACTCCGTCTACGCGATAGCCGACGAGGGCGTGTTCGCGCTGTGCGAGCAGGTATGCGGTGGTATGCGCCGCCAGCTGGACGATCTCGACGCCCTACTACAAGGAGTACCGAACCGATGAGTGCGACCGAGTGTGCCCGCCCGAGGCAACAGGAGGTCGACGCGGGTGCTTCCCGCTGGCCACTTGAGCGCGTGCTGTTCGCGCTAGCTGGCAGCATGACTTTGCTCAGCGTCGCGCTCGTCGCGCTGGTGTCTCCGTGGTTTCTGCTGCTTACCGCGTTCGTCGGCGTCAACCAGTGGCTGTACGTGCTCCTTGGCGCGTGTCCCGCCTCGCTGGTGCTGCGCCGCCTGTTCTCGTTGCGTTCGGTCCTCTACCCCCGCCAGGAGGCAAGCTCATGAGCACGACCACCGCGGCCCGGGCCGCCAAGACCACCAAGCCCTCGATCGAACACCAGGCGCACGTCGGGCCGATCGGCCGCCTCGGGCGCTACACCGCGACGCATTTCCGCAGGGTGCTGGTCGGGTGGGTCCTGCTCGCGGTCGTGCTCGGATTCTTCGCGCCACGGGTCGAGAGCGCGCTCTCGGGAGCGGGCTGGGAAGCGAGCGGGTCGCAGTCGGTGCAGTCCCGCAAGCTTGTGGAAAAGGATTTCGCTGGGCTGGGTAGCTATGGCTTGATGACCGTCGTCTACTCCCCGACCGAAACGGTCGGCTCGCCGGCGTTCAGATCGGTCATATCCCGCGTCGAAGCGACTCTTCGCGCGAACAGCGCCGTCAGGACAGTGGTGGCGCCCGCACCGGGGCTGTCGATCTCCGCCGATGGCCACACCGCGATCGTGCAGGCCGGCGCCGCACGCGATCCCAACGAAATGGTCGCCGCCGCGGACAAGCTGAAGGGCGCGCTGCACGGGCTCTCCGCGGGCACAGTCGCGGTCAACCTCACCGGCGCGGCCGGTATGTGGTCGGATTTCAACGCCGCCAATCGCTCGGCGATGCTCAAATCGGAGGTCATCTCGTGGCCCGTGACGCTCGGGATCATGCTGCTCGCGTTCGGCTCGCTCGTGGCTGCGGGGTTGCCGCTGATGCTGACGATGGTCGGGCTGCTCGCGGCTGCCGGCTCGCTCTACCTCGGCACCTTGATCACGCCGATCTCGATCTGGGCGATGAACTTCGCGTTGATGTTCGCGCTCGCCCTCGGGATCGACTACGCGCTGTTCCTCGTGATGCGCTTCCGCGGCGCCTTCTTCGGCTCCAAGCTCGACGCGGTGGAGGCGACGGCCGTGACGATGGACACCGCCGGCAAGGCCGTGCTGTTCAGCGGCGTGACCGTGCTGATATCGCTGACCGCGGTGATGCTCGTCCCGAGCCCGGCGTTTCGCAGCATGAGCCTGGGCATCATGCTGGCCGTCATCTTCGTGCTCGCCGCGACGCTCACGCTGCTCCCCGCGGTGTTGGCGAAGCTCGGGCCGAAGGTGGACAAGCTGGCGCTGCCGTGGGCGCACTCCGGCGAGCACCGCTCCCCGCGGTTCGCCGCATGGGGCGAACGGCTCTGGCGCCACCCGTTCCGCTACGGCGTTCCGGCGTTGGCGGTGCTGGTCGCGCTCGCCTACCCGGTCACGCAGCTGAAGACGTCGATGCCGTCGATCAAGGTAGTGCCGAGCAGCGACTCCTCTCGTATCGGCTACGACCGGGTCCAGGCGGCGATGGGACCGGGCGCGACCGGGCCGCTGCAGATCATCGCGCCGGCAGCGCAGGCCACGGCGGTAGCCCGGATAGCCAAGGGCGACCCCGGCATCGCGCAGGTCATGCCGACCCAGCCGGGCGCCGGCGGGCTCGCGATGGTGGCGGCGATCCCGCGCCAGGACCCATCTACCCCGGCGGTCGGTGCGACGATAGATCGGCTCAGGGGCGAGCTGCCCGCGGGCGCCCTACTCGGAGGCGCGGTCGCCGAAAACCATGATCTGCAGAGCCTGCTCGCCGCCAAGACCTGGCTCGTGATCGGGGTCGTGCTGGTGCTCGGGTTCCTGCTGCTGCTGTTCGCGCTGCAGGCGCCGCTGCTCGCGGCGGCCGGGGTGCTCACGAACCTGCTCGCCACGGGCGCCGCGTTCGGGGTGTCCAAGTGGATCTTCCAGGACGGCGATCTGCACTCGCTGCTGGGCTTCCAGCCGCAGGGGTTCCTCGACGCGTGGGGGCCGGTGTTCTTCTTCGCGATGATCTTCGCGATCTCGATGGACTACACCATGTTCCTGCTTTCATCCGCCAAGGAGCACTGGGACCACACCCACAATGCGAAGGATGCGATGGTCAACGGGATGGCGCACTCCGGGCGGGTGATCTTCGCCGCCGCCGCCGTGATGGTCGCCGTGTTCTTCACGTTCGCGCTCTCCGGGCCGCTGCCGCCGAAGGAGATGGGCATCATCCTGGGCGTCGCCGTGCTGCTCGACGCGGCGCTCGTCCGCCTGCTGCTGCTGCCCGTGCTGCTGCGCCTGATGGGCGCTCGCGCCTGGTATCTGCCCGGCTGGGCGCGGCGGATACTGCCCGACGTGCGCTTCGGACACTCGTGAACCCATGAGCCCTCGAGAGATCATGGAGTGGATGCGGGCAAGGCTCACCTGCTCGATGGTCCCGAGCGCGAACATGACGTGCCTGCCGAGAAGGTCGCCGAGCTGCTCACCCTGACCGGCGGCGAGACGGTCATCGACTACGGCGCCGGAACGGGACGGCTCACCCTCGTGGTCGCGGAGAGACTCGGGGCCACCGCAGCCTGCTCGCCGCCCGCCGGACACGGCGACGCGGCATCGACGTGGTGAGAGTCAAGGGCGGCATGATCGCCTGGAACGACGCCCACCTGCCCACCTCGACCCCGGCGCGCCACCAATAGCCGAATAGCCGGCCCTATCGCACGCTCACCACAATCGCCCTGTTCGCTGAGAGGACACCATGCACAACGTCAATGTCGAGGCAGTAGAGCAGACCGCTGCGAAGGCCAAGGAGGACCCGGGCGCGATGGTGCAGAGCCTCGCCTTCGACGGGGATTGGCAGACCCGTCCGGGAGCGGCGCAGTTCCGTGTCGATATCCCCCTGCCGGGTGGCGGGACCGTGGCCTTCGAGGCGGACTACCCACCGCCGATGGGCGGCTCGGGCGCGGCCCCCAACCCCCTGGCCTACTGCTTCTGGGGTGGCCTGGCCTGCTACGCCATGACATATGCCCAAGAGGCTGCGCGCGAGGGCATCGAGCTGCGGGCACTGCACGCCCGCATCGAGACGCAGCTGGATATGAGCCGCGCGCTCGGAGCCAGCGCGAACCCGCCCGTGCAGCGCATCGACTGGTACCTGGACGTCGACGCCGACGCCTCGCCTGAACGACTCGAAGCGATCAGGCAGATCGCCGATGAGCGCTGCCCCGGCGCCTGGTGCCTGCGCAACCCACTCGAGCTCCACACGCACCTGAAGACAGCCGAGACGGCCTGACCGTGGCCGCCACACGCCACCTCGAGCGACTTGCACGACGTGAGGCGAGTTGCATGGTGCCTCAGCCTGTGCCGAACGAGCCGGGACTGGTGACCGTCGATGCGACCTGGGGCACGATCTCGCCGATGCAGATCGCCCCACGGGTGCGCACCGTGGGCGAGCTCGAGGTGATCGAGCACATCAACGCCGGCCTCCCAATCGTGGACACACGGCTGGCGCACTTCTACCGGGAGGGCACCATCCCGAGTGCGCGCAACGCTCCCCACGAGCAGATCGAGGAGTCGATCAGTGGCCTCGACCCGCAGTTGGCCACGATCTTCTTCTGCAACGGCCCGCAGTGCGCCGCCACGTCCTCCGCGATCCACGCACTGCTCGCGGGCGGCTATAGGGCCGAGGCGATCATCTTCTACCGTGGGGGCATCCACGACTGGATGACGCTGGGACTGCCCATCGAGATACCGGCTGCATGAACGGCCAACAATCTCGGCCGCGAGCTACCCGTGATCGCCAGCCCTTGCTTGCGCTTGGCTACGTGGTATTCCGCGGCATCTGAGCGGTATGCCCCCCTTGGGATACCGAAGGTCACCGGCCAGCATGGGTGATGCTGTGGCACACAGGATCCTCATTCTCGGTGGGGGAACGGGAGGCACTCTCGCCGCAAATCGGCTGCGCCGGCTGTACGGCGACGCGGCGAGCATCACGGTGATCGACCGCGACGATCGCCATCTCTACGAGCCGGGGCTGCTATTCGTGCCCTTCGAGCTGGAGGAGCCGGACGGGATCGTCCGCTCGCGGCGCAAGCAGCTGCACACCGGGATCGACTTGCTCATCGCGGAGATCGACCATGTCGAGACCGCCACGAGCAGCGTCCATTCTCGTCGGCGGCTCGGCGCTGCCCTACGATGTGCTGGTCGTTGCGTCGGGCGCCTCGCTGCTGCCGAGCGAGACTGAGGGCCTGACCGGACCGGGGTGGGGCGAGAGCATCTTCTCGTTCTACTCGCTGCAGGAGGCGGTTGCGCTGGGCGAGGCGCTACGCGCGTTTGACCGCGGACGGCTCGTGGTGAACGTGACCGACATGCCGATCAAGTGCCCCGTGGCACCGCTGGAGTTCTGCTTCTTGGCGGACTGGCACTTTCACGAGCGGGGCATCCGGGATCGGGTCCAGATCACGTACGTCACGCCCCTGGATGGCGCCTTCACCAAGGCGACGTGCAATCGCGAGCTCTCCGGGCTACTCGCGGGAAAGAACATCGAGGCGGTGACCGAGTTCAACACCGGCCGAGTCGACGGCGAGGCCTGCAAGCTGATCTCCTTCGACGGGCGCGAGTTCGACTTCGACCTAGCCGTCGTGGTGCCACTGCACGGCGGCGCCGAGTTCGTCTCACGCTCCCCGGGCCTGGGCGATGAGCTGGGCTTCATTCGAACCGACCCTCGCACACTGCAGAGCAGGGCTGCCGCGAACGTCTTTGTGATCGGAGACGCCGCCGACCTGCCGACGTCCAAGGCGGGCTCCGCGGCGCACTTCCAGGGCGAGACGCTCACGGAGAACATCCGCCGCTTCCTTGCTGGCGAGGACCTCCAGGCCAGCTACGACGGACACGTCAACTGCTTCATAGAGAGCGGGTTCCACAAGGCGCTGCTGATCGACTTCAACTACGAGACCGAACCGCTACCCGGCCACTACCCCGATCCGCGTCTTGGCCCGCTGCCGCTGCTGCGGGAGTCGCGGCTGAACCACCTCGCCAAGCTCGCCTTCCAGTCCATCTACTGGCATATGCTGCTGCCAGGGCACGACATCCCAGGCATCAGCGCTCACATGTCAATGGCCGGCAAGCACCCCGCCGCGACTCAGGAGGCAAGCATCAGATGACCACCGCCACCTACGCCGGCTCTACCGTCGAGGTCGACCCCGAGGGCTTCCTCCTTCACACAGAGCAATGGAACGAGCAGATCGCGCACGAGATCGCCCGCACCAACGGCATCGAGCAGCTAACCGACCGCCACTGGCAGGTCATCAACTTCATGCGCAACACCTACCTGCAGACAGGTTCGGCGCCGTCCATCCGCAGCCTGGGCAAGACCTCAGGGGTCCCGATCAAGGAACTCTACGAACTGTTCCCGAAAGGGCCAGCGAAGCTCGCCGCGAAGATCGGCGGCATCCCCAAGCCACGCGGCTGCATATAGGCCCCCAACGCGATCGAGGTGCACATGAGCGACACCATCGAGAAGGTCTCCATCATCATCGCCAAGGGCTCACTCGAGGGAATCTACCCCGGGCTGATCATGGCCAACGGCGCCCGCATGGAGGGCATCGACGCAAATGTCTTCTTCACCTTCTTCGGACTGGACGCGATCAACAAGGCCAAGCACGAGCACGTCAAGGTCGCGACCGTCGGCAACCCCGGCCTGCACCTGGCCACCTGGGCCGGCGGTGTCCCCGGCATCTCCTCGCTCGTCACGCACCAGCTCGCGCGGGAGATGGAGAAGCTCGACATCCCGCCGATCCCCGAGTTCGTCGAGATGATCGCCGACTCCGGCGCCGGGCTCTACGCATGCAAGGCCTCGGTCGACCTGTTCAAACTCAGCAGCGAGGACTTCATACCGCAGGTCAAGGAAATCATCACCGTCGGCGAGTTCTACGGTCTCGCGGGCGGCGGGCAGATCATCTTCACCTGAGCTAGCGCGTGTGCCACATCTCCTCTTCGCGCGTGAGCGCCAGCACGTCGCTGGGCAGCTTGCCCACGGCGACATCGGCGACGGTCACGTTCTCGAGCACCTTGCGCAGGTTGGCCCGCAGCGCGATCCAGACCTGTTGGAGCGCCGCGGCGGAGCCCAGGTATTCGACCTCCTCGGGAGGCTGCCCGCGTACGCCCACCAGCGGACCCTCCACCGCACGGATTATGTCTGCGAGGTTGATCTCATCGGCCGGCCTTGCCAGCCAGTAGCCACCCGTGGGGCCACGCCGGTTGCGCACGATGCCACAGGAGCGCAGCAGGGCCAGGATGTTCTCCAGGAACGACACCGGGATACCCTGAGCCGTGGCCACGGAATCCACCCGGCGGGGCGAGTCCGAGCTGCTGCCCGCAAGCTCGACCACGGCCCTCACGGCGTAGTCGGCCTTGGCCGTCAGTTGCATCCGTTGATTCTCGCCTACGCCGACGCGGGTTGTTCCGCGCTGCGCGGTAGTCATCGTTCGGCTGCCCGTCTTGAACGAATGCGAGCGAAAGATGCTGCGCCTATTGCAAGACTGCCCACAATATAGGTAGCATCTACCGCTATCCTTCGGGCTTGCGATGGCGATCTCCGATGGGCATATCCTCGCCCAGAATCCGTGGTGGACGAGCGCGTCCTGGCGTGAGTCGGATCCACATCTGGTGCAACTGCGAGCTCAGCCTGTGCGCCTGGCGGCGGACTTCGTCGCCGACCTTGATCTGAACAGGCCCGGCATCCACATTCTGCGCGGCCCGCGCCAGGTCGGCAAGAGCACCGACCTGAAGCTACTCGTCGAACGCGCGCTCGCCAGCGGTATGCAGCCGAGGGCAGTCGTCTACCTGGCGCTCGACCTGCTCGAGGGTCAACACCTCTCAGAGCTGGCCGCGACTGTGCAGCGGGCGTTTGACCTCGCCGCCCGCGATACCCCGGGCCTGCTGCTGCTCGACGAGGTGACTGCCGTTGCCGGCTGGCAGACCGCGATCAAGGCGTTGTGGGACGGCGGCACGATTCGTGGGGAGGTCGTCGTATGCACTGGCTCCTCTGCGATCGATCTCCAGCACGGCGCCGTCGAGCGGCTGCCCGGGCGTCGCCAGGCGGGCGCCGACCACCTTGCCCTTCCGCAGAGCTTCGCCGCGTTCGCCCGCGCTGTGAATGGCGACATCCCGGTCTCTCCGCGGCTGACCGTCGCCGATCTCCGCGGTGAGGCGGGCGAGGCGCTCATGCGCGACATGCGGGCATACGCGCCGGCGCTCGATGCCGCCCTGGGGCAGTACCTGCGTTTCGGAGGACTGCCCGCCGCGGTCGTCGAGGCGGCATCCGGCGCGCGCGAGCCCTCGGCCGAGGTCAAGCGCGTGCTGTACGACTCACTCGTCAGGGAGTTGCAGCGCAAGGGTGCAAGCGTCCCCGCCGGTCACGCTCTGCTCGAGCGCGTGGTGCGCTCGCTCGGGTCCAAGATCAGCTGGAGCAGCATGGCGCGCGAGATGGATGTTCCGCTTGGGCGAGGCGCCGGACGACCCAGCCACCAGACGCTGCGCGATTACATCGAGCTGCTGGCCGGGGGCTACTTCCTGTTCGTGACCTACTTCTGGCGAGGCGGCTCGCAGGCCAACGAGCAGTCTCGGGACAAGAAGGTCTTCCTCGCGGACCCTCTGCTGCACACGATCGCGCTCGACGGGGCGCCCGGACTCGCGTTCGACACCCCTGCCATGGTCGAGAATGCCATCGGGATGGCCCTGCTGCGGCGCTACGAGCCCACCGAGCGTCTGATCGAGACGTTCATCCTCCCCGAGCGCCTGCACATCTGGCAGACGGCGCGCGGCGGAGAGATCGACTTCGTCTGCGGCCCGCGCCGCGAGCTCGACGTGGTGGAGGTCAAGTACCGCGAGAGCCCGAGCCTGTCGGCGGCCGCGGCAGCCGCGCGTGCGCATCCAGGTCGCCCGGTCGTGATGGCCACCAAGAGTGCGTACCGCGTCGCAGAGCGCTACTCGCTGCTGCCCGCGCACACGCTCCTGTGGGCGCTCGGATAGGAGCTCGCCGACCGGTCGCTGGCGCGGTCGGCTCATCCCCGGCGCGAGCCCTGCCGCGCCGCGCGCCGTATCGACAGCGCGAGCAGCCCCACCACCGCCGGCGGCATCACCCACCAGGCCGCGATGGCGGCGTCGGCGAGCACCGCCGTGAGCGCGAGGGCGAGCACGACCCCGAGCGCGGTCCGCCAGTCGTCACCGACGACGAACTCCCACACGCCCGCGAGAAGCGCCTCCACGCGCGGCGTCATGCCCTCACCCGCGCTTCCTCGCCAGATTGCACGGTCGCCACCGCAACGTCCGCGACCGGCGTCGCGTCGAGCGCTCGCCGCACCGTCCACGCCATCGCGACCGCCGCCAGCAGCACGCCCGGGATGATCGCCAGCAGCGCCGCGTCGCCGCCGGGCCAGCTCGCGCCGGCGCCCTCGACGCCCCAGAACATCCCGAAGGAGCTGAGCATCACGCCGACCGCGAACTTCAGCGTGTTCTCCGGCACCCGCGCGAGCGGAGCCCGCGCCGCTGCGCCCGCGGCGATCACCAGGATCACCGCGAGCCCGGCCGCCGCCGCGGCCAGGGGGACCCGGTGCTGGCTGGCGCCGAAGGTGAGCACGATGAACACCACCTCCAGGCCCTCCAGCAGCACGCCTTTGAACGAGACTGTGAACGCGTAGCCGTCGAAGCCCGGATGCCGCTCGCCGGCCGCCCGCGCCGCCTGCGCCTCCTCTGTGAACGTCTGCAGCTCGTCGTGCTTGGCCTTCAGCCCGGCCGCGCGCAGGATCGCCTTGCGCAGCCACTGCAGGCCGAAGATCAGCAGCAGGCCGCCCACGAGGACTCGCAGCAGGTCGATCGGCAGGGCCGTCAGCGCCGGCCCGAGCGCCGCGACGATCGCGGCGAGCGTCAGCGTCGCCGCTCCGACGCCGCTCATCGCCGAGGACCAGCTGCGCGTGGAGCCCACCGCGAGCACGATCGTCAGCGCCTCGACCGCCTCCACCGCGCACGCCAGGAAGACCGAGATCGCCAGTCCCAGCTCCGCGCCGCTCATGCCTGGAAGGCTCCCGCTATCGCCATGTGTCTGAGGCTAGAGCAGGACGGCGGGGCCAGGTCCCGCCAACAGGCCGCGGGGCGCGCTACTCGAGCAGGTCCGGCTGCGGCGTGACGTCCGTCGGCCCGATGTCCACGAGGCCTTTCGACGCCTGCCATGGGCGCTTCACGACCAGCCAGCTGCCGGCCGCCACGAGCAGCGTCGCGCACAGGATCCAGCCGAGCGCGGTCGTGCCGACGCCCACGTACTTCAGGCCGGACGCGGCGACCACGAACGTGATCGCGGGCCTGATGTAGCGGTCGGGTGCGCTCGAGGACACCAGCGAGCCGATCAGCACGGCCGGGACGCTGCCGATGATCAGCGAGGTCGTCACGCCGAACTCGACGTGTCCGAACGCCAGCGCGCCGAGCGCCGCCGCAAGCGTCAACGGCACCGCCTGGCTGAGGTCGGTGCCGACGAGCTGGTTGGCGCCGAGCATCGGGTACAGGAACAGCAGCAGGATGATCATCAGCGAGCCCGAGCCGACGGAGGTCATGCCGACGATCAGGCCGCCGATCATGCCGATCGCCACCGTGCGCACGGGCCGCACGTCGATGTTGTGAACCACTCCCGTGCGCGTCTGTCCGCCGCGGCGGTCGAGGACGTAGCGCAGCACCATCGCCGCCGCGCCCAGCAGCAGCGCCGCGCCGAGCGCCACCTCGATTTTTTCCTGGTCCGCCTTGCCGCTGCCCATCAGGTGCAGGAGGTAGGAGCCGAGGAAAGCCATCGGCACCGAGCCGAGGACCATCAGGCCGACAAGTCGCCGGTTGACGGTGCCTTTGCGCAGGTGCACTGCCGCCCCGAACGGGCGCATCACGACCGCCGCCACCAGGTCGCTGGAGATCGCCGCCGACGGCGTCACGCCGAACAGCAGGATCAGCATCGGCGTCATCAGCGCGCCGCCGCCGGCGCCGGTCAGGCCGACCAGGAAGCCGATGATCGCGCTGCCGAGGACGATGTATGGGTCTACGTGCATGGTTGGATCGCTCGACGGACGCTGCGGCTGGACCCCACGCCAGGACCGTCTGCGAGGGCGTTCCCGGCGCTCCTCCGAGCACGCCATCATAGACCATTGCTCACGTTGTGGGTGCGGTTGGCCTGGATTAGGCGGCCGAAGTTTCCTAAAGAGGTCTTGCTTTAGATCCCCATGGTGTTTATGATGCGCGCTTGAGTAGGGGTCACGGAATCTCGACAGCTGTTGAGATGGGCTTCCAGTGCGGGGTTCCAACGTGGCGGGCAAGGAGGCGGGAGGCGCTATGAGTGTGGAGACGGGGAGTGGGGCCGAAGCCGGGGTGGTCTGGGGACCGTCGTCGCTTGGCGATCCTGGGACGACGCTGGCCGGATCGCGGCCGCTTGGTGTTTCGCGTGGGTTTTTGGGGTTGGGTGGGCGTCGTCGTGTGTGGTTGGGGGGGATTGCTGAGGTTCGTGGTCCGGCGGCGTGTTTGCGGCGGGATGCGTTGTTTCGGCGGTTGTTGTTGGTGGCGGATGTGGTTGCGATTGTTGGTGCGTTTGTGTTGACGGTGGAGCTTTCGCGGCGGTCGGTGGGGTTGACTTGGGTGGCTGTTGCGGGGGTTCCGATTCTTGTGGTGTGCGCGAAGTTGACTGGCTTGTATGACCGGGATGAGACGTTGTTGCGGAAGACGACGTTGGATGAGGCGCCGAAGTTGTTTCAGTTGGCGACTTTGTGTGCGTTGGTGGCGTGGTTGGCTGGGGGGTTGATCACGCATTTGCCGTTGGATCGGCATGAGGCGTTGTTTTTGTGGCTGGCGTTGGCTGGGGGGCTGATTTTGGCGCGGGCTGGGTCGCGGGCGTTGGCGTTGCGGATCGCGCCGGCGGAGCGGTGTTTGTTCATTGGGGATGAGGCCTCGGCGGAGACGATTCGTTCGAAGTTGACGGGGCATGGTGGGGTCAAGGCGGAGGTTGTCGCGCATTTGGATCTGGATAAGGTCGCGTCGTGGTCGACGGACAGTTTTTCTGAGGTGCGGCTGGCGGAGATCCGTGATTTGGCGCAGACGTTGGATGTGCATCGGGCGATCATCGCGCCGCGGAGTGTCGATGGGGGGGAGATGTTGAATCTGGTGCGCACGTTGAAGGCGGTCGGGGTGCGGGTCAGTGTGCTGCCGCGTTTGCTCGAGGTCGTGGGTTCCTCGGTTGAGTTCGATGATCTGCATGGGGTCACGGTGATGGGGGTCAGGCGCTTTGATCTGGGGCGCTCTTCGGCGGCGTTCAAGCGGGTGTTCGACTTGTTCGGCGCGATGCTGGGGCTGCTTGCGGTCTCGCCGTTGTTGGTGGTGATCGCGGTCGCTGTGAAGCTGGAGGATGGTGGCCCGGTGTTCTTTCGTCAGCAGCGGGTCGGCAGGCATGGCAAGCGTTTCCGGATGGTGAAGTTTCGTACGATGGTGCCGGACGCGGATGCGTTGAAGGACGGGTTGCGGGAT
Source organism: uncultured Solirubrobacteraceae bacterium (assembly GCA_963735705.1). Classification (GTDB taxonomy): domain Bacteria; phylum Actinomycetota; class Thermoleophilia; order Solirubrobacterales; family Solirubrobacteraceae; genus Palsa-744. Next base: position 160,063 of record CAVTLZ010000001.1, read on the forward strand.
CTCAACGAGGCGCAGGAGGGGTTGTTCAAGATCGCTGAGGATCCGCGTGTCACGCGGGTGGGGCGGTTGTTGCGGCGTAGCGCGCTTGATGAGCTGCCGCAGCTGTGGAACATCGTGCGGGGCGAGATGAGCCTGGTCGGGCCGCGGCCGCTGGTGCTGGATGAGGATCAGCGGATCGAGGGCTGGCATCGCCGCCGCCTGGAGCTGACGCCCGGGATGACCGGCCCGTGGCAGATCCTCGGCCCCGCGCGGGTGCCGCTACGGGAGATGGTCGCGATCGACTATCTCTACGTCGCCAACTGGTCGCTGTGGACCGACATCAAGATCCTCCTACGCACCATCCCCCACGTCCTCGGACGCAGAGGGCTCTAAAAGCCCACGCTAAGGGCGCCGCGGCGTCAGTGACCGACGCGCGTCCCGCGCAGGCGCATCGTCGACGTCCGCGACGCCGGGTGGGCGCCGGGGCGACGCCAAACGCGGTGCGGGGTCGCGTGCGGGCGAGCCGCGGAACGCGGTGACGCCTGTGCGCTGATGCTGTCGGCGGTCGCCAGCAGCGCCGTGTCGGCTGCGGCTGCGCCGCGGCAGAGGATCACGACGAGCGTCGCTGCCGCCAGCCAGGCGGTCGGGATGAGGATGAGGAGCATGGGATCCCTAAATGTTCGAGGTAGCCCGCGCCGACCCTGCGTCGACACCGGGGTGCTGTTGTATCGGGTCCCACGGCGCATGCCTTTAGCGCACGCCGCGCGGTCGAGCGAACGTCCAGCGCGGCGCCCGGCCCCCGACCCGCGCCGCAGGCCTACGGGACCTCCTCGCCGACGCTCAGCCGCCGTCGACGACCCGCTCTAGCGCGGCGGAGATCTGCTCGCAGACGAGCTCCGGAGCGAACAGCCGCTCGGCCTCCGCGCGCGCCTTCGCGCGCAGCTCCGCGGGCCGCGCGCGCAGGTCATCGAGCATCGTCGTGATCGCCGCGACCATTCCCCCCACGTCGCCGGGACGCACCGGCGCGACGACCGAGCCGTCCACGCCCTCGATCGCGCCGACCTCCGTCGTCGCCACCACCGGCACGCCCGCCGCCAGCGCCTCTCCGACGGTCAGGCCGAACGGCTCGTACTTGCTGGCCTGCAGCAGCAGGTCGCTGCGGGCGAGCATCGCCGGCACCTCTGCGGGCGGGATCGCGCCGAGAAACTCTGAGTTCTCGCTGGGCAGGTCCTCGAGCAGCTTGGTGTAGTCCGAGAACAGGCTCGTGCGGCCGATCACGAGGATGCGCACATCGACCCCGCGCTCCAGCAGCGCCCTGGCGACAGCGACCACATCCTCGACGCCCTTGCGCACGGCGATGCGGCCGAGCACGAGGATCGTGGGGGGCGCGCCGATCTCCCTGGTGAGGTCCGCGTCGGCGAACCTCTCCAGCTGCACCGGGTTGGGCACGACCGCGGTTCGCTCCCGCGGGAAGCCGTAGTCGCGGATCAGATGGTCGCGAAACACGCTGCTGATGCACACGAGCAGGCGCGCCCGCCGGATGCTCACCCGTTGCACCAGCGAACGCAGCGACATGACGGCGACGGCGATCGCCAGCGTGTACGCCGGCTGGCAGCGCAGCGCCAGGCGCCGCTCGGAGATCATGAACCGCAGCTCGCCCATGATGTGCGTCTCGGGGTGGATCACCAGCGGCACCGCCTGCCTGAGACCCGCCGGCACCGACAGCGACTCGATGTTCGAGAACTGGTAGATCACGTCGTACGGATCCTCTCGGTGCCTGCGCGTTACCTGCCGGCGCAGGCGCAGCGACGCAAAGCCGCGAGCGAGCAGCCCGGAGACGAAAGCGCCGATCCGCGTGCGGTTGTACCAGCTGCTCCAGCGCCACTCGCTCGTTCCCCAGATGAACGTGACGTTCTCCACGCCTTCGAGGCGAGGGGGCAGCGGGTGGCCGCTTCCTGGAAAATGACAGTCGATCCGGTGACCGCGCTGGGCGAGCCCGCGCAGCAGCTCGGTCGCCACTCCCGGCACGCCGCCGGTTTCTTTGGCGGCCGGGCCGGCGCCCAGCCACGCTATGTGAAGCGATCTGCTTGACATCACCAGACACCCTATAGAAGGGTCGCGGCGCGGAATCAGCCGCGGGCGGCGGATCGCGCTATGCGGCGCGGCGTTCGGCCGCCAGCGTCACCTGCTCTGAGATGCGCTGGCGAAAGACCGCCACGGAGAAGCGCTCGGCGTTCTGCACGGCGCGCTCGGGGCTGAAGTCGAGCTCGTCGAGGCCGGCGATCGCGCGCGCGAACGAATCGACGTCGTCCAGCCGCGCGAGCCGGCCGGTCTGGCCGTCGATCACGGTTTCCAGCGCGCCGCCCGCCGCCGCCGCGATCACCGGTCGTCCTGCCGCCTGCGCCTCGACGGCGGTGATGCCGAACTCCTCCATGCTCGGCACGATCACCGCTCGCGCGCTCGCGTACAGCCCCGCCAGCTGCTCGTCGTCGACACGGCCGAGGAACTCGGCCTCCGGGTAGGCCGCGCTGAGCGCCGCGTGGTCGGGCCCGGAGCCGACCACGCGGATCGGCACGCGCGCGCGGCGCGCGGCCTCCAGCGCGACGTGCAGACGCTTGTGGCGGACGATCTCCGAGACCACCAGCAGCTTCTCGCCCGGCTCGCCGGGAGTGAACCGGCCGGTCTCCACCGGCGGGTGGATCACCACCGCGTCGCGGTCGTAGTAGCGCTTGATCCGTTCCCGGCTGAGCTCCGAGATGGCGATGAACGCGTCCACGCGGCGGCTGGTCGCCAGATCCCACACGCGGATCCGCTCCAGCTGGCGGCGCAGGAGCGGGCGGATCGGACGCGGAGCCTCCGCGAGGGCGCGCTGCTGCTCATACCACGCGTAGCGAAACGGCGTGTAGCAGTAGCAGACGTGCACCGCCCCCGGGGGCACGCGCACGCCGTGAGCGAACGCGCTGCTGCTGCTGAGCAGCACGTCGCAGGCGGGGACCTGCAGGCGTTCGACCGCCCACGGGTACAGCGGCAGCAGACGCCTGAACGTGGCCTGGCTGACGCCCAGATGGCGCAGTGGAGAGCTGGTGATCGACCGTCCCGCGAAGCGAGCGTCCGTACCGGCCTCGTCGTACAGCAGGGTCAGGATCGGCGCGTCGGCGTAGAGGTCGGCGATTGCCGCGAACGTGCGCTCGGCCCCGCGCATGACCAGCAGGTAGTCGTGCGCCAACACGATGCGCTCGCGAGGGGTTGGCGGTGGCGCCGGCGACGTGTTCATCTGCGGCAAGGCTATATTTCTGCGATGCCGGACACCGTGCTGCGCACTCTCGGTTGGCGTTCGCTGCTGATCAACGGCGATCCCTGCGTCCTCGATCGGTGGCTGTGGCTGCGCCGTCACCTGCGCACGGGGAACGTGCGCACGTTCGACGCGGGCTGTGGCAACGGCGCGTTCGCGATCTACGCCGCCGAGGTCGGCAACCAGGTTCTGGCGGCGTCGTTCTCCGAGCGCGAGCAGGAGGATGCCCGGCGCAGGGCCGGTGTGCTCGGCGTCGAGGGAATCCAGTTTCGCATCCTCGATCTGCGCGAGATCGAGGACCACCGCGCCGAGCTCGGCACGTTCGACCAGATCGTCTGCCTGGAGACGATCGAGCACGTCAGCGACGATGAGGGTCTTCTCACCTCGCTGGCGGCGTTGTTGAAGCCGGGTGGGCAGCTGCTGCTCACCGCGCCGTTCGACGGTCATCATCCGCTGTACACAGAGGAGCGCTACCCGAGCGGCGTCGAGGACGGCTCTCACGTGCGTTACGGATACTCCGCTCGGCGACTGCGAGAGATCGCCGAGCAGGCGGGCCTCGAGGTCCGCAGCGAGGGTTTCGTCAGCGGCGTCATTCTCACAGAAGGTGACAAATCTGATGCGCCGGCTCTCGCAGCGCTTCGGGCGTCCCGTGGCGTGGATGATCGTCCTGCCGCTGCGCCCGCTGGCGGTGCTGGACGCGCCACTCAGCCGGCTGCTGGGCTATCCATATCTGAGCGTGGCGCTGTCCGGCTCAAAGCGCGCGTAGCGCCGCGGCGGCGAGCCCGCCGTCAGCCTGCCAGGTGAGCGAAGTTGGGCCATAGCGCGAGGTCGATCTCCGGGCAGCTCTCCGCGAGCGCGAGCACATCGTCCTGATATGCCTGCGCGTACGCCTCGCGCGTCTCGCGATCGAGCACCGGCTTCTCGTCCTGGCGCTTGGGGTGCGCGCCCAGCTCCGGTGTGAGCTCGACGTCCTTCAGGCCGAGGAACGCGAACGTCCGTCGCAGTTGCTCCTGCGGCTCGCGGGCGCAGCGCTCGTACTGCAGGATCAGCACCCGCGAGCGGTCGAAGTGACGCAGCAGGCCGGTCATCTGGGCGTGGTAGTGGCCGCGTACGAAGGCCTCCAGGGGGGCGTAGCGGCTGAGCGGCGCGCCACGCCTGGCGGCGACGGAGATGTCGAGCTGCAGGCCTGACAGAAATCGCTCGACCGGATCGCGCAAGAGCATCAGCAGGCGCGCGTCGGGCGCGGCCGCCGCGAGCAGCCTCGGCACCCACGGGGCGCTGGCGTAGAGCGGCGTCCACTCACCAACCGTCTGCTCGGGCGGGCGCGGGAAGTAGGCGTGGTAACGGGGGATGTCGGCCGCCTCCCAGCCACCGGAGTGAAACCTGTCGAAGTAGTGAAGCTCCTTCGCCGCCACCGGGCGTGCCACGTCCGGATGTGAGGCGATCAGGTTGAACCAGCGCGTCGTCCCGCAGCGCTGCACGCCGACGCCGACGAAGTCGGGCGGTCCCGTCCGCCATCCCGGGGGGCAGTCGGGCGCGGGCGGCGGCATGTCGATGCCCCCGTCGAGCGGCATCGCGACAGCCCCCGCGTGCGTTTGCCCCGTCAGGCGCGCAAGCCATCCAGCACCGTGGCCCAGCCGCGGCATGCGTAGCTCGATGTGTCTGGTTCGCTGTGGTGGCATGCGATGGTTGGGACGCGGCATGATAGCTGTCAAGTGCAAGCGTGACGGCCTGCTCGCCGCAGCGAGAACGCGCGCTTCGGCTAAGCTCAAGCGGTGGAGCCGCGGATCGCAGCCGGAGCTTCAGATCAGCGGCGGCAAGGTCCGGTTGACGGCTCGCAGCGGCCGCTGCGCATTCTCGTGACCGTCGCCTGGGCTCGGCTTTCGGGCGGCGCCGAGGCGATGCTGCAGACGCTGATCGAGGGCGGTGAGGGCAATGGCTACGAGCTGCAGCTCGTGTTCCTCGAGCCGGGTCCGTGGCCCGAGCAGCTGCGCCGCGACGGCGTGTGCGTCGATGTCATCCCCGCGGGGCGCATCCGCCAGCCCCACCGCTGGCTGGCGAGCGTGTCACAGCTTGCCGGGATCATGCGCCGAGCCGAGCCGGATCTGATCGTCGACTGGGCGGCGAAGACGCATCTGTACGGTGCGCCGGCCGCGATGATCAGCGGCATGTCCGATCGCGTGATCTGGTGGCAGCATGCGATCCCGCACCGTAACTGGATCGACCAGTGCGCGACGTTGCTGCCCGCGATCGCCATCGGCTACACCGCCAACGCGGCTGCGGAAGCGCAGCGGCGCATGCGCCCGACGCGGCCCATGTTCGTGGTGCACGCCGGCACGTCCGTGCCTCCGAGGCGCGCCGAGCAGGGGCCGCTCCAGCTTCCCGCGGGAGCCACGGTGGTCGGCCTGGTCGGGCGCCTGCAGCGGTGGAAGGGGCAGGACCGGCTGCTGCGCGCGCAGGCGATCCTGCGTGAACGGGGTCACAACGTGCACGTGGTGATCGTCGGCGGCGACTCGTTTGGCCTCGAGCCCGAGTACGCCCAGTCGCTGCCGCGGCTCATCGGCGAGCTCGGTCTCACCGATTCGGTGACCATGACCGGCGAGGTGCCCGACGCCGGGCCTTACATCGACCAGATGGACATCCTCGTCAACGCGTCCGACCCCGAGCCGTTCGGGATCGTGCTGCTCGAGGGCATGGCCAGGGGCGTCGCCGTCGTCGCCGTCGACGCGGGTGGACCCACCGAGATCGTCACCGACGGTGAGACCGGCGTGCTTGCGCGCTCCGGCTCGCCCGAGCATCTGGCCGACGCGTTGGAGGCGCTGCTCGCCTCGCCGGCGCTGCGCGATCGCATCGGCGCGGCCGGCCGCGAGCGCTTCGCGCGCGATTTCACCAACGACGCGATGTGCAAGCGCTTCGTTCACCACGTCAACAGGCTGATCGCCGAGAAAGGGCAGGCAGTGGAGCGCGAGCCGCTCGCACCGCCGCTCGGCGCCGGGCGCGGCAGCTACTAGCTGGGAATCGTGCAGGTAGACCTCGAGCCACAGCATCCGCAGGGCGCCACCGCGCCGGCGTGCGCCGTGACGATCGTCGCGCATGACATCGGTCCGGTCGGTGGCATGGAGCGCGTGCTGGCCGAGCTGATCCTCGGGCTGCGTGCCCTTGGCCACGATGTCACCGTCATCGCCCGGACGTGCGAGCTGCCGGCGGGCGCGGGCGTCGACTTCCACCGTGTACGGGGACCCGGGCGGCCATTTCTGATCGCATACCCGTGGTTCCTGCTGGCGGGCTCGCTCGCGCTGCGCAGGTGGGGGCGAGGGGTGATCCAGGCAACGGGCGGGATCGTGCTCGACCCCGTTGACATCATCGCCGTTCACTATTGCCATCAGGTCGGCCCGGCGAACCCCAGTCGCTCGACGCTCCTGTTTCGCTGGAACATCAAGATGGTCAGGGTGGTGAAGCGCCTGGCCGAGCGGCTGTCATTCCGCGCCAATCGCTCGGCGACGTTCGTGTGCGTGTCGGATGGCGTGGCCGGGGAGGTGCGCGAGCATTACCCGGAGCTGGCCGACCGCGTGATGACGATTCACAACGGGATCGACACCGATGCCTATACGCCCGGCGTGCGTGCGGATGAGGCAATGGCGATGCGCGCGGAGTTGCGGATTCCGCGGGAGCGCCTCGTGGCTGTGTTCGTGGGCAGCGAGTGGGAGCGCAAGGGCCTGCGCCCCGTTCTCGACGCGTTGGCGCTGGCGGGCGAATGGAGCCTCGTGGTGGTGGGGCGCGGCGACGAGCGACGCTACCGGGAGCTGGCCGACTCGCTCGGAGTCGCCGACGCGGTGCGCTGGCTCGGGGTGACGCAGGACGTCGCGCTGATATACGCATTGTCGGACGCGTTCGTGCTGCCGACCAGCTATGAGACCTTCTCGCTGGTCACCTTCGAGGCGGCGGCGAGCGGCCTGCCGGTTCTGGCCACGGCGGTGAACGGGATCAGCGAGCTGGTGCAGGAGGGCGAGAACGGCTTCCTGATCGAGCCGGAGGCGCACGCCATCGCGAGGCGTCTCGTGCAGCTCGCGTCGGACCCCGAGCTCAGGGCCCGCATGGGCGCCGCCGCGCGGCGCTCGGCGCTGCGCTTCGGCCGGGAGACGATGGTGGCAAAGCACCACGAGCTCTACCAGCGGCTGGCGGCGGGGCGACGCTCGACCGACCGGCGCGAGCCGTCGCAGACGCGGGCCCTGTAGCATGCGCCCGCGGTCTGCATGCGGTCCTCGCAGAGCACGCACGAGAGCGGTGGTGGCCCGCCTGCACCGCTTTTCGCTGCCGCAGGCGCCCGCTACTCTTTAGCGGCCGATTACGTTGATCTTTATGATTGCCTCGTCGCGCCAGGACGGACCCTATCCATGAACGAGACCCCAAGCGCCACCGCGATATTCGCTCCGATATGGCGGCGAAAGTGGATGATTCTGATCGTAGGGATACTCGTCGCGGGCGGCAGCTATCTCTACTACAAGCGCAAGCCCGCGCAATTTCAGCTGACTACGCAGCTGTATCTCGCGGCGGGCAGTGAAGAACAGCTCGGCGAAAAGGGAGTGAGTGCGAAGAGCACCGCCCTCGCCGCGGGCGCGCAGTCCGACATCATCAACTCGATCGTCGTCGAAGCCGTTCGTCACCAGCTCAAAGCGGAGCACGAGCATGTGGCGAAACTGGCCGCGAAGGCAAAGGTGAAGGCGAAGGCGGCTTCCGAAAAGAGCCCGTTCATCACGATCACCGTGGAAGCGCACAACCGCAAGGCCGCGGCGCTGCTGGCCAACGACGTGGCGCAGAGCTACATCAAACGCCAGCACGCACAGTATGAACGCGGCATCAGGAACGCGATCTCGATCGCGCGTCGTCAGCTGCGCAAGATCGAAGCGCCGGCCCCGGCGGCCGCGAGCAAGACGAAAGGCTCGACCAAGACCTCCTCCACCACCTCCGAGGGTGACGTGATCCGCGAGGCGCAGCTCAGCACGAAGATCGATCAGCTCGAAGCCGAGTTGAACATCACCGCCGTCCAACAGGTGAAGCCGGCGAAGCCCGCGGCCGCGCTGCTGCTCGGGCCCGAACCGAAAAAAAATGGGATCTTCGGCTTCGTCATCGGGGTCGTCCTCGCGGCGATCGCCGCCTTCCTGCTCGGCCGCGTCGATCGCAGGCTGCGCTCGCTCGCCGACGTCGAGGCGATCTTCCACAGTCAGATACTGACGGCGCTCGCACAGGTCAAGCGGCCGATCCTGCAGCGCGAAGGGGCGCCGGCGCCCGCGAAAGCCCTGATCGAGCCGCTGCGCCGGCTGCACACGACCCTCGAGCTGGGGCCCACGCTCGGCGGTGAGCGCCAGGTCGCGCCCCGTTCGCTGCTGTTCCTCAGCGCCGATCCGGGCGATGGCAAGTCGACGCTCGTCGCGCAGCTGGCGCTCACCGAGCGCGAAGCCGGCCGTCGTGCGGCGATCGTCGAGGCCGATTTTCGCCACCCGGTGCAGGCAAGGCTGCTGGGCGTCGGCGAGCGCCCCGGCCTCGCCGAGGTGCTGCTTGGGACGCTGACCCTCGAGGAAGCGCTGCAGGGCGTGCCCTCCGCGCAGCCGCACGCGATCGCCGAGGAGGCAAGCTCGCCCGCCGGCGTGGCGACGGCCATCGCCACGCGCACCGATGGCGCCGTATCGGTGCTCGTGGGTGAGGCGGCGGCCCCCAACCCGCCCGCGTTGCTCGCCGGAACGCGGATTGTGGACGTGATGCGTTCGCTGGGGGAGGAGTGTGACTACGTGCTGATCGACGCGCCGTCGCCGCTCGAGGTCAGCGACGCGATGGCGCTGCTCACGGCGGTCGACGGGATCGTGATCGTCGCGCGCATCGGCCACACGCGCGAACGCTCCGCCGACAGGCTGCGCCAGCTTCTGCTGCGGACGCCGAGCGCCCCCGTGCTGGGCGTCGTGGCCAACGGCGTCTCGCCGAAGGACATCGAGCGCTACGGCATCTCCGTCGGCGCCGGCCGGCGACGCTGGTCCGCCATGCTGACACGCAGATGAGCACCGCGCGCCTGGGCCCGCCCGCGCAGAGCGTGGGGGCGCATCCGGCGGTGGTGGGTCGTCGGGTCCACGATGCCGCGCAGCTCGCGGGCGCCGGGCTGGTCTCGCTGCTGATCGCGCTGGCCATCGCCGTCGCGATGCCCAAACCCAACTACCCGCTGGTCCTGGGCGCGCTCGTCGGCGCGCTCGCGCTCGGCGTGTTCGCCGGCAGCTCGCGCCTGGAGATCACCGTTCCGTGCCTTGCCTTCTATCTCGGCTGCATCAACGGGCCGATCAAGCTGATCGTCTCCGGCGGCACCGCCACCTCCGGGTTGCAGGACGTGCTGATACTCGCGATCTGCCTCGGCATCCTCGTGCGCCGCATCGTCAGCGGGCGCAGGATGAACCTCCCGCCGCTGTCCTCGTGGGTGATCGCGTGGACGGCCGTGGTCGTGCTCGAGGCGTTCAATCCCCGCACGCTGAACGTGCTGAAGATCGGCGCCGGCTTCAGGGAGCAGCTGCAATGGGTGCCGTTCTTCTTCTTCGGCTACCTGCTCGTGCGCTCCAAGCCGCGCATGCGCAGGCTCTTCCTGCTGCTCGGCGTGATCGCGCTCGCCAACGGCATCGTCTCCACCTACCAGACGCAGCTCGGCCCGGCCGCCGTGGCCAGCTGGGGTCCCGGCTACAGCCAGAAACTCACCGGCGCGGCCGCGCGCGTCTACAAGAGCGAAGGGGTGGCGCGCGTGCGCCCGACGGGCCTCGGCGACGAAAGCGGCGCGGGCGGCGCCACCGGCCTGGTTGCGATCGCCGGGCTGCTCGCGCTCCTGGGGACGAGCCGCAGGCGACGGCCGGCGCTCCTGCTGCTGCTGTTCGGGGCGATCGCCGCGACCGCCACCGGCCTCGGGCGCCTGCAGCTCGTGGGCAGCATCCTCGCCGTGATCGGCTACGCGCTGCTGACCGCCAGCGCCGGGCGTCAGGCGCGAAGACCCCTGCGCGCGCTGATCGTCAGCTTCGCCATCGCGCTTCCGTTCCTGCTGATCTTCGTCGCCACCGTCGGCGAAGGGGTCTTCTCGCGCTACTCGAGCGTCTCCCCGAGCAGCGTCGCCAGCACGGGCACGAGCTACAAGGAAGGCGAGCTCAAGGCGATCCCGAACGAGATCGCGGCCTCGCCCTTCGGGTTCGGGCTCGGCACCGCCGGGGCGGCCGCGGCGTTCGGCGGCAAATCCACCGAAGACCTCGAAGGCCATAATGTCAACGCCGAGACAACATTCAACTTTATAGTCAAGGAAGTGGGGCTGCCGGGCTTGCTCGTCTGGACGGGATTCATACTCACCTTGCTCACGCTCGCGTTTCGTCGGGTGCGGCTGATCGCGGACCCTGAGCTCCAGATCTACCTGGCCGCGGTGTTCGCGCCCGTGTTCGCGCTGTTCTTCATGGCCTTCGACGGCCCGGTCTCCCAAAGCGAGTGGGCAGGACCGTACGTATGGCTCGCCGCCGGCATCGCCTCCTACTGGCTCGTCGGTCCCGGCTGGGAGCACGCGCGGCGTCGCGTCGTGCCGCTGCTGGGGCAACCGAGCGGCGTGGCGGCGGCATGAGCCCGCGCAAGCCGGCCGGCGGCGGCGAGGAACCGCCGCGCGCTTCGATGCGCTCGCAGCTCGATCTGCTGATCGGCGACAAGCGCAAATCGATCGTCTCGCTGTCGGTGCTGTCGATCGTCTGCGGTGTCACCGAAGCGGGCACGCTCGCGATCGTCGCGCAGGTCGCGGCCACCCTCGTGAAAGGCAAGGGCGTGCACGGCAAAGCCGGCCTGTTCGACGTGCACGCGTCGGTGGGCACGCTGCTGTGGATCGGGCTCGGGCTGACATTGCTGCGGCTGTTCCTGCAGTGGCCGCTGTCGGTGCTGCCGGCGCGGATCGCCGCCGACGTGCAGAAAAGCCTGCGCACGAGGATCTTCCGAGCGTTCACGAGCGCCTCCTGGGATGTGCAGTCACGCGATCGCGAGGGTCAGCTGCAGGAGATCATGACCAGCCAGACCAGTCAGGCGACCGGCGGCGCGCTGCAGGCGACCGGACTCGTGAGCTCGTCGCTGACGTTCCTGATCCTGATGGGCTCCGCGGTCGCGCTCAGCCCGCCCGCCGCCGGCGTCGTGTTCGTGATCGCGATCGCGATGTTCACGGTGCTGCGGCCGTTGCGCTCGCTCGGCACGCGGCGCAGCCGCGAACTGTCCCAGGCCCAGGTGCAGTACGCGGGCGGCATCGCCGAGGCCAACCGGCTGGCCGAAGAGTCGCAGGTCTTCGGCGTGACGGGCGCCCAGTTCGAGCGCGTCTCAGGCCTCGTGACGGCCTGTCGAGACCTCTTCTACCGCAGCCAGCTGATCGTCAAAGCGGTCCCGAACATCTACCAGAGCCTGATCTACGTGGTGCTGATCGCCGCGCTCGCCGGTCTGAGCTCAGCCGGCGCCGGTCACGCCGGATCGCTCGGAGCGGTCGTCCTGATACTCGTGCGCGCCTCACAGCAGGGCCAGTCGATCCAGGCCTCCTACCAGGCGCTGCAGCAGTCGCTGCCGTTCATCGACCGCCTGCAGCAGACCGAGCAGCGCTACACCGCGAGCCGCCCCCCCGACGGCGAGCGCGAGCTCACCGAGGTGCAGAGCCTCGCCTTCGACGAGGTCTGCTTCGCCTACAACCCCGGGCGCCCGGTGCTGAGCCTGGTCAGCTTCACGGTGCACGAGGGCGAGGCGATCGGCATCGTCGGTCCCTCCGGCGCCGGCAAGTCGACGCTCGTGCAGATCCTGCTGCAGCTGCGTGCCCCCCAGGCGGGCCTGTACCTGGTCAACGGCCACGACGTGCGCGAGTTCAGGCTCGAGGATTGGCACAGGCTCGTCGCCTACGTGCCCCAGGAACCGCGCCTGCTGCATGCGTCCGTCGCGGACAACATCCGCTTCTTCCGCGACATCGACGACGAGTCGGTCGAGCGGGCGGCGCGGCTGGCGCGCATCCACGAGGACATCGCCGGCTGGTCGCACGGCTACGACACGATCGTCGGTCCGCGTGCGGACGCGGTCTCCGGTGGCCAGCAGCAGCGGATCTGCCTCGCCCGCGCGCTCGCCGCGCGCCCGCGGGTGCTCGTGCTCGACGAGCCCACCAGCGCGCTCGACCCGCACTCGGAGACCCTCATCCAGGACTCGCTGACCGCGCTGAAGTCGGAGCTGACGCTGTTCACGATCGCGCACCGCATGTCGACGCTCGACATGTGCGACCGCGTGATGGTGATCCTCGACGGCCGTCTGTCGGCGTTCGACACGAAAGCTGCGCTGCAGGAGCACAACCACTACTACCGCACCGCCTCCCTGATCGCCGCCGGCGCCCCGGGTGGCGTGCTGCCCTGACGACGGTCGCGCGCGTGTAGATGGGGACGATGGCTCCGACGGCGATCTCCAGCGACGCACCGGCCGCGCTGCGGCCGGGCCGCTTGCCCGACTTCTTCATCGTCGGCCACGGCAAGAGCGGGACCACGGCGCTGTACGAGATGCTGCGCCGCCATCCGCAGATCTACATGCCCGCCAACAAGGAGCCGTGGTTCTTCGCGACCGAGCTGCGCGAACGCACGCCGCCGCGACCGGAAGGCACCCCGCAGACGCTCGAGGAGTACATGGCGCTGTTCGCCGCGGCCGCGCCCGACCAGCGGGCCGGCGAGTCCTCGACGCTGTATCTGTGGTCGCGCACCGCGGCCGCGCGCATCGCCGCGGTGGCGCCCGAGGCGCGCATCGTCGCGCTGTTGCGCGAGCCGGCGAGCTTCCTGCGCTCGCTGCACATGCAGTTCGTCGAGACCTACGTGGAGGAGCAGGCCGACCTGCGCACCGCGCTCGAGCTGGAGGACGCGCGCCGCCAGGGGCGCGAGATCCCCCGCTACACCTACTGGCCGCAGGCGCTGCTCTACTCCGAGCACGTGCGCTACGTCGAGCAGCTGCAGCGCTACCGCGAGCTGTTCGGGCCCGAGCGGATGCTCGTGCTGATCTACGACGACTTCCGCGCCGACAACGATGCGACGGTGCGCCAGGTGCTGCGCTTCCTGGGAGTGGACGACACCGTCGCGGTGGAGGCGACCGAGGCCAACCCGACGGTCGGCGTGCGCTCGCAGCGCCTGCACCACCTCGTGCATGCGCTGTCCGTCGGCCGCGGACCCGTCTCGCGCGTCGCGAAGGGGGGCTTGAAGCTGCTCATGCCCCGCGGGCTGCGTCGCGAAGCCGTGCGTGCGACCAAGGAGCGGCTCGTGTATGTCGCTCCGCAGGCGCCCGACGAGGCGCTGATGGACGAGCTGCGCCGGCGCTTCAAGCCCGAGGTGGTGGCCCTGAGCGAGTACCTCGGCAGGGACATGGTGAGCTTGTGGGGCTATGACGACGTCGAGTGAGAGCGCGGCCCGGGCGCGTGGCGCGAGCGCGAGGCTCCCGGACTTCTTCATCGTCGGGCACGCGAAGAGCGGCACGACCGCGCTCTACCAGATGCTCAGAGGGCATCCGCAGATCTACATGCCCGAGGAAAAGGAGCCGTGGTTCTTCGCCACCGACATGCGACCGCGCTTTCAGCCGCGGCGCGCCGGGGTCGCGCCGGAGACGCTCGAGGAGTACATGGCGCTGTTCGCCGCGGCCGCGCCCGACCAGCGGGCCGGGGAGGCCTCCTCGTCCTATCTGTGGTCCGAGACCGCCGCGGCGGGGATCGCCGCGGTGGCGCCCGACGCGCGCATCATCGCGATCCTGCGCGAGCCGGCGAGCTTCCTGCGCTCGCTGCACCTGCAGCTGCTGCAGACGCACGTCGAGAACGAGCGCGACCTGCGCAGGGCGATCTCGCTGGAGTCCGAGCGCAGCCGCGGGCGGCACATCCCCCGACGCTCGCACCGGCCGCAGCTGCTGCAGTACTCCCAGCACGTGCGCTACACCGAGCAGCTGCGCCGCTACCACGCGCTGTTTCCCAGAGAGCGGGTGCAGGTGCTGATCTACGAGGACTTCCGCGCCGACAACGACGCCACCGTGCGCGAGGTGCTGCGCTTCCTCGACGTCGACGAGACGTTCGACGTGCAGGCGACGGAGGCCAACCCGACGGTGCTGATGCGCTCCCAGCAGCTCGACGACGTCGTGCACGCGGTGTCGGTCGGGGCCGGGCCGCTGTCGCGGGCGGCGAAGGGGCTGGTCAAGACGCTCGCGCCGCAGTCGCTCAGACGCAGCGCCCTGCGCTTCGCCCAGCAGCGCGTCGTCCACGCTCGCCCGCAGCCGGTCGACGAGCAGCTGATGCTCGAGCTGCGCCGGCGCTTCGAGGGCGAGGTGCGGGCGCTCAGCGAGTACCTCGATCGCGACCTCGTCAGCCTCTGGGGCTACGACCGTCTTCCCTGAGCGCTTGGCCCGTCTGCGGGGCGCCGGCAGGGTTGACCTGCGGATACCATTCAGCGCTGGGATGCCCTCCGCGGACTCTGTGCTCATGGTGGTGCCGCGCTGGGTGAGGGATGGCGGCGTCGCCGCGCATGTCTCCGCGAGCGCGGGCGCGCTGGCGGCTCGCGGGACGCGCGTGTCGATCGCCTGCGCGAAGGTCGAGTCCGACGAGGTGCCCGACGGCGTCACGCTCTATCACAGCCCTGAGCTGTTCAACAGGGACGCTCCGGTCGAGGTCAGGCTCGGCGAGGCGCTCGCGTGTGAGCCGAGCCTGGTTCACCTGAATCAGCTGGACGACCCGGACGTGGTCGAGTTCCTGCGCCGCCGAGCGCCGGTGGTGATCAGCTCGCACACCTATCTCGCGTGCACCTCCGGCTACCACTACTTCGCCCCCGGGCAGGAATGCCAGCGCCCGCACGGGCCCGGGTGCGTCCCCAACCTGCCCCGCTGCGCGCACACGCGCGATCCGCGGATGCTGCCGTACTCATACCGCAGGGCCAGCCGCGCGCTGGCGGCGCTGACGCAGGCCGACATGGCGGTCTCCTACTCCACGGCGGTCGACCGGCATCTGGCGATCAACGGACTCGCCCGCCGCAGGATCGTGCCGTACTTTCCGACGGTCGAGCCGCGGATCGGCTCCGGGCACGAGGACAGGCGGCGCGTCGTGTTCGCGGGGCGCATCGTCGCGCCGAAGGGCGTGCGCACGCTCCTGGAGGCCGCGCGCGAGGTGGCGGCCGAGTTCGTCATCTGCGGCGACGGCTGGCAGCTGGAGGCGATGCGCCGGCTGGCGCGCCGCCGCGGCGTCGAGGACCGCGTCCGCTTCAAGGGCTGGCTGGACCCGGACGGCCTCGCGGAGGAGTTCGCGGAGGCGTCCGTCGTGGTGGTGCCATCGCTGTGGCCGGAGCCGTTCGGGATCGTCGGCATCGAGGCGTTCGCCGCGGGGCGCCCGGCGGTCGCAAGCGACACGGGCGGCATCGGCGACTGGCTCGAGGACGGCGTCTCGGGGCTGCTGTTCCCGGCGGGCGACGCCGGCGCGCTGGCCGCTGCGCTGGGCGAGCTGCTGGACGATCCGCGGCGACAGGCGGCGATGGGCGCGGCGGGCAAAGCGACGGTGGCCGCGAAGTTCTCGCTCGAGCGACACCTCGAGGCGATCTCCGAGGCCTACGCGGTCGCCCGCGAGAACTGGGAGTCCGCGCGCCGGGGCGACGTCGCTCCCACGGCCCCCGCGGCCTCGACCGTCAGCTGAGGACCTGCTCGAACAGCCCGGCCACGACCGCCGCGCTGCGGGCGAGGCTCATCCGCTCCTCGGCGAAGGCGCGCCCGCGCCGGCCGAGCGCGTCGCCAGCCGTCTCGTCGGCGAGCATCGCCGCGAGCGCGTCGGCCAGCGCGCCCGCCGTCGGCGCCACCACCGCGGCCGCGTCGTGCTCGACCAGCTCCGACCAGCGGCGCGGGCCGTCGGTGGCGAGCACGGGACGGCCCGCCGCGAGCGAGGCGGCGAGCGTCGTCTTGCGGGAGGTCGGACCCGCGGCGGCGGTGAACAGCAGCACGTCGCAGCGCGCGAGCGCGTCCGAGAGCTCCTGGGCGGGCAGCCGTCCGGTGAACGACAGCAGCGAGTCGACCCCGCGCGCGCGCCCGCCCGCCAGCCACATCTCACCCGCCGCGGAGGCGGCCCCGGGGGCGCCGAGCAGCAGCAGACGCACCTCCACGCCCCGCCGGCGAAGCTCGCGCAGCGCGTCCAGCACGAGCTCGACGCTCGCGCCCTGGAAGGCGTAGCCGAAAAGCCCCACGAGGTTGCCGCGCTCTGGATGCTGCGCTGGGCTGGGGGGCGGCAGCGTCGAGAACACCGGCGCGAGCGCCAGCGGCCTGCGCGCAAGCCAGCGCCGCGAGCCGAGCCACTCGGCGCGGAAGTCGGTGGTGACGACGGCCGCGCGCGAGGCGCGCATGACCTCGATCAGCGCCGCCCGCTGGGTCAGCGCCCACAGGCTGCCGCGCCAGTCGCCCGCCCGCCACGGGTAGGCGCACTCGTGCATGAGCGTGACGACCGGCGCGCGCGCGTCGCGCAGCGCCGCGAGCGTCGAGCCCAGCAGCAGCGGCACGCCGCGGTAGGAGTAGGCGAAGGGGGAGTAGTGCAAGAGGACGACATCCGGTCGCTCGCGGCGGAGCTCCTCGCGCAGGCCGCTCGCCCATGCGGCGCTCTCGCCACGGGCGGCCCCGAACGACTCGTGCGCGCGGGCCAGCCAGTGCATGCTGCAGGACACGCCCTCCTGCTGCAGCGCCTGTGCGAGCAGCGCGGCGTGATCGCGCATGCCGGAGGTCTCGCCCGCGGACATCCCCACGAACGCCGCGCGGCGCTCATCGCCCACGCGTCATCGCTCCCCGGTAAGCGGCGTCGATCGCCTCGGTCAGCGCGTCGAGGTCACCCGTCGCCAGGATCAGGCCGTTGGCGCCCGGGTCGATCAGCTCCTTCATGCCCGTGTCCTCGCTGACGATCACCGGCACGCCGCACGCCAGCGCCTCGGCGGGAGCGTAGGCGAAGCCGTCCTCGTAGGCCATGTGCACGCACAGGCCGGCACGCCGCAGGGGCTCGAGCGGATCGCCCGGAGCGACGCGGACGCGCGGGTCCTCGGCGCACGATCGTTGCAGGAAGCGACGCATCCCCCGCGTTCCCCAGCCGCCGACGAGCACCAGCCGCAGGTCGGCATGGGGCAGGCGGCGGAAGGCGTCGACGAGCAGCGGCACGCCCTTGTGGACGGAGAGGCTGCCGACGTAGACGACGTCGAAGGTCTCGCTCGCGGGCGCGGGCGCGGGCTCGCGCGCGGGCGTGTAGCGGGGGTCGGGCGTGAGCGGGAACAGCGACAGCGCGGCTTCGTCGAAGCCCTCCTCGAGGAACGAGTCGCGCACGTAGCGCGAGGCCACGTAGATGCGGTCGGCGAGGGCGTACTCGGCGAGGTTGCGTCGGAGCAGGTGGCGCACCCAGGGGCGTTCGATCGGGTACTGCCTGCAGGCCAGCTCGTGCTGGCGCATGACGCGGTGGAAGTGCGAGTTGGCCGCGACGAGGCCGTTCGACTCGCGTCCCGTGCGCCTGGCCGCTCTGAACTGGGCGAGGGCGGTGCCGTTGAAGGCGAGCAGATGCTCGCCCGCCGGCAGCTCGCCCGCCGCGCCGGCATCGAAGTCGGCGCTCTGCGCGAGCATCCGCCAGGCGCGGGAGAAGCGCGCGAGCGGAGCCAGCGCTGCGTCCACGCCACGGCGGCGCAGTTCGTGGCGCGGGGCTCCCGAGGTGGGCCAGCCGCAGCTCCGGCATACGCACGTGTGCGGTCGCTGCAGCCGCTGCAGCGCGTCGAGGATCTCCTTCAGGTGGCGTCCGAGGCCGCCGACGCCGAGCGGCGCCGGGCACGACACGACGACGCTGCCGTCGGGCAGAGCCGCCTCCTGCGCGCGTTCGGCCTCGCGGCGCCAGCGCGCGTCGAACGGACTGCCGCCGCGCTCCTGCGCCGCGCCCGCTTCACCCGAGCGAGTCATAGCCCCACAGGCTGACCAGGTCGCGGCCGAGGTACTCGCTCAACGCCGCCACCTCGGGCGCGAAGCGCCGGCGCAGCTCCAGCATCAGCTGCTCGTCCGCCGGCGGCGTCTGTCGGTAGAGGGACCGTCGCAGGATCGCCCGCACGCGGCGGGTCATCAGCGCCTCGCCGGCTGCTCTGATGGCGTGCGCCGTGGCTCCGTCGGCGCTGCGCAGCGTGTGTTTGAGCCGGTGCAGGCGCATCGAGCGCACGGCGACCGTGGGGTTGGCCTCCAGCATCTGCAGCGGCTGAGCGTCGTCCACCGCGAGGAAGCGCAGCACCTGGCGCACGGTCGCCTCGTTGTCGTCGCGAAAGTCGTCGTAGATGAGGGTCAGCACCTGCTCGGGTGCGAACACGGCGTGGAAGCGACGCAGCTGCTCGACGTAGCGCACGCGCTCGGAGTACAGCAGCGCCTGCGGGCGCGCGCAGCTGCTCGGTATCCGCTCGCCCCGGCGCCGCGCGGGCTCCAGCGCCATGGCGGCGCGCAGGTCCTTCTCGGTCTCATTGTGGATCTGCAGCAGCTGCAGGTGCAGCGAGCGCAGGAAGCTCGCCGGCTCGCGCAGGATCGCGACGATGCGCGCGGCTGGTTGCGCGGCTGCGATCGCGCCGGCGGCGTCATGCGAGTACAGGTAAAGCGAGGAGGCCTCGCCCACGCGCTGCTCCGCGCGCGCCGGCGCGAACAGCGCCAGGTAGTCCTCGAGGCTCTCCGGCTCGGGTACCTGCTGCTGGAAGCGCGGCCTGAGGTCGGTGGCGAAGAAGGTCGGCTCCTTGAGCTCCGGCATGTATATCTGCGGATGGCGCCTGAGGATCTCGTACAGCGCGGTGGTGCCGCTCTTGGAGTGACCGACGATGTAGAAGTCGGGGAATCTCTGAAGCGTGTCTGCGGACGGCGGCTCAGCCGAGATCGTCATAACCCCACAGGGCGACGAGGTCACGATCCAGATGCTCGCTCAACGCCACGACCTCCGGCTTGAAGCGCACGCGCAGCTCTTGCATGAACTCGTCGTCGGGGGGCGGCGGCTTGCCCCAGACCGCACGTTTCTGCAGCGGGTAGTAGACGGCCTCGCGCAGCCTCCGCGTGGTGAGCGCCTTGCCCACCTCCCTCGTCGTCCGCAGCAGCGGGTTCTCGCCCGCGCGCAGTCCCTGCTTGAGCCTGTCGACTCGCTCGGAGCGCACGGCGATCGTGGGGTTCACCTTGACCGCTTCGATCGGATGTGAATCGTCGACGTCGAGGAAGCGCAGCACCCGGCGCACGGTCGCCTCGTTGTCGTTGCGGAAGTCGTCGTAGATCAGCACCAGCATCTGCTCTGGCTGGAACACAGCTTCATACCTGCGCAGCTGCTCGACGTAGCGGACGCGGTCGGAGTAGATCAGCGCCCGCGGCCAGTAAGAGGTCTCGGGAATGTTCCGGTTTTCGAGCCGGTCGGAGTCGAGTTCCACAGCGGTGCGAAAATCGCGCACCGTCTCGTGGTGATTCTGCAACAGCTGCAGGTGCAGCGAGCGCAGGAAGCTCGCGGGCTCGCGGATGATCGCGATGATGCGCGCGTCCGGTCGCGCCGCTGCGATGCGGCTCGCGGCCACGGGCGACCACAGATAGGAGGAGGAGGCCTCACCGATGCGCTGGCCAGTCCGCGCGCCGTCGAACAGTGACAGGTAATCCTCGAGGCTCTGCTCGGTCCTGCCCGTGTAGCTGATGTCGCGCCGGCCGTCCGTTTGCGGATTCGGGTTGTCGCGCGCGAAATACCACGGCTCCTTGCCGGCGCCCATTTTGTACTCGGGCATGAAGATCTGCGGGTGACGCTTGAGCATCTCGTACAACGCCGTGGTCCCGCACTTGGCGTGACCCACTATGAAGAAGTCCGGGATCCTGTGATCGCGAACGGGCTCGACCGGCTGCGCGGCGGACGCTGACATGGGCTTGATTCTAACGATCGCCGTGTCCGGCGGGCGTGAAAGCGCCGCGCGGTGAGAGCTGCCAGCGGACCTCGAAGCGGTTGAGCGTCGGGTCGGCCAGCATTCGCCTGACGGCATGGTTGAGGCTCAGCCTGTAGCAGCCGATCGCGTCGAGCTTGGCGGCAATCGCCGCGGTGTCCAGGCACGTCGCCTCGCCGCCGTCCAGCGAGGGCAGCTCGGGCACACCCCGCAGGAAGGACCGCCAGTAGGCGTCGACGTCACGATCGGGCTCGCGGGGCTGGCCGTCGACCCACGCCGGCCAGCCGTGGAAGATGCAGTAGGGCAGCTCGGCGTACAGCTCCACGGGCATGCCGGCGTGTGCGAGCGCGCGGCCGTAGCGGCGCGCGAGCAGGTGGTCGGCGTGGGCCCCGATGCCCGCCGGCGCGAACACGCGCGAGGCGCTGTGCAGGTGGCTTGCGAGAGCATCATCGAGCGCCGCCAGGCTGGGCTCGGGGCGCCGCCGGCGCAAGCCGGCGTCGAGCAGCGGCAGGTTGACAGCGGTGCGCCCGGCGCGCGCGAGCGCCAGCGCGTCCTCCGCCATGCGCGCGCGGGCGCGCTCGGCCGAGTCGAGCGCAGCCGCTGACGGCCTCCCATACGCCAGCGTGTCCAGGCTGCGGCACGCCCGCGAAGACGTTAACCACCTGAACCTCGCGCTGGCTCGGCGAGCACACTCCAGCAGCTGAGCACGGCGTCGTCCCAGTGCGGCGAGAGGATCAGCTGCGGCGCGTCGGGATCGAAGCGCAGCAGGGGGCTGAAGTCGCGCTCGCGACGGCTTTGCTGCGCGCCGCGCGCGCGCTGTGACAGCGCGCGCGGCAGGCTCAGGAGGCGGCGTGCGGGGGAGGAGCTCATCTGCCGATCGAGCGCAGTATATGTTTGCTGTGCGTCAAGGCCTCGAGCGACCCCTGATAGACTCGCCTTTAGATGACAGCGTCGGCCGAATCACTGACTGATGCGGGCGCCGTGCAGGGGAGGGTTCCCGATTTTTTCATCGTCGGGCACCACAAGAGCGGCACCACCGCGCTCTATGAGATGCTCAGACGGCACCCGGAGATTTACATGCCTGCGCTCAAGGAGCCGCGCTTCCTCGCGAGCGACATGCGCGCCCGCTTCCCGGCGGCGCGCGGGCGGGCGTTGCCGCAGACGCTCCAGGAGTATCGCTCGCTGTTCGCAGGCGCCTCGCCGCAGCAGCGCGCCGGCGAGGCGACTCCCTCATATCTCTTCTCACACACCGCCGCCGCCAGCATCGCCGAGTTGCAGCCGGCCGCGCGCGTGATCGCGATCCTGCGCGAGCCCGCGAGCTTCCTGTACTCACTGCACCTGCAGCTGCTGCGCAGTCACGTCGAGTCGGAGAAGAACCTGCGCAGCGCGATGTCACTCGAGACCGCTCGGCGTGAGGGCAAGCGCATCCCGCGCCGCTCGCACCTGCCCCAGCTGCTGCAGTACTCAGAGCATGTGCGTTACGTCGAGCAGCTGCGCCGCTACCACGCGCTGTTCGCGCCCGAGCAGGTGCTCGTGCTGATCCACGACGACTTCCGCGCCGACAATCAGGGCACGCTGCGCAGGGCGCTGCGATTCCTCGACGTCGACGAGCATCACCAGTTGGAGGAGCTGCACGTCAAACAGACGACGCGCACGATGCGCTCGCAGCAGCTCGACGATCTGCTGTATTCGGTAACACTCGGGAAGTCACCGGTATCGCGCGCGGCGAGGGCGACGGCGAAGACGCTCGCCCCGCGTGAGCTGCGGCGTGACACGCTGCGCCGGATTCGGCGCGTCGGCGTGCTCGGCCCGGCGCCGGCGCCCGACGAGACGCTGATGAGAGAGCTGCGCGTGCGCTTCAAGCCTGAGGTCGTGGCTTTGAGCGAATACCTCGACCGCGACCTCGTAGCGCTGTGGGGCTATGGGGACCTCGGCTGAGCCGCGCTCGCACGGAGCTTCGATGCAGGACGCAGCGCCCGCGCGCGACGGAGCACCGGCGGTGCGCACCGTTGCCTTTCACCGGAACTTCCAGAGGTTTCAGGGAGGTCACCTGAAGGTCTTTCACTATTTCGAGCACGTGCGCAGCTCGCCGTCGTATGAGGCGCGGATCAGCTTCACGGCGGATTCGCTGTGGGATCACAGCAACCCGTGGTCGGGACTGCGCGAGACGGTGATACCGGTCGAGGGCGCCGTCGATGCGGAGGTGCTGTTCCTCGCCGGCATGGATTGGCGCTCGCTGCCGCCGGAGCGGCGTGTGGACTCGCCGGCGCCGATCGTCAACCTGATCCAGGGCTTTCGCCACACGCGCCCGGGCGACGCGGCGTATGAGTTCCTCGCGCACCGGGCGATCCGGCTGTGCGTGAGCTCTGAGATCGAGGAGCGGCTGCGAGGCCTCGGGTCCGTGCGGGGGCCGATCTTCACGGTGCCGATCGGCCTCGACCTCGAGCGCCTGCCGGCGCCGCGCCCGCAGGCCGAGCGCGACATCGACTGCGTGATCCTGGCGGTCAAGGATCGCGACAACGGGCGCTCGCTCGCCCGCCAGCTGAAGTCGCGGGGTCACCATGTGCTGCTCGTCGATCGGGCGCTGCCCCGCGATCAGCTGCTCGACGCGATGGCGCGGGCACGGGTGACGGTGCACCTGCCGGCGCTCGTCGAGGGCGCGTATCTGCCGGCGCTGGAGAGCATGGCGCTCGGCGCGCTCGTGATCTGCCCGGACGTTCTCGGCAACCGCTCGTTCTGCCGCGACGGCGAGACGTGCCTGGTGCCCGCCCGCGAGGAGCGCGCGATCCTCGAGGCGACGTGTGCCGCGCTGAGCGAGTCCGCGGACGCCCTGGAGCCATTGCTGGCAGCCGCTCGGCTGGAGTGCGCCTCGCGCTCGCTCGCCGCCGAGCGCGCCAGGTTCCTGGAGATCCTGGGGCGCGTCGATGAGCTGTGGAGCGCCTGATGCTGTACGTCGCCACCGTCCACTATCGCTCGCCGCAGTGGATCGAGATCCAGACCCGCCATCTGCGTGAGCACCTGTCGGTCCCGTACCAGACGTGGACGTCGCTCGAGGGCATCGATCCGTCCTACGCGACGCATTTCGACACGGTGATCGAGCAGTTGGGCACCCACGCCGCCAAGCTCAACCACCTGGCGATGGAGATCTCGCACGTGGCCGCCGATGACGATCTGCTGATGTTCCTCGACGGCGATGCCTTTCCGATCGCCGATCCGATGCCGCTGATCGAGGACGCCCTCGGCAGGGCGCCGCTGCTGGCGGTGCGGCGCGCGGAGAACGTCGAGGAGCCCCAACCGCATCCGTGCTTCTGCGTGACGACCGTCGGGACGTGGCGGAGCCTGCCCGGCGACTGGACGGCAGGTCCGACGTGGATCGGGGCGCACGGCAAACCGACGAGCGACGTCGGCGGCAACCTGCTGCGCCGGCTGGAGCTCTCCAAGACACCGTGGGTCGAGGTGCTGCGCACCAACCGCAGGGACCTGGACCGCCTGTATTTCGCGATCTACGGCGATGTGATCTATCACCACGGCGCCGGCTTTCGCACCGGTGAGCTCAGCCCGGCGCATCGCGAGCAGGCGCCGCAGCCGCCGCGGCAAAGTTCCATCCCACCGGTGCAGGCGCTGCGGCGCCTCGCCAACGGCTGGCGCTGGCGGCGCTGGGAACGCGCGACGCAGAGGCGCCACGTGCGCCAGTCAGAGCAAGTCTACGAGCGGATTCGCAGCGGCGGGGACGAGTGGCTGAACGAGTTGCTGGGGGAGGGCTGAGGCGTGCCCATGCTAGCGGGCTGAGGCGACTCGCGCCCGGCCATGTGCCACACATTGTCCATAGTACTCCTGGCGCCACAACGCGAAACGTCCTGACCGGGCGCTGTACGCACAACTGCTAGAGCAGGCCACAAAGCGACCCCCTTAAGCGCCCGTCTTTGCGGACACTCTTGCGGACAAAAATCGTGCTATAATTGCTTCTACCCTGCAAATAGAGGGCTTTTATGGCGACGGAACGGGACATTAGGACGGACGTTTCCAGGGGTTATTTGGGGTCCCATCCTTGGATCACGTTTCGCCTCGTCTTGGAGCGGGCTCCCTGGACCGTCTGGAACCACATAGGGGAAGCCCATTCAAAGTGTCGCCACCTATCGAAGACCCCCCTACCGCCGGCGTTGGCAGAAAAGATGGAACGCGTCTACCTGGCTAAGGGCGCTCGAGCGAGCGCGGCGATCGAGGGCAACAGCCTCAACGAGGACCAGGCAGTTGCAGCGGTCGAAGGGAAGCTGGAGGTTCCCCCGAGCCAGGAGTATCTGCAGCAGGAGCTCGAAAACGTCATCAACGCGCTCGCCGCGATCGAAATGGAAGTACATCGGGACGGAACCTTTGAGGTCACGCCGGAGCGGCTGCGCGCGCTTAACGAGCAGGTCCTAGACGGACTAGAGGTCGAAGAGCACGTTGTACCGGGCGAGTTCCGCACGGGGGGCATCGTCGTTGGCAACCTATATAAGGGCGCCCCGGCGCAAGATTGCGACTTCCTGATCGCTACGCTATGCGACTGGCTCAATGGGGCCGACTTTCAGCGCGACGGCAAGGACCACGCCAGGGACTTTCTCCACGCCTTCTTGCGTGCCGTGGTTGCCCACGTATACATCGCATGGATTCACCCGTTTGGGGACGGCAATGGACGCACGGCGCGGCTGGTCGAGTTCGGCATCCTCAGTGCCGCTGGCATTCCTTCGGTCGCCGCGCATCTTCTCTCGAACCACTACAACGCGACGAGGACGAACTACTACCGTCAGCTTGAGCACGCCTCGAAGTCGGGCGGGGATCTCATCCCATTCCTCGGCTATGCGGCAGAGGGGTTCGTGGGGCAACTACAGCAGCAGCTAAGCGACGTACATGATCTAATTGTTCGCGCGACGTGGATTAACTACGTTCATTCGATGTTCCCGGATCCGACCCTTACCGCGCGACGCCAACGCGATCTAGTGCTCGCGCTCAAGCACGATGCCTATACGCGCCGCGCACAACTCACGACGCTAACTCCGCAGCTGGCCAAAGCATATGCGGGCAAGGGGAGCAAGACGGTCACACGTGATCTCAATGCCCTGAGCAAGCTCGAGTTGGTCGAGCGGACGCCCAAGGGCATCCGGGCAAGACGCGAGTTGATGCTGTCCTTCCTGCCCCGAGTCACACCAGGGAGCGAGGAGGACCTAGACACGCTATTTCCGGCCATTGCGTAGCGTTGGTCTTGGGTCGTCTACACCGCTTCGCCGGGCGCTTCGGGTTCCAGCGAGGAGGCGGGGGCGGGTTCGACCTGGACGGTGAGCAGCTCGCTCGCGGTGGCCTGCATTTCCGCGTCGCGCGGGACTTTGACGCGAAACACCTGCTTGCCGGAGCCGAACACCTTGTGCGCGATCGAGAAGTCCGACGCTTCGTCGAGCGTCGTCGTCGCGACGACGTGAAAGCCGACACCCGACGGGTTCTGGCGCTCCAGGTAGATGGTCTGGCCGGCGTGCCCGGGCGTGACCGTGCCCGAGAACGTCAGCGTCTGGCCGGCGTCGATCGTGCTCGAGGAGACCGCCGCGGTGAGCTGCGGAGCGATGCCCTCGAAGATCGTCGTCGAGGTGACATGGGCGCCGCGGACCCGGTAGGAGGTGCTCGCCAATGGCGTCTGGGCCGGGAATTCGTATTTGCCTTCGGCGTCTGAGGTGACCGCCGCGACCGCCGCGAAGGCGCCGCCGCGAGTGCGCGCGAACAACGTGATCGGCTCGTCCGCGGCGCCTGCCGCGACGCCGCTGATCGTGAGCGCGTGCCCGTACAGCAGCGGCCTGGCGGACGCGGCGATCGTCAGACGCGGGTTCTGGCGCGGCGCGACTTCGTAGGTCAACGGTTCGGAGGCGGCGGCGAGCTGTCCTCGCGCGCGCACGACCACACGGACGGTGGCCGGTCCGCCGACGGAGAAGGTGTGAGGGATCGAGTAGCTGCCGTCGGCCTGGACTTCGCCGAGACCGATCCGCCGCCAGTCTTCGCCGGCGCTCGCGCTCTCGCGCTGCAGGATCAGGCGCGTGCCGGCGGGCACCGGGCCGACGTTGCCGGCGAACGTGACCGTGTCGCTTTCCGCATCGCTCACGCTCGCGTGCCGCGCGGCACGGGGCAGTTGCGTCGTCGGCGGCGGACCGCCGATCGTCACCGCGGGAGCCACCTTGACGGCCTGGCGGTTGCTGCGAACGCCCTGCACGTCGGCATAGAACACGCTGTTGTCTTCCAGCGCGCCGGTCGTCAGCTGGAAGGCGCCGCTCGCTTCGGTGGTGGCGCTGCCGATCGCGCTGAAGCCGGGCGTGCCGGCGACGCGCTGGTCGATCGTGACCGTCTGTTCCGCCGCTTCACCGGCGAGCGGACACGACAGCGTGCCGATCAACGTCGCCGATTCGCCCGCGATCAGGCGTGCGGAGGCGACGCTCAGGCTGAGCTCGCAGGCGCTCGCCGAGGCCCGCTGGCGCCTGGCGGCAGCGGTCGCGGGCGCGAGCAGCAACGGCGCCATCGCCAGCGCCGCGATGCCGAGTGCCCGGGCGCGCGCGCGGCGCGAACGCGGGCTGCGGGGTGCGATCTCGGAGGTCCGCAGAGGCGGGCGCTTTCCCCGAGGCAAAGCGGTCCAAGAGTACAAGCTCACGTTGTGTGCATCGGTAGGTTCGGGGGGATCCTTGAGCGTCCCCGCCCGCTCAGCACCTGCGCGTAGACATCTTCCAGGCGCGCGGTGATCGCATCGGGGTGGTACTGCTCGAGGGCCTCGCGTGCGGCGGCGCCCAGCCGCTCGCGCTCGCGGGCATCGTCGCCCAGCGCGCGCATCGTCGCGGCGAGCGAGCCCTGGTCGCGGGCGCGGAAGAATCGCCCCGTCTCGCCGTCGGCGAGGATGTCGGCGGGGCCGCCCTCGTCGGCCGCGATCACGGCCAGCCCCGCGGCCATCCCCTCCAGCACGACCGTGCCGAACGGCTCGGGGATCACGGAGGCGTGGACGAGCACGTCGAAGCTCGCGAGCTCGGGCCAGACGTCCTCGCGGAAGCCGCGGAACTCGACGCGCCGCTCGAGCGCGAGCCGCGCGACGAGCTCGCGCAGCTCGCGCTCGTAGCCCTCCTCGCCGAACATCGTGCTGCCCACCAGGATCGCCCGCTCGTCGCCGCCGGGAAACGCGTCGGCGAATGCCTTCAGGAACAGGTCCTGCCCCTTCCACGGGGCGATCCGCCCGAGCATCCCGAACGTGGCGCCGTCGGTGCGCGGCGCGCGCGGGTGCGTGGAGAGCTCGACCGACGCGGGGATCACCCAGCTCAGCGGGCCGCGGACGGCGGGGGGGAGCGTCTCGAGCGTCGCCGTGGAGTTCGCGATCACGCCGTCGGCGAGATGGCGGATGAGGGTGCGCACCATGCGCACGGCGGGCTTGGGGATGTAGTCGTCGGCGATGCGGTCGCGCACGTGCCATACGACCGGGACGCCGGCGGCCCTCGCCGCGATGCTCCCGTACACGCCGGCCTTCAGCGAGTTGGTGTGCACGAGGTCGGGACGCAGCTCGCGCAGGCGCAGCGCGAGCCTCGCGATGTAGGCGAGCGTCTGCGCCACGCTCGCCGGCGAGGCGCCGCCGAGGCGGACGGTGTCGCGCCGAGCGTCGCGCGCGGAGGCGGCGATCGGCATCACCTCCACCGAGACGCCCGCCCGCTGCAGGCGGTCCGCGAGCGGCCCGTCCTCGCCGAGGATCATGTGCGGGTTGACGCCGCGAAAGCGAGGGAGCAGCCGCATCAGCGCGATCTCCCCGCCCGACAGGCGGGCGACGTGATCGAGGTACACCACCCGCAGGCGCTCGTCGCGCTCGCCGTCCAGCAGCCGCCGGTAAAGCGCGCGGTGGCGCTCGGCGACCGCCGGCCAGGAGAAGCCCTCGCAGTAGCTGCGCGTGGCCGCCCGCGCGGGCAGCGCCCCCTGCGCCGCCGAGCGGATCCGCGCGCCCAGCGCCTCGGGGTCGGCGGCGGGCACCACCAGCGAGGGGTCGAGGGCCTGCACCGTCTCCGGCAGGCCGCCGACGTCGCTGACGATGCTGGGCGTGCCGCACGCGCCCGCCTCCAGCACGACCAGGCCGAAGCCCTCCAGCGCGACCGTCGGCACGACCGCGACGTCGGCGGCGCGGTAGGCCTCGATCAGCTCCTCGTCGGAGAGGCGGCCGAGCACGCGCACGCGGCCTGCGAGCGGCGCCAGCGCGGCGCGCGCGGCCAGCGACTCGCGCAGCGCGCCGTCGCCGACGAGCAGCAGCAGCGAGCCCTCCGGCAGCTCATCCACGATCGTCGCCCACGCGTCCAGCAGGACGTCGATCCCCATGCGCGGCACCAGGCGACGCGTGCACACCGCCACGAACGCGTCCGGGCCGACGCCCAGCCGTGCGCGCGCCCGTTCCCTGTCACCGGGGGTGAAGGTGTCGAGCGCGACGCCCGGCGCCCACACGTGCACGTCCCACGGGCGCACGCGGTAGCGCTCGACGAGCACCCTGCGAAACGCCGAGGACAGCACCACGTGGGCGTCCACCCGGCGCAGGACGCGGCGCTCGAGCGCCGCCCGCAGCGCGTACTTCACCCGCGATGCGTCGCCCGCGGCGACGTTCTCCTGCGCCCACGGGCCCTGGAAGTGGAAGATCGCCGGGAGCTTGCGCGCGCGCCCGAGCAGCAGCGGCGCGGTCGCATACAGCGCGAAGTGGGCGTCGATCACGTCGGCCTCGGCGGCGGCCCGCCCGCTCGCCAGCCAGAACCCGAGCAGGCGCCGCGCGAGCCCTGTGCGGGAGCCGCCCACGACCTCGACCGACGCGGGCGCGTCCTCGGCGGGCCCGACGACGACGCCGCGCGCCTGCCCGAGCGCCTCGAACAGCGAGCGGTAGTAGCGGTTCAGCCCGCCGACGCTCGTGGGAAACCAGCCCATGCCCAGCATCAGCACGCGCGGATCGCGCGCCACGGCTTCGGGGGGCTGGGCGTCGTCGCCCTGCGGCGATGTTGGTGGCGTTGCAGACATGGCTTGATCTTGAAAAGTCACGGTGTGCACCGTAATGTTCACACGGCTCCAGTGCATGCGCGCGAAGATCGGGCGCAGCTCCAGGAGACCCAGGACACCGGCCCCACGTCAGCCCGCAAGGATGCCAGCCACCTATCATCTACCTCACCTGCGGACGCTGGAGGCTGAGGCGATCCACGTGATGCGCGAGGCGGCCGCGGAATTCGAGCGCCCGGTGCTGCTGTTCAGCGGCGGCAAGGACTCGATCGTGCTGCTGCGCCTGGCGGAGAAGGCGTTTCGCCCGGCGCCGTTCCCGTTCCCGCTGATGCACGTCGACACCGAGCACAACTTCCCGGAGGCGATCGAGTTCCGCGACCGCCGCGTGGCGGAGCTCGGCGAGCGGCTGATCGTGGCCAGCGTGCAGGACTCGATCGACAGCGGCCGCGCGGTCGAGGAGACCGGGCCGCGGGCGTCGCGCAACAAGCTGCAGACGGTGACGCTGCTCGACGCGATCGCCGAGCACGGCTTCGACGCGGCGTTCGGCGGCGCGCGTCGCGACGAGGAGCGCGCACGCGCCAAGGAGCGCATCCTGTCCTTCCGCGACGAGTTCGGCCAGTGGGAGCCCCACAAACAGCGGCCTGAGGTGTGGAGCCTCTACAATGGCCGCATTCACAAGGGCGAGCACGCGCGTGTCTTTCCGATCTCCAACTGGACCGAGCTCGACGTGTGGCAGTACATAGCTGAGGAGGAGCTGGAGGTCCCGTCGATCTACTTCGCGCACGAGCGTGAGGTGTTCGCGCGAGACGGGATGCTGTACGCGGTCAGCCCGTTCGTCGAGCTGATGCAGGGAGAGGAGCCGTTCTCCGCCAAGGTGCGCTACCGCACGGTAGGCGACATGAGCTGCACCGGCGCCGTCGAGTCAAACGCGGAGACGCTCGCGGAGGTGGTGGCGGAGATCGCCGCGACGCAGATCACCGAGCGCGGCGAGACGCGCGCGGACGACCGCGTCACCGAGGCGGCGATGGAGGATCGCAAGCGGCAGGGGTACTTCTGATGGCCGGCGTCGGGGGTCCGGGCTCGCTGCGCGGAGTGGCGGTCAACGGCAACGGCAGGGCGCATGCGGGCGGCGCTGACGCGTCCGCCGGCGAGAGCTCGGCGGAGGTCTTCCGGCGCCTGACCGAGCGCCCCACCGACCTGCTGCGCTTCGCGACCGCCGGCTCGGTCGACGACGGCAAGAGCACGCTGATCGGGCGCCTGCTGTACGACTCCAAGCAGGTGCTCAGCGACCAGCTGGCGCACGTCGAGCAGGCGAGCGAGCGCAAGGGCCAGGTGCTCGACCTGTCGCTGCTGACCGACGGTCTGCGCGCCGAGCGCGAGCAGGGCATCACGATCGACGTCGCCTACCGCTACTTCGCCACGGCGCAGCGGCGCTTCATCATCGCCGACACGCCCGGGCACGAGCAGTACACGCGCAACATGGTCACCGGCGCCTCGACCGCGGACCTTGCGATCGTGCTCGTCGACGCTCGCAAGGGCGTGCTAGCCCAGTCCAAGCGCCACGCGTTCATCAGCTCGCTGCTCGGGATCCCGCACGTGGTCGTGTGCGTCAACAAGATGGACCTGGTCAACTTCGACGAGGCGGTGTTCGACGCGATCGTCGAGGAGTTCGACGCGTTCGCCGCCCGCCTGGAGCTCCCGGACGTGACGTTCATCCCGATCTCGGCGCTGCTCGGCGACAACGTCGTCGACCGCTCCGAGGCGATGCCGTGGTATCAGGGCCCGCCGCTGCTGTACCACCTCGAGCACGTCCACATCGCATCCGACCGCAACCTGATCGACGTGCGCTTCCCCGTGCAGTGGGTTATACGGGTGGGCGGGCATCAAGTCGGTTCCGAGCTGGCCGACTACCGCGCCTACGCGGGGCAGCTGGCGGGCGGCATCCTCCGCGAGGGCGACGAGGTGGTCGTGCTGCCGGGAGGGCAGCGCTCGACGGTCGCGGGCATCGACACCTACGAGGGACCGGTCGCAGAGGCGTTCCCGCCGATGTCGGTGGCGCTGCGGCTGAGCGACGACATCGACGTCGGGCGCGGCAGCACGATCGTGCGCACGCAGAACCAGCCGACGGTCTCCAGCCGCTTCGAGTGCCTGATGTGCTGGATGTCCGAGGAGCCGCTGAGCCCGCGCCGGCGCTACCTGGTCAAGCACACGACGCGCACGGCGATGGTCGGCAAGGTCGACGTCCGCTATCGGATCGACGTCGAGACCCTGCGCCGCGACGAGAGCGCCACGACGCTCGGGCTCAACGATCTCGCGCGCGTGCAGATGGAGCTCAGCTCCCCGCTCGTGTTCGACTCATACCGGCGCAACCGCGTCACCGGCAGCCTGATCGTGATCGACGAGGCGACCAACGACACGGTCGCGGCGGGGGTCATCCTCGATACCGAGGTGGAGGACACCACCGGCGCCGATGAGGCGGAGGCGAAAACCGAGCGCAGCCCGAACGTGCGCTGGCAGGGAACGCGCATGACCCGCGAGCGGCGCTGGCAGTCGCTCGGACACGGCGGCGCGACGCTGTGGTTCACGGGGCTGCCCGGAGCCGGCAAGTCGACGGTGGCCGCGGCCGTCGAGGAGCGGCTGCTGCAGGCGGGCCAGCCGGCGTTCCTGCTCGACGGCGACAACCTGCGCCACGGCCTCAACGGCGACCTCGGCTTCGACGAGCACGCGCGCACCGAGAACGTGCGCCGCACAGCGCACGTGGCGCGGCTGCTGGCTGAGTCCGGGACGATCGCGCTCGTGAGCCTCGTCAGCCCCTACGCCGCCGACCGCCGCGCGGCCGCCGCGCTGCACGCGGCCGACGACCTCGGCTTCCTGGAGATCTTCGTCGACGCGCCACTGGAGCTGTGCGAGCAGCGCGACCCGAAGGGCCTGTACGCGCGCGCGCGCTCGGGCGAGCTCGCCGGCCTCACCGGGGTGGGAGCGCCGTACGAGGCGCCCGCCGAGCCCGACCTGGTTCTTGGCAGCTTCCACGAAACGGTCGAGCAGGAGGTCGAGCGCGTGATGGAGCTGCTGGCGGCCAGAGGGCTGATCTCGCTCGAGCCCTGAGGCGCGGCGTTCCGCGGGCCTTCGGGCTCAGGCTCTGAGGCGCGGCGTCCTCTGAGCCCGCGGCTCAGGCTTTTTTCTTGTGCTTCGTCTTCTTGGTGGGAGCGTTGAGCAGGACGCTGCCGCTGTGGCCGGAGACGACCGCGCCGGGCTTGACCTGCACGAACACGCGGTAGTGACCCGCGTCGGCGATGCTCACGACGATGCTGAAGCGCGAGATGCTCCTGGTGGCGCGCTTGACGACCGTGTCGAACTTGGTCGCGAACGTCGGCACGGGTTCCCTTTCGGATCTTTCGTGCTTGCCTTCCCTTTCGGGCTTTTCTATCTTCCCGGGCTTTTCGCTCTTGGTCTTCGGGGCTTTTTCGAGCTGGATGAACACGTGCGCTCCCACCTCCGCGGGCGTGACCGTCCCGTACAGGCGGACGAGCCCCTTCTTGCCCGCGGTACGCGCTTTGAGGGTCACGCGCAGGCTCACCTGCTCCGGCACGACGAGGCTGACGACGGACGGCGCCGCGACGGTGGCCACGCGGAACTTGGTGCTCGTCGTGAGGTTCGCGACGTGGAACGCGAAGGCGCCGGTGGGGCCTGTGAGGATCGGTCCGCCGACGTTCGTGTACGGCGCCGTGTAGGGGTAGGGGCTCGACTGCAGCACGATCGCGCGGTTGGCGCTGCCCGTCCCCGTGAGCGTCCCGGCGAGCACGAACGTGCCGCCCAGCGGGGTCGCCGGGAAGGTCTTCGGGAGCACGAACTCGCTCTTCTTCCTGGTGGTCTTCAACGTGTACGTGCGATCGCGGCCGAACGTCGGGCCGGCGGTGCTCTTTTCGTTCGACGCGACCAGGCGATAGTGGTAGCCCGGCAGGAAGCCGGCCGCGGTGCCGCTGATCTTGACCATCGCCGTCGCCGTGCTGCCGCCCGGCAGCGTGCCGGTGGCCGTCTGCTGGCCGTAGGCGCTCGTCGGGCCGTACTGGAAGTAGTAGGTGGTCGTGTAGGTGCGCGGGTCGACGCTGCCCTCGAGCACGGCCGTGGTGCCGGTCACGCGACCGACCGTGCCGGTGGTCGCGAGCGGAGTCCCGGGTTCCGTCTGACGTGTGCTGCCCGCGGCCTGCGAGGCGAGGGGCAGCGCCAGGGCGAGGCTCGCCAGGACCAGTGCCGGCGAGACGATCGTGCGGGTGATCCTGAAGCTGTTCATATCGAGTCCTTCCCTGTTCTCGCTGTCTCTCGCGCGTCCTTCGCCGGATTCGGCCACAGACTCGCGCCACGCGCTCGTGGGCTCACCCTCATGAACCCGGCGGAGCGCCGTTCGTTGCGCTGCCGCCAGCACAGGATCTGGCCGTACCGAGATGCTAGCAACGGGGGTTGACAGCCGGGGTTGACGAGAGACCCGCGCGCACATGATGGCGATAAAGCTGATACATTTGGTGAGGAATTGGCAACCGAAACCCGGAGCTCCCAATGATCCTCCTGCTCGTCCTTGCTGCCTGGATACTCGTTCTTTCGCTGGTCGCCGGGCTGTGCGCGGCTGCGCGCGCGGGCGACCTCACGCAGCTCGAGCTCCCGCCCGCCAGCGGCGCCTTCACAAAATCGTCACGCCGCGAGCGGCAGACGGCTCGACCATACAGTGGCCAGCATCGGGAGCGGCACGGCCGGGGGTCCGGTCTGGGCTCCAGCGGCGCTGACGCCCCGAACGAAGGTAGCCATCCTGTCCACCGAGTCGATCGCAAGCTCATCGCCCACCGACGCAGGCGCAGCCGCGCACTGCGCTAGCTGCGGCGCGCCGCTGGCGGCCGACCAGCGCTACTGCCTGGAGTGCGGCGTGCGGCGGGTGCCGATGAGCAGCGTGCTCAGCGGCGAGCCGCCGCTCTCCGGCGACTCCCCATCGCCCGCGACCCCGTCCACGCCGCCGACGCCGCCCGCTCCACCGGGTGTCCCGTCCGCGTTCGGCGCGCCTCAACGCAACAACAACACGCTGACGGTGATCGCTGGGGTCGGCGTGCTGCTCTTGGCGATGGGCGTCGGCGTGCTGATCGGGCGGGCGAGCGCCTCCTCCAAGCAGAGCCCTGCCCAGGCGCAGGTGATCACGGTCGCCGGGCCGGCCTCCACGGGCACGTCCACCGGCTCCAGCGAAGCGTCGTTCACGGGCGACTGGCCGTCGGGGACGAGCGGCTACACGGTCCAGCTGCAGACTCTGCCCCAGACGGGCACCGCCGCCAGCGCCGTCGAAGCGGCCAAGTCGGCGGCGAGCGCCAAGGGCGCCAAAGCGGTCGGCGCGCTGAAGTCCGAAGAATTCAGCAGCCTGACCGCCGGCAGCTACGTGATCTACTCGGGCGTCGATCGCAAGAAGTCCGAAGCCGAGAAGGCGCTCGGCGCCCTCGAGAAGAGCTTCCCCGGCGCCAAGGTGATCAAGGTGTCAAACAGCGAATCCGGCTCCTCCGCGGAAGGCTCCAGCCCCTCCTCGGGTGGCGCCGGCGGCAGCGAGAGCCATCCGGCGCCACCCACCGTGCTCAAAAGCCTCAAAGGGGCCAAAGGCAAGAGCTACGAGGAAAAGTCCAAGAACCTCCCCGACGTCGTCGAAACAGGCTAGGCGCATGGGCATCCTGCGCGACACGAACGAGAACGGCGGGGTGGTGCCGTCGACTGCGAGCGGCTCGCCCGCGGGCCCCGGCTCCGGGCTGGCGGTCTTCGCGCCGCCCATCCCCGCTCCGCCTGCCCCGGCGTCGCCGGACTCCGGGTCATCGGTCTCCGCGTTGTCGAGCCCCCCGTCCCCGTCGCCGGCCGCGGCGTCCGCGGCGGCCGCACGCTCGGATCTGGAACGCAGGCGCGACGACCTCGCCGCGCAGGTGACGGAGCTGCACTGGGACCTCGGCGGCCTCGCATATGAGATGGCGATCCGCGACCACTTCCGACTCGACGTGCTCGTGCGGCGCGCCGCGCTGCTGCAGGAGCGCGACGCCGAGCTGGCGG
This sequence comes from uncultured Solirubrobacteraceae bacterium, assembly GCA_963735705.1. GTDB lineage: Bacteria > Actinomycetota > Thermoleophilia > Solirubrobacterales > Solirubrobacteraceae > Palsa-744. The sequence continues at coordinate 195,343 of CAVTLZ010000001.1, forward strand.
AGGTCGAGCGCCTGCTGCGGATGGAGCAGGACGGCGTCGCCGGCAGCTGCCCCACCTGCGCCGCGCCGCACAGCCGCGGCGCGCTGTACTGCTGGCAGTGCGGGACGACCCTGATGGAGCGCCTGCCGAGCAGCACCGCGATCGCGGGCCAGTAGGGACGGGCGCGATCACCGCCGAGCGCCCCCAGACGTGCGAGGACTGCGGCTCGCCGCTGGCCCACGACCAGCGCTACTGCCTGCATTGCGGCGCGCGCGTCGGATCGCGCAGCCCGCAGCTGGAGGAGATGCTCAGGTGCGTACGCGAACGCACGCACCGTGCCCGCGCCACCGCGACGAGCCCCGTCGCGTCCGCCGCGGCCCGGCCATCCGCCGCTGCGGGTGTCGACCCGTCGCCGGTCGGCGGCCTCAGGCTTCCACCGCGGCGCGTCTCGGCGCTGCTCGTGCTCGTGTTCCTCGGCTTCGGCGTGCTGCTCGGCAACGTCGCCGGCTCCCCCGTGCAGGACACGCTCGCCTCCGCGCGCGCTTCCATGCGGGTCGTGCTGCCCGCTGCCGCGGCCCCCTCCACGTCCAGCCAGAGCGCCTCGGAAGCCAATGCCGCGACGTCTCCCAGCGAACCGCCGGCCTCCGAACCGGAACCCACACCCACGCCCGCGGCCAGCCCGAGCGCGCCCACGGCGAAGACGCCGTCGAGCAAGAGCGGATCCTCCGAATCCGAAGGCGGATCGAAAGGCGGCTCCTCGGAATCGACGGCGCAGGAGCCGGCCAAGAAGCTGCCACCGATCAAGCACGTCTTCCTGATCGTGCTCTCCGACGAGCCCTACGCGTCCGTGTTCGGGCCATCTTCGACCGCCCCGTACCTGACGGGAACGCTCGAGCACAAGGGCGAGCTGCTCGCTAGCTACGACGCGGTCGCCCACGACGAGCTCGCGAACGAGATCGCGCTGTTGAGCGGCCAGGGGCCGACCGCGGAAACGGCGGCCAACTGCCCCAACTACACGGCGATAACGCCCACCGGGAGCGGCCCCGAAGAACAGGTGCTCGGCAACGGCTGCATCTACCCCGCCTCCACGCAGACGCTCGCCGGCCAGCTCACCGCCAAGCACCTGAGCTGGCGGGCATACCTTCAGGGGACCGACGAAGGCGGTCCGGTCGGCGCGTGCGCGCACCCCGTGCTCGGGCAGCCCGACCCGACGGCCGATGAAACCGCGAGCACCGGCGCCTACGCGACGTTCCGCAATCCCTTCGTGTACTTCGAATCGGTGCTCGACTCGCCGCAGTGCGCCGCCGACGACATCGGGCTCGACAAGCTCGAGTTCGACCTCGCGAGCGCCAAGCGCACGCCCAACTTCGCCTACATCGTGCCCGACCGCTGCCACGACGCCAATCCCACGCCGTGCACGCCCGGCACCGCCGCCGGCGTCGCGCAGGCCGAAGCGTTCCTCGCGCAGGTCGTCCCCGAGATCCTCGGCTCCAAGGCGTACAAGGAAAGCGGTCTGCTCGTGATCACCACCGACCAGGCGCCGTCCAGCGGCGAGTTCGCCGACTCGAGCTCCTGCTGCGGGCAGCCGCTGTTCCCCAACGTGCCCTCGAAGACGCTCACCGGCGCGCCGAAGGGTGGCGGTGATGTTGGCGCGCTGCTGCTCTCGCCATACGTCAAAGGCGCCACCACCAGCCAGGAAAAATTCAACCACTTCTCGCTGCTGCGCACGATCGAGGACCTGTTCGGGCTGAAGCACCTCGGCTACGCCGGGCTGTCCACCGTCAAGCCCTTCGAACCGGCGATGTTCACCGCCGGCAAGAGCTGATCGCGGCCGCCCGCGGACAGGGCGCGGGCCCGCTCACGCGCCCGGATAGTCGACGCTCAGCAGGCGCGGGTAGTCGGTGGCGGCCACTTCGAAGACCGCGCTCGTGCCTTCGCGCGAGACCATGCGTGCGGGCGTCGCTTCGTTCAGCAGCGGGTCGTACGCGCTGACCGTCGGCGGATCGGCGGTTTCCGGGAGGTTGCCGAGCGTGATCCAGAACCGCTCCGCCGGCAGGTCGAAGCGGTGGATGTCCGTCGAAGCGGCTTCGGGTTCGTACAGCGTCAGCAGGTCGCGGGTCATCACGTACACGGGGATCACGAAGCGCGTGGGAGAGGACTGGAACGGGAGCACCGCAAGCACGTCGCGGTCGTACAGGGACGGGTGCGCGGCCGTGCCGTCGCCGGCGAACTGCGCGTGCTCGCCTTCCTGGCGGATCGAGACGAGGCTCAGCTGGCGCGCCGGGCCTCCGGGCCCGGGCCCCTGGAACTGCGAGAGCATGCGGCGCATGCCGGTCATCGTTTCGCCGCCGAGCTGGCTGCCGGGATACACGCCGGGGTTGGCCTGCAACGCGGCGAAGAAGCTCTGGCCGATCAGGCCGAACACGCCCGGGCCGGCCCTGTAGAAGTACTCGCGCGCGATCCCCTTGTTGACGTTCGAGACGATGCTGCGCAGCGCCACCTTCGCCTGGAAGTGCTCCTTGTCGGCTGGCGTCAGCGTCGCCGAGCCGCCGCTCAGCGGCGTCGTCTCATCGGGGGCCATCACCTTGCCGCGACCCGGGATCTGGTTGAACTCCGTGATCCACTTCTGCACCGGGACGCCGCCCGCAGGGCCGACTTCGCGACCGTGCGGGAAGTCGTAGACATAGGTCGTGAACGGCGCGACGTCGCGGATCAGCGTCTCCGTCGAGGTCGCCGTCAGCCAGTACTCCGGGAACAGCGACTGGTAGGTCGGGACGAACAGCGGCGTGAAGCTCTCCTTCGACGAGGTGTCGCGCCCGCCCAGCGCATCGATCGGGCGGATCTTCTCTTCGTGGAACGCCGCCGGGAAGTCTTTCGCGCCCGTGTACGGATGCTTGCTCAGCGCCGTCAGGCCGAGCGGCGCGTCCGCGCCCGACGGGAACGGGGTCTGGCTGGCGAAGCCGTTGGTGATGCCCACCTCCGGTGAGATCCCGTTGGCGGGGTTGCGGACGTAGGCGACGGTCGCGTCCAGCAGCGCGTTGCGGATTTCTTTGTTGACGGTCGCCTTGTGGCTTTTCACGTGCTTCGGCTTGGCGGCGCCAGCCGCGTCCGGCGCCGATGCCCGCCGAGTCGAAGCGGCCGCTTCGCTTTCTGCTTCCCCTTCGCCCGGCGCTTCGCCTTCGCCTTCCGTTTCGCCCGCGGGCTCTTCTTCTTCGCCTTCCGTTTCGCTCGCCGCCGAGTAGTAGTTTTCGGAGTTCAGGAACTGCGAGCCGAACGTCAGCTCGTTCCAGATCTCGATGTCGTAGCCGCCGGCGCCGACGACGCTCGTGGCCTCGTTGCAGACCGCTTGCACGTAGCTCAGCCAGCCCGCCAGGGTGGCCTGGTATGCCGGGTTCGGCGCGCCGCCGGCGAGCGTCGGCGGCTGGAACGGCGCGTAGCGCAGGGTCGTGCCGGCGTGAGCGCCCGCCGGCAGCGCGTTCACCAGCGGTCGCGACAGGCTCGCCACGTCGCCGGCGCGGATCGACGTGATCAGGACGTCGGCGCTGCCGTGGAAGGTCAGCCCGTTGAAGCCCGTCCTGCCGGGCACCACCAGGGCGGCGCTCGCGGGCGTCAGCTTCACCGTCTGCGCGCCCGCCGGAGCGGCGGCCGTCGTTTCGAGCTTCACGAGCTTGAACGGCGTCGGCAGTTCGCTGTTGGCGTCGAGCACGATCAGCGGCCGCAGACCGTGGTCGTGCATCGCCGTCAGGCGCGCGCCGATGCTCGCCAGGTGCGGGGCGGTGAACGTCGTCGGGGATTCGTAGGCGAGCGAGCTCCAGCTGATCTGCATGCGCGCCAGCTCGAAGCCGCTTTCCTGCAGGAGCTGGGCGGTGCCCTCGGCGAGCTCCGAGTGGGTCGGGAAGTTGATGCCGACCGATTCCAGCAGCCGCGAGGCGGGCCACGTGTCCATGTAGGCGCGCCACGGCTGCAACCAGAACGAGCGCTTGCCGAAGGGCACGTCGGTCAGGAAGCGAGGGTCGATCGCGTCGTTCAGCAGTTCGCCTTCTTCCGCCGGCAGGTTGCCGTGGCCGTGTTCGCTCGCCGTGTTCGCCGCGCCGCCTTCCAGGCTTTCTTCGCCCGCTTCCACTTCTTCGCCTTCTTCGCCCGCGAGTCCGCCGGCCGTTTCCGCAGGCGGGTTGCCGGCGGGCGGTTCCTGTTTGGGTCGTGCCCCGGTTTCATTCGGTGCACCGGTGGCTTCCTTGGGCTTGTTGGCGCCTTCCTTCGGCTTGGCTGCGGGGGTGGGCGCCGGCGCAGGGGGCAGCGAGCCGCGCGAGGGGGGGACGACCGCTGCGCTGGGGGGAGTCACGGCATGGGCTGCGTGCTTGGTCCGCTTGGCGGCGCATTCAGCCGACGTCGCCCGACGTCCGCCCGCCCGCTTGGCGCAGCGGCTGCCGGCGCTAGGCCGGTGGGCGCCGGCGCGGGTGCGGCCGGACTGGCTGGCGCTCGCCGCGAGCGGCAGCAGCAGCGCGAGGATGGCGAGGAGCGTGGCGCCGCCGGCCAGTCGGCTGAGCGCGGTCGGTCGCTGGGGTTGGATGTGCGAGCGGTCGGGGAGCATGCTCTGCTCCCACTCGATCGGCGGCGCTTGAGATGTGCATTACGAGTTGCGAGCGGCGCGGGACGTTCGTCCAGACGGCGGTTCGCTACACGCCCGCCGGCAGCGCGTGCTCGGCGGCCTGCGCGCGCCAGCCCGAGACGAGGTCCTCGAAGGTGACCGCCTCGCGCCGGCGCCCGGCGCGCCCGAGGATCCACTCCAGCGCCAGCATGTGGCGCGGGTGCTGGAGGTCGGCGGGATGCAGGTCCAGGCGCAGGTTCTCGCCGCACAACAGGCTTCCCGCGCGGATCAGCCCGGGCGAGAGGACACGGCGCAGCGGCCCGTCGGTGCCGAGGTCCCACACCGGCGCAAGCCGCTGCGTGCCCTCGCCGTCGGGCGCGGCGAACGTCCGGTGCAGCCGCAGCTGGCTCGCCCACCAGCGGAACCTGCGCGGGAGCACGCCGCGCAGCGCCGGCGTGTACGCGTAGGCGGGCGCGACGAAGCCGTCCGGCTCGACTCCCGCGAGCTTCAGCACGCGCCAGCCCGCCTCGACGGCGCGCCGCGTCTCCTCGCCGTCGAGCCCCACGAACTCGGCTGCGCGACCGCCGCGCGTGCGCACGAGGCTCTGGCCGGGAAACGCGCCGCGGCGCAGGTGCACGTGCTGGAAGCCGTGCTGGGCGATCGCGTCGCCGGCGCGCCGGCGCTCGCCCAGCCAGTCGATCATCCCCGGGCAGCGCTCGCCGATCGGGTGCAGGTCACGAGCGGGGATCACGAGCAGGGTGACACGGTCGACGCCATGATCGTCGAGCCAGTCGCGGATCAGCGCGCAGCGCTCGAACGTCGCCGGCTCGATGCCATGCAGCGCGACGGCGATCGTATGACGGGAATGCGCGGATCGTCTTGCGTGCATAGCCGCTCACGCCGCTCGGTCGCCCACGCCCGTGAACGGGCGCTGCGCATCGTGGTCGAAGAGGGCACGGTCATAGCCGTCGGCCAGCAGCTCCAGGGCGTGCTCCCAGGTGCGCAGGCGAGCCGCGCGCAGCCCGGCGCCGGCGAGACGCTCGCGCAGCAGCGGCGAGCCCGCCAGCTCGAGCACCGCGCCCGCCAGCCGCTCGGCGTCCGGCTCGCACAGCAGCCCGCTGATGCGCTCCTCGATCAACGACAGCGGCCCGCCGCGCGCCACCGCGACCACCGGCAGGCCGCTGGCCTGCGCCTCCAGGATCACCTGGCCGAACGTGTCGGTCGCGCTCGGGAACAGGAAGACGTCGGCGCTCGCGTACGCGCGCGCCAGCTCCTCGCCCTCGAGCCAGCCGAGGAACGTGGCCGCGGCGCCCAGGCGCTCGGCCAGGCGCTCCTGCTCCGGCCCGCCCCCGGCGAGCACCAGGTGCAGGCGCGGGTCTCGCGCGCGCGCCAGCTCGAACGCGTCGGCCAGCAGCTCCGCGCCCTTCTCGCGCGTGATGCGTCCCGAGTACATGACCGTGATCGCGCCCGGCAGCCGGCCCGGCTCGCGCAGCGCGGGATCGAAGCGCGAGGTGTCCACGCCGCGATCCCAGCGCAGCACCTGCTCGGCGGGCATCCCGATCTGCGCGAGCGCCTCGTCGGAGGCGCGGCTGGGGGAGAGGACGACGTCGCATGCCCTGTAGAAGACGCCGACGGCCATCGCCATCGCGTCGGCGATCCGCCGCTCGCCCGAGCGCAAACCGGCGTAGGCGGTCAGCTCGGTGTGGTAGCTGCCGAGCAGCGGCACGCCCAGCGCTCGCGCGACGAGCGCCCCCGCCACGCCCGCGGGGCCCGGCGAGCAAACGTGGATCGCGTCGTAGCCGCGGCCGTCGTCCAGGCCCGCGAGCGTCCGCACGGCGACCGGGAGGCTCGGAACGCCGATCCGCAGGCCGGGATAGAAGGGCACGTCGATCTCCGCCACCGCCGACAGGCGCCGGTCGACCTCCGGGTCGGTGCCCACGACCTCGATCTCGTAGCCGGGGACGCCGCGCTGGCGGATCTCCTCGATCGTGCGCGTGACCCCGTGCGTGGAGCCGATGCCGTCGGCGAGGATCGCCACCCGCGGGCGCTCGCCGTCCTCGCGCCGCGCCGCCGCCGCCCACTGGCCCAGCCCGCGGCGCGGGGAGGAGGGGATCGCCGCGAGCTTCGCCTGCTCGCTGGCGAGGAACGCCGTCGCGGGCGCGTACGGGATCGCGGCGATGCACGCCTCGAACACGCCCTCGGCCGCGACGAGCACATCGGCCTCGCCGGTCACCGCGGCGACGGCGACGTCGACCGCGCGGCGCAGCTTGCGCTCGTGCAGGCGGCACGCGCTGCGGTAGAGGTCGGCGTGGCTGAAGTCCTCCTGCTGCATGTGGGCGATCAGCTGGCGCTCATCCAGGTGGTCGAGCTCGACCGCGGCCAGCCATGCCCGCAGCAGGCAGCGGGCGTCCTCGGGGGTCAGATCGCCGCCCGCCGCCCCGTGGCGGGCATCGCCCTCGCGCAGCAGCCGCTGGGCCATCCTCAGCACCCTTCCCGGGTTCGGCCGTCCGGCCTGCTCGCCGGAGCCGGATCCACCGCGCCCGAACGAGCGGGCGGCCAGCGCGATCGCGGCGTGCGCCCACTTGGCGGCGCTGCCCTGGGCGCCGCGGGCGAGCACGTCGCCGGCGCGCACGTGGGCGAGGAACTCCAGCGGCGTGCTCGCGGGCGGCGCTTCGGTGTAGGTGCGTCCGATGTCGACGCCCGCGTGGTCGTCGCTGCCGCCGATGCCGATGCCGTCGCGCGTGGCGACGTACGTGGCCGCCGGCCGGTTGAGCTCGCGGGCGCGCGCGCCGTTGCGGATCTCCCACACGCCGAACAGCTCCGCCAGGCGGCGGCGGTGGCGCGCGCTCAGCGGTGCGGCGACGGTGTAGTAGGGGTGCGCCAGCGCGCACACGATCTCCCGCTCGAGCATGTACCCCGCGCACAGCTCGACGTCGCCGCTGTGCGCCTGCAGCCACTCGTGGTCCTCGCGGGTGATGCCATAGCAGAGCACGTGCACGGCCTGCGGCTCGCCGCGGAAGTGCGCGGTCAGCTCCTCTGAGATGAACACGTCGGGGCGCTCGGCGATCTGCAGGACGCCGGCGATCGTGTCGTGGTCGGTGATCGTCACGAAGTCCATGCCGCGCCGCTTTGCCAGCTCGTAGACCTCCTCCGGGGGCGTCGCGCACTCGGGCAGTCCCACCGCCCGCTGCACACCGAGCTTGGACTCCTGCGAGGCGGTCGAGTGGCAGTGCATGTCGACCCTGCTCGTCGCCTCGCGAGCGACCGAGCCGACTCCCGCTTGCGTTGTGGCTCCCCGACCGTTCATATCAGACAGAATTCCCTGCAAACAGCGCTCTTTTGTGACCAAGCGGCAACCATCGTGTGAAGCGATGGTGAAGATCCTTCGCGACGTTTCCGGCCATGCGATCGCGAAGGGTCCGACCGTGCGATCGCGAGGGCAGCTCCGGCGGCGCCGTCAGTGCGGGATCGGCGCGCCGAGCAGGGCCGCCGCCACGCCCACGCACGCGGCCGCCAGCAGCGTCGCCACGACCCCCCGGCGCAGCACGAGCAGCGCGAGCGCCGCGGCGGCGAGCACCCCGAGCTGCCAGCTCTCGGCGAGCGCCGCCGTCAGCGGCACCGCGGCGCCGACGATCGCGCCGGCGGTGCTCGGCGCGGCGCCCGCGAGGAACGCGCGCACCCGCTCGTTCACCAGCAGACGCTCGAAGCGCGCGGCGCCGAGCAGCACGAAGGAGAAGGAGGGCGCGAACGCGACCGCGGCGGCCAGCAGCGCGCCGGGCAGCCCGCCGGCGGCGTAGCCGACGACCGCCACCGTCTGCACGATCGGCCCCGGCGTGACCTGCCCGAGCGCGACCGCGTTCAGGAACTGGCTGTGGCTCATCCAGTGGTAGGTGCTCACCGCGTCGGACTGCATCAGCGGCACGATCACGAAGCCGCCGCCGAAGGCCAGGGCGCCGACCTTCAGCGCGGTCCACACGAGCGGGAGCCCCCACGCGTGCAGGTCGGCGCCGCGGCGGGTGGGCCGCTCGGCCGCGAGCTCGACGGCGCCGCAGGCGAGCAGCACGAGCACCAGCCACGGTCCCGCCACGGCGGCGGCGATCCCGCCGGCGAGCCCGTAGGCGAGCACGCGGCCGCGCCGGCGCTGCGCTCTCGCGCGCTCCCAGATCGGCTCGGCAACGCCCAGGCCGGCGCGCACGGCCACCGCGGCGACCGCCGCGCCCGCGCCCAGGCCGGCGCCGCGCAGCCATGCGGGCGGCGATCCCGACAGGAACAGCACCGCGAGCGCGATGATCGCCGCCAGCCCCGGCGCGATGAAGCAGAGCCCGCCGAGCAGCGCTCCGCGGGCGCCGCGCAGCCGCCAGGCGCAGTAGATCGAAAGCTGCGTCGAGGCGGGGCCGGGGAGCAGGTTGGTGGCGGCGATCGCGCGCTCGAACTGCGGGCTCGTCAGCCATCCGCGCCGCGTCACGCACAGCTCGCGAAACAGCGCTATGTGCGCGGGCGGTCCGCCGAAGCCGATGCAGCCGATCCGGCCCCACTGCCGGACGATCTCCATCAGCGACGGCTCGCCGTGCTCGGCATCGGGCGCGCTGCGCTCGGCGTGGGACTCCTCTGGGGAAACGCCGGACGGCATCGACGGGAGCGTATGCGCCACCCAGCGGGGACGTGTCTCTGCCACACGCAATAAGCTCTCGCGTCGATGTCGAGTCTCGCGGCCATTCCCATCGCCTCGGCCATCAGCTACTTCCAGGCGATCGTGCTCGGCCTGCTGCAGGGCGTGACCGAGCTGTTCCCGATCTCCAGCCTCGGGCACACGGTGCTGTTCCCGACGCTGTTCGGGTGGAACAAGCTCGTCGACGCACAGTCCCAGTCCGAGTCCTTCTGGCTGGCGTTCGTTGTGATGCTCCACGTCGGCAGCGCGCTCGGGCTGCTGGCGTACTTCTGGCGCGACTGGGTCGAGATCGTGCGCGCGTTCTTCCGCACGCTCGCCACGCGCCGGATCGAGACCTCCACCGAGCGCCTGGCGTGGCTGATCATCACCGCCAGCATCCCCGCCGGGATCATCGGCCTGGCGCTCGAGCATCAGCTGCGCACGCTCACGGCCAAGCCGGAGGTCGCGGCGATCTTCCTGATGGTCAACGGCTGCGTGCTGTTCGCGGCCGAGCGCTTCCGCCGGCGCGCCGAGGTGCGCGAACTGGCCATCCGCGAGGGCGCCAAGCCGGACGGCGCGCGCGAGCTCGACACGCTCGACTACCGCGAGGCGCTCGTCATCGGCGTCGCGCAGTCGACCGCGCTCGTCGCGGGCATCAGCCGCGACGGCGTCACGATGGGCGCCGGGCTCGCGCGCGGCTTGGATCACAGCGACTCGGCGCGCTTCGCCTTCCTGCTGGCGACGCCGATCATCCTCGCGGCCGGCGTCATCAAGCTGCCCGACCTGCTCGGCCACCTCGGCAACGGGATTCGCGGCCAGGCGCTGGTCGCGTGCGCGACCGCCGCCGTGACGGCCGTCTTCACCGTCGCGTTCCTGGTCAAATACTTCAAGACCAGGACGCTCGTCCCGTTCGCCGTCTACTGCCTGGCGTTCGGGCTGGCGATGGTCATCTACACCGCCAGCTGAAGATGAGCGAGCCCGCCGCGCCCGACACGAGGAGCAGGCCCGCGATCTCCTACGGCACCGTCAACGACGCCGAAGGGCAGTTCCGGGCCGAGGTCCGCGCCCTGATCGAGGGGGGCGCGAAGCGCTTCTGCGACGTCGGCGGCGGCGCGCACCCGATCGTCGGCCTCAACCAGATCCAGAAGTCGGGCCTGGACTACGTGGTGCTCGACGCCTCCCAGGACGAGCTGGCCCGCGCCGAGGGCGACTACCAGCGCTTCCAGGCCGACATCCTCGCTCCCGACACCGTCCCCGAGCTCGCCCGACGCTGGGGGGAGTTCGACGTCGTCCTCAGCCGCTGGACGGCCGAGCACATCCGCGACGGCAGGCGCTTCCACGAGCAGGTCTTTCAGATGCTGCGCCCGGGCGGCACCGCCGTGCACTTCTTCCCGACGTTGTACGCGCTGCCGTTCCTGCTCAACCGCCTGCTCGCGCCCGGGCTGTCCTCGGCGCTGCTGTACCGTGTGTTCCCCGGCCGCAGCGTCAAGTTCCCGGCGTACTACTCCTGGTGTCGCGGTCCCACCGAGCGCCAGATCGCCAGGCTGCAGTCGGTCGGCTTCGAGGTCGATCGCTACGCCGGCTACTTCGGGCACAGCCTGTACTCGCGCGTGCCGCCCGTGCACGCAGCCCACAAGGCGGTCGCCGCCCGGCTGGCGGAGCATCCGCTGCCGAGTCTGACGAGCTTCGCGCTCGTCGTGCTGACACGGCCCGCTTCGTCTGCGGGGCTAGCCTAGGAGGGCTTGGTTCATCGCAGGTAGCTGGCATCGGCGCTAGCGCCGTGGAGCAGTATCAGCAGCGCCTTTGCCTCCGTCGGAGTTGGAATTGGATGGCCGAAGCCGACAGCTTCAAGTTCGATTTCGGCCGAGCCGGTGATGAACCCGAAGATGTCGCGGTAGATGTGAGCACGGATCGCTCCGGTGCGGAGCAGCAGAGTTTCGTTGATCGTCGTGAGAAAACTATGGCTGACGCCGGGCAATGGGTTTGGAACCATGGTGACCCTGAACGGGCCGAGCTGACGTCGCCCTTTGCGTCCGTGATTGAGCCGATTGTGGACCGCTTCGAGGAAGCGCACGAGGCACGCTCGGCCGCGTGAGCTGTGGGATCTGATGTTGTTGCGGACGACAAGGGCCGGCGTCGGCCACACTTCGACGGCAGATTTCACGACCTTGCCGTAGAAGGCGGTTCCTGCTGTGAATTCCGCCGAGTGGACTTGGACGATCCGGCGTGCGGGGTCGATGCCACCACTGCAGCGGATGGCTTCGAGGCCGTATCGTCCCGGCTCGGGCGCTTCGGCTTCGTTCGCGACGCTGGTGAAGCCCGGCATCTCGCTCGGGTGCAGGTTGACGGCGTGCGCATATGCGACGGCCTGTGCCCTGGTGATCGGCGCCGACGTTGGCGCGGGCACGCCGGTGACCGAGGAGGCGGCGCCTCCACACCCGGCGAGCAGACCGGCGACGAGCAGGACGGCGCTCCGCACCACGCCGAGTCCCAGCAATCGATTGCTCATACGGTCTGCATCGGCACCCGGCGGTGTTTAGTGAACCCGATCGAGCAGTTGGATCGACACGCAGGCAGTCGTGGTCGCTCGCTCCCGCCCTCCGGCCCCGCCGTGCACCATCATTGAGGTCCGTGCCCATCCCGCGAACCCCGCCGAAGATGTTCGAGACCCGCAGTCAGGCCTGGCAGGAGGTCGGCCTGCTGCGCCAGATCAGCCCGCGCGTGGTCAAGCGCGCGCGCCTGGAGGCGCTCGTGCTGCTGCCGGTGTTCGTCGGCATCGTGCTGCTGTACGACAACCGCGTGAGCCTGTTCGGGACGCAGGTGGCCGCCAAGCACGAAAACGGCGAACTCATACCCGCCCACAAGATCCTCGAACCAGCCCTGGAAACGCCCATCCGGGTGGCGACGGTGCTCGCGCTGGTGATCCTCGGCTGGGCGATCGCGCGGGACATCGGCCGCGGCCTCGGCCCGCCGCTGTTCAGGCGCCTGGACCCTGCGACGGCGGGCACGGTCGGGTTCGTGATCCGGCTGGCGACCGTCGTGGTGGCGCTGTTCGTGGCGCTGCGGGTGGCGGGCATCGAAGCCAAAACGCTGGCTCTCGGCGGCGCCTTCACGGCGGTGATCTTCGGGCTGGCCGCCCAGCAGACGCTCGGCAACCTGATCGCGGGGACCGTCCTGTTGAGCGCGCGCCCGTTCCGGGTGGGCGAGCGCGTGCGCCTGCAGGGCGGCCCGCTGGCCGGCCAGATCGAGGGAACGGTCAGCTCGCTGGGACTGCTGTACACGACGTTCGCGACCGGCGACGACTCGATCCTGGTGCCCAACAGCGTCGTCCTGAACGTGGCCGTGCTGCCGCTGCGCGAGCCCGAGGCGGTCAACCTGCGCGCGCGCCTGCGCGCCGGCATGACCCCCGGCGACCTGCAGGAGACCCTCGAGAAGTCGCTGCAGACGGCGTTGCGCGACGCCCCGCGCATCACGCTGGAGGAACTCGACGGCGAGGAGGTCGTGGTGCGGATCGCGGCGACCCCGCGGGTGGCCGCGCAGGGCCGTCACCTGGCCAGCGAACTGCTCGAGATCGTCTCCCGCGAGACGCGCTCGGGGGCGGCGACGCCGTAGCGCAGGAACAGGTGGGAGTCGCTGCGCAGCACTCCCAGCAGCTCCAGCTCGACCGGTGGCTCGAGCTCCTCGCCGGCAAGGATGCGCAGCCCCTCGCCGTGCGCATCCTCGCCGCCCGCCAGCTTTGGAGACAGCGACAGGAACACTTCGTCGAGCAGCCCGCAGGCGAGCAGCTGCCATGCGAGGTGCGGCCCGCCCTCGCAGAGCACGCTGTCGACCTCGAAGCGCTCGCCCAGCTCGGCCACAGCGCCGGCCAGGTCCAGGGCGCCGTCGCGCGCGGCGCGGATGTAGTCGACGCGGGCGGCGCTCGCGGGCAGGCGATCCTCCGAGGCGGTCAGGATCACCACGCGGGCGGAGGGCTCGCCGAGCAGCGGCACCTCCTCCGGCGAGAGCTCCAGGCGCCCGGAGACGATGCACGCGAGCGGCTCCTCGCTGAGCCCGCGCCGCAGGCGCTCGGCCCTGCGCGCCGCGTCGGGCACGATCCGTCCGTAGTGCTCCGCGCGGGCAGTCCCCGCCCCCACCAACACAGCGTCGACGACGCTTCGCAGGGCGTGGAAGAGCGCCCTGTCGGCGGGGTCGCTCAGCGCTCCGGAGCGCCCGTCGAGCGTCGCGCGCCCGTCGGCGCTGGCGACCATGTTGAGCATCACGCGCGGGCGGCCCGGGGAGGGCCGCTCGGGGATGGCGAGCTCCGCGACGATCTCCGCGGCGGTGGCGGGACCGCCCGCCGGCAGCATGCGCTCGAGCAGCGTCGCGGGCTGGACCTCAGAACCGGGATCGGGGCCGGGATGCGCGTCCATCGTCTCACCCTAGCCACGCCGGCGGCCACAGATCGGCCCCGCGCGGGCCGCGGGCGGGTCTCGCGCACGCCGCTTGCGGGCTCCGCGCCGTCGCCACGCGCGCAACAACTCGACAACACGTGACCATTGCGACGTGCTACCGTCGTCGTGTATGGCCGGCGGAAAAGACCGGCGAAAGTAGTGCAAGCGCTCGCAGGTCGAAGCTTTCGAAGCATCCTCCGCGTAGCAGCACGCACATACCGTGGAGGAATTCACACCATGCCAACTGGCACAGTCAAGTGGTTCAGCGACGACAAGGGGTTCGGCTTCATCACCCCGGATGACGGTGACAAGGACCTGTTCGTCCATCACACCGGCATCAACGGCGAGGGCTACCGGTCGTTGCAGGAGGGCTCGAAGGTCTCCTACGACCCGGAGCAGGGCGACAAGGGCCCCAAGGCAGTAAACGTCCAGACGATCTGAGTCGGACGCAGAACCACCGTTAGAGGGCCCGCTCCGGCGGGTCCTCTGCGTCTCTGGGCCGGTGAGGCCGCTTCGCGCCCACGGTCGGCGGGCCTGCGCGCGCCGACGACCGGGCGCTTTCGCGCCTGCGGACGGATATTGTGCTGGCGCTGAGCATGCAGGGCGACGCCACAACGATCCCCGTAGCCGATGTGGCGTTCGCCGATGCGCCCTCGCGTCGGCGGCGGGAGCGCGCGGGAGCGTGGTCCGGTCAGTCCACGCACGCGAAGCTCGGCGCGCTGGCGATGGCGGTGATCGTGTTGGCGAGCCTGCTCGTGGTCGTGATGGCGGCCAATCGCCCGAACCCGCTGGCGTCGACCACCCGCTTCGACTTCTTCCCGCACTGGATGGCCGGACCGCTTGGAGGGCTGTGGCCGGGCCTGACCAGCAACGGCACGCTCCTCAAAGGCTATTTCAGCGGCGCGCTGGTGCTCATGTACGTGAGCTACCTGGTGCTGCTGCGCTGCGCGCCGAAGGTGCCGGTGCGCTGGGTGGTCGGGGCGATCCTCGCCGTGCACGCGATCTTCTTCCTCGCACCGCCGCTGACGCTGACCGACGTCTTCAACTACATCAACTACGGGCGCATGGAGGTCGTGCACCACCTGAACCCATACACCACGATCCCCGTCCTCGAGCCCCACACCGACCCGAGCTACCTCGTGAGCAACTGGCACCAGCTGCTGAGCCCCTACGGGCCGCTGTTCACGCTGCTGACCTTCGTCGTCGTGCCCCTCGGCGTGGCCGGCTCGCTCTGGGCGCTGAAGGGCGTCATGGTGCTCGCCAGCCTCGCGACGATCTTCCTCGTGTGGAGGTGCGCGCAGCTGCTCGGACGCGATGGGCGCTTGGCGATCGCGTTCGTCGGCCTCAACCCGATCATCCTGATGTGGGGGCTCGGGGGCGACCACAACGACTTCCTGATGGTCCTCTTCATCATGCTCGGCTTCTACCTGCTGCTTCTTGGGCGGGAGCGGCGGCAGGCGGGCGCCTCGGCGGGCGTGGGATGGCGTGGCCGGCTGCATCGCTCGGCCCCCGACATCGGGGCGGGCGCGGCGTTCGTCGCGGCGGTGGGGCTGAAGGCCTCCGCCGGCATCCTGCTCCCGGTCGTCATCGTGGGCCTGCTCCGCGCGCCGCGGACGCTGCTCGGCGTCGTGCTCGGCCTGGTCTCGGCGGGTGTGTTGATCGGCGCGGCCAGCCTGCTGGCGTTTGGCTTGCACATCCCAGATCTGAGCACCCAGAGTCACGTGGTCAGCAACGAGAGCGTCCCCAACCTGATCGGCCTCGCGCTCGGCCTGGGCGGCGAGACCGAAGGGCTGCGCGAGATCATGACGGGCGCTCTGGCGATCGTCATGGTGCTGTGCTGCCGGCTTGCCTGGCGCCGGCGGGACTCGATCACCGCGTCCGGCTGGGCGAGCGTGGCGCTGCTGTTCACGCTCAGCTGGGTGCTGCCCTGGTATGTGCTGTGGGCGCTTCCGCTCGCCGCGCTGTCGAGCTCGCGCAGGCTGCGCGCAGCCGTGCTCGTGGCCGGGGCGTACCTGATCGTGGCTTGGGCGCCCTGGTCCGGCACGCTCTGGAGCGACATCGGCTTTCACCCCGAAAACACGCCGCTCGGGCGCCTGCACGAGCGCTACGTCAGAGAGCTTCTCCAGTAGATGCGCAGCCGGCTCTCGACGGGCGCCGGCCAGTGGGTTGGGGCGGTCGCGGTCGGGCTGCTCGCGCTGGCGGCCGCGGGCTGGGTGCTGCAGCTGTGGCACGCGAGCCTCGGCTCGCCCTTTCGCTACGCCCAGCTCGACGACACGAAGTTCTACCTGATGCTGATCCGCAGCGTCATCCGTCACGGCTGGTTCGAAGCCGGATCGGGTCTTGGCGCGCCGTTCGGCCAGCAGCTCGCCGACTTTCCCCAGGGCGCGGACAACCTGAACTTCCTGATCATCCGCGGCCTGACGCTGTTCAGCTCGAACCCGGCGCTGATCGACAACCTGTTCTTCCTGCTCACGTTTCCCCTCACCGGCGGGACGGCGTTCCTGGCCATGCGCAAGCTCGAGATCGCGCCGGGTCCGGCGACCGTCGCCGCGGTGCTGTTCGCGTTGCTGCCATACCACTTCTACCGCGGCGACTCGCAGCTGCTGCTCTCGGCGTACTACTCGGTTCCGCTCTCCGCGTACCTGTTCCTCTCCATCTTCCTCGGGGACTCGCGGTTCCGGCGGCGGGAGGCGTCGGGGAGCCGTGCGCTCGCGTGGCTGTCCTGGCGCACGCTGAGAACCGTGCTCCTCTGCGCGGTGATCGCATCCTCGGGGCTGTACTACGCGGCGTTCGCGCTGGTTCTGCTCTCGGCGGGGGCGCTGGTCGCGCTGATCGCCGGGCGGGGTCGCGCGGCCGTGGTGAGCGCGGTCGGCTGCGTGCTGCTGATCGGCGCGTTCCTGGTGGCCAACCTCGCTCCCAGCCTCGTCTATCGCTCCGAACACGGCGCCAATCCGCTGATCGCTCGCAACCTGACGGACACCGAACTGCTCAGCCTCAAGCCCGCGCAGCTGCTGCTGCCGGTGCAGGGCGATCGGCTCCCGTTTCTGAGGAACGTCAACAGCGAATACGCCAAGGCGAGCTCCACGACCTACTGCGAGCAGTGCTACGAGACGCTGGGCAGCGTCGGTGACGTGGGGTTCCTGTGGCTGCTCGCCGGCGCGCTGGCCGCGGTGCTCGGCGTCGGCGGCCTGCTGGCGCGCTCGCGGCTGTACGCGCCGGCGGCGCTCGGCGTGCTGCTGTCGTTGCTGATCGCATCCGTCGGCGGGCTCTCCTCGCTGTTGGCGTACTTCCTCACGCCCGACGTGCGGGGCTGGAACCGCATGTCGCTGTTCATCGCCTTCTTCTCGCTGCTGGCGGCCGCCTGTCTGGCGCAGGCCGGACTGAGCTGGCTTGCGCGGCGGCGGAGCCGGGCGCGCTGGGCGGTGCCGGCGATCGTCGCGCTGCTGGTCCTCGGCGTCCTGGATGAGACCAGCGAAGACTTCGTTCCCGACTATCGCGCCGCCCGCGCCGAGTACCGCAGCGACAGCGCGTTCTTCGGAGCGGTCCAGGCCCGCCTGGGGCCCGGCGCCGCCGTCTTCCAGCTCCCGTACGTCCCGTTTCCCGAGGGCTACGGGGCGAGCACGTCGGCGGCGGGCTTTGCGAGCCCTAACTTCGGCACGACCTACGAGGAGATGCGGGGCTACATCGCCTCGACGTCGCTGCGCTGGAGCTACGGCGCGATGAAGGGTCGCCCGGCGGACTGGGAGAGCGAGCTCGCCAGCAAGCCGCTATCGCTCGCGGTCGCGGCAGCCTCGCTCAGCGGCTTCCAGGGGGTGGTGATCGAGCCGAGCGGCTACCAGGTCCCTGCGGCGACGCTGCTGAGCGCGCTGCGCGCCCAGCTCGGCGAGCAGCCGCTCATCAGTCGCGACAGGGAGATGTGGTTCTTCGATCTGCGTCCGTACGCCGCCCGGCTGGAACGCACGCTGGGAGAGCGCGGGGGCCAGGAAGTGCGCCAGGCCACGCTCGACCCGCTGCGCGTCAAGTGCTCCAGCGCGGGTCTGACGCTCAGCGGCGGGTCGACGTCCGGGCCGATCACGGCGACGCTCACGGCCAGCCTCTCCGGCCTGGAACCGGCCTTCGGGGCGCTGCTCGTGCGCTTCCCCGACGGCGCCGAGCAGAGCATTCCGACGTCTGGCGCAAGCGCCGCGATCCACCACGAACTGCGGCTTGCGGGCGGTTCGAGCACGGTAAGGTTCCTGACGAGAACGCCGGTTCCGGCCGCAGACAGCATCCAGGTGCAGGCGGCGACGCTCATCGCGCAGGCCTACAGGCCCCTGACGTCCAGCCCCGCATCCACGATCGAGGCGGGATACCCACCACCAACGTGCCAAGCTCACCCGGGACTCTCTCCTCAACCACAGGCGGCGGCGCGCTAGCCGCTGGAGCGCTCCACGAGCCGCGCGAGCGCGCGCCGACTCGAGGCTCGCGTGGACGACGCTGGCCGGCGCTGCTGCGGGCGCTGCCGCTGCTTGCCATACCGATCCTGTGTCTCGCCGTGGCGGCGGTCGCGGCGCATCACCCCAGCTTTCTCAGCCCGACAGCCGTCTCGCAGCGCTTTCCCGTATGGATGGCCGGGCCCTTGCGGGGTCTGTGGCCGGCGACGGTCCCGGATGGGGACAAGCTGGGGTGGATGTTCAGCGGCGCGCTTGCGCTGCTGTTCCTGGCCTATCTGCTGACGCTGCGCGGGGCGCCGCGGATCCCGCCGGGGTGGATGCTGGCCGCGATCCTCGCCGTGCAGATCGTCCTGCTGCTCGCGCCGCCGCTCGAGTACACCGACGTCTTCAACTACATCAACTACGGGCGCATGGGCGTCATCCACCACCTGGATCCGTACTCGGTGCTCCCGCTGCGCGAGCCGCACAGCGATCCGGCCTACGCGATCAGCAACTGGCACTACCTGCGCTCACCCTACGGGCCGCTGTTCACGCTGCTGACCTACGCCCTGGTCCCGCTCGGCGTCGCCGCGTCCCTGTGGGTGGTCAAGGTGATCGTCGGCGTTTGCAGCCTCGGGCTCCTGGCGCTGGTGTGGCGTCTGGCACAGCTTCTGGGCCGCTCGCCGACGCTCGCGGTGGCGTTCGTCGGCCTGAACCCGATCGTCCTGATCTGGGGCGTCGGCGGTGAGCACAACGATCTCGTCATGGCGCTGCTCGTATTCGCCGCCATCTACCTGCTGCTCGCGCCCCGACTGCGCGGCGAGTCGCCCGAGCCGTCGCAGAGCACGATCAGCCGGGGCGCGCTCGCCGGCCCCGAGCTCGCCGCCGGCGCGCTGCTCATCGGAGCCGTCGGCATCAAGGCATCGGCCGCGATCTTCCTGCCGCTGGCGATCGCCATCGCCCAACGTCGCCGTCCGCTGCTCGCCGGGATGGGCGCCGCGGCGCTCGTTGCGGTGGTCGTGAGCCTGCTCGCGTTCGGCCCGCACCTGGGAGGCGTGCGCGAACAGAGCACGCTGGTCTCACCGGAGGGGCTGCCCAACCTGCTGGGGATCCTGCTCGGTCTCGGCGGCGAGACCTCCGGGCTGCGCGCGGCGCTCACCGGCACGGCGGCGGTGGTCATCCTGCTCGCGGCCGCACGAGCGCGGCGGCGTCCCCTCGACGCGATGGAGTACGGCTGCGTGTGTGCGATGGCGCTGATCCTCACTCTCGGCTGGAGCGCGCCGTGGTACGTGCTCTGGGTGTTGCCGTTCGGGGCGCTCGTCGCCTCCAGGCGCTGGCGGGTGCTGCTGCTCCTCTACACGCTCTACGCGCTGATCGCCTCCAGCCCGAGCGCCAGCCACATCGAGGCCTACCTGCACTTCCACCCGCGAGCCACTCGACTGGGCCGCGAGCACGTGCTCCAGTTCGATCATCTCGGCGCCGTCTGACGGGTCTGGGCACATGCTCGAATCGACCTCTGAGCTCTCGCTGGCAACGGCTGGCACGACGGCCGCCGGGCGGCTCGGCGCGATCGGGATTCCCGTCGCTCGCCTGAATCGCCGCGGCCACCGACGGCGGCTCGGCGTCGCCGCCCACCTCTCGCTGGTCGGTCTCGTCGGGCTCAGCGTCCTGCTGGTCCTGTTGACCGCCGCCCACCCGAGCTTCATGACCCCGACCACCAACCGTGACTACTTCCCCGCGTGGATGGCGGGACCGCTGGGCGGGCTCTGGCCGCGCCACGCGCTCGGCGAACAGAGCGTGCGCACGCTGGTCACGGCGATTCTGGTCGCGATGTACCTGTCGTACATGGCAGCGGTGACGCTCGGCGGACGGCTGCGCGCACGCTGGGTGCTGGGCGCGATCCTCGCGACGCACCTTGCCTTCCTGCTCGCGCCGCCGCTGCAGTACACCGACGTCTTCAACTACATCAACTACGCGCGCATGGGCATCGTGCATCACCTCGACCCCTACGTCAGCGTGCCGATCCTCGAGCCGCACGGCGATCCGGCATTCACGCTCAGCAACTGGCACTGGCTCGTCTCCCCGTACGGACCTCTCTTCACGCTCCTCACATACGTGCTGGTGCCGCTCGGCGTCGCGGCTGGGTTCTGGGCGCTGAAGTGCGCTCTCTGCCTTGCGAGCCTCGCTGTCCTCACGCTGGTGTGGCGCTCCGCGCAGCTGCTCGGGCGCAACCCCGTTCGCGCGGTCGCGCTCGCCGGCCTGAACCCGATCGTGCTCGTGTGGGGCCTGGGCGCAGACCACAACGACATCTTCATGGTGCTGCCGCTGACGCTTGGCGTCTACCTGCTGATTCGCGCCCGCGTCGGCGCCCCACGCCCGCGTCTTCCGTACGTGCGCTCGGAGGTCGCGCACGAGTGCCTCGCGGCCTTCGCGCTCGTCGCCGCCTGTGGGATCAAGGCGTCGGCGGCGGTGGCGATCCCGATCGCGTTCGTCGCCGCGCCGCGGCGCCGCGCGTTCGCGGCCGGTCTCGCGTCCGCCGCGGTTGTCCTGGGCCTCGTGAGCTCCGTGGCGTTCGGCGCGCATCTCCCCGGTCTCAGCTCACAGACCCAGCTGGTGACGGAGATCGGACCGGCCAACATCCTCGGCTGGGTCCTCGGCCAGGGCGGGGAGACGGACACCCTGCGCACCGTCCTCACGCTCCTTGCGGGCGCGTTCGTGCTCTGCGCCGCGGCCCTGGCGAGCAGGCCCGGCAGGGACTGGATCGCGCTGGCCGGCGCAAGCCTGTTCGCGGTGTGGGTCACCACGAGCTGGTTCGCTCCCTGGTACATCGTCTGGATACTCCCGTTCGCCGCGCTCGCCGCGAACCGCGGGCTCACGGTGCTGCTGCTCGCGTTCGGGATCTACATCCTGCTCGCGTTCGGCCCCGAGGCGACGCCGCTGCTGCACGCCCTGCACTTCAACCCCTTCAACTCGGCCCTCGGGCGCCAGCACTCGCAGCTGGTCGCACACCTCGTGCAGTAGCCCGATCCGCGCCGCTTGCGACTACTCCCGGGCCTGCGCCAGGATGTCGCTCAGGAACTCGCGCACGCGCTGCTGCTGGGCGAGGGGGTCGAAGGGATCGCCGCTGCGCGCGCGGATCGCCTCGCGGCGCCTGCCGATCTCCTCTGAGCTCAGGGATTCCAGGAGCTCGACCAGCGCGTCCACGTACTCCGAGCTCCACGGATAGCGCCCTGGCAGCCGCCACATGTAGCCCGCGTCGAGGTCGTACGCCGCCGGGATCCGGCCGGTGACGATCGGCAGCTCGCTCGCCAGGTACTCGCTGAGCTTCGTCGAGTAGCGAAAAGAACCGACGCCGTCGACGCTCTGCGGCAGACTCGCGACGTCGAACGCCGCGAGGTAGTCGGCCACCTCGCCTGGCGCCACGCGGCCCGGCATGAGGATCCGCGATCCCAGATCCGGCCCGGCCATCTCGCGCAGGCGCTCGCTGCCGGGACCGTCGCCGACGATGCACGCGACCACGTCCGGGCGCCGCGTGCGCCGGACCGCGCTCACGAGCTCGGCGCCGTAGGAGTAGCCGACGCGCGCGCGCCAGTTGAGCGATCCGACGAGCCCCACCACGAGCGCGTCCGCGGGGATGCCGAGCTGTCCTCGGATCGCGTCTCTGGCGCCGCGGGCGGCCTGATCGCGCGGCCAGCCGGGCGCGGTCATCGCGTGCGGGGCGCCGAACGTGAGCGCGCGTCCGACGAGGTACGGCGTCCAGCCGATGTAGCCGGCGCAGCGGCGGCACAGCAGCCGCTCGTAGATGCCGCCGAGGAAGCCGGCGATCGGCGAGCGCAGCGCCAGATACGGCCCCACCGCGTCGCCGCTGCTGAGGACGAACGGGACCTTCGCGGCGAAGCTCAGCGCCAGCACGGCGGCGCCGCCGGCGAGCCCGGTCCCCTCCATCACGATCAGCTGCGCCCGCCGCGCCCGCGCCTCGCGGACGAGGCGCACGGCCGAGCGGAGCTTGCTCGCGCGATCGAAGGCGAAGCTCACCGGAGCCAGCGGCTCCAGCAGGTAGCGCAGGCGCTCGGCGTCGAGATGCTCTGCGCCCTGTGTGGCAAAGCACAGGATCCGCGGCTCCTCGTCGCTCGCGTGCGCCTCGGGCCCGTCAGCTGGCGGCGCTCCCATCGACGTCACTCGCCGTCCGCCGCCGGAGGGCGGCGCTCGAGCTTGCGCCTGCCGGCCCTGCGCTTGTCCTGCAGCCTGCGCGCGCGAGAGGCGGCTGTCGGGCGGGTCGCGCGCCGGCTGCGCGGCACCGCCAGCGCCCTGGCCAGGCGCTCGGCCAGCCGTCGCAGCGCGAGCTCGCGGTTGCGCAGCTGCGAGCGCTCGTCCTGGGCGACCGCCACGATGCGATCGCCCGCGCGCGCCAGCACGCGGGCGCGCTGCGCGTCGCTCAGCGCGGTGGAGGCGAGCACGTCGAAGCTCGCTTCCACGCGCGAGGCGGTGACGTTCGCGTGCTGGCCGCCGGGACCCGACGAGCGGCTCGTGCGCAGCGTGATCTCGTTGAGCGGGATCGACAGCCGCTCGTCGATGCGCAGCGCGCGCTCCGGGCTCTCCGCCTCGCTCATCGCAGGCTGCGAGCCCGGCTCACCGCGGCTGCTCTGCCGACAGGTCGTGAAGCGCCCTGACGCGTTGCTCCTCGCCGGGAGGGACCTGCCCGTCGCGTCCGATGTAGCCGTCCTTGCCGCCCGCGCACAGGTAGACCGCGTTGACGCCGAAGGCCGTCACGCCGAGGCCCTTGCGGACCTTGCGAAAGCCCGGACCGTCGCCGAGGTCCTCGAGATGGCCGACCGCGTAGCCCTCGCCGACGGTCACCTTCGGATACTCGCTCGACGCCTCCATCGGATCCTCCTCGGTTCAGTGATCGGCCACTTCGCCGCCCTCGGGCGAGAGTGGGCGGCCCTCCTGCGCCCAGCGCACGAGGCCGCCGCTCATGGAGTATGCCTCGTAGCCGGACGCGCGGAGGGCCTGGGCGGCCATCTCCGAGCGCGAGCCCGCGCGGCAGTAGAAGACGACGGGGCGCTCGCGATCGACGCTGGCGGCCTGCGAGGAGAGCGCGACGAGCTCGATGTGGCGCGTGCCCGCGATGTGGCCGGCCTCGCGCTCGTAGGGCTCGCGCACGTCGATCACCTGCAGGGTCGGCTCCTCCGCGAGCCAGTCGGCCACGCGGGCGGGCTCGATCTCGATCTTCTCCGGGTCCTGTGGGCCGGGCATGCCCACGAGCGTAGCGGCACGGGCTCGGGCACGGTGAGGAACAGCGCGGGATCGGCCTCTCATCACTAGCATCAGCGGCATGGAGGCGGTCAGCGACGTTTACACGATTCCGCAGGAGCATCGCGACCTGTGCGAGACGATCGGGCAGATCGCCCGCGAGAAGATCGCGCCGCGCGCGGCCGAGATCGACGAGCGGGCCGAATACCCGTGGGACGTGCGCAAGGTGCTCGCCGAGCAGGACATCCTCGGGCTGCCATTCCCGACCGAGTACGGAGGCACGGGGACGGGGACGCTGATGCTGAACATGGCGGTCGAGGAGATCGCGAAGGTGGACGCGTCGTGCGCGCTGATCCTGATGATTCAGGAGCTCGGCACGCTGCCGATCCAGCTGTTCGGCTCGGAAGAGCTCAAGGAGCGCTTGCTGCCCCGATGCGCCACCGGCGAGTGGTCTCCCGCTTTCGCCCTGTCCGAGCCCGAAGCCGGCTCGGACCCTGCCGGGATGAAGACGACGGCCGTCCTCGACGGGGACGAATGGGTGATCAACGGCACCAAGAACTGGATCTCCAACCTGGGGATCGCGGACTTCTACATCTGCTTCGCGGTGAGCGACCGCGAGAGCCGCCGCATGACCGCGTTCGTCGTGGAGGCCGACCGTCCGGGGTTCAGCGTCGGCAAGCTCGAGCACAAGCTCGGCATCCGCGCCTCGCCCACCGGACAGCCGATCTTCGAGGACGTGCGGGTGCCGCTCCAGAACGTGATCGGCGAGGTCGGCAAGGGCCTGTCGGTGGCGCTGGGCACGCTCGAGCGCACGCGCCTGGGCGCGGCCGCGCAGGCGGTGGGGATCGCCCAGGGCGCGACCGACTACGCGGTCGCCTACGCGCGCGAGCGCCGGCAGTTCGGCAAGGCGATCAACGAGTTCCAGGGGATCCAGTTCAAGCTGGCCGACATGGAAACACGGACGGCCGCCGCGCGCGAGCTGCTGTACAAGGCGTGCGCGATGGCCGACCAGGCCCATCCACAGCGCGCGAAGTACTCCTCGATGGCGAAGGTCTTCTGCTCGGACACCGCGATGGCCGTGACGGTCGAGGCGGTGCAGGTGCTGGGCGGCTACGGTTATGTCAAGGAGTACCCGGTGGAGCGCATGATGCGAGACGCGAAGATCACCCAGATCTACGAGGGCACCAACGAGATCCAGCGTCTCGTGATCGCCCGCACGCTCAAATAGGCGATCCTCGGCCGATCTTCGACGATGCGCGCGTCCACGCCTCCCGGAGACCCGAGCCCCCTCCGGCGCGCGGGGCTGGGGCTGCTGGTGGCGATGTCGCTGGGGCTGGTGGTGCTCGTGATCGGGCAGGGCTTCAGCTCGATCGGCGTCGTGCGCGCGCTGGAGGACGTGGCGCTGGGGGTGATCGTCGCGGCGGCGCTGATGGGCAGCGTGGCGTTCGTGGCGGTGCGGATGGCGGGCTGGCGCAACCCCGAGTCCGAGAGCGAGTTCGAAGAGATCGTGCGCTACTCCGAGCGCCTGGCCCGCGAAGGGCTGGTCCTCGCGCCGGAAGAAAGCGAGTTCATGGAGCTCGACCCGCTCAACGACGGCGATTTCGAGGAGCTCGTGCGCGACGCGCTGGACGACCTGCCGGACCTGCTGCGCAACGCGCTCGCGCACGTCGCCGTGGTCATCTCAGACGGCGGTCGCCGTGCGGGCGCGTACGGCCTCTACCAGGGCGACGGCGCGACCCGCGACAACGCGCACGACCGCATCGTGATCTTCCGCGACACGCTGCGCCGCGACTTCGGCCGCGACCCCGAGATGCTCCGCGACCAGGTCACCCGCACGGTGCGCCACGAGCTCGCCCACCACGTGGGCTTCGACGAGCTCGGCGTCAGCCGGCTGGACCTCTGATCCGGGCGCGGCGCGGTGGCTGACTCGACGAAGCCTGCGGGGGGGCCCGCAGCGACCGACGCGGGCGTCGGGAGAATGCCCGAGTTCTTCATCGTCGGGCACCCGAAGTGCGGGACGACGGCGCTGTACCTAATGCTGAAAAGCCACCCGGAGATCTTCATGCCCGAGGTGAAGGAGTCGCGGTTCTTCGCCTCCGATCAGCACTCCAAGCTCGCCCGCCAGTCACTGGCCGGTCGCCCGCGCACGCTCGAGGACTACCTCGCGCTGTTCGCCGGCGCCAGGCCCGATCAGCGCATCGGCGAGGCCTCGCCCCAGTACCTCTCCTCCGCCGTCGCCGCCAGTGCGATCGCGGCCGTGCAGCCGGACGCGCGCATCATCGCGATCCTGCGCGAGCCCGCGAGCTTCCTGCGGTCGTTTCACATGCAGATGGTCTCGAGCAAAGTCGAGAGCCAGACATCCTTGCGCAAGGCGCTCGCGCTGGAGGAGCGCCGCCGCCGCGGCGAGCGCATCCCGCGGGGCTGCCACCACCCGGAGGCGCTGCTGTACTCCGAGCAGGTGCGCTACGTGGAGCAGCTGCGGCGCTTCCATGCGGTGTTCCCGAAGGAGAACGTGCTGGTGATCATCTACGACGACTTCCGCCGCGACAACGAGGCGACGCTGCGCACGGTCCTGCGCTTCCTCGACGTCGACGACACCGCGCCGGTGCAGACGCTCGACACCAAGCCGCTGAAGGCCGTTCGCTCCGCGCCGCTGCACAACCTCGCGGGGGCCGCGCGGCGCGCGCGCAAAAACCCGGCGGCCGCCGGGCGGCTGTCGCGCGCTGTCAACGCGCTGATCCCCGGGCTCATGCGCAGCGAGGCGTTCCGGGCGCGCTGGCGGCGCGTCGTCTACCGCGAGCCGCCGCCGCCGGACGAGGCGCTGATGGGCGAGCTGCGCCGCCGCTTCAAGCCGGAGGTCGTGGCGCTGAGCGAGTACCTGGGTCGCGACCTGGTGACCCTGTGGGGCTATGACGAGATAGCCTGAGCGACCCAACGCAGGCCGACCAAACTACCCAAGGAGAGAGTCACACATGCCCGAAGCTGTGATCGTCGACGCGATACGGACGCCCATCGGGCGCGCCGGCAAGGGCTCGCTGAAGAGCGTGCGCGCGGACGACCTGGCGGCGGTCCCGCTGAAGGCGCTGATCGAGCGCAACCCCCAGCTGGACCAGAGCACGATCGTCGACATCATGATGGGCTGCGGCTTCTGCGAGGGCGAGCAGGGCTACAACGTCGGTCGCGTCGCGGGCCTGCTGGCCGGCATCGACCACCACGTGCCGGCGTGCACCGTCAACCGCTTCTGCGCCTCCTCGCTGCAGACCGCGCGGATGGCGTTCCACGCGATCAAGACCGGCGAGGGGGACACCTACATCGCCGCCGGCGTCGAGGCGGTCTCGCGCGCGGGCGGCGGCGCGCCGTTCGAGTTCAACCACGCGGTCGACGGCTCCGAGGGCGCCGCCTACGACGTGTACATCCCGATGGGCATGACCGCCGAGAACGTCGCCGAGCGCTGCAACGTCAGCCGCGAGGCCCAGGACGAGTGGGCGCTGATCTCCCAGACCCGCGCCGTCGAGGCCGTCGCCAATGGGCACTTCGACAGGGAGATCGTCCCCGTGACGGTGCCCGCGCACAAGGACGTCGACAAGGAGGGCAACGAGATCGACGTGCCCGAGACGGTTGTCAGCAGAGACGACGGCCCGCGGCCCGGCACGACGCTCGAGAAGCTCGCGGCGCTGAAGCCGGTGTTCAGGGAGGGCGGCACGGTGACCGCCGGCAACGCCTGTCCGCTCAACGACGGCGCAGCGGCGCTGCTGATCATGTCCGACGAGAAGGCCAAAGAGCTTGGCATGCAGCCGCGGGCCCGGATCGTGCACTCGACCGTTGCCGGGCTGCGCCCGGAGATCATGGGCCTCGGGCCGATCCCCGCGATCGAAAGGCTGCTGAAGGAGTCGGGCATGACGATGTCCGACATCGACGTGGTCGAGATCAACGAGGCGTTCGCCGCGCAGATCGTGCCGTGCAAGGAAGACCTCAAGATCTCCGACGAGAAGCTCAACCCGTTCGGCGGCGCGATCGCGCTCGGGCACCCGTTCGGCATGACCGGCGCGCGCATCATGACCACGCTGCTCAACGACCTCGACACGCTCGACGCCACCTACGGCATCGAGTCGATGTGCGCCGCCGGCGGCATGGGCATGGCGATGCTCGTGGAACGGCTGCGCTGAGCCTGCAGGGCCGCCGCGCTCAGCGCGGCGGCATCCGCAGCGCGCCGTCGAGGCGGATGGTCTCGCCGTTGAGCATGTGGTTCTCGACGATGTGGCAGGCCAGCTGCGCGTACTCCGCGGGCTGGCCGAGGCGCTGGGGGAAGGGCACGCCGGCGCCGAGCTTCTGGCGTGCCTCCTCGGGCAGCGCGGCGAGCAGCGGCGTGTCGAACAGGCCCGGCGCGATCGTGTTGACGCGGATTCCGTACTGAGCGAGGTCGCGCGCCGCCGGCAGCGTCATGCCGACGACGCCGCCCTTCGACGCCGAGTAGGCGATCTGGCCGACCTGGCCGTCGAAGGCCGCGATCGAGGCGGTGTGGACGCACACGCCGCGTTCGCCGTCCGCCAGCGGCTCGTTGCCGATCATCGCGCTGGCGGCGAAGCGCAGCAGGTTGAACGTCCCGATCAGGTTGATCGCGACGATGATCTCGAACGGCATCAGCGGATGCGGGCCCTTCGAGCCGGCGACCTTCTGCGCCCAGCCGGTGCCGGCGCAGCTGACGGCGATGCGCAGCCCGCCGTCGGCCTTCGCGGCCTGCTCGACGGCGGCCTGGACCTGCTCCTCCTCGCGCACGTCGCAGAGGACGAGCTCCAGGCCGAGCTCCGCGGCCAGCGCCTGGCCCTTCTCGGCGTTGACGTCGGCGATCGTCACACGCGCCCCACGCGCGTGCAGCGCGCGCACGGTCGCCTCGCCGAGCCCGGAGGCGCCGCCGGAGACGATCGCGGCAGATCCCTCGATGTCCATGACGCGGAGCCTATTTGATTCCGGTTCCCCTATCGTTTCGCGCCGTGCGACAGTTCGCGACCACAGCGTACATTCGAGTCCTGTCGTGGCTGAACGATCGCCGCTTCTTCAGGCGCATCGCCCACAAACAGCACACCAACCCGCTCGTGCGGGCGCTCTGGTCGCGGCTCTCGCGCTCGCTGCGCGAGCGTGAGGTGACGATCCTCGACGGTCCCGGCCGCGGCCTGCGCATCAACCTGCACGGCTCGGCGGTGACGTTCGCGACGGGCACCGCGGAGCGCCCGCTGCAGGAGGCGCTCGCGCGCGAGCTCAAGCCGGGCGCGACGTTCTACGACATCGGCGCGAACATCGGCTTCGTGACGCTGATCGCGGCCAGGCTCGTCGGCCCCACCGGGCGGGTCGTCGCGTTCGAGCCCGTGCCGAAGAACGTCGCCGCGATCAGGGAGAACCTGGCGCTGAACGGGATCGACTGGGCGGACGTGCAGGAGACCGCGATGGCGCGGCAGTCGGGCTCGGCGAGCCTGATCGTCTCCGACGTCTCGGCGTTCTCGCGCCTGGCGAGCATCAACGTGCCGACGGGCGCGCGCGAGACGATCGAGGTCAGGGTCGACTCCGTCGACGAGTTCCTGGCCTCCGGCTCGGAGCGCCCGCCCGACGTCGTCAAGATCGACGTCGAGGGAGCGGAGCTGGAGGTGATCGAGGGCATGCGCAAGACGCTCGCCGAGCACCAGCCGGTGATCCTGTGCGAGATCCACGACTGCAACGCGGAGTACGTCGAGCTGGTCAACAGCCTCGGCTACGAGCCGATCAACCTCGACGCGGACATCCCCGTCGAGCTCGGCGGGCGCAACGCGCACACGCTCGCGCGGCCGAAGCAGCCGCTGCGCGCCTCCGCGTAGCTCAGGCGACCGTAAGTCGAGACAACGACAGCGCGAACAGCTCGTTCGGGTCGGTCAGCCAGCGCACGAGCTCGAGCCCGGCCGCCGACAGGTCGCCCTCCAGGCGGTCGGGCGTGAACTTCGCGCTGATCTCCGTGCGCAGCTCCTCGCCGGCGTCGAAGTGCACGGGCAGGTCGAGGTCGCGCACCAGCGTCGTGTGCTCGCGGCGCGCGCGCAGGCGCATCTCGATCCACTCGTTCTGCTCGTCGAACAGCGCCACGTGGTCGAAGTCCTCGGGGTCGAAGTCGGCCTGCAGCTCGCGGTTGACCACGCGCAGCACGTTGCGGTTGAACTCGGCGGTGACGCCCTGCGAGTCGTCGTACGCGGCCTCCAGCACGCGCGGATCCTTCACCAGGTCGGTCCCCATCAGCAGGTGGTCGGACGGTCCGAGCAGGCCGGCGATCTGGCGCAGGAAGCGGCGGCGGCTGCCCGGCGGGAAGTTGCCGATCGTGCCGCCCAGGAAGGCGACGATGCGCGGGCCGGCGGGCGGCGGCACGCGGTCGAGGTGGCGCTCGAAGTCGCCGATCACGCCGTGCACGCGCAGGCCCGGGTACTCGCTGGTGAGCGCCTGCGCGCAGTCGCGCACCATGCTCTCGGTCACATCCACGGGGATGTAGCGCTCGAGCGTTCCCGCCGCGTGCAGGGCGTCGAGCAGCACGCGCGTCTTGGCGGCGGTGCCGGAGCCGAGCTCGACCAGCTCGACCGCGCCGGTCAGCTGTGCGATCGCCTCCGCCTGCTGCTCGAGGATCGCGCGCTCGGTGCGCGTCGGGTAGTACTCGGGCAGGTCGCAGATGCGGTCGAACAGCTCCGCGCCGCGGGCGTCGTAGAAGTGCTTCGGCGGCAGCTCCTTGAACGGGCGCGTGAGCCCGTCGAGCACGTCGTCGGCGAGCGAGCGCTCGTGCGTCCCGTCCAGGTGCGAGTCGATGCGGATCGCCGCCTGCGCGCGCGGGCGCTGTCGCGAGGGGGACGCCATCACGCCTCCCTCGCCAAGCGCACGCCGGCGAAGATCTGCCGGCGCTGGGGCAGGTCCCAGTTGCGGAACGTCGGGCTGACGACGCGCGGGTCGGTCGCCCACGAGGCGCCGCGCAGCACGCGGTAGCCCTCCCCGAAGAACACCTCCGAGTACTCGCGATAGGGGTGGGCGACGAACCCGGGGTAGCCGCCGAAGCGCGAGCCGGTCCATTCCCACACGCGTCCGACGCCCGCGAGCTCCGCGCCCGCCTGCTGGGTCCAGGTCGCCGCCCTCTCCCACTCCGCCTCGGTGGGCAGCCGCGCGTCGTGCGCGCGGGCGAAGGCGTCGGCCTCGAACCAGGAGACGTGGCACACGGGCGCCTCCGGGTGGCCGGCCGCGATCGCCGGGTGATGGGTGATGTCGTGCTCCTCCTTCCACGCCCAGCCCTCGCGCGACCACCACTCGCGCCGCTCATAGCCGCCGCCCTCGCTGAAGCGCATCCAGCTGGCGTTGGAGACCGGACGCCGCGCGAGCGCGAACGCGGGCAGCTCGACGTCGTGGCGCGGGCGCTCGTTGTCGTAGGCGAAGCCCTCCGCGCCGGCGCCCATCGCGAACCGCCCCGCGGGCAGCTCGAGCCAGCCCTCGCCCGCCGCGCGCGGATCGAGCGGCGCGCCGATCCGCTCCCGCTCCGCCGCCGGCAGCAGGCCGGCGATCGCCATCGTCTGGCGCATCGTCTCTGTGTGCTGGAGCTCGTGGCGCAGCACCATCTCGCACAGCACGCCGTCGCCGACCCCGCGCTCGGCGATCGCCTCGGCCACGCGCGCGCCGACCGCCGCCATGTACGCCGTCGCGTCCGCCGGGCCGAGCGCCTCGATCTCGCCGCGCACGGCGCGCGGGGTCTCGAACGCGTCGTACAGCGCCGCGAGCTCCGGGCGCAGCAGCTCCAGGCCCCCGTGGCGGTGGGCCAGCCACAGGTCCTCATACGCGGCGATGTGGCCCAGGTCCCACACGAGCGGGCTCATGATCGGCGAGTGCACGCGCTGCAACTGCTCGTCGTCGAGCTCCGCGACGAGCGCCAGCGTGCGCTCCCGCACGGCGCCCAGCGCCAGCAGCACCTGCGCGGCGTCGGGGGAGAGGGGGGAGGTCTTCAGCGCTCGGGTCGCCATAGGCGGCTGTGCTGCGTCACTCTAGAACGAAAGTCCCCCAAGCAGGGGATGCGTTACACGCCGGTATCGTTCCAACGTGCAATCACCGGCGTTTCGCGCTCGTGGCCGAGCACGCAGAGGGCGGCCGTCGACAGCCCCAGCCGCCCGCCGACGCTCGCGTCGAGCCCGACCCAGCGGGCGCCGAGCACGCGCAGCATGTGTCCGTGCGAGAACACCGCCACGTTGGCGCGGCTGGAGACGATCTCCGCGACCACGCGGTCGGCGCGAGCGCCCACGTCCGTGGCGCTCTCGCCGTCGGGGCAGCCATCGCGCCACAGCTGCCAGCCCGGGCGCTCGGCCCGGATCTCGGCGGTCGTCAATCCCTCATAGTCGCCGTAGTCCCACTCGAGCAGGTCCTCGCGGGGCAGCGCCTCGGCGCCGAGCCCGCACAGCTCGCACGTTTCCCGCGCGCGCACCGACGGGCTGACGAGCACGAGATCGAAGCTCCACGCGCGCAGGCGCTCGCGCAGCCGTCCTGCGACCTCGCGGCCGTGCTCGGTGAGCGGGATGTCCGTGCGCCCGGTGTGCCTGCCGTTGAGGCTCCACTCGGTCTCGGCGTGGCGCACGAGCACCGCCTCGCCCGCGCGGGCCTCGCTCACGGGCGCGATCCCGCCCGGCCCGCGGCCGCGTCGTCGAGCATCACCGTCAGGCGCTCGCGCCGGAGCAGGCTCGCGGGCACGTGGCGGCTGCGTTCGCCGAGCATCGCGCTGACCGCGTCGGCCTTGCTCGCGCCCGTCGCCAGCAGCATGCACTCGCGCGCGGCGAGCAGCGTCGCGAGGCTCAGCGTGATCCGCTCGGGCGGCGGCTTGGGCGAGTCGTGCACGCCGAGGCAGACCGCGTCCTCGCCGGCGTCGAGCGTGGCCGCGCCGGGGAACAGCGAGGCGACGTGACCGTCGGGG
This sequence comes from uncultured Solirubrobacteraceae bacterium, assembly GCA_963735705.1. GTDB lineage: Bacteria > Actinomycetota > Thermoleophilia > Solirubrobacterales > Solirubrobacteraceae > Palsa-744. Next base: position 227,594 of record CAVTLZ010000001.1, read on the forward strand.
CCGATCCCCAGCACGATCAGATCGAGCACCGGCGGTGTATGGAGGCCCGCCCGCCCGCTCACCGGCGCGCCGGCGATGTGCCGAGTGAGCTCCTCGGCGTACAGGCGCGCGCCCTCCTCCGGGCCTGCCTCGCCGCGCATGCGGTGCACCCGCTCCGGCGGCACGCCCGCTCCCGTAAGCAGCGTCTGCGCGATGAGCCGGTAGTTGCTTTCCTCGTCCTGCGGCGGGACGCAGCGCTCGTCGGCGAACCACACCTCGACGCCGGTCAGCTCATCGGGCGCGGCGCCGAGCAGCTCGTAGGTTCGCCCGGGAGTGGTGCCGCCGCTGAGCGCCACATGGGCGACGCCGCGCTCCTCGTATGCGCGGCGCAGCTGGAGCGCGATGTGCGCGGCGGCCCGCTGCGCCACCGTCTCGGCGTCGAGGCAGGTGGTCAGGCGGGTCACGGCAGCATCCCCCGCGCGGCCATCAGCGCCGGCACGTACGTGGGGTCGCGCAGCAGCGCCTGGCGGATGCCCTCGCCGAGCACGCCCGCCTCGCCGCGCGAGGCGCCCGGGATCGTCCATTCCCGCTCCACGCCCTGCCCGTCGCGCCAGTTGGCGCGCAGGCCGCCGGTACCGCGGCGCAGGCCCACGCTCAGACCCGACGCGGTCTCCAGCGTGACGCTCTCGAGGCCCGGAACGCTCAGCTCCGGGGCGGCCTGGAGCCGCAGCGCCACCTCCCGATCGCCCGCGCGGACGCTCCCCGCCAGCGCGTCGCCGTCGGCCGCCAGCGGCCCGACCTGCCAGTCCAGTCGCGAGGCGAGCCAGCCGGCGAGCAGCAGCGCCGCGGCGGTCGAGGCCTGGTGGTGGCGCACCGTGACCGCGGTGATCGCGTGCAGCTCCGGGCGCAGCGACGCCGGGTCGAACGCGGCCGCCAGGCGCTCGCGCCAGGGCGTCGAGCGCAGCCACGCGAGGTCGACGACGTACGCCTGCTCGCTCAACGTGCACGCGCGGTCCAGCGCCTCTCGCGCCAGCGGCTCCTCCACCGAGTCCAGCAGCACCGCCTGGGCGAGCTCGAGCAGCACCTCCACGATCCCCTCGTGTCCGTGCGGCGACCACATCAGCGTCGGCAGGTCGGTGACGACGAGCGGGTCGGCGATCGTCAGCAGGTCGTCCAGGTGGCGATCGCCGATCTCCACCACGACGGTCTCGCGCAGCAGCGCGAGCTCGCCCGGCGCCGGCTCGCCTTCGGAGGCGATCATCACGCGCGCGTCCAGGCGCTCGCGGCCGGGCTCGTAGGAGAGCACCAGCAGGCGCGAGGCGTGGTAGCGCCCGACGCCGCCCAGTCGGTTGGCGATCTCCCCGCTCCACTCGCGATCGACGAACGCGATCATGTTGAGCACGCGCGCGGGCACGAAGTCGCCGTTTTCGGCGTGGCGCTGGATCAGCAGCTCGCGCAGCGCCGCTTCGATCGCGTCGGGCGTCGTGCCCTGCTCGCTCCACACCGCGTCGCTGGTGACGCTCACCGGCTCGCGCCGCCCGCGTTCGCGGTCCCGAGTCTCCGCGCGCCCATCAGATCGCGCGCCAGCGATCGCCCTCGCGCAGCAGGGCGCCGGCCTCCTCCGGTCCCTGCGAGCCCGCCTCGTACTGCGGCAGGGGGCCTGGCGTCTGCGACCACGTGCCCACGATCGGGTCGCAGATCTGCCACTGCGCCTCGACCTCGTCGTTACGCGTGAACAGCGTCGCGTCGCCGCGCATCGCGTCGGTGATCAGGCGCTCGTAGGCCTCCGGCGACTGCGACAGGAACGCCGTCCCGTACAGGAACTCCATGTTCACCGGGCGGATGATCATGCGCGTGCCGGGGATCTTCGCGCCGAGGCGCAGCGACACGCCCTCGTTGGGCTGCAGCGTCAGCACCAGCTGGTTGGGCTGCACGCCCAGCGAGCCGCCCTGGCTGAAGGCGAGGTGCGGGACGGGCTTGAGCGTCACCGCGATCTCGGTGATCTTGCGCGCCAGGCGCTTGCCCGTGCGCAGGTAGAACGGCACGCCCGCCCAGCGCCAGTTGTCGACTTCCAGGCGCAGCGCCGCGTAGGTCTCGGTGATCGAGCCCTCCGGCACGCCCTCCTCCTGCAGGTAGCCGGGCACGTCCTCGCCGCCGGCGTGGCCGGCGGCGTATTGCGCGCGCACCGCCATCTCGGGGATGTCCGCGGGGGTCGGCTGCGGGATCGACTGCAGGACCTTGACCTTCTCGTTGCGGACCTCTTCGGCGGTGAAGCTCACCGGCGGCTCCATCGCGACGTGGCACAGCAGCTGCAGCATGTGGTTCTGGATCAGGTCGCGCAGCGCGCCCGCGGAGTCGTAGTAGTCGGCGCGCGAGCCGATGCCGAGTTCCTCGGCGGCGGTGATCTGGACGCTGTCGATGTAGTTGCGGTTCCACAGCGGCTCGAACATGCCGTTGGCGAAGCGAAACGCCAGCATGTTCTGCACCGTCTCCTTGCCCAGGTAGTGGTCGATGCGGAAGACCTGGGGCTCGTCGAAGATCGCGAGCACGCAGCGGTTGAGCTCGCGCGCCTCCTGCAATGTCGTCCCGAACGGCTTCTCGATGATCACGCGCACGTCGCGGTGGGAGGGGGGTTCATCCCGTGCGAGCTTCGAGTTGCCCAGCTCCTCGACGATCACCGGGAAGAAGCTGGGCGCCGTGGACAGGTAGAAGGCGCGGTTCAGCGGCTCGCCGGCCTCCTCGTCACAGCCGTCGAGCAGCGTCCCCAGCCGCGCGTACACGGCGTCGTCGTCGAACGTGCCGCCGACGTACCTGACGTTCGCCAGCAGGCCCGCGAGCACGTCCTCGTCGGGCTTGCGCCGCGAGAAGCGGCGGATCGCCTCCTCGCATTCCGTGCGGAACTCCTCGTCCTCTTTGTGTTTGCGGGAGATGCCCACCATGTGGAAGCGCTCCGGCAGCGCCCCGTCGTGGGCGAGGTTGTACAGCGCCGGCAGCAGTTTGCGTCTGGCGAGATCCCCGGTGGCGCCGAAGATCACGAGCGTCGTCGGCGCCACCGGCTGGCGCTCCAGGCCCGCCGTCAGCGGGTTCTCCGGCTCCGTTGTGGTGGCCGCCATCACTTCTTGGGGGCCGGCTTCACGGCATGGCCGCCGAACTGGTTGCGCAGCGCCGCGAGCACGCGGTCGGCGAAGTCGCCGTTGCCGCGCGAGCGCAGCCGCGCGTACAGCGAGGCGGTGATCACCGGCGTGGGCACGTCGTGGGCGGTCGCGTCGGCGATCGTCCAGCGGCCCTCGCCGGAGTCCTCGGTGTAGCCCTCGATCGCCTCCAGGCCGTTGCCGTCGGCCTCGAACGCGCGCGCGGCCAGCTCGCACAGCCACGAGCGCACGACCGACCCCTGACCCCACAGGTGCGCGATCTTCGCGTTGTCGAGCTCGTACTCGCACTTGTCGAACACGTCGAAGCCCTCCGCGTAGGCCTGCATCAGGCCGTACTCGACGCCGTTGTGGACCATCTTCACGTAGTGCCCCGCGCCCGAGGGGCCGAAGCGCAGCCAGCCGCGCGGGCCGATCGCGGCGACGCTCTGCTCGTTGGTCGGCGGTGCGAGCACGTCGAGGATCGGCGCCAGCCGCTTGACCGCGCCGGGAGGGCCGCCGACCATCATGCAGTAGCCCACTTCCAGGCCCCACACGCCGCCGGAGGTGCCGACGTCGACGTAGTCGATGCCCGCGGCTTTCAGCGCCTTCGCGCGGCGCTTGTCGTCGGTCCACTTGGAGTTGCCGCCGTCGACGATCATGTCGCCGCGCTCCAGCAGCTTGGCGAGCTTGTCGACGGTCTCCTGGGTGGGATCGCCGGCGGGGACCATGATCCACACCATCCTCGGCGCGCGCAGCTGCTTGACCAGGCTCTTCAGCGAGTCGGCGCCGGCGGCGCCGTTCCTGACCGCCTGCTTGACCGCCTTCGGATCGAAGTCGAACGCGACGACCTCGTGCTCGGAGTCGCGGCGGATGCGGTGCACCATGTTCCCGCCCATCTTGCCCAGCCCGACGAACCCGATCTGCGTCATCTGCCGCTCACCCCGATCTCCGCTAGTTCACGCCACGATCGTAGTGACCGCGCCCCTGGTATAGGTTTCCGGCGGCCCGGTGAGCTCGCACACTTCACATCAGCTGCCCGACCGCAACCTCGCGTTGGAGCTCGTGCGCGTCACCGAGGCCGCGGCGCTGGCCACGGCGCCGCTGGTCGGCAGGGGCGACAAGGAGGCCGCCGACCAGGCGGCGGTGGATGGCATGCGCTTCATGCTCCACTCCGTGCAGATGGACGGCGTGGTGGTGATCGGCGAGGGCGAGAAGGACGAGGCGCCGATGCTCTACAACGGCGAGCAGATCGGCGACGGCTCGCCTCCGCAGGTCGACATCGCCGTCGATCCGCTGGAGGGCACGACGCTGGCGGCGCACGGGATGCCGAGCGCGCTGGCGGTGATCGCGCTGTCGGCGCGCGGCGCGATGTTCGACCCGGGGCCGTGCGTGTACATGGAGAAGATGGCCGGCGCCCCCGACATCGCCGACCTGCTCGACCTCGACCGCCCGCTCGGCGAGACCGTCGGGCTGGTGGCCGCGCGCAGGGGCTGCCCGGTGGGCGACGTGATGGTGGTCGTGCTCGACCGTCCGCGCCACGAGGAGGGGATAGCGGCGATCCGCGCGGCGGGCGCGCGCGTGCGGCTGATCGCCCACGGCGACGTCTCGGCGGCGCTGCTCGCCGTCACCGAGCGCTCGCCCGTGGACCTGCTGTGGGGGATCGGCGGCACGCCCGAGGGCGTCATCTCGGCCGCCGCCGTGAAGTGCCTCGGCGGGCAGCTGCTCGGGCGGCTGTGGCCGCGCGACGAGGTCGAGCGCGCGGCGGCGATCGAGGCCGGCTACGACCTGGAGCGGGTGCTCGACCGCGACGACCTGGTCGCCGGCGAGGACGTGTTCTTCTCGGCCACCGGCATCACCGACGGCGACGTGCTGCAGGGAGTGCGCTATCCGAGCGCCGGCGGCGCCACCACCGAATCGCTCGTCACGCGCGCGCGCACCGGGACGATCCGGCGTATCACGGCGACCCACGACCGCGCCAAGCTGCGCGCGGTCGGGGGCGAGCGCTACTCGACTCAGAACGCGCCGAGCTGAGCGCGAGCGGCCTGCCGGCGAGTGGGCGCTGAATGGCTGCCGGCGAGTGGGTGCCGAACGGCTGCTAGCTTGAGCTGGTGAAGGCTCAGATGGCTCTGCGAGCAGTGGTTCCGTGTACCGTCGCGCTTGCCGGCGCGGTGGCGGTTGCGGGGTGCGGCGCGGCCGCGACAGGCGCCAAACAGGCCGAACAGAGCGCGGTGCAGATCGAACGCAACGAAGAAGCGGCTCAGAAAAGACAGGAAGCCTCGGAAATCGCGCAGGATCGCGAAATGCTGTCGGGGCTGGAAGCCAAGAAGCGCGAAGAAGCCGCTGAACGCAACGCCAAGCGCACGGAAGCGGCCGCTGCGGCGCGGGTGAAGAAGAAGGAAGAAGCGGCCGCCAAGAAGGTCAAGCAAGAGGAAGAAGAAGCCGAAGCCAACGCCAAGAAGCGCGAACAGGCGCTCAAGGCGGAAGCCAAGAAGAAGAAGGAAGCGGCCAAGAAGCACAAGCAGCACTCGAGCGCGGTGGAACAGACAGCTACAAGCACAGCCGAAGGCAAGCCGGTGGCGACATCGCAAGCGCAGACTCCGAGCACGGGGCAGGCGCACGAATGAGCCGGCGTGGGCGGCGCGCGGACGGCGCCACGGATCGTCGCGGGGTGCTGCGCGCCTTGCTGCTCGGCCTGCTGCTGCTGGTGATCGCAGGCTCGATCGCCGGCTGCGGCGGCAGCTCCTCAGGCGGCTCCGAAAAGGAATCCAAGGGCGGCGAACAGGGCGCGGAAGCGGAAGTGGCCACGAGCGGCGAAGGCGCCGCGGAAGCCGAAGCCAGGAAACGGGAAGCCGCGGCGGAAGCGGCGTCGGAAGCCGAAGCCAAGGCGCGTCGCGAAGCAGCCAAGAAGGAAGCCCAGGCCGCGGAAAGCGAACCGACCAAGACGAAGGGCGGCAAAGGCAAGGGCAAAGGCAAGGGCTCGGGCAAGAAAGGCTCGGGCAAGAAAGGCGGCTCGGGCTCCGGTAAGAAATCCGGGAAGAAATCGAAGAAATCGAGCGGCTCCTCAGGCGGCGGCGCCGCTGAAGAAGCGGCCCGCAAGCAGTTCGCCAAGGAAGAAGCCGCCGAAGCCAAGCAGTTCAAGAAACTCGAACAGAGCGAAGCGAAATAGCTCTGATTCTCAGGGGTCGAAGCGCCCGACCTTCGACTCGGCGAGGTCCAGGCGCGCGAGCGAACGCAGGAACGCGTGGGTGACGATCACGTGGATCCGCGACTGGGTCGCGTTGTAAAGGCGGCGGCTGAGCCTCGAGGCGATCGACGGATAGAAGTTCGCGACCTCGATCTCCACGTGCAGGCGCGCGTGCTCGGGGTCCTCGCCGGGGCTCCTGCGGACTTCGATCTGCAGATGCCCGCGGCCGTTGCGCCCGCGCCGTGAGACGAGCAGGCCGCGCGCGATGCGCCAGCGCACGAGCCCTCTCGAGGCGTCCATCTCGTACTCGGGCGCCTGGAAGGTGAGCAGCTTCAGCGGCCGCGCTATCAGCACCACCGAGCGCTCCTGCTCTGTGTACTGCACGCGGATCAGGCCGAGCGTCACGCGCGAGAGGAAGCGCCAGTAGGTGCGCGCCAGCCGCTCGAGGTGCGCCGGCGTCCACATCTCATCGAGGGCGGCCTGCTCGATCACGAGATCGGCCTTCTGCACCGAGCGCACAGCGCCCGTGTCCCAGTCCAGCGAGGTCGAGTCGCCGAGCTCGGCGATCACCGCCCGCTCGCGACGGGCTCCGGTCGGCTTCAGGCTTCGCACGGACTTTGCAGGCTATCCGCGGGCGTTGCAGAGGAGCGAGTCGATGACATCCCCCGCTGCTGATATCCAACACATGTGGCCGATCGCACGAGCACGCAGCCGATTCCCCGCGCTCGCGCGGTCGCCGATCTGCCCTGCGACGCGCTGTCGGCGCGCGCCGATGAGCTCGCGCGCCGCTGGGCGAGCGCGCTGATCCTCTCCCGTCCGCTCGAGGCGATCGGCCAGCTGCCGCTGCAGGAGCTCGCGCGCGACGCGCCGATGCTGTGCGGGCAGGTGCTGCGCGCCGTGCAATCCGACGTCGAGCTCGAGCGCATGAGCGGGCGCGGGGAGCCGACCGGCCGCGAGCAGTCCGCCGCGGCAAGACGGCTCGCGGCGATCACGGGGGCGCACGACGCGGCGGCGCTCGTGGAGGCCGTGGAGGCGCTGCGCGGCGTGCTGTGGGAAGCGCTGATCGGCCAGCTGACCGAGCCGTCGGCGCGTCAGGTCGGAGACATCGCCGATCGGCTCGCGTACGTCTGCGCGGTCGCGCTCGCGACCGCCCTTCAGACGCAGGCGCCGTCAGCCGCGCCGGCGCGCGCGGATGACGCCCCGGCCGCGCCCGCCGTGGTCGACGTGCCCGCCCCGGCGACGCGGGAGCACGCGCGCGTGTCCGCGCCCGCCGGCGGGGCGGTGATCGTCGACGAGCGCCCGCGCGAGAGCGCCGCCGCAAGCTCTCCCAGCGAGCGTCCGCTGTCGTGGGACGAGTCCCCGCCGATCCTGCCGCGCGCGTCACACGCCCGCATGGGCTCGCTGTCGTGGGACGAGCCGCCGCCGACGGCGGCCGAGGCGCCTCAGGCGGAGATCGAGATCCGCGACGAACGCGGCGAGGAAGGGCCGGCGGCGTGGATCGGATCGATCGGGGCTCAGCTGGAGCGCTTCGAGCGCGACGCGCTGCCGTTCGCGGTGCTGCTGGTCGAGCTCGTGGACATCGAGCGGCTGCGCCGGCGGGAGTCCCCGGAGGAGCTCATGCGGCTGGCGGGGCAGATGGAGCACGCGCTGGCGGCCGAGGTCGGGGCTTCGCCGGGATCGCTGACGCGCGAGCGGCCGGGCAGATGCTGGCTGCTGTCGCCGGGTACCGATCGCCCCGGCGCGGAGCGCCTGGCGGAGCGCCTGGTGCACGCGGTCGCCGCCGGCGCGAGCCACCGCGGAACGCCGCTCGCGGTTGCGGTCGGCACGGCCGTGTGTCCCGAGGATGGGCGCGAGGCCGCCGCGCTTGCCGCCCACGCGGACGTCGGGCTGTACGCCGCGCGCTCGGCGGTTCGCGGGCCGGCGGTGCGACGCGCCACACCGGTCGACGAGTCGGCTTAGGGCCTATCCGTCGGCGTGCGCGGGTCAGCCCGCGGGGCCTACGGTTCGGCGGCGAGCGCTCCGCCGGTGGCGGCGGCGCTCGAGGATCCGGGCGGCTGCCCGAGCGTGGGGGTGTTGGCGGCCTTGCCGACGATGTGCGTGCCGATCCGGACGGTCTCGGTGATGCCGAGCGCCTGCGCGGCGCCCGCGGTCAGATCCCAGTCGGCGTCGTGGGCGTATGGGCCGCGGTCGAGCACCGGCACGGTCAGGCTGTGGCCTTTGTAGGTGACCTTCACGAGCGTGCCGCACGCGAGCGTGCGGTTGGCGACTCCCACGACTCCCGGGGTCAGCGTCTGGCCGCAGGCGGTCTGCTTGCCGTAGAAGCCGGGGCCGAACCACGTGGCGATCCCGGTGCTGTGGACACCCGTCGCCGGCGTCGAGCCCGTGGGCGCGGCCGCGCCGCCCGCGGTGGCGCCGGTCGCGGCGAGCGCGCTCGCCTGCAGGCCCGCGGCGCAGGCCGTGGCCGCGAGCAGCACGAGCAGCCCGAGCAGGCCGAGCACGGACGTATATGTCTTGGCGGCGGTTCTCATCCTCTTCGACGCCTACGGGGTGAGCTGACGGGCTCGCGCGGCACCTTGCGTGCGGCGCTACGGCCCTGCCGGGCCGATTCGCCCCAGCGGATCGGCTTCGATCCGCATTGGGTCCCCCGTCCGCCCCGAGCTGAGTCGCGGCGGTTCGGCGTTGCGCGGCAGTATACAGCCGGCTCAGGAGAGCGGCAGGCGCGAGAGGAAGTCCTTGAGCAGACGCTCGCCCGTGGAGACGCCGGCCTTGGCGAGCTCGCCGACGATCTCCGCGGCCGACGCGACGAGGTCGGCGCCGCCGGGCGGGTTCACGGTCCCGTTTGCCCGCTCTGTCTCGCACTCGAACCCCTGCCTGGGGGCCGGCTCGAGGACCGGGGCAGTCGCCTTCTTCGCCGCGCGAGCGCCGCCGCCCGTCGCTCGCCGCCCGGCGCTCGATCCGCGCTCGGAAGCCGGTTTCCCGGTGGTCCGTGGGGTCGCGCTCTTGGCGCGCGCCGGCGGGCGCCCGTTGGAGCGAGCGGGCGCCACGGGCGCCGCGCTCGCAGCCGTCATGACGGCGGCCGCCTTTGCAACGGCGGCCGTTTCGGCCGTCTCCGCGGCGGCGCTGGCCGCCCGCGCCGCGTCGCGGCGCGGGCTTGTACGCTGCGGGCGGGTGCGCGGCAGCTGCGAGAGGATCCCCTGGCCGTTCGTCGCGGGGTTGGCCTGACGCTCTGGGGCCGCCTCCGCTGGCCGATCGCTGTCTTTCGGGGGGCTCATCGGCACATCATTGCTTAATGCGAGCTGCAGGTAGATCGGCAAGCGGTCCAATCATCGCCGCAACGCGTTAGCATGAGCGCCTGGAGAACCGAGTTGGATCTGTAACGTCGGCCCGGTTGCGACCGTATGTCCGACGGGAGCTGTCTCAGCATGATCCGAACGGAGCTCTCTCGCCTTCGGTTGTCGATCCGGAAGAAATGGAAACACGAGAATGTCAGTAGTCGAGCTGCAGGAGCTGGATGAGGTCAAGGGCCTGGTCGCCAAGGGGCAGCAGGTGGGCGTCCTCTCCTACGCGGAGATCACCAAGGCGGTATCCGAGCTGGATTTGGACGAGTCGGACGTCGAAGAGCTGCACGGCTTCTTCGAGCGCTCGGAGATCGAGCTCGTCGAGGACATCGACCCCGCGATCGCCGCCTCCGCACAGCTCGAGCGCGCGCCCGACAAGCGCGGCCGGCGCAAAGCCAAAACGGCGCTCGACCTGAAGCCGGACATGACCACCGACTCGCTGCAGCTGTTCCTGAAGGACATCGGCAAGGTCCGGCTGCTGACCGCCCAGGAGGAGGTCGATCTCGCCAAGCGCATCGAGCGCGGCGATCTCGATGCCAAGCAGAAGATGGTCGAGTCGAACCTGCGCCTGGTGGTCTCGATCGCCAAGAACTACCGCAACCAGGGGCTTCCGTTCCTCGATCTGATCCAAGAGGGCACGCTCGGGCTCGTCAGGGCGGCCGAGAAGTTCGACTACCGCAAGGGCTTCAAGTTCTCCACGTACGCGACCTGGTGGATCCGCCAGGCGATCGCGCGAGCGCTGGCTGACAAGGCGCGCACGATCCGCATCCCCGTGCACGTGGTCGAGAAGCTCAACAAGATCGGCCGCGCCGAGCGCAAGCTCGTGACCGAGCTCGGCCGCGAGCCGACCGCGCAGGAGATCGCCGACGTCACCGGCATCGACCCCGAGGAGGTCGACTCGATCAAGCGCTCCGCGCAGGCCCCCGTCTCGCTGGAGAAGCCGGTCGGCGACGAGGAGGAGTCGGAGTTCGGCCAGTTCATCGCCGACGAGCGCGCCGAGTCGCCGTACGAGCGCGCCGCAGAGATCCTCACCAAGGAGGCGCTGCGCGAGGCGCTCGAGAACCTCTCCTACCGCGAACGCCGGGTGCTGGAGCTCCGCTACGGGCTCGGCGGCGAGCACCCGCGCACGCTCGACGAGGTCGGACGCACGTTCAACGTCACCCGCGAGCGCATCCGCCAGATCGAGAACCAGTCGCTGAAGAAGCTGCAGAGCCTCGCGGAGGCCCAAAAGCTCCGCGACGTAGCCTGACCCCGGCTCGGTCCGTCCACCGCGCTCGGCCGCATTCAAGCCGGGCGTGCGGGCTGCCGATCAGAGGGGCATGTTCGACGTCATGCCTGCCCTGCGTGAGCTCGTCGAGAAAGGGGGCTCCGACCTGCATCTGAAGGTGGGCTCGGCGCCGCTGTACCGCGTAAACGGCGAGCTGCTGCTCGACCACAGCGTCGAGCAGCTGAGCGCGCAGGACACCGAGGGCGCGCTGAGGGCGCTGTTGAGCGACGAGGTCAAGCTGGCCGAGTTCGCGCAGGAGCACGAGGTCGACTTCTCCTTCGAAATCGCGGACGTCGCGCGCTACAGGATCAACGCCTTCCAGCAGCGTGGCGTGATCTCGATGGCATGTCGTGCGATCCCTCATCACATCAGCACGATCGAGGAGCTCTCGCTGCCGGACGTCGTGCGCGAACTGGCCGAGGAGGAGCGCGGGATCGTGCTGCTGACCGGCACCACCGGCTCGGGCAAGTCGACCACGCTCGCGGCGATGATCGACCACATGAACGAGACCATGAGCAAGCACATCGTCACGATCGAGGACCCGATCGAGTTCGTGCACTCCGACAAGCGCTCGGCGATCAACCAGCGCGAGGTCGGCATGGACACCGCCTCCTTCAAGCGCGCGCTCAGGCGCGTGCTGCGCCAGGACCCCGACGTGATCCTCGTCGGCGAGATGCGCGACGAGGAGACGGTCCAGACGGCCCTGTCGGCGGCAGAGACCGGGCACCTGGTGCTCTCCACGATCCACACCGTCGACGCGACCGAGTCGATCAACCGCATGCTCGACTTCTTCCCGCCCCACCAGCACGGCCAGGCGCGCAGCATGATCGCCGGCACCGTCAAGGGCGTCATCTCCCAGCGGCTCGTGCCCGGCGCCGACGGCGGCCGTGTGGCCGTGTGCGAGATCCTGCGCATGACCGGACGCGTGCGCGACATGATCGTCGACCCCGAGCAGACGGGCAAACTCGTCGAGGTCATCACCTCCGGCGGCTACTACGGGATGCAGACCTTCGACCAGGCCCTATTCGGCCACGTCAAGGCCGGGCGCGTGACCTTCGAGGACGCCATGCACGTCGCGTCCAGCCCGCACGACTTCAAGCTGCTGATGCAGGCCGACGGGCGCAGGGGGACGACGATGGAGGACGTCGCCGCCGCCGAGGCCAACCGCGCGGCCGAAGTCAAGCCGGCCAGCCCGTCGCTCACCACCGCCTGATCCTCGCCGCCGGCGGCCGTGTATCCGGCAGCGCGACGCTCTCGTCCTCGGTTCCCAACGTTCTTCCGAGCACCGACAGCCATGGTGCTGGACCTTGCCCGTGGCATTGTTCACGCTCAGCTTTCCGAGTCGATTCGCGTCTCGGGATCTGCTTGAGCGTTCCGGCCTGCCCCATGCCCCAAGAACGATTCCGTAGTGCCGCTCTCGGATAGTCTCCCATGCGTCTGTCAACATCCCACCATGACTGAAAGCGCACGAGCCGCGATGCAGGGCGTAGACCCCGAGCACGACGCCGAAGAGGTGCTGCGCACGTATTGGGCTAAGGAAGACGGCGCGATTGCCGTGCCCGTTGACCCGATCGCTATCGCCCGCAAGCTAGACATGGCGGTCTATACGGCTGATCTGGCCAAAGACGTTTCCGGCATGCTCTTTATGAAGCCGGGGCGTGATCCAGAAATCTATTTGAGCCGCACCGACAACTACAAGCGGCAGCGGTTCACGTGCGCACATGAGCTAGGCCATTGGGCCAAGCACATAGCCGACGGCGTCGAGAGCGATGAAATCGTGGACCACCGAGGACCGCTCTCCGCGGCTGGAACAAGTGCCGCTGAGCGGTACGCAAACCAGTTTGCCGCAGCGCTACTGATGCCCGCAGATGAAGTGCTACGGCTGCAGGCCCGGGGCTATGGTCCAATTGCGCTGGCCGACCAGCTCCGCGTCTCCCCCGAGGCCGCGAACTATCGAATCGAGAGTCTAGGAGCGCGTTGACGCGCTTTTGGCAGCGAGGTGGTGCTCAGGCGATCAGCGGCGCTAAGCCGGCCCTGACGCTAGACGAGCATGCCGCTGAACTGCGTGCGCTCGAAAACCTGAAGGCCCGTAACCTTCTTGCCTACGGGAAATTCTATGCCTACGGGGCCATCGGCATGATGTTTCTAGGCATCTTGATTGCCGACTACGTGTTCTACCGATACGGCCAAGAACACGTCGTCGGCAATCACGACTGGCAGATCCCCGTCGGAGCGATTCAGGTTTGGCTCGGCGCGACGGTTGTGCAGGTGATCGGGGTTGTGCTCGTGATCGCCAGGGCCCTGTTCACGGATTGAAGGTTCCACGGCGGTGCGAGACAATCCTCCCTGACTCGCCGCCAGCCGTCCCGCAACACTTCAGTTGGTAAAGTATGGCCATAGATGGCCGTCGATGAGACCTGTCCCGTGTGCATGACCGCTGAAATCGTGTGCGGGAAGTGGACGCTGCTGCTGGTGCGCGACCTCGCCGAGGGGCGCTCGCGCTTCTGTGAGCTGGAACGCTCGCTCGCGGGGATCAGCCCGCGCACGCTGTCGCTGCGACTGCGCGCGCTCGAGGAGGAGGGGATCGTCGAACGCCACACCTTCCCCGAGGTGCCTCCGCGTGTGGAGTACGCGCTGACGGAGAAGGGCCGCGCGCTGCTGCCGATCATCGACGACATGCGCGCATACGGCGAAGACTGGCTGGGCGCCGAGTGCGCCGACCGCTCGGCGGTCGCCAGCCCCGCCCTCGCCGTCGCGTAGCGACCGCCGGAGGCCCGCGCGGGGCCCGAACTGCTGAGGCCCGAGCGCTGCAAGGCGGGGTGCGCCGGCAGGAGGGCGTCCGGCGAGCGCGAAGTCAGCGCACCATGCGCTCACTCCAGCTCCAGGCAGCGCTCAGCGAGCTCGTCGAGGCTGCCGCAAGCCAGCTGAGCGCGGCGCTCGCCGCCGGCGCGGAAGTCCCGTTCGAGCTCGAGCCGCAGCGGGCGCGCAGGGGATCGGGCGCGCCGCCGCTGTACTGCTACCGGGCGTTGACCGGCGAGTTCATCGCCGCCCGCCTCTCAGAGCTGGAGCGGCTGCCGAGCTATGCCGAGGCCGCGAGGCTGCTCGAGGGCTTCGACGGCCTCGACCGCTATCTGGCGAACGTGGGCGCCGAGCCGGCGCGAGGCGCCCTGCGCACGCGCGCCCGTGCGGCGATCCTCGCGCTGCTCTCGGAGGTGTTCGAGGAGCAGACCGACTTCGAGCTGCGTCCCGAGCGACTCGACGCGGCGCTCGAGCGCCTGGAGCGCGCGACGCTGGCCGGCGCCGGCCAGACCACGCTCGTCGCCACCCTGCACGGTCTCACGATCAGCACGAGCGAGCTCGCGCTCACGACCGGCCTCACGATCGCCCAACCGCACGTTCTCGAAGGTCTCCCTGAGGGTGCGCTCGTCCCCGACCAGGACGGCCGGCACGAGCACCTGATCGTCGCGCTCGCGGCTGGCGAAGACGACCCGCGTGAGGCGATCGCCCGCGGCCGCGAGATCCTCAAGGACCTGCTGCGCGCGCTGCGGCTTTTCGGCGACGGTCGCGTGACGCTCGGCGCGCTCGCGTGGGCTCGCGTGGGCGGCGGCCGGTGGACGGCGCTGGCGCTCGGCGCCGGAGGCCGCCCGCACGGGATGCTGGTCGTGACCGCCGAGCAGGAGGACGAGCTGCGCGCCTTCTGCAACCTCGTCTCGCGCCGCGCGCCCCATGGCAACGAGCTGGCGTGGGCGCTGCGGCGCTTCGAGCTCGGCTGCGAGCGCGAGAGCTCGTTCGAGGCGCTGACCGACCATCTGCTCGCGCTGCGCGTGCTGCTCGAGCCAGAGGGCCCCGCGAGCGGGCTGCTGCCGGGGCGCCTGGCGGCGCTGTGCGCCACACCGGAGCGTCGGGTCGAGCTGACCGAGCGGGCCGTCGCCACGCTGGCGCTCGAGCGCGAGGCGATCACCGGCACCGCCGCCGCGCACACCGGCCTTCAGGGACTCGCCCGCGACATGGCCGACCATCTGCGCGCGCTGCTCAGGGACGTCATCTGCGGCCATCTCGATCCGAACCTCGTCGGCGTCGCCGACCAGCTGCTGCTGGAGAGCGCGCAGGAGCAGGCCGCGGCCGCGCTCGAGCCCGCGCAGGACGCGCCCGAGCCGGACGCGACGCTCGCGGAGCTGAGCTCAGTCGAACAGATGCTCGGCGATCCGAGCCAGCCCCAGGAGATCCTGGACGTCTTCATCTAGGTGCGGCACGACGATCGGGCGCCGGGCGCCCCACGCGTCTGACAGGCGCGCGATCGTCTCGCGGTCGCGCTCCGCGAGCACATCGAAGTCGGCGAGATTCCCGGCCACGCGGCCTGCCAGCGGCTCCCCCAGCGCGGGCGCCAGCAGCTCGGCGACCGCCGCCGCGGACATGCCGTGCAGGCCGTGCGTGTGCACGCGGTTGACGATCATCTCGCCGACCGGCATGTTCGTCGCCGCCAGGCGCGCCAGCAGGAACTCCGCCTCCCGGGCGGGCTCGAGCTCGGGCGAGGTGACGATCGCGAACGTCGTGTGAGGGGAGCGCAGCAGCGCCGCCACCTCGCGTGTGCGCTGGCCGAAGCCCTCGGTCACGCCCGTCAGCGAGCGGAAGAAGCGCGACAGCTCGGCGAGCATGTCCACGCCGGTGACACGCGCGAAGATCGAGAACACCAGCGCGGTGCCCCGTCCGAACACGCGCGCGGTCAGCCCGCTGGAGCCGAGGAAGACCTGCAGCGCCCGGCCTTCCAGGAAGCCCAGCATGCGCCCGGGGGCGTCCAGGAAATCAAGCGCGTTGCGCGACGGCGGCGTGTCGAGCACGATCACGTCGAAGTCGTGCTCCTCGTGGAGCTCGTACAGCTTCGCGATCGCGCTCAGCTCGTGCGAGCCGGCGACCGCCGTCGACAGCTCGCCGTAGACGGGGTTGCGCAGGATCTCCTCGCGCGTCCGATCGTCGGGCGCCAGGTGTCCGATCAGCTCGTCGAACGTGCGCTTGGCGTCCAGCATCATCGCCCACAGCTCGCCCTCGACCGCGACTCCCTGCTCCTCGAACAGAGCCGGCTCGATCCGCTGCGGCTCCGACGGCAGCTCCGCCAGGCCGAGCGCCGAGGCCAGCCGCCGGGCCGGGTCGATCGTGACCACCGCGACCTTCTGCCCCCGCAGCGCCAGCCCCAGCGCCAGCGCCGCCGAGGTCGTCGTCTTGCCGACCCCGCCCGCGCCCACGCACACGACGACCCGCTTGCCGCGCAGGCGCGCGCCCAAGCCGCCGCGGCTGCGCGTGGCCGCGTCGCGCTTCACGGAGGCGGGGCTGCCCGACTTTGTCATGTCCGGATCGTAGTTCCCGTGCAGGAATCCCCCCTCGCTATGCGAATACCCACCGGACGGCTTTCCAGCAATCGCGTATCGAAAATCGGAGCCACCGTGCAAGGCAAGGCCAAGGTCATCGCGTTCGCCAACCAGAAGGGCGGCGTGGCCAAGACGACGACGACGCTCAACCTTGCCGCCGCGTTCGCGGAGGAGGGCCACCGCGTGCTGTGCGTGGACATGGACCCGCAGGGCAACCTCACGATGTCCCAGGGGATCGACCCGGACACGCTCGAGAAATCGATGTACGACGTGCTCGTCCACAAAGTCTCGATCCGCGAGGTCGTCCGCAAGCGCGAGATCGACGTCGCGTGCGCGTCGATCGATCTCGCCGGGGCGGAGATCGCGATGTCGACGATGATCGGCCGCGAGCGCTCGCTGCAGAAGGCGTTCGAACCGATCCTCGAGGACTACGACTTCATCTGCATCGACACCCCGCCGAGCCTCGGGCTGCTGACGATCAACGCGCTCACCGCGGCCGACAAGGTGATCGTCCCCGTACAGTGCGAGTATCTGTCGATGCGTGGCCTCATCCAGCTGCAGAACACGCTCGCGATGATCCGCGAGAACCTCAACCCCGGCGTCGACATCGAGGGTATCCTCCCGACGTTGGTGGACTCGCGCACGATCCACGCCAAGGAGGCCATCGAGATCCTCGAGGAAAACTTCGGCGATCGCGTGTTCGCCTCGCGCATCCGCAAGACCGTCCGTTTCGCGGAGGCTCCGGTGAAGGGCATGTCGGTGCTCAAGTACGAGCCCGACGGCGTCGCCGCGCAGTCCTATCGCCAACTCGCGCAGGAGGTACTGAGCCATGGCCAACGCTAAACGCGCGAGCATGCGAGAAGGGCCGCTGGCGGCCCTGTTCCGCAAGACCGAAGACCTCGACGCGGCGCCGGCTGAGCAGTCAGACCAAGCCGCCTCGCCGGAGTCTGGCGCGCCGCGCGCGACGGGCGAGACCACGGCCTCCGCGCCCGCGAGCGGCTCTGCGCCCGCGATCCATCCGCGCGAGAGCGGGCTGCCCCATCCCGCGCTGGCCTCGACGCTCGAGCAGCCGCGCGAGGAGGCGCACGTCCCCTCGCCGCAGGAGCGCCTGCGCCACGCGTTCTCCTCGGAGATACCCGAGAACTTCATGGAGCCAGCCGGGCGCGAGATCGAGCGCTCGGCGCCCGCTCGCCCGCTGATGGACGACTACACCCGCGCGCACCCGCTCCCGGCGAGCTCGTCGGCGGGCGTCGGGCAGCCGGTGATTCGCGTCGTCGGCGTCGGCGGCGCGGGCGTCAACGCGGTCAACCGCATGGTCGAGGCGGAGGTCGAGGGCATCGAGTTCGTCGCCGTCAACACCGACGTGCAGTCGCTGCAGCAGTCGACCGCCGACATCACCCTGCACATCGGCGCCGAGCTGACGCGCGGGCTGGGCTCGGGCTCGGACGCGAACGTCGGCCGCCAGGCGGCGATGGAGGACTACGACCGCGTGAAGGCGCTGCTGAAGGGCTCGGACATGATCTTCATCGCGGCCGGCGCGGGCGGCGGCACGGGCACCGGCGCGGCGCCGATCGTCGCGCGCATCTCGCGCGAAATCGGCGCGCTGACGGTTGCGATCGTCACGAAGCCGTTCGGCTTCGAGGGCACCCGCCGCGGCGAGCAGGCCGAGCGCGGCGTGAGCGCGCTGGCCGAGGAGGTCGACACGCTGATCGTCGTGCCCAACGACCGCCTGCTCGGCGTGCTCGACAAGCAGACGGCGATGGTCGAGGCGTTCCGCGTCGCCGACGACGTGCTGCGCCAGGGCGTGCAGGGCATCTCCGACCTCGTCACCCTCCCCGGCCTGATCAACCTCGACTTCGCGGACGTGCGCACGATCATGAGCGAGGCCGGCAACGCGCTGCTCGGCATCGGCATGGGCGTCGGCGAGAATCGCGCCACCGAGGCCGCTGTGCAGGCCGTCTCCTCGCCGCTGCTTGAAACCTCGATGGAGGGCGCGCGCTCGATCCTGCTGTCGATCACCGGCGGCACCAACCTGTCGCTGTGGGAGGTCAACGAGGCCGCCAAGTCCGTCTCCGAGGCGGCGCACCCCGACGCGAACATCATCTTCGGCGCGATGGTCGACGAGAAGCTCGACGACCAGGTGTGGGTGACCGTCGTCGCGACCGGCTACGGCGACGAGGGCAGGCGCAAGAGCGTCAGCCGCTTCAAAGAGCCCGCCACCACCGGCGAGGTGCGCGCCCAGCGCGCCGCGCCCGCGCGGCCGAGTCAGCCGCGTCGCGGCGGCCTGTCGGTCGACGAACTAGAAGTGCCTGAGTTCTTGCCTAATTTCTAGGCTGCGCACGTCACCGATCAGCGCCTCTGTGGTATCGCTCTGCAATGGGCGTATCTGAGACGGGGGTCGTTGCGGCCGGGCATCCGCTGACCGCGCAGGCGGGGGCGCGGGTGCTGCGCGAAGGCGGAAACGCGGTCGACGCGACCGTCGGTGCGATGCTGACGTCGTTCGCGACCGAGTCGCTGCTCACCGGGCTGGGGGCTGGGGGCTACATGCTGGTGGCGGGCGCGGGCATCGAGCCGACGCTGCTCGACTTCTTCGTGCAGGCGCCGACGCGCAGCGGTGACGGCTCGGAGGCGGAGCTGCTGGGGATCGACGTGTCGTTCGGCGACGCCGAGCAGGTCTTCTATGTCGGTCCCGCCTCGTGCGGCATCTACGGCACGCCCGCGGGCGTCTGCGAGGCGATGCGCCGCTGGGGCACGATGCCGCTGGAGGACCTCGCCGCGCCGGCTGCGCGGCTCGCGCGGGAGGGGGTGGTGCTGAACGCGGGCCAGGCGTATGTGGCGGAGATCCTCGTCGATCTGCTGACCTCCACGCCGGAGTGCGCCGCGCTGTGGGCGCCCGACGGCCACCTGCTGCGCGAGGGCGGGCTGATGCGCAACCCGGAGCTGGGCGACGCGCTGCTGCGGCTCGCCCAGGATGGCGCCGACCCGTTCTACCGCGGCGACATCGCGGCGGCGGTGTGCGACTGGCTCAGCGACCGCGGCGGCTCGCTGCGCGCGGCAGAGCTCGCGGCGTACGAGGCGGTCGAGCGAGAGCCCGTCAGGATCGCCTACCGCGACCGGGAGATCCTCACCAACCCGCCGCCGTCGGCGGGCGGGACGCTGCTCGCGTACGCGCTGGCGCTGCTCGATCGCGGCCAGGCGCCGCCGACGCTGCGCGCGGTCGTCGATGCGATGGCCGCCGCGCAGTCCGAGCGCACGCCCGAGTTCGTCGACGGGCTCGACCAGGACGGCTTCCTCGAGCGCTTCCTCGCCTCCCGCCTCGGCTCCACGACGCACATCTCGGTGATCGACGCCGCCGGCTGCGCGTGCAGCGCGACGTGCACCAACGGCGAGGGCTCGGGGGTCGTCGTCCCGGGCACCGGCATGCACATCAACAACGTGATGGGGGAGGAGGACCTGAATCCGCTCGGCTTCCACCTGCACCCGGCCGGCCGGCGGATGCCGAGCATGATGGCCCCGACGGTGGTGATGCGCGAAGGCGAGGTCGAGCTGGTCCTCGGCAGCGCCGGCTCCAACCGCATCCGCTCGGCGCTGCTGCAGACGATCGTCGGCGTTGTCGACCGCGGCATGGCCGTGGGCGAGGCCGTCGAGGCGCCGCGCGTGCACTTCGAGGACGGCGTCGTGTTCGCCGAGCCCGGGATCGACCTGGACGGGCTCCCCGGCGACCTGCGCGTCGTTCGCTTCGGCGCGCTCAACCTGTTCTTCGGCGGGGTGCAGGCGGCGCTGAGGCAGGGGCCGCGGCTGACCGGCGCGGGCGACCCAAGGCGCGGCGGCGTGGCGGTGGGCGTGTGAGGTCCGGGGCGGTTGTGAGGGCCTGGCTGTGGAAGGCCTTTAGAGCGAGGCCCGCGCTCGTGGTGTTGACGCTCGTCGTGGTGATCCTGATGGCCGGCTGCGGCGGCGTGGCCGCGCCCGACCTGTTCGTCGTCACTCGCTCCGGCTCGACTCCGCACGCGCGCCTGACGCTGCTCGTCAACGAAGAAGGGGGAGTCACCTGCAACGGCCGTGTCGCCGCGCAGAAGCTGAGCGACCAGCAGATCGTCAAGGCGAGGGAAATCCAGGAAGAACTCGCGAAGCCCTCATCCAGTCATCTGTCGCTGCCACCCGGGCGCGGGTCGGTGCTGAGCTACTACGTGCGCGACGAAAGCGGCAACGTCCGCTTCAGCGACAACTCCGCCGGCCAGCCGGCCGTCCTGCGCAAGCTGCAGCTGCTCGTGCTGCAGGCCGCGCAGGAAGTCTGCCATCTGGCGGAGTAGGGCGGACCAGCCGGACCAGCACGCGGGGGTCGAGCATGCGCGCCGGTGAGCGGCGCCGGCTGCCCACCTCTTCGAACGCGCGCAGCACGACCCGGTCGCGGGCGGCGACGCTGTATAGATGGCGCTCAATCGGGTTGATCGGTCGCCCGCTCGCTATGTCAGCGATCATCAGGTAGTGAGGGAGCAGCCGGCGGCGATGCACGCGCTTGTAGCGCTCCAGCGCGGCGTCGAGATCCCCGCCGCCGTCGAGCGCGTCCGCGGTCTCTTCCACCAGCCAGTCAGCGCTCTGGAACCCCCAGCCACACCCGACCCCCCACAGCGGGTCGGCAGCCAGCGCCGCGTCGCCGACGAACGCTATGCCCGGGCGTGCCGCGGGGCGAAAGACGTTCGGCAGCTCGAGCTTGCCCAGCAGCTTTGACTCCTGGGTCGCGGTGTCGAGGTCAGGCCCATCGGGTAGCGCGTCGACCATCCGGCGGAAGCTGCCCTGAAGGTCCGCGCGGAACTCCGGCAAGCGCCGGCGGTGCGGCGCGACAAGCACGACGGTGAGGTCGTCCTCCATGGGGAACGTGTACGCGCAGTCCGGGTCGAGCAGCCACATCTTCGAGCGCTTCGTGGCGGGTCGCGCTCCACTCCAATATCCCCAGTAGAAGAAGCGTCCATGGGGCTTGACGCGGCCCGGCACGCGTGCCCAGCGGGCGAGCTTGGAGTCGCGGCCGTCAGCGGCAACGATCAGCCGGGCGTGCAGATCTCGGTGCTCGTGCCCGCGGTCCTCGATCGCCACGCCGGTAGGGCGTCCTTCGCCGGACAGGCCGATTGCGCTCCAGCCGGCGATCAGCTCGACCCCAGGAGTGTCGGCGGCGAGCTTGCGCAAGATCGGATCAAGCGTGCGACGCGTGACGCTGTAGCCGTGCGGAGCTTCGCCATCGGCCACGATCCAGCCGCTGTCGCGTGCCCAAAGGTCGATGCTGTTGTGCACGGCACCGCGGGTCTCGAGCAGCGGCGCGAGGCCGAGCTTCTCGATCGTCGCCATCGCGCTGGACTGGATGAAGTGGGTGCAGACGGTCTTGTATGCGTCCATCGCCGGGCGGGCCTCGATCAGCGCCACGCGCGCGCCGCGCAGGGCGAACAGCCGAGCCGCTGTACAGCCGGCAACGCTGGCGCCGACGATCGCGACGTCGTAGGTGCCGCCGTTGGCGCTCATCGGCGCGCGAGCCGGGCCTGGAGGCGTTGAAGCGCCACCACAGCCCGCTCGGCGGAGCTCCCCGGCGCCGGGGCGATGCCGAGCTGGCGGGCGACGTCGTTCATGTCATAGAAGGCGCGGTAGAGGGCGATCCGACCGTCCCGCATGGTCCAGTGATCGACGCCGTCGACCCGCATCGTGCGCCCCGTGGGCGCGAAGCCGGGCGGCTCAATCGCGCCGCGGTTCGTGCCCTCCATGTACCAGGCCCACAGCACCACATCGCCCGTGACCGCCAACGCGGGCGGGTCGGGCTCCCCGAACCGCAGGTCGGGAAAGGCGCGAAAGCTCGTGCGCATGAACTCCTGCACCGCCGGGATCCCGCGTGCCGGCTCCGGCAGCGCTGGATCCGCCCACACGATGTCCTCGGTGATCAACTGCGCCATCGCGTGCGTGTCGCACCCGTTCCAGGCAGCCATATAGCGCTCCACGAACCCGCGCAGCCCCAATGCGACATCCGGAGCTGATGCGCTGCCTGCCATGCTGCAAACCATAGTGGCGAGCGAGCGACCGTGCCAGTGGCGTGTTGCCCGATATTCGGATTGAGTCGGGCCCCTTGTCAGCCGATGAGCGCTGTTTCGACCCCGATCAGTGCCACGTCGTATACCGTCGAGCGGGTCTTGGCGCACGCCGGGGATCGCGCGCTCTTGGCCTTGTCGAGCTTGCCGGTAGCCGAGCCATAGATTTCGGGGCCCCAACTCGTCTGCGCGAACGTGGCCGAGATTTCCCTGAATTCGTACACGCACGGCCCTTCCAGGTCGATGAGCATCGGCGCCAGCTTCACGGTCATCTTCCTGGCGCTCGTGATTTCAATCGCCTTGGGCCCTCCGCCGCAGTTTTCGATCTGCCCCGCTTCGCCCGTCCTGACGAGCCTGTCGGCTTTGGCTCGGTTCACGACCACCTTGAAGCCCTGTTCTTCCCAGTAACACGGGCCCAGCGAGTATCCGGCCACAAGCAGGACTTCGCCGCCAACCGCCAGCGGCTTGCCTTCCGCCTTCAGCTCCAGCAGCGCCTTGTTGGACGCGGCGCTGGCGCATGCGGTGGACAGCGCCAGCACGATGGCCATCACACCCAACAGGAACCCCGGCAGTCTCATCCTGTCCATTATGGCGCTACCCGAACCTGACCTTCCCGTTCGACAGCGCCCGCACCTGCGCGCGCTCGATCAGCTCCATGCGCTCGATCGCCGCGCGGATCAGCAGCGCGAGCAGGCGCAGCCGGGCGTTCTCGGAGCGCAGCTCGAGCAGCTCCTGCTTGGCGTCGATGGCGAACTCGACCGTGGCGGCCATGCGGTAGGCGTCCATCTCGCCGAGCTCGCTGGCCTCGATCTCGCGATCGGTCGCCTGCATCACCAGCTCACGGTAGAGCTCACGGGCGGTGTCGGCCGCATCCAAGTCGAGCTCCTCCGCGGGCTCGCCGAGGAACTCGACGGCGCCGGCCGGGTAGGGCAGGTCGTCCTGACGCTCGAGCACCCGAAACGGGCGGGTGCCGCGGGCGAGGATGTTCAGGCGCCCATCGTCCGTGCGCTCGAGCACGCGCTCGATCTCGCACGCACAGCCGACCCGCTTGAGCTCCTCGTCGGAGAGCCACACGATCCCGAACTCGCGCTCGGGCGAGCCGGGCTCGGCCTGCAGGCAGAGCTCGATCATCGTGCGGTAGCGCTCCTCGAAGATGTGCAGCGGCACGCTCTCGGTCGGCAGCGCCACGATCCCCAGCGGGAACAGCGGAAAGCCCCGGGAGGGTTGCTCGGGCATACGCCCGAGTTTAGGCCGGAGGCTTGCGCGCGGCGAGCATCAGGTTGTAGAAGATCGCCGGCGGCAGCCGTGACTCCAGCAGCCGGCGGTCGAGCTCCTGCAGCAGCAGGTAGCCGCGGTAGGCATACAGCCGCCACGCCCACGGCACGTCTTCGGGGTTGGCGGTCGCCTCGAGTGTCCGGTTGGCCCACCCGAACCAGTTCGCCACCAGCTCCTCGCCGGTGACGCGTACGTCCTGAAAGCCGGCCGCGCGGGCGATCCGCGAGATCTCGGCCGGGGCGAAGGCGTGGATGTCCACGACGCCCTCGAGCGCCGCATCCGGCGCTCCGCCGTCCGCCGGCGGCGCCGGGCCGGCGCCGATCGCCCGTCGCCAGAGCGGGGCTACGGTGCTCGCGACGCGCTTGGGCACACGTGCAAGGCGATCGCCATAGCGTGAGGGCTCACCGGCGAACAGCACCGTGCCGCCGGGCGCGAGCACGCGCTCGAACTCGGCGAATGCGCGCGGCAGATCCGGGATGTGGTGGAGCACGGCGTGGCCGAGCACGAGGTCGAAGCTCGCGTCCGCGAACGGCAGGCGCTCGGCGTCGGCCGGCTCGGTGTGCACCTCCAGGCCCAGGCGCTCGGCGTTGGCCTGCAAGGTCTCGAGCATGCCCGGCGAGATGTCGCTGCACGTGGCCTGCTCGATCAGCCCTGCGCGCATCAGGTTCAGCGTGAAGTAGCCGGTTCCCGAGCCGATCTCCAGCGAGCGCGGGTAGTGCTCGGGCGCACCGCCGAGCGCCTTGCGCACCTTCGCGCTCACCTGGCTGAGGCCGAGCTCGCCGAAGTCGATGCCCCACTTGGCGTCGTAGTGCTCGGCCGCCACGTCGTGGTAGCGGGTGTTCGCGTCGCGGATCTCCTCGTCGCTCAGCGCGGGCGGCATGGGGCGGACCATATACTCGCGCGCCGTGGCCGCGCCCTGCTCCCCTGGACTGACTTCTCGGACCGGAGGTTTCTCTTGACCTCTATCCCGGACGCCGCTCCCCGGCAGGATGTCTACGAGCAGCGCGCCCAACCGGAGGGTGTGCCGCCGCTGGCGCTGACCGGCGAGCGCACGCTTCCGGACGTCCCGGAGGAGAACTACTGGTTCCGCCGCCACCTGGTCGTCTACGAGTGGATCGCCGCGCAGGTGCGCGGGCTGCGCGCGATCGACATGGCCTGCGGCGAGGGCTACGGCTCGGACGTGCTGGCGCGCACGGCAGCCAGCGTCGTCGGCGTCGACGCCAACCCCGAGGCGTACGAGCACGCGCGCCTGCGCTACGTGCGCTCCAACCTGCGCTTCGCACGCGACCTCGTCGACAGCTTCTCCGAGGACGCCGACGCGGTCGTGTTCCTGCAGACGATCGAGCACGTGCAGGAGCCCGGGGCCGTGCTCGACCACTTCCGTTCGCTGGTCGGCGAGACGGGGATGGTGTTCGTGTCGACGCCGAACGTGCTGACGCTCGCGCCCAAGGGCGCGTCGCGCTCGGACAACCCGTGGCACGTGCACGAGTACCGCAGCGAGGAATTCGAGCGGCTTTGCCGCGCGCACTTCGGGACGGTCGAGATGTACGGGCTGTTCCACGCGCGCAAGCTGCGCGTCCACGAGCTTGCGCTGCGGCTGGGCTGGGATCGTGTGCATCCTCGGCTCGGCTTGACGCGGCGCTTCTACGACTGGTTCACGCCCGCGATCGCCGCCTCGGACTTCACGCTGCGTCCGGCGGGCGACGCCGACCTCGACGCGGCGCTCGACTTCCTCGCGGTGTGCCGCCCGTGAGCTCCGGCCGCGGCCGCGACCGCGGCGCGCTGGCGATCGTCCTGCACACGCACATGCCCTACGTCGAGGGCTTCGGGACGTGGCCGTTCGGCGAGGAGTGGCTGTGGGAGGCGATCGCCGGCTGCTACCTGCCGCTGCTGGACCTGCTCGACGAGGGCGCCCCGCTGACGCTGTCGCTCACGCCCGTGCTCTGCGACCAGCTGGAAGCTCCGGGCGTGTACGAGCGCTTCGCCGCGTTCGTCGAAGGCGTGCGCAGGGGCACGCACGAGGAGGACGCCGCGGGGCTGCGCGCCGGCGGCCACGAGGCGCTCGCACTCGAGCTCGAGCGCGCGTGGGGCGACTACACGCGCGCTCTGGAGAGCCTGCGCGCGCGCGGCGGCGAGCTAATGAGATCGCTTGCCCGCCACGCCCAGTGGACGTCCTCGGCAACCCACGCGATCCTGCCGCTGCTCGCGAGCGACGCCGGCGTGCGGCTGCAGGTGCGCAGCGGCGTCGCCGCCCATCGCGCGCGCTTCGGCGAGCCGTAGGCTGGCGCGGGGGCTTCTGGCTGCCCGAGTGCGCCTACGCGCCGTGGTTGGCGCGCGCGCTCGAGGACGCCGGCGTGGGCGCCGCGTGCGTGGAGCTGACCAACCGCTTCGGCCTCGGCGCCTCCGAGCACCTGCGCCCGATCGCCACCGACTCTGGGGTCGTGCTCGTGCCGATCGACCGCAGCACGATCTCGCTCGTGTGGAGCGAGCGCGGCTATCCGGCCAGCGGCGCATATCGCGACTACCACCACCACACGATCCATCACCACAACCCGTGGAACAACGACGGCCGCGCCTACGACCACGCTGAGGCGCAGGCGCTCGCGCGCGAGCACGCCGCCGACTTCGTCGCGCGCACGCTCGCGCGCCTGCGCGACGCCAACGAGTCGGCCGGGGCGGGCGGGTCCGGATCCCCGCTGCCGGGCGGCGGCCTGGTCGTGTGCGCGCTGGACACCGAGCTGCTCGGGCACTGGTGGTACGAGGGGATCACGTGGCTGCGGGCCGTCGTGGACGAGTGCTCGCGCCAGGGGCTCGAGCTCGTGCGCCTGGACGACGCGCTGGAGCGCTGCCAGGCCACGCCCGCCTCGGTCGGGCAGGGGGCGGAGGATTGGCAGGCGAGCACGTGGGGGGAGCACGGTGACCTGTCGACCTGGTCGGGTCCGCGCGCCGCCGAGATGGCCTTCGCCATGCGCGCCGCCGAGCTGGAGGTGCTCGCCAGCGGCGCGCGCGCGGGCGATGCGGCCGTGCGCGAGCTGCTGGCGCTGCAGGCGAGCGACTGGCCGTTCATGGTCTCCCGCGAGATCGCCGCGCCATACGCCCGCGAGCGCTTCGCCGGCCACCGCGAGGCGCTGGCGCGCGCGCTGGACGGCCGGCGCGGACGCCGACACGGCGGGGCTGCGCAACCTCGCCGTTCACGCCGAGCGCGCGTGTCTGCTCGACCCGTCGTAGCGCTCCGCAATGATCTGATCCTTACACCGTTCCGATCAGAGGAGTCGAAAGAGATGGCAGCGACGGAGGTTCAGCAGCAGCCGCAGAGCCCGATCAAGCTGGACCCATTGCGTCACTACGCCCATTACGCCGAAGGCAAGCAAAGCTCGTCCCCGTACGCGGGCGGCAGCAGCTTCATGGAGCGGGTCTCCGAGGCGGTCGCCAGCGGCATGGGCACCGTCGGCTTCCTGCTCGTCAGCTCGGGCATCATCATCGCCTGGGTTCTCTCCAACCACGTCATCCACTTCCTCGGCAACTCGTGGACCGGGCTGCTCAACGGCAACGGCTTCGACCCCGCGCCGTTCATCCTGCTCAACCTCGTCTTCTCGGCGGTCGCGTTCTACACCGGCGCGCTCGTGATCATCGCCCAGAAGGCGCAGACGCGGACCGACAAGGCCAACGAGGAAGCCGCCGCCAAGCACCGCGACGAGCTCGCGCAGTTCCAGACCGACCTGCTGCAGAAGAACACCGACCTGACGGAGCAGATCCACACCCTCAGCCAGAAGCTGAGCACGCTAACCGAAGAGGTGCACGAGGCTACGTGCAAACGGCGCGCGGCCGAGGCGTGACGCCAGGGCATTGAATCGGCCTAACTGGTCATTATCCTGACCCATATGCCCAGGCAGGTGACCGCAACCGAGGCGAAGGCGACGATTCTCCGCCTGCTGGATGACGTCGCCGCGGGCGAGGAGATCGAGATCACCCGGCACGGCCGCCCGGTCGCGCGCCTGGTGTCGGCGCGCGGCGCGCGCTCGTTGAAGGGATCATTCGAAGGAGTGGCCATGACCGCCGGCGAGGAGGAGCAACTGTTCTCGACCGGCAGGTCTTGGAACGAGTCGTGGACCAGGGGTCCCGCTCGATAGTCACGTAGCGCCGCAGTGTTCAGCCGAGCCACAGAAAGTGAGCAAGGCCGACGCGATGCTGGCCGTGCTCGATGTACGACTGGGACACCGGCAGGGCGACTGGCCGTCCCAGGCGACTGGTATCTAGTCGGCTGTGAGCCCCGATAAGCGACAGCGGCGGCGCAATCTGCCGCTGCAGGCCAAGCCGTCTCGCGCGTCCAAGCCGGCGCCCGACCCCGGACCGCCATATGAAGTGCTATGGCATCCGGCGGCCGACGCCGAGCGTGCCGCGATCTCCGATGCGGCTGAGCGCGCGGCGATCCAACACGCGCGGGAGAAGCTCGAAGCGATCGGTCCACGGCTCGGTGCTCCGCACAGCAGCGCGATCAAGGGCGAGGATGGGTCGGGCCTGCGCGAGTTGCGCCCACGTGCGGGACGCAGTCGCTGGCGGCCGATCTATAGGCAGGTGAGTCCTGGGACGTTCGTGATCCTCGCCGTCGCTCCGGAGGCGGAGATCGACGGGCGCGGTTTCGATGAGAAGGTCCGCGACGCTCGGCGACGCCTCGATGAGCTGGAGACTTGAGCCTCGGTCGTGCGCATGATAACAACCTTGATATCATCGTTACAGAACCCAGGATCAAAGGAATGGCATGAAGCTCAGCGACATGAAGACAAGCGAGCAGGTGTTGGCCGAGGAGCTGTGCGACCCGGACCTCCAGCGTGAGTGGGCCCGAACCGCCATCGCACGGGCCGTTGCACTGAAGGTGCTGACCTACCGCACCGATCATGGGCTCTCCCAGCGAGCGCTGGCAAAGAAGCTCGACATGACTCAGCCGCAACTCGCGCGCCTGGAGGCCGGCGAGCACAACCCCACTATCGACACCCTCGCCCGTCTCGCTCAGACGCTCGACCTTGAGTTCGCCATCGACATCCACCCGCGCCAGCGCGCGCCCAAGCTGCTCAACGGACGTGCGCAAGGCCGAAATGCCATCGCCTCATACGAGACCGACAATGCCGCAGTGCTGCTAGCAGCTGGGTGATCGACCCCCCTCACTCCCACCGCATCGCCCGCGGCGTCTCGCGCATCCGGATCACACGCGCCGGCGCTCCCGCGACGACCGCGTTCGCCGGCACCTCCTTGGTGACCACGGAGCTGGTGCCGATGATGCTGTTGTCGCCGACGCTGACGCCGCGCAGGATGCACGCGCCGTAGCCGATCCACACGTTGTGCCCGACGCGCACGTCGCGCTTGTAGATCCCCTGCGCGCGGATCGGGCGGTCGACCTCGGTGACGCCGTGGTCGAAGTCGATCAGCATGACGCGGTCGGCGACGATGCACTCGCGCCCGATCGACACGTGCTGGTAGGCGGAGATCGTGGCCTCCTGGCCGATCACGCTCTTCGCGCCGATGCTCACCTCGCCCTCGTGCACGCGGATCTTGCACCCGTGCCCGAGCCACGCCCAGCGTCCGATGCTCAGCGTCGCGTGGGGCCCGATCTCGAGCTTGACGCCCGGGCAGATGAAGCAGATCCCGTCCGTCTGCAGGCGCCGCCCGAAGCGCAGCTTCAACAGCGCGTAGCGGCCGAGCAGCAGCGCGTAGTGGCGGTTGAGCATGCGGTGCGCGCGCATGAAGCGCAGCAGCGCCAGCGGTCCGCCGTGCAGCGGCGCGGGCGCTCGGCGCAGCGCGTCGCCGATCTCCTCCGCACGAGCCTCGGCGGCAACTGGATCGGGGTCGGCAACGAGCTCCATCGCGCCCGAATCGTAAGGGACCGCCTGGCGGCTCGGCGGTCGACCGCACGGCCCGTCCGGCTGACGGCGCGACCCCTGCGATGATTGCGCGCTCGATGGCCGACCCGACCCTTGCCCAACGCCTGCTCGACGGCGACCGCCGCGCGCTGGCGCGCGCGATCACGCTTGTCGAGGACAACCGCCCCGAGGGCTGGGAGCTCGTCAAGGAGGTGTATCCGCACACCGGCCACGCAGAGGTCGTGGGCTTCACCGGCCCGCCCGGCGTGGGCAAGTCGACGCTGATCGGCGCGCTCACCAGGGCGCGGCGCGCAGCCGGGCGCACCGTCGGCGTGCTGTCGATCGACCCGTCCTCGCCGTTCACGCAGGGCGCGCTGCTGGGGGATCGCATTCGCCTGACCGAGCACTTCCTCGACCCCGGCGTGTTCATCCGCTCGATGGCCAACCGCGGAGCGCTCGGCGGGCTGTCCGAGGCCGCGCTGCAGGCCGCCCTGCTGCTCGACGCGGCCGGACGTCAGGACGTGTTCGTCGAGACCGTCGGCGTCGGGCAGGCGGAGATCGACATCATCGACCACGCCGACACGATCGTGCTCGTGCTGATGCCCGGCTCGGGAGACTCGATCCAGGCGCTGAAGGCGGGGGTGATGGAGATCCCGGACGTGATCGTCATCAACAAGGCCGACCATCCGCTCACCGACACGATGGTCCGCGAGATCCGCGGCGTGCTCTCGCTCGCGAACCTCGACCGCACGCCCGAGGAAGCCCGCGGGCGCTGGCGGGTGCCGATCATCAAGACCGAGGCCGCGCGCGGCGAGGGCATCGACGAGCTCGTCTCGGCCCTGCAGGAGCACCGCACGCACATCCTCGCCGCCGGGCAGCTGGCCGAGCGGCGCAGGCGCAACCTGCGCAACGAGGTGCTGGCGATCGCGACCACACGCATGCGCCGGCGCCTGGAGGAGGACCTGCACGGGGACCCCGAGTTCCAGCGGCTGCTCGAGGAGGTCGTCGAGCGCCGACTGGACCCGGCGAGCGCTGCCACCGAGCTGCTCGAGCGCGCCCGCGCCGACAGCCTCGGCTAGAGCCCCGTCCTCCGGCTAGAGCCCGCGATGGGTCAGCGCTCGGCGTGCAGCGAGCGGGCGGTGTCCGAGCGCGGCACCGTTCGCTGGTCGGGCAGCGTGCCGATCACCCGGTCGCCGACCGTGGAGGTCACGCCGAACCAGTAGCGCTCGTTCTTGTAGTGGTGCAGGCGGTGGTTGCGCCAGATCGCCTTGTAGTAGCGCGAGCGCGCACGGTGGGGGGTGTGGATCAGGAAGTGCGTCCACTCGTACGCCGCGAGGATCGCGAAGCTCGTCACGACGCCCGTCGTCGCGTACGCCAGGCGCGGGCCGCCGAGCACCAGGTGGATCGGGAACGACAGCGCCCAGTTCACAGCCGCGATCGCCGCCAGGAATATGAGCACCGCGTACACGGGGATCAGCACGCCCTCGAGCACGCCGGGGGCCTCGTGGTGCGCTCGATGCTCGCGAGCGCTCAGGATCTCCACCCTGCGCCCCAGCAGCGTGAACGGCCGGGCGTGCAGCAGGTAGACGTGGATCGCCCACTCGACGAACGGCGTCACGGCGATCAGGCCGGCGATCATCACCAGGTCGCGCCAGCCGAGCCGGCCCTGGGCGCCGCGTGCGGCGAGCGCCAGCACGACCGCGCCGAACAGATACGGGGGCGAGGGCTGGCGTACGAACACGCGCGCGCAGTCGAGCAGCGACGGGCCCGTGCTGCTCGTGGTCGGCACCCCCTCCGATGATGCTGTCAGGTGGTCGGAGGCGGCCCGCTCGGAAGTCGTCCCCCCGTGAGGGCCGTGATGGCCGTCTTCTGTCTGCATCTTGAACACCGTCCAGCCATTGTAACCGAGATGTAGGCGCCGAGGGCACTCGAGCCGGGGCGGTACTTACACATAGATGACACTGCCGGTGACAATGTTGTGAATCTTCTGTAATCGCGTCAGCGGCCGATAGATCGCACCGTCTGCCGATTTGTTACTTCCTTATTCGTGTAACGCAGAGTTTCTAAAGCACACACCAATATTGGGTAACGGAATGTGTGCAAAGTATGCTAGGTTCGCCGCTCGGCTCGTCGGGCGCCCCGGGGGCAAAGACGGTGCGGCCGCGGAGTGCAAAAACAATTTGTTAACCATGCGCGGAAGGGGCGTGATGATGTCGCGCGCGATGACGAAGTTGCCGCTCGGGCACGTTGCCCAAACGACCACTTGGATGGTGGTATGGCTCTTGCCGCGCCGAGCTCCATAGCTGTCCAGGGGGTTCGGCTGACAGTCACTGATGCACAACTACAGGCAACGGAAGGAGCCGAAGGGTATGAAACGTCTCGGGTACGTAGGGCTGTGTCTGGCTGCCGTGTTTGCGCTCGGCGCGACGACGGTATCCGCCGCGCAGGCAGCAGAATACGGCAGATGTGTCAAGGTTGTGAAGATCAACAAAGAGTATAAGGGCGACTATGCGGACAAGGGCTGCACAGAATCCGTTCTCGAAACCGGCAAGTACGAATGGGCGCCGGGTCCTGGGCCCAAACCGGTATTCACGACGACGATGAAGAAGGTCACACTGTCTTCACCGGCCCTTGAATTCAACATGACATGCAACGGCACGGGGTCGGGTGAGATCACCGGACGGAAAACGGGCTACGTCACCATCACGCTGACGTCGTGCTCGAGCAAAGCGGCCGGCGGGAAATGCAACAGCTCTGGTGAGCCGCCGAGCGTCGTGAAAACCGTCACGCTCTACACCGAACTGGTGGAACCTGAGGCCGGTGTGGCTTCGACGGTCATCACGCCCGCCCCGTGGTACACGTATGCCACCGAATTCGACTGCAACGGTGTCTTCGCCAGGGTCAGGGGCTCACTTGGTGGTGTGACCACGAAGACGAACGCGATGGAGTCCAAGCACACGGAAACGTTCGAAGGCGAACCGTCGACAGGCGGTCAGCTCCTTCTGACGGAAATCTCCATCAACGAAGGAAGAACGTGGAGGCCGGGTCCGGAATCGCCGGATCCCTTTGGGGCTCCCACCGACCTGGCAATGACGATCAGCAGCGTCGACGAAGAAAAGTGGGAGATCAAAACGCTCTAGTCTCGGGCGTCGCTTTTCGTGATGACGTGCGTGGGCGAGAGCAACCCGCCTCCCGCCCACGCACGATCTTGCCTATCGGCGTTACGCAAGTTTGCGTAACGCGGGCTTGCGTGTGTGCCAGGCATGTTGTTGAGATCGGAGGTGGAAGTCCTGTCCTGGGGCCCTGACAGGGGGAACCCAACATCGATGAGGCAAGGGCGCGGTCCGGAATTGACCGGGCGGCTTGCTGGTGCTGTTGTTTGGTGCTGGTGGGCTTCCGTGAGGGCGGGTCTGGAGGAAGCCGTAGGTGTGTGGTGGTCGCGAACGAGAGTGAAGCGCCGTAAGGCGTCCTTTGGCGGGGTGAGCTGGCTCGTGGCAGCGAAGCCCGATTCCTGTTGGTGCCGGGGGCGTATTGGCGACGGGATCACCGCGAAATCTCAACGACTTACCCTGGGAGATCTGTTGGGCTCCGAGGTTCGGTAGGCCGGAGGTAACGACGGCTGATGGCCCAGCAGAAGTCGGAGGACCGCGTAGTACCGGACGGCGGGGTAATGCCCGTCCAGCCCGGCGCCGGTGGTGGCGGGCAAGGGAAGGCGGTCCCGGTCGAGCAAACGGTGGTGCAGCTCCAACTGCCGATCGCGACAGCAGAAGACCCGTGTGGGTCCGCTCGTGAGGTGGCCTGGGACCGGTCCCGGGTAGGCCGAGCGGGGGTGCCGAAGGCGATCGTCACTGAGGGGAAGAGCACCCTGGCGATGATGGAGGAGGTGATCGCGCGAGTTGATTCCGCGATGAAGAAGGTGGTCGCGAACAAGGGCGCTCCAGGCCCGGATGGGATGACGGTCAGCCAGCTGCGTGAGCAGTGGCCGGCTATCGCCCCGAGGTTGCGCGCTGATCTGCTGTCGGGGGCTTATCGTCCGGGCGGGGTTCGCCGGGTGATGATCCCCAAGGCGGGCGGTGGGCAGCGTGGGCTGGGGATCCCTAACGTGGTTGACCGGGTGGCGATGGAGGCCGTGCGGCAGGTCTTGGACCCGCTGTTCGAGCCTTCGTTTCATCCCAGTAGCCACGGGTTCCGGCCTGGCCGAAGTTGCCACACGGCGATCGCCGAGGCCAAGGAGCATGTGCGCGACGGGTACGAGTGGGTGGTCGACATCGATCTGGAGAAGTTCTTCGATCGCGTCAATCACCAGCGGTTGACCGCCAGGCTCGCTGCGCGAGTCGACGATCAGCGGCTGCTTGTCCTGATCGGGCGGATGCTCAAGGCCAAGATCGTGTTGCCGGACGGTGTCGTTATCGGTGTTGATGAGGGCGTGCCTCAGGGCTCGCCGCTGTCGCCGCTGCTCTCGAACATCGTGCTGGACGAGCTTGATGTTGAGCTCGCCCGGCGTGGTCACCGGTTCGTTCGATATGCCGATGACGCCAACGTCTACGTGCAAAGCGAACGCGCCGGTATCCGGGTCATGTCCAGTCTCAGCCGGTTCATCGAACGGCGCTTGCGTCTGAGGGTGAACGAGGGCAAGTCGGCCGTGGCCCGCCCGGAGGATCGCCACTTCCTCGGGTTCTCCCTGCGAGTCGTGCAGCACGGGCGGCGCAGGTCCGTGGAGGTGCTGCTATCGCAGCGCACCAAGCGCAACGCGGTGGACAGGATCCGCCAGCTCACACCGAGAACCTGGGGAGGCACGCTAGAGCGTTGCATCGCCCGGATCAACGCGTGGCTGGCCGGATGGCACCAATTCTTCGGGGTCGTTTCGGCCGCCGAGCAGCAGGCGATGCGCCGGATAGACGCCCACATCCGTCGGCGGCTTCGGGCCATCTTGCTGCACCACTGGAAGCGTCAACGAACGATCGCTCGTCGTCTCATCGCGCTGGGCGTCAAGCCGCAGTCAGCGTGGCGCGCGGTCTACGCCGGCAAGAAGTCGACGTGGGCCCTCAGTCACGCCCCGGCCGTCGATTACGGCCTGCACAACGCGTTCTTCGCGGACCGCGGGCTCGTCTCGGCTGCCGGGCTGCATCAGCACAAACGCCCAGCCCTCACCGCCCCTGCCCATCCAATCATGGCCCTGGAGCAGGGATAGATCGAGGTCGATAACCGGCCGGCGGCGGGGTTCACAACCCGCCGCCCCGAAGAGCCGTATGCGAACAGCGAACCTATGCGTCGTTGAGAAGCACCCACTGCGCCAGGAACGGCTCGCTGATCCAGGCTTCGCCCTTGCGACGCCCGACGAGCTCGGCCTTCTCCAACGCTCCCAGCGCTCGTTGCACGCTCGAGGCTCCGGGTAGCGCATGGCGACGGCGATACTCCGCGGAGATCGGATGCCCGGGCTCTTCGGCCAACGCCCTGAGCAGAAGGCGCTGATGGGCGGGAGCGTCCTCCCACACGAGGCTGAAGTGAGCGTGCTCCGAGTTGAGGACCTTCACGACTGCTTCGGCGACGAGCTCGTCGGTCGCTGTGGCGCCCGCTGGTGTGTCCTGCCAGAGGAAGTAGCACAGCTCCTGGGTCGCGTATGGATGACCGCGGGTCGTCTCCAGGACGGCGTCGATGGCCGCCGACGTGACCTTCTTGCGCGTGCTCTTGAACTGGCGCTCGATGTACTCGCCGAAGGGCTGTGGGGCGATCACGCCGAGCTCGATCTCCTTCGCGCTGCGCCAGAAGGGCTCGTTCTCGTCGCTGAAGATGTGCTCCATCATGTGGCGCTTGCTCCCCAGATACAGGTGTGCGACCTCCGGCTGCTGCTGAAAGACGGAGCGCATCAGGCGCGGGAGGTTCGCGTCGATGTCCATGATCTCCTGGAACTCGTCGAGGATCAGCACCACCGGGCGCTTGCGTTCGCCGGCGAGCTGTCCCGGCAGCTCCAGCAGCCGCTCCAGCGTGGCGTTGATGTCCTCCCGGCGCCCGCCCGCGTCGAAGCTGAAGCTCAGCGAGCCGTCCTCCGGATCGACCGTGACGGTGGGGCGGATTCGCAGGCCCTGGAAGATCCGCAGTCGCTCCTTGGCGCGGAACAACGGCGAGGCGATGTCCTCGTGAATCGTGCGAGCGAGCTTCTCGGCGAGTTGCGTGGTGGTGGGTGTCGTCATCAGATTCACGTGCGCCACCAGCGCGCCCTCCGCGATCAGCTCCTGGGAGACGCGCCAGAGCAGCGATGACTTGCCGTAGCGACGGGGCGCGAAGAGCACGACGTCCTGTCCGTTCAGAGCGTCGGCCTTGAGCTCCGCGGTCTCCTGCTCGCGGTCCGTGAATGCGTCATCCAGCGCGAGCGCGCCGTAGCGGAACGGGTTGACGGTCGACGAGCCGGCCATCCCGAGAGTATAACACGGAGACGCGTAACAGATACTACGCAACTATGCGTTACGCAGACTTGCGTAACGAGTGGCTTCGCCGTCTACGCCCCCAGCGCCCGCGCGATGACCATCTGCTGGACCTCGTCGGTCCCCTCGCCGATCGTGAGGATCTTCGCGTCGCGGTAGAAGCGGCACACGGGGTACTCCTCGATGAAGCCGTAGCCGCCGTGTATCTGCACGGCCTCCTCCGCGCAGCGCACCGCCAGGCGGCCGGTCTTGAGCTTGGCCTGCGCGGCGGTCAGCGTGAAGTTGCGCTTGGCGTCCTTCTCGCGCGCGGCCTTGTACACGAGCAGCCGCGCGGCGGCGATCTCCGTGGACATGTCCGCGAGCTTGCCCTGGATCGCCTGGAACTTGGAGATCGGCTTGCCGAACGCCCTGCGCTCCTTCGCGTACTTAAGCGCTTCGTCGAGCGCGCCCTGCGCGAGCCCCACGCCCATCGCGGCGACGCCGATGCGCCCGATGTCGAGGATGTGCAGGAACTGCTTGAAGCCGGCGCCGCGCGGTCCCAGCAGGTTCTCCTCGGGCACGCGGCATTCGGTGAACGTCAGCGGCCGCGTGTCCGACGCGTTCCAGCCCATCTTGCGGTACGGCTCTCCCTGCTCGTAGCCGTCGGTGCCGTTGGGCACGAGGATGTTGGAGATCTCCTTCGAGCCGTTGCCGTCCTCACCGGTGACGGCCGTGATGCACACGATTCCGGATATATGAGTGCCGGCGTTCGTAATGAACTGCTTGGCGCCGTCGATCACCCATTCGCCGTCTTCGAGCCGTGCGCGGGTACGCGTGTTGCCGGCGTCGGAGCCAGCCTCCGGCTCGGTCAGCCCGAACGCGCCCAGGCGCTCGCCCGAGCACAGCCGCGGCATCCATTCGCGCTTCTGCTCCTCGCTGCCGAACACGTAGATCGGCTGCGTTCCCAGCGACGTGTGCGCGCACAGCGTGATCGCCACCGAGGAGTCCACGCGCGTGAGCTCCTCCACCGCCAGCGCATACGCCAGCGTGTCGCCGCCGCCGCCGCCGTACTCCTCCGGGAACGGGATCCCCATGAGGTTCAGCGCGCCCAGCTTCGCGACGATCTCGTACGGGAACGACTTCGTGCGGTCGAGCTCCTCTGCGACCGGCGCGACCTCGCCCTCGGCGAATTCCCTGACCGTGCGCCTGATCAGCTCATGGTCGGGCGACAGGTCGAAGTCCACGGTGAGCATTCTCCCAGCTCTGTCACGATTGCGCTCAAGTGGCTGCGCCGCGTCTCATCCTCGACTTCCTCAGGCGCGGGCGCACGGTCAGCTACGGCCCCGATCGCTCGCAGCGAGCCGACCTGCACGTGCCCGCCGGCCCGGGGCCGTATCCGGTGATGGTCCTCATCCACGGCGGCTCGTGGATGGCGCGCTACGGGCGGATCGTCATGCGCGGCCTGGCCGGCGACCTGTTCAGACGCGGCTGGGCGGTGTGGAACATCGAGTACAGGCGCGTCGGCAACGGCGGCGGTTGGCCGGCCACGTTCGCGGACGTGGCCGCGGCGATCGATCTGCTGCCCGAGCTGGACGCGCCGCTGGACCTCGACCGGGTGAGCGTCCTCGGGCACTCCGCGGGCGGGCACCTGGCGCTGTGGGCGGCCGGTCGCGAGCGGCTGCCGGCGGGTGCCCCCGGCTCGCTCGACGGCGAGCCGCGGGTGCGGCTGGCGCGTGTGATCGCCCAGGCGGGCGTGTGCGACCTCGCCGGCGCCTACAAGCGCTGGCGCGGCGGCGCCGTGCGCGCGCTGATGGGCGGCGCGCCCGAGGAGCTCCCCGAGCGCTATGCCGCGGCCGATCCGATCGAGGCGACCCCGCTGAGCAGCCCCGTGCTGCTCGTCCACGGCACGCTCGACGAGACCGTCTCGGTTGAGCTCAGCCGCAGCTACGAGCGCGCCGCGCGCGCCGCCGGCGGCCAGGTCGAGCTCGTCGAGATTCCCGGCCAGGCGGGTCGTCACCGCGCGCACATCGACCCGCGCGGCGAGGCGTGGGCGGCGGTCACGACGCGACTACACGTTCCGCCGGTTGTTCCGCTCGCGCCGTAGCTCCTTGGCTGGGCCAGCTCACCAAGCAGATCGCGCAGCCGAGACGCCCGATCGTCGCGCGTCAGCCCGAAATCAGGGGTGATGTGCCACCCGGCGATGTGCACATGCGAGCGGGCACCGGCGAGCGCCTCGGCGATGCGCGGCAGCGCCTCCCCACCGTCAACCAACACGTCAAGCGCGCACCCCGTGCGTGGCGGCGGATCGCCGGCAGCCCACAGCGATGGGCTGTCCGGCGGAGCCAACTGATCGATTCGGCCAACACGCCGTAGCCGGCGACGATGATGCCCACCGATCGCGGCCTCGATGCCCTGACCCGCCCACCCATCGACACGGTCGGCGGCTCTCACAGCTCGCTTGCTCGGTGAACTTCCCGAGCTTCTTGACGTCCATGTGCAGCAGATTCCCCGGGCACGGCCACTCATAGCGCACTACCGCAGGCGCCTGCGGTCGCGGCCGGCGGGAGCAGCCGCCACGGCGCAGTACCTGATGGATCGTGGAATGGGGTCGTGCGATGTCCGGCTCTTCGGCGAGTCGTCGCGGGCTCCAGCCGGTGTGCTTGCGGCGCTCGCAGATCCGCGCTGCCTCTTGGTCGCCCACCTGGCAGGGGCTGCGGTGCGGCCGGGAGCTGCGGTCCTTCAGAGCGCTCAGCGTGACTCGCTCGGGCTCGCTGGCCGCCCGCCAGCGACGCACCCACTCCCAGCACGTCGACTTCGCCACGTTGCAGGCGGCTGCAGCCGCCTGCAACGTGAACCCTTCCTCCTCAACCAGCAGGACCATGCGCAGCCTGCCATGCGCGGTCAGCGGAGCGTTAGCGTGTTGCATTCCGGGCCTTCCTTGAGGTCGTGAGCTTTGACACCCACAGCAGGCTGGTTCTAGCCCGCGTAGGACTTCGCCAGCTCGACCAGCAGGCGCACGCCGTAGCCGGACGCGCCCTTGCCGACGTATGCGCGGTTGAGCTCCCACGCGGAGCCGGCGATGTCCAGGTGCGCCCACGGCGTGTCGCCGACGAAGTTCGACAGGAACGCGCCGCCGACGATCGTGCCCGCTTTGCGTCCTTCGGGCGCGTTGTCGAGGTCGCCGTAGGTGCCCTTGATCAGCTCGTCGTACTCCTCGTGCAGCGGCAGGCGCCACACGATCTCGCCACTGCGATCGCCCGCCGCGGATATCCGCCCGGCGAACTCGTCGTCGTTGCTCATCAGCCCGGCGTAGGTCGAGCCGAGCGCGACGATCACCGCGCCCGTGAGCGTCGCCAGGTCGACGATCCGCTCGGCGCCCTCGCCGACGGCGTGCCACAGGCAGTCGGCCAGCACCAGCCGGCCCTCCGCGTCGGTGTTGTTGACCTCGATCGTTTTGCCGTTGGCGGCCGTGACGATGTCGCCCGGCTTGATCGCGCGTCCGTTTGGCAGGTTCTCCGTCGCGCCGACCACGGCCACGAGCTTGATCGGCAGCTGCAGGCGCGCGATCGCCGAGACCGCCTCGATCACCGCGGCGCCGCCGGACATGTCGAACTTCATCTCCGCCATTTTCGCCCCAGGCTTCAGCGAGATGCCGCCGCTGTCGAACGTCACCGCCTTGCCGACGAAGCCGAGCACCGGGCCGGGTGATGAGAGCCCGCCCGCCCCGTCGTATGTGATCGTGATCAGCGCCGGCTCCTCGTAGGAGCCCTGCGCGACCGCCGCGAACGCGCCCATGCCGCGCGCGACGAGCCCGTCGCGTCCCTCCACCTGCACCGAGACCCCCTCGAGGTCGCGCTCGAGCGCCTTCGCGTACTCGCCGAGCGCCGTCGGCGTGAGGTCGTTGCCGGGCCGGTTCTGCAGGTCGCGCGCGCGGTTGACCGCCTCGCCGAGCACCGCCGCCTCCGCGACCGCCGCCTCGAGCCCGTCGGCGCCGCTGACGATCAGGCCCTCGAGGTGCTTGGGCGGCCCACCGGCATCGGCGTCATCGCCTGAGGGCGCCGACTTGTGGGTGTCGAAGCTGTAGTCGCTGAGGATCGTGCCCTCGACGAGCGCCGCCGCGATCTCCCGCGGCCCCGACGCCATCGTCGCGCCGGCGGGGAGCGCCCAGCAGAGCGTGCGCGTCGCCGCCTCCAGCGCCCGCCCGCTGGCCACCGACGCGGCCACGCGGGCGCGCTCGGCGCCGAAGTCGGCCTGTGCGCCCAGGCCCACGACGAGCCAGCGCTTGCCGTCGGCGTGCGTCAGCGCGAGCGACTTGAACGAGCTGCGGGCCTCACCAGACGCGAGCAGCTCGCCGACCTGCGCGGGAGACTCCGGCGGGGCGCCCTCGCCGTCGAATATGCCGATCGCGATCGTGTCGGCGTCACTCGTGCTGCCTGATTGGGCGATTGCGGTTATCTGCATGCGCCGGCACGATATCCGGCTTGCCAGCGGCTCGTCGGTACCATTCTCGCTCTCTCATCCGTTGCCACCCGACCTCCTAGGAGCAGAGCCACCTCCATGTCCAAGACCGTGATCCTCGCCACCGCGCGAACCCCCGTCGGCAAGATGGGCGGCGGCCTGTCCTCGCTGGACGCCACCGAGCTCGGCGGACTGGCCATCGAGGCGGCGCTCGAGCGCGCCGGGGTCGAGCCCGAGCAGGTCGAGCACGTCGTCATGGGCCAGGTGCTGCAGGCAGGTCAGGGGCAGATCCCCTCGCGCCAGGCGCAGATCAAGGCGGGCGTTCCCAAGGACGTCTCCTCCGAGACGATCAACAAGGTCTGCGCCTCCGGCCTGCGTGCGTCGGTGATCATCGACCAGGCGATTCGCGCCGGCGACATGAACGTCGGCGTTGGCGGTGGCATGGAGTCGATGTCCAAGGCCCCGTACCTGCTGCCGCAGGCGCGCTTCGGCTATCGCATGGGCGACGCGAAGATGCTCGACGCGATGGTCCACGACGGGCTCACCAACCCGTTCTCCGGCAAGCAGATGTTCGTCGAGGCCACGGAGGTCGGCGACGAGCTGGAGATCACGCGCGCGGACATGGATCGCTGGGCGCTGCGCTCCCACGAGCTGGCGCTGAAGGCGATCGACGAGGGCCGCCTGTCCGAGGAGATCGTGCCGGTGACCGTCAACGGCCGTAAGGAGAGCACGGTCGTGGAGATCGACGAGGGCCCGCGCAGGGACACCTCGCTCGAGCGGCTCGCGGCGCTGCCTGGCCTCGTCGGCAAGGAGGGCTCGCACACGGCCGGCAACTCCCCCGGCGTCAACGACGGCGGCGGCGCGCTCGTGTTGGCCTCCGAGGAGTGGGCGCAGGCCAACGGCAAGGAGGCGCTCGCGGAGATCGTCGCGCACGCGCAGAGCGCCAACGACTTCGCCTACCTCGCGACCACGCCCGCCAGCGCCGCCAAGAAGGCGCTGGAGAAGGCCGGGCTGCAGCCGGGCGACATCGACCTGTGGGAGATCAACGAGGCGTTCGCGTCGGTCACGCTCAACTCGATCCGCATGCTCGGCATCGACGAGGACAGGGTCAACGTCAACGGCGGCGCCGTCGCCCTCGGTCATCCGATCGGCGCCTCCGGCGCGCGCATCCTCGGCGCCCTCGTGCACGAGCTGCGCCGGCGCGGCGGCGGCCTCGGCTGCGCCGCGATCTGCTCCGGCGGGGGTCAGGGCGACGCGCTGATCCTCAAGGTCTGATATGGCCGTGAGCGCTTCGCCATACGGCGTCCTCGCTCGCTCGCGTGCCAAGCACGCCACGCTCCTGCCTGTGCCCCGAAGGGGTACGTCCTTGTCTGGCTCGACTCACGACCATCTCAACTAGCGGTGATCGCCGGCGGGCATGACGTAGCCGGCTCGTCCAACGGCCAGCCGCGCGCCGGCGCTGCCGCGTTCTTCGACCTCGACAAGACGCTGATGGCGGGGTCGTCGGGCATCCACTTCGCCCGCGCGGCGTACGAGAGCGGGATGATCTCGCGCCGGCGCCTCGCCCGCGACGTGTACGAGAACCTGCGCTTTCGCCTGCGCGGCTCCACCGACGAACGCGCCGACGACGTGCGCGAACGCGTCGGCAAGATGATCGCGGGGGTGCGCGTGCGCGATCTCGAACGCCTGTCCGCACGGGTGCTGTCCGGCGTGCTGCCGCGGCTGTATCCACAGATGCTCGAACGCGCCTACGCCCACCAGGACGCGGGCGTGCCCGTGTACATCCTCACAGCCGCCTCGCAGGAGATGGCCGACCTGCTGGCGCGCGTGCTCGCGTTCGACGGCGGCCTGGGGTCGCGCTCGGAGGTCGTCGACGGCCGCTACACCGGCCGTCCGGGCGGCCCGTTCAACTACCGCGACGGCAAGGTCGTCTCGATGCGCGCGCTGGCCGAGCGCGAGGGCCTCGACCTGGACGCCTCCTACGCGTACTCGGACTCCGAGTCGGACCTGCCGATGCTGCGCGCGGTGCGCCACGCGGTCGTCGTCAATCCCGACGCCGTGCTCAGGGCGATCGCGCTGGAGGAGGGCTGGGAGGTGATCGAGCTCGATCGCCTCGGCAGGCGCCTGAAGGTGCTCGGGGCGCTCGGCACGGCGGCCGCGATCGGCGGCCTCGGCACGGCCGCGTGGGACCGGGTGGGAGCGCGAATCGGCCCGCGGGCATAATCTGCGCTGCGCATGAGCTCGACCCAAGTCCAGAGCAAGATCCGCGTGGTCGTCGCCAAGCCCGGCCTCGACGGCCACGATCGCGGCGCCAAGATCATCGCGCGGGCGCTGCGCGACGCCGGCATGGAGGTGATCTACACGGGGCTGCACCAGACGCCCGAGCAGATCGTCGAGACGGTCATCCAGGAGGACGCCGACGCGGTCGGCCTGTCGATCCTCTCCGGCGCGCACATGACGCTCGTGCCGAGGGTCGTCGAGCTGCTGCGCGAGCAGGGCGTCGACGACGTCGTGATCACCGTCGGCGGCACGATCCCCGCCGAAGACATCCCCGAGCTGAAGAGCCTGGGCGTCGCCGAGGTGTTC
The DNA here is from genome assembly GCA_963735705.1 of uncultured Solirubrobacteraceae bacterium. Classification (GTDB taxonomy): domain Bacteria; phylum Actinomycetota; class Thermoleophilia; order Solirubrobacterales; family Solirubrobacteraceae; genus Palsa-744. The sequence goes on from CAVTLZ010000001.1 coordinate 270,496, forward strand.
ACGCCGGGCGCCCCCACGCAGGCGATCGTCGACTTCATCCGTGGCGCCGTCGTCGCGAGATAGATGACCTCCTCGCTCGCATCTGTGGTTCAGGTCGGCGCATGCGCCGACCTGCGGGGCGGCACATGTGCCGCCCCGGGCCGGGCCGCATGCGGCCCGGACCTCCCGAAGGACCAATAAACCGATTGACTCGTCAGTCAACCGCGCGAACGGGTACGATTCAGTCACTTAGACCCAAGGAGAAGCCGACCAAATGAAGATATGCGTCCTGGTGAAGGAGGTCCCGGACGCCGCCGTCGAGAAGAGGATCGACCCCTCGACGGGGCGCATGGACCGCAGCGGCGAGAAGAACCTGAACCCGTATGACACGCACGCCATCGAGGCGGCGATGCAGATCAAGGAGGGCGGCGCGGTCCCCGTCGAGGAGGTCGTCGCCGTGACCATGGGCCCGGACAGCGCGGTGCGCGCGCTGCACAAGGCGGTCTCGCTCGGCGCCGACCGCTCGGTGCACCTGAGCGACCCGGCGGTGGCAGGCTCCGACGTGGCCGCGACCGGCTACGCGCTCGCCAAGACGCTGCAGCGAGAGAGCCCCGACCTCGTGCTGCTCGGCCAGCAGTCCGACGACGGCGAGTGCTACACGATCGGCGCGGTCGTCGCCGAGCACCTCGGCATGCCGTCGCTGACGCAGGTGATCAAGATGGACGTCACGGCGGATGGGGGTGGGGGGGCGGGATCCGGATCTCTGCGCTGCGAGCGCCAGGCCGAGTACGGCTACGACACCGTCCAGATCAAGCTGCCCGCCGTGATCTCAGTCGGCGACGCCATCAACGAGCCGCGCTACCCGTCGCTGAAGGCGATCATGGGCGCCAAGAAGAAGCCGCTCGACACCGTCACCGCCGGCGATGTCGACATCGACGCCTCGAAAGTCGGAGGCGAGAACTCCGCCGCCCAGTGGGTGGCCGCGAAGGCTCCGCCGGCGAAGGCCGCGGGCGAGATCATCGAGGACGAGGACACCGGCGAAACCGTCGAGAAAATCGTCGCCTGGCTCGACGAGAGGAAGCTGCTGTGAGGGTGGCGCAGACGGACGAAGGCCGGCAAGCCGGGCCCCTCATTCTCAATCTGTCGAAGGGAACCTGAGATCGATATGTCCAACATCCTGGTCTACGCGCTGCACTACGACGGCGCGATCAACAAGAACTCGCTCGGCGCGGTCTCCGAGGGCGCCAAGCTCGCCGCCGAGCTCGGCGGCGAGGCGCACGCGATCCTGCTCGGCGAGAGCGTCCCGCAGGATCTGGCCGCGTCGCTCGGCAAATACGGCGCCAAGAAGGCGCTCGTGGCCGAGGGGCCCGAGGGGCTGGCACAGCCGCTCGTCGACGCCATGGCGAAGGCGATCACCGACGGCGGCTACAAGTACGCGCTGTTCGGCGGCGGCCTGCTCGGCTTCGAGATCGGCGCCGGCCTGGCCGCGCGCCTCGGCGCGGGCGTGGTCATGGAGGTCACCGCCGTGCGCGCCGAGAACGGCGAGCTGATCGCGGAGCGCCCGATCCTCGGCGACTCCTCGATCTCCGAGGTCAAATACCGCTCCGAGGTCGGCATCGTCATCGGGCGCCTGAACGCGTTCGAGATCAAGGACGTCGGCGGCGCCGACGCCCCCGTCGAGGCGCTGAGCTTCGAGCTGAGCGCGCAGGCGCAGCAGGCGACGATGATCACCCGCGGCGAACAGCGCGGCGCGGACGTCGACATCGAGGGCGCCGACATCCTCGTAGCCGGTGGCCGCGGCCTGGGCAAGGCCGAGGGCTTCCAGCTGGCCGAGGATCTCGCGGCGGCGTTCGGCAGCAACGCCGCCGTGGCCGCCACGCGCGCGGTCGTCGACGCCGGCTGGTACCCGTACGCGGCGCAGATCGGCCAGACGGGCAAGACCGTCGCGCCGAAGCTGTACCTCGCCGCCGGCATCTCCGGCGCGATCCAGCACAAGGTCGGGATGCAGGGCTCGGAGAACATCGTCGCGATCAACAAGGACTCAAACGCGCCGATCTTCGAATTCTCCGACCTCGGCATCGTCGGCGACCTCAACAAGATCCTGCCCAAGCTCACCGAAGCGGTGAAGGCCAAGAAGGGCAGCTGACATGTCCCACGGTGGCTCCAGCAATGGGAAGGTCGCACCGGCGGCCTTCCCGCCGCCGGTCGACTCGCGCAAGGAGTTCGTCAAGCGCGGGCTCGACGCGGAGGACGAGCTGATCGAGGTCGGCGTTGTGATCGTCGGTGGCGGCACCGCGGGCCTGGCGTGCGCCAACCGCCTGCTGCAGCTGCTAGCCGATGACCCTGAGACGATGGAGCGCCTCGGCGAAGTCCCCGTGGCGGTCGTCGAGAAGGCCAAGACGTGCGGCGGGCACAACCTCTCCGGCGCGGTCATGCGCCCGGGGCCGCTGCAGGAGCTGTTCCCGGAGATGAGCCGCGAGGACTGGCGCAAGGAGGGCTTCGCCTTCGGGGAAGTCACCAAGGAGGCGGTCTACCTGATGCCGACCTCCAAGACCAAGCTGCGGATCCCGCCGCCGCCGCCGTTCAAGAACCACGGCAACGAGGTCATCTCCGTGTCTGCGATGGCGCGCTTCCAGCAGCGCCAGGCAGAGGACGCCGGCGCGTACATCCTCACCGAGACCGCCGCCACGCAGCTGATCGTCGAGGATGGCCGCGTCGTCGGCGTGCGCTCCGGCGACAAGGGCCGCGGCAAGGACGGCGAGCCGCTCGGCAACTTCGAGCCGGGCACCGACATCAAGGCGCACGCCACCGTGCTCGCCGAGGGCTGCTGGGGCCACCTCACGGGCGCCGCCATCAAGGAGTTCGACCTCGGCGAGGGACGCGAGCCGCAGGTGTGGGAGCTCGGCGTCAAGGAGGTCTGGAAGGTCCCCAAGCCGCTCGACCGCCTGATCCACACGATCGGGCCGTGGCCGCTGAAGATCTCCGCCAAGTACGGGCAGATCGGCGGCACGTGGCTGTACCCGATGAAGGACGAGAAGACCGGCGAGGATCTTGTCTCGATCGGCTTCGTCGTCGACCTCGAGTACGCCGACGCGACCACCTCCGCCCACGACCTGCTCCAGCAGTTCAAGCTGCACCCGCTCGTCAAGGGCATCCTCGACGGCGGCGAACGCGTCGCGTGGGGGGCCAAGGCGCTCCCGGGTGGCGGCTACTGGTCGATGCCCAAGCTGTCGATGCCCGGCGCGCTGCTCGTGGGCGACTCCGGCGGGATGGTCGACACGGCGGCGTTGAAGGGCGTCCACCACTGCCTGATGTCCGGCAAACTGGCCGCCGAGTCGATCTACGCGGCGCTCGTGCGCGGCGAGAGCTCGTTCGAGTCCTACGAGCAGGCGATCGAGGAGTCGGGTGTCGGCAAGGAGCTCTACCAGGAGCGCAACACGCGCCAGCCCTTCCAGAAGGGGTTCGTGCTCGGCGCGCCGCTCGTCAACCTGTCGATCGCGACCAAGGGCAAGCTGCCGCCCGGTCGGCTGTCCTGGCACCGCAACGACGCCAAGCCGATGTTCATCGGCAACACCAAGGACAAGTACCCCAAGCCCGACGGCAAATACACCTTCGACAAGCTCTCCTCGGTATTCATCACCGGCAACGCCACCCGCGATGACGCTCCCAACCACATTCGCGTGCGCAAACGCGTGCCGCGGGAGATCGCCGAAACCTGGCGCTGGATGTGTCCCGCGGGGGTGTACGAGATCCCCGAGGACGCGCCGGAGCACGGCGACGTCGACGTGATCGTCAACTACACCAACTGCGTGCAGTGCGGCGCGATCACCGCCAAGGGCGGTCGTCTGACGACCCCCGAGGGTGGCGACGGGCCGCTCTACCAGATCACCTGAGCGCCGCCGCGGGGGAGTCGGAGACGCGCGACGCCGGCGGCCGTGCGAAACCCGCGGACGTTTCGGGTGTTACGGAGATGTGATGAACACCTTGCTCTCAAAGCTGCGCGCGGCGCGCGTCGGGCATCGCCGCCCGATCGCGGCGCTCGCATGCGCCGTCGCCGTGCCGTGGCTGGCGCTCGCGCCCGCCGCGATGGGAGGCACGGCGGTGGTGCCAGCAACCGCGACGGCGCCGTCGAGCGCGACCGTGTCCGCGACGCCGATCGCCTCGGCGACGCTCCAGCAGTGCGCCACCGCGACGATCCCCCAGACCGAACGCTCGGCCACGTTCGCCGGCGAAATGACCGCGATTGCAGGCACTGCGCGCATGGAGATACGCATCGACCTCGAGGAGCGCGCCCTCGGCGAACTCGCCTACCGCACCGTCAGCGCGCCCGGCCTGGGCGTATGGCACAGCTCCGCCGCCGGCGTGAAGATCTTCGCGCACGTCCAGCAGGTCACCAACCTGTCCGCCCCCGCGTTCTACCGCGCGGCCGTGCGCTTCCGCTGGCTGAACGCCAAGGGCCGTCCGCTCAAGTCCGAGGAACTGCGCACCGCGCGCTGCGAACAGCCGGCCACGCCGCCTCCCAGCGCCGGCAGCGGCGGCGCCGGCAGCACCTCCGCGACTGCCACGACCGGCGCCGCGACGACCTGAGCCGCGCGCGAGCGCCGGCCCGCTAGAATCGAGCGACGATGAAGACGGCGATCCACCCCAACTACGTCCAGGCGCACGTGCGCTGCACCTGCGGCAACGAGTTCATCACGCGCGCCACCAAGGACGAGCTGCACGTCGAGGTGTGCTCCAACTGCCACCCGTTCTACACGGGCAGGCAGAAGCTGATGGACACCGGCGGGCGCGTCGAGCGCTTCCAGCGCAGGGTCGCCAAGGGCCGACTGCACTCGGCGCAATCCCGGTCCGCTCAGTAGCCCGATGGCGAGCGCCGTGGCTGACCGCGCGGCGCCTTCGACGCTGGTCGAGGCCGACGGCGAGCTGAGCGCCCAGCGCGACGCCCCCGTCGGCGGCCAGGCGGTCCTCGAGGGCGTGATGATGCGCGGCGTGTCCAACTGGGCTGTGGCGGTGCGCAAGCCGACCGCCGAGCAGCTGCACGAGGAGCACCGTTCGCCCGAGGAGGCCGCGCTCGGCGAGATCGAGGTCACGACGCTGCCGCTGGACTCGGCGATGAGGCGCCACCGCGTCCTGCGGCTGCCGATCGTGCGCGGGATCGTCGCGCTCGGCGGGTCGCTGGCGATCGGCTTCCGCGCGCTTGAGGTCTCCGCCAACGCGCAGCTGCCGCCTGAGGAGAACGCGAAGGGCTCCCAGGGGGAGGACGGGGAGACGTCCGGGGAGGCTCAGGAGATCCCGAAGGCGGTGTGGGCGGGCACGGTCGTGGTCGCCGTCGTGCTGGCGATCGTCCTGTTCTTCCTGATCCCCGTCGGCCTGACGAGCCTGATCAAGCACCAGCTCGGCTCCTCGGTGCTGTTCTGGATCGTCGAGGGCACGATCCGCACGACGCTGTTCCTCGGCTACATGCTGCTGCTCTCCCGCGTGCGCGACCTGCGCCGCGTGTTCGAGTACCACGGCGCCGAGCACAAGACCATCTCCTGCTTCGAGGCCGGGCTGCCGCTCACGCCCGCCAACGCGCAGCGCTTCTCGCGGCTGCACCCGCGCTGCGGAACGAGCTTCCTGCTGGTGGTGATGATCGTCGCGATCTTCGTGTTCGCGCCGATCGGGCTGCCCGCGTGGTACTGGCTGGTGGCCACGCGCATCCTCGGCGTGCCCGTGATCGCCGGCATCTCCTTCGAGCTGATCAAGTTCGCCGGGCGCAACCGCAGCCGGCGCTGGGTGCGCGCGGTGATGTGGCCGGGGCTCAAGCTCCAGCTGCTGACCACGCGCGAGCCCGACCTCGATCAGCTCGAGGTCGCGATCGCCGCGTTGAACGCGGTGCTCGAGCTCGAGACGCCCGGCGAGCTGTCGGCCGCCGATCTGGTCGGCGTCGAGGTCGTGGCCTAGCCAGACGGCCGGGAGCGCTGCGCTGGGCGGCGTCCTCGGTCGCTCGTGTGCAGAGCACACTTCGCTCGCTGCGTCCTTGCCCAGCTTGGCTCCCGGCCGTCTGGAGCCGCAATACCGTTGACTTGAGACCGGAGCGGCACGGTAAGCTGGAGCCGATGAGCTTCACGAGGATCACTGTGCGAGGAGACCAGATGGACGGCGTCCCGTGCATCCGCGGTCTGCGGATCCCGGTCGCGACCGTGGTTGGGATGCTCGCCGACGGTATGAGCGATCCAGAGATCCTCGCCGCCTACCCGGACCTGGAGGCGGAGGACATTCGGGAGGCAATGCGCTATGCCGCAGAGGCCGTCCGCGAGCGAGAGCTCCCGCTCGTCGCCTCTGCGTGAGGTTCCTGGTCGACAACGCGCTCTCGCCGGTCGTCGCCGAGCGCCTGGAAGCCGCCGGACACGACGCTATGCACGTGCGCGACTACGGACTGCAGGCGGCCAGCGACGAAGAGATCTTCGAGCGCGCGCAGCAAGAGCAACGCGTGGTTCTCTCCGCGGACACGGACTTTGGGACGCTGCTCGCCTTGCGCCGTGAGCGATCGCCCTCGGTCGTGTTGTTTCGCCACGGCACACCGCGACGACCAGAGCAGCAATCGGAGATGCTGCTCGCCAATCTTGGGACGGTCGAGCGCGATCTCAATCACGGCAGCATCGTCGTCGTTGAACCCGACCGGATCCGGGTTCGGGGGCTCCCGTTGATCCCGTAGGTCGGGTCTCTGCTTCTGGGCGGGAGCAGGCGTGCAAGTCGACAAGACCAGAGTCGCGCAACGGGGAAGGCGAGCGTGCCAAGCGAGCCGACGCTCATGCAGTCGCCGTCGACATCGTGGCCTGTGCCGAGGTCGCGCCCTGGGGTTCCGCCGGCGCGTCCGGGACGGTCCTGCGCACCAGCTCCTCCCAGCCCGCCTTCAACCGCGCAAGCGGCATCTCGCGCACGTCGCGCAGGTACAGGAAGAAGTCCGCGCCCAGGCACGCGAGCAGCGTCTCCGCCAGGAACTCCGCGTCGCAGGCGGGGTCCGCCTCGCGCAGCAGCAGCGTGATGTGCAGCCGGTAGACGGCGTATGGGGGGGAGGCGAAGCGTGCCGCGCCGCCCTCCGCCGCGACGATCAGCTCCGACTGGCCGTCGAGCTGCTCGAGCACGGCGTGGCCGAACGCGATCAGCCGCTCGCGCGGCGGCGACCCCGGGCCGAGTGGGGGCGCGCCTCTGATGATGTGTTCCTGAAACGCCCGCTCGCGCTCGCTGAGCACCGCGCGGGCGAGCGCCGCGCGCGAGCCGAAGCGGCGGAACAGCGTGCCCTTGCCGACGCCAGCCGCCTCTGCGACCGCGTCCATCGACACGCACCCGGCGCCGTGCTCGGCGAACAGGCGCTGGGCCGCGCACAGGATCCGCTCGCGGTTGCGCACGGCGTCCGCGCGCTCGCCGGCGTTCGGGTCGATCACGGGCAGCTCCAGCAGCGTCAGCGGACCCCCACCGTCGGTTGGCGGCTGCGCGGACCGCGCAAGCGGCTCCTCTGCGTGTGCGTCCATGTATCTGAGGATACTAAATGGACCACAGTCCGCTTGTGCTATGCTCCTTTCAATCCAAACGGACTGCGGTCCGTAATCCATTTCCAAACGAAGGAGCTCCAATGAGCACAGCCACAGCACAGCCCCTCGCCACCGGCACCTGGCAGATCGACAAGGTCCACTCGCACGTCGGCTTCGCCGTCAAGCACATGGTCGTCTCCACGTTTCGCGGCCAGTTCGAGGACTACAACGGGTCGTTGACCGCCGGCGGCGATGGCGGCCCGCGTCTGCAGGGCACGGTCCGCGTCGACTCGATCGCGGTCAAGGACGAGAACCTCGCGGCGCACCTCAAAGCCCCCGACTTCTTCGACAGCGAGCGCTACCCGGAGATCGGCTTCGACTCGACCGCGGTGAACGTCGGCGACGGCGGCCAGCTCGAGGTCGAGGGAGAGCTCACGATCAAGGGCCACACGCACCGCGTCACCGGGCGGGGAAGCGTCAGCGGCCCGCACGCGGACCTCGCCGGCGGCGAGCGCATCGGCGTCGAGCTGGAGGCGGTCATCGACCGTCGCGAGTACGGCCTCGAGTACAACGCGACGCTGCCCAAGGGCGGGTTCGCGCTCGACAACGACGTCCAGCTGCAGGTCTCGCTGGAGCTAGTGCGGGAGGCGTAGGAGCGATGAAGATCCTCGGAATATCCGGCAGCCTGCGTCGCGACTCCCACAACAGCCGCCTGTTGGAGGGGGCGCGCACGCTGCTGCCGTCCGGGGTCGAGCTGGTGACCTTCGACCGGCTGGCCGAGATCCCGCCCTACAGCGAGGACGACGAGCAGCAGGCGCCGGCGGCGGTCGCCGCCCTGACGGCGGCGATCGCGGACGCCGACGCCCTGCTCGTGGCCACGCCCGAGTACAACGCCTCGATCCCCGGAACGCTCAAGAACGCGCTCGACTGGGCCTCGCGGCCGCTCGCGACGACCCCGCTGCGGGGCAAGCCCGCGGCGGTCGTCGGCGCAAGCACCGGCCTGTTCGGCGCCGTCTGGGCGCAGGCGGAGCTGCGCAAGGTGCTCGGCACGATCGGCGCGCGCGTGGTCGACCGCGAGCTGCCGATCGGTCAGGCCGAGGACGCCCTCGGCCCCGACGGTGTGCCGCTCGAGCCCGCCGCCGCGCAGGAGCTCTCGGCAACGCTCGACGAGCTGCTCGAGCTCGCCGAGCCGCTGCGCGCGGCCGCCTGAGGACCTCTTCGAAAGAGGTCCTCACTCACTGCCGGCGCCGCCTATTCGGCCGGCGCCGGGTTCTTCGGCCGGCGCTGTCTATTCGGCCGGCGCCGGTTCTTCGGCTACGGGCGCGCCCGGCGCGTAGTGGTTGGGTGCGTTGAACGGGATCGCGCAGCTCGCGCTCAGGACCTTCCTGCCCTTGACCTTGTGCCCGTGGACCTTGTGCGGCTTCGTGTACGAGTAGACCTTCAGCGACAGCGTGCCCGTCGCCGCCGCGTCGTTGGCGGTGCCGCTCAGCGTCATCGACGTCGGCCCTGCGCTTTTGAAGTCGAAGAAGTCGATTTGGGCGTTGCGGTAGGAGGAGCCCTTGCCGACCGAGTTCGTTGGGAATTCACCGGTCCCGGAGAGCGCGCCGCCCGAACTGAGCGTCCACGGGTCGTGTTCGCCGCCGCCGAAGATCGCGAAGTACCAGTCCTTGCCGCACTGCACGCCGAATTTGCCCGTCAGGTCGGTCTTCTCCTGAAGGATCAGCTGCGGGCCGCTTTCCTCGCCGTTGGGCATCCATTCGTAGAGCAGGGGCACGCGCCCACCGCCCGCCTGGGCGCACGCGGGCACACCCAGCAGCGCGCACCCGATCAGCGCGAGCGCCCCCCGGCGAATCGATGCAGCCCCCCGGCGATCCATGCGCGCATTGTACGCTCGGGCGGTGATAGAAGATCTCGTCAAGCAGATCGAGACGCGCTTCGCGGAGCTCGGCGCGCAGATGACCGACCCCGAGGTGATCTCGGACCGCGAACGCTACGCGGAGGTTGGCCGCGCCTACAGCCAGCTCGAGCCCGCCGCGAAGCTCGCCGCGCAGTGGCGTCTGGCGCAGGACGACGCCGCCGGCGCCGAGGAGCTGCTCGCGGAGATGGGCGAGGACTCCGAGATGCGCGAGGAGCTCGGCGAGGCGCGCCGGCGCATCGAGGAGATCGAGGAGCAGATCCGCCTGGCGATGGTCGAGCGCGACCCCAACGACGACAAGAGCGTGATCGTCGAAATCCAGGGCGGCGCCGGCGGCGACGAGGCGAGCCTGTGGGCGGGAGACATCTACCGGATGCTCACACGCTACGCCGAGCGGCGCGGCTGGCAGGTCGAGCAGCTGGACGTGGGCGACGGCAAGTACACCTTCGCGATCAAGGGCGACGGCGCCTACTCGGTGTTCAAGTACGAGGGCGGCACCCACCGCGTCCAACGCGTGCCCCAGACCGAGTCCCAGGGCAGGATCCACACCTCGACGGCGACCGTCGCGGTGCTGCCCGAGGCCGAGGACGTCGACGTGCACATCGACCAGAACGATCTGCAGATCGACGTCTACCGCTCCTCGGGGCCGGGCGGGCAGTCGGTCAACACGACCGACTCGGCGGTGCGGGTCACGCACAAGCCGTCCGGGATCGTCGTCTCGATGCAGGACGAGAAGTCCCAGCTGCAGAACCGCGAGAAGGCGCTGCGCGTGCTGCGCGCGCGGCTGTACGAGCGCGCGCTCGCCGAGCAGCAGGCCGAGTTGGCCGCCGACCGCCGCTCGCAGGTGGGCACCGGCGACCGCGCCGAGAAGATCCGCACCTACAACTATGGCGAGCGGCGCGTCACAGACCACCGCATCAAGCTCACAGTGCACAACCTCGACCAGGTCCTCGAAGGCGAGCTCGACGAGCTGACCGACGCGCTGCAGTCGGATGAGAAGCGCCGGCGCCTGGAGGCGCAGGCGCTCGCGTAGATCCGCTGAGACGCCCGACGCTTCTGGCATCCTCCTGACCCGCCGATGCACGCGCCCCTGAACACCGGCACGCCCGCGCGCGACGCGCTCGACGGCGCGATCACCGCGATCGCCGCCGCCGGCTGCGAAACCCCCCGCCTGGACGCCGAACTGCTGCTCGCGCACGTGCTCGGCGTCGGGCGCGAGCGGCTGCTCAGCGACCGCGACCTGCTCGTCGCCGGACCCGCCGTGCGCGCCTTCCAGGACGCCGTGCGCCGGCGCGCGGCCGAGCGCGAGCCCGTCGCCTACATCACCGGGCGCCGCGGGTTTCGCCGCCTGGAGCTGTCCGTCGACCCGCGCGCGCTGATCCCGCGCCCGGAGAGCGAGCTGCTGGTCGAGGCCGCGCTCGGTCTCGGCGCCGGCGCGCGCGTGCTCGACCTCGGCACCGGCAGCGGCGCGGTGGCGCTCGCGCTCAAGCACGAGCGCCCCGACCTGCAGGTCAGCGCCAGCGACTCCAGCGAGGCGGCGCTCGAGCTCGCGCGCGCCAACGCGGAGCGCCTGGAGCTCGACGTGCGCTGGCTGCACGCCGACCTGCTCGCCGACGTCGGCGAGCTCGACGCGATCCTGTCCAACCCGCCGTACGTGGCCGAGTCAGAACGCGCCGCGCTCGCCCCGGAGATCGTGCGCCACGAGCCGCCCGAGGCGCTGTTCGCGGGGCCCGACGGGCTGGACACGATCCGCGCGCTGCTCGCGCAGCTCGCCGAGCGCTCGGACGTGCGCTTCCTCGCCCTGGAGATCGGCGCCGGTCAGGCGCCGGCGGTCGCCGAGCTGGTTCGCGCCGCCGGCTTCGACGCGATACGGTTCGAGCGCGACCTTGCGCGGATTCAGAGGGTCGTGGTCGCGGAACGGAGCACGTGATGACTGCGAAGATCGGCGAGCAGCGGATGATCAGCGAGCAGGACGCCAGAGCCCTGGAGGAGTGCATCGCGGGCGGCGGCGTCGCGGTGTTTCCCACCGACACCGTCTACGGCGTCTGCTGCGACCCCGACAGCGAGCGGGCCGCGCGACGCCTGTACGCGCTGAAGGGCCGCCCCGCGGCGCGCCCCGCCGCGGTCATGTTCTTCGCGCTGGAGCCTGCCCTGGAGGCGCTCACGGAGCTGGAGCCCGACGAGCGCGCCGCGTTGTCGGCGCTGCTGCCCGGTCCGGTGACGCTGCTGCTGTCCAACCCGTCGCTGCGCTTCGCGCCCGCCTGCAGGACCGACCCCGTCACGCTCGGGCTGCGCGTGCCGCGGCTGCCCGAGGGGCTGCAGGCGCTCGGCGCGCTGACGCGGCCGGTGATGCAGTCAAGCGCGAACCTCTCCGGCGAGCCCGACGCGCGTACGCTCGCCGAGGTGCCCCGCAGCGTGCTCGACGGAGCCGACCTCGTGCTCGACGGCGGCGAGCTGCCCGGCACGCCCTCCACGGTGATCGATCTGCGCGACTACGCCGAGCACCGGCGCTGGCACGTGCTGCGCGAGGGGGCGCTCGCCCGCAACGCCGTACGCGAGACGCTCACGTCGCTCGACTGCTAGCCTCGTCGAAGCTGCCGTGACTGGCGCCTGAGGTGGAGTCGACCACCGGGAAACGGTCAGCGAAATCCGCCGCGCGCCTGGGCACCACAGTCCTCACCGCCCGTCCAAGGAGAGCGCCGTGTCCGAGCTGAGCCCCGACTACTTCAACCGTCCCCTCGCCGAGGTGGACCCCGAGATCGCCGAGGTCCTGCGCGGCGAGCTCGAGCGCGAGCAGAGCACGCTCGAGATGATCGCCTCGGAGAACTTCGTCCCGCGCGCGGTGCTCGAGTGCCAGGGCTCGGTGCTGACCAACAAGTACGCAGAGGGCTACCCTGGCCGGCGCTACTACGGCGGCTGCGAGTGGGTGGACGTCTCCGAGCAGCTCGCGATCGACCGCGCCAAGGCGCTGTTCGGGGCCGAGCACGCGAACGTCCAGCCGCACTCCGGCTCACAGGCCAACGCCGCCGCCTACCACGCCCTGCTGCAGCCGGGCGAGACGATCATGGGCCTCTCGCTCGCGCACGGCGGCCACCTCACGCACGGCATGAAGATCAACGTGTCCGGGCGCCTGTACGACATCGCCCCGTACGAGGTCGATCGCGAGAGCAGCCTGATCGACATGGACGAGGTCGCCCGCATCGCGCGCGAGCGCCGCCCGCGGATGCTGCTCGCGGGCTGGTCGGCGTATCCGCGCCAGCTCGACTTCGCGCGCTTTCGCGAGATCGCCGACGAGGTCGGCGCGCTGCTGATGGTCGACATGGCGCACTTCGCCGGTCTTGTCGCCGCCGGCCTGCACCCCAACCCGATCGACTACGGCGCCGACGTCGTCACCACGACCACGCACAAGACGCTCGGCGGCCCTCGCGCGGGGGTGATCCTGTGCAAGGAGGAGTACGCGAAGAAGATCGACTCGGCCGTCTTCCCCGGCCAGCAGGGCGGCCCGCTCGAGCACGTGATCGCGGCCAAGGCGGTCGCGCTGAAGATCGCCGCCAGCGAGCTGTTCGCCGAGCGCCAGCGGCGCACCGTCGAGGGCGCGCGCGCGCTCGCCAGGGAGCTGCTGCAGGCCGGCCACGGCGTCAACGTGCTGACCGGCGGCACCGACGTGCACCTGATCCTCGTCGACCTGCGCGAGACCGAGCCGGCGCTCACCGGCAGGCAGGGGGAGGACCGCCTGCACGAGATCCAGATCACCGTCAACCGCAACGCGATCCCGTTCGACCCGCGTCCCCCGATCGAAGCTTCGGGCCTGCGCATCGGCACGCCCGCGCTGGCCACCCGCGGCCTGCAGGAGGAGGACTTCGAGGAGATCGGGCGCATCCTCGCGGTCGCGCTGACCCCCGAATACGAGTCGCGCGCCGCCGAGCTGGCCGAGCGCGTCGGCGCGATCGTAGAGCGCTACCCGCTTTACGAAGGGCTCCCGGCGACCGCCCAGGTCTGACCGCCGCCCTCGCCGACCTCCGGGCCTGCGATGCTTTACACGAGCCGATGGCGCATCCAACCGAGCTCGACGCGCTTTACGCCTTCCTGGCCGCCGCGGTCCTGACCGCGCTGCTGACGCCGCTGACGATGCGGTTCGCGAGGGCCGTCGGCGCGATCGACGAGCCGCGCGAGCGAGGCCTGTCCGAGCGGCCCACGCCGCTGCTCGGCGGACTTGCGATCTTCGCCGGGGCGCTCGTCGCCGGCCTGATCTGGCTGCCCGCCGGCTACGCCCGCGAACAGCAGCCGCAGCTGTGGCACGGGGTGCTGCTCGCCGCCGCGATCATCACGGCCGTCGGCGCGCTGGACGACCGCTTCGATCTGCACCCCGCGCTGAAGCTCCTCGGCCAGGTGCTCGCCGCCGTGATCGTCGTGCACTACGGCGTCGCCGTGAAGGCGATCACGCTGCCGTTCGTCGGCCACCTCTCCTTCCCCAACACGGGTCCCGCGGACGCCGGCCCGGTGCTGACGGTGCTCGGCCTGGTGGTGATGATGAACGTCGTCAACTTCTCCGACGGCGTCGACGGCCTGGCGGCGGGCGTGTGCGCGATCATCGCCGCCGCGATGGCGGTCCTCGCCTTCGACCTGAACCGCCAGCAGCCGGGCGTGCTCGCTGCGCTGACCGCCGGCGCCGCGCTCGGCTTCCTGCTCTACAACTTCCCGCCCGCCAAGAGCTTCATGGGCGACTGCGGGGCGCAGCTGCTCGGCCTGCTGATGGGGGTCATCGCCGTCGAGGCGGCCGTCAAGACCGAGACGGTCGTGTCGCTCGTGCTGCCCCTGATTCTGCTGGCCGTGCCGTTCCTCGACACGACCTTCGTCGTGCTCAAGCGCCTGAAGTACCGCCAGCCGATCTACCGGCCCGACAGCGAGCACTTCCACCACCGCATGGCCCGCATCGGCTTCTCCAACCGCCGCACGATCGCCTACCTGTACGCGTGGACGCTGCTGCTCGCGGGCATGGCGCTGGCGCTGCGCTTCGTCCCCTACAGCGACCACAAAGGCCACTACAACACCGGTTGGACGCTCGTGATGCTCGCCATCGGGCTGCTCGTGATCGCCGCCAGCGTGTACCTCGTGTACGTGCTGGAGATCCTCAAGTTCAGGCGGCTGGACGCGATCCGCCTGCGGCGGCTGCGCCCGGAGGCCTCACCAGCGGAGATCGACCTGGACGTCGCGAAGCACCTGGAAACCGGTGAGTTCGAGGCGGTGTCGCAGGTGGGGGATCGCGATGTGCAGGTGCTGGACGACGCGGTGGCCGGAGGCGTCGAGCAGCGGGTTGGCAAGCGACAGGTGGATGAGGACCGCGTAGGCGCAAAGCAGGAGCGTCCCGGCACACAGGCGCCGATTGCCGCTGACGGCCGCTAGCGGCAGCACCCAGATCGCATACCACGGCAACAGCCACGCCGTCGAGATCAGCAGCGCGATCGTGCTCCAGCCGGCGGCAACGCGCCAGTCGGCGCCGCGCGCGGTGCGCCACAGCGCGTAGAAGAGCACCGCGACGAAGCCGGCCACGTACAGGTTGCGCCACCACTCCGGCGTTCCGTGCAGGCCCACCAGCCGCGCGGTCTCCGCGGGCACGCTGTGCGTGGCGACCAGCTGCTGCTGCTCGCCGACCGCGTTGAGGAAGCCGAACGCGTGCACGCCGAAGCCCAGCAGCGCCACCAGCGCCACCGCCAGCAGCGCGGCGCCCGCGCCCAGCGCCACACGCACGCGCTCGCGCCTGTCCGGCGAGGAGAGCACCAGGAACGGCAGCACCAGGCCCGCGGTGATCTTCAAGCCGACGCCCGCCGCCAGCGCGGCGGCGGCCGTGCGCGGATGCGAGCCCGCCCTCCCGGCGCCGGCTCCGGCCGTCGCGCCGGCGGTCAGCGCGAGCGCCAGCGCCAGCAACAGCAACAGCAGCGCGTCGTTGTGCGCTCCGCCCTCCGCCAGCGCCAGCATCACCGGGTTCAGGCCGACGAACGCCGCGGCCCACGCGGGGGAGTGCCCCAGGCGCTCGGCCGCGCGAGCGACCAGCGCGACCGCGCCGAGGCTCGCGAGCACCGCGATCGCCTTGAACGCCCACAGCCCGCCCGCCGGCCCCAGCGGCACGAGCGCGTAGCTCAGCAGCGTGAACAGCGGGCCGTACGGCGAGTTCTGGAAGGGCCAGCCGACGAACTGGTACACCGGGTCGGTGGGCGCTTCGGCGGCGAAGTGCGTGTACGGGTCGAGGCCGTGCAGGGCCCCCAGGCGCGCGAACGCCAGGTAGCCGAACACGTCCTGGGAGATCAGCGGCGGTCCCAGCAGCAGGATCGCGTTCGCCACCACGATCGCGACGGCGATCGTCACCAGCGACAGCCTGCGCGCAGCCGCCAGCACCAGCAGATAGCCCGCGCACATGATCAGCATCAGCGCCTCGAAGCCGGCGTTGGAGAGGCCGATGCCGAGGCCTCGCAGCGGCCCGGCCATCCACGCCGGCCAGCCGCCCGATCGAGCGGGAACGAACTCAGACGGCGACGACGCGGCGCCCGCGCACAGCAGCGCCACGCACACGACGATGCTCAGCAGGCCGAGCAGGCCGAGCGCGCGCACGACGCCCGCGGGCCAGCGCGCGCCGGGCGCGCCGTCCGCCTCTGCGGGCGTCGTCTCGGCGAGCGGGGCGGGCGAAAGGGGGGTGGTGGCAGCCTGTATCGAGCCATTGTTACCTCTCGCCGGCCGGCGAGCGTCCTCTGTGGGCGGTAACCTGCAAGGCAGGCGACTGCACCCGGGGGGTCCCGCGTGCGCGCGCCTGCCCTGAATCGCCCGGCCGCGGGCGGTCGCGGGCCATCATCTCTCTATGCGACGTCGCAACCGCACACGCAACGGGCGCGGGGTTTCCGACCTCAAGCGCCCACATCGCGTCCTGATCCTGTCCGCCGACGTCGGCGAGGGTCACGCCGCGGCCGCGCGCGCCCTGGCCGAGCAGATCGAAGCATCCGAGCAGCACGCCGAGGTCACCGTGATCGACGGGCTCGCGGCCATGGGCCCGCTGGTGCGCCCGGTCGTCGAGGACGGCTACCGCGTGCAACTGCGCTTCTTCCCGTGGACGTACACGCTGGTCTACTGGATGCTCGAGCGGGTGATGCCGGTGCGCGCGATCGCCCGTCGGCTGTTGTGCCTGGTCGGCTCGCGCCCGCTGGCCCGCGCGATCGCCGCGCACGAACCGGACGTGGTCGTCTCCACCTACCCCGCGGTCACGGTCGTGCTCGCGCGGCTGCGGCGCACCGGCGAGGTGCGCTGCTCGACGGTCGCCACGATCACCGACCTGACCGGGCTGTTCTTCTGGGCGCAGCCGGGCATCGACATGCATCTCGTGATGTACGGCGAGTCGATGCCCTCGGTCGAGCGCATCGCCGGGCTCGGCAGCGTGCAGCTCGTGCGCCCGCTCATCTCCGCCGAGTTCCTGCAGCCGCGCTGCCCGGTCGAGGCGCGCCGCGCGCTCGGGCTCTCCGAGGAGGGCCGCACGGTTGTCGTCTCCGGCGGCGGCTGGGGCGTCGGGGACATCGCCGGAGCCGTGCACGAGTTCACGAAGGTGCCGGAGGTCAGCAGCATCGTCTGCCTGGCCGGCCGCAACGAGCAGCTGGCGGCGAAGCTCCGCAGCGCGTTCGCGCGGGAACCGCGCGTGCGCGTGTACGGGTTCACGGACAAGATGCCCGAGATCCTGGCCGCGGCCGACGTGCTCGTGCACTCGACCGGCGGCGTCACCTGCCTGGAGGCGCGGGCGGCTGGCACGCCGGTGGTCTCCTACGGCCTGCCGGTCGGTCACGCGCGCCTGAACACGCGGGCGATGGCAGCGCTTGACCTCCTGCGCCTGGCCAACGACACCGACGAGCTGCGCACGCACGTGCAGGCGAGCTTCGCCGACGAGCGCTCCGATGTGAGCGGGCAATCGTCGGCGGCCGAGGATCACGCTCAGATCATCAGCCAGCCGTCGGCCGTTGACGTGGTGCTGCAGGCGCCGAGACGGGTGCGGCCGATCCCGCGCTGGCGGTTGCGACTGGTCGCGTTGGCGACGCAGCTGACGCTGCTCGCGCTGCTGGGCTCGTGGATGATGTCGACCGACGAGGTGACGGCGGTGGCGGACAAGCTGCTGCACGTGCACGAACTCGTCCACGTCGCGACCACGCAGCCGGACGTCGGCGTGATCGTGCACGCGCCCGCGGGCGACATCATCGCGGTGGCGTCCGCGCTGGCGGCGAAGGGGATCCACGTGTCCTTCGCCGACGACTCCGGCGTCCCCTCCCGCGAACGCATCGTCAAGCTGCGCAGGCTCGGCGACGAGCTGCTTCCGGAAGTCTCGAGCGGCGCGCTGTTCCACTGGGTGCGCACGCGCGGTGTGCTGGGCTCGCAGGCGCGCGCGCTGGGCCTGCGCCACGCCTTCTACTTCCTGCGGCCCCGCGGCGGGCTGTCGGTCGGTCAGATGGTGCTCGCGCGCACCGCCGGGGCGATCCCGGTCAAGGGCAAGCTGTGCCTGAACGCCACCGGCCCGCTGCCTCAGCGACCGATGCGCGCGGGGGACGTGCTCGTGGTGGAGCTCGACGGGTCCTCGGCCTCGGTGCGCGGGCTCGAGCGCATCGTCGCCTGGCTGGGATCGTCGCGGTTGGGCGCCGAGCCGCTGGCGTGGCTCACGCGCTCGCCCTCCATCAGCGCGAGCAACAGCGGCGAGCGCGCGAGCATCCCCGCGCCCGCGATCAGCACCAGCAGCGACACGCCCAGCGGCACGCCGCCGAGTGGCGTCGAGCCGAAGCGCTCGCCGAACAGCACCGGCGCGAGCGCCACCGGCACGATCGTCTGAGTCACGAACACCACCGGCGCCACCTGGATCGCCGGTCGCGACTGCAGCGCGCTCATCTCGCTGAGCACACCGACCGCCGACGCCGCGGCCGTCGACAGGCCCCACAGCGCGGCGACGATCAGATGATGCTTGGAGAGATCGTCGGAGGCGAGCTTCGTCGCGACGCCGCTCCAGCCGCCCGCCAGGCCCGCGCAGATCATCGTCACCTCCGCGAGCGAGCGCCCGAACGCGCGCAGCAGATACGGCAGCAGGCTCGCGAGCGCGAGCGCGAGCAGCACCAGCGTGATCGTCAGGCGCCCGCCGGTTTCGCTGGCGCTGCGCGACGGCGCGCACAGGCCGGCGCCGACGACGCCGATGACGATCGCCAGCGTCGCCAGGTGCTCGCTGCGCCCCGCGTGCTCGCCGAGGATCCGCCGTCCGAAGTACAGCAGCACCAGCAGGCCCGCGGCGAGCGCCGGCTGGACGACCACCAGCGGCGCCAGCAGCAGCGCCAGCACCTGCAGCGGCCAGCCGAGGATCGACAGGCCCGTGCCCATCAGCCAGCGGGCGCGCTTGAGCAGGCCCCGAACCAGCGCCAGGCGCAGGTGCTCCTCGTGCGGCGCCTCCTTGGCGTCGATCGCCTGCAGGGCGATCCCTAGGCTGTAGAAGGCGGACGCCCCCACCGCCGCCCCGATTCCCAGCACCAGATCGACCATGTCTGCCCACGATCATCGCACTCACGGGACTCGCATCGCGGGTGCGCTGGGCGTCGCGGCGGCGGCCGGCTACGCGCTGCCCGCCCTCGCCGGCGCGTGGCCGGCGCTGCGCGCACCGCTCGGAATCGAGGACCGCACCGCCGGTGGTCGCGGATATGCGCTGACGTTCGACGACGGGCCGCACGCGCAGGGCACGCCGGCGGTGCTGGAGATCCTCGCGCGCGAGGGTGTGCACGCGACGTTCTTCCTTGTGGGCGAGCAGGTGCTGCGCAACCCGGGCGTCGCGCGCGAGATCGCCGACGCCGGGCATGACGTCGCGCTGCACTGCCATCGCCATCGCAACCTGCTGCGCCTGACCCCGTGGCAGGTGCGCGAGGACATCGATCGGGCGCACGATGCGATCGTCACCCACACCGGCCGCACGCCAGCGCTCTACCGCCCGCCGTATGGCGTGCTGAACGCCTCCGCGCTGCGCCTGGCGCGGGCGCGCGGCTGGCGCACGCTGCTGTGGAGCCACTGGGGCCGCGACTGGGATGCGAGCGCGACGCCCGCATCGATCACCGCGCTCGTAACGACCGGCGCGGATGAGGGCGCGGTGCTGCTGCTGCACGACGCCGACGACTACTCCGCGCCGGACTCCTGGCGGCGCACCGCGGCCGCATTGCCGCGCGTCCTCGCGACGCTCGCCGAGCGGGGGCTGCAGCCGGTCGCGCCCTGACGCGCTGAGTCGGCGGATAACATCGACTGCTTGTCAACGGCCGTACAAATCGACCGGCGCGCGTCCGCTGCGACGGTGTCCTCGGCCGGTGCGTTGCCGCAGGCGCGCAGCCGCGCGCGCACGCGCTGGTGGGTCGAGGCGCTGACGATCGCGTGGCTGTGCTGGGTGTACGACGCGATCACGAACCTCGCGCCGCTGCGGCTGCACGCGGCGCTGGCCCACGGCAGCGACCTCCTCAGCGCGGAGCGCTCGCTGCACATCGATCCCGAGCGCGCGCTCGACCGCTGGCTCGCCGGACACCACACGCTCGGCGTGCTGCTGTCCTACTACTACGACAACGCCCACTTCGTCGTCACGCTGGGGCTGCTCGGCTTCCTGTGGTGGCGGCGGGCTGACCTGTACGCGTCGCTGCGCAACGCGCTCGTGCTGGCGAACGTGCTCGCGTTCGTCGTCTTCTGGCTGTTCCCGGTCGCCCCGCCGCGCATGCTCCCCGGCTTCGTGGACGTGGTCGCGGCGAGTCACACGGTCGGCTCGTGGCACACCGGCTCGCTGGCCGGCGCCGCCAACCAGCTCGCCGCGATGCCCTCGCTGCACATCGCCTGGGCGGTGTGGTGCACGCTGGTGCTGTGGCAGATCTCCGCGCGCCTGTGGGTGCGGGCGCTCGCCGTGATCTACCCGTGCGTGACCGGGTTCGCGGTGCTCGCCACGGGCAACCACTACGTGCTCGACATGCTCGGCGGTCTCGCGACGATCGTCGTCGCGATGCTGATCGTGGGCGTGTTTCGGGGCCGCATGCGCCTGCCGGACGTCCGCGGACTGCGCGGGCGTCGGCTGCTCGCGGGCGACGATCCGGTCGGCTCGCACGCGCCGATCGCGCGTGCCGCATGTCACAAAGTTGTTACGAAGTCCGAGACCAGGTAGACTGGCGCCGCCGTCGCAGACCGTTGAGGGACGCTACGACGGCTTCGCCTCCTCAGAGCGCGAGGATCATTCTCGTCTGTAGGGTGGCCCCCAACACATGCCAGATTTCGACGCCAACGCGGATCTCACGCGCCTGCCCGCCACCATGGTCGGGAGACCCACTCAACCCCGCAGGCCCGCTGGGGTTGGCTTTCAGAAACGCGCGATGACTGTCGTGCGCCATCTCGACGTGGTGCTCGTCGTGCTCGCGCTGCCCGCGGTGCTGGCGCTGAACGTGCCGGTGCTCGGCTACGCGGTGGGAGCGGGGGCGTGGATCGTGCAGAGCATCCTCGCCGAGGTGGACAAGCGCTGGGTGCGCAAAGCCGCCGAGCCCCGCCAGCAGCTCGGCCTCAACCTGTTCGAGGCGTTCGGGCGCATCTGGCTGCTCGCGGGCGCGATCGTCGCCGCGGGCGTGATCGGCGGGCGCGCCGACGGCCTTACCGCTGCGGTCAGCATCTTCGCCGCATACACGGTCGCCTTCGCGATCCGGGTCCTGGCCGGGCCGCCCACCTCGCCGCGCTCGCGGGAGGTCGCCCGGTGATGCGCGTGAGCACCTGGAGCAAGAAAAAGAAGATCGGCTACGGGATCCTGCTCGTGTACGTGCTCGGCATCGTCGGCTTCGCGCTGGGCTTCGGCATCAAAGGTCACAAAAACGAAAGCTTCAAGGTGATCGACGCATTTCACCTCGAAACGTGGTTCCACATCGCCGGGCCGCTCAACTTCGACAAGGGCGTCCTGTACCTGCTGATCGCGACCGTGCTGACGATCGGCATCATGCTGTACGTCGCCCGGCACATGCAGAAGCGCCCCGGCCGGCTGCAGGTCGCCGTCGAGATGGGCTACGGCCTGATGCAGCAGGTCACGCGCGAGAACATGGACGACAAGCTGACCAGGCGCTGGTTCCCGCTCGTCTTCACGCTGTTCGTCTTCATCCTCGTCTCCAACCTGATCGGCTACATCCCGCTGCCGGTGGACTCGCAGAACACGTTCAAGCTGTTCGGCGCGCACATCCCGTCCTTTCAGATCTACGCCGCCGTGACCAATGTCGCGGTGCCGCTGGTGCTCACCCTCTGTGTGTTCGTCGCATACAACACCGAAGGGGTCCGCGCCCACGGACCGATCGGGTACCTGAAGAGCCTGATCCCGCAGGGCGTCGGTGGGCCGATCCTGGTCCTGATCTTCCCGTTGGAGCTGCTCTCGAACTTCGTCCTGCGGCCGCTCTCGCTGACCATTCGTCTCTGGGCCAACCTGCTCGCCGGGCACCTGCTGATCGACTTCATGGCCGGCAACCTCGCGGTGCTGCTCGGACTGCAGCTCCTGGGCTGGTTCACCCTGCCATTCGGCGTGATCATCTACCTGTTCGAGGCGGTCCTGATCGCCGGCCTGCAGGCCTTCATCTTCGCCATCTTGACTTCCATCTACCTCGGCGGCGCGACCGCCGCAAGCCACTAAGCACTCGACAAGGAGAACGATGCTTCACCTCTTGCCTTTCATGTCAATCCACCTCGGCGCCCCGTTGCTTGCGGCCGCGGAAGCCTCCAAGGAAGTCGGCGCGAACGCCGGTAAAGCGATCGCGCTCGGCGTGGGCGCCGGCGGCGGCGCCGCGGGCGCCGGTGCGGGCATCGGGATGCTGTTCGGCAAGGTGATCGAGTCGGTCACTCGCCAGCCCGAGATGCGCGACGAGATCACCTCGATCCAGTGGCTGGGCTTCGCCCTCACCGAGGCCACGTTCTTCTACGGCCTGGTGGGCGGCTTCATCGCCTTCTTCCTATAGGTCGATGGGACCCCTCGCCACAATTCCGAGCGTGCCGGTCGCCGCGAGCTCCTCGTCGTGGCTGATCACGCCCAACGTCGGGCTGATGGTGTGGACGCTCGTCGTCTTCGCGATCTCGCTCTACATCCTCGTCAAGGCCGTGTTCCCGCGCATCCGCCAGGCGCTCGACCAGCGCGCCGCGAGCATCGACGAGTCGATCGACGCCGCCGAGCGCACCCGCGAGGAGGCGGACAAGATCCTCGCCGAATACCGTGAGCGCCTGAAGGAGGCCAGGACCCAGGCCGAGGGCATCGAACAGCGCGCCGAGCAGACGGCCAAATCGCACGAGCATGAGGCCCGCGAGGAAGCAAAAGAGATCCTCGCCGAGGCCGCCAGGAAGGCCGAGCGCGACATCGAGGCCGCCACCAAGCGCGCGCTTGACGACATCCGCCGCGAGGTCGCCGACCTCACGATCATGGCCACCGAGAAGGTCACGCGCAAGACGCTCAACGACGCCGACCAGCGGCGCCTGGTCGAGGAGGCGCTGGGCGAACTCGACTTCTCCAGCCTTTCCTCCGAGGCGCACAGCAACTGATGGAGGAGCTCGCCCAGGTATACGCCCGCTCGCTGTTCCAAGCGGCGCTCGAGCATGGCAAGCTGGACGAGCTGCGCGAGCAGCTCGGCCAGTTCGCGGACGCCCTGGAGCAGAATCGCGAGCTCGCCGTGTTCTTCTTCTCGCCGTACTTCTCCACCGCCGAGAAGCGCCAGGCGCTGGAGACGCTGCTCGACGGCGCCGACGAGCTGTTCATCAACTTCCTCTCGCTGCTCATCGAAAACCACCGCATGCCCGTGATCTTCCGCATCCGTCAGGAGTACGAGCGGCTGTGGGAGGAGGAGAACAAGACGCTGCCGGTGGAGATCACCAGCGCGATCGCGCTCGACGCCGCCACCACCGAAAGCCTCGGCAAGACGATCGGCGAGCGCGCAGGACGCAAGGTCACGCTCGCCGCGCGCGTGGACCCGGACATCCTCGGCGGCATCATCATCAGGGTCGGCAACTCGATCCTCGACGCCTCTATTCGCAACCGACTGGAGCAGCTGCGCAGGCACGTTGCCCAAGGAGCTTCCTAGACATGCAGATCAATCCCGATGAGATCACGAGCATCCTCAAGAGCCGCATCGAGGGACTCGACAGCGGCACCGCCGAGCTGACCGAGGTGGGCACCGTGCTGTCGGTCGCCGACGGCATCGCGCGCCTGCACGGCCTGGAGAACTGCATGTCCTTCGAGATGCTCGAGCTGCCCCACGGCGTCACCGGCCTGGCGCTGAACCTCGAGTCCGACAACGTCGGCGCGGTGCTGTTCGGCGAGTGGGAGCACATCTCCGAGGGCGACACCGTCAAGCGCACCGGCAAACTGCTGGAGATCCCCGTCGGCGAGCAGATGCTCGGACGCATCGTCGACCCGCTCGGGCGCCCGCTCGACGGCAAAGGCCCGATCACGATCGATCGGACCCGCCCGGCCGAGTTCAAGGCGCCCGGCGTCGTCCAGCGCCAGCCGGTCAAGCAGCCGATGCAGACCGGCCTGAAGGCGATCGACGCGATGATCCCGATCGGCCGCGGCCAGCGCGAGTTGATCATCGGCGACCGCCAGACCGGCAAGACGGCGATCGCGATCGACACGATCATCAACAACAAGGACACCGGCGTGGTGTCGGTGTACGTGGCGATCGGCCAGCGCATGTCGACGGTCGTCGCGCTCGCGCAGACGCTCGAGGAATACGGCGCCCTGGAGAACACGATCATCGTGGCGGCGCCCGCTGATGAGGCGGCGCCGATCAAGTTCATGGCCCCATACGCCGGTTGCGCGATGGCCGAGCACTTCCTCTACGAAGGCAAGCACGCGCTGTGCGTGTACGACGACCTGACCAAGCACGCGTACGCCTACCGCCAGATGTCGCTGCTGCTTCGCCGCCCGCCCGGGCGCGAGGCCTACCCGGGCGACGTCTTCTACCTGCACTCGCGGCTGCTCGAGCGCGCGGTCAAGCTCAACGACGAGCTCGGCGGCGGCTCGCTGACGGCGCTGCCGATCATCGAGACGCAGGCCGGCGACGTCTCCGCGTACATCCCCACGAACGTGATCTCGATCACCGACGGGCAGATCTTCCTGGAGTCCAAGCTGTTCAACTCGGGGGTGCGTCCGGCGATCAACGTCGGCATCTCGGTCTCGCGCGTCGGCGGGAACGCGCAGATCGGCCCGATGAAGAAGGTCGCCGGAAGGATCAAGCTCGAGCTCTCCCAGTACCGCGACCTCGAGGCGTTCGCGCAGTTCGGCTCGGACCTCGACGCCGACACGCAGGCCACGCTCGCGCGCGGCGAACGCCTGGTGGCGACGCTCAACCAGCACGAGCGCGAGCCGCTGGCGGTGGAGGATCAGACGGTGCAGATCTTCGCCGCCACCAACGGCTTCCTCGATCGCCTGAACGTCGAGCGCGTCCAGGAGTTCCTGCTCGGCCTCACCCAGCGCCTGCACTCCCAGCACGCGGAGCTGCGCGCGAAGATCAACGGCGGCGACTGGTCGGATGAGACCCAGCAGGAGGTGCGCGAGACGGTCGACGCCTTCGCGCAGGACTTCGGCTACGACCTCGACGAGGAGGGCCAGCCGATGGACGACGACGAGCCCCGCGCGCAGACCGCCGCGGTCGAGGACAGGGAGCCGCAGGCGGCCTAGCGCCGCCAGCGAGGCACAGCCATGGCTTCTCAGCGCGACGTCAAGAACAAGATCGCCTCGGTCAAGAACATCCAGAAGATCACGCGGGCGATGGAGGCGGTGGCCGCGGCGCGGCTGCGGCGCGCTGAGCATCGCATCGCAGTTCTGCGCCCGTACGCGGATGCGATCGGACGCATGACCCGTCAGGCGGCCCAGGCAGCCGGCGCGGAGGCCGAGCGCCTGCCGCTGCTGCGTGAGCACGAGTCCGAAACTGACGTCGGGCTGCTGCTGGTGACCGGCGACCGTGGCCTCGCGGGCGGCTTCAACTCGCAGATCGTCCGCGCTGGCGCGCGCATCTCGAGCGAACTGTCCGAGCGGGGGCTGCGCACCAACTGGTACGCGACCGGGCGTCGCGGCGTCTCCTCGGTGAGCTTCCGCGGCAACGAGCTGCAGGGCGCCTACACGGGCTTCTCCGACCGACCCGCCTACGCGGACGCGCGCACGATCGCCGACGACCTGATCCAGGCCTACGTCGACGGCAAGGTCGACCGCGTGGAGATGATCTACAACTCCTACGTCTCGCCGCTCACGCAGAACGTCACGCGCCAGACGCTGCTGCCGCTCACCGGCGAGGCGATCGGCGGCGAGCAGGATGGCGCCGAGGCTGAAGCGCCGGTCACGCGCTCGCGCGGGTCGGTCGAGTACGAGCCCGACCCCGAGAAGATCCTCAGGCGCCTGGTGCCCGACTACATCGAGATCTCGATCTACCGGGCGCTCGTGGAGTCCGCCGCGGGCTTCTTCGGCGCGCAGATGACGGCGATGCGCAGCGCGTCTGACAACGCCGGCGAAATCATCACCGAATACACGCTGCAGATGAACCGCGCCCGCCAGGCGGAGATCACGCAGGAGATTATGGAGGTCGTAGCAGGAGCAGAGGGTTTGGCATGACGCTGGGCGGCGCCATACTGCGTCCTCAGTCGCTCGCGTGCGAAGCACGCCACGCTCCTTGCGTCCTTGTCTGGCTTGCCCATCGCCACGCCAAACTGGCGGTCACGTCCACACGAACTTTGAATAGTAGATAGGAGACTTAGAGAACAATGGAGGCCAGCATCGCCACAGAGGCAACACCCACAGGCTCAGGCGCCGCCAACGGCGACTCGGCCAAGCGCAACGTCGGTCGCATCGAGGAGATCCAGGGCGTTGTGATCGAGGCCGTGTTCCCCGACAAGCTGCCGGAAATCAACCACGCGATCACGATCGTGCGCCCGGCGGCGAACACCGAGGAGGAGGCGCCGGGGATCAGCGCCGGCGCCGAGGAGACGCTGCTCGTGTGCGAGGTCCAGCAGCACCTGGGCGATGACCGCGTGCGCGCGGTCGCGATGGACACGACCGACGGTCTCGCGCGCGGTCTGGAGGTGCTCGACACCGGCGCGCCGATCACGGTCCCCGTGGGCGAGGCGACGCTGGGGCGGATCTTCAACCTGCTCGGCCAGCCGATCGACCTCGGCGCCGATCTGCCGAAGGACGTCGAGCGCCGCAGCATCCACCAGGATGCCCCGCGCGCCGAGGACCTGACGCCGACGACCGAGATGTTCGAGACGGGCATCAAGGTCATCGACCTGCTCGCGCCGTACGCCAAAGGCGGCAAGGTCGGGCTGTTCGGCGGCGCCGGCGTCGGCAAGACGGTGCTGATCCAGGAGCTCATCCACAACCTCGCCAAGGAGCACGGCGGGCTGTCGGCGTTCTGCGGCGTGGGCGAGCGCTCGCGCGAGGGCAACGACCTGTGGCTGGAGATGAAGGAGTCGGGCGTCCTCGACAAGACGATGCTCGTGTTCGGGCAGATGAACGAGCCGCCCGGAGCGCGTATGCGCGTGGCGCTGTCGGGGCTGACGATGGCCGAATACTTCCGCGACCAGGGCCAGGACGTGCTGCTGTTCATCGACAACATCTTCCGCTTCGTGCAGGCGGGCTCCGAGGTCTCGGCGCTGCTCGGGCGCATGCCCTCGCAGGTCGGCTACCAGCCGACGCTGGAGACCGAGATGGGCCAGCTGCAGGAGCGCATCACCTCGACGCGTGAGGGATCGGTGACCTCCGTGCAGGCGATCTACGTCCCCGCGGACGACCTCACGGACCCGGCGCCGGCGTCGGTGTTCGCCCACCTGAACGCCACCACGGTGCTCTCGCGGGCGATCTCCGAGAAAGGCATCTACCCGGCGGTCGACCCGCTGGACTCGACCTCGACGATCCTCAAGGCGGAGGTGCTCGGCGACG
This sequence comes from uncultured Solirubrobacteraceae bacterium, assembly GCA_963735705.1. Lineage (GTDB taxonomy): Bacteria > Actinomycetota > Thermoleophilia > Solirubrobacterales > Solirubrobacteraceae > Palsa-744. The sequence continues at coordinate 297,857 of CAVTLZ010000001.1, forward strand.
ACCACTTCCGCGTCGCCAACAACGTCAAGGAGATCCTGCAGCGCTACAAGGAGCTCCAGGACATCATCGCGATCCTCGGTATCGACGAGCTCTCCGACGAGGACAAGCTGACGGTCTCGCGCGCGCGCCGGATCGAGCGCTTCCTCTCGCAGCCGTTCTTCGTGGCCGAAGAGTTCACGGGAACGCCCGGCGCGTACGTGCCGATCGCCGAGACCGTCCGCGGCTTCCAGGAGATCATCGACGGCAAGCACGACGAGGTGCCCGAGAGCGCGTTCTTCCTGAAGGGCACGATCGACGAGGTTGTCGAGGCCGCGAAGAAATAATGGCCCACAGCAAGTTCCCAGTGGAAGTGCTCACGCCGGAGGGCGAGGTCTTCTCCGACGAGGTCGAAATGCTCTCGACGGTCACGACCGTGGGCTCGATCGGGATCCTCGCCAACCACGAGCCGGTGCTCGCCCGGCTCGAGCCGACCGAGCTGCGGCTGTATCGCTCGGAGAGCGAGATCGTGCGCTTCGCGCAGGCGGAGGGCTACATGCAGTTCGCCGAGAATCGGGCGCTCGTGCTCGTCGAGGAGGCGATCGCTCCCGAGCAGATCGACCGTCCGACGTTCGAGACCAAGCTCTCCGAAGCGCGCGCGAGCGCCGAGCGCGCCGAGAACGGCAGCGAGGAGCAGGCTCGCGCGCTGCGCGACGTCAAGCGCTACGAGGCGTTCCTGTCCGTGCATTAGGCTTTACCGGCATCGAGCCGCGGACGAGGTTCTCGGAGAGAGGAAGCGAGTGCGGGGGCACCACAGGGGAGGCTGGCTGGTCGTAGCGTTGCTGGCCGCGCTCGGCCCGTGCCTCGGCAGCGCGTCGCCGGCAGGTGCGAGCGCCGGCTCGGGTCCGCCGGTGAACACGCTCGCCCCCAGCATCGGCGGCACCGCCCAGGAAGGCAAGACGCTGAAGGTGAAGAGCGGCAAGTGGACCGGCGCCAAGCCCATCGTCTACGCCTACAGCTGGCAGCTGTGCGACGCCGAAGCCAAAGCGTGCGGCTCGAGCCTCGCGAGCGGAAGCTCTCTGCAGCTGCGCCCTGAATGGGTCGGCCACGCCCTTCGCGCCACGGTGACAGCGACAAACGGCTCCGGCGAAGCAATGGCCTCCGCGCTCAGCCCGGTGGTGATCGTCAAGGGCGCCCCATTCAACAAGAGCAAGCCGGCCATATCCGGCACCCCCGCCGTGCAGCACACGCTCACGGCCAGCCAGGGAACGTGGACCGGCAAGAAGCCGATCGTCTACGCCTACCGGTGGCAGTCCTGCGATGGCACCGGCGGCGAATGCCAGGACATCGAAGGCGCAACGGAATCCAGCTTCACGCCCGGCGTCCAGCAGGCCGGTCACGCTCTGAGGGTCCGCGTCACAGCGTCGAACTCCATTTCCCAGACGTCCTCGAGCTCCGACCCGACGACCCCGGTCGGGTTTGCGCCAGCCGCCGCGCTCGCCGCGGGCGGCGATCACACCTGCGCTGCGCTGCAGAGCGGCCGCGTCCAATGCTGGGGCAACGGCGAACTCGGCCAACTCGGTAACGGCGGCACGCTCGACAGCAGCCTCCCCGTGGAAGTGCAGGGGATCGCCGACGCGACCGGGGTCGCGGCTGGGCAGGGCGCCACGGAAATCACAGCCGGAAGCGAACACAGCTGCGCGGTGCGCGCCACGGGCCACGTCGACTGCTGGGGCAACGACAACGTCGGGCAGCTCGGAGACGGCACGACCTCGAGCGGCCCGACCAGCAGCCCCGTCGAAGTGCAGGGCATCGGCAATGCCGTCCAGGTCGTCGCCGGATACGAACACACCTGCGCGCTGCTGGCAACCGGGCACGTCCAATGCTGGGGCTTCAACTACCACGGCGAGCTCGGCGACGGGACGGCGGGCGCCAACAGCGCCACCCCCGTCTCGGTGCAGGGCATCACCAACGCGAAGCGGCTCAGCGCAGGCTGGTACCACACGTGCGCCCTGCTCGCGAGCGGTCACATCGACTGCTGGGGCTACAACCTGTACGGCCAGCTCGGCAACGGCAGCGCCGGCGGGGAGAGCGCCACCCCCGTCGAAGTGTCCGGGATAACGACCGCTACGGACGTCGGCGCCGGCTACGGGCACACATGCGCAACCCTCGCGGACGGCCACGTGCTCTGCTGGGGCAGCAACGGCCATGGCCAGCTCGGCACCGGCAACGACAACAGCTCCGCCACGCCGGTGGAAGTGGAAGGCATCGCTGACGCCACCGCGGTTGCCGCCGGCTTCGCCCACACGTGCGCGGTCTCGTCCACCGGCCGGGTCCACTGCTGGGGCGCCAACTACCATGGCCAGCTCGGGAACGACAGTACGCTCGGCAGCAGCAGCCCGGTCGAAGTCGCAGGTCTGACGACCGCGACGGCGGTCACCGTCGGCTACGGGCACAGCTGCGCCCTGCTCGAAGACGGCGGCCTTCGATGCTGGGGCTATGACTACTACGGACAGCTCGGCGACGACACGCAGAGCCATGGGCCCGCCACCGTGCCCGTCGCCGCGCAGGGGCTCACGAACGCCACCGAGGTGACGGCCGCCTACAACTTCACCTGCGCGCTGATCTCCGATGGGACGATCAGCTGCTGGGGCTACAACGGCAACGGGCAACTCGGCGACCCCGCTGTCGGCAGCAGCGACACGCCCGTCGAAGTCGACGGGATCACCGATGCCACCGACGTCTCCGCCTACTACCTGCACGCGTGCGCAACACTCACCGACGGCAGGGTCGACTGCTGGGGCTGGAACGGATGGGGCCAGCTCGGCGACGGCACCTACAACCAGAGCACGCTGCCTGTGAGCGTCTCAGGCATCGGCACCGCCATCCAGGTCGCGACAGGAGAGGCACACACGTGCGCGCTGCTGACGAGCGGCAAGGTCGACTGCTGGGGCTACAACGGCAACGGAGAGCTCGGAGACGCCAGCACCAGCACCAGCACCACCCCCGTCGAAGTCCAGGGAATCGGCAACGCCACCCAGATCGCGGCCGGCCGGGAAGACGCGTGCGCGCTGCTCACGACCGGCCACATCCTCTGTTGGGGCGCCAACAGCCAGGGCCAGCTCGGCGACGGGAACACCAAAAACGCGAGTACCCCCGTCGAAGTCACGGGGATCGAAGATGCCGTTCAGGTCACGCTCGGCAGCGAACACGCCTGCGCCCTGATCTCCGGCGGGCACGTGATGTGCTGGGGCTACAACTACCACGGCGAGCTGGGAACCGGCACGACCGGCGGATACACCACCACACCGGTCGAAGTCGACGGGCTCAGCGGCGTGTACTCGATCGGAGCGGGCGACTACCACACGTGCGCGCTGTCGAGCGCCGGCGGCACGCAGTGCTGGGGCGAGAACTTCTTCGGTCAGCTCGGTAACGGCGAAGTGGGCGGAGACAGCGGCAGCGCGAGCGAAGTACCGGGCGTCTCTGCCCCCACGTGGATCGCCGGGAGCTGGGGCGATACGTGCGCGGTGACCGGCGGCGGGTCCGTCGACTGCTGGGGCTGGAGCAACCGGGGGCAGCTCGGAGACGGAGAAGCCTGGCGGCTGCTCCCCGCAGAAGTCGTCGGCTTCTGAGCGCGGGCGAGGACGCCTGATCGCGACACCACCGGCGACGCTTCTAGTCGGCGTGACGAAGCCGGTCGAGGCCGTCGAGGATGAGATCGAGCCCCCATGCGAACTCGGCGGCGTTGTCGTACCCGGACTCGGGGAGCTTGGTGGCGATTTCGACGAGATAGGGGTACTGGTTGAGCGCGCCGATCGTCTCCGCCCTGCGCTGCGCGGCTTCTCCGGCGCTGTCGGGAGTCTCGAATCCTGTGTCCCTTTCCTGCAGGGCGAAGCCGTAGATGTAGGCGTCCTGGAGCGAATAGGCGTGGATTGCCATCTCGAACGGGAAGCCCGCCTTCCGCAGGCAGCCCATCACCGCGTTGTGGTTTCTCAGGTTCGCCGGTCCCGGATGCCGCGACTCCATCATCCCTATCGCCCAGCTGTGGCGCTTCAGAGCCTCGCGCGTGGAGATTGCCCGGCGCCGCATGGCGGACCTCCAGTCGAGGTCCTCGGAAGGGAGCTCGATCTCGCTGAAGACGATGTCGACCATGCCATCGAGGAGCTCCTCCTTGTTGGCGACGTGCTTGTAGAGCGCCATCGGCACGACGCCGAGCTCCTGTGCGAGCCCGCGCATGCTGAACGCCTCGAGCCCGGCCTCGTCGGCGAGGGCGACGGCGGCCTGCAGCACACGAGCGGCGCTCAGCGGTTTCCGGGTGGCGATCTTCTGCTTTGTCATCGGCCTTGACAAGTGTACAGCGTACACCTATAGTCCCAAGGACGAGTGTACGCCGTACACCTCACAGAAAGGGCATCACATGAACCCCGACGCGCCGTATCCCGTCCAGTACTCGGTCGACTACCCCGACCGGCCGCTCAACCGCCTGACTACTCTCTTTCGCCTGTTCATGGTCATCCCGATCGCGATCGTTCTCGCCCTCATAGAGGGCGGCGGCTACGCCTACGGTGGCGGGAAGGCCGCCGGAGCTGTCGGCGCTGTTGGCCTGGTCGTGCTGCCCACCCTGCTGCTGATCCTGTTCCGGCAGAAGTACCCGCGCTGGTGGTTTGACTGGAACCTCGAGCTGATGCGGTTCTCCGCCCGAGTCGGCGTCTACCTGGGTCTGATGGACGACCGCTATCCCTCCACGGACGAGCATCAGGCGGTGCACCTCGAGTTTCCCTATCCGGACGCGAGCAATGACCTCAACCGCTGGCTGCCGCTGGTCAAGTGGCTGCTGGCCATCCCGCACTACGTGATTCTGGCCTTCCTCTACATTGCCGCGTTCTTCGTCGTGATCGCCGCCTGGTTCGCGATCCTGTTCACCGGTCGCTTCCCGCGCGGGATGTTCGACTTCCTCGTCGGCGTCGGCCGCTGGACCTACCGGGTAATCGCCTACGCCCACGTGCTGGTGACCGACCGCTACCCGCCATTCCGCCTCGCCCCGTAGGTTCCGCGGGCGGCTGGGGGACGCGACGGAGGTGATCAGGCCCGCAGGCACGTCGCCGATTCCCCGCAGCAGCTAGCCTTCCCCGCCTCATGAGCGCGACACGCGAGCCAATCGGAGTGATCGGCACCGGCTATGTCGGGCTGGTCACAGCCGCCGGCTTCGCCGAGCTGGGCAGCGACGTCTGGTGCGTGGACATCGACGCCGCCAAGATCGAGCGCCTGCAGCGAGGCGAGGTGCCGATCTACGAGCCCGGCCTGGAGGAGCTGCTGGCGCGCAACGCCGCGCGGCTGCACTTCTCGACCGATCTCGCCGGCGCGCTCGAGCACGCGCGGCTGCTGTTCGTCGCTGTCGGAACTCCGCCGACTTACTCCGGCGACGCCGACCTGTCGGCCGTGCACGCCGTCGTCAACGCGATACCGGCATCCAAGGACCACGCGCTGGTGATGAAGTCGACCGTCCCGTGCGGCACCGGCGCGTCGCTGCAGCGCGTGTTCGGCGAGCAGGGCAAGGACGCGCTCGGCTACGTCTCATGCCCCGAGTTCCTCAAGGAGGGCTCCGCCGTCGCCGACTTCCTGCACCCCGATCGCGTCGTCGTCGGCGACGACGGCGGCTGGGCCGGGGACGCCGTGGTGGCGCTGTACGCGCCGCTGGATGCGCCGCTCGTGCGCACCGACATCGCCAGCGCCGAGATGGTCAAGCTCGCCTCCAACGCCTTCCTCGCGACCAAGATCTCGTTCATCAACGAGATCGCCAACGTCTGCGAGGAGACCGGCGCCGACGTCGTCGAGGTCGCCCGCGGGATGGGCCTGGACGATCGCATCGGGGCGAAGTTCCTGCAGGCGGGGATTGGCTTCGGGGGTTCGTGCTTCGCGCCCACCGAGACGACGTTGGCTCGAATCCATGGACGCACGACGCTCGTCAGCTTCGAGCAGCTGTGGGAGCGGGTCTCCGCCGAGAGCGCGCGGCTCGAAACGGCTGAGGCGCTGCGGGCCTTCGGAGCTGGCTCTGACACGGAGGTTCTGGAGCCGGACGGTCTCGAAGTCCTGTCCTGGGTCCGCGACGAATCTGAGCCACGCTTCCTGCCGGCGATGGCGCTGACGAGACGACCGTATGACGGCGAGCTGATCGAGGTGCGCACGAAGATGGGTCGTCGGGTCTGTACCACGCCCGACCACCCCTGGCTGGTCGGCGACGGTGACAGCGGCGAGTCCGAGGTCAAGCTCGCGTTCGAGCTGACGACTGAGGATTGGGTGCCATTGGCGGGAGTACGCAAGCACTTCTCGCTGAGCGAGCTCGACTACCCGCTCGACAGCGCGATTGAGGCCGCCGGCTTGAGCAGTCATGAAGTGCTCGCGCGGCCGCCGTCGACGTCCGTCGCCGAGCTCGTCGCGCGCCCGGTCGCAGAGCGCCGCGACGGCGTCCTGGTCGCAGCCAGCGACGATGCGCGCCTTCCCGACTGGATCTGGGACGCCCCGACTGACGAGAAGTGGGCGCTGCTGTCAGGGCTGTGGGAGCTTGACGGCTCCTGGTCCCTCGTCAACGGCGGCCCGAGCGTGGTGCTGGAGCTGGGCACGATCTCAGACGAGCTGGCAGACGGCGTGCTGCGGCTGCTCGGGGACCTGGGCATCGTGGCCTCGCGCCGCATCGGCCGCACGGCGCGATCGACGAAGGACACGCACTGGATCAGGGTCAGCGGCGCGGAGCAGATCGAACGGGCGATCGCGTTGGTACCGGAGCGCGATCGGCCGGGTGTGCTGTCGGCGATCGGCAGCCAGCGCAAGCGCATCGCGCCGACCGGCTACCGCCGCTTGGGCGAGGGCCCCGCGTGGGCGCGGATATCGGAGCTGCGACGCGAGCACCACGACGGCTATGTGTACTCGCTGGAGGTCCCGTACTCGCACACGGTCGTGACGAGCGGCGGCGTCACCACCTCCAACTGCTTCCCCAAGGACGTGGACGCCCTGAAGCAGCTCGCCGGCAACTCGGGCTACCACTTCCAGCTGCTGACGGCGGTGATCGAGGTCAACGAGCTGCAGAAGCGCCGCGTGATCGGCAAGCTGCACAAGCACCTGGGCGGGCTGGCGGGCAAGCGCGTCGCGCTGTTGGGGCTGGCGTTCAAGCCGAACACGGACGACATGCGCGAGGCGTCCTCGTTGGTGCTGTCGGCGCGCTTGCAGGCGGACGGGGCGAGCGTGGTGGCGTATGACCCGGTGGCGGAGGAGCAGGCGCGGCTGCTGGTGTCGGGGATCGAGTTCGCGGACTCGCCGCTGGCGGCGGTCGCGCAGGCGGACGCGGTGGTGCTGGTGACGGAGTGGCCGGAGTTCCTGGAGCTCGACTGGAGCACGGTGGCGGCGGCGATGGAGGGCAACGTGATCGTCGATGGGCGCAACGCGCTGGACCCCGAGGCGATCCGCGCGACGGGCCTCACGTACGAGGGGATCGGACGGCGGTGAGAGCATTCAGGCGGTGATCCTCGTGGGCGGGCAGGGCACGCGCCTGCGCCCGCTTACGTCGACGGTGCCGAAGCCGGTGGTGCGGCTGGTGGACCGGCCGTTCATCGCGTTCATGCTGGAGTGGCTGCGCGGGCACGGTGTGGATGACGTGATCATGTCGTGCGGCTTTCTGGCGGACGGCGTGCGCGACGTGCTGGGCGACGGCTCGCAGCTGGGCATTCGCCTGCGCTTCGTTGAGGAGCCGGACCCGCGCGGCACGGCGGGCGCGCTGAAGCTGGCGGAGCCGATGCTGGACGAGCGCTTCCTGATGCTGAACGGCGACGTGCTTACGGACATCGACCTGACGGCGCAGATCGCCCAGCACGAGGCGAGCGGCGCGCGGGCGACGCTGGCGCTGGTGCCGGTGGCGGACCCGACGGCGTACGGCCTGGTGATCCTGCGCGAGGATCACTCGGTGCGGGACTTCGTGGAGAAGCCGAGCTCTGACAGCGTGGAGAGCAACCTGATCAGCGCGGGCGCGTACGTGCTGGAGCGCGAGATCCTGGAGCTGGTGGCGCCGGATCGCAACGTGTCGATCGAGCGCGAGGTGTGGCCGGCGCTGATCGACAACGGCCTGTACGGGTTCCCGTCGGAGAGCTACTGGCTGGACATCGGCACGCCGGCGCGCTACCTGCAGGGGACGTTCGACATCCTGGCGGGCAACGTGGAGACGGCGGTGCGCGAGCGCCTGGGCGAGGACTGGCTGGCGATCGAGGAGGGCGCGAGGGTGCACGGCAGGGTGATCCCGCCGGCGGTGCTGGAGCGCGGCGTGGAGATCGCGCACGGCGCGCACGTGGGCAGCCTGGTGGTGCTGGCGCAGGACGTGTCGGTGGGCGCGGGCTCGACGGTGGAGCGCGCGGTGGTGCTGGAGGGCACTCAGATCGGCGAGGGCTGCGAGCTGCGCGACTGCATCGTGGCGGCGGGCTGCAGCGTGGGGGCGGGCACGCGCATCACCGGCGGAGCGGTGCTCGGCGAGGGCGTGCGCGTGGGGGCGCACAACGTGATCACGCGCGGGGCGCGTATCTTCCCTGGTGTCGAGTTGCCGGACGGCGCGATCGAGTTCTAGGGTCGCGTCCGGCCGGTGTGCGGGAATAGCGAAAGCTCTCACATGTCCACGGCCACGAATCCCACAGCACTACAGGAGGCGAGCACCAGATGAGCGACGGCGGCGCGACCGCGACACCGACCGCGGGGGAGCTCTCGCCCGAGCAGCTGTCTCGCGAGAGCATCGCCCGGGTCGACCCCTCCGACCAGCTCGGCGACGTGCTGGCGCTGCCGGAGCACCTGCGCGACGCGCTGTGGCGGGTGGAGTCGGCGATCATGCAGGACTGGGACACGCCGGCGGGCCTGGTGGTGGCGGGCATGGGCGGCTCGGCGATCGGCGGCGCGCTGGCGCGGGCGGCGATGGGCGACCACGCGTCGCGCCCGATCTTCGTGACGCGCGCGTACGGGCTGCCGCCGTGGACGACGCCGGACACGATGGTGCTGTGCGCGAGCTACTCGGGCGAGACGGAGGAGACGCTCGCGTGCTACGAGTCGGCGGGCGCGCTGGGCGCGAAGCGCACGGTGGTGACGACGGGCGGGCGCCTGGCGGAGATGGCGCGCGCGGACGGCGTGCCGGTGATCCCGCTGCCGGGCGGTTTCCAGCCGCGCGCGGCGGTGGCGTACATGATCGTGGCGGCGTTGGAGGTGGCGGCGCTGTGCGGCGCGGGCCCGCGGCTGACGCCGGAGATCGACGTGGCGGCTTCGCACATCGAGCAGCTGGTGGCGGAGTGGGGCCCGGACGCGGCGGAGGACTCGCTGGCGAAGGAGATCGCGCGCGGGCTGCACGGCACGACGCCGGTGATCGCGGGCGCGGGCCTGACGTCGCCGATCGCGTACCGCTGGAAGACGCAGATCAACGAGAACGCGAAGCAGCCGTGCTTCTGGAACGAACTGCCGGAGCTGGACCACAACGAGATCTCGGGGTGGGAGGGCGCGAGCGACGTCGGACGCTTCGCGGCGGTGTTCCTGGACGACTCCGACGCGCACCCGCGCGTGAAGGAGCGGATGGACCTGACGGAGCGCCTGATCGCGGACAACGCGGCGGCGAGCTATCGCCTGGAGACACGCGGGCAGACGGCGATCGAGCGGGTGATCTCGCTGGTGCTGCTGGGGGACCTCGTTTCGATCTACCTGGCGGCTCTGCGGGGCGTCGATCCGGGGCCGGTGCGGCTGATCGACGAGCTGAAGGGCGCGCTCGCCTCGCGCTGAGCCGCCCTGGAGCGTGTGATAGGTTCAGGGTGTGGCCGAGGAGCGCTGCGACGGGCCCAGAGTCCGCCACGCTCGGCCTTTCCTCCCTGTAGCAAGGGCGCTCATCTGACCGGACAGGAGGCTTCGTCATGTCAGCAATGACTCCCACCGCCACACGCACTAACGACTTCAAGGTCGCCGACCTATCTTTGGCCGAGTTCGGCCGCAAGGAGATCACGCTCGCCGAGCACGAGATGCCCGGCCTGATGTCGATCCGCCGCGAGTACGCGGACGCGCAGCCGCTGAAGGGCGCGCGCATCACTGGCTCGCTGCACATGACGATCCAGACGGCGGTGTTGATCGAGACGCTGACGGCGCTCGGCGCGGATGTCCGCTGGTGCAGCTGCAACATCTTCTCGACGCAGGACCACGCGGCGGCGGCGGTGGCGGTCGGCCCGGACGGCACGCCGGATGACCCTCGCGGGGTGCCGGTTTACGCGTGGAAGGGCGAGACGCTTGAGGAGTACTGGTGGTGCACCGAGCAGGTGCTGCTCTGGCCTAATGACGATCCCACCCACCCAGACGGCTCGGTGGGCCCGAACATGATCCTGGACGACGGCGGCGACGCGACCCTGCTGGTGCACAAGGGGACCGAATACGAGGCCGCGGGCGCAGTGCCCGACTCGGCTGGCGCCGAGTCTGAGGAGCTGGGGGTGATCCTGGGGCTGCTGACGCGCTCGCTGGCGGAGGACCCGCAGCGCTGGACGCGCGTGGGCGAGGGCATCAAAGGCGTGACGGAGGAGACGACGACGGGCGTGCACCGGCTGTATGAGATGGTCGAGCGCGGCGAGCTGCTGTTCCCGGCGATCAACGTCAACGACTCGGTGACGAAGTCGAAGTTCGACAACCTGTACGGCTGCCGGCACTCGCTGATCGACGGCATCAACCGCGCGACGGACGTGATGATCGGCGGCAAGGTCGCCGTCGTATGCGGCTTCGGCGACGTCGGCAAGGGCTGCGCGGAATCGCTGCGCGGCCAGGGCGCGCGCGTGATCATCACGGAGATCGACCCGATCTGCGCGCTGCAGGCGGCGATGCAGGGCTACGAGGTCAAGACGCTTGAGGACGTGATCGACAGCGCGGACATCTTCATCACGACGACGGGCAACAAGGACATCATCAAGGCGCAGGACATGGCGCGCATGAAGCACCAGGCGGTGGTGGGCAACATCGGCCACTTCGACAACGAGATCGACATCGCGGGGCTGGCGCGGATCGAGGGCATCGAGCGCGTGAACATCAAGCCGCAGGTCGACAAGTGGGTGTTCGGAGACGGCCACGCGATCATCCTGCTGTCGGAGGGACGCCTGCTGAACCTGGGCAACGCGACGGGGCACCCGAGCTTCGTGATGAGCAACTCGTTCTCCAACCAGACGATCGCGCAGATCGAGCTGTTCACGAAGAACGACGAGTACGAGAAGCGCGTGTACGTGCTGCCGAAGCACCTGGACGAGAAGGTCGCGCGCCTGCACCTGGACGCGCTCGGCGTGAAGCTGACGCGGCTGACCGACGAGCAGGCGGCGTACATCGGCGTGCCCGTCGACGGCCCCTACAAGCCGGATCACTACAGGTACTAGCCGCGCGATGAAGGCGATGGTGTTGGCGGCGGGTCTGGGCACGCGCCTGCGCCCGCTGACGTACGAGATCACCAAGCCGATGGTGCCGGTGCTGGACCGGCCGGTGATGGAGCACATCGTCGAGCTGCTGACCAGGCACGGCTTCGAGGATGTGATCGCCAACCTGCACTACTTCCCGGACACGATTCGCGAGTACTTCGGAGACCGGCTGTCCTACAACCTCGAGGAGGAGCTGCTGGGCACGGCGGGCGGGGTGCGGGCGTGCTCGGGCTTCTTCGGCGAGGAGTCCTTCCTGGTGATCTCGGGGGACGCGCTGACGGACATCGACCTGGGCGCGTTCGCGGCCCGGCACGAGCAGACGGGCGCGGTGGCGACGCTGGCGGTCAAGCAGGTGGCGGACACGCGCGAGTACGGCGTGGTGCTGCACGACCGCGAGGGCAGGATCACTGGCTTTCAGGAGAAGCCGGCGCCGGATGAGGCGCTGTCGAACCTGGGCAACTGCGGGATCTACGCGTTCAGCCCGCGGATCTTCGACTACTTCCCGGAGCGGCCGTTCGTGGACTGGGCGCAGGACGTGTTCCCGGTGCTGCTGGAGAACGACGTGCCGTTCTACATCCACGAGATCCGCGAGTACTGGAACGACGTGGGCTCGCTGGCGGAGCTGCGCCAGGGCACGTTCGACGCGCTGTGCGGCGAGCTGCATCTGCAGATCGACGGCGAGGAGGTGAGCCCCGGGGTGGTCGTGGCGGGGGAGTCGCCGCTGCGGGCGGACACGCAGGTCGAGGGGCCGGCGTGGATCGGGCGCGACGTGCGCATCGGCGCGGGCGTGCGCCTGATGGGGCCGATCGTGCTTGGCGACGGCGCGAGCGTCGGCGCGGGCGCGCAGCTGCGCGAGAGCATCGTCTTCCCGGGCACGGACATCGCCGCCGAGTCGATCCTGATCGGCGCGATCGCCGGCCACGGCGGCATCGTGCAGAGCCTGCGCCACCACGGCTGAGCGTCCACGGCCCAGCGTCCACGGTCTACGCCGGATCCAGGCCGCTTAACGAGAAGAGGCCCGCCGAAGCGAGCCCCTTCCCGGAAAGTGAGACTATGACAAGAGTCATCGTAGCACGTTCCGATGACGTACTGGCTGTCGGTCATCGCAATTTGCGGTCGTCGACATTCTGTCGAGGACCCATTTACATCCGCCGGCCTCGGGCGTAGCATCGGAGACACGACAGACACGACCGAAGGAGCCTGTGATGCAGATCGAGATCAAGGGTCGCAACGTCCCGGTCACCGACGAGCTCCGCATGCACGCGGAGCGCCGTCTGGGGAAGGTTTCGCGCCAGGTCTCGGACCTGGCCCGCCTGGAGATCGAGATCTTCAAGGAGCCCAACCCGCGGGTCGCGGACAGCCAGGTGGCGGAGTGCACGCTGTATCTGAAGGGCGTGACGCTGCGCGCGCACGACGCCTCGCCGGAGATGCTGCACTCGCTGAACCTGGTCGTCGACGAGCTCGCGCGCCAGGTCAAGCGCCACCGCGACAAACTGCGCCACCGGCGCGACCGGCCGGCGAAGCTCGTCCAGCCGGCGGTCGTCGCACAGATGGCGCCGGGCGGCCTGTCGCTGCCGTCGCTGTAGACCCGCCGACAACGGGCTCGCAACCTGGGCTTTAGCGTCTGGGGCTATTCTTGACGCATGCCATCACTGCTGGATCGCGCGCTGAACGTCGGCGAGGCGAAGAAGCGCAAGGAATACGAGAAACGAGTCGCGCTGATCGGGGCGTTCGAGGCGGAGCTCGAACACGACAGCGACGCCGAGCTGCGCGAACGCATGGATGTGCTGCGCGAGCGCGCGAGCGAGGGCGAGTCGGTGGACGATCTGCTGCCGGAGTGCTTCGCGATCGTGCGCGAGACGGGCAAGCGCACGATGGGCATGCGCCACTTCGACGTGCAGCTGATCGGCGGCATGGCGCTGCACGAGGGCCAGATCGCGGAGATGAAGACCGGCGAGGGCAAGACGCTGACGGCGACGCTCGCGGTCGTGCTGAACTCGCTGGCGGTCAGAGACGTCGACCCGGACGCGCCGGAGGGCACGCCGCCCGAGCGCAGGGGCGTGCACGTGGTGACGGTCAACGACTACCTGGCGCGCCGCGACGCGGAATGGATGAGCCCGATCTACGACGCGCTGGGGGTGTCGGTGGGGGTGCTGCAGAACATGCAGGCCTACGACGAGAAGCAGCGCGCGTACGCGTGCGACGTCGTGTACGGCACCAACTCTGAGTTCGGCTTCGACTACCTGCGCGACAACATGGCGAAGGACCTCGCGGAAAAGGTCCAGCGCGGGCACTACTTCTCGATCGTGGACGAGGTCGACAACATCCTGATCGACGAGGCGCGCACGCCGCTGATCATCTCGGGAGCGCCCGAACAGGCGGCGGACCTGTACGTGAAGTTCGCGCGCCTGGCGCCGAAAATGGTGCTGGGCAAGACGCCGGAAGGCATGGACCCGCGCATGAAGAAGCAGTTCATGGCGGACTTCGACTACGAGATCGACGAGAAGCAGAAGACGGTGGCCGTCACCGAGCAGGGCGTCGCGAAGGCCGAGCGCTTCCTCGGCATCGACCACCTGTACCGCGCGGAGAACGGCCACCTGGTCAACCACCTGCAACAGGCGCTGCGCGCGGAGTCGCTGTACAAGCTGAACGTCGACTACGCGGTGATCGACGGCGAGGTCAAGATCATCGACGAGTTCACCGGGCGCATCCTCGACGGCAGGCGCTGGTCGGAGGGCCTGCACCAGGCGGTCGAGGCGAAGGAGGGGGTGTCGGTCCAGGAGGAGAACCAGACGCTGGCGACGATCACCTACCAGAACTACTTCCGCCTGTACGACAAGCTCGCGGGCATGACCGGCACGGCGCTGACCGAGGCGACGGAGTTCATGAAGATCTACGAGCTGCCGGTCGTGCAGATCCCGACGAACATGGAGATGGTCCGCGACGACCGCAACGATCAGGTCTACAAGACCAAGGAGGGCAAGTGGAGCGCGGTCGTCAGGGAGATCGCGGCGCGCCACGAGGTCGGCCAGCCGGTGCTCGTGGGGACGATCTCGGTGGAGGTCTCCGAGCTGCTGGGCGACCGGCTGACCAAACGTGGGATCAAGCACACGGTGCTGAACGCGAAACCGGAGCACGCGGCGCGCGAGGCGGACATCGTCGCCGAGGCAGGCCAGCCGGGCGCGGTGACGATCGCGACGAACATGGCGGGCCGTGGCGTGGACATCAAGCTCGGCGGCAACCCCGAGCACCTGGCCGCCCAGCAGCTGGCCAGGGAAGGCGTCGATCCGGCTGACTCGGAGACGTATGAGCGGCGCATGAAGGAGATCCTGCCGGAGGTGGAGCGCAAGCTGGCGGAGAGCCGCGAGCTGGTGATGGCGGCGGGCGGCCTGTTCATCTGCGGCACCGAGCGCCACGAGTCAAGACGGATCGACAATCAGCTGCGCGGGCGCGCTGGGCGCCAGGGCGACCCGGGCGAGTCGCGCTTCTTCCTGTCCGCGGAGGACGACCTCGTGCGGCTGTTCGCGGGCGACCGCATCTACCGCATCCTCGACAAACTCGGCGGCGTCGACGACGACGGCAACGAGGAACCGATCGAGGCGGGCATGCTCTCGAAACAGATCGAGAAAGCCCAGAAGAAGGTCGAGGAGCAGAACTTCCTGATCCGCAAACGCGTGCTCGAGTACGACGACGTGATGAACGAGCAGCGTCGCGTGATCTACAAGTACCGCGACGAGGTCCTGGAAGGCAAGAGCATCGGCGAGGAGGCGCGCGAGGAAGTCGCGAAGGTGATCGAGCGCACCGTCGATCAGTACACGCAGGCGGACTACATCGAGGACTGGGACATGGACGGCCTGTTCCTGGCGCTCGGGCAGCTGTTCCCGATCGACCTCGGCGACGAGGACCTCGACCGCGAGACGATCGACAGCAACACGCTGACCGACCGCATCGTCGAGGAGGCGATGGCCCGCTACAACGCGCGCGAGGACTCGCTCGGCACGGAGCTGATGGAAGCGCTCGAGCGGTTCCTGCTGCTGCAGACGATCGACGAACGCTGGCGCGAGCACCTGTTCGACATGGACTATCTGCGCGAGGGCATCCACCTACGCGGCTTCGCCCAGATCGACCCGCTGGTGGCATACAAGAACGAAGCGTTCGTGCTGTTCGGCGACCTGATGAACAGCGTGTGGTCGGACTACGCGCGCATGATCTACAACGTGCAGGTCAACGTCGAGGGCCAGAACGGAGGCGGCGGCGCGCCGCCCATCCCGGCGTTCTCAGCCGCGGGCAACTCCACGCGCGCGGGCCGCGTGTCCTACTCGGGTGGCCACAGCGCCGCCGGCTCAGGCGCGCTGGCGGCAGCGGCGGCAGCCGCGGGACTCGGCATGAACGCGAGCGGCGAATCGGCGTTCGCGGAAAACGGCCAGGAGATGGAGGCGCTTCCGCCTGTCGAGCAGCGCGTGCTCGACGACGAGCACCAGGTCGGGCGCAACGATCCTTGCTGGTGTGGGAGCGGTAAGAAGTTCAAGAAGTGCCACGGGGCGTAGTGCGCCGGCTTGGGGTGCTGCTGGCGTTGGCTGCGCTGGCGGTCGTGCTGTTCGCGAATGTGGGGTCGAGCGGCGCCGAAGTTTCCTCTGGAGCGTGTCCGCCGCCTGCTACGTCTCTGCCGGCGGGCGTCGCGCCGGCGACTCCCGTCGCTGCCGCCGGCGCAGAACCGGCTCCTGGGCAGACGCTGGTGTGCGTGGGCGCGGAAGCGATAGCGGGCGCGACTTACTCGAACTGGCTGACGGTCGCGAAGAGGGGGGCGGAACCGACGGCCAAGGGACAGCACCCGCCCAGCGCGACGGCATTGCGGGACGAGGTCCTGGGGTTCCTGATCTCCTCCGACTGGGTGAAGGGCGAAGCGAAGGATCTGGATATCGGCGTGACCGCGGCCGAGGTCGAGAAGGACTTCGACCGCATCCGCGGCGAGCAGTTCCACAAGCGCAGAGAATTCGAGGCGTTCCTGCGCAAGTCGGGTCAGACGATCGCGGATCTGCTCTATCGGGTGGAATTGAATCTCCTGTCAGAGCGCATCCAGAAGCGCGTCGTCGCCGGTCATCACGGCGCGGCGAGCCAGCAGCGCGCGCTGTCGCAGTTCGTCAAGGCCTTCAAAGCCAAGTGGGAAGCGCAGACGTACTGCGCTTCGGAATATGACGTCAGGGACTGCGGGCATGTGGAGGGGAGCGTTTAGGGGGGCGGCGGAAGTGGGACGCGGCGGCGGCGTTCGAGGACTGCTACGCGCAGATCTCTCACACCGAACTAACCGATCGAACCGTGGATGGTCAGTGGGCACCGGGCGGGCAGCCGCTTACGCGCCACCCGATCGCGGACGCCTCGAGCCCGCGCGTGACGACGCCGCTGACGGCCGGGTTCGCGCGGATGTTCCGAAACCGGGCCGAGCTCTCGGCCGACCCGAACCAGAACTGGCCGCGGAAGAACAGGCCGTCGACCGGCGCCGCCCGCGGCTCGCCGCGGGGCGTGACGGTCGCGAGGTCGAGTACCTGCACGCCGGCGAGCTCCGTGCTGAGCGCCTCGGCGTCGAGGCGGGTCTCCTCGCCCCAGATCGAGCGCAGGTGCGCGCCGGCGCGCCCGTAGCTCGCATCGAGAAGCTGTTGCAGAGCCTCTAGGTCCTCGCTGGTCTCGAACATCCGTAAGAACCTTCTCACAGGCTCCGCCTGTGTTTTTTAGAGCCGGCTTACCTCCCCCCATAGCCTCCCCCCGAATGAGCAGCGAGAGCATCGCGGCAGGACGCCGCCCGGGCGTCGACTGGCGCCGCGCCGAGTTCGTGCTGACGCTCCTCGCGTTCGTGGGCTTCCTGACGCTGCCGATCCGCATCACGACGATCTACAGCGGCCTGCCGGCGCATCCGCTGTTCGTGCACGTGCCGGTGGTGCTGATCCCGACGACGATCGTCGCGGCGATCGTGTTCGTGTTCAAGCGGGATTGGCTGTCGCGCTACGGGATCGCGCTGGCGCTCGTGTCGATCGTGGCGATGAGCTCGAGCTTCCTGGCGATGCAGGCGGGCGCGGCGCTTCGGGGCGAGCTGCATCTGCAGGGGCAGGCGGCGACGCTGATCTCAGAACACTCGCAGGCGGCGCACATCTTGGCGATCGTCTACGTCCTGTTCACGGCGACGCTGATCGTGACGTTCGCGGCGCAGCGGATCTCGGGCGGCATGCCGACGGGTCTGGCCATCGTCGACGAGCTGCTGTCGCCGAAGGCGATTGCCACCGCGCTACGCGTATTGCTCGTGCTGCTTGCGATCGGCGCCGGCTACATGTGCTTCAGGACCGGCGACCTCGGTGCGAAAGCGGTGTGGCAGGGTCGGCTGGAAGCCGCTCACGGCGGCGGCTTCGGCGGTCCTGCCGGCGAAGAAGCCGCGCTGTTCGGTCCGCAGTCAGGCCACTAGCGTCCGCCGGCTGGCCGGCACGCCGCCGACCCGGCGCGCAGCGTCCTCGCCGCGCGCCGGGAGCGAGCGCCCTTACGGCAGCAGCGTGTCCGCCTCGAGCTTTTCTTCGCTGGTCTGCGCGCCGGAGATGGTCAGGCCGGAGTTTTCGCCCGGAGCGCCGCCGATCGAGGTCAGCGGGTACTCGCCTGCACATGACGGACTGGCCGTTTCGTAGCAGCTGGGGGTCTGGACGCCTTCCTTGAACACCTTCAGATCCTCCGCTTCGCTGCTCAACATCTTGTTGCGCTTGATCGCGTGGAGGATCGAGTCCGATACGACGACGCTGGTGGCGCCGCACTGGAAGCTGGCGAGCGTTTCGCCGATCGCCGGCGACCAGCGGATGAGCGCTTCGCCCCAGTATTCGTGCTTGGAGACGACCAGCAGGCCGTCCAGCGGGCTGAACATGACCTCGCCGGCGGACTCACCTTCGGACTGGCAGGAGGCTGACGCCATCTTGCAGCCGCTCAGCGTGACCTCGAGGCTCTCGGTGTCGCTGCTCGTGTATTCGCCGAGCGTGCTCGCCGACGAGCATTCGACCTGTGGGCTGGCCTTGACGTGGTTGCGCCCGCTGTACACGTACAGCGCGACCCCGCTTCCCGAGGCGGTGAAGCCGCGTTTGGCTCCCGGCCCCGATACCCAGTGGTACTTCGCGCCTTCTTCGACGTGCTTGGTGCAGCCCGAGTCGGAGTAGCCGACGCCGCCTTCGTGCTTGGCGTTCTTGATACAGCGCCCGAATTCGGGCGGGGCGAACGCCGACGCGCTGACGGCGACGCACGCCATCGCCACGACCGTCGCGAGCGTCGTCGCGATCCCCAGATGTGCAGGTCTCATGTAGATCCACTCTCCCTCGCCGCCACCCGTCCCAAGGCGGCATCTCAGCGCCGGGAGTCATTCCCGGCTGCGACAACCATAATCGTCGGACTCCCCTGCGGTCAACCCAGCCCAGCCCAGCGCGGGCGCGCGGCTCGCGGGGCGTGGGGCGTCGCTGCTACGGCGCGAGCTGCCAGCCGTCGCTCCCCGGCCGCTAGCCTTTCGTGATTGTGGCGGGCACCCCGTGGGACGCGCACACGTATGACCGCTCCAGCGAGCCTCAGCAGGCGTGGGCGGCGGAGGTTCTCGCGCGGCTGGAGGGCATCGCACCGGACGCGACGGTGCTCGACGTCGGCTGCGGCACGGGGCGCGTCACGGAGGCGCTGCTGGCGCTCGTCCCGCAGGGCCGCGTGCTGGCGATGGATGCTTCGGCGGAGATGGTGGAGCTCGCACGACAGCGGCTCGGCGACCGCGCGCGCGTGTGGTGTCAGAACGCGCTCGAGCTCGACGTGGACGAGCCGGTCGACGCGATCGTCTCGACGGCGACGTTGCACTGGGTGCCCGACCACGATCGCTTGTACGAGCGGCTCGCGCGGGCGCTGCGGCCGGGCGGCGCGCTGGAGATCCAGTGTGGGGGAGAGGGCAACATCGACGGCGTCCGCGCGGTCATCGATGCGGTCGCCCGCGAGCTCGCGCCCGAGCTGGTCGGGTGGTCGCCTTGGGTGTTCGCGGGGCCGCAGGAGACCGAACGGCGCCTGCGCGACGCCGGCTTCACGGTGGGCAACTGCTGGTTGGAGGATCGCCCCACGTACCCCGAGGATGTGGACGCGTTCGTGCGCACGTCGATCCTCGCCGCGCATCTCGAGCGCCTGCCCGAGGAGCGCCGGGAGCCGTTCGCCGCCGGCGTGGTGGCGGGAGTGCGCGTGCCGCTCGACTACGTGCGCCTGAACATCTCGGCGGCTCGCCGGCCGTAACGGCCCCAAGCCTGCCCGCGGGATCGTTGACACATGGCGTGGCGGGCGCGCAGTGCGCACCCGCCACCACGGTCTACGTGTTCGGGTAGAGCACCTTTATGGTGAATGCGTCGTCCCCGGCGGACACCATGCTGAAGAAGACGCCGTAGGCGGGCAGATCTTCATTGAACGGCACTTCCTGTCCGGTGTAATCCGAGCCCCAGAAGTTGTCGTCGATGTTGATGGGCTGTCCGGGGGTCTGCCAGCGAGCGGGGAACTTCTCCCCCTTTGAGAGCCTGCAGTGCTCGATGTCCTCGCCGCCTTTTCCGCCGCTGCCGGGGTACTTGACCGAGTTCGTCTTGTGAACACCTTTGCAGTGCAGAGTGTTGGCTTCTCCGAAGTATTCACCGCCTGCGTATTCGGCGGTGTATGCGACCCTCGTCTTGACCGGCGGTTCGTTCGCCGACGCTGCCGATGAGAAAATTCCCAGCGCGACGAGTGCCGCGACTGCGAGCGCGAGCGATCTACGATCCATGTCTCATTCTCCTTGCCCTTTCGGGCTGAGTGCTGCGTCGTCCATTTCCTCTTTACGAGGTGCCCGCGTCCCTGCATATGCGAGATGCTTCGACAAGGCCGAAGTCGAGGGCTGGCGCGCTGTTTGGCACCGTACCACTCTCGCCTTCATACTGTAAACATGGTGTCCCAATGCCATAACGATTCGAGCTATCGACATACCACTTGCCTGTGGCGGCGGGGGCTGCCTCCGGGGCGTCGAGCGAGGTCAATTTGATGGACGGCTCGCAGGCGTATGAGCACCGCAAGCCGCTCGAGCAGATCGTGGCTCGATATGACCGCCTCGCTCGGTTCTATCGCAGGCTGGAGTTCCTGTTCCTGATCACGCCGCGCGCGCGGCGCAAGGCTGTGTCGGCCCTGGAGCTGAGCCCCGGCGACGTCGTTCTCGAGATCGGCGCGGGAACAGGACGCAACTTGAGTTACCTCCTCGACGCCGTGGGTCCGACCGGGCGAGTGATCGCGCTCGACGCCTCGCCAGGCATGCTCGAGCAGGCGCGACGGCTGGTGCGCGATCGCGGCTGGCAGAACGTCGAGCTGCTCCAACAGGACGCTGCCGACCTGCGGGTCGGCGACGGGGTCGATGGGGTGCTGTTCAGCCTCAGCTACTCGGTCATTCCCGACCCGCGGCCTGCGCTCGCCGCCGCGTGGGAGCGCCTGCGGCCGTCCGGCCGGCTGGTCGTTATGGATCTCGGACTCACGACGACCGCATTTCGCGGCCTGCTCGCGCCGATCGCCAGCCTGCTGGACAAGCTCGCCCCCGGCGACGCCTACTCGCAGCCATGGAACGACCTCTCCGCCTACGGACCCGTGGCGACGGAGCGCTTTCTGCTCGATCTCTACTACGTGTGCGTCATCCGAAAGTAGGCGCCACCGCTCTCGCCACCGACGCTGATACCGTGAGCCCATGGCCACAGTCGCCCCCAGCGAGTCGACCCCGACTCCCCAGCGCTTGGCTGCGATCCGTGAGCAGATGAAACTGCTTTCGGATTATCTTTGACCCGGCTGGGCTGTCGGAGCGCGTGGCGGCGCTCGAGGGCGAGATGGGGGCGGAGGGCTTCTGGGATGACTCGGAGCACGCGGCGGAGGTGTCGGCTGAGCACGCGCGCGCTGCCAAGCGCCTGGAGATGTTCACGCAGCTGCGCTCGGACGTAGAGGACCTGGACGGCCTGGCGGAGATGGCGGCGGAGGACGCGTCGCTGGAGGCGGAGGTGGACGAGCAGATCGCGTCGGTGGAGGAGCGCCTGATGGCGCTTGAGGAGCAGCGGCTGTTCTCGGGTCGCTACGACACGGGCGACGCGCTGGTGACGGTGAACGCGGGCGCGGGGGGGACGGACGCGCAGGACTGGGCGGAGATGGTGCTGCGGATGCTGATGCGGTGGGCGGAGCGCAGGGGCTTCGGGGTGGAGCTGCTGGAGGTGAGCGAGGGCGAGGAAGCGGGGATCAAGTCGGCGACGTTCCGCGCGTCGGGCGAGAACGCGTACGGGCTGTTCGGCGCGGAGCGTGGCGTGCACCGGCTGGTGCGCCTGTCGCCGTTCGACTCGGCGCACCGCCGCCACACGGGCTTCGCGGGCGTGGAGGTGGCGCCGGTGGTGAAGGACACGGGCGAGATCGAGATCAACGACGACGACCTGCAGGTGGACACGTACCGCGCGTCGGGCGCGGGCGGCCAGCACGTGAACAAGACGGACTCGGCGGTGCGCATAACCCACCGCCCGACGGGGATCGTGGTGCAGTGCCAGAACGAGCGCTCGCAGTCGTCCAACCGCGCGACGGCGATGGCGATGCTGAGCGCGAAGCTGCTGGAACGCAAGGAGCGCGAACGCCAGGAAGAGATCGCTCGCGAGAAGGGCGAGGCGCAGGACGTGAACTTCGGCTCGCAGATCCGCTCGTACGTGATGCACCCGTACACGCTGGTGAAGGACACCCGCACGGGCTTTGAGATGGGCGACGTGCAGCGCGTGCTCGACGGCGATTTGGATGGATTCGTGCGTGCGTACCTGCTCCAGAGCGCGTCGTCGCACAGCCCGGAGTAGTCGGTAGGACTCACGGCGCGGCCGCGCGGGCGGCCCCCACGAGGCCCCGGACGCGCCAACGCGCGGCCGTGGTCCTCACGTCTTAGAACCTCAGCGGGCGGCGCGTAGCTGCTCGCGCTCGGCGAGCCGATTGCTGCGGCGCAGCTGCGCCTCGCTCTCGCGGCGGCGCTGCTCGTCGGTGCTGGTGAGCAGCGGTGGCACGGGTGTCGGGTTGCCCTGCTCGTCGACGGCGACCATCGTCAGGTAGGCGCTGTTGCTGTGGCGGCGCTCGCCGGTGCGGGGGTTCTCGGTGTCGACGCGCACGCCGACCTCCATGGAGGTGTGCCAGACGGCGTTGACGCTGGCCTGGAAGGTGACGAGTTCGGCGACGTGGATGGGGACCCTGAAGGTCATGCGGTCCATGCCGGCGGTGACGACCCTGCTGCGCGAGTGCTTGACGGCGGCGAGCCCGGCGGCCTCGTCGCACAGCTTCATGACGGTGCCGCCGTGGACGAAGCCAGCGCCGTTGGCGTCGAGCGGCCCCATCCAGTGGGCGAGCGTGGCCTGCGAGTCGGCGGCGGAGCGCGGATCCATGCCACTGATCCTATGCTGATGCGCAGTGAGCCACGCCCTGGACGCCGACATTGCCGCGCTCGTGCGCGCGGCGCTCGCGGAGGACGTCGGCTCGGGCGACGTGACGACGCTGGCGACGGTGGCTGCGGACGCACGGGGCAGCGCGCTGATCACGCAGAAGGCGCCGGGGACGATCTTCGGCCTGGACGCGGCGGAGGCGACGTTCGCGGCGCTCGACCCGGACGCCAGCTTCGAGCGGCTGGTGACGGAGGGCGTGTGGCGCGAGCAGGGCGGCCCGGTGCTGTCGATCTCGGCGCGCGCGCGGGCGCTGTTGACGGGCGAGCGCACGGCGCTGAACTTCCTGGCGCACCTGTCGGGCGTGGCAACGCTGTCGGCGCGAGCGGCGCGCGAGGTGCAGGGCACGGGCGCGCGGGTGCTGGACACGCGCAAGACGACCCCCGGGCTGCGGGCGCTTGAGAAGGCGGCGGTGGCGGCGGGCGGGGCGACGAACCACCGCGCGGGGCTGTACGACGCGATCCTGATCAAGGAGAACCACATCGCGGCGGCGGGCGGGATCGGCGAGGCGGTGCGGCGCGCGCGCGAGCGCGCGCCGGAGCTGGCGGGCACGCTGGAGGTGGAGGTGCGCGACGCGGATGAGATCGAGCAGGCGCTGGCGGCGGGCGCGCCGCGGCTGCTGCTGGACAACATGGACGAGTCGCAGCTGCGCGCGGCGGTGGCGCAGGTGGCCGGCCGCGCGGAGCTCGAGGCGAGCGGCGGCGTGACGCTGCAGACGCTCAGGCCGCTGGCGGAGACGGGGATAGAATGGGTGTCGATGGGCGCCCTGACCCACTCGGCGCCCGCCCTCGACCTCTCGCTGATCATGGAGGCTCGTCAGCCATGACCCTCTCGCTGATTCGTACCCAGCCGGCGCTTCTCCCGCAGGCGGCGATGCGCCCATGAACCTGCCGATGGCCCCCACGTTGCCGATGGCTCCCGGCCAGGGAGCGCCTGGCGCCCTGTCGGACGCGGAGATCGCGGAGCTGCAGGCGGAGGTGCGCGCGCTTGCGGCGGAGCGCCGCGCGGTGATCCTCGCGCACAACTACCAGGTGCCTGAGGTGCAGGACGTGGCCGACTACGTCGGCGACTCGCTCGGGCTGTCGCGCCGCGCGGCGGCGGCTACGGACGCGGAGACGATCGTGTTCTGCGGCGTGCACTTCATGGCGGAGACGGCGTCGATCCTGTGCCCGGAGAAGACGGTTCTGATCCCGGACCTCGACGCGGGCTGCTCGCTGGCGGACTCGATCGACTTCGACCAGCTGGCGGCGTGGCGCGCGGAGTACCCGCGGGGCGTGGTGGTGATGTACGTGAACACGACCGCTGAGGTGAAGGCGCTGACCGACTACTGCTGCACGTCGGCGAACGCGGTGGACGTGGTGCGCCATATCTACGACACGCACGGCCCGGACACGGAGATCCTGTTCGGCCCGGACATGTGGCTGGGCGCGTACGTGGAGAAGGAACTCGGCAGGCGCATGCACGTGTGGGACGGCGAGTGCCACGTGCACGCGGGCATCCGCCCGGCGGACATCGCGGCGACGCGCGCGGCGCACCCGGGCGCGGACTTCCTGATCCACCCGGAGTGCGGGTGCACGACGAGCATCATGGAGTACGTCGCCGCGGGCGACGTGTCGGCTGAGGGCGTGCACATGCTGTCGACCGGCGGGATGTTGAAATACGCCGAGCACGCCGAGCAAGACGCCGTCGAGGAGGCGTCCAACCGTCGCGCAAACGGCTCGGCGGGCGCCGGCGCCGGATCGCCCCCGCCGGCGCGCCCCGAGGTGGTCGTGGCGACGGAGATCGGGATGCTGTACCCGCTGCGGATGGCGGCCCCGGACGTCGACTTCATCCCGGCGAACGCGGAGGCGTCGTGCAAGTACATGAAGATGATCACGCTGCCGAAGCTCCGCGACGCGCTGCGCGACATGCAGTTCGAGGTGCGCGTCCCCGAGGAGATCGCGGTGAAGGCACGCGTGCCGATCGACCGCATGGTCGCGCTGGGGTAGCGGATACGCGAACATCCGCGTGATCGTTCGCGGATTCGCTAACATCGGCTGCATGAGCGCCATTGCGGTGGACGCCAACAGCAGGGTCGCCGGTGAGCTGGTTCGCAAGGTTCGCGAGGAGAGCGGTCTGAGCCAGGCGGAGCTCGCCCGGCGCGCGGGCATGCCGCGCTCGGTGCTGAGCGCGTACGAGCATGGTCATCGCCAGCCGGCGGTCGCCGCCCTCGCCCGCATCGCCGCGGCGGCCGGCATGGAGATCGGCGTCGGGCAGCGGGCCGCGGGCGTGGACGCGACCAGGGCGGGGGAGATCCTCGCGCAGGTGCTGGACCTCGCCGAGCAGCTCCCGCAGCGACCGCGCGGCGAGCTCGCCTACCCGCCGCTCATCCGCCTCGCGGCGTGAGCGTCCCTTGCCTGACGAGCGTCCTGCGCCGGTGAGCACGTCATGAGCGTCCTCGCCAGCCGGCTGATCGCGATCCACGACGCGCTGTCGGCTGCCGGCCTGTCGCACGCGTTCGGCGGCGCGATCGCGCTCGCGTACTGCACGGAAGAGCCACGCGGCACGCGCGACCTGGACCTGAACGTGTTCGTCCGTCCGCAGCTCGCCAGGGACGTGTTCGCGGCGCTTCCCGAGGAGGTGGCAAGGAGCGAGGAGGAGCTCGCGAAGGCCGAAGCCGACGGCCAGATCCGGCTGTGGTGGCAGGACACGCCGATCGACATCTTCCTCAACGTGCACCCGTTCCACGAGGAGGTCGCAAGGGGGGTGCGCGAGGTTCCGTTCTCCGGTCGCCTCGTCCCCGTCGTCGGTTGCACGGCGCTGGCGGTGTTCAAGGCGCTGCTCAGCCGCACGAAGGACTGGGCGGACATCGAGGAGATGGTCGCGATGGGCGAGATGAGCCTCGCCGACGCGCTCGCGTGGGTGACGCAGATCGTCGGCCCGGACGCTCCGGCTGTCGCGAGGATGTGGCGCCGGTCGCCATAGCCCGCGCGGGCATTGAAAGCGCTGATGGTTAGCGCCGTCCTGATAGCCGCCGTCCTCGTTGTGACATAAGCTTATTTTATGGATGGCGCCGAGTCAGGTCTGGAGGGCCTGTTGTGGTTCGTGTTCCGGCGCTCGGCAAACGCGATGGTGCTGGCCGACGAGGATCGCCGCTTCGTCGAGGCCAACGATGCGGCCCTCGAGCTGCTCGGACGCAAGCGCGAGGAGCTGATCGGCACGCCGGTCGCCGACACGATCACAGCGTCTGAACACGAGCGCTCCGCGCGCGAATGGCAGGCATTCATGCGCACCGGCGAGCACACGGGAACGCGCAAGATCGTTCGCGCCGACGGCTCTGAGGTGCGGATCGAAGTCGCCGCGCGCTTCCTGCAGGTGGGCGGGCGCCGGCTCGCGGTCTCGGTAACGCTGGCAATGAGCGATTCACCCGTGATCCCCCAGCCCGCTCGCGCCCGCCATGGCGCCCTGACCAACCGCGAGCGAGAGGTCGTCACGCTGATCGCGCTCGGCCACGAGACCAGCCAGATCGCGGACGGGCTGCTGGTCTCGCCCGAGACCGTGCGCACACATGTCCGCAACGCGATGTCCAAGCTCGGCGCGCGCACCCGCGCGCAGCTGGTGGCGATCGCGCTTTCCAGCGACGAGGCGATGCGCGCGCCGGCTAAGAGAAGCTGAGGGTCGCCCGTCGCAGGCCCGCATGCTCGTGTTCCCAATGTTCGTCTAGCAGTGTTGTTCTGGGGTTTGGTATCTACTAGGCTCCACCCTCGGCCATGACCGCTCCAGCGAACGCCGCACACGACGCGCCTGCGGGCCAGCGGATCACCCCGTCGGACAGCCGCTATTCGACGATGGTGCGCGGCTTCAACCCGCGCTGGGTGGGGAGCCCCAAGTATGTGGCGCTGTGCGCCGACACCGACCAGGTCCTCGACGCCGTCCAGCGGGCGCTCGACGAAGGCCTGCGCATCACCGTGCGCAGCGGCGGGCACTGCTACGAGAACTTCGCGTGCGGCAACGACGGCGGCGCGATCGTCGACCTGTCGCTGATGCACGGCGTGCATGAAGCGGAGGAGGGCGTGTACTGCGTCGAGGGCGGAGCGACGCTGTGGAACGTGTACTCCGAGCTGTACCGGCGCTACGCGGTCACGCTCCCCGGCGGGTCCTGCTACTCGGTCGGCGCCGGCGGGCACGTCACCGGCGGCGGCTACGGGCTGCTCTCGCGCAAGCACGGCCTGATCATCGACTACCTGTACGAAGTCGAGGTGGTGTGCGTCGATGCCGGCGGGCGGGCACGTGCGGTCAGGGTCAACCGCGACTCCACCGATCCCGACGAGCGCGAGCTGCTGTGGGCGAACCTCGGCGGCGGTGGCGGCAACTTCGGGATCGTCACCCGCTTCTGGTTTCGCGACCCGCCGAAGGCTCCCAGCGAAGCCCACCTGGTCAGCATGGCCTGGAACTGGAGCGAACTGAGCCGCGGCGCGTTTGGCGACTTGATCCACAGCTTCGGCCGCTTCCTCGCCGCCAACAGCGCCGTCGGCAGTCCCTACGACGGCCTGTTCGCACTGCTGCATCTCTCCCAGAACGCGCGCGCGGACTCGCAGATCGTGCTCACGGCGCAGTACGTCGGCGACGAGCCGGCGCTGCTCGACCAGTTCACGCGCACGATCGGGGACGCGATGCCCAAGCCCACCGCGCAGCGCGCGCCCGTCGGCCACCAGCGCCCGCCGGCCGCCGGCGTCAAACCGCAGGGGCTGTCGTGGCTGTGGGCGACGATGCAGCTCGACGGCGGCACGCCCAACCAGCGGGGCAAGTACAAGTCCGCGTACATGCTCGAGGCGTTTCCAGAGCGCCAGATCGACGTCATGTGGCGCCACCTCGGCGAACCCATCGACCCCAACCCCCGCTCGCTGCTGCAGGTCGACTCCTACGGCTGCCAGGTCAACGCGCTCGCGTCCGACGCGACCGCCATCCCGCAGCGCTCCTCGATCATGAAGCTGCAGTTCCAGGCGTACTGGCCCACACCCGAGGAAGACAAACAGAACCTCGCGTGGATTCGCGAGTTCTACGGGGACATGTACGGCTCGCGCGGCCCCGTGCCCGACCGCGTGATGGACGGCTGCTACGTCAACTACCCCGACGTCGACCTCGAGAACTGGCAAGAGCTCTACTACAAGCAGAGCTACGGGCGGCTGCAGCGCGTCAAGCAGCGCTGGGACCCAGGCGACGTGTTCAACCACCTGCAGTCGATCGAGGTGCCGGGCTGAGGCCGAGCGCGACGCATCGCGCTGTCGCGCGGACCGGGCGTCCACGCAGCCGGGACGCCCGGTCCGCGCGTCAGAACTCGTCGGCGGTGTGCGGGCCGACGCACGCGACCGCGAGCTTGTCGGCGACGCCCGCGGCGACCTCGCGGACCTCGTCGTAGGTGACCGCGTCGAGCGCCGCGATCGCGGCGTCCGGGTCGATGTCCTCGCCGAACACGATCTGCTGGTTGGCCGCGTAGCGCGCCACCGCGCCGGAGTTCTCGAACGCCAGCACCAGCCGCCCGGCCGCGTACGCGCGCGCCCGCGCGACCTCCTCCTCGGTCGGGCCGTCCGCGCGCAGCTCGTCGACGATCTCGCGCATGCGCGTGTACGCCTCCACGCACTTCGCCGACTCCAGGCCCGAGCTCAGCTGCAGGATCGGCACGTCGGCGAACGCGTGGTTGATCGCGCTGACCGAATAGCACAGGCCGCGTTTCTCGCGGATCTCGTCGAACAGCCGCGAGCCCATCGAGCCGCCCAGCAGCGTCGAGTAGATCGACAGCGCCGCGCGCTCGCGCGGGCTTGCCACGGCGACGTCCGGGCGGTAGATCATGCGCAGGTGCGACTGGTTGGTGTCGCGCTGCTCGACCAGCGTCTGCGGCGCGAACGCCGGCGCCGGCACATACGGCTCGGGCTCCGGCAGCGACGGGAAGCGCGCGAAGCGCTCCTGCAGCTCCTCCTCCGCGGGCACGTGCTCGACGTTGCCCGCCAGGAACGCGCCGCCGCGGGCGCCCGACCAGCGGCGCTCGCGAAACGCGACGATCCCCTCGCGCGTGAAGCTGCGCAGGTTCTGCTCCGGGCCGAGCACCGTGCGACCGAGCGGATGGTCGCCGAACGCCGCGCGGTCGATCAGGTACTCGGCGACCGTCGACGGCTGGTCATACGCGCGGTTGATCTCCTGGATCACCACGCCGCGCTCGCGGTCGAGCTCCTCCGCGTCAAGGCGCGGGCGCCCGACGAAGTCGCTCAGCAGGTCGAGCGCCGGCCCCGCGCTCTCCGCGCGCACGGTGATGTGGAACGCCACCAGGTCGTGGCTGGTGTACGCGTTCAGCACGCCGCCCAGGCGCTCGGCCGTCTCGTTGACGTCCGTGTACGTCGGATAGCTCTCGCCGCCCTTGAACACCAGGTGCTCGAGGAAGTGCGCCATCCCGTTCTCCTCCGGGCGCTCGTTGCGCGCGCCCGCGTCGAATGCCACCAGCACCGTCAGCGCGCGTGTGCCGGGCAGCCCGATGCGGTGGATCCCCAGCCCGTTCGCCGGAACCGTCGTCGTGCTCACGTTGGCCATCGCCCCAGCGTAGAAGGTTCGCGCCCGGGCGGGCCGCCTCGCTACGCTAGCCCCGAGTCGATGTCCCGTTTTCCACGACAGCCGCTGAACGCCGCGCTCGCGCTGCTGCTCCCGGTCCTGCTGCTGGTCGGACTGTGGTGGGGCGGGCATCCGGAAGACCTGCCCGGCTTCCTGCGCAGCGCGTTCGTCGCCAACCCGCAGACGCAGGTCGTCGACGAAGCGATCCGGCGGGTCGCCGCCGACTACTACCGGCCGATCCCCACGAGCAAGCTCGACAGCGCGTCGATCGGCGGCCTCGTGGCGAGCCTCGGCGACCGCTTCTCCCACTACCTCGGCCCGAGCGAATTTCGCGAATTCACCTCGCCCCCGCACTTCACCGGCATCGGCGTGTCCGTCGCCACCCAGCTCGCCGCCGACCGCGGGCTGCTGATCGAGCGCGTGTTCGACGCCTCGCCCGCCGCGCGCGCCGGGCTGAAGGCCGGCGACCTGGTCGTCGCCGTCAACGGGCGCAAGCTCGCGGGCGGCACCGTCGAATCCGCCGTCTCGCTGATCAAGGGGCTGCCCGGCACCGACGTCCAGCTCGGCGTCGAACCGCCGCCGGCAGAACACGCGCATCGCCGCGGGCTCCGCGACGTCAAGATCACCCGCGCGGTCGTCTCCGAGCCGGTCGTCGAATCCCTCACCAGGACCGTCCACGGCGTCAAGCTCGGCGTCGTCGCGCTCGCCAGCTTCAGCCCCGGCTCGCACGTGGAAGTGCGCGAAGCCGTCGAACACGAGCTGCACGCCGGCGCCCGCGGGCTCGTGTTCGACCTGCGCGGCAACGGCGGCGGGCTCGTCGAGGAAGCGCAGCTGATCGCCAGCATCTTCATCGCCAAGGGCGTGATCGTCACCACGCGAGGGCGCACGCAGCCGACGCAGGTGCTCGACGCCACCGGCGGGGCCATCTCCGGGTCGATCCCGATGGTCGTGCTCGTCGACTCCAACACCGCCTCCTCGTCTGAGATCGTCACCGCGGCGCTGCAGGACCACCGCCGCGCGACGGTCATCGGCACGCACACGTTCGGCAAGGGCGTCTTCCAGGAGGAGCAGCCGCTGTCGAACGGCGGCGCCCTGGACATCACCGTCGGCGAGTACTTCACCCCCGACGGGCGCAACCTCGGCGGCGGCGGCGTCAAGCAGGGCGCCGGCGTGATCCCCGAAGTGCGCGTGCCAAGCAACGTCATCGACACCGCGCGCGGTCTCGACATCGCCCTGAGCACGCTCGCCGCCAAGGTCAAGTGAGCCGCTCGAGCCCGCGGGAGCGGGGCGGGCAGCGCGCGAGCTCCGCCGCCGCCGATCGCCAGGACACGCAGAGCGGCCCGGCGCCCGCGGGCGCGCTCGTGGCCGTCGTCGAGCGCCGCGGGCGCTTCCTCACCGCCGAGCCGCTGTTCCCCCAGCGCGAGCGCGACAGCCCGCCGGCGCGCGCGGGCGCGGGGCGCGCAGGCGGGCCGGCGCATCGCGGCCGAACGCCGCACGGGCGCGCCGCCGCGCGCCTGACGCTCGGCCCCGCGCGGGGCGGCGGCGGGCGTGTGCGCGTCGCCGAGGGCGACCTCGTGCTCGTGCAGGGCTCCGCGCGCGGGACCGGCGCGCGCGTCGTGCGCAGGCTCGGGCGCCCGGACGTCGCGCGCGACGTGATCGAGGCGCTGCTGCTCGACCGCGGCCTCTCACGCGGCTTCGACCCGGCGCTCGAGCGCGAAGCGCGCGACGCCGGCGAGCGCGTCACGCGCGCGCCGGGCGAGCGGCGCGACCTGCGCGAGCTGCCCACGTTCACCGTCGACCCGATCAGCGCGCGCGACTTCGACGACGCCATCTCAGCCGAGCCGATCGACGGCGACGGCCCGAGCAGCGCCGACGGCCGGGGGAGCGGCGCCGGCGGCGGACAGGGCGCGCCGGGGGCGATCCGCGTGTGGGTGCACATCGCCGACGTCGCCGCGCACGTGCCCGAGGGCTCGCCGCTGGATCGCGAGGCGCGCCGGCGCGCCACCAGCGTGTACGCGCCCGGCGCCGTCGAGCCGATGCTGCCGCACGCGCTCTCCAGCGACGCCTGCTCGCTGATGCCCGGAGTCGACCGCGCGGCGGTGACCGTCGAGATGGAGCTGCACGGCGCGGTGCTCGCGCGCGCCGCCTTCTACCGCTCGGTGATCCGATCCGACGCGCGTCTTGACTACGAGCAGGTGGATCGCATCTTCGCCGGGCGCGAGGCCGCCGCCGAGCCGTGGCGCGCTTCGCTGCGCGCCGCGCGCGAGGCCGCCGCCGCGCTGCAGCGCGAGCGCGAGCGCAGCGGCGCGCTCGTCGTCGACTCCGAGGAGCCCGAGTTCGTGTTCGACGAGCACGGCAACGTGCTCGCCATCCTCGGGCGCGCGCAGACCGAGTCCCACCGCCTGATCGAGCACCTGATGATCGCCGCCAACGAGGCCGTCGCCGGCCTGCTCGAGCAGCGCGGCGTGCCGTGCCTGTATCGCGTGCACGAGCGCCCAGAGCCCGAGCGCGTCGAGCGCCTCGCCGACCAGCTCGCCTCCCTGGAGGTGCCCACGCCGCCGCTGCCCGAGCACATGTCCTCCACGCAGGCCGCCGATCTGCTCGGCGAGATGTCCCGTCGCGTCGACGAGCACGTGCGCCGCGCCGGCCACGGGCGCCAAGCGCTCAGCTCGCTCGTGCTGCGCTCGCTCAAGCAGGCCTACTACTCGCCCAAGAACCTCGGCCACGCAGGCCTTCACTCCGCCGCCTACTGCCACTTCACCTCGCCCATCCGCCGCTACCCCGACATCGTCTGCCACCGCGCGCTGCTGTCCGCCGTCGGCGGCGGCCAGGCCGCGCCGCGCGCCGGCGAGCTCGTCGAGCTCGGCGCGTGGACCTCCGAACGCGAGCGCGACGCGATGATCGTCGAGCGCGACTCCGATGACGTCGCCCGCTGCTTCGCGCTGCAGAAGCTGCTGCACGAGCGCGGCTACCAGCAGGCGTTCGCCGGCGAGATCACCGGGCTCATCTCCGCCGGCGCGTTCATCGCCTTCGGCCTCGACGGGGAAGGGGAGGCGCAGACGCGCTCGGGCAAAGCCGCCGGCGGCGAGGCGGGCGCCGGCGACGCGCTGGAAGACGACGAGGGCGCCGGGCCGCAGTTCGAGGGCATGCTCCCCGTCAGGCTGCTGCGCGCGGAGGACCGCGACGGCGGGCGCGAGTGGTGGGAGATCAACGAGCAGGGCACGATCCTCCACGGCGAGCGCACCGGCGCCACGCTGCGCCTGGGCGGCCCCGTCGACGTGCGCGTGGCGCGCGTGGACACGATCCGCGGCCGCGTCGATCTGACACCTGCGCCGTAGGGTCGCTGCGAACGCCGCAGCGGAGCCCGTAAGGGCGGAGCCCATAGATATCGGTCGCCGTTCGGCGGCGACATCGCGCCGGACCATCTACGCTCGCCGGGTGGCAAAGGGCAAGGGCAAGCGCAAGGTGGGGGCGGGGGACGTCGCGTCCAATCGCTACGCCTCCTTCCGCTACGAGCTGATCGAGCGCTTCGAGTGCGGGATCGTGCTCGAGGGCACCGAGGTCAAGGCGCTGCGCACGTCCGGCGCGCAGCTGAAGGACGGCTACGCGTCATTCCGCGACGGCGAGCTGTGGCTGCACTCCGTCCACATCCCGCCGTACGGCCCCGCCTCGCGCGAAAACCACGAGCCCGAGCGTCCGCGCAAGCTGCTGCTGCACCGCCGCGAGCTCGACCGCATCGCCGCGCGCGTGCAGGAGCGCGGGCTCACGCTCGTGCCCACGCGCATCTACTTCTCAGGCGCCAACGCCAAGGTCGAGATCGCGCTCGCGCGCGGCAAGGACGTCTACGACAAGCGCCACGCGATCCGCGAGCGCGAGACCAAGCGCGACATGGAACGCGGGATCCGCGAAGCGCGACGGTGACGGCCGCCCGTGCGGCTCAGATCGAGCGGAAGCTGTGGCCGGCGTACACGAGGACGTGCGTCTCGTACATCCCAAGCGCCAGCACCGCGATCAGGCCGACGTACACCGCGCCCACGAGCAGGCGGTGGCGCGGCGCCACGCGGTAGTACGCCGCCTGCGCCAGCGAGCGCGTTTTGCGCTGCTGCCAGCGATGCCACGTCTCCATGCCGCCGAACACGACGATGATCAGCAGGATCGGGTTCGGGTTCAGGAACACCAGCGCCACCAGCGGGCCGAAGCCCACGAACCACATCCACGGGCCATCGCCGCCACCGCGCGACCGCCGTCCAGCGGCACCACCGGCAGCAGGTTGAACAGGTTGAGAAGAATCCGAAGTACGCCAGCGCCAGCAGGAACGTGCTGCCGTCAGCCCGCCCACAACCGCCACCGCCGCCGCCGCCAGGCTGCCCAGGATCGGGCCCGCCAGCCCGACGCGCGCCTCGCCAGCGCGTTGTCGCCGATCGACTTCAAGATCGCCGCGCCCAGGAACGGGATGAACATCGGGGCGCTCGCCCTGATGCCTTCGCGGCGCAGCCGATCACGTGGCCCATCCCGTGGAGGAACAGCAGCAGCACGAAGCCCGCCGCGAACTTCCACCCCCAGAACAAGCTGTAGGCGGCGACGGAGACCAGCGCCGTGCCCGACGTGTACCGCGGCTTCATGTTCGGCAGAAGCAGCAGGCAGCCTTGATCGCCGCGAAGAACTTCGCGAACCGGCGCCGACCGCCGCGAGGATGCTGCTGATTCGCCTGCGCAGCTTGCGCGCCGGGTGCCCTGGGCGGCCAGGGGCCCCCCAAAGGGGTTCTCCTGGGGCATCGGCGCCGGCGGCGTCGATATGCCCTGCGCCGGAGGCGCAAGCGAAAACGGCTGCTCGTCCATGTATCCATTGTCGCACCGCCCATAAGCGCCTCCTAACTCTCGGCGGCTGGTCCTGCAGTCCGAGGGCTACCCTTGCGGGCTTAGGGCCAGATTTCTTCGGTGAATGCGGGCTCGTCGGCGTCGTGGGGGTTGTAGTCGTTTTGGTAGTGCGGCGACTTTGAATTTGAGACGCGGAACCGAGCCGCAAAGAGCGAGGCCAACGAGGTGTGAGGCCGCGCCACCCGCAGGGCAGGGCTTTCGAGCCGGAACCTGGGAGAGGGCCTTCGGGCTGGATCCAACGGGTTCCTCAGGCGGCTTGGATCCGCGTCGTTTTGCGTCTGCGCCTGAGGTTTTGTTTCGACGCGGGACGACCGTGAGCGGGTGCTTGAGCTTCGCCGCCGGCGCCACGCTGAGGTGCCCGCGGCCTCTCCCCCCTCCCCGACGGCTTCGCAGGAGCGCCCGACCCACCGAGGGCGTTCAACGGACGGCGCGTGGTCCTGGCGCCGGGGGGGGTTCGCCGAGTGCTCTCTGAATTGTGGTGCAGAGCCGCCGGCGCTCTAAAAATTTTCTCGGTCAACTGCGGGGTCGTCGCGTCGTGGGGGTTGCCCGCACAAGTGCCCGTGGCGACTTTGGATCCAGACGCGGAACCGAGCCGCAAAGAGCGAGGCCACCGAGGTGTGAGGCCGCGCCACCCGAAAGGAAAGGCCTTCGGGCCCGACCCACCGGGTCCAGAGGGCCTTGGGGCCGGATCGTTTTTTGTCATTTTTCAAATTGGGTTCCTCAGGACGGCCCGGAACCGCGTCGTTTTAACGTTCCCTTTCGGTGCCGACCTCCCCAGCGCCGCGATACACTGAAGGGGCAATACATCCCGGGGGGACGACAGGCTTCGACGTGGTCGGCTCGTGCGGATGGTGGCGAGTCGAGGTCCCGGGCGGCCTCGTAAAACACCCGGGAAAACCATAAGTGCGGACTCTCACGAGTACGCCCTCGCCGCTTAGTCAATAGCTAAGCCGTGAGGTCTCGGGCCCTGCTTGCCTGCCGCGGGGAAGGCCGGGATCAGAAAGCAGGCTCACCCGGTGCGGTCCGTCTCCGCCAAGCCGGGGAAAATCAAGGAGGCTGGTCCCCCGACAACCCCGCCGGCGAGGCGAGTGGAGGACGAGATCAGAGCGCCGGCTACGCTCGTAGAAGCCATTCTGACGCGATTGCGGACGCGGGTTCGATTCCCACCGTCTCCACTGACACACGATAGGGGCGAAGTAGATGCGAATTTCGCACTGGTGGGCAAGGGAGGTTGGTGAAGTCGCGCGCATCTCCATCCTCGCTCCGAGCGTCGCTGCCTGACGCTCGCAAGCGCCATCAGACTAGCCGTGTGCTGCAGAGCTCGCAGCGCTGCCCGGCTCGGTCTGGCTCAGCAGGGCGATGATGCCCGCGATGCCGATCAGCGCCGCCCAGGCGAGCAGCAGCGCGTCGGTGCCGAAGGCTTGCTGGAAAAGGCCGGCGCCGGCGGCGCCCACGGCGGTGACCGCAGAGTGCAGGCTGTTGGCGGTGGTGAAGATCTGGGCGCGCACGTGGGCGGGAGCGAGCCGCTGGCGGATCGAGATCAGTCCCACCAGCCCGGGGCCGTCGAGCACACCCGTCAGGAAGATCAGCACCAGCGCCGCGGCAACGCTGCCGGCCAGTGGCCAGAGAGCGGCGGAGACCGCCATCGCGAGGAAGTAGCCGCCGATCAGAAACCGAGGCTGGGCGGCTGCCGGTCGGCCGGTCAGGACGAAGCCGCCGAGCATCGAGCCCGCTGCGACGGTCGCCCACATGTAACCGGCCACGTGGGCGCCTGCACCAAAGGCCAGGGCGAATGCCGGGAACCCGACGTTGAGCGTGCTCCAGGCGAGCACATAGAAGGTGTCGATCGTGATGTTCCAGCGCAGCGCCGCGATCTTCCAGGTTGCACGGAGCCCCTGCGCGACGGCGTTCAGCACGCCCGCGGGTGGCGAGGAGCCGTGCTCGAGGACGCAGCTCGAAGGTCGCATCGCGCGCGATCAGCACAGCCAGCGCGAGGCCCGTCGCGATCTGCACGTCGATGGCTGTCGCGGCCCCAAAGCTGGCGGCGATCAGGCCCGCAAGCGCTGGTCCGACGATGAAGGCCAGGTTGATGCTCGCCCCTTCGAACGCGTTCGCAGCATCGAGCAGCTCTGGGCCGGCGACCTCCGGCAGGACGGCCGAGAACGCACCCGACGAAAGCGGCGAGGTGGCGCCGTAGAGCAGCGCGGCCAACGGCAGCACCCAGTTCGGCGCGTGCCCAGCCAGCAGCAACACCGCCGCGAGGGCCAACGCCGTCACCGCGCGGTCCAGCACGAGCAGCCGCCGCCGGCTGACGGTCACGTCCAGCCAACCACCCAGAAAGGGGCCGGTGACAGCGGCTGGCAGCGACGCAGCGGCGACCACGATCCCCGCCAGCGTCAGGTCATGAGTGCGCTCGAGGACCAACAGCACGCCCGACACGTTGAACATCGTGCCGGTGGCTCGCGCAGCTGCGACCGTCCCGAAATACCGCGCGAAGCCGGGCCTGCGCAACAGCTCGAACATCTGCGAGCGAGTCACCGCGCCATCCTCGCAGCCACGCAGAGGCTGTCTGGCTCATCACTCGGGCTCGGAGGCCACGTCGGGCTCGGCGAGCTCTGCTTCGAGCTGCGCTTCAAGCCGTGCGAGCCACTCGGCGGAGTAGGCGTAGATGTCGGCGCTCAGCTCCGCGACGAGTGCGGGGAAGCGTGTGCCCTTGTGCTTGGCGGCGCCGGCGAGGGGTGCGATCTCCGCGCGTAGCCAGGTCGCCGCGGCGTGGTCGCTCTCACGCAGTCGCCGGACCACTGCGATCTGGTCCTCTGGTGGTAGCGCGTCGGCGAAGAAGAGGCGCAGCAGCCCCTCGTCGCGGACCTGCACCGGCGCTTGGCGTGGTGAGCGCAGCCACTGGAGCAGCGCGGCTTCACCTTCCTCGGTGAGCTTGTAGGCCGAGCGTGTGCGCGCTCCGTGCGGGTCGTCGCTGCGGCTCACGAGTCCGGCGTCCTCGAGGCGAGCGAGCTCGGGGTAAACCTGCGCCAGCGACGTCGGCCAGAAGTACTTCGTCGAGAGGTCCGCGGTCTTCTTGATCGCGTAGCCCGAGCGCGCCCCGAGGCGGAGCATCCCGAGCATCAGGTAGGAGGTCGGCTTGAGCTTCATGTGCCATCCGGGAGGCGTCGTCGGCGCGGATCGGGCCAATGGTACGGTTCCACGAATCCGATTGTGGTATCAGAAGCCTTCTGTTTAGATGTATCCGGATAGTCATATCGTACTAGACGGAGGTGCAGGAAGATGGACTCACCTGACATGGATGGCGCCACGACGGCCGTGCGTCCGACGATCGAAGACCTCAACCGCTGGATGGTCACCGGCTTCGACCGGCTGTACGGCCTGGAGTTCGGCGCCCTCAGCGACCGCGAGGTGGCCGCTCATGTGACCATCGCCGAGGAGCACAAGCAGCCGACGGGCATCGTTCACGGCGGGCTCTACGCATCGATCGCGGAGTCGATCACGACGATCGCCGCGGTCGTATCGGTCGCGGGTGAGGGAAGCACCGCGCTCGGCCTATCCAACCACACCAGCTTCATCCGCCCGATCGCCCACGGAAGCGCTCGCGCCGTCGGCCGGCAACGCCACCGTGGCCGCACCACGCAGGTCTGGGACGTCGAGATCTCCGACGACGACGGACGCCCCTGCGCGCTCAGTCGAGTGACGATCGCCATCCGCCTGTCAGCGCGTGAGGCAACCACGACGCCAGCCGCCTGCGCGCTCGATGCCCGGGGATTCGACGCCACACGGCTTGGGAGGCCCACGGAGACAAAGTTCGCATGGGGCGAACTTCGTGTAATCTGTGCGCGCAAGACCTGGACCCAAGGAGCAGGGACAACATGGGAACGAGCGCTGCGGCGCTTTGCGGTAGCCGGCAGACGCTCGACAGGAGGCTCGCCAAGCGCGGCGGTCGGGCGCATGTCTTTTACCTGATTGCGCTCTCTACGGTCTGTCTCTGCTGCTGGCCACTCCCTTCGCGCCCTTCTTCTCCGGACGCCGACATACGGGCCCGCCAGCCCCTGGTCTGTCGAGTTTGCCAACGGGCCTGCAGGCTGCCGCGTCAGCAGCGCTTGGAGCGGCAAGCACGGTCTTACGGCGGCGCAGTTCCTGTCGCGCGCGGGCTTCGCCGCAGTGAATCCCGCGCAGCGACTTCGGCTGCGATTCGGCGCCGACGGGGTCCAGGTCCACGCGGGTCACGCCACGATGGGCCTGGCCCTCGATGCGATCGGGCAGGGGGATTTGCTGCGGGCCGTCACCGGGGTTGCTCCCAGATCGCACGCCAATCGAGTCACCTACCGGCATCCTGGGTTCACCGAGTGGTTCGCGAACGGGCCGCTCGGACTCGAGCAGGGATTCTCGATCCAGCGTGCGCCATCGCGAGTTGGAGGTGAGCCGCTCACGCTCGTCATGGGCCTGTCGGGCGGTATCCGAGCTTCCGTCCTTGCAGGCCGGCGGAGTCTCGCGCTCAGCGGCGCCGGTGGCGCGTCGCTGCGCTACGGTGGCCTGACGGCGACCGACGCGAGAGGTCATGAGTTGAGGGCGTGGCTCGAACTGCGAGGCCGTCGGCTCATGCTGCGGGTCGACGCGCGGCGTGCGCGCTACCCAATCGAGATCGACCCGTTCGTTCAGCAGGGGGATTCGCTCACCGGCGGCGGCGAGTGGGCCGGGGGCGACTTCGGCGCGAGCGTGGCACTGTCGGCTGATGGCAGCACCGCCCTCATCGGCGCCCCGAGTGATGATTTCGGCGTCGGCGCCGCGTGGGTGTTCACGCGCACCGGCTCGACCTGGTCCCAGCAGGGGAACAAGCTCACCGGCGCAGAGGAGAGGGGCGACGGCGAGTTCGGCACGGCCGTCGCGCTGTCCGCGGACGGGAACACGGCTCTGATCGGAGGGATCGGCGACGATAAAGACACCGGCGCGGTGTGGGTGTTCACGCGATCCGGCTCGACCTGGTCCCAGCAGGGGGAAAAGCTCGTCGGAAGCTCGCCCGAGGAAGAAGGGCGCTTCGGTCAGAGCGTGGCGCTCTCGGGCGAAGGCTACGACCGCGCTGATCGGCTGCGGCCCGTTCTACGGGCACGGCGGCGGCGCCTGGATCTTCACGCGGACGGGGTCCACATGGTCTCAGCAGGGTCCACGGATCAACCCGAGCGGCGAGGTCGGCGAAGGCAACTTCGGGACAAGCGTCGCACTGTCATCTGACGCCAGCACCGCGTTGACATGGGCGCCATGGGACAACAGCCAGACGGGCGCCGCATGGGTGTTCACGCGCTCAGGCGAAGAATGGGCGCAACAGGGCGGCAAGCTGACCGGCGGCGAAGAGAGTGGAAGCGGAGGGTTCGGGGAGGGAGCCTTCGGGTCCAGCGTGGCGCTGTCGGGCGAAGGTGACACTGCCCTGATCGGCGGGCCGGCCGATACCAACGAGTCCGGAGCTGCCTGGGTCTTCATCCGCTCCGGGGCTGGCCCTGGGCACAGCAGGGTCCCAAGTTGACGACCGGAGAAGGGGTGAACGGCTACTACGATGAGTTTGGCCGCAGCGTCGCGCTGTCAGGCTCCGGTGACACCGCGTTGATCGGCGGCCGCGGCGCGGTCTTCGAGCGCTCCGGCTCGACCTGGGTCGAGGAGCAGCCGCAGTTGTTCGTTGGGGGAAGGCTCCTGAAGGGGAATTTGGCGAAAGCGTGGCGCTCTCCGCCGATGGCGCCACGGCCCTGATCGGCAGCCCGGACGCGACCGTCGGAAACACGGGCAGCGCCGGACGGGCCTACGCCTACACATCATTGCCTCAGACGCCCAGGGTCCTGGCGGCTCCGGCGTCCTCGATCGCGGTGACTTCGGGGACTCTCAACGCGAAGGTGAACCCAAACGGCTACAAGGTCAGCAAATGCGAGTTCGAATACGGGACCTCGCTCGCGTATGAACACTCGGTTCCATGTAAATCGCTTCCAGGGGCCGGAGAATCGCTGGGTCGCGGTGTCGGCCCCCGTCTCCGGGCTGAGCGAAGAAACGACCTATCACTTCCGGGTCGTGGCGACCAGCTCGATCGGTACCAGCGATGGCGCCGACGAAACCTTCCGAACGCGCCCGCTTGGTCCCTTCCTTCACCTGGTCGGGAGGCTCAGCGCTCGTGTCGGAAAGCTCCTTCGACTGGTCGCTCGGCGCGAACTGGCTGGAAGGAGAAGCGCCGACGTCCGACGAGGCGGTCCGCAAGGCCCCGACGTTCCCACCCCTCGGCTCGGCGTGCGAAGGCGAACGACCCGGCGGATGCCTGCTACGACAGCGACAACGACGTGAGCGGGCTCAGCACCCAGGCGTTGCGGCTGGACAACGCCAATGACTACGTGATAGCCGGCGATCGGATCTCGATTGGGAGCGGGGAGCCCACCGCGTCACCGGCCAGTGGCCCCGTGGGTCCCGCCGGTGACGTCATCGGGGTGCCGCTCGAGCTCAGCGCCTCACAGACGTGGAACGTGAGCGGCCGTGGATCCATTAGCGAAGAAGCCGGACTGCTGCTCGCCAAGGATGTCGAAGGAGCCGGCAGCACGCTGGAAATCGGACTGAGCGACGAGCCCGTTGTGTACCTCGCGGAAAACGATATCGAGGTGGGCTCTCTATCGATCACCGGAGCGGACGCCGGGGAGCCCGGCGTGCTCAACGGCGTGGTGGGCCTTCTGGGCGGGAGGCTGAACGCTTCGGATGGGCAGCCGGTCCAACCTCAGCCACATATTTCTGTCTGGCAGCGGTGCCGTGGGCAAGCTGACTACGGATGGCGCCGAAGCTCGATGTCGGCGATCCCGCCAACGGGATCGAAGCAACGAGCGCGACGCTCGACGCGGCGAGTCGCGTCGAATTCAACATCGTCGGCACGGGCGCGACCCCCAAAGCGGAATACTCCCAGCTCGTCTCCCAAGGCGTCGATCGCGCTGGCCGGCGCCAACCTCGGAGTCGTCCGCCCCGGCCTCCAAAGGCCGGTGCACCCTGCCCAACCCTCGTCCGTGGACACACCTACACGTTCGTCTCGACGACCGGTGCGCCCCGGTCCAGTTCTCCAACGCGCCAGCCGGCGGTCCGGAATTGCCAATCGGGTTCGCGGAAGCCTGTGCCGCGAAGTCGCAGACGATGCGGATCGGCTACCACGAGAGCGGTGCGGTTCAGACGGTCACCGGGACGGTGGAAGAAGAGGCGGTGGACGGCCGAAGCAGAAGCGGCGGCGAAACTCAGGGCCGAAGAAGAAGCTGTGAAACACAGAGTTCTCGAAGAGCTGTTCGTGGATCGTCAGGCCGAAGAAGCGGCGTGTGAGCACTCACAGGGGCGGCGGCCGCGACCGGTCTGGGCCAAAGGGTCGCCGGGTTTCCACGACGAGCGTTGCGACCACCCGCGCCTGACGCGCATCTCGCCGCGGCGGATCTCCTCGCTCACTCGGACAGGCTACGTGAGCGCTCAGGGTGAGCTGCCCGGTCGGCGACGTCGAGATGCGTGGGCACGCTGATCTTGCGCACCGCGAACGCCGTCGGTGCACAGTCCGGCGCCGCCGCGAAGAGCGCCACGCCGCTGACGCTTGCCGCTGGCCGGTTCAGTGTGCCCATGGGGACCCGCCCTCACCGTCGCGCTGCGCCTCAGCGCCTCGAGCGCGTCTGCTCCTGAGCCACATGCACCTTTTGTGTGCGCGCGGGTCACGATCGTGGCGCATGACACGGCGGGCGCGTGGCACAGCAGCGTCGCGTCCGTGACCGTTCGCGCGGGGAGGCGGGGGTAGTGCGACCATCGCGCCGGCTTGGATCGGCGCCGTTGGCGCGGTGCGGCGCGCTTCGGCCGCGCTCGTTCTGGCGCTCGCGCAACTGGCGCTGCTCGCTTTCGCAAGAGACCGGCTCTCGCGGCGTCTCCGCAGATCACCGGCACGGTGACCAGCGCCGTCACGAAAGCGCCACTCGTCGGCGTCGAAGTGTGCGAGTACCAGATCGAAGGCGGCGCGGGTTCGGCCTGCGCTCAAACAGACACCGAAGGCGACTACGTCCTCGCCGTCGGGCGTTCCGGCACGTTCATCGTCCACTTCGACACCACCGTCGAAGGCCTCATCCCCCAAACCTTCTACAACGGCGTCTTCGTCAACGGGCGAAGCGACCCCCGTGAAGGTCGGCGAAGGAGCCACCGTGTCGGGGATCGACGCGGCGATCGAGGAAGGCGGGCGCATCACCGGCCGCGTGCTCAGCAGCTCGACGAAGGCTCCGATCGTTGGGCATCGAAGCTTGCGCGGAACTGCCGGATTCCGACCAATCGTGGGTGGAATCGCACCGGACGTGCGCCTCCGACAAACGCCGTCGGCGAATATGAGATACAGGGGCTCACGCCCGGCGAAGGGGTGCCCGAAGGAGGCTACGAAGTCGAATTCACCAGCGCGCTGGACTACATCCGCCAGTTCTACGACAGCAAGCTCGAACGCACCGGGCCACGCGAATCCCGATCCACGCTGGCAAGACCGTTCCTGGGATCGACGCCGAACTGGAAGAAGGAGGCGAGATCAGCGGACGGGTGACGAGCCAGGTCAAAGGCGAACCAGTCGCCGGTGCGGAAGCTTGCGCCAGTGCCGTCGCGTTCCCCAGCTACTGCGCAAAGACCAATGCCGCCGGCGAATACACGATCACGCGGCTGCCGAGCCACGAATACAGGGTCTACTTCAGCGGTCCCGGCGGTCTCGAAACGGAATACCTCAGTCAGTACTACGAGGAAAAGGAATGGCCGAACGTCGAACCGGTGATCGTCACCGCGCCGCAGAAGGTGAGCGGGATCGACGCCGCGCTGAAGTCCTACGGCCGCATCACCGGCACGGTGATCGACAAAGAGACCAAGCAGCCGCTGCAGGGGGTGAACGTCTGTCTTGCCGGCGGCAAGCTGTGAAAACACCAACCGCGCCGGCGAATACTCGTTCTCCAAACTGCTGGCCGGCACCTACGCGCTCGACTTCTACGCCGGCCGGCTCAACGAAGAAACAGGCGACAACTACCTGAGCCAGTACGAAGCCGACGAATACATCGTGCAGGAAGAGCTGAAGGCACGCAACCCGCAGGCCGCCCACG
Source organism: uncultured Solirubrobacteraceae bacterium (assembly GCA_963735705.1). Lineage (GTDB taxonomy): Bacteria > Actinomycetota > Thermoleophilia > Solirubrobacterales > Solirubrobacteraceae > Palsa-744. Next base: position 341,329 of record CAVTLZ010000001.1, read on the forward strand.
TGGCGGTCACGATGAGCGGACGGGCGGTGATCGACGACGAACTGGAAGAGGGCGGGCGCATCTCCGGCACGATGCTCGAAGCCGGAACCGAAAAGCCCGCAAGCCTCTGGCCCTGTGCGGAAGACCTCTCCACCGGGCACCCCGAATTGGCGAAGGTCTGTCCTCTGTCCATGTCCGGCGATACCTACACGATCTCCCACCTCGCCGCCGGGACGCTACCGCGTCGTCTTCGGCGCGAGCCTGCCCGCCTACTACTTCACCCAGTACTACGACGACAGGGATCTCGAGAGCGAAGCGCAGGAAGTGCTCGTCAAAAGCGGCCAGACCGCCGGGCAGATCGACGCGGCGCTGATCGCCAACCCCGGCCCGTGGGAAGGCGCGATCGCGGGAACGGTCACCGACTCCTCCAGTAAGGCGGCGATCGCCGGGATCCAAGCATGTCCGGTCCGCGTCGGCTCCACGACCATCGCCGGCTAGCTGCGCGACCACCGGCCCGCAGGGGCGAATACCTGCTGACCGGGGCTGAAAACGGCGAATACGAAGTCGAATTTCGCTCGCCGCCGGCCGGAAGCCTCGACTATGTCCACCAGCGCTACGGGCCGGAAAAAGCGGTGACGGTCGTGTGGGGCAGCATCACGCCCGCGGTCGACGCGCAACTGCATGAGGGTGGCGGGATCTCGGGCATAGCGGAGAACGCCGCGACGGGACAGCCCGCTGACGGCGTGTCCGTGTGCGCGTACAACGCGCTCGGCGAAAGCGAAGCCTGCGCGACGACCGAAGCCAGCGGCTCCTACCGCCTGCCCGGGCTCGAGGCTGGTGACTACAAGGTCGGCTTCGAAACGACAGGGTGGTGCCTGGGCGTACTTCCCTCAGTACTTCGAAGACGCGACCTCCGCCTCCGAAGCGCGCAGCGTGCCCGTCGAAGTCGGGCGCACGACTGCCGGCGGTCGACGCGTCCCTGCTCGCACAACCCCGCTCCTGGCGACGGCGCGATCGCGGGACTCCTCGCCGACGCGTCGACCAGCGCTCCGCTCGCCGGGAATCGAAGTCTGCGCCTACTGTACGTCGCCTCGGAGGGGCTGTTCGGACAGTGCACCATCTCCACCGCCGGCGGCAGGCTACCTGCTGGGCGGCCTGGCCCCCGGGGAATACGAACTCGAATTCAGCTCCCCACAGAACGGGGGCATCAGCTATCTGAGCATGCTCTACGAAGAAGGCCGGCCCGTGAGCGTCGCCGCTGACAAGGGGGTCGTCGGCCGGGCGCGATGCCCGGCTCGAGCCCCGGCGGTAGGCTCGCGGGCACGGTCACCAGCGTCTCGACCGGTCGTCCCGTGCAGGGGGATGGTGCCTGCGTCGATCGACGAAGAGCAGGAAGTCCAGGCGCGCGCCCCCGTCCAGCGCAGACGGCAGCTACGCGATCACGGGACTGCCGGGCAGGCAGCTATGCGGTCGCCTTCTACGGCGCCGGAACTCGGCTTCGCCAATCAGTACTACGATGAAGCCGACACGCTCGCGACGGCCGAGCCGATCGCGCTGTCCACCGGCGAGGAGCGTCGGCGGCATCGACGCACGGCTACAGCTCAGCGGCTCGATCGGCGGTGCTCGTCACCAGCGCCATCACTGGCAGGCCGCTTCGCGGGCGCGCTCGTCTGTGCGCTGAGCGTCAAAGAAGAGGGTGGTCGAATGCGCCCTCTCGGAAGCCGACGGCGAGATACACGATCGCCGGGATCCCGTCCGGCGAATGGCGCGTCGTGTTCGACGCGGATACGGTCCATCGGGCTCCAGTTCTACGACGGGGTCAGCGAATTCAGCGTCGCGAGAGCGGTGACGGTCGCCTGCCGGGGCGGGTGTCACGGGAATCGATGCGGCAATGCTCACGCCCTCGGCGGAAAAAAAAACCTGAGGGTGCCGCCGTATGTCCCGCCGCTGCATCTCCCTTAATTACTCCGGGCGCCGGGGTGCAACCGCCCCAGGAACCCCTCGACTCTCACCCAGCCGTCCACCGAGCCGACGGCTACCCGCCGACTCGGGCGTTCTCGGCACGAGCAGCGCCAACCGCTTCCACCGTCGATGTCGCTCACGAGCTCCACTAGTCGACCTGTCCGGGCGCACGATCCGGTGTCGACGTGGCCTGCAGCTCGGCGCCCTGCGAGCGGCTCTGTCGTGCTGACGTTGCGGATCGCGCCTCTAGCGGGACGCTCGCACGGCAGGCAGCGACAAACATGTGCAGACGATCGTGCTGGGCCGCGGTTCCTTCGCGCTGGCATCGGGAGCCCGAGGCGTCCGTCCTCCTCGATCTCACGCAGACGGGTGTACGCACGCTCGCGCACGAGCGAGCGACATCGGGTGGAGGCGACGCTCTCGAGTGACCGTGCAGGGGCGGCTCGCCGCTGACGCGGTCGCTGAGAATCGCGGTCGTTCGGTCGATCCGCCTAATGGCGATGCGCGCATAGCAGCCGGCCCGCTGGTCACGCTCGTGGTTGCACGAGCAAGCGCTAAAGACATAGTCCGTCTAGACGATAATACGACTAATCGACTATTATCGGACCGTGATCTACCGCACTCCTCGACCCGACGCCGCGCTGCAAGCCGAGCTTGCCGAGTTCAACGTGCTGCGCGACGAGCTTGCCGGCCAGGCGGGCGCCGCCGGGCGATGGCTTGGCGCTCTGCGCCGTCAGTGGCGCGCGGCCTCAGCCGAGAGCTCGATCGAGATCGAGGGATTTCACGTACCTGAGGACGAGATGCTGGCCGTAGCGAGTGGCATCGAGTCGACCGACCCGACCGACGAGGACCGGATGGCGCTCTCCTGCTACGCGCGGGCGATGGACCACGTCGGCGTCATGTCCGAGGACCCTGTGTTCCGGTGGGCGGATCGCGTCGTGCTCGACCTACACTTCGATGCCCTCGACTTCCAGCCAGGTCGGTACCGTCGCGGTGGTATCGAGGTCACCAGCCCCGATGGCGGACCGCCCGCTTACGTCGGTCCGCCGGCTGAGCAAGTTCCCGCCGCTGATGGGCGGAGATCATGGCCTGGCTCGACCACGGCGATCCCGACGCCCACCTGGTCGTGCGTGCGGCGATGGCCCACCTGCATGTCGTCTCCGTCCATCCATTTCGAGACGGCAACTCGCGAATCTCACGGATCGTCCAGTCTCTGGTGCTCGCGCGCGGGGGGCTGCTGGCCCCCGAGTTCGTCTCGATCGAGGAATACTTGGGCGGCAACACGTCGACGTATTACGCCGCGCTGCAGGAGGTGCAGGGCGGGGTCGTTTCAGCCCGAGCGCGACGCGACGCCGTTCGTGAGGCTCTGCGTCACAGCGCACGTGGCGCAGGCTCGTCGCCGTCTGAGGCAACTCGTTGAGGCTGGTGCACGATGGGCGTACCTCGAGACGCTCGTGGAGCAGCGCGACTGGCCAGATCGAGTCGTCATCGCACTGGAGCAGAGTCTCTTCCAGGGCACCGACCGAACCGCCTACGTCGCCGAGGCCGCCGTGTTCGGCGCCCACGGCGAGCAGCGATCTGCGGCGCCTGCTGGACGCTGGGCTGATCAGCCAGCGAGGAAGGGGGCCGGCCACACGCTACGTCGCAAGCGAGCAGCTTGGCTCGCGACGTGCGCGCCCATCTCGATCGGGGATCACCCATAACTGACTGACCGTGGAGCCCGTGCCTGCGGCTCAACCGCCTTCGTATTCGTCGTGGCGGCGCCACCAGATGCCGGTCTCGTTGCGCCCGAGCGGCGCGCGGTCGAGCCACGAGTACATGCCCCAGAGGCCGTCGACGCCTCGTGCCGTAGGCCGAGTAGGTGTGGAAGACGACGCCGTCCTCGAGCGCGAATGCGCTCATGCCCGGTCCCTCTTTTCTGAAGGTCACGGGGTCCGTGCCGGCGCCCGAGGCGATCTCGATGAGCCCGGGGCTCTGCTCGGAGGGCCGGAAGTCCGCGGTGCGGAAGTTGTACTCGACGGCGCCCGACTGCCATTCCTGCTCGGTGTGCGATAACGTGGAAGTCGTAGTTGAAGTCGCTCTCGAACGAGGACGCCCACGGAAAGCTCCAGCCCATCCGCCGCTTGTAGTCCTGCAGCTTCGCCAGCGGCGCCCGCGAGACAGCCGTGAACGCGACGTCGTGGTTGACCAGGTGCACCACCGAGCCGGAGAAGCCGTCCGCGATCGCCGAGCAGGACGGACAGCCGGCGGTGAAGTCGGGCCCGAACATGAAGTGGTAGACGAGCAGCTGCGAGCGCCCTTTGAAGAGGTCGGCGAGGGACGCGGTTCCCTCGTCGGTCTCGAAGCGGTACTCCTTCTCGATCGGAACCCACGGCAGCTCCTGTCGCAGCCGGGCCAGCTCATCGCCACGCCGCGTCAGCTCCTTCTCGGCGTCGAGCAGCTCGAGCCGCGCCGAGAGCCACTCCTCACGAGTTCCGGTCCTGTGATCGGTCATTGCGTTCTCCTTCTCGGTGTTAGGAATCGATTCCGGCTTCTGCGCCTGCACGGACTCGGCGAGCCGCTTGATCCGTGCCAGGCGCCTGTCCCACTGCGCCGCCACGCGAGCCATCGCCTCGGCGGCATCGTCCAGCCGCTCGGGCCGGACCGCGTAGCGCACTTCCCGGCCGCGCCGCCGGCCTGCGACCAGGCCGACGCGGTTCAGCACGGCCAGGTGCTTGGCGACAGCCTGTCGGGTGACCGGCAGCCCCTCCGCGAGCGTCGTGGTGGTCGCCTCGCCGTGCTCGAGCAGCGCGTCGAGCACGCGCCGGCGCGTGGGGTCGGCCACCGCCGCCCACAGCGCGTCGTCCTCGGCGAGCGCGGTGGCCATCAACGCGTCGCCCCGCGCGGCTTCGAGGCCACGTAGTCGAGCAGTTCGCCGAGATGCTTCTCCCAGCCGTGTTCGTGGCTTCGAGGTAGCGGGCCTTGCCCTCCTCGTCATGGGTCACGGCGTCGATGCCGCTCTCGAGGACCCTCAGCCGTGTGCCGCCGGCCTCCTCGGTGAGGATGAACTCGACCAGTGCCGAGTTGCTCTCATCCGGGTCGGCGCCCTGCGGGTGGTTCCAGCGAAAGGAGAAGCGGCGGAACGGCTCGGCCTCCACGACCCGGATCGGCACGATCGAGTCGTGTTCCTTGTCTCCGCCGCGGCCTCCGGGCCTCCACGTGAGCGTGCCGTCCGCTCCCGCGCGCCCCTCGACATCCGCCTCGTCGCTGAACCAGCGGCTGATCTGCTCGGGCTCGGTTATCACGCCCCAGACAACCTCTGGGCTCGCCTCGATCAGGATCTCTCGTTCGACGCTGTCGGCGGCCACGCTCGCTCCTTCCGTTGATGTGCAACCGATGGTTGCGGAACATGTGTCCGCAGAATAGCGCATGAGGGCGGCGGCCGCGATGTCACACGACGGCGGTTCTCGCAAACCTGTCTGTAGATGGCCGAACACGACGAGCAGCGAGACGCGGCGCTGGTGGCCGCCGTCGGACGGGGCGACGCGGACGCCTTCGACGAGCTCTACGTCCGTTACCTGCCGTTGGTCGTTCGCTGGTCGGTGCGCGCGACCGGCAACCGAGAGCTGGCGGCCGATCTGACGGCCGAGGTCTTCGCCGCGTCGCTGACCGCCTCGCGCAGGTTCCGCCCCGAGCGAGGGTCCGTCGCGGGCTGGCTGCTCGGGATCGCGCGCAACAAGCTTCGCGAAAGCCAGCGCCGCGGCCGGGTCGAGGACTCTTCCAGACGGCGCATCGGCGCCCAGCCGGTCTCGCTCGGCGACGCCGATCTCGAACGGGTCGAGGAGCTCGCGAGCCTCGATGCGAACATCGTTCCGCTCGTCGAAGGGCTGCCGGAGACCCTTCGCGGGGCGCTCACCGAGCGGGTGCTGCACGAGCGGCCCTACCAGGACATCGCATCGGAGCTCCGCTGCTCTGAGTCCGTCGTACGCGAGCGCGTCAGCCGCGCGCTGAAAGCCCTGAGGTCCCAGCTGGAGGAGACGTGAGCGACTACTTCGGACGTGTTCAACAGGAGCTTCGCGGGGCGGTGGCTCGTCGCGCGCATCTGCCCTGGTACCTGCGTATCCGCCCGCGGCCTTCGCGGCCCGCGATCGTCGCGCTGGTTGGCCTGGTCGCGACGGGGTCGGCGCTGGCGGCGAGCGGAGTCCTGAGGACAGGCTCCCCCGTCGGGACACCCGCACTCGCCGCGATCCCCAACGCCTACGAAGGGGCCGTCGTCCCGGGGAGCGTGCGCCTGCTGGCGCTGCGGGTCCCGGACCCCGACGGCGGTCCACCGTGGGGGTTGCGCGTGCTGAAGATGACCCGCGGCCTGACCTGCGTCCAGTTCGGGCGCGTCGTGGGGGGTCGGCTCGGCGTCCTTGGCGAGGATGGGGCGTTCGCCGACGACTGCTCCTTTCATCCGTTCGCGAGCGACTTCCTCGACGGCGTCGGCTGCGGGACCGACGACGCCCGCGGAGACGCGTTCGTCAACGAACAGTTCCATGGCACGCCGGCCAGCGCGCTCGCCCGCGATCAGCAGCACGTCTCGGGGGGCTGCTACACGCCATCGCCACTACCGAGCTGGTGCCCGCCGACGGCGCTGCGGGATGTCTACTTCGGACTGCTCGGCCCGGACGCGGCCAGCATCACCCGCACCGCGACGGGCGGCGGCGGCACGATCCCGACGGTCGGGTCCGAGGGGGCTTATCTGATCGTCCTTTCGCACCGCAGGACCCAATGCGTACCCGGAGCCCTGTTCTGCAGCAAGGGTGAATCCTTCAGCACCTTCGGACACGAACTGGTCCCTTACGAAGTGATCCGCGCGGTCGACTATCGCGGGGGCAGGATCTGCGATGTGCCGACGCCCGCTCACCGCCAGTTTCCGAGCCAGTCCACCTGTCCCGCCGTGGGCTACGTCGCGGCACCCGGTCGGCGCGTGACCGCCTCGCAGGTCGCGAGCAGGGTCTCCGCCCACGTCGAAGCGGCCACGTTCTACTGCGAGAAGGCGGAACAGACCGTGCCGTGCGACGGCGGCGTTCCGCGCGGCTACCGGCGCATCGACATGCGCTTCGGCCCGCCAGAGCTGCTCCTGGTCGTCGAATTCACGGCCCGCGAGGCGGTCACGAACTTCGACAGCCACTACGAGATCGGCACCAGCGACCCGGCCGACCCCGGCAAGCCGCAATGCCCGGGGGCCGGGGCCGGTGGGTTCGGCCCCACGCAGACGAACCTCCGCGCCGGGCAGCACGTTCGCTACACGGAGTTCGTCGATCGCGAATGCCCCGGCCGCTCGCGCATCGCCGTCGGCTACATCACCGTCGATGGACCCTCCGGGGACGAGCCGGTGCCGGGCCTGCCCGGTCAGAGCGCCGAAATCTGGTCGGACACACGACGCTCGTGATCCCCGACCATCGAAGGCGGTGCGGCCCGTCGCGTGAGGCTACAGTGCAGCGATGAGAGCGATCCAGTTCGCGAGCTTCGGCGGCCCCGAGGTGCTCGAGCAGGTCGAGGTGCCCGAGCCGCACGCGGCAGCCGGCCAGATCCGCGTCGCCGTCAAGGCCGTCGGCGTCAACCCCGCCGATGGAAGCTTCGCCAGGGCATGATGGGCGGCGAGCTGCCGCGGGGCACCGGCCTGGAGGTCGCCGGCGTGGTCGACGAGGTCGGCGACGGCGTCACGGACGTCAGCGTCGGCGACGAGGTGTTCGGCTCCGTGGCTGGCGGCAACGGCGCCGCCGATTTCGCCCTGCTCGCGCATTACGCTCGCATCCCGCAGTCACTGGACTTCGCCGGCGCGGCGGGGCTGGCGGTGGCGGTCGAGACGGCCACGCGCACGCTCGATCTGCTCGACGTCGGCGACGGGCAGACGGTGCTCGTTAACGGCGCCGCCGGCGCCGTCGGGATCAGCACCGTGCAACTCGCGCGTGTGCGCGGCGCGAGGGTGATCGGCACGGCCAGCGCCGCCAACCACGATTACCTGCTGTCCTTCGGCGCGGTGGCGACGACGTACGGCGACGGGCTGGTTGCGCGGGTGCGCGAGCTCGCCCTCCAACCCGGGTGGATCGCGCGATCGACGATGCGGGAGGCGGGGCGCTGCCGGCGCTCGTCGAGCTGGCCGGCGGCCCCGAGCATGTCGTGACGATCGCCGACTACCAGGGCGCGCAGGAGACCGGCGTGCGGATGTCAGGCGGCGCGAACGCCAAGCGCGCGTGGTACGCGCTTGGCGAGATCGGCGAGCGATCGACGCCGCGCGCTTCACGCTTCCCGTCGCACGGACGTTCCCGCTGGAGCAGATCGCCGAGGCCCAACGGCTCAGCGAAGGCGGCCACGTGCGCGGCAAGCTCGTGCTGCTCGTCGACGCCGAGCGCGCGGCCGCCACCTCACCGGCTGCCGCCACGCTCGGGCCGGCGCTTCAGCCCCGCGGTCTGAGCACTCGCGCGCTGCACGAGGCCAGCGGCGAGCGACCGTCGGCTTCTGGGCTGCCGGGCTCGGCCTCCCCGGGACGCGCACGGAGAAGCTGCCGACGAGCTCGCCGATTTTTTCGTATTTGTACGCGTACACGACTTCGCTCTTGGATTTGTAGGTTTCGTCGGGCTCGAACAGGCTGATCGTGCCGTGGATCCTCGCCGGCGGGCAGGGGACAGGTGGTCGTGCTCACGGTCTGGCCGGCGGCGATGTCCGATTCGGTTCGCCAGTCGCCGTGGTTTTCAAAGCGCGTGCCGGGCACGTACCAGGCGAAGTCGTAGCCGCTCTGCGCGTTGTGAGCGCGACGCGCGATCGGAACGCGAGGCGCAGCTCGTAGCCGCCGGCGCGCGTGCGGATCAGCTTCGCGCTGACCGGCGTCTGCACCTGCGCGTGCGTGTAGGACAGCGACGGTGGCGCTACGTAGCCGACCGGCACCTGCATGCTCGGCGTGCACGCGTAGGCGCCGCCGATCCAGCTGCGCGAGGTCAGGTGGCAGGTCGCGCCGTCGCGGTAGTGCAGTTCGGTGATCGGGCCGTCAACCGGCACGACGCCGCCCGTGCCGACGCCTTTCAGCAGCTGGCCGGCGGTGGCGCGCGTGACGATCAGGTATGCGCCCTCGGGCCCGCTCGTCGCGAGCGTGTGGCGCTGCCCGTCGAGCACGTACGTGACGCTCTTGGCGTCCGGGCCGAGCAGCCCGAAGTACAGGTTGCGCTCGTCCTGCAGCGGGCATTCCGGTTCGTGCTGCTGTGCCCGCCCGCCGGTGAGCCCGGCGCGTAGCAGCGGCTCTGCCATGCGCTCGCCGGCTGCTCGCCCCACATGTCGTTGATGTACAGACGGTGGTAGCGGTCGAGCGCGCTGCACCAGTCGCCGAAGCCCGCGCCGCCGCTCGCGACGCTCAGCTCGTGGTAGCGCCCGTCGTTGCCGAACGCGTCGTCCTCGCCGACCGCGACGAGCTTGCCGTCGACGACGCGCGCGACCTCGACGCAGCCGAGGCCCCTGCTCGTCGTGAACTCGCGCATGCCCCACGGCGCCCCGCCCGCCGGGTCCGGCGTCGAGACCGGCAGCATCCGCACCGTCCCCGGCGTCAGCGCGCCTTCGCCCGTCGTCGGCGCCGTGAACAGCTGCACGCGCGACACCGGTGCCGGCGAGCCGAACTGGATCACACCGCTCGCGAACGCCGCGCCAGCCAGGCCGAGGATGACCGCGAGCGAGATCAGCGGGGTCCGGTGCCATCCGCGGCGCTGAGCGCCACGGCCAAACATCCCAAGGCGGCGGAGTGCGACTGCGGGCACGCCGGCCGGCGGCGTCATGCAGCTGGCTTCGGACCTGGGGCAGGAGAGTCATGGTTGCTCCTCCAGTTCGGCTCTGAGCTTTGAAAGGCCACGGCTGACTCGCTGACGGACGACCAGCTCCGATGTCTGCAGCTCGCCGGCGATGTCCGGGTAGGAGCGCTCATCGACGATCCGCGCGCGAACGGCATCCCGCTGCAGCGGGGGCAGCCGATCCAGCAGCTCGATCACCCAGCCACTCGAGCTGGCGGCGCTCTCGACCCGCTCGAGTTCCTCCGCGGCGAGCTCGATCGGCTCGCGGATACCCAGCCGCCGGCGCGCGTCGGCCTCGACACGACCGCGGCGAAGGCTCTTCAGGAGCTTGTTGTGAGCGATCGCGAACAGCCAGCCCGCGGCCGATGGCGTCTCGGGCCTGTAGCGGTGTGAGGCGCCGAGCGCCGCCGCGAACACCTCCGCCGTCAGATCGGCCGCCACTTCCGGATCCCCCGTACGACGAGCGAAATAGCCGACCACAGAACCCTCGTAGCGGTCATAGAACGCGGCGAACGCATCCGGGTTCGATCGCGATGCCGCCAACAGCTCGCCGTCGCTGGCCTGAAGGAAGTCCACACCCGTTAACCCCGAGCGGCGAAATCTGTGACCGATCGCGTCGAACACCTGTGCCCTCAGGCTTGCTATTCAACTAATAGGTTGCTAAACTGTTTAGTTGAATAGATATGGCTACCGACCAACTCAGCCTGACGTTCGCGGTCCTTCGCCGACCCCACGCGCCGGGCGATTCTGGACCGGCTCGGCACGCGACGGCGAGGTCACCGTCAACGAGCTCGCTTGTAGCCGTTCCTGGTTCAGCGTGCAGGCGGTCTCCAGGCACCTGAAGGGTGCTGAAGCGCGCCGGGTCTAATCACATGCGGCCGAACGGCGCAGCTGCGCCGTCGTGACTTCACGGCGAGCTCGCTGCGCGAGGTGGACGGCTCGGCCGGAGCAGTACCGCGGCACATGGGGAGGGACGCCTCGACCGCCTCGGCGCAGTACCTCCAGGACATACAACGAAAGGCAGACGACGATGACGAAGGAGAACTCATGGTGGAGCGCACGATCGTGATCGAGCGTGAGCTCGACGCGCCCCGCGACCTCGTACTGCGGGCGTGGACTGATGCTGACGAGGTGACCAACGGGTGGCGGGCGCTAGAATTTCATGATCATCTGCGAGAAACTGGAGTTCGACCTGCTGCTGGGGGGCGCCTGCTGGCTGACGATGGTCGGCCCCATGCCGGCCAGGAGTATCCGAGCGACGGGCACTTCCGGATCGTCGAGCCGCCCAGGCGTCTGTCGTCTCGGCGAGGAGAGCATCATCGACCCGATGATCGAGTCCGGCGAGACGTACTGTCGAGCTGCTTCTTTTGACCTCGGCGCAGGCCGAACGAAGGTGATCGACGGCGATCTTGCGCAGCGACCCGCGCCGAGGAGCTGCTGCTGATGGCGCGGGCGGGCTGGGGGAGTCAGCCTCAACAAGCTCGAGGCATCTGCTCGCCGGCTGGAGCCGCTGGCGGGGTGGGCGCCCCGTCAGCGGGCGCGCGCCGGCGCCGCGCGCGCCGCGCCGCGCCGCGTCCGCGCCGCGCCGGGCCGCTACCAGCCCGAGCTCTTCGCTTCCAGATAGAAGGCAGCTCGTGTTGGGGGATCGGGCCGCGACAGGTGTGGCTCTGGTCGTCCCGTCGGCGTCTCCTTGGCCAGCGTCAGCTCGTCGCCGTTGGTGGCTGTTGGCGGGCCACCGAGTATTCGCTTCGCCGTCGGTCGCGGCGACGCTGACGGGATGCGTGGTCCTCGCACGGCGCGACCGGGATCGCTCGGCTCCTCGGCGGCGACTTCGGCCAGCGTGACGTACGCGTAGCTTCCTCCGTGGTCGAGCGCGATCGTCTCCGCCGCCGTCGCCGCGTCGCGAGCTAGTTCCTTGGCCGACACGGCGCTCGCCTTCTCGGTCGTGCTCGAGAAACGCGGTACGGCGATGGCGGCGAGGATGCCGACGATCAGGACCACGACGAGCATTCCGGCAACGCTAACTCGTTGCTCGCGCTCGCGCGCGGCGCGTAGGCGCGCCCCGATCGTCGCCGGTTGTCTTGATCTTCTGCTCGGGCGGGGGTACGGTCGGATGGGCTCGACTCGCGGCCATGCGGCCTCCTTGCCTTGAGTGCAGTCGGGCTGTCTCGATGAGACCCCTGACTTTGCGACCCCGCCTCACGACGGGTTTGCCCGTTCAGAGTTGTTCGATCGCGGCGGAGTGTGCGCGTCCGCGCCGGCGGATGGAAGCGAAATTCGCTTCGCGGCGGATTTTGGACGAATGTACGAGCGCGCGCCCGCCGGGCTTTGCCGGCCGGCCCGGCGCTACGGGCCCGTGTAGGTGAACAGCGCCTCGAGGCGCGTCGCCGCTGCCGGTGAAGTAGCTCTCCGCGCGTGGTCACCGTCACCGGCACCTTCGTGCCGCCTGCCCCGGGCGGCGAGACCGCGTCGCACCGCGGTGGTCGAGCCGCACGCGAGCAGCGCCTCCACGGGCGTGAAGGACTCGGCCTCGTTGCTCCCGAACGCGACCGCCAGCGGGCAGCCGAGGTTCTCGCCGTGGATCGTCACCGCTCGTGCCGCCGGCCGCGCGGCCCGGAGTGCGGGCGTCAGCGATTCGACCTCGCGGCTGGCCGGGCGGGTACAGGAACAGCAGGTCCGCGTGGAGGTCGCGCTGCAGCCGGTGACGGTGCACGCCTGCACGTCGGCGAGCGCCGGGTTCTGCGAGACGGTCTGGGTGCTCAGCTGCGTGTCGCCGCTGGCGGTGAACGTGTAGTTGGTGCCTTCCGAGGGCGGGCTCTGGCTGTCGTCGAAGCGCACCAGCGGTGACCTGGCCGAGCATCCCCTTGCCGGTGATCGCGATCGGCGTGCCGCCCGTGTCGAGGGCGCCGCTCGATGCCCTTCAGGCGGACGCTGCTGGCCGTGTTCTCGACCGCCCGAGACGCGCGGGACGCCCGCGTACTGCACGGCGCCGGCGCCGATTCGCCGGCGAGCGTGCGCACCGACAGCGGCACGCTCGTCGGATCGACGGTGGCCGCTTCCGCCGATTCGGCGATCGCGGGCGCGACGATCTGGATCTCGGTGCCGCTGGCGAAGGCGACGTTTCCAGGTCGCCCGATCGATGATTCCAGGGCCGGCTCGCCGAAGTAGGCGTAGTCGAGCGTGAAGCGGCTCGAGGCCGCTGCCGTGGACCGTGATGAGCGTTCCGCCCGTCTCGCTCGCGAGGCTGGCCGCACCCGCCGAGGTCGAGACGGAGGTGATCGTCGGCGCGGGCGCGTAGTCGAACTCGGTCGGCGCCGGGTAGACCTCGCAGCCGCAGCCCGGGGGCGCCACGCAGCGCGCCGTCCTGTTCGAAGCGTGGGCGCGCCCTCGAACGGCGGCAGGATCTGCGCCGGTCGCGCTGGCCCGGCGGCGCCGTGCACGACGACCTGCACCTGGCAGATGTCGTTGGCCGCGTTCTCGCCCGCGTACACGCCGCTGGTGGGCAGCGGCGCGCAGGCGGTGTGCGAGGAGTACGGCGGGCGGGGTGACGAGGATCTCGCGAGTCGCTGAGCACCTTGAAGCTGCTGGCGCTGACGCCGCCGAAGGTGACGCCGCTCGCGCCCGTGAAGCCCGAGCCGAGGATCGTCACCGGCGCCGGCGCGCTCTCGCTGCCGCCGTACGGGCTGACGCCGTGACGCTCGGGACGGCGCCGCTGCGCGCTGGTGTCGACGTACTCGAACGTCGCGGCCGGGACCGGGCGCGCTCGACTGCCCGTCCGTCGAGCGTCACGATCACCTCGGCCGGCCCGGCGCCGTCCTGCGGCGCGGGCGCGCCCGCGCGGCAGCGTGTCGCGCGCGGGCGGCAGGGTGAGCGTCAGCGACGTGGCGCTGAGCACGTGTACGGCGCTCGGCCGGCGCGTGCCAGGCGCCGACCTGCACGCCCGCCACGTCGGCGCGCGCCGGCGCTCTCGAAGCCCGTGCCGGTGATCGTCGACGCTCTCGCCGCCCGCGGTCGTGCCGGAGCCGGGCGTGAGCCCGGTGACGGCCGGCCTGCTCGCCTGCGCGGCGTAGCTGCACAGGTAGTAGGCGAGGCCCGCGGTGCCGCCCGGGCCGGTCAGCCGCGGCGAGCCGAGGCCCGAGGCCAGGTCGTAGCCGGTCGTCGCCGGGAACACCCTGCCGTCGTCGAGGCCGTAGACGTCGTTGTTGCCTTCGGTGATGTCGTTGAACGAGGCCGCGTACGCGGCCGGGTTCGAGGCGATCGCGTACAGCAGCGGGCTGACGAAGCCGACGCCCGAGGCCGTCGCCGGGTTCGCCGTGCAGGTCGGGGAGGCGTCGGCGAGCGCCAGCATCGCCGCCCAGATCGGGCGTGGCCGACGAGGTGCCGCCGATCGTGGTCCAGCCGTTGGCGAAGCCTTCGCCTTGAACGCCTTGCTGTAGACGGTCACCGCGCCGGTGAACTCGTCCGCCTGCGCCGAGACGTCCGGCACCAGCCTGCAGGGCGTCGTCGGCTTCGCTCCCGGCAGCGTCGCGTCGCAGAAGCCGGTCGGGTAGCCGAGCGCTGCTCGACGCTCGCGGCGTTCGTGTAGTCGGCGCTCCCCGGCAGCGCGATCCCGGGCACCTTCGCGTCGCGCTGCCAGCTGGGCATCGCCCACGACTGCGAGATGCCGCCGCCGCCCGCCGCCTCCTTCGGCGCCGTCGTTCCAGACGTGCTCCTGCGGCGGCTGCGGGCGGCGTCGTGATCGTCGTCCCGCCGACGCGCCAGCACGTACGGCTGGCTGGCGGGTTCGTCGACCGACAGCGGGTTCTGCCCGGGCTGCGGCGACGTCGCGGTGGGCTTCGTTCGCAGGCGTCGCTGCCGGTGTCGCCGGCGGCGTCGAGGAACGTCTGGCCCTGCGCCGCCGCCTGCTGGAAGAGGAAGTTCTCGGCCTGCTGCACGCCGGGCTCGCCGTCCTCGGCCTCCTGCTCGCACGGCTGCCCCAGCTGGAGGTGATGATCTGGTCGCGGTCTTCGTCGATCATCGCCGCGATCTCCGCGAGTTCGCCGGCGAGGCGTTGTTCGGGCGCCTCGTACACGTCGATGTCGCGCCCGGCGCCATCGCGGAGACGTCCTCGACGTCGAGGATCGCCTCGCCCTTCGCCGGGCCCTGGGGCGAGCCGCCTTCGACGGGGATCACGTGAGCCGGGCGCCCATGCTCGACGCGGCGGCCGCGCCGAAGTAGCAGCTGTCGAAGTGGCGGACGTCCGCGGTGGCGAACGGTTCCTGCTCGTAGATGCCGATGTGCACCCCGGCGCCCGTGTCGCCAGCGCGTATAGGCCGAAGGCGCCGTAGGCGTTGGCGATCTGATCGTCGGTCAGCCCGCCCGCTTCTTCGGCGTCGAGGGTGGCCGCTTTGCACGGCCGCGGGGAGCCTTCCGGATGCGTGAGCTTGGCTGCCTTCGCGGGCGCGTACAGGTGCCGCCGCGACGCCTTCGGCCGCACGAGCAGCGGATGCGGGCGCACGACTTCGTCGAGCCCGACGACCGTCGCGACGGAGCTCGCGAGCGACGCGGGCAGCGCCGGCGCGGAGGTGCTCGCGCGGGCAAGCCTGCCGTCGGCCAGCCGATAGCTGTCCAGACCGGTCGCGAACGCGCGCGCGACGCGCGAGGCGGAGCCGGAGAAGCGGACGAGCAGCCCGTTGCCGGTGACGGCGCCGACATGCAGCCCGTCGTTCTCGAGCTGCGCCCTGGCCGCGGCGACGGTCGCCGCCGTCGGCCCGAAGCGTTCGGCGAACTGGCCCTTGGACAGGTAGTGCCCGAACAGCGGCGAGCCCTTGCTCGTCACCTCGCCGAGGAAGCTCTGCAGCGCTGCCGCATCGCGCGGGCGCACCAGCAACGCGCCGGAGACCGTGGCGGCAGCCGGTGCGGGTCCAAGATCGACAGCGCCGCGCGGGAGCCGAGGCGCCGCACCGACCCGCACCAGCCCGCTCTGCCCGGCAGCCGTCGAGACCTCGACCGCGACGCGGTCCCAAGCACGGACAGGACCACGAGCGCCAGCAGCGCAGCGCCCGCGAGCCGTCGTCCGGGCCGCGGCGGGCGGGCGCTGAGTGCCCGTGAGCGCGCCTGCGTGCGCCGCCTGACCTTCGGTGCTCGCTGCGCTCATCCATGACGACCTCCGGAGCGGCCGCCGCTGCTCGTCAGCGGCTGGAGCCGTCCGAAGGGATAACAGACGGCCAGCCGGCGTGTCAATCTGGCGCTCGGGTATGCGAACATATGTTCGTATGGGCTCGGGTGGATCGATCGTCGTCATGGATGGAGGTCGACCCGCCGCTGCCCAGCGTGTAGACAGATGTCCGTCAGTCAATCGAGTGGCAGATGGATGTCAACCACTTGGCCGTGTGGCCGATGGACGTCGGTCGCATTCCTCTCTTGCGGCAGGAAGAGTGGGGCGATGAGCACGATGGAGGACTACAAGGCGGAGCTTGCCCGCTTTCTCGAAGGCTTCGGCGCGAACGTTCGTCGCGTGCGGACCGCCAAGCGCCCGCGCGTGTCCCAGGAACGGCTCTGCCACGTCACACAGCTGCACCGCACAGAGATCGGCAAAGTCGAGCAGGGACTGGTGGAGCCGCGGTTGACGACGCTGTACATCCTCGCGGACGGTCTCGACGTCACGATCGACGAGCTGCTGACCGGCCTGTGGGTTCCGACCGAGCGCAGACCCTCGCCGCGCTCGGAGCCTTGGTCGTGATCCGCTCCTCGACTCCCGACCCTCAGCTGGCGGCGACGCTGCGCCGGCTTCGCGCCGAACGCAGCATCACCCGGGAAGCGCTCGCGTTCCGCTGCGGGATCACCCCGTGCGCGCTTGCGCGAATCGAACTCGGGCAGGCTGTGCCCGGCTGGAACACGGTGCGCCGGATCGCCACCGGACTTGACGTAAGCATGGTCGAGCTGTGCGCCGCCGTCGAAGGCAGAGCCCCGGCGGCGCTCGCCTTTCCGTACTGAGTCTACGCCAGCAGCTCGGCAAGCCGATCGTGTGATTCGCTCAGTCCCGTCTCCATGCCCGAGGAGAGCATGCCGTCGCGCTCCTCGGTCGTGTGGAACAGGGACTTGGTCGTCAGCTTCGTGCGTCCGCCGAGGTCCTCGAAGCTGACCGTGTCCACGATCACGTGGCCGGGCACTCCCTCCCATTCGAACGTTTGCACTATGCGCTCGGGCGGCGTGACCTCGCGGTAGATGCCGCGGAAGCCCTGCTCGCGGCCGTCGGGGTCGCGGGCGAGGAACCGCCAGCGCCCGCCGGGGCGCACGTCCATCTCATCGACGATCGTCGTCATTCGCCTCGGCCCCCACCAGCGCGGGATCAGCTGGGGATCGGTGAACGCGGCGAACACGCGCTCCCGGGGTGCGTCGAAGACTCGCTCGCTGACGATCTCGCGATCGGTGGGGGTGGTCAACGTCGTTGCGCCGGTCATGGTCTGCTCCTGTCGATCGGTGTGCGTGGCGGTGGACATCGTGTTGCTCCATTCGGTTGCTCGCGCCAGTGGGTGGTCACTGCGCGTCCTCCTTGGTCTCCTCGAGCAGCTCGCCGAAGCGGTCGCGGGAGGGCGATAGGCTCGATCATGGCGTGTAGGCGGGGCGAGCGGCAGGCGGCGCGCCGGCCTCGGTGCTACGAGCTCGGCCTCTCGAGGATGCGCACGTGCTTCTTCATGCCCGTCAGCGACATCCAAAGGGCTGGGAGAGCTCGGTGATCGTCGCCTGGCCTGCGCCGAGACGCTGGAGGAGCGCCGGCGCGTCGGGTCGGCGAGCGCCGCGAGCGCCCCGTCGAGTCGAGATCGATAGTGAACCATTGGTTAGTATAGCGGGCAGCGGCGGCGCGGAAGCGGGCGCGGACGGAGGAGGGTACAGTGAGGTGAACGGACGCGGAGGGGCGCGGGAAGGGAGCGGGAGAGCGGGGGAGAAAAAAAGATGATCGGGCTACGGCGCATGGAGGAGTTGCAGGCGGAGGCGCACTACCACCGCGAGCGCTACCAGCTCTACAAGGCAAAGACACACGGACCGCACCTGACGAGCCCGGTCCGCCTCGCCGAACTGGAGCGTCGCTGTCAGGGCGCCGACTCGCGCCTGCGGGCGGCCGAACGGGAGAACGCGCAGCCCGCGGGCATCGTGGAAGATTCGCCCTGAGCTTTCAGGCGGCGCCCGTGGCGCCCCTGTCCTGAGCACAGCATCGCGGGCTCGCGCTCACAGCACGTGCAGCAGCCGCCACCCCAGCGACGGTCCTGACAGCGGCCGCACCGCCACGGCCGTGGTCGAGACAGCGCTCGCGCCCACGACCGTCACGGTCGCCATCGGCTCGCCAGCCCGCACCTGCGTCCCGGCCGGCCGCAGCGCCACATCGACCCCGAGCGCGAGGCCGCCCCAGCCGATCTCGCGCAGGGCACTCGCGGTGGCGGCCGTGGTTCGGTGCCCGTCCGCGTCGCTCGCGCTGAGCACGCTGGCACCGGTGGGCAGCACGGTCGCGACGCGCAGCGCAGCCGCGATGGAGTCGCCGAGCCGCCGCGCGCTGAGCAGGGCCGCTTCGATCAGCGGGCCTTCGCGCTGGCCGAGCACCACCCCGATCACGGTCAGCCGCCGCCCGCCGACGGTGAGATGCTTGGCGAACGCGAAGCAGCCGCCGCCGGCGCGGTCGGAGCCGGTCTTGACGCCGACGTAGCCGTCGCCGCCGAGCAGCGTGTCGTAGTTGGCGACGCTGCCCACCACGGGCAGCTCCGCGGCGGGCTCGGCGACGATCGACGCGAACGCGGGCACGCGCATGGCCACGCGCGCGAGCTTCAGCTGATCGACGGCCGTGGATACGGTTTCGTCGCTGAAGCCGCTCGGGTCGGTGTATTTGGTCGAGAGCATGCCGAGCGTGCGCGCGGTCGCGTTCATGCGGGCGACGAACGCGGTGAGCGTCCCCGCGTCGTGGACGGCGAGCAGCGCGGCGATGTTGTTGGCGGAGGGCAGCAGCAGCGCCTCGAGCGCCTGGCGCTCGGTGATCTGCTCACCGGCGCGCACGCGCACGACCGACTGCAGCAGCGCGGCGCGCAGCTTCTCTTCGGCGACGTTCGCGCGCGTGACCGTGATCGTGAAGCCTTCCGCGCCGGGCGCCAGCGGGTGTTCGCGCAGGACCAGGTACGCGGTCATCATCTTGGCGACGCTCGCGATCGGGACCGGCGCGAGGCTCCCGGAGCTCGCGATGCCGCCGATCCCCTCGACGTCCACGGCCGCCTCGCCGGCGCGCGGCCATGCCAGCACGGGCGCGGCGCCGGGGAAGCGGACGTCGGATGCGATCGTTCGCCGGATGCTCACGGGCGGCGTGCCCTCTGTCGCGAGACGCACGCAGAGCACCAGCACGAGCGACGCGAGCCCCAGGGCGCCGAGGGCCAGCCGGCGCGAGCGAGATCGGTGCCTCAGCGCTGGCCGTCCGCTCGTCGCCACAGCGTCAAGACGCTAGCGCAGGCACAGGCGGCCGGCGCCGGCAGCTGCGATCATGCCCGGCGTGGCCCGCCTGCACCCGCTCGACCCCGCCGACGCCGAGCCGGCGGTGCGCGCCGCGCTCGAGCGCCTGCCGCCGCTGGCGGTATTCGCGACGGTCGCCAACGCGCAGGGGTCGTTCGTCAACTGGCTGCGCTTCGGCGGCGACTGCCTGGATCCGCGCTGGTTCGACCCGGTGCTGCGCGAGCTGGCGATCCTGCGCGTCGCGCGGCTGACGCCGGGCGCGGAATACGAGTGGGTCCAACACGTGCCGATCCTGCTCGCGGTCGGCGGCACGCCCGAGCAGGTCGCGGCGCTCGAGACCGACGACCTGGAGGCCGACGCGCTCGGCGAGGACGGGCGCCTGGTGGTCCGCTTCACCGGTCAGGCGGTGCGCGACGCGACGCCCGACGAGGCGACGTTCGCGGCGATGAGCGCGCGCTTCACGCCCGCGGAGATCACACAGCTGCTGCTAGTGATCGGCCAGTACATGATGGTCGCGCGCGTGATGGCCACCGCGCAGCTGGAGGTCGACGCGGTGCTCGGCGCCGATGTGCTGGCGGGGGTCGAGCGCTCCAGCCGAGCGCGTCGGCAGGGCGTGCAGGCACCCGAGTAGCGGCCGCGTGCTCCGGCGCCGTCAGCGCGGCTGAGCGGCCGTCGCGGCGGCGCTGCGCGCGCGGGCGCGGATCACCTCGGCGACGGCGGCGGGATCGTCGTAGAACGGCACGTGCCCGGCGCCGAGCGTGACGTGCGTCGCCCACGGCAGCAGCGCGCGCGCCCGCGGCGCCTGCAGGCGGTAGGGGAGCAGCCGGTCGCGCCGGCCCCAGGCGATCGTGATGGGCGTGCTGCGCAGCTGCTCGGGATGCTCGAAGCGGTACTGGCGAAAGGCGTCGAGCGCGCCGGCGAAGGCGGGCGAGGCCCATGCGTCGCGGAGCGTCGCGACGGCCTCCTCGGCGGGCAGCCGCGCGGGGTAGCCGAACGTCTGCGAGAACAGGGCGATGCGCCCGCGGCGCGTGCGCGCGAGCGCTTCCACGGCCGGGCGGGCGGGGGCGGGGGTCTGCGCGAGCGCGCGCAGCGAGAGCTGGCAGAAGCGCAGCTCGGCGGGCGTCCAGAAGCCGGCGGGGGAGAACGCGCACACGGATCTGACGGCGCGCCTGCGCGCGAGCTCGAGCGCGATCGCGCCGCCCATCGAGTTGCCGGCGACGTGCGGTCGCTCGAGGCCTAGCTCGGCGAAGAACCACTCGAACGCGTCGGCGTACGCGGGGATCGTCGGCTCGATGCCGCTCGACAGCGCCGCCGAGCGCCCGAAGCCGGGCGAGTCGCAGGCGATCGTGTCGAACTCGCCGGCGAGGCGCTCGATCACCGGCTCCCACGCCTGCCAGTGGTGCCCGACGCCGTGCAGCAGCACCAGCGGCGGGCCGTCGCCCTCGCGGTGGTAGTTGATCGAGAGGCTCACGAGGGTCTCACGTTGAACACGAGGATAACCTCAGGCTCCAGTTGAGGTTGAGACTGGGGCGGTTTCGCGCACGAGGTCGGCGCCGCGCTCGGCGATCATGATCGTCGGGGCGTTGGTGTTGCCGCCGGTGATCGTGGGCATGATCGAGGCGTCGATCACGCGCAGGCCCCGCAGGCCGTGGACGCGCAGCTGCGAGTCGACGACGGCGTCGGGGTGCGTGTCGCTCATCCTGGCGGTGCCGACGGGGTGGTAGATGAGCATCAGGCGCCGGCGCAGGTCGGCTTCGAGGTCCTCGCGCTCGACGGCGCCGGCCCCCGGCTTGAGCTCGCTCACGACGATCTCCTTGAGCGGCGATTGCGCGGCGATCTCGCGCGCCAGCCGCATGCCGGCGAGCAGCGACTCGACGTCGTCGGGCTCGGCGAGCGTGTTGGTGAGGATCCGCGGCTTGGCGGTTGGGTCGGCCGAGCGCAGCCACACCTGGCCGCGCGCCTTCGGCGAGACGAGCACGGGAGCGATCACCATGCAGTGGCCCTCGTAGGTCTCGGCGCCGTGGTCTTCGTAGTAGGCGGCGCCCATGTGGAACTGGATGTCCGCGGCGGGCAGGCCCCCGCGAGTGCGCGTGAAGGCGACGACCTCGGCGACGGTCGAGCTGAGCTTGCCCGATTTGCGCAAGAGCCACTCGGCGAGCGGCCTGGGCTTGTCGGCGCCGTACAGGGTGTCGGTGTCGGAGACCTCCCACAGGACGGTCAGGAACGGGTGGTCCTGCAGGTTGCGCCCGACGCCGGGCAGCTCGTGGGCGACCTGCACGCCGGCGTCGCGCAGCTCCTGCGGCGCGCCGATGCCGGACAGCAGCAGCAGCTGCGGCGAGCCGATCGCGCCGGCGCTCAGCAGCACCTCGCGCTCGGCGCGGACGAGCTCGACGCCGCCGCGGCCCTTGCGCAGGCGCACGCCGACGGCGCGATCTCCCTCGAGCTCGACGCCCAGCACGGTGACGCCGGTGCGGACCTCGAGGTTGGGGCGGGTGAGCGCCGGGCGCAGGTAGGCGTCGGCGGCGCTGAAGCGGCGCCCGTTCTTCTGCGTGACCTGGAACATCGACGCGCCGTCCTGCTCGGGGCCGTTGTAGTCGGCGATGCGGGGGATGCCGGCGGCCTCGGAGGCGGCGAGCAGGCGCTTGCTGAGCGGCCGCGGCGAGCGCTGCTCGGCGACGTGCAGCGGGCCGCCGGCGCCGTGGTACTCCGACGCGCCGCGGACGTTGTCCTCGGCCCTCTTGAAGTACGGGAGCACGTCCGCGTAGCCCCAGCCGGGCGCGCCCTGCGCCTCCCAGCCGTCGTAGTCGAGCGGGCGCCCGCGGACGTAGAGCATCGCGTTCATCGAGCTGGAGCCGCCGAGCGCCCTGCCGCGCGGGATGTACAGCGAGCGACCGTCGACGTGCGGCTCGGGCTCGGTCGCGAAGTCCCAGTCGAGCTTCGTGTGGAACTGCTGCGGGAACGCCGCCGGGATCTTGATCTTCATGGAGCGATCGGAGCCCCCGGCCTCGAGCAGCAGCACCCGCACCGCCGGATCCTCGGACAGCCGGTTGGCGAGCACGCAGCCGGCGGAGCCGGCGCCGACGATTATGTAGTCGTGCATCGAGCTGGTCCCTCCTCCGGGCACCCTAAGCACTCATGACGGGAGCTGGCTTTCCCAGCGGGGCGAAGCGGTACTCGGCGGCGTCCAGCTGGCTGGTCTGCTTGAGGTACTCGCGCATGTAGCCGGGCCAGTTGGCGACGATCCGCCCGCGCTCGTCGCGGTACCAGGAGTCGCACCGCGTCCACGCGGTGCCGGCGAAGCGCGCCTGCAGCGCGCGGTCGCTGGCGGCCTCGACCTCGGCGCGCACCTCCAGCGCCCCGGCCTCGCGCTCGCGCAGCTGCTCCATGGCCTGGCGGATGTAGCCGGCCTGCGCCTCCAGGTAGACGATGATCGAGCCGCCGGAGGTGTTGGTGTTGGGCCCGTACATCAGGAACATGTTGGGGAAGCCGGGCACGCACATGCCGAGGTGCGCGTGCGGGCCGCCCGACCAGTACTCGTGCAGATCGACGCCATCGCCGGCGATCCGCATCGGGAACATGAAGTCGTTGGTCCTGAAGCCGGTCGCCCAGATCAGGCAGTCGAGCTCGCGCAGCCTGCCGTCGGCGGTGCGGATGCCGCCCGGCTCGATGCTCGCGATCGCGTCGGTGACGAGCTCGACGTTGGGGCGCTCGAGCGCCGGCAGGTAGTGGGAGCTGAAGAGGATGCGCTTGCAGCCGAACGTGTAGTCCGGCCACGCCTTCGCGCGCAGCACGGGGTCCTTCAGCTGCGAGCGCATGAACGCGGCCGAGCGCGCGGCCCCGAGGCGCCCGACCGTGCCCGGGTGGCGGATCGCCAGCGTCAGCGACTCGCCGTACTCGAAGATGAACCTGCGCCGGAGGGCCTGCAGCCCCGGGATCAGCTCGATCGCGGCCCTGACCGCGGCGGGGTAGCGCCGGTTCTCGCGCGGCAGGAACCAGTTGCCGGTGCGCTGGAAGACGCTCATGTGCGCGACCTTGGGCGCGATCTCTGGCACGAACTGCACGGCGCTCGCGCCGGTGCCGACGACCGCCACGCGCTTGCCCGCGAGCTGGTAGCCGTGATCCCATTCGGCCGAGTGGAAGCTGTGTCCGGCGAAGCTCTCCGCGCCCTCGATCGCCGGCCGCGCCGGCTGGTCGAGCTGCCCGGTCGCGACGATCAGCGCGTCCGCCTCATACGTCGGGCCCTCCGCGGTCTCGACGCTCCAGCGGCAGCGCGCCGTGTCCCACGCGCAGGACGTGACGGTCGTGCCCGTGCGCACGAGGCGGTCGATCCCGTACGTGCGCGCGACGTCGTGCAGGTAGGCGTGGATCTCCGCCTGCGGCGAGCACAGTCGCGACCAGTCGCGCCGCTGCGCATAGGAGAACGAGTACAGGTGGCTGGGCACGTCGCACGCCGCCCCCGGGTAGCTGTTGTAGAACCACGTGCCGCCCAGGTCGGGCGCCTTCTCGAGGATCGTCACGTCGGTGATCCCGTGCCCCCGCAGCTCGATCGCCGCGGCGATCCCGCCGAAGCCCGCGCCGACGATCAGGACCTCGAGCTTCCGTGCGGACATACGCCTACCTTATGCCCTTCGCTCCAGTGTGTCTTCCAGCCAAGCGCCGGCCGCCGGGAGCTCCCGCGGGTCGATGTGGTGCGCGGCGTCGGACTCGTGGTAGTCGACGGACAGGCCGGCGTCGCGCAGCAGCTCCGCGGCGGCGCGCGCGAAGGCGACGTCGATCACCTGGTCGCGGCGGCCGTGGGCGATGAACACGCGCACCCCGGTACGCGCGGCGAGGTCGGGTTGCCAGCTCTCGACGGTGGGGATGAAGCCGGAGAACGCGAGGATCCCGCGCGGCGCGGGCCGCCCGGCGTCGAGCCCCGTCGCATAGCTCATCACCGCGCCCATCGAGAAGCCGCCGAGCACCGTCCGCTCGGGCGCGATCCCCGTCCGCTGCCACAGCTCGTCGTGGAGCGCGCCGAGCTGGAGGCGGGCCGCCTCGAACGTGTCGGGGTCGGGGTAGCCGACGCGCGGCACCAGATACCAGTGGTAGCCGGGGGATGGGGTGGGTGGGCTTCCATCTATTGACAGCGGCGCGCGCGGCGTCACCACGTGCAGCCGCCGCGTCGGGTCGAGCACGTCGGCGAGCGTCAGCAGGTCGTGCTCGTCGGAGCCGCGCCCGTGGTGCAGCACGAGCAGCCCCTCGGGCTCGCCCGCGGCAGGACGCTCGCGGTAGATCAGCGCGCTCATCCGCTCTCCGGGCGCGCAGCATCTCGGCGGGCGAGCGCTCGCGCGGTCATCGCGCGCTCAGCAGCGTGGCCGCGACCCCTTCGATCGTCTGCTCGCCGTAGCTCATCGACGGGTCGCCGTCGGTGAATACGGCGACCGTGAACGTCGGCCCCGGGCGCTCCAGGCGAGCGGCCTCGTTGAACAGGCCCTCTTCGGGAAGCGCCCCCGTCTTGAAGAACACCTGCCACCGCGGCCGCGCCACCGGCGGGACACCCCAGCTCTGCGACGGCTCGATGCCCGCCAGCAGCCCGCGCGCGTACGCGTAGAACTGCGGCGGGATCAGCTGTGGCAGCGCGAAGAAGAAGCGCGCCTGGTCCGCCGCGGAGGTCTGCGTGTAGGCCCACCAGCCCACTCCCGGGGCGTAGTCGGTCATGCCCGATTCGCGTGCCACGCGCGCGAGCGCCGCGCCGCCCACGCGCGCGAGCACCGCCGAGGCGGCTTCGTTGTCGGAGATGTGGATCATCGGATACAGCAGCGAGGTGTCGTTCGCGTCGAGGCCGCGGTGACGGGCATCGAGCATCTGCAGGTAGGCGACGAGCATCATCACCTTGACCACGCTCGCGGTCTGGAAGTGCGCGTGCAGCCGCGCGCCGCTCAATTCGCCCGCGCTGTCGACCACCGCAAACGACGTGCGCCCGGCGCGCGCGTCGAGGTAGCTCGTGGCGGCCGCGATCGCGGCCCGCGACGGATACGCGGGCACGGGCGTGCCGCTGCCTTCGCCCTGGAGCTCGAGCGCGCTCGCGTCGCCGTGCTCGGCGGGGTCGCCGTCGGGACACGGCCGGTGCGAGGCCGGCGGACCCATCGCGCGCGCCCACGCCGCGCTCAGGCAGACGCGATAGAGGAAGCGCTTGGACGGCGGGTCGACCGTGGCGCTCGCGTAGGTGAGGCCGGTCGCGAGCTCGCGGCTCGAGGTCACGGCCGCCAGCCGGAAGTCGCGCGTTCCCTTCGCCGCCACGAACCAGCGCACGCTCACCTGCGCAGCCCCTCCCAGCGACGTGTGGCGGATGCGCACGCTCAGCCGTGTCTCACCCGCGCGGAGGCGACGCGCGTTCATCGCCACGCTCGGATCGACGATCACGGACAGCTGCCGGCTGCTCACGGCGCGAGCCTGCGGAGTCGCGGTGACCGAGGCGCCTTCGACCAGCACGCGCAGTCGAACGTTGCGGTCCGGTCGTACCCCAGCGAACGAGAAGCTCCCGTCCGCTGCGGTTCGCTGGCGTGCGATCGTCACATAGCCGCGGAACGGGTACGGCTCGGCCTGCAGCTCCACGGTCGCCACCGGCATCGCGGTGCCCGCCGCATCGAGGGCGCCCGTTACCGTCAGCGTCGCGCCGTAGACCAGCTCCGCGGGGGCGACGGTCGCGCTCAGCACCGGCGATACCGGCGCCGGCGCCGACGATGGCGCGAGATTCGCCGCACCCAGCACGGTCAGTGCGAGCGCGCCAATCACTTCTCCTCGCGCGGTATGTACGGCGCCAGCTCGCGCCGTGCGATCGAGAGCTTGTGCACCTCGTCGGGGCCGTCCGCCAGGCGCAGCGTGCGCAGGTGGGCGTACGCGGCGGCGAGCGAGAAGTCGTCGGTGACGCCCGCGCCGCCGTGCACCTGGATCGCGCGGTCGAGGACCCGCAGCGCCACGTTCGGCGCGGCGACCTTGATCGCCGAGATCTCGATGCGCGCGTGGCGGTTGCCGACGGTGTCCATCAGCCACGCCGCCTTCAACGTCAGCAGGCGCGCCATCTCGATTTCGATGCGCGACTCGGCGATCCAGTCCTGGACGTTGCCGCGCATCGCCAGCGGCTGGCCGAACGTCACGCGCGAGACCGCGCGCCTGCACATCGCCTCGAACGCCCGCTCGGCGGCGCCGATCGCGCGCATGCAGTGGTGGATGCGTCCCGGGCCCAGGCGCGCCTGGGCGATCATGAAGCCGTCGCCCTCGTTGGAGATCAGGTTCGACGCCGGCACGCGCACGTTCTCGAAGTCGACTTCCGCGTGCCCCTCCTGGTCGGTGTAGCCGAACACCGGCAGGTTGCGCATCACCGTCACGCCCGGTGTGTCGATCGGCACCAGGATCTGGCTCTGCTGCGTGTACGTCGGGGCGTCCGGCTGCGTCTTGCCCATCACGATCATGATCTTGCAGTGCGGGTGCAGCGCGTTGGACGTCCACCACTTGCGGCCGTTGAGCACGTAGTCATCGCCATCGCGCTCGATGCGAAGCGCGATATTGGTCGCGTCTGAGCTCGCCACGTCGGGCTCGGTCATCGCGAACGCCGAACGAATCTCTCCATCGAGCAGCGGCATCAGCCAGCGGTCCTTCTGCTCGGGCGTGCCGAACTGGTGGAGCACCTCCATGTTGCCGGTGTCCGGCGCCGAGCAGTTGCACGCCTCCGAGGCGATGTGCGAGCGTCCGAGGATCTCCGCCAGCGGCGCGTAGTCCGCGTTCGAGAGCCCCGCGCCGTGGTCGGGGTCGGGCAGGAACATGTTCCACAGCCCCGCCTCGCGCGCGCGGGTCTTCAGCTCCTCCATGATCGCCGGCTGGTGGTGCGGGTCGCCGGACTCGCTGCGCTGGCGCTCGTACAGCTCCTCCGCCGGGTAGATGTGCTCGTCCATGAACGCGGTCAGGCGCTCCTTGAATTCAGAACAGCGCTGGCTCGGCTCGAAGTCCATCGGTCCTCCCTCGGTGACGGCAGTGGCCTAGGATCATCGCCGATGAGCCAAGAGGGCGCCAGCGACCGCGCGGGGGAGGGCGCCAGCTACCGCGCCGCCGGCGTCGACTACGACGCGCTCGACGCGGGCAAGCGCATGGCGATGGCCAAGGCGCTGTCGACCTCCGCGCTGCTCGGCGCCAGGGGCGGGCGCGCGCTCGACGCCTCGCGCGGCGAGCCCGCGTTCGTGTTCGAGCTGGGTGAGCAGACGTTCGCGTTCGTCGTCGAGGGCCTCGGCACGAAGTCGATGATCGCGCGCCAGGTGCTCGAGGGCCAGGGGATCGACCGCTTCGCCGACGTCGCCTACGACACCGTCGCCGCGATCCTCAACGACCTCTGCTGCGTCGGCGCGCTGCCGCTGGTCGTCAACGCGTACTTCGCGACCGGCGCCTCCGAGTGGTACCTGCGGGGCGAGCGCGTCGCCTCGCTGCTCGAGGGTTGGCGCAGCGCGTGCGCGGACGCCGGCTGCGTGTGGGGCGGGGGAGAGTCGCCCTCGCTGCCGGGGCTTCTCGCCGCGGAGGAGATCGAGCTCGCCGGCGCCGCCGTCGGCGCCGTGCCCGCCGGGCGCTCCGCGATCCTGGGCGAACGTCTTGGTCCGGGCGATGAGATCGTGCTCGTCGCCTCCAGCGGCCTGCACGCCAACGGCGCGTCACTCGCGCGGCTGATCGCCGCGCGGCTGCCCGACGGCTACGCGACCAAGCTGCCCGACGACGAGACGTTCGGCGAGGCGCTGCTGGCGCCGTCGCTCATGTACGTGTCGCTGATCGCCGCGCTGCTGCAGGACGCGGACGTCGAGCTCACGTATCTGAGCCACGTCACCGGCCACGGTCTGCTCAAGCTGATGCGCCCCACCAAGCCGCTCAGCTATCGCATCGAGCGGCTGCCGGCGGTGCCGGCGGTGTTGAGCTTCCTCGTCGAGCAGGCCGGCATGGACGCGCAGGCGGCGTACTCGACGTTCAACATGGGCAGCGGCTATGCCGTCTACTGCCGCGCCGGCGATGGCGAGAAGATCGTCGCGACCGCCGCGCGCCTCGGCCTCGACGCGCTGCTCGCCGGGCGCGTGGAGGAGGGGCCCAGGCAGGTCGTGCTCGAGCCCGTCGGCGTGCGCTTCGCCGGCGACCGGCTCGAGCTGTCAGTCGACCATACCTAAGCCTCAAGTGCAGACTGAGCGTTTGGGTTAGGTCAGCTGATCCCAATTTGCAGGGGACCACGCGACGCGCGGATCCGGTAGCTGAGGTCCTCTCGGTTACCGTTCCAACTTGAAGGCGTCGAGCGAGACGGATAAGGTTTGGGTCAGAATCTCGCCACTGTTCCCCAGCGATCGTCGCGGGGATCTCGATGACGCCGGACCGGCATGGCTCCGGAGCTACCCGGATCGAGGCGGACCTGTCCATCAAAACGAGGGAGAGAACCTGATGCGCAGAGCATCCACCTGTCTTGCCGTCCTGGGCTTGGCCCTGCTGGCCATACCGGGCGTCGCCTCGGCCGCGCCGACGGTCAAATTCAAAGCGGAAGCCGTCCCGATTCCGGGCTACAAAGGCACCGGCGACATCCTTGGCGCGGGCTCGGCGGTGCAGTACGAATACCAAATCTCGGGCACCGAATACTTCGGCTCGCCGCCGCCGATCATCGGCATCAACTTCTACCTGCCCAAGGGCACGGTGCTGCACCCGAGCGGCTTCCCGACGTGCAGCCAGGCGACCGTCGAACAGATCGGCCCGGTGGGCTGCTCGAAAGCCTCGCAGGCGGGGCCGATCGGCTCAGCGCTCGGCTACGTGACGCTCGGTGGCGAACGCGTCGAAGAGACGACCGAAATCTTCTCGTTCTACAAGACCGGCGGCGGCTTCATCTTCTTCACCAAGGGCTCCTCGCCGGTGTCGCTGGAAATCCTCGCGCCCGGCAAATACAAGAACTACGTGGGCGGCGGCGGCTACGGCCCCGAGCTCGAGGTCACGGTGCCGGAGATCGCGAGCCTCCCCGGCGCGCCGTTCGCGTCGGTCAAGACGATCAAGGGCAAGGCCGGATCTGCGGTCGGGCCGAAGAACAACCCGAAGAAGGACACCTACTACGGTCGTCTCCCGAAGACGTGCAAAGGCGGCCTCAAGGTCAAGTCCGAAGTGATCTTCGCGGAAAACGGGGAAGAATCAAAGCCAGTAGTCGTGCCCGCCGAATACACGGCGCCGTGCCCGAGGAAGTAGGCGCGACGGAAGGGTTCGTGTGGACGAGGGCGTAAGCTCGAAATAGGCAGGTCCGCGGGGCGACCTCACCGAAGCTGGTGGGGTCGCCCGCTCGTTGTAAACGCAAGGAAGGATTGGGGTTGAGGACGGAGATCGTGGGGTGGAGGAGATTGGCGGCCGGCATCGCCGGTGTCGCCTGCGTCGCCGCGCTCGCGTTCGTCGTCGTGCTCGCGACAGCCGCCGGCGGCTCCAACGGCGGCTACACCGTGCGCGCGGTCTTCGACGACGCCGGCAACCTGATCCCCGGTGAGAACGTCAAGATCGACGGCGTCAAGGTCGGGACCGTCGCCTCGGTGACGCCGACGCCCGAAGCGAAGGCGGCGGTCGTGTTCAGCATCGAAAACCCCGGCTTCCAGGACTTTCGCGACGACGCCAGCTGCGAAATCCGTCCGCAGTCGCTGATCGGCGAGAAGTACGTCGACTGCCTGCCCACGCAGGCGCGCGTGGAAGGCGCGCCGCTGCCGCCGCCGCTGAAGAAGATCGCCGGCGGTCACGAAGGCGCGGGGCAGTACCTGCTGCCCGTGAAGAACACCAGCAGCCCCGTCGACGTCGACCTGCTCGGCGACATCCAGCGCCTGCCCGAACGCGAGCGCTTCACGCTCATCCTCAACGAACTCGGCGCCGGCCTGGCGGGTCGCGGCAGCGATCTGAAGGAAGTCATCAAGCGCGCCAACCCGGCGCTGCGCGAGCTCGACCGGGTGCTCGAAATCCTCGCCAACGAGAACCACGTGCTGGCGAAACTGGCCGTCGACTCCGACCAAGCGCTCGCCCCGCTCGCCAAAGTGCGCGGGCGCGTCGCCGACTTCATCACCCAGGCCAACACGGTCGCGCAGGCCGGCGCCGCCACCCGCGGCTCGCTCGCGCGGAACCTGGCGCTGTTCCCGCCGTTCCTCGAACAGCTCGGCCCGGCGCTCGAACGCGTCCAGCGCTTCGCCGAACAGACGACGCCGGCGTTCACCAGCCTCGAGGTCGCCGCGCCCGGGATCGACAAGGCGTTCACGAGCCTGCCCGCGTTCGGCAAGAGCAACGAAAAGTTCTTCGAAAACCTAGGTCAGACGGCGAAGGTCTCCGGTCCCGCGCTCAACGGCGTGCGGCCGCTGCTCAAACGCTTGGAAACGCTCGGCAAGGCCGCCGTCCCGTTCTCGAACAACTTCTCCCAGCTGTTCGAGAGCCTGCGCGAAACCGGCGGCCTCGAGCGGATCATGGACTTCATCTTCCTCGGCACCGGCTCCGCCAACGGCTACGACTCGCTGGGCCACTTCCTGCGGGCGGAGGCTGCCGCCAACGCATGTTTGAGCTACACCGTCGTGCCTTCGACGGACACGGGCTGCCGGCGCAAGCTGTTCAACAACCCCGCCAGCTCGACGTCCAGCGCCGCGAGCGCGTCGAGCGCATCGTCGGCTGACGCGACCGACCTGGGCACGACGAGCGTGCTGATGGCGCGCACGCTCGCGGTCCTCAAAGGCGCCACGCCCGCGCAGGCGCTCGCGGCGTACCCGGGTCCGACGACGACCGCTGGCGAAGCGTCCGCGCCGGGCCTCGCTGGTGGCGCGGCGGCGACCGCCACGCCCGTCGGCGGCTCGACCGCCGGCACGACGTACTACAGCCCCGCGAGCGAAGGCGCGGAAGCCGGCGGGCTGCTGCTCAACTACCTGCTCGGGAACGAATGACGCGATGAGCCCACGACCCCCGCTATCGCGCCTGATGCTCATCGCCCTGGTGGTCCTGGCGGCGCTTGCGCTCGGCGCGCCCGCGATGAGCCTCGCCGGTGAACCCGCCACCACGACCACGACGCCGACCCCGGCGGGCGAAGGCACGGTCTCGGTCCCAGCGCCCGAAACCACCGCGACGTCGACGGGCAGTGGCGAAACGGCGCCCGCTGCATCGTCCCCGGAGGGGGAAACGACCACTGTCGAAGAACCGGCGCCGCCGCAGGTGCAGGCGCAGCACGCGCAGGGTGCGAGCCCGGGCGCCACACACACCACGAGCGGCGGCCACAGGAAAGCTCCGGCGGCCCCCGCCGGCGAACCCGGCGGCAAGAGCGAAGCTGGGGCGGCGGCCGGAGCGCATGGCAAGCGGGCGCCCTCGCCGAGCACGCTGACCCCGTCGCTGCCGTTCTCGCTGCGGTCCTCGATCGGCGGGCTTCCGAGCTTCTTCATCGAAAGCTTCCAGGTCCCGCCGTTCCTGCTGCCGATCTTCCAGGCCGCCGGCACCGCCTACGGCATCCCCTGGCAGGTGCTCGCGGCGATCAACGAGGTCGAGACCGACTACGGCCGCGACCTCAGCGTCTCCAGCGCCGGCGCGGAGGGCTGGATGCAGTTCCTGCCGTCGGAGTGGGCGCAGTACGGGGTCGACGCGAACGGCGACGGCTGGCGGGACCCCTACAACCCCGCCGACGCGATCTTCGCCGCGGCGCGGTATCTGCGCGCCGCCGGTGGCGACACGAACATCAAGGCCGCCGTGTACTCCTACAACCACTCGCAGGCGTACGTCGAATCGGTGCTGCTCCGCGCCCAGCTGCTCGGCGGCAGCCCCTCGGAACTGCTCGGCGCGATCACTGGCCTGACCGAGGCGCGCTTCCCGGTGCACGCGGCCGCGCACTACAGCGACGGCTTCCCGACCGTCTCCGCCGGCTCCGGCCAGCCGAAGACGCTCGTCGGCACGACGATCTACTCGCAGGCCGGCGCGCCGGTGATCGCCGTCCAGGACGGCGAAGTCGTGCAGTCAGGCGTTTCGCCGGTGCTCGGGCACTTCGTCGCGGTGCGCGACGCCTACGGCAACACCTACGTGTACGCGGAGCTCGGCGAAGTCGCGTCGGTGTATCCGGTGCTCGAGCCGCACGTCCACACGGCGCCCAGCCCGCGGATCGCGCAGCCGGGCGGCAGGACCGAACCGGCGCCGGGCGGGCCCGCGAGCGCCGGCGCCCAGCCGCGCTCGCCGCTATCCGAGGGCGCCGCCGTCTCGGGGCTCGCGCTGGGCGCCGCGGCCGGCCTTGAAGCACCCGCGAGCGCTCCCACGACCCCGGCTCCCACTCCGACTCCGACGCAGGCCCCCGCGCCCAAGCCATCGCCGCACGTGCAGGTCTTCACCGAAGGCGCCAACGACGTCTACCTGCATCCGCTCGCGCCCGGCGTGCAGGTGATCGCGGGCACGGTGCTCGGCCACCTCGGCGCCGAAGGCGCGCCGCACATGCTCTTCCAGATCCGCCCCGCCGGCGCGGGCGCCCCGCTGATCGACCCCAAGCCGATCCTCGACGGATGGGTCGGGCTCGAAGACACCTCGATCTTCAGGGCCAGGGGCGAGAACCCGTTCCTGGCGACCTCGCCCACGGTGGGGCAGGTACTGCTCGAGTCAAAGCAGCAGCTCGAGCCTCAGGTGCTGCATGACGCCGGCATCCGTCTTGGCGCGTGCGCGCGCGAGGACGTGCAGGAGGGCAGGGTCGACAAGCGCGTGCTGGCGACGCTCGAGTACCTGTCCGTCTCGGGCCTGAGGCCGACCGCCTCGGGACTGCCGTGCGCGGGCTCCACGCCGGCGGCGGCCGCCTCCTACGCCCCGGCGAGCGCCAGCAGCCAGGCCGTGGACATCACCGCCGTCAACGGCGTCCCGGTCGCCGGCCACCAGGGGCCCGGCTCGCTCGCCGATGAGACCGTGCGCAAGCTGCTGATGCTCCAGGGCCTCGCGCGGCCGCAGCGGATCCTCAGCCTGATGAGCTACCCGGGCGCCGCCGCCACGATCGACAGCCCGAACGCCGCCGACGCGATCCACGTCGCCTTCGCCGCGCTCGGCACGCAGAGCGCGCACGCCGCGGCGCTGTCCGCCTCGGGGCTCACGCCGAGCGAGTGGATCGAGCTGATCGACCGGCTCGGCGAGATCCCCGACCCGACGGTCGGCAGCGGGCACTCCAGCGCGGCGATCCCGGACGGCGCCGGTACGAGCGGGGAAGGAGAAGCCGGTGGCCACAGCTAGCCCGCCCAGCCCCCCGCCGGCGGCGCCGTCGCCCCCGCCCGGCGCGCCGGGGCCGGCGCCGCGCGTGCGCGCGCCGCGCACAGGGCCGATCCGGATCATCGCCGTCGGCGCGCTCGCGCTCGTGGTGCTGATCGTCGCCTACCTCGTGTTCGCCACCGGAGGCGGCTCGAGCTACAAGCTGGAACTGGCCGAAGGCGACCAGTTGGTCCGCGGCGATCAGGTGCAGGTTGGCGGCGTGCCCGTCGGCAGCGTCACCGACATCGAACTGACCCCCAACTTCAGAGCCCTGATCACGATCAAGGTCGACTCCTCGCTCGTGCCGCTGCACCAGGGCACGACCGCGCAGGTGCGGGTGCCCTCGCTGACGAGCGTCGCCAACCGCTACATCGCGCTGACGCTCGGGCCGAACAACAACCCCGCCTACGCGGCGGGCGCGACGCTGCCGGTGAGCGTCACCGGCGAAGTCACCGACCTCGACCAGCTGTTCAACACGCTCAACCCGAAGACGCGCAAGGGCCTGCAGGGGTTCATCCAGGGGACCGCCGAACAGTACGTCGGGCAGGGCAAGAACCTCGGCACGTCGGTCGAATACTTCGCGCCCGCGCTGGGCGCCCTCAGCCACTTCTTCTCCGAGCTCACCCGCGACCAGCCCGTCTTCACGAGCTTCCTCGTGGAAACGGCGAAGGCGGTGACGACGATCGGCGCGCGCCAGGAATCGCTCTCGGACCTCATCGAAAACCAGAACACGGCGTTCCAGGCGATCGGCTCCGAGCAGAGCGAGCTCGCGCGCGGCCTCAAACAGCTGCCCGGGACGCTACGCCAGGGCAATCGCACGTTCGCCGAATTGCCGGCGACGTTCGACGCGCTCAGCGAGCTCGTCAAGGAATCCAGGCCGACGACGAAGTCGCTGACGACGCTGCTCGAGCGCCTGCGCCCGCTGTTGGTCACGGCGACGCCGGCCGTGACCAACCTCAGCCAGGCGTTCAGCCGCCCCGGAGCCGACAACGACCTCACCGACCTCGTGCGCGCGCTCCCGGGCCTCGCCCAGCAGCTGACGACGGCGTCGCCAATCGCCGTCACGGCGCTGCAGGAATCGGTGCCGATCACCGCCGTCTTCGGTCCCTACGCTCCCGACCTCGCGGGCACGCTGCGGACTTTCGGCGCGGGCGCCGGCTACTGGGACGCTGACGGCCACTACGTGCACGTGACCGGCGTGTTCCCCGACTTCAAGCTCGGCGAAAACAACACGCTGACCCCGGCGGCGAGCGCGCAGGCGGCGCTTGAAGGCCTGAAGACCGGTCAGCTGCGCCGCTGCCCCGGCGCCGCCACGCAGCCGGCCGCGGACGGCTCCTCGCCGTTCGTCGACGGCGAACTGCTCAGCTGCGACCCGACGGAGACCCCGTGAACAGACTGGGCACGCATAGCTGCGCTGGATCGGCGTCCTCGGTCGCTCGCGTGCATAGCACGCCACGCTCCCTGCGTCCTTGCCCAGCTTGCTCTGCGCACCCATTCTGTCCACGGGGACCAAGATGAACAGGCGCCGCAGCTCACTCGCCGCGAGCCCGCTGCTGATCGGCGCGATCACGACGCTGATCGTCATCGTCGCCGTGTTCCTCTCCTACAACGCCAACAACGGCCTGCCGTTCGTGCCGACGTACGACGTCAAGGTCGAACTGCCCGAGGCATCCGGCCTGCAGAGCGCCAACCAGGTGCGGATCGCGGGCACGCGCGTCGGCATCATCGGCTCGCTTTCGCCCCACGAGAACCCGCGCACCGGACGCGTGACGGCGATCGCGACGCTGAAGCTCGAAAAGAAGGTGCAGCCGCTGCCCGTGGACACGAAGGCGGTCGTGCAGTCGGTCTCGGCGGTCGGCCTGAAGTACCTCGAACTGGAAAAGGGCAGCTCGCGGGCGATGCTGAAGCCCGGCCAGACGATCCCGATCGCGCAGACGCGCGAACCCGTGGACATCGAGGAACTATTCAACATGTTCAACAAGCCGACGCGGACGGCGATCAAGATCAACACGAACAACTTCGGCGACGGCCTCGCCGGACGCGGGCTCGGCATCAACGCCGCGATCCACGAACTGCGCCCGCTCGTGACGGCCGCCGTCCCGGTGCTGCGCAACCTCGCCAACCCCGCCACCGGGCTGCACGAGCTGTGGGTCGCGCTCGACCGGGTCGCCTCGCAGTCGGCTCCCGTCGCCCAGACGCAGGCCGAATACTTCAGCGACCTGGACACCTTCTTCAGCGCCTGGGCGAGTGTCGCGCCGTCGATCGAAGCGGCCAACAGGGGTGGGCCGGCGTCGCTGGAACAGGGGATCTACTCGCTCCCGCACGAGGCGCCCTTCTACGAGAACGCGGCCGAGTTCATGCACCTGCTGCGCCCCAGCGCGAGCGCGCTGCGCACGGTCGCGCCACAGCTCGGGCACGCCTTCAGCGTCGGCGCCGTCAACCTCGCCGCCGCCACCGCCCTGAACACGCGCCTGGCCGAATCCTCCCAGGGGCTCGAGGAATTCGCGAAGAACCCCGTGATCCCGCTCGCGTTCGAAGACTTCGCGCGGACGCTCGAAATCGGCAACCCGCTGCTCGCCGGGATCGCGCCCGAGCAGGCCAACTGCAACTACTGGACGCTCCTGTTCCGCAACCTCGCGAGCCTCGAGTCCGAGAGCATCGGCGTGGGCACGCTGGCGCGCGCGAGCACGCTGCTGTCCCCGTCCGGCGTCAACAACGAGGGCTACCCGGCCTCGGCGATCGCGAACGGCCCCGACATCGAAAAGAAGGCCAAGGGCAGCAGCGAAGTCGTGCACAACAACCACCTGCACTACAACCCCTACCCGAACGTCACCGGCCCCGGGCAGCCCGACGTGTGCGAAGCGGGCAACGAGAATTACGTGCAGGGGACCGCCGTGATCGGCCATGCGACCGAACTCGAAAAGAGCCGCGAATTCACGAGCCGCGAAGACAACCTGTTCGGCGGAAAGTACTCGGAACCGACGCTCAAGGCGCTCGGCATCGCCACGCCGCCCCCGAAGGCGAAGACGAAGGCCAAGAGCAAGAAGAAGGGGAAGAGGAAATGAGCGGCCCGCGCTGGTGGCGCCGACAGGAGCGCGTGCCGGTCATCGAGCTGCAGCGCTCGAACCCGGTGCGCGCGGGGCTCGTGCTGATCGTGATCGTCGTGATCGCCGTGTACTTCGGCTTCACCAAGCACATCCCGTTCAGACACGGCTTCCGCCTGAAGGCGGAGTTCGCGACGGCCGTCAACATCCACCCGAAATCGCCGGTGCGGATCGCCGGCGTGAGCGTCGGACAGGTCAGCGCTGTCCAGCGCCAGGGCAACACGGGCCTCGTGACGATGGAAATCGAAACGCGCGGCCTGCCGATCCACTCCGACGCGACGGTGAAGATCCGCCCGCGCCTGTTCCTGGAAGGCAACTGGTTCGTCGAACTGCAGCCCGGCAGCCCCTCCGCGCACACGGTCTCCTCCGGCTACACGATCCCGGTCGCCCAGACCGCCGATCCGGTGCAGCTCGACCAGGTGCTGGACGCGCTCAACACCGACACGCGCGCGAACCTCCAGACGTTCCTGATCAACTACGGCGAAGCGCTCACGCGCAAGCCCGACGCCGCCGAAAACGCCGAACAGGCGCCGGAAGTGCACGGCCTGAATGCCGCCGAAGCACTCAACAAGATCTACGCGCGCGGGCCGGCGTCGCTGCGCGGCGGTGCGATCGACGCCCAGGCGATCACCGGCACCGAACCCCACGACCTCTCGAAGCTGATCGCCTCGATCGGCAAGGTGACCGCCGCGCTGAACGTCCACGAACAGGACCTGAGCGAACTGTTCCCCAACTTCAACACCTTCTTCACGGCGCTCGCGTCGCAATCGGCGGGCCTGAAGACGCTCGTCGCCGAGCTGCCCGCGAACCTCAGCAACGTCGACGCGGGCCTCGCCGGCCTGGACTCCACGTTCCCGCCCACGCGCGCGTTCGCCCACGAGATCCTGCCGGGAATCAGGAACACCAACCGCACGGTCGTGGCGACGCTGCCGTGGATCGAACAGGTGCAGGACTCGCTGGGGCCGGAAGAGCTCGGCGGCGTCGCCAAGGGCCTGGCCGCGTCGGTGCCGTCGCTCGCGCACCTGGAGAGCGAACAGACGCCGCTCTACAAGCAGACCGAAGCGTTCAACGAGTGCATGACCAAGGTCATCTACCCGGCCGGCAACACCAAGATCCAGGACGGGACGAGCACGACCGGCGTCGAAGACTACAAGGAATTCTGGTACAGCCTGGTGGGCCTGGACAGCATCGGCCAGGGCTTCACGGGCAACGGACCGATGGTCAGGTTCCTCGTCGGCAACAGCGGCCAGACGCTGCGATCGCAGCCGACGGGACTGGTGGGCAGCGACATCAAAGGCAGCCAGCTGCTCGCGCGCTCGCCGCTGCCCCCGCTCGGCACGCGCCCGGCCTTCCCCGCCGAAGAGCCGCCGTACGAGCCGCTCGTTCCCTGCGATACGCAGGCGCTGCCGAACTTCAACGGGCCGCTGTCGCAGGGGCCAGCCGACGGGAGCGGCCAGGGATGACGCCCAACGAGGGTCACGAAGGCGGGCTCAGCGTCCGCGACCAGATCGAGCGCTATCGCACGGCGTTCATCGCGGTGGTCACGATGATCGTGATCGCGGCGGTCGTCGGCGGCTACATCCTCGCGCACGAGAACCTGAAGCTGCCGAGCTGGGTGCCGGTGCTCGGGCACACCTACTTCAACCTCGACGCCGAATTCCAGACGGCGCAGGCGGTCACGCCAGGTCAGGGTCAGGCGGTCACGATCGCCGGCGCGAAGATCGGCGAAATCGCGAGCGTCGACCTGCACAACGGCGTGGCTCTCGTGACGATGAAAGTCAGCCCCAAATACGCCAAGTACATCTACCGCAACGCGACGCTGCTGCTGCGCCCGAAGACGCAGCTGCAGGACATCACCGTCGAGGTCAATCCCGGCACCTCCTCGGCGGGCAAACTGCGCAGCGGCGAGGTGCTGCCCGAGTCCCAGACCGCCGCGAACATCGACTTCGACGAATTCCTCGCGGGGCTCGACGCCGAAACGCGCGCCTACGTACAGGAGCTGATCGCCGGCCTCGGCATCGGGCTGAAGGAAAACGGCAAGCCGCTCGCGGCCGCGCTCAAGCGCTTCGATCCCACGGCCCGCCTGACCGAAGAGATCGCCCAGCAGCTCGAAGCCCGCGCCGGCAACGTCGAACGCTCGATCCACAACTTCCGGTTGCTTACCGAGGCGCTCGGCGGCAAGGACCAGCAGCTCTCCGAGCTCGTCGACGCGTCCAACGCCGTTTTCAAGACGTTCGCCAGCGAGGATGCGAGCTTCAAGAAGACGCTCAAGCTGCTGCCGGGCGCGCTGCACAAGACCGGCGTCGGGCTGGGCAAGCTCGCGGCCGCGACGCACGTGCTCGGCCCGACCCTCCACAAACTCGAGCCGTTCGCGCGCGCCCTCGGCCCCGCCAACGAAGCGGCGCGCAAGCTCTCGGAAAAGACGACGCCGATCATCAAGAACGAGATCCGCCCGTTCGCGCGCGAAATCCTGCCGGTCGTCAACGAACTCGGGCCGACGACCGAAAACCTGAGCAAAGCGCTGCCGAAGCTCGCGGCGAGCTTCTCGGTGCTCGACGAATTCTTCAACGAGATCGCGTACAACCCCGGGCCGAGCAAGGGCGGCTTCCTGTTCTTCCTCGACTGGGGCAACCACGACCTCAACAGCGTGCTCAGCACCGCCGAAGCGCACGGCGTCCTAGGCCGTGGCCTTCTCTACCTCAACTGCGAAGTCCTCAGGGTCCTGAAAGGCGCCGGCGAAACGAACCCGACGGTGAACCTGCTGGTCGGCCTGCTCAAGCCCCCGACAAAGGAAGAATGCATAAAGGAGGGCATCCCGGTCGCCGGGACTGCCGCGGCAAGCGAGCGCGGCCGCACGAAGGCGAAGGCGCCGGCAAGCGGGCCGTTCGCGGGACTTGACCAGCACCCGTTCGGGGGGAAGGGCTGAGATGCAAAAGCGCGCGCCCACGCTCGGCAACCTGCTCGTGATCATCCTGTTCGTGCTCAGCTGCTTCGGGCTGCTGATGTTCCTGTGGGAGTCCTTCGGCGGACCGCTGCCGCTGAAACCGAAGGGCTATCGCTTCGAGGTCGCCTTCCCGCGCTCGTTCGCGCTCGCCGAAGAGTCCGACGTGCGCATCAGCGGCGTCGAAGTCGGGCACGTCGTCTCGCTCGGGCTGAACAAGGAAGGCCGCACGCAGGCAACGGTCGAAATCGCCGGGCGCTACGCGCCGATCCGCGCGAACATGCGCGCGATCCTGCGCCAGAAGACCCTGCTGGGCGAGACCTACGTGCAGCTGATCCCCGAGGGCAGGACAGGGCCGTTCCTGGCTGACGGCGGCCGGCTGGCCAACAGCCAGATCGAACCGTCGGTCACGCTCGACGACATCCTCTCCGCGTTCGACGCGAAGACCAGGCGTGACTTCCAGATCTGGCAGGAAGCGGCCTCCGAAGGGATCAACGGCCGCGGCGAACAGATCAACGCCGACTTCGCCCAGCTCGAACCGTTCGTCGAAAGCGCGAACAAGCTCGTCACGCTGCTCGACGCTCAGGAAGGCGCCGTCAAAGCGATCGTGCACAACACGGGTGTCGTCTTCAACGCGCTCGCCAGCCGCGACCATCAGCTCGAGGGCTCGATCGTCAACGGCGAGCGCACGTTCCACGCGGCCGCCGAAGCCAGCCAGGCGTTCGCCGAAGCCTTCCGCGCGCTGCCGACGTTCGAGCACAACTCGCGCGTGGCGCTCAAAGAAACCGACCGCTTCGCCGCCGTCGCCAACCCCTACCTCGAAGAATTCCGCCCGACCGAGCGCCAGCTCTCGGCGTTGCTGCAGGCGGCCAAGCCGTTCACCCCGCAGTTCAACAGCTTCCTCACCGCGCTCGGGCCGCTGACCGCCGCCGCGAAAACCGATCTGCCGGACATGAAGAAGGCGCTGCAGCTGACCGTCCCGGTGCTCGAAAACTTCAGGCCCGTGCTGCACAACCTCGACCCGCTCCTGCAGTACCTCGGCGAATACGTGCCCGAGCTGCAGGCGTTCTTCGCGAACGTCACGGCCGCCACGGAGGCGAGCGAACCCAGCGCCGACCTCCCCGCAGGTGCGCCGAAGCGCCACGTGCTGACCGCGATGCAGGTGCTCACCCCGGAGAGCCTCGCGATCTACCCGAGCCGCATCGGCACCGACCGCGCCAACGCCTACCCGCACTCCGGCGCCTACGGCTCGCTCGCCAGCGGGCTGCCGGTGTTCAGCTCGAGCGCCTGCGCCAACTCCTCGCCGTCGGTCAGCGGCCCGGCCAACGGACTCGTCTCCGAAGAACTCCTCAAAGAGCTCACGACGCCCCCGAACGCGGGCGAATCGCCGCTCGCCAACGAACCGGGGACGGCCAACAAGGTCGCGGCTCCAGGGTGCACGCAGCAGGGGCCGTTCACGTTCAACGGCGAAACCAGCGAATTCCCGCACGCGGTATACAAGGAAAAGTGATGTCAGACGAGACCCCCGACGATCACCACCAGTACCACTCCACCGACGTCGACTACGCGGGCGACGCGGACGACCGCAACTGGTCGATCCGCTGCGTGGACGTGCACAAGCGCTTGGGCGGCGTGGCCGTCCTCGACGGCCTAAACGTCGCCTTCCCCGAGGACAAGATCACCGTCGTGCTGGGCCCGTCGGGAACCGGCAAGAGCGTGCTGATCAAGCACATCATCGGGCTGATGTTCCCCGACTCGGGCGACGTGATCGTGAAGGGGAAAGTCGTCAAAGACCTGACGATGCCGGAGCTGTTGGCGATGCGGCGCAAAATCGGCGTGCTCTTCCAGGACGGCGCGCTGTTCGGGTCGATGAACGTCTTCGACAACGTCGCCTTCCCGCTGCGCCAGCACACGGACTACTCCGAGGCGGTGATCGCCGAGCGCGTGCGCGAGCGCCTGGGCGACGTCGGCCTGTCCGACGCGATGTTCGACCTGCCCTCGCAGCTCTCCGGCGGCATGCGCAAGCGCGCGGGCTTCGCGCGCGCGCTCGTGATGGAGCCAGACATCGTGATCTTCGACGAGCCCGACTCGGGCCTGGACCCGGTGCGCACCGCGCTGCTGTGCGACCTGATCCAGGAGATGCACCAGATCTACAAAGGCACCTACCTCGTCGTCACCCACAACATCGCCTCCGCGCGCCAGATCGGCGAATACATCGCGCTGCTGTGGCGCGGGCGGATCGTCGAGGCGGGCGATGCCGAGAAGATGTTCTCCTCGGAGAACCCGTTCGTGCGGCAGTTCTTGAGTGGCTCTGCCGAGGGGCCGTTGACGATGGATTGAGGCGTGCGCCTTCCGCGAGTGTCGCGCCGTGCCTTGCCTGCTCGAGGCGCCCCGGCGCCGAAATGTAGATAGCCATCTGTTGCGGCCGGCGGTCGACCATGCGAACGTGTGTTCGTATGGTCGTGTGCGTGTACATCCCTCGCTTCGAGCTGTCCGTGGCGGCCGGCGAGGGCGCGAAGATCGCCCAGCAGACGCTGGCGGGACGCGCGCTGGCGGTGGCGCCGCTGGTGGGCGGCGAACAGCGCGTGGGGGAGGTGTCGGGTGCGGCGGAGGCGCGCGGCGTGGCGCGGGGGATGGTGCTCGGTGAGGCGCTGGCGCGCTGCCCCGACCTGGTGCTGGTGCCGGGCGACCCGGTGGCGGTGGCGCAGGCGTGGGAGGCGGCGTTGCGCGCCCTGGAAGCGATCGGCGCGGCGGTCGAGCCGGCGCGCCCGGGGCTCGCGTACTTCGAGAGCGGCGGGCTGCACGGGATCCACGGCACGCCCGAGGCGACGATCGCCGCCGCCTCGCGCGCGCTCGCGCGCCCAGTCGGCCGCGCGTCGTGGGGGGTGCGCATCGGCGCGGGGCCGACGCGCTTTTGCGCGCTGGCGGCGGCCATGGCGGTGCGCTCGCGCCGTCCGCTCGTGATTGAAGGCCCGCCCACCCTTGAGGCGCGCCGCTGGCTGGCTGATCGCCCGGTGGAGCTGCTGGGCTTTCGCGACGACACGGCGGCGCTGATCGAGCCGCTGACACGCCTGGGCGTGCGCACGCTCGGCGAGCTCGAGCGACTCGGGCGCCCGGCGTTGAGCGACCGCTTCGGGGCGCCGGGAGCGCTGGCCCACCGGCTGGCCCGCGGCGAGGACGGCCCGCTGCGCCCGCGCCGCGTGGAGGAGCGCTTGGAGGAGTCGATGGAGGTCGGCGACGCGAGCTCCGGCGAGGCGCTGAAGCGGGTGCTGGGCGTGCTGGTCGACCGGCTGCTGGCGCGCTCGGAGCGTCGCGGGCGCACGCTGCGCGCCGCGACGCTGTCCGCGCGCCTGGTGGCGGGCGGCGGCTGGCGCGAGCGCGTGGTCTTCCGCCAGGCGCTCGCGGACCCGGAGCGCATCTGGCTGGCGCTGTCGCTGCGACTGCTGACGCTGCCCGCCCCGGCCGCCGTGCTGGGGCTGGCGGCCGAGCGCTTCGGGCCGCCGGCGAGCGAGCAGGGCGCGCTGTTCGAGGAGATCCACGCCCGTCCCGTCGCCGTCGCCGACGCCACCGGCTCGGCCGTCCACCCGATCCGTCCCGGCGCTCCCTCGGCCGCCCGCGCGGCGCGCCTGCGCGAAGCGGTGGCGCAGATGCGCGCGGTGGCGGGGCCTGACGCGGCGCTGCGGGCGGTGTGCGTCGACCCGGACTCGCGCGTGCCCGAGCGCCGGGTGGTGCTGGCGCCGATCCCGGAGTGATGGCCGGCGCATGGCCCGAGTCCTGAACGAGCCCCGTCCCGCGCGCGTGAGATTGGACCCCGCCCGCCCCGCTGAGATGCCGGTGGAGGTGGACGGCGAAGCGATCGAGTCGCTGCGCGAGTCGTGGCTGGTTGAGGACCGCTGGTGGACGGCGGAGCCGCTGCGACGCCGCTACTGGGAGCTGGTGGGCGAGCGGGGGCGCAACGTGGTCGTCTTCCACGACCTGCGCACGGGCCGCTGGTGGATCCAATGAACCGTTCTGGGACCCCGACGTACGTCGAGTTGCACTGCCACTCGGCGTACTCGTTCCTGGACGGCGTGTCGCTGCCGCAGGAGCTGGCGCAGCGCGCGGGCGAGCTGGGCTATACGGCGCTGGCGCTGACCGACCACAACTCGGTGTCGGGCTCGATGGAGCTGGCGCAGGTGGCGGCGGGCAACGGGGTGCGGGCTATCCACGGCGCGGAGATTGACGTGGCGCTCGGCCCTGGCGGCGCCACGCGCACGGGCGAGGACGACCACTCCGGCGCGGCGACCAAGCCGGCCGAGCCGATCGGGACTCGCCACATCACGCTGCTGGTGCGCGACGAGCGCGGCTGGAGCAACCTGTGCCGGATCGTCACGCTCGCGCACGCGCACACCCGCGAGCGCGAGTCGGGGCGCGAGCGCACGGAGCCGTGGGTGGACGTGCAGGCGGTGCTCGACCACGCGGAGGGCCTGGTGTGCCTG
Source organism: uncultured Solirubrobacteraceae bacterium (assembly GCA_963735705.1). Lineage (GTDB taxonomy): Bacteria > Actinomycetota > Thermoleophilia > Solirubrobacterales > Solirubrobacteraceae > Palsa-744. The sequence continues at coordinate 385,304 of CAVTLZ010000001.1, forward strand.
ACGGGCTGCGCGCAGCGCTCGGCGATCGCGGGCGGCATGCGGGACGAGCTCACCGCCCGGCGGCTGCTGGACGCGTTCGGCCCGGATGGCCTGTATGTGGAGCTGCAGCGCCCGTACGCGCACGACGACCGCGCGCGCAACCGGGCGCTGGAGGCGCACGCGCGGCGCCTGGGGGTGAGGTGCGTGGCGACGGGCAACGTGCACGCGCACTCGCGCGCGCGGGCGGAGTTGCAGGACGCGTTCGTGGCGCTGCGCCACCATGCGGCGCTGGACGCGTGCGAGCCGCTGCGGCGCGGCAACCACAGCCACGTGATGAGCACGCCGCGGGCGATGGCCAGCCGCTTCGCCGACCATCCGCAGGCGGTGCGCGAGACGCTGGCGCTGGCGGAGCGGCTGACGTTCGACCTGACGAGGGATCTCGGCTACCGCTATCCGGGGGCGGAGGACGAGGGCGCCGAGCGGCGCCTGGCGGAGCTGTGCAGGGCGCAGCTTGACGAGCGCTACGGAGAGGACGGCGCGCACCCGGGCCCGGGTGCGCGCGGGGCGCATGCGGAGGCGCTGGCGCGCCTGGAAGAGGAGCTGCGCGTGATCGAGCGGCTGGGCCTGGCGGGCTTCTTCCTGCTGCACCACGACATGCTGGAGCTGGCGCGCGAGGTCGCGGTGGAGGTGCGCGGGCCGAGCACGGTGCGCGGGCTGCTGGCGCCGGGGCGCGGGCGCGGCTCGTCGGTGTCGTCGATCGTGTGCTACCTGACGGGGCTCTCGCACATCGACCCGATCGCGGGCAAACTGGCGCTGGGGCGCTTCCTGCACGAGGACCTGAGCGGGCTGCCGGACATCGACCTGGACTTCCCGCGCGACATCCGCGAGCGGCTGATCCCGCGCGTGCACGAGCGCTACGGGCGCGATCGCGCGGCGCTGGTGGCGGCGTTCCCGACGTTCCGCGCGCGCGGGGCGATCCGCGAGCTGGGCAAGGTGCTGGGCCTGCCGGCGGGGGAGATCGAGCGCGCGGCGCGCGGCGCGGACCCGTGGGGCAGGGAGGCGGCGATCGCAGATGCCCAGCCTTCGGATGCGGCCCACGCGCAGCGGGGAGCGGGCTCGACGCGCTGGCGTTGGCTGGAGCGCCTGGTCGAGCAGGCGTACGGGCTGCCGCGGCACCTGTCGCAGCACCCGGGCGGGATGGTGATCGCGACGCGGCCGCTGATCGACTGCTGCCCGGTGGTGCCGGCGGCGATGGCGGGCAGGCAGATGGTGCAGTGGGACAAGGACTCGTGCGCGGACGCGGGCTTTCTGAAGATCGACCTGCTGGGCCTGGGGATGCTGTCGGCGGTGGAGCGCTGCGTGGAGGAAATCGCGCGCGTGCGCGGGGAGCGCGTGGACCTGTCGCGCATCCCGTTCGACGATGAGCAGACGTTCAGCGCGATTCGCGCGGCGGACACGGTGGGCGTCTTCCAGATCGAGAGTCGCGCGCAGATGCAGTCGATTCGCCGCACGCAACCGGAGAACCTCGACGACCTGGTGGTGCAGGTGGCGATCGTGCGTCCGGGACCGATCCAGGGTGGTGCGATCAATCCTTATATAGAGAGGCGCAGGCGCCTGCGCGAAGACCCGGCGTATGAGGTGCCCTACGATCATCCGGCGCTGGAGCCGGTCCTGCGGGAGACGCTCGGCACGATCATCTTCCAGGACCAGGTGATGCAGGTGGCGGAAGCGTTCGCGGGCTTCAGCGCGGGCGAGGCGGACGGGCTGCGGCGGGCGATGAGCCGCAAGCGCTCGCACGAGATGATCCAGGGCCATCGCGAGCGCTTCGTGGCGGGGACGCTGCGCCACGCGGGCGCGGATCGTCAGACGGCGGAGCGCGTGTGGGCGATGGTGGAGGGCTTCGCGGGCTTCGGCTTCCCGAAGGCGCACAGCGCGGCGTTCGGCCTGCTGGCCTACCAGTCGACGTGGCTGCGGGTGCACTACGGCGCGGAGTTCCTGTGCGCGCTGCTGAACGAGCAGCCGATGGGCTTCTACGCCCCGGACAGCCTCGTCCACGAGGCGGAAAACCGCGGGATCGCGATCCACAAGCTGGACGTGAACTCCTCGCAGGTGCGGTGCACGGTGCAGGAGGGGGGCGTGCGCCTGGGCCTGGGCTACGTGAAGGGCACGGCGCGCGCGGAGATGCAGGCGCTGGTGGACGAGCGCGAGCGAAACGGGCGCTACGCGAGCCTGGGCGAGCTCGCCGGGCGGGCGGGCTGCAGGCGGGGGACGCTCGAGCAGCTGGCGTGGTCGGGCGCGTGCGACGGGCTGATCGGCGGCGGCGATACCCAGACGAGCGCCGGCAGGCGGGAGGCGCTGTGGCAGCTGGGGTTGGCGGCATCGGCGCAGACGGGCGACGGAGAGGGGACCCAGCTGGCGCTGCCCCTGGAGCTGCCGACGGCGCCGCGCCTGCGTCCGCTGGGGCGCTGGCAGCGGCTGATCGCGGACTACTCGACGAGCGGCGTGACGGTCGGCGAGCACGCGATCGCGATCCTGCGCGAGCGGCTGACTGTCCCAATGCTGGCCACGAGCGCGCAGTTGCCGCGACTGCCGTCGGGCTGTCAGGTGGCGGTGGCGGGGCTGGTGATCGCCAGGCAGCGGCCGGGGACGGCGAAGGGGACGATGTTCCTGCTGTTCGAGGACGAGTTCGGCACGGTCAACCTGATCGTGAGCAAGGCGGTGTACGAGCGCCACCGCCATCTCGCGCGAGCGGAGCCGCTGCTGCTCGCGCGGGGCACGCTTGAGCGCTCGGAAGGCGTCGTCAACGTGATCGTGCGCGAGCTCGCGCCGCTCGAGCGCTTCCTGCCGGGCGGCGTCGAGGGCGCGGACGGTCAGGCCGCCGCGGCGCGTGTCCGCCGCCTGCCCGGACGTGAGGCCCCGCCGGTCCCGGGGGCCGCCGGCGAGGAGGACGTGGAGAGCGGCGAGGTCGGCTCGAGCATGCGCGCGGCGGCGCCGCCGGTGCAGAGCTTCGCGATGGGGCGGCGGCGGTAAAGACGCATGTCCGTCCTCACCATCTGCGAACATGTGTTCGTACATAGAGGACTTATGCGGCAGAGGATGAAGACACATTGGCTTTGGCGGATCGCAGTCGAATCGAGTGGACGGAGGCGACTTGGAACCCGGTAACGGGATGCCATCAAGTGTCTCCGGGCTGCGCGCACTGCTATGCCAAGACGTTCGCTGAGCGGTGGCGGGGTGTACCCGGTCATCCCTACGAGCAGGGATTCGATCTGCGGCTTTGGCCCGACCGTCTCGACCAGCCGCTGCGATGGACACGCTCGCGGATGATCTTCGTGAACTCGATGAGCGACCTCTTTCACGAGGGCATCTCCGACAGCTACATAGCCCAGGTGTTCGACGTCATGCAACGCGCGCAGCAGCACACATTCCAAGTGCTTACGAAGCGGCATGAGCGGCTTGCGGCACTCGCTCCTGAATTGCCGTGGCCGGAGAATGTCTGGATGGGCGTCAGCATCGAGAACAGGCGCTTCGTGCACCGCGCTGATTATCTGCGCGAAGTTCCGGCAGCCGTACGGTTCATCAGCGCGGAGCCGCTGCTGGGACCGCTACAGGGGCTTGACCTGACCGGCATTCAGTGGCTAATAGCCGGGGGCGAGTCTGGGCATGGTCATCGTCGAATGAAGATCGAGTGGGTTCACGAGCTTCGCGACCGGTGTGGTGCAGAGCAGGTGGCGTTCTTCTTCAAGCAGTGGGGCGGGCGGACAGCGAAGACCGGTGGGCGTGAACTCGATGGCCGTACGTGGAACGAGATGCCAGATCGCCCCGCGCTCGCGGTTGCCTAGCGGAATCGGAGCAGCGTTCCCGCGGGGTAGGTGGCCGTTCGCTTGCGCGCCGAAAGCGCCAACAAGCGTTCGGCACGCTCCGCGGGCGCCAGCGTTCGCCTCTTCAGATGTGCGTTGGGCAGGTATGCCGTACTGAGCAGGGTGAAGCGCTCGGCATCCTCGATGCTGAATGGCCGATTGCCGAAGTGTGCTTTCAAAGCCCGGAGTAGCTGACCCGTGTCGGGCTCAGGCTCAAACAGGACGAGCTCGTCGGTCGTGTCCCGATAGCGCTCGCCGCCGAGCGGATCGGCGCGCCACATCGCCTCCTTCATCTTCTTCGAGACCTTTTTCGCTACCAGTCGTGAAGTAGAGCCGGTAGCCGTTTCCTCCGGCAGTGGGGATCTCGAAGGAGCGCACCAGTCTGCTCGCTGATCCGAAGCGCAGTTGCTCCTGGAAGAGTTCGTGGAGAAACTGAACGCGCGCGGTGCTCTCGAATGAGAGTGCCTCGCGCCAGCGCTCGCTGCCGAACAGCGCTGTGAGCGCTTGCTCCTGGCCCGCCCGGCCCACGAAGCGGTTGACGAACGGCAGAGGCATGTAGACCAGCGCCTCACACCGCTGGAAAGCCAAGAACCGGCCCGCGAGGTCCATCGGGTTGCCCGTGTAGCCGAATGGGTCGATGAAAGCAAACGTGGGGGCGAGCTGGGCGCCGCTGGACTCGATGCTGTCGAGGAGACCAGTGAAGACATCCTCGAACCGCCCGGTCTCGAATTGCACATGAACCTGCTCGGGCGGGTTCAGCGCTGCCACCTCCTCCCGTAGATGTTCGATCCGGTCGGGTCGCTCCTCAATGAACAGATAGAGCAGATCCGCGGTGATCAGATGGCGCTGCGAGTGCTCCAAGAACGCCTTGAGCATCACGAGCGGCGATCCATCCTCGCCTGTGCTGTAGCGGCCGGGCCCGGCGAAGCCGTCGACCAGGACGAGCCGGGCTTTGCCCATTGCCGACCGGTAGCGCGCGCCGTGGCTCATGATGGGCAGCCAGGCGTCCAGATAGGAGCGCAGCACGATGTGCTTACCCCTCGTGTGCGGCTCCATCGCCCATAGCGTGTCGCTGGGTTTCGTCATGCGGAGCGATGATTTTGTCCCTGGCTTCGGCTGGAACCGTCGAGCGCAACGGCGAGCCGTCGGTTGGCCTGAGCCTCCGCAGCTGTGCCGTCGACATCGCCGGCTCGCTACCCTCACCGCATCGCCCGCCTAGCCGACACTGACCTGGACGTCTTCCGGCTGTGCCTCGGCGGGAACGTGTTCGGCTGGTCGATCGACGAGCAGCGCTCGTTCGAGGTGCTCGATGCGTACGTGGCGGGGGGCGGCAACTTCATCGACACGGCCGACGTCTACGGGCGCCGCGGGGCAGGCGGCGCGGGCGAGTCCGAGCGGATCGTCGGCCGCTGGATGGCGGCGCGCGGCAACCGCGACCAGCTCGTGATCGCGACGAAGGTGGGCATGTCCCCGGACCTGCACGGGCTTTCGCGAGCGACGATCAGGCGCGGCATCGAGGGCTCGCTGGAGCGCCTCGGCATCGACACTGTGGACCTGTACTACGCGCACCAAGACGACCCCGAGACGCCCCTCGAGGAGACGCTGGGCGCGTTCGGCGAGCTGATCGGCGAGGGCAGGATCCGCCACGCGGCCGCCTCCAACTACAGCGCCGCGCGCCTGCAGGAGGCCGTGAGCATCGGCGAGGGCGCGGGCATGGCCTCGTACGTGGCGCTGCAGCCGCACTACAACCTGCTGGAGCGCGGCGAATACGAGGGCGAGCTGGCCGGCGTGTGCGACCAGAACGGGCTCGCGTGCATCCCGTACTTCGGCCTCGCCAGGGGCTTTCTCACCGGGAAGTACCGCCGCGACCGAGCGGACGTCGACAGCCCGCGCGCGGCCGGGGTGCGCGAGAGCTACTTCAACGAGCGCGGCTTCGCGGTGCTCGACGAGCTGGATGAGATCGCCGCCGCGCACGGCACCTCGGACGCGGCGGTCGCGCTCGCGTGGCTGCTCGCACAGCCAACGGTGCTCGCGCCGATCGCCAGCGCCACCTCCCTCGAGCAGCTGGCCGAGCTGCTGGCGTGCGCCGAGCTTGAGCTCTCGCCGGCGGAGCTCGATTGCCTCGACTCGGTGAGTGGCTAACTGCCCGGTCCCGGGAACCGCCACCGACGCTCGTGCAGGCACGCTCCCAGGTATGGTGCCGCTAGCACCGCCTTCGCGTTCTCATCGACAGTAGGAGCGCAGCATGCTTGCTCAGATCAAACTAACGGACTTCAAGGCATTTCAAACTGCCTCGCTCAATCTGCGTCCGATAACGGTCTTGATCGGTCCGAACAACTCGGGGAAGTCGTCGCTCCTTGCCGGTGTTCGCCTACTCGCGCAGACGATCCAGAGCCGTGATCCTGGTTTGCCACTCCTTCTCGATGGCCCACTCGGCGACTTTGGTACTTATCGCGATTTGGTCTACGGAAACCATCGTGGCCGCCCATTCGGCCTCGAGTTCGCGACGATCCAGGAATCTGCAGATGGACCCAGTCGATCAAGGCTGGAGCTGGAATTCAAGTACCGCACCGTTCGTCGGGAGCTTGTGCTGCGCCAATCAGCTCTGTACCGCGACAATCAGCACCTCATTACGGCGACTCTCTCAAAAGATTTCGAAAGGCATCTCATCACGCGTCTTGATAGGCACAACGTCCCACCAGCACAGCGCTCGGCGTTGGCCGATAGTCTTCATCTATACAATTTCCTGCCGCGGCTATTCTTGTGGAGGCGGGCCGGGCGAAAAGTGAGCATCAGTCGCGTGGTGGCCGAGGAACGGCTGCCCATCCTCGCGAATGAAATCGAAGAGTCGGTCTTTGGCATGATAGAGGCGCTTGAGGAGGTTGACTACCTAGGCGCCATGCGGCGCGCACCCGAGCGGACCTACCATCAGACCGGTGCTGCGAGCAGGCGAATAGGTGCGTACGGAGAAAATTGGGCGGGCCTGCTTGTTCTGGATGCGGCCCGCCCTGCTCGTAGTCGACGAATTGTCCCGCGTCTGATTCAGTGGTTGAAGAAGGCGGGCCTAGCTTCCGACGTCAGGCTCAACTGGTTGTCCGACCGTCACTACGAGGTGCAGGTTCAACATTCCACGACTGGGGAGTATCAAAATCTCGCGGACGTTGGTCAAGCCAATAGCCAGGTACTTCCTGTACTGATTGGTGGTTTTCGACTTCCGGCTGGGGCGACATATCTGGTGGAGGAGCCTGAGATCCACCTGCACCCCCGCGCCCAGGCACATCTCGGTGACTTCTTGTCGGACCTGCATGAGGCTGGAGTGCAGACCCTCGTTGAGACTCACAGCGAGTACCTAATCTTGCGGTTGCAGCAGCACATTGCAGCGGGCGTCATTAAGCCCAGGGATATTGCTTTCTACTATGTCCATGCCGCAGGAAGTTCAAAGCGAATCCGTGAGTTGCGAGTTGACGGGCTCGGACTGTTCGATACGCCGCTGGACCAAGGGTTCTTCCCCCAACGATTGGAAGAGGCGAGAAACCTTGCCCTCATTCGTTCTGCGAGACGTGGTGGTGATGGCTCTCCCTCTGGTGATTGACGCGAACGTCGTCAAGGCATACTTCGAAGAGGCCGAGCTTGCGTTGCCGTCGCGACTGACCGGATCAACTCTCCCGATTTTTGGAGGTCTGGGCCCAGCTCATCAAGTCGCGTACGTCGACACTGGGAACAAAATTGAGCAGGAGTGGCGCAACGTTGTGCAGCCAGAGTGGTTCAACGCATGGTTCGCCGGAATGTTGGCTTCGGGTGCGGTCGAGATGGTAGAGCCCACTACACGAGGAGACATCATTAAGGTCCTAAAAGTGAAGCACGGGTTTCCCGGAGACCAGTCAGACCGGTGGTATGTGCTGACGGCATGCGCGGTCGTTCAGCGCACAGGTGGCGGCGTTGCTTTGATTTCCGAGGACCTGGATTTCTATGAACCGCGGGAGAAGAAGTGCGGATCATCGCGTAGGCAGCGGATATTGATGGACAGTGCAGGCAAGGTCGCGAAGCATCTTCGCAAGTGCGAGCAGGTGTACGTGCGATCGGTTGCGGTTCAGCTTGCGGCCCCATAGCAGGCTCGTTCAGTCTAGGAGCTCGTCGGAGGCGCAACGGCAGGTACGCTCATCGAAGCCACTTCATTTCTGAGCGATCGGCTCTCAGCCGGTTTGGCACTGGACGGGCCCCAAGACTGACGGTGTCGGTGGTGGCGATTACCCTATTGCTAGCGCTCTTGGCCTGCGAACACGAGCAGCTGTCCATCAGGGTCGCGCACGGTGAGCTCACCGTCAGCGTCACGCTCGAGCGACGACGTCATTTCGGCGTCGGCGACGCTGCGCTCGAGCTCGTCGAGCGCGTCCACGCCGGCGAGCTCGAACTCGATGCCGCGGAGGCCCGGCGCGCTGTCGGGGGCGCCAGCGGCGCCCTGGCTCTGCCACGAGTTCAGGCCCACGTGGTGGTGGTAGCCGCCGGCGGCGAGGAACGCGGCGGAGGGCAGCTGCGCCTGCTCCTCCAGGCCGAGCGCGTCGCGGTAGAAGGCGGCAGCGCGCGGCACGTCTGCGACCTTCAGGTGCACGTGCCCGACGCTCGTGTCCGGCGAGACCGTCGCGGCCGGCTCGCCGGTGAACTGCGCGAGCAGGTCGTCGAGGTCGAGCGGCAGCGTGACCATCTCCACGCCGCGGCCGCCGGCGGGGCGCGCCCACAGCTCGCGCGGCCGGTCGACGTAGATCTCGATCCCCAGGCCGTCAGGGTCGCTCAGGTACAGCGCCTCGGAGACGCCGTGGTCGGAGGCGCCCTCGAACGGCCAGCGCGCGGCGGCGACCCGTCGCACGGTCTCCGCGAGCGCCGCGCGGTCGGGGTGCAGCCAGGCCACGTGGTACAGGCCGGTCGCGCCTGGCGGCAGCGGCGTGGGCGCTTGGATGTCGCTGAGCACGAGCGCCGCGCGCTCGCGGTCGGGGCCGAGCCGCGCGCTGTGCTCCTCGCGCGCGATCAGCGGCAGCCCGAGCACGCGCTCGTAGAAGTCCGCGCTGCGCTCCAGGTCGCTGACCGCGAGCGCCACGGAGCCGATGCGCAGGCTCGGATCGATCGTTGTGCTCATCTTGGCGTGTGATCGACGGCGCTCATCATGTTCAGGGTAGTCTGATCGCCGATGAATCTCCGCAAGCTCGGCTCGAGTGACATCGAGGTCTCGGAGATCAGCCTTGGCTCGTGGCTGACGTACTCGGGCGGCGTGGGGCGCGAGCAGGCGAAGGCGTGCGTGGAGGCCGCGTTCGACGCGGGCATCAACTTCATCGACACCGCCAACGTGTACGGGCGCGGCGCCGCGGAGACGCTGCTCGGCGATGTCCTCTCCGAGCACGAGCGCTCCTCCTACGTGCTCGCGACGAAGGTCTTCTTCCCGATGTCCGACGACGATCGCGGGCTGTCGGCCGCGCAGATCCACAAGCAGATCGACGCCTCGCTGCAGCGGCTGCAGACCGACTACGTCGACCTGTACCAGTGCCACCGCTACGACTCGCACACGCCGCTCGAGGAGACGATGGCGGCGCTCAGCGAAGTCGTGCAGGCGGGCAAGGCGCGCCACATCGGCTTCAGCGAGTGGCCGGTGGAGAAGATCGAAGAGTCGCTGGCGCTTCCAGGCGTCGAGCGCTGGGTCTCCAGCCAGCCGCAGTACTCGATGCTGTGGCGCCAGCCCGAGGCGGAGGTGATCCCGCTGTGCGAACAGCGCGGCATCTCCCAGATCGTGTGGTCGCCGCTGGCGCAGGGGGTGCTCACGGGCAAGTACCGCCCGGGCGAGCCGCCGCCGGCGGACTCGCGCGCGGCCAGCGACAGCATGAGCGCGTTCATCGGCCAGCTCACCGAGCCGCGGGTGCTCGAGGCGGTTCAGCGGCTGCCGGCGGTCGCCGACGCCGCCGGGCTGAGCATGGTCCAGCTGGCGCTCGCGTGGGTCCTGCGCCAGCCGAACGTCGCCTCCGCGATCGTCGGCGCCAGCCGCCCCGAGCAGGTGCACGCCAACGCGTCCGCGTCCGGCGTGACGCTCAGCGCGGACACGCTCGCGGCGGTCGACGACGCGCTCGGCGACGTCGTCGTGCGCTGACGACGCCGCCGCCGAACCGCCGCTCAGGCGGCCTTGACCGCGGAGACGTCGAGCAGGATCTTGACCTTGTCGCCGACGACCACGTTGCCCGAGCCGAGCGCCATGTTGAATTTCATGTCGTGGTCGGAGCGGTTGATCTGGGCCGTCGCCGACACGCCGACGCGCTCGTTGCCCTGCGGGTCGGTCTCGGTGCCCTCGAGCGTGGCGATCAGCTTCAGCGGTCGCGTGATGCCGTGCAGCGTGAAGTCGCCCTCGATCTCGAAGTCCTCGTCGTCGATCGCCCGCACGGACGTCGACTTGAAGGTGATCTTGGGGTGCTGGTCGGCGTCGAAGAAGTCAGCCGAGCGCAGGTGGCCGTCGCGCTGGGGCTCACGTGTGTCGACGCTGGCCGTCTCCACGCTGCCGTAGGCGTCGATGCCCTCGGGGGTCACCTCGAGCGTGCCCTCGAAATCCTTGAACTGGCCCTTGACGGTGGCGATGCCGAGGTGTTTGACCTGGAATTCGACGCTCGAGTGAACCGGGTCGACCTTCCACGTTCCCGTCGGGAGTGCGGGCTGTGCGGTGGCGGTCTCTGGCGATGACATTGGATCTCCTTGTTCGAAGTCGTGCGATGTCCTGTGTGGGACGGGTCGTTACGACACTAGCAAGAATGCTTGCGCCCGCAACTATTCTTCATGCGGGACGCGGCCCGACGACGAGCGTCTGAAACGCGCGACCGACGGGTCCGTGCACGTCGTGCAGCACGCTCTCGGCCAGACCGGTGCCGCCGTCGTCCAGCAGCGTGCGCGCGTCGATCCCGATCCACTCGCCGCGCGGCTGGCGCTGCAGGTGAATCGTGAGGTCGGCGTTGATGAACACGAAGCGGTCGAACGGCAGCGCCGCGCTGACGCCGTTGCCGAAGTCTGCCGTCGCGGCGAGCCGCGCCAACGGCGTCAGCTCCTGGCCCGGCAGCAGCGGGTGGCACAGGCGCATCCACACGCGTCCCGGTCCGAGCGCCCGCGGATCGTCGAGCCAGCGCATCTCCATCGCGCTCGCCGCGAAGCTCGCCTCGTTGCTGCCGTTGAGCGAGAAGCGCACCGGTTTGCCCGTCTCGGGCGCGGGCATCGCGCTCTCGTCGGCGCTCCCCGCTGGCGACGACGCCGCGGCTGCCGCGGATGAGATCTCCTGCACGCGCAGCGCGCTCGCGCGACAGACCAGCAGCCCGTCCTGCTCGTCGCCGGCGCCGGTCTCGCCACCCGAGCCGCCATCGCCGCCGGCGCCGGCGGACACCGCGCGCAGCTCGGCGACGAGCTCCTGCACGCGTCGCCCCAGGCGCACGATGCGCGTGGTGAGCGTGAGCGGGGCGAGGGGGATCGGGCGCAGGAACTCATAGCCGAGCCGCGCGATCCGCAGCTCGGCGCCCGGCTGCAGACGCTCGAATACGGAGGCGATCAGCGCGGCGGGGGCGCCGCCGTGCAGCGCGCGCGGGTCCCACGGGCCGCGGGCTTGCTCGGTCGGGTGCAGGCGCTCGCCGTCGGCGCGGAAGATGCTCTCGCTCATCGGCGTCTCAGTTGGGCAGCTGGGCGACGAAGTCGGCGAGCCGGCCGGGGTCGCGCAGCGGCGCGCCGTGACCGAAGCAGGTCAGTTGCGGGCGCAGCTCGGCCAGCCGGCGCGCGGAGACGCGGTTGCGGGCGGGGTCCGGCGTGAAGATCGTCGGCGGCTCGTGCAGGCCGGGGATGCCGGTCCTGACGTTGACGTTGTTGAGCACGTCGCCGAGGATCAGCACGCGGTCTGACTCGCGCCAGTAGGCGACGTGCCCGCGCGCGTGCCCGGGGGTCTCGAGCACGGTGAAGCCGGCGACCTCGTCGCCCTCGACGAGCGCGCGTGCGACCGGGTGCGCCGGCCCCGTCCAGAAGCGCCGCTGCAGCCGGTTGAGCCAGGTGGGCGCCTGCGTGTTGTAGATCGCGCCGGGGGTCTCCATCGCGGGCACGTCGCCCTGGCCGCACCAGAGCGGGATCTCGAGCCGCTCGCAGATCGCGTGGCTCGAGCCCTGGTGGTCGGGGTGGGCGTGGGTGAGCGCGTGGGCGCTGAGCGTGCGCCCGGCGAGCTCGCGCATGATCCGCCCGTCGCCCTGGCGCGTGGCCGCGTCGACCAGCACGTCACCGACGAGGTACACGTTGATCGCGTTCGGCGGCCAGCCGCGCAGCAGGTGGACGTCCTCGGCGAGCTGTCTCATGTGCGCGACGCCTCCCACGAGAAGCCGCGCACCGCGAAGTACAGACCGAACACTCCCCACAGGGCGATCACGGCGAGCGCGTCGAGATGGCTGCCCAGGCCGGCGCCCGTGACCATCGCCCCCGACAGCCCGTCGATCAGCGGCTTCAGCGGCAGCGCTTCCGCGATCGTGCGCACGAAGCCGGGCGCGCTGCTGGAGTCGAACACGTAGAAGGAGATCGCGACGACCGGCAGGAACACGGCGTTGACGTATGCGGCGGTCGACTCGAAGTTGGGAATCGCGTGCGCGAAGGCGACGCCGAGCGCGGCGAAGCAGACGACGCCGACGACCACGAACACGATCAGCGCCGCCCAGTGCAGCGGCCAGCCGATGCCGAAGAACGCGCGCCCGGCGAGCACGATGATCGTGATCTGCAGCGCCGTGTTGGTGACCGCGTTGGCGGCGACGCCGCCGAAGTAGGAGATCGTCGGCAGCGGCGTGCCGCGGATGCGCTTGAGCACGCCGCGCTCGCGCAGGAACACGATGTTGTACGCGAGCGCGGTGAACGTCGTCGACATCACGCTCATGCCCGCGATCATCGGCACGAGCCGGTCGAGCTGGTGCTGGTTGCCGCTGAGCGCCGCGCCGGCGCCGGCGAGGAACAGCAGCGGCAGCGCGAAGTTGAAGAACGCGGCGCTGGGGTTGCGCCAGAACATCCTGCGCTCCAGGCGGTACTGGCGCCAGGTGAGGGCGAGCGCGTCAGGCATCGGCCGTCAGTTCGAGGTAGACGTCCTCGAGCGTGGGGCGTCCGACGGTCAGCTCCTCCAGCCGCTCTCCGCGCGCGAGCGCCTCGCCGGTGAGCTCGTGCAGCAGCCGCGTCGGGTCGTCGGTCTCGGACTCGACCAGCTCTCCGTCGCGGTCGCGATAGGCGACGCGGTAGTGAGACGCTCCGACGCCGAGCTCCCGCGGCGGCCCGATCGCCAGCACGCGCCCGTCCTTGACGATCGCGACGCGGTCGGCGAGCGCCTGCGCCTCCTCGAGGTAGTGCGTGGTCAAGAGGATCGTCTTGCCGAGCGCGCGCAGCGAGCGCACGGTCTCCCAGGCGGCGCGGCGGGCCTCGGGGTCGAAGCCGGTGGTGGGCTCGTCGAGGAAGATCAGCTCGGGGTCGCCGACTAGCGCCAGCGCGAAGTCCAGCCGCCGCAGCTGGCCGCCCGACAGCTTGCGGCTGCGCTCGTCCGCCTTCGCCTGCAGCCCGGCGAGATCCAGGACCTCCTCGACGTCGCGCGGATGGGGGTAGAAGCTCGCCCAGTGGCGCAGCGCCTCGCGGGGGGTGATGTGGCTGTAGATGCCGCCCGACTGCAGCACGATGCCGATCCGCCGGCGCAGCTCGATCGAGCGCTTGGCCGGGTCCTGGCCGAGCACGGACACCTCGCCGCCGGTGCGCGTGCGATAGCCCTCGAGGATCTCCACCGTGGTCGTCTTGCCCGCGCCGTTGGGGCCGAGCAGCCCGAACACCTCGCCCCGCTGCACGGTGATGTCGATGCCGCGCACCGCCTCGTAGTCGCCGTAGCGCTTGCGCAGGTCGTGCACCTCGATGGCGGGGCCGCCGGCTGTCACGGTTCGATCATTCCAAGAATCCAGTTCGGGCGGCACACGTGTCGCCCGCCGGTGCGTGCATGCACGCACCGAGGGCCGGCGCATGCGCCGGCGCCACAGGCCGCACATGTGCGGCCTGTTCCGAGCCGTGCATGCACGGCCCGGCCGACCGGTACATGTACCGGTCGGAACTCGGCCAGATGTGGCTCAGCTCTTGCTCACCAGTGCACGCCCCGCGTCAGCGTCGCCATCGCGATCTGCTCGAAGGAGGCGCGCTCCTCGACGTCGGCGTGGCCCTTGGAGGCGGCGGAGTCGGGGAACACGCGGTAGGCGAGGTGCAGCAGCCGGTCGACGGTGCTCGGCGAGAGCGTGTAGGCGACTTCGCCGAACTTGCCCATCCACGTGCCCATCTCCTTCGGGCGGGCGCGCAGCGCCTCGCAGATCATGTCGGCGGCCTCCTCGGGGCTGATCGCGGGGAAGGCGTCGTACATCTTCGTGGGGGCGATCATCGGCGTGCGCACGAGCGGCATGTGGATCGTCGTGAAGGTGACGCCGTCGCCGATCACCTCGGAGGCGACGACACGCGTGAACGCGTCGAGCGCGGCCTTCGAGGCGACGTAGGCGGAGAAGCGCGGCGGGTTGGTCTGCACGCCGATCGAGGAGACGTTGACGATGTGCCCGGAGCCGCGCTTGCGCATGTGCGGCAGCAGGCCGATGATCAGCTTGACGGCGCCGAAGTAGTTGAGCTGGATCGTGCGTTCGAAGTCGTGGAAGCGGTCGTAGCTGAGCGCGATCGAGCGGCGGATCGAGCGCCCGGCGTTGTTGACGAGCATGTCGATGTTGCGGTGGTCGGCGAGCACGCGCTCGAGCAGCCGTTCGATCGACTCGATGTCGGAGATGTCGGCGGCGTACACGTACGCGGTGCCGCCGCCGGCGACGATCTCCGCGCGCACCTCCTCGAGCTTGTCGACGTTGCGCGCCACCAGCAGCGGCACGCCGCCGGCCGCTGCGACCTTCAGCGCGGTCGAGCGCCCGATGCCCGAGGATGCGCCGGTGATCAGCACGTGCTTGCCGTCGAGCGCCTGCTTGAGCGTCGCGCCGCGGCGCAGCTGGCCGTCCATCTCGCGGTCCCAGTAGTCCCACAAGCGCGCCACGTAGTCCTTCAGCGGCGGCGGCTGCTCCAGCGGCGAGCCGGCAAGCGCGCGCGCGGCTTCGCGCGTGTCGAAGCGCGGCACCAGCTCCATGTGCGCGAGCACCTCCGGCGGGATGCCCAGCTCGCGCAGCGCCAGTTTGCGCGCCTGGCGCAGCGGCGGCAGCGCCAGCGCGAGCGACAGCGGCCACTTGGGCAGCGGGTCGGTCAGCCGTTTGTCGATACTCACGGCGAAGCGCGGCGCGTGCGCGACCTTGGCCAGTTCGTTGATCAGGTCGTCGACGCGCTGCGGGCGGGGGTCGGTGAGGTGGAACGCCCTGCCGTCGAGGTTCGGCTCGTGCGCGATGTGCTCGAGCGCGCCCGCCACCCAGTCGACGGGGACGATGTTCGTGTAGCCGAGGTCGAGTCCCACCAGCGGCACCCACTCGGGCAGCAGCTGGCGCATCCGCTGGATCGCCTTGAAGAAGTAGTACGGGCCGTCGATCTTGTCCATCTCGCCAGTCTGGGAGTCGCCGACGACGATCCCCGGCCGGTACACACGCCAGGGGATGTACGGCTGCTCGCGCACGATCCGCTCGGACTCGTACTTGGTGCGGTGGTACGGCGACGGCAGTCGCTGGCCCTCGTCGAACATGTCCTCGCCGAAGACGCCCTTGTACGTGCCGGCGACGGCGATCGAGGAGACGTGGTGCAGGTGCTTGGCGTCGACCGCCCGCGCGAGTTCCACCGCGTGCGTGGTGCCGCCGACGTTGACGGCCGTGTTGCGCTCCGCGGGCGCGGTCATGTCGTAGACGGCGGCGAGGTGGAAGAAGTGCTCGACCTTGCCGCGCAGCTCCGCCACCTGTTCCTTCTCGACCCCCAGCAGCGGCCGGCGCAGGTCCCCGATCACCGGCTGCACGCGCTCGGCCACCGACGCCCCCTCGAGCACGCTCCAGCGCTCGATCAGCTCGTCGAGCCGCCCCAGCGAGCCCTCGCGCACGAGCACATACACCGTGCCCTGGCGGTTCTCCAAGAGCCGTTCCACCAGACGGCGTCCGATGAAGCCGGTCGCTCCTGTGACGAAGTAGGCCATTGCCCAAGCGAGCATACCTGGCGCGAGCGCCCACGGGCGGAATGTGCCCTCACAGTCACAGATGTGACCGAAGTGTGGCAACTTTGTGCACACAACGATACAATCTCCATATGGCTGTTGATCTGTGAGCGTATGTATGGGAGGGTGCCAATGGTGAGAAGAACGACGATCAACCTGGACACGGAGCTCGTGGCTGAGGCGCGCGAGGTGCTGAAGACGAGGAACACCACCGACACGGTGCACGACGCTCTGCGCGACGTGGTTCGGCGCGAGCGCTTGAAACGGCTTGGCGAATGGGACCTTGGCGGCAAAACGCTGGAGGATCTGAAGGAGCTGCGGCGCTCGCGCGTGGAAACCAGGCCGTGGGGAAGTCTTTACGGCCAGTAGATGCAGTTGGCTGATACCAGCGCATGGCAGCTCTCGCGCCGTCGCCCCGATCTGCAGGCTTCGTTCACGCAGAAGACGGTCGAAGGGCTGATCGGCACATGCGCGATGGTCTCGCTGGAGCTGTTGCAGAGCGTTCGCAACGGCCGCGAGTTCGACGAGCACAGAGTCGAGATGGACGAGCTCCCGCAGTTCCCGATCGCCGAGCGCGAGTGGGCACGCGCGATCGACGTCTATCGCGAGCTGGCTCACCAGGGTGGCGCCCACCAGCGCAGCGTCGGGCACGCGGACCTGCTGATCGCGGCGGCAGCGGAGTCAGCAGGCGTGGAGCTGCTCCACTACGACGAGGATTTCGATCGTGTCGCCGCGATCACCGGCCAGCCCACCTGCTGGATCGTACCGCGCGGCAGCCTGTAGATCGAAGCCCGCGCTACGCCCCAGCCCCAGCGCCGCCGCGGCCCTCGCCTGCGGCGAAGCGGGCAGCCCCGCGCGCGCCTTCCTCGAAGACTTCCGGCCCGGCGGCGGCCTCGAGTGCGAGCGCGTCGGCGAGCGGCATCCCGAAGCCCTCGATCGCCGCGCGGCGATCGGCGAGCATCGTCCGCTGCGGGAAGCGCGCGAGCCCCTCGGCGAGCGCGAGCGCGCGCTCGAGGTGCGCCCCGGGGGGCACGACCTCCGTGAGCAGGCCCATCGCCAGCGCCTCCTGCGCGTCGATCATGCGGCCGGTGAGGATCAAATCGAGCGCGCGGCCGAGGCCGACGATGCGCGGCAGCCGCTGCGTGCCGCCGTCGATCAGCGGCACGCCCCAGCGGCGCTCGGGGTAGCCGAGCGTGGAGCCCTCGGTGGCGATGCGCAGGTCGCACCACAGCGCGATCTCAAGGCCGCCCGCCAGGCAGAAGCCGGAGATCGCCGCGATCGTCGGCTTGGAGGCCGTCAGGCGGGTGAAGCCCATCGGACCCTCCTCGCTCATCAGCCGTCCGACCATCGTCTCCGTCGCCTTCAGGTCGGCTCCCGCGCAGAAGGAGACACCGCCGGCGCCGGTCAGCACGAGCACGCGTGCCTGCTCGTCGGCCTCGAAGCGCAGGTAGGCCTCGTGCAGCGCCGCCGCGGTGTGGCCGTCGACGGCGTTGCGCCGGTGCGGGCGGTCGATCGTGATCAGCGCGGCGGCGCCCCTGCGCTCGTAGTGGACCGCCGCCGGCTCGTCGCTCATCGTCTCGTCGGGCCGCTACCAGCCGCCGCGCAGGCGGCCGCCCGAGATCAGCGCCTTCTGCGCCGCTTTGCGCGCGTCCTTGCGCTTTTCCAGGCGGCGCTGGAGCATGCTCGCCAGGAAGATGAACGTCGGGAAGAAGATGATCAGGATGAAGCCCGCGTCGGTGATCGCCTTGTCGGTGCTCGCCCCGTAGAAGCCGCGCCCGTCGTTGTACGCGCTCGCGGCGGGAGCGAGCACCAGGGACGCGAGCAGGAACAGCGGGACGAGCTTTGCGAGCAGTCGGTTGCGCATCGGCGGCACGGATCCTAGCGAAGGCAATGGACCCTCGTCCGATCGGGCGCGTCCGAGCCCGCACACGCCCGCGCGTGGCCAGCGGGTCCCTACCATCAGCAGCCGATGGCCCTTCTGATCGCATCCGACCTGCACAAGGACATGGCCGGGCAGCCGCTGCTGCGCGGCGTGTCGTTCAAGCTCGAGCGCCGTGAACGGATGACGATCGCGGGCCGCAACGGCGCTGGCAAGACGACGCTGCTGCGGATGCTCGCGGGCGAGACGTCGATCGACCGCGGCGAGCTGAGCATCGCCAAGGGCGTGCGGATCGCGCTGCACGACCAGCGCCCGCCGCGGGAGCGCGGGATCCCGCTGAGCGAGTACCTGCTGTCGGGCTGCGCGGAGGAGCTCGCGATCGAGGCGGAGCTGGGCGCGCTGGAGGCGAAGATGGCGGGCGGCGCGAGCGACGAGGCGACATACGGGCGCTACGCGCGCGCGCAGGCTCGCCTGGAGGCCCGCGGCGGCTACCTGTGGCGCAGCCGCGCGACCGCGATGGCGCACGGCCTTGGCTTCCGCGACGTGGACCTCGAGCGCACGCTCGACACGTTCTCCGGCGGTCAGCTCACGCGCGCGTCGCTCGCGCGCGCGCTGGCCACCGGCGCGGACGTGCTTTTGCTGGACGAGCCCACCAACCACCTGGACATCGAGTCGCTGGAGTGGCTCGAGCAGACGCTCGTCGACCTCGACGCGGCGGTCGTGCTGGTGGCGCACGATCGCTGGTTCCTGGAGGCCGTCGGCACCGCCGTCCTGGAGCTCGAGGCCGGCCGCTCGCGCTTCTTCGCCGGCACATGGCACCAGTGGCGTCGCGAGCAGGCCGCGCGCGAGCTCGCCCTGGGCAGGGCGATCGAGTCCCAGCAGGCGGAGATCGAGCGCATGGAGCGCTTCATCGAGCGCTTCCGCTACAAGGCGACGAAGGCCAAACAGGCGCAGTCGCGGGTGAAGAAGCTCGCCAAGATCGAGCGCATCGAGCGCGATCCGAGAGACGGCAAGGGCCTGGAGTTCGCGTTCTCCGCGCCCGAGCGCTCCGGCCGCGTGATCTTCGAGCTGCTCGACGGTCGCATCGAGGTGGGCGACGAGCACATCGTCCTGCTCGAGCACGTCGAACTGTGGCTCGAACGCGGCGAGCACGTCTCGCTGGTGGGTCCCAACGGCACCGGCAAGACGACGCTGATCGAGACGCTCGCCGGCCGCAGGCCGCTGGCGGCCGGCAGGTTGAGCACCGGGCACAACGTGAAGGTCGGCTACCTCTCCCAGCACGCCGACGAGCTGGGAGCGGGCGGCCCGCCCGAGCAGAGCGTCGTCGATGCGGCGCAGCGCGCCACCGGCCTCAGCCCGGGCAAGGCGCGCGCGCTGCTCGGGCGCTTCCTGTTCTCCGGCGAGGAGGCCGAGAAGCCGCTGAGCGGGCTCTCCGGCGGCGAGCGCCGGCGCCTGTCGCTGGCGGTGCTGGTCCAGTCCGGAGCCAACGTGCTGATCCTCGACGAGCCCACCAACCATCTCGACATCGAGAGCCGCGAGGCGCTGGAGGATGCCCTGCGCGGGTTCACCGGCGCGATCCTGCTCGTCTCCCACGACCGCGCGCTGCTCGACGCCGTCGGCACGCGCACGATCGCCGTGGAGGACCGCGCGCTGCACAGCTACGTCGGCGGCTGGCCCGAGTACGTGCGTGTGCGCGACGAACGCCGTGCCGCCTCGGGCGGTGGCGCCGGCGCGCTGGCTCCCTCACCTGCGCTCGCGTCCTCGCCGGCCGCGGCCAACGGCTCACGGGGCGCGGCCGACGGCTCAGCCGGCGCCGCCAACGGCTCCGGCTCTGCCAATGGGCGGGCGCCTCTCGACGGTGCGCCCGTGCCGGTAAAGAAGGGCCGCGCCAGGTCAGCCAAGGGCCCGTCGAAGAACCGCCTGAGCGCGCAGCAGAAGGCCGAGCGCGCGATCGAAGAGGCGGAGGCGGCGCTGCGCGCGCTCGAAGGGGAGCTGACCGAGCCGGCGGCGTGGGCGACGCGCTACGAGGCGGCCAAGTCCGAAGCGCGCCACACCGCCGCCACGCGCGCGGTCGAGGAGGCCTACGCGCAGCTGGAGGCGCTGGTCGACTGAACAGGTCCGCGGCGGAGCTAACCTCCACGTATGAGCGACCGCCTGAAGATGCCCCTGTACGTCGCGATCATCCTCGTGATCGCGGCGGCGGTGCACTTCATCCCGGGCGGCGGGCGTGCGGCGAACACGTTCGAAGCGGCGCTGTGGGTCGCGTTCGGGCTGGGCATCGGCTACTTCGGCCTGCGCATGTACCGCGAACACCATGTCGCGCTGTACGGGCTGGGCGATCGCCATCGGGGGCTGCTGTACGGCGCGGTCGCGGTGGGCGTGTTCCTGTGGGCGGTGCGCTCGCGCATGTGGTACGCGTGGCAGGTGCGCGGCAGCGAACTCGTGCAGGTGCACAGGTGGGCGGGCCTTGGTGAGTTCGCGTGGTTCGCGCTGGCGGTGCTGGTCGTGTACTCGCTGCTGACCGTGTATCGCCACGCGCGCAGCTACTGAGCGCCTCGCCGCGGCGCCTATCCTCGGAGCGATGGCTGCGACCGAGCAACTGAGCGAGACGGCGCAAGCGCGCGCGAGCCTCGCCGAGCAGCGCCGCGCGCTGCCCGACCAACCGGGCGTTTACCTGTTCAGGGACGCGCGCGGGCGCGTGATCTACGTCGGCAAGGCCAAGTCGGTGCGCAAGCGCGTCGCGTCGCACTTCTCCAAGGCGTACCCCGTGTCGGGGCACAGGCAGGGGGGCGGGCGGGGATCGAGCTCACCCGGGCACGCGGAGATGGTGGCTGCGGTGGAGAGCGTCGAGTGCGTGGTGGTCGCCTCCGAGGCGGAGGCGCTGCTGGCGGAGCAGAGCTTCATCAAGCAGTACCGGCCGCGCTTCAACATCCGCCTGCGCGACGACAAGTCCTACCCGTTCATCGCGATCTCGCTCGACGAGGACTACCCGCGCGTGTACTTCACACGCGAGCGCCACCGCCCGGGTCGCGCGTACTTCGGCCCGTACTCCAACGCCAAGCGCGTGCGCGCGACGCTGGAGGTGCTGGCGAAGGTGTTCATGTTCCGCTCGTGCACCGGGCCGGAGCCCGGGCGGCGCAGCGGCAGCCCATGTCTGGACTACTACATCAAGCGCTGTGAGGCGCCGTGCGTGGGCTACGTCACGCGGGAGGAGTACCGCGCGAGCGTCGACGGCGTGATCGACTTCCTCAACGGGCGCTTCGCGGCGATCGAGCGCGACCTGGAGGAGCGGATGCGCGCGGCGGCGGCGCTCGAGGAGTTCGAGCAGGCGACGCTCGAGCGCAACCGGCTGCACGCGGTCCGCTCGATGCTGGAGCGCCGGCGCGTGACGAGCGAGTCGGTGGGCACGTTCGACGCGGTCGCCGTGGCGCTCGACGGGCGCGACGCCAACGCGCAGGTCTTCCAGGTGCGCGACGGCGTGCTGTCCGACCGTCAGTCCTTCTACCTGGCCAACGAGGCCGAGCGCGATGAGGCGGAGGTGGGGGAGGAGTTCATGCTGCAGTACTACGGCGGCTACACGTCGATCCCGGCGCTGCTGATCGTCCAGTCAGGGCTGGGCGACCGCGCGGCGCTCGCCGACGCGCTGTCGAGCCGCCGCGACGGTCCCGTGGAGCTGCGGGCGGCCGAGCGCGGCGAGAAGCGCCGGATCCTGCAGCTGGCCGAACGCAACGCGCTGCTGGCGCTCGACCAGGAGCGGCTGCGCTCCGAGCGCCGCCGCCAGAGCCGGGTGGATGCGCTCGACGGTCTGCAGCGGGCGCTCGACCTCGACGCGCCGCCGATCCGGATCGAGTGCTTTGACATCTCCAACCTCGGCGGCACCCACACTGTCGCCTCGATGGTCGTGTTCGAGGGCGGCGCGCCGAAGAAAGCTGACTACCGGCGCTTCACGATCCGCAGCACCGAGGGCGCCCCGGACGACTTCGCGTCGATGGCCGAGGTGCTCGGTCGACGCTATGCGCAATGGGAGCGCCAGGCTGACATCTCGCCACACGACCCCGCGTATGACCAGAGCTTCGCGGCGCTGCCGAGCCTGGTCGTGATCGACGGCGGCAAGGGGCAGCTGGCGGCCGGGCTGGGACCGCTCGGCGGCTTCCGCGAGCGCGGCGTCGCCGTCGTGTCGCTGGCCAAGCGCATCGAGGAGATCTTCGTGCCGGGCAGCCGCGCGCCGCTGGTGCTCGATCACTCCACGCCCGAGCTGCAGCTGCTGCAACGCGTGCGCGACGAGGCGCACCGCTTCGCGATCACCCACCACCGCGGCCGCCGCGACAAGGCGATGACGAGCTCGCTGCTGGACGGGCTGCCGGGCATCGGCCCGGCGCGCAAGCGCGCGCTGCTCACGCACTTCGGCTCGCCGGAGGCGGTCGTCGCGGCCTCCAGCGAGGAACTTCAAACGGTGCCTGGCCTGCCGTCGAAGGTGGGGCGCGATATTCATGCCTACCTCCATCGTGCCGGCTGAGTCGCCCCAGGCGGCTGACGCGCGCGTCCGCCGCGCGCGGCACAATCACTGACGATGGCCGTGATCAGGCCCCTGCGCCCGCTGCGAGCCGCCGGTGGGAAATCCGGCAAGCCGGTGGTCGAGTCGCGGCTGCAGGACTTCGTGGTGATCACGGGGTTCTCCGGCGCGGGCAAGTCGACGGCGATGAACGTGTTCGAGGACGCGGGCTACTTCTGTGTCGACAACCTGCCGCCGGAGATGATCCGCTCGCTGGTCGAGCTGTTCGTGCACAAGGGCTCGAAGGTGGAGCGCGCGGCGGTCGTCTCGGACGTCCGCGGCGGCGTCTACTTCGAGGCGCTGCGGGCGGTGGTCGACGACCTCGACGCGCTCGGCCTGTCACACCACGTGCTGTTCCTCGAGGCCGCCGAGCAGACGCTCGTCACCCGCTACAAGGAGACCCGCCGCCGCCATCCGCTGGCGCCGGAGGGCAGCATCGCGGCGGGGGTCGCCGCCGAGCGCGCGCTGCTGGAGCCGCTGCGCGGCCGCGCCGACATGGTGATCGACACGACCGGCATGTCGGCGGCGATGCTGCGCGAGAAGATCGCCGAGGAGTTCCTGCCGCGCCAGGCCGTCGGTCGCCTGTCGGTCACGTTCATGAGCTTCGGCTTCAAGCACGGGCCGCCGCGCGAGGAGGATCTCGCGTTCGACGTGCGCTTCCTGGCCAATCCCCACTACGAGCCCGAGCTGCGCGAGCTGACCGGGCTGGATGCGGCCGTGGTCGACTACATCGCCCGCGACGGACGGCTCGAGCAGCTGTACGTCCGGCTGCACGCGCTGCTCGACTTCCTGCTGCCGCAGTACGTCGCCGAGGGCAAGGCGCACCTGGTGATCGCGATCGGCTGCACCGGCGGGCGCCATCGCTCGGTGGCGATCGCCGAGCACCTGGCCGCGCGCTACCGCGACAGCGACGAGCTCGATGTGGCGGTCGCGCACCGGGACATCGACAAGCAGCCGCGGGGGGCGTGAGCGCGCGGCGGGCACTATCCCGCCGGTGGCGCCAGATCTCTCACCGACGGCACCGATAGCGAGCGCCTCTACCGCTGGATCCAACCGCGCTCGGTGGCGAGGAGCACCGCCTGGGCGCGGTTGATCACGCCGAGCTTGCCGTAGATGTTGTGGAGGTGGCTGCGAACGGTGCTCACCGACAGCGCCAGCTCGCCCGCGATCTGCTTGTAGACGCCGCCCTCGGCCAGCCGCTGCAGCACCCTGACCTCGCGCTCGGACAGCGGGCACGGGTCGGCGGGGTGCTTGCGCCGGTCCGACGTGCGCGGCAGCTCGTAGATCAGCCCGCGCAGCGCCTCGGGTCCGAGCCCGAGCGCGCGGGCGCTCCGGAGCATCGTGTTCGGCGCGACCGGCGCGCCGCGCTCGTCGTGGGCGAGCATGTCCGCCAGCCGGATGATGGCCGCCTCTCCTTCGGCATCGGCATCGTGGTGGTGCTCGACCGCGCTGGCCACCGACGCCGGCAACCCCCAGCGCCCGATCAGCACGCCTCCGAGGAGAGTGTGATCGACGCTGAGCTCCCTGCGCTCGTGCTTGGCGCGCTCATCTGGCGTCCTTGCGCCCTGGTGGACGTGCGACGGGTAGCCCGGGTAGGCGCGAATCAGCACGAGCTTGCCGACGGCGGTGCGAGCGCGGACAACCTCGCCTCGATCCTGCTCACCACGACCGCATCGCCGAGTTCGCTGCTCGACACGGAACCTACCAACGGCCTGCAGATGGTCATCGAAAAATGCTCGGTGCCGCGGACCGAGGCGGGCACCGCTCCGGCCTACACGTACACCTGCAGCGGCACGACCGCCACGCCGCTGACCTCGCGAGCCGTGATCGGATCGAGCATGGTCCTGACCGGCCTCGCGTCGTTGACGACCGGTGCCTGCTCAAGCCGTTCACGGCCGCGCAGCTCGACGCCGCGATCGAGCTCAGTCTGCGTATTGCTGGCGGACGTCTTCTATCTCTTCCTGCGCGTTGAAGAACGCGTCGAGCACCTGCGGGTCGAAGTGCAGGCCGCGCTCGTCCCGCATCATCTTCAGAGCCGACTTGACCGGCAGCGCTGCGCGATACACCCGATCGCTGGTGAGCGCGTCGAACACGTCGGCCACCGCCGCCAGGCGTCCCTCCAGTGGGATCACCTCGCCGGCCAGGCAGCGCGGATAGCCGCTCCCGTCCCAGCGCTCGTGGTGCGTGTAGGCGATCAGCGCGCCGAGCTGGACGATGTCCGAGGACGAGCCCAGGAGCATCTTGTAGCCGGCGTCGGTGTGGCCCTTGATGACCTCGAACTCCGCCGCTGTGAGCTTGCCCGGCTTGAGCAGGATGCTGTCGGGCATCGCGACCTTGCCGACGTCGTGCAGCTGGCTCGCCAGGCGCACGCGCTCGGCGTCCTCGGCCGAGAAGCCCACCTGCCGGGCGAGGATCTCGCAGTACGCGCTCATGCGACGCAGGTGCTGGCCGGTCTGCTCGTCGCGGAACTCGACCACGCGCGCCAGGCGGAAGATCGTTTCGGCCTGCGACGCCCACACCTTCGTCTCGGAGACCTCGAGGCTCTGCATCGCCTGCGCCAGCGCTTCGCTGCGCTCCTGCATGGCGCTCTGCAGGCGCTCGAGCAGGCGCTGGTTCTGCGCCTCGCTGCTGCGCCTGTGCAGGGCGTTGGCGACGTTGATGATCAGCTCACCCGATCCGAGCGGCTTGACCAGGTAGCCGTAGGCGCCGAGCTCGATCGCGGTCATCGCGAGCTCCGTGCTGTCCTCGCCGGTGACCATCAGGACGGCCACCTCCGGATGCTGCTCGCGGATCTGGGAGAGGAGGTCGATCCCGGAGTCTCCCGGCATGTTGACGTCCAGCAGCGCGAGCCGATAGGAGTCGCTGCGCAGGTGCTCGCGCGCGTCGTTGGCGTCGCACGCGCCGTCGCAGGAGTAGCCGTAGTCGCGCATCACCCGTTCCTGCCAGCGCCGCAGTGCGTCGTCGTCGTCGACTATCAACAGCTGTGGCACCGGGAGCCTCCCGTACGTTCGAGGATCTGAGCGACCTTCGCGAGCAGCGCCGGTCCTGAGAAGGGCTTCTCGATCAGCGTCATGCCGGCGTCCAGGTGTCCGCCGGCGTCGAGGATCGGCTGGGCGAAGCCAGACATCAACAGCACGCCCACCGACGGCCGCTCCTCCAGCAGGCGCTCGGCCAGCTGTGGGCCGGGCATCTGCGGCATCACGACGTCGCTGAGCAGCAGGTCGATCGGGCCGGCGTGGGCAACGGCGGCAGCGAGCGCCTCCGGGCCGCTCGCGGCCGTGATCACGCGGTAGCCGGCGCCCGCGAGGATGCGGCGCGTGACCTCGCGCAGCGCCTGCTCGTCCTCGACGAGCAGGATCGTCTCCTCGCCCCGTCGCACCGGCAAGGCGTCCTCCCGCCCGGCCGGGGAGCTCTGCCGATCGGTCGCCGGCAGCAACACGGTGAAGGTCGTGCCGATGCCCTGCTCGGAGTAGACCTGGCAGCGCCCGCCCGCCTGCTGGATGATCCCGTAAACGGTCGCCAGTCCCAACCCCGTTCCCTGCCCGGGCGGCTTGGTCGTGAAGAACGGGTCGAACGCGCGCCGCACCGTCTCCGGCGACATGCCGACGCCGCTGTCGCTGACGCGCAGGCGCACGTGGGGACCGGGCGCGAGCTCGGGCCGCGGTCCGGCGTAGTGCTCGTCGATGTCGACGTTCTCGGTGTCGACGCGCAGCGTGCCGCCGTTGGACATCGCGTCGCGCGCGTTGACGGCGAGGTTGACGAGGATCTGCTCCAGCTGCCCGGGGTCGATCAGCACCGGGTGCAGGTCGGCGGCCAGGGAGCTGTGCAGCTCGACGTGCTCTCCGAGCGTGCGGCGCAGGAGCTGCTCGACGTCGTGCACGACGTCGTTGACGTCCACGACCTCCGGCTGGACGACCTCGCGGCGCGCGAACGCGAGCAACTGGTGGGTGAGATGCGCCGCGCGCTCGGCGGCCAGGCTGATCTGCTTGACGTCCTCGCTCATCGCTCGCCGTCCGTCCTCGGTCTCGGCCGCGGCCTGCAGCAGATCCTCGGCGACGAACGCCGCGTAGTTGATGATCACGGCCAGCAGGTTGTTGAAGTCGTGGGCGATGCCGCCCGCCAGCTGCCCGAGGCTCTCCAGTCGCTGGGCCTGGTGCAGCTGGTTCTGCAGGCGCTCCTTTGCCGCCTCCATCTCCAGCCGCTCGCGCTCGCGGGCGGCCCCCACGCGCTCGCTGACGTCGCGGACCGCGGCGACCGCCAGCCTGCCGTCCTCGGTCTGGATGCTTGCGAGACTGATCTCGGCCGGGAACTCGCTACCGTCGCGACGCCTGGCGAACAGCTCGAGACCGCTGCCCATCGGCCGCGTTCGCGGGTCGACGAGATATCGGCCCCGGTCGGAGGAATGCGCCGCGCGAAAGCGCTCGGGCACCAACACCTCCACCGGCTCGCCGAGCAGTTCCTCGCGCCCGTAGCCGAACAGAGCCTCGACCTGCGCATTGACGAGCACGATCTTGCCAACGCCGTTGGTTCCGACGATCGCGTCGGGGGCGAGCTCGAGCAGGGCCGCCTGCGATCGCAGGCGTGAGGTGATGTCGCGGTTGACCTCGAGCAGCCCCGCCAGGTGCCCCGCATCGTCGTACTGTGCCGCCCACCGGCTCTCGACCACGAGACGGCGGCCGTCCTTGGTGTGCTGGACGAGGTCTCCTTCCCAGCGCCCCGCCTCGGTGACGAGCCGCTCGATCTCCTCCAGTGAGATCGGGTACTCGGTCTGCAGCAGCTCTCCGGGTGTCACGCCGAGCGCCTCGGCGCGCGAATATCCGTAGGTGGACTGGGCGCCTTGGTTCCAGAAGCTGATGCGGCGGTCCGCGTCGCGCGCGAAGATCGCATCGGGAGCGAGGTCCAGCAGCGCGGTGTGCGCCACGATCCGCCCCGATTCGGGCGCGACCTCCTCCCCGGCAGCGGCACAGAGCCGCTGCGACTGGCCGCCACCCACACGGTCAGAGTTCCGCATCCCGAACTCCTTCCATAGGTCCAGACTAGCGCGTTTGTCTCTGATTTATACGCGCCCGCTGGTAGTGAGCTACCGGTTGCAACTGTGATCGCTGGCGTTCGCGAGCAGCAGCTCGAGCTCGTCCGGCAGGGTGAGCGGATCGAACGGCTTGGCGATCACGCCTGCCGCGCCGAGCGCGCTGAGGCGTTCGCGATCGGCGCTCTGCGTCTTGGCCGTCAGGAACACGACGGGCACGTCCATGCCAAGTCCGCCCGCCCGCAGCCCCGCGAGCGTCGCGGGGCCGTCCATGCCGGGCATCATCACGTCCGGCCGCGCGGGCGGCTCTCGAGCTCGAGCGGGAGCTGGAGCACCCGAGCGCCGATCGCGCGCCGGCGCTCCTGGCGCTGGCGCTGCAGACGCGGGCAGGCGTCGCGGGACCGGTGGTTTCGCGTCCCCCGCTGGGGCGCGCTGATAGCCTCCCCCCGGTACGCCGGGCGATGGAGCCACGCTCCTGAGACCCGGCATCGTTCATTTTCGCTTCAGGAGGCAATGAATGCCGGTACGCGTGGGGATCAACGGATTCGGCCGCATCGGGCGAAACATGTTCCGCGCAGCCAAGGCCCGGGGCGAGGCCCTGGGCGAGGAGATCGAGTGGGTCGCGGTCAACGACCTGACCGACGCGAAGACGCTGGCGCACCTGCTCGAGTACGACTCGATCCTGGGCCCGTATCCGGGGACGGTGCGGGCTCGCGGCGAGGACGTGATCGAGGTCGACGGGCGCGAGCTGAAGGTGCTCGCCGAGCGCGACCCGGCGGCGCTGCCGTGGGGGGAGCTGGGCGTGGACGTGGTGATCGAGTCGACCGGGCTGTTCACCGACCGCGAGAGCGCGGCCAAGCACCTGGCGCAGGGCGCCAAGAAGGTGATCATCTCCGCGCCTGCGACCAACCCGGACGCGACGGTGGTCCTGGGCGTGAACTTCGAGGAGGCGTACGACCGCGAGCGCGACGACGTGATCTCCAACGCGTCGTGCACGACCAACTGCCTGGCGCCGGTGGCGAAGGTGGTCAACGACACGGTCGGGATCAAGCACGGCCTGATGACGACGATTCACGCGTACACGGCCGACCAGCGGCTGCAGGACATGCCGCACAAGGACCTGCGCCGGGCGCGCGCGGCGGCGATCAACCTGATCCCCGCCTCCACCGGCGCGGCGAAGGCGATCGGGCTCGTGATCCCGGCGCTGCAGGGCAAGCTGCACGGCTTCGCGGTGCGCGCGCCGGTGCCGACCGGCTCGGTCGTCGACCTGACCGTCGAGTGCGCACGCGAGACAAGCGTCGAGGAGGTCAACGCGGCTCTGAAGGCGGCGGCCGACAGCGGGCCGCTGGCGGGGATCATGAGCTACACCGAAGACCCGATCGTCTCCAGCGACATCGTCTCCTCGCCGTTCTCCTCGATCGTCGACTCGCTGTTGACGGCGGTGATCGATGGCACGATGCTGAAGGTGGTCGCGTGGTACGACAACGAGTGGGGCTACTCCAACCGTCTGGTGGATCTGGCGCAGAGGGTTCTGTGATGAGGAGCATCGACGACCTGGACGTACACGGCAAGCGGGTGCTCGTGCGTGTGGACTTCAACGTGCCGCTGGACGCGAACGTGGACGCGGTGCGTGGTCCGGCGGCCGGCGGCGTGCCACTGGTGAGCGACGACACGCGGATCGCGGCGGCGCTGGCGACGATCGAAGAGCTCCGCGGACGGGGGGCGCGACTGGTGCTGGTCTCGCATCTGGGCAGGCCGAAGGGCAAGCGCGTGCCGGAGCTGTCGATGGCGCCGGTGGCCGATCGCCTGCGCGAGCTGACCGGCGCGAAGGTGACGCTGGCGCCGGCGGTGGTCGGCGATGAGGTGATGGCGCTGGCCGAAGCGCTGCAGGACGGAGAAATACTGGTGCTCGAGAACGTGCGCTTCGAGCCTGGCGAGACGAGCAACGATCCCGAGTTCGCCAAGGAACTGGCGGCGCTCGCGGACGTGTACGTCGACGACGCCTTCGGCGTGGCCCATCGCGCGCATGCGAGCAACGAGGGCGTCACGCATCTGCTGCCGAGCGCCGCCGGGCGGCTGCTCGAACGCGAGGTCAAGACGCTCACTGGCATCCTCGACCATCCCGAGCACCCGCTGGTGGCGATCGTCGGCGGTGCCAAGGTGGCGGACAAGATCAAGGTGATCGAGCGCTTCCTGGCGGTGGCCGACGTGGTGATGATCGGCGGGGCGATGTGCTTCCCGTTCCTGTGCGCGCAGGGGCACACGGTGGGCACGTCGCTGTGCGACGACGAGGACGTCGAGCACGCCCGCAGTGCGCTGGCGCGCGCCAGCGACACGCACGCGCCGCAGCCCGGCCGCGCACGGCTGCTGGTGCCGAACGACCTGGTGATCGGCAAGGCCCTGGCGGCGGACGCCGAGCACCGTGTGCTCGACGGCGTGGAGGTGCCCGAGGGCTGGATGGGCCTCGACATCGGCCCCAAGACGGCGGAGCGCTACGCGAACGTGATCGCGAGCGCCGGCACGGTCTTCTGGAACGGCCCGATGGGCGCGTTCGAGCTGGAGCCGTACGCGGCGGGCACGCGCGCGGTGGCGGAATCGGTGGCGAGCGCGCCGGGACTGACGGTCGTGGGCGGCGGGGACTCGGCCGCGGCGCTCGCGGAGTTCGGGCTGGAGCACGCGGTCGACCACCTCTCCACGGGCGGGGGCGCGACGCTCGAGCTGGTGGAGGGCAACACGCTGCCGGGCGTGCAGGCGCTGGAAGGCGCAGGGGTGTCCTGTTGAACGATGGGATCCCGCCCACCCTCCCGCCCACCCTTCACCGCACGCCGCTGATCGCGGGCAACTGGAAGATGCACAAGACGGAGGAGCAGGCCGAGGACTACATCCAGGCGCTGCTCCCGCGCGTGTCCGCGCTGGACGGCGTCGACGTGGCGATCTGCGTGCCGTTCACCGACCTGCGCGCGATGGTCGACAGCGCACGCGGCTCGCGCGTGGAGGTGTACGCGCAGAACATGCACCAGGAGCCGCAGGGCGCCTACACGGGCGAGATCTCCGCGCCGATGCTCAGCGAGCTGGACGTGCGCGGCGTGGTGCTCGGGCACTCCGAGCGCAGGGCGCTCTACGGAGAGACCGACAGGGCGCTCGCGCTGAAGGTCCCGGCGGCGCTGGAGGCGGGGCTCGTGCCGATCCTGTGCGTGGGCGAGACCGAGGAGGAGCGCGACAACGATGACACCGACCGCAAGCTGCGCCAGCAGGTCAAGGACGACCTGGCGGGCGTGCCGAGCGAGCGCCTGGCGGAGGTGGTGATCGCGTATGAGCCGATTTGGGCGATCGGCACGGGCAGGGTGGCCACGCCGGAGCAGGCGCAGGAGGCGATCGCGTTCATCCGCGCGCTGGTGGCCGACCGCGACAAGCAGGCGGCCGAGCGGCTACGGGTCCTGTACGGCGGCTCGGTCAAGGCGGAGAACGCGGTGGAGCTGCTGGCGCTGGAGGACGTGGACGGCGCGCTGGTGGGCGGCGCGTCGCTGGACGCGCAGGAGTTCGCCCAGATCGTGGCGGCGGCCGCGCGATGAGCCTCCCGCCCGGGATGGAGGGGGTGGCGGCCGGGCCCAAAAAACTGCCGGCGCCGTGCGCGTGCCTGGTGGTGCTCGACGGGTGGGGCATGGCCGAGCCGGGTCCCGGCAACGCGATCTCGCTGGCGCGCACGCCGGTGTTCGACGAGCTGTGGGCGAGCTACCCGCACACGACGCTGCAGGCGAGCGGGCGCGCGGTGGGGCTGCCGGACGGGCAGATGGGCAACAGCGAGGTGGGGCATCTGAACCTGGGCGCGGGGGCGGTCGTGCGCCAGGACCTGGTGCGGATCGACGACGCCGTCGCGGACGGGTCGCTGGCGCAGAGCGAGGTCCTGCGGGCGGCCTTCGCGGACGCCGAGCGCGTGCACCTGCTGGGGCTGGTGTCCGACGGCGGCGTGCACTCCTCGCTGGCGCACCTGCGCGCGCTGATCGAGCTGGGGCGCACGCTCGCGGCGAAGGACATGGTCGTGCACGCGTTCACCGACGGTCGCGACACGCTGCCGCACGCGGGCGCGGGGTTCCTGGCGGAGATCGATCGCGCGCCCGGTGCGCGCGTGGGCTCGGTCGTGGGGCGCTACTGGGCGATGGACCGCGACCGGCGCTGGGAACGCACGCAGCGCGCGTACGACATGCTCGTGCACGGCCGCGCGCCGCAGCACGCCGACAGCGGCGAGCAGGCGGTCGCTGACGCCTACCGCAGGGGCGAGACGGACGAGTTCGTCGAGCCGACGCTGGTCGGCGCGGAGGCGACGATCCGCCCCGGGGACAGCGTCATCGCGTTCAACTTCAGGCCCGACCGCATGCGCGAGATCACGCGCGCGCTGGCCGAGGAGGGCTTTGGCGAGCACGGCGAGGAGCTGCCGGGCTGGAGCGGCCGCGGCGGCGTGCCGGCGATCGCCCGCTACACGACGCTCACGCGCTACGAGGAGGGCTGGCCCTACCCGGTGGTGTTCTCCCCGGAACACCCCGCGAGCACGCTGCCGGAGGCGCTCGAGCGGGCGGGCGCGTCGCAGCTGCACGTGGCGGAGACGGAGAAGTACGCGCACGTGACGTACTTCTTCAACGGCGGCGACGAGACGCCGATGGCGGGCGAGCGGCGCGAGCTGGTGCCCTCCGCGCGGGACGTGCCGACGTATGACCACAAGCCGCAGATGAGCGCGCGCGAGGCGGCGGCGGCGTTCGTGGGCGCGTGGCGGGATAGAGACGAGCCCTATCGATTCGGGATCATCAACTTCGCCAACGCCGACATGGTCGGACACACGGGCGTGATCGAGGCGGCGGTGACGGCGGTCGAGACGGTCGACGAGTGCCTGGGTGAGGTGGTCGCGGCGGTCCACGAGCGCGGCGGCGTGTGCCTGGTGACCGCCGATCACGGCAACGCCGACCACATGCTGGAGCCCGACGGCAGCCCCAACACCCAGCACTCGCTGAACCCGGTGCCGCTGATCCTGACGAGCACGGCGGCGTCGCTGCGCGAGCAGGGCGGCATCCTCGCGGACGTCGCGCCGACGGTCTTGGCGGCGCTGGGGATCGAGCAGCCGGCGCAGATGACGGGCCGCTCGTTGATCGAGGCCGACTAGATTTCTTATTATGGACGGCCTGCCGGCCGGGGATGAGCGTTCGCGTCGCACGGAAGGAGCTGAGTTGCCGTCAGAGGAGCAGGAGCCAGCGGAGCACGACTCGCCCGAGCAGGAGCGGGCGGGCGGCGGTCGCTCGCGGCGACTTCTGGCGGCGTTCTTCATCGGCGCCGGCGTGAACCACTTCGTGATGCCGCGTCCGTACGAACAGATCGTGCCGCCGAGCATGCGACGGGATGCGCGACGGCTGGTGGTGGCGAGCGGCGTGGCGGAGATCGCCGGCGGCGTGGGGGTGCTGCTGCCGTGGACGCGGCGGCTGTCGGGTCTCGGCCTGATCGCGCTGCTGGCGGCGGTGTTTCCGGCGAACGTGCACATGGCGCGCGAGCCCGAGCCCTTCCGCAGGATCCCGCGCTGGGCGCTGTACGGGCGGCTGCCGCTGCAGCCGCTGATGATGCTGTGGGCGTGGCGGGCGACACGGCGATGAAAGCGTTCTACCGAGCGGCGCATGTCGGCGCTGCTATGTTCGATTGACACGCTGCTGGACCGGACCGCCATGTCGACCGTCACCGCCGTCAAGATCGCCACCCCCGAGCAGGAGACCCTGACGCTGGGGGAGCTGCGAGCGTGGCGCGGGCTGCTGAGAGCGCACGCCTGCCTCGCCAAGCGGCTGGACGCCGAGCTGGAGCAGGCTCACAGCCTGCCGATGACCTCCTACGAGGTCCTGGGGCATCTGGAGGAGGCGAGCGGCGGGCGCATGCGCATGTGCGAACTGGCCGAACAGGCACAGCTCTCGCGCAGCGGGCTGACGCGCCTGGTCGACCGCCTCGAGCGCGACGGGCTGCTCGAGCGCTGCTCGTGCGACCACGACGCGCGCGGCTCCTACGCCTGCCTGACCTTCGCCGGGCGCGTGCGGCTGGAAGAAGCGCGCGGAACGCATCTGGCGGTCGTGCGGGAGCACTTCTTCTCGCACTTCACCGAGAGCGAGCTGGGCTTGCTGGCGGATATGTGGGAGCGGATTGCTCCCTGCAGCGGCTGCTGAGCTGGGTGTAGCTGAGGACCCGACGTGGCGTGCGCGCCTTCGTCGTGGGCTGTCGCGAACGACGAAGGCGCGCACGCCACGTCGGTGCGGGTTGGCAACCCACTCGTGCAGCGCGCTCTTCGGTCGCGGCTCTGGGCGGGGACGTGGGTTCGCTCCTACCCTCTCCACCCATCTCGCGCGCTTCCTCGACGGGTTCACGCGGGTCTGGGCCCAGCCTGGGCCGTGACCGTTACACCGTGGATTGATGGGCTCTCAGCCGGCGTAGCGTTCGCTCCAGTCTGCGGCGTCAGAAGGAGACTCAAACGCGGTCAACGCCGTATAGAAGCGCGGTGAGCGTCCGGTTATCGCCATGTGCACCGCGGTTGCTCCCTCCATCACGCCTCGCGCGATTACGCGCGCATTCTGCTCGAGTCGCCCGACCCGCGTGGCTTGCGCAGGTCGTGCCACGACGAGCGTGTTCGGAGTGCTGGCAAGCACCGCAACCTCGTCGCGGTAGGCGTCTGCGGTTGAGAGGTGCGCCGTCCCGAGCCCAGGCGTCTGCCTGTTCATGACCGGAAAGAGAACCATCCGCTCGAAGAGGTTTGGTGGGCGACGCAGTTCACCTGCCGGACGGGTGAGCAGCGCGAGCGTGTGCGTCGGGCTCATGCCGTCATGAGGCGAGAGCGCCGCACGGATCGGAATCGATTCTGTGAGTGCTCCGTCTACATACAGACCATCACGAGCCCGAACGGGAGGTCCGCATGCAAAAGGCACCGTGCAACTGGCCTGCAGGCACGCGAGCAGATCCGCCTCATCAGCGAAGCCGGTCAGGTACTCGGGCAGGTAACTGCCGTCATCGATCCGTGTGGCGACGATCGTCAGCGGTGTGCTCGAACCAACGCACGCGCTCAGGTCAAACCCCCTTGATCGCGGGATCACCCAATTGAACAGATAGTCCAGCGACACGAGCGCCCGCCGGCGAAGGACATGCCGGAAATCGATAAACGGCCCATCCACGAGCTCCTCGTAGTAAGCGCTCGCACCATGCGCCGACTGGCGGGCGAGGAACATCGCGCCCGCGATTGCGCCCGAGGAGGTCCCGTAGACGGTGTCGAAAGCATCCGCGAGACCCAACTGCTCAAGTGCTGCAACCATGCCCGCAGCGACGGCCCCTCGCATGCCGCCACCCTCGATAACCAGCGCGACCACCGCTCCATCGGCACGCTCCCCGGGCAGCGACCCAGACGCAGCGCGCTCGGCCAGAACGCGACTGACTGGGCAGAGCGCGTTGTCGTCGGGGCTTGACATCGCTCGAGTAAACCAAAGCGGCAGGCTGATCGGCGCCAGGGGGTGAGCAGGAGCGCCCGAGGTAAGCCTTGCGCAGGCAGGAGTCGACCGTCAAGATAGACGGCGTGCCGATTACGTCGAGTACGACGGGGAGTCGACCCCTCAGATGGCTCCACGTGTCGGACTTCCACTTCCGTGCCGGCGGGCCAATCGATCGCGACGCGGTCCTTGAGTCTCTCGTCAGGGCAGTAGGCGAACGTGCCCGTGAGGACCAGTCGCCGGACCTGATCTTCCTGAGTGGGGATGTCGCCTACTCGGGCAAACCCGAGGAGTACGCACTCGCAACCGTCTGGCTCGACCAGCTGCTCGTGGCGGCAGGTCTCAGGAGACGAGATCTGATCGTCGTTCCGGGAAATCACGACGTCGATCGTGCGAGTGCCGTCGGACTCAGTCGTACCTGCGGCTCCCTGGGCGAAGCGGACGAGTACCTATCACCGACCTCCGAGCCGCCCTACCATCTCGCGAAGTTTCACGCCTACATCGACTGGTACAGCGAGTACTTCGCCGGGATACGCACGCACCCAGTCTCAACCTGCGGGCCGGTCGAGATCATCGAGGCCGCCGACCGGCGCCTTGGCGTGCTTCCGATCAACTCCGCGCTGTTCTCGCTCGACGGCGCCGACTACTCAAAACTCTGGGTCGGCCGTCTGGAGCTCGAGCACGCCGCGCAGGAACTCGACTGCCTTGAACCGGACCTTCGGGTCGCCGTGATGCACCATCCCATTGATTGGCTTGCGGTCGAGGAGACCGGTCCCGTGCGCAAGATCCTGGGCGAGAGCGTCGATGTGATCCTTCGCGGCCACCTACACGAGGCTGACCTCGAGCATCTCTATTCTCACGGTATCGCGACCTTGACACTCGCAACGGGCGCGGCATATCAAACGCGTGCCTGGCCGAACAAGGCCCTCTACGTCACGGTGAGAGGCGCTGAGCTGGAGCTCTTTCCGATCACCTACTCAGACGCACCCTGACGGCGGCCATGAGATTCTCCCCGTAGGCGGCCGTTGGATCTCCCCACTGGTGGCCACCGGTTCTCCCCATGGGCGGCCATCTGATCTCCCCATCGTTCTGTCCTGAGCGGCCTGTAGTCCCCTGCGCCTTGTCCACGAGGCACGTCGGGAAGGCGGGCTTGATGAAGCGATCGGAGGAGATCATGGAGATTCTTGAGGCGTTCGATATGACGGGCAGTCTGCGTGGCGCCGCGGCGCTGGTGGGCTGTGATCACAAGACGGTCGCGCACTGGGTTCGTGCGCGGGAGGAGGCTGGTGGCGGGTTGCCGGTCTGTTCGCGTGAGCGGCCGCGGGTCGGGCCGTTCGTGGGGAAGATCGAGGAGTGGGTGGAGCGCTCGCGTGGGAGGATTCGCGCGGACCGGGCGCATGAGCGGCTCGTCGCGATGGGCTATACGGGCTCGGAGCGCACGACGCGCCGCGCGGTCGCCCGGGCGAAGCGTGCTTGGCGTGCGGGGCATGGCCGCGTGACGCGGCCATGGATCACGGAGCCGGGGCTGTGGATGCAGTGGGATTACGGTGACGGGCCGAAGGTCGATGGGCGTCAGACGGTGTTGTTCTGCGCGTGGCTTGCGTGGTCGCGCTTCCGGGTGGTGCTGCCGTTGTGGGATCGCACGCAAGCGAGCGTCGTGATGGGCCTGGACCGGGCGCTGCGTGCGTTTGGTGGCGCGCCGACCTACGCACTGACCGACAACGAGCGGACCGTCTCGGTGGATCATGTGTGCGGGATCGCGGTCCGCAACCCCCAGATCGTCGCGGTCGGCCGCCACTACGGGCTGACGATCGCGACGTGCGTGCCCGCGGACCCACAGAGCAAAGGTGGCTCGGAGGCGACGGTGAGGATCGCGAAGGCTGACCTGGTGCCGACCGAGCACAACCTCAGAGGGGCCTATGGGTCCTTCGCGGAGCTCGAGCGGGCATGCGATTCCTTCTGTGAGCGGGTGAACACGCGTGAGCACAGGGTCACGCGGCGGGCGCCCGCGGTGATGCTCGCCGAGGAGCAGGGGCGGCTGCATCCGCTGCCGGCGTTCGCGCACACGTTGTGCTTCGGGCAGACACGCAAAGTCACCAAACAGTCAACGGTGTCGATCGGTGGGTCGCTCTACTCAGTCCCCGCGGCACTCGTGGATGAGCGGGTGTGGGCGCGCGTCGAGGGCTCAGAACTCGTCGTCGTGCACGCCGACGGTCTGCAGGGAGCGCGCGAGGTCGCCCGCCACGAGCTGACGACACCCGGAGCGCCGAGCATCCAGGATGATCACTATCCGCCACGGCCGCCCGGGGCGCTTGAGCGCAAACCCAGGGCGCAGGGGTCAGAGGAAGCGGCGTTCCTCGCGCTCGGAGCGGGCGCGGAGGCGTGGCTGACCCGGGCAGCGGCCGCGGGCGC
This sequence comes from uncultured Solirubrobacteraceae bacterium, assembly GCA_963735705.1. Taxonomy (GTDB): domain Bacteria; phylum Actinomycetota; class Thermoleophilia; order Solirubrobacterales; family Solirubrobacteraceae; genus Palsa-744. The sequence goes on from CAVTLZ010000001.1 coordinate 422,665, forward strand.
TACCAGGGTGCGCCGCAAGATCTCAGAGGCCGTCGACCTCTCCAAGCTCCACGGGCAGGGCGAGGTCAATGAGGCGCTCGCCTCGGCCGCGCACGCTGAACGCTTCGCGGAGGGCGACCTCGCGGCGATCCTCGCTCACCACCAGCAGAACGGGCAGGTGATCCCGTTCCCCGCCAGGGCCTCGGAGGAGCAGACGCTGCAGCGCTCAACGCAGGCGTGGGAGGGCATGGGACGATGAGCGACCACGGCTACTACACCGACGTTCACATCGATGTCGATCCTGCGCAAGCCGAGGAATTCCCGAACGGGATCCGCGTCCAGGAGATCAGCGTCGTCATCACTGACGAGTCGGGCTGCCCGATCTGGCGGGCATTGAAGCCCGCCGTCTGCGGGATCGAAGCGGCCCGCGCGCGGGAGCTCGCGTTCGAGCTGCTGATGGCAGCCGAGGTCGCCGAGCAGTGGGAGCAGGCACGATGAGCGTCCAGGAACCCTCACCGCCACCCTTGCCCGACGATCTGGACGGGCTGCTGCGGCGGCTGCGGCTGCCCTATATTCGCGCGGCCGCTCCCCACGTGATCGCGACCGCGCGCTCGCAACGATGGGAGCCCGCGGACGTCCTGCGGGTCCTGCTCGGCGAGGAGGCCACCGGCCGCGACCAAGCAACGATCCAGTCGCGTCGCAAAGCGTCCGGGCTACCGACGGGCAAGACACTCGAGGTCTGGGAGGATCACCGCTCCCCGATCCCCAAGCAGACCCAGCAAGCGCTACGAACACTGGAGTGGGTCGGCCGCGCGGAGAACCTGTGCGTCTGCGGCCCATCCGGGACGGGCAAGAGTCACTGGGTCGAGGCGCTCGGGCACCACGCGATCGACCAAGGCAAGACCGTGGTCTGGCTCACCCTGGAGAGCCTCGCCGGCCTGCTGCGCCGCCACCGCGCCGATGACAGCACAGCGAAGGCGATCGCAAAGCTCACCCGGGCGGAGCTGATCATCATCGACGACGTCGGGCTGCTGCCCGTTTTCCCTGACGCGGCCGAGGCGCTGTTCCGGCTCGTCGACGCGGCCTACGAGAAACGCTCGATCGCGCTCACCAGCAACATTCATCCGGCCGGGTTTGACGAGCTGATGCCCAAAACGCTCGCCGCCGCCACCGTCGACCGACTACTCCACCACGCCCACGTGCTCATCACGGACGGCGCGGAGAGCTACCGGCTGGCCCAAGCGACCGCCGGAGAGGGGGTGGAGCCCCTGGGCAGCTGAATCCGCCGCGGGGACTCGATTCCGCTACGGCCTACGGCCTTCGCTCCATCGAGACCCCGCGAAACCCCCCCACACCACGGGGAGAACTCGTGGCCACCAGTGGGGAGAAAACATGGCCGCCACCGGGGAGAACCGATGGCCGCCAGTGGGGAGAACTCGATGGCCATTGACACACCCGGGCGAACGTGGGTTCCCGACCGCATTCTCCCGGCCCGCCCAGGATCGGCCGGTGAGGTCTTTCAGCTTGGCGCCTTCGCCTCTGAAAGAGCACCGCCGCCAAGCGCAAAAGCACCTGGGCCGGTGCCCGCAATCAGGGTCCGCTCCGACGCATCTATGATCGGTCGCGAGGATGAGCTCGAGTGGCTGGGCGAGCTCTGGGCGCAGGCGACGGCGTCCCGGCGGCAGATAGCGCTGCTGCGCGGCGACCGCGGGCTCGGAAAGTCACGACTCGCCTTCGAGTGGGCACGGCTGCGCGCAGCGGATGGCCGCACGCTCTACGGAGACGCGGCAACGACTGGTCCATATGAGCCGTTTGCGAGCGCGCTCGGGCCCTACATCAACCAGCTTTCGATCGATGCGATCCGGTGGGTGGTCGGCCCGGACGGCGGCGAGCTCTCGAGGCTGGTGGGAGATCTGCCGAGAGCCGTGTGGTCCTCCTCGCCTGCGAGCGGCGAACCGGCGCCCGGACGTCACCGGCTGCTCGAGGCGGTACGGGCAGTCCTGCAGCGCCTCTGCGTCGCCTGTCCGACGACGTTGGTGATCGACAACGCGCATGAGCTCGACGAGGACGGCCTGCGCCTCCTGCAGGAGCTCCTGACGCTCGACGACGTGCCGCTGCTGGTCCTGCTGCTGACCCGGCCGTACGGTGGGCGTCCGCTCGAGACCGTGATCCCTGGGATGCGACGGGACTACGTTCTGCACGAGCGCGCTCTGCAGCGGCTACGCGAGGGCGAGGCAGACCGGCTCTTCCAAGCGCTGGAAGGAAGCGCCTCGGATCGGGAGGTTCGACGCACCTACGGGGTTCCCGTCGATCTCGAGAACCTCGCGCTCCACAGGGGTAGCGTCGTGATCGACCCTGAGTACGCGATCGTGCGTGATCTCGAGCCGGGGCAGCGGCTGCTGATCGACATAGCGGCGCTCGCCCCCGACGACATAGCAGGCACGACGCTCGCCGCTGCGGCGTCCATGACGTCGGACGAGGCCGCCGAGCTGCTTGCGCATTTCGAGAGGAAGGGACAGCTCGCGGATACCCAGCTCCTCGGTGAGCACTACTGGCACTTCACGCATGCCGTGCGCCGTCAGGCCGTCCTTGACCTCCTCGAGGCGACCCGTGCCTCCGAGCTGGCCCGGCGCCTTGCGGATGCGATGCGCGACGCCGGCGACTCCGAGCCGGCTGATATCGCGGCGCTCTACCAGCGATGCGGCGCCGACAGCGAGGCGTGTTCATATTTTCAACAGGCGGGCGAAGCGGCCGAACGGTCGGCTGCATATGACTCGGCCGCGCGGGCGTTCGCCACAGCTCTCGCACTTGCACACGACGATCCGGAGATCGGGGCCGACGAGGCCGCGCTGGCAAACCGCATCGGGGCCTGTCTGTGGAACGCGGGCAAGTTCCGCGAAGCACGGATCGCCTACAAGGAGGCAGCAGGAATCGCCGAGTGTCACGGCGACCGGATCCAACTGGCGCTCGCGGCAATCGGCCGTGCCGGGCGATTCGGGTTTGAGGGACCCAGTGGTGGGGCGGAGGTCGCCGGAACCTGCAGGACGGCATTGGATGCGCTGGGAGAGACGTCGCCGGAGCTTCGAGCGAGGCTGCTCGCGGCGCTCTCGCATTCCGCAAAGTTCTCCGAGCACCAGCCGGCTGCGCAGGTGGCCGAGTACGTGAAGGAGGCACAGGATGTCGCGCGGTCGTTGGACGATCCCGAGCTTCTCGTCGAGGTCCTGTGCACCACCTCGTGGGCGACGTGGGTACCCGAGAACCTATCCACCCGCACGCGACTGGCCGCCGAAGCGGTCGAGCTGGCCGACCTGGTCGCGGCCGAGAGAAGCCAGATGGAGGTGCTGCAACTCGAGAGTCGCCTCTTCAGCATGACGTGCAACCTGGAGTCGGGGGATCTCGCGAGCGCACGAGCTGACTGCGACATGATCTGCCGACTGGCAAACGATGAGCGGAGTCCCTACTACCTTGCGCTTGCGGCGATGGGACGCGCGATGCTTGCGCTCCTCGACGGAAGCGAGCGGGCCGAACCACTGGTCTTCGCTGCGTTGCGTATCGCCCAGCGCGAGCACAATCCTTCGCTGGTCCGGGTGTTCGCCGCCCAGGTGTTCTACATGCGGATGCTTCAGGGTCGACTGAGTCAGCTGCGAACCGCGTCGGTCAGCCTCGCTGAATACGACACGTCGATCATCGCTTGGCGAAGCGGCCTGGCTTTGCTATTCGCCGAGACGGGCGAGTTCGCGGAGGCCCAGGCTGAGCTGGAGTGGGCGGCGCACAACGATTTCGAGCGAATCCCACGCGACACGTTCTGGCTGATCTCGATGGACAACTACGCTCGCGTCGCCGCGACGCTCGGCGACGAGGCGGTCTGCCGCAGCTTGGTCGTGCATCTAACGCCTCATCGAGACCAGTTCATCGTCGCGGCGGGCGCGGGCGCGGTTCATGGACCGGTCGCGCTCAACCTCGGCGTCCTGCACACGATCCTCGGCGACGCGAGCGAGGCGGCTGCGCTGCTGGGCCGTGCGAAGCAGCTGGCTGCAGCGGCGGGCTGCCTGCCGGCTGCAACGGAGGCGCTCGTCGAGGAGGCGGTTCTGTTGACGACAAGCTTCGGGGAGTCAGACTCCGTCGAAGAGCTGATCGCCCGGCTCACGGAGGCGACGGCGGCGGTCGAGGCGCTTCCGGCGCGAAAGTTCGCATTACGCCTACGCGAGGCCCTCCAGTTGGCGTTTGTCCACGCGGCGGCGACGGACACTCCAGCCGCCGCAGGTGCTCTCGACGACCTCGAAGCACGAGTTCTCATGTGCGCCGAGGAGCAGGTGGCCCGCCACGGGCGCGGTGGCATCCACAAGGCGGTTGTCTCCCCGACGCTGCGGGCGATCACGGCATTGACCCGTGGCATGTCCGCAGAGAAGGTCGAGAGCCTGCTTGCGGGCCATCGAGCACAACGAGCAGTCCTCGCACTGATGCAACGCTTCTATCAGCCGCAGGTGGCCCATCCGTTCACGGGGACCGTGGTACTCAACCTGAAGCTCCCCGACCCGGACGCCGAGCCCATCGTCTGGAGCCTGGTGCTCGGCCCCGACGCCGTCGAAACGAGTCCAACAGAGCCGGACAACCCAGATCTCTTGGTGCGGATGCCCGCCGGGGACTTCCTGGGTCTGCTCAGCGGCCGTGTCAACGGTGTCCAACAGTGGTTCGACGGCCACTTCGACGTGCAAGGCGATCCGATCCTCGCGAGCCGCCTCGTCGAGATATTCGGCGGCCCGCCACCGACATCGGAGCACTCGGAGCCGCTGAGTGCGTGAGCAACGTCGCGGCCGACATCGGGAGGCACTCGATGCTGCAAGCTTGGGGTGCGTATCTCCCCGACCTACCCGGCGTTGAGGCATTCGGCGTGACGCGTTCAGGGGTCGGCGAGCTCATCGAGGAAGCGCTTGCAGCGTCCGCGGACGATCTTCGTCAGAGAGGCGGGTCGCTGCCAGCACCGCATCACACGGCGGGCACCGTCGCTGCCTGACCTGGCGTCTGCTGCATGAGTCAGATCGTCGAAGCTCTCTTGGTGTTGGGCTGCTCAGCTGTGGATGCGCATACCAGCAGTTCCATCGTTGGGTTCCGGCGATGGATCTCCTCGAGCAGGACGACCGCTACGTGCTGCGGGCCGACCTGCCGGGGGTCAGCGAGGACGACGTGAGCATCGAGTTCGACGACAACGTCCTGACGATCTCCGGCGAGCGCAAGTCCGAGCAGGAGGAGCGCAGGAACGGCTACTACCGCGTCGAGCGCGCGACCGGGCGCTTCTCGCGCTCGCTGGTGCTGCCCGACGGCGTCGACCCCGACAGCGTGAACGCGCGTTTCGAGCAGGGCGTGCTCGAGGTGAGCGTGCCCAAGCCCGCCGAGCGCAAGCCGCACCGGGTGGCGATCAACGCGGGCGGCGACGCCCCTGCGGTCGAGGGCGCCGAGAGCGTCGCCGAGGGCGCTGACAGCGTCGCGGCGTAGAGACCGACGCGCGTCCGGCGCCTACCCCTCGGGTGGGGCGCCGACGTCGTCGTGCGGATCGCGTGTCGTGGCTGCGCCGGCGCCATCCGCGGTCCTGTGCGGACCGTGGCGGGCGTGGCGGCGGTGCAGCACGAGCCCGCCCAGGACCGCCAGCAGCACCGCGACCAGGCCGTAGATGCCGAACGCTTCGACGGCGCCGCCGGCGGAGTGGCCGAGGAAGTACGCCAGCAGTCCGATGCCCGTCGCCCAGCTGATCCCGCCGAGCGCGTTCCACATGAAGAACGAGCGCCAGCGCATGCGCGTGGCGCCAGCCAGCCAGGACGCCCAGATGCGCAGCCCCAGCAGGAAGCGCCCGAAGAACACCGCCTTGGGGCCGTGGACCTCGAAGAACGGCTCGCCCACGCGCAGCACCTCCTGGCGCTGGCGCGCGAACGCGCCCGGGCGCTCCAGCAGCCAGCGCCCGCCCTTGCGGCCGATCTCATAGCCGATGTTGTCGCCCACGATCGCCGCCGCGGCCGCCAGCGGGATCACCAGCGCGATCTCCAGCTTTCCCTGGCTCGCGAGGACAGCGGCGGCGATCAGCGACGTCTCGCCCGGGATCGGCACTCCGCCGGACTCGCTCATCACGAGCACGAACAGCAGCGGGTAGCCCGCCGTTTCGACAAGGTGGCTGACGTCGAGGATCGCGGCCAGCAGTGTCCGAGCCCCTACTGGGTGTTTTCGGAGACGAGCTGCTTCAGTTCCGCCGAGGCCTTCTGCACATCGGAGTACACGACGTTTCGCAGCACCACTTTCGCCGGCGCCGGCGCGGTGAGGATCACGACCGCGACGATCGCGACGGCGAGCGCAAGCAGCACCAGCAGCGTCGCCAGCAGGCGGCTCGAGCGGCGCCCGCGGCCACCGGCCGGAGCGTGGGCCGCGGCCGGGGCGCCCGCCGGCGCCGATCGCGGCGGACCCTGGCGCGGCCGTCGGGTGGCCACCGTCGCGGCCGTGGGGGCGACTGGGCGCTGCGCGCCGGGGAGCACGCTCGTGGCGCTCGTCAGGGCCGCCCGATCGCGCGCCGCCGCTTCCCGCCCCGCGGCGCGGCGCGTGGGGCGGGCGCGCTCGCCGGGCGCGATGCCCCTGGCGCCGTCGCTCAGCCCGTGGCGCATCTCCAGGGCCGTCTTGTAGCGGTCGCGCGGATCGAGCGCGAGCGCGATCGCCACCGCGGCGGCGAGCTCCGGGCGGACGGCGGCAACGAGCGTGTCGAGCAGCGGCGGTTCCTCCTGCTGCTGCTTGAGCGCGAGCTCGGTCAGCGAGTTGGCCTCGTAGGGCAGGCGCCCGGAGATCAGCTGGTAGGTGACTACCCCGAGCGCGTACAGGTCGGCGCTCGGCCCGGCCTCCTCGCCGCGCGCCTGCTCCGGCGCGAGGTACGCGGCCGTGCCCAGCACCGAGCCGACCTGCGTGATGCTCGACTGCTCGGTGGCCTTGGCGATGCCGAAGTCCGCGAGCTTTACCTCGCCTTCGCGCGCCCGCAGCAGGTTGCCGGGCTTGACGTCGCGGTGCACCACGCCGTGGCGGTGCGCGTAGTGCAGGCCCTCGCACGCCTGTTCGATGATCGACAGCGCCTCGTCCACCTCCACCCAGCCCTGGTCGCGCAGGATCTCAGCGCCGGAGGAGCCTTCGATGTACTCCATGACGATGAAGTACTGGTCGGTGCGCTCGTCGCGGCCGGAGTCGAACACCTGCACGATGTTCGGGTGGACCAGGCGCGCGGCGGCCTGCGCCTCGCGCTGGAAGCGCGACACGAACGCCGGGTCGTCGGCGAGATGCTCGGCGAGCAGCTTGACCGCCACCTGGCGCTCCAGGCGCAGGTCGAGCGCGAGATGCACGGTGGACATGCCGCCGAAGCCAAGGCGGCTCTCCAGGCGGTAGCGCCCCGCGATATCGACCTTGCTCATTTTCCCGCTTCCTGACCGTTGGCGCCGCCGGCGCCCGCGCCGCCTTCGGCGGGGTTCGCGCCGTTGGCCGAGCCGTTTTCGCCGGCGCCGGTGCCGCCGCCCGGCGCGCCGCTCTGACCGCCTCCACCGCCCGGCGTTTCGCCGCTGCCGGGCGCCGGAGTGCCGCCACCCGGTGTGGTGGTCGCCGGCGTGGTCGTCGGTGTCGTGCTGGGCGGCGTCGTCGTGGTCGTGGTCGTCGTCGTGGGCGTGGTGGTGGCGGTGCTCGTGGTCGTCTTCGGAACGCTGGTCGTAGGCGTCGTCTGCACGAGCGGCTCGACACAGAGCGCGAGCGCGCGGACGCGCAGGTTCTGGATGCCCTGGCGCAGCGTCTGGCGCAGCCCGGTGTCCAGCGTCGCCGGTAGCGCGTCGAAGTCCTGTTCGGTTTTCAGGATCGCGCTGTCGGTGGTGGCGCAGTTGCCGTTGCCAGCTTCGGCGTCCTGTGCGACCGTTTCGAAGTCGCTCTGCAGCGGTCCGGAGGATGCGACGGGGATCAGCTTGTCGCTGGAGCTGCCGCAGGAGACGAGCAGCGCGGCGGCGAGGCCGAGCAGGGCGGCGAGGGGGATGCGGAAGCCGTGGCGCAAGCTCATTGACCGTACTCGAGCCGCTCGGCGAGGGAGTCCGGCAGGCGCGCGGCGCGGATCGCCGCGGCCGCGCCGGCGATGTCGTAGTCGGCGCGGTGGAAGGACGCGGCCATGTCGTCGAGGTCGAGCAGCAGCCACGAGGCGCGCGGATCGCCGTCGCGCGGCTGTCCGACGCTGCCGGGGTTCAGCAGCCACTCGCCGTCGGCGACGTCGAGCTGCGTGCCCTCGCGGCGCGGCTCGCCCGTCGCGAGCTCGCCCTCGTGGCGCGCGAACGACAGCGCGACATGCGAATGGCCGATCAGGCAGATGCGGTGCGGCTGCGCGTCCAGGCACAGCTCCGCGAGCAGCGCCGAGAGCACGTACTCCCACACTGGGTCGCGCGGGCTCGCGTGGTAGAGGCCGACCGGCCCCTCCTCTCCACGCGGGCGCAGGCTCCGCAGGAAGGCGAGGTTCTCGGGCGCGATCACCTCCCTGGTCCACTGCGCGGCGACGCTCGCTCCCTTGGAGAACTCGTCGAGCGGGATCTCGCCGGTGACCGCGAGGTCGTGGTTGCCGGCGAGGCACACCGCGGCGTGCTCGCGTGCGAGCTCCACGCACGCGTCGGGCTCGGCCCCGTAGCCCACGAGGTCACCGAGGCACCACAGCTCGGACGCGTCGCTGGCGGCGACCGCGTCGAGCGTCGCCTCGAAGGCGTGCCGGTTGGCGTGGATATCGGAGATGACGGCGACCTTCATCCTTGCAGGGTACGAACACCGTTCTTCTGCAGGCGTTCCACGATCACTGCCGCTGCAAGGGCGCAGCCAAACGGTGCGCGCGGCGCTGCCCACCGCGCGACGCTATTCGGGGTCGGAGCCGGCCTCCGCGCCGCCGTACTCGGGCAGGTTCTTGATGCCCTCGCGGGCGCTCCACTTCGAGTAGTTGTCCTCCATCGCGTCGATCAGCTCGCGCATGAAAAGCGGCGAGAGGTTGACGCGTGAGACGACCACGCCCGGAACCTCTTCGGACTCGACCTCGTGGTCGACGCGGGCGAACGTGACGGTGAACTCGTAGTCGGAGTGGCTGACGTTGGCGAAGTTCGCATATACGCCCCCCATGATCTCTGGGGAGAGATGGATGTTTATGTGGCGCTCGGCGCCTGAGTCTTGGTCGTTCACGCAGCTAGTATCGCAAGCGCCGAGACCGAAGCCATGACCGAGCCCGCACCCGACGACGACCAAGCCCCGCTGGAGAGCCTGCGCCGGACGGTGCTCGCAGCCGCGCGGGAGCTCGCCGGCGCCGCGGCCGCCGAGGGCGGCCGCGCGGCGATCACGCTGGAGCGCCCGCGCCGCGCGGAGTTCGGCGACTACTCGACCAACGCCGCGCTGCTGATGGCGCCCGGCGCGGGCGTCCCGCCGCGCGAGCTGGCGGAGCGTCTGGGCGCCGCTCTGCAGGCGCGCCTGGGGGCGAGCCTCGAGCGTTTTGAGGTCGCCGGGCCGGGCTTCGTCAACCTGTTCGTGTCCGACTCGTGGCTGACGGACGCGCTCGCGCAGGCGCTGGCGGCCGGCGAGCGCTTCGGCGCGGGCGCCATCGCGCGGCCCGAGCGGATCCTCGTGGAATTCGTCTCGGCCAACCCCACCGGCCCGATGCACGTCGGCCACGCGCGCAACGCCGCCTACGGCGACGCGCTCGCGCGCATGCTGGCTCTGCAGGGCCATCGCGTCGAGCGCGAGTTCTACGTCAACGACGCCGGCTCGCAGGTGCGCAAGCTCGGCGAGTCGATCCAGGCGATCGCGCGCCGCCAGGAGGTGCCCGACGACGGCTACAAGGGCGACTACGTGGTCGATCTCGCGGCGCGGCTGACCGAGGCGGCGAGCATGGACCCGGTGGACGTCGGCCGCGCGGCGGTGGCGATCGTGATCGAGAGCATCCGCGCCTCGCTCGCGGCGTTCGGCGTGGGGGAGTTCGACGTGTGGAGCTACGAGAGCACGCTGCACGAGGGCGCCCCCAGCCCGGTGATGCACACGCTGGCGCTGCTCGAGGAACACGGGCATACCTACCGCAGCGAGGGCGCGCTGTGGCTGCGCACGACGGACTTCGGCGACGACAAGGATCGCGTGCTCGTGCGCACGGGCGGCGAGCACACGTACTTCGCCTCGGACATCGCCTACCACCAGGACAAGCGCGAGCGCGGCTTCGAACGCCAGATCGACGTGTGGGGCGCCGACCACCACGGCTACGTACTGCGCATGAAGGCCGCGTATGAGGCGCTCGGCGGCGACCCCGCGGAGCTGGAGCTGCTGATCATGCAGCTGGTGCACCTGGTGAGCTCCGGCGAGCGCGCGCAGATGTCCAAGCGCGCCGGCGAGTTCGTGTCGCTGGACGACCTCGTGGCGGAGATCGGCGTGGACGCCGCGCGCTGGTACCTGCTCGCGCGCTCGCACGACACCACCGTCGACCTCGACCTGGACCTGGCGCGCGAACAGTCGAGCGAGAACGACGTGTACTACGTGCAGTACGCGCACGCGCGCATCGCCTCGATGCTCGCGAAGGCCGGCGCCGAGCGCGTGCGCGCGGCGAGCGCGAGCGTGAGCGAGCTCGAGCGCGAGCCGCTGCACGAGACCGAGCGGGCGCTCGTGGAGCAGCTGCTGGCGTTCCCCGCCGAGCTGGCGGAGGCTGCCGACCGGCGCGCTCCGCACCGGATCGCCGCGTACGCGCTGGCGCTCGCGCAGACGTTCACGGCGTTCTACCGCGACTGCCACGTCGTCGGCGTCGAGCCGGAGGCGCTCGAGTCGTTTCGCATCGCCCTGTGCGTGGCCAGCGGGCGCACGATCGCGCGCTGCCTGGGCCTGCTCGGCGTGTCCGCGCCGGCGCATATGTAGCTCAACGCAGCCGGCGAGGGCGGTCAGTCGAAGCGCGCGAGATCGGACTCCAGGCGGGCGGCGTCGGCGGGGCTGAGCGTCGCGGCGCTCGCTCCCGCCGCAGCCTGCGCGCGGGCACGACCGCGCCACCTGGGAATCAGCAGCAGGATCGTCGTCAGCAGCGCCAGCACGACCGCGAGCGGGACGAGGTACACGGCGAGGTCGAAGCCGTGCGCGCTTGGCAGCCCGAGCACGGTGGGGCCGTACTGCGCGACCAGCGAGCGCTTGATTTCAGCTTCGTCCTCGCCCTGGTTGATCAGGGTCTGGATGTATTCGCGCTCGCGGTCGGCCTGCGGCGCCTGCGACTCGTCCAGCGCGACTTTGCACGTCACGCACATCGCCTGACGCTCGATCGCCAGCAGCGACACGCGCGGCTTGACCGCGGCGGCCGCGGCGCAGGCGGGCGCGAGCAGCACGACGGCCGCCGCCAGCGCGGCGAGCAGCCTGACCGCGGGGATCCTCATGAGCCCTCCGCGAGCGCGACCGCCTGGTTGACGAAGCCCTGTTCGATCTGGCCGCGCGAGATCGCGACGATCCGGCCCTGGCGGTTGATGATGAAGCTCTCCGGCACCTGGCGGGTGCCAAAGGAGTGCGCGAATTCGCCGGTGGTGTCGCGCAGGACCGGGTAGGTGACGTGGTAGCGGCGGACGAAGCCTTCGGAGTCCGGCGAGGCGTCCTGGTAGGTCACCCCGAGGACCGTGCCGCCGTGCTTCTCGAGGCTGTTCTCGGCGTGCTCGAGCAGCGGCGCCTCGAACTGGCAAGGTTCGCACCAGGAGGCCCAGAAGTTGAGCACGACGACCTTCCCCCTGAGCGCGGCCAGCGTGCTCTGTCCGCCCGTGCCGAGCACCGGCAGCGCGCGCGTGGCGTCCGGTGCCGGCGGATACTGCCGGCGGGCGACCAGTTCGTCGAGCGTGCGGTTGGCCGACTGCGTGGAGACGCCGTACAGCAGCAGCGCCACCAGGCCGGCGCCGGCGAGCGAGGCGACGATCGGCACGACGCGGCGTCTCATGGCCGACAAGGTTAGACGCGCAGCGTAAACTCCGGTCCGATTGCGGCGGTAGCTCAGTTGGTAGAGCGCAAGCTTCCCAAGCTTGAGGTCGCGGGTTCGACCCCCGTCCGCCGCTTGAAGCGCCAGAGCGATATTTGGTCTAGATGGGTCGAGGTGCCGGGTGTCCGTCGCTCGTGCACAGGCTGGCGTCGAACAGGGTGTAGCGGTTCTTTCCTGCTGCCTTTGCGGCGTAGAGTGCCAGGTCGGCGTCTCGCAGCAGCTGATCCGCGGCGTCGTAGCGTCCGACGGCGACGCCGATGCTCACGGTCACCGCCCTGCTCGCGCTCGCGCCGCTAAGCTCTATCGGCTCGCGAAGTAGCTGGATCATGCGGTCGGCGAGCGACTCAAGGGCAGCGCCGTCGGTTGAGGACTCGACCAGGACGATGAACTCGTCCCCTCCGAGGCGGCCCACTGTGTCCTGATCGCGCACCGCGCTCTGCAGGCGTTCGCCCACAACCGTCAGCAGCAGGTCTCCGGCCGCATGGCCGAGGCTGTCGTTGACGTGCTTGAACCCGTCGACGTCGACGAACAGCGCGCCCGCGACCACGTCCGGGTCGCGGGCGGAGCGCGCGAGCATGCGCTCGGCGCGGTCGAGCACGAGCGAGCGGTTCGGCAGGCCCGTGAGCGGGTCGTGCAGCGCCAGCTCGAAGAGCTCGTGGTTCTTCTGCGAGAGCTCTCGAGTCTTCTCGCGAACCAGCGACAGCGCGCGCATGCGCCCGGTTCCGAGGACCGACACAAGCAGCCCGACCAGCACACTCAGCAGGCTTGCACCGACCAGCAGGGTGAGTGCGTTGCCGTTGCTGAACATGCTGGCGGATGCGCTCGCACTGAAGCTCTGCATAGTCCAGCCTTCATCTTGCTGTAGCCCCGCTTCTCGGCCGACAGCCACGGGGATGGTCGCGCTCTGCGCCCCGGCGGGAGGTTTGCCGCTCGCGAACGCCACGTGCGAGTAGCGCGTGTTGAAGCGAAACACCACGTACGCGCCAGGATGACCGACTAGCGCTGTTTGCAGCAGCACCCGCGGCTGGATCCGCTCCCCCAGCCATCCCAGGAACGCCTGCCGGCGCGCCTGTACGGTCGACGGCGTGACTCCCGTGCGATACACCGGCGTTCCCACTCCCAGCCCTGCCGCGCCCGCCTCAGCGACCGGCGCGTAGCCGGTCAGCCCCGAATCGCGGGTCGTGATCATCGGCCTGATGAGCTCGCAGTAGTCCAGTCCCTCCGGCACGTAGCTGGCTGCGTCGCGCGCCAGCCCCACGACCGCCAGGCAGTAGTAGGGGCGCTTGCCCGCGGGCAGGACCTGGAAGCCTCCGGCAGGCGACACCGACTGCGGCCCCAGGGGTCGAAGCGGATCCGACGCCTCGTGTGCTGCGAACGCCGCCAGTTGGGATGCCTGCACGAACTTCACTAGGCCGATGTTCTGCAACTCCGGGTATCGCTGGATCGCACGCAGCGATTCGATCCATCTGTCGAAGGCCGCCGGCGTGACGTTCGGATTGCTCGCAACGAACGCGCTCGTGCTGATCGTGAGATCTTCCTCCCGGCGGATCGCCAGCTTGAGCACCGAGGCGATCTCCGCTGCGGTCAGGTGGGAGGCAAGCCGTTGCCGCTCGGCATCAGAGTGGGCCATCGCCCGCGCTCCGAGCACCGCGCCGAACACACCCGCTAGCACCAGCACGACGGTGGCCGCCGCCCACAGGCTCTCGCGACGACCGATCAACCGCCACGCCCGGGCGCGGAGATCGAAGCGGGACCCGTGGGGGGGTACCGGCTCGGAGTTCGGGCCGATGGTCATGCCATCCGTTTTGCCCTCCGACACTGTGATCTCATCTCTGGTCTGGCTACGTATCGCACACGCGCGTATAAACGCGCAGCCTGGGAACGTCGAGCCCTGGCTGCCAGGCAGTCAAGGGACCGCCGCTGCTAATCGTCTCGGCTTATTGGGCAAATTTCTTTAGGGCTTGCCCCGCTCTCCACTCGCTCTTGCTGGACATCCGACGCCGCTCGAACGCGCGCGAGGAGACGAGCGTGCCAGCACGCGACGGCGCGCTCCTCGCGCGTCGAACATCGACGGGCCCGTCGCTCTCACGTGCCCGCGCGGGCTACAAATCGCAAACGCACATGCTCCAGTCGAAGGCCAAGCGCACCGGCTACCACCGCAGACTACTACAACCTATGTAACCTCATTTGAGGTATCATCGTTTCCGGTTGTGGTTAACTGGGCTCTCAGATCCAACGAGATCCGCCCTCGTGTCCTCGGGCGCCGTCTGCTGCGCTCCAGCCTGGCTGAGGCGCTCGCCTACCCGCACGGCGTCGACCGCTACGTTGAGCTCGTCCGCCCGCTGCTCGCACGCGATGTGCGCGCCGAGGTGACAGCCGTCCGCCACCAGACCCCGAAGAGCGTGACGCTCACACTGCGCGCGAACGAGAACTGGCGCGGCCTGCGCGCTGGGCAGTTCGTCAGCGTCAGCGTCGAGGTCGACGGGGTCCGTCTGAGCCGCCCCTACTCGCCCGCCGGCTCCGAGCATGCGCGGAACGGTGAGCTCGAGCTGACCGTCTCCACCCATCCGGAGGGCAGGGTCTCACGTCATCTGCGCGATCACGCCCGCCCCGGCATGATCCTCGGCCTCACCCAGGCGCAGGGCGATTTCGTGCTGCCCGAGGAGCCACCCGAGCGGGTGCTGCTGATCAGCGGCGGCAGCGGCATCACCCCCGTCATGGCGATGCTCCGCACCCTCTGTGAGCAGGGCTTCGACGGTGAGATCGGGTTCCTCAACTACGCGCGCTCACGCGAGCTCGCGCTCTACGAGCCAGAGCTGGCGGCGCTCGCCCTGCGCCACGATGGCCTGCGTGTCGCACGCGGCTTCACCCGCGCACGTCGCTCGCGGCTCAGCGGGCGCTTCGCGCGCGAGCACCTGTCCGCTGTGATCTCACGCCACGCCGGCGCTGGGACGTTCGTCTGCGGTCCGCCTGCGCTGATTGACGCGGTCCGCGCGGTCTGGGCCGAGGACGGGCTGTCAGAGCCCGTGGTCGAGACGTTCACGCCTCCCGCGCTGCGCTTCGATAGAGCAGGCGCTGAGGGCCGCGTGAGCTTCTCAGCCAGCGGCCGCGAGGTCGTCAACAGCGGCCTGCCGCTGCTCGAGCAGGCCGAGGATGCTGGCCTGGCTCCCGATCACGGATGCCGTATGGGCATCTGCAACACGTGCAGCTGCCACAAGAGCGCCGGCATTGTGCGCAACGTCATCTCCGGCGCTACGTCGAGCGCGGGGGCGGAGGACATCCGCATCTGCGTGTCCGTGCCGGTCGGCGACGTCGTCCTCGACCTCTAGCAATCAAACGTCCCGAAGGAGCCCGCAATGAGCAGCCCCGCACCGACCCTGACGCCCGAGCAGCTCGAGGTCTTCGGCCGGGAGCTCGACGAGATCCGTGCGCGCGTCGTCGCCGAGCTCGGCCAGGACGACGTTGACTACATCAACCGTCTCATCCGCGTCCAGCGCGGTCTGGAGGTCACCGGCCGCGGCCTGCTGTTCCTCGGCTTCCTGCCCCCGGCGTGGATCGGCGGCACCGCCGCCCTCTCGTTCTCGAAGATCCTCGACAACATGGAGATCGGCCACAACGTCATGCACGGCCAGTACGACTGGACCGGCGATGAGCGCCTGAACGGCAAGACGTTCGAGTGGGACACCGCGTGCCCCGCCGACCAGTGGCGCCACTCCCACAACTACATGCACCACACGCACACCAACATCGTCGGCAAGGACCGCGACATCGGCTATGGGATCCTGCGCATGTCCGAGGACGAGCCGTGGCATCCGTACTATCTCGGCAACCCGCTGTACGCGGCGCTGCTCGCAAGCCTCTTCCAGTACGGCGTCGCGATGCACGACGTCGAAGCCGAGCAGATAGCCGCCGGCGACAGCGCCCTGGACGACGAGAAGCGCGGCAAGCTGCACGCCGTCTGGCGCAAGGTGCGCGGCCAGACGCTCAAGGACTATGTGCTGTTCCCGCTTCTTTCCGGCCCGTCCTTCCCGTTCGTGCTGGCCGGCAACGCGACGGCGAACCTCACCCGCAACCTGTGGGCATTCACGATCATCTTCTGCGGCCACTTCCCGGACGGTACGCAGCAGTTCACCGAAGAGGAGACCGAGAACGAGACACGTGGGGAGTGGTACTACCGTCAGCTGCTCGGGTCGGCGAACCTGACCGGCGGGGAGCTGTTCCACATACTGGCCGGAAACCTCAGCTTTCAGATCGAGCACCACCTGTTCCCCGACCTGCCCGCGCGCCGGTACGCCGAGATCGCAGAGGAGGTGCGCGAGATCACCGAGCGCTACGGCATCCCGTACAACACCGGCCCCCTGCACAAGCAGTTCGGGAGCGTCGTGCGCAAGATCGTCAAGCTCGCGCTGCCGCCACTGCCCGGCCTCAGGGGCTCAGAGCCCGTCCTTGACGAGTCCGCCGCGCGCAAGCCGGTCGCTGCGGCCTGAGCGTATGCGCGACACTCACATCACGCTCGCAGCAGCCGCAGGTAGCGTGCCGGCCGTGAGCGCCTGATGTCCGTGATGTCGCTGGAGAACCTGCCGATCCCTGCGATCCCGCGCCTTCCACTGGTGCCAGACCCCTTGCGACGCATCCGGGTGCCCCGCGACCTCGGTGCTGTCACGGCGCGCTCGGCCGAGGCGGGCGACCCGCAGGCGGTGGGCATGACGAGTGCCGGTATCGAGCGCATCTGGGCCGGGGTGGAGCGCCTGTACCGCAGCGGCTTCTATCCGGCGATCGCGCTGTGCGTGCGCCGCCAGGGCGAGGTCGTGATCGACCGCGCGATCGGACACGCCCGCGGCAACGGACCCTCAGACCGCCAGGACACGCAGCGCGTGCCGGCCACCCCCGGGACGCCCTTCTCGATCTTCTCGGCATCGAAGGTGATGACGACGGTGGTGGTCCACCTGCTCGAGGAGCGCGGACTGCTTCACGTCGGGGACCGTGTGTGCGAGTACATCCCCGAGTACGCCCCGCACGGCAAGGACGTCGTAACGATCGAGCATCTGCTCTCCCACCGCGCGGGTGTCCCCAACCTGCCCGCGGACGCGTTCGACCTGGACCGCCTGGGTGACCGGCAGTTCATGCTGGAGATGCTGTGCGCCGCCAAGCCCCGCTCGCGCCCGGGGAAGCTGCTCTCCTACCACGCGATCTCCGGCGGCTTCATCATCGCCGAGATCGTCCAGAGGGTCACGGGCAGAGGCATCCGGGCGGTGCTGGGCCGGGAGATCCTCAAGCCGCTCGGTTTTCGCTGGGGCAACTACGGCGTCAACGCCAGGGACGTGGGGCGTGTCGCCCTGAGCTACCCCACCGGCCCGCCGGCGCTGCCGCCGCTGTCCACCGTGCTGCAGCGCGCCCTCGGCCTCCCGCCGGATGAGGTCACCCTCCTCTCCAACGACCCGCGCTTCCTGACCGCCGTGGTGCCCTCCGGCAACGTCATCACCACCGCGAATGAGCTCTCCCGCTTCTTCGAGCTGCTGCTGCAAGGCGGCGAGCTCGGCGGGGTGCGCATCCTGGAGGCGCGCACGATCCGGCGTGCGATCTCCGAGCGCGCGTTCCGCGAGCTCGACTACAGTCTGGTGGCGCCCCTGCGCCACGCCAGCGGCTTCATGCTGGGCGCCCGTGCGTTCAGCCTGTTCGGCCCGGACACCGAGGAGGCGTTCGGCCACCTCGGCTTCACCAACGTGCTTGGCTGGGCCGACCCCGAGCGAGCGCTCTCGGTCGGCCTGATGACCAGCGGCAAGCCAATGCTGCACCCGGCGCTGGGCGATCTGTGGCTGCTCACGCGAGCGATCGGCCAGGAGGCACCGAAGGTCCCGCGCGCGGGGATCTGGTTCACGCAGACCGCCGGTGGCGCTTCCCTAGCTTGAGGTCGCGGGCTCGACCCCCGTCCGCCGCTTGAGCTTGACGAGCGCGGTGAGCCAGGTGGCCAGGCCTATTAGCGGCACCAGCACCCCGCCTACGGCTATCGGGTCCCGGGTTCCGCGCTCGCGGACCTCGAGCCCTCCCGCGACCATGTCGCAGACCTCGATCCCGGCGTTCAGGAGCAGGACCGAGCGGGCCAACTCCCGCGAGCGGCTCGCGAGCAGCGTGAAGGTGCCGACGGCTACGTGCTGACCGCCGAAGCCGCGCAGGTTCATCACGGAGTCCGGCTCGGCGGCTGCGTAGCGACCGGCGACGAAGCGCGGCGCGAACAGCGAGGCGAGGCCATAGGCGAGACGGACCGTGCCGCCGGCGAGCATCAGTGGTGATTCCGTGCGCGCCATGCCTTCGGCTTTATACAGCATGCCAGGATGATCGGATGCGTCTAATTATCAGGATTATGTAATCTGCTCACCTCTGGTGTGAGCAGCGTGACTACGGGGTACCCAACAGGCGTGAATGTCGCGGTGAGCGTTGAGCGTGGTGTGTCGATCGCGTTGACCGATGGGCAGGTGGCTCAGGTCTTGCGCGAGGCCTCTCATCGGGCGCAGCTGGCGAGCCTGGTGTCGGAGGTGGACCAGCTCGACGGGCTGGCGAGCGTCGCCGAGCCGTTGTTGGAAGACTCGAACCTCTCGCGCTCGACGCTGCGGGCGCTGCTGGTGCTGGATGCGCTGCCGCCGGATGGCAGCGCGCGCGAGCTGACGGAGATCGCCAGGGGGCTCGAGGTATCCGCGAGCACCACGCATCGCTACATCCGGACGTGGATGGCACTGGGGCTGATCGAGCAGGACCCGCGCTCGCGGCGATACCGGCGTACGCAAGGCCGTGCGCGTCCGGCAGACGGTCACGCCTCGGCGAGCCGCGTCTGTCCCTGATCCCGATGGGCGCTCGCTCGCTCAGCCGCCTGCCTCCGTACGCGCCTGCGTCTCGGTGATCAGCCGCGCGCTGCGCCCGTGCGTGAGGAAGCTGGATGACCAGCGAAAGAAGACGACGGCGCGGTTCTCGAAGCCCACGAGGTACCAGATGTGGACGACCAGCCAGGTGATCCACGCGATCGAGCCGCTCAGCCGCACGCCGTTGATGTCCGCGACCGCGGCGCGGCGCCCGATCGTCGCGAGGTTGCCCTTGTCGCGGTAGCGAAACGGCGCCGGCTTCTGGCCGCGAAGTTGCCCGCGCACCGCCTTCGCGACGTAGCGGCCCTGCTGCATCGCCGCCGGCGCGACGCCCGGGAGGACCTGTGCCACGCCGCTGCCGTCGCGCACGCGCACCATGTCGCCGAGCGCGAAGACCTCGGGGTGGCCGGGAAGCGACAGGTCGCCCTCGACGGTAACGCGCCCCGCGCGGTCGAGCTCCGCGCCGCTACGCTCGGCGAGCTTGGCGGCGAGCGGCGAGGCCGTCACGCCGGCGGCCCAGATTACGGTGCGGCAGGGGATCCGTTCGCTGGTCCCGCCGGCGTCCTCCACGGTCACCCCGTCCGCGTCGACTCCGACGACGGTGTGGCCGAGCAGCGCGGTCACGCCGAGCCGTTGCAGCGATCGCTCGGCCTTCGCAGATAGCGACCGTGGGAAGCTCGTGAGCAGACGGTCGCTCACCTCGATCAGCAGCACGCGCCCCGCGCGCGGGTCGATCGATCTGAAGTCATGGCTGAGCGTGTCGCGTGCGAGCTCGGCGATCTGGCCGGCGATCTCCACGCCGGTCGGCCCGCCGCCGACGACCGCGAACGTCAGCCACGCGCTCCGCCGCTGCGCATCGGGCTCCATCTCCGCCGCCTCGAACGCGCTGAGGATGCGCGCTCGTGCGAGCAGCGCGCTCTCCAGCGACTTGACCTCCTCGGCGTACGCGGACCAGTCGTCGTGGCCGAAGAACGAGTAGCGCGAGCCGCCGGCGAGGATCAGCGTGTCGTACGGGAGCGACGCGGGCGCGGGCAGTCCCTCGACCGAGTCCAGATGCAGCTCGCGTGCGTCCAGGTCGACGTCGCTGGCTTCCGCCAGCAGCACGTGGACGTTGCGGTCGCGCTTGAAGATCGCGCGCAGCGGATAGGCGATTTCGCCGGGAGAGAGCGCGCCGGTGGCCACCTGGTAGGTCAGCGGCTGGAACAGGTGGAAGTTGCGCCGGTCGACGAGCGTGATCTCCACCGGCTCGCGGCGCAGCTTCAGCGCGGCCTGCAGGCCGCCGAAGCCCCCGCCCACGATCACGACCCGGTGCACGCTGGCCTGGCCTCCTTCTCGAGCGACTGCGCGCCAGCCGCGTAACCTCGCTGGCATCTTACGCTCCATCACGTATCACTCGCCTTCATCGACCTCAGGAGACGGCCATGACATCGCAAGCGGTAACGGCAGATGGGCGCGCTCGCGTGCTCGCGGACGGCAACGAGATGCCGATGCTCGGCCTCGGTGTCTGGCAGGTGCCCGACGGACCCGAGTGTGTTGACGCGGTCCGCTGGGCGCTCGAGCTCGGGTATCGGCACATCGACACGGCGCAGGCCTACGGCAACGAGGAGAGCGTCGGCAGGGCGCTGCGCGACAGCGGCCTGCCGCGCGAGGCCGTGTTCATCACGACGAAGTTCTATCCGGCGCACACGGACCCAGCCGCCGAGGCCGAGAACAGCCTCAGAAGGCTCGGCGTCGATCAGGTCGACCTCTACATCGTGCACTGGCCCCAGGGTGGGGCCACATGGGCGTGGCCGGGAATGGAGCGCGCTCGCGAGCTCGGCCGCGCCCGTTCGATCGGCGTCTCGAACTTCAGCGTCGCCGAGCTGGGGGAGGTGAGCGCCGTCGCGAGCGTCGCGCCGGTCGTGGACCAGGTGCAGTTCAGCCCGTTCGAGTACCGGCGCGCGCTGCTCGATGCGTGCCGCCAGCGTGGCGTCGCGCTGGAGGCCTACAGCCCCCTTGGGACCGGCGGGCATCTCGCCGATGAGACGGTCGGGCGCATCGCGCAGCGCGTCGAGCGCACGCCCGCGCAGGTGCTGTTGCGCTGGTGCCTGCAGCACGAGCTCGTCGTCATTTCGAAGTCGACCCATCGCGAGCGCATCGAAGAGAACGCGCAGGTCTTCGACTTCGCGCTGTCAGACGCCGACATGGCAGAGCTCGACGCGCTGGACGAGACCGCGGGCACCGACCAGGCGCGCGAGGGCAAGTGGTGGTGAAGGGGCGCGGCAGCCGCGCGCGCCTCAGACGAGCTCGGTGATGCCGAGGTCGGCCCACATGGTCGCCTCGCGGTAGATCCGTTCGATGTCGGGGTGGCGGCGGATCAGCTCGCCGGCGGTGTCGAAGTCGCCGCGCTCGTAGGCCACGACTTCGCTCAACAGCTCGCCGAGCTCGCCGCTGCCGTGCAGCAGCGCGGCGGCGATGTCCTCGCGGAACGGAAGCTGCTCGATCACGTCCCGCATCGGCACGTTTGCCAGGGCGTCGGCGACGGAGAACATGCCGACCGTGAAGTACGAGTCCCCAGCCGCGCCCTCGCCGGCGCCCGACAGCAGCTGGCACATGCGGCCGCGCACGAGCGCCGTCACGAGCAGCACGTCGGGGACGTCACGGGCGCTGGCGAGCGCGGCCATCAGAGCGAAGCGGCGCACGGTGATCGCGCCCAGCCAGGAGAGCCCCTCCTGGACCGAGCCCACGCGGCGAGGCAATGCCACGTATGCCGAGTTGGCATAGCGCAGCAGCCGCATGCTCAGGCCGACGTCGCGCGTGATGATGCGGTTGAGCTCGTCGAAGTCCTCGGTCGCGCTCAGCTCAGCCATCGCGCCCAGCGCGGTCAGGCCCTGCGATGGCAGGCGCTGCTGTCGGACGAGCGACGGCCGCGCAAAGAAGTAGCCCTGGAAGCTCTGGAAGCCGAGCTCGCGACAGCGCTCGAACTCCTCGCGCGTCTCGACCTTCTCGGCCAGCAGGGTCAGCGACGGGAGCTGGGCGCGCAGATGGGCGAGCAGGTCCTCGAGCGGCTGGCCGGTGTGCTCGAGCACGTCGACCTTGACGATGCGCGCGTACGGCAGCAGCTGCTCGGTCGCGGAGGTCACGCGGAAGTCGTCGAGCGCGATCGTGAAGCCCTGCTCGACAAGCTCCTCGAGCACCTCGAGCAGCTCGCCGTCGACGAGCTGATCCTCGAGCAGCTCGAGCACGACGCGTCCGGCCGGCAGCGGCAGCGGGCGCACGCTCAGCAGGAAGTCGCGCGAGACGTTCAGATACGCGCGACCGCTGCCGACGAGGTCGAGCAGGCCGACGTCGAGCAGCCCGTCGACGATCACCGTCGCCGTCGCCGCCCGGTCGTCGCGAACTTCCGCGGTCTCCGCCGGGGGTTCCCGGAACAGCAGCTCGTAGCCGATCAGACGCGCATCCCGGTCCAGGATCGGCTGGCGCGCCACGCGCAGGACCGTGGGGTCGGCGGTCGCCGTCGGGGGGCCGGCGTCGCCGACGGGTGCGGTGCTCGTTTCGCTCTCAACGGCGCTCACCCTCTCCTTATCGGCTCTCTCCGAGGGCACAGTGAGGGTTGACATGACATCTCGAAAGCTGCTAAAGACCAGTCGGCCGATGTCAGCTGACACCAACGAGACGGCCACTGAGGCAGACGACGGCCCCCAGGCTGTCGGATCCGGTGAGGGTGCGCGTCCCCTCTTGAAAAAGCGTGGCTTCATCCTCAGCTCGCGGCGACTGTGGCTGCTGTCGATGTCGCTCTACAAGCGGGGTCATCCCCGCTTGGCGAGGCTGGTGAAGAACGTCAACTCGATGATGTATCACAACTCGCTGCCCGTGGAGGCGACCGTCAGCCCGGATGTCCGCCTTGGGCACCACGGGTTTGGCACCGTCCTGCATCCGAGGGTCGTGATCGGGCCGGGGGTGAAGATCTTCCAGAACGTCACGATGGCCGTGCGCCCGCCGGGCGGCTCTCATCAGATCGTGATCGAGGAGGGGGCCGTGGTCGGCGCCAACGCCGTGATCATGACCCCCCGCAACAGGAGCATTCGCATCGGCAAGGGCGCGCGCGTGGGAGCCGGCGCGGTCGTGACCCACGACGTGCCGGCCAAGATGATCGCGATCAGCCCGCCGGTGGAATTGCGCGAGCGCAGGGTCACCGGCGGCGACAGCGACGACTGAGCCGCGGCGCGACGCGACGCGGACGATCCGCAAGAGCTCCTTCGGGGCGCCTCCCGGTGTGTAGCCGTCGCAGATGGCTGTCTGAGACAGAAACATATCTTCCAGAATTTGGTCTGCGCGGCCAAAGTCGTCTCGTACACAAAAACCGTTGCGAAGACTGGAAGATGGCTCATGCCGGCATGAGCGGGGGTCTTCTCGTGTCACTGCTCCAACGACCACGCCCACCGATCGACGTCCGCAGAGCGGAGCGTGAGCTGTTCTTCTGGACGGCCCGTCAGGCCGTCAAGCTGGTGGTGCTCGCCGCCGTCGCCGCCTACGTGGTCGTATCGCTCGCTCAGGGCAGGATCCCGGGGGGCGAGCTGCTGATGCGCGTGCTCTGAGCGGCGCGCCCGTCGGCGCCGCGGGTGCGCGTGCTGACCGCTTCGGGGCAGCTGCGCAGGATTAGCGTGGGGACCCGGCTCGACCAGCTCCGGGTCCCCACGCTCCGCCGCGAGGTACTGCACCTACTCATGACAACCTCGCGTGCTACGCCATCGACCTCGGCCCTGCGCGCTACGTCCGGCAACCAGCCACAGCAGCGCCACAGGGCCGGCCGTGGCGACCGCAAGCGTAATCGAGCGGCAGACGTCTGTCTGCGTCTGTCGTCGATCTTGCAAGCGTCGGTGCGCGGCGCCGCGTGAACGCCTGCGCGCGTGCCGCTAACCGGCCGCCAGAGGCTGCTCCGCGCGCCAGTTGCGCAGGAAGTCCGCCGTGTCGGCCGCCGCGAGCGGGCGCGCGAACAGGAAGCCCTGTCCGGTGTCGCAGTGCTCACCCTGCAGCAGGCTCAGCTCGTGAGCTTGCTCGATGCCCTCGGCGAGCGTCTCGATCGAGAGCGCCTTGCCGAGCTGCACCAGCGTGCGGATGATCGTGTGGCCCTCGTGGTTGTGGGTCATCTGCGTGATGAAAGAACGGTCGATCTTGAGCGCGTCCACGGTGAAGCGCTGGAGGTGGGCCATCGAGGAGTAGCCGGTGCCGAAGTCGTCGATCGCGATCCGCACGCCGAGCTGCTTGACGCTCGCCAGGCGCGTCGCGGTCTGCTCGATGTCGCGCATCAGGGCCGTCTCGGTGATCTCGACGGTCAGCGAGTCCGGCTCGAGCCCCGTCTCGCGCAGGGCGCATTCGACGTCCGCGACGAACTCGTCGGTGTCGAGCTGTCGCGCGGAGACGTTGACCGCGACGCCGATCGGGTAGCCGGATTCGCGCCAGCGCACGCCCTGGCGGCAGGCCTCCAGCAGCACCCACCTGCCGATCTCCACGATCATCTCCGTCTCCTCCAGAAGCGCGATGAACTCGTTCGGGGCGACGGTGCCGCGCGTCGGGCTGTTCCAGCGGATCAGCGCCTCCATGCCGGTGGGGCGCATGTCCTGGAGGCTGAACGTGGGTTGGTAGACGAGGAAGAACTCCTCGTTCTCCATCGCCATGCGCAGATCCATCTCTAGTTCCATGCGCGATTGCACCGCCGTCTGCATCCCGGCTTCGAACAGCACGTAGCGGTGGCGGCCATCCCACTTGGCCTCGTACATCGCGACGTCCGCGTCGCGGAGCAGTTCCTCCGCGCATTCTCTGTCGCCCGCCGCGATGCCGATGCTCGCCGTCACCTTCACCCAGCCCGGATCGCGCCCGGCGAGCTTGAACGGCTGGTCGAGCGCTTCGAGCAGACGCTCCGCGATCAGCTCCGGCCCGACCGCGAACGAGAGCTCGCTGGCGATCACCACGAACTCGTCGCCGCCGAGGCGCCCGACGGCGTCGCTCTCGCGCACGACGGCGCTCAGCCTCGACGCGACCGACTGCAGAAGCTCGTCGCCGGCGGCATGGCCGAGCGAGTCGTTGATCGCCTTGAAGTTGTCGAGATCGATGAACAGCGCCGCGAGCGGTGTCTTCTCGCGGCGGGCCCGCAGCATCAGCTGCTCGACCCGATCGAGGATCAGGGTCCGGTTCGGCAGGCCCGTCAGCGCGTCGTGGGTCGCGAGGAACGCGAGCTCGCGCTGGCGGTGCTCGAGCTCCTCGTCGGCGCTCTGGCGCTCTGACTCGAAGGACTCGCACATGCGCACGAGCGTGACGTTGAGGCTGCGCTGCAGCATCGCCAGCGCCTCGTCCAGCACCGCCGGCTCGAGCTCCAGCGCATGTGCGCACTCGCGCACGATCTCGCGGGCCGCGTCGCACCAGCGCAGGCAACGCTTGGTGACCTCGTTCAGCGGCGCCGCGCGCTGCGAGGCCAGCTGACCGAAGATCTGCCACGCCTCCTGCCCGACATCGCGCGCGACCTCGGCGCCCTCGCCGGACATCCAACGCGCCACGGCGATCGTCGAGACCGTGCCGACCCGCCCGAAGCGCTCCTCGACCGCCGCGTCGAGCTGGCAGGCGGAATCCAGTGTGCGTGCGAGCATCGCGTCGACGACGTCGTCGACGCGGGCGTGCAGCGCGTGTCCGAGCCGACTGAGGTCTTCCCGGCGGGAGGTGGGCGGTGAGCTTGACATCGAGGCACCGATCGGCACCTGTTACAGATCGCTTGATCGGTTGCCGGATTGACCGCTTGCGTCTGCAGACGACAACAGTGTCAAGGGTGTACGCCGACCAGGCTTGCTGCCAATACGCGGAAAACGGCTATCCGGTCATCTCCCGCCGAAGCGCCGCTGGCGCGCGCTGAACTCCTCGAGCGCGCGTTCCAGGTCTCCGCGCTCGAAGTCCGGCCACAGCCGGTCGCTGAACACGAGCTCCGAGTACGCCGACTGCCACAGCAGGAAGTTGGACAGCCGGCGCTCGCCGCCCGTGCGGATGATCAGATCCGGGTCGTGCATGTCCGGCGCGTACAGGCATTCGCGGAAGTCCGCTTCGGTGGCCGTGCCCGTGGGCGTGCGCCCGGCCGCGTCCAGGATCTCGGCGCGGCCGCCGTAGTTGATGGCGATGAACAGCGTGATCAGACGATTCGCCGCCGTCAGCGCTTCGGCTCTCGCCATCGCCTCGGAGAGCTCCTGCGCGACGCCCTCGCGGCGCCCGATGAAGCGCATGCGCACGCTGTGCCTGTGCAGTTCGGCGGTCTCCATCGCGATCCGGCTGACGAGCACCGAGATCAGCCCACGGACCTCCTCGACCGGGCGCAGCCAGTTCTCGGTGGAGAACGAGAACACCGTCAGCTGCTCGATCCCGAGCTCGACGGCGTCTCGCAGCCGAGCCTTGAGGTTGTCGGCGCCCGCGTCGTGGCCGTCGCGGATCGACAGCCGGCGCGAGCGCGCCCAGCGGCCGTTGCCGTCGATGATGATCGCGACGTGCCGTGCGGCGCCGGCCAGGGGGTGCTCGGCTGCTGGCGGAGCGCTCATCGGCGTCGCCGGAGCCTCGCTGCCGAGCGCCCGCGCCAGTGGGCCCGCAGCCGCTTTGCCGCCCTCCAGCCGCGCATCATGCTCAGCGCGGGGGCGAGCAGGGGGCGCAGCTGCGCGCCGAGGCGCTCGGTGACGGGGAGCGCGAGCTCGTCGTCGGCCGTCGGGGCGGAGAGGTAGTAGGCGACGACGCCGACCAGCGTCATCACGTGGTGGGCGCCGTGCGGCGCCTCGCGCGCGCGACCCACGGCATCGTCGATCACGCCGCTCAGCCGTCGTTTGAGCAACCCATGGTCGTCGTAGTGCCGGACGTACCCCGCCCGGCCGCTGCGCGCGTCCTGCTCGAGGTCGATGACGCTGTCGAGGATCGTCGGGAGCACCGAGATCAGCAGGTAGATCCTGTCGATCTCGAGCCCCCGCGCAGACGTCGTGCGGTGATCGGTCGCCGCGGCGATCAGCGCGTGCACGGCCAGCACCGAGCAGGCGGCGCCCGCCAGGTACTCGCGCCACTCCAGCGACGTGCCCGCCGCACGGCGCTCGGCCCACAGCCGCAGCTCCTCGCTCCCGCTGGCCG
Source organism: uncultured Solirubrobacteraceae bacterium (assembly GCA_963735705.1). Classification (GTDB taxonomy): domain Bacteria; phylum Actinomycetota; class Thermoleophilia; order Solirubrobacterales; family Solirubrobacteraceae; genus Palsa-744. The sequence continues at coordinate 449,620 of CAVTLZ010000001.1, forward strand.
CCGCCGCGTGGATGTGCAGCTGCGCCTCGGCGCCACGCGCGGCGCTGCTCCTCAAGGTATCGGCCACGTCCGCGATCGCCGGCAGGCCTGCGAGCACAAGCCTGATGCTCGCGACCAGCTCCCCGAGGTAGACGTCCTCGCGGCGCGAGTGGTGTCGGTAGTAGTCCCCCAGGGGCGCCGCCGACGGAGTCACCGCGTCGATGAACGCCGTGAACAGACGCTCGCCGTCGCCGGCCGTCTCATCCGCCGGGGACTCGGTCAGGCCGTCCAGGTAGTCATACAGAACCTCCACCGCCACGATCGCCCTGACCGCGAGCCGGCGATGGGCCCGCGGCGCGATCGTCGCGAGCATCGCGGCGGCCTCCGCGTTGAAGCCCTCCTCCTCGAGCTTCGCCAGCGCGAGCGCTCGCAGCACGGGATCGTCGATCGTCCGCGCGCGGCGGCGCCAGTGCTCGAGCTCGCCGCGCGCCAGCGGCGCGACGCGCGACCAGTAGCGCATGTTGACGAGCATCAGCGCCAGCCCGGCCCGCGCCGCCAGACGGCGATCCAAGCCCTCGACGGCGGGCTCCCGGCGCTCGCCGGCGCCCGCCCTCCGCGGCGCCTGCCGGCAGCCGGTGGCCGCCGAGGCGATGGCCCCCGGCCTACTCATCGAGGGCGAGCGACGGGGCCACGCGCGACGCCAGCCAGCCAGGGACCGCGACGAAGATCAGCGCGAGGACGGTCACCAGCGCGATGATCTCGAACGGACGGGCGCTCGCCGCCAGGCTGGCCACCGGGAAGCCCGTGACGTGCTCGAGGTAGCCGTCGATGATCACCTCGCCGTAGATGCCGGCGAGCGCGCCCGTCAGGCATCCAGCGCTCAGCATCAGCACCGCTTCGGTCAGCAGCACGCGCCGCAGGCGTGCGGGCCGCACTCCCGCCAGGCGCAGCCCCGCCAGCGCCGCGCGACGCTGCCACACGCTCGACCCGAGCGCCGCCGCCATGGCCAGGATCGCCGCGAGCACGAGCAGCGTCGAGATCTCGCCGAGCCTGCGCAGGCCTTCGCTGGTGAGCGCGTCGATCCTCGCTTCGCGGGTCTGCGCCGTCGTGACTTCGAGCCCGCTCTGGGGACCCAGCACGCGGGCGATCGCCGAAAGCGCGCGGCGTTCGTTCGCGCCGCGCACGAGATTCACGCCGAGCGCGGTCGGCATCGTCGTGTTCCAGAGGCGGCTGTAGTCGGCGCTGCCCATGAGGATCGCGCCAGGGCTCCACGCGAGGTTGGTCGTCGTCGCGGCGAGCGTGAAGCGCTCATCGCCAGACGGCGTCGGCAGGGTCAGTCGACCCCCGACGCCCACGTGCTGCTGTTCGGCGATCTGCCGCGAGACCGCGATCCAGCCGCCTTCGCCCAGCTTGCGGATCGCTGTGTCCGCGTCGCCGTCGACGATCTGGCTGCTGAGGACCATCCGCTCGGCGCCGGGCGGGCGCGCGATCACCCACGCGCGCCTGTCGCCCAGTTCCAGGAAGCCGCCCTGGAACGCGCTGACGCTTGCCACCCCCGGCACCGCGGCGATGCGCTTGGCGTAGCCGTCCGCGTCGAACGGCATCGTCGCCTGGTTGTCGCCCGGGTTGCCGACCCACAGCTCGGCGTCGGCGGCATAGCTGCGCGCGAAGCCGTCGATTCCACGAAGCAGGTCGTCTCGAGAGCCGCCCAGCGCGATGCCGCCGAAGATAGCGACGGCGCCGGTCGCCGCAAGCGCCAGCGAGCGCAGGGTCGCGGCCCGCAGCGAGGTCAGCGCCACCTGCAGGATCGTCAGACGCTGGCGCCGCGCCGCCAGTGCCGCGCCTGCCCGCAGCGCGCCGCTGAACGCCAGCGGCACCGCCAGCACCGTCGCCAGCGCGAGCACGCCGCTTGCGATGAACCCGAGCGACGCCTGCAGCCGGAACAGGAGCGTCGCCAGCGCCAGCAGGCCGACGACGGCGAGCGCCAGGCGCAGCTGGCTCGCGTGATCGAGCACGTTCCCCGAGCCGCCGTCTTCGAAGTACACCGCGTCCAGCGCCTTGCCCCGGCGCAGGTCGAGCAGCGGCACGGCCGAGGCCAGGCACGTCGCGAGGATTCCACCGCCCATGGACAGCAGCAGCGGACGTATGCCGACGACCGTGTTGGTGCCGATCGTGAACGCCTCCGCGAGGTATCCGGAGGACTGGTGGAAGGCGCCCAGCGACAGCGCGTAGCCGGCGAGCAGACCCACCAGCGCGGCGACGATCCCCAAGCACAGCGCCTGAAAGGCCACGATCTGAACGATCGCGACGCGCCTGGTGCCGATCAGTCGCAGGTCGGCGATCGCCTGCCTGCGCTCCGGCACCGTCAGCAGCATCGCGTTGAATGCGAACAGGAAGCCGAGCAGCGCGCTGATCGCCGCGAAGAACCCGCTCGCCTGGTCGCTCGGACGCAGAGCCTGGTGCAGCAGCGTCACTTCCGCGTCTGTCGTGGCGACCGTCACGCGTCCGCCGGCGAGCCTGTTCAGCGCGGCGCGCACCGATGCCTCGCGACCGGGTCGCGTCTGGATCAGGATGCGCGTCAGGCGTCCCCGCAGACCGGCGAGCTGCTGCAGGTTCGCGAGCGCCAGGACGGACACGGGCGCCTGTGAGAGCGCGCCGGCCGCTTCGCGTCCGAGCACCGCGGCCACCTTCAGCCGGTGGGCCGAGCCGCGCAGATCCAGCGAGACCTCGGCGCTTGCCGCGTTCGCGCGCGTCACCCCGACCGCTTCGGCGATCGCGTACGTGAGCCCGATCGCCCCGGGCGAGAAAGCGGCGATCGGGAGCGTGCGGGCGAGCCCGTCCAGCTGCGCAAGACCGGCGTCGGCGCCGGCGAGGGTGACGTTCGCGCGCCGTCCGCCCGGGCCGACGATCGTCGCGCTCTGTTCGAGCAGCGGCACGGCCTGCTGGACCCCGGCGACGTGCTCGACGCGCGCGAGCAGCCTTTCGTCCAGGCCGTCGGGGCTGCGGGCGTGGAGCTGCAGGTTCGCAGGTCCCGCGACGGCGTGGACCACTTCGCCGGCCGAGCCCGCGACGCTGGCGTTGGCGATCATCGCGGCGAACACGAGCGCGACCGCGATTGCCACGCCGACGCCCGCCAGCAGTTCCTGGATGAGGTGCACGCGCAGCCGCCTCCGGTACAGGAACATGAGCGCGCGGGGCCGCAGCAGGGTCCTCGACTGGAGCGGACGGGAGCGTTCCTGCGTGCTCACGCCGGGGCGATCGGAGAATGCGGGGCGAGCGTCAGCGGATCGTCCTCGCGGGCTTCCTGGTGGCCGTCGTGGAGCTTTCCGTCGCGCAGCGTGCAGCGCCGGTCGGCGACGGCGGCGGCCTCGGAGTCGTGGGTGACGAGCACCACGCTCGCGCCGCGCTCGTGCGCGATCGAGCTCAGCAGCTCGACGATCTCCCCGCTGCGGGCGCTGTCGAGGTTGCCGGTCGGCTCGTCGGCGAGGATCAGCCGCGGCTCGCCGGCGAGCGCGCGTGCGATCGCGACGCGCTGGCGCTCGCCCCCGGAGAGCTCCTCTGGGGTGCTGCGCAGGCGCTCCGCGAGCCCGACGCGGACCAGCCACGGACGCGCGCGCGCCTGGGCCTCGCGCATGCCGATGCCGCCGAGCACGAGCTTGATCGACGCGTTCTCGAGCGCCGAGACGCGTGGCAGGAGGTGGTAGTTCTGGTAGATGAAGCCGACGTCCTCGAGCAGGTAGTCGCACACCTGGTTCTCCGACAGCGAGGCCAGGTCGCGACCGTCGTAGTGGACCGTTCCGCGCTCGGGTCGCAGCAGCGCCGCGATCAGCAGCAGGAGCGTCGTCTTGCCGGAGCCGCTCGGTCCCAGCAGCGCCACCATCTCACCGGGCGCGACCGTCAGGCTGACGCCGTCGACCGCGCGCACCTCCTCGCCGGCCCCGCGATAGTGCTTGACCACCTGGTCGAGCTCGAGCACAGGTCGTTACTCCGCGACCGCTGGGGATCGGGGACCGCTCGCGCACCGGCTGCGCATCACGCGCTGCGATGTAGGGGAACGACCTTGGCGAGCTCGCGAGCCCGCGGTCCATGCAGCTCGCCTTCGCTCAGCATCAGCGCGCGCGTCCCGGACAGGCCTGGAGCCTCGCCGGTGCTGGCCAGCACCGCGATGCCCTCCTGCGCCAGCGACAGCAGCAGCTGCAGGATGCCGTCCCGCGCGAGCAGGTCGACGCCGATCGTCGGCTCGTCGATCAGCAGCAGACGCGGCGCGAACGCCAGCGCTCGTGCGATCGCCGCGCGCACGGCCTCCGCGCTGTCGAGCTCAGCCGGCCTCAGCGTCGCGCAGTGCGCGATCTCGGTGCGCTCGAGCGCCTCGCGGGCGCGGGTCGCCGCCAGCGCCAGCGGCACTCCGCACGCGAGCAGGCAGAAGATCATGTGGTCGATGACCCGCTGCCCTTCGCCGGGCGCGAACGTCCTGCGGCAGTAGCCGACGCCGGCGCCCAGCCGCTCGCCGTCGCGAGCGCGCAGGTCCTGCCCCTCGAAGCGCACGACACCGCTGTCGGGCCGCTCGATGCCGGCGGCCACGCGCAGCAGCGTCGAGCGACCGGAGCGGCGCATGCCCCACACGGCCACCATCTCGCCCCGCTCGATTTGCAGGCAGACGTCGCGGAGCACCACATGTTCGCTCAGCGGGCCGTAGCACTTGCCGACGTGCTCCAGCTCGAGCAGGCTCATCGCGCCTGGATCCTCCCTGCCGCCAGCTCCCTGAACTCGCGCCGGGCATAGTCGATCCACGGGAGCTTCGCTTCGATCGCCAGTCGCCGCTCCTCGGACACCAGTCGCGCGGCCAGGCCGGCGACGGCGTCCTCGCAATCCTCGCGCGGCGCCGGCAGCGGCATCTCGCCCGCCTCCGCCAGGCACACCTGTCCGTAGCTCTCGATCACGTCGAGCGCCATCTCCGGCTCCTGCGCGAGCGCCGCCAGCTGGCGTGCGAACAGCCGCGAACGTCTGAAGTCCTCGCGCATCTGCAGGATCAGGCGCTCCTGGTAGCTGCGCACCCCGATGGCGGTCGCCCGATAGCGCGGCTTGGGCTGGCGCCCCGAACGCGTTCCGGGTATCTCTTCGATCATGCGCCTGGTCTGGAGCGTGTCCAGCGCGGTGTAGACATAGGAGATGCCGCTGAGCTGCAGCATGCCCGCGTATGCATGTTCGAATCGCTGCGCCAACTCGTATCCGTAGCTCGGACGCTCGATGACGAGCCCGAGCAGGGCCCAGTGGACCGCCGACTGCATCGGGCTGGAGTTCCTCTTGGGGCGCTTCTCCGCCACAGATCTGGCGCTCATCTCGATATACAGCCTAATCGTCCCAGACGTGAATAACAGCGACGTTTCTAACTTTTCCCGACAGTCACGATGTAGAACATTCAACAGCCTGACTTGTCAGGGCAGTTGACGTACTGCATGATCTGTGAAAGTGAAGATGGACGCAGATACCTCTCTCCGGCTCTCCCGGAAAGCAAGCATGCGCCGGCTCGGGCGCGGGGAGGACGGGCGGGCCGAGGGCGGGCAGCGCGACGGGGGAGGGGAGAGCGACGCGGGGAGCGAGAAGGTCCTGATCGAGCTCTCCCCGGCGCAGGTCGATCGCGTGATTCGCAGCGCCGCCGACGGCGGCAGCATCTCGATTCTGATGTCGGGACTCAGGGACGTACGCGAGGTGCTCGCACGCGAGCCGCGCCAGCTGGAGGACAGCAGGCTGTCGCGCTCGCTGCTCGCCGGCCTGCTGATGCTCGCCTCGTTTCCCACGGACGGCAGCTACCTTGGCAATGCCGAAATCGCGCGCATGCTCGACATGAACCCCAGCACAACCCACCGCTACGTCTCAACGCTCGTGGCGGTGGGGCTGCTCGAGCGCGACCCCTCGACGCGCCGCTACCGGCTCGTATGACACGCCGCGAGGATCGGGATCACGGATGGCCCACTCGATCGACGACGGACAGCTGACCAGCCTCCTCGACGCTCCGGATCCCGACTGCATGCTCGTCGTGACCGGACCCGAGCTGCGGCGGATGTGCGCGGACATCCTCGACGTTCGCGAGCAGCCGGTGGCGGCGCTGACGCTGGACGCGGACGGCGTCCCCGTGCTCGGGCTCGCCGCCGTGCGCGCGGTCGTGGGAGCCGGCGTGCGCATCTACCTGATCGCCGGCGAGGACGACCTGCTGCACGAGCTCCGCGAGACGCTCGGGCCGGCGCTCGCGCTCGATCGCGGCGCGGTGCGCGTGTGGTGGCCGGGGGCCGGCCCTCGCTGCGACCCGGCCGACCACCCGCTCGTGCTGGCGCTGGAGGGCGAGCCGAGCGCGGTAACGCTGGAGGAGCTCGCGCTCCAGTTCGATCTCACGCGTCCGCGCGTGCGCGCGCACATCAGGCTGATCGAAGACGCGCGCGCGTTCGCCGAGCACGAGCTCGCGGACTCGCGGGAGCAGAGCCGCAGGATCCACGAGCGCCTGCGCGACGCGCAGATCGAGTGCCACAGCCTGCGCACCCGCACCCAAGCCGCGGAGGCGAGCCTCGCGGCCGCCCAGCAGGCGCAGGATCGCGACCGGCGCTAGTCGCGCTCAGGCGCTGTACTGCGACGGCGCCGGCGGGTTATCGCGGGCGCCCGCCAGCAGTTCCAGCAAACCCTGGCCCGTCGTCCCGCCGAGCACGCGCAGGCGGTGCAGCCGGTAGGGGTCGTCGGTCGGGTGCGCCCAACCGGGCACGACCGTCGTCGAGCCGCTGAAGCCGGCCGCCTTGACCGCGGCGACGACCGTCGGGTTGTAGTGGCCGGAGGGGTAGCAGAACCAGTTGACCGGGACGTGGAAGCGGCGCTGCAGCGTTTCCCGCGCGACGGCCACCTGGTAGTGCAGCTGTTCGGCGTCCAGCGTGATCAGGTCGGCGTGGCTGATGCCCTGCGTGTCGAGCTCCCAGCCCGCCGCCAGCAGGCCGCGGATCTGTCCGGGGCCGAGCCCGCCCTGCGAAGGGGGCAGGCCGCTCAGCTGCAGGTTCTCATCGCCGACCCAGCCCAGCCCGCGCAACACCGGAAGCGCCTGCGTGTACTGCGAGTTGTAGCCGTTGTCGAAGCTGATCACGATCGGTTTGCCCGCTCCCAGCGACACGCCGCGGCGCCAGTACGCCGCCACCTGATCGAGCGTCACCGCGTGCCAGCCGGCGTGCTTCAGCGCCTGCATCTGTTCGGCGAGCTCCGCCGGCGGCACGTACAGGCCGGGGAACGGCGCGCCCGCGGGGGGTTCGGCGATCACGTGGTACATGAGGATCGGCACCGGCTCGGTCCCCGGCGGACCGGTCCTCGCGCTCGCGGAGGCGCTCGCGGCGCCGGCGTTGCCGTGGCTGGGAGCGGTGCGCCCGCCGGAGGCGCCCGTGACGGCGAGGTCCGAGCGATGAGCGCTCCCACCCGATCCGTCGGCGACGAGGACGATCGCGGCCACGAGCGCCGCGACGGTGACGATCAGCGTGACGGCCACGAGGCGACGACGGCGGATCGCCCGCCGGCGCTCCTCACGACGCGCGCGTCGCGCCTCGATGTCCATCAGTCACCACGGAGGCTCGAAGGTAGCGCCTGCCCCGGCGGCGGCGGATCGTCGTGCAGCAGCTGCGGCACGGTCACCAGCCGGTAGCCGCGCGCCCGCAGCGTCTGGATGATCGTCGGCAGCGCCGCGATCGTCTGCGTGCGCGTGCCGCCGGCGTCGTGCATCAGGATGATCGCCCCCGGATGCGCGCCCGCGAGCGCCCGTTCGACGATCACCGAGACGCCCGGCTGCAGGTAGTCGTCGGTGTCGACCGACCACAGGACCATCAGCAGGTGCAGCGCGTGCAGCTCGCGCATCGTCGTCGCGTCGTAGGAGCCGTAGGGGGGACGGAACAGCAGGGGCTGAGGCCCACCGAGGAGCTCGATGCGCGCGATCTGTTCGAACAGCTCTTCGTGCTGGTCGTGGGCGGACAGCAACGCCATTTCGGGGTGTGTCTCGGTGTGGTCGCCGATCGCGTCCCCGTCGGAGAGCTCGCGCTGCGTCGAGGCGCTGAAGTACTCGAGCATCTTGCCGATCTCGAAGAACGTCGCGTGCACGTGGAATCGCTCCAGGACTTCCAGCACTCCCGGCGTGTACGGGCCGGGGCCGTCGTCGAAGGTCAACGCGATCTCGTTCCCGCGATCGCCGCCCTCTTTGACGAACGGGGTGTACGCGAGGACCGAGTCGACCGCGCTGACCGCCGCGTTCTGGTCGTTTTCGGGTTCGCTCCTGGGGGCCGCGCGCCGCGGGCGGCTGGTCGCTCGGGCGTGGGCTCTCGGGGCCGAGCGCCCGTGTCCGGCGCCGGCCAGCGCCACGACGATCAGCGCGAGCACGCCGACCAGCATCGCGACGGCCGCGGCGCGGCGGCGGCGGATCTGCACGCGTCTGCTGTTCATGCGCAGATGCTAGATGCCGCCAATCGGACGGGAGCCCGGCACGGGGGTCTTGCGGAACAGGCCCTCATCCCGGTTCCGGCCCGACCTGCTCGATGAACGCCGCCAGCGCCGCCACCTGCTGCGGGTGCTCGGCGAGGCGGACGCGCGCCACCGCCGCCAGCATCGGCGCCGGGTCATAGCCGGCGATCTCGTGCTCGCGCGGTTGCAGCAGGCCTTCGCGCACGAAGAGTTCGTCCACCAGCACGCTGCGCCCGCCGACGAGCGTCACCCGATGGCCGGCGAAGCTCGAGAAGCTCGGCGCGACGCCGCGCGCGCTCGCGATCAAATGGCACGCCGAGCAGCCGTCGGCGACGACCAGCCGCGCGCCCTGCTCGACCAGTCGCTGCTCGTGGGTGAACGGTTCGGTGACGTACGCGGGCACCGTCGTCGAGCGCCCCGCGTCGCCGGCGCCCGAGGCGCCGCTGCCAGAGCCGCACGCGCACAGCGCGAGCGCGAGCGCAGCCGCGAGCAGGCTGCACACCCCACGGGCGGGGCCGACCGGCGGCTTTCTGATTCGCGAGATGTTTACAGGCATGACTTACGGGTACAGGGGATGCACCGGGGATCAGATGTGACGACGGCGGCTCGCGGGGAGGCGCTTGCATGACCGAGCGGCCGCTCGTCAAGCGCAGCCCCGCGCCGGCCAGCCCCCGGCAACCCAACGATGACACGAACGGAGGAGCAACGGAGAGATGACACCGACGCCCGAGAGATCCCCTCAGCCGGCGCACGGCGCCCGCAGGCGCGCGCTCGTCGTCGCGATCGCCGTCGCGGCCACGCTCGCGTCGCTCGGCGCCGCGCCGGCCGCGCTCGCGTCGCCGATCGACAAGGAAGACTTCCTGCCGTTCGACAACTGCCCGGTGCAGACGGCGGCCGTGTGCATGGTCGCGTACACGACCGGCGGCGAGTTCGTGATCGGCCACAAGACGGTGCCGATCAAAAAGACGATCACGCTCCAGGGCGGCCTCGCGAGCAGCTCCTACGCCGCGCAGCCGGTCCTCGCGGCGGTCGGCGCGCCGACGCTGTCGCTGACGCCGCTGACGGTGCCCGGCGGCCTCGCGGGGATCGAAGGGCTCGAAGGCATCGGCGGAGAAGTGACGGCGACCGCCGAACTCGTCGGCCCGCCGAGCTCGATCATCGTCGACAAGTCGGCGCTCGCGACCCACGCCGGCGCGGCGGTGACGCTGCCGATCAAGGTCAAGCTGAGCAACGAAATCCTCGGCGACGAATGCTACGTCGGCTCCGACGCCGAACCGATCGTGCTGCACCTGACGACGGGCCAGACGAGCCCGCCGGCCCCCGCCGAACCGATCAGGGGCAGCCTCAGCACGCTCGAGGGCAAGGACAAGGGCAGGATCAAGCTCATCGAAAAGATCTCGCTCGTCGACAACGACTTCGCGGTCCCCGGCGCGAGCGGCTGCGGCGGCAGCCTCTCGCCGCTGATCGACCTCGTGCTCGACGCCGACGTCGGCATCCCCGCATCGGCTGGCTCCAGCACGGCGATCATGAACGGCTCGCTGGAAGAAGCCGCTTCGGAATGGGTCGAGAAGTACAAACCGAAGCAGAAGAAAACGAAAAAGTAGGCTCCGAGCAGGTTCCGGTCCCCGGGGTGGCGGCGGCATGCTGGAGTAGGTGCGCCGGCATGCCGCCGCTATCCTGAGCTGGAGCCTCAGGATGAGCACCCCCACCGCAGAGCCGACCGTCGCAGCCGCGCCGTCCAACGGCGCCCGCGAGGTCATGGAGCTGGACATCTCGGGCATGACGTGCGGCTCGTGCGCGGCGCGCGTGCAGCGCACGCTGGCGCGCCAGCCGGGAGTGACGGAGGCGCTCGTCAACTACGCGACCGGGCGCGCGACCGTCGAGCTGGAGCTCGAGCCCGGCGCGGCGGACGTCCAGCAGCTGACCGCGGCGGTGCAGAGCGCCGGCTACGGCGCGGCGCCGGCGGCGTCGAGCGCGAGCGAGCAGGCGCACGCGTTCGAGGCGCTCGAGCGCGAGGAGGCGCGCGAGCAGGCGAGCCTCGTGCGGCGCATCGCGCTCGCGGTGCCGCTCGCGACGGCGATCGCGGTGCTCACGTACACCCAGCCGCACGACCAGACCGCGCGCTGGATCACCGCGGCGCTGGCGGTGCCCGTGCAGTTCTGGTGCGGGCTGCCGTTCCTGCGCTCGGCGTGGGCGCGCGCGCGGGCGCGCTCGACCAACATGGACACGCTGATCGCGCTGTCGACGCTCGCGGCGTTCGTGTACTCGACCGTGCTGCTGCTGACCGCGGACACGGTGTACGAGCACGGCGTCCCCGTCGGCAAGTTCGACATGCCGCTCTGCTACGACATGGGCGCGATCATCATCGCCGCGCTGCTGATCGCGCGCTGGTGCGAGGCCAGGGCGCGCAGCAGCTCCGGGCGCGCGGTGCGCGAGCTCGCGCAGCTGGGCGCCACGCAGGCGCGCCTGCTCGACCCGGATGACCCGAGCGCGCCCGAGCGCCTGGTGGCCGTCGAGGACGTGCGCCGCGGCGACGTGTTTCGCGTGCGCCCCGGCGACAGCATCCCCGTCGACGGGATCGTGATCGCCGGCGCCTCGGCGGTCGACGAGTCGATGCTGACCGGCGAGTCGCTGCCCGTGGAGAAGGACGTCGGCGCGCTCGTGACGGGCGCGACGCTGAACGTCGACGGCGTGCTGCAGGCGCGCGCGACCGCCGTCGGCGCCGAAACGGCGCTCTCGCAGCTCGTCGCGCTGGTCGAGCGCGCGCAGGCCTCGAAGCCGCAGATCCAGCGGCTGGCAGACGAAATCGCGCGCGTGTTCGTGCCGGTGGTGATCGTGCTCGCGGCGCTCACCGCGCTCGTGTGGATCCTCACGGGCGCGGGCCTGCAGGGGATGTTCGCCTCGATGCACCTGCAGCGCGGCATCGACGCGTCGATCGCCGTGCTGATCGTCGCGTGCCCTTGCGCGCTCGGCCTGGCCACGCCCGTGGCGATCCTCGTCGGCACCGGGCGCGGCGCGCGGCTCGGGCTGCTGATCCGCAGCGCGGAGGTGCTCGAGCGAAGCCAGAACCTCGACACGATCGTGCTCGACAAGACGGGCACCGTGACGACCGGCGAGCTGTCCGTCGCGGACGTCTGGAGCGCGCCCGGCGAGGACCCCGACCAGGTGCTGGCGCTGGCGGCCTCAGCGGAGGCCGGCTCCGAGCACCCGGTCGCGCTGGCGATCGTGGCGGCGGCGCACGAGCGCGGCCTCCATCTCGCGCACGCGGCCGAGTTCCGCTCGATCCCCGGTCGCGGCGTGCGCGCGCTGCTGGACGGCGTCGAGGTGTGGGTCGGGCGCCCGAGCTCGCCGCGGGAGGAGCCGCAGCTGGAGCCCACGCTCGAGGGCTGGGAGGCGGACGGGCGCACGGCGGTCGCGGTCGAGCGGGGCCAGCGGATCGTCGGCGCGGTGGCGCTGGCGGACACGATCAAGCCGGAGGCCAGGGAGGCGATCGCGGGGCTGCGCAAGATGGGCATCGACGTGGAGCTGCTGACGGGCGATAACCCCCGTGCCGCGCACGCTGTCGCCCAGGCGGTCGGCGTCGAGCACGTGCTCGCCGGTGTGAGCCCCAGCGGGAAGCTGGACGAGATCGCCCGGCTGCAGGGGGAGGGGCATCGCGTGGGGATGGTCGGCGACGGGGTCAACGACGCCGCCGCGCTCGTGCAGGCGGACCTCGGGATCGCGATGGGGACCGGCGTCGGAGCGGCGATCGAGGCGGCCGACATCAGCGTCCTGTCGGGCGACCTGCGCGGCGTCGCGCGCGCGCTGCGCCTGGCGCGCGAGACGTACACGATCGTGCTGCAGAACCTCGGCTGGGCGTTCGGCTACAACCTGATCGCGCTGCCGCTGGCGGTGACCGGCCTGCTCAGCCCGGTGCTCGCGGCCGTCGCGATGGGCCTGTCGAGCATCACCGTCGTCACCAACAGCCTGCGCCTGCGCCGCTTCGGCGCCCCCGGGCGCCCGACGCCCGTGCGCAGCCGCGCTCAGCGGCTGGCGAGCATCGCCACCGCCGCCGCGATCCCGGCGGTGCTCCTCGGCGGGATCGTGCTCGGCGACCCCAACTCGTTCGCCGTGCCGAGCAGCGCGTCGATCACGCTCTCAGAGCCGGCCGGCGAGACGCTGCAGGTCGCCGCCGAACCGCTGCGCCCCGGAAACGTCAACCTGCACCTCTACCTGGAGGGCACGACCAGCGCCCGGATCGGCTACCGCTCGATCGCGATGCGCGCCACATCCCAGGCCGGCGCGCAGGCGAAGGTCACCTTCTACACGGCCGGCACGGGCCACGACATCGCCGAAGTCCACCTCACGCGCGGCATCTGGGACTTCCACGTCGCCGGCGCCGACGCCGCCGGGCGGCCCCTGCGCGGCTCGTTCGCCCTGCAGATCAACTGACCGGATCGAGATCTGATGCTGTTCGACGCGCCGCATGCGGCGCGTCGCGGGCCGGCGCATGCGCCGGCCCGGACCACGGTGCATGCACCGTGGTCGACGACGATCGAGAATCGCTACATCGCCAGCTGCATCGCGGCGAACATGTACGCCATGCCGAGCGTCATCGCCGACATCGACACGCGCAGGTCGCGGAAGCAGACCAGCGGCTCGGCCGCCGACACCGCCACCGCGCCGCCGGGCGTGACCGCGACGCCGCCGCCGAACAGCGAGCGGTGGTCGACGTCGCGCATCCTGTCGCTCGCCCACAGCAGCGACTGCGCCGCGAAGTACGCGACCAGCAGCCACGTCAGCGGCGCCTGGAAGCCGCTCGGCGACCACATGTACGCCATCGCCGCCATGTCGAACGCCATCACCAGCCACAGCACGTTGACCGCGCGTCCGCTCAGCGCCTGGGTGAGCATCCACAGGACCGCCGCGATCGCGCCGTTGGCGAACGCCAGCTGCCAGAAGCCGCTGGGGATGTCGAAGTGGTCGATCGACGCCGGCGCGAACATGAACGTCATCCCGAGCGCCATCAGCACGTGGCCGGAGTGCCAGATCCGCCGCTGGCCGTCGTCGCTGTCGAGCACGTGGCGGATGTGGACGACGACGATCGCGATGAACACGAGCGTCCAGATCACCGCGAGCCAGTCCGGCAGGATGTTCGTCGTGCCGTGCGCGCCGGCGCTCATCGACATGCCGCCGATCGACGTCGAGTGAGCGTCCCCGTGGCTCATGCTCATGTTCATGCTGCCCATGGCGCGGCCAAGGTTACTATTAGCCTGCGATGAGCTACCTTCGCTCCGCGCTTGCTCCGCCCATTCGCGTGCGCCTCGTCTGGCGCATGGCGCTGGGTCTCGCGTTCGTCGCGCTCCTCGCGCTCGCGCTCGGTGGCGTGATCGACCCGCTGCAGAGCGGCGCGTTGACGATGCTCCCGGCACTGGCGCTGGCCGCGATGATGCTCACGCGCCCGTATCTCGGCGAGCGGGCGATCGCACGGATGCGCGCAAGGCGGCCGCGGCGAGGGCACGGCGCGCGGGTGGGCAGCGCGCGCGTTTACCCCGGTGCATACGTGGCGCGCGGCGGTCGCCTGATCGCGGTCGCGCTCGCCGGTCGCGCGCCGCCGCTCGCGCTCGCGGGCCAGCGCTAGAGCGCTCGGGCACGGGCGCCCAGGCGGCCCGCCTCTGGACCGCCAGGCCCCGCCACGCGGGGCATGTCAACGACGCCGGCCGCGGCCTCCTGCCGGGCCGGGTCGACAGCGATAGAGGAGTCGCCGTATGTCCAATCTCCATCGAGCCGTGCGCGCGCCGGCGCACGAACGACCGTCATGAGCGCGCTGCTGAGCGCGCGCCCACGCGTCACCACCCGCGGGATCCAGATCGCGCTCGGCGTCGTCTGGCTGCTCGACGGCCTGTTCCAGTTCAAGAGCTTCATGTACACGCACGGCATCGTCAGCGAAGTCTTCGCTCCGGCTGCCGAAAGACAGTGGTCGATCGTCGGCGGCCCGATGAGGACGTTCGACAACTTCTACGGGCACGACCTGACGCTGTGGAACACCCTCTCCGGCGAGATCCAGGTCGCGATCGGGCTCGGGCTGATCCTCAGCCGCAGGACCGTCAGGCCCGCGCTGCTCGTCTCCTTCGGCTGGGCGCTCGTCGTGTGGTGGTTCGGCGAGGGCTTCGGCGGGCTGACCTCCAACACGATGCCCGCGCCGCTGATGGGCGCGCCCGGCGCGGCGATCCTGTACGCGATCATCGGCCTGCTCGTCTACCCCACGAGCACGGAGGAGGGGCGCTCGCCCGCGGCCACGGGGCCGCTCGGCGATCGCGGCGGGCTGTGCGCATGGTCGGCGCTGTGGGCGCTGTCGGCGGGCCTGTGGCTGGCGAACGTCAACCGCGCCAGCGGCGCGACCCGCGAGATGATCAAGGCGATGGCCGAAGCCTCGCCGCACTGGCTCGCCACGTTCCAGAGCTCGATCGGCGGCCACACGCAGGGTCACGGCACGACGATCGCGGTCGTGCTCGCGATCCTCTCGCTGGCCGTCGCGATCGGCGTGTGGACGCCGCTGCGCTGGCCGGCGCTCGCGATCGGCATCGTGCTGTCGCTCGCCTACTGGGTGCTCGGGCAGGACCTCGGCGGCCCGTTCTGGACCGAAGGCGCCACCGACTTCAACTCGGGGCCGCTGTTCGTGCTGCTGGCGGTCGCGCTGTTCCCGTCGCGCAGCTACGCGGCCGCGGCGAGGCTGTATCCGGCCGCTTCCACGGCGGCGCGCACGGCCTCGTCGTCGACACGCTCGCCGCTGACGAGGAGCGCGCCGCTGTCGAGGTCCACGTCGACGTCGCTGACCCCCGATAGCCCGCCAACCTCCTCGCGCACCGCCGCCACGCAGTGCGCGCAGGTCATGCCGGTGACGCTGAAGGTGTGTTGTTCGTTGCCGTCGCTCATCCTCAGCCCAATCTAGCGAAGCGTCGTCACCGGCCCGTGCGCGGCGACGGCCACGCGCGTGCCGATCGGCAGCGCCTGCTCGCCGTGGACGCGCGCGAGCAGCAGCTCCGCGTCCCGTGCGGTGCTCGGCGTCCTGGGGTTGCTGCTGCGTCCGCGGCTGGCCGGCGCCGGCGGGCTGCTCCGGGCGGATGTGCAGCAGCGCGTCGTGGCCGTAGTAGCGGCACTGCTCGACGCGGCCGCGCAGGCCCTCGGCGGCGGCGTGCGCGCCCTCCTCGAACACCCGCACGTCGAGCTGCTCGGGGCGCACCATCACGGCGCCCGCTGACGCGCCGCTGGCGGGCGCCGGCTCGCCGCGCAGCTCGAGCGTCCCCAGCGCGGTGCGCGCGGCGCCGTGCTCGAAGCGCGCGCCGATCACGTTGACCGCGCCGAGGAAGCGCGCGAGGCGCTCGTCGGCCGGGTGCTCGTACAGCTCCGTCGGAGCGGCCTGCTGGATGATCCGCCCGTCGCGCAGGACGGCGACCGCGTCGGCCAGCGACAGCGCCTCCTCCTGGTCGTGGGTGACGAGCACCGTCGTCACGCCCTGCTCTCCCAGCAGCGCGTGGACCTCCTCGCGCACGCGGCTGCGCAGCGACGCGTCCAGCGAGGAGAACGGCTCGTCCAGCAGCAGCGCCTGCGGACGTCGGGCCAGCGCGCGGGCGAGCGCCACGCGCTGCTGCTCGCCGCCGGAGAGCTCGTGCGGCAGGCGCCGTGCCAGCGGCGCGATCCCGACCATCTCCAGCAGCCCGGCGACCCGCTCGCCGCGGCGCTCGCGGCGCGAGAGCCCGAAGCCGACGTTGTCCTGGACGCTCAGATGGGGGAACAGGGCGCCTTCCTGGGGCACGTAGCCGACGCTGCGCTGCTCGGGCGCGAGGTACGTGCGCCCGTCGTCGAGCGTCTGCGCGCCGAGGGAGACCGTGCCCCGCTCGGCGCGCTCGAAGCCGGCGATCACGCGCAGCAGCGTCGTCTTGCCGCAGCCGGAGAGGCCGAGCACGGCCGTCAGCGACCCCGGCTGCACGTCCAGCTCGACGCCCTGGAGCACCGGCGCGCCGCCGTAGCCCTTCCACACGCCGCTGACCGACAGACGGCTCATGCCGCCCGCTCCGTGTTCGCGAGCGTGCTCATGCGGCGGCTGAGCAGGTAGGCGGGGACCGCCGAGATCGCCACCATCAGCGCCGCATACGGCGCCGCCGCGCCGTAGGAGAGTTCGGTGGTGTACGCCCAGAACTGGGTGGCGAGCGTGTCCACTCCGGTCGGGTGTAGCAGCAGCGTCGCCGTCAGCTCGGTGGCCGCGGAGATGAACACCAGCGCGAACGCCGCCCCGAGGCCCGGCGCGATCAGCGGCAGCGTCACGCGCCGCCACACCGCCGACGGGCGCGCGCCGAGCGAGCGCCCGACCTCCTCCAGGCGCGCGGAGGACTGCCCCATCGCCGAGCGCACGCCGACGACCGCGAGCGGCAGGAACAGGATCGCGTAGGCGACGATCAGCTCGGGCGCGCTCTGGTACAGCGAGAACGCGTAGCGCACCGTGAACGACACGAGCCCCAGCGCGATCACCAGGCCGGGGAGCGCCATCGGCAGGTACGCCAGGCGCTCGATCAGCACCGTCACGCGGTTGCGGTGGCGCATCGCGAGCGCCGTCACCGGCACCGCCAGCACCGTCGCCAGCGCCGCCGCGGCGGCGCTGTAGGCGGCCGTGTGTCCCGCCGCGGCGAGGATCGAGGCCGACGGCAGCGTCGTCGAGCTGCCGCGCGCCATCCAGTAGACGAGCGAGCCGATCGGCACGCCCAGCGCCAGCCCGCCGAGCGCCCCGAGGCCCGCCAGCACCGGCGCGGTCAGGCGCCCCAGCGCGACCCGCGGCGCCACCCGGCGCGCGCCCGGACCGGCGGGGCGCCCGGAGCGTCCGCGCCCGGTGAGCGTCAGCTCGCCGGCGAGCGCCGCGATGCTCAGCGCGACGAGCACCAGCGACAGCACGCACGCGGCCACCGTGTCGAAGCCGAGCTTGAACTCGGTGAAGATCGCCACCGTGAACGTCTGGTACTGGACGATTTCAAAGGCTCCGTACTCGGCCAGCAGCCCCAGCGTCACGAGCAGGCAGCCGCCGAGCACCGCCGGGCGGATCTGGCGCAGCGTGACCCGCGAGAACGTCCGCCACGGCCCGAGGCCGAGGCTGCGGGCGGCCTCCTCCAGCCCGGCGTCGAGGTTGGCCAGCGCGCTGGCCACGGGCAGGTACACGAGCGGATACAGCGACAGCGTCATGATCATCACCGCCGCCAGGTAGCCGTGCAGGGCGGGATCGATCGATACCCAGCCGAAGCCGATGACGAAGTCGGGCACGCCGAGCGGCAGCACCAGCGCGACCGCCCACAGCCGCCGCGCGGGCAGCGTCGTGCGCTCCACGCACCACGCCGCCGCGACGCCCAGCACCGCGCACAGGACGGTGCACGCGAGCGCCAGCCGCACGGTGTTCCACAACAGCACCGCGACGGAGTGGCGCAGCAGCAGCCGCTGCACTTCGGCGGGCCCCGATTTGAACGCCTCGACGATCAAAAAGGCGAGCGGCAGCAGCACGAGCGCGGCGGCGATCGCGGCGCCGGCGATGCCCACCAGCGGCCAGCGCCGCCGGCCCGACCACGCGCGCGCCCATCTGGCGGCGGGCGGGGCGCCCGGCCGGCTCGGAGTGCTCGGCTGGCTCGAGGTGCTCGGCGAGCTCGGAGTGCTGGGCGCGAGCGTGCTCATCGCCGCCTACAGCAGTCCCAGCTTCTGCTCGAGTGCCAGCGCTGCGCTACCGTCGCCCAGCTCGGCCGGCGTCAGCGGCGCGGGCTGCAGCTGCGCGAACGGCCGCAGCCCCGCGGCCGGGGCGACACCGGGGCGCAGCGGGTACTCGTAGCTGTTGCTGCGGGCGATCGTCTCCTGGCCGCTCCTGCTCACGAGGAACGCGAGGAGCTTCTGCGCGGCCGCCTGGTGTGAGCTCGACCTGAGCACGGCGGCGCCCGACACGTCGACGAGGTCGCCCGGGTCGCGCGCGTCGTAGTAGTGCAGCGCCGAGCGCATGCCGCCCTGGCCGAGCTCGGCGCGCAGGCGGAACCAGTAGTAGTGGTTGATCGGCCCGACGGCGCTCTCGCCGTTGTTGACCTGCGCGACGACCGTCTCGTTGTCGGGGTAGGTCTTGCCGTTGGCCTGCAGGCCCTTCAGCCAGCGTTCGGCCGTGGCGAGCCCGTCGAGCTTGACGATCGCGGTGATCAGCGGCTGGAAGTCGGTCTCCGAAGGGGCGAAGCCGACCTTGCCCTTCCACCGCGGCTCGGCCAGTTCGAGGATCGAGCCGGGCAGCTGCGAGGGCTTGACGAGCGAGGTGTCGTACACGAGCGCCGACACCCGCGCGGAGATGCCCACCCAGTCGCCCTGCGCGGAGTCATAGCGGCTCGGGACCGCGGCGAGCGTCGACGGCGCCACCGGCGCCAGCAGCCCGTGCTCGCGCAGCGCTTCCAGGACGGGCGTGTTCTCGGTGTAGAAGACGTCCGCCGGCGAGCTCGAGCCCTCCTGCAGGATCTGGTTTCCCAGTTCGGCCTCGTCGCCGGTGCGCACTTCGACGTCGATGCCCGTCTGCTTCTCGAACGCCGCCACCAGCGCGGCGGTCGTCTGTTCGTGCTGGCCGTTGTACAGCGTGAGGGTCGTGCCGTGCGCGGAGGAGCCGCAGGCGCTCAGCGCCAGCGCGGCGCAGGCGGACAGGGCGCCGAGAATGAAGGGCTTGCCACGGCTCATCTGGTAAATCCGAGCTATGCGGTCGGGATGACGAGGGAACCGTAGCACAGGGGGTTAGGGTTGCCTAACTATCCCTTGGCTGCCCGCCCGCCCGCCACCCACCCGCCACCCGTGGGTGCACCCATGCGCCGGTTCGCCGCCGAATGCGTGAGAATCAGCGCATGCACGTGACCGCCAAGGCCGACTACGCCGTGCGCGCGGTCGTGGAGCTCGCCGGCAGCGCCCAGGACTCGCCCCGCAAGGTGGACGAAGTCGCGCAGGCACAGAAGATCCCGGTGTCCTTCCTGGAGAACATCCTCACGCAGCTGCGCTCGTCGGGGATCGTCCGCAGCCAGCGCGGCCCGGAGGGCGGCTACTGGCTCGCCCATCCGGCCGAGGAGGTCAACCTCGCCCAGATCATCCGCGCGGTCGAGGGGCCGCTGGTGGGGGTGCGCGGGCAGCGCCCGGAGGAGGTCGAGTACGTCGGCTCGGCCGAGAGCCTGCAGCAGGTGTGGATCGCGCTGCGCGCCAACCTGCGCAAAGTGCTGGAGAACGTCACTGTCGCCGACGTCGCGGCCGGAAGGCTGCCGAAGGAGGTCCTCGCGCTCACCCGTGAGGAGCAGGCCTGGCAGACGCGCTAGCGGTCGCGGAATATTCGCTGCAAAAACGACGATGGTCGGCTAATCTGTCAATGGTCGCGGCGCGGTGATGTCAAGGCTTTCCGTCGCCGTCGCATGAAGAGAAGCCCCGGCATCATCCCTCCAGCGTCCCCGTCACCAGAAGGAGATCCCCTCCGATGTCAGCCCCTCCCACAGCCGTTTCGTCCGCCTCCAGCCCGACGGCCACGGACGCCGCCGAGGCGGCGGTCGAGGCGATCGCCGGCGCAGCCAACCAGGAGGTGACGTTCTCGCTGGCGCTGACCCAGGACCAGAAGGACATCCGCGACTGGGTCCATGGCTTCGCCGCCGACGTCGTGCGCCCGGCCGCCCACGAGTGGGACGAGAAGGAGCAGACCCCGTGGCCGATCATCGAGGAGGCCGCGAAGATCGGGCTGTACGGCTTCGAAGGCCTCGCGCAGTTCTTCGCCGACCCGACCGGGTTGACGCTGCCGATCGTCAACGAGGAGCTGTTCTGGGGCGACGCCGGCATCGGCATGGCGATCATGGGAACGGCGCTCGCGGTGGCGGCAATCTTCGGGCAGGGCTCGGGCGAGCAGATCGGCGAATGGATCCCGCGCTGCTTCGGCACCCCGGATGACCTGAAGGTGGCGGCGTTCTGCGCATCGGAGCCGAACGCCGGCTCGGACGTCTCCGGCCTGCGCACGAGCGCGAAGTTCGACGAGGCGGCGAACGAGTGGGTCCTCAACGGCCAGAAGGCGTGGGCGACGAACGGCGGCATCTCCGACGTGCACGTGGTGATCGCGTCGGTGGACCGCGAGCTCGGCTCCAAAGGCCACGCCGCGTTCGTCGTGCCGATGAGCGAAGCGAAGGGCATCTCCCAGGGCACGAAGGTCTCCAAGCACGGGCTGCGCGCGTCGCACACCGCGGACGTGTTCCTCGACGACTGTCGCGTTCCGGCCGGCCACGTGCTCGGCGGCAAGGAGAAGCTCGACGAGCGGCTGGCGCGCGTTCGAGAGGGCAAGAAAGGCAACTCGCAGGCGGCGATGCAGACCTTCGAGTCCTCGCGCCCGACCGTCGGCTCGCAGGCGCTCGGCATCGCCCGCGCGGCCTACGAGTACGCGCTCGAGTACGCCAAGGAGCGCGAGCAGTTCGGCCGCAAGATCATCGAGAACCAGTCGATCGCGTTCACGCTCGCGCGCATGAAGCTGGAGATCGACGCCGCCCGGCTGCTCGTCTGGCGCGCCTCGTGGATGGGCCGCAACCAGGTTCCCTTCGAGAACGCCGAGGGCTCGATGAGCAAGCTCAAGGCGGGCGAGGTCGCCGTGTGGGCGACCGAGCGCGCGATCCAGATCCTCGGCGGCAACGGCTACACGCGCGAGTTCCCCGTCGAGCGCTGGCACCGCGACGCGAAGATCTACGACATCTTCGAGGGCACCGCCGAGATCCAGCAGCTGGTGATCGCACGCGCGATCTCGGGGATGTACATCAGGTAGTGCTGTAGAGCCAAATCTGGAGAGTGCGTTTCGGTGAGGAGTGCTCTGCCGGGGGGTGCTCGTCCAGGCTGCGGGGCACGCCTCGCGCCAGTTCTCGCGCCAGTCGTGCGACCCGTTGTCGTGTCAGGGTGTCGCGTAGCCGTCGTGGAGCGCCCGAAACGGCTGCCGTCAGCGTGCTTGCGGCGGCAGTAGCGCCGTCTTGTGGCGACCACGCCGTCGTTCCCCAAGATTTCCCGACTCGGAACCTTGCAACCCGAGCGAACCACGTGCTTCTGGAGGCAACGCCAGCTAACTGGAGCGAACTCGACGTGCTGCCGGCGACTCATAATCGGTAGGTCGCAGGTTCGAGTCCTGCCGGGCCCACTTCCAAAACACCTGCAAACGCGACAAAAGAAAGCCTATCACGGGGTTGCGACGGCAGGGCATCGTTCCCTACATCGTTCCCCAGCGGTCGTCTCGCGGTCGCCGGGGCTTGTATTGGGGCGTCTTGCGTCGGCCCTGGTGGCACGTCAGATCGCGAGGCGGCCGGGCGTTCGACGGAGAATCCGTTGGCCGGTTCGGCCGCCTTGGGGTCTATACCCGCATGCAAGCAACAACAACATCAGAGGCTCCGCTGCAGCAGGACCGTCTGCTTCGCCCGGATCAGGCCGCTTGGTATCTCAACGTCAGGACGAGCTGGGTCTACGAGGCCGTGAGGACGGGCCGCTTGCCCTGCCATCGGGTCGGCCGGCACATCCGCTTCACGCGCCCCATGCTCGACGAGTGGCTTGCTGAACAGCCTCGGCGGTAAAGAGCCGTAGAGACGGGGGAAGGTTAGGCTGGATCACGCGTGCGAGGCATGGTGTCCTGCCAACAGCTCGATCGCGTGCGGTAGCGACTCGGCGATCGCCTTGCCGGCCTGCTCGATGCTCCCGGGACTTCCGGGAAAGTTGACGATGAGTGTGCGTCCCCGGATGCCGGCGACTCCCCTGGACAGCATCCAGTGGCGGGTGTGGCCCCGGGATGCCGCACGTATCGCTTCGGAGATCCCGGGTGCCAACCGCTCGATCACCGCTCGACTCGCCTCCGGTGTAACGTCGCTCGGCGCGAAGCCGGTGCCGCCAGTTGTAAGGATCAGATCGCAGTCCTCGGAGTCCGCCCAATGGCGCAAGCGCTCTTCGATCAGCTCCCGGTCGTCCGGCAGCAGCTCCACAGCGGCTACCTCCGCTCCCATCGAACGAGCCAGCTCAGCCAGATTGGGGCCGCTCTCGTCCTGGCCCTCGCCGCGAGCCTTGGATGTGGAGATGCTCAGAACCGCCGTACGCATTGTCACTGATCCACGGTGGCCGTGCCGCCGCGCCGCCAGGGTCCGCGGCGCCCGCCGGTCTTCTCGACCAACTCGATGCGCTCGATGGAGACGCCACGCTCGAGGCCCTTCACCATGTCGTAGACGGTCAGCGCGGCGACAGCCGCGGCGGTCATCGCCTCCATCTCCACCCCGGTGCGACCCACCACACGAGCTTCGGAGAGGATTCGCACGGTCCCGTCGGCAACGTCAACCGAAGCCCGCACGTCAGCGTAGGTCAATGCCAGCGGGTGAGCCAGCGGGATAAGCTCGCCCGTGCGCTTCGCCGCCTGGATCCCGGCCAGACGAGCGGTCCCGAGAACGTCGCCCTTGGGCGCGTCGCCGCGCTGCAACGCAGCGGCCGTCTGCGGTGACATGCGCACCAGCGCCTCCGCTCGCGCGGCGCGTTCGCTCTCCGTCTTTGCGCCGACATCCACCATGTGCGCGGCACCTGAGTCGTCGATGTGCGTGAGGCGATCGCTCAAGGCAACACTCCCTCGACCCACTGCGAATTCCCGTCGTGCACTTCGCGCTTCCAGATCGGGGCCTCGGCCTTGATCCGGTCGATCGCTTCGCGCGCGCCGGCGAAGGCCTCATCGCGGTGCGCGCTGGACGCGGCCACGATCACGCTCGCCTCGCCGCGGGGGACGGAGCCCACGCGGTGCTGCGCTGCGATCGCCTGCAACCCGTGGCTCTCCAGGCACTCGGTGAGGATTTGGTGGATGCGCTTCTCAGCCATCTCCGTGTAGGCCTCGTAGTCGAGACGTTCGACCTCGCGCGTGGTTCCCTGAAACGTGACGATCGCGCCCGCGCCGGGACGCTCCACCAGCCGCGAAACATCCTGTAGGGACAGCGAGTTGTGGGATATGCGCGCGTCTATGTCGCCGCAACCGCCGCTGATCGGGGGTATCAGCGCAAGCTCGTCGCCGGGGTGAAGCTCGCTGTCGGCATCTGCATACTCGCGGTTGACCGCCATCCGCACGGGGATGCGCGTCAACGCATCACTCAGCTCGCTGCGCTGTCCGAGGATCTCCAGCGCGTCGGCTACCGTCGCCCGCTGTGGCAGCTCGACGTCGATGAAACGCGCACCCGCTCGATCGCGCAGGATTGCGAACAGCCGCACGGTCACTCTCATGTGCGCCATGCTAGTTGCGGTCAACCGGCTCGGGGTAGCAGCTCGACTTCGATTCGCTCGCCGGCCGCGAGCCCAGCGCTCGCTGCCGGGACGATTCCGAGACCTTCCGCTCCAAGCATCGAGCGCAGCACATGCGAGCCCTGCGGGCCTGTGGGCCGAGCATGCCAGCCGTCGTCGCACAGCTGCAGGCGACAGCGGACCGCGTGGGCTCGACCCGGCGGCTTGCAGTAGTCCTCATCGAGCACGGCGGTCAGGCGCTCGCACCCGGGGTCGGCGCCGCCGAGGCGACGCACAGCGGGCCGGACGAACAGCAGGAAGGTCACGATCGCCGAGACCGGATTGCCCGGTAGCCCGAACACCAGCGTCTGGCGCCCCGCGCCGCGGCTGTCGCATATACCGAACCACGTCGGCTTTCCGGGGCGCAGCGCAACGCCCCAGAACACCTCCTGCGCACCGGCGGCACGCAGGGCAGGGCGAACATGGTCGTGCGCGCCGACCGACACGCCGCCGCAGACGACCGCGATATCGCACTGAAGCGTCTCCACAACCGCTGCCTGGGTCGCCGCCTGCTCGTCACCGACACGCTGCACCCTGACTACCTCGGCGCCCGCAAGCCGAGCGAGCGCGGGCACGGTGTACGCGTTCGTGTTGCGCACGCCTCCGGGACGCGGCTGCTCGCCTGGATCGAGCAGCTCGTCGCCTGTCGTCAGTACCCGTAGGCTCGGGCGGCTGACGCAGCGAACCCGCGCACACCCGATCGAGGCCAGCACACCGAGCTCGAACAGTCCGACCTGCGTGCCCGCGCGAAGCGCCACTTCGCCTGCGCGGATGTCCTCCCCTGTTCTGCGCACGTCTGTCCCGGGCTCGACTGGGGCACGCACCTCGATCTCTGCGCCCTGTTGCAGCACGTCCTCGATCCGCACGACGGCGTCGGCGCCCGCGGGGAGCATCGCTCCCGTGGAGATGGCGATCGCCTCCCCGGCGTTCACGCCGCACCGCGCCGGATGACCCGCGCTGGACTCATCGATGGTTCGCATGAGCGCGGGCGAGGCGGCACTCGCGCCGTCTGTGTCGCCTGCTCTGACAGCGAAACCGTCCATCGCTGAATTGTCAAAGCCGGGCACCGACTCGGCGCTCGTCACGTCCTCGGCGAGAGTCCGCCCGAGCGCATCCCCAAGCGCCACGTCCTCTGCGCGGAGCGGAGTCGCAAGCTCGAGCACAAGATCGCGTGCCCGGTCCAGCCCGATCAGCGCACGGGACATGATTCACCGAGGGCGATCGTGGATCATGGCTAGATGAGCGGAGCTCAAGATCGGCTGCGTCCGCCGCTCGGCGTAGTGCTCGCCGGGGGACAGGCGCGACGCCTGGACGGCGCCAAGGCGACGGCCCGTCTTGGAGGGCACTCCTTGGCGTCCTATCCAGTCCAGGCGATGCGGGCCGCCGGCCTCCAGACGATGGTGGTGGCAAAGCCCGACTCGGCGCTTCCCGATCTCGACTGCTGCGTACTGCGCGAGCCTTCTCGCCCGCACCACCCTCTGTGCGGGATTGTCGCCGCACTGAGGGAATCCGAGGGCCGGCCGCTCGTCGTGTGCGCCTGCGACATGCCGTTCGTGGCGTCCTCGCTGCTCGCCTGGCTGGGAGCGCTCGACGCGCCTCTGGCCATCGTTGACGACGGTGACCGACTGCACCCGTTGCTCGGCCGCTATGACCCCACGCTGCTCGAGACTCTGAGCAAGCAGCTCGAGCGCCAGGCACCGCTGAAGGAGGTCGTAGCGGCGCTCGGCCCGAGAGTCGTCAGCGCGAGGGAGCTCGAGCGTTTCGGCAATCCCCACCGGATATGCATGAACGTCAACACCCCGGCCGACCTCGAGCACGCGCAGAGACTGCTCTCTGGCAGCGACCGGGCCATGCAGCTCCCGCCGCATTCAGCCGATCTCGCGCGCTAGCTCCAGGAGCTCCGAGAGCGCCCGTGGGTTGCGGCCCGCGATCCAGCATGCGATCGGTGCCGCGGTGCGCTCGGAGGCGTGAGCGGCCACCCCAGCCAGGCTCAGCAACAGCTCGACCTCCTCATCGCTCGGCGGCGGGACACCCAGCCGCCGGGCGAACTCTGCGAGCCACTCATCCCTGGTCACCCTGCGTCTCCTTTGCCGCTTCCGAGCGCCGTTGAGGCCTGCTCCACTTCGATACGAGCTGCATGACGCGTTGGTCTCCTTGCGCACGGCCTACAGCAAGCAACGACACGTCAATATACATAAAGGCAGCGTGTTCTTACATGCCGGATGGGAAAACGCCTGCGGGCAGTGCGTTTTCCCATCGCGAGTATGAGAACGATGACGGTGCCCGCGAGCTGCATGAGCACCGAGCCGTCGATCGGCGCCAAGGAAAGCTCATGGTTCGCAACTGATCGGGCCTGCGGTAGGCGACTACAGCCCAGGAGCATCCTGCTGGCCCTTCCGATCGGTGGCAGAGCGGCGGCAGCGCTTGTGGTGGTCGACGCTTTGCAAGTCCTCCAGCTCAGTAAGGCCGAGAGGGATGCGAACGCCAGGTCGTCCTCGAAGTCTGTGGTGGCCGCGACTATTTCACCGTCAGCGTGCCCCACATCCCCGCCGCGCGGTGGCCCGGCGCTTGGCAGAAGAACGTGTAGGTGCCGGGCTTGAGGCTGACGGTGACCGAGGCCGAGCCGCCGGTGACGAACTTGCTTGCGCCAAGCACAGGCGTTGGACCCTGGGTAGCGCCGCTTGAGCCCTGCTGGATGGCGATGTTGTGCGGGACGCCGGACATGTTCTTCATCGTGATCGTGACCCGGCCGGGGGTGGCGGTCGCCTTGTTGGTCGTGTAGGCGAGTTGGCCTTCGGGATTGGCGTCGATCTCCAGCTTGCCAGCCTTCTCCACGGCCGGCTTGCCGGCACTCGGTTGCGCCTTGGATGAGAATGACCCGCATCCACCGATGGCGAGGGTGCCCAGGGCGACACAGAGCGCTGCTGCCACCTCGCCCCTGGCGGTGGCCGGAAGCAACCGTGCCGGTCCTCCCCAGATCGTGGCGGAGGTTATAGCGTGGCCTCGCGTATTCGTTCGCCGAGCGCCTGCAGCTCGGTCTCGGGGATCGTCGCCTCGATTAGCGGGAAGACCTCGTGCTCCTCGAGCGCAACGTGGTTTGCGAGTCGCGCTCCGAGGTCGTGCAGCAGCTCGAGCGGCGGCGTGTCTGCAAGCTTGGCCGCGTCGCGGCGGATCGTGATGTGGTCCAGGAGCATGCGGATAATCGTCGGGTGATCGGGTTCGCCGTGAGCCGCGTAGGCTGGGAGCAGGAGCTCCTCCTCGAGTCGGAAGTGTCGCTTCTCCTCGGTGTCCCAGTGGCTGAGGAATGCTCGCGTTGTCTCGGTGGCGGTCTCGGCGGTGGCGTGGCGCAGGCTCCTGGCGATCACGAGTGCGTGATGGTGATCGCGCGAGAAAGGGACGAGGGCGGGGTGGCGCTTCATGACGCTGGGGGTCCCACCGCACGTAGCGCGAGCGCGAGCACGCGGATCGCCAGCAGGCCCGCCACAGCGATGGTAAGAGCCGCTGCCGGGTCGCCGAGTGGCGCGAGACCTGGGGTGGTTGAGAGTGCGAGCGCCGCTACACCCACGCCGGCGGTCGCGGTCAGCGCGCGATCTCCGGCAGGGCGCGGCCGCGGCATCGGGAACATGAAGCTCTTGATGCGCGCGAGGACCGCGAGCAGGTGCAGCAGGGAGCCCGAAACCGTGAGCCCGATCCAGCCGGCCAGCAGCAGGACTGCCAGCGCGGCCCGGGGCGCGCCCACGAACGGTCCCATCGTGCCGTCGGCGACCGTCGCCAGCAGCGCGAGCAGCAGCCCGGTGGGCAGGAACACCTGGGCGAGTGCAACCAGACGCGCGGGCAGGGCGAGCGGGCGGGCGGCGGCGCCCAGCGAGGCGAGAAGGTTCACCGAGAGGAGCATTGCGGAGGCCAGCAGGCTGAGCCAGCCGAGCACGAGGATGCCGACGATGCCGAAGGCGGCGGCGACCGCCAAGAGGAGAACGCCAGCCAGCCAGAACGTGTACGTCGGGCGCTGTAGACGCGGGTGGCGCAGCTGGGTCTGCGTCAGGGAGGGAAAGAACGTGTGTAGCGTGCCAACAATTGCGGTGCCGAGCCAACCGCCGAGGTTGAGCGCCAGGTGAGCGCCGAGCAGGCTCCCGTACGGCCATGGCGTACCGCGAGCCATCAGCACACCGACCAGCACCCCGACCGTCAGGCATGCCGCCGATGTCTGATACCAGCGCAGCGCCCACGGTGCGCGCTGCAGTGAGCGTCTGCGCATACCGAGCAGCGCGGCCGCGAACAGCGCTATGCCTATCGCGATCAGTGCACCGCCAACGTCGGTCAGGGCGCTGATCGCACTCGGAACGCCGATGGCGACGAGAATGACGCCCATGTTCCACGCGCCAAACTGCGCCCAGATCAGCCGGCGTGGTGGTGGATCGGTGGCCAGGAAGGCGCAGGTGAAGAACTGACCGGCGCCGAGCACGAGCTGGGAGATACCGCCGAGAAGGAGCAGGTGCAGCGCCAGCCAGTGCACCCATTCGCGGCCGCTGAGCACATACGCGATCGCGGCGGCGGCCGCAGCCAGCATGAAACACAGGCCAGCAAAGAAGAACGTGCGCAGCAGCACGCTCGGACGCGGCGCGCCGGGCCCGATGGCGCGCTGCCGGCAGCGCCGCCCGCTCAGCCGCGGCGCATGAGGTTTCGCCGCAGGGGTGCTCACTTCGCCGCGGGTGCGGGTATCGGGGTTCGTCCTGGCGGGGGGCTGGCGCCGTCGCACCTGATCCGCGGGGGCGTTGGCACTGGGCGCGTCTGGGACTGTTGGTGGTGATGCGCCGCCTGTTCGGGGGCGAGCTCGCGTCTGAGCTTGCGCCTTGCGTCGTGGAGCGTCTTGTAGAGGGCGCCTGGCGTGGAGTCGAGCCGGGCCGCCAGCTTCTTCGTCGTGATTTCCTCGACGGCCAGGGCGAGCAAAACGTCACGCTGGTGGCCGGTGAGCTCGTGCGCGATCAGGTAGCCGAGCGTGCGCGCGAGCTCGCTTGCTTCGCTGCGTTGCTGTGGGTCTTCGTAGGCGCCACGATCGAGCGGCGGCCAGTCGTCGATGTCGGCTGGTGTCTCACGGGCGTGGCCCAGCCGCCGGCGGATCTTGCCTGGTACCTCGAGTGCAACGAACCGCCGCGCCCAGGTGGTGAACAGCGCCTCGCCACGGAACTGATCCAGCTTCGCGAGGATCGCGATGAGCGCGTCGTCGGCGGCCTGCAGCGAGAGATCCTCGAGATCGCGCCCGGAGGGGTGCGCCAGCCCGGCCGTGCGGCGCCGGACCTCGTAACGTGCCTCTCGCAGCAGCAGAGCGTGCAGCCGGCCGATCGCGGCCTCATGCACAGCACCTTCATCATGTAGCTGGGCCAGCCACCTGCGCGACTCGGGGTCGAGCGTACGCGTGAGGGCTGTCGGTGCTGGGCTCATGGAAGGCTGCGGATGTGGCGGGCGATCCGCGCTCGGCGGTGATTCGGCGCGGGGCTCTGGGAGTGCGAGGGCGTCGCAGTCGAGGGGGTGCTCGTGGGGCGCGCCGGAACGGTTACGGTGCGATCGAGCCGGTGCGCGGCCGCGGCTGCGCGCAGGTGCCATTCGCGGACGGTTGACGGTGCCGGGTGACCCCAGGTTCGGCCCTCCAGCACCCAGCGTCCCTCGGTCGGCCCTCGCTGCAGAAACAGGCCCGAGTCGAAGTCCAGCCGTAGGACACCTGGGCTGGTGGGGCTGTTGTACAGCTTGGGGTGCAGATGCGTCGTCAGATCCAGTGTGCGCGAGAGAAAGGCTGCGTCCTGATCGCTCATTGCGCTGGCGAAGGGGATCGTGAACAGCGTTATCGCTCCACGCGGTTGTGGAGCGGGACCCGGCGCCGGCGGACGCTCAGTACTGGGGCCAGTGGAAGGTGGCTGGACTGCCGGTCCGCTTGGACGAAGCCGGTGCTTCGGTGTCGCTTTGGGTGAGGCTATTGTGCTCATGTGCGCCTCCTTTTACACAGTTGCGCTGTGTATAAGCTACCACAGCTTGAGCAGATGGCAAAATCTCCGATGCCGCGCTCCGATCTGGCGGCTCCGCAGCCCGTCTGTTCGACGCCCGTGGCCCGTCAGCGTGACCTGTCGTGGTCGACTCAGCGCGCCTGGTGTGCGCCAGCCGGCTTCTCACGTTCGTCTGAGCCGTGAGCGAACCCACCGGAGTGCGCTCCAACGCAGACCTGCGCGAGCGCTACGCCCCGGGCTGTCGGCGTGGGAGAGGGCGCCCATCAACCAGACTGCGATATCACCGGCGGTCAGCACGAAGCTTGCGTGCTCTAGGCGCGCTACCACCTCAGCGCAGAACGCCCGGCACACAAGCTCTGTCGGCCCGCCCCCCGTTGTGTCGGCCAGCAGCGCGAAGGAGAGCTCCAACGCGCCGGCGCTGACGAATCCCCAATCGAATGCTGCGCTGCTCTTGTAGCTGGGATGCGACAGCGGCTCAAAGCCGGTGCGGCTGACGATGTACACCTCGGTCGCCTCGGTGCGGCGTCCGACGTAGTAGCGCTCCGGGCGGCGTGACCGTCGAAGTCGGGTGATTGCATGTACCGCGCGGGCCACGGACGTGTCGGGAGACGTTCTGGCTTCGGCCAAGAGCAGCGTGTCAGCACGGGAAAGTCTGCTGCGACTGACGCGCCACGGGTTGAGCCATATATCGCTCATGGTCGTCCAGCGTCCAGCGTCGCTGGGTGTCTTACCGGCGGGCCGGCGGTTTGCTCGGCGGTTGCACCGGCGTGAACACTCGAGGCGCGCGCGCCGCACCCCGGTAAGAGTTCGTGCCGCGCTCGACGCTGATGAGACATGAGCACCTCCACGACACATGAGGCAGTCGGTGCACGCTCCTTGGCTCGGACTGGCAGCGGCCAGCTCGCGAGCGTCGAGTCGACGGTGCGACGGCGTCGCCTTGCCGCTGTGCGCATGGCAATGACGCGCCGCGATCAGAGCATGCGGCGTGATGCGCACGCGCCGCGAGCAATCGACCCGGCTCGACTGATCGCCGGTACGCTGGACGTGCAGGCGCCAGGACCCGACGCTACCGCCCAGCCTGGGGATGAGGACGCGTTCGTCGCAGGTGGTGTGTGATGGAGAGGTCGATCGCCGCATCCGCGCACCGTGAGCCTGTCGCCGGGCGGTGCTCGCACACGCGCACGCAGGTGCAGCGGCTGGCGCAGTTCGTCTGCAGCGCGAGCTGGCAGGACATCTCCGAGCCCGCGCGCGAGCAGCTGAAGCTGCGGGCGTTGGATTCGCTCGGTGTTGCGTTCGGTGCTTTGGACGGCGAGCCGGTGGCGATGGTCCGCGAGCAGGTGCGGGAGTTCGGCGGCGCGCCGTTGGCGACGCTAATCGGCGCCGGAAGGAGCGCACCGGATCGCGCCGCGTTCTACAACGGCGCGCTCGTGCGCTACCTGGACTTCAACGACTCCTTCCTAGCGCCCGGGGAGACGTGCCATCCCAGCGACAATCTCGCGCCTGTCCTCGCCGCGTGCGAGTACGCGCACGCCGACGGTCGCACGCTGCTGAGCGCACTGGCGGTCGCCTACCAGGTCCAGACCCGTCTCTGCGAGGTCGCACCGGTGCGCGCGAAGGGCTTTGATCACACCACGCAGGGGGCCTACGCGGTCGCCGCGGGAGTGGCGCGGGCGCTCGGCCTGGATGAGCAGCGCACCGCGAATGCGATCGCGATCGCCGGCACCTCGCTGAACGCTCTGCGGGTGACGCGCACTGGCGAGCTGTCGCACTGGAAGGGCCTCGCCTACCCGGCGACCGCGTTCGCCGCTACCCACGCCGCATTCTTGGCGATGCGAGGCGTGACCGGCCCGCGCGAGGTCTTCGAGGGCAACAAGGGGTTCATGCAGGCGATCGCCGGCCCGTTCGAGATCGACTGGCAGCACGAGGACCTCGAGTCGGTGCGGCGCACGATCCTCAAGAAGTACAACGCCGAGATCCACTCCCAGTCGGCGATCGAGGCGCTGCTCGAGCTGCGCGCCGAACACAACCTCGACGCTGCGAAGGTCCAGCAGATCGAGCTCGACACCTTCCAGGTCGCCTACGACATCATCGGCGGCGGCGAGGAGGGCGACAAGCACCGCGTCTCCAGTAAGGAGGAGGCGGACCACTCGCTGCCCTACCTGCTGGCGGTTGCGCTGCTCGATGGGCAGGTGCTGCCCGAGCAGTATCTGCCCAAGCGGATCGTCGCGGAGGACGTGCAGCAGCTGCTGCGACGCGTCAAGGTCCACCCCGACGCAGAGCTCTCACGCCGCTTCCCCGCGGAGCACAGCGCCCGTGTGCGGCTGTGTCTGCGTGACGGCTCCGTGCTCGAGCGCGAGCAGCACGACTACGAGGGGTTCCACACCCGGCCGATGAGCTGGGACGCCGTGGCTGCCAAGTTCGATCAGCTCGCCGCAGCCCATCTGGGGTCCGGGCCGCGCGCGCGGATTCGCGAGGCGGTGGGCGACCTCGACAGCCTCCAGGTCGACGAGCTGACGCGCCTGCTGGCGACCCCGGTCACTTCAGCCTGAAAGGAGACACCATGACCAGCGACATCCTGACAGCACCGAGACAACTCGCCGATCGCAGCAGCGACGGCCGCTCCGGACCAGCCGTCGTCGCCTCGGTGCATAAGCCGCAAGAGGGGGGCAGCGTAGTCGGCCCGCTGATCGTCGCCTTCGATGGCTCGCCCACGGCCGTAGACGCGCTGCGCGTCAGCGCGCTGCTGGCGCGCTCGACTGGTTGCGAGCTGCTCGTGGCCTGCGTCTTCCCACCCGAGTGGCTGGGCGGACTCCCGATCGAACCACGAGCCGACCGCCTCGCCGCCGGTGATCACCGGATCTTCGCACGCGAGGACGCCAACGCGGTGCTTAGCGAAGCCAGGGCGGCCTTGCCCGACGATCTCACGGTCACCTTCCGGGCGCTCGAGTGCGAGTCGGCGGTGGATGCGCTGCGTCAGCTGACACGCTCGGCGGCCGCTGACCTGCTCATTGTCGGGTGGACCGACCGCGGACCGATCGGACGGCTCTTGCATCGTGGCGTCGCGCGCGGCCTGCTGCGCCACCCGCCGTGCGCGATCGTCGTCACCGCTCGCGACCCTTGCCAGCGCCCACAAGCCGCCCGCTCCACTGCAGATGTCCTGCGCATTCCGGCCGACAGCGAGCAGTGAGACGATGACCGCGCCCCAAGCCAGGCCTGCTGACGCGCTCGAGCGTTGGGCGTTGTTTGGCGCCGAGTGGCGGGTCGTCTCGCTCTCGGATGAGCAGGCCGTTGTCGAGCTCTGCACATGCACTGGCGAGCCGGTCGAACGCTGGGAGTCCGGCGATCCCACGCTGATCAGCTACCTGCGCCAAGCACAAGCCGACTGCGCACCGGCAACTCAGAAAGAGGAGACGCCATGACCACCGACACCCTGACAGCCCCAAACGAGCTTGCATTCTCGTTCCTGCGCGCAAACCACCGCCCACGAAAGCCGCGCACGCGTGGCGTGACCGAGATCCGCGGCCCCTACTACTCAGTCATGGGACCGCGCTACCTCAAGGATGTGCTCGACACGATGGGCGAGCACATCGACGCGCTGAAGTTCGCCGGCGGCTCGTTCACATTGATGCCCGAGCCCGCCCTGCGCGAGATCCTCGAGATCGCCCACGAGCACGACGTGCTCGTGTCTACCGGCGGTTTCATCGAGCACGTGCTCACCCAGGGCACTGACGCCGTCGATCGCTACATCGAGGAGGTCGCCCGCGTGGGCTTCGACATCCTCGAGGTCTCGGCCGGCTTCATCAGCATTCCCACCGACGACATGCTGCGCCTCGTCGAGCGCGTCCAACGCGCGGGGCTGAAGGCCAAGCCCGAGGTGGGCATCCAGTTCGGCGCCGGAGGCGCGACCACGCCCGCGGAGCTCGCGCAGGAGGGCACGCGCGACGTCGGCTACGCGATCGATCTGGCGCGACGCTGCCTGGATGCCGGCGCCTACATGATCATGATCGAGTCCGAGGGCATCACCGAGGAGGTCACCGGCTGGCGCACCGACGTCGTCGCCGCGATCGCGCGCGAGCTCGGCCTTGAGAACGTGATGTTCGAGGCCGCCGACCCGGAGGTGTTCGGCTGGTATGTCAAGAACTACGGCCCGGAGGTCAACCTGTTCGTCGACCACTCCCAGATCGTCCAGCTGGAGTGCCTGCGTCGCGGCATCTGGGGCACCAAGAGCCTGTGGGGCCGCGTGATCACCTACCCGGAGCACTGACGAGATGGCCCTCGATGTGCGCGCCAAGCGCGTCTACGATCCACCCGCGGACGCCGACGGCTATCGCGTGCTGATCGACCACATCTGGCCCCGCGGCGTATCACGCGAGCGCGCCAGGCTGGACGAGTGGGCCAAGGAGCTAGCGCCCAGCGACGAGCTGCGCAAGTGGTTCGACCACGACCCGGCGCGCTTTGCCGAGTTTCGCTCCCGCTACCGCGACGAGCTCGCCGCGCGATCGGAGCGCCTTGGCGAGCTGCGCCGCCGCGCGGCATCTGGCCCGCTTACGATCCTCTACGCCGCCCGCGACCAGGAGCACAACAACGCCGTCGTCGTCTGCGAGCTGCTGCGCGATGGTTGAGTCGTCGACGACAGCGCCAGCAGAGCTGATCCCGATTCGTGACGAGGCGCCATACCGCGTGAGCGCGATCGAGCGGGTCACCCCGAGCATCGTCGAGGTGTGGCTGCATCCGCTCGCGGAGCCAATGGAGTTCCTGCCCGGCGAGTACGTGCTGTTGGAAGACTCAGACCGCCGCGTGCCACCCCGGTCCTACTCGATCGCCAACGCTCCGCGCCCGGACGGCGACATCTCGCTGTTGGTGACGCGCGTCGCCGAGGGCGCCACCAGCAGCTGGATTCACGACCAGCTGCGCACGGGAGACGAGGTGGTCCTCACCGGCCCCTACGGCACATTCGTGGCCGACCCATCCTGCGCATCGCCCAGCCTGTACCTGGCCGCCGGATCCGGGTTGGCGCCGATCCGCGCGCTGATCGAGGCGTCGCTCAAGGCCACGCCACAACGGTCGCTGACCCTCGTTCTCTCGGCCCGGACCGAGGCCGACGTGTTGGACCGCAAGCGGCTGCTGGGCTGGCAGGCAGAGCACCCGCAGTTTCGCTTCATCGCCACGCTGACCCGCGCTGCGGGCGCCCCTCGCCGGCGTGTGCCGGACCTGCTGGCAGACATCTGCCCCAGGCTCGCCGGTCGCGAGGTGTTCATAGCGGGCTCGCCGGGGTTTGTGCTCGCCTGTGCCGCTGTCGCCGAAACGCTCGGCGCCGCGCGCGAGCGAGTGCACACCGAGCCGTTCTTCGTCGAACCACAGCCCTGGAGCGACCCACCGCCGGGCTCGGGGTGAGGACCGTGACCGACACCCCTATCTACACCAGGACAGGCGACGACGGGACGACCGGGCTGCTGTTCGGCGGTCGAACATCGAAGGCGGACCCGCTGATCGAGGTCTGCGGCACGATCGATGAGGCAATCGCCGCGCTGGGACTGGCACGCGCCACCGGTGCCGACCCGGAGCTCCATGCGGCGATCCTCGAGTGCCAGCGCGGGCTGTTCGTCGCGGCCGCGGACATCGCCGCCAACCCGCGTGCACGCGGTCGCCTCACACCCGGCATTTCCGCGGTCACCGCGCCGATGGCCGCCGAGCTCGAGCGGAGCATCGACCAGCTGCTCGCCGGGCATCCGCTTGCACCAGCGTTCATGGTTCCAGGTGCGACGCTCACCTCCGCTGCGCTCGACCTCGCTCGCACCGTCCTGCGCCGCGCCGAGCGGCGCCTGGTCGCCGCGGGCGAGGCGGGTGCGCCGGTGTCAACTGCGGTGCTGGCCTACCTCAATCGCGCCTCCGACCTGCTCTACGTCCTCGCGCGAAGGGCCGCCGGAGATCGCGATGAGCCGCTCAGCCACAAATGAGGCCTCGCTTGCGTCGCCGGCGTCGTCCTCGGCGCTATGCCGTCGCAGGGTGCACCGGGGCGGCCTGCTCGCGGCCATGCGGCGAGACATACTCCCCTACCGCGGCGCGCAGGCCGACCGCAAAACGGTTCCAGCCGTTGATCGCGACGATCGCGAGTGTCAGGGCGACGATTTCCCGCTCATCGAATTGCGCTGCGAGGCGCTCGTAGACATCGTCCGGTGCGCCACTCTGCGCCAGTAGCGTCAACGCCTCACACCAAGCGAGCGCGGCACGCTCGCGCTCGTTGTAGAACGGGGCCTCCTGCCAGGCGCTCAGGACGTACAGTCGCTGCTCGCTCTCCCCACGAGCGCGAGTGTCCTTGGAGTGCATGTCCAGGCAGTAGGCGCAGCCGTTCAACTGCGAGGCCCGCATTCGCACGAGCTCCAGCAGCGCGGGTTCGAGCGAGCTTTCCCGCGCTGCCTGCTCCAGCCCGCCCATGGCCTGGATCGCCTCTGGAAATACCCGGCGGTAGTCGACTCTCATCATCGTCTCCTTTCTCGCACCGGGACGACGCGTGGTCTTTAACGCTGCGTATCGCCGCCGTCGTCCCGGCGCTCGTCATCGAGGATCGTGATTCCGCCACCAAAACCATCCCCTCAGCGTCCACCCCGGTCGGCACTCTTACCCCGCGCCGCGGCGCCGGACGTTGAGTTCTAGCGCGAGCGCCCCCCGCACGGCTTCGCTGATGTGCGCACGGTCGATGCCGGCTTGGGCGAGCAGCTCGCTCGGGGTGCCGGATGTCGGCATCACGCGCACGGCGAGCGTGATGATCCGGGGCCGCACATCGCTGTCGGCGAACACCTCGAGCACAGCGTCGCCGATGCCTCCCTCGGCGCGGTGGTCCTCCACCACCACGATCGCGCCGGTCGCCTCGGCCGCTTCGATCAGCGTCTGCTCGTCGATCGGCTTGACCGAGTAGAGGTCAATGACCCGCGCTCGTATGCCTTCCTCGGCCAGCTCGTCGGCCGCGGCGAGCGCCTCGTGCAGCGTGATCCCCGCCGCGACAATCGTGACCTGGTCCGCGTCACTGCAGCGCAGAACCCGTGAGCCGCCGATCTCAAACTGCTCGTCAGACGCGTACAGGACCGGTGTGGCGGCGCGCGTCGTGCGCAGATAGGAGACCCCGCTGCGCTCGACCATCGCCGCGACGAGCTTGGCGGTCTGGTTAGCGCAACACGGGTAGAGGATCGTGCTGCCGTGGACGGCACGGACCGCTGCGATGTCCTCGAGGCCCATCTGCGATGGACCGTCCTCACCAATCGAGACGCCGCAGTGCGAGCCGACAAGACGTACGTCGGCTTGGCTGACGGCGGCCATGCGGATGAAGTCGTAAGCGCGGCTCAGAAACGCGGCGAAGGTCGCCGCGAACGCGATCCAACCGCGGGTCTGCATGCCGATGGCGCCGGCCACCAGCTGCTGCTCGGCGATGTACATCTCGAAATAACGTTGCGGGTGGCGTGCGGCGAAGATCTCGGCGTAGGTGGAGTTGGCGACCTCGCCGTCGAGTAGAACGACCCGGTCATTGGTGGCGGCGATGGCGGCGAGCGTCTCGCCGAAAGCCCTGCGGGTTGCGATCTCGCTCCCGGCCGTCCAGCTCGGCAGTGGCGCGTCTCGGACGTCGAACCGGTGTGGCCGGGCATCGCTCGCCGGCCGGGCAACCGAGACGGTGAGCTCGCGTCGGCCGCCGAGTTCCCGGATCGCGGCGGCGGGATCCTCAAGCGTCTTGCCGTGATATCCGTTGCGGTTCTCGACGGCGTGCACGCCCTTGCCCTTGAGCGTTTGCGCGAAGATCGCGGCCGGGCGCCCGTCGCTCGCGAGCGCCTGAGTGTAGGCGTGGTCGATCTGCTCGACGTCGTGCCCGTCGACCTCGATCGCTCGCCAGCCGAAGGCCTCCGCCCGTCGGGCGTAGGCGGTGGTGTTCCAGCCGAGCATCGTCTCGCCCTGCTGGCCGAGGCGATTGACGTCAACGATCGCGATCAGGTTCTCCAGCCCCTCGTGACCAGCGTGGTCAAACGCCTCCCAGATCGAGCCCTCCGCCATCTCGCCGTCGCCACACAGCACCCAGACGCGGTAGTCGAGCCGATCGAGGCGCTTGGCCGTCAGGGCGATCCCAACGGCGCACGGCAGGCCCTGACCCAGCGATCCGGTTGCGATCTCGACCCAGGGCAGCGCCGGGGTCGGATGGCCCTGAAGACGGCTGCCCAGTCTTCTGAAGGACAGTAGCTCCGCGTCGGAGATCGCGCCGGCTGCCTTGTACAGGGAGTACAGCAGTGGCGAGGCGTGCCCCTTGGAGAACACCAGGCGGTCGTTGAGCGGATGCTCGGGACGCTCGAAGTCATAGCGCAGGTGGGTGGCGAACAGGACGGCCATCAGATCGGCCGCCGACATGCACGACGTCGGGTGGCCCGATCCGGCCGCCGTCACCGCCCGGATCGAGTCGATGCGCAGCTGCGCAGCGAGCTCCCTCCATATTGACCGGCCGGCGGCTGGTGCTTGAACGTCGGTCTGTGTCTGGCTCACCTCTCTATAGCGTCGCGCGAGTTGGCGCTCTTACGCCCGCTGCGGGGCGCTCACCATGCGGTGTCTTCGACGCGCGATCGCCACCTCTCGGGACATCGGAATCTCAGGGATCTTTAGAGCACGGATGCGCCGAGGGCGTGGATGCGCGCGGTGTTACCCGCGCGGCTGGGCCAGGGAGCGGTCTGCGGGGAGTGGTGGCCTCCCGTCGTCGCGTCTGCTCTACGATCCAGGCCCGACAGCAGCGCGGCAACTTCTCGTCAGAGTTCGCGTGACGCGTTTGCCGGCGGGTGTCGTCGTGGTTGGTCACGGATCACCCTCTGCCTTTTGCGCTAGGCGATGATGCGGCCGCATTGAGCGCGCGCACGCGCGGGAGCAGCACGTTGTTCTCCTCGTGGATGTGCTGGTGCAGATCCTGCTCCAGCGACTGCAGCGCGTCGAGCAGCGCCCGGTGCGTACCGCACAACGCGCGGTCGGTCCGGTAGTCGCTCGTTAGCTC
This sequence comes from uncultured Solirubrobacteraceae bacterium, assembly GCA_963735705.1. GTDB lineage: Bacteria > Actinomycetota > Thermoleophilia > Solirubrobacterales > Solirubrobacteraceae > Palsa-744. The sequence goes on from CAVTLZ010000001.1 coordinate 488,401, forward strand.
ACGCAGCGCGGTGAGGCTGTCGCCGACGTGCTCGTGATCGTGCTCGTGCTTTTGGAGCAGCGGCTCATCGACCACCGCGCCATCGACCTCGAGCCTGCGGGCGGCCGGGAAGAAGACACGCTCCTCCAACTCGAGGTGGGGCAAGAGCTCTTCGGACATCCCCACGAAGGTCCTCTGCAGGTCATGGAGTCCGGCGTGCCCACGACCGTGGACGCGCACCACGGTGCGCAGCAGCTCCTCGATCCGCGGCAGCTCCCGGCGCAGGCCCTCGTGGTGGCGTTCGACGATGTGGTCGCACAGCTCGCCGAGGCTGGCGCGGCGCCAGTCGAGTTCCTCGAGCTCGGGCGACTGGGCGGGCCCCTCATCGAGCGCCTCCAGCACGGCACACACGGTGTGCTGATCGAGCCCTCGGCGAGCGCACGCCTCGGCCAGCGTCTGAGTGCCACCGCAGCAGTAGTCCAGCCGCAGCCGCTCGAGCAGCGACACGCTGGCCGGCTTCTCGTTGACGAGCTCCCCGAGTGTGATGTTCGCATCGATTCTGGTCATGAGACGCCTCTCGACGATCGCCGTATTGTGCTAAGAGCAGTTTACACACTACCGGTGGGAAAAAGCTCTTTGCGTCGGACGCGAGCTGCCGATGTGGCTGCAGGAGCCCACCGGAGCCGGTGCTCCCGTCAGAGCACACTGGGCGCCCACTGACGATGACCGCCAGCGGGAAGCCTTGTCAATGCTCGGGGGTGAGCGGGCTGACGCTCGGATCAGCGTCGCTGGCGGTGATGATGCGGATTGGCCGGTCGGCGCGGAGGTAGTTCCAGCCCCAGTTGACCAACACGACCAGCCGGTTTCTGAACCCGATCAGGTAGTACAGGTGGACCGTGAGCCATACCATCCAGCCGACCAGCCCGGTGAGTTGGAGACCCCAGATGCTGGCCACGGCGGAGTTGCGGCCGATGACCGCCATCGCACCCCTGTCGCGGTAGCGAAAAGGCTTGCCGGCGCGGCCGGTGCCTCGGACGTCGTCTGAGATCATGCGGGCGACGAAGCGGCCCTCCTGAATCGCCGGTGGGGAGAGCATCGGCAGCTCGCGCCCGTCGTCGATCACGCGCGCGAGATCTCCGATCACGAACACCTCGGGGTGGCTTGAGAGGCGCAGCCGCTCATCGACTTCGAGCCGTCGAGAGCGCGCGGGTGCGACCTCTCCGGTGGGGTTGGTGGCACGCACGCCGGCCGACCAGACGACTGTGCGGGCCTCGATCTGGGCTCCGTTCGAGAGCTCGACCCGGTCATCGATCACATCGGTGACCAGCGCTTCGGTGAGGACCTCGACGCCTCGGCGCTCCAGGACGCGCTGAGCGTAGCGTCCGAGCTTCTCGGGAAGCGGCGGGAGTAGCCGCGGGGCGCCCTCGACCAGCACGATGCGTGCGAGCGCGCGCGACAGGCCGGGATACTCGCGCCCCAGGACGAGCTTCAGCAGCTCGAGCAGCGCGCCTGCGTACTCGACTCCCGATGGGCCGCCGCCGACCACGACGAAGCTCAGCCAGCGCTGGCGCTCGGTCTCGGTTTCGGCTTGGGCGGCGTACTCCAGGCAGGCGAGCACGTGGTTGCGAAGGCGCTGGGCCTGCTCGAGCGTCTTCATGCCGAGCGTCCTCTCGGCGAGGCCGGGGTTGTCGAAGTAGTCGTTTTCGCTTCCGGTGGCGAGCACGAGATAGTCGTATGCAAGCCGCTGCCCGTCCGCGGCACGCAGCTCGCGCTGCTCGAAGTCGACCGCGACGATGCTCGCTTGACGGAAGCGGACGTTGCGCCAACGACGCAGACCCGCCCTGAACGGGTAGGCGATGTCCGGCGGGCTGAGCAGCGCCGTCGCGACCTGGTAGAGCAGGGGGGTGAACAGGTGGTAGTTGCGACGGTCGATCAGGAGCACGTCAACCCGTGCGCGGCCCAGCCGCTTCGCGCACGCCAGTCCCCCGAAGCCCCCGCCGAGGATGACTACGCGCGCTCGGCGCACGCTGTCGTTTCGGCTAGCCGACATCCGAGCCGGCAGACTGCTGAGCTGAGCGGCAGGTGGCTCCTCGCCCACAACAGGTGAGGTTACCGGCGAGGGGCCCTGACACCGGAGAACCTGAATGCTCCCGAGGCGCTCACGGCCAGCGATGGTCTGTACTGAGCCGCAGAGCCCGGTCATGCACGACCACGGGCAGCGGCCGCTCCTCGAGCGCCGGCCACTCCCGATGTAACGCGCGCACGATCGCGTCGCTCAGGCGGGCATGTAGATCCGGCTCTCCGGGCGGTACCCTCGCGAGTTCGCCCTGCGCGTCCTCGCGCCAGGGAATGTCGAGCAGCTCGTGGACGCGCCGGCTGAGCAGCTGCAGCGCCGGCGGGCGTTCGAGGACGATCAGCGCCTCGCACCAGGCGCCGCCCGCGATCTGCCGCTGCGCGAGGCCCGCCAGCTTCCCGCCCGGCGCTTGCACGCTCCAGGCACCCGGGCACCACTCCCCGGGGGCTTCCCCAAGGGAGCCCTCGATTCCCAGATCGCGCAACGCGCCGATGATGATGTCGGCTGTGAGCTGGTAGCGGGCGCTGGATCTCTCCAGACGTGCCCGTGGCTGCGCCCAGCCGAGGCAAATGCAGCCCGCGTCCAGAGTGGCCGCGCGCCCGCCGGCCAGACGCCTTACGACAGTCGCGCCAGCCTCACGCGCCAGCGCTGCAAGCTCGATGGAGCGCCTGTCGCGAATGTCAAGGCGCCCCAGTGAGAGCGCCGGCAGCAGCGGGTGCCACAGCCTCAGTGAACCCGCTCCAGCTTGCGCGGCGCGCTCGAGCAGCGCGTGGGAGACGCCGGCGTCGAGCAGCGGATCAGGCTCGGAGTGGGTATAGAGCACCATCCTTCGACTATCGCGCATCGGTGAGGGCAGTCGTGCGCCTCGAGCGCCGGCGTCTGTTGCTGCGGCCGTGTCCAGCGCAGGCCACCACCCACTAGCACCCGCAAGCCCCACGGGCCGCCCGGCCCGCGCCTAACGCCCCTCGCGCCGCCGCGCCTCTTGGCACGCCCAACCGTCAGGCATCCGCCCCGAGTCCAGGAACGACCTCAGATGAGCGCTCTCCGCGCTCGCAAGCGACGTGTCCGCCTGGGTGTAGAAGATCGGCTCCTCCTTGGAGTTGTGCGCGTCGAGCTGCGACACCAGCTGACTGCAGTCTTCCAGCAGTGAGGCTGTGACGCCACCTTTGCCCAGCTGCCCCTCCAGCGCGTCGAGCGTCCTCCATATCTCGCCGTGCTCGCGCAGCATCACGCCCATTGGAATCGCCAGCGACGAGCTCATGGAAGGGAACAAGAGCTCCTCCTCGAGGTAGATGTGGCGGCGCAACGCCTGCATCGCACGCGTCAAGGACTCGACCTGGCCATCACCCTCTGCTCGCCCTGAGGTGACCGCGTCGATCCCCTGATCGATCTCGCGATGCTCACGCTCCAACGCTGCGCCCAGAGTCCCGCTGTCCATGTGATCTTCTCCTTCGTCCGTCCTATTTTATCTAGTATGACTATGTAAAATAGCGCGGCGCCAAGGCCCAGCAACAGATCAGGTGGACGGCGATGCAGCGCGACGCGGCGAGCGCTCGACCCTCGGCGAGCTTGCCGGCTGGGCAGGGGTACGATCACGGTATGCGGGTCGCGGCTGTCCAGCTCGACGTAGCGCTTGCGGACGTCCCGGCCAACCTCACTGCGTGCGAGTCGCTGGCTCGGGATGCGGCGCGCGCGGGTGCGCAGGCGGTCGCGCTGCCCGAGTTCTTCACGACCGGTGCCGCGTTCGTTCCCGAGCTCGCAGATGCCGCGCTGGCACCGGACGGTGCGGCGACCGACATGCTGCTGCGGGTGGGCCGCGAGGGGGGTGTCCTCATCGGGGGGTCGTTCCTATGTCGCGACGCCGACGGAGAGGTCCGCAACGCGTTCCTGCTCGCCGGGCCGGGTGGGCTGCTCGGACGTCACGACAAGGATCTGCCCACGATGTGGGAGAACGCGCTGTACGTGGGTGGGGACGATGACGGGGTGATCGAGGCGGGTGAGCTGAGTGTCGGCGCAGCGGTCTGCTGGGAGTTCATGCGCAGCGGGACGGCACGCCGACTGCGCGGGCGCGTCGATCTTGTGATGGGCGGCTCCAACTGGTGGAGCATCCCGCGGTGGCCGCCGACCGCCTACACGCGACGGGCCGAGGAGGCGAATGCCGCCAACGCCGCGCGCGCTCCCAGCGTATTCGGCCGCTACGTAGGCGCACCGGTCGCCCACGGGGCGATCACGGGCCCGTTCTCGTGCCCGATGCCCGAGCTGCCCGCCCTCACCTACCACGGCCGCTTCGAGGGCGGGGCGCAGATCTCCGACGCGCACGGCCGGGTGCTGGCCCACCGCGAAGGCTCCGAGGGCTCGGGCTACGTGATCGCCGACGTCGAGGCGCGACGCACGGAGCCGCGTGAGCGGGTGCCCGGCCGGTTCTGGCTGCACCGCCGCGGCGCGGTGCCGGCCATCGCGTGGAACACCGAGCGCGTGCTCGGCCGGCGCTGGTACGCCCGACACGTGCGCGGTCGCCCGCCGCTCACGCTCGACCCCACACCGGCAGGAGCTTCACCAGCGAGATACTGAGGTCATGCCCGAGCTCCCCGAGGTCGAGACCGTCAGACGCGGGTTGCTGGCAACCGTGCTTGGCCGGCGCGTCGAGTCCGTCGAGGCGCTCTCGAAACAGTCGCTGGCCGCGCCTGGGCCGGCGCTCGACAGACAACTCGTCGGGCGACGGCTCACCGCGGTCGCCCGGCGCGGCAAGGTCCTCATCATCGATCTGGACAGCGATGCGCATCTGTGGGTGCACCTGATGATGACCGGCCAGCTGGTGGTGACCGAGCACGGCCGCACGCTGTTCGCAGGCGGGCATCCCTCGCGCAGCATGCTCGCGGCGATGCCGAACGTGACGACCCGCGTCGTCTTGCGGCTCAGCGGCGGCAGGTCGCTGTTCTTCAACGACGGGCGGAGGTTCGGGCGGATCAGGCTGCTCAGCACGGGGGAGCTCGAAGCCGACCCGTTCCTCGCCCGCCTCGGCCCGGAGCCGCTGGGCGACTCGTTCACCCTCGCCGGCTTTCGCTCACAGCTGCGGCGCCATCGCCGGGCCCCCGTCAAGCCGGTCATCCTCGACCAGTCGGTGGTAGCCGGGATCGGCAACATCTACGCTGACGAGTCGCTGCACCTCGCCCGGCTTCATCCACGGCGCCCGGCAGGCAGTCTGAGCAAGGCCGAGTCGCGCCGACTGCATGAGGCCATCAGGACCGTCATCGGGCAGGCGGTCGAGCACGGCGGCACGAGCTTCGCCGACTACGTCAACGCTGCCAGGGGCCAGGTGGGCTATCTCGAGCAAGCGCGCGTGTTCCGGCGCGAGGGCCAGCCCTGCCCGGTATGCGGGACGCCGATCGAGCGGATCCACGTAGCAGGACGCTCCACCAACATTTGCCCCCATTGCCAGCGCGCCCCTTGAGGTCGCACGATCGTGGGTTCCTCGTGGTCGCGCGAGCGCCCGCGCGACAGTCCAGAGGGCACGGGGTTACCACCGAGGCCTGGCGCCTAAGCCGGCGGGCGGCTTCGTCAGGTGTTGCGGTATAGGGGCCCGTCGCCGCCCTCTGGCGGTGTCAGGCGTCCACCCTTGGCCGTCGTTGCCCCGCACTGCACGCAGTTGGTGTAGTTGACGATGAGATCGACATCGCCGTCGGCGGGGGCGTCCTCGGGGACTTCGTAGACGCCGGCGGGGCACATCCACTGCCACAGCTCCGCCAGCTCGCGCGGGACACGGCGCTGGACGCGGATGTGGTCGGGCGCGTCGTCGCGTGTCGAGTTGCCGCTGATGAACACGCTCGAGAGCTTGTCGAACGTGTAGCGGCCGTCTGGCTTTGGGTAGAGGGTGCTGCGACCGCCGTCGAACACCTCCACCTCAGCGTCGGGATGCGTCTTCCAGTGGCCACTCGGGAGACGGCCGCCGGTGGCGATCATGGCGTTGGCGACGGCGCCGCCGATGAAGAATCCGCGGCCGAACGGCTGCCTCATGTCGCGCGTGCGGTGCAGGTCCCGGCCGATCAGTGACTCGCGAACGGCGTGATCGTAGGAGCGCACGTCGGTGCAGTCGCCCTTGAGCGCTTCGACGATGTGCTCGGCGGCGAGGATGCCAGCGTGCATGGCGTAGTGGATGCCCTTCAGCTCAGGTACGTTGACCATGCCGCCCGCGTCGCCGCAGATGAGCACCCCGGGCGCTGTGAGCTTTGGCATCGCCCAGTAGCCGCCCTCGGGGATCGCCTTGGCGCCCCAGGCGATGCGCCGGCCCCCTTCAAGAACGCCCTGGATACGCGGGTGCAGCTTGAACTGCTGCAGGATGTCGTGGACCGAGAGCGTGAGGTCTGCGTAGTCCAGGCCGACGACGAACCCGATCGACACCCTGTCCTCGCCCATCGGGTAGATCCATGAGCCCCCGAACTCCCTGTATCTCGCTGCTGTCCGCAGTGGCCAGCCCAGCGTGTGAATCACGCTCTTCAGCGGTTTGGGCACCTCCCAGACCTCCTTGACCCCCAGCGACCACACCTGGGGATCGGAGCCAAGGCCAAAGGCGCTGATCGCCGCGTCGGTCAAGTGACCCCACACCCCGTCGGCGAGCACGGTGATCCGGGCGATTACGTCGCTGCCGGGCTCGAAGTTGCCCAGGCGCTCGCCGCTACGCCCACGGCCCTTATCGCCCGAGCGCACGCCGCGCACCACGCCGTCCTGCACCAGCAGCTTCTGGCCGGAGGTCTCAGGCAGGATGTAGATGCCGGCCTCTTCGGCCCGTTCGCCCATCCAGCGAGTGAGCTCGGCGATCGAGACGATGTGGTTGCCGTGATTCTTGAACGGGGGTGGCGTCGGGATGCGCAGCGACCGACGAGCGCTGAGCATCACATAGACGGCCTCCGCGCGCACCTTGCCATACGTCGGCCAGTGATCCTCGGGGAGCCCGGGCCAGAGCCGTGCGAAGGCTGACGGGCGCATGATCGCCCCGGAAAGCTCATGGGCGCCGGGCACCCGGCCCTTCTCGATGACCGCGACCGGCACCTCGCCGAGCATGTCCGCAAGCTCCGGCTCGCGCTCGAGCAGCTGCGCCAGGCGGTTGGCGCAGGCCAGCCCGGCTGGGCCGGCGCCCACGATCGCGACACCGACCTCGATCCGCGCGCTCTCCGGGTCGCTCGGTGCTCCGACGAACTCGGTGGCAGGGTCCACCGGCGGCGGATAGCGGCCCGGAATTACCCCCATGCCCGCCCGGTCCTTGACGCGTGCGGGTCCTCAACGGGAGACTCGGCGATCGTGGGCGGCGCCGCGGTCGCTGCTTGTTCAGTGCTGCGCGAGCTCACTGGCCAAGTTGATCTCGACATTCCCGCGCAGCGCGTTTGAGACGGGGCAGAGGTTGGCCGCCTGTGCGAGAAGCTGCTCGAAGGCTGTCTGCTCGAGCCCGGGTACCTGTGCGCGGATGGTGAGCTCGCTGGTCGTTATCCGGGGGGCGCCATCGACCTCCTCGAGCGTGCAGGCGGCGCTGACCGCCAGTTGCTGGGGCGGCGTGTGGTTCTCGCCGAGCGCGAGCGCGAGCGCCATCGCGAAGCAGCTCGCGTGCGCGGCAGCGATCAGCTCCTCGGGGCTCGTCTTGCCGTCCGGCTGCTCGGTCCGTGCCGCCCACGTCACCGGCAGGGCGGCGAGCGCGCCGCTTGCGCTCGACAGCGCACCGCTCCCGCGTGCGAGCGGTCCGTCCCAGAGGATCTCGGCTTTGCGTGTTGCTATTGGCATCGGTTGCCTCCTGTTCGGGGAATGTGCATCGGTGTGCTGTGGGTCGACCCTCAACGGCGTGGCAGGTCCGTGAGTTCGTGGTAGGAGTGAGAGGCGTCTGACGCTGTGGGATCGAGCGTGGCCTCGACGCGAATCGCATCCGTGTCCTGGGGCATGACGTCGGCGGCATCACCGACCTGGCTTGAGAGGTAGGGCGCGAGATAGCGCCCGCAGATCTTGTCTGGCGGCCACCACAACGGTCTGCTCGAGACGGTCGAGTCATCGCCTGCGCTGCCGCTGATGTCCGTGCGCAGATAGCGTGGCGCTCCGCCGGTCAGCAGGAGCCCACGGAGGACCGGCCGAAACGGCTGCGGATCGATCTCGGCGCCGGCCGAGGCGGCGATCGCTTCGGCGACGGCGTCGGCCTGCTGGGCGGCCAGGCCACCCTGCTTGATCGGGAAGGCCGTCGCGTCACCCGCGGCGAACACGCCATCCAGGTCGGCGAGCTCGCCGTGGGCGTCGGTGTGGATGAACCCGTGCTCTCCGCAGGGGATGCCGCGCAGCCTTGGGCCGACCAGGCGCGGCTCGGTGACAATGCGCTCGACGCGGATGCGTTCGCGGACGGGGGAGATGTCCAGCCATCCCGGGCGACCCGGTGCGGCGTAGCTGCTCGTGTGCAGAGTCACGCCGCTGTCGTCCAGGAGCCGGCGGACCGCGACGCTTGCGGGATTGCCGAAGAGCGTGAGCGGCTCCTGTTCGGGAGTGACCAGGGTCAACTGCACCTCTGTGCGCTCGTGCGCAGCGCATTCAGCGGCTGTCATCAACGCCAGGTCATATAGCGGCAGCGGCCAGCTCGCGCCTGCGGGCTTGACGAACGCCAGCTTGTTGACCTCGCCCTGGCGTAGCTGGTGCAGCAACAGTCGGTAGCTGGGGCCATCGCGACCGCCGTGGTAGGTCAGGACCTCCGGGGAGTGCCACTCCCGTTCGGGACGAGCGCCTAGCGCGAGCACGAGCCGGTCGTAGGCAAGCGCCTCACCCTTCCTGGTGAATGCGAGGTTGCGCTCATGCTCGACGCGGTCGAGGGTGCCTTGAATCCAGTGCGCGCCGAGCTCGGCCGCCGTGTCCTCGAGCCTGAGCCCGCGCCCCCGCTGGGGCTTGAAGGGCTGGTTCACGCTCATCGAGCGGTTGAGGAACTTCAGCTCCGGCGCGAGCAGCGTGATCTCCAGGCGATCGGCGGCCAGCGCCCGCAACGCCAGCAGCGTCTCCAGCCCGGCGACCCCGCCGCCGGCGATCAGCACGCGTGGGCGGCGCTGGTTGAGGGGTCTGGGCACGGACACGCCAGTCATGTTCCTCGCGCACTGGCGGCCCGGGTGAGCGTGTCGAGCTTGCGCTCGATGCAGTCGAGCAGCTGGTGGTAGGAGTCGCAGAACGACTGGATGCCCTCGCGTTCGAGCTCGGCGGTGACGGCTGCCAGGTCGATCCCCCCGGAGGCTGTGTCGGCGAGCGTACGGGCGGCCTTGGCCGGGTCGGCGTCGAGTGTGCGGGCGACCTCGCCGTGGTCGGCGAAGGCGCGCAACGTCTGCTCGGGCATCGTGTTGACGACATCCGGGCCGATCAGCTCCGAGACGTAGAGCACGTCGGAGTAGGCGGGATTCTTGGTGCCGGTGCTGGCCCACAGTGGCCGCTGGCGCTTTGCGCCCCGGCTCTGGAGCTCCTCCCAGTCCGGCCCGGAGAACTTGCCCAGGAAGCGCTGGTAGGCGACGTGTGCGCTGGCGAGTGCCACGCGGCCGCGCAGGGGTGAGCGCTCTGGGAGCTGGGCGTCGACCTTCGTGTCGATCCGGGAGAGGAAGAACGACGCGACCGAGCCGAGCTGCCCGAGCGGCTCACCGCCTTGGGCGCGGGCGCGCAGGCCGCGCTGATAGGCGTCGATCACCTGTTTGTAGCGCTCGATCGAGAACAGCAGCGTGACGTTGACGTTCACGCCACGGCGCGTCAGCTCCTCGATCGCGGGCAGCCCCGCCTCGGTTCCCGGGACCTTGATCATCACGTTCGGCTGATCGAGCGCGCGCCAGAGCTCGGTGGCCTGCGTGATCGTGGCGTCGGTGTCCTCGGCGAGGTCGGGGGTGCACTCGAACGAGACGAACCCGTCGCGGCCACCGCTGCCGTCATATGTCGGGCGCAGCAGGCGAGCGGCCGCGCGGACGTCATCCAGGGCGAGCGCGAAGAACAGTTCCTGCGTGTCGCGCACGCCTTCCGAGGCGAGATCGCGCAGCTGGTCGTCGTAGAGGTCCGAGCCCGTGATCGCCTTCGCGAAGATCGTCGGGTTGGATGTCGCGCCAGTCACGCTGAAGTCGCCGATCAACCCGGCGAGCTCGCCGCTCTGAAGCAACTCGCGGGAGAGCGTGTCGAGCCAGATGGATACGCCCGCCTCGTGGAGTCGCTGCAGGTTGTGCTCGGGTGCCATCCGCGTACCTGCGCTCAGCTTCCGGTGGTCAGCTCGCCGAGGAGGGACTCGAGCGGCGTGTCAGCATCGGCGAGCACGACGGCGTCGATCGGCGTGCGGGTGCGGATGAGCGCTTGGATCTGCTCGTTCACGTCCCACACGTTGACGTTCATGCCGGCGAGCATCCGCCCGTCGCGCAGCCAGAAGGCGATGAACTCACCCTCTGATGGGTCGCCACGGTAGACGATCTCATCCCATGTACGCGCGTAGCCCGAGTACTCCATTCCCACCTCGTACTGGTCGGAGAAGAAGTACGGGATCCGGTCGTAGGCGACCGGTTTGCCGAGCATTGCGCGCGCCGCCGCCGGCCCCTGGTGCAGCGCGTTTGCCCAGTGCTCGATGCGGATCCGCTCGCCGTAGAACGGATGCCACGCGTTCGCGACGTCGCCGGCAGCGAACACGTTCGTCGCCGAAGTGTGGAGGTGCTCGTCCACGGTGATTCCGTTGTCGACCTCGAGGCCGGCGTCGCGCGCCAGCTCGACGCGCGGCACGACGCCGATGCCCACGACCGCGAAGTCGCAGTCGATCGTGTGACCGGCGGCCGTGCGAACCCGGGCGAGCGCCGCGTTGCCCTCGAAAGCCTCGACGCCATCGCCGAGCATCAACTCGACGCCGTGCTGGGCGTGTAGGTCGCGGTAGAAGCCGCCGATCTCCGGCCCGAAGATCCGCTCGTTGGGCAACGCGAGCGGATCGACGATCGTGACCTGCAGGCCGCTCTGGCGTGCGGAGGCGGTGAACTCGCTGCCGATCCAGCCGGCGCCGACGACGACGACGTGACCACCGGCATCGAGGCGCTCGCGAAGCAGGTCGCAGTCGGCAAGTGTACGCAGGTAATAGACGCCATTGAGGTCGGCGCCGGGGACCGAGATGCGTCGCGGCTCGGCGCCTACCGTCAGCAGCAGCCGGTCGAACTCGACGGTTCGGCCGTCGTCGAGCGTGACGCGTGAAGCGGCTGGATCGATCGCCGTGACGGTCGTGTCGGCGTCGAACTCGATGTCGTGCTCGGCATAGAAGCTCTCTGGGTGGACGTAGGCCTTCTCGCGCTCGGACTCGCCTCGCAAATACTCCTTGGTCAGCGGCGGGCGTTCGTATGGGCGCTCGTGCTCGGCACCGATCAACAGCAGACGGCCGTCGAAGCCCTGCTCGCGCAGCGTCTCGGCGGCCTTGGCGCCGGCCAGGCTCGCGCCCACGATAACGAATGTCTGCTTGCTCATTTCGCTCTCCCTCCTGTCAGGCTGAGGAACTCCTCGCGTGTGCGCGGGTCATCGCGAACGAGCCCGTACAAAGCGGAGGTCACGGTCCTGGTACCCGCCGTTTGCACCCCGCGCAGCGACATGCACAGATGCTCGGCCTCCATCACCACGCCCACGCCCTTCGGTCGCAGCTGCTCCTGAAGCCAGCCCGCGATCTGGGTCGTCAGGCGCTCCTGAAGCTGGAGATCGCGTGCGAACAATTCGACGACGCGCACGAGCTTGGAGAGCCCCAGGATCCGCTCTGCGGGGAGGTAGGCGACGTGAGCCACCCCGTAGAACGGCAGCACGTGGTGCATGCACAGCGACTTGAACGGTATGTCGCGTACCACGACTAGCTCGTCGTAGCCCTCGTCGTTGGGGAACGTCGTAAGACTGAACGCCTCGGGCGTAAGCAGCTCGGCATAGGCGTCAGCCATTCGCCGCGGCGTATCGCGCAGACCCTCGCTGGCGAGGTCGGCGCCCAGCGCGACCAATAGGTCGCGCGCCACAAGCTCGACGGTCGCGCGATCGATCGGACGGCGGGTGTCCTGCGGGACGGTGTCCTCGACCGGCTCGATCGGGCGTCGATGACCATTCAACGCCGCTGGGGCTGCTGTCGTGTCCATGCCTTCCTTAGCGTGAGGATTGCCCGCGGTCTTACCCCGGCCTGGCCGGCTGGGGGTCGGACCGCTCTCCCGGACCGCCGATGCTGAGCCAGCGGCGCCTCGTGCGAGAGTGCGCGGCGGGACGGCGGGTCAGGCGCCGGACTGGCCGATCAGGAGGTCCCGCAGGCTGTCGCGATCCTCCTGGCAGGCCGAGCAGCCCTCGAGATGCGAGCGCATGCCCGGAATCGCGGCGTCGGCGTCTGCGCCGTCGAGCTCGAGCTCGACGTAGCGGTCGAGCTGCTCGAAGCACTCCTCGCAGTCGAGCTCGGGTCCCGGGGGACCGATCAGGCGCGCGAGCAGCTTCTCTGGATCGGGGTGGGGGGGTGCGGTCATGACGGCGTTCGATTCCTGTGTTCGTCGAAGGCGAGCCCACGGGCGGCTAGCGCGGCCCTGAGCTTCCCTCGCCCGTCGTGCAGGGTCTTGTAGAGGGCGCCCCGGGTCGTGTTGAGCCGCTCGGCGAGCACGTCGATGGGCACCTCGTTGAGCGCGAGGGCGACGAGCACCTCGCGCTGGTGCGGGCTCAGCTCGTGCTCGATTGCTTCGCCCAGTGCGGCGAGCGTTTGCATCATCTCGATCGACTGCTGCGCGTCGACCCCGCGATCATCGGCGATCAGCGGCCACGCCTCGGCCTCGAGCGGGATCTCGCGCCCCTGCCAGGCCCGCTTGCGCACCTTGGCGGCCGCCTCGTAGAGCGCGAACTTGTAGGCCCAGGTGGTGAAACGGCTCTCGCCGCGGAAGTCACCCAGCTTGCTCAGGATGGCGACGAGCGCGTCGTCGGCGCTCTGCTGGGCGAGGTCATCGTCATCGCCACCCAGCAGATGCGCAGTGCTGGCACGGCGGCGGCCAATCTCGAAGCGCGCCGCTCGCAAAAGCAGCGCGTGCAGCTCGCCGAGTGCCGCGTCGCGGTCAACACCGGTGACGCTGAGTCGCTCGATCCAGACACGCGACTCCTGCTCGCCGCGGCCGGCGATCCGTGACGCGTTCGATGTTCTCGTTGGCACGTGTCCAACGCTACCGAAGCGCACCTGGATCGTCGCGTCCGTGGAAGGGCCCTTGGGGGTCCTCAACACGGCTGGCGCTCGCCTTCGATAGGGGCGAGTATCCGGACTGCGAGCTCGGCGGGGCAACCCCGGTCGGCGAGCTCGAGCAGCGCGTGCACGTCGTACCTGGTGTCGCGGGCCAGTTTGCCGGCCAGGGGGGTGGAGTAACCGGCGTGGCGCAGGCGCTCGATCCGCCATGCCACCACGTTGTCGACGTTAGGCGGCGGGCCCTGCGCTCGCTTGCACGCTCCCATGCTCTTTAAGTGATGGTCACGGGTCGTTTCTTACGCGGGTTGCGGCTGCCGGTGACGATGCATGCGCATGCGGATCGGCGGACGTTGGGCGCCGCCACCATCGAGAAAGACGCGTGCGTCGGACAGCGAACGCTCGATCAGCTCCTCGGCGTGCGCGAAGTCGATCGGCTGGATCCCAAGTGGGCACGGTGGAGGCAGAACGACGAGCTTCGCGCGATCGCGGTGAAGCTCGATATCTGCGATTAGCCGGCTTTGCATCAGCAAGGTCAGAGCATGCAGCGCCATGCCCAGTGCGCTCGATGGCGGCGGCTCGAGCGCGCAGGAGTGGCCGCTCGGCAGCACATAGATCTCGCGCGCCCCGAGTGCCACGGCATGCGAGATCGGCGTGTTGTTGGCGACACCCCCGTCCATCAGGGTGCGATCCCCCCAGGTGACGGGCGGCAGGACCGCCGGGATCGCAGCACTGGCGAGCACGGCGTCGAGTACGGGGCCGTGGGAGAGCAGCAGTTCCTCCCCGGTCACAACATCCACTGCGACGACGTGAAACTCGATCGGCATCTGCTCAAGACGCTGATGCCGGCTGTACTTGACGATGAGTTGGCGTAGGCCCGACGCGGGGACGAGATGATCGCGTGACCCGAGGAAGCCGAGCAAACCGCTCAGCGGATTCAGCGGAAAGATCTGCCCGCGGTGTAGGTTGCGCCAGATCTCCCCAAGCTCTCTTGCGGTCTCGACCGTCTGGGGACGCGACGCGACGAACGCACCATTGACGGCCCCGACCGAGGTGCCGACGATCAACTGCGGCACGATGTCGCGCTCGTACAGTGCTCGCAGCATGCCGACCTGCACGGCGCCAAGGCCCGCTCCCCCGGAAAGGACAAACGCGACGCGATCGGGGCGCGAGGTCATGCCACTTCGGCGTCGCGGGAGCAGCGCGTCTTACGCGACGTCGCACAGTTAGCGCCAGCGACGATCCGTCGCCTGGGTAAGAACCCGTCGGGCGCGGACGCCAAGAGAAGCGATGGCCCACGACCTTTCTTCTCAAAAGGAGGCACCATGTCAGCCACCCCCCTCACAGGTTCGAGCTCACGCGAGGCATCGCCGCTACAAGGAGCACTCGATCGGCTCCGTGGCGATCCGGCCTACCAGAGCTTCACGCTGCTGCGGATCGGGTTCACCGTCCTGCCGATCGTCTTCGGTGCTGACAAGTTCGCGAACGTGCTAGTCAACTGGGAGCGCTACCTCGCCCCGTGGATCGCGCACCTCAGCCCACTGAGCAAGCTGCACACGATGCACATAGTCGGCGTAATCGAGATCGTCGCCGGCATCGCCGTCGCGGTCAAGCCCCGCTACGGCGCCTATCTCGTCGCCGCGTGGCTCGCCGGCATCGTCGTGAACCTGTTCAGCTACTCAGGCTACTACGACATCGCGCTGCGCGACTTCGGGCTGATGCTCGCCGCCCTCACCCTCGCCCGGCTGGCATCGAAGTTCGATCCCCCAGGCCTCAGCTTCCTTCATCGTGACTAGCACATCGCACCGGCGCCGCGGGCAGGCACTGTAATCGAACGGTGCTTGCCCCCGTCACGGCCGATGTCGTACGTGTCGAGAGCACGCAGGATGAAGCCGCGGGAGGCGTAAGGACCGTCACCGCGGCTGACGCTGGAAGATGCGGATACGTACTGGCCTGTGGTCGGTCGTTTCCTGGGCAGGTCGGCACAACCCAAGGAGGCTCACTATGGACGATCTGAATTTCGATATCGAGTTGAGCTGGTCAGGCACCGGGCGTGAGGGCGCCGGGGCAATTCAGACGGACGATCAGCTGATGGAGCTTTCGGCCCCGGAGTCGATGGGTGGTCGCGGGGTCGGCACCAACCCTGAGGAGCTGCTCGTGTGCGCGGTGTCCTCCTGCTTCACGGCGACGCTCTTTGGGGTGCTGCGTCGCGCTCGGCTTCCGGTCGACTCGCTGATGATCAAAGCCAGCGGCACGGTGACCGGCTTCCCGGGTCATGCGCGGTTTGCGCGGATCGTGGTGACCCCCACGATCCTGGGAGGCGACGATACGCGGCAGCGCGAGTACGAAGCCGCAGCCGGTGACGCTCACGATCGCTGCTTCATCGGTCACACGCTCGCCGCGGACGTCGCCTACGAAGTGGGCTCGGTGGAGGTCAGGGAGGGCGGTGTGCTCGCGTGATCACCGACGCGCGGCGCGGCGCCCCGACGCATGACCGCCGGGCGGGGACACTAGGAACGGTGCTCTGCCAGGCGGCTCGGCGGCGCGTCGCGGCGGCGGTGAGCGGCGGTGACGAGGTGCTCCAGCGCTGGCGCGATCTCCTCCCAGGTGCGGGTCTTGAGGCCACAGTCGGGGTTGACCCAAAGGCGCTCGCGCGGGATATGCCGCTCGGCGCGCGCGAGGAGGGCCGCGATCTCCTCCATGGACGGCACGCGCGGTGAGTGGATGTCGTAGACACCGGGACCGATCTGGTTGGGGTAGGAGAAGGCGTGGAAGGCGTCGAGAATGTCCATGTTCGAGCGTGAGGCCTCGATCGAAATGACGTCGGCGTCCATGCGCGCGATGTGCTCGACGATCTCGTTGAACTGCGAGTAGCACATGTGTGCGTGCACCTGGGTTGAATCGTCGAGGGCGGTGCACACGAGGCGGAAGCAGTCCACCGCCCAGCGTAGATAGGCGGGTTGTGCGGCGTGGCGTAGGGGCAGGCACTCGCGCAGCGCCGCCTCGTCGATCTGGATGATGCGAGCGCCGGCGCGCTCGAGGTCAAGCGCCTCGTCGCCGATCGCTAGGGCGAGCTGGCGGGCGGTGACCTCGGTGGGTTGGTCGTCGCGTACGAAGGACCAGGCGAGCATGGTCACGGGACCGGTGAGCATCGCCTTGACGGGACGGTTGGTCAGGCCCTGGGCAAAGCGCCACCAGCGCACAGTGATCGGGTGTGGACGAGAGACGTCGCCGAAAAGGATTGGGGGCTTCACGCACCGCGAGCCGTAGGACTGCACCCACCCGAACTCAGTGACAGCGAAGCCTCGCAGCTGTTCGGCGAAGTAGGCGACCATGTCGTTGCGCTCCGGCTCGCCGTGCACGAGCACGTCCAAGCCAAGCTGCTCCTGGCGTTCGATCGTCGTGCGGATCTCCTGCTCCAGGAAGTGGTCGTACTCCTGGGGATCGAGCGTCCCATCGGCCCACTGGCGTCGTGCGGCTCGGATCTGTTGAGTCTGCGGGAAGGAGCCGATCGTGGTTGTGGGCAGATCCGGGAGCGCCAGTGCCTGGGCTTGCGCCTGTGCGCGTTGGTCATGTGGCGAGCGGCGCCGAAGGTCGGCGTCGTGGACGTCGTGCAGCCGTGCCGCGACCTCAGCGTCGTGCACGCGGGGTGAGGCGCTGCGCGCATCGAGCATCTTGCGGTTGGTGTCCAGCACGTCGCGCCAGCGGGTCGGAGTTGAGGTGAGCGCCTCCTTCACCGTCTGCAGTTCGTGCAGCTTCTCCTCTCCGAAGGCGAGCCAGATCCTTAGCTCGCTGTCGAGGTGCAGCTCGCGCGTGACCGAATAGGGGATGTGTAGCAGCGAGCACGAAGGCGCGAGTCGCACGCGATCGGGACCCAGCCGGACGAGCGCGGGCTCCACGAGACGCATGATCGCGTGCAGATCGCTGGCCCACACGTTGCGGGCGTCGATGACCCCGAGTGATAGGCGCGCGCTCGGCGCGAGCACGCCAAGCGCCCGGTCGAGTTGCTCGGGTGCACGGACGAGGTCGAGGTGGAACTCGTGGGCGGGTAGGCTCAGCACCCGCTCCAAGGCATCGCCCAACCCACCGAAGTACGTCGCAAGCGTGAGCTGCAGGGCGGGCGCCGCACCGGCCAGACGCGCCCAGGCGCGCTCGATGGCCACCAGCTGGTCATCGCTCAGGTCGGTGACCAGGCAGGGCTCGTCGATCTGCACGGCCTGCACGCCGGCGGCGTGCAGGAGGCGGAGCAGTTGCTCGTAGACGGGCAGGAGGTTCTCCAGCGCGTCCAGCGGCTGGGACTCGGGGCGCGCAGGCTTGGCCAAGAGCAGGAATGAGACCGGTCCGAGCAGCACTGGCCTGGTGGAGAACCCCCACTCCAGCGCCTCTCGAAAGTGTGCGAGCGGCTTCTCGGCACACAGCGCGAACGGCGTGTCTCCGGAGATCTCGGGGACGAGGTGGTGGTAGTTGCTGTCAAACCACTTTGTCATCGCGAGTGGACGCACATCCTCTGAGCCTCGCGCCATAGCGAAGTAGCGCTCAAGCGAGGTCATCTGCAGATCGGCGAAGCGCTCCGGGATCGCACCCACCAGGACGCAGGTATCGAGCACATGGTCATAGAGGGAGAAGTCGTTGGACGGCAGGACGTCTATCCCCGCGGCCGCCGCCATGCTCAGATGCTGGCGACGCAGATCGCTCGCGACACGTTCAAGCTCGCCGGCCGGAGTCCGTCGGTCCCAGTAGGACTCGAGTGCCGCCTTCAGCTCACGGCTCGCGCCAATTCGCGGCAGGCCCAGCACGGCGGTCGTGAGCTCGGAGGCTGCCATTGGTCTCAGGGAGCGCTGGCTAGGCGCCTGTCTCGACGGGGACGCCGACCAGGCTGCCCCACTCGGTCCAGGAGCCGTCGTAGTTCTTGACGCGGTCCTCACCGAGGAGCTCGTGCAGCACGAACCACGTGTGCGCCGAGCGCTCGCCGATGCGGCAGTAGGCGATGATGTCATCGCCGTTCAGCACGCCCTTGTCGGCGTAGAGCTTCCGCAGTTCCTCGCCGGACCTGAAGGTGCCATCCTCGCGCACCGCCTGCACCCAGGGAACGGAGGCTGCGCTGGGGATGTGCCCGCCGCGCTGGGCTCCCTCCAGCTCGTAGCCGGCGGGCGAGATGATCTCGCCCGCGAACTCCGCGGGCGAGCGGACGTCGACGAGCTTCGTCGAGGCGTCGATGGCAGCGAGCACCTCATCGCGCCGGGCGCGAATGGTCTCATCGCCGGGGTGCGCGGTGAAGCTCGCCGGCGCGTGACTCGGCAGCTCCGCCGTAGTGGGCCACCCGTCGGAGATCCACTTTTCGCGGGGCCCGTTCAACAGTAGGACCTGGTCGTGGCCGTAGTACTTCAGGTACCAGTACGTGTACGCGGCGAACCAGTTGTTGCGGTCGCCGTAGAGCACGATCGTGTGGTCGTCTGACACTCCATGCGTGGCGAACAGCTCCCCGAACGCCTGTGGGCCGAGGAAGTCGCGCCGGATCGGGTCCTGGAGGTCCTTCTGCCAATCGAGTCCGATCGCCCCGGGGATGTGGGCCTCCGCGTAGAGCGCTGGGTTCTCATCGACCTCGACGATGCGGATGCTCTCGTCATTCAAGTGCTCAGATAGCCAGTCGGCGTCGACGAGCACGTCCTTCGCGTAGTCGGACAAGGGAAGCCACCCTTCAGTAGTGGTTGATCTAGATCAGCTTCAGGTGATGCGTAGTCTGCGCGGGCGGGGCGAGATGGCTCTGGATGCTCACGAGTGGACCTGCTCGTAGTAGGCGGCGTTCTTGGCGATGTAGTGCTGCCACTCGTCAGGGACCGCGTCCTCGGCGAAGATCGCGTCCACCGGGCACGCCTCGACGCAGGCGTCGCAGTCGATGCACTCCGCCGGGTCGATGTAGAGCATCTCGGCGGCGTCGTAGCCGGGCTCCTCCGGCGTCGGGTGGATGCAGTCCACTGGACAGACCTCGACACAGGAGTTGTCCTTGGTGCCGATGCAAGGCTCGGTGATCACGTAGGTCATCGGCGAACTCCCTTCCAATAGCTTCTTACAGCCGCGCTAAAAGAAATCGTATCACTTACGTCTGGCTTTTCATAGTGCGGGTGTGTAAACTGGGTGGCGAGATGATCGACTTGCCGCGCACCGGGAGTCCTGACGATGCGCTCTCCCAGCCGACGAGGGCGCACCTGTTCAGGCTGCTGGGGGAGCTGGGGAGGGCGGCCGGCACCGTCGAGCTCGCCGAGCAACTGGGTCTGCACCCCAATGGCGTGCGTATGCACCTCGAGCGTCTGCAACGCGACGGGTTGCTCGTGCGCGAGAGCGAACCGCAGCCGCGTGGGCGACCGCGCGACGTCTGGAAGATCGCGCCAGACGCGCAGCCTGGCGGACGCGCGCCACGCGCCTACGCCGACCTCGTGCGCTGGCTTGCCCGCGCGACGGGATCAGGCTCTCGCGGGCTGCGTGGGATCGAGGCCGCGGGTCGCGAGATTGGACGGGAACTGGCCTCTGATCAGGGCACGACCGGCGAGGACGCGTTCCAGACGACGCTGACCTCGCTCGGTTTCCAACCGCGGGTAAAGTCCCGCACGGGCGAGCGGCTCACGGTCTGTCTCGACAACTGTCCGTACCGGGACGCGGTCCGCGAGAACCAGCCGGTCATCTGCTCGCTGCACAGGGGGATCACGCGTGGGCTGCTCGACGTGATGGCCCCCGGCGCCAAGCTCGCTGGGTTTGAGCCGCGCGACCCCGACCGTGCGGGCTGTTTGATCAAGCTCACCGGAGTGGCGGCTCATCAGGGCAGCGCGTGAGCCGTGGTCCCAAGCAGGGCGCGCGCTGTGGCGCGCGCCAGGCCGGTCGCGACGAGCGCCCACACGGCGAGCGCGATCCAGACCCAGACACGCGCGAAGTCGGTGATCGCTTGCGCGGAGTCGACCTTGCCCACGACGAAGCTGCAGGCGGCGTACATCCCTACTGGGAACACGGTCGACCAGCGGCGCACGCTGTAGCGGCCGCGTGGCCAGCGCGCCTCCGCGAACAGCAGCACCGGCAGCCACAGGAGCGTCAGGCACCAGAGCACGAGCGCGATGTCCTTGAACGCGCTGACCGCGCCGGAGGATGACCAGAGCTGTCCGCCGGCAAGCGCGATTCGTCCCGCGGTCACCGTCGAGATCGCGAGCGCGCCGCCGGTGACCCAGTGGTCGCCGCGTCCGGTGGCGAGCTGGCCGACATCGAAGCGGCTGGCCACGAACAGATAGAAGCCGAGGCCGAGAACGAACGGCGGCAGCGAGACGATGAGCAGCCAGTCGGCGTGTTCGGCCAGCGCCATCGCCGCGGCCAGCAGGGCGAGCGACTCTGTGCCGACCGTGAGGATGAACGAGGAGCCGAGGGTCGGCGTGCTCCAGTGGCGCAGGACGGGCCCGATGAGGCCCAGCCAGAGTCCGAGCGCGATGACCAGCAGAGCGCCACCGGCCCAGTTCCAGCCCAGCAGTGTCAGGCGGGTGCCGAGCACCGCCGTCCCGGCGACCGCGGTGAAGGCGGCGGGGGTGCGCAGGTCTCCGCGAAAGCGAGCCCGGTCGCGCACGGCGCGGGCTGGGAGCAGGATCGCGAGGATCACCCAGACCGCGGCGTCGAGGGCCAACAACACGCGAGACAGCGTCTCCTGCCCGTCCAGCGACAGCGCGATCGAGACGATCCCGGTGCCCATTACGACGGCGCCCGAGGCGGGCGGAATGCCGTCGAGTATCGTCTCCGCCACCCGGCGCGAGCGGGGCATCAGCGTGCGGCGTAACGGCGCCGGTAGAGGATGTAGGGCCGTCCGATGTACTGCAGCGGGATGCTCCAGGCGTGCACC
Source organism: uncultured Solirubrobacteraceae bacterium (assembly GCA_963735705.1). Classification (GTDB taxonomy): domain Bacteria; phylum Actinomycetota; class Thermoleophilia; order Solirubrobacterales; family Solirubrobacteraceae; genus Palsa-744. The sequence goes on from CAVTLZ010000001.1 coordinate 509,497, forward strand.
AGGCGGCTGAACGGGAACGCGGCCCAGAACCCCCAGGCGATGATGGCGTGCAGCTGGTAAATGAGCGGAGCGCCGGTCGCGGCCTTGACGTTGGGGGTCAGGTAGAACAGCGAGCGCCACCAGACCGCGATCGTGTCGCGGTAGTTGTATGGGTGGCTGGTGAACAGGGTGTGTCCGAAGGTCATCCAGCAGCCGAGGACGATCAGCACGGTGAGCAGCAGGTAGGTGAGCATGTCCATGCGTGTGGTGGTGCGGCGTACTCGGGGGCTGCGCGCACGCCGGAAGAGGAGCCCGAGGAAGCCGATGAGCGTGACCAGGCCGGCGATGCCTCCGGCGATTCCCGCGAACCAGCGGTAGAAATCCTCTGATATGCCGATCGACGCGGTCACCGAGGGCGGGATGCACAGTCCGATGACGTGGCCGCCGATCGCGGCGAGCGCCCCATAGTGGAAGGCGGGGCTGGCCCAGCCGAGCACGCGGCGGTCGAGCAGCTGGGTGGAGCGGCTGGTCCAGGCGAACTGGTCGGTGCGGTAGCGCCAGTAGTGCCCGACGAAGAATATCGGCGCCGCGACGTAGGGGAAGATGATCCACAGCAGGATTTCGCCAGTGCTCATCGGCGGGCCTCGGCGGCGGGCATGACCTCGGGTGGGGCGAACGGCTCGAGGCCGACGAGTTCCTGCGGGGGTCCGTGTGCGGCGAGCTTGTGGACGCGTGCGCGGTCCGCTGCCGAGGGCGCCCCGAGCATGAGGCACACCGCATCGAGGAGGTTCGCGTAGGGGCTCTCGTGGTCGCGTAGGCTGAGGCGCACGAGCTCGAGCGCGGCTTGGTGCTCGCGCAGGACGACCTCGCCATAGCCGGGCGGCGCGGCGGCCGCGAACTCGAGCATGACGGGCAGGTAATCGGGCAGCTCGGTGCCCTGGAGCGGCAGACCGGCCGCCCGGTACATGCGCTTCAAGCGCAACAGCGCCGTGCCGCGCTCGCGCTTGTCGCCCTCGCCGTAGAAGGTCAGGTAGAGCCCCGAGCGCTTGTTCAAATCGAGCGTCTGCACGTAGTGCTGAGCCACCGCGAGCGAGTCGGTCCGTGTCCACCAGTCACAGAAGCGCTCCAGTGCCGCGGCGGCCGGTGAGCGTCGCAGCTCTCCGATCGCGTCGAGGATCTCTCCCTGCGCTGAGCGCAGCTCCGCGTCGGGGTACTGCAGCAGCAGCGAGCACAGCTTGTAGATGCTCGCCGCGGTCGCCCGCCGCCGCGCCCCGAGGGCCATCACTCGCCTGCCTGCTCGTCCAGGCGGCCTTGGTCGCCGAGCATCTGCACGATGTCCAGCTTGACCGGCTCGTCGGTGAGCATGAACGCTTCGTTCTCGGCACCCGTGTCAGGACCGATCGCGCCGCAGTTTCCTGGTCCGCCCTCGAAGTCGAGGCCACAGGTGCCCTGCTGTTCCATGAGGCGGTCGGCGAGCTCGGTGTGGGCTTGGGGGATGACGTAGCGGTCCTCGTAGTTGGCGATCGCCAGCAGCCGGTACATGTCCTCGACGTCGTTGACGCTCATGCCGACCGCGGTGGCCATCGCTGTGTCGTGCTCGCCGAGGACCTCGCGCTTTCGCATGTGGCCGCGCATCGCGGCCAGCCGGCGCAGCACGTCGCGGATCACCTCGCTGTCGCCTGCGGCGAGCAGGTTGGCGAGGTAGTCGACTGGGATGCGCATCTGCTCGATCGCGCCGAAGACGTGGTCGGGGTCGGCCTCGTACCCGTCGGTCTCCATGCTGTTGATGATCGGCGAGAGCGGCGGCACGTACCAGACCATCGGCAGCGTGCGGAACTCCGGGTGCAGCGGCAGCGCGACGCGGTAGCGGTGGGCGAGCGCGTACACCGGCGAGCGGCGTGCTGCCTGGATCCAGTCGTCCGGGATCCCGTCGCGGCTTGCCTGTGCGCGCACGGCGGGGTCCTCGGGGTCTAGGAACACGTCGTGCTGGGCGTCGAGCAGATCGTGCTCGTCCGGCACCGACGCGGCCTCCAGCACCCGGTCTGAGTCATACAGCACGAGGCCGATGTAGCGGATCCGCCCGACGCATGTCTCCGAGCAGATCGTCGGCAGCCCGACCTCGATCCGGGGGTAGCAGAGCGTGCACTTCTCGGCCTTGCCGGTCTTGTGGTTGAAATAGACCTTCTTGTACGGGCAGCCCGAGACGCACATCCGCCAGCCGCGGCACTTGGCCTGGTCGACCAGCACGATTCCGTCCTCCTCGCGCTTGTACATTGCCCCCGATGGGCAGGAGGCCACGCAGGAGGGGTTCAGGCAGTGCTCGCAGATCCTCGGCAGGTAGAACATGAACGCCTGCTCGTATGTCGCCTTGACCTGTTCCTCGATCCCCTTCACCAGCGGGTCCCGATGGATGCGCTCAGGGGAGCCGGCGAGGTTGTCCTCCCAGTTGGGCCCCCACCGGATCTCCTCCATCGCCTTGCCCGTCAGCTGCGATTGCGCTCGCGCGACGGGATCGTGCTCGGACAGCGGCGCGGTGATCAGTTTTTCGTAGTCGTAGGTCCAGGGCTCGTAGTAGTCGTCGATCTGCGGCAGGTCGGGGTTGGCGAAGATGCTCAAGAGCTTCTTGATCGGGCCGCCGGCCTTCAGCCGCAGCCGTCCACGCTTGTCGAGCTCCCAGCCGCCGCGCCACTGATCCTGGTCCTCCCAGCGCTTGGGGTAGCCGAGTCCCGGCTTGGTCTCGACGTCGTTGAACCACATGTACTCGGCGCCGGGACGGTTGGTCCACACCTGCTTGCACGTCACGCTGCAGGTGTGGCAGCCGATGCACTTGTCGAGGTTCATGACCATTCCGACCTGGGCACGAATCTTCATTCGAAGACCACCTCCGCCTCGCGCTTTCGCAGCACGGTGACCTCGTCGCGCTGGGAGCCAGTGGGGCCGTAGTAGTTGAAGCCGAAGGACAGCTGGGCGTAGGCGCCGATGAAGTGGGTGGGCTTCATCACGATCCGCGTCAGCGAGTTGTCGGTGCCGCCGCGCTTGCCGTGAAGCTCGGTCAGCGGGACGTTCAGGTGACGGTCCTTGGCGTGGTACATCAGGCACGTGCCTTCGGGGATGCGGTGGGAGACTGTCGCGCGGCAGGCGACCACGCCGTTGCGGTTGTAGGCCTCGACCCAGTCGTTGTCCTTGATGTCCAGGGCCTCGGCGTCCTCGCGGCTGATCCACAGCATCCCGCCACCGCGGAACAGCGTCAGCATGTGCAGGTTGTCCTGGTACTCGGAGTGGATCGACCACTTCGAGTGCGGCGTCAGGTACTTCAGCGTCAGCTCCGGGCGGCCCGAGTCGTCCTTGGCGCCCTGGTCGCCGAAGATCGCACGGTGGTGAAGCGGCGGACGGAACACCGGCAGGCCCTCGCCGAGCTCGAGCATCCACGCGTGGTCGAGGTAGAAGTGCTGGCGGCCGGAGAGGGTGTGCCATGGCTTCTCGCGCTCCACGTTGGTGGTGAACGGCGAGTAGCGGCGCCCGTGCGCCTCGATGCCCGACCACTCCGGTGAGGTGATCACCGTCCGCGGCTGCACCTGGGCGTCCTTGAAGGTGATGCGGTCACCCGCGCGCGGCCCGGCCAGGTCGGCCAGCGGCACGCCGGTCGTGCGCTCCAGCGAGCGAAAGCCCTCCACCGCCAGCCGGCCGTTGCAGGTCCCCGACAACATCAGGATCGCTTCGCAGGCGTGCTCCACCCGCTCCAGCGACGGGCGCCCGTCGGCCACGCCGCCGCGGATCGCGCCGTTGGCGGCGCGCAGCTCCGCCACCTCCTCGTCGGCGACCCAGTTGGCGCCCTTCACTGCGGTGCCGAGCTCCTCGACCAGCGGCCCCAGTGCCCGCCAGCGCTCGCCGACGTGCGGGTAGTCGCGCTCGACCACGATCAGCTTCGGCATCGTCTTGCCCGGGATCGGCTCGCACTCACCGGCGCGCCAGTCGAGCACCTCGCCCAGTGGCTGGGCGATCTCGTCCGGCGTGTCGTGCAAGAGCGGCGCGGCGATGAGGTCGCGCCGGGCGCCGAGATGCTGCTCGGCCAGCTCGGAGAAGCGCTGTGCGATCAGCCCGAACGTGTCCCAGTCGCTCTTTGACTCCCACGGCGGCGGGACCGCCTGGTTGAACGTGTGCACGAACGGGTGCAGGTCCGTCGAGGACAGGTCGTACTTCTCATACCACGTGGCCGCCGGCAGCACGACATCGCTGAACAGCGCGTTTGAGGTCATGCGGAAGTCGAGTGTGGTGAGCAGGTCGAGCTTGCCCTCCGGGGCCTCATCGCGCCAGCGCACCTCGCGCGGGCGCAGCTCCGGCGGCGACTCCTCGGCGCGCACCGCGTTCTCGGTGGTGCCCAGCAGGTGCTTGAGGAAGTACTCGTGCCCCTTGCCCGAGGAGCCCAGCAGGTTCGCGCGCCAGACGGTCATGACCTTCGGGTGGTTATCGGGCGCGTCGGGGTCCTCGCAGGCGAAGTGCAGCCGGCCCTCATGCAGCTCTTTGACCACGTGCTCGGCCGGATCGATGCCCGCGCGCTCGGCCTCGTCGACGAGGTCCAGTGTCGAGCGGTCAAAGCTCGGGTATGACGGTAGCCACCCGAGGCGGGCGCCGAGCGCGTTGATGTCGACGATGTGTCGCCCGTCGAGCAGCCCGCGTCCGAGCGGGGAGGCCAGGTCGGAGGGCTGGTAGCGCTCGTAGCGCCACTGGTCGGTGGCCAGGTAGAAGAACGGTGTGCCGGACTGATGGCGCGGTGGGCGCACCCAGTCGAGTGCGAACGCGAGCGTCTGCCAGCCCGCGAGCGGCCTGACCTTCTCCTGGCCGACGTAGTGTGCCCAGCCACCGCCGTTCACGCCCTCACAGCCGCACATCATCACCAGCGCCAGGAACGTCCGGTAGACCTGGTCGGAGTGAAACCAGTGGTTGGTGCCGGCGCCCATCGCGATCATCGAACGCCCGCGGGTGACCTCGGCGTTGCGGGCGAACTCCCGCGCGACCCGGGCCACAAGTTGGCCCTCCACGCCGGTGATCGGCTCTTGCCATGCCGGCGTGCACGGGCCGGGATCCTCATAGCCGGACGGCCAGTCACCCGGCAGCCCCTCGCGAGCGACCCCGTAGTGCGCGAGCGTCAGATCCAGCACGGTGCACACGAGCTGCCCGCCGACACGGACGGCGGGCACGCCGCGGCGAACGCTCGCGCCGCCCTCACCCTCGCCGACATCGAAGCGCGGCAGGTCGATAGGCACCCGATCGCTCGCCCGGTCGATCAGCGTAAGCGCGGGCTCGATGCCGTCCAGGCGCAAGTTCCAGCGCCCAGGCTCGCCATAACGGTGCCCAGCCGAGCCGCCCGGCACGGCGGGCTGACCGGTGCGCGCGTCGAGCACGACGGGCTTCCACTGGGCGTGCTCGCGCTCGCCGCCGGAGCCCTCGAGGTCCGATGCGCGCAGCAGCCGGTCGGGCACGTATGCGCCGTCGCGCTCGCGCAGGGTGAGAAGCAGCGGCAGGTCGGTGAAGCGCCGGGCATAATCCTGGAAGTAGGGCACCTGCCGGTCGACGTAGAACTCCTTGAGGATCACGTGGCCCATCGCCATCGCCAGCGCGCCGTCGCTTCCCGGCTCTGCAGCGAGCCAGTGGTCGGCGAACTTCGTGTGCTCGGCATAGTCGGGTGAGACGACCACGACCTTCTGGCCGCGGTAGCGGCCTCGGTCATGAAATGCGCGTCCGGGGTCCTGGTCGTCGGCAGGTTCGTTCCCCAGATCAGCAGGTAGCCCGCGTTGAACCAGTCGCCGGACTCCGGCACGTCGGTCTGGTCGCCAAACGCCTGCGGCGAGGACGGCGGCAGGTCCGCATACCAGTCGTAGAAGGAGAGGATCACCCCGCCGATCAGCGAGAGGAAGCGCGTACCGGCGGCGTAGGAGGCCTGCGACATGGCCGGGATCGGCGAGAAGCCGACCACGCGATCGGGCCGTAGCGCTTGATGGTGTGCACGTGCGCGGCGGCGATCATCTCCACCGCCTCATCCCAGGAGGCGCGCACGAAGCCTCCCTTGCCGCGCTGACGCCGATATAGCCGTGCCTTCTCGGGGTCGTCGACGATCTCCGCCCACGCGTCCACCGGGTCACCGAGCCGCGCGCGCGCCTCGCGGAACATCTCAAGCAGGCTGCCGCGGACGTAGGGGTACTTCAGGCGCAGCGGCGAGTAGGTGTACCACGAGAACGACGCGCCCCTTGGACACCCGCGCGGCTCGTAGTCGGGCATCTCCGCACCCGTCGAGGGGTAGTCGACCGCCTGGGACTCCCAGGTGATCAGCCCTTCCTTGACATACACGTTCCATGAGCACGACCCCGTGCAGTTCACGCCATGGGTGGAGCGCACCACCTTGTCGTGCGCCCAGCGCCCCCGGTAGGAGCGCTCCCAGGCCCGGTCCTTGGCGACCAGCTGGCTCCAGCCCTCGGCGTTGACCGGCCCACGACGCAGGAAGCGATGTGCCTCGAGCAACGGATTGGGGCGCTCAGGCATTGCCGTCCAGCGCTCCCGGAGTCGAGGTGGCCATCGGATCCTAGCCTCGGCCGATCATGCTGGCCACACCAACCCTCGGGGTCTCAGGCCGCTCAACCGGCCTGCGTGACGCACCGTACCCACCGACGTAGCTGGACACGACGCGGATTCTTCCACATCGCCAGTAAAAAAGCTTGCTGGCTACGCGAGGCGGCGATCGACCCCCGGTCTACGCGGCTGTCGTCGGCGTTGGCCTCGTGGCAGAGGGGGCGCTGGCGGGCGTTGCGCGGCTGTGAGCGGCGCAGAACACGACCGCTCCCTCAAGTGCTATTTTTACATTATGACTGGAAAAAAGAACGGCGGGAAGAACTCTCGGGATCGGCCGCCCGGCGATCGTGGCAATCGCTTGAGGACTGCGAGGCGCGGCTCGGACGGGCCCCGCGGCCGGGTATCTGCGAACCGGCACGTCGATGGTGGCCGTAGGCCGCTGCCGGGCGCGCGGGCGCGACCGCGGATCGTGATCGCCGGTGGAGGCGTGGCCGCCCTGGAGGCGCTGCTGGCGCTCCGCTCGCTGCTGGGCAGCATCCCGGCGATCGTGCTGCTCGCGCCACAGTCCAAGCTCGCGTACGCGCCGGTCGCGGTTGCAGCGCCGTTCTCAGCCAGTCGCCCGCGCCGTTTCCCGCTTGCAGAGATCGCACGGTCGCACGGCGCCGACTGGGTACAGGACTCGCTGGTCGAGGTCGACCGCGAGCGCCGTCAGGTTCGCACCATGTTCGGGCAGCGGCTCGACTATGACGCGTTGGTGATCGCCACAGGTGCGCGACGGCTCCCGTGGCTTGCCGACAGCATCGCGGTCCGGGGCGCCGGCGATGTTGACGCGATCCGCACGCTGCTGGTCGGCTTGGAGCAGAACGAGATCGACGAGCTCGTCTTTGCGGCACCGCCAGGCGAGAGCGCGACGCTCCCTCTCTACGAGTTGGCCCTGCTGACGGCTGGATCGATCGCCGATCGCGGTGTTCGCGGCGTGCGCTTGACGATCGTCACACCCGAGACCTCGCCGCTGGCGCTGTTCGGACCGCCGGCCGGTGCGATCGTCCGGCAACTGCTCGCCGATCGCGGGATCCGCCTGATCCTCGGAAGCTACCCGTCTGTGCTCGCCGACGGCGAGCTGTGCCTGCACCCCGCGCAGAGCGTCCCGACCGACCTCACCGTCACGCTCGGCCGCTGCGAGGGCATCGGCATCCGCGGCCTGCCCCACGACGCAGAAGGGTTCATACCGATCGACCGGCACGCTCGCGTTAAGGAAACCGATGGCGTCTATGCGGCCGGCGACGGGACGACGTTCCCGATCAAGCAGGGCGGGATCGCCGCCCAGCAGGCGGACGCCGCCGCCGAGACGATCGCCGCCGCCTTCGGCGCCGCGAGCAAGCCCCACCGTTCAAGCCGATCGTCCGGGACATGCTGCTGACCGGCCTTGAGCCAATCTTTCTGCGCGCGGACATAAGCGGCGGCGCCGGCGACAGCTTTGTGGTCGACACCGAGCCGCTGTGGTGGCCGCCCGCAAGATCGCCGGACGGCACATGGGACCGTACCTCGCCCAGCAAGAGCCCTGGTTGAGCCCCATGACGCTCGCCGACCGGACGCACCCGACTCGCCGAGGAGGGGATGCTCGCCGACCACCCAGGAGCGCGCGAGCTGTCCCTCGCGCTCGCCCGCACCGACGCCGGATGTCCAGAGTGTCTCGCTCTGACCCGCTGAGGGCCAGGGGGGTGTGAGTCGATGCAACCCGGGAGCGGGCAGGACAGTCTGGCCGCGACACGCGAGATATGCACTGTGACGGTTGAACCGTTGGCTTAAGCCTCCGCCTCGCCGGGCCTCAGTCCCGGTCTTCGATGATCGTCGCGGGCCCCTGCTGACCCCGGGGGTCGGGGCAGGGCGCGCCGGCGGTGTCGCGAGGGTGTATACTCGTTGAGGGTTTCAGCGAGGGTCGGTATGCGGGTGAGGTGCTCGCGAGTGAGAGCCTCTAGCTGCTGGCGTCCGTGGTCTGTGAGCTGCAGGTGCACACGGCGGTGATCGAGTGGGTCGTGCTCCCGACCAATGAGCCGCTTGGCCTCGGCGCGTCGGACTAGCTCAACGGCGCTGTGATGGCGCGTCTGAAGCTCGTCGGCTACCTGTCCGATCGTCGGGCCGGGCACGTCCGGGTGGCCGCGCAACACGAGCAGCAGCTGGTGTAGCGATGGCGTCAGGCCCGCGTCGTTGGCTGCCTGCTCGCTCCAGCGCAGGAACCTTCGCAGCTCGCTGCGGAATGCGAGCAGACGCTGGTAGTCCTCATCCAGCAAGGGACGATCGGTGGCGCGTGGGCTCATCGCGTGGACTCGCGGGCGGGAAGGAGCATCCCGAGTCTCGCGGCGCGCCGGAGCGGACGCTCGCGGTGGCGCTCCTCGATCAGCACCCGCTCGTGCGCCCTGAGAAGATCGAACTGGCTGATGAGCCCCACCAGCGGCTGGC
>CAVTLZ010000002.1:0-382923 GCA_963735705.1 uncultured Solirubrobacteraceae bacterium
TTGCCGGTCGCCGTGTGCGGAGCGGCGGTCAGGCGCGGCGATCTGAAGGGTGACCAAACCGGCTGAGCGAGCTCACGATTTCAGGCTGCGGCGAGGATGGGTTCGAGTGCGTCGGCTCCGAGGTGCTCCGGTGGCAACGTGAGCGTCAGTCGCCCGTCGCGTTCCAGGGTGTGCCGGACGTTCAGCAGCGTCAACCCGATAACCGCGCCGTTCTCGTCGTAGTGGATCGCGTGCCCGTCGGGCGTCTCCAGGCCGCGTGCTGCGGGACGGGGCTCGCCGACGTTGAGGTAGAGCACGTCGCCGCGCTCGTCGTAGTGGTGATGGTCGAACGGGATGCCGGCGATCGTGATGGTCATGATTTCCAGCCGCGCGGCGGGTTTTCTTGGACCAGTGCGGTCACGACCCACGCAGGCTCGTCATTGAAGTCTACGACCACCCGCAGCCACCTTCGGGGATCGACGTGTCGCCGATAGAAGTGCTCGCGGCCTGGGATGGCGTCATCGATGCGGTGGTCGGGATGCGCGACGGTGCCGAGGATCAGTTCGTGCTCGTCTACGAGCTCCGGCCGACCCAGGGACAGGTGCAGACGGGTGCCGGCGTCGAAGACGACAAGGCGTCCGTCGGGATCAGTCGTGCTTGGATCGTTCTCGGCCACCCAGACAAGCTACGAGCAGCGCCAGACACCGCCGTCTCGATGTGGCGAGCGCTCAGGGGAGCTTCGCCTTGTCGAGCATCTCGATGAGGGCCGGGCGGCGGCGGTGTTGCTCGCGCAGGTTGACGAGCTGGTCTGAGAACCAGCGATCATGTCCGGCGGCGCCTGCGGCACGGCGTGCGCGCTTCAGCATCGCTATCGCCCGTGCGTATGCGCGGCGGCCTGTCTGGAGCAGCTCTTCCTCGGCGATGAGCATGTACAAGGAGAGCGCCTCTTCCGGGTGTGTGGGCTCGCGTGCTTGGGCGAGGCGGGCGCGGCGATCGCCGCCTGGGTCCCAGGTCGAGTCCTCGGTCGCGATTGCCCAAGCGGTCTCAACATCGCCCTCCTGAAGGAGCGCGTCGACGTAGCTGCCGCGGTCGCGCTCGCGCAGCGCCCGTCTGGCGGCGTCACGCTCGAGTCCCCAGGCATCGAGCGCCTCCGCGGCGCGCCGCAGCGTCGAGTAGGTGCTCGCCGATGGTGTGCGCTCGTGCTGCTGGCGACGCAGCGCAAGCACTTCGACCGGCGCGCCGCCGCGCTCGTGCGCGCCGCAGGCGACATCGTAGAGCTTGTCGACCTGCCAGCCGCTCGTCTCGGCGATGCCGCGCAGCGCGAACGCGAGCACGTCGTCCTCGCGCTCAAGCTCCGCCATCGCCTCGCACACGGCGATGAACTGGTGCGGAGCGCTGAGGTCTCCGCCGAGCAGCGTGACGACGGCCTCGGTGTCGCCGTCGAGCACAGCGAGCCGCTCGCGTGCCCACCGCACCGCGAACAGCTTGCTGCCGTCGGCGTGGCGCTGTTCGATCGCTTGCCTGTAGGCGGCGAGGCCGCTCTCACCCAGCGCCTCGCGGTAGCCGACGGGATCGACCTCGAAGAAGTCCTGATCGTCGCAGCTGAAGCGCACCATCCACTCGGCGAGCTTCACGGGGTCGGCGACCCGCGCGTGGCACAGCTGCGCGTGTAGGTCGAGTAGCTCGCGCGCGAAATCGCTGATTGTCCCGTTCGAGTCGTCGGCGTGCATGATCACCTTCACGACGTGCCCGACTGCGCGCTCGATGAGAGCGAGAAGCTCAGCCGAGGGTGAGTTCTCTGCGGCGAGACGCAGCTCCTGGAGCACCGGCTGTGCTGCCCGCGCCCACCCCGAGCTTTCGTGGTAGTCGAGGAACCGGCGTGTGCGCAGCCCGCGGTCGACCTCGCGGCGCAGCTCGCCGAGGTCCCCTTCGCTGCGGGCTGCCGCGAGCAACACGTGGCGTTCTACGTCGGGATGGCGATCGACGGCGGAGCGCACGATCTCGCGAAGCTCCTCGGCTGGCAGGCCGCGCACGATCTCGTGAACGTCCTTGGTCTCGCGGCGAGCTGTCGTGGGCACCGCGCCATCGTGCCACTTCACCCGGCGGCGTGAGGCATCAGTAGGGGGCTACGATCACGCGGTGAGCGCGTTGCGTGACAGGCCCGAGATTGTGGTCGTCTCGCCGCTGAAGGAGTGGACGTGTTCTGCGTGCGGAGACACAGATGCGGGCTGGCTGATCATGGATGACGGCGGCCCGGTGTGTCTTTCCTGCGCGGATCTCGCGCACCTGACTTTCCTTGGCGCCGGGGATGCGGCGTTGACGCGCAGGGCGCGCAAGCACAGCCGCCTCTCCGCCGTCGTCGTGCGTTTCAGCCGTGCGCGCAAGCGCTATGAGCGGCAGGGCGTGCTGGTAGAGGAGCCAGCGCTCGAACAGGCCGAAGCGGAGTGTCTCGCCGACGACGAGGTCCGCTCGAGGCGGCGTCAGCGAGAACGCGAGCGGCGTGCCGTCGAGGACGCGGACTTCGAGCGTCAGCTCGCGAGCGAGATCGGCCGGCTGTTTCCTGGCTGCCCGTCTGAGCGCGCGAAGGAGATCGCCTCACACACCAGCAGGCGCGGCAGTGGTCGCGTCGGCCGGTCCGCCTCCGCGCGGGCGCTCGACCCGAGCGCGATCACGTTCGCAGTGGCTGCCGCCGCGCGTCATCGCGAAAGCGAGTACGACGATCTGCTGATGGCGGGCGTCGAGCGATCGCAGGCACGCGACTGCGTGCGTGCAAAGGTAGAAGGCGTGCTCGAAGCGTGGCGCACACCGCTGGGCTGACGCGGTCTGACGACGTCTGCACTGCGCAGTTGCGTGGCCGGTTTGAGGAAGTTGGGGTCTATATCCGCGATGGCCCCAATATCGCCACGTGTAGTAGCGGCCACTGCCGCCCAAAAACGGAGCGCACCCGTCCTCGCGCTGAGCGTCGAGCAGGCGTGCGAAGCGCTGGGCGTGTCCTGGGACACCTGGCGCGCGCATATCGAGCCCGACATGCGGCTTGTCCGGCTTGGGCGGCGTAAGCTGATACCCGTCAGCGAGTTGCAGGCGTGGCTCGACCGGCACGCGGAAGGCGTCGGAGTGGGGAAGTAGGATGCGCGTGTCTTACAAAGCGCCCCCGCACCGTTGGCGCGGCCGGGGGCATGGCAGAGGAGGTTGAGCTCCCATGCAATCGGCACCGTACACGGCGGCATCGCCTGGACGTGGTTTCTGATGGCCACCGGAGTGCGTCAACGCCACGGGCGTGAGTGCAACCGTAACGGCCGCTGCAAGTGCCCATACGAGGCGTTCGTGTACAGCAAGCGCGACCGCAAGAAGATCCGCAAGACGTTCCCGACGCACGCCGCGGCGCAGGCGTGGCGCGATGACGCCAAGACGGCGGTCCGCAAGCGGACGCTGCGGGCGCCGGCGTCGACCACGGTGGATCAGGCCGCCAAGGCGTGGCTGGGCGGCGCCGGCAAGGGTCTGATCCGCAACCGCAAGGGCGACCCTTACAAGCCGGCGACGATCAGGGCGTACGAGATCGCGTTGCGGCTGCGCGTGCTGCCCGAGATCGGCACGATGCGGCTCTCGGAGGTCACACGCACCGATCTGCAGGACCTCGTCGACGGGCTGCTCGCATCGGGCCTGAGCGAGAGCGCGATCGGCGTGACGCTGCTCCCGCTCCGTGCGATCTACAAACGGGCGCTGGCACGACCCGAGACGGGGATTGCGGTCAACCCGACGAGCGACCTGCAGATGCCGGCGGTGACCGGCGGCCGTGATCGGATCGCCTCGACGGACGAGTGCGCCGAACTGCTCGCGGCTCTGCGGCCAGCGGACCGGGCGCTATGGGCGACCGCGATGTATGCGGGGCTGCGCCGCGGCGAGCTGATGGCGCTGCGCCGTGAGGACGTGGACCTGGCAGCCGGCGTGATCCACGTGCGGCGCGGCTGGGATGCGGTCGAGGGCGAGATCTCCACGAAGTCCGGCAAAGACCGGCGCGTCCCGATCCCGGCGATCCTCCGGGACCACCTGGACGAGCACCTGCTGGACCTCGTCTGGACGGACGGCCTCGTGTTCGGTGTGACGGCCGACAGGCCATTCAACGACACGTCGATGCGAGAACGCACCCGCAAGGCTTGGGGCTGGCGACTGGACGACCAAGGCGAGCTGGTCCCGTCAGGATTGCGCGAACCGCCGCTTGAGCCGATCACGCTGCACGAGTGCCGGCACACCTTCGCGTCGCTGATGATCGCGGCCGGGGTCAACGCAAAGGCCCTCTCGACGTACATGGGCCACGCGGGCATCCAGATCACGCTCGACCTATACGGCCACCTGATGCCCGGCAACGAGAGCGAGGCCGCCGCCCAGCTCGACGCCTACCTGGACCGCGCGGGCAGCCGGGCGCCGGCGGCGCAGCTCACGCGATGAGGGCGCCCGAGGGCGCTGCCTGACCCCTGTCTCAGCAACCGGTCGCGTAGGCAAGTGCGCGGCAGACTTCGTCCATCCGCTGGGGGCTGAGCGTGGTGATCTGCCGGGTCAGCAGCGCCTTGCGAACCACGGTGATGTTGTCGGTGCTCACGACGCAGTCGCCGGGCATTCCGTCTTCGCGACCCAGTTCGACCTCGGAGGGGATGCCGCGGATGGTTTGCGTGGTCGGTACGGCCACCAGCTTCTCGAGGCCCGCTATGGCCTCGTTGCGAGTGAGGATCACGAAGGGTCGGGGCTCGTCCTCGGGTGGCTCGTGCCACCACACTTCCCCTCGTGTTGGCGTCACGGTCGCCAGGGCGTGAGTCCGGCGTTGCGTTCCTCCTCGGCGAGGTCTCGCGTGATTCGGGCGGTGGTCGTGTCTGTCGTAGCGTCCAGATCGCCCCACCCGTCGATGTTTGCGCCCTGCCGTCTCGCGGCCATGAGTCGAAGTGTCTCGCCTGCCTCCTGCTCCGAGAGCTCGTCCACGAGCTTGTGCAGGCGCTCCTTGGTGGTCATAGCTCGATTGTAATGGCTACCGCGCGTTGCACCGACCCCGCTAGTTCGCGAAATCGCGCCATAGGCGCGCGCCACTCTCGCGCCAGTCGTGTCCCGATTCGGCCGGATTCCACCGGATTCCAGCGGGACAGATTCCGCATGGATAAGCCAAAACGGCTCTGTGAAGCTACCGCCGACTGATCTACGACATCTTCGAGGGCACCGCCGAGATCCAGCAGCTCGTGATCTCGCGCGCGATCTCCGGGATGTACATCCGCTAAGCGTGCATTTCCGTCAGGGGCGCGCCGCTTCGCGGGCCTGACGGCGGCGGCCAGGCTTGACATCGGCTACCCGTCCGAATAGCGTCCTGTCATAGAGGGACGCGGCGCGATGGGCGTCGGTTATCGCGAGTAGGGCTTGCACGGGGACGATCGCATGGTCGTTCGCGCCGCTTTCGTCTGAGGGAGCCCTGGAGGGGCCCCCGCAACGGCCTCGTAGTCAGAGGACTTGATCGCAACGAATGGAGACGGACATGAGCGGAAGGATTCCAGCGAGGTCAGCAAGGCTGGCTGCGGCGCTGCTCGCGGCGACCGCCATCGCGGCCCTCGCGGCCGGGACGGCGAGCGCGAGCGAAGTGATCTACAACAACATCCCGTCGAAGTCATTGCCCGCCCTCGGGTTCGAGTCGGACTCGGTGTGGGAATTCGGCGGCGAGGTCCAGTTCGGGGGGGCGGCGCGCACGAGCCCGACGATCTCGGTCGAGATGGAGAGCTACGCCTGCCAGACCGGCAGCGGAGCCTCCTGCACGACCGCCATGGGCGCGAGCTTCGAATGGCCGATCACCGTGAGCGTCTACAAAGTGGGCTCGCTGGGCTCGCCGATCGCGCGGATCACGAAGAAGGTCAAGATCCACTACCGGCCTTCCGCGAGCGCGCATTGCCCCCTGGAAATGCCCGAAGGCGTCAAAGGCTACGGCAAGGAATGCGCCTTCGCGAAGGGGACCAAGGTCAGCTTCAAGCTGCCCGGTGCGACATTGCCCGCGCAGGCGGTCATCGGCGTCGCCTTCAACACCGAGACCTACGGCGCCGAACCGACCGGCGCCGAAGGGCCGGAGAACTCGCTGAACGTGGCGATCAACGCGGACTACGTCTGCAACGCGGCGCACGTGAACAAAACGACGGGCGCCTGTGAAGAAGAGGACTACGAAAGGGTGGCCGTGGCGCCGCCTTCGGTGGGCTCGGACCCGCTCCCCGAACAGGTGTTCCTCAACACGACGTACGGCGCGATCGACTGCGGCGGCACGCTCGGCTCCTTCAGCGCGACGGGGATCGAACCCGCCTGCAACTGGGAGTACGAACAGCCGGCGTTCGAAGTGAAGGCCAACTCGTAGGACGGTAGGCGTCTGGCCGCCAACCGATGTGCGTGCGAAGGCCCCGCTGCGGCGGGGCCTTCGTCGTGCTGGAGGGCGCTACCAGGCCTGAGCGACGCCGCAGTGAGGGCACGCGACGGTCGTGGACACCGGCGCGCTGAACACGCAGCCGCACTGGCAGCTGTAGGAGGCTTGATCGACAGGTCCGCCGGCCTCGCGCGCACGCGCCACCGCGAGATCGCATATCAGCGGGGCGGGCTCGCGGACGGGCTCGACCGGTGCGGCTCCGCGCCCGCGCCGGTGCCGGCGCGAGTGTCGCGCCTCGCCAAGGGGGTGCAGGAGGCTCGGTCTCATGATTCGCTACCTCCTACAACGTCATCCACGGCCAAAGGTTTCGCCGTGCAACCATTGTTTCCTCGTCGCTTGCCCCGCCGGGCGGCGATCCGCCCGCCGGGCGGGCTGCTGAGGCGAGCACATAGGGCGTTTGCGATACTTCTGCGCGATGAACCCCTCGCGCAAGCGGACGGTGCGCCTCGTCGTGGCGCTGAGCGCGGCCGTGCTGCTGGCCAGCGCCCTGATCTACACGAGCTTCAGCGCCGCCAGCCCGGCGTTGACGCCCAGCCAGCTCGTGCGCGAGGCCCAGCCCGGGCGCAGCTACCAGCTGACGGGGACGGTCGTCAACGGCTCGGTCCATCGAGAGGGCGCCGTCCTGGACTTCAGCGTGGAGGATCGGGTGGGGGGGACGACGATCCCGCTCGCCTACACGGGGACCGTGCCGGACCCGTTCCGCGAAGGGCGCGAGGTGATCGTGACCGTCGCGAAGCAGGACGGGCGCTACATCGGCGAACGCAACTCGCTCATCACCAAGTGCCCGTCCAAGTACAAGACCGCTCCGCCGAGCGAGAACCAGAACGCCTAGATGATCTAGTGCCCGGGCGCACTGCAGATACGTCCAGCCTCGAGCGTAGGCGCTGATGGCCGGCCTCGGCTTCGCGTGCCTGCTGCTGGCCCTTGCGATTTGCGCGTACGGCATCGCCGCGTCGCTGTACGGGGTGCGCAGCGGGCGGGTCGAGTTCTCCGAGTCCGGCCGGCGCTCGGTGTACGCGCTCGCCGGGGTCCTGACGGTCGCGATGATCGTGCTGGAGGTCGCGTTCCTGCGCAACGACTTCGCGTTCAACACGGTCGCCGACACCTCCAGTCGCACGACGCCGGCGCTCTACCGCGCCGCCGCGGTGTGGTCCTCGCAGGAAGGCTCGCTGCTGCTGTGGGCGTGGCTGCTGTCGCTGTGGTCGAGCCTGGCGCTGTTCCTGACGCGCAGGCGCCTGCGCGACGTCGCCGCGTACGCGACGGCGATCCTGCTCGGCTTCGGCGGGTTCTTCGTGGCGCTGATGGTCTTCTACGCCAACCCGTTCGCGACGACTCACCCGGCGCCGCCGGAAGGCGAGGGGCTCGACCCGCTGCTGCGCTTCCCGACGATGATCATCCACCCGCCGATGCTGTACTCCGGCTACACGCTGTGCACGATCCCGCTGGCGTTCGGGATGGGCGCGCTGCTGGCGCGCAGGGTGGACGCGGACTGGATCAAAGCGATCCGCCGCTTCGCGTTCGCGGCGTGGCTGTTCCTCGGCGCGGGCATCCTGCTGGGCGCGCTGTGGTCCTACTCGGAGCTCGGCTGGGGCGGCTACTGGGGCTGGGACGCCGTCGAGAACGCGTCGTTGATGCCGTGGCTGACGGGCACGGCGTTCCTGCATTCGCTGATGATCCAGGAGAAGCGCGGGATGCTGAAGGTGTGGAACGTCTCGCTGGCGCTGGCCACCGGCACGCTGGCGATCATGGGCACGTTCCTCGTGCGCAGCGGCATCCTCGACTCGATCCACGCGTTCGGCGGGCACACGCTCGGCGTGCCGTTCGTGTGCCTGATCGCGCTGCTGATCGCCGGCTCCATCTACCTGGTCGTCTCGCGCCGCGACATGCTGCGCACCGAGCACCGCCTGGATTCGTGGCTCTCGCGCGAGTCGATCTTCCTCGCGAACAACGTCGTGCTCGTGGGGCTGTGCTTCGTGATCTTCTGGGGCACGTACTTCCCGCTGATCTCCGAGGCGGTGACCGGCCAGGAAGCGTCGGTCGGGCCGCCGTGGTTCGACCGCTACACGGTGCCGCTGGCGCTGATCCTGGTGCTGTTGAGCGGCGTCGGGCCGGTGATCGCGTGGCGACGCGCGACGTTCGCCAACGCCCGGCGCAACTTCGTCGTGCCGAGCGTCTGTGCGCTGCTCGTGCTGCTCGCGCTGGAGATCGCAGGCGTGACGCAGAAGCCGCTTGCGATCGTGATGTTCTGCCTCGCGGGGTTCGTGTTCGGCAGCGTCGGACAGGAGTTCTTCCGCGGCACGCGCGCGCGACGGGCGATGGCGGGTGAGGCCCCGCCGCTGGCGCTGCTGGCGCTCGTGCGACGCAACCGCCGCCGCTACGGCGGCTACATCGTGCACATCGGCATCGCCGTCCTGTTCGTCGGCGTGGCCGCCTCCTCGTCCTTCCAACACGCCTCGCAGCTGGGGCTCTCGCCCGGGCAGTCGACCCGCGTCGGCGCCTACACCGTCCGCTACGTGAAGCCCACCGCGACGATCACGCCCAAGTACGACGAGGCGCATACCGGCTCGACGCTGAGCCTGGGCGCGCTGCTGGACGTCAGCGAGCACGGACGCCACGTCGCCACGCTGAACCCCAGCGAGGGCTTCTACGCCTCCCAGGAAGCCAGCCAGGGCACCGTCGGCAGCCTCATCGGCGGCCAGCCAGTCAGCCACGTGGCGATGGACGGAAGCCTCACGCGCAACATCTGGACGGCGATCGACCCGGACATCGAAACGCCGGCGCTGAAGCGGATCGTGACGGTCGGCAACAGCACGCTTCCGCCGGAAGACGCGCTCGTCGGGATCGCCTACCTCGCGCGCGCCTACCTGCAGCACCCGCCGCAGGCGCAGTTCAACTTCCTGGTCTCGCCGCTGGTGTTCTGGATCTGGATCGGCGGGCTGATCAGCTTCGGCGGCGGGCTGATCGCGCTGTGGCCGGCGCCGAGCGTCGTGCGTCGCCGCGTGGCTGCGCGTTCGCGCGCGCGAGCGCTGAGGGGCCTGGCGCGCGCGTGACGCGCGGGGCGCGACTGGTGCACTGGCGTTCGGAGCTCCTGACGGCGTGGCGTTCCTGATCGCGATCCTCACGCTGGCGCTGATCGGGCTCGTGGTGCTCGTCGTCGGCGCGCCGCTGCGACGCGCGCGCCGGCTCGCTGACGCGGGCTCGGACGCGGGCTCGGCGGTCGAGGACGGTCACGATGTCTCTGACGGCGCGGCGTCCGCCGCGTCGCTCGCGGCGGACACGTACACGCACGACGAGCTCGAGGCGGCGCGCGAGGCGAAGTACCGCGAGATCCGCGACGCGGAGCTCGACTTCCGCACCGGCAAGCTCTCGCGCGAGGACTACCAGGCGATCGACGACGAGCTGCGCGCGGAGGCGATCGAGATCCTCGACCGGATCGAGCGGAGCACGAGCGAGGACGGCCCCGAGGGAGTGCTCAGACCTTCTTGAGCAGCAGGAACGCGTTCAGGAAGAACAGCACCGCGAAGAAGATGGTCCAGCGGTTGAGGTTGCGCTCGACCAGCGACCCGCCACCGAGCGGACCGGTGCCGCTGCCCACGCCGAAGGCGCCGGAGAGCCCGGAGTCCTTACCCGAGTGCATCAGCACCAGGAAGATCAGGATCACCGCGATCGCGACCTGCAGCACGGAGAGGATCGTTTCCATGGGGAGTAAGAATATCGCTTCGAGCGTCGCGTTTGCGACTCCTCCAGAGCAGGCCACACGACCGTGGAATCAACCATCTACGGGCACGGCGCCTTGGCGGTGGCCGTGGCGGTCGAGCCGTCGGCGAACGTGGACGCGGCTGCGAACGAGAGCCCACCCGTGGGGCAGCTCGCGGGCAGGGTGATCGTCTGGCCCCGGCCGATCGTCAGCGACAGCGAGGTGAGCGAGGCGTCCGGCTCGTACACGAGCGTGGGGATCGGCGGGATCGACACCGTCAGCTTCGATTCGTACGGCGCGCTGTCGCTGCCCAGCACGCCCATGCTGATCGTACGCTCGTCCAGCGGCGTGTAGCCCTGGCTGAGGAGCTCGAGCGTCGGGCGGGCGCCGCGGTCCGGTCCGCGGAAGGCCCACACGGCGGCCTGCTCGGGGAGCGTCTGCGAGCCGGCGTGCACCTCGAGCGTCGCGTGGCCACGGCCGAGCAGCGACCCGGATGGGCAGCCGCTCGCGCCCTGCCTGCGCAGGCGGGCCGCCGAGCAGCTCTGGATGCCGTGCAGGTCGATCCGCAGTCCCGCGGGAAGCCGCACGACGATCGTGCGCACGGGGGCGGGGACGCCTGCTTCGCCTTCTTCCTCGCCTGAATAGCTCAGCGCGAGCGTCAGCGCCGTGCTCGCGCCGAGGCGGTCGGGTCGCAGCGAGGGGTGGATGCTCGCCACGGTCGCGGCTTGAGCGGGCGCGGACGCCGGCACCGTCCAGCCGAGGAGCGCCAGCCCCGCCAGCAGCGCCCGTGCAGGCGCTCGCGTCACTTCGGGCAGGGGACCGTGCGCTTGGCGAGGACCGTCGAGCCGTCCTCGAAGCTGAACTGCGAGGCCACCGGCCAGCCCCCGTGCGGGCAATGCTTCGGCAGGATGATTCCCTTGACGTGCAGCAGCTTGCGCTTGCCGTGGACCTTCTTGTAGTAGGCGACGTCGTGGGCCCCGAGCGTCAGGAAGGCGCTCGTCGCCGAGGCGTCCGAGGCTTCCGGGAGCACTTTGATGAGGGGCACTTCGACGCTGAAGCCGAGCCCGTATGGCGCCGGCCCGGTGATGACTGTCGCCGGGAATATGATTTCGATCGACACCGGGCTCGAGCCCTTGAGGAAGATCAGCAGCGAGACGTGTCCGGGCTGGTTGTCGGCCAGGAAGAAGTCCAGGGTGTATTCCTCGTCGATGATTTCGTGGGCGAGTTCGTAGGCGCCCTCGCCGCCGCCGAAGCCCGCCTTGGAGTCGGCTGGACAGCCCTGCGGGCCGAGCTGTTCGAGCCGTTCCTTCAAGCACGTGCCCGTGCCTTCGAGGTTGAGCGTCACGCCCTTCGGGCCGTACACGTCGACGTGGGTGATCGGCGAGGGCACCGGCAGGTTGGTCGAGCCGATCTTGGCGCTGCCGAAGGCGTTCGTGGGTACGCCGAGCGCGTTCGGCGAGAAGCCCGCTTCGGTGATGCTCACCGTCTCTTCCGCGAGCGCCGGCGCGGCCGCGAGCAACGACACCGCGCACACGAGCGCAGCAACTATCCGACACCGTCTCCCGCTCATCCTCGCCCCCCATTTTGCGTCGCGAACCGCCATCGTGGCCGGCCCTGTCAACTGTACGAACCCTTCGCTGTCAACAATAGAGCGTCGGCACGACCCCTTACAAGCGGCGGGCGCGGGTCCAGACGGCCCTGGACGCCCAGCGGCAGGAGTGCGGCAAGCCGTCTAGAAGACGCGATGGCCAGGCAGCCCCGACGCATCGGCCGTCTGTGTCGATACGGTTCCCGACTCCTGATCGCGATGAAATCCGAGCACTCCACGATTTGCCGCGCGATTACGAATCCTTTACGCATTCGTGGTTCGCTGCCGATAAGAATCCCGGTGGGCGTACCCCGCGTTTGTGGGCTCACTGCGCCACCAACGACAATGGGACGTCCCCGAGATGATTGATTTCCGCGTATGCCGCCTGTGAATCGCGCCCGCCAACGGGCTATTCGCGCGCTGTTGTCCGCCCTCGCCGGGGGCGGACTGACCGCGGCCGGCCTCGGTGGCCCGCTCGCTGGCGCGGCGCTGGGCACGACGCCCACCGCGGAATCCGGCGCCCAGGAAGGCGAAGCGGGCCAGTCCACGACCGGCACCTCGACGACGCCCGCGACGAGCGGCAACCCGACGGAAACGACGACCGCGCCCAGCACCACGGCCCCCACCACGACCGCGCCCAGCACGACCGTCCCCACGACGAGCGCCCCGGCGCCGGCGGCGACGGAAGCACCGACGGTGGTGCTCAAACGCAAGCAGAAGGCGACCACCGGCGCCCCGTCGAACCCGAGCCAGACGACGACCTCGGCGAACAGCGAAGCGGGCAAGTCAGGCGCCGGCAAGGCGGGCAAGCACAGCGAAAAGGCCTCCGGCCCCAACAACGTCGCGGCATCCCCGCAGGTGGTCGCCGCCGAGGCGGGAGCGCTGGCGGCGGTGCTCGCCTCCGCGGAAGCCTCAGACCAGGCGCTCGCGTTCTACCGGATCCCGCTGTTCCTGCTGCCGATCTACAAGGCGGCGGCCGTCCAATACGGGGTGCCGTGGCAGATCCTCGCGGCGATCAACGAAATCGAGACCGACTACGGCAGCGATCAGTCCGTCTCGACCGCGGGCGCCGTCGGCTGGATGCAGTTCGAGCCGAGCACGTGGCTGCAGTACGGCGTGGACGCGCTGAACGCCGGCTACGCCGACCCGTACAACCCGGTGGACGCGGTCTTCGCGGCCGCGCGCTACCTGCGTGCGGCAGGCGCCGCGACCAACCTGCGCGCGGCGATCCTCGCGTACAACCACTCCGAAGAATACGTCGACTCGGTGCTCCTGCGCGCCAAGCTGATCTCCACCTACCCCAAGGCCGTGATCGCCACGCTCACCGGGCTGATCGACGGTCGTCCGCCCGTGACCGGCAAGCGGCTCTCCTGGAGCCCCGTTCCGGCCTCCGCCGCGGTCGCGTCGAGTGCGACCGCCGGCGCGAGCGCCGTCCCGAGCTCCGCGGCGACGCCGGGAACCGCGGCGAGCAGCGGTGCGGCGGCGGGCGCCGCCTCCGCCACGGGCGCTCCGGGGTCCGCGCCGCCGCTGTCGCCGACCGCGGCTGCCGCTGCCGCCACGACCGCCGCCGACAAGTCCGCCGCGCGGGCACTGCAGCTCGTCGAACTGATGAGCGCTCCGAACGCGTCGGTGGTCGCCGTGCAGGACGGACGCATCGTCCAGATCGGCGACTCGCGCAAGCTCGGCAAGTTCGTGGTGCTGCGCGACGTCTACGGCGATGTGTTCACGTACGCCGGCCTCGGCAGCATCGCACCCAGCTACGTCCTGCCGAAGACGCCGAAGGTGCGGGCGAAGTCGCCGGTCGTGGAAGCGGCGAGCACGCGCGACGCCGCGCCCTCCCAGCCCGCCTCCGCGGGAACGCAGTCGCCGCTGACCCTGAACGTGAAGACGCCGCTCGCGAACCCCTCTCCGGTGCATGGCCAGATCTCGCTGCCGACGAGCGCGCAGGAAGCGCCGCCGCCCGGCATGGACAGGCTCCGCCTGTTCGCCCATCCGGGCAACCCGGACGCGCGTGCGGCCGCCGTCGCCAGCGCCGCCAGGAAGGCGCGAACCAGCAACGCCGGTCAACGTCTGCCGCTGCGCAAGGGGTCGGTCGTGGCCTCCGGCACGGTGCTGGGCCGCGTCAGCTCACCGCCCGGCGCGCAGGACGGCCACCTGCGCTTCGCGATCCGCCCCGCGGGCGATGCGGAAACGGTCAACCCCGGTCCGATCCTCGCCAACTGGGCGCAGCTGCAGACGGCGCTGCACCCGCAGGGGGCGAAGGCGACGAACGCGCTGCTCGGCGCGACCGCGAGCGACGTCTTCCTGCTCTCCCAGGCGCAGCTCGAGCGCGCTGTGCTGTCGGATCCCGGGATCGCATTTGACGCCTGCGCACGCCACGAAGTCGCGGCCGGCATGGTCGACAAACGCGTCCTGGCGGTGCTCGCCTTCCTGTCGCGCAGCGGGCTGGAGCCTACGGTCGGCACCCTGCGCTGCTCTCAGCGCCAGTCCGTCGCGTCCGGGAGCACGGGCGAGGCGGTGGACATCTCCGCGATCAACGGCACACAGATCGCCGGCCACCAGGGGCCGGAAACGATCACGGACCTCACGATCCGCGCGCTGCTGACACTTCCCAAGGGGTTCGTGCCGCACGCGATCGTCAGCCTGATGCGCTACCCGGGCTCGCCCAACACACACGCCTCGACGGCGGACTGGAACCGCATCCGCCTCGAGTTCCTGCCGCCGAGCGCCACCACGACGCTCAACCCGGCCGCGGCCGCGAAAGCCGCGCACTCCGCGAGCTCGGGACGCACGGCGCCCGCGCCGATCGTCACGACCAGCCCGCTCAGCGCCGGGCAATGGAACCAGCTGATGCAGCGCGTCGCGGCGCTGCCGATACCGACGGTCGTCAGCAAGCCGAGCTCCGCCGCGATCCCCGACCCGAAGCGCAAGTAGGCCGACCTCTGGCAGCCGCCGGGGACAACCCCGCGGCGGCTACCTGGACCGCGCCGGCGGCGCGGTCCAGGACTTGACCGGTCTCGGACGAGAGCCGGTTGGCCGCTAGCCGTTCGCCGTCCCGGGTCCGGCGCCGGCGGCGCCGGGATGCGCGCGGAATCCGCCAAACAGCGCCCTCATGCACTTCGCATCGGCTGCTTTGAACTTGGCGCTGGCCGTGTCGATGCCCTTGGTATTGAAGATCGGGCCCCTGCCGGAGGTGTTCGGGGCCGGGATCTGCACGCCGTTTTCGTTCATGCACGCCGCGAATTTCGCGAGCGCCTGTTTGGCCGCCGGGGTGCTGAAGCGGTTGGCGCCGCCTGGGAGGCGGCCGCGCGGGAAGCCACCACACTTCTTGATGGCCGCTTCGTACTGGGCTTTGCTGACGCCCTTTGGCAGCGCGAAGCCGCCGCCGCCGAGGAAGCCGCCGGCTCCCGGACCCTGGCCGGCTTTGCGTGCGGGCAGCGTGATGCCGTCCTTCTTCAGACATTCGCGGATCGCGGCGAAGCGCCCTTTGGCGGCGCCTGCTGGCCCGCCCGGCGCGGGCGTCGTCGCGCTCGCGCTCGCGTTCTTGCTCGCGGTCGAGGCGGTGTTGGAGGAGGTGCTCGAGGAGCCTCCGCACGCCGCCAGCGCGAGGCTGGCGAGCACGAGGACCAGCGCCGCTGTTACGGGTCTACTGCTCTTGCTGTCGATGTGAGGCATTGACTTCCTTTGTTGGTGATCGAGTTGTCGGATTCGTGCCCGCCTGGCAGCGCTCTCCCATCAGCCGGGACTGTAGTCGTCGCTAGCCCCCGCTGCCGAACAGCGAGGGTTCGCCGCTGCCTTTGCCTGTCGAGCTCGAGCTCGAGCTCGCGGCCGTGCCGCCGAACAGCGCCGCCAGCCCGCCCCCGCTCGATCCGACGCTGATCGTTTCGGCGCTGACGGTCCCGTTCGAGCCGGTGGTGCCGGTGACGGTGACCGTTTCGCCGGGGTGGATGCTCCTGACGCTGGCCTTGACGGTCTTGCTCACGCTGGTCGCGGCCGAGGTCGTGACCTTGACGGTGTTGCCTTCGGAATCGAGCACATACAGCGTATTGCCGGCGAGATAGGCGACGGTGCCGGCGGTCGGTCGGGCAAAGCCCGCGCCTGCGGATCCGCTCGCGCCCGCGAGGGCCGAGCCCGCGCCTGCGCCCTCGCGCAGGGCGCGCAAGCGCGACGCGAACCCCGTCGCTGCGCCGGCGCCGGCGCTCGATGCGGACGGCGATTCGCCCTTCTCGACGAGTACCCCGCCGATGAACCCGCAGGCGATCAGCAGCACGCCGAGCAGCGCCAGGAAGATCGGGTTGGCCCCCGTCCCGAACAGGCGCCGTCTCGGCCGGCGAGGCAGCTCCTCGGGTTCCTGCAGCCATTCGTCGGGCTCCTCGTGGGGCATGGCGGCCTCCTGATGGGGGGAAGTTGGATCACTCAAAGCGCAGCGCTTCGATCGGTCGAAGGTGGGCGGCGCGCGCCGCCGGGTAGGTGCCGAAGAACAGGCCCGAGGCGAGCGCGGCGCCGAAGGCGAGGAAGATCGAGTAGGTGGCGATCTCCGGATGCACGCCGGCGATTTCGAACTGGCTGCCGATCACGCCGACCGCCACGCCGGCGATCCCGCCGAAGAGGGAGACGAGCATCGCCTCGGTCAGGAACTGGTTGAGGATGTCGCTGCGCCTCGCGCCGACCGCCTTGCGGATGCCGATCTCGCGCGTGCGCTCGGTCACCGACACGAGCATGATGTTCATCACGCCGATCCCGCCGACGAGCAGCGAGATCGCGGCTACCTCTCCAAGCAGCGTCGTGAACACGCTGCTGGTCGAGCTCGAGGTTTCCAGCAGCGAGCCCTGGTTGAGCACGCTAAAACCGGGTTCGGCGGTGTCCTTGATCTTGTGGCGTTCCTCGAGGATCGTCGTGACCTCCGCTTCGGAGGCGTTGAGCGAGGATTCGGACTTCGCCTGGACGGTGATCGAATCGATCGGCCCGGCGCCCGTCAGCGAGTGCTGCACCGTCGTGATCGGGGCCATCACGACGTCGTCCTCGTTGGTGGTCCCGTTCGTCCCCTTTTTCGCGAGCACGCCGACCACTTCGTAGTTGCTGCCGTTGACCTTCATGTTCTGCCCGACGGCGCTCTGCCCGGCGAACAGTTCCTGCACGACGGTCTGGCCGATCACCGCCACGCGCCTGTTCTTTCCCACGTCTTCGGCGGTGAACGCGGCGCCTTCCTGGACGCTGTACGTGTGCGCGGTCAGATACGAGGGGGTGGTGCCGACGAACGACGACGGTTCGTAGCTGGTGGCGCCGTAGACGAGTTTCACGCCGGTGGCGTCGACGACGGGGGAGGCGCTCTTGACGTCCGGTGCGAGGCTCGGGCTCTGCAGCGCTTCGGCGTCCGCTCTGGTCAGCGAGATGCTCGTCGTGGAGCCGGCGCGCGGACCGAAGCGAAAGCCCCCGCTGCCCTGCACCACGAGCACGTTCGTGCCGAGGCTCTGGATCGTCGACTGCACCGCCTTGGAGGAGCCGTTGCCGACGGCGATCAGCACGATCACCGAGGCGACCCCGATCGTCATGCCGAGGATCGTCAGGCCGGAGCGCAGCTTGTTCGCGGTGATCCCGCTCCAGGCGATGCGCAGCATCTCCGGGCCGATCATGACTTTGGCTCCATGGCGCCGGCGGCGGGCGGACGGTGCGCGGACTTCTGGCTGTGCGGCGCGGGCGGTGCATCGTGCACGCCGAGCGTGCGGCGGTCCTCGACGATCTGGCCGTCGCTCAGGCGGACCACGCGCTTGCTCTGTTCGGCCACGTCCGGCTCGTGGGTGATCAGGACCACCGTGCGGCCTTCTTCGTTCAGCCGCGCGAAGATCCGCAGGACGTCCTCGGTCGAATGCGAGTCGAGGTTGCCGGTCGGCTCGTCCGCGAGGATCAGCGCGGGGTTGGTGACGATCGCCCGTGCGACGGCAACGCGCTGTTGCTGGCCGCCGGAGAGCTCGGAGGGCTGGTGGTGCATGCGGTTGGCCATGCCCACCGAGCGCAGCGCCCGTTCGGCGCGCTTCCTGCGCTTGGCGCCTCGCAGGCCGGCGTAGGCGAGCGGCAGCTCGACGTTGGCGAGCGCGCTCGTGCGCGCGACGAGGTTGAAGCTCTGGAAGACGAAGCCGATCTTGCGGTTGCGCAGGTCGGCGAGATCGTCCTCGTCCATCTCGCTGACGTCCACGCCGTCGATCTCATAGCGTCCGCGGGTGGGTACGTCCAGGCAGCCGAGGATGTTCATCAGCGTGCTCTTGCCGCTACCCGAGCTGCCCATGATCGCCACCAGGTCGCCGGTGTCGATGCGCAGCGAGACGTCGCGCAGGGCGCGCACGTGGATCTGCCCGAGGTCGAACACCTTGGAGATGTTGTGGACGGCGATCACCGGATGGGTGCGAGGATCGCGCTCGCTTCCCGACGGGCCCTGCCCTGATCGCGGGCGTGCCACCAGCGGCCGCTCGCGGGGGACGCGAGGCGGCGCTTGTGTGCGCGAGCGCGCGGGCCAGCGCATCAGCCGCCGCCTCTGAAGAAGGCGGCGCCGCCGCCACCGCCGCCGCCGCTGCCGAGACCGCCGCCGAGCGCGGCCCCGCCGCCTGCGAGGCGGCTGAGCCTGGAGGTGAGGCTCGTGGCGCTCGAGCTGCTCGTGCTCGCCGCCGGTAGGACGACCGTTTCTCCAGCCTTCAGGCCGCTGAGGACGACCGTCGAGCTGTTGCCGGCGAGACCTGTGACGACCCGCTGGCGCGCCTGCTTGCCGGCGCGCTCGACGGTGACCGTGTCCGCGGTGATCGCGCTGGTCGGGACGTTGAGGCCTTCGGCCTGCTTGACGACGACTTCCGCGGTCGCGCTCATGCCCAGCTTCAGACCGGGGGTGAGCTGGTCGAGCTGGAAGGTGACGTCGTAGCTGACCGCGCCGCTGCTGCTCGTCGAGAGCAGCGCCACTTCGCTGACGTGCGCCGCCAGCTTGCGTCCTTCGAGCGCTTCGACGGTCACGGTCGCGATCTGGCCGACCTTGACGCTGCCGATTTCCGATTCGCTCAACGGGACCACCAGCTGCATCGAGCTGAGATCGCTGAGAACGGCGAAGGCGGAGCTCGAGGAGCTGGCGGAGCTGGAGGAGCTGGACGCGCTCGAGGCGGCGGCCGCCGAGCGGCCCGTCGCGCCGGAGCCGCTGGCTCCCGACCCGCTCGATCCGGAGCCCCCGGAGGAGCCGGTGGCGCTCGAGGCCCTCGTCGTGCCGCTGCCGGAGACGACTTCTCCGACCTGCCCGGAGAGCGAGACGATCGTGCCGCTCTCGGGTGCGTACAGGTTGGTGTCCTGCACGGCCTGTTCGTCGCTGTGGACGGTCAGCGTGTCGCTCCTGACAGCCGCCCGCGCCGAGGCGAGGTTCGCTTCGCGTGTCGCGGTGCTGATTTTTTCCTTTTCCTTGGCTTTTTCCTTCGTGCCTTCGGATTCGCCTTCGGCGCGCTTCGATTTCGCGCCCGATCGTTCTTCGGAGCTCGCCGGCGCGGGGGTGCTCTGGCCGGGCGACTTGCTCGTGGGCGAGGTCGTGGTGGGTGTGGTCGTGGCCGGCGTGCTCGCCGGCGTCGTCGTGGTCGTCGCGCCCGCCGAGGCGGTGGCCGCCGGGTCGGTCTGCGCGACGGCTGTCTCGCGTACGGAGGCGGCCGACGCGGAGCCGCCGCTTGCCGCGCCCGCTGCGCTCGAGCCTTCGCCGTCGGTTTCTTCCTCCTTGGCGAGGTTGGCTTCTGCGGACTGCAGGGTCGCCTTCGCCTGTTCGAGGGTCACTTCGGCGCTCTGCGGGTCGAGGCTCGCCAGCAACTGGCCCTGCGCGACGTGCTCGCCCTGGGTGACGAAGATGTGCGTGACCGTTCCGCCCGTCTTGAAGCCGAGGTTGAGCTGATTGAGCGCCTGCAGGTTGCCGCTGCCGGAGACCGTCGACTGCACCACGCCCTGGGCGACGGTCGCGGTGCGCGTCACGGTCGCCTGGCTGCTCGACGCCGGTCCCACGACGAGCACGGCGGCCACGATCGCGCCGGCGCAGAGAGCTCCCAGCACGTAGACGACCCAGGATGCTCCGGTGCGCTCGGTCATTGCGTTGCTCTCAATGCTGGTCGGGGCCTGTAAGAGAGTGCGAAGAAAGGCTGCAAGCAGGCGTAAATTCAGCTAAAGCACCGCGACGTCCTGCTTTATCCCTCGGGCGGGTTCCAACGTTGCGGCGGAGGTCTGCGATCATCCGCCCGGATGTCCACCTATGGCGGGATCGACCTCGGTGGGACCAAGATCCAGGCGGCGATCGTCGACGAGGAGAACAACGTCCTCGGCTCAGCGCGCCGCCCGACGCCAACCAGCGGTGGGCCGGCCGATGTCGCCGCGGAGATGGAGACGGCGCTGCGCGACGCCGCCAAGGCCGCCGAGGTTGAGCTGGTGGACGGCAAGCCGGTCCTGGCGGGGGTCGGCGTCGGCTCCCCCGGCACGATCGACGCCGGCGAGGTGACCAGCGCGCGCAACCTGCCAGGCTGGGAAGGCACGTTCCCGCTGGCGGCGACGCTGGAAGGCGCGCTTGGCTGTCGCGTGGCGGTTGGCAACGACGTGCAGGTGGCGACCGACGCCGAGTTCAAACTGGGTGCGGGCCGCCTGTACAGCTCGCTGCTGGGAGTCTTCTGGGGGACTGGCGTGGGCGGCGGGATCATCCTCGACGGCAGGCCGTGGACCGGGCGCGGCGGCGCCGGCGAGATCGGGCACGTGGTGGTGGAGATCGACGGGGCGCGCTGCACGTGCGGGCGGCTGGGCTGCATGGAGGCGTACGCGGGCCGCGCTGCGATGGAAGCGCACGTGCGCCAGCTCACGGAGGAGAAGGGCCGCAAGACCGACCTGTTCAAGCTGATGAAGGAGCAGAACCGGACGCGTTTGACCAGCGGCGTGTGGGCGCGAGCGCTCGCGGCCAAGGACAAGCTCGCGATCCAGACGCTCGACCGCGCCGTGCGCGCGCTCGGCGCGGGGATCGCCTCGGTGATCAACGTGCTCGACGTGGAGGGCGTGATCATCGGCGGCGGGCTGGGGATCAGGCTCGGACACCCGTTCGCCAAGCGGATCGCCGAGGAGATGCAGCCGCATCTGTTCGCCGACTCGCGCCCCCCGCACGTGCACGTCGCGGCCCTCGGTGACCTCGGCGGGGCGATCGGGGCGTCGCTTCTGGTCCGCGGCGAGGCGTAACCGCGCTGAGAAGGCCGGGCGACGCTAGAGGCTCGAGACGGTGATGACGACGAGCGCGATCGAGAGGGTCGAGGTGACCGCGACGGTCACGGCGGCCGCGCCGTCGAGCAGTCCGCGGCTGCGTCGCTCGCCCATCACGTGGCGCGAACGCGCCAGGCGCCAGATGAAGAACAGGTTGATGGGCAGGAGGAACCCGTTCACCACCTGCACCGCCACGAGCAGCGAGATCACGGGCACGCCCGGGATGATCGCCACGAACGCGCTGATCATGATCATCGCGGTGATGATGTTCACGAACACCGGCGCCTCCTTGCGCCGCCGCCCGATGCCCTTCTCATAGCCGAGGGACTCGGAGACGACATACGAGGTCGCGATCGGGAGGATCGCGGCCGCGAGCAGGCTGGCGCCCAGCAGCCCGATCCCGAACAGCACCTCCGCGTAGCGGCCCGCGAACGGGTTCAGCGCGCGGGCGGCGTCGGCGGCGGAGCCGATGTTGTGTATGCCGTGGGTGAACAGCGTCGCGCCGACGGCGATGATGATGAACGAGGCGATGATGTTGGCGAACACGGCGCCGGCGACCGCCTCGTGCTCCTCGTGGACCAGCTCGTCCTCGCGCACGCCGCGGTCCACCACGGCCGACTGCAGGTACAGCTGCATGTATGGCGTGATCGTGGTGCCGGTGGTGGCGATCAGCAGCACCAGGAACGCCGAGTTGGTGTGGATCTGCGGCACCACCAGCGCTTTGCCGACGGCCGCCCAGTGCGGATGCGCGAGCACGGCGGCGATCGGGTAGCCGAAGAAGGGGATCGTGAACCAGATGAAGATGCGCTCGGCCGAGCGGTAGGAGCCGCGAACGATGATCAACCAGATCCCAGCCGCGGCGATCGGCACGGAGATCTGTGCGGGCACGCCTGCCAGGCCGAGCGCCGCGCCGATGCCGACGAAGTCGGAGATGCAGATGCCGAGATTGGCGATCAGCACGGCGCTCGTGGCGAGAACCGACCAGCGGATTCCGTACTCCTCGCGCACGAGCTCGGCCAGGCCCTTGCCGGTGACCACGCCCATGCGCGCGGCGAGCATCTGCACGAGCGCCAGCGAGATCGTGATCAGCACGATCGTCCACAGCAGCTCGTATCCGTACTTCGCGCCTACGGAGGAGTAGGTGGCGATCCCGCCGGCGTCGTTGCCGGCGTTGGCCGCGATCAGGCCCGGGCCGAGCAGGCCCAGGAAGGCGAACAGACGTGCGCGGCGAGGGCTAAGCCGCGCAGGCAGACGCGGTCGACCACGCGTGGCCGACCGGATGCGACGCATGACGGACGGTACTCGGACCGCCATCGAACTGTCCGCTTGGAGCCTTCATCGTGCAGCAGTCTATTCAGTCGCCGCTCGTGGGAACGGGCGCGAGCTGTCAGTCCTCGCCGAGTAGACCGAAGCGCCGCCGCCAACCACGGGGGAGCATCGCCTCGAGCACGTCATCGACGGTCACGACCCCGAGCATCCGCCGGCGCTCGTCGGTTACCGGGATCGCCGTGAGGTTGTAGTCGGCCATCTGCCGCGCGACCTCCTCGAACGACGCGTCAGGAGCGAGACAGGGGGTCTCGTGCTTGACGATCGTGCTCAGCTGGCGGCTGGGCTCGGCGCGCAGCAGCGCCGTGACGGGAATGCCACCTTCGAGCGAGCCGTCGGCGGAGCTCACGAAGACGGTGGCAAGCAGCTCGGGTGCGATCTCGCTGCGGCGGACGGCTTCGAGCGCGTCGCCCGCGGACGTCGAGCCGCGCAGCAGGACGAAGTCGGGGCTCATCAGACCGCCGGCCTCGGCGGGGTCGTAGCCCAGCAGCGCTCGCACCTTGATCCGGTGGCTCACGGGCAGCAGCGCGAGCACGAGCTCGCGCCGCTCCTCGTCGAGCTCGCCGACGATGTCCGCGGCGTCGTCGGGCGCCATCCTCGAGAGGATCTCGGCGACCTGCGCATCTGGCCGGTCCTCGAGGAACTCTCGCTGGTGCTGGTCGTCGAGCTCCTCGAAGACATCCGCCTCCAGCTCGCGGTCGTCGTCGCCGACCGCCTGGATGATCTCTTCGCCCTCGTGTCGCGACGCGGCCTCGACGAGGTCCGCGATCTGCGCGGGGTGGAGCTTCGCGAGCTTGGGATGCGGCACGCGCAGGCGCACCGTCGGCACGTGCCCTACGAACGGCTCGACTCCCGCCCAGTCGAGGAACTCGCCGGTCGCGATGTGCGACCCGAGCGCCTTCGGCAGCAGCCGCCGCAGGCCGCCGCGCGGGCCCGTGTCCACGCCGACCACGCGCCAGGAGCCGGCGACGAACGCGAGCTCGATCTCGTTGGCGCGCACCAGCCGCGCGCCCTGGACGTTGATCAGCTGCCGATCCAGCAGGTCGCGCTTGAGCAGCACCTCCTCCGCCCGGCGCTCGAACGGGCGCAGGTCGAGCTTGGCCTTGCGCATGACGACGCCCTCGACGCCGATCTCAGAGACCCTGTCGACGCCGAGGAACGAGGGCCGGCCGGCGACGTTGACGAGGAAGCCCGTGATCGGCGGATAGCCGACGCCGCCGAGTCGCACGATCAGGTCCTCGACCTTGCCGAGGCGCTGGCCATCGGCATCGCGCAGCGGACTGCCGACCACGGTGGACAGATGCAGGATCGGCGGTGCCTGGGTTGCGGGCGCGCTCACGACGCTCATCGTACGCGCGCGAGCGCGTACGAAGTCGGCGGTGGGCTCCAGAGCACACGCGCCCCGCGCTGGAGAATCTATGTTGAACGACGATGCTGCCGTTCTGGATTTCGATCGCCGTGCTGTCGCTGGCCCAGGGCGCGCTGGTGGCGTTGCCCGGCGCGCTCGCCTGGAGGCTGCCCGCGCACCTGCGCGGCCGGCGCTGGGCGGCGATCCCGCCGCTGTCGGTGCTCGCCTTCGTGTTCGGCGCACGAGCGGCCGAACACGCGAGCGCGCAGGCGCTGACGTATCTCGCGCTCGTCGCGGTGCCCGCGCTCGCTGCGCTCGCGCTCGGCCTGCTGCTGTGGAACAGCGGCCCGCCGGGACGCTCGCGTCTGCTGCGGGCGCTGCTCGTGCTGCCGCTGTTCGCGCTGGCGTGGGCGGACCGCGGCGGTCTGGCGGGCGAGGCGGCGGCGCTGGCGCTCTCGGCGCTCAGCTGCGCTGCGCTCGGCGTGCTGCTTGCGACGGTCACGCCGCCCCGCTGGCTTGCCGCGGGAATCGTGGCGATGGCGGTCGCGGACACCGCGCTGGTGGTGTCAGACCTGCTGCAGCGCCCCAATAACGCGCTCAACGCGGCACATCCGGCGGCGGGTCTGCCGCAGCTTCAGAGCGCGGTGTTCGGCTCCGCGGTGATGGGCTACGGCGACCTGTTCATCGCCGGCGTGCTTGGCGGGCTGCTAGCGGCGACCGTCGGTCGTCCGCTGCAGTTGCGCGCCGCCGCCCTGACCGCGGTCCTCGCGCTGGGCTTCGACCTGCTGTTCTTCGTGCTCGACGAGCTGCCGGCGACGGTGCCGGTGGCGCTCGCGCTGATCCTGATCGTGCTCAGGCGCCGCGGGCGATTGGCTCCCGGACGGGGAGCTGCGCAACGTCGCCGGAGCGCGGCGGCGCGGACTCCTCAACCCCGAGCTCCGGCCGCGCGGTGATCGCTCGGGCCGTGATCTCGACGGCATCCGGCGCCCGCACCTTGCGTTCGGAGGCCGCGCCCGCCTGCTCGATCTTGCGGACCTGAGGGATCACGCGGTGCTCGAAGGAGCCGATCGCCTCGTTGTAGGCGCCAACGGCTGAGTCGAGCTGGCGCCCGACCTTGGCGAACGGTTCGACGAAGCGGCCCAGGCGGCTGTGCAGCTCGCGCGCGGACTCCGCGATCTCGCGCGCTGACTCCGCGATCAGCTCTTGGCGCCAGCCGTAGTGGACCGCCCACAACAGGCCGATCAGCGTCGTCGGGGTGGCCATCAGGACCTGCTGCTGGACGCCGTATTCGATCAGCGCCGGGTCCTGGGCTAGGGCGGCCTGGTAGATGCCGTCGGAGGGCACGAACATGACGACGAACTCCGGCGTGGAGTCGAACTGGCGCTGGTAGCCCTTGGAGGCGAGCTTGGCGATGTGCTCACGCGTCTGGCGCGCGTGGCGCGCGGTGTGCAGCTCGCGCTCGTCCTCGCCTGCGGCCTCGAGCGCGGACAGGTAGGCGTCGAGCGGGACCTTGGAGTCGACGACGACCACCTTGCCGCCGGGCAGGCGCACGAGCATGTCCGGGCGCAGCGTGCCCTCGCCGGTCTGGATCGTGCTCTGCTCGACGAAGTCGCAGTGCGAGACCATCCCCGCCATCTCGACCACGTTGCGAAGCTGGATCTCGCCCCACGAGCCGCGCGTGGCGGGGCGCTTGAGCGCCGAGACGAGGTTGCCGGTCTCCTGGCGCAGCGTGCCGACCCCGTCGCCGAGGTGGCGGATCATCTGCGCCAGCTCGCCCTGGGCCTGCCTGCGCTCGCGCTCCAGGCGGCCGATCTCGCTCTCCATCCTGCCGAGCTTCTCCTGCACCGGCGCGATCACGCCCTTGATCTCCTCCGCGCGTCTGGCCATCTCGCCGCTGGCGCGCTCCTCCTCTGCGCGGCGTGCCTCGGTCACGCGCTGCGCCAGCGACTCGCCGGTCTGGGCGAGCACGTCAACGGAGATGGCCTTCAGCTCGTCGCGCATGCGCGCGCGATTCGGGCGCACGAGCAGGGCGGCGCAGGCCGCCCCGAGAAGCACTCCGGCGATGAGTAGCACGATGTCCATGGGTTCGTCCTTCCGACGGCGATTCGAAATCGAACGAACAAGGATGACGCCGGCAGCGGACGGCACAGGCACGGGTTCTGGGGGCTTGATCTTTACGTCACTCTTACACACCCGGCTTGACATAACTGACACCCCCGACTATGCTCATGGCAACCTCCCTGAGCTGTAGCTTGGG
Source organism: uncultured Solirubrobacteraceae bacterium (assembly GCA_963735705.1). GTDB lineage: Bacteria > Actinomycetota > Thermoleophilia > Solirubrobacterales > Solirubrobacteraceae > Palsa-744. Next base: position 25,869 of record CAVTLZ010000002.1, read on the forward strand.
GAGGTCTGCATTGAGGGATCGGAATCTATATAGAGGGGCTGTGCCTGCGGGCCAGGCCCGCACGTACATATTGGAGGATGTGAGATGTCAGCCACGAATGGCTCGACTGCTTCGTTCCGACGACTGGTCGGATGCTGCATGGCGCTCGCGCTGCTGGTTTCAGCGATGCTCGCGTCGACCGTCTCGAACGCGTCTGCCGCGCCAGTGCTCAAACCGACGGCCTACGTGGCGATCGGCGACTCGCTCGCGTTCGGTTACAAAGAGGCGACGTTCTATGCCAACCAGGCCGCGAACAAAACGGCTTGTGAAAAATTCGAACAGGCCGCGTGTGAGCCCGCTTCGTCCTTCGAACCGGGATACGTCGGCGACTTCGCCAAGAAACTGGCGAAAGTGGAAAAGAAAGCCGGCAACGGCCTCGCGACGTTCAACCTGGGCTGCCCCGGTGAGACGAGCGGCGGCGTGATCGGCAACGGCCCGCTGGGCACAGGGCTTGAAGAACTGCGTGCCGCCAAATCGGAAGGCGCGCTGCACGTGTCGGCGGCCTGTGGTTACACGTACACCGATGGCTTCCCGCTGAAGACGAACCTGGAGGGTGCGTCGGAGCTCGAATACGCCGTCGGCCTGCTGCTGCACGGTGTGAACATCACGGCTGTGACGATCAACATCGGCTCCAACGACGAGCTCGCGAGCGTCGCTCAGTGCGAGAACCCGGCGTATGACGCGGAACAGGGCTACTCGAGCTTCGTGCAGTGCCTCGAGACCGAAGCCAGCGAAGCCGGTCACGAGTACCCGGGTGGTCTGTTCACCCACATCCTGACCAACATCGGCGTCGACATCGGCGTGCTGCGCGAATACGGGTACAAAGGCCAGGTCGTCGTGCTCGGCTTCTACAACCCGCAGGCGCTGGTGCTTGCCGGCAGCGACGAACTTCAGGAGGCGCTCAACGCGCACCTCGAAGGCGCGGTCGCCGGGAAAGCGTATGGCCCAGGTGTGGTCGTCGCCAACCCGTTCGACAAGTTCAACTTCACGCCTGGCAAGTCGGCCAAAAAACAGCAGGAAAACCTCGAAAAGTACACCGAATACTTCAACGCATCGGACAAAAAAATCAACCTCGAAAAAACGGTCGGCCACGCAGTGACCGCGGAAGAAGCGGCGCTTGACCCCGAAGGTGACATCCACCCGACGGCGGCCGGTTACCAGGAGATGGGCAACCTGGTCTGGAAGGCCTTCGGCAAGTAGTCCGAAAGGCTAAGAGGTAGTTGCTCGGGGGCGCTCGGCCAAGTCGGCCGGGCGCCCCCTTTGCTTCTCATACTGGCGGGCGGCCGCTTCGAGGATTCCCAGCATCGCGGGCGCCGCAGCCACCATGCGGGCTCCCTCCGGCGTGGCGGCGATCACCTGGCGCAGCGGCGGCGCGGGGGAGAGGGCACGGATGGCGACGTCCTCGCGCACCACCGACAGCGCCAGCTCGGGGATCAGCGCGACGCCGACGCCGGCGGCCACGAGGCCCTGGACGGTCTGGTAGTCGTCGCTCTCGAACGCCACGTTGGGCTCGAAGCCGGCCGCGTGGCAGCTGCGCACGACGTGGCGCGCGCAGGGGCTCGAGCTCGAGGTCTGCACCCAGGCTTCGCTTGCGAGGTCCTGCAGGCGCAGACGCTCCTTGGCCGCGAGCGGGTGCGCGCGTGGCAGCGCCAGGTACATCGGGTCCTCGAGCAGGTCGGTGCGCACGATGTCCTGCGCCGGCAGGGCCTCTCCGGCGAACTCGAACAGCAGCGCGAGGTCGAGCTCGCCGGCGCGCAGGCGCGCCACGATCGCCTCGGGCTCGCCCTCGGCGAGCGTCAGCTCGACCTGCGGGTAGGAGGAGCGGAACTCGGCGATCGCGAGGGGCATCAGCGTCGCCCCCGCCGTCGGGAAGGAGGCCACGCGCAGGCGTCCGCCACGCAGCCCGGCGATCGCCGACAGCGACGCCTCGGCGGCGTCCAGGCGCGCGAGGATGCCCTCGGCGTGGCCCACGAGCGTCTGACCGGCCGCCGTCAGGCTGACGCCGCGGGGATGGCGCTCCAGCAGCGCCGTGCCGGCTTCGGCCTCGAGCGCGGCGATCTGCTGGGAGACCGCGGACTGCGTGTATGAGAGCGCGGTCGCGGCGGCGGAGAACGAGCCGCGGTAGGCGACCTCCTTGAGCACCTTCAGACGGACCACGTTCAACATAAGATCAGCTTATAGCGTTGATCAACAGAATCACTGGTGCTGATGGCAGGAGGGTGCCAACATGAAACGAAATCGAACATCGGGAATCCACCTGCCGGCCGTAGCGCCGACCCACACCAAGGAGAGAGTCGAATGTCCAAGATCATCGTTTCCTATGACGGCACCGCCAACGAGGAGGACGCCATCACCCTCGGCCGCCTGCTCGGCCGCGCCGGCGCGGAGGTGTCGCTCGCATACGTGCGCCACAACCCCGAGACCGACAGCGTGCGCGAGGAGATCGCGCAGGCTGAGGCCCAGAGCGTGCTCGACCACGGCGTCGAGCTGCTCGGCACGCCCGGCGCCCAGCGCCACGTCGTCACCGACCGCTCGACGCCGCAGGGGCTTGCCTCGCTCGCCGAGCGCGAGGGGGCCGACGTGATCGTGTTCTGCTCGGACTCGCACACCGCCAAGGGGCACGTCGCGGTAGGCAACTCCGCCGAGCGTCTGCTCGAGGGCGGGCGCACCGCGATCGCGATCGCGCCCGTGGACCTCTCTGAGCGGGTCGAGAGCTCGGGCATCCAGCGGATCGTCGCGGTCGGCGACGGCGACGGCGGTGCGCGTCAGACCGCCGAGGCGCTCGCGCGGGCGCTCGGGGCGAGCGTCGAGCCTGTCGCCAACGACCAGGCCGACCTGCTCGTGATCGACTCTCGCGCAAACGCCCCGCAGGGCCAGGTCTCGCTGAGCTCCTCCGCGTCGCACCTGATCGAGACGGCCACCTGCCCGGTGCTCGTCGTGCCTCGTGGCGTGACGCTGGCGTTCAGCGGCGCGGCCCAGGCCCCGGCGGCCGCCTAGCGGCATCTGCGGCGCTTCGCGCGCGTACGCGGCTCTTGGACCTAGCGAACGGTCCTACCGCGTGCGCGTGCGAGCGCGTAGCGCGCGAGCGCTGTCATGAAATCCAGCGAGCCGCCCACGAGGTGGCCTGCGGGACCGGTCCACAGCCATGCCTCGTAGCGGCGCCGACGTGGAAGGCTTGGTTGGGGCCGCATCGGGCGGCACGGTATCGTGGCGGAGGTGCCAGTCGCCCTCAAGACCACCGTCACCGAGCTCGGGGACTCGCGCGTACGCCTGCAGGTGCAGGTCCCTCCCGGCGAGGTCGAGGGTCGCCTCGAGCGCAAGGCTCAGCAGCTCGGGCGCGACCTGAAGCTCCCGGGCTTTCGGCGCGGCAAGGTGCCGGCGCCACTGGTGATCCAGCGGATCGGGCGCGAGGTGGTGCTCGAGGAGGCCGTACGCGACACGCTCTCCAGCTGGTACTCGGATGCGATCGAGAGCGCCGGCATCGTGCCGGTCGGCGACCCGAAGCTCGATCTGGGTGAGCTGCCCTCGCACGGTCAGGCGCTGGAGTTCTCGATCGAGATCGGCGTGCTCCCGAAGGCCGAGCTCGGCGACTACAAGGGCCTGGAGGTCGGCCGCCGCGAGCCGGAGGTCGCAGACGAGCAGATTCAGCAGGAGATCGACGCCATGCGCGAGCGCCTGGCGCGGTTGGAGACCGCTGAGCGTCCCGCGGCCGCGGGCGACTTCGTGGTCGTCGACTACGTCGGCTCGCTCGCGACCGACGCTCCCGACGGCGAGCGCACATGGGAGCCGTTTGCCGGCGGTGAGGGTCGCGACCAGCTCGTCGAGCTCGGCGCCGGCAACCTCATTCCTGGCTTCGAGGAGGGGCTGCTGGGCGCGGTCGCGGGCGAGACCCGGACCGTCCCGCTCACGTTCCCGGCCGACTACGGCAGCGAGGAGCTGGCGGGGCGTGAGACGTCATTTGAGATAACCGTCAAGGAGGTCAAGCTCAAGGAGCTCCCGGAGGTGAACGAGGACTTCGCGCTCGACGCCGGCTTCGACGATCTGGACGAGCTGCGCGAGGACATTCGCACACGCCTGCTGGAGGTCGACGAGCAGCAGATCAGGGCGGAGTTCCGCCAGGCGGCGCTCGACGCGGCGGTGGCAGCCGCGAGCGTGGCGGTCACACCCGAGCTCGTCACCGCGCGGGCGCGCGAGATGTGGGAGCGGATGCTGCACTCGCTCTCCCACCGCGGGATCCCGCGCGAGGCGTACCTGCAGATCTCCGGGCGCGAGGAGGCGGACATCGTCAAGGAGATGGAGCCGGAAGCCGAGCTCGCGCTGCGCCGCGAGGCCGTGATCACGGCGGTCGTCGTCGCCGAGGGCATCGACCCGTCCGAGGAGGACCTGCTGGCGGCGCTCGCACCGATCGCCGAGCGGGAAGGGATCGAGCCCCAGAAGCTGCTCGAGGAACTGAGCCGCGGCGGACGTCTGGACGAGGTGCGCGAGGATCTCGCCGCGCGCGAGGCGATCGATCTGATCGCCGCCGCCGCGAAGCCGATCCCGCTCGCGCAGGCCCAGGCGCGAGAGCAGCTGTGGACGCCCGCGAAGGCCGCCGAGGAAGCGAGCGCAGCGGCCGGCGAGTCTGCGTCCGCGCCGGCGCGACTGTGGACCCCCACCGATTGAGGACCGGCCGGCTAGCCTAGTAGAGGAATCTGGCCGGCGAGGCGAAACAAAGGCGAGGACTATGCGCCGGAAGCGAGGACAATGAGCCCACTAGTACCAATGGTCGTCGAGCAGACCTCACGCGGCGAGCGTGCGTTCGACATCTACAGCCGCCTGCTCAACGAGCGGATCATCTTCCTCGGCACGCCCATCGACGATCAGATCGCGAACCTGATCGTCGCCCAGCTGCTGCACCTCGAGTCCGAGGATCCCGAAAAGGATGTCTCGCTCTACATCAACTCACCCGGCGGCTCGGTGTATGCGGGCCTGGCGATCTACGACACGATGCAGTTCATCAAGCCCGACGTGCAGACGATCTGCGTCGGCATCGCGATGTCGATGGGCGCGTTGCTGCTGGCCGGCGGGGCGGCGGGCAAGCGCATGGCGCTGCCCAACGCCAAGATCCTGATCCACCAGGTTTCCTCGAGCTTCCAGGGCCAGGCGACGGACATCGAGATCCACGCCAAGGAGATCATCGACGTGCGCCGGCGCCTGGATGAGATCATCGCCAAGCACACCGGCAAAGACCTCGAGCAGGTGCGCAACGACACCGAGCGCGACTACTTCATGAGCTCGGAGGAGGCCAAGGAGTATGGCATCATCGATCGAGTGATTTCCGAGCATTAGCTCGGGGACTCACACGGTCGCCGGCAGCAGGGAGCGTCAAGGGATATGGCCAGACCAACAGATTCCAACGAGCAGCTGCTTTGCAGCTTCTGCGGCAAGTCCCAGCGGCAGGTCAAGAAGCTGATCGCCGGGCCGGGCGTATACATCTGCGACGAGTGCATCGACCTCTGCAACGAGATCATCGACGAGGAGCTCTCGGCGCCGCCGGCGTTCGACATCGAGAACCTGCCCAAGCCGCGCGAGATCTACGAGGTGCTCGACGAGTACGTCGTCGGACAGGACCCCTCCAAGCGCACGCTGTCGGTCGCCGTCTACAACCACTACAAGCGCGTGCAGATGATGATGTCCGGCGACTCGGACATCGAGCTGCAGAAGTCGAACATCCTGCTGCTCGGGCCCACCGGCTGCGGTAAGACGCTGCTCGCGCAGACGCTCGCGAGAATTCTCAACGTGCCGTTCGCGATCGCCGACGCGACCGCGCTGACGGAGGCCGGTTATGTGGGCGAGGACGTCGAGAACATCCTGCTGAAGCTGATCCAGGCCGCCGACTACGACGTCAAGAAGGCGGAAACGGGGATCATCTACATCGACGAGGTCGACAAGATCGCGCGCAAGGCCGACAACCCGTCGATCACGCGCGACGTCTCCGGCGAGGGCGTGCAGCAGGCGCTCTTGAAGATCCTCGAGGGCACGCAGGCCTCGGTGCCCCCGCAGGGCGGGCGCAAGCATCCCCACCAGGAGTTCCTGACGATCGACACCACCAACGTGCTGTTCGTCTGCGGTGGCGCGTTCGCCAACCTCGACAAGGTGATCGAGCGGCGGATCGGCCACAAAGGCGTGGGTTTCGCCGCCGCGATCGAGGCCAAGGCCGAGCGCGACACGGGTGAAGTGTTCGAGCAGTGCCTGCCGGAGGACCTGATCGAGTACGGGCTGATCCCGGAGTTCATCGGTCGCCTGCCGGTGATGTCCGCGGTGCACCAGCTCACGCGCGAGGATCTCGTCTCGATCCTGGTCGAGCCGCGCAACGCGCTCGTCAAGCAGTTCCAGCGCTTCTTCGCCTTCGACGGGATCGAGCTCGTGTTCTCCGAGGACTCGCTCGTCGCGGTCGCCGAGAAGGGCCTCGAACGCGAAACCGGCGCGCGCGGGCTGCGCTCGATCATCGAGGAAATCCTCTTGGAGGTGCAGTTCGAGCTGCCCTCCCGCCGCGACGTCAAGAAGTGCGTCGTCACCAAGGAGACCGTCGAGAAGGGCCTCACGCCGACGCTCGTCACCGAAGCCGCGCCCGAGGAGGCCGAGGACTCCTCGCTGCGCGAGGAGTCCGCCTAACTCGACCCTCGCGCGGATGCGCCGCGGCTCGGCGCGTCCGCTGCCTGCCTGAGCTTGGCTCGTAGGCCTTCGGAGCGGCGCCACGCTACCATCGCGATGTGTCCAGGCGCGCCGCCGCCCCCAAGTCAAAGCTCGACCGCATGCGAGACCTGCCATGGGTCGCGATCGTGCAGGTCGGTGTTGTGATCAACCGACGCTGGCGCTCCCTGTCGGAGAAGGATCGCGCCCGCCTGGTCCGTCTCCTCCGCGACTCCCAGGGGCGCGCGAGCAATCTCAGCAAGAAGGATCGCGCAGAGCTGCGCGGACTGGTGGACAAGCTCGACCTCAAGGGCATCGGCAGCGAACTGCTGCCGCTCGCGCGTCGCGGACGGGGCCGGCGCAAGCGCCGTCGCGCGCACGCGTGAACTGGACAGAGGCGCAGGCCGAGCGCAAGCTGCGCTCGCTCGAGCTGTTCGGGATGCGCTTCGGCCTGGACAGGATGCGGAGGATGATGACCGCGCTCGGCTCGCCCGAGCGGCGCTTCGACGCGATCCACGTCCTCGGCACCAACGGCAAGTCCTCGACCACGCGGATGACGGCGGCGATCCTCGAAGGCCATGGGCTGCATGTCGCCGCCTACCTCTCCCCACACCTGGTCTCCTACCGCGAGCGCGTCCTGATCGACGGGCGCGAACTGGACACGGAGTCCTTCGCCGCCGCGATCGCGCGCGCCTCGTGGGCGGCCGAACGCGTGAATCGCACGCTCGCCGAGGACGATCACGTCACCCAGTTCGAACTGCTGACTGCCGCCGCGCTGTGGGAGATGGCCCGCCAACAGGTGGACGTGGCCGTCGTCGAGGCCGGTCTGGGCGGACACTACGACGCGACCAGCGTGATCGAGTCGCGCGTCACCGTGCTCACCAACGTCGGGCTCGAGCACACCCGCTGGCTGGGGCCGACGGTCAGGGACATCGCCGAGGAGAAGCTCGCGGTCGTGCAGCCGAGCACGGCGCTCGTGCTCGGGGAGGACCTCGATCCGGCGGCGCTGGCCGTCGCCGAGCGGGTGGCCGGCGAACGCGACGCGCGGATCGTGCGCCCCGAGAGCGCCGCGTCCTCGACGGCCGAGCTGCTCGCACGCGGCGGCTTCCAGCGGCGCAACTTCGAGCTCGCGCGCGCCGCCGCCGAGGCCTACCTGCAGGCGGTCGGCATCCCCTTGCGCGCGGAGGCGGTGGCGCGAGCCGCCGCGTCGACCGAGGTCCGCGGACGCCTGCAGCTGCTCGAGGGCCACCCGCCGACGGTGCTCGATGGCGCGCACAACCCAGCCGCCGTCGCGGCGCTGGTCGAGTCGCTGCCCGAAGTATTTGATGCCCGCCCACCCACGCCGCTGGCGCTGGTGCTCGGTGTGCTCGAGGACAAGGACGCCGCCGGCATGCTCGCCGCGCTGCTGCCGCTCGTCGAGCGGGCGTGGTTCACCGCGCCGCCCAGCAGCCGCGCGCTGTCGCCCGCCGCGCTGCAGTCGCTCGCACGCCAGCTCGGCTTCGAGGCGACCGCGTGCGAGCCCAAGCCGGCGCGCGCGCTCGAAGCGGCACGGCGCTGGGCCGCCGAGCGCGTGGGCGGCGTGCTGGCGACCGGATCGGTGTATCTCGTCGGCGATCTGCTCGGCCAGCTCGAGGGCTCCGACGGCGTGGCGCTGGGGGCGGCCGGTCGCGGGAGCTCGGCCAGATGAACGACGACGGCCCGTCGGTGCTCACGATGATCGGCGCGGTCGCGCTGATCGTCGCGCTCGTGATACTCGTATTTTTCGCTGCAGGCTATGGCTTCGGCCGTCTGTTTCTCTAAACTCAGCCGGCCGATGCTCCCCCTGGCATATTTCGGAATCGAAAGCAGTGGCTTGAATCTGGCCGTGGATCTGCTGATTCTGTTCGTCGTCGTCCTGTACCTGTCTCTGATCTACTGGACATACGCCGACGCGCGGCGGAGGATCCTCGATCCGATGCTCGTCGCGTGCGCCACGGCGGCCTCGCTGTTCCCGTTCGTAGGCACGATCATCTACATGATCCTGCGCCCGCCGGAGTACCTGGAGGACGTGCGCGAGCGGGAGTTGGAGACCCAGGCGGCCGAGGCGCGCCTGCAGCAGCTGGACCAAGCGCTGTGCCCGCACTGCAGCTACCGGGTGGAGCGTGACTTCATCCGCTGTCCCAGCTGCCTGCGCAAGCTCAAGGAGCGCTGCACGAGCTGCTCGCGTCCGCTCGACCAGGCGTGGACGATCTGCCCGTACTGCGAGGCGGACGTCCCGGGCCTGTCGGCGCCGCGATCGCGTCGCCGTCGCAGCGCCCCCGCGCTCGAGAGCGATGTGACCGAGCTCAGCCCGCCGCCGCCGGCTTCCTCCGAGGAGGCCGAGGCGGAGCCCGCGGAGACCGTGGTGGCCTCCGAGCCGGCGGCCGCCAGGCCACGCAGCTCCTCCCGTGCGAACCGTCCCGGCGGTCGCGCACGCCCCAGCACCTGATCTGCACGCCCGCAAAGCGAGCGGCACCCTTCCAGACCGACCAAAGGAACCCATGGACCGAACGCTGATCCTTGTAAAGCCCGACGCCTTCGCACGCGGCCTGAGCGGCGAGATCATCGCCCGCTTCGAGCGCAAGGGCCTGCGCATCGTCGCGCTGCGGCACATGACCGTCACGCGCGATCTGGCCGAGCGCCATTACGCCGAGCACGCCGAGCGGCCGTTCTTCGGCGAGCTCGTCGACTTCATCACCTCTGGCCCGATCCTCGCGATGGTGCTGGAGGGGAGCGAAGCGGTCAAGGCCGCGCGACAGCTGATCGGCGCGACCAACCCGCTCGAGGCGGCGCCCGGCAGCATTCGCGGGGACTTCGCGATCGAGATGGGAACCAACATGGTGCACGGCTCCGATTCGCCGGAGTCCGCCGCGCGCGAGGCCGCCCTGTTCTTCGAGGACCTGTAGTCCTCGACCCTGACAGTGGCAGCCGCTCCCGTGCCGCTCTCGCTCGTCCTCGCCTCGGGCTCGCCGCAGCGGCGGGTACTGCTCGAACGGCTGGGCGTGCCGTTCACGGTCAGGGTTTCCGACGCGGACGAGCTCGAGCAGGGGCCCGACCCCGCGCGGGTGGCGGTCGAGAACGCCCTGCGCAAGGCGCGCGCGGTGCGCCGCGCGGGCGCACCGGAGGCGGTGCTCGGCTGCGACACGATCGTGGTGCTCGACGGCGTGATCTACGGCAAGCCGCCCGACGCGGCCGCCGCGCGCGAGACGCTCATGGCGCTCGGCGGTCGCACGCACGAGGTGCTCAGCGGGCTGGCGCTGCTGCTCCCCGATGAAGAGCGAACCGCCGTCGCGCGCACGCGGGTGACCTTCCGCGAGCTCGAGCGCGAGCTGCTCGACTGGTACGTGGGCACGGAGGAGTGGCGGGGGCGCTCGGGCGGCTACGCGATCCAGGGCGCGGGCTCGAAGCTCGCGCTGGCGCTCGACGGCGAAGCGGAGAACGTCGTCGGTCTGCCGCTCGCGACGCTGCTCGAGATCTACCCCGAGCTGCAGCCGTAGATACCTGCAAATCCAATCTCAGATTTGCAGGGCGAGCAGGGGAGTCCGCTAGACTGCCCCTCGGGTGCGCCCCCGACGAGCGTTGGCCGCAGAGGCGTCGCGAAGCCGTGGCGCCGGACCGGATCTGAGCGTGCCCTCTCTCTTTATATGGGCATCTTCAGCTATCTGACAGGGTTCGGCGGTCGCGACATGGCGGTCGACCTGGGTACGGCCAACACGCTCGTGTACGTCCGCGGACGGGGCATCGTCCTGTCCGAGCCGAGCGTCGTCGCGATCGACTCTCGCACCGGCGAAGTGCACGCTGTGGGGATCGAGGCCAAGCGCATGCTCGGGCGCACGCCGGGCACGATCCAGGCGATCCGCCCCCTCAAGGACGGCGTGATCGCGGACTTCGACGTGACCGAGCAGATGCTCAGGCACTTCATCCAGAAGGTCCATCAGAACCGCTGGGCGCACCCGCGCGTGGTCGTGTGCGTGCCCTCGGGAGTGACCGGCGTGGAGAAGCGCGCCGTCGAGGAGGCGTGCCTGTCGGCCGGCGCGCGCACCGCGTATCTGATCGAGGAGCCGATGGCCGCGGCGATCGGCGCCGGACTGCCGGTCGGCGAGCCAACGGGCTCGATGGTCGTCGACATCGGCGGCGGCACCTCCGAGGTCGCGGTCATCTCGCTCGGCGGGATCGTCGTCTCGCAGTCGATCCGCGTCGGCGGCGACGAGATGGACGAGGCGATCATCAACTACGCCAAGAAAGAGTACAAGCTGCTGATCGGCCAGCAGACGGCCGAGGAGCTGAAGCTGGAGATCGGCTCCGCGTGCCCGATGGCCGAGGAGCTGCAGGCCGAGATCCGCGGGCGCGACATGGTCGCCGGCCTGCCCAAGACCGTCGTGCTGACCAGCGAGGAGATCCGTCAGGCGCTGGAAGAGCCGCTGAACCAGATCATCGAAGCGGTCAAGGAGACGCTCGACCGCACCCCGCCGGAGCTGGCCTCGGACATCATGGACCGCGGCATCATGCTCGCCGGCGGCGGCTCGCTGCTTCAGGGCCTCGACGAGCGCCTGCGCGAGGAGACGCAGATGCCCGCGCACCTGGCGGAGTCGCCGCTGACGTGCGTGGCGGTCGGCTCGGGACGGTCGCTGGAGGAGTTCGAGGCGATCCACCGCTCGAACCGGACCTCGCGCAACCGCCGCCGGCGCTAGCTGGGTGCGACGACCCGCCTGTTGCCTGGGTACTCTGTCGAGCTAACGCTTCGGAAGGTAGTCATCGGTGCCCGATAAGACGGTCCGGCGTCGACGAGCGCTCCTCGGGCTGCTCGTCGTGCTCTCCCTGCTGCTGCTGACGGCCTACTTCGGTGAGGCCCCCAACGGTCGCCTGCACGCGGTGCAGCGCGACTTCCTGACGGTCGTCTCGCCGCTGCAGGACGGCGCGAACAAGGCCCTGAAGCCCGTGCGCGACCTGTTCGACTGGTTCGGCAACGCGCTGCACGCCAAAAGCCAGCTGGCGCAGTCGCTCAAGCAGACCGAGCAGCTGCGCCGCCAGCTGGTCGCCGACCAGGCCGAAAAACGGACCGAGCATCAGCTGATCGCGCTGTACCACCTCGATCAGCTCGGCGTGAACGACTACCGTCCGGTGACCGCCGAAGTCGTGTACAACGCCCCGAACATCTGGTACTCGACGGTCACGATCGACAAGGGCGAATCGGCGGGGGTGCGAGTCAACGACCCCGTGATCGACGGCGAAGGCCTCGTCGGCAAGGTGGCTCAGGTGGCATCCGATGGCGCCCTCGTCGACCTCATCACGGACAGCTCGATGGGCGTAACGGCGAGGATCGGCACGAGCAATGCCACAGGGCTCCTGCAGCCCAAAGTGGGCGAACCCGGCGATCTGCAGCTGCTGTACCTGCCCGCCAACCAGGCCAACGTCGGCGAATACGTCGTCACCGCCGGCACGGTGGCGCCTCCACCGTACGGATCGCTGTACCCGCCGGGGCTGCTGATCGGAAAGGTCAGCTCGGTCAACGAAGAAAGCGCGTACGAGTCGGTCACCGTGCGCCCGTTCGCCAACCTGCACGACCTCGGCATCGTCCAGGTGCTCACCTCCGGGGCGGGGACGCGTCCGTCGAACCTCAGCCAGCTCGCCGCCAGCCTGCCGGCGGGACAGAGCGCCCCCAGCGGCGAACAGCTCGCCTCCACGCAGGTGGGCGGATGAACGGCGCCGCGTCCAGCTCGCTGGCACTGCGCCTGGCCGTCTTCGCGCTGATCGTCGTGTTCTTCCAGGTAGCGGTCGTCTCAGAGCTGCCCGTGTTCGGCGTAAACGCCGACCTGGCCTCGTTGCTGGTCGCGTTTGTCGGGCTGATGTGCGGCTCCAGCGTCGGCGCCGCCTGTGGCTTCGCAGTCGGCCTGTTCGTCGACCTGGCGCTCTTGCAGACGCTCGGGTTGACCTCGCTGATCCTCACGCTGATCGGCTACTGGTGCGGACGGTTGCGCGAGCTGCGCGACCCGCAGGCGGCGCTCACGCCGCTGATCGTCGGCGCCGTCGCCTCCGCCGTCTCGCTCGTCGGCTACTCGCTGATGGAGTTCATGCTCGGCGTCGACGCCCCCGTCAGCTTCGAGCTGCTGCGCCAGATCGTGCTCGGGGTCCTCGTCAACACGATCGTCGCGCTGCCGATGTGGGCGCTGACGCGCCGCGCGCTCGAGGGCGCGCTGCCCGAGGATGCCCGGCGCCGACGCCGGCGGCGCTCCTACACGACTGGCGGCTTGAGCCCCTTGATCAAACCGTGACCCTCCAGATACGCATGGCGGGAACATGAGCTCGATCGAGCCGGTTCGGCCGCGCGATCCGCGCGTACCGGTTTCGCCGCAGCTGGCGTTGCGCGTGGCGATCATCGGCGGCGTGGTGATGGTGATGTTCGGCGTGATCTTCTTCCGCCTCTGGTTCCTGCAGGTTCTCTCGAGCGAACAGTACGTCCAGCAGGCCGACAACAACGGCGCACGCCATCTGCCGATCGCGGCGCCGCGCGGGCAGATCCTCGACCGCGAAGGCCAGGCGATCGTGGGCAGTGCCGTCACCAACGCCGTGCAGATCGTGCCGGACGAGCTGCCCCCCGGGATCTCCTCGCAGGTGGCCGAATACCAGACGAGCCTCGCCACCGCAGAATCCGCGCGCCAGGTTGCGGTCAAGCAGCTCTCCGGCTACGAGGCCGCGCTGGGGGGCGTGCGACGCAAGACGCACGCGCAGCGGCAGGAGCTCGAACGACTGCAGCGGGAGACCGGCCCGCCACAGGTGGCGGTGCCGGCGCTGGCGCGCTCGGCCGTCGGCCTGCGGGCGCTGTTCAGGCGCCTCAGCCGCGTGATCAAGCTCAGCCCCCGCACGATCGACGAAGACGTCGTCGAGGGCATCACCGCGACGCCCTACGCCCCTGTGACCATCAAGACCGATGCCGGGCGCGGCCCGCTGACGGTGCTCGGCGAGCGCGCCAGCGAATTCCCCGGGGTCGTGCAGGAACCCGTCTCGATCCGCGAATACCCCGACGGCGAGATGGCGGCGCAGATCCTCGGCTACGTCGGGTCGATCAACACGACCGAGTTGAAGTCGCCCGCGTTTCGCGGCGTGGAACAGGGGACGATCATCGGCCAGGCGGGCCTGGAGTACTACTACGACCATTACCTCAGCGGCGTGCCCGGCGTGCGCCGCATCGCGGTCAACGCCGAAGGTCAGCCGATCCCCAGCAAACTCACGCCGACCCCGCCGCGCGCAGGGCACGTCCTGCAGACGACGCTCGACCTCGGACTGCAGAAGGCGAGCGAAAAGGCGCTGCTGGAAGGCATGGAACACGCGCGTGCCGGCGGCAAACCGGCGATCGCCGGCGGTTTCGTGGCGCTCGACCCGCGCAACGGCGAAGTGCTCGCGATGGGCTCCTATCCGAGCTTCGACCCGAACAAGTTCGCCAAACCGCTCACCAAAGCCGAATACGAAAGGCTGACCGGCCGCACCGGCAACGAACCCGGACGCCTGACAGACCTTGCCGACGAAGGCGAATACCCGACGGGCTCGACGTTCAAGCCGATCACCGCGATGGCGGCGCTCGAAGCCGGCGTCATCAACCCCACGGAGGGTCTCGGCGCGGGGGAATGCATCTACGTCTCGACCGAGAAGTTCTGCAACGCCGGGCTCGCCAACTACGGGGCGGTGGGGCTCGTCGAAGCGCTGAAGGTCTCCTCCGACACGTACTTCTTCACCGTCGGCAAGCTGGCCAACGAACACGGCGGGGAAATCATCCAGAAGAAGGCCAAAGAACTCGGGGTGGGGGAGCCGACCGGGATCGACCTGCCGAGCGAGTTCCCAGGCGTGGTGCCGAGCCGCAGGTGGCTGGCAGAACAGAACGCGCTCGAAGCCAAGTGCCAGCACGAACATCACGGCCAGCCCTGCTACATCGTCGCCGAACCCGGGGCGCCGTGGACCGTCGGCTACAACATGGACCTGGCGGTCGGGCAGGGGGATCTGCTGACCGACCCGCTGCAGATGGCCGTCGCCTACTCGACACTCGCCAACGCCTACCGCAACGGCGGCAACGGCACCGTCGTGACCCCGCACCTCGGCAAGCAGATCGACGAAGCCAACCACAACCTCGTGCAGACGCTGAGCTTCCCCAGCCGCCACGTGCATCTCAACTACGAAGACCTGAGCCTGGTGATGCAGGGGATCCACGAGGCCGCCAGCGCGCAGGGCGGCACCTCGACGCCGGTGTGGGCAGGCTGGAACCAGGAAGAAGACCCGGTGTATGGGAAGACCGGGACCGCCGAACGCACGGGACACGTGGAACAGTCCTGGTACATGTGCTACGTCGGCAACCAGCAGCGCCCGATCGTGATCGCCGTGACCGTCGAGGAAGGCGGCTTCGGCGCTGAAACGGCCGCGCCGATCGCGCGCCTGATCGCCTCGCAGTGGTACGGCAAGCCGAAGAAGTTCGTCGCCGGGAGCTCGCAAACGCGTTGAGCCCGCTCAGCCCGATCAAGCCCAGCGAAGAGGTCCCCGCGGCGCCGCCGCGCGCGCTGCGCCTGCCGCTCGACCCGCTGCTCACGCTCGCGATCATCGGGCTCGGCATCTGCTCGATCGTCACGCTCAACGCGGCCACGCGCAACCTGGTCAAAGGCGACCCGCACTACTACGTCGACCGCCAGGCGATCTACCTGACCATTGGCTTCGTGGCGATGCTCGGCATCTCGCGGCTGGACTACGCGCGCCTGCGCCGCTACAAGAACGTGCTCTACGGGGCGCTGCTCTTCAGCATTCTCGCGGTGCTCGGCCTCGGCCACTCGGCCAACGGCTCGCAGCGCGCGATCAACTTTCCGCTGTTCTCCTTCCAGGCCTCCGAGGTGGGCAAGATCCTGCTGATCCTCGCGCTCTCCGCGTTCATCGTCGACCGCTCGCGACGGCTGCGCGAGCGCGACACGACCGTGCGCGTGCTGATCGCGGCGCTCGTGCCGACGATGTTCGTGATCGCCCAGCCCGACCTCGGCTCGGGCCTGGTGTACATGACGATCGCCTGCATGCTGCTGTTCGTCGCCGGCACCTCCTGGCGCCACCTCGCCGGGCTCGCTGCGCTCGTGTGCGTGTCGATCGCGTTCGTGCTCGCCGCCGGGCCCGCGATCGGCGTGCACGTGCTCAAGTCCTACCAGGTCGAACGACTGACGGCCTTCCTGCATCCGACGAGCTCGCAGAAGGAAGCCGAAGCCAAGGAACGCGAAACGAAAGCAGGGGTGCCCGACCCCACGTATCAGCAACAGGAGTCGAAGATCGCGATCGGCTCCGGCGGCAAGACCGGCCGCGGCGCGAACGCCAGCCAGGTTCCCTACGGCTTCGTCCCCGAGAGCGACACCGACTTCGTGTTCGCGGCGCTCGGCGAAAGGTACGGCTTCGTCGGCGCGGGGCTGGTGCTGCTGCTGTATGCGTTGCTCATCTCGCGCACGCTGCGCGTGCTGGTGATGGCCAAGGACCTGTTCGGCTCACTGATCGCCGCCGGCATAGCAGCTATGCTCATATTCCAGGTCTTTGTCAACGTAGGGATGACTATTGGGATCATGCCAATCACCGGCGTCACGCTTCCGCTCATGAGCTATGGCGGCTCGTCGGTCATCGCCACCCTGCTGGGCATCGGCCTGTTGCAATCGATCTACGTCCAGGCGCGCACCTCAGCAGCGCTGAAGGGTCGCGTACCGCGCTACTAGACGTCATGTTCGCCGAGCATCCCTCATCAGACCCCCAGCGCCACTTCGCGCGGGGTGCATCCAAGCTGGCGCACCGGGTACGTGCAGGCTCGCCGACCCGGCGCCCCTCCGCCCGATGCTCGGCCCTCTTCCATACCGAAAGACTGGATCAAATTGAAAAAGCAAGTGCTTGTCAGCGTCGACCGCGCGGAGACGCGCGTGGCGCTTCTGGAGGCGAGTGGAACCCCCGCCGCCTCGCGTTCCTCCTCCGCCGCCCGCAAAGCGGCCAGCAGCCGCAAGCGCGGCGGGGGGCCGGAGGCCGGCTACCGCGTCGCTGAGCTCTACATAGAGCGCCGCGGCGGTCGCTCGATCGTCGGCAACATCTACAAGGGCAAGGTCGACAACGTCCTGCCCGGCCTGGAGGCCGCGTTCGTTGACATCGGCCTCGAGAAGAACGGCTTCCTGCACGTCGACGAGATCGTCCTGCCGGGCGTCGAGACGCCCAAGCGCGGGCGCGGTGGAGGCGGAGGGCGCAAGATCGCCGACCTGCTCAAACCCGGCCAGGAGATCGTCGTGCAGGTCGTCAAGGACCCACTGAAGACGAAGGGCGCGCGCCTTTCGATGGAGCTGACGATCGCCGGGCGCTACATGGTCTACGCGCCCACCGGCGAGGGCGTCGGCGTCTCCCGCCGCCTGGAGGACAAAGAGCGCGAACGCCTGCGCCGCCAGACCTCCAACCTGCAGACCGACGGCGGTGGCGTGATCATCCGCACAGCCGCCCACGGCGCCAAGCGCGAGGACTTCGAACGCGAGCTCAAGTACCTGCACAAGCTGCACGAGGTGCTCGTCAAACGCGTCGAGGACACGGTCGCCCCCGATCTCGTCTTCCAGGAGGCCGACCTGTCCGTGCGCGTCGTGCGCGACATCTTCTCCGCGCACTTCGAGCGTGCGATCGTCGATGACGAGCAGCAGTACCACCGGCTGGTGTCGTTCTTCACGCGCACCGCGCCCGAGCTGGTCGAGCGCGTCGAGCTGTGGCAGGAGCAGGAGCCGCTGTTCGAGGCATACCGCGTGGACAAAGCGATCGAAGGCGTGCTCTCGCGGCGCGTCGACCTGCCCAGCGGCGGCTACCTGATCATCGACTACGCCGAGGCGCTGACGGTGATCGACGTCAACTCCGGCAGCTTCATCGGCCGCGGCAAGGGCGCCGGCCTGGAGGACACGATCACCAAGACCAACCTCGAGGCCGCCGAGGAGGTCGTCAACCAGCTGCGGTTGCGGGACATCGGCGGCATCATCGTGATCGACTTCATCGACATGGCGCGCGCGCGCAACCGCGACGCGGTCATGAAGACGCTGCGCAAGACGCTCGACGAGGACCGCACGAAGACGTTCACCGCCGAGATCTCAAAGCTCGGCCTCGTCGAGATGACTCGCCAGAACGTCACCGAGGGCGTGCGCGAGATCATGAGCCGTCCGTGCCCGACCTGCGAGGGCGAGGGCGTGATCCGCTCCGAGGAGACGTTCGCGATCGACTTCGAGCGCAGGCTGCGCGACGTCGCAGCCGAACACCCGGAGGCGGAGGCGTTCCTGGTCCAGATCAACCCGCGCGTTAGCACCCAGTTCACCGGCCACGGCTCGCGGGTCCTGCATGCGCTGGAGGCGCAGACCGGCAAGTCGTTCCTGTTCGAGGGCTCCGAAGGCCTCACGCTGGATCACTTCGCGATCACCTTCATGGGCACGCGCGAGGAGGTCGAGGAGCGCGCGCTGCCCTTCCGCCAGGGCGATGAGGTGCTCGTGGAGATCGTCGAGCCGCACATGTACGACGTCGACGACGCCGTCGCGAAAATCGACGGCTACATCATCTCCATCGCAGGCGCCTCGCCGTATGTGGGCGAGAAGCGCATGGTGCGCATCGACCAGGTCGGCCGCACCGCCGCGAGCGCCCTGCTGCTGGACGAGTCGGGCGAGGTCGTCACGCCGCCCGTACGCGCCGTCGACACCCGCTCGGGTGGGCGCGGCAAACGTCGCTCCACGGCGGCCGGCGGCGCCGGCCGCGGCGCCTCCGAGCCGGCCGAGCCGCGTGGGCGCAGGCGCCGGGCTCCCGTCGAAGGCGAGGACGCCGAGGCGCGCCGCGAAGCCGGCCTCAGCGAGTCGCCGACGACGATCGACACCGAGCCCGAGGAGGAGGCGGTGCTCGATCCGCTAGCGGTCACAGATGGCGCACAGGACGGCGCCGATGCGCCCGAGGGCGAGGCCGGCGAGGATGGCCTACAATCCAAACCTCGGCGTCGTGGCCGCAGGGGCGGACGGCGCCGTTCGGCTGCCAAGGCCAAGGCCACACCCGAGTAGGCGAGGACCCGCCGGCACGAGCCACGCGGGGGCGCGCTCTCACAAGCCACAGAAATCGAGACCCACACAGACATGTACGCGATCGTGAAGACAGGCGGCAAGCAGTACCGCGTCGAGCGGGGCCAGACCCTGCTCGTCGAGCGCCTGCCCGCCGCCGAGGGCGCCGACGTGGCGCTCGAGCCGATGCTCTACCGCTCCGACGAGGCGGTCTTCGACGCGGCCGGTCTGGCCAACGTGAAGGTCACCGCCAAGGTGATCGAGCACGTGCGCGGCGAGAAGCTGCGCGTGTTCAAGTTCAAGCCCAAGCGCGGCTACAAACGGCGCACCGGGCACCGCCAGGAGCTGACGAAGATCGAGGTCACCGAGATCAGCGCCGGCGCCGCGAAAGCGGCCAAAGCGAGCAAAGCCAAACCGGCCGACGCTCCCAGCGAGGCGCCCAAGGCGAGCGAGGAGAAGACTTCAGATGGCTCATAAGAAGGGGCTCGGCTCGAGCCGCAACGGTCGCGACTCGAACGCCCAGCGCCTGGGTGTCAAGACGTTTGCCGGCGAGACCGTCACCGGCGGCGAGATCATCGTGCGACAGCGCGGCACCCGCTTCAAGCCAGGCGCGGGGGTCGGCATCGGCAAAGACGACACGCTGTACGCGCGCGCCGCCGGGACAGTGCAGTTCAGCAACGGCTGGCGCGGTCGCGTTGTCAGCGTGCTGCCCGCCGCCGATCAGGGCTGAGGATGCGCCGCATAACGCCGCGGCAAGGTGCGCGGCTGCTGGCCGCGGGACGCGCCGCGCTGGGCGTGGCCGTGCTCGCGGCGCCCGAGCAGGTGACCGCTCGGTGGCTGGGGGAGAGCAACGCGGCGCTTCCCGTCGTCGGCGACCTCGCCCGCTCGCTCGGCGCCCGCGACCTGGCGCTCGGGATCGCCACCCTGCAGACACTCGAGGACCCGGTGATCGGGCCGCGGGTCCAGCTGGTGTGCGCGCTCGTGGACTCGGTGGACGTGCTTGCGACCGTCATCGCACGGGCGAGCCTGCCGCGCAAAGGGCTGTTCGGCACCGTGGCGATCGCGGGCGCCGCGGCCGGCGCCGGCTTCTACCTCGCGATCAGACAGGCTGGGCGGTCGGCCGGATCAGAATCTCGTTGACGTCCACGTGCGGCGGTTGTGAGATCGCGTAGATCACGCCGCGGGCGATGTCGTCGTCCTGCAGCGGCGCGTCCGCCGGGCGGTTGTCGAAGAAGGGGGTGTCGGTGATCCCAGGCTCGATCAACGTCACGCGGATCCCCGTCCCGTTCAGGTCCTGGCGCGCTGCCTCCCCCATGGCGGTCACCGCGTGCTTGGTGCACGAGTACAGCGAGCCCGGCAGCGCGCGGCGCCCGGCGACGCTCGAGGTCAGCAGCAGATGCCCGCGCGTCTCCTTCAAGACGGGGATCGTCGCGCGCAGCGTCAACGCGGCGCCGTAGACGTTCGTCAGCACCATCTCGCGCCAGTGCTCGGGCGTGTCGTTGAGGAAGCCGCGCGGGCCGCCGAAGCCGGCGTTGGCGAACACGGCGTCGATCCGCCCGAACGACGCCAGCGCCGCCTCGACCATGCCCTGCTGGTCCTGCCACTCGGTCACGTCGCAGCGGACCGCCAGCGCGTGCTCGGCTCCGCCGAGCTCCTCGGCCAGGAACTCCAGGCGATCGAGCGAGCGCGCCGCCAGCGCCACGCGCCAACCCTCCGCACGCGCGCGGCGGGCGGTCGCCGCGCCGATCCCCGAGGAGGCGCCGGTGATCAGGAACACGCGGTCTGCTGTCACGATGGCGTACATGTTGCACGATCGCGCGAGGATCTACGTCCAGGCGGGCGCCGGCGGCGACGGCTGCGCGAGCTTCCGTCGCGAAGCGCACGTGCCGCGCGGCGGCCCCGACGGCGGCGACGGCGGGCGCGGCGGCGACGTGGTGGTCGTGTGCGACGACTCGCTGCGCGACCTGCAGGGCTTCAAGCGCCGCAGCCACTACCGCGCCGGACGCGGCGGGCACGGCGGCGGCTCGCAGCGTCACGGCGCCGAAGGGGAGACGCTCACGCTCAGGGTCCCCCCCGGCACGCAGATCGTGGGCGCGCAGGGCGCCGCTCACGACGAGGACGCCGACCTCGACGATGAGGCCGGCGCCAACGGCCACGAGCGCGAGGCGGCCGACCTGCTCGGGCGCCGCTGGGAACTGCTTGCGGACGGGCAGACGGCCACGATCGCGCGCGGCGGCAGCGGCGGCAAGGGCAACAAGCGCTTCGCCACGCCCACGCGCCAGGCGCCGCGCTTCGCCGAGCGCGGTCTCGCCGGCGAGGAGGGCTGGCTCGAGCTGAGGCTCAGGCTGCTCGCGGACGTGGGCCTCGTCGGCCTGCCGAACGCCGGCAAGTCCTCGTTGCTGGCGCGGCTCACGCGGGCGGCCCCCAAGGTCGCCGACTACCCGTTCACGACCCTCTCGCCGGTGCTCGGCGTGCTCGAAAGCGATGAGCGCCAACTGGTAGTCGCGGACATCCCCGGCCTGATCGAGGGCGCCAGCGAGGGCGCCGGGCTCGGGCACGACTTCCTCGCGCACGTCGAGCGCACGCGGCTGCTTGTGCACGTGCTCGACATCGCGCCCGAGCTCTCGCAGGGCGAGCAGGCGGACGCCGTCGTCAACCACGCCACGATCGAGCACGAGCTGGCGGCCCACGACGAGCGCCTGGCGCGGCTGCCGCGGGTGCTCGTGCTGTCGAAGGCCGACCTCGTGCCCGAGGAGCGCGTGCGGGAGGCCATCGCGGAATGGGAAGAACGGCTTGGAGACGACGTGCCCGTGCTCGCCACCTCCAGCGCGACGCGCGCCGGTGTGCACGAGCTCGGCGAGCTGCTGCTGCGGCTCGTCCCCGACCTCGCCACCGTCACGGACGGTCTCGCGGAGGGCGGCGCACACACAGGCGAGCAGGAGCTGGCCGAGCACATGGTGTTCCGTCCCACCGCCGGCGCCGGCTTTCACGTCGAGGCGTTGGGGGAGGGGACGTTCGCGGTCCGCGGCCGCGGCATCGAGCGCCTGCTCGAACGCTTCGACATCGACAACGAGGACGCGATGGCCTACCTGGAGGGGAGACTGCGGCGGATCGGCGTGATCGGCGCGCTCGAGGCGGAGGGGTTCCAGCCCGGGGATGAGATCGAGATCGCGGGGGTCACGTTCGAGCTCGACCCGCACGAGTAGCGCGCCCGCCCACCCTGGCGTGTGCGCCCCGTGCAAATAAGCTCAAGGCATGAGACGGCTGGTCATCAAGCTCGGATCGAGCGTCGTCGCGGACAGCGAGGGCACGCCGCGGATGGACGTGCTCGCGAATGTCTGCGACCAGCTGGCCGGCCTGCACCGCGAGGGCGCCGAGGTGATCGTCGTCACCAGCGGCGCGATCGCGCGCGGGATGCGCGTCATGAACCTGCCGCAGCGCCCGACCACGATCGGCTCGCTGCAGGCCGCCAGCGCCGTCGGCCAGGGCAAGCTCTACAGGATCTACGACGAGCTGCTGCGCGAGCGCGAGGTCACCAGCGCGCAGGTGCTGCTGACGTTCTTCGACATGAGCGCGCGCACGCACTACCTCAACGCGCGACAGACGCTCAGCACGCTGCTTGAGTGGCGGGTGCTGCCCGTGATCAACGAGAACGACACCACCGCCACCGACGAGATCTCCTTCGGCGACAACGACTTCCTCGCCGCGCAGGTGGCGGTGCTGGTCGCCGCCGACGAGCTGATCCTGATGACCGACATCGACGGGCTGTTCACCGCCGACCCGCGGCTGCACCCGGACGCGCGGATCGTCGCCGAGGTGAGCGACTTCGCCGCGCTCGACGACCTCGAGATCGGTCACACGACCTCGCCGCTCGGCTCGGGTGGGATGCGCTCGAAGGTCGTCGCCGCGGAGATGGCGACCGCCGCCGGGATCCCCACGGTGATCTGCAACGGCGTGCGCGCGCAGGCGCTCGCCGCCGTGCTCGCGGGCGAGCGCGAGGGGACGCGCTTTGCCGCGCGCGAGGCGCGCTACTCGAGCTTCAAGCTGTGGCTCAAGTACGCCAAGCCGTCACGCGGCACGCTCGTGATCGACGCCGGCGCCGTGCGCGCCGTGCGCGATGGCAGCGCCAGCCTGCTGCCCGTCGGCGTGGTCGACGTGATCGGCGACTTCGACGCCGGCGACGCCGTCGACATCGCCGAGCGGCCCGCGGATGATGGCGCTCGCGGCCGCACGCTCGCCAAGGGCATCTGCAGCTACTCCGCCGTCGAGCTGCGGCGCGTGCTCGGGCTGAAGTCCGACGCCGTGCGCGAGATCCTCCCGCGCGCCAGCGACGAGGCCGTGCACCGAGACTACCTCGTGCTCGACTGAGCGCTCTACCCTGTACGGCAATGGCGATCGCCGTCTCATCCGTAGCCGACACATGCGCCGCCGCCAAGCGCGCGGCGCGCACGCTCGCGCGGACCGGCACCGCCGTCAAGGACGCAGCGCTCGAGGAGATCGCGCTCGCGCTCGAGAGCCGGCTCGAAGAGATCCTCATCGCCAACGAGCGCGACATGCAGCTCGCGCGCGAAGCCGACATCGGCGCCGCGCTGCTCGACCGCCTGCGCCTGGACGAGGAGCGCGTCGTGCAGATCGCGCACGCCGTGCGCCAGATCGTCGCGCTCGCCGACCCTGTCGGCGAGGTCATCTCCGGCCAGCGCCTGCCCAACGGCCTGGACGTGCGCAAGGTGCGCGTCCCGCTCGGCGTCGTCGCCGTCGTCTACGAGGCGCGGCCGAACGTGACCATCGACGCCGCCGCGCTGTGCCTGAAGTCCGGTAACGCGATCGTCCTGCGCGGATCCTCCTCCGCCACGCACTCCAACGCCGCGCTCGCTCAGATCGCCGCCGACGCCGCCGTCGCCGCCGGGCTGCCCGAGGGCTGCGTCAGCCTCGTCGCAGGCGGCGGGCGTCAGGAGCTCGCCGAGCTGGCCACCCAGAAGGACAGCGTCGACCTGATCATTCCCCGCGGCGGCGAGGGCCTCAAGGACGCGCTGCAGGCCGTAGCCACCGTGCCCGTCATCTACGCCGCCTCCGGCAACTGCCACGTCTACGTCGACGCCGCCGCCGACCTCGACCACGCGCTGGCGATCGTCATCAACGCCAAGACCCAGCGCCCCGGCGTCTGCAACGCCGCCGAGACGCTGCTCGTGCACGAGCGCGTCGCCACCGACTTCCTGCCGCGCGTGCTCAGCGCGCTCGCCGCCGCCGGTGTCCACGTGCGCGCCGACGAACGCGCCCAGCACGCGATCGCTCGCAGCGGCGCGATCCCCGATCTGATCATCGAGGACGCCACCGACGAGGACTGGGCCACCGAGTACCTCGCGCCGATCATCGCCGTCGGCGTCGTCGACTCCGTCGAGCACGCGATCGAGCACGTCGCCCGTCACGGCAGCGGCCACTCCGAGGCGATCGTCACCTGCGACACCGCCGCCGCGCGCGCCTTCCAGCTCGGCGTCGACGCCGCCTGCGTGTACGTCAACGCCTCCACCCGCTTCACCGACGGGGGAGAGTTCGGGATGGGCGCCGAGATCGGCAACTCCACGCAGAAGCTGCACGCGCGCGGGCCGATCGGGCTGCGCGAGCTGTGCACGTTCAAGTACCTCGTCGAAGGCGACGGACACGTCCGCGCGTGAGCGCCCGGCTGCGGTCGACGGCGGATCGCACGCCGGCGAGCGCTCGCTCGGCATCCTCGGCGGGACCTTCAACCCGCCCCACCTCGGGCACCTCGCCCTCGCGCGCCACGCGCGCCAGGAGCTCGGGCTCGAGCGCGTGCTGCTCGTGCCCACCCACACCACGCCGTACAAGGCCAGCGCCGAGGACGTCGGGGATCACCGCGACCCGGGTCCCGAGCACCGCCTGCGCATGTGCCGCCTGGCGGCGCATGGCCTCGCCGGTGTGTCCGTCTGCGCCATCGAGATCGAGCGCGGCGGGCTGTCCTATACCGTGGATACCTTGAGAGCCCTGCACGCCAGCCACCCCCACGCCGAGCTGACGTTCATCGTCGGAGCCGACACCGCCGGCACGCTCGGCTCGTGGCGTGAACCCGAGCAGCTGCTCGAGCTCGCGCAGCTCGCGGTGGCCACGCGTGTGCCGTCCGGGGCAGACCCTGGAGAGCGCACGCAGGCCGGCGCCGCGCGCCGGCGCGTGCTCGAGGCGCTCGGCGCGATCGAGCTCGCCGGCGGCGCCGGACGCGAAGCTCGCACCGGCGCCGATCGCGTGCGCTTCCTGGAGATGCCGCCGATCGAGGTCTCCTCCTCGCTCGTGCGCAGCCGTGTCGCCGACGGAGAGGCGGTCGACGATCTCGTCGGGCCCGCCGTCGCCGGCTACATCGCCGAGCACCGCCTGTACCGCGCGCCCGCCGAGGTGCTGCGATGACGCGCGACGCGCCGCTTCAGGGCGCCGAGCTGCTCGGCGCGATCGCCGGCTACGCCGCCGACAAGAAGGCGATCGACGTCGTCGAGCTCGACCTGCGCGGCGTGCTCGGCTACACCGACTACTTCCTCGTCTGCTCCGGCAACACCGGCCGCCAGGCCAAGGCGATCCACGACGGCATCCTCGAAGGGCTCAAGCGCGAGCACGACACGCTGCCGCGCAGGGTCGAGGGCTCCGGGCAGACGGGCTGGATCCTGATGGACTACCTCGACGTCGTCGTCCACATCTTCACGCCCGAGACGCGCGACTTCTATCGCCTCGAGCAGCTGTGGGGCGAGGCGCCCGCCCGCGTCGCCGAAGGGAACGCGCGCGCAGCGGGCGGCAGCGCGGACGGCTGAGCGCCTGTCCTGAGAGACATTGTTGAAATCCCGTTGACTATTCGCAGGCGCAGCGGTTAGGGTCGGGTTGATAGCGCCGCCGAGGGAGTGGCGCGCCAATACAGAGGGGAAACATGCACTACTCGATCGTAGATCGCGGGAGGCATCGTCTCGCGCTCATTTGCACGGCGCTGATCGCAGCGTCGCTCGCTTACGGCCTCACCGCGCTCGTCGCCACGGCTCGCGCCGAAGGTCCCGGGTCGGGCACGCCGACCGTCGTCAGCCTCGGCGACTCGTTCATCTCCGGGGAGGCGGGACGCTGGGCCGGCAACACCGACGAAAGCTCATCCAAGACCGACGCGCTCGGCTCGACCGCGTACTACGACAACTCCACCGACACCGGCGAACTGATCAAAGGCTGCCACCGCTCCAAATCGGCCGAGGTCTACATCGGCGGCGGCGTCAACGGCGAGAACCTCGCCTGCTCCGGCGCCAAGACCTCCAGCTTCAGCACCGAAGGCCTGTTCAAGCCCGGCATCGACTTCTACAACTCAGGTGGCAACGAAGGCCAGGCGCTGATGCTCCAGCACTTCGCAGCCACCCACAACGTCAAGCTCGTCGCGCTGTCGATCGGCGGCAACAACTTCAACTTCGCCCCCATCGTCACGACGTGCGTCGAGGACTTCCTCGAGTCGACGATCTTCTGGGACTTCTACTGCAGCGAAGAAAGCTCGGTCACGAACAACTTCACCTCCGGCAACGTCTCCAAAATCAAGGGTGAAATCGAAACGGCGATCAGGAACGTGGCCACGGCCATGACCAACGCGGGCTACACCAGCTCGCAGTACACGATCCTCGTGCAGAACTACCCCTCGCCGATCCCCAACGGATCGGAATTCCGCTACACGCAGAGCGGCTACAGCAGGCAGTTCACGGGCGGCTGCGGCTTCTGGAACAAGGACGCCAACTACGCCAACGCGACGATGCTGCCGACGATCGACAACACCGTCCTCGGCGCCGCCGCCGGCGTCGGCCTGTCCAACGTGAAGACGATGGAATTGTCCTCCGCGTTCAACAGCCACCGCCTGTGCGACAAAGGCGTCGGGATGCTGGAGGAAGAGGGCCTGTCCAACTGGAAAGCGGCCGAAGCGGTAAACAAGAGCGAGTGGTTCAACCAGATCCGCACGATCGAAACGCTGATCGGGCCCTACGAACTCCAGGAAGACATCCACCCCAACTACTGGGCACAGCTGGGGCTGCGCAACTGCCTGACCCAGGCATACGACGCGGGCACGCCCAAGGGCGGCGCCTGCACCACATCCGGCACCGGCCTCAACTCCGCCGGCGAGCCGAACATGTCGCTGCACTGACGCACGCATGACGGGCTGACTCACGGCGCCGGGACGGGGACCCACCCGTCCCGGCGCCAAGCCCGCCCGCGTCGGCCCGTGGCCCAATGCCCGGGCGCGCGGCTGCGAAGATGGCTCCGTGAGCTCGCCACGCCCGCACCGTGTGCCGCGCGTCAGCGCGGTGATGCGAGAAGGCGAGCGCGTGACGCCGCTGGAACTGTTCTTCGACCTCGTGTTCGTGCTGGCGCTGACGCAGTGCACGACGTTGATCGTGCGCACGCCGACGTGGGAGGGCATCCTCAAGGGGCTGCTCGTGCTCGGCATGCTGTGGTGGTCGTGGACCGGCTACGCCTGGCTGACGAGCGTCGTCGACCCGGAGGAGGGATCGGTGCGCCTGGCGATGTTCGCCGCGATGGCCGCGTTCCTCGTCGCCGCCCTGTGCGTGCCCGGCGCGTTCGGCTCGGAGGCGCTGCTGTTCGCGTGCGCATACGCCGTCGTGCGCGCGGCGCACATCGCGCTGTTCATGATCGCCAGCCGCCAGGACGCCGATCTGCGCCACTCGGTGCTCGGCCTCGCCGCCAGCACCGCGATCGGCGTCGGCCTGCTGGTGGCCGCCGCGTTCGTACCCCATGTCGGGGCACAGGCCGGCGGCGCGCTGCAGCTGGGGCTGTGGGGTCTCGCGCTCGTGCTCGATTTCGGCGGGCCGTACCTGTTCGGCATCGAGGGCTGGAAGCTCGTGCCCGGGCACTTCGCCGAGCGCCACGGCGGGATCGTGATCATCGCGCTCGGCGAGTCGATCGTCGCGATCGGCATCGACGCGCGAGCGACGATCGGCGCCGGCGTCGTGATCGCCGCCGTGCTCGGCATGGTCGTCGCCGCCGCCCTCTGGTGGGCCTACTTCGACGTCGTCGCGATCGTCGCCGGCAGACGCCTCGCACGCGCGCACGAGGGGCGCGAACGCAACGAGATCGCGCGCGACTCCTACTCCTACCTGCACCTGCCGATGGTCGCCGGCATCGCGCTGATCGCCGTCGGCCTCAAGCGCACGCTGCTCGCCGTCGACGATCCGCTGAAGCTCGTTCCCGCCGCCGCGCTGCTCGGCGGCGCCGCCGTCTACCTGCTCGCGCACGTCGCCTTCCGGCTGCGCAACATGCACTCGCTCAGCACGCGGCGCCTGGTCGCCGCGATCGTGCTGCTCGCGCTGGTGCCCGCCGGCGCCACGCTGCCCGCGCTCGCCACGCTCGGCATCCTCGCCGCCGTGCTCATCGCGCTGATCGCATACGAGGCGCTGCGCTACGCCGACGTGCGCGAGCGCGTGCGCCATCAGCCCGTCGGCGGCGGCGTGCCCACGTAGTACTCCTGCAGCGGAGTCGACGTGGGGAGCCCGCTGGGCGCCGGGAGCGGGCTCGCCGCGGGCAGTGGGCTCGACGCGGGCTCTCCGCGCACGAGCACCAGCACGAGCGCCTGCGTCAGCAGCGCAACCGCGCACGCGAGCGCGAACGACTCCGCCGTGTCCAGCCGGTGCAGCGACACCGCCAGCGTGAAGCAGAACAGCGCGAACGCGCCGAAGCCGCTCACCAGCCCGCGCAGCAGCCGCAGCAGCTCGTCGGTGCCGCGCTGCGCGTGCGTGAACGTCGCCAGCACCGTCGCGATGATCGGAAACGGCGCGAGCAGTCCGCTGAGCTGCGGGCCGAGCCAGCCCGCCACCGCGGTCAGGCTCAGCACGAGCGCGAGCGCGCACGCCGCGCGCACCGGCAGGTCCCACGCCGGCGGCGTCGCGTGCTCGGGCCGCTCGGCGCCGGCGCGCGGGAGCCACGCGAGGCCCAGCGCCAGCGCGAGCGCCGCCACGGCCAGCGAGACGCCCACGGGCAGCGACAGCGCGCTGAAGACGGCCGTCGCCGTGGCGAACGCGAGCCAGCCGACGAGCAGGCTCGCGCCCCAGAACAGCCGCGGCGCCAGCCGCGCGTACACGACCACGAACGCGATCAGCGAGGCCAATCCCAGCAGCGTGCCGGCCGCGGCGCCCGCCGCGAACGCGCGCCCGTGCTCGAGCGCGTACACGAGCAGGATCGGACCGGCGACCACCGGCAGACCCGCGATCAGGCCGCCCACCCGCGGCCCGTAGCGCCGGGCGACGAGCGACGCGCCCACGACGAACGCGGGGGCGAGCAGCAGCTTCACGGCGAGCAGGGGCACCCGCAGATGATTGCGCAGCCGACGGCCGACGGCATGTAACTACTGATACGAGACCGGGAAGCACACCGATGCCGGCGCCGGTCCGCGGCGCTTAGCTTCGGGAGCATGCTTCATCTCGCCCGACTCTCGATCCTCCGGCCGAAGGGCGCGCTGCTCGCATGGGGCCTCGTCGCCGTCGTCCTCGCCGTGATCGGGCTCGGCGTCGCGCACTCGCTGTCGCCGTCGATCGTCGTTGTGCCCGGCACCGAGTCATCGCGCGCGCAGCAGCTCGCAAACGCGCACTTCGGGCCCACGCAGCTCGTGCCGATCCTGTTGCAGGCCCCCGCCGCCGACGTCGCGCGGCTCGAACGCCAGGGCCCGGGGCTCGTACGCGCCCTGGCCAAGCGCCCGCACACGCGCGTGCTCTCCGCCTGGGACGGTGGCGTCGCCGCCGAAGGGCTGCGTCCGTCGAGGACCGCCGCGATGATCGTCGTCTCCGTCGACCGCTCCGAAAAGGACGTCGTCGACTACGACCAGCCGCAGATCGAACGGCTCGTAGCGCATGACATCACCGGGCCGGTGCGCGCGAGCGTCACCGGTCAGCCGTCGATCGACCGCGCGCTCAAGAACGAAGCGCTGAGCACCGCGCTGCGCTCCGAGCTGATCGCCGTCGCGATCCTGTTCGTGCTGCTGCTGCTCGCGCTGCGCGCGCCGCTCGCCGCCGCCGCCGTCACGCTCGTCGGCGCCGCGACCGTGCTCGCCGCCTACGGGCTGATGGCGCTGCTCGCGCTCGTCATCGAAACAGACCCGATCGCCGTCGCGCTCGCCTCGATGACCGGGCTCGCGCTCGGCGTCGGCTACTCGCTGCTGATCCTCGACCGCTTCCACCAGCAGGAGCAGCTCCCCGACGCGGATCCGCGCGACGTCGCGCTCGCGGCCTCCACCGCAGTCGCGACGACCGGCCGCGCCGTGCTGTTCGCCGGCTCCGGCCTGATCCTCGCGCTGCTGCTCGCCACCGCGATCGCGCCGACCAAGATCCTCGTCTCGCTGGGGATCGGCGTGCTGCTCTGCTCGACGCTCGCGCTTGGCGGCGCCGTCGTCGTCATGCCCGCCGCGCTCGTCCTGTTCGGACGCCGCCTGATAGCTGCCCATGGCGCCGCGCCGGCGACGATCACGCGCGACTGGGATCGCCTCGTCGGCGCCGGTGTCTGGATCAGGCACCGCGCCGTCATCGCCGGCGCCCTGGCCACCGCGGCGCTGCTCGCGCTCGCGATCCCCGCGCTGTCGCTGCGGACCGGGCCGCCGGGCGTCAGTCAGCTGCCCGCCGGCAACCCCGCACGCAGGTCCTTCGAAACGGTCGCGCGCGTGATGGGGCCGGGCTGGCCGACCCCGTACAACCTGATCGTCGTCAACCCGCGCGGACCGATCACCACCGCCGCCGCGCTTGAAGCGCTCGACCGTCTGCAGGAACAGATCGCCGCCGACCGCCGCGTCGCCGCCGTCACCGGCCCGGGCGAGCTCAGCGCGCAGACCAAGCCGCTCGGCAAGCTGCCGACCTCGCTCGCCGAATCGGGCAAGCTGCTCACCGGCGGCAAGAGCGACCTGCAGCGCCTGGTCAACGGACTCGGCCAGGCCGGCAGCGGCGCCAAGCAGCTGCAGAGCGGCCTGCGCTCGGCGAGCACCGGCGCCGGCAAGCTGCACAGCGGCTCAGGCAGCGCGCAGTCCGGCGC
Source organism: uncultured Solirubrobacteraceae bacterium (assembly GCA_963735705.1). GTDB lineage: Bacteria > Actinomycetota > Thermoleophilia > Solirubrobacterales > Solirubrobacteraceae > Palsa-744. The sequence continues at coordinate 56,687 of CAVTLZ010000002.1, forward strand.
CGGCGAACTGCATGCCGGGCTCGCCGCCGCACGCAGCGGCTCGGCCAAGCTCTCCGCCGGCCTCAGCCAGGCGCTCGCCGGGGCGGGCGCGCTCAAGAACGGCGCCACGCAGGCGCTCGCCGGCTCGATCGAACTCGCCAACGGGCTCGGCTCCGCGCACACGCCCGTATCCGCAAGCCTGCCGTCGCTGAAACAGCTCGCCGGGCTGACCGCGAGCACCAACAGCACGCTCGACGGCCTGCAGGGCCAGGCGCAGGGCGCCGCCTCCGACCTCGCCGGCGCGACGGAAGCGCTGCGCGGCATGAGCGCCGGCAAGAGCGACCCCCGCTATGGCGAAGCGCTCGCCGCGCTCGAACACGCCGCGGGCGCGCTCGGCGGCGTCACCAGCGGGCTCGGCGGCGTCGCACCGGAAACCAAGAGCGCCGCCGAAATCGCCGCCAGCGCGGCCACGCAGGGCTCGTTCCTGGCGAGCGCGCTCGCCCAGCTGCACACCGGCGCCGCGCAGCTGCAGGCGGGCCTCGCGAAGCTGCGCACCGGCGACGTGCAGCTAGCCTCGGGCATCGGCAAGCTTTCCGGTGGCAGCGGCGAATTGACGAGCGGGCTGACACAGCTGCGCGACGGCGCCGGCGCGCTCGAAACAGGGCTCGGCGAACTGACGAACGGCACCGGCCAGCTCGAAAGCGGGCTCGCCGGCGGCGTCTCGCCGACCGGCCAGCTCGTCAACGGCCTCGGCGTGATGCAGAAGAGCGTCGCCAAGTTCAGCGGCCAGCTGCCCTCGCCGAAGGAGCTCGAAGAACTGCACACGAAGTCGCCCGGGCTGTTCAACTCCGGCTACTTCCTGCTCGCCGCGATCGCCGGCGCGCCAGCCGCGAGCGCCAACGCCGCCGGCTTCACGGTGAACGTCACGCGCGGCGGCGACTCCGGGCAGATCGTCGTCATCTCCCGCTATGGCGCGAGCGCCTCGCAGACCGCCGCGCTCGGTCAGCGCCTGGACCGGATCGCGCGCAGCTTCGCCGCGCGCAACCACCTCGAGGTCGCCGTCGGCGGCCCCGCCGGCGACCTCGCCGACTTCACCAGCGCGACCAACGCGCGCCTGCCGTGGGTGATCGTCGCGCTCGCGCTCGCCGTCGCGCTGACGCTCGGGCTCGCGCTGCGCGCGGTCGCGCTGCCGATCGTCGCCGTGCTCTTCAACCTGCTCACCGCCGCCGCCACGTTCGGCGCCATGCGCCTGCTGTTCGGCGGCGCGCACCCGCCGTTGGGAGGCCCCGGATACCTCGATCCGATGTCGATCGTCGGCATCTTCACGACGATCTTCGGGATCTCGCTGATCTTCCTCGTCGTGCTGCTCGCGCGCACGCGCGAAGAGATCGTGGCGGGCGCCGGCGTCGATCGCGCGCTGGACATCGCCCTGCGGCGCACCGCCGCGGCGAGCACCGGCGCGGGCCTCCTGATGATCGCCGCCGTGATCCCGTTCGCGACCACCGGCCTGTTGACCGTGCGCGAGTTCGGCGTCGGCGTCGCGATCGCCGTGGCGCTCGACGCGTTCCTCGTGCGCCCGGTGCTGCTGCCGGCGGCCGTCGAGGCGCTCGGCCGCCGCGCCTGGTGGCCGACGCGCGCGGGTCGGGTGGAACTACGGATGCCAGAGCCGCAGAGCGCCCCGATGAATGTGGCTGGCAATGGCCATAACGTCGGCGACATGGCATCCGCCGATGCGAGTTCGCAGGCGGATGCGAATCTGCAGGAACCGATGGAGGAGGAGATCCGATGAGAAGGCTCAAGCTGATGACCGCGGTGATCGTCACCGGAGTGCTGTGCGCCGGCGGTCTCGCATACGCAAGCTCGCAGTTCACGCAGACATCCGTGATCACGTTGACCGCGAAGAAGGCCGGCAAGCCGACGGGCCTGCAGGCGAGCCTGCTCTCGGCCGACCCCGGCGCCGTCCAGCCGCAGGGGCTGAAGACGCTCACGATCACGCTGCCGACGAAGACTAAGTTCGACTTCAAGAGCACCGCGCTGAAGCAGTGCAAGGCCAGCGAAGTCGAAATCAAGGCCACGCTCGGCAGCGCCTGCTCGGCCAAGAGCAAGATCGGCTCGGGCACGGCGGTCGCCAACGGCGCTCCCGTGCTGCCCACGATCCCCGAGAACGCGACGGCCTACGCAGGCCACAACCAGATCGTCTTCCTGCTCACGCCCGCGACCGCCGGCGCCGGACAGGTGCTCGTGCTGTACGGCAAGGTGTCCGCGAACAAGGTCACAACCGACGTGCCAGTGATCAACGCAGGCGGGCTGAACATCGTGATCACGGCGCTCAACCTGACGATCAAGACCGTCGGCAAAGGCAAGCAGGCGTTCATCACCGCCGGCAGCTGCACGGGCGGCAAGTTCGTCGTGAAGTCGGGCTTCGTCTACCAGAACAGCGCGACGTTCAGCGCCTCGAGCTCATCCAAGTGCAGCAAGTGAGGTAGGGGAGAGCGATGGCCACAACCGCCACACTGCCGCCGGTCGCCGAGCGCATCACCGGCGCCACCACGCTCGGACGCATGATCCTGTCGGCGTCCGAGCGCGGTGAGGACGTCGCGCTGCGCTACCCCGGCGGGGCGGGCCTGCGCTCGATCTCCTACCGCGAGCTCGGCGAGCACAGCGACGCGATCGCCCGCGGCCTGATCGCGCTTGGGATCGAGGCGGGGGACACCGTCGCGATCCTGTGCTCGACGCGGGCGGAGTGGACGCTGTGCGAAGCGGGCGCCGTGTGCGCGGGAGCCGTGGTCGCCCCGATCTACCACACCAACTCACCCGAGGAGTGCCTGCACGTGCTCTCGCATTCGCAGGCCCGCCTGGTGTTCTGCGAGGACGCCGCGCAGGTCGCGAAGATCGAGCAGGTCCGCGCGCGCTGCCCGGAGCTCGCGCACGTGATCGTGATCGACGGCCGCGCGCCGGGTGCCAGCACGCTCGAAGAGCTGCGCGCCGGTGGCGAGCACGTCGAGGTGCAGGAGGTCGAGCGGCGGGTGCGCGCGGTCGAGCCCGACGACGTCGCCACGCTCGTCTACACCTCCGGCACGACCGGGCCGCCGAAGGGGTGCATGCTCACCCACGCCAACTTCCTGTCGGCGACCGCGATGTACCGCGGCCAGCTCGAGCTCGACGACGTCCAGCCGGTCATCTACATGTTCCTGCCGCTCGCGCACGTGCTCGCGCGCCTCGCCCAGATGGTCGTGATCGACGTCGGCGGCACGCTTGTTTATTGGGGTGGCGACCCGGCCGGGATTTCGGCAGAGATCCAGCAGGCCGAGCTCACGCACTTCGTCGCGGTGCCGCGCATCTACGAGAAGATGCACACGGCGATCCTCAGCACCGTCGACAGCCGCGGTCCGATCGCGCGCCTGCTGTTCGCGTGGGCGCTGGAGGTCGGACGCCGCGCGCGCGTCGCCGAGCGCGCCGGCAAGCGCCGCGGACCGCTCGCGGCCGCGAGGCTCAGAGTCGCCGACCGCGTCGGCCTGGCGAAGGTCCGCGCGCTGTTCGGCGCGCGCCTGAAGCTCGCGCTCGTCGGCGCCGCGCCGATCGGCCGCGAGCTGCTCGAGTTCTTCGACGCGTGCGGCGTGCTCGTGCTGGAGGGCTACGGCATGACCGAGAGCTGCGCCACCGCGACGCTCAACCCGCCGAGCGCGCCGCGACTGGGAACCGTCGGGCGGGCGCTGCCCGACAGCGAGGTGATGGTCACCGAGGAGGGCGAGGTGCTGCTGCGCGGCCCGCACGTGTTCGCCGGCTACCACCGCGACCACGAGGCGACCTCGGCGACGTTCACCGACGGCTGGCTGAACACCGGCGACCTCGGCTCGCTCTCCGAGGACGGCTACCTGACGCTGACCGGCCGTAAGAAGGACCTGATCATCACCTCCAGCGGCAAGAACATCAGCGCGTCGAACATCGAGAGCGCGCTGCGCGAGACGCGCTGGATCTCCGAGGCCGTCGTCTTCGGCGACCGGCGTCCGTATCTCGTGTGCATGGTCGTGCTCGACCCCGACGAGGCGCCGAAGCTGGCCGAGCAGCTGGAAGTCCCGGCGGACATGGCCGGCATGGCCGGCGACGAGCGGGTGCATGCGGCGCTGCAGGCCGACATCGACGCCGTCAACGAGCGCTTCGCGCGCGTCGAGCAGATCAAGCGCTTCGCCGTGCTCGACCACGACCTCACACAGGCGACGGGCGAGCTCACGCCGACGCTGAAGGTCAAGCACGCGACCGTGTACGAGCGCTACGCCGACTTCTTCGACGCGCTGTACGCCGAGCCTCGGTGAGGAGCCGACGATGAGCGCCACGCACCGCCTGTCCAATGCCGACGCGGCGTGGCTGCACATGGACCGCCCGACGAACCTGATGGTGATCAACTCCGTGCTGCTGTTCGACGAGCGGCCGGACTGGGAGCGGCTGGCGGACGTCGTGCGCAGGCGCCTGGTCGAGCGCTACCCGCGCTTTCACCAGCGCGTCGGCGAGAGCCGCGTGGCGCTCGACGGGCCGCACTGGCAGGAGGACCCCGACTTCGACCTCGACCGCCACCTGCACCGCCGCGGCCTGCCCTCCCCGGGCGACGAGCAGGCGCTCAGGGACCTCGCGGGCGACCTTGCCGCGATGCCGCTCGACCGCGGCAAGCCGCTGTGGGACATGTACCTGATCGACGGCCCCGGCAACGGCTGCGCGGTGATCGTGCGCATGCACCACTGCATCGCCGACGGGATCGCGCTCGCGCAGGTGATGCTGTCGCTGACCGACACCGCGCCCGAGGGCGAGGACGAAGCTGCCACGCCCGCCGGTCGCGATCACACCGGACGCTCGTGGCCGTGGCCGTGGGCGCTCGTGCGGGAGGGCGTGCGGACGCTCACCCACCCCCGGCGCGCGCTCGAGCTGCTCGACGCGCTCGCCGCCGACGCGCAGGCGCTCGCCAAGTTGATCTTCACCCCGCGCGACACACCGAGCGTGCTCAAGCGCGACGCTGGCGCCGCGCGCAGCGTCGCGTGGAGCAGGCCGCTGTCGCTGGCGCGCGTCAAGCGGATCGCGCACGCGCAGGGGGCGACGGTCAACGACGTGCTGCTGGCGGCCGTGAGCGGCGCGCTGCGCGGCTACCTGGCCGACCGCGGCGAAGCGCCGCACGAGCTGCGCACGCTCGTGCCGGTCAACCTGCGCGCGCCCGAGGAGCCGATCCCGCGCGAGCTGGGCAACCGCTTCGGCCTCGTGTTCCTGACGCTGCCGGTCGACCTCTCCAGCCGCCGCGAGCGGCTGCGCGAGCTCAAGCGGCGCATGGACGAGATCAAGTCCTCGCCGCAGGGCCCGGTCTCCTACGCGGTGCTCGAGGCGATCGGGCTGACGCCGCCGGAGGTCGAGACCCGCGTCATCGACATCTTCACCGCGAAGGCCACCGCGGTGATGACGAACGTCCCCGGCCCGCGTGAGACCGTTTACCTGGCCGGCAGCCCGCTGCGCGCGGTACTCGTGTGGGCGCCGACCGCGGGCAGTGTCGGCATGAGCGTCAGCATCCTCAGCTACGACGGCACGATCACCGTCGGCCTGCTCGTGCACGCGCAACTCGTGCCCGACCCGCAGGCGATCGTCGAGCGCCTGCAGCGCGAGCTGACGGCGATGGCGAGGCTCGCGCCCTCGGCGAACGGGAAGGCCGCATGAGCGGCGAGCCCTCGGTCGCGGTGTTCGCTCCCAACCCGCTGCTGACGGTGACGCTCGAGCTGGAGGGCGCCGAGCGCCAGCGCATCCACTTCCACGCCGGCGGGCAGGGCGTGTGGGTGGCCGGCATGGCGCGGTCGATGGGCGCCGCGCCGGTGCTGTGCGGACTGCTCGGCGGCGAGACCGGGCAGCTGCTGCGCCCGCTGCTCGAGCAGGTGGCGGGCACGCAGCCGCACCTCGTGCAGACCGCCAGCGCGAGCGGCTGCTACGTCACCGACCGCCGCTCCGGGGAGCGCGAGCTGCTGGCGATGGCGCTCAGCGACCCGCCGTCGCGCCACGAGCTCGACGAGCTGTTCTCGCTGACGTGCGCCCAGGCGCTCGCGTGCCGCTGGCTGCTCGTCACCAACCCGCTGCCCGGCGAGTCGCTGCCGCTGGAGGTGTACGGCGACCTCGTCGCAGACGCGCGCGCGGGTGGCTGTCGCACGCTCGTGGACCTGTCCTCGCCGCGCCTGGACAGCGCGCTCGCGGGCACGCCCGATCTGGTGAAGATCAACGACTGGGAGCTCGCGGAGTTCGTGTGCGGGCCGGTGTCCACGCCGGAGCTGCTGCTCGCAGGCGCGCAGCGCCTGCGCGATGCCGGCGCCGGCAGCGTGATCGTCACACGCGGAGAGCAGCCGGCGCTCGTCCTGCACGAGGACGAGGCGTGGGAGCTCGTCTCGCCCCGCTTCGAGCACGGCTTCCGCGAGGGCTGTGGCGACGCGATGATGGGCGCGCTCGCCGCCGCGTGGGCGCGCGGGGACTGCTTCGAGCGGGCGGTCGTGCTCGGCGCCGCTGCGGGCGCGGCGAACTTCCTGCGGCGCGGGCTCGGCCACGCCTCCCGCGAGGTCGTCGAGCAGCTCGCCGACGCCGTCAGGCTGGCGCCGTGGTCGGCAGCTCAGCCAGCAGCCGGCTCGGTCAGCTGAACTCCGCGAACATCGCCAGCTCGCCGGAGAGCTGCTCGTAGAGGTGCTGGCGCAGCTGCGTGTGGATCTGTGAGATGCGGCTCTCGGTGACCCCCAGCCGCTCGCCGATCTCGCGCAGCGTGCGCTCCTCGACATACAGCAGGACCGCCACCTCGCGCTCCTGCTTGCTCAGCCGCGCGAACGCCTTGCGAAAGCGCGCCTTGGCCTCGCTGCGCTCGGCGCTCGAGATCGGGTCGCAGTCCCTGTCGGCGCTCTCGAGCGTTTCGATCTGCTCGATCGTGGCGCTCTCGTCGGAGCGCACCGGCCGGTTCAGCGAGCCGACCTCAGCGAGCGCCACCTGGTCGAGCCGGTCGCCCAGCTCACGCGAGGTCATCCCGACCTGCGCCGCCAGCTCGTCACGGCTGGGCTGGCGTTCGTGCAGCGAGAGGAAGCTCTCGCGGGCGCTGTTGATCGCGCGCTCGTCACGGCGCAGCGAGCGCGGCGCCCAGTCCTGGCGGCGCAGCTCGTCCAGCACCGCGCCGTGGATGCGCGTCCATGCGTACTGCTCGAGCGAGGCGCCCTTGTCCGGGTCGTAGCGCTCGATCGAGTGGATCAGCGCCTCCAGCCCGCACGAGAGGAAGTCCTCCACGTCGCAGTGCGAGGGGACCTCGCGCACCTTGCGGTAGACGATGTGGCGGACCATCGGCATGAACATGAAGATCAGCCGGTCACGCAGTTGGAGCTCAGAGGTCCGTCGATACTCCTGCCAAACCGACAGCACCTCGGCTGCCGCTGGCCTGACTGCCTGCTTCGTGCCTATTTCCATGGTCATGCTCCGGTTTCGAGGGAACTGATGTGTGTATGACCGTCCGCGACAGCGCTTCGCTCGCGTCCGAGCGTGGCTCGATGAAGCTGAGCCTCGCGAGGCTGTTCGGTGCGGCCATGGGCCAGCATCGGCCGCACGTGTGGGGCGACTTGAGAGCTGCACGAAGGCGTTGCGAGCGGGGCGTCCGGGTGATGGGAGTGCGGGCGCGCGCCGGCGATCGCGCGGGCGTCGAGCGAGCCCTCGCGGCGGCGCCTACCGAGGGTGCGTCAGTCGCTCCACCACACGTCTTCGTCGGCGTCGGCATCGCGCTCGATCTGCTCGAGCGCGATGTCGGTGCGGCGGTCGTCGACCATGCTCTGCAGCGCCGCGTCGATCGTAGGCGCCCACACCCGGCGCACCACCGCGACCCTTCCTGGCTCCTCGTCGAACTGCTTCCATTCGAGCTCAACCAGCGGCACGCGCGATGGCGGCGCGTCGTCGGGCACCGGCGCGCCCCACCCGTAGAGGGTGATCTGCGCCTGCCAGCCGTGGGGGCACAGCTCGCCCATCACCGTCAGCGCCTGCCACTGGTCGGCCACCGGCTTCGGCCGCCGGTGACGGCGGCGCAGGTAGATGCCGATCAGCACGCACGCCGCCGTCATCGCCGCGATCAGAGGCACGATCACGAACGTTTCGTACAGGGGCGCATACGTGCTTCCGCCCCGGTAGCTCGCGACCACGAACCCGACCGCGGCAACGCTCATGGCACGCCCGTCAAACCGCTCGATCCGGCTCGAGAAAGCAGATGCGATCCGCTCACTCTCATCGCACCTTCACAGTAGCCGCTCGGGCATGCGTGTTGTGGCACTTGCCGTTGTGGCACCATCCGGCTGGTGGCACGGCAGTTGAGCTCTGACGCACGGTTGGCGATCCTGCGGCGGGTACGCGCCATTCCCCCCGGCTACGTGCGGACCTACGGCGACGTGTCACCGGGCGCGCCGCGCCTGGCCGGCTACGTCCTCAGTCGTAGCGCCGCGGACGAGGCGCCCTGGCATCGGGTCGTACGCGCTGACGGCTCGCTCGCCAAGGGAGCGCGCCAGCGCAAGCTGCTCGAAGCCGAGGCGGTTCCCTTCCGCGGCGAGCGGGTGCTGCTGTCGCGGGCGCGCCTGGACGATCTCGACGCCGCGTGACGGGCGCCCGCGCGTGGCCGTCCCTGGACGCCGCCGACGAGCACCAGCGCGACGCGGGCGGCGCTCATAGGGTCTCCAGTTCCGCGAGGCCGTCGTCGATGCTCTTCGGCGGCTGGTAGCCGAGCTGCTGGCGGGCCTTGTCGATGCGGATCGTGCACTCCTGTGCGGAGACCCAGTAGGCGAAGCGTGTCAGGGGAGGGCGGTCGGGGAGCGGCAGCAGGCGCCAGGCCGTCTCGCCGGCGGTCGCAAGGACGGCGGCGACGGGGGAGGGGATGCTCCGCGTGGGGGCGTCCACGCCCTGGGTGGCCAGCAGCCGCCCGACGAACTCGCGGAACACCACCGGCTCGCCGTCGGTGACGAAGTACGCGTTGCCGGGTCGGCCGCGGTCGGCGCCAAGCACGAGACCCTCGACGGTGTTGTCCACGTGGGTCGTGGAGGTGCGGTGGCGCCCGCCGCCGATCCACGCGAAGCGGCCCGTGCGGACCATCTCGAGGATCGCCGGCAGCAGCGTCGTGTCGCCGCGCCCCCACACGAAGCGCGGGCGCACGACGACCGTCTCGAAGCGCTCGCTGTTGGCGGCGAGCACCGCCTGCTCGGCGCGGGCCTTCGTCGCGCTGTACAGGGCCGGAGAGTCCGGGCGCAGCGGCGCCGTCTCGTCGACTTCCACCAGCGGCTTGCCGGCGAGCAGCGCGGCCTCGGTGCCGACGTGGACGAATCTCCGCACGCCCGCGTCCTCGCACGCGCGCAGGACGTTGTGCGTGCCCATCACGTTGCCCTGCTCGAAGTCCTCGCGCCTGCCCCAGTCGCCGAGCGTGGCGGCGGCGTGGAACGCGAGTTGGCAGCCGTCGGCGCCGGCGCGCATGGCGGCCACGTCGGCGAGCTCCCCCGGCACCGGCTCGGCGCCGCGCTCGCGAACCCTCTCTTCGGCGGCGCTCGAGCGGGCCAGCGCGCGAACGAGATGGCCTTCCCTGCACAGCCGCTCGATCAGCCTGCCGCCGATGAAGCCAGAGCCGCCGGTGACGAACACGCCGGTCATCGTGTGCTCAGGCTAGACGGTTGCGCCGGGTGTAGGTGTGGTCCCACGAAAACCCGGCGCGTGGCACTTGTCAGAAACCTGTGAGCGGCGGTTGACAGGTGTGTCCGGGTCGCACTACTCTAGTCACCGCCACGGGTTCCGATCAGGCGACTTTGCTTCACGCGCTTGCTCGGGAGGTTGGCAAACGGAGGGGACAAAACGATCGGAGGGGCACGATGCTTGGGCGAGGGATACGTCGCGGTCGGGGACAGGAAGGACCGGGGGATGGGACGAGCGCGCCGCGTAGGGGGATGGCGGCGCTCAGACGCCCCCTGCTCGCGGTGCTGGTGCTCGCGCTTGCGCTCGTCGGGGTGGGCGCGGTCAGCGCTCTCGCCGGGGGCGGCGCGCCGACGGTCGAACTTGAAAAACCGAGCGGTGTGGGGCGCACCGGATTCGTGCTGAACGGGTTCGTGAACCCGAACGGCGCGCCCGTCAGCGAATGCTATTTCGAATACGGCACCTCGGAAGCGTCGCTCAGCAGCCAGGCGCAGTGCTCGTACTCGCCCGGCACGGGCGAAACGCTGGTCCCGGTCGAAGCCGCGGTCGAAGGCCTCGCCGAAACGACCACCTACTTCTACCGCATCCACGCCAAGAGCACGGCCGGCGAAAGCTCGAGTGTGGTGCACGAAGTCACGACGCTGCCCACCGGGCCCAGGTCCAACACCGAACCTCCGAAGACGGTAGGGCGAACGACGGCGACGCTCGACGCGTTCATCACGCCGAACGACTCGGAAGTCACCGAATGCTTCTTCTACTGGGGCACGACGCCGGGCGAACTCGACAACAAGGCCCAGTGCTCGCCCGAACCGGGGAGCGGCAGCGAACCGGTCGCCGTCAGCGCGACGCTCACCGGTCTGTCCGAAAGCACCGTCTACTACTACAAGGTCGCGGCGCGCAACGCCTACGCCTTCGAAGACGGCGGCAGGGTGAAATTCGAAACGCTGCCGAGCGTGCCCAACGCCAATACCGAACCGGCGCGCGCGATCGGGCACACGACGGCGACGCTGAAAGGGTTCGTGACCCCCAACGACGCGCTCGTCGAAGCCTGCTACTTCGAGTGGGGCTCGCACTCGATCGAAGAAAACGTCGCGCCGTGCGAACCGGCGAGCCTCGGCTCCGGCGAAGAACCGGAGGCCGTCTCGGCGCAGCTGACGGGCCTGAAAGAAAGCGAAACCTACAGCTACCGCCTGGTCGCGACCAACGGTCGCGGCACGAACATCGGCGGCGGCATGCGCTTCACGACGCTGCCCGCGCTGCCGAAAGCACTCGTCAAAAAACCGACCGAACTGACCTCCGAATCGGCGCTGCTGCGGGGGTCGTTGAACCCCGAAGACGCGCCGATCACCGAATGCACGTTCGAATACGGCACGACGCCGGCCTTCGGCAAAAGCGCGAGCTGCAACATCCTGCCGGGCGCCGGTGAAAGCTACGTCAAAGTGACGGCGTCGGTGAGCGGGCTCAGCCCGACCACTTCCTACCTCGTGCGGCTGCGGGCGAGGAATGTGTACGGGGTCGTGTACAGCGAGAAAGAACCGTTCACCACGTTCGCCGCCGGGCAGCTGCCCGTCGTGAAGAAGATCAAACCGGCCAAGGGCAGCTCCGCCGGCGGCACCACGGTCACGATCAAAGGCGAATTCCTGTCGGGGGCGACCGCCGTCACGTTCGGCGAAACCGAAACGACGAACATCACCCACAACTCGCCCGAAATGATCACGGTGGTCTCGCCCCCGGGCGTGGGCACGGTGGACGTCACCGTCACCACCGCAAGCGGCGAGAGCGCGACGACCAGCGCCGATCGCTTCACCTACGGCGGCCCGACGGTCAAAGGCGTCAGCCCGAGCAGCGGCTCGGTCGGTGGCGGCACCGAAGTCACGGTGACCGGCAGCGGCTTCGAACCGGGCGCCTCGGGGACGACGTTCGTGTTCGGCAAAGGCGCCGCCACGTCGGTGGAATGCAGCTCGAGCACGACCTGCACGATGGTCTCGCCCCCCGCTTATAAGGGCAAAACGGGGACGGTGCAGGCGCGGGCGACGGTGGGCGGCAAGAAGAGCCCGGCCGCGACCGATTACTTCAGCTACACGGGGTAGGTCTGGAGGGAGGGGGGTGTTCGCCGGCCGCTGGAGTGGGGAGCTCCAGCGGCCGGCGGCATCGTCCGTCCTAACGCTTGACGACGGCTTCTCCGACGATCAGATCGTCCTCGCCCAGCGGGAACTGCTCGCGGTCGTGCTCGTAGACGACGCGAGCCGTGACGGTGTGGCCGCAGGCGTTGACGAATGCGCTGGGGATCTCGACGTGGACCGCCTCGCCGGCGCGGACGTCCCGTTCCACCGGGATGCCGTCCGTGCCCTTGTGGCAGGGCGAGGTGATCTCGACGGCGTAGCCGCTGAGCGCGCTTCTCACCCCGCGCGGAGCCGTGAACGTCAGCACCGCCGTGCCGTCGGCGGCAAGCCGGACGGCGATCGGGCGGTGCAGCCGGCGGGGCGCTCCCGGCAGCGGCGCGACGAGCGGGCGGGGACACTGCGGATGAGCGCTCGCGTCTTCGCTCGCCGGGCGCGATTCGCTGCACATGCCCCCGTGCACGCGGTAGGTGATCGAGGAGATGGCGCCCTGGGGGGTGACGAACTCGGTGGTGCTGAGGGCTCCGCCGTTCGTCTCGAAGCCGCCCTTCGGGGGACTGGGGAGCACCACGAGGTACGCGCCCGAGCCGCGGGCCACGGGGAGGGTGTGCTCCTGGCCTTCGGTCCTGTAGCTGACGCTGACCGCGCGCGGACCCAGCAGGCCGTAGGAGATCCACCGCCGCGCGCTCTTCGGGATCGCTTGCGGATGGCGCGCGCCGAACACGCCGTTCCGGGGGATGTTCGCTTCCTGCGAGATCGTCTGGCCGGGCGCCAGGCAACTGGAGATCTCGGTCGTGCTGCGGTGGTACTCGACCACGTCCGGCGCCACCGGGTGGAAACGCCCGTCGTCGTCGAAGGCCCCGTCCTGGCCGAGCACGCCGAGCTGCGAGCCGTCGATCCTGCCCACCTGCACGCACATGAGACCTCTCGTCGTGTGCACCAGGCGCATCCCCCAGGGCAGGCCGCCGGCGGGATCTGCCACCCGCATCGAAAGGAGACGGGTTCCCCGCGCGGCGATGCCAGCGCCGGCGGTCGCGACGGGGCGCACCGGCGGGCGCACCGCGGAGCCCGTGCTGAAGGTGCCGGTCACCGCCAGCGCGACGGCCGAGGCAACCAGCAGCGCCGCCACCGCGGCGGCGGCGGCGCCCAGCGGGATCGTCCGGTGTCGCGCCGCGCGTCGCTTGCGTTCGGGGCCGTCCGCGCGGGCCGCGTCGATCAGCTGCTGCTCGAGGCGATCGAGATAGCCGCTCATTCGGGCGCCTCCATGCCAGCCCGCAGCGTCCTCAGCGCCCGGCTCACCCGCTTCCTGACGACCGCCTCCGAGCAGCGCAGGCTGCTGGCTATGTCGGCGTACTCCAGTTCGTCGAGGATCCGCGCCTTCAGCGCGGCGTGCTGGTCCGCCGGCAGGAGCTCCGCGAGGCTCCCCGCCACGTCGGTGCTCGCCGCCAGCTCGTCGATCCTCGCGATGTCCTCGTCGTCGATCTCCAGCGGCGCCAGCGCCAGCCGCTCGCGCGCGGCCTGCTCGACGCGCCCTCGCCGGACGCTGTCGATCAGCTTGTTGCGGGCGATCGTCATCAGCCACGCGACCGGCTGCTCGGGGAGCGCCCGCGCGCTGTCGCGGGTGGCGAGCAGCGCCGCGGCGAACGTCTCCGCGAGCAGGTCCGCGGCGGTCTCCGCGTCGGCCACGCGCGGCCTCAGATATGCCAGCAGGAGAGCCCTCCTTCGCCTGTAGAACTCGCCGAACGCCTCGCCGTCGCCATCCCGCGCGGCGCGCAGCAGCACGTCATCGGGACACGACGAACCGTTCATCTACGAGGATTGACGCACAGCGCGGGAGGTTGTGACCGGCGGCGGAGTTATGACCGGCGCCGATCCGCCACGTGACGGTGTGGGCGCATCCAAACCGACTGACGCACCCGGACTCAGCTCGCAAAGCCGAGCTGCTGGCGGCGCAAGCCAAGCATCTTCGCTTTGGCCTCGGCCGCGAGCTGCTCGATCCAGGCTTCTGGAGAGAGCTGCTCACCCAGCATGTCCGCCTGGCGCTTGACCGTCGCGAAATCTCCAGGTGCGAGGTCGTCGATGGCTTCCAGCGCTCCTCTGAGCTCCAGTGCGCGCTCGGGGTCGGCGTCGGGGTCGAACCCGGCCTCCGCGCAGAACATCGACCACGTCTGCTCCGGTCGCAGTGCCCTGAACTCGAGCTTCCATGTGAAGCGGCGCATCGCCGCGGCATCGACCGAGTCCATCAGGTTGGTCGCAGCGATGAAGATCCCATCGAAACGCTCCATCCGTTGCAGCAGCTCGTTGACCTGCGTCACCGACCAGTGCGCGCGTGCAAGCGTGCGATCGCGCAGGAACGAATCCGCCTCGTCGAGGAACAACAACGCACCCTCGTTGTGAGCATCGGCGAACATCTTCGCGATCTGCTGCTCCGTCTCCCCGAGCCACATCGAGAGCAGCTCGGAGGCCGAGCGCATGAGGATCGGCAGATCTAGCTCGATGGCAATGTGCTCTGCGAGCTGCGTCTTGCCGGCCCCGGGTACGCCCCAAAGGCACAGCGAGCCCGTCGGGCGCTTGCGCAGGGCAGCGATGATCTGCTCGGGCGTGAAGCGCCCGGCGATGTTCAACAGGTCGAGGCTGTAGCTGGTCACGGAGTCCCGAATGCCCTCTGTGCGGTCACGCCCGAGGACCTTCTGGCTGTGGGACACCGCGCGCTTGATCACGTGCTCGCGCTCCACGTCCACTTGCCCCCGGTGGCCGGTCTCGTCGTGCGGTTGTCGGTCCGTAACGACGATCAGACGGGCAAGCTCGGCCGCCCGGCGGACCTGCTGCTCGCCGAGCAGGCTGTACTTCGCAAGGTCACGCTCCAGGTGCGAAGAAAGGCCGAAGTCCGAGATGACCTGTGCGACGCGCGCTCGCCGCTCCGCGCGGGAGCCGGGAAGCGCTTCGCAATGGAAGAGGAAGGCGCCCAGGTTGCGCTCCGAGAGCTGTCGTGCGCGGTCGGTGATCCACACGCAGCGCACGCGGCTCCCTGTGAGGCCGTCATCGGAGGCGCGCTCGTCGTCCTCATCCTGGAGCACATCTTCATCATCGAACTCGAAGAGGTGAAACATGGCGCGGGGCCGGCAGGCGAGCGCCTCGTGGGCGCGGTCGACCACGAGCACCGCATCCGGGCTCGATCGCTCAACCTGGCGCTGGGCGATGTACGTCCAGGTCGGCATGTCGCCGGCCGCCACGTTCCTTGTGACGACCGCGTGTCCCTCGATCCCCTCGTCCTGGAACAGGCGCGCCACCATGTCGCGCTTATCCAGCGACTTCGGGCCGTAAACCAACGTGTGCACGCCGCGGTCCGCCGGCAACGGCTTGCGCAGCATGCCCAGGAGTATTCGTCTGTCGTCCTCGGGCAGGCGCCCCAGCGATCCCGTCGAGGGCGACGGGGAGAGCGGGCTGACGAACCGCCCCATGAGCTCATCGTCCTCCTCGGCGCGCTCTGCGAGTGTCGCGCTCAAACGGCTCGATGGGCCACTCACCTTCAACGGGCGCTCCTTCACGTTCAAGAGCGCGGATCGCACCAGTGCTCCCTGCTCCGACAGCGCGGAGACGATCTCCGACTCCGAGTGGCCAAGCGCAGCTGCAAGCACCGCCTTCGGCGCGCGATCGGCATCCATCAACAGCTCGAACAGCTGCGAGAATCCAGGCCGGGAGCGACCTATCTGGAAGGCAAGCACGTCGCGCTCCGTCGTGCTCAGGTCCAGCAGCGCCGCTATGCGGCCGATGTTCTCATCCAGGGCGGTGATGAATCGCGACGCCTGCGCCTCCGCCGCTCGTCGCCACTCCTGCAGCGCATCGCGAAACGCGCCCTCGTCCTGGTCGATCAGTCCGAAAACGCTCGTCCCGCGCAGATACAGGCGGACGAAGCGCCCGCTGGTGCGCTCGCCGAACTGACGTTGGAGATCCTTGAGCGTCGGCAACAGCTTGTCGTCGGCGGCGCTCGCCTCGCGGTCGTCGCCGGCAAGCGGCTCAGGCGGCGAAACGGCCGCTGCACAGCTCGCGTAGAGCAACGCGTACAGGTGCGGGTCGGCGGCGAGCAGCCAACCAAAACCCGGGCTCTGCGCCAAGCGCAACGTCCACGCCGCCATCTGCTGGGCGCCGGGCGTTTCGAGGGGGTTGTCGGGCGAGTCGTGTCGAGGATTCATGCCAATGCACCGCGATCCATAAGATGACTATGAGTATCGCATATTTCTGTCACGGCGCGCATGCCCGTCTCCGGTCCCGGATCTACTGCGAGATGCCCAGCACCCCTGCAACCGCGCGCGCGGCCAGGAGCTCGTCGTCGGGCGCGTGTCCCGCGAGTGCGATCACGGCTCCCTCGAGCGCGCCCAGCAACGCCAGCGCTACCGCCCGGGCCGGCGGCCCCGGTGGAATCGAGCCGGCTTTGCGTCCGGCGTCGACGAGCTTGGCGCAGCGCTTGACACCGGTCTGCCAGATGCGCTCGGTCTCGCGCCCCACTGGATGGTCCTGACCGGCGAACTCCATGCGCAGCGCCATCGCCACGCGTGCGATGTCGCGCCGGCAGAAGACGGCGTGCCCGCGTGCCAGAGCCAGCAGCTCGGCGACCGGGTCAGCCTGCTGCGCGGCGGGCTCGCCGACCTCGCGGAGCCAGCTCTCGTAGACCCACTGGATCGCCGCCAGCGCCAGGTCCTCCTTGTCCCTGAACTGGTGGTAGAGAGCGCCCCGCGTGTAGCCGGCCTCGCGCGCCACGTCCTCGAGCACGAGGTTGCCGTAGCCGTAGCGCGAGAGACCGCGCGCGGCGGATTCGAGCAGCGCGTTGCGCGAGCGGGCGCGGCGCTCAGCCTGAGTGGGGCGACCCCGCGGCGGCAGCGTCAGCGTGCTCGCGGGCTCATCGACCCTGCGGCGTTCGTCTTGGTGTTCATACATACATGCACGTATGTATGGTAGCATCCGGCGATGTATGAAGGCAGAGGCGAGGCTCCCCAACAGCGCGCACACCTCCCGGCCTTGGCGCATACACGAGATCGCCCACGACTTCCGGCTCGAGGACGTGTGGCAGCTGCCCGGCGTCGGTGGCCCCGACGACTTTCCCCTGCTGGTGGCGCTCGCCGCGTCGCTGGACCCGGCGCAGGGCTCCTCCCGCGCCGCCCGCGCCCTGTGGGCGTTGCGCTGGAAGCTCGGCGACCTGCTCGGCTGGGATCGGCCGGACTCAGGGCTCGGCGCGCGCGTACCGACGCTCCGCGATCGCCTGCCGCCCGATCTGCGCGACGCGCCCGCCGGACCGGCCTTCGACACCCTGCCCTTCACGTCGCTGTACCTGCTGGAGGACGAGTGGGCCGCCGAGATCGCCAACGGCACGATGCACGGGGTCATGCACATCGGGCGCGTGCCACACGAGTCCGGCGGCTTCAGCGCGCGCATGGCGGTCCTGGTCAAGCCCAACGGCCTGGTCGGACACGCCTACATGGCAGCCATCAGGCCGTTCCGGCACCTGATCGTCTACCCGCCGATGATGCGCGACGTCGAACGCGCGTGGGCACGATCAGATGGAACAAGCCCTCCGTCCGCGGGCGATTCGCGTTGAGCTGCTCGCAAATGGAGCGATTACGAGGCGGCCTGCAGCTGGGGCCGAGGCGCGAGCTCGTTCTCGCTCGCGGCATCACGGGAGGGCTTGGATGAAGCGTCCGGCGGAATTTCGGCGTCCGGAGCAGATGTGCCGTTTCGACCCTCGAGATAGCCGGCGAAGAGCATGTCGCCCATGGTGACCTGGGCCGCGAGCAGTCCCGCATCGTTGACGAGCAGCACGGGATCGTGGCGACGGTCGAGCGGCCGAGCCAGCGAGCAGCGCGCGATCTCGTCGATCGGCGTGTGGGCCGGCAGGCAGAGGCAATCCCTGTCGGCGAGCTGCATGATCGACTTGTCTCCCCACAGGGCGTATCCAAAACGGTGGCCGAGCATCGTGAGCAGACGGTGGCGGGTGATCAGGCCGAGCGGCCGGCGCTCGTGGTCGACGATCGCAAGGCTCTCGAGCTCGGGCAGCGCGGCGAACCGGCGGCGCGCCTCGTCGCTCGTGACGTCGACGTCGATCGTGACCGGCCTCGATCCCTGCACGGGACCGCGACCGCCGATCGGCTCGGCCGGCTCGAGGTGCACCTCCGGCCACGGTGCGGCGGGGGCGGCAAGCAGGTAGCCCTGCCCGTAGGTGACGCCGAGCGCCCGCAGCACGTCCAGCTCAGCCTGAGTCTCGATCCCCTCGGCGACGATCTGCGCTCCGGTCCGCTGGGCATAGCCGATCAGCGCGTCGATCAGCGCGGACTGCGCCGGCGCGACGTCGATCTCGCTGACGAGCGCGCGATCCAGCTTCACAAGGGAAGGCGCCAGGGCGGTTACCTGGCGGAGGTTCGAGTAGCCGGCGCCCATGTCGTCGACCGCGAGTTTGATCCCGCGGGCGAGCAGGGGCTCCAGATCGGCCCGCAGCGCGCCTATGTCGCGAACCAGGCTCTCCTCGGTCAGCTCCACGATCAGCGACTGCGTGCTGGACCCCAGAAGCACCTGGCGGATGCGCGGATCGTGCAGGGCCTGAGCCGAGGCGTTGACCGCCAGCAGGACACCCTCGTCCAGCTCGTCTTGCAGCGCGACCGCGCGCTTCAGGCACGCGAGCTCGAGATCGACGCGCATTCCCAGCGACTCGGCGAGCGAGAACCAGTGCGCGGGACCTCGCCCAAAGGCGTCTTCGAACCGCGCGAGCGCCTCATAGGCGAGTATGGCGCCGCTGTGCAGGTCGACGATCGGCTGGACGACCATCCTGATCCCGTCGCCTTCGATCATGTCCGACATGAGCCGGCGACCCTCGGTGGCCTCCTGCTCGATGCTCTCCGCGAAGATCATCACCTGACCCTTGCCATCGCGCTTGGCTGCGCGCAGGGATACGTCCGCCTCCCGGAGCAGCGCGATCCAATCGTTGCCCTGGCCGGTCTCGCACGCCACGCCAACCGAGGCGCTGATCGGCTCGGCATTCGCGAGCAGCGCCCTTCTCAGCCCATGCGCGATCGACTGCGCCCGAGCGGCCGGGACGAGCGCCGCGAACTCGTCGCCGCCGAGGCGACCGACGAAGCCCTCGTTCGGGACGACATCCCGCAGGCACTTGGCGGCGTCCACCAGGGTCGCATCCCCGGCGAGGTGCCCACGGCTCTTGTTGAGCGCGCCGAAGTCATCGAGGTCGAGCATGATCATGCCCCAGGCGGATTGGCCTCGCGTCTCCAGACGGCTGTCAGCGAGCCGGCCAAAGGCCGCCCGGTTGAGCGTGCGCGTCAGCGGATCGAGATCGGACTCCCTGCGGGCACGGGCGAGCAGCCGCTCGAGTACGCGCACGATCGTCGCTCCGGCGAGCGCCGCGAATGCGAACTCGAGGGCCGGGGCCAGCGCGACGGACCGCTCGTAGACGAGCGGCGCAAGCGCGCCGAGAGCGGCGCCGACGCCGAGGTCGACCTCACGCGAGCTGCGATCGAGCGCACCGCCCAGCACCACCAGCAGGCACGGCACGCCGAGCACGCCGGCGATGCCGCCGTTGGCGCCGACGGCGAGCGCACACGCCGCAGCACAGCAGGAGCCGGTGGCAATACGGGCGCCTAAGGCCGTCGCGCGCTCGCCGACCATCTGCTGCATTGCCGCCAGCACGAACAGGAGCGCCACTCCCACGAGCGCCTGCACAGGATGCGGCACCGCCGGCCACCGCCCGATCAGCCAGATCGTCATCGCTGCGGGCACCGCGAGTTGAACCGAGCGGAGCCGGCGTGGACCGACTACGGCTGTCGAAGGTGTCGGGTCGGTGATCAGGTCGAGCATCGGTGGTCGCGAGCCGGCATGGGCTCGAAATCACTGATCGGCCGGTTGCCATTGATGATGAAGGGGGCATCACCAAATGGACACATGTGGCTTCCCGTGCAGCGATTTCGGATCGATTCGAGTCATTGCCTCTCCGCGCCGTGTGGCTGCGGCCTCCTCAGCGCTACTTGCCAGCCGCAAGTGGGTGGGTGTTGATGATCCTCGGCCGCCGGCTGTAAGACGATCTCACCAGGCTGTGCAGGGTAGGCGGAGTCTTCGTCTGCGGCGCCGCGGCGCCATCTTCGTAGAGGATGACTGAGGCCGAGTGGCTGGCATAGCCAGGGCCGCCGCTGGCGCTGGCAGGATCGTCGCCGCTGCCACCCCAGTCTCGCTGGCTACGCAAGCGATGGAGTCCGAGCCTACGTCTCCAGCTCGAGCGATTCGCCTCGGACCGTATCGATGAGGCCCATAGCCGATCCGAATGTCCCCACGCCTACGACTTCGGTGAGCAGGACGTGCTTCAATCCCGGTTCTTGTTCGACTTCCTGGAGTATCTCTTCCCCGCTGGCGTTCAAAGAGAAAGACTCCGTCCACGTCCTGGAGATGGCATTTATGTCCCCGGTGACCTCGCCGATTAGCGATCCTGTTGTCCTAACTGACTCTGCTCCGCAACTAATTGTGAAGAAGGGGTCGCCTTCGTGTGGTTCGATTACATCGACAAGAGCGTATTCTTCGCCGACGCGCGTCAACAAGAAGGTCTCCGTCAGAGGGGCGGTCACGATCGTTCCCGCTTTCTGTCCCTCGCTAGCGCAGGATTCACCGCTACTCCTGCATTTCGAGAATGTAAGGGTGGTAGTGGCTTCTTTAGGCCCAGTGATTTGGCCTGAGCCTCTTGAGGATTTGCACGTTAGGGTTCCAGTGACGCCGAATCCTTCGATGTAGCTGTCGAATGTTGCCGATTCGCCGCTGCTCCTAAACGTCTTCTTCTTCGCTGCTTCCCATGCCTGGAGTTCGAACTTGCCTTCGCTTTTGGTGTCAATTACCGAACATGTCCCATTATCGTACCTCCCAGTGTAGGCTTTGCCGACCTTGGTGGCTTTGCCACACACCTTGAATTCAGGTAGTTCTGCCGCCGCGCTCGTCACGACGCATGCGGTCAGCGTTAGCACGGCAGCGAGCCAAAGGCCGAAGGTCCTCGTGCGCTTGATGTTCATCTTCGCCTTCTCCTTGGGTTAGTTGGCGGCCTCACATCTGGACGATGCGCCCTGAACCAGGCCAATCGACACGAATGCGCCGCAGGCCAAGGCAACGAGGTGGCGTGGCCTGATAGTTCCACATCGCTGGATGCCTCGGGTTACCGAGTTGTCACGATAGCCTCGGCGAACGGAAACAGCGCCGGCGTCGGCGCTCGCTGATCACGACTCCGCCTATCGGCGGCACCGGCGCGTAGCCGGCGTCGCCGCGTCTACCAGGTGAGGCGCCAGGCGTTGCGCCGCTTAGGGCTCAGCGGGCGATCGCAGTGGTTGTGAGGCGCGACACGTAAGACATTGCCGGGCCGCCAAACGCGACGGGAGGACACGAAGTCCCGGCCCCCGTGTCGGGAGCCGGGGTCTTTGCAGGGAGCCGGGGTCTTTGCAATCTGCAAAGCGAGTGGAGCTAGTCGGGCTCGAACCGACGGCCTCGACGCTGCCAGCGTCGCGCTCTCCCAGCTGAGCTATAGCCCCGGGAGTCCTTATGGTACCGACTGAGCCGGCCGCTTTTCAAGTTCGGACGCCTGCTACAGCTCCACGCCCCAGTTGCGCCTGAGGGACGCGCGGAGCTCGTAGTCCCGCGCCCAGTGGACGCCTTCGGCCTGGTTGTTGCCCGTCGGCGTCAGGCGGAGGCTCATGGCTTTGCAGCCAGCGACCTCTCGAACCGGGATCAGATAGCACTCGTCGGTGTCCGGCGCGTAGGCGGCGATGGCGTCGATCTCGTCGGCCGTGTAGGTGGTCAGCCGATAGCCGTGCGGCGTGTGCCGGCTCGTCGAGCAGCGGGTGGTCAGCACACCCCCGTGACGTGGCGCCCACTTGCATTGGAGGCGCAGCAGCCGTCCGCCGACGTCGACGACGAGGTCGTACCTGCTGCCCTCGCACATGGGCCGCATCACCACCAAATCCAGGCGGATCAGGGCCGCCGAGATCTCCGCCTCGGCGGCCGCTCCCTTGCGTGAACTGCTCAGGTTCAGCATCACGCCAAAGCTATCTGGCGTTCTGTGACCTGCCGCGCGCCTTTGCAACAAGTCTGTGCCCAGTGTGTGCCAACTTCGTGACACGGTGCCCACTCGCGTCCGATGCCGCGGCCCTGGCCACCCAGCTCATGCCGCTTCGGCCTGGCAGCCGGCCCCAGCCGCCGCCCCCTACCCCCGAGGAATGAACTCCGGCACGTCCAGATCATCGCTCGGCGCCGGCGGCGTAGCCCTGCCGCCGCCCCCGAGCCTGCGGCGCCTCGTCCGGCTGCCTGTCATCGCCCGTCGTCACCTGGTCCAGCCGCGCGGTCATCGCGCCGTGGGTCAGGCGCACGTCGCGGATCAGGCGCTCGGCGTTGTTGCGCAGCGACGTCGACAGCTCGCGCAGGTTGCGCGAGACCTCCGTGCCCTCGCTGAGGATGTCGCGCGCCACCACGTGCGCCTCGCTCGTGATCTCGCGGGCTTCGTCGCGCGCCTTCGCCTTCGTCTCCTTCGCCTGCTCCTCCGCCTCCGCGCTCACGCGCGCCAGCTCCTCGCGCCCCGACGCCAGCAGCGCCTCGTTCTGCTCGCGCGCCTGCACCGTCAGCCGGTCGATCTCCTTGCGCGAGCTCTCCAGCAGCCGCTCCGATTCCTCCTGCGCGCTCGCGCGCAGCTGTTCGTGCTCCTCGCGCGCCGCCGCGCGCACGCGCTCTGACTCCTGGTGGGCCGTCGCCCACACCTGCTCCGACTCCCTGCGCGCGTCCGCCAGCAGCCGTTCCGCCTGCTCGTGCGCCTGCTCCACCGTCTGCGCCGCTTCCGCGCGCACCTGCTCCAGCGTGCCCGCCGCCTCGTCGCGCAGCCGCTGCGCCTCGCCCTGCAGCTCCGCCGCCGCAGCGGCCGCCTCGCTCGTCGTCGTCTCCGCCTGCGCGCGCGCGTCGCCCAGCAGCTCCTCCGCCTCCTCCTCAGCCGCCTGCACGCGGTTGTCCGCCGCCCTGTCCGCCTCCGCGATCCGCTCGCGCGCCCGCGCCTCCGCCTGCTCGCGCAGCTGCAGCGACGCCTGTTCCGCCGCGCTCACGATGCTCGCCACGCGGCCCGGCGCCGCGCTCAGCGCGTCCGGGCCATCGTCGTCCGCGTAGTGCTGCTCCTCGTACTCGCTGCTCCGGGATGTGCGACTCCTCCACGCGGCCATCGTAAAGCGATGCGGCGACTCGCGTCCGGCCCTGAGCGGTTCCTGCTCAGGCCGCTCACCGCCGGCCTCCAACATATTAAGAATTGATGGCAGGAATCGTTGGAAATCTGTCCTTGCAGACAGGATCGCGGAGGAGGATCATCGAGCCATGGAGTCCGCGCCCGCGCCCCGACACGTCGCCATCGTCGCCTACCCCGGTGTGCAGAGCCTCGACGTCACCGGGCCGCTCGAGGTGTTCGCCGGCGCCCAGCAGCTGATCGAAGCCACCGGCCGGCCCGAGCGCGGCTACCAGGTCAGCGTGCTCAGCCGCGACGGCAGGCCCCTGCCCACCTCCAGCGGCCTCAGCCTCGTCCCGCACGCCCGCCTCAGCCGCGCGCCCGAGCCGATCGACACGCTCATCGTCGCCGGCGGTCACGGGCACCACGACGCCGCCGACGACCGCGCGCTCGTCGACTGGATCGCCCGCGCCTCCGCCACCGCCCGGCGCACCGCCTCCGTCTGCACCGGCGCCTTCCTGCTCGCCCGCGCCGGGCTGCTCGACGGACGCCGCGCCACCACCCACTGGGCCTCCGCGCACGAGCTGCAGCGCCAGTACCCGCAGGTGCGCGTCGACCCCGAGCCGATCTTCGTGCGCGACGAGCCCGTCTGGACCTCCGCCGGCGTCACCGCCGGCATGGACCTCGCGCTCGCGCTCGTCGAGGACGACCTCGACGCCGACGCCGCGCTCGAGATCGCCCGCCACCTCGTCCTCTTCCTGCGCCGTCCAGGAAACCAGTCCCAGTTCAGCGCCACGCTCGCCGCGCAGCGCGCCCAGCGCCAGCCGCTGCGCGAGATCCAGCGCGCGGTGCTCGAGGACGTCGCCGGCGATCACTCCGTCGACGCCATGGCCGCCCGCGCCCACATGAGCCCGCGCCACTTCGCCCGCGCCTTCCGCGCCGAGACCGGCGTCACGCCCGCCCGCCACGTCGAGCGCGTGCGCATCGAGGCCGCGCGCCGGCGCCTGGAGGACACCGGCGAGCCCGTCGGCGCCATCGCCGCCAGCTGCGGCTTCGGCACCGCCGAGACCATGCGCCGCGTCTTCCTGCGCACCCTGCACGTCGGACCCGCCGAGTACCGCCGCCGCTTCCACGCCCCCACCGACAAGGAGACAGCCGCATGAACATCGCCATCGTCCTCTACGACAAATTCACCGCGCTCGACGCCATCGGCCCCTACGAGGTGCTCAGCCGCCTGCCCGGCGCCACCGTCACGTTCGTCGCCCCCCACGCCGGTCCCGTCACCACCGACAACGGCATGCTCACGCTCATCGCCGAGCGCTCGCTCGACGAGCTCGCCCAGCCCGACATCGTGCTCGTCCCCGGCGGCCCCGGCGAGGTCGCCGCGCGCGCCGGCGGAGCCACGCTCGACTGGCTCAAGCAGGCCGATCGCACCAGCACCTGGACCACGTCCGTGTGCACCGGCTCGCTGATCCTCGCCGCCGCCGGCCTGCTCGACGGCAAGCGCGCCACCACGCACTGGCTCGCGCTCGACGAGCTGCGCCGGCTCGGCGCCCAGCCTGTCGAGGAGCGCGTCGTCTTCGACGGCAAGCTCGTCACCGCCGCCGGCGTCTCCGCCGGCATCGACATGGCGCTCACGCTCGCCGCCAGCATCGCCGGCGACACCGTCGCGCAGGCCATCCAGCTCGGCATCGAGTACGACCCGCAGCCGCCGTTCGACGCCGGCTCCCCGCACAAGGCGCCCGCCGCCGTCGTCGAGCTGCTGCGCAACCGCAGCCGCTTCGAAGCGCAGGACGAGCAGGCGCTCGCCGCGCCCCGGTGATCCCTCGGTGATCGCATTGGCGGGCGGCCGCCGCGTTCCGTCCCAGGCCGCCCGCTAACCTGCGACCACCGATGGCAGAGCACCGCTACGACCCGCACGAGATCGAGCCCCGCTGGCAGGCCCTGTGGGCCGACGAGCGCACGTGGGAGGTCGCCAACGAGTCCGCCGCCGACGCGCGCGAAGGCCGCGGCGCCGGGGCCTCCGCGCCGGGCGACAAGCCGCCGACCTCCTACGTCCTGGAGATGCTTCCGTACCCCAGCGGCGAGCCCCACATCGGGCATCTGAAGTGCTACTCCGTCGGCGACGCCATCGCCCACTTCCACCGGCGCCTCGGCGCGCGCGTGCTGCACCCCATGGGCTACGACGCGTTCGGGCTGCCCGCCGAGAACCACGCGATCAAGACCGGCGTGCACCCGCGCGACTCCACCGCCGAGTCGATCGCCTCCTTCCGCCGCCAGTTCCACTCGTGGGGCATCTCCATCGACTGGTCGCGCGAGCTCGCCACCGACGAGCCGTCCTACTACCGCTGGACGCAGTGGATCTTCCTCGAGCTGTTCCGCGCCGGCCTCGCCTACCGCAAGGAGGCCGCCGTCAAGTGGTGCCCCAACGACCAGACGGTGCTCGCCAACGAGCAGGTCGACGCCGACGGGTGCTGCGAGCGCTGCGGCGCGGTCGTCGAAGTCAAGCAGCTCGAGCAGTGGTTCCTGCGCATCACCGACTACGCCGAGCGGCTGCTCGGCGACCTCGACGGGATCGAGTGGCCGGAGAACGTCAAGACCATGCAGCGCAACTGGATCGGGCGCAGCGAGGGCGCCGAGGTGACCTTCCGCTGCGAGCAGCTCGGCGTCGACTACCCCGTCTTCACCACCCGCCCCGACACGCTGTTCGGCGCCACCTTCTTCGTGATGGCCCCCGAGCACCCCGACGTCATGCGCCTCGCGCACGGCACCCAGTACGAGCAGGCCGTCCACGACTACGTCAACCACGCGCTCAACGAGAGCAACGAGGAACGCGGCAACGCCGACAAGCCCAAGACCGGTGTGCCGCTCGGGCGCACCGTCACCAACCCCGTCAACGGCGAGCAGATCCCCATGTACGTCGCCGACTACGTGCTCATGGAGTACGGCACCGGCGCGATCATGGCCGTGCCCGCCCACGACGAGCGCGACTACGCGTTCGCGCGCGCCTTCGACCTGCCGATCCGGCGGGTGATCGCGCCGGCGCAGGCGCTCGACACCGTCGAGGCAGCGCCCGGCGAGGACGGGCTGCCGTACACCGGCGACGGCTTCCTCATCAACGCGCCCGCCGACTTCGACGGCATTCCCAACCGCGACGCGCTCGGCGCGATCGTCGCCTGGCTCGACCGCGAGGGCAAGGGCCACGCGTCGATCAACTACCGCCTGCGCGACTGGCTCGTCTCCCGCCAGCGCTACTGGGGCGCGCCGATCCCGATCCTCTACTGCGAGAGCTGCGGCATGGTGCCCGTGCCCGACGACCAGCTCCCCGTCGAGCTGCCCGACATCGAGGACTACACGCCCAAGGGCCGCTCGCCGCTGGCCGCCGCCGAGGACTGGGTCAACGCCAGGTGCCCCGACTGCGGGGGCAGCGCGCGTCGCGAGACCGACACGATGGACACGTTCGTCGACTCCTCCTGGTACTTCCTGCGCTACTGCGACGCGCGCAACGAACACGCCGCCTGGGATCCGGCGGCGTTGCGCGAATGGATGCCCGTCAACCAGTACATCGGCGGCGTCGAGCACGCGATCCTGCACCTGATGTACGCGCGCTTCTTCACCAAGGCGCTCGCCGACCTCGGGCACCTCGACTTCCAGGAGCCCTTCCAGGCGCTGTTCACGCAGGGCATGGTCACCAAGGACGGCGCCAAGATGAGCAAGTCCAAGGGCAACGTCGTCTCGCCCGCGTCGATCATCGAACGCGTCGGCGCCGACACCGCCCGCTGCTACATCCTGTTCGTCGGCCCGCCCGACCAGGACGCCGACTGGTCAGACGAGGGCGTCGAGGGAGTGCACCGATTCCTGTCGCGGCTGTGGCGGCTGGCGGCTGAGACGGCGGAAGGAGGTGGAGACAGGGCCGCATGCGGCCCCGTCCGGGACGGCACATGTGCCGTCCCGCCAGCCGGCGCATGCGCCGGCTGGAACACGACTCTCGACGGCGACGACCTCGAGCTCGCGCGCAAGACCCACTGGGCGATCGACAAGGTCAGCGGCGACCTGCGCCGGTTCGCCTTCAACACCGCCATCGCCGCCGTCATGGAGCTGCTCAACGACTGCTCGCGGCTGCGCGAGACCGTGCGGCTGGACACGATGCGCTTCGCGCTCGCCTCCGCCGCCTCGCTGCTGTTCCCGTTCGCCCCGCACGTCAGCGCCGACGCGTACGAGCTGCTGACAGGCGAGCGCGTGTGGGAGCAGCCATGGCCGCAGGCCGACGAGGCGCTGCTCGAGAGCGAGGTCTACGAGCTCGTCTGCCAGGTCAACGGCAAGGTCCGCGATCGCGTGCAGGCGAGCACCGACGCCGGCCCCGACACGCTCAAGGAGCTGTGCCGCTCCGCGCCCAACGTCCTCGCGCACCTCGACGGCAAGGAGATCGTCAAGGAGATAGTGGTACCGGGCAAGCTCGTGAATCTCGTCGTGCGCTGATGCCCGACCTGAAGCCCGCCTACCTGATCCACGGCGACGACCATGGCGCGGTCGCCGAGCGGCGGGCGGGGCTGCGGGCGCTCGGCGAAAGCCGGGAGGGGGGAGGGGCGAGCGTCGAGCTGCTGGAAGGCGAGGCCGCCACGCCCGCCGGCGTCGCCGACGCGCTCGCCACGATGACGCTCGCGATCGGGCGGCGCGTGATCATCGTCGAAGGCGTCGAGCGCTGGCGCGAGGACGACGTCAAGAAGCACCTCGCGGCGGCCGTCGCGCAGATGCCGCCGGACACCACGCTCGCGCTGTTCGCGCGCGAGGAGGCCCGCGCGAAGGCTCCCGCCGCGCTGCACGACGCCGTCAAGCGCGCCGGCGGGCAGATCGTCGCGCAGATGACCGTCAAGCCGTGGGAGCTCGCCAAGTGGGCGCGCGAGCAGGCCGCGCGCCTGGGCCTGTCGCTCGACACCGCCGCGGCGAAGGCGCTCGTCGCGCAGGTGGGCGAGCGCCAGCAGCGGCTGCTGCGCGAGCTGGAGAAGCTGGCCCTCGAAGGCGACCCCGCCGACGCCGCGCCCAGGCAGATCGGCGTGCAGGACATCGAAGGCCGCGCCGCGCACTCGACCGAGTGGCGCGCGTACGCGCTCGCCGACGCGCTCGTCGGCCAGGACGGCCGCGAGGCGACGCTCTCCTACCTGCGCCTGCGCCAGCAGGGCGAGCGCCTGTCGGGCCTCACCTACCTGATGGCCCAGCGGCTGCGCGACGCGCTCGCGGTCGCCCTGCGCCTGCAGGCGGGCGAGTCGGTCGCGGAGGTCAAGCGCGGCCTGCGCATGCCCGCGCGCGCGGCCGAGCGGTTCGTCGCGGACGTCGCCCGCAGCGACGTCGAGCGGCTGCGCGCGGCGCTTGCGGCGCTCGCCGACCTCGAGCTCGACACGCGCGGGGGGGCGCCGCTGGCGAGCAGCCGCACAGCGCTCGCGGCGATGGGCGAGGACACGCTCGCGCTGCGCGCGATCGAAACGGTGACCGGTTAGAGGCCCGAGCCCGCTACTGGCTCGAAGAGGAGGACTGCTGGGCGGCCAGCGTGCGGGCTGCCCGTGACTTCTTGCGTGCACCAGTGTTCTTGTGCATCGCGCCGCGCTTGACGGCCTTGTCGATCGTGCTCACCAGCTCGCGGTGGGCGGCGTCCGCGGCGGCCGTGTCGTCACCGGCGACGAGCGACTCCAGGTTGCGGAAGTACGTCTTGATCGTCGACGTGTAGCGACGATTCTCGAGACGCTCGCGCTCGGAGCGCAGGATGCGCTTCTTCTGGGAGTGGATGTTGGCCATGGCTCGTTGTGAAAGGCGCCCTGAGAAACGGCCCAGACGCGCGGCCGACCGATACCTCGATCGGTCGCCGTACTATAGCGGCCTTGTCCGCCAGCGCAGAACCCTTCGGCGAGGAGCCGGTCGTCCCCGCGCCGCCGGGGGATGGCGGCGGGGGCCGGGGAATCGCCCGCAACACGGCGATCTTCTCGTTCCTCACCGGCCTCTCGCGGGTCATCGGGCTGCTCCGCGAAATCGTGTTCGCGGCGTACTTCGGGACGACGGGCTTCGCGTCGGCGTACTCGATTGCGTCGCAGGTGCCCAACTTCGTCGCGAACCTGTTCGCCCAGTCGGCGCTGTCGGCGGCGTTCGTGCCGGTGTTCACGGACCTGTTGCAGAAGGGGCGCCGCCAGGAGGCGATACGCCTGGCCTCGACGCTGTTCTGGCTGCTGCTGATCGGCGCGGGCGCGATCACCGCCGTGTTCGTGCTGGCGGCCGGCGAGGTGATGCCGCTGTTCATCGGCTCGAAGCTCGCCGGGCAGACGCATCTGGTGGTGGGGTTGTCGCGGGTGATGTTCCCGATCGTGCTGCTGCTCGCGCTGAACGGCCTGCTCGTGGGGGTCCTGCAGTCCTACGACCACTTCACGATCCCGGCGCTGTCGCCGGCGGTGTGGAACGTGGTGATCATCGTGCTGCTCGTGGTGCTCGCGCCGCAGTTCCACGGCGAAGACCGCATCTACGCATACGCGATCGGCATCCTGGCGGCCACGGGCGTGCAGCTTCTGATGGCCTTCGGCGCGCTCGGGCGCATCGACTTCCGCCTGCGTGTGCACATCGACTGGCGCGATCCGCGCGTCGGGCGGGTGTTCGTGCTGATGCTGCCGGTCGCGCTGGGGCTGGGGATCGTGAACCTCGACCAGCTGATCAATACGGTGTTCGGCGGCAAAGTCTCAGCGGAAGCGCCGCGTGCGATCGACAACGCGTTCCGGGTGTACATGCTGCCGCAGGGCGTGTTCAGCGTGGCGGTCAGCACCGTCCTGTTCCCAACGCTCTCGCGCATGGCCTCCAACCGCGACCCGGGCGCGATGCGCCGGGCGATCGGCGCCGGCATGCGTCAGATCAACCTGCTGCTGATCCCCGCGGCGGCGTTCATGCTGGTGCTGGCGTCGCCGATCGTGCGCGTGCTGTTCCAGCGCGGCGAATTCAACGCCCAGTCCACGCACCTCGTGTCGATCGCGCTGTTCTGGTTCGCATTCAGCCTGCCCTTCGGGGGGCTCAACCTGCTGTTGACGCGCGCGTTCTTCGCGGTGCAGCGACCGTGGATCCCGACGAGCCTCGCCGCGATCAACATCGTCGTCGACATCATCGTCAGCATCGCCCTGTACAAGCCCTTGGGGATCGCCGGCCTGATCATCGGCACAATCAGTGCCAACGTCGTCATGTTCGGCCTGCAGTTCTCGCGGCTGCGCACCGGCCTGAACGGTCGCCTGGAAGGCGCGCACACGACGATGATCACCGTGCGCGTGCTCGTCGCATCGGCGCTGCTCGCGGGCGTCTCGTGGTGCGTGTGGACGCTGCTCGACGAGATCATCGGGACGTCCCTGCCAGCGCAGATCGTAAGCGTGGGAGGCGCGGGCGCCGCGGGTGTGTTCGTGTACATCCGCGCGGTGCTGATCATGCGCATCCCCGAGGCGCACCAGGTCAGCGGCATGATCCGTGCGCGGCTCGGTCGCGCCTGACGCGCGGCAGCTGCGACGAAGCCCAAGCCTCGAGCAGAGGCCGGGTGAGCCGAGGCCCACCCGGCTTGCGCCCGAACATAGATCGCCGCTTACTACATACGTCCCAGGACTGTGTGTTTCGCCTGGGCGGCTTAACACTCTCGACACCTGGACAGGCCGCCCCGCTTGCGCGTGGCGCGTTGCCGCGGCTGAATGAGTCCTCGTCGAGTTGGCGATCCGCCGGACCATCAACGCTAGCGGGTCTGGCGCCGCCGCGCCGGCCATCTACGCTGTAGTCGCAATGGACCAGGCCCACATCCGCAACTTCTCGATCATCGCGCACATCGACCACGGCAAGTCGACGCTGGCGGACCGCATCCTGGAGCTGACGCACACGGTGGAAGCGCGGGAGATGCGCGCGCAGCTGCTGGACTCGATGGACCTGGAGCGCGAGCGGGGGATCACGATCAAGGCGCAGGCGGTGCGCGTGTTCTACACGGCGAAGGACGGGGAGACGTACCAGCTGCACCTGATCGACACGCCGGGGCACGTGGACTTCACGTACGAGGTGTCGCGCTCGCTGGCGGCGTGCGAGGGCGCGCTGCTGGTGGTGGACGCGTCGCAGGGCGTGGAGGCGCAGACGGTGGCGAACACGTACCTGGCGGTGGAGTCGGGCCTGGAGCTGATCCCGTGCTTGAACAAGATCGACCTGCCGGGGGCGGAGCCGGAGCGGGTGGCGGGCGAAGTGAGCGATCTGATCGGCGAGCCGCCGGAGTCGATCCTGCGGATCAGCGGCAAGACGGGCGAAGGCGTGGGGGAGGTGCTGGAGGAGCTGGTCAAGCGCGTGCCGCCGCCGCGGGGCGACCCTGACGGGCCGGCGCGGGCGCTGATCTTCGACTCGGAGTTCGACCAGTACCGCGGCGTGATCGCGTACATCCGCGTGGTGGACGGCGTGTTCCGCAAGGGCGAGCCGATCCGCGCGATGGCGACGGGCACGGAGGCGGACATCGACGACCTGGGCTTCTTCAGCCCGCAGATGATGCCGACGGACCAGCTGGCGGCGGGCGAGGTGGGCTACCTGATCACGGGCTTGAAGGACGTGACGCTGCTGCGCGTCGGAGACACGCTGACGACGCGCGCGAAGGCCGGCGGCACGACGGGGCGCACGTTCGCTGGCGAAGCGACGGAGCCGCTGCCGGGCTACCGGGAGGTCAAGCCGATGGTGTTCTGCGGGCTGTTCCCGATCGACTCGGACGCCTACCCGGACCTGCGCGACGCGTTGGAGAAGCTGGTGCTGAACGACGCGGCGCTGTCGTGGGAGCCGGAGACGTCGGACGCGCTGGGCTTCGGCTTCCGCTGCGGCTTCCTGGGCCTGCTGCACATGGACATCGTGCGCGAGCGCCTGGAGCGCGAGTACGACCTGGAGCTGCTGGCGACGATGCCGTCGGTGGAGTTCGACGTGACGCTGACGAACGGCGAGGAGATGGAGGTGCACAACCCGTCGGACATGCCGGACCCGGGCACGATCGAGGAGATCCGCGAGCCGTTCATCAGGGCGTCGGTGATCGCGCCGAAAGAGTTCGTGGGGGCGGTGATGGAGCTGTGCCAGGAACGCCGCGGCGAGCACATCGGCATGCACTACCTGTCGCCGGAGCGGGTGCAGATGACGTACGACCTGCCGCTGGCGGAAATCGTGCTGGACTTCTTCGACCAGCTGAAGTCGCGCACGCGCGGCTACGCGTCGCTGGACTACGAGCTGAGCGGGATCGAAGCCGTCGGACCTGGTGAAGCTGGACGTGCTGCTGGCGGGCGACACGGTGGACGCGCTGTCGATGGTGGTGCACCGCGACAAGGCGTATGAGATGGGGCGCACGCTGACGGCGAAGCTGCGCAAACGGATCCCGCGACAGCAGTACGACGTGCCGATCCAGGCGGCGATCGGGGCGCACGTGATCGCGCGGGAGACGGTGAAAGCGTTCCGCAAGGACGTGATCGCGGGCTGCTACGGCGGCGACATCACGCGCAAGAAAAAGCTGCTGGCGAAACAGAAGGAGGGCAAGAAACGGATGAAGCAGGTGGGCCGCGTGGAGGTGCCGCAGGAGGCGTTCCTGGCGGTGCTCGAGCTCGGCGACGAGGAGTGAGCCGGCCGATGGCGGGCGAGCCGGTGCGAGTGCTGTTCGTGTGCCTGGGCAACATCTGCCGCTCGCCGACGGCGGAGGGCGTGATGCGCGCGCTGGTCGCCGGCGAGGGGCTGGAGGGCGCGATTGTGGTGGAGTCGGCGGGGACGGGTGCGTGGCATGTGGGCAGCCCGCCGGACGCGCGCGCCGCCGAAGCAGCGCGTGCCCGCGGCGTGGCGCTGGCCGGTACCGCTCGCCAGGTGCGCCCACAGGATTTCGAGGATTTCGATTATCTGGTGGCGATGGACGCTGAGAACGAGCGCGCGCTGCGATCACTTGCGCCGGGCGAGGAGGAGCGCGCGAAGGTGCGGCTGCTGCGCGAGTTCGACCCCGCGAGCGTACCCCCTTCGGGGGCACACCCCCGTTGGGGGCGCAGGCAGGCGGGTGGGGCTGAGGACGCGGGCGATCTCGACGTGCCGGACCCGTACTACGGCGGCGCGGACGGCTTCGACGAGGTGTTCGAGCTCGTGCGGGCGGCGTGCGCGGGCCTGCTGGAGCAGCTTCGCGACGAGCGATGACGCTGCCGGCGGGCGCCCGCGAGGCGGCGCGCGTGGGCGGCGGCGACATCAACGAGGCGTTCCACGTGGTGCTGGCGGACGGCGCGGAGGCGTTCGTGAAGACGCGCGCGGACGCGGCGCCGGGCGAGTACGCGGCGGAGGCGGCGGGCCTGGAGTGGCTGGCGCAGCCGGGCGCGGTGCGCACGCCGCGCGTGCTGGAGGTGGACGAGCGCTACCTGGCGCTGGAGTGGATCGCGCCGTCGCCGTCGGGGCGCCTGGACGCGGCGGGCGCTGAGGAGCTCGGCCGCGGGCTGGCGGCGACGCACGCGGCGGGGGCGCCGTGCTTCGGCTTGGCGACGGGCTCGGGCGCGGTGGGCGAGGCTGGCGCGGCGGCTGGCGCGGCGACGCCCGCGCTCTTCGGCTCGCTGTCCCTGCCGAACGACGCCGACGGCGGACTGGCCGAGCTTCTACGCGCAGCGGCGCGTGCGCCCGCTGCTGGCGATCGCGCGCGAGCGCGGCGCGCTGGAGGCGTCGGCGATCGCTGTGGTGGAGGCGGTGTGCGAGCGCCTGCCGCAGCTGGTCGGCCCGGCGGAGCCGCCGGCGCGCCTGCACGGCGACCTGTGGTCGGGCAACGTGATGGTGGACGCGGGTGGGCGGCCGTGGCTGATCGACCCGTCGGCGTACGGCGGGCACCGCGAGGTGGACCTGGCGATGCTGCGGCTGTTCGGGGCGCCGTCGCAGCGGGTGTTCGACGCGTACGAGGAGCTGGCGCCGCTGGCGGAGGGCTGGCGCGAGCGGGTGGAGCTGTACCAGCTGCTGCCGCTGCTGGTGCACGCGCTGCTGTTCGGCGGCTCCTACGCCGGCGCGGTGGAGCGCGCGGCGCGGCGCTACGTTCGCTGAGCGCGCGTGTCCCGGCCGCGCGGGAACGTCGGAAGGCGCGTGTCCCGGCGGCGCGGGGGCGTCGGAGGGGGAGGTGTGTATGCGAGCACGTTGTCGACGCGCCGGCGCCTGTACCTGCTCGCGCGGGTGGTGGTGGCGCGCCACTATCGCCAGCCGCTGACGCTGGCGGAGGTGGCGCGTGCGCTGGCGAGCTCGCCGCGGGAGCTGCAGCGCGCGTACGCGCAGTTCGGCGAGACGACGTTCCGCGAGGACCTGCAGGCGAAGCGGATGGCGGTGGGCGCGAAGCTGCTGGTCGAGCAGCGCGCGATCCCGGTGGCGGACGTGGCGCGCCTGGTGGGCTACTGCGACGGAGGCGCACTTCGCGCGCGCGTTTCGCCGCCGCTACGGCCTGTCGCCGGCGCGCTTTCGCGAGGCGGCGCTTCAGGCGGAGGAGCGGCCTGAGACGGCGGTCGGCTCGCCGTCGGCGCGCTGAGCGGCACGGGCGCCGTCGTCGACATCGCCGTCGAGGCCGTCGAGCGCCTCGGCGCCTGGCAGGCGCAGGCGCATGAGCGTGCCGCCGCCGGGGGCCTGCTCGGCGGTTACGCTGCCGCCGTGCTGTGCGGCGACCTGGCGCACGATCGCGAGGCCGAGGCCCGAGCCGGGTCGCCCGCGCGCCTCGGCGCCGCGGTAGAAGCGGTCGAACACGTGCGGCAGGTCCTCGGCGGAGATGCCGGGGCCGCGGTCGCGCACGGACAGCTCGCCGTCGTGCAGGCGGACATCGACGGGCTCGCCGGGCGGGCTGTACTTGACGGCGTTGTCGATGAGGTTGCCGACGGCGCGCTGCAGGCGCGCGGGCATGCCGGTGACGAGCGTCGGCTCGAGCTCCTCCAGCAGCGGGGTCTCGGGCGCGCGCCTGCGCGAGCCGTCGGCGACCTCGCCGACGAGCAGGTCCAGGCGCACCTCCTCGGCGTCGGCGTGCGGCTCCTCGCCGCGGGCGAGGTCGATGAGGTCGTTCATCAGCAGCGTCAGCTGCTCGATCTGCTCGACGACGTCGCCGAGCAGCCCGTGGCGTTCAGCGGGGTCCATGTACTCGCCCTGCTGCTGCAGGATCTCGATGTTGGTGCGCAGGCTTGTGACGGGGGTGCGCAGCTCGTGGGAGGCGTCGGCGACGAGCTGGCGCTGCGCGTGCACGGAGGCGTCGAGCGCGCCCATGGAGCGCTCGAGCGCGTCGAGCATCGCGTTGAAGCTGCCGGCGAGGCGCCCGAGCTCGTCTTCGCCGGAGGGCTCGATCCGCCCGCTGAGGTCCTGCGTGACGGCGACGTGCTCGGCGGCCTTGGTGAGGCGCTTGAGCGGCCGCACGGCGGCGCCGGCGACGAGGCGCCCGAGCAGCGCGGCGAGCGCGATGCCGCCGACGACGAGCAGCGCGAGGATCAGGCGCAGGCGGCTGAGCAGGCTGTCGACTTCGGTGAGCGGCTGGGCGAACTGCACGGCGTGGCCGTTGCCGAGCGACTCTGCGAGCACGCGGAGGTGGATGCCGTCGACGGAGGCGTCGCGGAAGAACGCGTTGCCGCCGTGCGCGGCGAGCGCGCGCGTGGCGGCGTCGACGGGCAGCGACACGCCTTTGGCCGAGCGGGCGAGGATCGCGCCGCCGGCGTTGACCATCTGCTGGTAGCCGCGCACCTGGTCGGGGCCGGGTGAGAGGCCGCTGAGCAGGTTGCCGGCGCGGGATCGGGTCCCCGCGCGCCCGGCGCGTCGGCTCGTGCCACCGCTCTGCGTGCCGGCCGCCGCCGCGCCGGGCGCCTGCGTGCCTGCGGCGGCCCCGGGCGGCGTGCCGAGCGCCTGTTCGGCGGCGATCCGCAGCTGCGCGCGGCGCGAGAAGGCGGCGCCGCTGAGGCCTTTGGCGTCGAGCGCCCGCACGAGCCCGCTGGTGGCGCGGGCGCGGTGGCGCAGCTGCGTGTCGATCTGGCTGTGCAGCTGGTCTGAGGTGAGCGCGTAGGTGAGGATCGAGGCGAGCACGACGGCGACGGCGACGGCGGCGGCCGCGGCGATGGTGATGCGCCGGCGGAAGCTCATGGCGTGCTGCGCAGCACGTAGCCGACGCCGCGCACGGTGTGCAACAGGCGCGGCTCGTCGCCGACCTCGGTCTTGCGCCGCAGGTAGCCCATGTACACGCCGAGCGAGTTGGAGCTCGACCCGAAGTCATAGCCCCAGACGCTCTCGAAGATGGCCGAGCGGGTGAGCACCTGGCGCGGGTGGCGCAGGAACAGCTCGAGCAGCAGGAACTCGGTGCGCGTGAGCGACAGCAGCCGCTCGCCGCGCCAGGCCTCGTGGGCGCGCAGGTCGAGGCGCAGGTCGGCGAAGGAGAGCGCGTCCTCGCTGGCGTCGTCTTCGCCGGCGCGGCGCAGCAGCGCGCGCACACGCGCGAGCAGCTCGCGCAGCGCGAACGGCTTGACGAGGTAGTCGTCGGCGCCGGCGTCGAGGCCGGCGACGCGGTCGTCGACGTCACCGCGCGCGGTGAGCATCAGCACGGGCGTGCCGTCGCCGCCTTCGCGCAGGCGCCGGCATACCTCCAGCCCGTCGACGCGCGGCATCGCGATGTCGAGGATGATCGCCTCATACGGCGCGGAGCTCAGTCGCTCGAGCGCCTCGTGCCCGTCGTATGCCTTGGTGACGTCATAGTGTTCGAGCGTCAGGGCTCGGGACAGCGCGCTCTGCACGGCGGGCTCGTCGTCGACGACCAGTATGCGTGCTTGCTCAGCCATGATCGGAGCGCCCGAGTGGGGCGCGCCCCGCCGCGAGGCGAGGCGGGCGGGAGGACGCAGTAATGAGGCTAGCGTGATGGGTGGAGCGGACATGCGCCTAACGAAAAGCGAAGAGGATCCTAAGAATCGGCGGGGGAGCGACCATCGCTGAGCCGCGGGCGGTCCCGGAGGAGAGCGGCGATGTGCTGGCGGCCCAGTCGCGCACGCTGCGCAACAGCATCATCAGCCTGGCGATCTTCTTCGCGCTGGTCGCGGCGCTGCTGGTCAGCGTCCCCGGCCTGGACGCGGCGGCGGATCGCATCGCGCACGCGAACGTCGGGTGGGTCCTCGCGGGCATCGCCCTGGAGGCGCTGTCGTGTCTGGGCTACGTGGTCCTGTTCGGGCTTGTGTTCGGCAAGCTCGGGCGCAGCCTGAGCTCGCGCCTGTCGCTGGCGGAGCTGGCGGTCAACTCGGTGGTGTCGGTGAGCGGCCTGGCGGGGATCGCGCTGGGGGCGTGGGTGCTGCGCAGCAAGGGCTTTCCGGTGGACCGCATCGCGAAGCGCTCGGTGCTGGTGTTCGTGCTGACGAGCGCGGTGAACGTGGCGGCGGTGATCGTGATCGGAGTGCCGATGTGGCTGGGGGCGCTGCCGGGCTCGCGCAACGCGCTGCTGACGCTGCTGCCGGCGGCGGCGTCTGTGGCGACGATCGCGGGGACGCTCGCGGCGGCGGCGTGGGCGGGGCGCGCGGCGGCGCGCCGGCGCCTGCAGGGCGGCCGGGTGGCGGTGGCGCTGGTCGCGGTGAGCGGCGGCGTGCAGGACGCGCTGGGGCTGATCCGCGCTCACGACTGGCGGCTGCTGGGCGCGGTCGGCTACTGGCTGTTCGACAACCTGGTGCTGTATGCGTGCATCGCCTCGCTCGGGCACGCGCCGTCGTTCTGGGTGGTGGCGATGGCCTACCTGGTGGGGATGCTCGCCAACTCGCTGCCGATCCCGGGCGGCTTCCTGGCGGTGGAAGGCGGGCTGGTGGGGATGCTGCTGCTCTTCGGCGCGCGGCCGGCGTCGGTGATGATCGCGGCGGTGATCGTCTACCGGGCGATCTCGCTGTGGCTGCCGGCGGTGATCGGCTCGCTGGCGTTCCTGAGCCTGCGCCGCGAGATCGGCAAGCCGGCGGCGCCGGCGATCTCGAGCTAGAACTGGGCGGCCTTGCCGGTGACGGCCTTGGTGTAGGCGTTCTGCGCGGCGGCCCGCTGGCACACGCGGCCGGGCAGGCTGGCCATGACGCGCGCGAGGCTTGCGCCGATCCGCCCGGTGAGTTCGGGGCAGTAGACGGGCGCGGGCAGGTTGCCGGAGGCGGAGCCGGGGGCGTTGACAGGGCGCAGCTGGTCGCCGGCCTGCAGCGCGTGGGCGTAGGTGTCGGAGAAGACGTCGACGGCGACCCGGCCGGTGTAGAGCTCGATCGAGCGGCCTTCGTCGTAGACGGCGGCGGGCACGCCGCGGATGACCGTGTTGCTCTGCGGCCCGAGGGCTGTGTTGGGGCGGAGCGTGTAGACGCTGGTGGTGACCTGCAGCGGCAACAGGCAGCTGCCGCCGCCGAAGATGCCTTTGCTCTGCACGCAGTCGCCGTAGTAGACGCTGTCGCCGACGCTCGAGATGTAGCCCTTGAGACCGTCGACGGCGGCGAGCGGGCGCCCGTCGAAGCTCGGGCCGACCCAGTAGACCCTGTAGAAGGGGAACGTCTGCGCTTCGGCGAGCGCTTCGGCAAGGATCGGCTTGGGATGGCTCGTGCCGCAGCCGCCGGCGGCGAGCGCGGCGCAGATGCCGCCGAGCGCGAGCGCAGCCCTTGTGGCACGGCGGAGCGCTCTGCTGGCGGCGGCGGTCATGCCCGTCATTATCTTGGCGTGCGCGCGAGAAGCACAGCCGGTCCGGCAAACGCGGCTGATACAGCTACTTCCGGGCCGCCCGACTGTTCACAGTCCTACGATCCCGTCGCGTTTGCGACGGACGTGCCGGGGTCCGGTGGGGTAGCACACCGGACCCCGGTGGATCTTCCCACCGAGCGCGGGCGCGCGGCGCGGGCATCAGTAGCGCAGCTGTGGCTGCTCGTGCTGACGGCGGCGCTTGTCGGCGTGTGGCTGGCGGCCAACCCGCGCACGCCGGACCTGGCGGCGCAGGTGTATCGCGTGGGCCTGTTCGGTCGGCTGGGCTTCACGGTATGGGACACGCACTGGTACGCGGGCCACGGCGTGCTCGGCTACAGCCTGCTCTACCCGCCGCTTGCGTGGCTGCTGGGGATGCGCGTGCTGGCGGCGCTGTGCGTGCTGGCGTCGAGCGTTCTGTTCTGGCGCCTGGCGCGCGCGGCGTACGGCGAGGCGGCGCGCTGGGGGGCGGCGTGGTTCGCGCTGGCGGCGCTGGGCGACGTGTGGATCGGGCGCCTGACGTTCGCGCTGGGGGTGTCGCTGGCGCTGGCGGCGGGCGTGGCGCTGATGCGCGAGCGCTGGCTGTGGGTGGGGCTGCTGGCGGCGCTGTGCGCGGCGGCGAGCCCGGTGGCGGGCGCGCTGCTGGGGCTGGCGGGCCTGACGGTGGCGCTCGAGCGGCGCTCGCCGCGGGCGCTGCTGGCGCTGGGCGCTTCGGCGGCGGCGGTGGTGCTGGCGCAGGCGGCGCTGTTCGGAGAAGGCGGCTATGAGCCGTATCCGTTCCTGTCGTTCGCGGCGACGCTGCTTGTGGTGCTGGCGTTCGTGTGGGCGCTGCCGCCGGCGGCGCGGCTGCTGCGGATCGGGGCGTGGGTGTACCTGCTGGCGTGCGTGGCGTGCGTGGCAGTGCACACGCCTGTCGGCAGCAACGTGGAGCGCTACGGCGTGCTGCTGGCGGGGCCGCTGCTGCTGTGCGCGCGGCTGACAGCGGCGCCGGAGGGCGCGCGCGGCGCCGGGGCGGGCGCGGGCGCCCTGGCGCGCTTGCGCGCGACGCCGCTGGCGGGGGCGCTGGCGCTGTGCGCGATCGCCGTGTGGGTTGTGTGGGGGCCGGTGCGCGAGACGCTGGCGGTGGCGGGCAGCGAAGCGACGAGCGCGGCGTACTACGCGCCGGTGGAGCGCTTCGTGGCGGGCGTGCAGGCGGCGTCGGGCTCGCCGGTGCGCGTGGAGGTGCCGCTGACGCGCTCGCACTGGGAGGCGGCGCTGCTGGCGCCGAGCGTGGCGCTGGCGCGCGGCTGGGACAAGCAGATGGAAACCCGCTATGAGGACGTGCTGCTGAGGCCGGGCCTGACGGCGGCGAGCTACGAGCGCTGGCTGCGCGAAGAGGCGGTGGCGTACGTGGCGCTGCCGGACGTGGCGCTGGATCCGTCGAGCGCGCAGGAGGGGCGCCTGATCCGCGCCGGGCTGCCGTATCTGCGCGAGGTGTTCGCGGGCGCGCACTGGCGCATCTTCCGCGTGCTCGCGCCGACGCCGCTGGCGTCCGGCCCAGGTCGGCTGACGTCGCTTGGCGGGGACTCGTTCTCGCTGCTGGCGCGCGCGCCGGGCAGGTTCGTGGTGCGCGTGCGCTACACGCGCTACTGGACGCTGACGCGCGGCGCTGGCTGCGTTGCGCCAGGCGCCCGGCGGGTGGACGGCGGTGAGCCTGAGCGCGCCCGGACAGGCGGTCATCGCTGCGCGCTTTTCGCTCGCGCGGGCGTTCGGCGCGGCGGGCTCGTGCCGTGGGAGCGCTTCGTCGTAGCGGGCGCGAGGGCGGGCTGTTCGGCGGGCGCGAGCCCGTAGAGGCCGGTGTAGCCGGTGAGGTAGATGTCGACGCCGTCGCTGATGACGGGGTCGAACGCGCCGGTGTTCTTCTCGAAGAGCAGGCGGCCGGTTGAGATGCCGAGGCCGTAGGTGCGGTGTTCGCCGAGATCGGCGAAGTAGACGTAGCGCCCGATGATGGTGGCCGAGCCGGAGATGCGCCCGTGGGCGTTGAAGCGCCAGCTGACGTGCCCGGAGCGCGCGTTGAGCGCGTAGAAGAGGCCGTTGTAGGAGCCGATGTAGACGGTCGGGCCGAGGCCGGGGGCGTTGGTGATGGCGGGGGAGGCGTAGACGTAGGCGCCGGTCTGCACGGCCCAGTCGAGCTTGCCGGTGGCGGCGTCGTAGGCGTAGATGCGCCCGTCGGTGTTGCCGAGGAAGACGCGGCCGTAGACGACGGCGGCGGTGGAGTAGAAGTTGCCGCTGCCGAGCAGCGCGCCTTCGGACTTGCTGACCCACAGGCGTCGCCCGGTCTGCTCGGAGACGGCCTGCAGCCGGCCGGAGTAGTCGCCGAAGTAGAGGACGCCGCCGGAGAGGGTTGGGCTGGCCTTGACGGCGCTGCGGGCGCGGTAGGTCCAGATGACGGCGCCGTCGGTGTCGTCGAGGGCGAACACGGTGCCGTTCTGGGAGCCGAAGAACAGGCGCCCGCGGTCGATCAGCGGCGAGGACTCGCTGCCGCTGGGCAGGGCGCGCCACCAGCGGATGGCGCCGTTGGCGCTGTTGAGCGCGATCACGCGCCCGGGGCTGTGGGGGTGCCCGCTGTAGAGGATGGTGACGTAGACGGTGTTGGCGGTGACGGCGGGGGAGGAGGCGGAGAGCTGGCCGAGGTGCTGTGACCAGAGCACGTGCCCGGTGCGCTTGTCGATCGCGGAGAGGACGCCGTCGTCGCCGAGCTGGAAGAGGCGTTCGCCGTAGATGACGGGCGGGAACTCGAGCAGGGTGCCGCTGTCGTGCTGCCACAGCTGCCTGAACGGGGGGTGCACGCCGGCGGGCGCGGGGAAGAAGCGCGTGTGGTCGGGGATGTAGCCGAAGATCGGCCAGGCAAAGCGGCTGGGCCCGCGTGCGGGCAGCGTGGGCGTCGGCTGGGGGATGAAGCGCGCGTGCGGGTGGTAGATGCTGCCGGTGCGGCCGCGCTTGTAGAGATAGCCGCCGAGCGCGACGGCGCCGATGAGCACGAGGAGCGCAGCCAGCGCCGCGTACAGGCGCCTGGAGCGGGGGAACGGGCGCCTGCGGTGGTCGCTCACCGGCTGGAGCTGCCGCTCAGGCTGCGATCTTGCGCGAGGATCTGCCGGCGGGAGCGTTCGCGGCAGACGGCTCGTCGAGCGGGACGCCGGACGCGGGCGTTGGCCGTTGGTGCGCGCGGTCGATCTTGCCCCGAGCGGTGCGCCCGGCGCGTCCCGCGCGCCGGGCGGGACGCCGGGCGGTGGCGGCGATCAGGCGAGCGACGCTCATCGCGAGCAGCCACACGCAGGCGACGGCGAGCGGTGGCAGCGTCAGCCCGGAGATGAGCGCGAGCACATCGTGATTGCCGTTGAGCGACCAGTTCCACAACAGGTAGTCGCCGAC
Organism: uncultured Solirubrobacteraceae bacterium; assembly: GCA_963735705.1. Taxonomy (GTDB): domain Bacteria; phylum Actinomycetota; class Thermoleophilia; order Solirubrobacterales; family Solirubrobacteraceae; genus Palsa-744. The sequence goes on from CAVTLZ010000002.1 coordinate 98,807, forward strand.
GGTGAGTCCTGTGACGAAGACCAGCGGCCTGTGGGACACGCGCTAACCCTAGAGGGCTTCGGGGACGGATGTCCGCGTGGACGGCCGTTCGGGTCGCTTGCGCCTATGATCGCTCGCCGTGAACGGCGTGGGAGAGGAGACGGAGGCGCAGCGCTCGGAGGTGTTCGCGCCGGGCGTGCTGGAGGGCCGGGTGGCGCTGGTGACGGGCGGCGGCACGGGCCTGGGCAAGGCGAGCGCGCTGGAGCTGGCGCGCTGCGGGGCGGCTGTGACGATCGCGGGGCGCCGCGGCGAGGTGCTCGAACAGGCGGCGGCGGAGATTGCCGAGCTGCTGGGGGAGGGCGCGGTCGACTGGGTGGTGGGCGACGTGCGCGAGCGCGGGGACGCGCGGCGGCTGGTGGAGACGGTGCTCGAGCGCCGCGGACGGCTGGACGTGCTGGTGAACAACGCGGGCGGCCAGTTCTTCAGCCCGGCGGAGCTGATCGCGGCGAAGGGCTGGCGGGCGGTGTGGCGCCTGAACGTGGAAGGCATGCTGAACATGTCGGAGGCGGCGTTCGAGCTGGCGCTGGAGCGGGCGGGCGCGGGCACGATCGTGAACGTGACGCTGTCGCCGCACCACGGGATGCCGGGCATGGCGCACTCGGGCTCGGCGCGCGCGACGGTGGAGGCGCTGACGCGCGAGCTGGCGCAGCGCTGGGAGCACGCGGGCGTGACGGTGAGCGCGGTGGCGGCGGGGCACTTCGACACGGAGGTGCTGTCGAAGTACCCGGCGAGCGTGCGCGCTGGCGCCTCGCGCACGGTGCCGCTGCAGCGACTGGGGACAGTGGCGGAGCACGCGTGGCTGGTGGCGCTGCTGGCCTCGCCGCTGGGCCGCGCGTTCGGCGGCTCGACGATCACGCTGGACGGCGCCCGCGACAACTGGTGCGGGCCTTGGCCGCCGCCGGGGCTCGCGGACGAGTCGGGCGAGGTGCCTACGGAGGAGCGGCGGTAGGGGCGGCGGCGCGCCGGGCGGCGCCGGGACGAACTTTGGAACCGCCCGGCCCCCAGCCGGGTGGTTGCGGAGGACGAAGCGGCGGACGGGGATCGAACCCGCATCATCGCCTTGGAAGGGCGAGGCTCTACCATTGAGCTACCACCGCGCGAGCGAACCCGCCCCGTTGGGCGGTCCGCCGACGATGACAGTTTGCACAAACGACGTCGCACTTGGCGATCTCGTCGAGTATGGAGTCCCAGTTGCGGTCGCGGATGCCTTTGGCGATGTTGAAGCGCTTGTGCCCGACGTGATCGAACTCAAGGACCAGCGGATCCGTCTCGCCGCAGTCGACGCATGGTCGATCGCGGAAGAACTCAACGAGATAGACGGCTCGCTCGGCGACGATCGCTCGTTTGCGGCGGACGGCATCGGCTATGTAGCGCTCGCGGTGTGCGGCGTAGTGTTCGCGTTTGTAATCCGCCCGGCATGGCCGGCAGTAGTTGTCGCGCTGACCGCGGGCCTTGCGGCGCCAAGCGTAGTCCGCTACTGGCTTGTCCTGACCGCAACGTCTGCAGGTTTTGGTCGTGGTAGGGCCAGCTTGCACGAACATATGTTCCCATCCAGGTCGGATGGCTCGACCTCGCGCGGCTGGATAGTCCGTAGACTCAGGGATGCCACGGGGAGTGGCGCAGTCTGGTAGCGCACCCGGCTGGGGGCCGGGCGGTCGCAGGTTCAAATCCTGTCTCCCCGATAGAAAAGCAGTTCGCATCAGGAGGCCGCTAAGAGCCTCAGAAGCCCTCAAAATACCGCTCTGCGATAGGGATTCAGGGGCCTCAGGGTCAACGGCGGCGGACCCCCTTGAATGCTCTGGTTTGGGTGCGGAGCGCACACGAACCGCACACGCCCGGCGGATATGACCGCACACGCCGAGGTCGTCGCCGATGGTTCGAGCCCAGGATCGCCCATCGCTGGAAAGGCCCGTGGACATTGGGTTCTGGCCTTCTCTAGTGGCGCTTTCGCGAGCCGCGCATCGAAGGCCCACGGCTGCTCGCTCTCCCCGTCAAGCCGAAGCGGCAGGGCCGGGTCGAAGGCGGTGCCTCCGTCGAGCGCAGCTTGGACGCCTCAAGGAAAACTGGGCACTCGCGCCCCTGCGGGTGCCCAGGATCGAGCGCGTGCGGCTTCACGTCGACCTCACGATCCTGTCTCAGTTGACGTGCGCGGTGAGCCGGGAACGGGGCTTGGCGGTCGCGGCGTAGTGCCTCGATCAGCAACGCTTGCGCAGGGTTTCCAGGTAGGCCATCTGCGCGGCGATCCTTCCGCCGAGCCCAAGGAGGGAGTGGCGAAACTCCGCAATCCCTTTCTCCATGCGGGATTGAGGGGCCGGGTCGGGGGCCGATACCTCACTTCTCGGCCGGTCTTACCCCAGCCCAGGAAGATCATCGGCCCGGTGAGGGCCGATGACTCGGCGGCGCGGTCTAAAAGGGCAGGCGGATGCCCGCACCTTCGGAGAGAGGGTCTAGCGAACTCGTTGGCCCAATAGCCACGGGCCAAGAATAAGGGCGAGCGAGGCTGCCTACCCCTCGTCGGGCTCGGGGCTACCCCACCGGTGCAGGTCGTGACCGGGAAAGCCCACTCCTCGCAGGTCCGGGAACAGCTCTCCGGCTGGGAGCAGCAGGTTGTAGATGATGACCTGCCCGATTCGCTTCAGCTCAAGAACTATCGGGTGGGGTTCGCCGAACGTTATGTCGGTGGGCGCCTGCGGCTCCACGTCCACAGGCGTGCCGGGAGGGACGGTGACCTCCAAGATATATGTGCCGCCTTCGAGGCGATCGTCCCTGGACAGGACCGTCACGTTCTCGGGTACGAGTCGTGCGGGGGCGCCTCGACGTGTACTGGGGCGAGATGCCGGTGCTTGTCGATGTTCCAGAGAGCGTGCAGTCTGAGAAGCAGGATGCCGTCGTCTCGCTTGTAAGGCTGACAAGCCTCGATGATTGCCAGGGCATCATCGCCGACGCCGAACAGCGGGCCATGATGCACACGGCCGCGACGGTCCGTCCACTCCCTGCGCATCTGGACCGCGAACCCTTTAGATGGCTCGTCCTCCAGGATCGGGAAGGAGTGGCCGCCGTCGGGCTCCCGCTCATTGAGCTTGACGAGCTGCCAAACGAGGTTGTCGAGGGCGGATCGGAAGTCGTGGACGATCTCTCCGATGATCGCTCCCCACCGGAGCACCAGGCCGGGAGGCCATGCGGGGTCGATCTCAAAGCGGTAGCGGCCTGCCTCTCGGTTCGAGTAGGACCGGATTCCGTAGGGGTACGGCTGCGACGTGCAGAAGGCCGTGACTTCCTTATCCAGGGCTGCCAACTGCTCTACGGCGCGTTCCCACTTCGCCCAGACGCCGTGCAGGTTTGCCGCTGCCACGCGGCCGAGTCTACGCCGCCAGCGCAGCTTCCTGAGAGCGGTTCAGCGCGGCCGTCAACTGCGCGAGGATCGTGAGGTCGGCGTGAAGCCGTACGCGCTCGCTCCGGCGCACGCGCAAGGGCGAGAGAGCCACTCCTTGATCCGGACCCCCCGAGGTTCCAGCCTCGCGGGGGTCACTTTTGGCTCTAGCAAAGGAAAAACTATCAGGCGCGTCGGACGGAAAGCCCGCATTTGAGCCGGGGGGGCACTCCCGAGCAATGTTTGGGACGTAGGCTGAGCAGATGCGCCAAGGGGACCGACGAACAGGTGCGATCAGCGTTGCCGGAGTTGGCATCCCCGTCCTGCTCTGGGTCCTGGGGGAGCTAAAGGTGCATCCGCCCAAGATCGTCCTATATGCCCTGCTGATCCTCTCGGTAGCCTTGATCGTGGGGCCTTGGCTCCTTATATGGCTCCATCGGCGTCGGCCGGCTACCGAGCAGCGAGCGCCGCACGAGAGTGCTCCTGCTCTGCCGATGGACCGCCAGCGTGCCGTCAAGCGCGGAAAGGACTTGTTGCGTAAGATCAAAGCCGAACAGATCACGTTTAGCGCAGCGCCTTGGAACACGGCGAGCGGCACGTTTCTTCGCAATCGAACTGCCGAGGTCCAGAGATGGGCCACCGCACCGGGTAGCACCAAGGCGGTCCCTACGGCCCCCGATGGGAAGCCGACCGAGATGGACTACGCGCAACTCATCGCCTACGTCAAAGAGGCGATTGACGCGATGGAGGATCAATGAGCGCCACCGGAGTAGCCTGACGCGCGATGGACGAGCCGCAGCTGAACGAGGACGGGACCAAGACGTGCCCTCAATGCGCGGAGCATGTCCAGGGCGCAGCGCTCGTCTGCCGCTTCTGCGGCTATCGCTTCGATGGGACGCCTGCGCCCGTCGATCCCGGCGAAACAAGCACGAGCGGTGTTGCCGTAGCCTCTTTCATCACGTCGCTGATTGGCCTCTGGATCGCGGGCATCCCGCTAGGCATACATGCCCGCCGCCAGATCGACCAATCGCAAGGACGCAAAACCGGGCGAGGCTTTGCGACGGCCGGGATCGTTCTTGGGATTCTCGGCGTGATCGGAAGCGTGATCCTCGTCATCGTGCTTGTTAGCGCGGCTAAACCGGTCGCATCCGAAGCCGCGTGCATACGCAACGCTCTCGGCGCGAAGTTCTGCGGCGAAGAAGCAAAGCAATACTGCCGCGGCATCGATAGCGAAGCGGGCGCATGCGCGGCTTACCCATCACAGGCAAAAGAAGAAGAAGGAGCGCTGAAAGAAGCGGAAGCCAAGGGCGCCCCAAAATGCAAGGATGGGAGCTTCCCGCCGTGCAAGACGTCGGCGGAAGAAAAGGAACGGGAAGCGGAACCGAAGGAACCGACGGAAGAAGAAACGAAGGCGAAAGAAGCCAAGGCGGCGGAAGAAGCCCCCGCCTGCAAGGAACACGAAACGACGCCAGCGGACGGGTGCAAAGAATGAACGGGAGGCGGCCGGCTGAGGTTCAGACGGGTCCGGGCGAGGAAGCGCGGCGTGGCCCAGACCGTAACAGTCGCTGCATGCAGTGTTGATGGTTGTCCCCGAACCGACGTCGAAGGAGAACAGATTGAAGCGTTACCTTCTCGTCCCTACGTTTGTGGTCTTCGCTAGCGTCGCTCTGCTGGTATTGGCAGGGTCGGTGAACGCCGATCCGCGGTTCCACGGTGGGCGTGTCTACGTTGCGAGCGCGTGCCAAGGTCACAAGTACCGGCCGACGAGCATCATTCTCGCCTGCGGGGACGGGGGTCTCTTCGCCACGAACATCCGCTACCGCTCCTACGGCGGAAAGACAGCCGTGGCGACTGTCGAGCTCCACACTCACGATTGCGTTCCGAACTGCGCGGAATCCCAGTTTCATGCCTTCCCCGGAACGATCACGCTCGCCGATGTCGTTCGCTGCGAAGGGACTCTCTACTACTCGCGGGCGCGCTACCGCTTCACGGATGGTGCGCCCTACGGGGAGGACTCGTCGGGTGTGGCGGACATCGAGCCACTCTTCGACGAAGAAGGGACGATTGGCGAAATCCACTGCTCGACAGTGCTCGGTTAACGTGTGGCCAACATTAAGCAATCTCGGCCCTTGCTGGCTAACTGAAATGCCAAGCCGAGTTCTTCGAGGGTAGGAAGGTGCCAAGATGGCCAGGATACGTATCGGTCCTCTGAGCTACGGACCGAAAGGGCGGCGAGGTATACACGCCGGGCCTTTTAGCGCCTCGTATAACACGCGCAGCCCGGCGTTTGGTGCGTTCATGCTCGTCGTCATCGTCCTCGCCATCATCATCAAGTTCTGGCCCGTCCTCGTCGTCGGCGGCCTGGTCTTCCTAGTCGTCTGGCTGGCGACGAAAGAGAAAAGGGCGGAGCAGGCGGCTGCGCGAGCGAGGGCGCGGGCCGAGGCTCAGCAGCGCTGGCTGCAAGCGCCGCCGCCGACACTGTACGTGCCCTCACGCTTCAGCGAGCAGTGGTTCGCCAAGAATGTTCCGCGCCTGCACCCCGGACAGGTGCCAACGCTGTTCGCGGAGCTTAAAGCACGGGGCTGGACGCAACAGAAGATCGCGCAACGCCTCGGGCGCTACCTCGCCCAGAACCCGTTTCTCCCTCGTGGCTAGGACCGCTCGGCACGCGCGGCGCCAGAAGGCAGGTCTTGCGCATACGTGGCGGCCTTATTTTCCTTTTTCCTGCTGATCCCGTTTCAACCATGGGCAGATAAGGCATGAGCTTGCGTTTAGCCGTAGGACGGAGCCGGGGCGCTGCCCGCAATACGGTTAGCCAATCGACCGTGTGCGGCATCTCCGCTCAGCGAACTAGACGCTCGGGTGTCCGATCGCGCTGGGTGATGCGGTTGATGGCGCGGGCGATGCCGGGTATCCGGCTGGCGCGGCTGGGCGCGATCGGATGGTGGAAACCTGGCCCCCATTCTGGGTCGGGCAGTTCGGGGTGCGCGAGTGATGGGGTTTGGGCGTGGCTGCGGCTCATGTTCTGGGCGAGGCGTTGGATGCGGTCGGTGTCGTGTCCTTCGGTTCCGAGGTCCTCGCGGTTGACGAACCAGTGGGTGCCTTGGCGGGCGCGGGATGCCTCGACGTAGGCTGGCTCCTTGCTGGTCTGCCAGCCGCCGGTGACGACGAGCGTGCGGGTGACGGTCGCGCCCTGCGCGCGGTGTATGTGCTGCGCGTACCCGAGCCGCACACGGGAGAGGTCTTCGCCGGCGAGTGTTCGCCTGCGGCCGGTTACGTCGAACTCGATCAGCGCTTCTCCGGCGGGGGTGACTTGGAGGACTTCTCCTTGGCTGCCGTTCTCGATGCGCTCCGCCCCTGACTCGTGGTGTTGCTCGATCATTGCTACCCGGTCGCCTTGGCGGATGCCGTAGTGGACGCCGGGCACCTCGACCTCCAGCTCGCCGAGCTCGCCGCGTTGTGCGCGGTAGTGCTGCGCGCGGGCGTTGAGACGGTGGATCTCCTGGTTGGAGGCGTCGGAGATCAACGCGACCTCACTTGGGTCGTTGGTCTCGGTGAGCGTTGCCCAGCTCTGCACCGCCTGCTCGACGGCTTGATCGCGGGTGTCGGCCATGTGGAGTTGGCCGCGTGCGTGGTAGTGCGCCATCGCGCGGTCTGAGCGTCCGGCGCGCAGGTCCGCCCACGCGCGCTGTTCATCCAGGTCCAACGTCCGGCGCACGTCTGAGAGCTCCGCGCTGGACGCGATCTCCGTGAGCCGGTCGAACATGCCGCCCGCGCCGATCGACGGCAGTTGCGCGGCGTCGCCTACCAAGACGAGCTTCGCCCCGGTGCGCTCCACCATCTCGGTGAGACGGTCGAGTCGGTTGGTGTCGGCCATTCCGGCCTCGTCGAAGTAGATCGTCGTGTCCGCATCGATGTTGAGCTGGCCGTGCTCCACACGCGAGATGAGCGCGTCGACGCTGAACACCTGTTCGGAGAGCGCCGGGCTATCTCTGCCAAGACGCTCAGCCGTAGACCACGACACGGCGACACCCAGCGTCTGATGCCCCGTGAGCTGCTCCGCACGCGCGGCCGCGTCGATCACAACGCCCTTCCCGGTGCCAGCGGGTCCGACAAGGATCGCGCCGCGCTCGGGGCCGGTGATGACCTCCAGCGCGTGGGCCTGCTCGTCACTGAGGCGCCCGCCGATCCGCTCGGCCACCGTGTCGCTTGCGATCTCGCGGGCCACTTCGCCGACGTCCCGGTCGGCCATCTGGGCGAGCTTGGTGAACCTCCGCTCGATCGCCTGCTCGCGGGCGCGCACCGCGAGCGTCGTCATCAAACCGCCCTCCAGCGGGAGGACTCTGCGCTCGGCGATCATCGACCGTGAGAACGCGAGCGCCTCGCGCGGTGAGAGCTCGCCGACGGACTGCTCGAGCAGCACCGCTCGGAACTCCCCTGGCTCGAACGTCGCGGCGCGCTCGGTCAGACGCTCCTCGACGCGATCCGAAAGGGCACGCTCTGGTCGTGACCCATGAGCAGCGTCGAGCAGCCGAGTGGGCTCGTCTCCAGTGAAGTCAAAGCGGGCCGCTGTGTCGTTCCAGACCGCGTGTAGGTCGGCGCGGGTGACGAGCACCTTCGCCTTGCGGTTCTCCAGCTTCAGCCGGCGCAGCTCCCCACGCTCCGGTGCCCGGCCCCACTTCGCGCGGAAGCGCTCCGCCGCCCTCGCGACTTCACGGCTACGAGCGGAGAACGCCTCCAGCAGCCCTTGGGGCACACCGGCGATCTCGAAGTAACGGCCCTGTTTGCCGGTCCCCGCCTCGATCGCATACCCCCGCTCGGAGAGCTGGTGCGCGAGCGCGGAGCGATAGTACGCGCCCATCTCCCGCGCAGAGCGGAACACCGGACGCGACGCCACCGCGACGATCCGCCCATCATCCCGCACAGCACTCGTGACAACGACATGGCTATGCAGCTGCGGGTCAGGAGCGTCCCCTTCAAGGACACCGCGAGCGGTGGTGTGCCGGTACTCCGCCGCTACCACCTCCCGCGCAGGCTCCTCCACGACCTGGCCGCTGTAGCGGCGACGCACGATCGGCACCGTCTCGGTGAGATGCGCCATCGCCTCACGCACCGCCGCGGCATGCGCAGCCTCCATGTCCCGACGCTGGGTCTCCCCGCCGAGCGCCCACACCGCCGAGACCGACTTCGGCGCGCTGAACGTCAAGTCGATCCCACCACCCCGACCGCCGCCCGCGCCCTCGGGCCGTAGCCACCCACCCGTGCGGGGATGACGGCCCTCCATCAACGCGATGAAGTCCTGGCCCTCGACCGCGCTGCCCTCGATACCCAACCGCGCGAGCGTCTCCGGCGACGCAAGCCACTGGCCAGGCGCCTGGCTCATCTCCCCGTCCGGGGTCAGGTAGTAGTCCCCGCGCTCAGGCACCACCGTCTTTGACTCCAGGTAGCGCGCGTACCCACCGGCCTTCGCGGCACCGATGCTCGCAGCGGTCATCACACCCCATACAGACCACCACCACCCAAAAGCGGCCAACGAATTCACACAGTCCTCGCACAGCACCCGCAGGGGCGTGCATCTAGTCTGTTTTGGCTTTGGAGCTGTACGCCGGCAGCAGGAGCCGAGAGCGCTGGCCGGGGTGTCGGGTAGGCCGATCTGGAGAGCGCGCTAGGGCTGGTTGCCGGTGGCTTGGAGCTGCTCGGCGCGGGCGAGGATGTGGGAGGCGGGGGTGCCGAGGGCGGCGGCGATCTTGAGAATGTTCGTGAGGCTGGGGTTGCGCTGGCCGCGCTCGATGCCGCTGATGTAGGTGCGGTCAAGGCTGCACTCCTCGGCAAGAGCCGCCTGGGAGATCCCGTGCCGCTTGCGGATTTCGCGGATGGCATTACCGACGGCTGCGTGGGCGGGGGATCTGGTTCGCATTGGGCGCAAAGTTCCGTCGTAGCCGACTAATAGTATATGGACTATAAGTCACTAAATCGCCATTGAAGTGCCCCGGCGCAGCGCCAACTGCCCGGGGCGTGGCACGGAAAGGATTGGTTTCCATGCAGGATCAGCGTACCTGGACACCGGCCGAGGAAAAGACCGGGGTGAGCAGACGTTCTACGTTCTGCGGCTCGATCCCAGAGAGCAACGGGGGCGGTCAGTGGATGAGACCGTCCGCGAGGTCAACGGCCCAGAGGCGAACGGATAAGGCGTTGGCCGGTTTGGGGTGCTCGGGGTCAGTAGTTGGTATGGGCACCAATTCCATCCCGCGGCGGGCCGGTGGGCTCCCCTTGCTCGCAGAGGCTGAGCGCTATGTCTCCCGCGCCGAGCTCGCGCGGATCATGGGCGTGAGCGTGGCAACGGTCGACCGGATGGTCGCTGAGGGGATGCCATCAGTGACCTGGGGCCGACGGACACGGCGGTTCAGCCCATCGGCTGCGATCGGGTGGGCGACGGATAGGCGGGCAGCATGAGCGTTACCAGACTTCCCTCCGGGCGCTGGCGGGCGCAGGTCTATGACCCGGCCACGGGAAAGAACCTCAGCGTCTCGCACGTCCTCGGAGGCCCGGGAACCTTCGCCACCAAGACCGGGGCCAAGCAGGCGCGTGTGAAGGCACGCGAACGGCTCGGACACGCACGCGTAGAGGACGTGACGGCGCGGGCGTTCTGGGAGCGCTGGACCAGCGATCCGCTGTTCGCCCGTCCGAAGGAGTCCACGAATATCCACAATCGTGAGCGCACGCGGGCGTTCGTCGATCGTTACGGGAACCTGAGCATCGGAGGGATTGGTGACCAGGTTGTCGCGGAGTGGCTCGCCGGTGGGCAGCGCAATGGCACGGTGCCCGCGCTGCGTGCGATGTTCAACGACGCCGCCTCGGCGAAGGCGGGGCGGCTGGTGCGGCAGAACCCTTTTGCGCGGCTTGGGATCTCCAAGGGTCCGGGTCGTCGTCACGAGCAGCCTCCGAGTGAGGAGCAGGTTTGGAAGCTGATTCGCTGCGCGAACGAGCTGGCGAGCCCGTCGTTTGCGGCGTGGTTTCAGGTCGCGGCGTTCACGGGCCTGCGGCCGGGGGAGCTGGATGCGCTGCGCCGGGCGAACGTCGATCTCGATCGTGCGCGTATCCGTGTTGTCGAGCAGTTCAACGCGAAGACCCGCACGTTCACGCCGCCAAAGAACGGTCTGACGCGTGAGGCTCCGCTGACCGAGCCCGCGCGTGATGCGATTCTTGCTCTGCCCGACGAAGGGGAGTTCTGCTTCGCGCCGATCCGTGGCGCGCATTGGACCGCGAGCGCTCGTGCCTACCACTGGAAGGCCGTCAGGAGCACGGCGGGGTGGCAGGGTAGCCTCTACCTCGCCACCCGTCATTTCGCGGGCTGGTACATGGTCAACGTCTTGGAGCTGCCTTCTGAGGACGTGGCGATAGCGCTCGGGCACACCGATGGCGGGGAGCTTGTCCGCAAGCTCTACGGCCACCGCGACCAGGAGCGCGCCCTGGACCGTGTGACGGCCGCCTACGGGCGAACTGCGAGCCTCACACAGATGCGGCTGGTGTAGACAAACGATGCCATCCCAACCCGTGGGTAGGTTTCGTCGATGACTTCAGCAGCGAAGCCCTGGCCCCATACGGTCATCTACGACCCCGACGCGGTCGTGGAGTTGCTGGCGATGAAGTCCAAGGAGGAGCACCGCGCGCTGCTCAACGCAGTTCGGAAGCTGGGCGAACTCGGAGAGCAGCTCGGGCCGCCGCACATGAAGCCACTGAAGGGAGATCGCGCCGCGGCGCTGCGCGAGCTGCGTCCGAGACAGGGGCAAAGCGATTGGCGCGCCATCTACCGCCGAGCCGGCGACTTCTACGCGATCCTCGCCATCGATCGGCACAAGAACTTCGCCGCGCTGATCGAACGTGCACAGGCTCGCGCCGAGCGATACGACAGACCATTGAAATCCGATAAGCCATGACCTATCATGCAGCTATGACCAAGATACCGAGCCACTGGCCGAAGGGCATCAAGACGGCTGACGAGGTGCTGGCGGCCGCGTTGGAGGACGACCCAGAGTTCGCCGTGGAATGGGAACGTCTGGCGCTGGCACGCATGGTCGCCGCTCGTCTGGCCGGCTACCGCTTTGATCACGATCTCTCCCAGCGCGCGCTCGCCAAGCTCCTTGGCGTGAGCCAGCCAAGGGTGGTCGAGCTCGAGTCGGGCGAGAAGAATCCGCAGATCGAGACCCTCGTGAAGGTCTCAGCAGCCACTGGTCTCGAGTTCGCGATCGACATCACACCCGTCGGTCAGGAGCCGAAGCTAGTCGGTAAGGCTGTAAAGAACACACCGGCGCACATCTACGCTGGCGCATCGCTGCTCGTCGCTGCCGGTTGACAGCAGCTGCGGACCGCCCACGAAACCGCCCACAAACTGTTGGATCGCCCGTGGCAAGGGCTACTATGCCTGTCTCCCCGACTAAGTACAGACTGTTGTCAGCGCCTGGTGCCGGTCGGCGGCGGCTCTCGCTACTGCTGGCTCGTTGCCGTTCGCTGGCTCCCGAAATCTCGAAAGCAGTCGCGCTGGGCCACCCTGGTTCGCAGATCCGTGCGAGAGCTTGGGCGGCTCCTGACCGGACGCATCGGTAGAACTGCGGCGTGCCTCGCACGCAAGCCGTCTACTACCGCGCACCGGATGGGTCCGAGCCGGTCAACGACTTCGTAGCCGGGCTCGACGAACGCATGCAGCCGACGATCGACCTCCAGATCGATCGGCTGAACGATCAGCCAAGCACGGGACCGCCGCCGCCGTTCCCGCACTCGAGCCAAGTTCGAGGCCAGCTGCGCGAGCTACGCTGTCACTACGGCTCCGAGCTCTATCGGGTTCTCTACCGGCGCTCCGGCAACCTGATCGTCCTGCTCCACATGCTGCGCAAGGACACGGCCTCGATCCCGGAGGCGGACATCGCCGTCGCGGAGGCGCGCTGGGAGGACTTCAAGCGGAGAATGGACGCGCCTCGACGGCGACCGCCACGCGCTGCGGGACACGACGCTCCATAGCGTGATCCGTTTCGCAATAATGCTAAAGTCACTCTGGCCCGCTCGACAGTGATCGATGGGAAGGACATCATGCCGAAGACCAAGCCAGTATCCGAGAAGACTGCCCCCAGCGCGAGCGTCTCGCCGGTCGGCTCGACTCACCGGGCCGCGAGCCGGCGCCGCGCGCAGCGAAGCGCCGCGTACCGTGAGGAGCTCGCACGGATCGCTCCCTACGAGGGGATCGCCCGGATCGTGATCGCGCGTCGCCAGGCCCTCGGTCTGACCCAGCAGGAGCTTGCTGAGCGCGTTGGCACAAGCCACTCGGTGATCTCTCGCATTGAGAGCGGTCAGCACCCCACGAGCGTGACGACGCTGCGACGACTGGCGGAGGCGTTTGGGACCCATCTGGTCGTCGGATTCGAGGATCAGCCCGAGAATGCCTCAGCACTGCAGCTCGTCGCCGTCTCGTAGCGTAGTAGCGCGCCGTTCGCTGCGATCCAGTACGTCTTGATCCCCGGTTACGGGGGATCAAGAGCACCGGCGGCAAGCGCAATAGGGGGTGTGTCGCTCAAGACGACACGGCGCTCCGCGGGAGGCTGCGCAAGCTCTCTAAGGATCGCCCGCGCTGGGGCTACCGGCGAGCGCACTCCCAGCTGATCGAGGAGGGCTGGGTGATCAACCGCAAGCGTGTGCAGCGCCTGTGGCGCGAGGAGGGCCTGCGGGTCCCCCAGCGCCGCCGCAAGCGCCGGCGTCTCGGCGAGTCGACGGTGCCGGCGGATCGCCTGTCCGCGGAGCGCCCCGATCACGTGTGGGCGCTTGACTTCCAGTTCGATCAGACCGCGGACGGGCGGACCCTGAAGCTCCTGAACATCGTTGATGAGTTCACCCGCGAGGCGCTTGAGATGAGCTGCGAGCGTCGCATCGACGCCGATCAGACCGTCGCCGTGCTCGACCGCCTGACCCGAGAGCGGGGCACGGCACCCGAGCACATCCGCTGCGATAACGGCCCCGAGCTGACCGCTAACGCCCTGAAGGACTGGTGCCGGTTCTCCGGTGCTGGCAGGGATTCTCGGGGGATAGGCGTGGCGAAAACGCCCGTCAAGACTAGGATGTCCGCGACTTTGAACCTGTCTCCCCGATAGGTTCATGTTCCGCGAAATCTGTGGAACGGTCGAAACCCCCGTAAACGCTGGGCCTCGTGGGGCTCGTGCTCGCTCGTGTTCGCACTGCTCGTTGGTCCGCATACCGCAAACGGACCGCAGCGGGAGCGAAAGTAGCGTTTCCCTTGACGACGTGATGCAGACGCCAGAGACAGTGGCTAAAGCGGCGAGGTTCTGGGCCGGAAGACCGGCGAGGCGGATAAGCAAACCGTGGGGATAGGCTCGCGCCTGGTAGCCCAAGTGTCGACAACCACCTACAGCACGTCTGACGCGCGCCTGTAGCGAAGGTAAACGACGCGAGAGCCAAACGCCTTCGTCTCGACCAGCTCCAGGTTGACCCTCTCGTCCAGGGCCGGGAAGTAGGGCGTGCCGCCGCCGAGTAGGACCGGGCTGACGAACAGCCGCCACTCGTCGATCAGATCCAGATCCATACACGCACCGGCGAGGCCGGCACCGCCGACGGCGATGTCCTTTCCCGGCTGTTCCTTGAGCCTCGAGACCTCCTCGCCGACGCTGTCCCTGGCCAGCCTGGTGTTGCCCACCACGCTCTCCAGCGTCGTGGAGAACACGATCTTCGGCAATGCCTTCCAGATCTGGGCGAACTTGACGTGCTCCGCGGCCAGCGGACTCTCCTCAGCGGTCTCCCAGTAGACCATCGTCTCGTAGAGCCGCCGCCCGCAGAGATGCACACCAATCTCCTGCACCTGCTGGGTGTGGAACAGAAACAGCTCCTCGTCGGGCACCGTCCAGTCGATCCCACCATTGGGTCCGGCGATGTAGCCGTCCAGCGACACAGTCATCGAGTAGATCAGCTTCCGCATCACCGTCCTCCTTCGCTACCTGCCGGTGCGTTCGCGGTGCTTGCACCCCGGCCAGCAGCAGGGCCGGCGCTGGCCTTCCTCCAGCTCTTCTTGGGTCCGCCGAATGCGGCGCTCCCGGGTCTTGTCCTGCTTGGCATCCTCGACCCAGCAGATGAACTCGTTGCGTGCCAGGGGCGTTATGTCCTTCCAGGCATCGAGGGCCGTGCCGTTGGCGACCAGCGCCTTGCGCAGGTCCGCGGGCAGCTCATGCACCACTCCACCGGGCACCCTTGGACCGCTCACAGCCCCATGGTATTGAGCCAGCGTCAAGCCTCGTGCACGGCCCGCTGTCAAACGGCGATCGGGGCGGCGGTGGACGAGCGTGACGCGCCCACCGAGGCGATCACCACCAGGGCGATGCCGAGCAGCGCGCGGGCGCCGAGATGCTGGCCGAGCACGAGAAACCCGGCGAGCGCCGCGATCGCCGGCTCAAGGCTCATGAGCACGCCAAAGGTCGGCGGCGAGATCCGCCGCAGCGCCTCGAGCTCGAACGAGTAGGGGATCACCGAGGAGAGCACGCCGACGGCCGATCCGAGGGCGAGCGAGGCGGGATCCAACAGGCGCCCGCCGCCGGCGATGCCCACGGGAAGCATCGCGAGCGCCGCCACGCACATTGCAAGGGTGAGCCCCGACGAGCCATCGAATGCCCGGCCGAGCCGAGCGTTGAGCAGGATGTAGGTGCCCCACAGGGCACCCGCGAGGAGCGCAAGGGCGACGCCAACGCCGTTGAGCCCACCCACGGCGCCGCGGGTCAACGCGAGGATGCCCGCGATCGCGAGCACGACCCACAGGCGGTCGGCTCGACGTCTGGAGCCCACGACCGCGACCGCCAACGGGCCCACGAACTCGATCGTCACCGCGATTCCCAGCGGGATCCTGTCGAGAGCCTCGTAGAAGCTCAGGTTCATGGCCGCCAGCACAACCCCGAACGCGCCCGCGAGGAGCAGCTCTTGGCGTGTGCGCCCGCGCAGGCCCGGTCGCCGGATCAGCAGCAGGATGACCGCCGCCGAGGTCAATCGAAGGAAGACCGTGTCGCCCGGTCCGAGCTGCCTGAACAGGGTCGCGGCCAGCGCCGAGCCGAACTGCACCGAGGCGATCGCGCCGAGCACCAGGCCTCCCGAAGGGGCGCGGGCAAGCGGACCGGCGCCGCTCGCCGTCGTCGCGGACTCGGCCATTGGCCTCGATCGTAACGCCGGGGTACGGCCTCGCTTGTCCGGCTGCAACTAACTTCTAACCGTGACGCGCGAGAGCGAGCCAGCCGCGCCGCCCACGGGTCCCACCGCACGGCGGGCGCCCTGAGATCTGTTCGTGGCCACCTGCGCGCAAGTTCGCGCTCAGGCTCCTGTTCTTCGGCGTGCTCGCGTTCCTGCTGTTGCGGCTCGTCCCGAGCCTGGCGCAGGCGCTCGACAATCTCGAACGCGTCAGCTGGCTGTGGCTGCTCGCCGCGCTCGCGCTTGAGACGCTCTCTGAGATCGGATACGTCGTCGCCTGGCGCCAGATCGTCGACCCCGAACGCGTGCTCGAGCAGGACGGGCGGGGCCGACGGTTCGACAGCCGGCTCGCTTGGGCGCAGCTCGGCGGCGGCCTGCTCGTTCCCGCAGGGTCGTTTTCAGGGGTCGGCGCCGGTGCCGTTCTCCTGCACCGGTGCGGGTTGCCGCTAAAGACGGTCACCGAGCGCGAGTTCAACCTCAGCTTCCTCAACACGGCGATCGACGCGCTCGCGTTGATCTCATTCGGTGTCCTGCTCGGGCTCGGGATCTTCGCCGGCAGGAACGACTTGGCGCTTACGATCCTGCCCGCGGTGGTTGCTGCCGCCGGCCTCGTCGCGGCAATCGTGATCGCCCACCGCGCGGACCATTTCGCCGGGCGTTCTTCGCGCTTCACGCGCACAGCGTGCCCGCGTCCGCCCCAGTGCTGATGGCCTACATCATCGGCGCGCTGGGCGGTTCGCTGCCGCTGCCGGCTGGGCTTGGCGCGATCGGGGGGGGATCGGTGGCTGTCTGATCCTCTACGGTGCCGGGCGCAACGTGGCGGTTGGCGCGGCCGTCATCTACGGCGCGATTGGGCTCATAGTGCCGTTCGTCGGCGGCCTCGTCGCCTATCTGCTGCTGACACGCCAGCTCCGAAACCTGCGCCGGGACACCGGCCGGCGGACACGGCAACACCAGAGTCCATGACTTCGCTGAGAGCCGAGTTGGCGAGTGAAATAGCGGGCCTCACCCCACCCTCCGGCCGCGGTGAGCGTGTCGATCCCGCGGAAGCAGCGCAGCCTCGCGATCACACCGGTGGGCTGCGAGGCCCTCCTTTCCCACTGTTCCGGCTATTGACATACGTCGGTCTGGATGCTAGTTTTCTGTCTGAGTGCGTGGCACCAATCGATCGCTCCGCGCTTGTCCTCCACAGGGAGCTGTCATGAACTCTTCGACGACCCGTCGTGGCCGGCGGCGCAGTCGCGGCGCGCGGTATCTTCTGAGCGCATCCGCGATCATGCTGGTCGGGTTGTCCTCGGCCATCCCGGCCAGGGCTGAAGGCCCCGGGAACGGAACGCCGTGGATCGTCACGCTCGGCGATTCTGATATTTCAGGTGAGGCTGGTCGCTGGGCCGGAAACACGGACGGGATGAAAACAAAAGGAATCGACGCACTCGGCTCTACGGCCTACTATGACAACTCCGAACACACAGCGGAACTGATACCCGGGTGCCACCGTTCTCGCTCTGCCGAGGTATACATAGGGGGCAAAGTCGAAGGGGAGAATCTTGCCTGCTCGGGCGCCAAGACCTCGTCATACACAAACGGCTCCGTGTTCAAGCCTGGCCTTGATTTCTATGACGTAGGAGGGAGCGAAGGGCAGGCATTGATGCTTGAAGGATTTGCCAAGTCACATAATGTGACGTTGGTCGCTGTCGCGATCGGCGGCAACAACTTCAACTTCGGGTCCATAATGTCGACCTGCGTCGAACGCTTTATACTAGGACTCAGTGAATGTCACGGGCAGAAGTCCGTCACCGAAAACTTCACTGCGAAAAACATCGAAGCGCAGACGACCGCGATCAAGGAAGCATTCGTGAACATCGCTCAAGCAATGAAAAAGGTCGGCTACAGCAGCACCGAGTACACGATCCTCGTGCAGAACTACCCATCCCTGATCCCCAATGGGTCGGAATTTCAATACGGGGAAACGCTCCAACGCCAGGAAGTCGGTGGCTGCGGCCTGTACAACGGGGACGCCAACGCAGCCAACGAAACGATGCTCCCCGATATCAACAAAGCCGAGTTCGCGGGGGCCGAAGACGCGAAACTCTCCAACCTGAAGACGATGAGCCTTGCGTCCGCGTTCAATGGGCGTCGTCTTTGCCAAAAGGGCGTTGGGCTGCTGGAAGAAGAGGGCTTCAAATCATGGAAAGAAACGGGCGCGGTCAACAAGAGCGAATGGGTCAGCATGATTCGCACCACGCTCATCGAACCGTTCGCGTCTGAACCGTTCGAACTGCAGGAAGACCTCCATCCCAACTACTGGGGGCAGCTCGCGTTGCGCAACTGTCTGACCCAGGCCTACAACTCGGGCAAACCGATCGGCGGAACCTGCACGATCAAGGAAGAAGGCCTCAACGCAAGCGGCGAGCCGGAGATGTCGCTGCATTGAAGCGCGATGGTCGTGCTCATCGGGCTCCTCCTTCTGGCGCCAGGCTGCGCCGGTTGACTGTGCCCTCTGTGGACCCGAACCGCGTCGGTCACGCCCGGGTTGCCACTGGTCCGTCCACCGACTGCTGCACCCGCGAGATCGGCGGCTGGGAGCTCAGCCTGCGCTGCCGTCCCTTCCGAACCAGGTGGTCAGCGCGTCGCGCAATCCGGTATCCGTGCCGTCGCCCACCCAGGCGACATATCCGTCGGGCCGGATCAACACGGCGGTGGGAGCGGTGACCCCGCCGAGCACCGGGAGCTCCCACAGGCCGTCGTATTCGGCGTCGATCAGCTGGACGCGGTCGGCCCACGGAGTGATGTCGAAGCCGCCGGGCTCACCGAGGTTGAGCAGCACGGGCTTGGCGCCGTGCAGCAGCTCGAAGACCCGCAGCGGGCCGTCGGCGCTCACGAGGTCCAGATCTGGCATCCGGCGTCCGAGCAGGGGGTGGCCCTCGCCGAGGTCGTAGTGAATGTCGAGCCCGGAGACGATTCCGGCGAGCCGTTTGCGGGGCTCGTCCATCATCGCCAGATCCGACACCACGTCGGCCAGGGCCTTCGTGCGCTCGTCCTGGCGCTGGAGCGCGGTCTGAGCCATCGTGTGTTTCAGCGCGCGGGCTGCGACTGGGTGGCGCTCGTCGTGATAGGTGTCCAGGAGGCTCTCCGGGGAGGTCCCGTTGATCACCTGTGCCAGCTTCCATCCCAGATTCACGGCATCCTGCACGCCAAGGCTGAGGCCCTGTCCACCCGCCGGGTAGTGCACGTGCGCCGAGTCGCCGGCGAGCAGGATCCGTCCCGCGCGGTAGGCCGCGGCCTGCCGTGTCATGTCGGTGAACCTCGAGATCCACGTGGGATTGTGGATCCCGAAGTCGGTGCCGTAGACGGTGATCATCGCCTCGCTGAGATCGCGCAGGGTCGGCTCGCTTCCGGGCCCGAGCTGCTGCTCGGTCACCATGACGCGCACCGGCCCTCCATCCATGTAGACCACCTCGCCGTCGCGGATCTCGTACTCCAACCTGCCGATGGCATGGACGCCTACGGAGTCGCGCCGCATGCCCAACTCCGGCTCCTCGGTCACCGCGACCTCGGCGATCAGGTTGCTCTTGGACGGATCCCATCCGGGGAACTCAATGCCGGCTGCTCTACGGATGACGCTGCGTCCTCCGTCGCACCCCACGAGATATTGCGCCCGCAGCGTCCGGCCATCGGACAGCTCGACCTCGACGCCGCTGTCGTCCTGCGCGAAGCCCGTCACCTCTGTTCCGTAGTGGATCCGTACCGGCAGCCCAGCGATCCAGGCGGCCATGATCCGCTCGATCTGGTTCTGCCAGATCCCGAGCGAATAGGGATGACGCGTCGGGAAGTCGCTCATGTCCAACACGATCGTGCCGATCATCGACGCCTGAGCCACCTGGCCCTCCGCGAGGAACCGGTCGGCGATCCCTCGTTGATCGAGCACCTCGATCGTGCGCGAGTGAAAACCGCCGGCCCGTGAGCCGACCAGCACGTGATCGGGACGCCTCTCGACGACCGTGACGTCGACCTTCGCCAGCGCCAGCTCGGCAGCCAGCATCATCCCCGTCGGACCGCCTCCGGCGATCACCACCGCATGCTCGCTCATGACTCCCGTTTCCGTAGGTTCTGGCCTGCGACGGGCATTATGGGGCACACCCGGGGGCTTGAATCAAGCCCCCCTGTCGGCTATAAAGTAGGAAGTGGAGGAGCCGGTTGCCTCGCTCTCCCTGAGGTCACCCTGTCTGTAGATACGCCGTGATCGCCTCCGCAAACGCCCGCGCCGCCAGCCGCTGAAACGAAGGCCGCACGAGCAGCGCCGCGTCCGTGGCGTTGCGCATGTTCCCGCACTCGATCAGCACCTTGGGAACCGTTGTCAGGTTCAGTCCCGCGAGGTTGTCGCGGTAGGAGATGCCACCCGTCCCGTCGTAGTTGCTCACCGGCATCCCGGTGAGGGCGTGGTAGCGCGCGAGCAGCACACCGCCGAACGTCCTGGAGGCGCCGATCACGCGATCGTTCGACCCGTCCGCGACCGGCTCGAGGATCGTGAAGCCGCGGCCGCTCGCGGGCCCGCCGTCGGCGTGGATGTCGATCGCCAAGTTCGCGCCCGCGCGGTTGATGAGCTGGGAGCGCTGCGTCACGCACGGGCCGATCCCGCTGTTGCTCGCCCGCGTGAGCACGACCCTGGCCCCCTCGGCGCGCAGGTCGGCGGCCAGGTACTCGGCGACGTTGAAGTTGAACTGCGCCTCCGTATAGCCGCCATCGGTTTCGGTGCCGGTCGTGTCGCACGCCTCCTGTTCGCGTCCGTTCCAGATGAGGTGGTCGATGTAGGCGGGGTCGCTGTAGTTGCGGCCGTTGTGGCCGGGATCGATACCCACGACCTTGCCCGCGAGCGGCAGCGAGGCGGCTTGCGCTGCTGGCCTGACCCGCGCCGCTGGCCTGACTTGCGCCACCGGCCTGGCCCGCGCCACCTGCCCGACTCGCGCCACCTGCCCGACTTGCGCCACCGGCTTGGCCCGCGACGCCGGCCCGGTGTCCGCCACAGCGCCCGCGATTGCCAGGCCCGCGAGACCGGACACCGCGAGCGTCGCCGCGATGCGAGAGCGTGCGATGCGCAACACCACGACCCGATCCTGCCACAGCTCGACGCGACATGGCCGGCCACCAACGCCGCGACCGACCCGCTCACCGTCGTCCCGACTATCCGCTCCGGCCCTGCTCTAACGTCTATGGCCCGTGGGCAAGATCTTCGACGGCATCGACGACACGCTCGCGCGCTGGATCGCGGAGCAGCACCTGTTCTTCGTCGCCAGCGCGCCGCTCGACCCCGCCGGCCACGTCAACGTTTCGCCGAAGGGGCCGATGGGGACGCTGCGCGTGCTCGACGCCGAGACCGTCGCCTACCTCGACCTTGTCGGCAGCGGCGCGGAGACGATCGCGCACGTGCGCGAGAACGGACGCATCGTCGTGATGCTGTGCGCCTTCCAGGGGCCGCCGCGGATCGTGCGCCTGCACGGGCGCGCGGAGATCGTCACGGCCGGCGACCCCGGTTTCGCGGAGCTGCTGGACAGGTGCCGCTTCGAGGAGCCCGACGTGGATGCCGCGCGGCGGGCCGTCGTGCTCGTGCACGTCACGCGCGTGGCCGACTCGTGCGGCTACGGCGTGCCGCTGATGAGCTACGAGGGCGAGCGTCCGCACATGGGCGCGTCGGCGGCCAAGAAGGTGCGCGTGGGCGGCCCCGAGGCGCTGCTCGACTACCAGCGCGAGAAGAACTCGCTCAGCATCGACGGCCTGCCGGCGGTCGAGCTCTCTCCTTAGCTCAGGCTCAAGTGGGTACGTGAGCATTCCGATGAGGATCGACGTCAACGCACTTCAACGAGGGAGATCTCATGGCCAGGATCATCGTCACGACCGACCAGAACGAGGACCCGAACGCAGCCGTGCTGCTGGAAGAGCGCGTCTACCCGGTACATCTCGCCACCGACCACGCCGCCACACAGCTGATGGAGCGCCTGGCGTGGGCGATAGGAGACGCCGAGCGCAGCGAGCAAGCAAGGCGGTAGCATCGGCATCCTCCGGATGTCGAATGCCGATGACATGCTCGAGTGGGCGGATGCCCGGGCCGCGGACCTCGCCGTCCCGGGGCTCGACCCCCGTCCCCGCCGCAACGTGGCGGTGCTCACGTGCATGGACGCCAGGATCGACGTCTTCGCGATGCTCGGCCTCGCTCGCGGCGACGCGCACATCGTGCGCAACGCCGGCGGGCTGGTGACCGACGACACGCTGCGCTCGCTGAGCGTCTCCCAGCGCCTGCTCGGCACCAACGAGGTGGTCGTCGTCATGCACGACGGCTGCGGCCTGCTCGGCGCCTCCGACGCGGGCTTCGCGGAGGAGCTCGCGGCCGACGGCGCCCTGCCTTCCTGGCGCCTTGGCGCGTTCGACGACATCGACGCGACGCTCAGCGACGGCATCTCGCGCCTGCGCTCCAGTCCCGAGCTGCCCTTGCGCGACTCGATCCGCGGCTTCGTGTTCGACCCGGAGAGCGGCGCGCTGCGCGAGGTCGATCCCGCCGCGCGGGCGACCCGATGAGCGCCCGCTGGGCCCCTGCAGGGCCGGCCGCCCGTACGCTCCACACCGCGTTGGCCTCGGTCGCGGGGATCCTCGCGGCCGTGTGCGCGGCGCTCGTGCTCTCGGCGGCGCCCGCCGTCGCCGCCTCGCAGCCGGTTGAGATGGCCGCCCCTTACGAGTACCTCGGCTGGGGCGATCCGCAGCCGCCCGCGAGCGTGATCGAAGCCACCGGCGTGCACGACATCACGCTCGCGTTCATCCTCTCCCATCGCGCGTGCAACCCGGAGTGGGACGGCGAACGGCCACTGCTCGGCGGCTCCGATGAGGCGGCGATCGAAGGCGTTCGCGCGGCAGGCGGCGAAGTCGACGTGTCCTTCGGCGGCTGGAGCGGCAAGAAGCTCGGCAACTCGTGCAAAACCCCAGCGGCGCTCGCCGCCGCCTATCAGCAGGTGATCGCCGACTACTCGCTGAAGGCGATCGACATCGACATCGAGCACGGCGAGTTCTCCAGCAAGAAGGTGCGCAAGCGCGTGATCGAAGCGCTCGCGATCGTGCAGGGCGAGGACCCGGGCCTCGAGATCTCCGTCACCTTCGGCACCGCGGAAGGCGGTCCCGAACCGGACGGCAGGAGCCTGATCGCCGACGCCGCCGCGATCGGCTTCCAGCCCAGCGCGTGGACGATCATGCCGTTCGACTTCGGCCGGCCGCTGACCGACATGGGCCACGCCTCGATCAGGGCGGTGGAAGGGCTGGCGGGCGACATCGCCGCCGCTTACGGGATCTCGTCGGCCGCCGCCTACGAACACGCCGGCGTCTCCTCGATGAACGGCGAAACCGACGAATCCTCGGTGCTGGTCAGCGTCGAAGACTTCGAGACGATGCTTGCGTTCGCCCAGCAGAACCACCTCGCGAGGTTCACCTTCTGGGCGGTCAATCGCGACCGGCAGTGCCAGGGCGGCGAGAACGCCGGCGAAGACTGCAGCGGGATCTCCCAGTCGCCGTACGCGTTCACCGACGTGATCGCGCAGTACCACGGGTGACGCGCTAGCTTCGCCGCCTACGCCGCCAGCGGCGGCGCGCAACCCCCGCGGCGTGGCGCGGCGCGGCGCGTCTGCGTCACGCGCGCGCGCTTGTCTGCGGGTCCAGCCGCGACATCGTCACCGCCGCGTTCAGCTCCGAGGTGGCGCCGCCCATGTAAAGGCCCTTGACGGGCGGCACGTCGGAGTAGAAGCGCCCGTGGCCGATCTTCACGTGCGTCTCGCCCGTCAGGCGGCGGTTGGTCGGGTCGGCGCTGACCCACACGGGCTCGCCGTGGCCGTCGCTGCTCGGCAGCAGCGCCTCCAGCCACGCGTGCGTGTCGACCTCGACCGAGTCCGTGCCGTGGTCCTCTGGCGCCGTCTCGGGCGCGGCCCACAGGTAGCCGGAGACGTAGCGCGCGGCGATGCCGCGCCGGCGCAGCAGCACGAGCGAGAGGTGCACGAAGTCCTGGCATACGCCGGCGCCCATCTCCAGCAGGTCGCGCACGGTCGATCCCACGTACGTCGCGCCCGGCCGGTATTCGAAGCGGTCGGGCACCAGCTCGCAGAGCAGCGCGAGCGTCTCCAGCGGGCTGTCCGCCTCGAGCGCCTCGTGCAGGTCCTCGAGGCCCGTGAGCTGCGGCTGGTCCTGCCACGGCAGCGCGAACTCGCCGGCCGCGTCGACGTAGGCTGGGCTGAGCAGGCTCTCCCACGATCCCTCCGGCGGCTCGGGCGGGGGAGAGGTGACCACGCGCGCGCGCACGTCGATCGTCAGCTGCTCGTGGCTGGTGGGGATGCCGAACTCGAGCACCTCCGTGCCGAAGTAGTCGAGGTGGCGGCTGACGCGCGCCTCGGGCTCGATGCGCGTGTGGAACTCGTCGCAGCGCTGCGTGGAGGTCGTCGCGGGACGCACGCGCAGCGCGTTGAGGTTGTCGGTGACGGGCGCGTCGTAGCGGTACTCGGTCAGGAAGCGGATCGCGAAGTGCACGCGCTGCTCACCTCCTCAGCCCGGCCGCGGCGGCGCCCGCGAAGTAGCGCTCGGCGACGTCCTGGTCGATGCGCGCGAGCTCCTGCTGTGTCTGTTCGCATATCCCTGTCAGCTCCGCTCCGTCGGGCAGGGCCCTGCGCTGGAAGTCTAGGTCGGCCGCCAGTCGGCTCACGCGCAGCACCGGCTTCGAGTTGCGCGGCCCGGCGTCGGCGGTCGTGAAGACCTCGTGCAGCGAGTCCACGCACGCGGCGACGCTGTCGGGGTAGGCGCGCTCGAACAGCAGGAAGCGCGCGACCGGGCGCGCGTTGGGCGGCGCGGTGACCGCGCGCAGGTAGGCGTGAAAGCCGCCGACCGCCTGCAGCAGGATCAGCGCGTGGCCGTCCGCGGGCGCGGAGTCGCCGGCGGGCAGCGCCACGCGCAGCATCCGCAGCACCATGTCGGAGATCTCGATCAGCCCGCCCGCGTCCAGGAAGCACTTCGCCTCGTCGCGCAGCATCGAGCGGTTGGCCACGCCCCAGATCAGCGCCGTGCGTTCCTTGACGTACTGCGAGGCCAGCGACGGGCCGGCGGGGGCCGTGGAACGAGGCCCCGCCCCGCCGGGCCCGCCGCTGCGCAGGCCGAGAGCGGTCGTGTTGATCGCCTCCCACATCTCCGCGCTGATCACGTCGCGCACCGTGCGCGCGCCCTCGCGGGCGCGCTCGATGCTCGCGAGCATCGACCCCGGTCGCTCGGCGTCGAGCGTCAGCTGGCCGAGCGCGCGGCCGTTGCGCGGGCGGATCGGCTCCTCGCTGACGTCGCCGAACATCGCCAGCAGCCCGCCCGAGCCGAAGCTGACGCCCGGCGTCGTCTCCGAGGTCCCCTGGAGCTCCGCCTGGAAGACCGCCTCGACCGCGCGCGCGGTGAACTCCGCGCGCGCCAGGTTGCGACCCAGCCAGTACAGCTCGTGCGCGATCCGCGCGAGCATCAGCGGGACCGGGCGTTCGGCTGTTCGCGCTGCTGTTGCTGCGGGGCCTGTTGCTGTTGCTGCTGCTGGCCGGTCCACGCCCCGTAGCGCAGGTCGGGCAGCGCCGGCGGCTGGGTGTCCGACATCGGATACCCACCCGCCCCCGCGCGGTCGGCGTCGTCGCTGTCCTCCAGCACCCACGTGTCCTTGGAGCCGCCGCCGCGCGATGAGTTGACGATCAGCGAGCCGTCCTCCAGCGCGACGCGCGTGAGCCCGCCGGGAACGATGTCGATGCGCTCGCCGAACACGGCGAACGGGCGCAGGTCGACGTGGCGCGGCGCCAGCACGGCGTCGGGGCCGACGGTCGGCACGGTCGACAGACGCACGACGTCCTGAGCGATCCAGCGGTCGGGGTGGGTGCTGATCACGCGGCGCATGCGCTGCAGTTCGACCTCGTCGGCGTGCGGGCCGATCATCACGCCTTTGCCGCCGGACTCGCCGGTCGGCTTGACGACCAGCTCATCCAGGTGATCGAGCACGTGCGCGAGCACTTCCGGGTCTGAGAGCAGGTAGGTCTTGACGTTCTCGAGGATCGGCTCCTCGCCGAGGTAGAAGCGGATCATGTCCGGCACGAAGCAGTAGATCGCCTTGTCGTCGGCGACGCCGGTGCCGAACGCGTTGGCGATCGCGACGCTGCCGGCGCGGTAGGCGCGGATCAGGCCGGGGACGCCGAGCAGCGAGTCCGGGCGGAACTCGAGCGGGTCGACGAAGTCGTCGTCGAGGCGCCTGTAGACGGCGTGCGCGCGCTCGAGGCCCCGCGTCGTGCGCATGTACAGCACGTCGTCGCGCACGACCAGGTCGGAGGCCTCGACCAGCTCGACCCCCATCTGCCGCGCGAGGAACGCGTGCTCGAAGTACGCGGGGTTGGCTGGCCCGGGAGTCCACACGACGACCGTCGCCTCGCTCTCCGCCGACGGCGCGACCGAGCGCAGCGCGCTCAGCAGCAGCTGCGGGTAGTGGTCGACGGGGCGCACGCGGTAGGAGGCGAACAGCTCGGGGACCAGGCGCGCCATCGCCGCGCGGTTCTCGAGCACGTAGGAGATGCCCGAGGGGATGCGCACGTTGTCCTCGATCACCTTCCACTTGCCGTCGCTGTGGCGCACGAGGTCGCAGCCGGCGACGTGCGTGTACACGCCGCCGGGCGGGCGGATGCCGTGCACGGCGCGCGCGAAGTGCGGGCAGGAGGCCACCAGCCGCCACGGCACGAGGCCCTCGCGCACGATCTCGCGCGCGTGGTAGACGTCGTCGACGAAGTGGTTGAGCGCGCGGATGCGCTGCGCGAGGCCGCGCTTGATCTCGCGCCATTCCTGTCCGCTGAGCACGCGCGGCACGAGGTCCAGCGGGAACGGCCGTTCCTTGGTCCCGCCCTCCTCGTCGTCCGCGCCTTTGGTCTCGAACGTGATCCCCTGCTGCATGAAGATCGCGTCGCGCCGGCGGCCCGCCTCGATCAGCCCCTCGGGTCCGAGCCTGCGCAGCTCCTCGACGAGCGCGCGGGCCGTCGGCCGCGGCGTCCCGTCGTCCTCGAACAGCTCGTCCAGGAACGGCGCCTGAGGGCGGTATGCGTCGATCGCCGGTCTCTGCACCCCCGTGCCCACCGTCAGATCTTCCCGCGGTGGCTGCGTTTTCACCTTCGACGGATGGAGAAACCGGGGGCGCCCGAGGTGCTCATCTGTCACAGGCCGCCCGGCGCGTATCCGGCCTGTTGAGCAGCCCGCCCGCCGGGCGGCTCAGCTCGGCCAGCGCCCGTGGCGCTTGTAGTAGTCGCGCGCGGCCTGCTCGGCGTCGCGCTCGCGGTCGCCGGTGACGCCGATGCGGAAGAGCCAGTTGAGGAAGTAGATGGCGAGGCCGGCGCTGACGATGCTGGCGCCGCCCTCCAGGTCTGTTTCGCTGCCGAACGCCATCACGACGATGCCGGCGACGGTGACGACGGCGGGCAGCACGTAGCGAACGCCGATCAGCAGCCGCGCTCTGAGACGCTCGTGTCTCATGCGGGCTGCAGCGGCTGCGGCGCCGCCTCCTGTTCGAGCTCGGCGGCGCAGCGGCGCGCGGTGCCCAGCGCCCAGCGCCCGGTGGAGGCCGCCCCGAGCGCGAGCACGCTCGCGCCGCAACCCGCGATCAGCCACCATGCGGGGTGGCTCGCGGCGGCGAAGCGCGGGCCGATGCTGGCGCCTGCGGCCGTGCCGAGCACCGAGCCGATCACCGCCACCCCCAGCGCCTGTCCGACCTGCCGGCTCGTGGAGGCCACCGCGGCGGCGACACCCGCCTGGCTGTTGGGCATCCCCGACACCGCCGTGTAGGTGATCGGCGGGTTGACCCATCCGAAGCCCACGCCGAAGACCGCGTAGGCCACCAGCAGCAGCGCCAGCGGCGTCGAGGGCGTGAGCTGCGTCAGCAGGAGCGCGCCTGCGGCCATGCAGCTGCCGGCGATGAACAACGGTATCCGCGGCCCGCGTCTGCTGAGCACCCGCCCCGACAGCGGGCTGCACACGAGCGCCGCCACCGCCATCGGCAGCGTACAAAGTCCCGCCTGCAGCGCCGAGTAGCCGCGCACGTCTTGAAGGTACAGCGTATTCACGAACAGGAACCCGATGAAGCCGGCGAAGGCGCTGATCGCGATCAGCGTCGCGCCCGAGAACGGCGCGCTGCGGAAGAAGCGCAGCTCGATCAGCGGGTCGGCGCGCCGCGGCTCGTACAGGATGAGCCCAGCCAGCGCGAGCGCCGCCAGGGCGAACAGCCCGAGGCTCTGCGCGGAGGACCAGCCGGCGCTTGGCGCCTCGATGATCGCGTACGTCAGCGAGCCGAGCGCCGTGATCACCAGCAGCTGGCCGACCGGGTCGATCCGCCGCGCGCGCGCCGCGCGCGACTCCGGGACGAACAGCGCCGTCAGGACCACCGCCGCCAGCCCGATCGGCACGTTGATCCAGAAGATCGCCCGCCAGCCCGCCGTCTGTGTCAGCGCTCCGCCGACGATCGGGCCGAGTCCGAGGCTGATGCCAACCACCGCGCCCCACGCGCCGATCGCGCGCGCGCGTTCGCGCGGGTCGGTGAAGACGTTGGTGATGATCGACATCGCCACCGGGTTGAGCATCGAGCCGCCGACCCCCTGCAGCGCGCGCGCGGCGATCAGCCAGCCGAGCGTGGGGGCGAGGCTGCACAGCAGCGAGCCGGCGACGAACACGAGCAGGCCGACCTGGAAGGTGCGCCGGCGCCCGAGGCGATCGGCGGTCGAGCCGGACAGCAGCAGCAGGCTGGCGAGCACGATCACGTACGCGTCGATCGTCCACTGCAGCCCCGACAGCGACGCGTGCAGGTCGCGTTTGATCGACGGCAGCGCGACGTTGACGATCGTGTTGTCCATCGCGACGATCAGCAGGCTCATGCAGCAGATCGCGAGGATCAGCAGGCGCCGGCGGTCGCTGAGCTCGGGTGTACCGTTCACGCCGACTAGTTCTAGCGTCCCCGACGGCCTGCGCCCGGCGCCCGGCAAGGACGCGCCCCCGAGATCAAGCCCATGCCCGCACCGACCATCGACGAGCTCACCGTGGCCGATGACCCCGCCCTCTGGGAGGCGCTCGGCTTCGACGTCGCCGACGACGGCTGCCAGATCGGGACAGTGCGGCTGCGCTTCCTCGCGCCCGCGGACAGCGATGAGGCGCCCGCCGGGAGCCCGGACGGACCCGACGCTCCCGCGCCCGGCACCACCGCGCGGGGCATCGTGGGCTGGTCGCTGCGCGACGCGGCGAGCGCGGAGCTGGACGGGCTGCCGACGACGATCTCCAAACGTCCGCTGCCGCCGCCGGCCCCGCCGCAGCCCAACGGCGTGGTGGCGATCGACCACGTGGTGGCGGCCTCGCCGCGGCTGGACCGCAGCGTCGCGACGCTGCAGGCGGCTGGCCTCGATCTGCGGCGCGTGCGCGAGGAGCCGACGCCGGCGGGCGCGCCGCGCCAGGCGTTCTTCCGCCTGGGCGGCGAGATCCTGGAGGTGATCCAGGAGCCGGAGGAGGTGATCGCGCGCGCGGGCGGCGCCGATCACCCGGTGCGCTTCTGGGGCCTTGCGCTGCTGGTCGACGACATCGACCGCGTCGCGGAGCGGATGGCGCCGCACGTCGGCGAGCCGCGGGCGGCGGTGCAGCCGGGCCGGCGGATCGCGACGGTGCGCCGCTCGGCGGGCCTGGCGGTGCCATTGGCGCTGATGAGCGCAGACGAACGAGCACAGGAGGAGCGATGAGCGAGCAGCAGCTGTGGGACGAGGTCGACGCGTACATCGAGGAGCAGCTGATCGACGAGGACGACGCGCTGCGGGAGGCGACGCGCGCGAGCGCCGAGGCGGGCCTGCCGCCGATCGCGCTGACGCCCGCGCACGGCAAGTTCCTGCATCTGCTCGCGCGCATCCACGGCGCGCGCAGCATCCTCGAGATCGGGACGCTCGGCGGCTACAGCACGATCTGGCTCGCCCGCGCGCTGCCCGCGGACGGGCGCCTGGTCACGCTCGAGTTGAGCCCTGACTACGCCAGGGTTGCCGGCGCGAACGTCCAGCGTGCCGGCCTTGCCTCCCTTATAAAACTAGAAGTAGGCCCCGCGCGCGACTCGTTGCGCGCCCTAATCGATCAGGACGCCGGCCCCTTCGACATGGTGTTCATCGACGCGGACAAGCAGGGCACGCCGGAGTACTTCCAGCTGGCGCTGGCGCTGACGCGCCCGGGCAGCGTGATCGTGACCGACAACGTCGTGCGCGACGGCGAGCTCGCGAACGCCGCCACCGAGGACGAGCGCGCGCTGGGGATGCGCCGCTTCCACGAGCTGCTCGCCGCCGAGCGCGGCGCGGGGCGGGTGAGCGCGACGACGGTGCAGACGGTCGGCGCGAAGGGCTACGACGGCTTCACGCTGGCGCTCGTGGAGCACCCATGACGCGGCTCACCCCGACGGGCGCAGGCAGGCGATAGGCTCGCGGCTGTGGCGGGAGAGCTGAAGCTGGGTCTGAACACGGGCTATTGGGCCGGCGGGCCGCCGCCGGGCGTCGTCGAGGCGGTCGCGGAGGCCGAGCGGCTGGGGTTCGACTCGATCTGGACGGCTGAGGCGTACGGCTCGGACTGCCTGACGCCGCTTGCGTGGTGGGGCGCCGCCACCGAGCGGATCAAGCTCGGCACGGCGATCGTGCAGATGTCAGCGCGCCAGCCGGCGGCCACGGCGATGGCCGCGATGACGATGGACCATCTCTCGGGCGGCAGGTTCATCCTCGGCCTCGGCGTGTCCGGGCCGCAGGTCGTCGAGGGCTGGTACGGGATGCCGTTCGCCAAGCCGCTCGCGCGCACGCGCGAGTACATCGCGATCCTGCGCGACATCTGGGCGCGCAGGGGGCCGGTGACGGCGCCCGGGCCGCACTACCCGCTGCCCTACCCCGAAGGGACGGGCCTCGCGAAGGCGCTGAAGGCATCGATCCACCCGCTGCGCGAGGACATCCCGATCTACCTCGGCGCCGAGGGGCCGAAGAACATCGCGCTGTGCGCGGAGCTGTGCGACGGCTGGCTGGCGATGCTGTTCTCGCCGGCCGTCTACGACGAGCTGTACCGCCCGTCGCTGGAGGAGGGCTGGGGGAGGGAGGGAGCGCGCCGCGGCGCCGGCGACTTCGAGGTGTGCGCGACGGTGCCGCTGATCGTCACCGACGACGTCGAGGCGGCCGCGGACGCGCTGCGCCCCTTCTACGCGCTGTACTTCGGCGGCATGGGCGCCAAAGGCGCCAACTTCCACGCGAACGTCCCGATCCGCATGGGCTACGAGCGCGAGGTCGACGAAATTCAGGAGCTGTACCTGAGCGGCAGGAAGGACGAGGCCGGCGCGAAGATCCCGACGGCGCTGATCGAAGCGCTGTCGCTGATCGGCTCGCGCGAGAAGATCCGCGACGACCTCGCCAAGTGGCGCGAGTCGGTCGTCACCACGCTGCTCATCTCAGGCGACGCCGCGACGCTGCGCACCGCCGCCGAGCTCGTGCTGGGCTGACTCGCCGCTCGCGGCGCCCGGCGTTTCAGGCGGCCCGTCGATCGCTCAGCTGGCGAGTGCGATGATCCTCGACTGCCCGAGCGCCACGCCGGCGATGTCGAGCGCGCGCACCGCCAGGCGCGGCCCGGCGGCGGCGAGGGGCAGGGCGCTCTCGAAGCCCTGCGCGCGGACGCTTGCGACCGGGCGCAGCGGGCCGCCGTGCGCGCCGGCGAGCAGCTGCCAGCGGTGCACGTCGGTGGCGCCGTTCCAGCTCGCGTACACCGCCTGCTCGGCGCCGTGGCCGACGACCGCGATCGCGGGCGCCTCCGCGGGGCGGGCGTGCCACGGCAGCCGAAACGCTCGGTAGGACTGGTAGGTCTTGCCGAGCACCGCGTCGAAGACGATGCGCCCGGCGCGGTCGAACTCGGAGACGCGCGGCATTTCGCCCCAGCCGACGAACACGTTGCCGTTGTCCAGCAGCTGCACGCTGCCCTGGCTGCCGGCGAGGACGCCGGGGTGCGTGTACTGCGCGAGCACCGTCGCCGTCATCGCGCGCTCGTCGAGGTCGAGGAACAGGCCGCGCGACAGGCGCTCGACGGCGGGCGCGGCGCCGTTGTCGAACAGGCTGAGCGTGCCGTCGGCCTGGCGGCGGACGTGGTGCTGCCAGGCGAAGGCGCTGCCCGGTCGCATCGCGAAGTCGCTGCGCGTGCCGCCCAGGCGCCACACGATCGCGCCGCTGCGATCGACCTTGTAGACGGTGTGCGTGCTGCGCCCCGAGACCAGCAGGTCGCCGTCGGCGTCGAGGTCGACGGAGTTGATGTGGAAGAAGTCCCAGTCGGGCGTCACCGGCGCGTAGGACTCGCGCAGCCCGACGTGTTCGAGGCTGTGCCACTCCAGCAGCACGCGGCCGCTGGCGAGGTCGATCTCCTGGAAGATCGCGTCCTGGATCGTGCCGTCGTGCCCGCCGCCGGCGGCGGAGAGGTCGGCGCGCACGACGGCGTAGGTGGTCAGCAGCGCGGTGTCGCGCGGGGTGATCACGAACTCGTGCAGGTCGCCGCGCAGCCCGCGCGCCGCCTGCACGCGGCGGATCGTGCGGTAGCTGGAGTCGGCGATCACGTATTCGCCGACGCCGTGGCCGAGTTCGATGTTGCCCTGCCACCACGTCAGCACGGGGCTGCCGCGGTAGCTCTGCACGCGGAAGTCGGTCGTGACCCTGCCCGCGAGCGGGTTCTCCCACAGCGCCTGGCCGCTGTTGTCGGCGATCACCGCGCCCGCCTGGCCGGCGGGGTCGTTGTACGGGGCGATGAAGATCGGGTCGCTCGAGGCGGCGGGCTCGCTGTGGCTGACGGTCAGCACCGGGATGCGCAGGTCCGGGCGCGTGTGCCACCGCGGCGCCTCTGGCGGGGGCGTCGCTGCGGCAGGCTCCACCCGGCGCGAGGAGTCGAGGGCGCCGCTGAGGATCGCGCCCGCGGAGCCAGTCGCGGCCAGGCCGCCCACGCCGGCAGCTGCTGAGCGCAGCAGCTGCCTGCGGGTCATCGTGCGGTCGGCTCTGCGCTTCACGTCCCCTTCAAGAAAGCACGCGCGATGAAAGCCTTCGTGAAGAAGGTTGGCGTAGGGTCCAGGGATGGCCGAGACCGCATCCTCCCCGGAGGGGGACCCCGCGCAGCAGGAGCAGGTGTTCGCGAACTTCCAGTTCGAGATCTACGCGTACGGCCTCGGCGGCCAGACGCCGAAGCTGCCCATTTCCGCCGGTGAGCTGGAAGCGCGGGCGCGCGAGACCCTGAGCGCGGAGGCGTTCGGCTACGTGGCCGGCGGCGCGGGCTCGGAGCTGACGATGCGCAACAACCTGCGCGCGTTCGAGCGCTGGGAGATCGTGCCGCGGATGCTGCGCGATGTTTCCGAGCGTGACCTCTCGACGAGCGTGCTCGGCACGAGCATGCCCGCGCCGGTGCTGCTCGCGCCGGTGGGCGTGCAGTCGATCGTCCATCCAGAAGCCGAGCTCGCGGTCGCCCGCGCGGCGGCCGCGCACGGGCTGCCGGCGATCCTGAGCACGGCGGCGTCGCACTCGATCGAGCAGGTCGCCGAGGCGACCGGCGACGGGCCCCGCTGGTACCAGCTGTACTGGCCGCGCGACCGCGACCTTGCGGCGAGCTTCGTCGCGCGCGCGGGCGAGGCCGGCTACGAAGCGATCGTGGTGACGCTCGACACGTGGCTGCTCGGCTGGCGCCCGCGCGACCTCGCCAACGGCTATCTGCCGTTCCTGAAAGGCGAGGGCGTGGCCACGTACTTCAGCGACCCGGTGTTCCGCGCGGCGCTCGAGCGCACCCCCGAGGAGGACCCGGGACCGGCGATCGGCCACTGGGCCTACCAGTTCTCGAACCCGCGGGTGACGTGGGCGGACCTCGAGTGGCTGCGCGAGCAGACCGCGCTGCCGATCGTGCTCAAGGGGATCGTCCACGACGAGGACGCCAGGCGCGCGCTCGAGGCGGGCGTCGACGGGCTGATCGTCTCCAACCACGGCGGCCGCCAGGTGGACGGGTCGATCGGCGCGCTCGACGCGCTGCCGGGCGTGCGGGCGGCGGTCGGCGCCGAGCTCCCGGTGCTGTTCGACAGCGGCATCCGCACGGGCGCGGACATCTTCAAGGCGCTCGCGCTGGGCGCCGACGCGGTGTGCATCGGGCGCCCGTACGTGTGGGGGCTCGCGCTGGACGGCCAGGCGGGCGTCGAGCACGTGCTGCGCTGCCTGCTCGCCGAGCTCGACCTGACGCTCGCGCTCAGCGGCCACACGCAGATCGCGCAGGTGGCGCGCTCCGCGCTGTGCCGCGCGTAAAGGGACTTGCGGAGCTCCGCGCCCGGTCGGGCGCGGAGCGCCTGACGCTGGTCGCGTGCATCCTCGGCTCGGGGATCGCGCTGCTGGACGGGAGCGTCGTGAACGTCGCGCTGCCGACGATCCAGCGCGCGCTCGGCGGCGGCCTGGCGGCACAGCAGTGGGTGGTCAACGGCTACCTGCTGACGCTGGGGTCGCTGATCCTCGTGGGGGGATCGCTCGGCGACCTGTACGGCCAGCGGCGCATCTTCACGCTCGGCGTGACCGGCTTCGGCCTGGCCTCGCTCGGGTGCGCGCTGGCGCCGACGATCGGCTGGCTGGTGGCGGCGCGCGCGGTCGAGGGCATCGCCAGCGCACTGCTGACGCCGGCGTCGCTGGCGGTGATCGTCGACACGTTCCCCAAGTCCGAGCGCGGGGCGGCGATCGGCGCGTGGACGGCGTGGGGCACGATCGCGGTGGTGCTCGGGCCGCTGGTCGGCGGCGAGCTGCTCGCGCTCGCGTCGTGGCGCTGGATCTTCGTGATCAACGTGCCGCTGGTGCTGGTCTGCGTGATGCTGATCCGGATGGCGATCCCGCCGTCGGCGCCCCACATGCGCAGCGGGCGCAGCGTGGACGTGCCGGGCGCGCTGCTGTGCGCGTCGGGCCTCGCGGGGGCGGTGTTCGCGCTGATCGAGCAGCCGCGGCTGGGCTGGTCGAGCCCGGGAGTGCTCGCGCCGCTGCTCGGCGGCGGCGCGCTGCTGGCCGGCTTCGTCCTGCGCGAGTCGCGCGCGCGCGATCCGATGCTGCCGCTGCGGCTGTTCGCTCAGCGCAACTTCTCGGCGGGGAACGTGGAGACCTTCTCGATGTACGCGGGGCTGTCGATCGTGTTCTTCTTCCTGGTCATCTTCCTGCAGCAGATCGGCGGCTACTCGCCGCTGAAGAGCGGCCTGGCGACGGCGCCCGTGACCGCCGTGACGTTCCTGCTCTCGCGCCGCTTCGGCCGGCTGGCCGACCGCTACGGGCCGCGCCTGTTCATGGGCACCGGGCCGCTGGTGTGCGCGGCCGGGCTGATGGTCTTCCAGCGCGTCGGCGTCCACATCTCCTACGTGCGCGACGTGCTGCCCGGCCTGCTGCTGTTCGCGCTCGGCCTGGCGGTGACGGTCGCGCCGCTGACCGCGGCGGTGCTCGCCGACGCGACGAAGGACGACGCGGGGATCGCCTCGGCCGTCAACAACGCGGTCGCGCGCGTCGCCGGGCTGATCGGCACGGCCGCGGTCGGGGCGGTCGTGTCGGCCTCGTTCGTCGCGAGCCTCGACTCTCGCGTCGCGGGCGTGACGCTGGACGCGGCGGGGCGGGCGGCGCTCACGCAGGCCAGGCGGCTGCCGCTCGGCCTGCCCGACGTGCACGGCCTGCCGGCCGCGCAGGCGCGCGCGCTCACGAGCGCGGCGCAGCAGGCATCGCTGCATGGGTTTCACGTCGGCATGCTGATCGCCTCGATGCTGCTCGCGATCGGCGGCCTGGTGGGGGCGGCCGGCATCCGCAACCGCCACGGCGCGATCACCGCAGAGCACTGCCCGACGGGCCAGCTGGTGGGCAGCGGCCGCGAGCTGGCGGAGGGGGCGTCCGCGGTGTCCGCTTGACTTCGCGCCGATGAGGCTGGCCGGAAGCGGCTTCACGACGGCTCGCAAGAGCCGTAGCGCCAAGCGATGCCTGCGCCACGGAGCGCGTGTTGCCCACTACGCTCGGTATGTGGCCAATACGCCTGTACGCCAAAGAGACTCCTTGCCGGCCGACTATGGGGAGTTCCTCGCGGAGATCAAGGCGCGTGTCGCCTCGGCGCGAACCCGGGCGATCCTCGCGGCTAACAGCGCCCTGATCGGGCTCTATTGGGGGATTGGCAGCGACATCCTTGCGCGGGAGCAACGTGAGGGCTGGGGCAGCAAGGTCATCGACCGTCTCGCCGCCGACCTGCGACGCGAGTTCCCCGACATGACGGGCCTTTCTCGGTCGAACCTCAAGTACATGCGCGCCTTCGCAGAGGCCTGGCCGCAGGAGGAGGATGGTCAAGCAATTGGCCAACAGGCTGTTGGCCAATTGCCGTGGGGTCAGAACATCGTGCTGTTGACAAAGCTCGCCGAGCGCGATGCCCGGGTCTGGTATGCGCAAAAGGCCATCGAGCAGGGCTGGTCGCGCAAGGTCTTGGAGGCCCAGATCGCGAGCGATCTGCGAGGTAGACAGGGCAGCGCACTGACCAGTTTCGAGCGGGCCTTGCCGGCACCGGACTCCGAGCTGGTGCGCGACGCGATCAAGGATCCCTACAACTTCGAGTTCCTCAATCTCTCCGCGGATGCCAAGGAGCGCGACTTGGAGCTTGCGCTACTAAATGACGTGCAGTCGTTTCTCATGGAGATGGGTCGTGGCTTCGCCTTGGTCGGTCGGCAGTTCGCGCTTCGCGTGCCAGATGACGAGATAGGCGAGGATCAGGAGTTCTTCATCGATCTGCTCTTCTACAACTACTTGCTTCGGCGGTTCGTCGTCATCGACCTGAAGATCGAGGACTTCAAGCCGGAGTTCGCCGGGAAGATGAACTTCTATCTGAACGCGGTGGACGAGCTCCAACGCCAGCCCGATGATGCAGCCTCCATTGGACTCATCCTGTGCCCTGGCCGCAACAAGACGGTCACGGAATGGGCGCTTCGCGGCGTTGACGGGCCGGTCGCGGTCGCGCGATACCGAACCGGCGAGGTCAAGCTGACCCGGGATGCTCCCGCAGAGCTCAAGCCCGCACTTCCCGACCTACCGGCGCTGGCGCATGAGCTGACGGGCATCGTCGAGGCTGCCGAGATCGTCTACGACGGCGACCTCGACGAAGAGCCCGTCACCACGGATTGAGCATTTGGCCAACAGACCGTTGGCCAAATGCTCTTTGGCACAAACCACAGGATCTCAGACGGGCTCCCGGGCATAGGCCCGCATCGCCTCGATGATCGGCGCGAGCCGCCGTCCGCGCTGCGTCAGCCGATACTCGACCGACGGCGGGCTGGAAGGGATGACGGTCCGCTCGATCAGCCCCGCCCTCTCGAGTTCCCGCAGCCGCTCGGAGAGCATCCGCGGGGAGATGCCGGCGACGGCGTCGGCGAACTCGTTGAAGCGCAGCGCGCCGGTGAGCGCGGCGTAGATGATCGACAGCTGCCAGCGCCGCTCGAGGAGGTCCGCCGTCTGGCGGACCTCCACGGGGACCGGCTCACATCTACGCGTGCGCGACATCGCGAGCCGGCTCCAGGGCGCGATCGAGGACCTCCTGGACGGTCATCACCGGGTGGAAGGTCATCTGCTCACGGACCTCCTCGGGGATGTCGTCGAGGTCGCCGCGATTGCGCTCCGGCAGGATCACGTCGGTCAGGCCGGCTGCGTGGGCGGCGAGCGCCTTCTGCTTGAGCCCGCCGATCGGCAGCACGCGGCCCTGCAGCGTGACCTCGCCGGTCATGCCGACCGTGTGCTTGACCGGGCGTCCGGACAGCAGCGATGCGAGTGCCGTGACCATCGTGACGCCGGCGCTCGGACCGTCCTTGGGGATTGCGCCGGCGGGCACGTGCACGTGGAACTCGCGGTTCTCGAACGCGCTCTCGTCGATGCCGAGCTCCTCGGCGTGGCCGCGCACGTAGGAGAGCGCGATCTTCGCGGACTCCTTCATGACGTCGCCCAGCTGCCCGGTCAGCACGAGGCTGTTTGCACCGGAGCCGCCGCCTTTCATGGCGGTGGCCTCGACGAACAGCACGTCTCCGCCGGAGCCGGTCACGGCCAACCCCGTCGCGACACCCGGATGTGCGGTGCGCGCGGCGGACTCCTGGAAGAACTTCTGGCGTCCGAGCGCGTCGCGCACGATCTCCAGGTCGATCTTCACGGGTGCCTGTGCCTTGCCGGAGGCGATCTGCGTCGCGGTCTTGCGCAGGACCGTGCCGAGGTTGCGCTCGAGGTTGCGTACGCCGGCCTCGCGCGTGTACTCGGAGATGATCGTGCGCAGCACGTCGTCAGAGATCTCGACCTCGTCCTCGCGCAGGCCGTTGCGGTCGCGCTGGCGCGGCCACAGGTAGCCCTTGGCGATCGCGAGCTTCTCCTCGGAGGTGTAGCCGTCGAAGCTGATCACCTCCATGCGGTCGAGCAGCGGTCCGGGGATCGTGTCGGCGACGTTGGCCGTGGCCAGGAACATCACCTGGCTGAGGTCCAGCTCGACGTCGAGGTAGTGATCGCGGAACGAGTGGTTCTGCGCGGGGTCCAGGACCTCGAGCAGCGCCGCGGAGGGGTCTCCGCGCCAATCGGCGCCTACCTTGTCGACCTCGTCGAGCAGGATCACCGGGTTCATCGTGCCGGCATCGCGCAGCGCCCTGACCAGACGGCCGGGAAGCGCTCCGATGTAGGTACGCCGGTGCCCGCGGATCTCGGCCTCGTCGCGCACGCCGCCCAGCGACATGCGCACGAACTCGCGTCCGGTGGCACGGGCGATCGACTCGCCGATCGAGGTCTTGCCGGTGCCGGGCGGTCCGATCAACGTCAGGATCGCGCCGGACTTGGGGTCGGCCTCGATGTTGCGGTCCTGGCGCAGCTTGCGCACGGCCAGGTACTCGGTCACGCGATCCTTGACGTCCTCCAGGCCCGCGTGATCGGCGTCCAGCACGGCGCGCGCGGCGACCGGGTCGAGGTGCTCCTCCGAGCGCTTGCCCCACGGCACCGCGATCAGCCAGTCCAGGTAGGTGCGGATCATGCTCGACTCGCCGGTCTGCTCGCCCATGCGCTCCAGGCGCGCGAGCTCCTTGAGCGCCTGCTCCTTGACGGGCTCGGGCATCTCGGCGTCCTCGATCTTGGTGCGGTACTCGTCGGCGACCGACGCGTCGTCCTCGCCGAGCTCCTTGCGGATCGAGTCCATCTGCTTGCGCAGGAAGTACTCGCGCTGCTGCTTCTCAGCGCCCTCCTGCACGTCCTCGCGGATGCGCCTGCGCACCTGCAGCTCGGCCAGGCTCTCGCGCTGCAGCTTGACGGCGAGCTCCAGGCGCTCGGTGACGTCGAGCGTGCGCAGCAGCTCGACCTTCTGCTCGTAGCTGAGGTTGGGGGAGTAGCCGGCGGAGTCCGCCAGCGCTCCCGGCTCGGCGATCGCGCGCAGGAACGCGGAGATGCGACCGTCGTCGCCGCGCAGCTCGAGGATCTCCTCGACGGTGGCGCGGTACTCGCGCTCGAGCTCACGCGTGCGTTTGTCGGTGGGCACAGGGTCAGGGCGCTCGTCGACCTCGACGCGCAGCTCGCCGCCGGTGCCGGTTTCAGCGGCGCCGATCAGCGCGCGGTGCTCTCCTGAGAGCGACACGGCGCGCCCGCCGCCGGGCAGGCGGATCTTGTCGGAGACCTCGGCGATCGTGCCGACCTCGAGGAACTCGTTCTCATGGCGCGGCACGAGCACGACGCGCTCGTCCTCGCCGACGTCGACGGTCAGCGTGATGCCCATGTTGGGGAACACGACGGTGTCGTCCAGCGGGATCAGCCGCAGGCGCTGTGAGGACTCTGAAGGTTGTATGGGGGACTGCTCTGAGGCGGATGGCATGGTTGTTCACTCCATGTGGGTTACGAAAGTGTAGTTAGTATAGCGCGGTGTGGTTGCACGCGCAAGTACTTCCAGGTCATGCCGGAAATGGCGTCGTAGAGCCAGATTTGGGTTAATCCGGCCCGTCGAAGCTGACGTCGACGTTCTCCGCCTCGACGCGCTCCTCAACCTCGGCGGAGGAGACCAGGGCGCGCCGGTCAGCCTCGAGCAGCGGTTCGGAGAAGAAGCTGCGTGGCCACAGACCGCGTGCGCGCACGACGTTGATCTCAGCCGCGATCAGCGTCACCTGTCCTCCAAGATAGAGCCACGCAAGGAGGCCGAGGACGAACGCGAACAGGCCCGAGGTCTCCTGGGCGTGGCGAATCACGTGATCTACGTAGTAGACGCCGACGTGCTGAAGGATCTGCCAAATGACCGCGGCGACAATCACGCCCGGGACGAGGTCGCGCGTCTCGACCGTCCGGGTGGTGAGGAGCCTGAACGCGGTGAAGAACAGCAGCAGGTTCACGATCAGCGCGACGATTACGCCGCCGGTCGTCGCAAGAGCGCCGTGCCCGCCGGCGGTCACGTAGCCGGCAACCACCGTCGAAGCGATCGCGAGTATGCCGAGGACGACTAGGAGGCCGAGGCCGCGCAGTCGAGCCCTGATGAAGTTCGGCCTTTGCTTGTGGGGCACGGCCCATACCTGGTTGAACGCGTTCTGGGTGGCGCCGGTGATTCCCAAGCCCGCGAACAACGAACCGGCGATGCCGATCGTTAGGGACGCGGCGCTTCCTTTGAGGGAATGGATGTTGCTTTGCAGCTGGTTGCCGATGATCGGGAACTGGCTGAGCGTCGAGTGCAGGATGCTCGCCTGAGCGCTGGGGTTGCCCTGCAGGACGAAGCCGAGCACCGTCACGAATACGAGCAGCAACGGGAATAGCGAGAAGAACCCGTAGTAGGCGATCAGGGCCGCCAGTTGCCCCGCTTGGTCGTCGCCGAACTTCTTGAGCACGGCGGCTACGAACGACAGCCGGTGGCTCTGCTGTTGGTAGCGGTCGAGGTCGTGGAGGTGGTCGGTGAGGCTCATCGCGGGCGGCGCGTCGGCACGGTGGGTAGCGGTACGTGTAC
The DNA here is from genome assembly GCA_963735705.1 of uncultured Solirubrobacteraceae bacterium. GTDB lineage: Bacteria > Actinomycetota > Thermoleophilia > Solirubrobacterales > Solirubrobacteraceae > Palsa-744. The sequence continues at coordinate 139,479 of CAVTLZ010000002.1, forward strand.
GTGTCTACCCGATGCGCGCGCAAGACGCGGCGCGGGGGCAAATTGGGAGGGGGGGTCTCGAGGCCGCTGCGCTCGACATCCTCATGTGTCGAGTCGCAGAGAGCTGCAAGCACCAGTCCCCAGCGCGCCGTGGTCGTTGCCCAACAGAGGGCCACTGCGGGCGTTAGACGCGGCCGAGGAGGTCGCGCTGGTGGCTCGCGCCAGGCGCGAGCTGCTGCTGCGAGTGCATCGCCACCGGCTGCGAATTGAGGATCTCGAGGACTGCTACAGCCAGGCCACGCTCGAGCTCGTGGCGCACGCGCGGCGGGGCGGGCGCTTTGCCAGCCGGCTGCATTTGGCGAACACGCTCGAGCAGCGTTTCGTGTCGCGGGTTCGCGATCGCCGTCGGGCGCTTTCCGGGCGCAGCCCGATGCAGGCGGCGCTCGAGGCGGCCATGCCCCTCGACTGTGCGACCGACGAACAGGTCGACATCGTCGACGTGCGCGCCGAGCTCGAGAGGCTCGTGATACTGCGCGAGGATCTACGCCGCGTGCAGGTGCTCGCTCGGCGCCTCAGCGCCGATCAGCGACTGGTGCTCGCCGCGCAGCTCGGACAGGTCAGCCCCGGCGATTTTTGCCGGATTCACAACTGGTCGCTGGAGAAGTACCGCAAGGTGGCACAGCGGGCGCGTGCCCGGCTGACGTCGCTGATGGCGCTCGAGGAGTCGGCTGTCCCGTCTGCGGCCCGCCCGTCGGGAGGGGAGATAGGGACGCTCTATGAACCTGTCTCCCCCCACTCGGACTGTGGAGAAGGCTGACCCATACCTGGTGATGTCAATCAGCTTCTCGCCACGGACGTGGCACTTGAAAAGCTCGGAGCCCGAGGTATCTCGGCTGCCGAGGCTGAGCAGATCATCTGGAACCGCCATGTGGTGCTCAAGAACCGCAGGGGTAATGCTCAGCGGCGCCAGCGCCAGGTGCGCAGGCTGCTGATCGGGCGCAGTGACGGAGGTCGGCCGGTCACATTGGTGATCGAGGAGACCATCGAGCCCACCACATGGCTTCTCGTGACGGGGTGGGACGCTACGGCAGCCGAGCGTATGATCCTGGAGAGGTCATGAGCCGCCCAAGTCCTGATCCGCTGCCAGGAGACTTCGACGTGGAGCTCCACGGCTTGGACCCTGCCGATGTGGAGGTTGCGGAGGCGTCTCGTGATCGCCATCTAATTGTGCAATTCACCCTTGGTGGGGATGACGCGGTAGCGCTGCAAGAGCTGGCGCGCAGTCAAGGCGAACGGCCAAGCGAGGTCGTGAGGTCCTTGATCCGGGCCGCATCAGACCGCGCAGCGTAGCTTCGGCGACTGCATTTAGAGGACGGGGCTCGAGACTTCAAAGCCGGTGTTGTCGCCGAGGCAGCCCGGCCTTTGCGGCGTGCCAACACGGCAAGGCGGCGTCAACCCCAGCCTGTTAGACAGGGTTCATTGGTGAGTGTCCCGTCTGCCGCGGCCCCGTCGGAAGGGGAGATAGGGACGCTCTATGAACCTATCTCCCCCCACTCATAGACCTGTCCCGCGGAACGCCGGCGGCCGGTTGAACGGACGGCAGCACGGCGCTTCTGATCCGCGCGCAAGCGGCTGGGGGCCGGGGATCTCCCCGCTCTGGCCCCCGGCCGCCCGCGTGCACGACTCCGTGGGGGCGCAATGAGGTTGCTGGGGCGCGCGCCTCGCGAGGTCTACCGCGTGTACAGCGAGGAGGAGTTCTTCGCGTACGTCGACGGTGACGAGCGCTCCGAGCCGGCCGGCGCGGCAGGCGAGCGACGGATGCAGAGGGTCGCGGGCGTGACGGTGCTGCTGGCAGCTGCCGGGGCGGTGGGTGGCGTGATCGCGATCACGAGCCTGTCCGCGACGACGGGCGGTCGCCGCCGGGTGGGCGCGGGTCTGCTTGCGGTCACACGTTCGCTCATGTCGGCGCAGGCCACGCGCACCCGGGTCTGGCGCGAGTTGCCGGGCTCGGATGGCTCTCGCCAGCCGAGCCTGCACGAGCTGGGTGTGGCTCGGCACACGAGTCGGGTCATGCTCATGCGGCGCGAGCGCGCACGCCGAAGTGCCGCGGCGGCGCGGCTTGTGAACCTCTCCAAAGCGGCGGCGACGGTTGCCGTTCGCGAGCAGAGCACGACGATCGCGGTGGCGGCGCCCGCTCAGCCCGTGCGTGTCACGGCGAGCGCAGCGGTGACGTCGCAGCAGCCCGGTCAAGCGGAGTTCGGATTCGAGCGCTGAGGAGCGGGTTGGCACGCGACCATCCACGTCCGGAGGTGACGATCGCCAGCCGCGCGCTGTGGCGAATACGCGTGGCGCGCGAGTTGCCTCGCTACCTGCTGTGTGCGATGTCGGTGGCGGGGATCGCGGCGAGCGCCCGCTTCGCGATCGCGCCGCCGAGGGCGGAGCTCTCCGCGGCGGCGGTGCGCCAGCCGGCGCCGCCGGATCGGGCGGCGGAAGCGTACGCGGTGCTGTTCGCCCGCCGCTATCTCACGTGGAGCGCCGCAGAACCGCAGACCAGCGCCGACGCGCTGGAACCCTTCCTGGGTTCCAGCCTGGAACCGGACGCCGGCCTGCAGCTCCCCGCGAGTGGCGAGCAGCGGGTCGAATGGGCCGAAGTGGTGCAGGCACGCTCGTTGGCTTCGGGTGAGCACGTGTACACGGTCGCGGCGCAGACCGACACCCAGGCCCTGCTGTACATGGCAGTGCCAGTGGCGCGCGCTGCGGACGGCAGCCTCGCGCTGGCCGGCTACCCGGCGTTCGTGGGCGCCCCGGCGGCGAGCCCCGCACAGAGCGCGCGACACCTGCGTGAAGTCGCCGAACCGGCGCTCGCCACGGTCGTGCAGAGGGCGCTGCGCAATTACCTCGCAGCCTCCTTCAGCGAGCTTGCGGCGGACCTGGCCGGTGGCGCGCGCGTCTCGCTTCCCGAACAGCCGCTGAGCCTGGAGTCGATGCAGCGCCTGGACTGGGCGCCGGAAGGCAGCGCGGTGCTGGCGACCGTGCAGGCACAGGACGGGCGTGGCGTCCGTTACACGCTCGCCTACGAACTGGACGTGGTCCGCGACCAAGGACGTTGGGAGGTCGCGGCCGTGCAGATGGACCCCGATGCGTAGACCGCTACCCGAGGAGACCTCATGAAGATCCGATGTTCCCGCCAGCTGATCGTCGCCCTGCTCGCGTGCGTGTGCAGCGCCACCGCGCCCGCGATGGCGCTCGGCGCCGTCACGAGCACGAGCACGGGCACCGGCGCCACTGGAGCGCCGCCGGCGGCCGCGCCGGAAAGCAGCGGCAGCTCGCTGGAAACGGCGGCGGCGAAGGCCGGCAGCACGGGGCGGGCGGTCGCGATGAGCCTGATCGGCCTCGCGTTCGCGGTGGCCGCGACGGTGCTGGCGTTCCGCCGGGACTTCAAGGAGGCCGCCGGCGTGTTCGCCGTCGGGATCGTCTCGGTGCTGCTGGCGACGCCGGCTGGAGTGAGCCTGCTGCGCGACACGGTCACGTCGCTGTTCGGGTCGTCGTGATCGAGATCCGGTCCTACCGCCGGGTGTTCGACCTCGAGCGGCGGATCTACAGCGTCGATCACCTGCGGCTGAACCCGGGCGGGGTACCCGTGCGCGGCGTCGTCTACTTCCTCGCGATCCTGCTGGCGGGGCTCATTGTCGGCGACCTTCCTCTGCTCGGAGTCCTCGCCACCAAGCTCCCGTGGTACCTGCGCGACATCGCGCTTCCCGGCGCCGGCGCCACGGTGTTGAGCGCGATCCGGCTGGAGGGCCGCACCTTCCACCTGGCCGCGTACGCGCTCGTGCGCCACCGGGTCGGGCCGCGCCGGCTGGCCGGTGGGCGCCGGTGCGCCGCGGTCGGGGCGTTGTGGTTCCCGCGGGAGGTCGTGTTGCTTCCCGATGGGTCGGACAGTCGCATGCGCCGCCTTCGCTACACGGGACCGGGCGCGGTGCTCGTGTCGATCGAGCACGAGCGTCGCGGGCGGGCGAGGGAGCGGGGAGCCACTGCCACGGCACGGCCCGGGCGGCGTCCCGCGCTGACGATTGCGCAGCCAGCTGGAGCGCGCGCGCTGGACCGCGGCCAGGTCATCGCGCTCGGGCGCGGGGCGCGGCTGCGCGTGCGGGCGAACGACTCGCGGAACGGGTGAGGCGGTGGCGGAGCCGATCGCCTTCGTGTACGGGAACTGCGTCTTCAGCCAGGGGCTCGACGACGCGTGGGCGGCGTTCGCGGTGGAGACATCCTCGTATGCGTGGCTGAGCGAGGAAGGCAAGCGCGCCCGCTTCCTCGCGCTGATCGGCGCGCTGGAGGCAATCGAGGCCGACGTGCAGATCCTGCGCGTGTGCCGGCGCTGGGAGCTCGAGCGCTACGCGCGTGCGTTGCGTGCGGAGAGCGACTCCGGGCCCGCCTGCGCTCGCGCCCACGTCCATGCGAGGGAGCGCTACATCGCCGAGCACGTGCGGCGCCTCGGCGATGTCGGGACGGCACAGCCCGCCGTGTACCTGATGGTGAGCCTGCGCGATCCCGAACGCGACGTCGCCTCCTACGTCTCGCGGGCGGCGGGACAGAGCCCGCGGGAGTGGTTGAGAGGGCTCAGGCGGGCGCTGGCGGCGCGCGACAGGCGCATGCTCAGCGTGTCGGAGCTCGAGCGTGTGCGTGTGCGCGCCGACCATGCGCACGCGCGGCTGGAGGACTTCCTGGCGGTGCGCCAGGCGCGCGGCGTCGAGCTGCAGTGGCTGGTTCGCCGAGCGTTCTGCCGTGGGCTCGGCGAACCGGTCGTCGACGGGCTGCACGAGCCGCGCGCGCTGATGTTCGAGCGCAACGGCGAGGCCGTGCTGGCGCCGCTGGAAGGGGATGTCATGCGCTGGGCCGACGGCTACGTGGAGAACCGGGGCAGGGGCTTGAAGATCGAGTCCGAGCTCGGCACGAGCTGGCAGGCGCAGCTGGTGCTGGGCGCGCTCCCCGAGCGGATGCAGTTCCCCGGTCGGCGCGCCGAGCTGATGTTCGCGCCCCCGGAGAGCCTGCCGTTCGGCGTGGACCTCTCGCTGAACGCGCGCTTCCTGCCCAACGAGCTGGCGCTGCGGATCGCCCGGCGACGGATCCAGGACGCCGATCAGATCGTGCGCGCGGAGTCGGGAGGGGAGCAGGGGGTCTCCGATCTGGGCTACGAGCGCACGCAGGAGGCGCGGGACCTGCTCGCGCACCTGCAGGCATCCAGCAAGCCGCCGCTGCTGCGCGCGACGCTTGCGATCGCGGTCGCAGCCTCGAGCGAGGAGGAGCTGGAGGAGCGCGTGGAGATGTGCAGGCGGGCCTACGGGGAGATCCGCCTGCACCGGCCTCTGGGCGACCAGCTGCAGCTGTTCCTGCAGCACCTGCCGGGGCAGCGCACGCGGCTGGCGGGCTACGACGACACCCTGACGGCCGAACAGATCGCGGCGATGATGCCGACCGCGGCACACGCCGCCGGATCGCGCAAGGGTTTCTACCTCGGTCACACGCTGTCAGGCTCGAGGCAGCCGGTCACGTTCAACCTGCGAGAGGGCTCTGACAGCGACCGCAACACGACGATCCTGAGCGTCGGAGCGCTCGGATCGGGCAAGACGACGCTGGCGCAGAAGCTCGAGTACGAGGGATTCCTGCAGGGCGCGAGGGTGATCGACTGCGACCCGAAGGGCGATCACCGCTTCCATCTGCTGCCGGACGTGGCGGCGCACGTGGAGTGCGTGACGCTGCGACCGGACCCGGCGCTGCGCGGCATGCTCGACCCGCTCAGGGTCGCGCCGGCGCATCTGCGCCAGGACGCGGCGACGTCGTTCCTGCGCGACCTGCTGCCGGGAAGAGCCGAGCCGGCGTGGGAGACGGCCGTCGTCGGCGCGGTCGACCGTGTCCTGACTCGCTGCGTCGAACCCACCTGCCGCGAGGTCGTCAGAGCGCTCGAAGAGGGCGATGAGGTCGACGTCAAGGTCGGCAGGGCGCTCGACGTGTACGCGCGCTCGGGACTGACACAGCTCGGGTTCGCTGACCCCGCCGTGAAGCTGCCGCCCGTCGGGCACCGCCAGGTCACCTATCTGCCGATCCGCGACCTGCCCGCGCCACCCCCGGGCATGGCGCGCTCGGAGTACTCGCAGGCCGAGCGGGTGGGCGAGCAGATCGTGCGCCTGATCGCGATGTTCGCGATGCACCTGATGGGCTCAGAGCGGGGACGCTTGAAGATCTTCTGCTTCGACGAGGGCTGGCGGCTGTTGAGCGACCCCGTCGGACGCACGCTGCTGGCATCGCTGCAGCGCATGGGTCGCTCGGAGCTGGCCGTGCCGATCATCAGCACGCAGCTGGTCACCGACGCCCTGATCGGGGAGCGGGAGTCGCTCGAGAACCTGATCGGGGCGACGTTCGTCTTCGGCATGCGCTCGCAGGCGGAGGCGGCGCGAGCGCTCGCGCTGCTCGGACTGGACCCGGAGGACAGGCGCATGTGCCAGAGCCTGCTCGAGCTCGAGGCGGGGCGGTGTCTGTTCCGCGACCACAGCGGGCGCGTCGAGGCGATCCAGGTGGACGTGGTGGCGCCGTCTTTGCTGCGCGCGTTCTCGACGACCCCCACGAGCTGAGTGACGGCCAAGCGGATCGCGCCGGCGATGCTCGTGGCGCTCGCGACGGTCACCGGCGCCGGGGTCGGGGCGGCGTCTGCACCAGCCGCGGCTGCGACCGCGCGCGCCGCCAGGGTCGGGCTCGATCGCACGGCTCCCGGTCCGAGCTCGCCAGGGCACGCGCAAGCGCCAGCGCACAAGGCGCCGAGCAGCGCGCCGCTGACGACGGGCGCGGGCGCCAGCGCGGGCGGCAGCGGCGAAGAAGCCACGGCGGGCGCGCAGCAGGCCGATGTGGACCCGCTGGTGAGCAACGGCCTCGCCAGCCCCACGTGCACGGGGGCACTCGCGGGCGAACTGTCGCAGGCAAGCAGGCGCAACTGCGCGACATCCGGGTTCGTGGCGGCGCCGGCGCCGACCGGCGCCTACGGGATCGACGTGCACATCGATACCGGCGTGCCCGGCCTCAGCTCCGGCTGGCTGCTGAGCATCGTGCAGAACGTGGTCGTGACGCCCCTGTGGATGGCGCTGGTGTGGGCGGTGCACGCGCTGGTGGTGATGCTCGAGTGGTGCTTTGAGATCGATCTGCTCAACAGCGCCTCCTCCGGCCTCGGGCGCGGTCTGCGCGAGATGCAGGCGGCGTTCACCGAACCGTGGCTGCCGATGGCGCTGGCGGTGGCCTCGGTGCTGGTGCTCTACCACGGCCTGATTCGTCGCCGTGTGGCGGAGACGCTCGGCGAGGCGCTGGTGATGGGCGTGATGATGGCGGGCGGGATCTGGGTCATCGTCGACCCGACGGGAACGATCGGCGCTCTCGGCGAATGGGCCAACCGGGCGAGCCTGGGGACGCTCGCGGTTACGGCCACCGGCACGCCGACGGGCCCGGGACGGGCGCTCGGAGGCAGCCTGGGGACGCTGTTTGCCGCGGCGATCGAAGTGCCGTGGTGCTACCTGGAGTTCGGCGACGTCGGCTGGTGTCGCGAACCGTCCCGGCTGGACCCTCGCCTGCGCGCGGCCGGCCTGAAGATCGCCGCGGTGGAGACCATGCGGGTTGGCTGTGCGTCGAGCTCGGCTGCGCCCCCGCCGGGCGGGGTCGTGCTCCCGCCGAGCGTGGCGGCGCTGTTCTCGTGCGTGCCCGCGGGCAGCGCGCAGGCGAAGGCGCTGGAGCACAGCGCCGAGCTGCTGCGCGACGCGCGCAGCAACGGTGCGATCTTCCTCGCGCTGCCGGCGAATGGGCCGGCGCGCAACTCGATCAACGAACAGGGTTCGCTGCTGCGGACGCTCTGCCAGAGCAGCGAAGCGACCAACTGCCGCGGGCCCACCGCGGCGCAGGCCGAATTCCGGACCGACGCCGGCACGTGGCCGCGGCTTGGAGGGCTGCTGCTGATCGCCGGCGGCCTGCTCGGCATGCTGCTGCTGTTGGGGTTCGTCGCGGTGCGGCTGCTCGCCGCCGCGATCTTCAGCCTGCTGTACCTGCTGCTGGCTCCCGCGATCGTGCTGGCCCCGGCGTTCGGCGACGGCGGGCGGGCGCTGTTTCGCAAGTGGGCGGCGCAGCTGCTGGGGGCGGCCGTCTCCAAGCTGGTGTTCTCGTTCCTGCTGGGCGTGGTGCTCGCCGTGCTCGCGATCCTGTCGGACCTCGCGGCGCTCGGCTGGTGGACGCAGTGGCTGCTGATGTCGGCCTTCTGGTGGAGCGCGTACATACGTCGCCACCAGGCGCTCGGCGCGGCCGCGGGCACGTTTGCCGATCGTGGGTCCGCCGGCGCGCACGCGCAGCGGCGCTCGGTCGCGCGCCGGCTGGGCGAGGCGCTGGAGACTCCCCGCAGGGGGATCGCGGCCGCTCGCTGGGCGAAAGACAGGCTCTCCAAGCCGGCACCGGAGGCTGAGCTGCGAAAGCGCGCGCAGGTCGGGCGCGAGCGGGCGAGAGCCGGCATGGACGAGCAGGTGACGCGCGCGCTCGAGGGCGAGCACCGCGACGCGAGCGCTCGCGCCCACGCTGCCCCGGAGATCCAGCGGCGGCTGGCGGGCGAGCGCGCTCGCCTGGAGCGCATGGGACGCGAGCGCGCGGACGCGCTGGCGGGCGGCGACACCCGGCGCGCGGCCGAGCTGGGCCACCGCGAAGCCCGCGTGCGGGGGGAGCTCGAGCATGAGCAGGAGGCGTTGAACGCGGCCCAGCGGCTGGTTCGCGAGGGCGAGCAGGCGCAGCGGCGAGGAGGCGAGACTTACTCGCGCGAGCGCCGCGAGGCGCACGATCGCTTCCTCGATGAGCAGGCGGCCCTGCCGTCGGGCGTGGCCGCACGACGCGGTGGCGAGGGGCGCGACTACGCGGCGCTGGCCGGCCTGGCCGGGTACGGGCGCGAGGAGTACGAGCGGCTGGACCCCCGCCACCAGCGCGCGGCGCGCCTTGAGATCGACCGCGAGCTGGCGTTGCGCAGGGAGCTCGGCGAAACCGCGCGGACGTTGGAGTCGCGTGCGGGCACCTCCCGGGTGGGGCGGCGCGAGCGACGCAAGGCCGACGAGGAGTTCGACGGCACGCTGCAACGGCGCATGAACGACGCCGGGCAAAGCCTGCCCGCATCGCGCAGGAAGCGCTCGGGCGTCGATGCCTGGCGCGAGGAGGGACGCGCCGGCGCGAGCGCGCCGAGCGCGGCCGGCTCGAGCGTGATGCGCGACGCGCACGAGGTGGCGGCGCGGCGCAAACGCCAGCTCGGCAGGGGCCGTCCTTGACGGCCCGATCGGTCGCGGCGAGCGGCCGCGGGCGGCGCGCGGGCACCGGGCTGATCGCGCTGGCGGCCTCGGGGCTGGCGGGGGTGGTGTTCGTGCTCGTCGTGGCGCTGACGGCGCTCGGCGGCGCGTCGGCGAGCGCCGGTGTCGCACCGTCCTCGGAAGCTCAGAGCGACGGCGTCTCGACGCTCGCGGAACGGGAAATCCCGCCGCTGTACCTGCGTCTGTATCAGCAGGCGGCCGCGCGCTATGGCCTGGATTGGGCGATCCTCGCGGGCATCGGCAAGGTCGAGTGCGATCACGGACGCGACCCCGATCCGTCGTGCACGCAGGAGGGCGCGGTCAACTCGGCGGGCGCGGGTGGCCCGATGCAGTTCCTCGCCTCGACGTGGACGGAGTACGGGGTGGACGGCGAAGGCGCAGGCGACGGACCGCCCGACCGCTGGAATCCCGCCGACGCGATCTTCTCGGCCGCCAACTACCTGCGCGCGTCGGGCGCGCCGGCCGACTACCGGCGGGCGATCTACGCGTACAACCACGCCGGATGGTATGTCGATGAGGTCGAGTCGTGGGCCAGGAAGTACAGCGCTCCGGCGACGGGGTACGACCAGCCGGGCACGCACACTTCGCTGGCCGCGGACCCGCTCGCCGAAGGCGGAGAAGGAACGGAATCCCTTGAAGGCGCGGACGTACGTCTGCAGGAAGAGAGCCCGACGCCGGTGCGCTTCATCGCCGGAGAACGGGCGGAGCTCGACACGGGAGACGGTCATGTGGCGCTGGTCCCGGCGGGGGTCCCGGCGGCGGTGCAGGCGATGGTGGTGGCGGGCAACGAGCTGCAGGACCTGCCGTATGGGCCGGGCGGGCACCCAGATCCGCTTGGCGCCTATGAAGAGGACTGCTCGAGCACGGTCAACTACGTCCTGTATCGAGCGGGTGTGCGCGCGCTCGCGGAAATCCTCCACGACAACCCGCTGGCGCAGGACTATGTGAACTGGGGCGCGCCGGGTCCGGGTCGCTGGGTGACGATCTACGCGAGCGCGAGCCCGACGCCGCATGTTTTCATGACCATCGCCGGGCTCAGGCTCGACACCAGCCACGACGGCACCGACGTCGGCCCGAACCGCGACGAAGACGGCCCCCGCTGGCGGATCCTCGACCACATCCCGACGTGGGCGCACTGGTCTGTCCGCCATCCGCCGGGGTTGTAAGGTGCCAGCATGTCAGCCCGCAAGGTCGACTACCTGCTGATCGGCGGCGGCCTCGCGTCGGCGAACTGCGCGCGCTGGCTGCGCGAGGAAGGCGCGGAGGGCGAGGTGCTGCTGGTGGGGCGCGAGCCGGACCGGCCTTACAACCGCCCGGACTGCTCGAAGGGCTATCTGCGCGGCGAGGAGACCCGCGAGCAGCCGCTGTTCCGCCCCGACGAGTGGTGGGGGGAGCAGGACGTCGAGGTGCTGACGCGCACGAGCGTCACCGGTCTGGACGTCGAGTCGCGCACGGCGACGCTGTCGAACAAGGACGAGGTCGCCTTCGAGAAGGCGCTGGTGGCGACGGGCGCGAACGTGCGCCGCCTGAACGTCGGCGGCTGCGAGCTGGAGCAGATCCACTACCTGCGCACGCTGGGCAACGCGGACGCGATTCGCGAGGGGGTGGCGGACGCGGAGGAGGTGGTGCTGATCGGCGGCTCGTTCATCGCGTGCGAGGTGGCGGCGTCGCTGACGCTGATGGGCAAGCACTGCACGGTGGTGATGCAGGAGCAGCTGACGTTCGAACGCACCCTCGGCGCGCACTGCGCGCGCTTCTTCCAGGAGCTGCTGGAATCGCACGGCGTGCGCTTTCACGCGGGCGATGAGCTGGAGCGCTTCGAGGGCGACACGCGCGTGGCGAAGGTGGTCACGAGGCACGGGCTGGAACTGGCGGCTGACGCGGTGGTGGTCGGCGCGGGCGTCGCGCCGGACGTGCAGCTGGCGCAGAAGGCGGGCCTGGAGATCGGCGAGCGCGGCGGCGTGCGCTGCTCCTCGCGCCTGGAGAGCTCGGCGCTGGGGGTGTTCGCGGCGGGGGACATGTGCGAGTACGAGTCGGTCGTGCACGGCGGCGAGCGGCTGCGCGTGGAGCACTGGGACGTGGCGTTCAACCAGGGCAAGACGGCCGCCCTGAACATGCTCGGCAGGGACGTGCCGCACACGGTCGTCCCGTACTTCTACTCGGTGCTCGGCACGTGGGGTGAGCTGGAGTACGTGGGGCCGGCGTTCGCGTGGGACGAGGAGATCGTGCGCGGGTCCTTCGCGGACGGCTCGTTCACCAACTGGTACCTCCAGGACGGGGTGGTGAAGGCAGCGCTGACGTGGGGGCGCTCCGACGACCTCGACGCGGCGCGGCGGCTGATCGTGGCCGGCGTCGCACTGGATGAGCGCCAGCGCGCGGCGCTGGGCGACCTCGACTCCGATCTAGCAGCGGTCGGGTCCTAGGCCCGCGCGGGCCGAGAGACCGTGGCAGGCGTGCCCCAGTTCGTGGCGAGTCTGGCCCAGCTGGCGACGGGCACGCCGCAGTTCACGCGCGAAGCCGAGCATCTGCTGCGCGCGCCGGGCATGTTCGACTGGTCGACGGTGACGCTGCTGGCGCTGGCGGTCTACGTGTACACGGTCGAGGCGCAGCAGGCGAACTGGAGCGCGATTCTCGCCGGCCTTGCCTTCTGGCTGATGGACTGGTTCAACGAGATCGTCAACGCGCTCGTGCTGCACTTCAATGGGCACGCGGCGCTGTGGACGGTGACGGGCCACAGCAGCTTCGTGATCCTGATTGGCCTGACGGTGGAGATCTCGCTGTTCTTCGCGATCAACGGCGTCGTGTTCGCGAAGATCCTGCCGCCGGACCGCACGGCGCGGATCCTCGGCTTGCCGAACCGCTGGGCGATCTCGATCGGCCTGTCGCTCGTGTCGGTGGGCGTCGAGCTGCTGCTGCACGCGGACGGCGTGTTTCACTGGTACTACTGGTGGTGGAACGTGGCGAGCTTCCCGGTGATCGTCGTGTTCGGCTACCTGACGTTCTACGTCGTGTCGTTCACCGTGTACGACATGCCGCGCATGGCGCGCAAGCTGCAGGTGGTGGGCGGCCTGGCCGCGCTGGACCTGATCGGCGGCCTGGTGTTCGGGCCGCTGCTCGGCTGGATCTGAGGCCGGAGCGAGCAGCCGCCCGGAAGTTCTCGGGCGAGACGGGCGGCGTCATCGCGAGCGCGGGCTGGAGCGCGCACCGGCAGCCGTCTCCACTCCGGTTCGGCCCGATAGTCAACCTGGCGGGTGTAGCGTTTTAGGGGAGCCGCGGACCTGGCCGGGTTGGCGCCAAGCGGGTCTTTAGCCCCAAGGAGTGGGTTCGACTCCCACCAGGTCCACTGCATGCTCGCCGGCCTGTGACGAACGAGTTACATGCCCTTGCCAGCCGGTCCTGCTTGGCGTTATGTTGACCTCGAGTCGGGGGCTGGGTGGACGAGGCAGACAACGGAGAGGACGGGTCATGGAGCGCACCGGCAGGGGAATCACCGCGGGCAGGCTGATCGCGACGCTTGCCTTGACACTGAGCGCGATGGTCGTGTGGCTGTTCGCGGCGGCGCGAGCGGATGCGAACGAATTGGTCACGCGCACGTTCAACCCGACAGGAGCCGAGCAGACGTTCGTCGTGCCCGCCGGCGTCACGAGCATGCGGGCGTACGCGGTCGGCGGCCGCGGCGAAGGCGGCAGCCGGGGGGCGGAAGTCGAAGGCGAATTGAGCGTGACCCCCGGCGAGACGCTCTACGTCGAGGTTGCCGGCAACGGCCATCTCGGCGGTGGCGGCTTCAACGGCGGTGGCGAAGGCGGCCCGGAAGCCCAGGGAGGCGGGGGCGCCAGCGACGTCCGACTTGCTCCCCGCTCGGCCGGTCTCTCCCCGGACACACGCTTGATCGTCGCGGGCGGCGGCGCGGGAGGCGGCAACAGCGGAACGCTCGGCGGCGCCGCCGGTGAAGAAGGCCAGGGCGAACTCAACGCGGAACCCGGCATGCCCGGAACGGCGAGCGAAGGCGGCCTCGATGGCGAATTGTTCGAATGCATCGTCAGCCACGATCGCTCCGGACAAGAAACAGAGCCAACCAACGGCAAGCTCGGCAGCGGGGGCCGCGGTGCGGGCTGCGTGTCGCAGAACCACGGCGGCGCCGGTGGTGGTGGCGGTGGCGGCGGCTACTTCGGCGGTGGTGGCGGCGGCGTCTGGTTCGACCTCGAATGCAGCTGCGGCGGTCACTACTCCCAGAGCGCCGGTGGCGGCGGCGGATCCTCGCTCGCCCCGGCCGGCGGGACGGTCGCGCTCGCCCCGGCAATGACCGAACCTGTCGTCCAGCTCAGCTTCGTGCAACCTGAAAACCCGCCGGTCGTCGTCACCGGGTCGGCGGCGTCGATCCTGGCGCACTCGGCCACGCTCGATGCGACCGTCAATCCGGAAGACACGAACGTCGGGACCTGCGAGTTCGAATACGGCACCTCGCCGGCCTACGGCGAAACCGTCCCGTGCTCGTCCTCGCCCGGCTCCGGCTTCACGCCGGTCGCGGTGTCCGCGGCGCTCGAAGGCCTGACGGCCAGCACCACCTACCATTACCGGATCGTTGCCACCAACGGTGTGGGGACGAGCTACGGGGCGGACCGCGAATTCGTCACGGCCCCGCACGAAGCGGCCACGGTTTCGGAGCTCTCCCCCGGCGCGGGTCCCGTCACCGGCGGCACGACCGTGACCTTCACGGGGGCCGAACTGCAGTATGTGACCGCGGTCAGGTTCGGCGGCGCGAGCGCGACGAAAGTGACCGACATCTCGCCGAGCGCGCTCACCGCGGTCACGCCATCCGGCGCGGGCAGCGTGCAGGTGTTCCTGGTCGACGATCTCGGCCAGGAAACGCACGCCGGCACCTACACCTACTCGCCCCGTCCGGCGATCACGAAGATCTCCGCGAAGAAGGGACCCGCGGCGGGCGGGACGAGCATCGTGATCACGGGCAGCGGGCTCGCGGAAGTCACGGAAGTGCTGTTCGGGTCCGTGCCGGGGACGATCGTCTCGACCTCGGCAACGACCGTCACCGTCGTCTCGCCGCCGTCCACGGCCGGCTCCTATGACATCACCGCCATCAGCCCGGGAGGCCAGAGCGAAGTCACGACGAAGGCCGTCTTCGACTTCGAACGCCCGACCGTTACCGCCGTCAGTCCCGGCTCCGGACCGCTCGCGGGCGGCACGACCGTCACCGTCACCGGCACCGGGTTCGCCGTCGGCTCGAGCACGGTCTTCAAGTTCGGCAAGACGCCGGCGACATCGGTCGACTGCACGTCGATCACGCGCTGCACGATGGTCAGCCCGGCGGCGAAACGGGCGGGGGTCGTGGACGTGATACCGACGGTGGGCAAGGCCAAGGGCAAGAAATCGCCGCCGGCCGACCACTTCACCTACGAATAGGAGCGCGAGAGGGCCCGCTCAAAACCGGCCACCTGCCCCTACGCGGCCTCGCCACGCGTCGCCGCGAAGCCGGTGGCCAGCCGGTTGAGCTCGTGCGAGGCGATCACGCGGTCGATCAGCCCGTACTCGCGCGCCTGCTCGGCGGTGAAGTAGCGGTCGCGATCCATGTCGTCGTGGACGCGCTCGAGCGGCTGGCCGGTGTGGCGCGCGTAGATCTCATCGACGTGCCTGCGCAGCTCGAGCGTCTCGCGCGCGTGGATCTCGATGTCGGCGGCCTGGCCCTCGAAGCCGCCTGAGGGCTGGTGGATGAGGATGCGGCTGTTGGGCAGCGCCATGCGCTTGCCGGGGGCGCCGCCGGCGAGCAGCAGCGAGCCCATGCTCATGGCAACGCCGAAGCAGATCGTCTGCACGTCGGGCTTGATGAACTGCATCGTGTCGTAGATCGCGAGACCCGAGTAGACGACGCCGCCGGGGGAGTTGATGTAGAGCGAGAGGTCCTTGTCGGGGTCCTCGCTCTCGAGGTGCAGCAGCTGCGCGACGACGAGGTTGGCGACCTGGTCGTCGACGGGGCTGCCGAGGAATACGATGCGCTCGTTGAGCAGGCGCGAGTAGATGTCGAACGAGCGCTCGCCGCGGGCGCTCTGCTCGACGACCATCGGGATCAGTGGCATCTGGGCTATCCTTTCGACAACTGGTCGGTTGTCAAACACAATAGCAACCAAATGGTTGTCAATGGAGGTCGACGATGGCGGTACGACGAGAGATCGAGGTCGAGGCCTCGCCCGAGGAGGTGTTCGAGGCGCTCGCCACCGAGGAGGGCCGGGAGCGCTGGCTGTCGGAGCCCGAGCGCGAGATCCACGTCGAGGTGCTCGACGCGCCGCACCGCCTGGTGTGGTGGTGGGGCGGGGCGCAGGAGCCGGCGACGTGCGTGGAGTTCCTCGTCGTCGCGAGCGGACCGGAGCTGCCCACGCGCGTGATCGTGACCGAGAGCGTGCCGCGCTTCCCGCTGGCGGCGCTGGCGGCGAGCTTCCAGCTGGTGCTCGCTTGAGCGACGCCGTGGGCCCGGTGTTCGCGGCGCTCGCCGACCCGACCAGGCGGCTGATGGTCGAGGAGATGCTGCGCGACGGCAGCACGAGCGTTCCCGCGCTGAGCGCCGTGCTGCCGATCACGCGCCAGGCGGTCGCCAAGCATCTGGCGACGCTCGATCACGCGGGCCTGGTGGAGCGCGCTCCCGCCGCCGGGCGAGAGGTTCGCTACCGCCTGCGCGCGGGCGCGCTCTCGCCCGCGGCGGCGTGGATGCAGCGCGCGGAGTCGGCGTGGGACGAGCGGCTCGCGCGCCTGAAGGACGCGGTCGAGAGCGGCCGGCCGCGGTGAGCCGGCCGCGCGCGGGACTGGGTGCCCTGGGCACCGTGCTGGTCGTGCTCGCGTCGGCTGGCTGTGGCCTGGTCGCGGGGCCGGCGCCGAGCGCCGTCCAGCTGCTCGTCACGCGCGACTTCGGCAGCCGCGCGCTGCACGTCAGCGGCGCGCTGCGAGCGGGCGCGGGGGAGACCGTGCTCGGCCTGCTGAGCAGCCAGTATCCGGTGAGCGCCGGCGCGGGCGGGAGCGGCGTGCGGAGCATCGCCGGGGTCTCGGGCGGCGCGCGGGCGGGAGCGTCCGGACAGGCCGAAGAATGGTCGTATTACGTCAACGGCGTGCAGGCGGCGAAGGGGCCGGCGGCGACGAGCGTGCACGCGGGCGATCACGTGTGGTGGGACCTGCACGACCAGAGCCGGGCGAAGGACATACCGGCGGTCGTCGGATCGTTCCCCGAGCCGTTCCTGAACGGCGTCGAAGGCGCTCGGCTGCCGGTGCGCATCGAATGCGCGTCCGCCGACGCGGCGTGCCGGGCGGTCACCGCGAGCCTGCGCGCGGCCGGCGTGCCGGCGGCGGTGGCGGCGATCGGCAGCGGCGGGGCCCCGGAAACGCTGCGCGTGATGGTCGGGCCGTGGTCGCACCTGAACGGCGACCTGGAGGCGGAGAGCATCGGGCGCGGGCCGAGCGCCAGCGGCGTCTACGCCCGCTTCTCGGCCGACGGGCAGGCGCTGACGCTGCTCGACCAGCAGGGTGGGGCGGTGCGGATGCTGAGCGGCGACGCGGGGCTGATCGCGGCCACTAAGGGCCCCAAGGAAGCGCCCGTGTGGGTGGTGACGGGCACGGACGACCAAGGCGTCGCGCTCGCCGCGCGCGCGTTCGACCGCGCGACGCTCTCCGACCGCTTCGCCGTGGCGCTCGAGCCAAGTGGCGCGATCGCGCTGCCGGCGCCCACACCGGCCACGCGCTGAGAACCTGTTTCAAAGAGCTCGTTCACCCGTCCTTTAGCGAACGTCATACCCTTGTCAGGGAGATGTCCGAACACGCATACATGGCCGGCGCGATGGCGCAACGGCGCCCCGCTCGCCAGGCGCAGCGCCCGGGAGCGGCGGGCGCGCTCGCTCTGGCAGCCCTGTGCGTGCTCGCGCTGGCGCTCGTGTGGGTCATCGCCGAGCTCGTGCCCGCGGTGCAGGTCAAGGACGCGGTCGCGCTGCACGACTTCACGCTGCTCAGCCGCCCGCGCGTGGACGGGGTGGCGAACTTCCTGCTGCACCTGCTCGAACCGCTGCAGTTCGTGCTGTGGGGCGCCGCGCTCGTGGCCGTCGCGATCGCCCGCGAACGTCCGCGCGTCGCGCTCGCGGTCGTGATCGTGATGGCGCTCGCGCCATTCACCGCGGAGACGCTCAAGCCGCTGCTGGCCCACCCTCACCTCTCCGTCGACGGTGTCTCCATCGGTCCCGCGTCGTGGCCGAGCGGCCACTCGACCGCCGCGCTGGCGCTGGTCTACAGCGCCGTGCTGGTCGCGCCTGCGCGCCTGCGGGCGCTCGTGGCGAGCGTCGGCGCGGTGTTCGCCGCGGCCGTCGGCTGCGCGCTGTTGATCCTCGCGTGGCACATGCCCAGCGACGTCCTCGGCGGCTACCTGGTGGCGACGCTGTGGATGGCGCTCGCCGTCGCCGCGCTGCGCGCCGCTAACCGTCGCTGGCCGACGACCCGTGAGCGCCCGGGTCCCACAGCGGCTCCGCGCTCGCGCTAGCGCCGGTCCCCGGGGCCGATGCGACGTTGGCGGCGCGGCTGAGGATGAACAGCAGGTCCGACAGCCGGTTGAGATAGCGCACGACCTCGGGATTGACCTCCGCGCCGACAGCGATCGTGCGGCGCTCGGCGCGCCGGCAGACGGTGCGGCAGACGTGCAGGTGCGCCGCCGCCGGGGTCCCGCCGGGGATCACGAACGAGCGCAGCGGCTCGAGCGTGGCGTTGATCTCGTCGCACGCGCGCTCGAGCCATTCCGTGTAGTCGGGCCCGACGCGCAGCCGTGGGCGCTCGGACGGCGCGGAGGAATCGGAGCCGGCATCGGTCGCGGCGGCGCCCGACGCCTGCGCTGGCAGGGCATCCGGCACGGACAGGTCGGCGCCGACGTCCAGCAGGTCGTTCTGCACGCGTGCCAGCCACGAGGCGAACTGCTGGGGTAGGCCGGGCTGCAGCAGCGCGACGCCGATCGTGGCGTTGAGCTCGTCTACGGTGCCGTAGGCCTCCACGCGCGGGTGCAGCTTGGAGACACGGCTCATGTCCCCCAGGTGCGTGTCTCCGCCGTCGCCGAGCTTCGTGTAGATGCGGGTCAAATTGACGGTCATGGCGAGCGCTCTGGGGTCGAGTCTCGCACACCGCGCCGCCGCCCATCCGTGCAATCAGGTACGTTCTCGCACCTCGTATGAGGATCGGTGTTCCGAAGGAGACCGCGACGGGCGAGCACCGGGTGGCGCTCGTGCCGGAGGTCATAGGCAAGCTGCGGGCAAAGGGCCTGGACGTGGTCGTGCAGAGTGACGCGGGCGCCGACGCGATGCTGACCGACGCGGCGTTCGCCGAGGCGGGCGCGCAGATCGCGAAGGACAGCGGCGAGGTGTGGCACAGCGACGTGGTCGTAACGATCGCGCCGCCGGACCCGCAGACGATCCGCGGGCTCGGCTCCGGCTCGATCCTGATCGGCTTCCTGGCGCCGCTCACCTCCCCGCAGACGACGAGCGCGCTTGCGGATGCGAAGGCGACGGCGTTCGCGATGGAGGCGATCCCGCGAATCTCGCGCGCGCAGGCGATGGACGCGCTGTCCTCGCAGAGCAACGTCGCCGGCTACAGGGCGGCGCTGCTGGGCGCGGAGGAGATCGGCCGCTTCTACCCGATGCTGATGACGGCCGCCGGCACGATCCCGCCGGCGAAGGTGCTGGTGCTCGGCGTCGGCGTCGCCGGGCTGCAGGCGCTCGCGACCGCCAGGCGCCTGGGCGCGCGCACGACCGGCTACGACGTGCGCCCGGAGGTCGCCGAGCAGGTCGAATCGCTCGGCGCGCAGTGGCTCGACCTCGGCCTGGAGGCCAGCGGCGAGGGCGGCTACGCGCGCGAGCTGACCGAGCAGGAGCGCGAGCGCCAGCAGCAGGCGCTGACGGACGCGATCAAGGGCTTTGACGTGGTGATCACGACCGCGCTCGTGCCGGGGCGCCCGGCGCCGCGGCTGGTGACGGCGGAGGCGGTGGAAGGGATGAAGCCGGGATCGGTGATCGTCGACCTCGCCGGCGAGGCGGGCGGCAACTGCGAGCTGACCGTGCCGGGCGAGACGGTGGTGCGCCACGACGTGAAGATCGTCTCGCCGCTGAACCTGCCGGCGACGATGGCCGAGCACGCCTCGCAGCTGTTCGCGCGCAACGTCCAGGCGCTGCTCGAGCTGTTCGTCGGCGAGGACGGGAAGCTGCAGCTCGACTTCGACGATGAGATCGTCAAGGGCGCGTGCATCGTGCGGGACGGCGAGATCGTCAATCCAGGGGCGAAGGCGGCCGTGGAAGCGGCCGGCGCTGCGTCCGGAGGAGCCTCCTAGATGGTCGTCGCGAGTACGCTCACGACCAACCTCGCGATCCTCGTGCTCGCGGGGTTCATCGGCTTCGTCGTCATCTCCAAGGTGCCGAACACGCTGCACACGCCGCTGATGTCCGGCACCAACGCGATCCACGGGATCGTGCTGCTCGGCGGGCTGTTGATCGTCGGCCTGTCGGGCAACGGCACGTTCAACAAGGTCATCCTCGTGATCGCGATCGCGTTCGGCACGATCAACGTCGTCGGCGGCTTCCTCGTCACCGACCGCATGCTCGAGATGTTCAAGACCAAGCCCAAGCCGCCGCCACCGGCGGCCGGCAAGGGCGATGAGGACGGCAAGGGGAGCGCGTCGTGAGCGGACTGCCCCTCGCCACCTCCTTCCTGCAGGCCCCGAGCTTCCTCGACGTCCTCTACATCATCGCCTTCGCGCTGTTCATCCAGGGGCTGCGGGGGCTGTCGGGGCCGACGACGGCGGTGCGCGGCAACCGCATCGCCGCGGTCGGCATGGCGATCGCGGTGATCGCCACGCTGCTGAACCGCAACGAGGGCAACTGGGGCCTGATCGCGCTCGGCATCGCGCTCGGCACGGCCGTGGGCGTGCCTGCGGCGCGGCAGGTGAAGATGACGGCGATGCCGCAGATGGTGGCGCTGTTCAACGGCGTCGGCGGCGGCGCGGTGTTCCTCATCTCGTGGTCTGAGTTCCGCCTCACCCACGGCTACACCGGCACCGCCACGTACATCACGATCTTCTCGCTGTTCGCCGCGATCGTCGGCTCGGTCTCCTTCTGGGGGTCGAACATCGCCTTCGGCAAGCTCCAGGAAATCATCCCCGGGCGCCCGATCAGCCTGGGCTCGGCCCAGCAGGTCGTCAACGGCGTGCTGCTCGTGCTCGCGGTCGCCGCCGCCGTCTACATCGCCACCGGCGAGCACTCGCAGGGGATCTTCATCGGCATGCTCGTGTGCGCGGCGCTGCTCGGCAACGCGGTCGTGCTGCCGATCGGCGGCGCGGACATGCCCGTCGTGATCTCGATGCTGAACGCGTTCACGGGGCTCTCCGCGGCGGCGACGGGGATCGCGCTGAACAACCCCGCGCTGATCGTCGCGGGCATGATCGTCGGCGCCTCCGGCTCGATCCTGACGAACCTGATGGCGGTCGCCATGAACCGCTCGATCCCCGCGATCATCGCCGGCGGGTTCGGCGGCGGCGGCGCGGTCGAGGGCGCCTCAGGCGCGGGGGAGCACGCGGGCACGGTGCGCTCGACGACGGCCGCCGACGCCGCCATCCAGCTCGCCTACGCCAACCGCGTGATGATCGTCCCCGGCTACGGCATGGCGGTAGCCCAGGCCCAGCACGCCGTGCGCGAGCTGACCAAGGCGCTGGAAGCGCGCGGCGTGGAAATCGCCTACGCGATCCACCCGGTCGCCGGGCGCATGCCCGGGCACATGAACGTGCTGCTGGCCGAGGCCGACGTCCCCTACGACCAGCTCGAGGAGATGGAGGAGGCCAACCAGGAGTTCTCCCGCACGGACGTCTCGCTCGTGATCGGCGCCAACGACGTCACCAACCCGGCCGCCAAGAACACGCCGTCCTCGCCGATCTACGGCATGCCGATCCTCGAAGTCTCCGAGAGCCACTCGGTGATCGTGATCAAGCGCTCGATGAACCCCGGCTTCGCCGGCATCGAAAACGAGCTCTACTACGAGCCGGAGACGACGATGCTGTTCGGCGACGCCAAGGCGGCGGTCAGCGAGATCACCGCCGAGCTCGCCAACATCTAGACACGCCGGCGCCCTCTGCGAGACTGCGAGGCGTGATCGAGCGCGGCCAGGCTCTTGCGGCCCTCGCGGACGACGAGTTCGACGTGGTGGTCGTCGGCGGCGGCATCACGGGCGCGGGCGTCGCGCTGGACGCGGCCGCGCGCGGCTACAGCGTCGCGCTGCTCGAGCGCGCTGACTACGCGTCGGGCACCTCCAGCCGCTCGAGCAAGCTGGTCCACGGCGGGCTGCGCTACCTGCAGCACTTCGATTTGGGGCTCGTGCGCGAGGCGCTGCTGGAGCGCCAGCTGCTGGTTTCGCTTGCGCCGCACCTGGTGCGTCCGCTGCCGCTGGTCGTGCCGGCGTTCGAGGGCGCTCATCCGGACCGGCTGGTGGGGGTGGGCCTGAACCTGTACGACGTGATGGCGCGCGACCGCGGTGAGCGTCGCCGGCGCTCTGAGTCATGGAGCCCCGACCGCCACCGGATCATCTCCGGCGAGGAGGTCGTGGAGCTGCTGCCGGCGCTGGCGGGGCGCGAGCCGACGAGCGGCTACCTCTTCTACGACTGCCAGACCGACGACGTGCGCCTCGTGCTGACCGTGCTCGGCGAGGCCGAGCGCTTCGGCGCGGTGTGCGCCAACCGCGTGGATGTCACCGCGCTGCTCGAGCGCGACGGCCGCGCCGCCGGCGTCCATGCGCGCGACATGGAGAGCGGCGCGAGCTTCGAGGTGCGCGCGGCGAACGTGGTCAACGCCACGGGGGTGTGGGCGGACGAGCTGCGTCCGCAGGAGCTCCACGACGAGGCCGAGCTGCCGCGGATCCGGCCCAGCCGCGGCACGCACGTCACGCTCAGACACGCGGACCTGCCGCTGGTCGGCGGCGCGATCGTGCCGGCCGGCAGCGGGCGCTCGATCTTCGCGCTGCCGTGGCTCGGCCACACGCTCGTGGGCACGACCGACAACGACTACGAGGGTCCGCTCGACCACATCCAGCCCTCGGGCGAGGACATCGCCTACCTGCTGGACGCGACCAACGCCTTCTTCGGCACGGAGCTCGTTCCCGGCCAGCTGACGGGGGCATTCGCGGGTGTGCGGCCGCTGATCTCCACCGGCGATCCCAAGAAGTCGGTCGACATCTCGCGCAAGGCCGAGCTGTACGAGACATCCTCGGGGATGATCACGATCACCGGCGGCAAGCTGACCACGTGGCGTCGGATGGCGAAGATGACCGTCGATCGCCTCGTCGAGCGCGACGCGCGCGACGCGCCGTGCCGCACGCAGGAGATACCGCTCGGGCAGGCGATCGAGGTGGAGGATCTGCCGCGCGTGGAGGGCGTGCCGGACGCCTCCTATGAGGCGCTCGCCTCGCGCTACGGCCACGCCGCGCACGACGTGCTCGCGCTGGCCGCGGAAGGAAGTCCCACCCACCCCGAGCTGGCGCAGCCGATCGTCGCGGGCCTGCCCGACCTGCTCGCCGAGGCGACGCTCGCTGCGCGCCGCGAGCAGGCGCGCAGCATCGGCGACGTGCTGCTCAGGCGCACGCGCCTGGGGCTGCTCGCCGCGCACGAGCTGACCGGCGCCGCGGGCGAGGCGGGCGAGCTTGCGTCGGACTCTCGCGGTGCGCCGGACTCCAAAGAGCATCCCGCGCCCGTACGGCGCGTGGGCGAGACGCTCGCGCGCGAGCTGCGGTGGGGCCGCGAGCGGCTCGAGCTGGAGCTGGATCGCTTCGCCGAGGAGGCCGCCGCCGAGGGCATCGCGGTGAGCCCGCAGTGGGCCGAGGCGGCTGTACACGCGCCCGGCGCGCCGCTGCCGAGCGCGATGCCGTGAGCGCGCCCGCGCACAGTGTGCGCGCGTGCGAGCTGACGCTCGAGCTGGGCGGCCGGCCGTGGCTGATGGGGATCGTCAACGCCTCGCCGGACTCCTTCAGCGACGGCGGGCGCTACGCGAGCCTCGACGCGCAGGTGCAGCTCGCGCGCGAGCTGCTCGACGCGGGCGCCGACATCCTGGACGTCGGCGGCGAGTCCGCCTCCACCGGGCGCCCGCCGGTGGACGCGAGCGAGGAGATCGAGCTGGTGGTCCCGCTCGTGCGGCGGCTGGCGGGCGAGCTGGGGGCGATCGTGTCCGTGGACACCTACAAGCCCGCGGTCGCGCGCGCGGCGATCGCGGCGGGGGCGAGGATCGTCAACGACGTCAGCGGCCTGCGCGACGTGGAGCTCGCTGACGTGTGCGCGCACAGCGGCGCCGCGCTGGTGCTGATGCACACGCTCGCCGCGCCGCGCGAACGCCTGCAGGACCCCGATCTCTACGGAGACATAACAGGCGAGGTGATGGCGTTCCTGCGCGAGCGCATGGCGCTCGCGATCTCGCGCGGGGTGGCCAGCGAGCAGCTGATCGTCGACCCTGGCCCCGACTTCGCCAAGACGCCGGCGCAGACGATCCGGCTGCTGGCCGAGGTCGGGCGCCTGCACGAGCTCGGCCGGCCGCTGCTGATGGCGATCTCGCGCAAGGACTTCATCGGCGCGCTCACCGGCCGCGCGCCCCGCGACCGGCTCGCCGGCACGCTGGCGGCGCTCGCTCACGGCGTCGAGCACGGCGCGCACGTCTTCCGCGTGCACGACGTCGCCGCCGCCGCCGACTTCCTGGCGGTGCGCGCCGCGCTGGCGCGCGAGGCCGAGGCGGGCAGGGACCTCGCGCTGTCCGAGGACATCCGCTACGAGCGGGCCGGCGGCGACTGACGCGGCCGGCGCGGCGGACGTGCCAGCGTGGGTGCCCGCCGCGCAAGCCGCTAGGCTGAAGGCCGTTCATGCCCCGTGCGGGGCACTTCGCGGGTGCCCGCCGCTGTCCAACGCGGCGGGACGCCAACCGCCCAGCCACTACGAAAGAGGGATCATCAGATGACAGTTCTCGAGCGCTCCGAGCTGGAGGCCAGCCCGCTGGCCGATCTGCACGCAATCGCCGACCAGCTCGGCTTGGAGGGATTCAGGCGCCTGCGCAAGGCGGACCTGATCGCCGCGATCCTCGACGAGACGGGGTCCGGCGGCGGCGACGACGGCGCCGAGGAGGAGAGCGAGCGGCCGGAGGGCGCCTCGCGCACGCGCAGACGTCGCCCCGCGCGCTCCCGCCGCGGACGCGAGGACGGCGAGGACTCCGGGCCGGGCGAGGAGGCCGACTCCGGTGATGCGAGCGACTCCTCCAGCGCGGAGGCCGATTCGGACACCGCGGGCGGCGCGCGCCGCGGACGCCGGCGCGGCGCTCGCGGCGGGTCTGGCGCGGCGGACGCGCCCGCATCCTCGCGCGCCCGTGGCGAGAGCGACGGGGATGGCGCGGAGTCCGCCGGGCGCATCGCCGCCGGCGTGGTCGAGGTGCTGGGCAACGGCTCGGGGTTCCTGCGCGTCGATCCGCCCGAGCCGTCCGACGAGGACGTCTACATCTCCGCCGCCCAGGTGCGCCGCTGCGAGCTCGTCTCCGGCGATCGCGTCACCGGCCCGGTGCGCACGCCGCGCCGCTCCGAGCGCTACCCGTCGCTGGTCCGCATAGACACGATCAACGGCGCGTCCGCGGACGCGGTCTCAGACGGCGCCCGCTACGACGAGCTGCCGGTGGACTGGCCGCGCGAGCGCCTGGCGCTCGGCGCGCAGGACCCCACGCTGGAGGCGATCGAGTGGATGACCCCGCTTGGCCACGGCTCGCGCGTGGTGATCGTCGGCGCCCGGCAGGCGGGCAAGTCCGAGACGTTGCGACGCGTCCTGGAGTCGGTTCAAGGACGCGAGGAGCTCGACGTCAGCCTCGTGCTCGTCGGCGCGAGGCCCGAGGAGATCGCACAGGCGCAGGAGGGCCCGGTGGCGCCCGTCGCCGCGCTCAGCTTCGCCGCGTCAGCCGACTCGCAGGATCAGGCGGTCGAGCGCGCGATCGACGCCGCAAAGCGGGTCGCCGCGCGCGGCGGCAACGCGCTCGTGGCGATCGACCACCTCGACGGGCTGCATCCGCACGCCGCGCGCAAGGCGCTGGCCGCCGCGCGCAACCTGCGCGAGGGCGGCTCGGTGACCGTGATCGCGATCGCAGAGCGCCCGCTCGGCGGCGAGACGACCGTGATCGCGCTCGACGCCACGCTCGCCTCCACCGGGCAGCAGCCGATCCTCGACCTCGCGGCCAGCGGCACGCTCAAGCCCGAGCTGCTCGTCGGCGACGAGGGCGCCGAGGCGATCACCCGCGCCCGCGCGGTGGCAGTCGAGGCGGCCGGCTGAGACTCGCCGGTCTCTGAACTGCGCGTCTAGGACGTCGATGGGCAAGTGAGGCAAGGACGCAGCGAGCGTGGCGTGCTTGGCACGCGAGCGAGTGAGGACGCCGCCTCGCGCCGCCCAGCGGCGTCCTAGCGTCGGTACGCTACTCGGCCCCAGGAGGGCTCGGGCGCGAGCTCGATCGGCTCGCCGCCGCGGGAGAAATCGCCGTCCCGTCCGTTCACCGGCTGCACGTAGCCGAAGGTGCCGGTCTGCTCGTCGAAGTTGACGCTCAGCTCGCCCTCCTTGACGCGCTGGTCGAGCCAAGCGCCCCGGAAGACGAGGCGGCGCAGCCAGTGCACGAGCGAGCGCTCGGCGGGCCCGACGAGCTCCGGCCAGCAGTCGTTGACGTGTTCGCCGAGAGCTGACGCGGGGTCGAGGATCTCGCCGTTGACGGCGAGGTTGACGAGGTCTTCGAGCTCCTCTCCGCCGAGTCGCCCGCCGACGAACCCGAGCTTCAGCGCCGCCTGCTCGCAGCGCTCGGAGAAGTCCGCCTCGTTGAACGTGAAGCGGAGCTCTCCGTATTCGAGGACGAAGTCCTCGCCGGAGTCGTAGTTTTCGCGTCGCGCCGTTTCCATTTTGCGTTGCCGGGGAGCGTCTGTGAGGGTCCTGCCCGGCATCCGCCCGGCGCCCGCCGTCCCCGGCTCGTCGGAATCATACGTCGGGTTCCTGCATTCGCGGCTGGGGTGCATGGGATTTTGCACCGCCGCCGGCCATCGATAGCCTCTCGACCCGAATGGCACGCCTCTCGGAGCACGGATTGCGCAAGTCGGTCGGCGTCTCGGGGATGTTCGCGACCGCGTACGGCAACGTCGGCTCCTCGATCTACTACGCGCTCGGTCTCGTCGCCGCGCACGCGCTCGGGCTGACGCCGCTGGTGTTCGTCTTCGCCGGCGGCCTGTTCGCGCTGACGGCCAAAACGTACGCCGAGGGCGCGTCCATGTTCCCGGAAGCCGGAGGCTCCTCGTCGTTCGCGCGCCACGCGTTCGACGACGTCGTCTCGTTCTTCGCCGGCTGGGCGCTGAGCCTGGACTACATCCTCACGATCGCGATCTCCGCGTTCTTCGTGCCGCACTACCTCAGCGCCTTCCCCGGCCTCGGCGCGCTCAAGCACAACCCCGACGACATCTTCGGCGGGCTGATCGTGGTCGGCATGCTCGCGTGGCTGAACATCCGCGGGCTTGGCGAGTCGGCGAAGCTGAACATCGTCCTCGCGCTGCTCGACCTCTCCACGCAGATCCTGCTGGCGTGCGTCGGCATCGCGCTGGTGCTGAACCCGCATCTGCTGATCAACCAGGTCCACCTGGGCTCGGTGCCGAGCTGGAGGGAACTGATCTTCGCGCTGTCGCTGGCGATGCTCGCGTACACGGGCATCGAGACGGTCGCGAACATGGCCGAGGAGTCAAGGGATCCCGGCAAACAGGTGCCGAAGGCCGTCAACCTCGTCGTGCTGGCCGTGCTCGGCGTGTACGCGGGCATCTCCGTCGTCGCGCTGTCGGCGCTCCCGGTCGTGCATCACGGCATCGGCTACAGCGCCGAGCTCAAACAGACCTTCAAGACGCCCGGGTATGCGACCTCGCTGGGCGGCTTCTTCGAAAACGATCCGATGCTCGGCGTCGTCGAACACCTCGGGCTGCACGGCACGGTCCTGAAACTGTCCAGGTACTACCTCGGGCTCCTCGCCGCGACGATCCTGTTCATCGCGACCAACGCCGGGATGATCGGCATCTCGCGCCTGTCGTGGTCGCTGTCCGAGCACCGCCAGCTGCCGGCGCTGTTCTCGCAGCTGCACTCCAAGTTCCGCACGCCGTGGTTCACGCTGATCTTCTTCTCGATGCTCGCGAGCACGCTGATCATCTACGGCAACACCGAAGTCCTCGGCAACCTGTACTCGTTCGGCGCGATGCTCTCGTTCACGACCGCGCACGCGGCGATCGTGAGGCTGCGCGTCAGCGATCCCGATCGAGAGCGCCCGTACAGCACCCCGTGGGGCGTGCGCATCAAAGGCTCGGTGATTCCGCTGGCGGCGGTGATCGGCGGCATCGGCACGGCCGCCGCGTGGGTCGCCGTGACCGTCCTGCACAGCGAGGCGAAGATCGTCGGCATCCCGTGGATGGTGATCGGCATGGGCGGCTACTTCATCTACCGCAAACGCCAGGGCCTCGATCCCCGCAAGAGCTACAAGATCGCGCACGCGGAGCGCCCGCCGGACTTCGAAGAGCTCGAGTACAAGACGGCGCTCGTGCCGATCTTCGGCGACGACGTCAGCGCCTCGGCGCTGAGCAGCGCCGCCAAGCTGATCGGCGAGGACGGCGTCGTGTACGCGATCTACGTCCTGCCCGTGCCCAGCCAGCTGTCGCTGGAGGCGGGCCTCGAGGAGGAGGAGGCGCACGGGCGCTCGGTGCTCGAGAGCGCGCGCATCCAGGCCAGGCGCCTGGGCATCAAGATCCACACCGGCCTGATCCGCACGCGCAACCCCGGCGCGGCGCTCGTGGAAGAAGCCGAACGCGTGGGCTCGGACGTGATCTACTGGTCGGCGATCCACGCGCCCGCCGGCGAGCAGCGCATCGGCCCGACCGCGGCCTACCTGCTGAGCAAGCGCCCGTGCCGGGTGATCATCGAGACCGAGAACCGGCCTACGGGCGTGCCAATGCCTGCCTGAGCGCCGGCTCGAGCTGCGGGTGGGCGAACTCGTAGCCGAGCACCAGCGCCTTCGCCGGCATCACGCGGGCGCCGGTCGTCACGATCTCAGCCATCTCGCCGTACAGGGCCTGAAGCGCGAACCCGGGCACGGGCAGCAGCGACGGACGTCCGAGCACGCGGCCGAGGGCCTTGGAGAAGACGCGGTTGGGCACCGGCTCGGGGGCGGTCGCGTTGACCGGCCCGCTCCAGCGCTCGTCCGCGAGCGCCGCGAGCATCATCCCGACGACATCCTGCGCGTCGATCCAGGACATGTACTGGTAGCCGCCGGCCACCGGGCCGCCGACGCCGAGCCTGAACGCCGGCAGCATCTTCGCGAGCGCGCCGCCGGCGCGGTCGAGCACGACGCCGGTGCGCAGCTGCACGGCGCGCACGCCGAGCTCGCCCGCGGCCGCCGCCGCGGCCTCCCACTCGACGCATACCTGCGCCAGGAAGTCGCGGCCCGGCGGGGCGTCCTCGTCGAGCGGCTCCTCGCCGTGCGCGCCGTAGTAGCCGGTCGCCGAGGAGCTGAGCAGCAGCGGCGGGCGCGAATGCGCGAGCGCGAGGCCCTCGACGAGGTTGCGCGTGCCGAGCACGCGGCTCTCGCGGATCGCGCGCTTGACCTTCGCGCTCCAGCGCTGCGCGACCGGCTCGCCCGCCAGGTGCACGACGGCGTCGCGCTCCTCCAGGGCCGCCACCGGCGCCGGGCCGCCCAGCGTGTCCCAGCCCACGGCCTCGACCTCGCCCAGCCGCGCTCGCGCGCGGTCGGGGTCGCGCGTGAGCACCGTCACCTGCGCGTCGCGCTCGCGCAGCGCGGCCACGAGCGAGGATCCGATCAGGCCCGTCGCCCCGGTGACGGTCACGCGCATGGCGGACATGAGGCTGTCAGCCTCTCACACGCGGCCGTCGACCACCTGCGCTCCGGGGGAGCCCCCGGTGACCGCGTCGCCCTGCGCGAAGCCGACCTCCTGGCCGGCGAGCGCGGTGCCGGCGGCGCGCGCCTGCTCGGCGACCGCGGCGGCGACCGCGGGCGCGACGTCGCGGTTGAACACCGACGGGATGATGTAGTCCTCGCGCAGCTCGCTCTCATCGACGATTGCCGCGATCGCGTGCGCGGCGGCCATCTTCATCTCCTCTGTGATCGACGGCGCGCGCACGTCCAGCGCGCCGCGGAAGATGCCGGGGAAGCACAGGACGTTGTTGATCTGGTTGGGGTAGTCCGAGCGACCGGTTGCCATGATCCGCACGTACGGGCCCGCCTCCTCGGGGTTGACCTCGGGGTTGGGGTTGGCCATCGCGAACACCATCGCGTCCTTGTTCATCCGCGCGAGCGCCTCCGCTGGCAGGGCGCGGGCGCCGGAGACGCCGATCAGCAGATCGGTGCCGTCGATCACCTCCGCGGGCGTGCCCGCGCGGCAGTCGGGGTTGCTGACCTCGGCGAACCAGCGCTTGACGCTGTTCATCGACCCGTCCAGGTAGTCCTCGCGGCGGATGTGCACGACGCCGCGGGAATCGGCGCCGATGATCTTGCCGACGCCGGCGGCGAGCAGGATCTTGGCGACGGCGATGCCGGCGGCGCCCAGCCCGATGATCAGCACGTTCAGGTCCTCCAGGCGCCGGCCGGTGAGCTTGACGGCGTTCAGCAGCGCCGCGAGCACGACCACGGCGGTGCCGTGCTGGTCATCGTGGAAGACGGGGATGTCGAGCTGCTGCTTGAGCTGCTCCTCGATCTCGAAGCAGCGCGGCGCGGAGATGTCCTCCAGGTTGATCCCTCCGAAGCCCGGCGCGATCAGCTTGACCGTCCTTACGATCTCCTCGGCGTCGGCCGTGTCCAGGCAGATCGGGAAGGCGTCGACGCCGGCGAACTCCTTGAACAGGCAGCACTTGCCCTCCATCACAGGCATCGCCGCGCGCGGCCCGATGTCGCCGAGGCCGAGCACGGCGGTGCCGTCGGAGACGACCGCGACGGTGTTGCGCTTGATCGTGTACTGGAAGGCCTTGTCCTGGTCGTCGGCGATCGCCCGGCACACGCGCGCGACGCCGGGGGTGTAGACCATCGAGAGGTCGTCGCGCGTCTTCAGCGGGTGCTTGTTGCTCTGTTCGATCTTGCCGCCGACGTGCAGCAGGAAGGTGCGGTCGGTGGTGTCGATCACCTCCGCGCCCGCGAGCGCGTTGATCGCGTCGATGATGCGCGCCCAGTGGTCGCGGCCGGAGGCGTCGACGACGATGTCGCGCAGGCTGTTGCCGCCGTCGACCTCGACGAGGTCCACCGCGTCGACCATCCCGCCGGCCTCGCCGATCGCGCTCGTCACCTGCCCGAGGATGCCGGGCGAGTCGTCGAGCTTGACGCGGATCGTGAGACGGTACTGCGCGCTTGGGGTGGCGCTCACTTGCGGGACTCCTCGGTCGTTGGCGGGAGGGGATGTTAGGCGGTCTCTGATCTAGACCCCACCCACCCGAGCCTCGTAGAGTGCTCGGTCGTGGCCGCTCAGATAACCACAGCCAAGCGCGGGGGCGCCGGCGCCGCGCCCGCCGCCGAGCGCCGGCTGTTCCTGATCGACGGCCCGAGCCTCGTCTACCGCGCCTTCTACGCGCTGCCCGAGTCGATCGCGACCTCCACGGGCGTGCCCACGAACGCGATCTTCGGGTTCGCCTCGATGCTGGTGAAGATCGTCACCGAGTATGGGGTGCAGCCGACGGTCGTCGGCTGGGACGCGGGCACCTCCGGACGCACGGAGCTGTTCGCCGAGTACAAGGCCCAGCGCCGCTCGCGACCGGACCTGCTCAAGCAGCAGTGGCCGGCGATGGAACCGCTGGTCGAGGCGTTCGGCTACAGCAACGTGCGCATCGAGGGCTACGAGGCCGACGACGTGATCGCCTCGCTCACCGAGCGCGCGTTGCAGGCTGACCCGCCGGTGCCGGTGATGATCGTGACCGGCGACCGCGACGTCTTCCAGCTGATCGACGAGCGCGGCCTGGTGAAGGTGATGGCGACCGCCCGCGGCATCACCGAGACGAAGATCTACGACCGCCAGGCGGTGATCGACCGCTACGGCATCCCGCCCGAGATGATCCCCGACTTCTACGGCCTGAAGGGAGACACCTCCGACAACATCCCGGGCATCCCCGGGATCGGCGACAAGACCGCCAGCGAGCTGCTGCAGCGCTTCGGCTCGCTGGAGGGTGTGCTGTCGCACGTCGAGGAGATCAGCGGGCCCAAGCGCAAACAGAACCTGCTGGAGCACGCCGAGGACGCGCGCGTGTCAAAGCGCCTGGCGACCGTGCAGCGCGACGTGGCGGTCGACTTCGACATCGCCGCCGAGGCGGTGCGCGAGCCGGACCGCTCGCGCGTGCGCGAGGTCTTCCGCGAGTACGAGCTGCGCGACCCGCTGCGGCGCCTGGAGGAGGCGCTGGGCGACCCCGAGACCGCGGCGCCCGCGCCGGCGGCGGACGTGCTGCTGACCGCGCGCGCGATGGAGGGCGCGGTCGGTGACATCGCGCGTGTGGGCGGCGCCGAGGAGGAGCTGTGCGTGGCGGTGCTCGCGAGCGAGCCGCCCGAGGGCGCGCTGTTCGCCGACGGCGCGCCGTGGCGCTTCGCGGTCGCCGCTGCCGGGGAGGTGCTGATGGGCGATTGCGGCGGTCCGGAGGAGGTGGTGAGCGCCTGCGCCGAGCGCCCGGTCGTGGCCCACGATGCGAAGGCGCTCGGGCTCGTGCCGCCGGGGCTCGTGCACGACACGCTGCTGGGCGCCTATCTGCTGGAGCCCGCGCGGCGCGGCTACCCGCTGGCCGAGCTGTGCGAAGAGCGGGGCCTGGCGAGCGACATCGCCGACCCCGTCGCCTCCGACGCGGTGTTGCTCGGTGCGCTGGCCGACTGGCAGCGTGAGCAGATCGCCGAGCGCGGCCTGGAGGGCGTGATGTGCGACATCGAGCTGCCGCTCGTGGCGGTGCTGCGCGAGATGGAGCTGCTGGGCGTGCGGCTGGACCTCGAGCGCCTGGCGGTGATCACCGCGCGCGTACACGAGGAGATCGACGCGCTGGAACGCGAGATCTTCGTGCTCGCGGGGGAGGAGTTCCTGATCGCCTCCCCGCAGCAGCTGGGGGAGATCCTGTTCGAGAAGCTCGGGCTCTCGCGCAAGCGCCGCGGCAAGACCGGTTACTCGACCGACGCGCGCGTGCTGCAGGCGATCCGCTCCGAGCACGAGATCATCCCCAGGATCGAGCGCTGGCGCGAGCTCTCGACGCTGATCAAGACCTACCTCGACGTGCTGCCCGAGCTCGTCGACGAGCGCTCGCGCATCCACACCACGTTCCTGCAGGCGGTCGCGCAGACGGGGCGCCTGTCGAGCACCAACCCGAACATGCAGAACGTGCCGATCCGAACGCCGCTGGGCCGGGAGATCCGCGGCTGCTTCGAGGCCGAGCCGGGCAGCGTGCTGATCTCCTCCGACTACTCCCAGATCGAGCTGCGCGTGCTCGCCCACGCCGCCGAGGAGCCCGCGCTGATGGAGATCTTCGCTCGCGGCGAAGACGTGCACACGGCGACCGCGTCGAGGGTGTTCGGCGTGGAGCCGGACGAGATCGATCCGGGCATGCGCTCGAAGGCCAAGATGATCAATTATGGGATCGTCTACGGGCTCTCCGACTTCGGGCTGGCCGACCGCCTGAACATCCCGCGCGAGGAGGCCAAGGAGTTCATCGACGCCTACCTCGAGCGCTTCCCGCGCGTCGCGGAGCTCATGGCCGCGACGATCGAGCAGGCCAAGGAGGACGGGCACGTGAAGACGCTGTGGGGCCGCCGCCGGCAGATCCCCGAGCTGCGCGCCCGCAACTACCAGGTGCGCACGCTCGGCGAGCGCCTGGCGGTCAACACCGTCATCCAGGGCACCGCCGCGGACATCATCAAGCTGGCGATGGTCCGCTGCCACCGCACGCTCGCGCAGTCCAAGCTGAGCACCCGCCTGCTGCTGACGATCCACGACGAGCTGCTGTTCGAAGGCCCGCCCGAGGAGGCCGCGGACGCGCGCGAGCTGATCGAGCGGGAGATGGTCGGCGTGTGGGAAGGGCGCGAGCCGCCGCTGGCCGTCGACATCGGCACCGGCCGCACCTGGCTGGAGGCCAAGTGAGCCGGGGTCTCGCCGTGCTGGTGGGCGTGGGAGCGGGCTGCCTGGTCGGGATGCAGGCGCCGATCAACTCGCGCCTGGGCAAGACGGTGGGCAGCCTGCAGGCGGCGACGCTCTCGTTCCTCGTCGGGACGGCCGTGCTGCTGGTGATCGCTGCGTTCGTGCGCGGCGGGCTGGGCAGCCTCGGACAGGTTCGCCACGTTCCCTGGTGGGCGCTCGTCGGCGGGCTGCTTGGGGCGGTCTACGTGACCGTCGCGCTCGTCGCCGTGCGGACGCTCGGCGCGAGCGGCCTGACCGCGGTCGTCATCGCCGGCCAGCTGGCGATCTCCGTCGCGATCGACCGCTTCGGGCTGTTCGGGATCGCCAAGCAGCACATCGACGCCTCGCGCATCGCCGGGCTTGCGCTGCTGGTGGTCGGGGTGGTGCTGGTGGTGCGGAAGTAGCTCAGCCGAGCGCCTGCTCGAAGCCCTGGCGCCAGCTCGCGTACTTCGGCTGCCAGCCGAGCTCGCGCTTGATGCGCGCGTTGCTGGCGCCGCGCAGCTCGTTCATCATCTCCACCGCGACCGGACCGGCGGCGAGCCGCCCGAGCCACGCCGGGACGCGCCACGGAGCGGGCGCGCCGACGGCGCGGGTGTAGACGGGTAGCCATTCGCTGATCGTCGGCCGGCTCGTCGTCGACGACGTTGTACGTCGCCGGACCGCTGTGCGCGAGCGCCGCCACGGTGGCGCTCGCGGCATCCTCGACGTGCACGAACGAGAAGATGCCGGCGCCGGCGCCGACGAGCGGCAGGCGCCGGCGGCGCAGGTTTCGCGCCCACGACCCGTCCTTCGTGAACGAGCTGCCCGGGCCGTACAGCTGCCCGTAGCGCAGCACGATTCCGCCCGCGTCCAGCAGCTGGCGCTCGAGCTCGGCGAGCGGCTCGACGACGGACGGCAGCGTCGCCGCGGCCAGCGGCGCGTCCTCGTCCTTGACGCGATCGCCCTCGGACGCGTAGGCGAAGGCAATGCTCTCGCCGACGATTCGCTGCACGCCCGCCGCGCGCGCGGCGGCGACGAGGTTGCGCGTGCCCTCCCTGCGCAGGCGCCCGGTGCTCGCCGTCTCCTGCTCGAAGCGGCGCATGTTGATCTCCTCCGGAAGGTCGGTCAGCAGGTGCACGATCTGCTCGGGCGACGCGTCGGCGACCGTGTGGGCCAGGCGCTCGGCATCGTAGGCGTCGCACACGCACGCCTCGATCCCGCGCTCGCGCAGCGCGTCCGCCTTCTCGGCCGAGCGCGTCATCGCGATCGGCTCGTGGCCCGCTGCGATCAGCTGTGGCAACAGTGCGCGGCCGATGACGCCAGTCGCCCCCGCCACGAACACCCTCATCGCGCTCGCCTCTCGCGCCGCGACGCGCCACAGCCACGCGAGCAGCACGGTCGCGGCGGCCAGCGAGAAGAAGTCGAAGTAGCCGTTCCACGCCGGGTGGGCCTTGCCGATGTCGATCAGGTGGTTGACGCTGTGCAGCGCGTACTGGATCGTCGTGAGCGCCAGCACCGGCACGCGCCAGGAGACGCGGTCTGACGGCGATCGCCAGGCCGATTCCGATGGCTCCGTAGAAGCTCGCGACGTCGCGGATGTAGTGTGGGTTGAAGGCGCCGAACGGGCCGACGGCCGTGTAGAAAGCGTGGGGGCTCACCGCCATGAACAGCGCCAGGCCGATCTGGATCACGGCGAACGCGATCAGTCCGACGGTCACGACCGATGGGGCGGGGTCTTGCAGCGCTTGCGTGCCCGCGGGCTGCTCGTAGGCGGCGCTCACGCGATGCACGATATGGCCTGCATCGGGGCCTGCCGAGGTCCAGTTGGGCGGCGCGCGCCGATACCAATGCGCGCGCAAGATGCGTGCGGCGAGACCGCGAGTGGCGAGCGCTCGACGCTCAGGACACCTCGGCCAGCGCCTGCGCGATCAGGCGCACTCCCTGCTCGATCGCGGGCTCTGACAGGTTCCCGTAGCCGAGCAGGATGCCGGGCACGCCGCCGTGCGCGAAGCGATGCCAGGACAGGCCCTCCATGCCCACGCCGCGCGCCCCAGCGGCCGCCAGCAGCGCGGACTCGTTCGTGGCGGCGGGAAGCTCGACGAGCTCGAACAGGCCCGCCGGCGTGCCGCGCGGACGCCCCTGCGGCAGCCATCGCGCGAGCGACTGCAGCAGCGCGTCGCGGCGAGCCTGGTAGCGCAGGCGCATGCGGCGCACGTGCCTGTCGAGCTCGCCGCGTTCGATGAAGTCGCACAGCGCAAGCTGGCCGATGACCTCCGAGCCGCCGTCCTCGATCGCCTTCGCGGAGATCAGCTGCCACGCAAGCCAGGAGGGCAGCAGCATCCAGCCCAGGCGCATCGCCGGCGCCAGGCGCTTGCTGGCCGAGCCGATGTACAGCACCCGCTCGGAGGCCAGCCCCTGCAGCG
Source organism: uncultured Solirubrobacteraceae bacterium (assembly GCA_963735705.1). GTDB lineage: Bacteria > Actinomycetota > Thermoleophilia > Solirubrobacterales > Solirubrobacteraceae > Palsa-744. The sequence goes on from CAVTLZ010000002.1 coordinate 175,441, forward strand.
CGCCGACGGCGACGCGGTCGTAGCGGAACTCGGCGTCGTAGTCGTCCTCGATGATCAGCCGCTCCCCGTCCTCGGCCCATTCGACGAGCGCCGCGCGGCGCTCGCGGCTCAGCACCGCGCCGGTGGGGAACTGATGCGCGGGGGTGACGAGCACGGCGCGCGCGTCGGTGGCGGCTAGCGCTTGCACGTCCAGGCCCTGCTCGTCGACCGCCACCGGGATCGTCCGCACGCCCGCCTGCTCGGCGATCAGACGGTGCACGTGCCAGCCCGGGTCCTCCATCGCGATCGCCTCCACGCCCTGCCCGTGTAGCCAGCGGCAGAGGATGGAGAAGCCCTGCATGAAGCCCGTGCACACGAGCATGTTCTCCGGGTCGGCGGCCGTGCCTCGCACGCGCCCGAGGTAGTCGGCGAGCACTTCGCGCAGTGCCGGCACGCCGCGCGGGTCGCCGTAGCCGACGGCGTCCAGCGGCGACTGGCCGAGGGCGCCCCGCAGCGAGCGCAGCCAGCGGTCGCGTGGAAAGCCGGCGAGGTCGGGGAGCCCGGGGTGGAAGTGGTAGGGGAAGCTCGGCAGCAGCGAGCGCGCGGGCGCCCGCGGCACGGCCGCGCGCGCGGCCCTGGCGACACGCACGGCGGCGCCCTGGCGTGTTTCCAGATAGCCCTCCGCGCTCAGCTGCCCGTAGGCCTCGGTGACGACGCCGCGCGAGACGCCCAGCTCGGCCGCCAGGCCGCGCGTGGAGGGCAGTCGCGTGCCGGCGGGCAGGCGTCCGCGCCGGATGTTCTCGCGCAGCGAGCGCTCCAGCTGCTCGTGCAGCGGCAGCTCGCCGGAGCGGTCGAGTTCGACCAGCAGCTCCGGGCCCGTAACTGGCCCAAGCAGATCAGGCATTACTGGCACTGTATAACGGACCAGTGTCGGCGTATGGTGGCCATCACCGCAACCACCAGGAGGATCGTCATGAGCCTGCCGGACCGGAGTGGAAAGAGCGCGAGCGATCGCATCACGATCGTCGGAGGGGGCCTCGCAGGACTGACCGCGGCGATCACATGCGCGGAGGGCGGCGCGAGCGTGTCGCTGCTCGAGGCGCACGCCACGCTGGGCGGGCGCGCGCGCAGCAGCGACGGCCCGTACAAGGCGAACTTCGGCCCGCACGTCCTCTACAAGGACGGCCCGTTCTGGCGCTGGATGGCCGAGCGCAAGCTGCTGCCCCGCTACGCCGGCCTGCCGTTGGCGGGCGCCAGGTTCCGCTGTCAGGGCGAGATCCGGCGCACACCGCCGCTGGGCGCGCTCCCGTCGGTGCTCAGGTTGCGCGGCCGCGAAGCCCCGATCGAGCTTGACTTCCGCACGTGGGCCGCGCGCCACACCGACGAGCGCACGGCGGCGATGCTGTCCTCGGCGGCGGGCGTGTACAGCTTCCACCACGATCCCGGTGTTCTGTCGGCCGCGTTCGTGTGGACGCGAACCGTCAGGACACTGCTCAGCCCGCCGCCGGTCGCGCGCTATCCGATCGGCGGCTGGAGCGCGGTGGTGGGCTCGCTGGAGGCCCGCGCCCGCGAGCTGGGCGTCACGATCGAGACGGGCAGCGGTGTCGACGCGCTGCCCGAGCCGCCGGTGATCGTGGCGACCGAGTTGGGCCAAGCGCGCGAGCTGCTAGCCGACGACACCCTGTGCTGGACGAGCGGCCACACGCTCTGCATCGATCTGGCGCTGCGCCACCGCCGCGGCGACCCGTTCGTGGTGTCCGACTTGGACGAGGCTGGATGGATCGAGCGATTCACCGCGCCGGACCCATCGCTTGCCCCTGCCGGCGAGGAGCTTGTGCAGGCGCACATGCCGATTCGCCCCGGAGAGGACCCGGCGCTGGCGGCGGCGCGGCTGGAACGGCTGCTCGACGGCTCGCTGCCGGACTGGCGCGAGCGCGAGACCTGGCGCCGGCGCCAGGTCATGGACGCGCGCAGCGGCGCGCTCGACATGCCGGGCACGAGCTGGCGCGACCGGCCGGCGGTCGACCGCGGCGACGGCGTGTTCCTCGCCGGCGACATGCTCGCCGCGCCGGGCCTGCTCGCGGAGGTCGCCTGGGCCAGCGCGGTAGAGGCCGGACGGCTCGCGCTGGCGGCGGTGGCGGTGGCGGCCAGCAGGCCGCGGCTGCGCAGGGTGGCTTGAGGGCCGGGGGGCTTCGCGGGGTCTTCCGTTCGCTCGCCTGAGCGAGATCGCATCCAGTTGAATCAGATTTATCTGATACGCTTGGCGCATGGTACGCATGAGCGCTACCGAGGTGGCCAGGAACTTCTCGGCCGTGATCAATCGCGTTGGCGCCGGCGAGGAGATAGAGATCGTCCGCAACGGCGCCCCGGTCGCCGAGCTGCGCCGGCCCTCGCGTCCGCGGAGGCTCAGGGGTGAGGAATGGCGACGGTTCGTGGAGAGCCTGCCCGTTGTCGACGCGGACTTTGCTCGGGACGTGCAAGAGGCACGAGCAGGCGTGGGGCCGCCGGTGAGCAAGTGGCCGGCTGGCTGATCGACACGTCGGTGCTGGTCGATGCGGAGCGGGGCGGAGGAGCGCTCGGGCGCGTGCCGGAGGACGAGGAGCACTCGATCAGCGTCGTGACGGTGAGCGAGCTGCTGCACGGCGTCCGCCGCGCTGATGACGGTGCACGCCGGACGCAGCGGCAGGCTTTTGTGGAGCACGTGTTGGCCGACCTGGAGGTGCTCCCAGCCACCGTCGAGGTGGCACGCATTCACGCGGACCTCTGGGCGCATCTCGAAGCCAGCGGCGAGATCATCGGCGCGCACGACCTGTGGATCGCCGCCACGGCGCTTGCTCACGGCCTGCGGATTGCGACGGCCAATACACGTGAGTTCGAACGGGTACCGGGTCTCGAAGTGCTGGCCCTGTAGAGAGAGCTGATGCCGAGCAGTCAGCGCGCCGTCGCGACCGCGAGACGGGCGGACGGCGAGGCGGATCCCGGCCGTGCGCCGACGAACGACGGCGGCGCGATCGCGAGGTAGTGCCCGAAGACCCACGCGGTCAGCCGCCGGCTCTCGAAGGCGCGGACGATCTGTGTCATGGCGCGACTCGGCGTGATCTGACCCACCGCGCGCTGGACGTTCAGCAGCCAGCGGTATTTGCGCTCGTGCGAGTCCGAGAAGGCGCCGTAGCGCGCGAGCGCCTGCTCGCGCGTGCTCCGGCCCTCGACCACAGCGCGCAGCTCGCGCCCGCAGGCCAGGCCGAAGTACAGCGCAGTGCGGATGCCCTCGGCGGTGAGCGGGAGACAATGCCCGGCGGAGTCGCCGGCGAAGAACACGCCGTCCTCGACCGCGCGGCGCAGCTGGTGGGGGATCCAGTTGCCCTGGTAGCCGTCGGGGGCAAGACCGAGGTCGTGGGCTAGCCGCACGGTCGGCTCCTTGACGTGGTGGGTCGGCCAGAAGGAGCCGATGCCGACGCGCAGCTCATCCCGCGCCGGGAAGCTCCAGCCGTAGCCGGCGCGGATGTAGCGGTGGTCGATCCACAGCTCCATCTCCTCGCCATGGCCCTCGGGGTGCACCTCCAGCCCACGCGAGAGGCGGGCGTTCGGCGGCTGGATCGGGGTGGCGTTCGAGAGCACGCGCCTCCAGCCGAGCGCGTCCACCACCAGCGCAGCGGTCAGCTCGCCCCGGTCGGTCTGGACGGTGTTCCCATCGCGGCCCGTCACGGTGGCGGTCTCCAGCTCGAGCTCCGGGCAGGCGGCCTGCTCCCACAGCAGCGCGCACAGCTCGCGGTAGTCGAACGTGGAGAACGACCAGGGCAGCGACCAGCGCGAAGTGCGGTACGGAGTGTGGACGACCATCTCCTCGAAGCTCTGGCGCCAGGCGTCCATCAGCTCGAGCGCGTGCATCCACTCGGTGGGCATCGCGCACGCCGATGTCTGGCGCTCGCCGAGCTCGTAGCGGTCGATCACGAGCACCTTCGCGCCTGAGCCGGCGAGCTCGCGCGCGATCGCCAGACCGGCGAAGCTGGCGCCGCATACGAGCACGTCGCAGTCGCGCTGCAAGCGGGTTCGCTGCTCCCCCCGCTTCGTCGCTCGCACAGGCATCTGACCAGCAATGATACGGCTGCGCTACGCTTCGGCCGGTGCAAACGGTTGTAGAGAATCCTCAGGCCCGCGTGGTCGACGGGTCGAACGGGCTATTGCTCGAAGTCGACGGCCAGATCGTGCCCAACTACGACGCGACCTTCCGGCCGATCGAGGAGGGCGAGGTCGTCACCGGTCACGTCGTGCGGATCGACAAGGACGAGGTCCTCGTCGACATCGGCTACAAGTCCGAGGGCGTCATCCCGGCCAACGAGCTGTCGATCCGCAAGGCGGTCGATCCCAACGAGGAGGTCCACCTCGGCGAGGAGGTCGACGCGATCGTCATGACCAAGGAGGATCAGGACGGCCGCCTGATCATGTCCAAGAAGCGCGCCCGCTTCGAGAAGGCGTGGCGGCGCATCGAAACGGCCGCCGAGTCCGGCGAGCCGGTCGAGGGCACGGTCATCGAGGTCGTCAAGGGCGGGCTGATCATCGATCTGGGCGTGCGCGGCTTCCTGCCGGCGTCGCTGGTGGACATCCGGCGCGTGCCCAACCTCGACGAATACATGGGCACGAAGATCGAGACGAAGGTGATCGAGCTCAACCGCTCGCGCAACAACGTCGTCCTGTCCCGTCGCGCGGTGCTGGAGGAGGAGCGCAAGGAGGTGCGCCAGCAGATCCTCGACCGCCTGCAGCCGGGGCTGGTCGTGGAGGGGCAGATCTCCAACATCGTGGACTTCGGCGCGTTCGTCGACCTGGACGGGATCGACGGCCTGATCCACATCTCCGAGCTTTCGTGGTCGCACGTCAACCACCCGAGCGAGATCCTCAACATCGGCGACACCGTCAAGGTCAAGGTGCTGGACATCGACCGCGACCGCCAGCGCATCTCGCTGGGTCTCAAGCAGACCCAGGAGGACCCCTGGCAGCGGATTGTCGACACCTACAACGTCGGCGACGAGCTCGCCGGCAAGGTCACCAAGGTGGTCACGTTCGGCGCGTTCGTCGAGATCCTCGATGGCGTCGAGGGCCTCGTGCACATCTCCGAGCTCGCCGCGCACCATGTCGAGAGCCCGCGCGAGATCGTCCACCCGGGCGATGAGATCCGCGTGAAGATCCTCGAGATCGACTCCGAGCGCCGGCGCCTGTCGCTGTCGGCCAAGCGCGTCGAGGACCAGATCCTGCCGGTGTCGCGCCCGGGCGAGCCCGCGCGCGAGGTAGCCGCGGAGGCTGGGGAGGAGACAGCGGCCGGCGAAGGCGAGGCTGTCGCCGAGGTTGTCCAGGCCGCCGAGACCGAAGCCGTCGCGGAGCTCGCGGAGGCGATCGAGGTCGCCGACGCGGTCGAGGCGAGCATCGAGGCGGAGGCGGTCGAGGAGCTGCTCGACGCCGCCGAGGTAGCCGAAGAGGTTGCCGTTGCTGCCGAGGTCGATGAGGACGCCGCCGCTCCGGAGGCTGTTGCGGCGGAGGTGGCAGCTGCTCCCGAGGCTGCCGCCGCTCCCGAGGCTGTCGCGGCGCCCGAGGCTGCGCAGACCGAGCCGGAGGCGCCCGCTGTCGAGCAGGACGCCCCCGCTGCCGGCGAGGCGGACGGCGACTCGCCGACGGCCGAGTCCGCTCAGCAGGACTGACGCGACCCTGAGCGTCTCCGAGAAGGTGGAGACGACGGTGCCGTTCGTGGGGCTGACCGGCGGCATGGGGTCGGGCAAGTCGACGGCTCTCGAGGCGCTGCGACGTCTGGGCGCCGAGGTCATCTCAAGCGATGCGGTCGTCCACGAGCTCTACGAAGGCAAGCAGCTGCGCGACGCGGTGGTCGCCCGCTTCGGGCCCGAGGTGGCTCCGCACGGCGTGGTCGATCGCGCGGCGCTCGCGCGACGGGCGTTCGCCTCGGAGGAGGACCGGACGTGGCTGGAGGGCCAGGTGTGGCCGCTGGTCGGGGCGCGGGTGGCGGAGTGGCTCGAGCATGCGCGAGCGATGCGCCCCGCGCCACCGGCCGCGGTGGTCGAGGTGCCGCTGCTGTTCGAGGCCGGCCTTGATCAGCTGTACGACGCGACGATCGCGGTCATCTCCGAGGAGTCGCTGCGCCGGTCGCGGGCGGCCGTGCGAGGGCACGCGCTGGTGGACGAGCGCACGGCGCGCCAGCTCTCCCAGGAGGAGAAGGCGCGGCGGGCGACGTTCGTCGTGCGCAACGACGGCAGCGAGCTGGACCTGGAGCGTGAGCTGTCGGCGGTTCTTGGCAAGCTTGGAGGATGAGCCGCAGGGTCTTCGGCACGTTCGCCGCGATCGTCGTGACGGTCCTGTTCGTGGGGGTCGTCATCTCGATGCTTCAAAACGCGCAGACGAACCTCGCCCTGCCGCTGACCGACGCCAGCATCATCCGCGAACAGGCCGCCGCGAAGGATCTCGACCCGGCGCTGATCGCGGCTGTCATCTACGCCGAGACGAAATTCGACCCGCGCCCATCATCGGCGGGGGCACAGGGGCTGATGCAAATCCTGCCCAGCACCGCCTATTACCTTGCGCATCTCTCTGGCGGCGTCACCTTCACCGCCGGCGATCTCTCTGAACCGAGCGTCAACGTCGCCTACGGCAGCTACTACCTGCGCTACCTGCTCGACCACTACGGCGGCGATGAGATGCTCGCCGTGGCCGCGTACAACGCGGGTCTGACCAATGTCGACGAATGGGTCGCCCACGCCCATGCCGAAGGCGCGCAGCTCAGCGCGGAAGCGATCCCCTTCCCGGAGACGCGCGAATACGTCCGGCGTGTGCTCAGCGCGCAGGCCGCCTACAGGGCGACCTATTCAAGGCAGCTGGGGATCCAGTGAGGACGCACAGGCCGCGTTAGGGGCGGCTTCTTCGGCGTCATCGGACGCCCCCTCACGACTGCTCTGGCCGAGAGGCTACTGTAAGGAGCGGCCACCGAATGCCCGACTTCAAGCTCGACTCCATCTTCACGCCGACCGCCGACCAGCCGCAGGCGATCGCCGCCTTGGCCGAGGGCATCGAGCAGGGCGAGCGCTTCCAGACGCTGCTCGGCGCGACCGGCACCGGCAAGACGATGACGATGGCCGGCGTGATCGAGGCAGTGCAGCGCCCGGCCCTGGTGATCGCCCACAACAAGACGCTGGCGGCGCAGCTGTGCAACGAGTTCCGCACGTTCTTCCCAGAGAACGCGGTCGAGTACTTCGTCTCCTACTACGACTACTACCAACCCGAGGCGTACGTCCCGAGCAGGGACCTGTACATCGAGAAGGACTCCGCCATCAACCAGGAGGTCGACCGCCTGCGCCACGCGGCCACGGCGGCGGTGTTCGCGCGCAGGGACGTGATCGTGGTCGCGTCGGTGTCGTGCATCTACGGCCTCGGCTCTCCGGAAACCTATGAGATGAACATGCAGATCCTCAAGCGCGGCGAGATGATCGACCGCGACGGGCTGCTGCGCAAACTCGTCTCGATCCAGTACACGCGCAACGACAGCGTGCTCTCGCGCGGCACGTTCCGCGTGCGCGGCGAGACGCTTGAGGTCTTCCCCGCATACGCGGAGACGGCGTTTCGGGCGACGATGTTCGGCGACGAGGTCGAGCGCCTGCAGCAGTTCGACCCGCTGACGGGGGAGTTGCTGGAGGACGACCTCGAGCACGTGGCGATCTGGCCGGCGACGCACTACAACGTCAAAGAGGGCACGATCGATGCGGGCGTCGCGGAGATCGGCCGCGAGCTGAACGAGCGCTGCGAGCAGCTGGAGTCCGAAGGCAAGCAGCTCGAGTCCCACCGCCTGCGCCAGCGCACGCAGTACGACATGGAGATGCTCAGGGAGGTGGGGTTCTGCTCGGGCATCGAGAACTACTCGCGGATCCTCGACGCCCGCCCGCCCGGCTCAAGGCCCTACTGCCTGATCGACTACTTCCCCGAGGACTTCGTCTGCCTGATCGACGAGTCCCACCAGACGGTGCCGCAGATCGGCGGCATGCACGAGGGCGACCGCTCGCGCAAGCAGACGCTCGTCGACTACGGCTTCAGGCTGCCGAGCGCGCTCGACAACCGTCCGCAGACGTTCCAGGAGTTCCTGTCGATCACGCCGCAGCTGGTGTTCGTGTCGGCGACGCCGGGCGAGTACGAGCGCACGCAGTCCACGCGCGTGGTCGAGCAGATCGTGCGCCCGACGGGGATCGTGGACCCGGCCGTGGAGGTGCGCGAGACCAAGAACCAGATCGACGATCTGATGAACGAAGTCCGCAAGCGCGTCGATCGCAACGAGCGCGTGCTCGTGACGACGCTGACGAAGAAGATGAGCGAGGACCTGTCGCAGTACCTGCTGGAGATGGGCTTCAAGACACGCTACCTGCACTCGGAGATCGACACGCTCGAACGCATCCAGATCATCCGCGATCTGCGCCTCGGCGAGTACGACGTGCTCGTGGGCGTGAACCTCCTGCGCGAGGGGCTCGACCTGCCGGAGGTCTCGCTGGTGGCGATCCTCGACGCCGACAAGGAGGGCTTCCTGCGCGGCGAGACCTCGCTGATCCAGACGATCGGGCGCGCGGCGCGCAACATCGAGGGCACGGTGCTGATGTACGCGGACAAGGAGACCCGGGCGATGAAAGCGGCGATCTCCGAGACCGATCGCCGCCGCGAGATCCAGCTTGCCTACAACGAGGAGCACGGGATCACGGCGGCGACGATCGTCAAGGGCATCTCCGACATCGCCGAGTTCCTGCAGGGGGAGTCGAAGGTGCCGCGCGGGCGCAAACGCCGAACGGCCAAGCGCGGGGCCGAGCGCGAGATGCCAAAACACGAGCTCGAGCGCATGATCGTCGAGCTCGAGGAGGAGATGATCGCGGCGGCCGACGACCTGCGCTTCGAGTACGCCGCGCAGCTGCGCGACGAGCTGCGCGAGCTGCGCCGCGACCTCCAGGAGATCCGCTCGGTGGAGGCTCCCGCGGGCGAGATCTTGCCGCAGGAGACTCCCAGCGGCGACATGGCTTAGGATGCCCGCCGTGGATTTCGATCGGCAGTCAATCGAGCGCAGGGACTTCCCGATCGGCCGGCGCGGCTACGACCCAGCCGCCGTGGACGCGCACCTGCGAGCGCTGGCCGACGAGTACGAGGCGCTGCAGCGCGCGGCGATCACCGGCGGAAGTGACATGTCGGTCGCGTCGACCGCGGGAACGCAGGTGCAGAGCATCCTTCAGGCAGCCGAGACCGCGGCCGCGGAAATCGAGCGCCACGCGCTCGAGAACGCGCGCCAGGTGCGCGAGGACGCCGACCGCGACGCCGACCGCACGCGCGAGGAGGCCGTCGAACGCGCGCGCCAGCACGTCGCGGCGGTCGCGCAGGTGACCGCCAGGCTGCTCGAGCACGTCGGCTCGATGGACGGCGAGGTGAGCGCCCTCGTGGAGAGCATGCGCGCCGGCGCCGGACGGCTGGCCGCCGACCTCTCCGCCGTGGAGACGGGCATGAGCGAGCTCTACGACGCCGCCTCCGGGCGCGCCGGCACGGCGCACGAGCCCGAGCCTCCGCGGCAGTTCGAGTCCGAGCCGCGCCAGTACGAGCCCGAGCCGCCGCGCTTCGAGCTCGAGCTCGACAGCGCGCTGCAGGAGGCGCCGCAGCCTGTCGGCGCGACCGTCCAGTCCGGAGCGGAGGAGGCAGGCGCCGGCGGCAGCGACCTCGACGGCGCCCGCCTGATCGCGCTCAACATGGCGCTCAACGGCGAGTCCCGCGCGGACACCGAGCGCTACCTGGCCGAGAACTTCCAGCTGCCCGATCGGCTGAAGCTGATAGACGAGGTCTACTCGGCGATCGAGGGGTAGGCCGGGCGCGCGGATTGCGCGTCGAAATCGAGTAGCGATTCTCTCAGGCATCCCAAGCCGGCCGTATCGTCGCCTGCCAAAATGAGGTCATGGCGACTCAGGCTGCCCACCACATCTCCAACGACTCGTCACTTCCGCTCTACCGGCTGGACGCGGGCATCTATGCCCGGCTGGTCGAGGCGGGGGCGCTGGAGGGTCTCGATGTCGAGCTGGTGGACGGGCTACTCCTCAACAGGCATCCCCACCTCCCCGACCCGCTCCACCGGATCGATGTGGGGACCTACGAACGGATGGTCGCGACGGGTGCGTTGGAGGGCCTGCCGATCGAACTTCTGGAAGGGCTGCTCGTCGAGGTGAGCCCCCAGGGTGAGGAGCACGCGTCGGCGATCGTCTACCTGACGCGTCACCTTGTCACGGCGAACGCATCGCTCCGGGTGCAGTTGCCGCTGGAAACCGAGTGGGGCGCGGTGCCCGAGCCCGACCTGGCGCTGGTGGAGGCGCTCCATCCGCGTCATCGCCATCCTCGAACGGCGTTGCTGGCGGTTGAGGTCGCGGTGAGCTCGCACAAGAAGGACCGCGAGACGAAGGCCAACATGTACGCGTGGGCACCTGTGCGCACCTACTGGATCGTCGACGTCCCAGCGCAGACGGTCGAGGTTCGCACGAAGCCGGGCCCGAATGGATACGGCCGCTGTGAGCTCTACGGTCCAGGTACCAAGGTGCCATCGCCGGCCGAGGGCGTCGCCGACCTCGACGTGACCGCGCTGTTCTCCTGAGCCGCGCGGCGGGAGGACGGGCCGCGGAAAGCCCGAAACCCCGCAAATTGCGCACACGCGGCGGACATGGTGGGCGAACATCTGTTCGCCTAACTATCATGAGTGGCAGATGCCGCAGAGCAACCAGATCGTCGTCTCGGGAGCCCGTGAGCACAACCTGAAGGACATCTCGCTGGAGCTGCCGCGCGATGCGCTGGTTGTCATAACGGGTCTGTCCGGCTCGGGCAAGTCGAGCCTCGCGTTCGACACGATCTACGCGGAGGGGCAGCGCCGCTACGTGGAGTCGCTGTCGGCATACGCCAGGCAGTTCCTGGGGCAGATGGACAAGCCCGACGTGGACTCGATCGAGGGGCTCTCGCCGGCGATCTCGATCGACCAGAAGACGACCTCGCGCAACCCGCGCTCGACGGTCGGCACGGTCACCGAGATCTACGACTACCTGCGCCTGCTGTGGGCGCGCGTGGGCAAGCCGCACTGCCCGATCTGCGGGCGCCCGATCGTCGGCCAGTCGGCCGAGCAGATCATCGACCAGGTGATGGAGCTGGCCGAGGGGGCGCGCTTCATGGTGCTCGCGCCGGTCGTCAGGGGCCGCAAGGGCGAGTACGGCAAGCTGCTGGACGAGCTGCGCGCCGATGGCTTCGCGCGCGTGAAGATCGACGATCGCGTGCGCATGTTGGAGGAGTCGATCGTGCTCGACAAGCGCTACAAGCACGACATCTCGGTGGTCGTCGACCGCCTGGTGATGCGCCACGACGTGCGCAAGCGCCTGGCGGACTCGATCGAGACGGCGGTCGCGCTGGCCGACGGGCTCGTGGAGATCGAGATCGTGGGCTCCGCCAAGGACCGGAGCGAGGCCGAGCACGCCAAAGGCGCCAAGGGATCGCGCGCTGCCGGCGGGCAGATCGTGCCCGGCGCGGCGCCGGAGCCGGGGACGCTGTTCACGTTCTCAGAGCGCTTCGCGTGCCCCGAGCACGGGCCCTCGCTGGTCGAGCTCGAGCCGCGGATCTTCTCGTTCAACTCCCCGCACGGCGCCTGCGAGCGCTGCACGGGTCTCGGCTCGCAGATGGAGATCGACCCCGAGCTGGTCGTGCCCGACCCGTCGCTGTCGATCGCCGAGGGTGCGCTCGCGCCGTGGGCGAACAGCACCTCCAACTACTACGAGCAGATGACCGAGGCGATCGCCGAGCTCTACCGCGTCGACGTCGACACGCCCTGGGAGGACCTGACCGACGAGCAGCGCGACGCGTTCCTGTACGGGACCGGCGACGAGCCGGTGCAGGTCACCTACCGCAACCGCTACGGGCGCCGGCGCTCCTACGCGACGCGCTTCGAGGGCATCGTCAAGAACCTGCAGCGCCGCTATCGCGAGACCGACTCGGAGTGGACGCGCGAGAAGATCGAGGAGTACATGTCGCTGCGCGCGTGCCCGGTGTGCGGCGGCGCGCGGCTGCGCCCGGAGTCGCGCGCGGTGCTGGTGGCGGGCACGCGCATCGAGGACTTCTGCGCGCTGTCGGCGCACCGGGCGCTCGAGTGGCTGGATGAGGTCGAGCTCTCGGAGACCGACAGGCACGTCGCGCGGCTGATCCTGCGCGAGATCTCCGAGCGGCTGCGCTTCCTGGAGAACGTCGGCATCGGCTACCTGTCGATGGACAGGGCGGCCGCGACGCTGTCCGGCGGAGAGGCGCAGCGCATCCGCCTGGCAACGCAGATCGGCTCCTCGCTGGTCGGCGTGCTGTACATCCTCGACGAGCCGTCGATTGGCCTGCACCAGCGCGACAACTCAAAGCTGATCGCCACGCTCGAGCGGCTGCGCGACCTCGGCAACACGGTGATCGTCGTCGAGCACGACGAGCAGACGATGCGCGCGGCCGATCATCTCGTCGACCTCGGCCCGGGAGCGGGCGAGCACGGTGGGCGGATCGTCGCGCAGGGGACCGCCGCGGAGGTCGAACGCGTGCCGGAGTCGCTGACCGGGCAGTTCCTCTCGGGCGCGCGCACGATCGAGGTGCCCAAGCGGCGGCGCACGCCCAGCGGCTACCTGGAGATCCTCGGCGCCAGCGAACACAACCTGCGCGACATCGACGTGCACATCCCGCTCGGCGTGCTGACGTGCGTGACCGGAGTCTCCGGGTCGGGCAAGTCGACGCTGGTCAACGACGTGCTCTACAAGTCGGTGGCCAACCGCCTGCACCGTGCGCGCCGGCGCCCGGGCGCGCACCGGGCGATTCACGGCCTCGACCAGCTGGACAAGATCATCGCCGTCGACCAGTCGCCGATCGGGCGCACGCCGCGCTCGAACCCGGCGACGTACACGGGGCTGTTCGACGTGATCCGCGACCTGTTCGCCAAGACCCAGGAGGCGCGTGCGCGCGGCTACAAGCCCGGGCGCTTCAGCTTCAACGTCAAGGGCGGGCGCTGCGAGGTCTGCCGCGGCGACGGGCAGATCAAGATCGAGATGCACTTCCTGCCCGACGTGTACGTCCCGTGCGAGCAGTGCCACGGCAAGCGCTACAACCGCGAGACGCTGGAGGTGCGCTTCAAGGGCAAGAGCATCGCCGACGTGCTCGAGATGCCCGTCGAGGAGGCGCTCAGGTTCTTCGAGCACATCCCCAAGATCCGCAGGCGCCTGGAGACGCTCGAGGCGGTGGGCCTCGGCTACGTGCGCCTGGGGCAGCCGGCGACGACGCTCTCCGGCGGCGAGGCCCAGCGCGTGAAGCTCGCGACCGAGCTGTCGAAGGTCGCGACCGGGAACACGCTGTACATCCTGGACGAGCCCACCACCGGGCTGCACTTCGCCGACGTGCAGCGGCTGCTGGAGGTGCTCCAGCGCTTGGTCGACGCGGGCAACAGCGTGGTCGTGATCGAGCACAACCTCGACGTCATCAAGAGCGCCGACCGCCTCATCGACATGGGTCCGGAGGGTGGGGAGGAGGGCGGCATGGCGATCGCTGTCGGCACGCCCGAGGAGGTCGCCGCGGAGCCGCAGTCGCACACGGGGCAGTTCCTAGCCGAGCTTCTGACGCCGGCGGTCAGGCGTCGCACCGCCAATACCGGCAAAGGCCCGTCGCGCAAACGTCGCGCAAAGGTCGCGGCGTAGCCGTAGCGATGGCGGCGGGCGCGGGCCAGCAGCGGCCCCCAGCGGGCGCGGCCGTGCTGGCGCGCGAGGCGCGCCTGTGGGCGCAGAAGTGGCGTTGGTATGAGCGCAACGCCATGCCTTGGAATCGCGCGCGGATCCACTGGGAGCTGATGCGCCGCGAGGCGTTCGCGCGCTGGCCGCTGCACGGCAACGTGCTCGAGGCGCTGCGCGAGCGGCGGTTGGAGATCGGCGCGAACGTGCTGCTGGAGCCCGGCGTGTGGATCACGGCGCCGGGGGCCGCGCGGGTGCGGATCGGCGCGGGGACGTTCCTCAACATGGGGGTGATGGTCGCCGCGCACGAGCTCGTGGAGATTGGCGAGCACTGCATGCTCGCCAATGGCTGCTTCGTCTCGGACGCCAGCCACCGCTTCGACGATCCGCACAAGCCGATCACCTGGCAGGGGTTCGAGAGCAAGGGGCCGACGCGCATCGGCGATAACTGCTGGCTCGGCGCGAACGCGGTGGTGACCAGCGGCGTCACCATCGGCGAGCGCTGCGTGATCGGCGCCAACAGCGTCGTCACGCACGACATCGAGCCCTTCTCGATCGCCGCCGGCGCGCCGGCGAGGGTGATCCGCCGGATCGACTACGGCGCCTGACGCGGCTCTCGCGAGAACCTGTAGCGTCCCTGGCGATGGACCTCTACGAGGCGATGCGCTGCGCGCCGACGAGCCGGCGCTTCAAGCCCGACCCGGTGCCCGGCGACGTGCTGCTGCGCATCCTGGACAGCGCTCGCTTCGCGCCAAGCGGAGGCAACCGTCAGGGCTGGCGCGTGATCGCCGTGCAGGACGCCGAGCGGCGAGCGGCCCTGCGCGACCTGTACCTGCCTCACTGGCACGCCTACCTGGAGCACACGGGAGCCGCGATCATGCTGGCCGACCCTGACAGCTTCGAGCCCGCACGCGTTCGCGGCGTGCGCGCCGCGAACGACTACGCCGAGCACCTGGAGCAGGTGCCGTTGCACTTGGTCGTGGGCGTGCGCCTGGAGGACCTCGCGGTGACCGACGCCGGGCTGCCACGTCAGAGCATCGTCGGCGGCGCATCCGTCTACCCGTTCGTGCAGAACCTGCTGCTGGCGGCGCGCGCCGAGGGCCTCGGCGCCGCGCTGACGACGCTGCTCGTGCCGGCCGAGGCCGAGGTCAAGCAGCTCCTCGGGATCCCCGACGGGGTCGCGCTCGCCGCGCACATCGGCCTCGGCTACCGCGTCGAGGAGTGGCCGCGGAAACTGGCCCGCAAACCGGTGTCGGAGTTCGCGTTTGCAGAGCGCTGGGAGGAGCCGCTCGCCTAATGCGCCGTGGCACCTATTCGATCGTCGCGCGCGATCGCGCGACCGGGGAGCTGGGCGTAGCCGTACAGTCGCACTGGTTCGGCGTCGGAGGCGTGGTGGCGTGGGCGCGCGCGGGAGTCGGGGCGGTGGCCACGCAGTCGGTCGCGGAGATCGCGCACGGCCCGAATACGCTCGACCGCATGCAGGACGGGCTCGCGGCTGCCGAGGCGATCGCGGCCGTCCTGGGGTCCGACGAGCTGGCCCGGTTCCGCCAGCTCGGCGCGGTCGATGCCCACGGTGAGGCCGCTGCGCACACGGGGAAGGGCTGCATCCCATACGCCGGCGAGGTGACCGGCGAGGGGTTCGCCTGCCAGGCGAACATGATTGCTGCCTCGACGGTGCCGAGGGCGATGGCGGCGGCGTATCGCGCGCACGACGGCGAGCTCGCCGAGCGCCTGCTCGCCGCGCTCGACGCGGCGCAGGCCGCGGGCGGGGATGTGCGCGGTCGCCAGTCGGCGGCACTGCTGGTGGTTCCCCCCAGCGGCGAGGCCTGGCGGACGCGATTCGAGCTTCGCGTCGAAGACCACGCGGACCCGCTCGGCGAGCTCCGCCGGCTGCTGCGCCTGGCGCGCGCGTATGAGATGGCCGGCCAGGCGGACGAGTTGGTCGCCCAGGGCGCCCACGCCGAGGCGACCAGGCTGTATCTCGCGGCCGCCGAGCTCGCGCCCGAGGCCGACGAGCTGACCTTCTGGGCCGGTCTCGGCGTGGCCGCGGAGGACCTCGACGCCGGCGTCGATCTGGTCCGCCGGGCGGCGTCGCGCAAGCCGGCGTGGCTGGTGTTGCTGGAACGCCTGCCTGAGGACTTCGCGCCGACCGCGGGCGCTGTGCGAGCCGCCCTGCAAACGAGCGCCGGCTGACGCTCAGCCGAGCAGCGCGCGCAGCTCGGCCAGCTCGCCCGGGTCGATCGAGTACGAGTGCTCGGGACCGGGGTAGCGGCGGGTGCGGACGTCCTCGGCGTAGGCGGCGACGCCGTCGTTCATCTCCTGCTGGAGGTTGGCGTAGCGCTTGACGAAGCGGGCTCCGAGCCCGTCGCGGATGCCGAGCAGGTCGTGGAAGACGAGCACCTGCCCGTCCGTCGCCGGACCCGCGCCGATGCCGATCACGGGGATCTCCAGCAGACCCATGAGCTCCTCGGTGACGGCGCTCGGGATCGCCTCGAACACGAGCGCGAAGCAGCCGGCCTCCTGCAGGGCGAGCGCCTCGGCGGCGATCCGCGCCGCGGCCGCGGCGGTACGTCCCTGCGCCTTCCAGCCGCCGAGCGCGGTCGAGGTCTGCGGGGTGAGCCCGACGTGGCCCATCACCGGGATGCCCGCGCCGACGATCGCGCGCGCGCGCTTGACCGACGCCTCGCCGCCGCCCTCCAGCTTGACGACGTCGCAGCCGGCCTCCTTGACCATCCGCATCGCGGTCGTGATCGCCTGCTCGTCGGAGACCTCGTAGGAGCCGAACGGCAGATCGCCGATCAAGAGCGGCGTGCGCAGGCCGCGGCGCGCGGCGCGCGCGAGCACGAGCATGTCGTCCAGCTCGACCGGTGTCGTCGCGTTGTAGCCGAGCACGGTCGTCGCCGCCGAGTCGCCCACCAGCACCAGGTCCACACCCGCCGCCTCGGCGGCGCGGGCGCTCGGGTAGTCATACGCGGTGACCATCACGATCGGTTCGCCCAGCCGCTTCTTCTCCATCAGCAGGGGCAGGGTCATCGGCAGGCGTCCGGGGTCGGACGGAGCCTGGATCGTGGGGCGGCTGGACATGGTGGTTCCTCTCTGAGAGCCGGTTGACGTCCGCTCAGGAGAGCAGGGTCGCCACCTGCTCGTCGATCGTGACGATGCGGTTGGTGTTCGCCTCCACGTGGACCACGCGGGGCGCGTAGCGCTCCAGGTCGACCTCGTCGTAGGCGCCGTAGGAGATGACGATGATCGTGTCCCCCTGGTGCACGAGGCGGGCGGCGGCGCCGTTGACGCGCATGTCGCCCGAGCCCCGCTCGCCGGGGATCGTGTAGGTCTCAAAGCGCGCGCCGTTGTCGACGTCGACGACGTGCACCTGCTCGTACTCGAGCATGTCCGCCGCCTCCAGCAGCTCCGGGTCGATGGTGATCGAGCCGACGTAGTGCAGGTCGCAGTCGGTCACCGTCGCGCGGTGGATCTTGGACTTGAGCATCACGCGCTGCATGTGGCGATCGCCTCTCCTTCGAGCGGTTGACTGGGGGTTGGTGAGGCGTCGGGACGGTGCTCCCGCGTTGCCGCGGAGTCGCCGATTGACGCGGGTGACAGGATCGCGTTGTCGATCAGGCGGACCTCGCCGACGCGCGCGGCCAGCGCCAGCAGTGTCTCGTCCGTCAATGTGGTCACGGGCTCCAGCGTGTCGGGCTCGACGAGCGCCACGTACTCGGGCTCGACGTCGAACGGACGCATCGCCGCGCGCGCCGCCTGCAGCAGCGCCTGCGCCGAGCGCTCACCCGTCGCCGCCAGGGCGCGGGCCGCCTCGAGCGCGGCGGGCAGCGCCAGCGCGCGAGCGCGCTCGTCGGGCGCGAGCAGCGCGTTGCGGCTGGACATCGCCAGGCCGTCTGGCTCGCGAACCGTCGGCAGCGCCTCGATCCGCACGGGCAGGTTCAGGTCCTGCGCGAGGCGGCGGATGACGACCACCTGCTGGGCGTCCTTCTGGCCGAAGTACGCCACGTCGGGCAGCGCCATGCACAGCAGCTTCGTCACGACCGTGGCCACACCGCGGAAGTGCTCGGCGCCGCGCGCGGCGCCCTCCAGGCGCTCGGTCAGGCCCAGCACCTCGACGGTCGTCGCGAACTCCGAGGGGTAGACCTCCTCGACCGACGGCGCGAACAGCAGGTCGGCGCCAGCCGCGGCCGCGAGCTCGCCATCGCGGCGCTCGTCGCGGGGATAGCGCTCGAGATCGGCGCGCTCGTTGAACTGAGCGGGGTTGACGAACAGCGAGACGACCACCACGTCGCACTGCTCGCGCGCGTGTCGGATCAGCGAGAGGTGGCCGTCGTGCAACGCGCCCATCGTGGGCACGAGCCCGATCGTGACCCCGTCTCGGCGCGCCGACGCAAGCACCGCGCGCAGCTCGGCGACCGTGCGCACGTGTCTCATGCGCAGGGCGAGGTTCGGTGGTGGGGGCTCATCGTTTTCGGTCCAGTTCCCTACGGATACCGGCGCGACTTCAGATGTCCAGCGGGTGCTGCGTCAGGTCCACCTCGAGCGAACCCGTTGGCGGCCTGTGAGGGATGATACACACGGCCGGCGGCGTGTAAATGGGCATCCGCGCTGTGTGCTCGATCGCACACTGCGCCGCCGAGAATCGACGCGAAGCGCGCCTCACCAGGCGTCGACGTTTGGGCGCTTCTTGCCCTCGCGCCGCCACCACTCGCCGGTGTGCTCGTCGAACAGCGTCGCGATCCAGCGGCGCGAGTCGGCGGGGTCGATCACGTCGTCGATCTCGCCGTAGGCGGCCATGTTCACGCCCTCGCCGCGCTCGTACGCGGCGGCGACCAGCTGCTCGAACACGCGCTCGCGCTCCTGCTCGTCCTCGATCGCGTCCAGCTCACGGCGCATGCCCAGGCGCACGGCGCCCTCCAGGCCCATCGCGCCGAACTCCGACGTCGGCCAAGCGACCGTGAACAGCGGCGCCTTGAAGCCGCCGCCGGCCATCGCCTGCGCGCCCAGCCCGTAGCCCTTGCGCAGCACGATCGTCCCCGTCGGCACGCTCACGTTGGCGCCGCCGAGGAACATGCGCGCGAAGTGGCGCACGGTCGCCGTGCGCTCGGCGTCCGGGCCGACCATGAAGCCTGGTGTGTCGCACAGGAACAGCAGAGGCAGCTCGAACGCGTCGCACAGCTGCATGAAGCGCGCGGCCTTGTCGGCGCCGTCGGCGTCGATCGCGCCGCCGAGATGCGTGGGGTCGTTGGCGATGACGCCGAGCGGGCGACCGTCGACGCGCGCGAGCGCCGTCAGCATCCCCGCCGCGAAGCCGTCGCGCAGCTCGAGCACCGAGCCCTCGTCGAACAGCGTCGCGAGCACGCGCCGCACGTCGTACACGCGCTTGCGCTGCTCCGGGATCAGATCGCGCAAGAGCGCCTGATCGGGCACCGTTGCAGGCTCGCCCGCTGTCGCGCCCTGGAAGTAGGAGAGGTAGCGCTTGGCCAGCGCGACCGCCTCCGCGTCGTCGGCCGCGCGCAGGTCCACGACGCCGTTGGCGTGCTGAACGTCGATCGGGCCGACTTCGCCGGGCTCGTAGACGCCCAGCCCGCCGCCCTCGATCATCGCCGGGCCGCCCATGCCGATGCTCGAGTCCTCGGTCGCGATCACCACGTCGCAGCAGCCGAGCAGCGCCGCGTTGCCCGCGAAGCAGTAGCCCGAGGCGATGCCCACGAGCGGGACGAGGCCGCTCAGCGAGGCGAACAGCGCGAACGCCCTGCAGTCGAGTCCCGCGACGATCGGCATGTCGACGTCGCCCGGGCGCCCGCCGCCGCCCTCGGCGAACAGCACCACCGGCAGCCGCCGGCGCTCGGCGAGCTCGAACAGACGGTCCTTCTTGGCGTGGTTGCGCATGCCCTGCGTGCCCGCCAGCACGGTGTAGTCGTAGGACATCGCCACGCACGGGCGCCCCGCGACGCGGCCGACCCCGCCCACCAGACCGTCCGCGGGGGTGCGCTCGATCAGCTCCTCGCGCGAGCGCCGGCGCTCCTGGGCGGCGAACAGCAGCGGCCCGTACTCCACGAACGAGTCAGCGTCGAGCAGGTCGGCGAGGTTCTCGCGCGCCGTGCGCCGCCCGCGCTCGCGCCTGCGTGCCACGGCCTCCGGGCGCGCGGCGTCCAGCCCGATCTCGTGGCGCTCGCGCACCGCGCGCAGATCCGCGCGCTCGCCGCCCGACCGCTGCTCTGACGGGCGCGTCGCCTGGTCCTCTGCGTGCGCATCTGCGCCGGCGCCGGCGCCGGCTCCCGGCTCCCCCTGCGGGGACGATGCGAGCGTCAGCAGCAGTTGGCCCTCCTGCACCGCGTCGCCGACGGCCACCGCGAGTGCGCCGACGACGCCGTCGATCTCCGCGATCACCTCGTGCTCCATCTTCATCGCCTCCAGCACGACCAGCGCGCTGCCCGCGCCGACGCGCTCCTCGCGCCCGTACGGGATCGCGACGACGACGCCAGCGAACGGGGCCGTCACCTGGTGCTCGGGAGCCGAGGCCATCGCAGGATCATCGCTCACGCGCGCCTGCGCCGGTCGGGCCGCACCGCGTGCGCGGGCTCCAGGCGCTCGATCATGCGGGCTCTCGCCGCCAGCAAATACCATCCGGCGCGTGTCCTCCCAGGAGCGTGAGCGATCGGCGTCCGAGCGGCGTGACGCTCTCAAGCAGGTGCTCGCGCAGGCGCGCGCGTGCACGCGCTGCGCCGAGCTCGCCGCCACCCGCAAGAGCGTCGTCTTCGGCGCCGGCAACGCCGATGCGGATCTGATGTTCATCGGGGAGGCGCCCGGAGCCAGCGAGGACGAGCAGGGGCTGCCGTTCGTCGGGCGGGCGGGCAAGCTGCTGGAGCAGCTGCTGCAGGAGATTGGACAACAGCGTACGGATGTGTTTATTGCGAATGTGCTCAAGTGCAGGCCCCCAGGCAACCGCGACCCCTTGCCGATCGAGATCCAGAACTGCCAGGACTACCTGCTGCGCCAGGTCGAGCTGATCGAGCCGACGGTGATCTGCACGCTCGGCAACTTCTCGACGAAGCTGCTGCGCGGGGACCCGACGGGGATCACGCGCCTGCACGGCCAGCCGGAGGTGCTCGTGCTTGGGCGCCGGGCGGTGCGCCTGTATCCGATCTACCACCCGGCGGCGGCGCTGTACACACCGCGGATGCTCGAGACGCTGCGCGAGGACTTCAAGCGACTGCCGGCGCTGCTGGCCGAAGGCGCGCCCGAGCAGCCGCCGCCGGAGCAGCTGCCGGATCTCGCCGAGGAGCCGGATCTCGTCGCCGAGCCCGCCGATGCGCTCGCGGGCGGTCCAGGCCAGCCGCCGCCGGCGGGCGAGCGCGACTCGGAGGTCGACCAGCTTGGACTGTTCTAGACGCGGCCTGGACGCCCGTCGACTGATATTTCCCCTGCAAAAGAGGGGTTTTTACGGAGGCGGCGAAAAATATCGCTCAGGTCCTAAAGTAGATAGGCACGGCTGCCGATGAAGGTCCTGTCTCCATCCCTCCAGGAGTAACCGACCGGCCCGCGTCCCATTCTCCCGCGGGCCGGTCTTTTTTTGTGGCAAGCCGGGATGGCGGGGAGCAGCGTGCGCACCCTTTAGAGTCTCAGGGTGGCCGCGCGCAGCGTCGAAACCACTGGTCCCGCCGAGACCGAATCGCTGGGCGCCGAGCTGGCGGGCGTCCTCGATGACGGCGACGTGGTGCTCGTGCGCGGCGAGCTCGGCTCGGGCAAGACGACGCTCGTGCGCGGCGCCGCCCGCGCCCTTGGCGTGAGCGATCCGGTGACCAGCCCCACGTTCAGCATCGGCCACCGCTACGCGGCGCCCGGCGTGACCGTCTCGCACCTCGACCTGTACCGCCTGGCAGGGCTCGAGCGCGAGGACCCGGCGCTGCTGGCCGACTACCTCGGGCCGGGGCGGATCGCGTTCGTGGAGTGGCCGCAGGACACGCACGCCGAGCTCTCCGACGCGCGCATCCGCGTGACGCTCAGCCACGGCGGCGGCGACCGCCGGCGAATCGACGTCGACGGGATCGACGTCGACGAGCTCCCGCGCGCCTTCGACGACGGTGCGTCGCGATGATCGTGCTCGGCTTCGACACCTCCACGCCGTCGACCGCGGTGGCGCTGCGCCTGGCGGACGGCAGCACGACGCAGGCGCGCGACGATCCTCCCCCCGGCGCGCATCCGGGGCACGCGACGCGGCTGCTGGCGATGGCCGCCGAGGTGCTCGCGCAGGCCGGGATCGGCTGGAGCGCGATCGATCGCATCGCGGTCGGCGTCGGGCCGGGGACGTTCACGGGGCTGCGGATCGGCGTGGCCACCGCGCGCGGCCTCGCGCAATCGCTGTCGGCCGAGCTCGTCGGCGTCTCGAGCACCAGCGCGCTCGCCGCTGCGGCGCTGACCCCGGGCGAGGCTTCCGGCAAGGCGGTGCTCGCGGTGATCGACGCCCGACGCGGCGAGGCGTTCGCCGCGGCCTACCAGGCGGGCGAGCACGGCCTGCCGGATGAGCTGGCGGCCCCGCGCGCGCTCGCTCCCGAGCAGCTGCCGAGCGTCGTCGCGGAGGCCGAGGAGGCCGCCGGCGGCGCGCCGCATACATGGCTGGCGGTCGGCGACGGCGCGGTTCGCTTCCGCGGCCAGCTGGAGGCGGGTGGCGTGCCGACCGCGCCTGCCTCCTCGCCGCTGCACCTCCTCAGCGCCGCTGCGATCTGCGAGCTGGGCGCTCACATGGCGAGCGCGGGCATCGAGGAGATCCTGCCCGACTACCGCCGCCGCCCGGACGCGGAGCTAGCCTTGGAGGGCGTCGGGACAGGGAAGCGCCTTTGACATGAACGAGCGAACCGCCGCCCAGCAGCCCGTCGACGAGGCGCCGCCGATCGAGATCAGGCGGCTGAGCTACCCGGACCTGCCGAACGTGATCGCCGTCGAGCGGCGCGTGTTCCCGACGCCGTGGTCGCTGGCGATGTTCGTGCTCGAGCTCTCCAAGCAGTCTGGCATCTGTCTCGCGGCGACGATCCGCACGGAGACCGGCGAGCGGCGCCTAGTGGGCTACCTGATCTGCTCGCGCTACGACACGGTGTGGCACGTGATGAACGTCGCCGTCGACACCGACTACCAGCGCCGCGGGCTCGCCTCGGCGATGCTCGCCGAGCTGTACGAGCGCGTCGGCGACCCCAGGGCGCGCTTCACGCTGGAGGTGCGCCGCTCCAACCACGTCGCCATCCATCTATATGAACGAGAGGGCTTCCGCGCGGCCGGCATGCGCAGGCGCTACTACCAGGACAACGGCGAGGACGCGCTCGTCATGTGGCGCACGCCGGCGACGCTCGAAGGCTCGCTCGGCGACGTGCCCAACCCCGGCCCGGTGGGGCCGATATGACGATCCTCGCCGTGGAGACGAGCTGCGACGACACATGTGCGGCGGTGCTCGACGCGGACGGGCGCATGCTCGCGAACGTCGTCTCCTCGCAGGAGGCGCACACGCGCTTCGGCGGCGTCGTCCCCGAGATCGCCTCGCGCCACCACCTCGAGCTGGTCAACGTGGTCGTCGAGCAGGCGCTGGCGCGCGCGAATACGACGCTCGACGACGTCGACCTGATCGCCGCCACGCAGGGGCCGGGGCTCGTGGGGGCGCTGCTCGTCGGCCTGTCGACCGCCAAGGCGCTCGCCGCCGCCAGGGAGCTCCCGTTCGCGCCGGTCGACCACCTGCAGGGCCACGTCGCCGCGAACTTCCTCGCGGTCGCCGGCGCGAGCCCCGACGGCGACGGCGCAGGCGCGGATGTATCGCCGGCGGCGCAGGCGGCCCACACGGCCGAGGCGGGCCCGTTCGAGCCGCCGTTCGTGTGCCTGATCGCGAGCGGCGGGCACACGCTGTTGGCGCTCGTGACCGAGCACGACGGCTACGAGGTTCTCGGGCGCACGCTCGACGACGCGGCCGGCGAGGCGTTCGACAAGGGCGCGCGGATGCTCGGGCTGGGCTACCCGGGCGGCGCGGCGCTGGAGCGCCTGGCGGCGGACGGCGACCCGGAGGCGTTCACGTTCCCCGGCTCGCCGGGTGAGCGCGGCGCGGGCGCAGGCATCCGCCGCAAGGCGTTCGCGGACAGCCTCGACTTCTCCTTCGCGGGCGTGAAGACGGCGCTGCTGTACACGGTGCGCGAGCTGGGGGAGGAGGGCGCGCGCGAGCGCGCGGCGGACCTGGCGGCCTCCTATCAGGCGGCGATCGTCGAGCGCCTGGCGGTGCGCGCCGAGCAGGCGCTCGCGCACACGGGCATCGGACGCCTGGCGGTCGGCGGCGGCGTCGCCGCCAACGGGGCGCTGCGCCGGCGCCTGCAGCAGCTGGATGCGACGCTGCACGTGCCGCCGCGCTCGCTGTGCACCGACAACGCGGCGATGATCGCGAGCGCCGCGCGCTTCGGCAGGCGGCTGCAGTACCCGGACTACCTCGCGCTCGACGCCTACGCGACCGGCGAGCGCGCCCGCTGAGCGTCCGCGCGCGGTGTGGCAAGATCCAAAATGTGGATGACGCCGTCGCCCGCTACCGCAGCGCCTCCGAAGCGAACGACATCGACGCCCTGATGGCGACGCTCGCGCCCGACGCGGAGCTGCTCTCGCCGCTCGCCGGGCGCTTCGTGTTTCGCGGCGAGCGCGACCTGCGCGTGCTGCTGGGCGCCGTGTACGGGGCGATCAGGGGGCTGCGCTGGCACGAGGAGGTCGGCGACGGGCCGCTGCGCGTGGTGCTCGGCGACTGCGCGATCGGCCCGTTCAAGCTCGGGGACGCGATGGTGTGCGAGCTCGACGATGACGGGCGCATCCGTCGCATCACGCCGCACCTGCGCCCGTGGCTGGCGCTGAGCTTCTTCGCGCTCGCGATCGGGCCGAAGATGATCGGCCACCCGGGCGTCATCGCGCGCGCGGTGCGCCGGCGTTGAGCGCGCGGCCCGCGACGGACGGCGTGGCCACCGCCACGATCACCGTCTACTCCAAGCCCGACTGCCACCTGTGCGAGGAGGCGATGGCGGTGCTGGGGCGCCTGCGCGTGGAGCTCGGGTTCACCCTCGAAGAGCTCGACATCACCGCCGACGATGCCCTGCACCGCGCGTATTTCGAGCGCATCCCGGTGGTTGTGCTGGACGGCGAGGAGCTGTGCGAGTACCACGTCTCGGAGGCGCTCGTGCGCGAGCGTCTAGAGTCCCGGCGATGAGCTACGGAAGGTCTGGGAGATGAGCTACGGAGAACGTACGGAGGCGCACACGGCGTCGCTCGCGCCCGCGCGCGACGGAGCCAGCTCGCCGAGCGAGCGCCTGTCGCTGGGCGTCGCCGCGCGGCTATCGCGCTACCTGCAGGTGCTCACGCAGGCCAAGAAGATGGGCAAGGAGACGATCTCCTCGCAGGAGCTCTCCGACTACACGCACGTCAACTCCACGCAGATCCGCCGCGACCTGTCGGGCTTCGGCAAGTTCGGCAAGCGCGGCGTCGGCTACAACGTCGAGGCGCTCGTGTCGCAGATCCGCAAGATCCTGCGCACGGCCGGCCAGCACAACATCGGGCTGATCGGCGCGGGCCACCTCGGCCAGGCGATCGCCTCCTCGGACATCTTCGCCGACCACGGCTTCCGCGTCGTGGCGATCTTCGACGCGGACGAGGCCAAGATCGGCACCAAGGTGGGCAGCCAGGTGGTGCGCGACATCGCCGAGCTGCGCCAGGTGGTCGAGGACGAGGACATCGTCGTGGGCGTGCTGGCGGTGCCCACGCACGCCGCCCAGGGACTGGCCGACGAGCTCGTCGACGCGGGCGTGAAGATCATCTTCAACTACTCGGAGTCGCTGCTGGATGTGCCCCCGGAGGTGACCGTCCACACCTCCAGTCCGGCGGTCGATCTGCTCTACGCGCTGTACTTCTACCTGACCTGATCGGGCGCCATGACGTGAAGCCCGCCCGCCCACCGGCGATTGTGCGTCACACTGGACGCTCGAGCGCTCTGACCGACACCCACGCGGAAGCCAAGCGATGAACAGCCTGGACCTGGATCTTGCCGTCGAGACGTTCGCGGTCGCACCCGACCTCACGGTGGGCATCGAGGAGGAGTTCTCGATCCTCGACCGCCAGACGCTGGAACTGATCCCGCGCTTCGAGCGCCTGCGCGACGCCGCGCAGGAGGACCCGCTGCTGCGCGACGGCGTCGCCGGGGAGCTGATCTCCTCGGAGATCGAGATCATCTCGGGGGTCGGGGTCGATCTGCAGGACGCGCTGGCGCGCCAGCGCGAGCGTCGCCGGCGCCTGTTCGCGCTCGCGGCCGGCGAGGGCGTCGCGCTGGGCGCCACCGGCACGCATCCGTGGGCGGACTACCGCGAGCAGCCGATCATCGACACCCCGCACTACCGGCGCGTCGAGGAGGGTCTGAAATACGTGGCGTGGCGCAACAACACGTTCAGCCTGCACGTGCACGTGGGCGTGCGCGACATCGACCGCGCGGTGCGCGCGTGCGACCGCCTGCGCCCGGTGCTGCCGCTGCTGCTGGCGATCTCCGCCAACTCGCCGTTCCTGGACGGACGCGACAGCGGCCTGCACTCGGCGCGCACGCAGAGCTTCACCAAGAGCTTCCCGCGCTGCGGCGTTCCCGACGCGTTCGGCGGCTGGCCGGCGTATCGCGAGTACATCGAGTTCCTCCAGCGCACCAACTCGATCGTGGAGTTCACGCAGGTGTGGTGGTCGGTCCGGCCGCACTTCGGCTTCGGCACGGTCGAGGTGCGCATCTGCGACGCGCAGGCCAGCGCGCAGGAGTCCGAGGCGCTCGCGGGCCTGATGGTCGCGTGCATCGCCCAGGCGGCGCGCGACGTGGACGAGCGCGCGCCGTTCGAGGACCCTGCGCCGCGCATGATCGAGGAGAACATGTGGCGCGCGATCCGCTTCGGCCTGGACGGGCGCCTGATCGACCTGAGCCGCGCGGAGGAGTACCCGGCGCGCGAGGCGGTCGAGCGGCTGCTGGCGTGGACGGCGCCGGTGCGCGCGGAGCTGGCGATCGACCCGGTGTTTCCCGAGCGCAACGGCGCGCAGCGCCAGCGCCAGCTGATCGAAGCGGGCGCCGCCCGCGAGGATGTGTTCGCGGCGAGCGTGAACGAGACCACACAGAGCTATTCGGAGGAGGTGACGGTTTGAGCGCACAGGGGGCGCAGCAGGGCGAGCCGACGGAGGACGAGCTTCGCGCCGCGTACGAGGCGGAGCTGAGCCGGATGACGAGCACGGACATGATCGCCCAGGCGGCCGTGTCGCTGCTGAACATCGGCGCGCGACGGCTGGCGCCGGCCGGCGGCGAGGCCGCGCAGGCCGATCAACCGGCAGCCGGCCAGCGCGACCTCGCGCAGGCGCGCGATGCGATCGACGCGGTGCGCGCGCTGCTGGAGATCCTCGAGCGCAGCATCCCGCAGGAGATCGCGCCGCTGCGCGACGCGCTGTCGCGGCTGCAGATGGCCTACGCGCGCGAGGTGGCGCCCGGCGCGGGGCCAGCCGAGGCGGGACCCGCCGGCAGCCCCGGCGCGGGCCCAGGCGCCGGCGCGCCCACGGGCCAGGACAGGCCGGCCGGCGCCCCCCCGACACCGCCCGCGCAGGAGGGCGCGCCGGGCCCCGGACCGGCGGAGGCGAGCGGTAGGCTTTGGGTGCCTGGAAGGTGAGGCGCAGGCGGCTTGGCGTGCGCTGGCCGGCACCCAGCCGGCCGGCACGATAGACTGCGCCCGCGTTTGCACCCGGACCCGCGCTCGCGCTGAGCAGTCCGGCCGTCAGACGTGCGCGCGACACACCCTCGCGCGGCACGCAAATCAGACCGCGGAGGATTTCTGTTGAGCAGCTTTCTGACGAACCATGGGGTCGTCGTCGCCCTCGTATGTGCCGCCTGTGCCGTGGTTTACGGCCTGGTGACCACGCGATCCCTGCTCGCGCTGTCGCCGGGCAATGAGAAGATGCAGGGAATCTCGCTGGCCGTCCAGCAGGGCGCGCGCGCGTACCTGAACCGTCAGTACATAACGATCGCCGGTGTCGGGGTGGTCGTGTTCGTGGCGCTGATCTTCATCCAGAACATCGCCGTGGCGGGCGGGTTCCTGCTCGGAGCGATCCTCTCCGGCTCCACGGGCTACATCGGCATGAACGTCTCGGTGCGCTCCAACGCGCGCGTGGCGGAGGCCGCGCGCGGCGGCGTCTCGCCGGCGCTGAAGGTCGCGTTCCGCGGCGGGGCGATCACGGGCCTGCTCGTGGTCGGCCTGGCGCTGCTCGGCGTCTCCGGCTACTACGGCGCGCTGACGTCGATCTTCAACGACAGCCCCAAGACGG
Source organism: uncultured Solirubrobacteraceae bacterium (assembly GCA_963735705.1). Lineage (GTDB taxonomy): Bacteria > Actinomycetota > Thermoleophilia > Solirubrobacterales > Solirubrobacteraceae > Palsa-744. Next base: position 203,535 of record CAVTLZ010000002.1, read on the forward strand.
CGGTCGACGCGCTGATCGGCCTCGGCTTCGGCGGCTCACTGATCTCGGTGTTCGCGAGGCTCGGCGGCGGCATCTTCACGAAGGCGGCGGACGTCGGCGCCGACCTCGTCGGCAAGGTCGAGGCGGGGATCCCCGAGGACGACCCGCGCAACCCGGCGACGATCGCGGACAACGTCGGCGACAACGTCGGCGACTGCGCGGGCATGGCGGCGGACCTGTTCGAGACCTACGCGGTGACCGCGATCGCGGTGATCCTGCTCGGGGTGCTGACGTTCAACCAGTCCACGCAGGTCGCGCTGTACCCGCTGGTGATCGGCGGCGTGGCGATCATCGCCTCGATCATCGGCACGTTCGCGGTGCGCACGAGCACGGGCAACGTCGAGCGCGCGCTGCTGCAGGGCCTGCTCGTCTCCGGCGTGCTCGCCGCGGCCGCGTTCGCCCCGATCACCTACTGGCTGATGCGCGACCTCACGTTCAAGGTCGGCGCCGCCAGCCCCCCCAGCTGGAGCCACCTGTACCTGTGCTCGCTGATCGGGATCGTCGTCACCGCGCTGCTATTCGGACTGACCGAATACTACACCTCGACCCGGTTCTCACCGGTGAAGAAGACCGCGAAGGCTTCGATCACCGGCCACGCGACGAACATCATCCAGGGCTTCTCCTCCGGGCTGCAGGCCACGGCGCTGCCGGCGCTGGTGATCGTGCTCGGGATCCTGGGCTCGTGGAAGCTCGCCGGCGGCGGCGTGACCGGCATCTACGGGATCCTCGTGGCGGCGATGGGCCTGCTGTCGCTGACCGGGCTGATCGTCGCGCTCGACGCCTTCGGCCCGATCACCGACAACGCCGGCGGCATCGCCGAGATGGCGGACCTGCCCGAGGAGGTGCGCCAGGTCACCGATCGCCTGGACGCGGTCGGCAACACGACGAAGGCGGTGACGAAGGGCTACGCGATCGGCTCCGCCGTGCTGGCGGCGGTCGGGCTGTTCGCCGGGTTCCAGAAAGAACTCGAAAACAAGCTCGGGCACATGATCTCCTTCGGCATCAACGAACCGCCGGTGCTGATCGGGCTGCTGCTCGGCGGGATGATGGTGTGCCTGTTCGCGTCGCTGTCGATCGAGGCCGTCGGTCGCGCCGGCGGCGCGGTCGTGGAGGAGGTGCGCCGCCAGTTCCGCGAGCACCCCGGGATCATGGACTACAGCGAAGAGCCCGACTACGCGAGGTGCGTGGACATCGTCACGAAGACCGCGCAGCGCGAGATGATCCTGCCGTCGCTGCTGCCGATCGGCCTGACGCTGATCGTCGGGCTGATCGACCAGCAGGCGCTCGGCGGCCTGTTGATCGGGGTGATCGTCGTCGGCTTCTTCTTCGCGGTGATGATGACCGCGGGCGGTGGCGCGTGGGACAACGCGAAGAAGCTCATCGAGGATGGCTCCTTCGGCGGCAAGGGCTCTGACGCGCACGCCGCGTCGGTCACCGGCGACACCGTCGGCGACCCGTTCAAGGACACGGCCGGGCCGGCGATCAACCCGATGATCAAGGTCGCCAACATCGTCGCGATCCTGATCATTCCGCTGATCACGTGATGCCCGTCGGCGCACGCCGACGGGAATAAGCTCAGTGGGATGAACGGCAGACAGGCGCACCGCATGGGCACGTTCGCGCTGTCGCTGCTGATGGCGGCGATCGGCGTGGCGCTGATCGTGGAGGCCGTCGCCGGGCACGCGAGCGCGATCTCGCCGCGGCTGCTGCTGGGCGTGCTGTTCATCGCGGCGGGCGGCGGGCGCTGGTATGTGGAAGTCCGGAGGGCGCGCGGGCGATGAGCACGCCTACCCCGACGGGCACAGGCGAGGGACCGAGCTCGGAGCTCGCCGAGATCGCGGCGCGCTCGCGCGTGATCGTGCGCCGCAGCATCGGCTCGCCGATCCTGTTCACGATCGTGTACTCGTCGCTGGCGAGCGCGATCTACTTCTCGCTGGGGGTGATCGCCGGGCACGCGCTGGGGCTGACGCCGCTGGTGTTCCTGGTGGCGGCGGTGCTGTACACGGTGACCGCGATGACATACGTGGAGGGCGCGTCGCTGCACCAGGACCGCGGCGGCGCGACGGTGTTCGCGCGCTACGCGTTCAACGAGCTCGTCAGCTTCGTCGCCGGCTGGGCGATCCTGCTCGACTACGTGATCCTGATCGCGGTCACCGCGTACTCGGCGACGCAGTACCTGAAGACGTTCTGGAGCCCGCTTGGCAACCGCGGCGAGGCGCTCGGCCTGGCGCTGGTGTTCATCGCGCTGGTCGTGCTCAGCAACATCCGCGGCTTCGGCGGCAGCCGCGCGCGGCGCGTGGGCATCCTGCTGGCGGGCGACTTGGCGCTGCAGGCGTTCATCGTCGTGCTCGGCCTGGTGCTGTTCTTCGACCCGCACACGCTGACGGCGCCGATCCACCTCGGCAGCGCGCCGACGTGGTCGCAGCTGCTGTTCGCGCTGACCGTCGCGGTGATCTCCTTCACGAGCCTGGAGTCCGCGTCGGGCCTCGCGGGCGAGGTGCGCATCAGCCGCGCCGGGCTCAAGCGCCTGGTCGCCTCCACGACCGCGACCGTCGCCTTCCTGTACGTGGGCATCGCGCTCGTCGCCGTCACCGCGCTGCCGGTGCACGACGGGCACACCGAACTGGCCAGCCGCTACCTGAACGCGCCGATGATCGGCGTCGTCAGCCACGTGCACCCGCACTGGCTTGCAAAGACGCTGATGTACCTCGTCGCGGCGACCGCCGCGGTGACGCTCGTGGCGGCAGCCAACTCGGCGATGCTCGGCCTCTCGCGCCTGGCGTACTCGCTGTCGACCAACCGCCAGATCCCCAGCGGCCTCGGGCGCCTGCACCCCGAGCGCTCGACGCCGTACGTGCTGATCGTGCTCGCAGGCGTCATCGCCGCCGCGCTGGTCGCGCCGGAGGACCTCGACTTCCTCGTCGGCATCTACGCGTTCGGCGCGTTGCTCGCGTTCACGATCGCCCACCTGTCGATCTGCCGCCTGCGCTACTCAGAGCCCGAGCGCGACCGCCCCTACCGGGTGCCGCTGTCGGTCACGTTCAGGGGCGGGCAGCTGCCGCTGCCGGCGGCGTTCGGCGCGCTCGTGTCCGCCGGGGGCCTCGTGGCGGTGATGATCGTGCACGAACCAGCCCGCTACGTCGGCCTCGGCTGGATGGCCGTGGGGATCGTCCTGTACGTGGTCTACCGCCGCGCCGACGAAACCTCGCTGCTGCGCCGCGTGACCGTCTCGCCGAGCATGCTGCGCGCCGAGCCGCCCGCCGAGCGCGAGTACGGCTCGATCCTCGTGCCGCTGTTCGGCACCGACCTCGACGACGACATCGTGCAGACGGCCGCGCTGCTCGTTGCAAGCGAGCAGACGGACGAGGCGGCGATCGACGCCGCCACGATCGAGGCCGTGTGGATGTTCGTGATCCCGATGTCGCTGCCGCTGGACGCGAGCCTGCCGGAGGCGCAGATCAAGCACGCGCGCCAGGTGCTCGCGCGCGCGAAGGCGGTGGGGGAGGAGTACAACGGCGTGCACGTCGCCACCGCCACCGTGCGCACCCGCCGCGCCGGCTACGCGATCGTCGAGGAGGCCCGCCGGCGCGGGGTCGAGGCGATCGTGCTCGGCGCCGAGGAGCCGTCGCTGATCCGCGGCGGCGCGCGGCTGGGCGGCCGCGGCGGGCCGCTCGAGGGCTACGTCGGGGACGTCACCAAGTACGTCATCCGCAAGGCCACCTGCCGCGTGATCGTCACCGCGCCCGCCGCGCGCGACTCGCCGGCGGAGCAGGCCCGCCGTGCCAACCGGGCCGGCGCCCCAATGGTCTAACCTGCGCACCTATGTACTTCTGTTCAGCGTCATGTTCATCCTGATCGTCGGCGCCGGCCGCGTCGGCTCGGCGGTCGCCAAGTCGGCGCTCGCCGCCGGCCACGAAGTCTCCGTCCTCGACGAGGATCCGCTCTCGCACGAGCGCCTGGACGCCGGCCAGAGCAAGAGCTGGGAGGACTCCGGCGGCCAGTTCACCGTCGGCACCGCGCTGGAGACCGACGCGCTGATCCAGGCGGGGATCGAGCGCGCGGACGCGTTCATCGCGTCGACCGCCGGCGACAACACCAACCTCGTGATCGCGCAGATCGCGCAGAAGCGCTTCGGCGTGGAGAAGTCGATCGTGCGCGTGATGGACCCCGCGCGCGCGGACTGGTACGGCGAGCAGGGCCTGCGCACGATCTCCCCGACCAAGCACGCGATCGACATGTTCGAGCGCGCGCTCGCGCCCGACGCCGAGTCAGAGGCGGCGTAGAGGATGGTCGGCTAGGCATGTACGCGATCATCGCCGGCGCCGGCAAGGTCGGGCGCAACCTCGCACGCGAGCTGATCTCAAAGGGCCACGAAGTCACGCTGATCGAGTCCTCGCGCAGCTGCTACCTGGCCTGCGAGGAGGAGTTCGAGCACGCCGTGCAGTACGGCGACGCGACCGAGCTGTGGGTGCTCGAGCGCGCCGGCATCCAGCGCGCGGACCTCGTCATCGCGGTCACCGGCGACGACGAGGACAACATCCTCGTCTGCCAGGTCGCCAAAGAGAAGTACCTCTGCGAGCGCGTCATCGCGCGCGTCAACAACCCCCGCAACCACGACCACTTCAGGCTCCTCGGGATCCAGCCGGCGGTCTCCGCCACCGACCTGATCCTGCGCCTGATCGAGCACGAGGTGCCCCGCTACGGCCTCGTGCACCTGCTCGCGCTCGAAGAGGAGCGCCTGGAGATCATCGAGCTCGAGGTCGCCGACGACGCGCCCACCGTCGGCGAGAAGGTCGCCGACATCGCGCTGCCCGAGGGCTGCCTGATCATCTCCGTGCTGCGCGGCGGATCAGGCTTCGTGCCCAAGGCCGACACCGTCATCGAAGCGGGCGACGAGGTGCTGCTCGTGCTCGACCCCGGCCTCGAGGAGGCGATCACCACGTACTTCGCGCCCAACGGCACGCCGGCAGCATTCTGAGGCGCCGCCGGCGGACGGCCTGCGGGGCGTGGCGGCGGGCTCTCACGGGGCCTGGTCCGCTGGGAGGTTGGCTATTCTTCTAGCCGAAGAGCACTGTCCGGGATAGTCCAATTGGCAGTGACGCCCGGTTCTGGTCCGGGAGATTGGGGTTCGAGTCCCTGTCCCGGAGTACGCTTGCGCCCCGTGTTTGCGGGGCGCTTTGCGTTTCATAGGGGGGCTCGGGCCAGGATTTGGGCCAGTCGCGCAGCGGGCCTGTTCGCGGGGCTCGCGCGCGCCCGTTCCGTCCGGCCGGGGTGCGAGGTTTCATCGCAGAGGCTGCGCCGCGGGTGGTCCTCCTGCCACCGTCCAGCACCCGGCCTCTCATAGCTTCACCAGCCATCGCCGGCCTTGGGGGTCCTCGATAGGCAAGCAGCGACACCAGAGGGCCGCATCGCCTCCCTCGATCCCGTTCTAACCAACGCTTGACAGAGGAGCCCCCAAAATGACGGTAGACGAGCTGCGCGACCTGCTGACGCAGAACCGCGCCAACCGCAACACCATCGAGGCCGAGATCCAGAATCTCGACGCTCGCCTGTATGACGCGAAGCCCGAGCAGCGATCTGGCTTGGAGGAGCGCCGCGCACGACAGAACAAGGCAATCGCGAACCTCGACCAGGAGCGCGTGGAGCTGCAGGACGAGCTTGAGGAGCGCCAGCAGCGGGAGGCCGAGGTCCGGCGCCTGTACGACGCGGGCAGCGGCGAGTCGGGCGATGGCGCACGCGGCCTGGGCGACGATCGCGGGCCGACGCCGAACCGGGGCGGTCGTTTGGACGGCGCGCTGCGCGCGATCGAGCGTCACGCCGACGTGATGGCGGACGGGGCGGCAGAGTTGGTCGAGGCCGCGGTGCGCCGCGACCGCTCGGGCCACGGCGCGCGCTACTTGGCGGCGGTCGCGGACGAGGACTACCGCTCGGCGTTCGGGCTGATGCTCGCGCACCCGAACGACGCCAACCTGCGCATGAGCGAGCGCCAGGCGGCGGCCGTGCGGCGTGTGCACGACGCGAGCGAGGCGCGCGCGATGTCCGAGGGCACGACGACGGCCGGAGGCTTCGGCGTCCCGTTCGCGCTCGACCCGACGATCCTGCTCAGCTCAAACGGTGCGCTCAACCCGATCAGGGGACTCGCGAGCGCGGACACGATCGCCACGTCGCTGTGGAAGGGCGTCAGCTCGGAAGGGATCACCGCAGGATTTGCGGCCGAGGCCACAGAAGCGTCCGACAACAGCCCGACTTTGGCGCAGCCGGAAATCCACCTGGAGAAAGCTCAGGCGTTTGTCCCGTTCTCCGTCGAGCTGGAGGGCGACTACTCGGGCTTGCTGGACGAACTCGCCATGCTGCTCGGCGACGCCAAGGACGTGCTGGAGGCGACGAAGTTCCTGTCTGGCGCCGGCCACGGCTCACACGAGCCGGAAGGGCTGCTGACGGGCATCGGCGCGAGCCAGGAAGTCGCGACGGCCACCGCGAAAGTGCTCGCGACGGCCGACGTCTACACGCTCAAGAAGGAACTGCCCGCGAGGTTTCTCGCCGGCGGCTCGTGGGCGGCAGCGCCGGCGGTGCTCGACCAGCTCTACAAAGCGGTGGGCGGCGGCTCGACCGAACCGCCGATCCTGCGCACGCGCGACGGGGGCATCTTCAATGCCCCGACGGCGGAATGGTCGACGATGAGCACGGCGACGACGACCACGGGCGAAAAGGTGCTGCTGTTCGGTCGCTTCGACCAGTTCCGGATCATCGACCGGATTGGCATGTCGATCGAGCTGGGGCGCACCTGTTCGGCGCTAGCCAGCGTCCGACGGGCCAGCGCGGGCTCTACGCGTGGTGGCGCACCGGCTCGGGCGTGCTGGTGCCAAACGCGTTCCGCGTCCTCAAGGTGAAATAGCAGTGTCCGCGACACGCCGGCCGCCCACGATCGCCGTTCGGGCGGCCGGCCGCCGCGGCGCCTTTGAGCTGCGCAGTGAACCTGACGCAGGCGATGGCGCCATGCCGACCCTCGTCGGCTACTTCGCGATCACGAACACGCCGACCGAGATCAACTCGCTCTTGGAGGGCAACTTCATCGAGCGCATCGCACCGGGCGCCTTCGCCTCGACGCTCGCCAACGACCGCGCGGCGATGCGGTGCCTGTTTCAGCACGGGATGGACCCGCAGGCCGGGGACAAGCCGCTCGGCCCGCTCCGCACGCTGCGCGAAGACGCGCGCGGCCCGTTCTACGAAGTCCCGCTCCTCGACGCGAGCTATGTGCGCGACCTCGTTCCCGGCCTCGAAGCCGGCGTGTACGGAGCCTCGTTCTGCTTCCGCGTGGCGAGCGGCGGCGAAGATTGGGACGAACGTCCGGGCGTGTCGGCGAGCAACCCGAAGGGACTCCCCGAACGGACGCTGCGCGAGGTCGAAGTCCTCGAGTTCGGCCCCGTCACCTTCCCGGCATACAGCGGCGCCACCGCCGGGGTGCGCTCGCTGACCGACTGGCTCGTCGAGGCGCGAAGAGGCAGAGTGCGACGCGCCGTCTGACGGGCATCTACGGCCCCGGCGCTGGGATACCACTAGTAACCGTCCCCGGGACGCGCAGACGGCCAGGAAACAACAACACAGGCGAAACGATGAAGACAGCCTACTTCGACGGGGGAGCGCCGGGGCTGCGTGACGGACGTATTCCCTTTCATGGCATCCGGCCTATCCGTTAACTTTCATCATGGACGGCGTCATGTCCGTCCTCTTTGGTGTCGATCTGTGAGGGTCGAGCCGCGCCCGCCTAAGCCGTCCGTGCGTCTCGCAGGGGCGGCTTTTGCGGTTAAGCGCTGATCCGTCCACCGGGCCGCGTACGTTATGCGACGCGCGATGCTCACGACAGATTCACATCATGGACAGCCACAGCGAAGCTGACGCTCCCAACCGCTTCTCTGAACTCGCTTGGCGCGGGCTCACGATCAGCCAGGGCTACTGGCTGGCTGCTCGGCGTCTCGCGTTGCCGCGCGCGCGACGGAGCTGCAGCGGCAGAAGCCGCTCATGGCGTCGGCCACGCGGCCGGCGCACAGCACGCTCGCATGCAGCGCCGAGTTCCGACAGTGAAGGTGAACCCGAGCCGGCAATAGGCCGGCTACATTCTGACCACGCGCAGGCCGTCTGATGGCCGGTCGCGGTCAGGTCAACGCGCTTCACCTCATCAGATGGGCGCGCGAGCAAACTGTCGAGCGCGGGCTCGGTGGCACCGAGGCCCATGTGCTGCTGCTGCTCGCGACGTACGCGGACGGAGACGCCAGGTGTTACCCGTCGCTTGCGACTCTCGCGAGACGCTGCGGCCTCAAGGCCAGCGAGGAGGGTCGTAACAGCACGATCTCTGCCGCGGTAGCGTCGCTCGAAGATCGCGGGCTCATATCGACGCGGCAGGCCGGCCGTGGCAAATCGCCGACTCGCATGCTGATGTTCGACGATCAGCGTTCCGATCCCCAGGAACGCAGCGGTCAGCGTTCCGGTCTACAGGAACGCAGCGACACTCTGCGTTCCGATCCACAGGACGCCTGCGTTCCGGCTGACCGGACCATAACTAACCAAGTAGAACTAACCAGTAGAACTAACCAGGACAGCGTTCCGGCTGACCGGAACGCAGAGTGTGACCGCGACGCCGGCGATCAGTCTTCACCTCCCACACGGCGTACGGCCGATCAGAACGCGCTTCCGAAGACGCTGCCGTCGGAGCTGCACAGCACGGTCGACGATGTGCTTGCGGTGGTGTCGCGTGTACAGGCCGAGCGCGGCGGCATTGTGCCGACGCGCCGCGGCGTCGGCCTCGCGATCGCCGCGTTCCCCGACCGCGATCTGCGGGCAGTAGCGTCGGAGCTTGAGCATTGGGCACTCGCCGGCCACGGGCAGGCACGGCCTGTGCGAGATTGGGCGCGCACCTATCGGACGTTCCTTGAGCGCTCGCCGGCAGCGTCGCCATCCCGCGCAGGTGCGGCAACGATGCAGTCCGAGCGCGAGGCGCGACGCGCGAGGACCGCCGCCGCCATATCGGAGCTGCTGCAGCCGACGGAGGCAGCGGCATGATTGCGACTAGCCTCCACGATCTCGCCGGTGACGAGGATCGTCGGTGGCGCGAACTCGATGCAGCTTGGCGCGAGAACTCTCCACAGGCGCACAGCGAGCAACCGATGATGGCTCCGCGCTGCAGCTGCCATCCGCCGCTCGTCAACGGCGAGAAATGCGCCAAGTGCGGTCGCAAACGATGAACGCCGTCGAGCGGCCGCCGACGCCTGCCCTCGCGCTTACTGTTGAGCAGGCGTGCGCTGCGTTGAGCGTGTCGTGGGACACGTGGAAGGCGCACATCGCGCCCGACGTTCGGATCGTCCGCGTCGGCCGACGCAAGCTGATCGCTGTCACAGAGCTGCAGCGCTGGCTCGACGCCAACGGCGAGGCCGTGCGCGAGGCGACCTGATGCGCGCGATCCACACCGCCACACGACAGGCAGCGAATCGAGCTGCGTCGCCCAAAAGGGGGGGTGGGCTCGCCGCGCAGCGGCGCCCGGCCGCTTCACCCTTGCCCAGGTCGCTCGCGATGTGTACGGGTTTCGCGTTTACGCGACGATTTCCAAACCCGTACAACTGCACGCGTCGATTGGACGCGACTTCGGGCTGGCGATCGACCATCAAACGCGCGCGCGTTCGCCACATGCGCGCGGCTGGATGGTCAGCATGCCTCGCGCGACGGTAGAAGCCAACCGCCGCGCGGGATCGTTCGTGCGCCCCCGCTAGAGACGGGAGGCATCCCTCACCGGATGCCTCCCGTCTGCAATCACGTCCAGCCCATTGCCACTGGTGGGCGCGACCCCTAGAACGCGGCCGTGGCCGCTATTCGTACCACCATCCGTGGAAGTAGCCGGCTTCCGTGTCGTGGTTGTGCAGGTACGGTTCGGATTCCACGACAGTCGCTTTGTAGCTGTATGAAGCAACGCTTCCACGGCCGACGCAGGTGTCTCCATAGCCGCGGATGCCGGCACACACAGCCCGGTTTTCGCCGAGCCCTTCAGAGAGGTAGATATGCACCGTATGGTTCAAGAAACCGTTCTGGCCGCTTGCCAAGTAGTAACCATTGCCTGCCCATTCGACGGCGAATGCTGCTGCTGCCGTCAAAAGGAAGAACGTGGTAACCAACACCGCCAGCAATGTACGCCTTCGCATGTCAGCCTCCCACGATGTCGTTGACGCTCTGAACGTGTGCTTCGGTTTCCAACGACCATGCGTCGTCGGTAACGGGGATCGTCTCCGTCTTTCCGCTACTGAGCGTTACCTGAACGGTGCTGACACCCTCTGGCACGACGCCGGCAATCACGTCCACATTGGTCCCCGCCGCGTTCAGTTCGCCATATGTGCCGTCCGAAGGGGATGCGGTAGCAGTACAGCTCGTTCCGAGCGGATATGCCCCGTTGACGGGCTCACGGCGCGACACCAACACGCAAATGCCGCCCCTGGTGCTTTCTGCGATCCAAGCAGAAACGTTGGGCGTGCCGCTAGGCAGCTTCCTGATTGATTCAGCGACGGGCTGGTAGCCGGAGCCTTCGCTCGGTGCCAGGCTCTCAGGGTAAACAGGACCGTTGGCGGAGAGTTGCTGAGCACTTGGAGTGCCCACGACGACCAACGGCAGTCCGGTCGGTTCGGAGCTGTTCAGCGCCGGGTAGAGGGTTGACAGGGATTGAGTGCTCGCCTGAGCGTGACCACCGTCGGTCAACGTCAGGATCACGGCGACCACCGCCGCTATCGTGATGAGCCCCGCACCCAAGCTGATGCGCGGATGCACGCGCATATCGCGCCAGATGGCTGGCATTCCGACTCCTTTCCGAGTCCAATATCCAGGATGATCCCGGCTACGTGGGACCGTACCATACTCGGATGCCGGACCCTGGGTGCTTCATTTCGTGGGTCGTGACGGTGGAAAATTGACCGGTACCGCTCGCGGAGCAGCGGGGCTGGTCAGAGCGCCCCGGCTGGCCTAGCGTTCGATCTCTCGGGCGAGATCGCGGAGGGTCGCGCCGTAGGCGCGAGTCAGCGCCAGGATGGTCTTGTAGCTCAAGCCTCGCTCGCCCTTCTCGGACGCGGAAATGTGCTTGCCGCCGACTCCTGCAGCAGCGCCGGCCTCCTCTTGGGTGATGCCGGCCTTGCGGCGCAATGCTCGCAGCGCACGTCCAAGAGCCTCGTAGTCCTCGTCAACGCTCATGCAGGCTGCGCAGGATACCCCCGACCGCTCGCCGAACGCGAGCCGAGCTACCTACGCGGCCTTGCCGCGCTCGATCTCGACGTCGAGATCGGTCAGCGTCACGCCGTAGGCTCGCAGCAGGCGGCATAGCGTCGGCCAGCTGATGCCTCGATGGTTCTTCTCGACGGCCGATAGATGCTTGTTGCCGATGCCGGCGGCGGCCCCGGCTTGCTCCTGGGTCAACCCGGCCTTGCGGCGCAAGACCCGCAGGGCGCGGCCTAGATCGCCGTAGTCATCGGGCGGATTGGTCACGACTGTCGGGACTCCAGCTAGGAAGTGGAAAAGAAGACTCCATCTGAGAAGTGGAATATGGTAGGCTCATCCCGCTTTGGAAAGCGGGTCGGGCCGGCGTGGTTGAGACGCCAGCCCGACCCTACACAGACAGAGAGGTCGCTCTGCCAATGCCCGCCCACAATAACGGTGGTCTGGATGTCGCTGCCCAGTACGCGGTGGTGATCCGGCTGATAGAGGATCACACCCAGCCAGTCACCCGCGACGAGCTGTATGCGACGCGTGGCGACATCGGCCGGGAGCGGCTGGACGGGGCGATCGACAGCTTGGCGGAGGCCGAGATCGTCAGGATGGAGGGAGACAGCGTTCGGTCCGCGCCGGCCCTGCAGCGTTTGGACGACCTTCGACTCGTGGCCATCTGATGAGAAGGTCCAGCCGATGACCTCGATCAGACCCTGTATCCGCTGGAGGCGCTGGTCGAGCTGGATTCGGATCAACGGGCGTGGCCGGCGACCCGAATGCGCGGCGCTCCATCCAGACTCAGGTCGGAAGCACTGCCCGTCCCGCTCATGTCGGCAACTTCGACGGGGCAGCTGAGTCCGTACCGTCCGCCAGCTGCCGTATCGTTTTTGATACGGTGCAGAGCGACCACAAGAAGCGCCCCCGCGCTGAGCCAACAGCCGGGGGCCGGACACAGGAGGTAGTGACTCCCATGCCAGCCAAGAAGGGTAGCCGCGCACCCGAGCGCGGACATGAGGTAGCGCAAGCTCGTCGGCGAGCGGGACTCTCGCAGCCGGCGCTCGCCGAGCGCGTCGGCGTCGGCCGCGCGACGATCGCACGCATCGAGGCCGGTGGTACATCGCCGTCGGTTGCGCTCGCGCTGAGGATCGCGCGGGAGCTTGGCGAGCCGGTCGAGACGCTGTTTGGTGGTGAGCGCTGATGGCAGTCACGACCGGCATACGTCAGCGTCACGGCAACGGCTGCAAGGGCAAGGGCCGCTGCAACTGCCCTTGGCGCGCTGAGGTCTACAGCAAGCGAGACGGCCGGAAGGTTCGCAAGACATTCTCGACGCAGGCAGCGGCGAAGGGGTGGCGCGCGGACAAGCTCGCCGCCGCGAACAAAGGCAAGCTCCGCGCGCCCACAACCATGACCGTCCGACAGGCCGCCGAGATATTCATGGCGGGAGCGCGTGACAAGTCGATACCGACTGCTTCGGGCGACGAGTACAAGCCGGCGACGCTCCGGGGCTACCGGGTCGCGCTCGACAAACGCCTACTGCCGGCGTTTGGCGATAGGCGCCTGTCGGATGTCGAGCGCCGCGACGTGCAAGGGCTCGCCGATCGGCTGACCAGCGAAGGCCTGAGCGCGAGCACCGTGCAGAACACGCTCGACCCGCTCAGGGTGATCTACCGCCGCGCGATCCGGCGTGACGAAGGCGTCACGGCGGACCCGACTGAGGGTCTTGAGCTTCGGCGCCCGGACGGCCAGCGTGACCGAATCGCCGCACCGGATGAGGCGGCGGCGCTGATCGCCGCTCTACCCGACAGTGAGCATGCGCTGTGGGCCTGCGCGTTCTACGCGGGGCTGAGGCGCGGCGAGCTGCAGGCGCTCCGCTGGAGCGACGTGGACCTTGCGGGCCGCGTGATCCGTGTCGAGCTCGGCTGGGACGCGATCGAGGGCGCGCAGTCCGTCAAGACGTCGGCCGGAGAGCGTCGTGTGCCGATCCTCGATCCGCTGATGGGGCCGCTCGTGGCTCACAAGGCGCGCACGGGGCGTGACGGCGACCAACTGGCGTTCGGCTCGTCTCCGGTGCGCCCGTTCTCGCCGGAAACGGTGCGCAGGCGCTCGCTGCGCGCGTGGGGCTGGAGGGAGGTGCCCAACCCGCGTGAGGAAGGCCCGAAGATGCTGTGGATGAAGGCGCGGCCGGATGCGCTCCAGCCGATCACGCCGCACGAGGCACGGCACACCTGCGCGTCGATCCTGATCGCCGCCGGTGTCAATCCGAAGGCGCTCAGCGTCATCATGGGCCACTCGACGATCGCGATGACGTTCGACACCTATGGCCACCTGATGCCCGGTGGGCTGGACGAGGCGGCGGCGGACGCGAACGCCTACCTTGCGCGCGACGCGCGTCCGGCGCTGAGGCTCGTAGGGTGAGCCGCTCGGGCCAATCTCGGGCCAGTCGTGTCCCGATTAGACCGGATTCAGCCGGACTCGGCCGGATTGGCGGGTGCTAGGTTTCGCCTGTACTGGAGCCATATTTGGCCCCACAACAGGGATCGCGCTATAGCGGCGCCCACGGTTCGAGTCCCTGTCCCGGAGTACGCGTGCGCCCCGTAAACACGGGGCGTTTCGCGTTTCAGCGGCCGTTGAGCGATCCGAGTCGCTGCATAAGCTCGTTCGATGGCTGCGGCAAAGCGATCTGGGAAGACGGCCGACCTCGGTGTGGGTGGACCTACTTCGATTAGGCGGCGCTGGCGCGACTACAAGACCGCCCCGGGCCACTATCGAGCTGGCGAAGAGACGTCTTGCGGATTGGCGGCGCCGAGGGGATCAGAAGCGCATTGCGCGCAGCAGGCGCCCGCTGCAGCGGTGAGAGGTGCTACTCTTATCTCTCAAAAGAGATACCGCCGCAGGTATCGACACCCATTCAGAGAGTAGGCAAGGCCCATGCCCGAGCGCGACTTCCTAGACAAGATGATCGACAAGCGCGCCGCGCGCAACCCCGAGTTTCCGCGGTTGCTGGACGCGGCTCGCCGGCGCCGTGAGCTGCTGCGTGCCCTGGCTGGGCAGCGTGAGGAGCAGAAGCGCTCGCAGACCTCCATCGCCGCGGCGATGGAGACCTCGCAGTCCTTCGTCGCGCGCCTGGAGAGCACAGCGGCCGACGCGAAGGTATCGACCGTCGATCGCTACGCGGAGAGCCTCGGCTTCGTCGTGCAGTACCACTTGATCCCGACGGCCGAGGCGGACAGCGCCCCGCCGGTCGTGGTTCACGCATAGATTGCTCCGCCCGTGCCGCCGCTGACCGTTCTCCCAGCACGGTTTCGTATGCAGCACGCGCGAGGACGTCAGGATCTCGGGCGCGGGTCAGCCGGCCTCACGTCTGCGGCCCTCTCAGCGGCGCGCCGAAGTAGCGCGCGATGTCCCCTGAGAAGACGTACACCTCGAGCTGCCCGATGCGCTCGCTCGCCACGGGAGGGCCGATCGCCGGCGGCAGGCTCGTAAGCGAGACCTGCCGCACGGTTCCATCGAGCACGAGGAAGCTGCGGCTCGCCGGTCGCGGGCTGTACCAGGACGCGATGCGGTGCAGCTCGTAGGCGCACAGGCTCTCCGCGCACGCGGCGACCGGGTAGACGTGAGTGGCGAAGTGCGATGACCACGTCAGCGGCGCCGCGTCCCAGTAGCCGGCGTATCCCACCGTGGCCGACTGCCGGGAGGCGAAGCGCGCGACCTGCTCGGCTTCCGCAGCGGTCGGGAAGTGGGTGGGGTTGGCGGTCATCTCACCGCGCAGGAGCGACATCACGCCGACGAGCACGAAGTACGTGACCGCGACGCTGATCAAGACGCGGCCGAGAGGACGACGCGCCGCCAGCGGCACGAGCGCCGCCACGGCCATCAGCACGCCGACCAGGTAGCGCCCGGAGAAGCTCGCCACGGGAACCGAGCTGAAGACGAACGCTGCCAGCAGAGCGACGCAGGCCGTGGCCCAGAAAGCGGCAAGCGCGACCATGGTCGGCGAGGATGCGGACAGGAGAATCGAGCGAGCTGTCCACAGCGCCACGACGACGGCGACGATCGCCGTCCCAGCGCAGACGGCGTGCAGCAGTGTGCTCGCCCCGAACGCCGCGTTGAAGACGTCGCCGTTGCCCAGTGCCGCGAGCGATTCCCACAGCACGCGCACGTTGTGACCCAGACGGCTCACGCTGGTCAGCCGGATCGGGAGCGTGCCGGCGCCGTGGATGTTCTCGTGGTTGGTCACCAGCACGGTGAGCGCCGCGCCGATGGCGGCCATCGCCGTCGCGACCGTCGTTGCCTGCAACTGCACCCTCGCGTCGGTCTCCGGGCGCATCGTGCGCCCCCGGAGCCACAGCGCAAGCGCCGCGACCCAGAGCGGCAGCAGCCCTGCGGGAATGAGCAGCAGATCGGACGCCAGGGCAGGGCCGCAGGCCAGCCCCACGAGCGCTGCTGCGCTGAGCGCCGCCGTGCGCGATCGCACCCCCGCAAGCCAAACCGCCAGGCAGCCGAGCAGCGCCGCGTGCGCCCACGTCAGCCCGTGAACCGTCCACGTCCCAAGATCCGCGACCGTGGCCGGGGAAGCCGCCAGGCCGATCGCGAGAGTGAGCAGCGCCGCGCGGCGTCCCGCCGCTCGCCACGTTCCCCGCGCGAGCAGCCCCATCGTCGCGACGGCCACGGCGAACGGAGCCGCCTCCCACAGAAGGCGATGGGCGGGCAGCACGCGCAGGATCGACATCGCGCCCAGCGCCTCGAACCACGGATAGTTGCCGAGCAGCACTTGGGTGTGGGCGGGCGCCGACGCGAGCGACTGCGCGATCACCGGTCCGGACGCGATGTCGGCGTTCAGGTAGAGCGTCGTGACGATCGCGGACGAGCGAACAGCGAAGATGACGACATACGCGGCCAGCGCCAGGAGCGGGGTCACCACCAGCGGATCGCGAACCGTGGCACGCCATTGACCGGGCCCAGGTGCGCGCACGGAGGCGGATCCTACTGGCAGGATGCGCCGGGAAAGCCCCGTCAGGGCTGCAGTCGCCCCTCCTGCCACAGCCCGGCGTCGTGCCGCTGCTCCAGCCAGCGATTGGCGTCTCGTTCGCCGAGTGCGATCAGCTTGTCGATGAACTTGCGCGCGAGGAACAGATAGCTGAGCAGCTCGCCGTGGACGGAGCTGCGCTCGGCGTTGACATAGCGACCGAGCAGCGCGACGTCGCTGTCGCGCACGAAGCCGGAGATGCCCGCGTAGTGCTCTTTGTAGGTTTCGCGCGCCAGGCGTCCGATCTCCAGGCGATCGCACGGCGCGATGAAGATGTAGGGGATCTTGCGTCGGCGCCTGCGCTCGCCCGGCTTGGCGGCGGATCGCTCGCCACCGGTCGATGGCCTCGTGCGTTTGAGCGCCTCGTTGACCGTGGCCAGCGTCGCTACGTCTTCTGCGAGCTGGTCGGCGAGCACGACCTGCAGCAGCTGGGCGACGCCGTCGATCATGTCCGGCTGCTTCGAGCGCCCGGTGGGCGTCGCGGAGGAGTTCAGGCCGATCACGACAACGCGGTCGGCACCCAGCGACAGCGCCGGCTTCAGCGGTGCGTTCAGGCGCACGCCGCCATCTCCGTACCAGCCGGCGGCGGCGGGCGGCTCGTGGACCTCGACCGCTGGAAAGGCCCCCGGGATCGCCGCCGACGCAAGCACGTGCTCGGGTTTGAGGACCGTGGCTGCGTACTCGATCGCGCGTGTCGGGTCGGACTCCAGCGTCGGGCCGCCGTGATGGAAGACGACGCTGTTCGTGCTCGCGTACGAGGTCGCGACGACCGCCGCAGCCGTCAGCGTCCCGTCTTCGACGTTGTTCTCGATCCGCTCGAAGGACACCAGCCGCTCGAGCGTCCCGCGCAGGGGCGAGGTGTCGAGCAGCGCCGACGGGTCAGCCCCCGGCACGCGTGCGAACATCGCCGCCGCGCCGAGCACGCGCGCGAGCTCAGACGGGGATGCCAGCGGGCGCAGCGCGTCGCTCCACGAGAGCTCGCGCCACATCTCAAGCGCTGCCGCCGTCGCCGCCTCGAACGGCTGATGTGCGCGAGCGGCGTAGAACGAGCCGTTGAGCGCGCCGATGCTGGTGCCCACGATGATGTCCGGGGCCTGTTCATGCTCCGACAGCGCCGGCGCTAGCGTGTTGAGCGCGCCCGCCTCATACGCGCCGCGCGCGCCGCCGCCGGCGAGAACCAGCGCGATTCGTTCGCGCTTGGGGGGCGGTTGGGCAGCGGCAGGCATGACCCGCAGCAGACTACCGCTCACCTCGCCGTCAGACGACGCACGCCGAGAGGTGGCTCGTACCGCTCGTCGCTGGTGGTAGTGGCGGTCCTGCCCTCGGCTTCCTTGCGCGTCAGGTAGGCGCTGGTGGGGCCCTACGTGAATACGCACCCGTGTACGTTTGAGAGTAGGTCTTTGGGGGGTGGCTGGAGCCACAGGACCGTGACGGTGCCGCGGCGTTCGACCTCTCCGTGAAAGGTGCGAGCGTTGTGGAGGACTTCGGGTTCGGCCCGCTTGGCGGTGCCAGGATCGACGTAGAAGGCGATCAGCGCGTCACCAGCGATCAGCTCGCCTTCCGGACCGCCGGGGCCATGTCCTTCGGGCGGGACGGGCCCTCCTTTGACCGCCAGTCCGACGCGAATCAGGCAGGCTCGTGACCTTACAATCGCTTTGACGACGGCGGGCGACGCGGTCGGCTGAGAGGCCCGGGGCAGGGCGACGCACGCCTTGCTGGCCTCGACCTCGCTGGCAGTCGGTGCCGACGTCTGGAAGGACGCCATGTTGCAGTTGAATCGCCGTCCTCCTGGTAGCACGTATTCGCAATGGCGGACTTCGCCCGAACCGTTCGACATGATGCTGGCCGAGCAGCTCTGCGAAGTCAGCTGATCCGTAGCAACAGCAACCCGGGTTGAGTGGATAGCTCGCGACGGCGATCGAGTGGCAGCCGCTCCACATCCGCTGGTCAGCAGCACCAAGGTGCTTGCGGCGAGCGTTAGTGAGCGGCGCATGGGGAGAGTCTTTCAGGCGTTGACCGGGCCGCCTTCATCTCGGACACGAACAGACGGAGCTGCGGCGGGCTGGAAGTTCTCTCGAAGGCTTCTCCGGGCCTCTCGACGGCCTGGGCTGGCACGGTCCGCGATGATGTGGCGGTGGCTGCGGGAGTAGACGATCCTGCGCATCGGCGTTGGGACTATGACTCGACCTGGATACGCTCGGAGGGCGGTGCCGGCGTGCGTGCTCATCTAGACGAGCGAGCTGACGCTGGCTGGGAGCTCGTGAGTGCCAACACGATCCAGTTCTTCTTGCCGCCTGATGAACGCCGCGTGATCACGAACGTGATCCGCTACTACTTCTTTTGGAGGAGGCCATACGACCCGTCGGCCAAACAGCAGCAGCGAGGCAAGCTGCCTCAGCCGGCGCCGGGGCAACCCGTTGCCGAGCGGCCCCGGACGACGCCTGCTCGCTGCGCCCAGGTCGAGCGCCTCGTCGCTGCGGGCAAGCTCACGCCGGCGGAAGCAACTGACCTAATCGTCGACGGTGTCGTTGGCGACGAGGCCTGGGAACGAATCCGCAACCTCGTCCCGTAGTCCTGGCGCCGCCATCCGGCGTCTGGCACTCGGAGCAGACTAGTCGTGGTCGGCCGCCGTGAGGACACGCGCGATGTCCCGGTTCGACTTGGACGCGACCGTCCCGTCCGGGAGTTCGAGGTCGACGCTCCCCTCAATCCCGAACTTGGCGAGACGCTGTCTCCTTACCTTCACCACGCGCGCGCGGGTGCCGTCATATAGCTCGACCCGCGCGCCGAGATCGACTTTCTCGGGAGTCATCCAACTTGTGTCTTCAACGCGCAAGACGTCGGAGCCGCTCAGCAGCCCGCCACTCAGCGTGACGTGCGGTATTAGAGACGGTCTTGGAAGGACCGGCGGCAATTGGTAGGACCCGTTCTCGGCAAGTCGCGTGCCTGCCTCATCACGCGGTTGCCTATGACAATCGTCTGCGATGTGGGATATTCTACGCCGCCGCCTGCGACGTCCAGTCCCGGTACAGCTGGTAGTAGCGCCCCCCGGCGGCGATCAGCTCGTCGTGGGTGCCCTGCTCGGCGATCTGGCCGTGCTCGAGCACGACGATGCGGCCGGCCTGGCGGATGGTGGAGAGGCGGTGGGCGATGACGATCGAGGTGCGCCCGGCGAGCAGGCGGCGCATGGCGGCTTCGATGCGGCCCTCGGTGTGCAGGTCGACGTTGGACGTTGCCTCGTCGAGGATCAGGATGCGCGGGTCGGCGACCAGCGCGCGCGCGAAGGCGATCAGCTGGCGCTGGCCGGCGGACAGCTGCGCGCCGCGCTCGCCGACCTCGGTGTCGTAGCCGCGCGGCAGCTCGGAGATGAACTCGTCGGCGCCGACCGCCGCCGCGGCTGCGCGGACCTGCTCGTCCTCCGCGTCCGGGCGCCCGAAGGCGATGTTCTCGCGCACGCTGCCCGAGAACAGGAACGCCTCCTGCGGCACGATCCCCATCTGCGAGCGCAGCGAGTGGCCGGAGACCTCGCGAAGGTCGTGCCCGTCGACGAGCACGCGCCCGCGCGTGGGGTCGTAGAAGCGCGCGGCGAGCTTGGCCATCGTCGACTTGCCCGCGCCGGTGGCGCCCACCAGCGCGATCGTCTGGCCCGCCGGCACGTCCAGGTCGACGTGCTCGAGCGCCAGCACCTCGACGTCCTCCGCGGCGGGCGCGGTGCCATTGCTGTTCACGCTGCGCGGCTTGGACCGCGGGCGGTAGGCGAAGGAGACGTCCTCGAAGCGGACCTCGCCGCGGATCGGCCCGAGCGCGGGCGCGTTGGGGCGGTCTTCGAGCGTCGGCTTGGTGTCGAGCAGCTGGAAGATCTTCTCCAGCGCCGCCATGCCGGACTGGTAGGTGGTGTAGAGCTGGGAGAGCTGCTGGATCGGTTCGAACAGGAACGACAGCGTGGCGACGAACGCGACGACGGTGCCGACGGTGATGTGGCCGTCGATCGCCTGGTAGCCGCCGTACAGGACGATCAGCGCGAGCGCGATCCCGGAGAGCATTTCGACGCCGGGGAAGTAGGCGGCGTTGAGCCTGACCGTGACCATGTTGGCCTCGCGGTTGTCCTCGTTGAGCTCCGCGAAGCGCGCCTCGTGCGCGGGCTCCTGGCCGAAGCTGCGCACCACGCGGATGCCCGACAGCGTCTCCTGCAGGTAGCCGGTGATCGAGCCGATCGTCTCACGCGTGCGCCTGAACGCGCCCGTGGAGATGAGCCGGAACCAGATGCTCGCAGCGGCGACGAACGGGATGATGCAGAACGTCAGCAGCGCCAGCTTGACGTCGAGGTAGAGCAGCACGCCGATCGCGCCGATCAGCGTCAGGCCCGACTGGAACAGCGTCACGACCGAGTCGGTGACGAGGCTTTCGAGCGCCTCCACGTCGTTGGTCATGCGCGAGATCAGCACGCCCGCCGGCCGGCTCTCGTAGAAGCCGATCGGCTGGCTCTGCAGGTGCGTGAAGATGCGGATGCGCAGGTCCGAGAGCGCGCGCTGGCCGACCCAGCCGACCAGGTAGGTCTGCGCGTACGTGGCCACCCACACGAGCAGCGCGGAGGCCAGGAAGGCGATCACGACGATCACCAGCGTGTGGATGTGGCGCTTTTCGATCCCCGAGTCGATCGCGAGCTTGGCCAGCAGCGGCGGCGCCAGCGAGGCGGCGGTGCCGAGCACGAGCGCGACGAGCATCGCCGTCGTGCGCAGGCGGTAGGGGCGCAGCAGCTGCAGCAGGCCGCGCAGGTTGCGACCGCGGCTCTCGCGGCTCGCGCGCTCGCCCGTCCACTGCTGCCCGCGCATGCCGCCCGGACCGAGGCCCACGCGCGCGCCGCCGCGGCCGCCGCCGCCACCCATGCCCGCCGGTGTGCTCACGGCGTCGCACCCGCGTCGCGCTTGCCGCCGGCCCCAGTCGCCAGCAGGTCCTCGATCAGCAGCGGCGTGCCGTCGGCCGTGAGGGCGCCGGCGGCCGATGAGGTGCCCGCGACGATCTCGCGGTAGAGCTCTGATGTCTCCAACAGGTGCTCGTGGTCGCCCTGGGCGAGGATCCGGCCGTGGTCGAGCACGACGATCTGGTCGGCCAGTTCGATCGTCGACAGGCGGTGGGCGATCACGAATGTGGTGCGCCCGGCCATCGCCTCGGCGAGCGCGAGCTTGATGCTCTGCTCGGTGGAGGCGTCGACCGAGGAGGTGGCGTCGTCGAGGATCAGCACGCGCGGGTTGGCGACGAGCGCGCGCGCGATCGCCAGGCGCTGGCGCTGGCCGCCGGATAGCGTCACGCCGCGCTCGCCGACCTGCGTGTCGTAGCCGTGCGGCAGGCGCGTGATGAACTCGTGCGCCTGCGCGCGGCGCGCGGCCTGCTCGATCTCGGCCACGCTGACCGGAGGCCCGCCCGCCCGCGCATAGGCGATGTTCTCGGCGACGCTCGCGGAGAACAGGAACGGGTCGTCGCTGACGACCGCGACGGCGGCGCGCACCGAGCGCACGGTGACCTCGCGCACGTTCGCGCCGTCGAGCAGCACCTCGCCGGCGACCGGGTCGTACAGGCGCGAGATGAGCGCGACGAGGCTGGTCTTGCCCGAGCCGGTCGGCCCGACGAGCGCGACGGTGCGCCCGGCGGGCACGTCGAGGTCGATGTCGCGCAGCACCGCGCGCCCGCTCTGCGGCGCCACGTGCTCGGTCTCGACCAGCGCGCTCGCGCCGAGCTCGTCGTGCGGATCCTCGTAGCGCAGGGTCACGTCGCGCAGCTGCACGTGCCCGCTGCCCGGCGGCAGCTCGGGCGCGTTGGGTGCGTCGGTCAGGTGCGGCTCGCGGTCGAGCAGCTGGAAGATGCGCGCGCCGGAGGCGGTCGCGCGCTGGGCGAGGTTGAGCGTCACGCCGAGCGAGCGCATCGGCGTGATCAGCATGTTCACATACAGGTAGAACGCGGTGAACTGGCCGAGCGTGAGGTGCGCGCGGATCACCGACTCGCCGCCCACCAGCAGCACCGCCGCGAGGCCGAGCTGCGGCAGGAAGCCGATCACCGGGTTGTACGTCGCTTCAAGGCGCGTGGCGACCATCGCCTGGTTGAACACGCGCCCGACGGTGCCCCGGAAGCGCGTCAGCTGGCGGTCCTCGCGGGCGAACGCCTTGACGACGCGCACCCCGGAGATGTTCTCCTCGGCGTCGGCGGTCAGCTCGGCGATGCGCTGCTGTGTCTCCTGGATCGCCGGGCGCGCGCGGCGGCCGTAGCGGTAGGAGATGACCACGACGAACGGCACCGGCGCGAGCGCGATCAGCCCGAGCTCGGGGTTGATCGCGAGCATCACCGCGCCGGCGAGCGCGATCGTGAGGATCGACTGCAGGATGAACACGAGCCCGTAGCCGAGGAAGAAGCGCACGGCGGCCAGGTCGACGGTCGCGCGCGACATCAGCTGCCCGGTCTGCTGGTGGTCGAAGAAGCCGAGCTCCAGGCGCTGCAGCTGCGCGTACATGCGCTTGCGCAGGTCGTATTCGACGGCGAGCGAGACGCGCCCGGCGACGATCCGTCGCCAGACCATGAAGCCCCAGCGCGCGAGCACCACCGCGAGGATCACGAGCGAGAGCGCCAGCAGCGTGTGGCGATCGTGGACGAGGCCGCCGGCCGCGTGGCCGTGGACGCGCGTGGCCCCCTTCTTGATCGCCTGCACCGCGAGCCCGGTCAGCGCGGGCAGCGCAACGGTCATCACCATCGCCAGGCTCGCCAGCGCCCAGGAGATGCCAAGGCCGCGCTTGTACGGGCTCAGGAATCCGAGTAGTCGGTAGAAGGTACTCATAGTTGTACGGGCAACCAATTATCGCAGGCGCTCGCCGGGCGCTCGCCCGCTGGCCGACGACGCTCTGTGCGGCGCCGCTCACACGCTGCTCCTAAGCTCCGCTCATGCCCACGCCGAGCACCCCCGACCGCGAGCCGCCGCGGTCCCCGCCAGCGCGCGCGGGGCTGTGCGACTCCTGCGCCCACCAGCAGCTCGTGCGCAACACGCGCGGCTCGACGTTCTCGCTGTGCAGGCGCTCGCGCGAGGACCCCGACTACCCGCGCTACCCGCGCCTGCCGGTGCTCGCGTGCCCGGGCTACGAGGCGACGCCGGCAGCTCCCGCGGGGAGCTGACGGGCCGCGCGGCGCACGGCGATCTGACCGCACCGCCCTCAGCTCGCCAGGGCGCCGGCGGGCTCGGGCTCGCGCGCTTCGGCGGCGGGTCCGGTGGAGACGAAGTCGCGGCCCCGCACGAGCGCGAACGCGAGCACGGCGCCGGTCAGCGCGATCGCCGCCGCGATCGCCGCGATCGTGGTGAACGCGCCGGTGAAGCCGACCCGGTAGGAGTGCTCGAGCGCGGTGCGGGCGGCGGGGGCGAGCGACGCGGCCATGCGCGTGACTTCGCCTGACTCCAGCAGCGTCGCCGAGCTGGCCGTGGGCGGCGTGCAGCACGGCGCCGGCGTGGCCGCTGGCGCTCAGCGCGCTCGTGGTCTTGCGCGTGACATCGTGCTGGAAGATCGCGCCGAGCCCGGCGATGCCGGTGGCGATGCCGACCTGGCGGAAGGTCGAGTTGATGCCGGAGGCCATGCCGCTGCGCTCGCGCGGCACGACGCCGATGGCGGTCGAGGCGAGCGGCGGGTTGACGAGGCCGACGCCGGCGCCGGCGAGGATGAAGCCGGGGATAAGGACCGTCCAGCGCGAGCCGGCGTTGACGCCGGTCATGAGCACGAGGCCGATGCCGATCAGCAGCAGGCCGGTGCCGAGCAAGAGGCGCACGGGCATGCGCACGGTCAGCCTGCCGGCAATCGGCGCGACGGCGAACGACAGCAGCGTCGTCGGCAGGAAGCGCAGCCCCGCCTGCAGCGGGGTGTAGCCGAGCACGTCCTGGATGTAGAGGGTCAGGTACAGGAACATCGCGAAGAACGAGCTGGACAGCGTGAACGCGACGATGCTCGCGCCGGCGAACGCGGGGCAGCGAAACAGCGACAGGTCGAGCATCGGGCGGCTCTGCACGAGCTCGACGATCACGAACGCGATCAGCAGCACCGCCGCGGCCACCAGCAGCGCGACGATCTCGGTCGAGCCCCAGCCCTTCTGGTTGCCCTGTACGAGCGCGTACACGAGCACGAACAGCGACCCGGAGAACGTCACGAGGCCCGCCCAGTCGACGCCGGTGGCGTCGGGGTCGCGCGAGTCGAGCACCTGCGTGAGCGTGACGAACACCGCGACGGCGCCGATCGGCACGTTGACGAAGAAGATCCACTGCCAGCCGATGCCCGAGGTGATGATCCCGCCGAGCACCGGCCCGACGGCGACGGCGGCGCCGGTGACCGCCCCGAACACGCCGAACGCGGTGCCCCGCTCCTTGCCCTGGAAGGCCTGCGCGATCAGCGCGAGCGAGGTGGCGAACATCATCGCGCCGCCGGTGCCCTGCACGGCGCGCGCGAGGTTCAGCATCAGCGGCGAGCCCGACAGCCCGCAGACGGCGGAGGCGGCCGTGAACACGAGCAGGCCGGTGACGAACACGCGCCTGCGCCCGATCAGGTCGGCGACGGCGCCGGAGGTGAGCAGGAACGCCGCGAGCGTCAGCGCGTAGGCGTTGACGACCCACTGCAGGTCGGAGAACGAGGAGTGCAGCGAACGCTGGATGTCTGGCAGCGCGACGTTTACCACCGTGATATCGAGCAGCAGCATGAAGATCGCGACGCAGACCGCGATCAGCGTCCACCACTTGCGCTCCACGGCTACGCCCCCTGGAGGTGCCGCGCCAAGAACGGCACGATCTCCCCCCAAAGCTTCGCCGCGGCGGCGGGCCGGTAGTTGGGGCGGTAGTCGGCGAAGAACGCGTGCCCGGCGCCGTCGTAGACGTCGACTTTGACCTCCTGGCCGCTTGCGGACGCCCGCTCGCGCAGCTCCTCGCCGAGCTCCGGCGAAGGGTTCTGGTCTTCGGCGCCGACGGCCGCCAGCAGCGGGCAGCTGAGCTTCCCGGCGAGCTCCAGCGGCGGCGTCGGGCGCGCGGGCGTCGAGCGCTCGTCGGGCGTGGCCTTGTCGATGAAGCCGCCCCAGCAGTCGACGGCGGCGTTCAGGCGGTCGCTCGCGCAGGCGTTCAGCAGCGTGTAGCGCCCGCCCATGCAGAAGCCGATGCAGCCGACGTTGCCGGAGACGTCGTCGCGCGAGCGCAGGAAGTCGGCGGCGCCCTCGAGGTCGCCGAGCACGGTCTCGTCGGACATCGAGAACAGCCGCGCCATCAGCGCCTGCATGTCGCCCATCGGCGGCGGGCCGCCTTCGCGCGTGTACAGATCGACGCCGAGCGCGACGTAGCCGAGGTTGGCGAAGCGGTTGGCGATGTCGCGGATGTGCTCGTTGAGCCCCATCGCCTCGTGGATCACGATCATCGCCGGGCGGGCGCCGTGCGCGTCGGCGGGTCGGGCGAGATACCCGTTGACCTGCGTGCCGCCGGCGCCGGCGAACGTGAGGTCCTCACCGGCTACGCGCGCCGGATCGGCGAGGGCTCCGGGGACGCCCTCGGGGCTTGCCTTGACCGTCGCTGTCGTCATCTCCCTGCGGCCTCCTTCTATCGGTAGTTCGTCAGTGCTGCGGGCTCAGCCGCGCGCGGCCTCGGCGAGCGCCGGTTCGGACTCGAGCTCGCGGATCTTGCGTCGCGCGCGCTTGCGCGTCTCGCACAGCTCGTGCTCGAGCTTTGAAAGCTCGCCGGCGCGATGGCGCACGAGCTCCAGCTGGCGCTCGATGTGGCCGAGCGCCTCGCTGAGCAGCTCGCGGCGGCGCTCGGGGTCGACGTCGTCGCGGCGCAGCTGCGCGCGAACCTCCGCGCGCGCCTCCTCTGCCGTGAGCAGCGTCTTGAGCTCCTCCAGGGAGACGCCGAGCAGGTCCTTCAGGCGCATCACCTCACGCAGGCGCTCTACCTCGGCGCTCGTGTACATGCGGTGCTGGCCGGACGGGCGCGCGGGCGCCTCGGCGAGCAGCCCGATCTCCTCGTAGTAGCGGATCGTGCGCGGCGTGGTGCCGACCAGGCGCGCGACGTCGCCGATGCGCAGGTTCATGCGGGCACCCGCTGCGTGTCCTCGGCCCGCGGCGCGTCCTGCGCCTGCAGGGCGACCTCGGCCTGGACCTGCACGTGGCTGGGGCGCAGCATGCACACGAACGTGCCCACGAGCGAGACGGCGGCGAGCACCCACAGCGCGGTGTGCATGTTGGCGATGAACGGCGCGAGCTTCGCCGAAGACAGTCCTTTGGAAAGGCCGGAGAAGACGGCGAACAGCGTCGCTTTGGGCACTGCGGAGGTGACGATCGCGAGCACGAACGCGATCGACAGGACCGCGCCGGTGTTCTGCAGCAGCGTGCGCGCGCCGGCGGCGATGCCGCGCCTGTGCGCGGGCACGACGCCCATCATGGCGGCGGTGTTGGGGCTGTTGAACATGCCCGAGCCGACGCCGACCGCCGCCAGCCACAGCGCGCTCTGCCAGTAGGGGGTGTGGACCTGGAGCGTGGTCATCGCGGCGAGCCCGGCGGCGCTGACGAGCATGCCGATGGCGGCGAGCGTGCGCGAGCCGTGGCGGTCGGCGTAGACGCCTGCGATGGGGGAGGCGACGAGCATGCCGAGCGCGAGCGGGATCAGCTTGATGCCGGCGTCGATCGGCGAGTCGCCCTGCGCGCCCTGGAAGTAGAAGACGAACAGGAACATCAGCGCGAAGCGCGCGAGGCCGTTGATGAACGCGGCGGCGCTGGCGGCGGCGAACAGGCGGCTGCGGAAGATGTTCAGGTCGAGCATCGGCGCGCGCGAGCGTTTCTCGATCGCGACCCACAGCGGCAGCAGCACGGCGGCGGCGATCAGCCCGCCGATGACGATCGGGTCGTTCCAGCCGCTGAGGCCGCCGCGCGAGACGCCGAGCACGAGGCCGGTGAGGCCGACGACGAACGTGACGTTGCCGAGCACGTCGAAGCCGCGCACGGAGTCCGGTTTGGCGAGCTCGCGCAGGATCAGCGCGCCCCAAATGGCGCCGGCGAGGGCGAACGGCACGTTGAACCAGAACACCCAGTGCCAGGAGATCGACACGAGCGCGCCGCCGAGCACCGGGCCGAGCACCAGTCCGATCGCGGCGACCATCGTGTTCGCCCCCATCGCCAGGCCCAGTTCCTCCTTGGGGAACGCGTCGGTGACCAGGGCGGCGGCGTTCGCGAACAGGAACGCCGAGCCGATGCCCTGCAGCACGCGCCACAGGATCAGCACGGTCGCATCGGAGGAGAAGCCCGCGCCGAGCGATGCGAGCGCGAACACGAGGAAGCCGCCGACGTACGCGCGCTTGCGCCCGAACAGGTCGCTCAGGCGCCCGGCCAGCAGCACGAGCACGGTCGCGGCGATCAGGTACGCGAGGATCACCCACACGAGCGCGAGCAGGCTCGTGTGCAGCGAGCGCTCGAGGTCGGGCAGCGCGATGATCAGCGTCCCCGAGTTGGTCGCCGCGAGCAGCATGCCGAGGCTCGTGCACGACAGCGCCCACCACTTGTAGTGCGCGTGCCCGGCCGCGACGCCGAAGCGCGAGGCGGGCGGGCCAGAGGGGGCCTTGTCCGTTGTCGAGGTTGTCGAATCTGACGTGAACGTAAAGATCACGATAGCAGGAGGCCCGGGCGTCGCCCGACCCGCGGCGCGCCGGTATCCGTAGCGTCGGCGGCGCTCCGCGTCGCGCTCCCGCACCGCGCGTGGGGCTGCCGGCGGCGTGTCGGCCCGCGTGGCGGCGTGCTAAAACGAGTTGCATGTCAACGAGCGAGCCGAAGGTCGTGAAGTCAGAGCAGGAGTGGCGCGAGCAGCTGACGCCGGCGCAGTACGACGTGCTGCGCAAGGCGGGCACGGAGCCGCCGTTCACTGGCGAGTACGTCTACAACAAGGAGTCCGGCGACTACCGCTGCGCGGGGTGCGGGGCGGTGCTGTTCGGCGCGGACACGAAGTTCGACTCGGGCACGGGCTGGCCGAGCTTCACCGAGCCGGCGGTCGCCGAAGCGGTGGAGCTGCGCCCGGACAACAGCCTGTTCATGCGCCGCACGGAGGTCCTGTGCCGCGCGTGCGGCGGGCACCTGGGGCACGTGTTCGACGACGGCCCCGGGCCGACCGGCCAGCGCTACTGCATCAACTCGGCGGCGCTGTCGTTCGACCCGTCCGCGTAGCCCGCCGGCGGGCATGAGCGGATAGCCTCCGCGCGGTCATGATCATGCACGAGCAGTCGCGGCGGCTTTCCGAGCCGCTGCGATGGGGGCGGCGCGAGAAGACGATCGTGGCCGTGCTGCTGACGTGCGTGGCGCTGGCGGTGATCGGGCTGGGAGCGTACGCGCTGACCAGCGGCGCGCCCGCGCGCAGGGACTGCGTCAGCCTGACGTTCGCGAGCACCCTGGGTGCCGCGAACATCCACGAGTGCGGCGCCCAGGCCAGGCGCCTGTGCGCGACGCCGAACCCGAGCAGCGAGTTCGCCCAGGAACTGGGCGAGGAGTGCAGGCGCCTCGGGTATCCGCTCGGCGCGCGCTGACACGGTCCAGGCGCGGCGTCTAGACAAATGTCGAAACGCTCCGGCCAAGTGTTGGCCAGGATGGCCCTACCGAGCCTCCCAGATGCCGGATTTCATACCGGGACTGTCATCGGTGAGCGGCGTTCGCCCTGCGTGGGGGACTCAGCGGCACCGCAAACAACCGTAGGAACGGAGGCACATGACCTGGCTGTCATACCCAAGTTGGCTGAACGCGGGGGACAACGCGTGGCAGATGACCGCCGCGACGTTCGTCGGGCTGATGAGCCTGCCGGGACTCGCGGTCCTGTACGGCGGCGTCATGCAGAAGCGCTGGTCGGTCAACGCGATGATGCTCACATTCGTGGCGTTCTGCGTGACGCTCATCGTGTGGGTTCTGTGGGCGTTCAAGATGGGTTTCGGCCACGCCGATCGCGCACAGCGGCTCGGGTGTCTTCGGGACCAAAGGCTTCCTGGGAACGTTCCTGGGAGAACCGGGCAGCGTCCTCAGCCACACGGCTGAGGAGGGCCAGGCGGAAATCCAGTCGATCACGACCGGGCCGCCGTTCCACTTCCCGGAGTCCTCGCTCGTGTACTTCCAGTTCGTGTTCGCCGCGATCACACCGATCCTGGCGCTCGGCTCGGTTCTCGGCCGCGTCAACTTCAAGGCGTGGATCCCGTACGTGGCGCTGTGGATCACGTGCGTGTACGCGGTCAACGCGTTCCTGCTGTGGGGCGGCGGCTACTTCGCGGCCCACGGCGCCCTGGACTACTCCGGTGGTTACGTGATCCACCTGTCGGCGGGTATCTCAGGGTTCGTGTTCGCGGCGGTGATCGGTCCACGATTGCAACGCGATCGAGAGGTCGACGCGCCGAACAACCTGTTGATGCTCGCGGTCGGCGCCGGTCTGCTGTGGCTGGGCTGGAACGGGTTCAACGGTGGAGACTCCTACTACGCCGGCGCTGACGCCTCGGCGGCGGTGCTCAACACCAACCTGTGCACCGCGGTG
Organism: uncultured Solirubrobacteraceae bacterium; assembly: GCA_963735705.1. GTDB lineage: Bacteria > Actinomycetota > Thermoleophilia > Solirubrobacterales > Solirubrobacteraceae > Palsa-744. The sequence goes on from CAVTLZ010000002.1 coordinate 233,375, forward strand.
GCGATGATGGTGTGGATCGCGTGGGACTACATCTACCGCGACAAGCCGTCGATGATCGGCGCGGTCAACGGCATGATCACCGGCCTCGTCGGCATCACGCCGGCGGCCGGGTTCGTCAACGGCTGGGGCGCGATCATCATCGGCGTCGTCGACGCGACGATCGTGTGGATGGCGATCCGCTACCTCAGCCGCGTGCGACCATTCAGGAACGTCGACGACACGCTGGGCGTGATCTTCACGCACGGCATCGCCGGCCTGTTCGGCGGTCTGCTGGTCGGGCTGCTGGCCGATCCGGCGATCGTCGAGTACGCGGGCGCGGGCGGTGGTGCGACGAACCTGCCAGGGGTCGAGGGTCTGCTGCTCGGCGGCGGCTGGACGCTGCTGCGCTGGCAGGCCGAGTCGGCGGCGTGGGTGATCGCCTACACCGCGGTGATGACGTTCATCATCCTCAAGGTGGTCGGCATCTTCATCCCGTTGCGTCTCAGCGACGAGGAGCTGGAGATCGGCGATCACGCGATCCACGGCAACGAGGTCTACCCCTCGGACGTGCCGACGCTCGGTGGTCCGCACCCACCGGCGTGGCAGCCGACGCCGGCCGCGGGCACCGCGGGCGCGTAGGCGCGTAGCTCTGTCCCAACGCAGGCGCGTCCTCCCCACGGGCGCGCCTGCCTCCGGGGAGCAGGACGGGTCGGCGGCTCCGCTTCGGCGGAGCCGCTACTCGTTTGGCTCAGCTGGCGGCGATGCCGACCGGGCAGGAGACGCCGGTGCCGCCCAGCCCGCAGTAGCCGCCGGGGTTCTTGGCGAGGTACTGCTGGTGATGGGACTCGGCGTAGTAGAAGGGGTGGCGCTGCGGGTCGTATTCGGTGAGCTCGGTGGTGATCGTCCCGTGGCCGGCCGCGGAGAGCACCTGCTGGTAGGCGGCGAGCGAGGCCTCGGCGGCGGCGCGCTGGGCCTCGCCGCTCCACATGATCAGCGAGCGGTACTGGCTGCCGGCGTCGTTGCCCTGGCGCATGCCCTGGGTGGGGTCGTGGCCCTCCCAGAACAGCCGCAGCATCTCCTGGTAGCTGGTCTTGGCGGTGTCGAAGGCGACGAGCACGACCTCGGCGTGGCCGGTGCGCCCGCTGCAGACCTCCTCGTAGGTGGGGTTGGGGGTGATGCCGCCGGCGTAGCCGACGGCGGTGCTGTACACGCCGTCCGCTTCCCAGAAGATCCGCTCGGCGCCCCAGAAGCAGCCCATGCCGAAGATCGCGGTCTCCACGCCCTCGGGAAACGGTCCCTCAAGCGGCGTGCCGAGCACGTCGTGGCGGTCGGGAATTCGCATCTCCTGCTCGCGTCCGGGGAGCGCGGAGGCGGCGTCGACCATCGCTGTGTCACGTCCAAAAAGTCTCATGAAAAGCAGGCTAGCGCGGGTCGAGCACGAACACGGCGATCTCTCGCGAGGTCGTCTCGTCGTACTGCGCGAAGCCTGCGTACTGCTCGTTCATCTTGCGCCACAGCTCGGCGCGCTCCTCGCCCTCGGCGACCCGCGCGCGCACCTGCCGGCGCTCGCCGCGGATCTCCACCTCGGCGTCCGGGTTGGCGATCAGGTTGTAAGACCAGGCGGGCGCGTGGTTGTTGCCGCCGTTGGAGCTGATCACGACCAGTCGCTCGCCGTCGGCGCGATACAGCACGGGCGCGGTGCGCGGCTGCCCGGAGCGCCGCCCGGTGGAGGTCAGCAGCATCACGGGGGCGCGGCCGACCTTGTTCATCAGCCGCCCGCGCGTGGCGCGGTAGATCGGCACGTTGAGCTTGCCCCACGCGCGCAGGGCGCCGGCTGGCATCAGGATCGAGAGCCGTGCGTAGGCGCGGTCGCTGGGCACAGGCGGAGTATGCCATCGGCGCGGGCCATGGACGCTCCTCCTCGCAGCGTCAACGGTGGATTAGAGTGCGCGGGCATGTGCGCGGTCGTTCGCTACGAGGTCACCGGGCGGATCGCGCGAATCACGCTCGACCGTCCCGAGCGCGGCAACGGGATCACGCGCCAGCTGATCGCGGAGCTGGTGGAGCGCGTCGAGCAAGCCGACCTGGACCCGGCGGTGCACGTGCTGGCGCTGTCGGGCGCGGGGCCGGGCTTCTGCGGCGGCTATGACCTGGTGGAGAGCGCCGAGGGTGAGGGCGTGGGGCAGGGGGCGGGCGCGTCGGCGGCCGCGGCGGGCGCGCCGAGCGGCTCGCCGCTCGATCCGGTGGTGATCGCGGCCAACCACGACCCGGAGGCGACGTGGGACCCGATGGTGGACTACGCGATGATGAGCCGCAACGTGCACGGCTTCATGAGCCTGGTGCGCTGCGGCAAGCCGGTGGTGTGCATGGTGCACGGCTTCTGCGTGGCGGGCGGCACGGACATGGCGCTGTGCTCGGACCTGCTGGTGATCGCCGATGACGCGAAGATCGGCTACCCGCCCGCGCGCGTGTGGGGCTCGCCGACGACGGCGCTGTGGGCGCAGCGCATCGGTGTCCAGCGCGCCAAGCGCCTGCTGTTCACGGGCGACTCGCTGTCGGGCAAGGAGGCGCTGGAGTGGGGGTTGGCGATCGAGGCGCCGCCGGCGGAGCAGCTTGTGGAGCGCACGGAGATCCTGCTGGAGCGGATCGCGCGGATGCCGGTGAACCAGCTGATGATGATGAAGCTGCTGGTCAACCAGACGCTGGACGCGCAGGGCCTGCACGGCGCGCAGGTGCTGGGGACGGTGTTCGACGGGATCGCGCGCCACACGGCCGAGGGCCATGCGTTTCGCGCGCGCGCCGCGGAGGCTGGCTTTCGCGAGGCGGTGCGCGAGCGCGACGAGCCGTTCGGGGACCTGGGACGCTCGACTTTCAAGGGCTGAGAGCGCGTTTCGGAGAGCCACTTTCGCGCGCATATGCGATCGTACGGACGTGGCGATCATCCGCGTGAGCAGACCGCTTGGCCGCGAGCTGCAGCGCGTGTTTCCATCGCGGCCGTTCAACGTGCGCTTCTGGGACGGCGGCAGCGTCGCGGCGACGGTTGCGGAGGCGCCGACGTTCTTCGTGCGCCGGCCGGTGGCGCTCGCGCACTTCCTGTCGGCGCCGGGGACGCTGGGCCTCGGGCGCGCGTACGTCGACGGCTCGCTGGCGGTCGACGACCTCGACCGCGCGCTGCTGGTGGTCGACGAATTCGAGCCGCCGGAGCTGAGCGTCGCCGACCGCGTGCGCCTGGGCCTGGCGGCGGCGGTCGCGGCGCTGCCGGGCGGGCTGCCGCGACGCCCGGGCCTTGAGCTGACGCTGCGCGGGCGGCTGCACAGCGCCGAGCGCGACGCGGCGGCGGTGCGCTACCACTACGACGTCGGCAACGACTTCTTCGCGCTGTTCCTCGACGACTCGATGACCTACAGCTGCGCGATCTTCTCCAAGGGCGCGCAGACGCTGGCGGAGGCGCAGCGCACGAAACTCGATCTGGTGGCGGGGAAGCTGGAGCTGAAGCCGGGGATGCGCGTGCTGGACGTCGGCTGCGGCTGGGGCAGCTTCGCGATCCACGCGGCGCGCGAGCACGGGGTGCAGGTCGTGGGCATCACGCTGTCAGGGCCCCAGGCCGAGCGCGCGCGCGAGCGCGTCGCCGACGCGGGTCTCAGCGATCAGATCGAGATCCGCGTGCAGGACTACCGCGAGCTGCCGCAGGCGTCCTTCGACGCGATCGCGAGCATCGGCATGTCCGAGCACGTCGGCGACGCGCAGATCGACGTGTACGCGCGCTCGCTGTTCGGCCTGCTGCGCCCGGACGGGCTGCTGCTGAACCACGCGATCGCGGCGCTCGACCCCGACGCGACGCCGCTGGACGACCTGTTCTCCACGCGCTACGTGTTCCCCGACGGCGAGCCGCTGCCGCTCTCGCGCGTGCAGCTGGCGCTCGAGCGCGCGGGCTTCCGCACCGAGCACGTGGAGGGCTTCCGCGAGGACTACGCGGTGACGCTGCGCCACTGGGCGCAGCGCCTTGACGAGCGCCTGCCCGAGGCCGAGGCGCTCGCCGGCGTCGAGCGCATGCGCGTCTGGCGGCTGTACCTGCGCGCCGCCGGCCAGGGCTTCGAACAGGGCCTGACAGCCGTCTACCAGGTCAAAGCCCGCCGACCGCTGTAGAATGGCTCGGACCTTGCGGATGTAGCTCAGCTGGCTAGAGCGTCGCCTTGCCATGGCGAAGGTCGAGGGTTCGAATCCCTTCATCCGCTTCAGACAAAACCCCCGGATTTCCGGGGGTTTTGCTGTCTGTGGGGCGGATCGCTAGGGTAGGCGGAGTGCGTGGGTACCACTCGTGGGTACCGCTTCGACACCCAAACCCGAGATCGGACCGTTGTGGCTCCGGTCTTGCTCCTACGGATCAAAGTCATCTCGCGGGCAGCGGAGGCGCTCTCTCCGGCGTTGGTTTCTGATCCCAACCCGGGGTTTGGCGATCGACTCCCGCGTGCTCATGAGTCTGAGCAGCCGATCTATGCGAGGAATCTGGATAGACTCTCGCGCTGCACTTCGAGAGGGGCTCGACAGCGCAATCTGGAGTCGGCATTGGCCTAGCTACGGATCGCCCGTGAGCCCATGCATCCACCATTTGGAGGGGGTCACTTCATATGCGGCTGACGAGGCTGTATCTGCGGTTCTTTCGCTCCTTCAACTTCGATTACGAGCGAAAGGCCAACTCGGCCGCCGTCGCGAAGGAGTGGGAGAAACTCGACGGAAGCTGGTACCCGTTTGTCCGCGTTGATCTCGATCCGGCGGTCACGGCGATTGTCGGCGCGAACGAGTCCGGCAAGACGCATCTCGTCGAAGCGATCAGCCAGGCACTCACCGGGGAAGGCATCAGCCGCGCAGACTTCTGCCGATATTCAGCATTGTTCTCGGTCGAGGAGGACCAGGTACGAAAGCCCGACTTCGGCATCGAGTTCGAGATGGAGGATGATCAGGATGTCGCGGTCGTCGCCGGTATCTACCCGGAGGCAGGGCCCGGAGACCGGTTGATGCTGCTGCGTCTAGATGCTCAGCCGCTTTCGCTCGTGGACGCCACGGACAGTGTGCGCCAACTCGATGAGCAGCAGCGGCAGCGCATCCAGGAAGCTCTGCCCGCGCCGTTCAAGCTAGCCACTAACGTCCCACTGCCCGACAGCATCTCCTTCGACGTGCTTCTCGAGCGTGAGACGAGCCGCCTTACGCGCCGTCGCAGGCGCTTTGAATTCCTCGACTACTTTCGAGATCTCGATGGCGATATCACGGCCGAGACGATCACCCAGAGCGCAGGCCAAATTGCGGGAATGCTCGACCGTGACGCCGCCCCTCGAGACCAGCCCGCGGAGACGATCAGTCGCGAGGAGCTCGGGCGCAAACTGCTGCTCGACGTTGCGAAGATCGACCGCGCAGCGGTCACCGATCTCGAGGATGCTCTGCGTGAGGGGCACGAGGGACAGGTCGGTGGCCTCATCGAGGAGATGAACCGTGCGCTAGCACGTCACCTGAACTTCAATCGCTGGTGGACCCAGGATCAAGACTTCCAGTTGCGCCTCGCCCCTCGCGAGCGAGAGTTGGTCTTTACGATCCGCGACAGAACGGGAACCGACTACTCGTTTGAAGAGCGCAGCCGCGGGCTCACCTACTTCCTCAGTTACTTTGTCCAGCTACGGGCGCACACACGTTCAGCCACCCGCGAGATTCTACTCATGGACGAGCCCGACGCTTATCTCTCGAGTGTCGGACAGCAGGACCTACTGCGTGCGCTCGAGCAATTCGCCCGCCCGGATGATGGCTCGCGTGAAGACCAGGTTCTGTACGTGACCCATTCACCGTTCCTTATCAACAAGAACGCGGCTCAACGCCTGCGTGTGCTTGACAAGGGCACTGACGAGGAGGGTACGCGAGTGGTCCGCGATGTTGCGCGTAATCACTATGAGCCGTTGCGATCGGCGATCGGTGGATTCATCGCAGAGACGGCATTCGTGGGTGGCACGAACCTGCTCGTGGAGGGCCTGAGCGACCAGGTCCTTCTGGCTGGCGCGACATCATTGCTGCGCCACAGGGGCCTCGCGCCACGCGATCTGCTCGATCTGAACCGCGTGACAATTGTCCCGGCAGGATCCGCCTCGGGGGTGCCCTATATGGCCTATCTTGCGCGGGGTCGTGACGAGCTGAAGCCGCCGTGCGTAGCTTTGCTGGACGGCGACGAGGCCGGTCAGGAGGCTATCCGTCGTCTTGCGCGCAGCACCGATGGCTCGCGCAAACCCATCCTCGACCAGTCATTTGTAACCGATCTCGGCGAGTGGGCCAAGACCGCCTCGCTTAAGCTCGCTGATGGGGTAGCAGTCGTTGAGATTGAGGACCTACTCTCCCCGGCGGTCGCAGCGGAGGCCGCGCGGAATTACGCAAAGCATCTTCTGAGTGTCTCGGACGAGGACTCGTCAGCACTGGCCGGCGAGCAGGTCACATCGAAGCTCTCCGAGTCCGACGGACGGATCTTCGCCGCGGTGGCCGACGTCTTCGCGGAAACGTTCGATGGGTCGCATATCGACAAGGTCGGATTTGCCAAGGAGGTCGTTCGCATCTTCGAGCAGGCACGTGACCTTAAACGTCGACCCGACGGTCTGCCCGACGTCGAGCACAACTTTAGTCAGCTTCTGGCGACCCTTGCCGGCAAGCTTGCGAGAGCCGACGCCGACGAGGCCGAGCGTCGAAGCAACCGCAGAACGGATCGCATCGTTCGGGCATTCATTCGCGACTACCCGGAGTCTTCCTCCCGCGACGCCGCCGACAGCCTGCTACGCGAATTGGAAGCGAGTCTCGACGGCAGCGCGGGCGATGACGCTGTGCTCTCAGAGATCGTTGCGCTCCGTCGTGACTTCGAGCTCAACAGCGATCCGTTGACGCCCGTCTCCGACTACGCAACCTTCCGCGAGCGTGTGACCGGCCTGAAGACTCGAAGGCGTCTGGCGTACCGTCCACCCGAGCAAGCTCCGCGCGCGGCGAGGCCTGCTGCTCAGCCGAAGGTGGACGAGGCGACACCACCTGAGTTGGCGAGCACGCCGGCCGAGCCCGCGTAGCCTTATGCGATCTGGACCAAGGGCGTCGCCGTGCAACGTACACGATAGTGTTGGCCGCCGCTGTACGGCTTGGGCCGCAGCGCCTCTCGACGTACGGCAACAACTTTATCCAGGACTCTGAAAAGGGGATCCCGTGGCACACCGCATCTTTTCTGACATACGAAGCAACAGGCAGCTAGCCCTTCTCACGATGGGACGCCTAGCGCTTATTCCGCTCGTCATCTCTCTGCTCGTGAGACATCGCCAAGTTCCCGCCGTCGCAGTTCTCGCGGTGTTCCTCGTGATCGATTACCTCGACGGTGTTCTTGCCCGACGTCGCATGGCCGACGGACCGGCGAGAAGGACACTCGATAGCCTTAGCGATCACATCGCCATTTGGTGCGTCTACGCCGCAATGGCGGCATTGTCATACGCCACGCTGCCTCTCGTTGGAATCCTCGCGGCCCGCGATATCTATTGTGCGGTCCGATGCCGCGCGATTCTTCGTGAACGGTACGTCGCGATTGGCGCCGATTTGCCCTACCGCGGACTGAACGCGCTCCTGGCGATTTGGGTAATGGCCGCGCCCTCTGTTTCCTCAACGGTGAGGACATCGTGGCTAGCCGCCATCGCTCTGCTGAGCCTGCTGGTTGCATTCGATCTCCGCCGAGCGACTGCCCGCGTTGCGACGATGCCGATGACCGTTGCGTGCGAGGTGATTTCAGCTGGCGCGCTGCGGTCCCTGGGAGCAGCGCAACCAAGTCCGATGCCTGTGCGGACGTCCAGCCGGAGTGACTTGGCTTCCGTGGCGTAGCAAGCGCGCCGCCTCGACATCGCTAGGCCACCAACAGCTCTACATGGCTACACCCCACCAGGAGCCCCCTCCACCGCCCGATCCCGCGGAGTCCCCAGCGAGCGGGATGACGTTCCAGCTACTAGCGCTTGCCGTAGTCAACCTCGTGGTCATCGCAGTGGCCTGGTCAGTGAATGAAGCTGAATCTAGACCTGGGTTCCCCGGCCTGCCACTCAGCTTCATCGCCCCAGAGATCTTCATCTTTCTAAGCGCGACCTTGCTTTGCAGCCTCACGGGTCTAGCACAAGGCGCCAATGCGGTGTTAGGAGTGGTTCCAAGATCCAGTGGAGACGGAGAGAATCGTCTCCGAGAATGACGGGTTTCGCGCATGGTGGCTCGCGCACCGCGTACCCTACCTGCGAGCAGGCGTAATCGGCCTATCCGCACTGATGGTGTTTGCGTTGGACCGGCTGGTTCACTCCACGGGCGGCGGCCTCAGAAGCCCCTTCATGCCCTTGCTCGAGGCTCCTGCGGTTCTCGGGCCATTCATCGCGCGAAAATGGGAGGGGCTGGTTCTAAGCGTTGGCGCGGTGTCAATCGCTATTGGGATTGAGATCCAGACTCGCAACACGGCAGCAGTGCATGCCGATTACGGCCCCACGGCACACACCGTCGTCACCCTTCTAGTTGTCCTCGTTGCAGGCCTTATCAGCGCCGTCCAAAAACGGCGGAAGTCCCGTAAACGGAAAAAAGCAGCCAATTCGGTGTGAGCGGCCCATTCGTGTTCTGTGCTTCCTGTGCCACGTCGGAATGCGAGGTGAGATGCCGCGACTACTCGTCACAGCGCTGGGGATTCGGCCGCCAGGAAGACAGCTGCCTTTTCAACGGTGCGGTGCAATGCTCTGTGTATGAGAATGTACAACCAAGGGGCGTAGTACGCTCAGAAGCGATCTAGTACCTGATTGGCGCGCTCGCACCCAGCCGGCGAGCACTACGCGAGAGCCGCCGTGACCGTTGACAACGGCTGCCTCAAGATATGCAGACCCGCCGCGTCCCTCGCAGATGTATGCAACGAAGCTTCGAGAGTCGGTCTCTAGCCGCGTAACAAGGAATCGCTGTTCCCCGATTGCCCGCGTGATGAGCGCGTTCGAAAACGTGACGTCCAGCTCAATTTCCGCAGTGCCAAGGGATAGCCCCTCATCGCTCCAACGTACGCGGCGGAGACACCGATCCATCTGTTTCAGCCGAGGGAGATCGTTCGTGAGCGCCAGGAGGTCGGCTGGGCTCGCGCCCACTGTCGTGCTTGTACTGAAAGCGATCGCGCCTTGGGGGGGAAGTGCGGCCCTGCCAGGACAGGGTAGACCGTGCGTACCGCAGTCGTGGTCTGCGACCGTGCCCTCGGGTTGGGTTCGGGGACCCGACCAGGTCGCAGGACTAGATCGAAGGCCTGTCGCGATGAGCGCCGAGCCCCCGTCATTCTTGGGCGGGCTGGGAGGTGGGCTGCGGAGATCCGCTCGGCGGCGGTGCGCACTGAGCCTGAGTCGACCAGCGCCGAGCGCAACCGCTTAGAGGCTTCGCCGGGCCTTCTCGACGGTCTGCGCGAGTTCTGGAGCGAGACGTTATAGCATCGATAAGTTCATGAGGTCGTCCATGCCGGAGCGCTCTTGGCCGACTCCAGGCGGCTGACGGTCCCGAAGGTCATCCCGGCTCGGCTGGCAAGTTCTTCCTGCGTCAGGTCGCGGGCCTCGCGCAGCGCCTTGATCGCCAGCCCGAGTGCTGGGTCCGGTGGGAGTGGGGGAGGCATAGGTCGAGCCTTGCAGGCGTAACCGCTTGAGTCCATGCGCTTACACCCATGCGCGTAAGCGTTATGATCTGGGGCGCAATAACCAAAGTGCCCCCGCGCTGCGTCAACAGCCGGGGGCGTGGAAAGGAGCGTGAACTCCAATGCAGCTGGAGGATATCCCGCGAGCTGTGCCCCGGTGTAGTGACGATTCGCTCGTCGGCCGTGCTGTTGCGGGCGCCTACATCTGCAAGGATGGGAGCTGCGCGTGACGGCACGTTGCCTCGACGAGGATCTGAACGCGGACGAGGCGACGAATTTCGAGTCGATCCAGGGACTTGAGATCATCAAGGCGTTCGTCAAAGCCGGGGAACAGCAACCGAACGATAGATCTGGGGGGGGGAGACCGCGCCACGGAGAGTCCACTGCCTCGGGGGGAAGCAGATCAGGCCGGCTTTCGTCGGGCCAGGAGAGTCTGGCGCCACGGAGACCACTGCCTCGAAGCAGATCACCGCTTTTCTGTCGGCAGGGTCTGGCGGCTGGGGACGGCCACGATCATCGTGGTGCGACCTTCTACGACGAGGACGAGGGAGTGATCTGGCTCGTGGCGTATGGCCGCCACCGCTCGGGCGCCGAGGCCGAGATGGGTATCCGGACAGGAGAGACCAAGCCAGCTCGGTGTGACCGCCGGGCCACCTCAGGAGGAAACCGGGACGAATTTTTTTCCATGGTGCAAGAAGTCGGCCGTTCGTGGCGTATGGCCGCCACCGCTCGGGCGCCCCGGACGATTTTTTCGATGAGTGCAAGAAGCAGACGCGGAGTAGAGGCGCACGGCCCGGACAGACAAGATGCACAACCCTGCGGGTGCTGTGCGAGGGCTGTGTCCTAGCGGCGGGAGACGACCTTGCTCCGGCGGGAGACGGGGCCGTAAACAGCGGTAAGGGCCAGCGCGTGTCGCCGGTATTGGGCGCGGTGCCGTAGGGGTGGCCAGGGTGCCGGGAGCGGTCGCGGTCGGTGGCCGCCGTTAGCGACACCGGAGGCGTCGGCTTCGCCTCCTTGTCCGCGCTGGCTGGCCCGGCGCAAAAGTCGTTGGCCGGTTCGTGGGTCGTCGGGGTCAGTAGCGGGTGTGAAAAGGCGCAGACCCGAAACTCGGTGGCCGTTTCGGCGGCCTCGCGGTCATTAACGGTAGTGGTGACCGCTTCTAGCATCGGTGCCGCGAAAGGCGGCGGCTACGCCCGCTATCTGGAGGGCAAGACCGTCCAGCCCGAGCGCGGCGACTACTACCTGACGCCCGGCGGCGAGCCCGCGCAGGCTCCCGGCCGCTGGCTCGCTCGGCGGACACGCTCGCGCAGCTCGGGATCGAGGGCAGCGTCGTCGACGGCCCGGACTTCATCGCCCTGATGGAGGGCAGGCACCCAGGGGCGGGCGCTGGCTGCGACAGGCTGGCGCGGACGGCAGCCGGGGCGGCGGGATCGACGTGACGTTCAGCGCCCCGAAGTCGGTGTCGGTGACGTGGGCGCTCGGCGACGAGCACGAGCGCGGCGTGATCGAGCAGGCGCACCGAAGCGCCGTCGAGCAGGCAATCGAATACATGACCGAGACGGTCCCGACCGTCCGGCGCCGGTATGGCGCTGGGGTGGTGGAGGAGCCGGCACGCGAGCTGATCGCCGCGGAGTACCTGCACACGACCGCACGCGGCGTCATGGATGGCGACGCGCCGGACCCGCAGCTGCACAGCCATGTGGTCGTGACGAGCGCGGTCAGGGAGGACGGGCGGATCGTCGCGGTCGCCTCACGGCCGATCTTCCGCTCCGCTCGAGAGGTCGGCGCGTTCTACCGTTCCGCGCTCGCACACGAGCTGTCCCAGCGTGGCTATGAGATCGACGCGGGCACGGGCAAGGAGGGCCGGTATTTCGAGATCGCCGGGGTGCCGCAGGGGTTGATCGACGCGTTCTCTGCGCGCAGCCGTGAGGTCGCGGCGGCGGCTGAGCGGTTCCGGGCGAAGTGGGGGAGGGCACCCGAGCGCGGCGAGCTGCGGCGGCTGAAGCTGGAGAACCGCAAGGCCAAGCTCCCCGTGACCCGTGCGGACCTACAGCGCGTGTGGGACGAGAAGGCCGCACGCCACAGCTTCCCTCGCGAGCGACACGACAGACAGCAGGACGGCCTCTCGCGGCGTGAGGGTGCGCTTGAGGATCGCGTCGAAGAACGATTGACAGAGCGTGCCGCGACGTTCGAGCCCGGCGAGCTGCGCGCCGTGCTGCTTGAGCAGTCGGCCGGCGAACTTTCCCCAGCCGACGCGCTCGCGCGCTCACGGGGGATGGTCGCGGAGCGCCGCGTGCTCCCATTGGAGGGCGGGCGGATGACGACGCTCGCGGTACGCGCGAAAGAGCAGGCGATCGAGCGCAGGGTCACCCAGCTGGCCCAGCCAGCCGGCAGGGACGTGGGCGAGCAGGCCCGAGCAGTCGCGGGCGACCAGCTCGCCGAGCGGATCGGCGCGCGCCTCAGCGACGAGCAGGCCCACGCGCTCGCGATCATCACCGGCCCGGAGCGCGCCGCGGTTCTCGTCGGGCCAGCGGGCACAGGCAAGGGCGTGGTGATCGATGCCGCCGCCCGCGCCGAGCAGTTGACCGGCCACAGCATCTCGGGATCGCGGTGTCCGGCTCGACCGCGCAGCGCCTCGGCCAGGACAGCCCCGCGCTCGTCGGGCGGACGCTCACGCTCGACGCGCTCGTCGCCAGGGCGCAGCACGGCCGGCTGCACATCGACGCGCGAACGACGATCTTCTTCGACGAGGCCGGGATGGCCGACACAAGCAGGCTCGACCGACTGACCGAGGTGGTCGACCGGGCCGGGGCGAAGCTCGTGGCGATCGGCGACGGCGCGCAGCTCCCCTCGATCGGCGCCGGCGGCATGTTCGACCGGCTCACAGAGATCGCCCCGAGCGCTGCGCTGTCGAACGTACGGCGAACTCTCGACCCCGCCGAGCAGAGAGCGTGGGCGGACCTACGCGCAGGACGCTCCGACCGGGCGATGGCGCACTACCTCCGCCGAGGCCGGCTGCACATGACCGACACGCGCGACGAGGCCGTCGAGCGCGCCGTCCAAGACTGGGCCACGCTGACCGAGACCATCCCGATCAGCGAGGTCGTGCTCATCTCCGACGCATCCAACCTGGAGATCAGCCGGCTCAACGCCCGCGCCCAGCACTACCGGGCCGAGCGCGGCGAACTCGGCGACATCGAAGTCCAGATGCCTGGCGTGCACTACGGCATCCGCGCGGCGACCGGGTAGCGATGATCGACCAGCACCACCAGCCAGGCACCGAGCGCATCGAGAACGGCGCCCGCGGCGAAGTCATCGACATCAACGAGACTGGCGAGGTGCTGATCCAGTTCGACGCCACCAACCAATGGCGAACACTCGCCGGCGACGACCTCGCGCGCCTACGGCTCGGCTACGCCAGCCACATCCACCGCGCGCAGGGCGCGACCGTCACCCGCACGCTCGTCGTCACCGGCGGCTGGCAGACAAGCAAGGAGCCCGCCTACGTCGAGGCATCCCGCGCCCGCGAAGGCACCGACTGGTACGTCAACCGCGATGACCTCGGCACCGACGGCCACGACACCGACCGCATCAAACGCCTCGCACGCGACATGGGCCGCAGCCGCACACAAACACCATCACTCGCACACCCCGAGCCACCCGGCTACGAACGCTGGCCAGGCTTCGACCGCACGATCGCAAGCCGCGGCCCTGAGCGCTACGCCCCGCGCCTCCCCGGCATCATCCGCACCCTCCAGCGCGCCGCCCAGCCACCACCACCGGAGCGAACACGATGACGTCGCCCGGCCGGGACACGTCGCTCGGGATATCTGGCAGCCGCGGTCGCTTGACCCACGCGCCTTACAGCGGATGACGTGATGACCGCCCGCGATGTCGCCCGCCTGCTGCACGCCCTGTCTCGACGGTCGAAGACTGGGCACGCCGAGGCATCCTGCCGAGCGTCAAGATCGGCAGGCGCAGACTCTACATCGCCAGAACATCGAAAGGGCATTGATGGGATCGCTCACGTGTGGCTGGGAAAGCGCTCATCGTCATGCGGCATGTGGGAGATTGGGTCGGTACGAGGGGGCGTCTCGCGATCTGGAGCCGGGGAGGTCGTGGGAGGAGGTCTGGCGGCTGGGGTACGGCCACGATCATCGTGGTGCGACCTTGTACGACGAGGACGAGGGAGTGATCTGGCTCGTGGCGTATGGCCGCGAGCCGCTCGGCCGCGACCTCGTGGACCGTGTTAGTCAGGGTGATGAAGTCGAACCGCATGTCGGGCGGGAGCACCTGGTCGAAGTGTGAGAGGTCGCCTACATCGTCGCTGACGCTGGCGAATCCCAGCGCCGATGCGAGCCTGCGCGTCTCAAGTAGATAGTCGTGCTTGACGTCGTACGCGAAAAACTCAATCTTCGCTCGGGCGTCATCAGACAGGTTGTTGCGCAGTGCACCAAGGATCTGCCCTCGCCCACACGCAAGATCGAGCCACGCAAGCCGGCGAACATCGGGGGCCGAGAGCAGCCGCTGTAGGACCGTGAGAGCTGCTTGATGTTGGGCGAGTTGCCGCCCGTCGATCCTGACAGCGCTCGAATCGCCGATGATCGCCATGCTGCTGAACCGTATACCCTCGGCGCGTGGATGGTCCATCTCATTCGGCGCCACGCGACGGCGTCTCCGCTTCCCGGTGTGGGCGCCAGCGCCCTCGGTCCTACGGTCGACGTGCTGGCCTTCAAGTGGCCACCGTCGGGGAGGACGTCCGACAGCCAGGAGGGCGAACGCTCGACGCCGCCCTCCGTGCGGGAGGTCGATGCACTTTCTCGCTAGCGTGTGGTCCAGTGAGCCCGCGACGACGCATGAACATGAGGAGCATCCATAGCCGACCGTGGATTATCCGCATAATTCGCGCCGCCAGCATGCCAACCTTTCTCGCGTATGGCCGATTCTGAGCCGGAGCTAACAAGCGATCAGCATCAGATCCTGCTTATCGTCATCAACTACTTCCGAGCAAATCACTCGTGGCCGACTTACCGATGGCTAAACCAGTTCACCTTTGTTCAACTGAACCTCGACCTAGACAACGTGTTCGCGACCATTCCGCCAGGCTTTGTTCTGCCGGAACCAGTTTCGTGGCACGCGAGAACACCGAGCGCTGATGCCGACGTTTCGCTGACCCTACGCGGTGTCGCGTCTGTAGGGGCCGACCGCGAGATACAGCTGTTCCTCGACACCTTGGTCTACCTAGGTGAAGAAGCAGCAGGCTTCATTCCTTCGCCCGAGGGAAGTCAAGACTTGACCATCACAAGCGATCAAGTGGCCGAAGCCATCAAGTGTCAACCTGATGACCCAGGTCTTCGGCTTGTACGAGAGCTGATCACCAGCAGTGCGTGGGAGATTTGGTCAAGCGCTGGTGCTGCACCGGACGGCCATTGGCAGATTACCGTGATCCCGGAGAAGGCACGAGTCTACCGTGATATCACCTCGATCGGAGCACTGCTAAGAAAGCGCGAGCAGCTAGAAGAGCGACGGCAAACGTGGAGCGCACCGACCGCTCCGTTGCGGCCCACGATACCGACCGGGATGCCGGAGCGCGAGCGACCAAACGAAGCCAGTGGAGACATGGCCAAGAATACAGTCTTTGTTGTTTACGGGCGCAACGATGCTGCCCGGGTCGCAATGTTTGACTTCTTGACGTCGCTCGGGCTTGAACCGCTCGACTGGGACACGCTTCTCGCGGCGACGGGGGAGGCTTCGCCATACGTCGGCGAGGTACTTACGGCGGGCTTCCCGATGGCGCAAGCCGTGATTGTATTGCTAACGCCAGACGACGTCGCGCGCCTGCAAACCACGTTCCAGCACTCCCGCGATCCGGCACACGAGACCGAGCTTACCCCGCAGGCGCGCCCGAATGTTCTGTTCGAGGCCGGCATGGCATTTATGAGTCATCCAAAGCGGACGGTGCTCGTCGAAATTGGACAGCTTCGGCCATTCTCAGACGTCGCTGGACGCCACACGGTTCGCCTAGATGACAGCGTGGAGGCGCGCAGGAGCCTCATGGCCCGTCTGCAGACGGCGGGATGTCCAGTCAGCCTCGACGGCGGCCAATGGAAGAGCGCCGGGGATTTCAGCGCAGCACTTGCGCTCGCGAACCAAGGCGCTGATCCGGAAGCACCGGAGCCGACCGAAACACCGTCAGCAACGCGATTCGCGCTTGTTGCTGAGACGGTTGGCAACGATATCGGTGGTAGTCCAGTGACGCTCCGAGTTGAGAACGCCGGACCAGCCGAGAAGTTCGAGGCGACAGTCGTGGCGATTAACCGTCACAATCCATTCAGCCGCCTTGGTACGTGCGCTGGTGCAACTCTGCCGAACAAGCCAAGGAGATTTTGACGGCGCACAGCTGGCGGCTTGAAATTTGCCAGGATGTCGCTGCGGACAAGTCTGGAGGTAGTGAGTCGCGAGGGTGGAAATTCACGTCCCCCGACTCCGACAGGCTTCTGGTGCCACGCGCTGTCAGTGGGCAGATCGATGGGTGCGGGCCGGCGATCCGTGTGACGGTCAAGGTGACGCCACGAAGCAACCCGAAGGAAGCGCGCGAAAACACCGTGACCCTCTCGCTATCCGAGCGGGGTCGTGTAGCTGTGTGGGACAAGGATCTTGTCGAGTAGACGAAGCGCGGTTGATTAGGCTGAGATGTCGGGGACGCTCTCGTGCTCGTTAGACATGAACGCGGCCGTGAATACCTGAGCCTGCTCGGATGCCGGGCGGGCGTGCAGATAGCGGCTGGTGGTGCTGAGCGCGCTGTGACCCATTGCCTTCTGAATCGTGACGACATCGACTCCTCGCGCCGCCAACAGAGACCCGAACGTATGCCGCAGGTCGTGGAAGCGCAGTGGGCGAACGCCGGCAGCGGTCTGCGCGCGCTTGTAGCGCCGGCGCAGTGCCGAGCCATCGAGCGGGCGACCGAACACGTTGCAGAACACGAGGTCGTCGGGCGACGTGAAGTGCTCGCGACGGCTCATGCGGTCCAACGCGCCGGCGGCCTGGTCAGCGAGCGGCACACGACGAACACGCCCGGACTTCGTGGACGACTCTACTCCAGCACTCATCGCGCGAGCGATCGTCAACGCGGACCCGGCGAAATCGACATCGCGCCAGCGCAACGCCAGCAGCTCGCCCTGTCGTAGCCCGGCGTAAGCAGCAACCCGGACCATCTCGGCGTCCTGCCGATCCTCGGCCTGCCGTGCCGTCCGCTCGCTGTCGTTGACGGCCGAATATGCCGGATCGCGGTGTCGCCCCTCAGCGAGCGCACGAGCGATGGCCTCGATCTCGTCCGGCGTGTAGAAGACGAGCGGAGCTTGAGGCGGCTCGCGGCGCTTGTCAGCCCCGATCGCGGGATTCGCCGGCAGCGCGAACGTGGACGGCTTGCATCCGTGGTTGAAGACGGCCGATATCGCCGAGCGGTACTTGTTGACGGTGCTGGCCGACGCGCCCGTTGCGCTGATCGTTGCCAGCAGGTCGTCTATCTCCCGCGTGGTGATCTTCGCTGCCGGACGGTCGCCGAGTGCGGCCATGACGTGTCCGAGTGTCTTGCCTTCGCCGCGCTTGCGCGGCATTCCTGGCTCGCCCAGCACCGTTTCCCGGTCGCGCAGCGTAGAGGGCTTGGCGCCCGCCACATCTGCAAGCCAGCGCATGTGGGAGCGCGCAACCTCACGGAACGTCACGCCGCGCGTGCGCCGCTCATGCTCGATGCGCTCGACGTTCGCCGCCTCGGCAACGTGCGCGCCAACCAGCTCGGCGGCAGCCACGATCGCGCTGCGTTCGTCGTAGGCGCCGTCGGGTACCCGGCCGCGGCACCGGACCCACGCGCCCGTTTTTGGATCACGTTCCAGCCACGCCGGGCCGATGCGCCTCTTGACCTGACGCCCGAGGTGCCGGAACTTCGCCTCGTAGAAGGGCTGGCCGCCGTGCTCGCGGATGATGATGTTGGCATTGGGCGTGGCTGCTGGCATGGGGTGTTACGCGCGTGCTGGCCCGCGCCGCGCACGCTGCTGCTGTCGGACTCCGGTGCAGCGTATCAGGTGGGTACCACCGTGGGTACCAGGCGCAGTCGTGGGTACCGCTTTGGGTACCAAATGAGCCCAAAGCCGCTTGTCTAAGCCATGTTGAGCGCAGTAAATCGCGCTAGTTTGCGAGCCTCGGGGCGCATTTCAAGCCTTGCCATGGCGAAGGTCGAGGGTTCGAATCCCTTCATCCGCTTCGAGCGAAACCCCCGGACTTCCGGACTTCCGGGGGTGTTGTTTTCTAGCATGAGGTCTTGATAGGGCCGGTTCGGTCCATGGGTACCAGTCGCAGGCAGCAAACTGGGGTGGGTCGACCGCGATGCCGTCCCGTAGCACGTAGCTGGAACGTAGGGACCGCGGGTGCGCTTTAACGGCCAGCGGCCGCGCGCGAGAGCCGGCGATCTCGATCTACAGAGGCTCAGCGTCCAAAGACGGCTGTGAGAGCTGTGGCCAGACGGCCCGCGACTCCGAGCAATTTGCCGTTGCGCTGCTTAACCTCGACTGGTCGCTCCATCTTGGCGCTAGCTGCCGCCAGGCGCTTGAATCTACGGAGTTCGTCGACATCGCCATCGTCCACGATCTTGCGATAGATGTCTCTACCCTTCTCGAGGGCTTCCTCAGAGATGTCGGACCTCGCTTGCGAGGATCGGGCTGTCAGGTCTCGAAGGCTCATTGGTCCAGGGCAGAATCTATAACTCTGACGGAAATCAGTCTATCCGTCAAGCAGTCGGAATCGAGATGTGGCGACGTTCGCGTGCCCACGCTGACCCGGATTCGACCGGAGCGAGTTCTGCGCCGAGCGCTGTGAGGATCGCGACGGCCGCCAACGCGTCGCAGACAACCAACGCGATGAGCCTGCACGCGAATGGGAGGGTCTCATGCCAGCCGTGGGCTAGGAGCGTGGGTCGCTAACGCGCTGGGGTGGGATGTTTTGCGCGCGGGGCGGGGTAGTCGTGGTGATGTTTGGTGCTCTGAGCACGGGCCTGGGTGGGCGCGGGCTGGGCGGCAGCGGATCGGCGGTGCTGGTCGACCCGTGGGTCGGATCATGCGGTCGTGATCAGGGCCAGGCCGCCGTTGCGGTGGAGCTTGAGGAGGTTGTGGATGGCGCACTGGAAGCGCCATTGGGCCCGCGCGGCCGACTTGCCGCGTAGCAGTAGTTGGCGGGCGTCCTGGACGGTTTGCATCTGCCCGAAGACCGGCTCGACGATTGCCTTGCGCCGGGCGTAGGTCGTGTGGCCTTCCTTGGTTTTCAGCTTGCGTGCCATGCGCTGCTTGGCTGTCGCGTTCTTCGCGACCGGCCCTCGGGGAGCGGGCGGCGGTGGCTCTGAATGCTTGAAACGGCCGGTCGCGATGTGAGGGTCCAGGCCGTGCGCGGCGGTCCTCTTGACGTTTTCCTCGGAGAAGTAGCCAGCGTCCGCGGTCAACGCGGCGCCCTCGGGCAGCCGCGCGCCGGTCGCGTCGAGGTTCTCATCGAGCTGATCGAGCGCTGGCTCCAACTGTTCGGCATCGGGTGCTTGGTCGGAGAGCTCCGCCGCCACGATCACCTGCGCCTGGGAGTCGACAATCGCCTGGCCGCTATAGCACTGGTGAAACGCGCCATCAGAGGTCTTCATGATCCTCGACTCAGGGTCAGTGAAATTGCGCTGTGCTTTGGGCTTCGGCTTGAACGGATCGCGCCCGTTCGGTGGCTGGCGCGGTTTCTTGCCCTGCTCTTGCATCTCGGCGCGCCGCGCCCTCTCGCGCTCGGCCGCCTCGGCCTCCAACGCTGTCTTGGCCTCCCGGATCCGGGCCAGGCGCTGCTCGCGACGCTGGAGCTCTGAGGGCAGCTCATCGCCGCGACGATCGCACCCGAAGCGCTCGTCCTCCTGCGCATCGACGCGCTCGGCATCAGCGAGCAGCGCCTGCGCGTTCGCGCGGATCGCGGCGATCTCGGCCTCCAGCTCCTTCTCCTTCTTGACCATCCGCTCGTAGCTCATCGCCTTGTGACGCGACGCGTTCGCGCGCAGCTTGGTGCCGTCCAACGCGAGCGTCCCCAGCCCAACCAGCCCCGCCCGCCGGCATAGCCGCAGCGCCTGCACGAACAGCTCCGCCAGCGCGCCCAGATGACGCTTGCGGAAACGCGCGATCGGCCGGTAGTCCGGGTGCTGGTC
This sequence comes from uncultured Solirubrobacteraceae bacterium, assembly GCA_963735705.1. Taxonomy (GTDB): domain Bacteria; phylum Actinomycetota; class Thermoleophilia; order Solirubrobacterales; family Solirubrobacteraceae; genus Palsa-744. The sequence goes on from CAVTLZ010000002.1 coordinate 253,243, forward strand.
AGCACACAAAAACCGCACCGCCACATCAGAGAAGGTGCGCTCCTCCAGCTTGCGCGAGGACGGCGTCCCCGTCGCATAGCCATAGATCAGGAGCTTGACCATCAGCCGCGGGTCATACGGCGGAAAACCCCGCTCATCCTCATAGTCGGCGTAGATCGCCGACAGATCCAGAGCCTCATCGACGAGATCCGAGACGAACCGCGCGAGGTGCCCCTCCGGAACCCAATCCTGCAAGCAAGGCGCCATCAACAACACCTGGTCAGGGTCATACGCCCGAAACGTCTTCCCCTCCGCCACCGGCGCCCGCTGCACAACCGGCGCCTCCACCAACTCCACCTCAACCAGCCGATCCTGCAACCCAGCCGCCATAGCGATCCTCCACCGTCGTAGACAATCACATCGTCTTAAACCCGCCGGACAACACCAGCCCGGTTAGCGACCCACGCTCCTAGCGTCGCAATAAGCCACGCGAGTGCTGCGAGAAGTGCCAACGCGCTGGTCACGGAGACACCGGCCGGCACGTGACCTCCGCGACGCGGAATCCACACCCCGGCCGCCGGGAGAACGAGGCCTATGAGCAGCAGCGAATCTGGGAGCGGGTGGGCCCGCAACTCAAGAACGTTCAGGAACCCCAGTGTGGCCCACACGCCGAGCACAGCGCAGGCCAGGGTGCACAGAACAAGGGCGCCGGGTCGGCGTCCCTCTGGCTTACCGCACCACACGCTCCGGAGTTGGTTGCAGTGCTTACGCACGATGTGGTAGGTGCCGAGCCAGGCGATTCCAATCGAAATCGCAGCGACGCTGGCCACACCGGCGCAGGCGACAAGCGTGGGATAGGCCTGGTCGGTGAGCCGTGCCCCAGCCAGCGCGGCGGCCGCCGTGAGCGACGATACCGCGCCGGCGCCGAGTGCGGTGCGGACTCCAGTCAGCGCCGCGGCGACAAGTGCGCTCTCGGTCGGACGACTAACAAATATGGCCATGAGAGCCGGAGCTACCAGCAGGACTGCGGCGGCGGGTGCCAGCGCGTCTTGTGCGCTCACACTTGATGCGTGAGTAGCGAATAGCCACAACAAAGCCGCCAGTACGAGGCTAGAGCCAGCGCTCGCGTTCAGGAACCCGCGCCGTTCGGCTCGGATCTTGATCCTGACCTGATCGCTCACCCGTGGACGAGGGAATCGAACATAGAGGTGTCGATTGCCGTCGCTGACCTGCGAGGGATCCCGTGGATCGTCGTGGTCGAGCAACAGCTCAGCGATCATCAAGCCACCTGGCGCCGTGATCTCGAGGTGATAGCTCCGAGGGTCTTGAAGAACTGGCTCGTCAAGAAAGAGGTCAATTGCGTCCCAGCCCATTCGCCCCGTGAATCGGCCACGCATGCGCCGGAGTGTCGCGCGTAGGTCAATCCTGCCTTCCGGCGGTCGGATAAGCAGCTCGTAGACGAGTCGAACTCGACGAACCACCGGGCGACGTGCGGGCACGACAGGTGGCTCCAATTGGATGTCATAGGCAAGCTTTACGACGCGGCGCTGCCCTGGTCGTCCGACGAGCCTGATCCAAACGATGCTGTTGTCCACGAGCTGGTACAGGATCTCCCGAAGTCGCCGTGGTATGTCCTTATTGGATCTCTCGAATGCTTCGAAGATCACGCTCAGACCGAGCACGGCATGCTCTGGTTCGGAGAAGACGAGTGTGGTCAAAGCCGCGTCGAGAACCTCTCGCTCCCGCTCGTTACGGCCAAGCTCGGTGATGCGGGACCGCAGGGCACCGCACGTCATTGCCCCGAGCTCGGTGCGTGTCGGCAGCGAAATCACCCGTCCCGCCCCGTCCCGCAAATCGATGAACGAGGTGGCGTTCTGCTTGCCCAGTCGCGTGAGCGGTAGCAGCCATGCCGAGCGCGTCATTCCTTGTCGCGGCAGGGTGACATCGATGGTGAGGTGTCGATGACCGGCCAGCGGGGACCGGATTGTCAGGGTCTCGACGTGTCGAGCAACCGCGTCCGGATACGCGACGAGCCACTCGTCGCTTGGTCCATGCTCGAAAAGCGTACGTCGCTTTCCGAGGTGCTTGAATCGCTGGCCATCGCGCCAGTCGTCCCCGTTCCGCTCCTCGTCTGAGGCGACCTCCGTGTCGGGCATCGCGCGGACTCTAGCCTAACTGGTGGATCAGATCCGGCAGGCCGGGTTTGGCTATTGAGTTTCCGCGCGGGCCAAGGACGCTCGGGCTCGCGCGCTCAATGGTGTTTTGTGGTTAGACCGCGCGCATCCGACTCCCGGTCTCCCCGGAGATGTTCCTGCCAGGGTCTGGCACGTCGTCAAGCTCCAGGCGAGCTGTATCGGACATCCGCACCGCGCCTTGGCCGGCGGCGATCACTGCCGCGCTGTCGCTCATCGCCGGACACGGCCTGTCGGTGGATTGATAAGGCGTTCCGCCTGGTCAATCACCTCCGTCTCCCGCCTCGACGGCATCCTCCTCCTCCATCTCCTCCGCCCGAACCATGACTTCGCCGAGGCTGACGCCCAGGCCGTCGCAGAGCCGTTTGAGGGTCTGGTAACGAGGGTTGCCATTGCCTTTGAGGTGCTGGCTGACACGGTTGTAGGCGATGCCGGTGCGGTCGACGAGCTCCGGTCGGCTCACCCCCTTCTCGGCCATCACGAGCTTCATGACCCGCCCGATAGCGGCGAACTCCTGGGTGCGTCGTGCCGGCCTGTCCTGGACTGCCATGACCGCCAGCTTTACGCAAACCGGCGAGCAGGACATAGGACACATAGGGAGAAGATCCAGGCGCTGGAAGCCGGCCGCGTGGACCCCACATACGAGCTGCTGCTCACGCTTGCGGAAGGCCTCGGCGTGCGGCCGTCGGCGTTCGTCATCCGAGCTGAAGCGCTCGCCGCGGAGGATCGAGGCGGGGAGGGGACGAGGCGCGAGGACTGACAGGGAGCTCCTCGCCCGCCGCGACGTCATCCGCCCGCCACTCGCGCATGAACGCCTCCGCGTCCTCGGCCGCGAGCGGCCGCGCGAACAGGTAGCCCTGGCCGCTGTCGCAGCACTCGTCCCGCAGCAGCGACAGCTGGTCGGGCAGCTCGATGCCCTCGGCGACGGTCTCCATGGAGAGCGCCTTGCCGAGCTGCACGAGCGTGCGCAGGAGGGTCTCGCCTTCGGGGTTCTCGCTGAGCTGGGAGAGGAACGAGCGGTCGATCTTGAGCGCGTCGACGGGGAACTGTTTGAGGTGCGCGAAGGAGGAGTAGCCGGTGCCGAAGTCGTCGATCGCGACGCGCGCGCCGAGCTCCTTGATCGCGTGCAGGCGCCGCGCGGTGTGCTCGGGGTTGCGCATCAGCGCCGTCTCCGTGATCTCGAGCGTCAGCGCCTGCGCGGGCAGCCCGCTGTGCGCGAGCGCCTCGCGGACGTCGCCGATGAACTGGTCGGTCTCCAGCTGGCGCGCGGAGACGTTCACGGCGACGCCCACCGGGCGTCCATCCTCGCGCCAGCGCGCGCCCTGGCGGCAGGCCTCTTGGAGCACCCACCTGCCGACGTCGACGATCAGCCCCGTCTCCTCCAGCAGCGGGATGAAGTCGTTGGGCTGCACGAGGCCGCGCGCGCGGCTGTTCCAGCGGATCAGCGCCTCCACGCCCGTGGGCGTCATCCCCTGCAGGTCGAACGTCGGCTGGTAGAGCAGGAAGAACTCGGCGCGCTCGAGCGCGCCGCGCAGCTCCATCTCCAGCTCCATGCGGCTCTGCACGCTGTCGTGCATGCCCGACTCGAACACAACGTGGCGGTCCTTGCCGTCCCACTTGGCGCGGTGCATGGCGATGTCGGCGTCGCGCAGGAAGTCGTCGACGCACACGCGCTCGCCGGCCGCCACGCCGATGCTGGCGGTAACCGTCAGCCCCGCGTGCTCGGAGCCGGCGAGCATGAACGGAGCTCGCAGCGCCTCGCGCAGCCGGCTGGCGATCAGCTCGGCGTCGGCGAGCTTGGGGACCTCTTCGGCGAGCACCACGAACTCGTCGCCGCCGATGCGCCCTAGCGCGTCGCTGTCGCGCACGATGTCGTCGAGTCGCGCGGCGATCGCCTGCAGCAGCTGGTCGCCGACGGCATGTCCGAGCGTGTCGTTGATGGCGGTGAAGTTGTCGAGGTCGATCACGAGCGCGGCGACCGGCGTGCTCGTGCGCCGCGCGCGGGCGAGCATCTGCTCGCCGCGGTCGAGCATCAGCGTGCGGTTGGGCAGGCCCGTCAGCTGGTCGTGCGTCGCCATGAACGCCAGCTCCTCCTCGCGGCGCGTGAGCTCGTCGGCGATGCGCGCGCGCTCCTGCTCGAAGGTCTCGCACATGCGCACGAGCGTCACGTCGATCGATTGCTGCACCATCGATGCGGCCTGCGCGAGCGCGGCAGCCGAGATCCCCTGCTCGCGCGCCCGCTCCTGCAGGAGCTCCACGATCGCGTCGCGCCAGTGCAGGCAGCGCTTGGTCACCTCGTGCAGCGGCGCCGCGCTCTGCGCCGCCAGCTGACCGTATGTGCGCCACGCTTCGCGTCCCGTCTCGCGCCCGTCGCGCGGGTCGCCGCCCGCCATCCACATCGCCACCGCTGCCGTCGAGCTCCTGCCGATGCGATCGAAGCTGTCCATGACCACCGTGTCGAGCGTCGCGCCCGATCCCCGCGACGCGCCGTCCACGCGGGCTACGGTGCGAAGTAGCACCTCATCGACGCAAGCGCCCAGCGCCTCGCCGAGGCATCGGACCTCGTGCTCGTGGCTCCCTGCCTCGGGCGCCTGGAGTTTTGCCGGTGCGCGCATCATCCCTCCAGGGGTGTGAGCTGATCCATCATCTCAGCCCAAGGAGTCGGCGTTTTCAGTCTCTTTCTTGAGAATGACTTGTATTGAATAGACGACTGACTTCCACTAGGTCTAATAGGAAGGCGCCGCAGGGAGGTAGCGGCCGCCGTCGCCGCGGGCGAGCAGCCCCATCAGCTCCAGCTCGCTGAGCGCAAGCAGCGCCTCCGCCGCGTCCACGCCGGCGCGCGTGAGCTTGTCGGGCGTGTCGCATCCCGCGCCGACGCGCTCGAGCGTCAGCCGCAGCTCGCGGCGCAGCCCGCGCTGGGAGTCCTCGCCGCTCGCCGACGCACCCGCCGGCACCGGCACCGGCGCCCATGCCGACGTCGACGTCGACGAGTGTCTGCCGGCCGCGGCCCCGTCGCACCGATACAGCAGCTCGAGCACGTCGCCCGGCCCGCGCACGAGGCTCGCGCCGTCCATCAGCAGCGCGTGCGTGCCGCGCGAGAGGGGGGAGGTGACGCGGCCGGGAAGCGCCGCGACGGTCCGTCCGCGCGCCCGCGCGAGCCGCGGCGCGAAGAGGTCCTCGGCCGTCTCGTCCGCCTCGACGACGACCGCCACCGACGCCAGCTCGACGACGATGCGCTCGCTCGCGAGCTGCCCCCAGCGGCGTCCGGCGCAGTCATGCGGCAGCTCCGAGACGGCGCAGCCGGCGTGCACCACGCGCTCGTACAGCGAGCGCCAGCGCGCGGGGCAGGCCACGCCGAGCCCGCCGCCCATCACCGCGATGCTCCCCGCGCCCGCCTCCAGAGCGCCCGCGTGTGCCGCCGCCGCGATCCCGTCGGTCACGCTCGCCGCCACGCTGACGCCGCTCGCGGCCAGCCCGCGCGCCAGGCCCCGCGCCATCTCGATCCCGTAGTCGCTCGCCCTCCTGCTCCCGAGCACCGCCACCACCGGCGCGTCTGCGAGGTCCACGAGGCGCCCGGCGCCACCGGCGACCTCGAGCATGTGCGGCGCCGCCGGGCCGTCGAACGCACGCGGGTAGCGGGGGCGGTGGCGGCAGATCGCCTCCACGTCGGTCCCGACGCCGGCCTCGACACAGACATCCGCTCCGGTCTCGCGCGTTTGCGCCTGGGTCCCGCCGGCGGGCGCCTCCGGGCGAAAGCGCGCGTATCGCGCCAGCAGCTCCGCCCTGCGCGTCCCCGCGACCGCCCGCAGCAGATCCTCGTCGGCGAGCGCCAGCAGCTCGATCAGGCGCCAGCGGTCGCGAGCGCAGTAGTCGAGCGGCCCGCTCAGCATCGACAGCAGCCAGCTGCGCCGCGCGCAGCGCTCGCACGCGCCCGGCTCGCCGCCGCTGCCCCGACCCGGCGCGCTCATGCCGCGCGGTTGCCCGTGAACGTCGGCTCGGGGCGCAGCGCGAGCGCCGCGCCGAGATCCTGTGCGCGCACGCGTGGGCTCGCGTCCAGGTCGGCGATCGTGCGCGCGACGCGCAGCACGCGGTGCTCGCCGCGCGCGCTCAACAGGCCGCGCCGGCTGGCGGCGCGCAGCATCTCCTGGCCGCGGGCGTCCAGCCGCACGTGCCGCTGCAGCACGCGCACGTCCATCTGCGCGTTGACCGTCACGCCGTCTCCTGCCAGCCGGGCAGCCTGGCGCGCGCGGGCGTCCAGAACCCGCTCGCGCGCCCGTGCGGAGCTCGTCAGCGCCGGCGCGCGCAGGTCGTCCGCGAGATCGCGCCGGAGAACGCTCGCCACGTCGATGCGATCGAGCAGCGGGCCGCTCAGCCGCCGGCGGTGGCGCGCCATCTCCGCTTCGCCGCATCCGCAGCGATCGCCGTCGCCCGCGTAGCCGCACGGACACGGGTTGGTGGCGGCGACGAGCATGAAGCGCGCGGGATACACCGCCGAGTGGCTCGCCCGCGCGATCGCCACGCGCCCGTCCTCCAGCGGCTGGCGCAGAGCCTCCAGGGTCGCGCGCGAGAACTCCGAGAGCTCGTCCAGGAACAGCACGCCGTTGTGCGCCAGCACCACCTCTCCGACCGATCCGCGGCTCGCGCCCCCGACGAGGCCCGCCGCCGTGATCGAGTGGTGCGGCGCGCGGAACGGCCGGCGCGTGGCCAGCGCGTCGACGCGCTCGCCGATCAGGCTGTGGATGCGCGTCACCTCGACCGCCTCCGCGCTGCTCAGCGGCGGCAGGATCGAGGCGATCCGCTGCGCGAGCATCGTCTTGCCGGTGCCGGGAGGGCCGCTCAGCAGCGCGTTGTGCGCGCCCGCGGCGGCGATCACGATCGCCCGCACCGCGTGCTCCTGGCCGCGCACGTCGCCCAGGTCCGGTCCCGCCAGGCCGCCCGCGCCTGCGAACCCGCCCGCTTCCTCGCCGCGCGCCCGCTCGCCAGCGCGCGCCCGCGCATCAGCCCCGGCAGGCTCGGGCAGCGCGTCGCCGGGACCGCCGCTGCACACGCGCACGGCGCTGCGCAGGTGCTCGACGACGGTCACCTCCAGGCCGTCGATCAGGCGCGCCTCGTGCGCGCACGCGCCGGCGAGCGCGAGCGCGCGCATCCCCGCCCGCTGCGCGGCGTGGGCGACGGCCAGCGCGCCGCGCGCGGGCCGCACGGCGCCGTCGAGCGCCAGCTCTCCGAACAGCGCGACGCGGTCGAGCTCCTCGCGCGGCAGCTGCCCGCTGGCGGCGAGCACCGCGCATGCGATCGCCAGGTCAAGGCCCGGACCGGCCTTGCGCACGTCTCCGGGCGCGAGGTTGGCGGTGATGCGCCGGGCGGGGAACTCGTAGCCGGAGTTGAGGATCGCCGCGGTGATGCGCTCGCGCGCCTCGCGCACGGCCGTGTCGGCGAGCCCGACGATCGCAAAGGCGGGCAGCCCGCGGCGCACGTCGACCTCGACGGTGACGTGTCGCGTTCGCAGGCCGTCGATCGTGAACGTGTGTGCCCGCGCCAGCATCGCGGCGCCTCCTCTCATAGCCGTTCCTGTAAACGGCAGGGGAAGCTAGGCCGCGCTTGGGACGGGACGCTCGGCGCCCCGTCCCGAAACTGCTCCTACAACCCGTCCGGGTGGCGTTCGACGAAGCCGCCGCCGTCATCCGACGGTCCGCCCCAGCGCGAGCCGCCTTCGGCGAGCGCGACGGTGTCGAAGCGTTTGCCGTCGATGACCATGTACGCGTGTTCGGCGTTGGCGTAGATGGTGATGAACCTGCCCGGCCCGGGTTCGCCGTATGACTCGAGGCCTGTGGAGTCCTCGGGCGAGCTGAGCAGGCCGCCGCCGTGCAGCGCGTAGGAGACCGAGCCCGAGCAGTCGTAGCCGTCGGACTCGAACGAGCCGTGCCCGCCGCCCCACACGTACGGCCGCGTGGCGATTTCATCGGCGGCCGCGATCACGCGCGCGACGACGCTTTCGGCTTCGCCGCCGCCGGCGCTCGGCGCGCCCGCGTCGGCGCTCTGCGACCCGCCGCCGGTGCTCGGCGCGGTGAGCGCGGAGGGGGGAGGCGTGAGCGTTTCCGCCGACTTGACGCCGATCAGCGCCCACGTCGAGGGTCCGACGACGCCGTCGACGTTCAGGCCGTGACGGGCCTGCAGGCGCCGGACGGCAGCCTCGGTTTCCGGGCCGAATTCGCCGTCGACGGGGAGCTTCAGCGCCTTCTGCAGCCATCCGATCGCGGTGCTGCCGGTGGCGGGCGCCTGGGCTTCGCCCTGCGTGGCGGCGCTTTCGGGGCTCGACGCGGCGTCGGTCGTCGCCGCGACTGCCGTGGCGTGGTGGGCGGCGGGCGCCTTCGGCAGCGCCGAGGCCGGCGGGGTCAGTTCCGTCTGGCCGCGCACGCCGATGACGTTCCACGTGGCCGGCCCGACGACGCCGTCGACCGTGAGGCCGTGGCGAGCCTGCAGCCTGCGCACCGCGGCCTCGGTTTCGGGGCCGAAGTTGCCGTCGGCGCTGACGTGCAGCGCGCTCTGCAGCTGCTTGACCGCGCCGGTCTGCGTTTCTTCGCTGTGCTTTTCCGCCGCTTCTTCTTCAGCGGTCACGATCTTGGCTTCGGCTTCGGCTTCCGCCGGTTCGAGCTCCGCATTCGCTTCCGAGCCGCCGGTGCTGTCGCTCACCGTCTGCGCGACGCCTTCGCCGCTCGTCGTGGTGGCGGGCGCGGCGACGGGTTCGGGCAGCGTGGCCGTTTCCGGAAGCGCGCTGCCGACGTCGGCGATGAACGCTTTGCCGTCTTGGAGGGTGCGCAGCGCGGCGCTCGTCTGCGCGCCGACGACGCCGTCGACGCTGAGGCCGCCGCTCGCCTGGAAGCTGCGGACCGCGGCTTCCGTTTCAGGCCCGAAGACGCCGTCGACCTTGACGGTGCCGAGGGCCTTCTGCAGAAGCTGCACCTGCCTGCCTTCGCTGCCGCTGCTGATCACGATCACGTGTTCGGTGGTGGTCGCCGGTTCGGGGTTCGCGACCGGGCCGCCGGTGGACTGCCCGCTTGCGAGGCTTGCCGTCGGGCCGACCGTCAGCGCGGCCAGTGCGCCCAGCGAGACGCGCTTGGCGCGCGAGCCGGCGGGCACGAAGTGCAGCTGCGCCGCACGCCTGCGCGCGCGGGAGCGCCCGAGCGAGAGCTGCCAGGGGGCCTCGTCGGCGAGGTCCCGCGGCTGGCTGAGCGTGCCGCGCGCGTCCAGCAGCGCGGCCAGCGAGGAGCTGGCGTGCGCGCCACGGCGCAAACGCCCGCGCTCCGCCCGAGCACGGCGTGAGCGCGAGCGCTCGAGCGATGTGCTCCAGTGGTCGAGTACGGCAAGATCACGCGGGGATCCCGGCATCCGAGGCGTCCTTTCTCCATTCCATTGCATGGCGCCTACGGGGTTAGCTGACGGGCTCGCGTAAACGTCTACGCTACGCCACAAACGGTGGCGATTCGCCCCAACAGTCTCGCGACTGCGTTGGGTCCCCCGCTCCTCGATCCCGTGGGAACGAGGACTCGGCACGAACGGGCGGCAACCTAACAGATCCCGCTGCAAGATGCATTACATAGGAAGGTTTGCAAGCGTTCTTGCCGACGAAGCCGCCGGCGGGGAGCCGGCGATGGCTGCCGCGCGCACGCCTCCGCGCTGATAACTTCGCACTCCGATGCGCAAGAACGGAATCGACTTCCGGCTGTTTCTGTCGTTGCTCGTGCTCGTCCTCGTCGCGGGCGCGGTGGCGCTGTTCGCGATCGGCGGCGCCGGCGGCGGCAAGGCCCGCAGCGCGGCGCTGGCGGCGAACTTCGACGCGGCGGCGGTGCTCTCGCCCGCCACGCAGGCGCCGGCGCTGAAGCTGCGCAACTACCTCGGCCAGCCGGTGAACATCGCCTCATACAGGGGCAAGGCGGTGCTGGTGACGTTCCTGTACACGAACTGCCCGGACGTCTGCCCGCTGATCGCCTCGAACCTGCGCGTCGCGCTGAACCTGCTCGGACCGGCGAAGGCCGCGAAAGTGCAGGTCATCGCCGTCTCCGTGGACCCGCGCGGGGACACGCCGAAGGCGGTCGCCGCGTTCCTCGCGCGCCACGGCATGACCGGGAGGATGCAGTACCTGATCGGCTCGTCCAAGGAACTGGCGCCCGTGTGGAAGGCGTGGGGGGTGGGCTCGGAACGCGACGCCCAGCAGCCGCAGCTCGTCAACCACTCGGGGCTCGTCTACGGGGTCACCGGCTCGGGCAAGCGCCTGACGCTGTACGCGTCGAGCTTCCAGCCCTCGGAAATCGCCCACGACGTGCCCTTGCTGGTCGCGCGCTGAGCGGAGGCTGATGGCGCGGCGGCTGCGGGTGCTCGGCGGGACGCTCGCGCTCGCCGCGGCGATCGCCGCGGTCGCCGTCTTCGGGCTGGCCTCCAGCTCGCAGAACGGGCGCCCCGCGCCGGCGCTCCCGCGCGAAACGCTGCTCGGGCCGCGCGTCACGCTCGCGAGCCTGCTCGCGGGCGCCGGCGGGCGCCCGGCGCTGGTCGTCTTCTGGGCGAGCTGGTGCGGGCCGTGCGCGCAGGAGGCGCCCACGCTCGAGCGCTTCTCGCGCGGCGCCGCCGGGCGCGGGCGGATCGTCGGCGTCGACTGGAGCGACCCGTCGCTGTCGGGCGCGCGCTCGTTCATCCGCCGCTACGCCTGGAGCTTCCCCGTGCTGCGCGACGCCGAAGGACTCGTCGGCAACGCCTACCGCCTGACCAACCTGCCCACCACGTTCGTGATCGACACCCACCGCCGCATCCGCAGGGCGCTCGTCGGCCCGCAGAGCGAAGCCTCGCTGCGCGCGGCGCTGGCCGCGGTCGAACGCAGCTAACCTGTTCGCGTGGCGTTGAGCGATGAGAAGTACATGCGGCTGACGACGTTCCGCCGCGACGGCACGCCGGTCGCGACCCCCGTGTGGGTCATCGCGCTGGACGGCGGGGACGTCGGGTTCTGGACGAGCTCGGGCTCGGGCAAGGCCAAGCGGCTCGCGCACACCGCCCGGGTGACGGTGCAGCCGTCCGACGCGCGGGGGCGCGTCAAGCAGGGCACGACCTCGATCGAGGGCACGGCGCGCCTGGTCGCCGACGGCGAGCTCGACGCGATCCGCGAGCGTGTGATCGCGAAGTACGGCTTTCAGACGAAGCTGACGAAGGCGCTCGGCACGATCGGCGGCGCCCTGCGCGGCAAACGCATCCCGTATGGCGACAGGGGCGTGGTGGTCACCCTGGCGCAGTCCTCGACGAGCACCCAAGGAGAGCCATGAGCGACGACGGCGTCCAGAGCAAGATCGAGCAGCTGGTCTCCGAGGAGCACGAGCTGCTGGAGCGCGACCCCGAGCATCGCCCGGCGGACGCGCACGAGCGCCTGTCGGCGATCGAGGTGGAACTGGACCGCTGCTGGGACCTCCTGCGCCAGCGCAGGGCGCGGCGCGAGTTCCACGAGAACCCCGACGAGGCCTCGGTGCGCGACGAGAAGACGGTCGAGGGCTACTGGCAGTAAGAGGCTCTTGCTAAGGGCGGGCGTGGAGCACGAAGCGCTCGATCGCCTTGGCGAAGCCCTCTTCCTCGTTCGAGGCGGTGACGCGCCGGGCGGCGCGCTGCACCTCGGCGCCGGCGTTGCCCATGGCGATGCTGAGGCCGGAGCGGGCGAACATGAGGACGTCGTTGGGCATGTCGCCGATCGTGGCGAACTGCTCGGCGGGGATGTCAAGCGCCTTCGAGAGGTAGCGGACGACCTCGCCCTTGTTGGCCTGCGGGTGGGTGATGTCGAGGTAGTAGGGCTGCGACTGGGCGGCTGAGACGTGGTCGCCGAAGCGCTCGCGCGCTGCCTGGGTGGTGGCGGCGACGAGGTCGTGGTCGTCTGAGACGCCGACGATCTTGGCGACGTCCTTGATGCCGTCGAAGCTGTCGACGACGGTCGGCTCGAACCTGACGGTGCGCGTCTCGCGGTCGACGTGGGGAGCCTTGGGGTCGCGCACGAGCCAGTCGGCGCCGCTGTAGAGCCAGGCGTCCAGGCCGTGCGCGCCCAGCAGCTCGACGGCTGGCGCGACGACGTCCTGGGGGATCGTGCGCTGCTCGATGACGGACATGTCGGGGCGCACGATGACGCCGCCGTTGAAGGCGGAGATGGGCGTGGTGAGGCCGAGCGGCTCGACCAGCATGGCCATGCCGCGGGGCGGGCGCCCGCTGGTGACGGCGAACGCGGTGCCCTGCTCGAGCAGGCGCTTGACGGCGTCCACGGCGCGCTCGGTGAGGACCTTCTCCTGGGTGACGAGCGTGCCGTCGACGTCGGCGAGCACGGCGGCGATCGGCGCGTTCGCCATGCCTCAGCCTCCGGCTTTGAGCTTGCGGTAGCGGCGGATGAGCGCGTTGGTGGAGGAGTCGTGCGCGAGCTCGGGCTCGGCGTCGCTCTCGAGCTCGGGGACGATCGCCTTGGCGAGCGCCTTGCCGAGCTCGACGCCCCACTGGTCGAAGGAGTCGATGCCCCAGATCGCGCCCTGGGTGAAGACGCTGTGCTCGTACAGGGCGACGAGCGAGCCGAGCACGCTCGGCGTGAGCTTCTCGGCGAGCAGCACGTTGGTGGGCCGGTTGCCCTCCATCACGCGGTGGGGCGCGACCGCCGCGTCGGTGCCCTCGGCGAGCACCTCCGCCTCGGTCTTGCCGAACGCGAGCGCCTGCGCCTGGGCGAAGACGTTGGAGGAGAGGATGTCGTGGTGGTCGCGCAGCGGGTTGATGCTGTTGGCGAAGCCGATCAGGTCGACGGGTATCAGCTCGGTGCCCTGGTGCAGCAGCTGGTAGAAGCTGTGCTGGCCGTTGGTCCCCGGCTCGCCCCAGTACACGGGGCCGGTCTGGTAGTCGACGTGGGTGCCGTCGAGCGTGACGTGCTTGCCGTTTGACTCCATGGTGAGCTGCTGCAGGTAGGCGGGGAAGCGCTTGAGGTATTGCTCGTAGGGCATCACGCCGATCGCCTTGACGGCGAAGAAGTCGCAGTACCAGACGGCGAGCAGCCCCATCAGCACGGGCAGGTTCTCGGCGAGCGGCGCGGTGCGGAAGTGCTCGTCGATGGCGTGGAAGCCGGCGAGCATCTCACCGAACTGCTCGGGCCCGATCGCGAGCATCGTCGAGAGGCCGATGGCGGAGTCCATCGAGTAGCGCCCGCCGACCCAGTCCCAGAAGCCGAACATGTTGGCGGTGTCGATGCCGAACTTGGAGACGAGCTGCTCGTTGGTGGAGACGGCGACGAAGTGCTTGGCGATGGCGGCCTCGTCGCCGCCGAGCTGGGCGAGCGCCCATTCGCGCGCGGAGGTGGCGTTGGTGAGCGTCTCCAGGGTGGTGAACGTCTTCGAGGAGATGATGAACAGCGTCTCCTCGGCGCGCAGGTCGCGGGTGGCCTCGACGAAGTCGGTGGCGTCGACGTTCGAGACGAAGCGGAACTGCAGGTCGCGCTGGGAGTAGGCGCGCAGCGCCTCGTACGCCATCACGGGCCCGAGATCGGAGCCGCCGATGCCGATGTTGACGACGTTGCGGATCGGCTTGCCGGTGTGGCCCTTCCACTCACCCGAGCGCACGCGATCGGAGAAGGCGGCCATGCGGTCGAGCACCTCGTGGACCTGGGCGACGACGTCGACGCCGTCGACGATCAGCGACGCCGACCTGGGCATCCGCAGCGCGACGTGCAGCACGGAGCGGCTCTCGGAGACGTTGATGCGCTCGCCGGCGAACATCGCGTCGCGGCGCTCGGGCACGCGGGACTCCCGCGCGAGCTCGACGAGCAGGCGCATCGTCTCGGCGTTGACGCGGTTCTTTGAGTAGTCGAGGTACAGGCCGACCGCCTGCGCCGTGAGCTCCTCGCCGCGCCGCGGGTCCTCGGCGAACAGCTCGCGCAGGTGACGCTGGCCGATGACGTCGTGGTGGGCCTCCAGCTCCTGGAAGGACCGTCGCTGCTTGAGGGGGGTGACGGGCACGGGTCCTCGACTTTCTCTCGTCGACTCGGAGGGGTGGCGGTCAGGATATGCGTGCGGGCCAGACGTTGACGCGCTGCGGCGGGAGGCTCACGCTGAGCTGCGCCCCGATCGCGAGCGTCCGAGCCTCGTGCGTGCGCAGCGTCAGCTCGAGCGTCCCCTGCAGGGCGACGGTGAGCTCGCGCACGGTGCCGAGGTTGGCGTCGTCGAGCAGCGTCGCGGTGTAGGGCCCGTGCGGGTCGAGCTCGATGTGCTCGGGCCGGATCGACCAGACGACGTGCGTTCCCGGGGCCAGCTCGCCTGCCGGAATATTTATATGGATGCCCTGGCTGAGCAGTCGTTCGGGCGTGTCGGTGATCCCGTGGTGGGAGTTGGCGATGCCCAGCAGCGCGGCGACGAGGGGCGAGCGCGGGGCGGCGAAGACGGACTCGCTGCTGCCGGCCTGCAGCACGCGACCGGCGTCGATGACGACGATCTCCTCGGCGAGCAGCGCGGCCTCCTCGGGGTCGTGGGTGACGATCACGGTGCTGAGGCCGGCCTCGCGTTGCAGCCGGCGCAGGTCGCGACGCAGGCGGTCGCGCACGGGCGCGTCGAGGCCGGTGAACGGCTCGTCGAGCAGCAGCAGCCGCGGCTGGACGGCGAGCGCGCGGGCGATCGCGACGCGGCGCCGCTGGCCGCTGGAGAGCTCGTCGGGGTAGCGGTCCTCCAGGCCGGCGAGGCCGAGGCGCTCGATCCACCAGGCTGCGAGCGCGGGTTGCGCGCGCGGGGCGAGGGTGACCTGCTGCCAGAGCGTGCGGCGCGGCATCAGCGCCGAGTGCTGGGGCACGTAGCCGATGTCGCGGCGCTCGGGCGCGAGCCGGTCGAGCGTTTGGGCGCCGGCGCGGACGTGGCCGTCGCCGTGGGGCGCTGTGAGGCCGGCGAGCAGGCGCAGCGTGAGCGTCTTGCCGGCGCCTGAGGGGCCGAGCAGGGCGAGGCGCGGGCTGGCGGCGCTGTGGGCGACGTCGAGTGAGAAGCCGCCGAGTCGCTTGGCGAGGGCGAAGTCGAGCGGCGCGGGGGGAAGGGGGGCGAGCGCTCCCGGTGCGGGCATCTGCGAGCGAGCGCGCCGCGGTCGCGGCGTCGGCAGCTGCACGAGCAGCAGGATGGCGAGCGCGGCGAGCAGCGCGGCGGCGATCGGCAGCATCGTGCCGGGCAGCCCGGTCTCGTCGAACTGCACGAACGTGAACACGGGCAGCGAGAAGGGGTGGTAGGCGAGGATCACGGTGGCGCCGAACTCGGAGAAGGCGCGCAGCCAGCTGAGCATGATCCCGGCGGCGATGCCGGGCAGCGCGGCGGGCACGGCGACGCGCGTGAAGCGCGCGAGACGCCCGAGGCCGAGCGTCGCGGCGACGTCCTCCAGCGCGGGGTCGACGGCGGCGAACGCGGCGCGCGCGGCGAGGATGAGGAACGGCGCGGCGACGAAGATCTGGGCAAGCACGATCCCCGTGCGCGTGTCGGTGAGCTTGCCGTCGAACAGTTCGCCGAGGATCGTGAAGGGGCCGACGACGTACAGCAGCAGCACGCCGCTCATCAGCGCGGGCAGGGCGAGCGGCAGGACGAGCAGCGCGAGGAGCACGCGCGCGGCGGGGCCGCGCCTGCGCGCGAGCAGGTAGGCAAGGGGGGTGCCGAGCACGGCGATGACGACGGTGGCGATCGTCGCGGTGAGCAGCGAGGTCGCAAGCGCGGCGCCGAGCCCGGGGCTGGCGGGCGCGCCGCCGGCGAGGCGCACGGCGAACGCGACGATCGGGACGAGCAGGTAGAGGGCGAGCAGCCCGCCCAGCCAGGGCAGCGGGCTGCTCGCCCGGGCGCGCATCGGCTAGCCCGCGCCGACGATCGCGCGCAGCCTCGCGGGCACGGCGGCGGCGTTCCCCGAGAACCGGGGTTTGATCGGGACCAGGCCGTACCGCTTCTCGACGGCCCTGCGCCTGGGGCTCAACAGGAACGAGACGAGCGCTTCGCCGCCGGCGCGGTTCGCGGCGTTGCCCAGCAGCGCGATCGTGTAGTCGGCGTACTTGAAGACGGGCGTCAGCGGCACGGTGGGCACGCGCGCGGTCTTGGCCTCGACGACGTAGAAGAAGCCGGCGTCGAGCTGCCCGGCCTGCAGGCGCGCGAGCATCGAGGTCTCTTCGAAGACGGGAAAGCCCTCGAGCGCCTTCAGGAGCTTGGGGTCGCGCAGCTTCCTGGCGGCCGCGTCGAGCGCTTCGACGGTCAGCTTGCCCTTGGGGTCGGCCTTCGGTTCGGTGCGCCCGACGACGATGCCGGGCTCGGTGAGCACCTGATACCAGGGCCTGCCGGCGGCGAGCTGCTTGCCGAACTCGGTCTTGGGGTCATAGCCGAGGACGAGGGCCGAGGAGGTGAACGCCGAGTACCAGGAGACCCAGTTGCCGTTGGCGGCGCCCTCGAGCTCCTGATCGGCGGAGGCGGCGGCGCTGACGAAAACGTCGCCCTGGCGGATCCGGCCCTTGATCTGGGCCGCGTCTTCGTTCGAGCCGCCGCCGTAGCCCTCGAACGGGTAGCCGGTGGCGGTGGTGAACTCGGGGCCGAGGGACTTTTCCATGATGTCCACGAGCGAGCCGGCGAAGATCGCTGAGACCTTGGCGGCCGTTGCGTGGGCGTCCGGCATGCTCCGCGCCGACGACGATGTTGCTGCCACGGCGTGGCCCGCGGTGAGCGCGAGCGTCGCGACGGCCGCGAGCGTCAAAGCGCGGCGGCCTGCCCTGGATCGTGCGATCCGTCCTGTCGATGCGATCTTGCTCACGTCCGCTCCCATGTCGCGGTTGGCCTGATCAGGCGCCGCGCTCGATCATCACGGAGGTCGCCTTGACCATCGCGGTGGCCTGGACGCCGGCGGCGAGCCCGAGCTCCTGCACGGAGTCGCGGGTGATCGCGGCGGTGATGAAGAACGGCCCGGCCTGCATCTCCACGAGCGCCATCACGCCGTCGACCTCGACCGAGCGGATCGTGCCGGCGAAGCGGTTGCGCGCGGAGCCGCGCGCGCCGGTGGCGTGCCGCCGGGGTTTGGAGGTCAGCCTGCGGACCTCCGCCTGTGAGACGCGGCGCCGGTTGCGCTCGTCGCGGGTGGTGCGCAGCTTGCCGGCTCGGTCCCAGCGGCGCAGCGTGTCGGCGCTCACGCCGATCGCCTTGGCGGCTTCTCCAAGAGACAGATCCCGCGCCATCTGCCTAAGCATTGCACAGGCAAACGGGCGGGGCCTGTCCGGGCGTCGCACGGCCGAGCACGTGCGGCTACAGCGTCCCGATGGTTCTGCCGATACCGAAAGTCGGATGAGCGAACGGGAACACCTCGGGCCGGGCGAAGCCGGGCGCAGCGCGCGCCGCGAGTCCGAACGGATACGGCAGAAGAGACTGGAGGGAGCGCCCACGTCGGGTTGGGCGCGGCTGCTGGCGACGCTATTCGGTCCATCGGCGCAGGAGCGCCGGCTGATCGCGCGAGAGAAGCGCTGGGCCACCGGCGCACGCGGCGAGGAGCTGGTAGCCGAGTCGCTGGCCCGCCGTTGCCCGGAGGTGCCGGTGCTGCACGATCGACGGATGCCGCGAAGCCGCGCGAACATCGACCACATCGCGATCGCGGCCTCCGGCGTGTACGTCATCGACGCCAAGCGCTACCGCGGCAAGATCGAGGTGCGCGAACCGCTCTTCGGCAGCGCGAAGCTCAGGATCGCCGGGCGCGACCAGACGAAGCTGATCGACGGGCTGGGAAAGCAGATCGCCGTCGTGAAGGCTGTCCTGGCAGACGTCGCGCCCGAGGTTCCCGTTCACGGATGCTTCTGCTTCGTGGCCCCGGAGGGACGCTTTGCCGACAGCGGGCTGCCGGTCATCCGGACGCTGTCGATCAGCGGCTTCCCGCTCTACTATCCGCGACGGCTGGCCAAGAGGCTGAACCGGGCAGGACCCGTCACGCCGGAGCAGGCCAGCAGGATTCAGGCGGAGCTGGCGGAGCGACTGCCGCCGTCCTGAAGCGTGAGGATTGGAGCAGCGCGCAGTCGACCTCCTCCAAGCACAGGTCGGCCTTTCCCGTGTTGCAGGACCGAACGTGCACCTTTTCCGCTAAACGTCCACCTTTGGAGGGGTATGTGGGGCAAACCTACGCAAACCTACGCATATCCACCGTCGAACGTGCACCTTTTGGGTGGTTAGTGGTACGTTTAGCGGATGAATAGCTTCGACGATCTTGACCGCCACTTCGGTGCGCTGCCGCCCGCGACGGTATCGGCGCTGACCACGATCGGGGAAGCAAAGGGCAGGGCGGACCTGTACCGGCAGCAGAACCCGTCGGGCCTTGAGACGCTGCGGCAGGTCGCCCTGATCCAGAGCACCGAGGCGTCGAACGCGATCGAGAACATTCACGCGCCCCTCCCGCGCATCGAAGAACTCGTCGCGCAGAAGACCATGCCGCAGAACCGCTCCGAGCAGGAGATCGCCGGCTACCGGGACGTGCTCGCGACCATCCACGCCAACGGCGCGGCGATCGCGTTCGAGTCGCGCTACGTGATGCAGTTCCACGGGAACATGCACCGCTACGTCGGCACCCGCGACGCAGGCAAATGGAAGACGCTTGACAATACCGTCGAGGAAGAATTGCCGGACGGCACCAAGGCGGTGCGGTTCGTGCCCGTCGCGGCTCTGCTGACGCCGCAGACGATGGACGACCTACACGCCGCGTTCGGCCGCGCGCTATCGGACGGCACCTATTCGCCACTGTTGCTCGCTGCCTCTTACGTCCTGGACTTCACGGTCATCCACCCGTTCCGCGATGGCAACGGCCGTATGTCGCGGCTTATCACCCTATGGCTGCTGTACGTTGCAGGCCACGACGTCGGCCGGTACATCAGCTTGGAGAAGCTGATCGACGACAGCAGGGAGACGTACTACGAAGCCCTCCGGTCCTCCACCTTGGGTTGGCACGAAGGTACACACGATCTCGCGCCATGGACGAGCTACTTCCTCGGCGTCCTGCTCGCCGCCTACAAGGAGTTCGAGGGCCGTACCGGCGTGCTCGCGGGGCGCGGTTCCAAGCGCAAACTAATCGAAACGTTCATCGACTCGCTGATGGTCGACGAGTTTACGATCGCCGAGGTTCGAGAGGCCGCTCCGGGTATCAGCGATGGCTACATCAACCGCGTGCTCGGTGACCTGCAGAACCAAGGACGTATCGAGTCTCTTGGCACCGGCCGCTCTGCGCGTTGGCGCCGCCTGACAAACAACTGATGTCAGCGATGCAGGGCGGATTTGCCACCACGGCGATGCTCGGGTGTAGGATGCTCGCCGATGCGGACCGATCGCTCCTTCGCTCGGACTACGATGAGCATCCCCGCCAGCGCGGTGCGCATGAGTGGCAAGCGCCAGGCCGCCCAGTATCGGCTGAGCGGCGGGCGAATCAGCGGGAAGTTCGCTCGCAAACCAATCCTCGTTCTGACTACAACAGGCCGACGTTCGGGTCAGCCCCGCACCACGGTCGTCTTGTACCTGGAAGACGGGAGCGACATCGTCGTGGTCGGCTCCAACGCTGGCAATGAGCAGCCGCCTGCATGGGCACTGAATCTCATAGCGAATCCCGATGCGACGGTGCAGATTCGACGCGACGTTCGTCAGGTTCGGGCGCGTCTTGCCGAGGGTGATGAGCGAGCAGCACTATGGAGCCGCATGAACGGCCACTACCACGGCTTCGACGACTATCGCGTCAGGACAGCCCGCGAGATCAAAGTCTTCGTATTGGAACCGCGCTAGCGCCTTCCCGCGACGCCTTTTGGCCCCTGAATGCCGCCGTCAGCTTCGCGCCTTCCTGGCCGATTTCACCCGGGTTGCAGCCCGCCGGAACGACGAAACCCCTGCGTTGGCGCGTTGGCAGGGGTTTCGTGAGAGGCGACGACCGGAATCGAACCGGTGTAGACGGCTTTGCAGAGCGCCCGAGACTCCTGTGTTTGGCTTATCTAAGCGGCTTTCAGGGGCGCCCAGTGCTCTCAGATGACCTCGTAAAGCACTCCGTCTGGGAGAGTTTTGGGAGAGTGCGCTCTTGGGCCGGGCAGCGATGAAGCAGACGACGAAGGCGATCGTGGCCGCCCAGCTCAATAGCCACACCGGAATCGGCAGATCGGCCTTGCCGACGATCCCATGCATCAGCGCAACCTGGGGGAACGCCGCGCCAACCGCGAGCAACCAGCCGGCAGCAATACCAACCCGTGCCATTATGGGGATGGTCGAGCTACCGCCTGCATCGAGCCGGGCTGGCCGACCGCACATCACACGAGCTATGGAGTTTCGATGAGCGACAACGACCAGCAGACCTACAGCGTCACCGGAATGACCTGCGAGCATTGCGTCGCGGCCGTCAGCACGAAGGTTGGCGAGTTGCCCGGAGTGAGCAGCGTCGATGTCGACCTCGCAAGCGGCGGCGTCGTCGTGCATGGCGGCGTCGATGGCGAGGCTGTCCGGGGCGCCATCGAGGCGGCCGGATACAGCCTCGCCTAGCGCGCCGGAGAGCGCCACGCGATAGCTTGGGCCGTCGTCGTTCAGGCCACTCCGGGCACTCCTGCGCTCGGTATCGCGGCGGGAGTTGGCGCCTCGGCGGGCGCGCGCTCCCTGGAGAGGGACACCTGTGCGACCGGGAACAGACAGACGGCCAGCAGCACGAACAGCGGCCCGGCGTTGACGTCGGTCGCGCCTTCGGACCAGAACGGACCGCCGAGGTCCTGCCCGAAGACCCAGTAGGCGAGCGAGAGCACGATGCCGACTGCCAGCGCCGGCCAGCGCAGCGGCGTCCAGACGCCGATCGCCACGGCCGCCGAGACGATCGCCAGTACGACCGCGATCGTGGTGCCGTGCCCGTGGGTGTGGTTGCCGATCGAGTTCTGGAATTTGGCCAGCCAGTGAGGTGAGGCTTCGGCCATCCCTTTGATCATTTCGTGGGTCGCTTCCCCTGCCCGGTTGACATTGGCGAGCCAGAGGCCCGCCGAGAGCGCCCACAGGCCCGACCAGGCGATCAGCCCGCCCCGGTCCCCGAGCGGGCCGAGCGCGGCGGGTGAGCGTCCCTCTTCCTTGCTCGTGGGGTAGACGAGCAGACCGATGATCGCGTAGAGGATCACCGCTCCCGGGGCGCCCATCAGGGGTGAGGGCATCGTGTTGGAGGTCAGCCCGCCGAACCCCTCGCCGAACCACCAGACGACCAGGGCCCAACCGAAGGACACGACAAGCGCCGGCCTGACGAGGCGCCTGCTGCAGATCAGCGCCAGGCCGATCGCGACCTGGATCTCGCCGGACAGGCTGTTCCAGAGCGTCAGATCGCGCCCGTAGAAGCTGTCAAAGGTTTTCATCGGGCCGCCCACGATCGACCACTGTTTTTCGGCTGCCGGAGCGAACACTTCACTGACGATGTTGTGGGTGAACATGAAGCTCTTGAACTGGAACAGCCCATCGAGCAACCAGACCACGCCGAGGGCGATCTGGACTCCCCGGGTGGTGACGCGGAAACGGCTTGCAGTGGAGTGGCCTGCGGACGGGGCGCTCATGACATCACCAGCTGCATCGCAGCGAACATGTAGGCCATACCGAGCGTCATCGCCGACATCGAGACACGCAGATCCTTGAAGCAGATCAACGGTTCAGCGACCGTGGCCGTCATCGTCCCCTCAGGCGTGACGGCGATGTTTCCGCCGCCCCCGCCGAAGATCGTCCGCTCGTCGAAGCTCCGAATGCGATCCGTCGCCCAGAGCACCGACTGCACCGCGAAGTACGCGACCAGCAGCCACGTGATCGGGGCCTGGAAGCCGCTCGGCGACCACATATAGGCCATCGCGCCGAGGTCGAATGCCATCGTCAGCCACAGCAGGTTCGTCGCGTTGCCGGCGAACATCTGGACCAGCACCCACAACAGGATCGCGATCGCGGCGTTTGCGAAGGCCAGCGACCAGAACCCTGGGGGGATGTTGAACGAGTCGACGGAGCCCGGGGCGAACTGGAACGCCATGCCAATAGCCATGAAGACGTGGCCCGAATGCCATATGCGCTGTTGGCCGGTGCTTTCGAGCACGTGACGGGCGTGGATAACGATGATCGCGAAGAAGACGAGCATCCAGATCACCGTAAGCCAGCTCGGCAGGATGTTCGTCGAGTTTCTCCCGACGCTCATCACGAGGCCGCCCATCGACATGTGTGTGCCGTGCGAGGCAGCGCTCGAGCCCATGTGGGCCATCGACGATCCACCGCTCATCGTCATTGATTCCGCTGAGGCCGAGCCGGCCAGCGCCAACCCGCCGACGAGCAGGCCGCTCGCCAACAGGAGCGCTCGCTGCCCGAACCGTCTGACAGTCCCAGTAATCATGTTGTCCTCCTTGGCTTGTCACGCCCGGCTGAGGGTCGCCGGGTGTGGTGAATGCCCGTTGGAGCACGGGCCGGGGTCTGAGCTGCCTCGGCGGCAGCGGCGCCGATCTGCGGCCCTGGGAGGACGACATCGCACCCGTCTCGAAGGCGGAGCGTCACAGTGGACACTCCGCGTAGCGTTCGGGTCGGAAGCCGGCCAGTCAAGTGGTCGGCAAGCTCGCCGACCGGGCCGTCAGATCAGGGCAGACGCCGGGGGCGCTCGCCCACAGCCCGGAACCGCGAGCGCTGGCAGACGGGCGCCAAGCAAGCGCGGCGCCCGTGGGACAAGCAAGGAGGGGGCGACACGGACGACGGCAGAGCGCCGCCTTAGCCGGTGAATGACGCGCTCGCCGGGATAACGTCCGGCCAGCAGAGTCATCGCCAGCAGGGCTGCCGGCGCCAGCAGCAACGTGGCGGTGACGCCCGCGACCGCGACCAGCAGAACCGCCACGACCGCGCACAGCACCAGCTGTAGCACCAGACGCAGTCGTGTGCTTCGCCGCATCCGCCGAACCATACACAGGCGGATGCCCGCTCGCAACATCGCTTCTGGAGGGCTCGGAAGAGCGGTCAGCTGATCGGGACTGTGAAGGATCCTCCGAGGGCGTAGTGGGCGCCGTCCGCGCCGGAGATCCTGAAGGTCCATTCTCCCTGTTTCAGGTTCACCTGGCCGATGAAGTGGGCAGGGCCCGCACGGAAAAGGCGCACCGCGGCTTTGGCGCCGGTGCTCGAGGTGGCGGTCATGGCGATCGATTGGAGCGTCGGCTGGGTCGAGGAGCCGCTGACGAGGTAGGTGTGCACCTGGACGTTGCCCGGTTGTAGCGGCAGGATGTTCAGATCGAGCAGCTCGCCGTTCGGCTCGGCGATCGTCCGGGCGGCTTCGGACGGGCCGACGAAGGTGCTCGGATCGGCGATCACGAGCGCCCCCAGGATCGCGGCGGGTGCGATCGTGGCGAGCGTCAGGCTCGTGAACCGCTGAGCCCGAGAGCGCACGGGCGTCGGCTTGCCCGGCCGTCCGAAGCTCCGCAGGCGCAGGCTATTTGCGACGACGGTGACGCTGGAAACCCCCATCGCCGCCCCTGCAAGTGTCGGGCTAAGCAGGCCGGTGATCGCAAGTGGCAGCGCGATCAGGTTGTAGCCGAATGCCCAGCCGAGGTTCTGCAGGACGATCATGTACGTCTCGCGCGCCAGACGCAGGGCGCGGGCGACCCCGCGCAGGTCGCCGGAGACGACACTGATGTCGGCCGCCTCGATCGCCGCTCCGACCCCTGTGCCCATCGCGATCCCGAGATCGGCCTGCACGAGCGCCGCGGCGTCATTGACGCCATCGCCGACCATCGCGACTCTCTGGCCGGCCGCCTGGAGCCGGCGCACCTCGGCGACCTTCGCATCGGGGGTGACACCGGCTAGCACGTGGGTGATGCCGACCTGCCGCGCGACCGCGGCGGCGGCGCGCTCGTTATCGCCGGTCAGCATCGCGACGTCGATCCCCATCCGCTGCAGGCCTGCGACGGCGTCGGCGGACTCGGGCTTGATCGTGTCAGCGAGCGACAGCGCGCCGACGGTCCGCCCGTCGCGCATGACCACGACGGCGGTTCGCCCGCTCGCCTCCCACTGATCGAGGATCGCGGCCTCACCGCTCGCACCGCTCCCGTTGGCCTCCGCCTGCTGCGGACGGCCGACCCAGACCTCCGAGTCGTCGACCCGCGCGCGGACGCCTCGCCCCGGCAGGGAGCGGAAGTCGCCGGCCGGCGCGATCTCGAATCCACGCTCGCGGGCCGAATCCACGATCGCCATCGCAACTGGATGCTCGGAGCCCGCCTCGGCCGCTGCCGCGAGCGAGAGGACCGTGTCTCGATGCTCGCCCGGCGCAGCCCAGACGTCGGTGACCGACAGCTCGCCGGTAGTGATCGTCCCCGTCTTGTCCAGCACGATCGTGTCCAGCTCCTGGCTGCGCTCGAGGATCTCGGCGCCGTTTATCAGCAGGCCGAGGCTCGCGCCGCGGCCGGTCCCGACGAGGATCGCAACGGGCGTCGCCAATCCCAGCGCGCAGGGGCAGGCGACGACGAGCACCGCGATTGCCGCGAACAGGCCACGCTCGGACTGCCCTGCGAGCACCCAGCCGAGAGCGGTCGCCGAGGCGAGCGCGAGCACCGCCGGAACAAAGACGCGCGCGATCCGGTCGGCCAGGCGCTGGATCTGAGGCTGGGAGGCCTGGGCGCGCTCGACCAGGTCGACCAGCTTCGCGAGCGCCGTGTCAGCTCCGACCGCCGTCGCGGTGGCCCGGAGCACGCCGTCCACATTCACGGTCGCGCCGGTGATCAGGTCTCCCTGGGCCTTCTCGACGGGCAGGGACTCGCCGGTCAGCATCGACTCGTCGACCGCCGAGGAGCCGGACACGATGATCCCGTCGACGGGGATCTTGTCGCCGGGACGGATCAGGAACAGGTCACCCGGGTGCACGGCCTCGACCGGCACGAGCCGCTCGGCCGCGGACGGGTCGGCGGGGTCGAGCAGCCGTGCCTGCTGCGCCCCGAGCTTCGTCAGCTCGCGGACCGCCTGGCCGGCCCGGTTGCGGGCGGTCGCCTCACACCAGCGTCCGACGCACAGGAAGGCGATGATGACGGCCGAGATGTCGTAGTGCAAGTGGGCGTTGAACTCGCCGCCGGGACCGCCGTGAATGTGGACATTCGGGGCGGTGAGCAGCTCGACGGTCGCGTATGTGAACGCGGTCAGCGTCGCGAGCGCGATCAGCGTGTCCATGTTTGTGGTCCGGGCGCGCGCCCGGATCCAGGCTCCGCGCAGGAATGGAAGGCCGGCCCAGAACTGGATCGGGACGCAGAGCAGAGCGACGATCCAGCGCGCGGTGACGTTGTGCGGCTCGGAGTAGGTGAGGATGACGACGACGGTGGCCAGCGGCACGGCCACCAGAACCCGGCGCAGCCATCCGGCGCGGTCGGTCGCCTCCGCGGCCTCGATCTCGGCCACAGCATCAGCTGGGGACTGGCCGCTCGTGTTGACCGGCTTCGCTCCGTAGCCGATGCGCTCGACGACTTCGATGAGCTGTTGCGCATCGGTCCGAGACCCGACGGTGTCGACTGCCGCGCGGCTCGTGGCGAAGTTGACGGTGGCCTCGGAGACCCCGGGCGCCGAGCCGAGTGCGCTCTGCACGCGCGCCACGCAGGAGCCGCAGGTCATTCCTGTGACGTCAAGCTCGATCAGGTGGTGCTCGTCTGCCGGCGCCTCGCCGGTAGCCGGCTCGACGGTCTGGTTCGTGTTCATTCTCAAGGCTCCAGGTCAGGACGGCTGCGGAATGCGACAGCACCTATTTCAGCACGCCCTCGTCCGGCACACGGCCGTCAGTTCGCGAGCGTGGCGACACGCGGTACGCGGCTGTCGGCTCGCGGTGCCGCTTTCGCTGCGCGCGTATCGCTGCAACAGAGCCAGCCCAACCACACAAGATGCACAGGGGTGCGGGCGCTGTGCGATCGCTGGCTAATTCGTTGGCCGGTTTCGGGCGCTTGGGGTCTGTACACGGTGGATGATGAGTGCTTCGAGCATCGGTGCTGGCAGGGGCGGGGGTTACGCCCGCTATTTGGAGGGCAAGACGGTCGCCCCCGAGCGCGGGGACTACTACCTAACGCCGGGTGGGGAGCTGGCGGAGGCGCCGGGCAGCTGGCTATCGTCCTCTGAGACCATGGCCCGTCTGGGTGTCGACGCCGCTGCGCCGGTGGATGGCGGGGATTTCATCGCGTTGATGGACGGCCGGCACCCCGGAACGGGAGCGTGGCTGCGCCGGGCTGGCGCGGATGGGTCGCGGGGTGGTGGGATCGATGTGACGTTCAGCGCCCCGAAGTCGGTGTCGGTGGTCTGGGCGCTGGGTGATCCGTGGCAGCGTGAGCAGATCGAGGCGGCGCACGCCCGGGCAGTCGAGCGCTCGGTCGGCTACCTGCGTGAGCGGGTGCCCGTCGTTCGCCGGCGCTATGGCGCAGAGGTCATCGAGGAGCCGGCAAAGGACCTGATCGCTGCGGCGTACCGCCACACGACCGCTCGGGGTGTTTCGGGTGCTGAGGCACCGGACCCGCAGCTGCATACGCATGTCGTGATCTCGGGTGCGGTGCGTGAGGACGATCGGATCGTCGCGGTCGCGTCCCGGCCGGTGTTCCGTGGCGCGCGGGAGGTGGGCGCGTTCTATCGCTCCGCGCTCGCAGAGGAGCTCGCGGGGGAGGGGTATGCGATCGAGCAGGGCACCGGCCGCGACGGCCGGTACTTCGAGATCGCAGGGGTCCCGAAGCAGCTGCGTGACGCGTTCTCCGGCCGCCATCGTGAGATCGCACAGGCTGCGGAGCGGTTCCGTGCCAAGCACGGACGGGCGCCGGAACGTGGGGAGCTGCGTGACCTGGCGCTTGAGAACCGCCGCGCCAAGGAGCTCACGACCCGCGGGGATCTCCAGCGTGTCTGGGCGCGGACGGGTGAGCGTCACGGGTTCGGGGCGGATGAGGCGGTGCATCTGATCGGCTCACCCCTGCACCGCCGCCTGAGCAGGCGTTGGAGGATCGCATCGAAGCGAAGCTGACCGAGCAAGCGGCCGTCTTCGACGCTGGAGCGCTGCGGACCGTCGCGTTGGAGCAGACAGCGGGGGAGATGAGCCCCGATGAGGCGCTGGCGGTCACACGCGGAATGGTTGCCGACCGTCGTGTGCTGACGTTGGAGGGCGGGCGGATGACGACGCTCGCGGTGCGCGGGCAGGAGGCGGCGATCGAGCGACGCTCCGGGCTGCTCGCCCAGCCAGCCGGGCGGGATGTCGGCGAGCACGCCCGGACAACCGCGCGCAGGGAGGTGGCGGAGCGCATCGCCGCGCCGCTGTCCCGCGAGCAGGAGCAGGCCCTGCGCACCGTGACGGGCCCGGAGCGCCTGGCGGTGCTCGTCGGCCCGGCGGGCACCGGGAAGGGTGTCGTGATCGACGCCGCCGCGCGGGCCGAGCAGATCGCCGGACGGGAAACCATCGGGATCGCGGTGTCGGGTTCCACAGCCGAGCGTCTCGGCGCAGACAGCCCGGCGCTCGCGGGGCGCACACTCACCCTCGACGCCCTGACCGCGCGGGCGGACACGGGGAGGGTCCAGATCGGGGCTGGTACGACGGTGATCCTTGATGAGGCCGGGATGGTCGACCACAAGCGCATGGACGCCCTCACCGAGCTGGTAGAGCGCTCGGGGGCGAAGCTGATCGCGGTCGGCGACGGCAAGCAGCTCCCATCGATCGGGCCCGGCGGCATGTTCGACCGGATCGCAAACCGCGCGCCCACCGCGGAGCTGACAGATGTCCGCCGCACGAGCGACCCCGAGGAGCGCAGGGCGTGGGCGGCGCTGCGTACCGGGGAACCAGAGCGTGCGATGGCCCACTACCAGGCCCGCGGACAACTGTTCTTCAACGACACCCGCGATGAGGCCGGTGAGGCCGCGGTCCAGCGCTGGGCCGAACTGACCAAGACACGTGACATCCGTGACGTCGCGTTGATCGCCGACGCGTCGAACGTCGAGATCGACCGGCTCAACGCCCGCGCCCAGCACCTCCGCGCCGAACGCGGCGAACTCGGACAGGCCGAGATTCCGCTGCCCCACCAGCACTACGGGCTGCGCGAAGGAGACCTGATCGCGTTCACCAAACAGCACCAACCGCCAGGAGACCCCAGGGTCGAGAACGGCACCCGCGGACAGGTCACCGAGATCCACGACACCCGCGGCGTAACTGTGGCGCTTGACGGGTCGCAGCGCCACGTCAATCTCACCGGCGAGGACCTTGAGTCGCTACGGCTCGGCTACGCCCAGCACGTCTACCGCCAGCAAGGCGCGACCGTAGAGCGCTCCGTGGTCGTCACCGGCGGCTGGCAGACCAGCAAGGAGTCCGCCTACGTCCAGGCCAGCCGCGCCCGCCAAGGCACCGAGTGGTTCCTCGCCCGCGACGAGCTCGGCCTCGAAGGGCAGGACGAGCGGCGAGTCACGAGCCTCGCCAACAAGATGAGAAACAGCCGCGCCCACACACCATCACTCGCGCACCCCGAGCTGCCAGACCCGGACTGGGGGAGAGGCTTCAAGCCGACGCTCGCCCCAAGCCGCAGCCACCTGCCGGGACTTGCGCGCACCATCCACCGCATCATCCAACCCGACCGATCACCAGACCGCGGCCGATGAGGCAGCGCCTTCCTCGCGCGTACCGAACCAGGCGGCGGTCGTGCACCACCGGAGCCCACCGTAGGCTGTGTCGGTGCCACGGATAGCAAGCTTTCAAGGGCTGGTCGTCAAGCTCTATTTCGGCGACCACCCGCCGCCACACGTCCACATCTACGCGGGACGCGTCGGACACCCGGGAGTCCAGGCGGCGCGCTTCTCGATCGATTCAGGCGATTTGATCGACGGCACGCTTCCCGCAGCCAAGCTCGCGGCGGCGACGAGCTGGTGCCGGCGACATCGCGAGGCACTGAGCGCCGACTGGGGGCGTGCGCAGCTCGATCTACATCCGACCGGCCGCTACGATTGATCGTGATGGAGCCCGCCATTGCACCCGAAATGGTTGCCGTGATCGCGCGGCCCGAGCACACTGTCCGCATCGTCTTCGCCGACGGCGAGGTGCGGGACGTCGACATCACTCCGCTGCTCGATACCCCTGCCTTCTCGCCCCTCCGGGACCAGGCAATCTTCAGCCAGGTCAAGGTGGACGAGGACACGGGCACGATCGCGTGGCCGGGCGATGTCGACCTGGACCCCGACGTGATCTACGCCGCGCTGGATCTTGGGCCGAACAAGGCCCGCATCCGGGTGCTCACGCCCAGCGTCGCCGCCTGACCTCAGACATCCTGACGGCACCTCAAGCGAAGTCAGTGGCCGGTTTCGCATGGTTGGGGTCAATACCACCATGAGCACAGAACCAGCGACAGTCCCGAGGACGTTCCCACGGCCCACGGGCGACGCGACGAGGCTGCTCACGGCCGAGGAGGTTGCCTCCCGCCTTGGCGTTCAGACGTCATGGGTCAGCAAAGCCGCGCGTGCGAACCGCATCCCTCACATCTGCGTCGGTCGCTATCGGCGCTTCCGCTGGCCAGATATCGAAGCGTGGCTGGAGGGCCAGCGTCGCGGATCATGACCGCGCCGTCGGCTCCCATAAAATCCTGCGCCTAGATAAGGGCGCGTCCCCGGGGTTGCAGCCCCGGGGACGCTCCGAACGACGGTCGAGCGGCGAGAACACGCCCTCGACCCCGGCATCAGGAAAAGAGGTCCCGATGCAAGCCAAGAAAACGCACGCGCTGGTCAAGGTCGAGCTCTCGACGTCGTGCAAGGGCAAACCGCGCCGCAGGCCGGTGTGGGTCATGCGTTACGTCCTTCCGTCCGGGAAGGACTCCCGCAAGGTGCTCGGCCCCGCTTGGACGCGCAAGGGCCGCCCAGCCAACGGATACCTGACCGAAGGCGACGCATTGGTGAAGGCGGAGGCCTTTGCCGCGCAGCACTCGACGGACTTGACGGACTCGCGTCGCACGTTCCGCGTCGCTCTGGACGCGTTCGTGTGCCACTGCAGCGTGGAGAAGGGCCTGCGCGGCTCCACGGTGCACGCGTACCGGAAGATCGGGGAGCGCTTGGCCGAGCGTCCGTGGCGCAGCGACTCGGCCTGGGCCGACCGTGTCCTCGACACTTTCAGCGCGGAGGATCTGCTGGCCGTCCGTCAGGAGCTGACGCAGGCCGAACGCAGCGCCGACACGATCAACCACTACCGCCGTGTCGTCCGCGGAATCTTCGGCACCCATCCGTCGAGCCCGGCGCTCGCCTGGGCGTGGAAGACCCAGAAGGTCGAGAGCGAGGGCAAGCTCCAGTTCTACACGCCCGAGCAGGTCCGCAAGTTGATCGCGGAGGCGTACTCGGTGATGGACGAGGCCATCTACACGCTCGCCACCGAGGCGGGTCCGCGTCTCAGCGAGATTCGCGCGCTGAAGGTCGGCAACGTCGACTTCGGCGCCGGCGTTCTGCGCTTTGAGGACGGCTTCACGACAACTGGCGGCCACGCCGGCAACAAGGGCCGCAGGGTGCGCTCGGTCCCGATGACAAGGAACGTCCGAAAGGCGCTCGCGCCGTTCTGTGACGGCAAGCGCGCTGAGATGCTGGTCTTCGAGCACGACGCCAAGCCCGGCGAGCCGATCTGCGGCTCGGGGCTCTACCGCCGGTTCCTGAACGCCAGCAAACGGGCGGGCCTGCCCGTGCTCCGTCTGCACGACCTGCGCCACACATTCGGCACCCAGGCGATCCGCGGCTTCAAGATCCATGAGGTCCAGCGGCTGATGGGCCACCGACACATCACGACGACGGAACGCTACCTCCACTACGCACCCGACGCCGATGCTGCAGACAGGCTCTCGGCACTCTGGGAGACGGCGGTGGGGGAGACCCCTCTGCCAGGGCCCGCCGAGGCGGCCAACGTGGTCCCGCTGCACCGGGCGGCCTGACGCGTCGACGAACGGCAGCGACGAGGGGCGAGCTGTGTGGCTCGCCCTTGCTCGGGCGCGGTCTGGGAGAGTTCTGGGAGAGTTTGCGCTTTTCGGTGTTCTGCACACCTGAGCCGACTGCCTGAACACCGCTCTCTTGCAGGCACTTCGCATGAAGGCGACGACCGGAATCGAACCGGTGTAGACGGCTTTGCAGGCCGCTGCGTAGCCACTCCGCCACGTCGCCGTGATGCCCCGTTAGCGTATCGGGCTGGCCGCGGAAGATCCATGCGGCGGATGCCGGGGCGCGGGGGAGACCGAGCGCGGCGTGCGCCGTTCCGCGGGCCGCTTACGCGGCCCTTCGACTCGGGTTAGGAGCTCTTTGGCGGGCCGTTAGCGGCGGTTGTGGACATTGTTAGCCGCGGTACAGCGACTGTGCGCACGCTGGATGCTCCCGATAGAGAACTGGAGTATCCCCGTGAAACGTCTACTTGCTCCCGTATTGCTGGCGGCGCTGGTGGGAGGCGCGGCGGCGAGCGCGGCGGTGCTGTTGCTGGGCGCCGGCTCGTCGCGTTCGGCGCCGGTCGCGCGCTCTTCGACGGCGCCGCTCGAGAGCGCGTCGACGGGCACGCGCCGCGAGGCGGCGGCGACGGGCCTGACGGCGACGCAGGTCTACGATCGCGACTCGCCGGGCGTGGTGTCGATCGTGGTGCGCACGCAGCGCGGCGAGGACAGCGGCACGGGCATCGTTCTGAACGATCAGGGCCTGATCGTGACGAACGACCACGTGGTGCAGGGCGCGCAGAGCATGACGGTGACGGCGAGCGGATCGTCGGGGACGACGCGCGCGGCGACGCTGGTGGGCGAAGAAGCGAACAGCGATCTGGCGCTGATCCATGTGGATCCGTCGGGCCTGGGCCTGAAGCCGCTGCAGCTGGCGAGCTCGAGCGGGGTGCAGATCGGCGACTCGGTGTATGCGATCGGCAACCCGTACGGCCTGAACGAGACGCTGACGCGCGGCATCGTGTCGGCGCTGGAGCGCGAAATCTCGGCGCCGGACGGCGCGAAGATCACGGGCTCGATCCAGACGGACGCGGCGCTGAACCCGGGCAACTCGGGTGGACCGCTGCTGAACGAACAGGGCGAGGTGATCGGCGTGAACTCGCAGATCGCAAGCGACGCGGCGAGCGTGGCTGGATCCCAGCCGGGCAGCACGGGCGTGGGCTTTGCGATCTCCTCGAACACGGTGGCGCAGGCGATCAAGGCGATCGATGCGGGCAAGGGCGTGTCGTATGCGTCGGCGACGCGAAGCCGCAGCGAATCGGAAGGCGGCTACGGCGCGCAGTCGCCGTACGCGACGGGCTCCCCGTATGGCTCGCAGAGCCCGTACGGCGAGTGTGCCAGGCATGTTGTTGAGATCGGAGGTGGAAGTCCTGTCCTGGGGCCCTGACAGGGGGAACCCAACATCGATGAGGCAAGGGCGCGGTCCGGAATTGACCGGGCGGCTTGCTGGTGCTGTTGTTTGGTGCTGGTGGGCTTCCGTGAGGGCGGGTCTGGAGGAAGCCGTAGGTGTGTGGTGGTCGCGAACGAGAGTGAAGCGCCGTAAGGCGTCCTTTGGCGGGGTGAGCTGGCTCGTGGCAGCGAAGCCCGATTCCTGTTGGTGCCGGGGGCGTATTGGCGACGGGATCACCGCGAAATCTCAACGACTTACCCTGGGAGATCTGTTGGGCTCCGAGGTTCGGTAGGCCGGAGGTAACGACGGCTGATGGCCCAGCAGAAGTCGGAGGACCGCGTAGTACCGGACGGCGGGGTAATGCCCGTCCAGCCCGGCGCCGGTGGTGGCGGGCAAGGGAAGGCGGTCCCGGTCGAGCAAACGGTGGTGCAGCTCCAACTGCCGATCGCGACAGCAGAAGACCCGTGTGGGTCCGCTCGTGAGGTGGCCTGGGACCGGTCCCGGGTAGGCCGAGCGGGGGTGCCGAAGGCGATCGTCACTGAGGGGAAGAGCACCCTGGCGATGATGGAGGAGGTGATCGCGCGAGTTGATTCCGCGATGAAGAAGGTGGTCGCGAACAAGGGCGCTCCAGGCCCGGATGGGATGACGGTCAGCCAGCTGCGTGAGCAGTGGCCGGCTATCGCCCCGAGGTTGCGCGCTGATCTGCTGTCGGGGGCTTATCGTCCGGGCGGGGTTCGCCGGGTGATGATCCCCAAGGCGGGCGGTGGGCAGCGTGGGCTGGGGATCCCTAACGTGGTTGACCGGGTGGCGATGGAGGCCGTGCGGCAGGTCTTGGACCCGCTGTTCGAGCCTTCGTTTCATCCCAGTAGCCACGGGTTCCGGCCTGGCCGAAGTTGCCACACGGCGATCGCCGAGGCCAAGGAGCATGTGCGCGACGGGTACGAGTGGGTGGTCGACATCGATCTGGAGAAGTTCTTCGATCGCGTCAATCACCAGCGGTTGACCGCCAGGCTCGCTGCGCGAGTCGACGATCAGCGGCTGCTTGTCCTGATCGGGCGGATGCTCAAGGCCAAGATCGTGTTGCCGGACGGTGTCGTTATCGGTGTTGATGAGGGCGTGCCTCAGGGCTCGCCGCTGTCGCCGCTGCTCTCGAACATCGTGCTGGACGAGCTTGATGTTGAGCTCGCCCGGCGTGGTCACCGGTTCGTTCGATATGCCGATGACGCCAACGTCTACGTGCAAAGCGAACGCGCCGGTATCCGGGTCATGTCCAGTCTCAGCCGGTTCATCGAACGGCGCTTGCGTCTGAGGGTGAACGAGGGCAAGTCGGCCGTGGCCCGCCCGGAGGATCGCCACTTCCTCGGGTTCTCCCTGCGAGTCGTGCAGCACGGGCGGCGCAGGTCCGTGGAGGTGCTGCTATCGCAGCGCACCAAGCGCAACGCGGTGGACAGGATCCGCCAGCTCACACCGAGAACCTGGGGAGGCACGCTAGAGCGTTGCATCGCCCGGATCAACGCGTGGCTGGCCGGATGGCACCAATTCTTCGGGGTCGTTTCGGCCGCCGAGCAGCAGGCGATGCGCCGGATAGACGCCCACATCCGTCGGCGGCTTCGGGCCATCTTGCTGCACCACTGGAAGCGTCAACGAACGATCGCTCGTCGTCTCATCGCGCTGGGCGTCAAGCCGCAGTCAGCGTGGCGCGCGGTCTACGCCGGCAAGAAGTCGACGTGGGCCCTCAGTCACGCCCCGGCCGTCGATTACGGCCTGCACAACGCGTTCTTCGCGGACCGCGGGCTCGTCTCGGCTGCCGGGCTGCATCAGCACAAACGCCCAGCCCTCACCGCCCCTGCCCATCCAATCATGGCCCTGGAGCAGGGATAGATCGAGGTCGATAACCGGCCGGCGGCGGGGTTCACAACCCGCCGCCCCGAAGAGCCGTATGCGAACAGCGCACGTACGGTTCTGTGGGAGCCGGGGCGGGCAACCGCCCCGGCTACCTGACAGCCGAAGCCGAAGCCGGCGGGCCGGGCGCGGCGGCAGGCGCGGAAGCCGGCTCCGGCTCGGGTGTGTCGGGAGCGCAGGCGGGCGAAGCCGAAGGGCCGGTGGTGATCGTTCGTTGATAGAAGGAGGCCCGAGCGCCGTTCGGGACTGCGTCCCGCCGCGGTGCCTGGGTGTCCTGGAGCGTGGGCGCCGGGTTGGTGGCGCCCGCGCGCCGTAGGGTCGCGGTCGCGGCGGGCGTTGATAGGCTAGGAAACCGTTCCCAGGGCGATTAGCTCAGCTGGGAGAGCGCCGCCTCGACAAGGCGGAGGTCATTGGTTCGAGCCCAATATCGCCCATCGCCCAAAAGCCCCGCAACTGGTGACTGTTCAGGTCGCGGCAGGGGGTAGCGGGTTCGCCGCGAACATTGTTATGTGTCGCGTGGCGGGCTGTCGCGTGAGGAGTTGGAGGTGCTGGTCGGCGAGCAGGCGGCGCTGATCGTGGAGCTGCGCGCGGAGGTTGCCGATCTGCGGGCGCGGTTGTCGGCGAACTCGCGCAACTCGTCGCGGCCGCCGTCTTCGGATGGGCTTGCCAAGCCGCCGGCACCGAAGAGCTTGCGGCGCCGGTCGGGTCGCAAGCCTGGCGGCCAGTCCGGCCATGAGGGCCGTCATTTCGAGTTCGTTGAGCGGCCCGATGACGTCGTTGTGCACGTGCCGGCTCGCTGCGGCGGCTGCGGCGGCGAGCTCTGCGATGGCGAGCGGGTTGGCGAGGAGACGCGCCAGGTGTTCGACTTGCCGGAGGTGCGACTGGCTGTCTGTGAGCACCGTGCCCAGCGGCGGCGTTGCGCGTGTGGGCACGTGACGACTGCGGCGTTCCCGGCCGGTGTTGGCGCTCCGACGCAGTACGGGCCGAGGGTGCGGGCGCTGGGGATCTATCTGATTGCCGCCCAGCACCTGCCCTACCAGCGCGCCGCGCAGTTGCTGGCCGATTGGCTGGGCGCGCCGCTGTCGCCCGCGACGCTGGTGGCCTTTGTCAAGGACGGCGCTGCGGACCTCGATGAGTTCCTCGACCGCGTGCACGAGCAGATCATCAACTCGCCGGTCGTGCACTTCGATGAGACCGGCGCTCGCGTCGGTGGCCGCGGACGCTGGCTGCACTGCGCGAGCACCGAGACGCTGACCTTCTACGCCCTGCATGATCGACGCGGAACCGAGGGCATCGACCACACCGGCGTGATGCCGCGATTCCGCGGAATCGCCGTACACGACGGCTGGCCTCAGTACCGCGCCTATGAGCACGCCATCCACGCGCTGTGCAACGCCCACCACCTGCGCGAGCTGTTGGCGATCATCGAACAGCACGCCAACGAGCAGTCGTGGGCAAGCCAGATCGACGCGCTGTTGCGCGCTCTGCACGAAGAGGTCAAGGCCGCCAAGGCCGTCGGCGAAGACTGGCTGGACCCGTGGGTGCTGGCCGGCTACCGCGCCGCCTACGAGCAGATCATCGCGCTCGGCCACCACCAGAACCAGCCACCGACCGTCCGCACCGCCAAGCGCGGCCCGATCGGCCGCAGCCCATCAGCCAACCTGCTGCGCCGCCTCGACGAGCAACGCGAACAGGTTCTGCGCTTCGCCCACGACTTCCGCGTCCCGTTCGACAACAACCTCGTCGAGCGCGACATCCGCATGATCAAGATCCAGCAGAAGATCTCCGGCAGCTGGCGCACCACAGCCGGAGCCGACCGCTTCTTCGCCCTGCGCGCCTACATCAGCACCACGCGCAAGCAACACCGCGACATCCTCGACGCGCTCGCCCGCCTAGCGCACCACACCCCCTGGCTGCCCGCCGCCGCCAGCCCCTAACCAACCCGACGGCGACCTGAACAGTTACCGCAACTGCGGGGTTTTTCTTTGGGTAAGTGTGACGGATTGGGAGTCGGATCGGGCACATTTTCGCCGTTTTGCCCACACTTTGCCCACATGGCTCCGCTCGTCGGGATTCGACGGCGCTTACAAAGGGTGAGGGCCGACGCGGCCCGGTGCGCACCCCTTGAGATCGTCCGCGAGTTCTGCTCTGCTCTGGCGGCAACCAAGAAACCGAGTGGCCGGACGAGTTGCGCAAACAACCCGCCCGGCCGTAGCACCGAAGGGACGTGCCTTCGATGCCACGGAGAACCGTAGCCCGCTCAGCTACGGACGGTCGTTCGGCCGTGTTCGTGGGCACGTCCCTTCCTCGGTGCGGGAAGGAAGCCGGGTTTGGCCCACGATGCCCACAAGCAGCTTTCGAGCCGGCGTCCGGGCGTGCTGCTCGTGTACGGCGAGAAGCGCGCGAACGCCGGCCTCGCCGGGGAGCTTGAGCTTGACGGCTACGTGGTCCATCGAGCAAGCCACCCCGCGACGCTGAGGGAGCGCTGCACACCCGGCGAGGTCGATTTGGTCATCTTCGGCAAGGCGCCGCATCGTGGCTTCGACGTGCTGCGGGCGCTCCGTGGTGGCGAGCTTGCGCCGGGCGCATCGGGCGTCCGCGTCTTGTGGCTGAGCGCGAGCCGCGAGCCCGCCGCGATGAGCGTCCTGCGCGCCTTCGAGGCTGGCGCCGATGACGTGGCCCGGACCCCGCACGGGTACGCCGAGCTACTTGCCCGTGTGCGCGCACTCCTGCGGCGCCACAGCTTGCTTGACGGGCCTGCCGTGCTGGTGTGCGGTCCGCTCGAGGTCGATGTGGCGACACGCACGGCCACGTTCGGGGGAGTGCCCGTCGAGCTTCGCCGGATGGAGTTCGCGCTGCTCGCCCACCTTGCGCGCGCCCCGACCCGCGTCCATGAAAAGGCGGACATTCTGCACGAGGTCTGGGGCTACCGCGTCGAAGGCTCAACGCGCACCGTGGACTCGCACGCCTCTCGGCTGCGGTGCAAGCTCGCCCGTGCCGGCGCCGACGGCTGGGTCTGCTCAACCTGGGGCGTCGGCTATCGACTCGCGCCGGACGCTCGTGCAGCCGCGTTGGGGGCGGTCGCGGCGTGACCGATACGTCCCGTCGTGAGACTGACTTGGCGTTGGCGAGACTCGGACGAGTCGTGCGCGAGCTGCGCGAGGCACGCGGCCTCAGCGTGGAGGAGCTTTCCGTCGCCTGCAAGATCGCGCGATGGCGCCTGACTCGGATTGAAGCCGGGACTCTCCGCACTGTGGATTACGGGGAGCTGTGCAAGCTCGCCGAGGCTTTCGATCTGAGCGGCGGGGAGTTTGCGAGAAAGGCCCAACTATGAGGAGGTCGGCTAATGCCGTCTAAGAAGTCCTCGGCGAACCGCGCGCTTGCCAGAGTCATCCGGTCTACCCGTGAACGGCGCGGCTACAGCCAGGAGGGATTCGCCCGCCACGTCGGGATGGACCGCTCCTACTTCGGCGCGATCGAGCGTGGCGAGTTCAACGTGTCGCTCGATACGATCGTGAAGATTGCTCGCGGCCTCGGCACGACAGGCGGGGCGCTGTGCTCAAAAGCGAAGCTATGACGGGGCGTGAGGCGAATCAGGCCACGGCACCGCCTGGGCGCATGGACTATCTGCCGGATAGCCGCATCTTGACTCCCGCCGACAAGGCCGAGCGGCGGGCGCTGTTCATGGCGTTCGGCGCGAATCTCAGGCGCGCACGGCTGAGCGCCGGCATTACTCAGCGCGACCTCGCTGTCCGGGCGGAGTTCTCAAGCGCGACCGTCGCCTCCCAGCTTGAGGTCGGGACACGGCCACCGAACTTCCTCCAGCTAGTGATGCTTGGGCACGCACTCGATATGCCGCACGACGCGCTGCTTTCGCATCTGCCCGTCCCGCTGCGCGAGCGCAGCACACGACTCATGCTCGCCCTTGTGCGCAAACACCCCGGAATCAGCGCCGACGAGCTAGCCAGCGCGCTTCGCGTCAAACCCAGCTACATAACGATGCTCGGCGGCCGGCTGAGCCTTGAACAGCGAGTGATCTACGAGCGTTCCCGCTTTCTGCCATCCCCCGATCCCACCAAAGGAGAGCTATGACCGACCCGGCTCAAGTCGAGAGGTACAGCGACAGCACCGTCCTTCGCCTCCTGCTCGACGCGCGGGAGCCGTGGAGCGTGGACGAGCTTGTCCGCGAGCTTCAAGACCCAGCGGCACGAGACGCGGTTTCCAGGCTCACCCAGGCCGGGCTCGTTCATCGCCATGACGAGTTCGTGTTCCCGACTCGCGCCGCCCGGCGCGCAGCCGAATTGGAGTTCGCCAACTGAAAGGATCGAGGGGTGCTGCGCGTCGCGTCAGGTCTCGGCGTGCCGGCATGGAAAATCCTCCGGCGCGCGCCGACCTAGCGCGGGGCGTCAGCCGCCGACCCGCCTTCCCGTGCGGCGCGGGACACTTCGCTGCCAGTCGGACGCCGGCCGCCGCCGAAGGCACCAGCGGCGCAAGCTCCACCGTTGAAGCTGGCCGGAGGCCTTCGACGGAGCATTGTTCGCGGCGGGCGGGCATTTTCGGGGTCCGCGCCTCAGCGCGACACGCGGCCTCATTTGGCGGCCTCGCAGAGTCGAAGAACGCTGCGACGCCCGATGCGCGGGTCGCCGCCGTGCATGTCCTCATCGAGGTCGGCGCGCGTGTCATCGGGCTCCGGCCACTCGTTTAGCTGGTAGGTCGTGGATGCGAACTTGTGCGCGTGCGCGCGCAGCCGCTCGCCCAGAGCGAACCACGCATCAGAGTCGCCGCCACGCTCGGCGAATAGACGGCTCGCCTCATCGAGCGTGCTTCCAAGCTGGTTGCGCGCCGAGTCGATGTATGCGTCCGCCGCCGCGCGTCTTTTTCGCCAGAGCCGATGCTGCGGCGCCTCTGGCAAGTCCAACGCTGTGCGCGTTCGCCGGGCTCTCGCCAAGCGGGCGCGTCCTTTGTGCGTCAGCCTCAAGACGGGCATCCCGTTGCGCTTGGCCGTCTCGACCAAGCTGTCAGCGATTAGGGCATCCGCCTGCGGACGCAGTTTGCGAGTCGTGCCTGACGTGTGGGCGAATCCCAGGTGCCCTAGAAGTTTGTCCCACGACACGCCGCCGTCGCGCCCGTGCGGGCTGTGGCGCTCAGCGCGGTCCAAGGCGGCCAGCACCAGAGCGTCGGAAACTGGCTCGAACGGACGTAGGTCTGATGGCTGTGGTGTCGCAGTCATACGCCGATCAACTCCAACTCGTCAAGGCGTCGTGCGCAGGGCGACGCGAGGATGGCGTCAGCGGTGGGCGCGAGCGCAACGCCGTGTTGTTCCAAGCGTTCGAGCGCCTGCGCTAGCGCGGAGGGCTCGATAGTGTCGAGCGCTGCTTGGAGCTCGGTGCGGGACCACCGCTCGCCGTGGTCGTCGCGCAGGAGCTGCAAGACGATCGCCCGCTCGACCTTGCGGTGGTCGGGCGGCAGGCCGGGATGCTCAGTCATCGGGCCTCCCTTCGTTCGGCCGAGAAAGCCGCCGACGAGCCGCCGGGGATGGATCATCCGTGGCGGGAGAGCTACGGTGTCGTCCCGTGGCGCCGAAGGTGGTTTCTTCGGTGTCCACAGGCCGGGCGGGTGCTACCAACACTCGTCCGGCCACTCGATTTTCATGGCTGGCGCCAGAGCAGAGCAGAACTTGCGGCGGATCGCAAGAGCAAGCCTCGGGGCGAAGCAGCAGCGGCCGGACGTGGACTCGTTCGATTCTCCCGTTATGGCTGATTAGCCATAGACTAGAACGTGGCCGCCGTGAAGGCTCCGGTGCATGGAGCCATTGGAGGCCTTCGCAGCAAACGTCAAGCGGCTGCGCAATGAGCGCAAGCTGACCCAGGAGGGGTTGGCCGGCAAAGCCGGCCTGAACCTGACCGACATCGCGCGCATCGAGACGCTGCGCCGCGACCCCGGCGTCAAGGTCGTGGCGAAGATCGCCCACGGGCTCGGCGTGCCGCCGAGCAAGCTGTTCGAGGGCGTGAAGCACAAGCCCTGACCCGCTCTGCGCCTTGAGCATCTATCGCAATGCGGCTATCGTGGTGGATGCGCTGTTGCCCCAGCGCATCCTCTGAGCCAGTATCCGTCCCACGCACGGGTCGGCGATGAAGGAGCAAGGGACTTTAGTCTCGGGATTGTCGCCTCCGATAGAAGGTCGAGATGCGTGGGGTCCGGCCACAAGGAGTTGACATGACTCAAGATGCGAAGCAGAAGAAGGCCATTCGTGCCCGAATGGCTGAAACCGGCGAGAAATACACCGAGGCGCGCCGGGCTCTGCGTGCGCCAAGTCCTGCCCGTCAGAATGCGATGTTGCCCGATGTGCCGCTGCCGAGCTGGGAAATGCTGCGGGAACAGGTGGATCAGGCGCTCAGCCGTTCATCAGCTTGGCGACGTACGGGGCACTGGACGATCGACGTTCTCGAGGAGGAACTAGGAGAGTCGTGGACCGTCGATGCCTTTGAGCAGTTTGGCGAGCTGCCGATCCCTCTCATGTGGGCAGTCAGCGGGCACATGGACGCCTTTGTCCAGACCGTGGACCTCGCGCTACGTCTCCGCCTCCTTCGATCCGCCGACGGTGCCGGGCGCATCCGCAAGGAGCTTCGTGGCAACCGCCAGCTTAGTCGCGTTCTCCACGTCTCCTTGCAGGCGACCGTAGCTGGGCTCGCGCTGAGACGTGGGTGGGGTTTTCACCTTGAGCCAGGTCGCCCACCGGCAGACCTCTGGTTTGAGACAGAGGGTAGGAGGATGACCGTCGAGACGAAGGTGCTCGAACCATCCGACTTGACCCGCGAGCACCACCACGCAGTCGATCGGACGATGGACCGAATCCGCAACACCGCGACGAGCCAAGGTGTCTGGGTCCACGGCCGAATCTCGGCCATACCGTCAGATGACGCGCTCAACGACATCATCGACTGGATTTCACGCTCGGCAGGCGTCGCAAAGAACGGTGGGATCGCGCAGCCGTACCGGCAGCCTAGCCTCGATCTTGAGCTAGTCGCATATGACGATGCAGCGGGACTCAGGCTCAGCGGTCCCGCTGGCGGCGAGAACCTGCTGCCACGGTTCGTTCGCACGCTGAGCGACAAGGCCGAGCGCATGAGCGCCTCCGGGGCTGAATGGCTGTGTGTCGAGAACATCACGGGGCTTTTCGGACATACCGAATGGGGGCTGATGGACATGGCTAGCAAGGTTGCGACGCTGGAGAGCGCGATCCAGACTGGCCTTCCAAGCGACACGATCGGCGGCGTCATCGCTTGTTCTAGCGCCGCTAGGTTCAACGGGACGGTCAATGAGGAAGCGACTGAAAC
Source organism: uncultured Solirubrobacteraceae bacterium (assembly GCA_963735705.1). Taxonomy (GTDB): domain Bacteria; phylum Actinomycetota; class Thermoleophilia; order Solirubrobacterales; family Solirubrobacteraceae; genus Palsa-744. The sequence goes on from CAVTLZ010000002.1 coordinate 294,985, forward strand.
GGACGCCGGTTCGATCGGGCTTCGCTATCCGGTTCTCCCCTGGCGGGCGCGCGAGGCCATCGTCGTGCCGCTACGCGACAGCGCGAGAGACGCGACGCAGCACTGGCGAACGCTGCTCGAAGCCGAGCGCGACTGGTCCGCCTGGGCGCTCTCCGAGGCAGGCCTGCCGACATTCAATGAGATCATCGAGCAGCCTCCGAACGACGGTGCCGCTTAGCATGTAGGACTGGGGTCCATTACCAGCGCGAGCCCGACAGCACGAGCCGCGCGCCGACGACCTCCTCGCAGCCGCGCACAGCAAGCTACGCCGTACTCGGCATGGATTATTGAGCTGCGGCGGGGGGATAGCAGCCGCGAGGGCGTGGTCCCGCAGTCTTGAGGGACGCAGAAACCAGCGCGAGGCCGCGCGACCTGGCCGTCCTGGTCCCGGTTAGCATGCCCTGCATGCGAGAGAGAGCACAACGACGGTGAGCGAGCCGTCCACAGGCCCAGGGCTCGACGACGTTGAGATTGACGACATCGTTGCGCGTCTTCGGGCTGACGAGTTCCTCCCGGACGATTGGCGCGACAAGCTGTTCGCACGCCAGAAGGAGGCCCAACTGAGCTACGCGGGGAAGGAGCCACGCGGAGTCGTTCTGGCTCGAACGATGGGTGTCCCGCTCCAGGTCTTGAAGCGCTTTGGCAGCAACGGCGACTGGACTAACAAGCTGATCTTCGGCGACAACCTCCAGGTGCTCAAGACGCTGCTTGAGATGAAGGAGCGCAACGAGCTTCGCAATGCCGACGGGAGTCCCGGCGTGCGCGTGTGCTACATCGATCCACCTTTTGCGACTAAGCGCGAGTTTCGCGGTAAGCGAGGCCAGATGGCCTACCGCGACAAGGTTGAGGGCGCCGAGTTCATCGAGTTCCTTCGCAAGAGGCTCATTTTTATCCATGAGCTACTTGCCAAGGATGGTGTGGCCTGCGGTGGGGAGACGTGAATCTCTTGGATCGCATCCTCTACGTGCGCCGAAGCATCGGCAACTACGACGACCCGGAAGCCATCGACGCGGAGGACGACGACGACCTGACGACCAAGACCGAAGCGGGGGAGAGGCTTGTCCCGATCCTCGACGGCGCCCAGGCAGCGCTTGAAAAGCTCTACGCCACGGCGGCCGACACGAGCGACGACGCGCCCGTGTTCGTGACGGTCGAGCGGAAGCGCGGCCGGGATGGCGTAGTGCGCCCGGTCGGGCGAGCCTTGAGCCCGCGCATGGTCACGCGCGTATTCCGTCGCTACGCCGATCGCGCGAACCTGCCGCCGAAGGTGCGCCTGCACGACCTCCGGCACACGGCCATCACGAACGCGATCGGACAAGGCGAGGACATTCTGCTCGTGGCTGCGTTCGCGGGCCACGCGAAAACCTCTACCACAGTGGACGTGTATAGCCACCTGTTGCCACAGCGGGCGCACGAGGCAGCGCGCAGGATGCGCTCCGTATCTCATCTCCCAACGCGCGGCGAGGAGATAAGCGCGAGCGAGGATCGGGTCGCCGCCTGAATCCTCGGAGGGGTTGGTGCCGCGCGCGCGTCGCGCGCGGCGCCGACTCGCCGTGATGACGACGATCCGATGCGTCGCGCGGGCAGGGCCGCTACTGCCCGATGCGCCTGATCGCGCGGTCCATCTGGTTGAACGCGCGATCGACGTTGCGGACCCCTCGGTCAACGTCGCTTCCCTCGACCTGGATCGTCGCGCCGCATTTCGGGCACGCCAGCGTCGGACTACGCCGAATCTCACCGATGGTGCTCGTAACGGTCGCGCCGCAGTCGCAGTCGAGGTCGATCTTCTCGCGGTTGAGGTCGAGTCCGCTCATGCCAGAAAGTGTAGGCATCGTCGGGGATGGCAACAGCCGGGCAAGCGCCTGGCGGGGATCACTCCCCACGATCCCCGTCGGAGCGCGTGGCCTACTTCTTGCCGCCTTTGCCCTTGGCCTGCGAAACGTCGCTGCCGGCTACCGATTTGATGCCCTCCGGCACCTTCGGGTCTTGGAGCAGTTTGCCCGCTTTTGATGCGTCCTTTTTGCTCGTGGTCATTCCCACCACCTCCTTTCTGTATTTGGAGCAGAAAGCCTTGCATAGTGTTCGGACGACTTCGTTGAGAGAGCTTCACTGGCCGGCTCCGACGTTGGCACCAGGCAGACCTGGCGACCTCGGCTTGGCCCAGCGCCGCGCACGCTGCCCGCTAGCCAGCCGAGGCGGTGGCGCGGGGGATGCCGCTCCGTATGCCCACAATCCTGCCCACATTCTGCCCACAAACGACGACGGACTATCCGCCCGGCGAGGATCGGCTGGCGGCTGGAATCCGCATGAATACTGGGGTTCGGCCACATAGCGCCGTGTCGTTTGCGTCCTAGATCGAATCGACAAGGCGGAGGTCACTGGTTCGAGCCCAGTATCGCCCATGACAGTTGTCTGCGGTCTTGGCTCACGGCGCAGGTGTGGTTTCCAACAGTTCGCTAAGCATTTCGTGTAGTGGCGTGTTGTTGCCGCGGTGACTTTCGTGGGCGGTGTGGGCGTTGCGTTGGGGGTCGAGGCGAGCCCATGCGATCGGATAGCCGGCGGCCTTGGCGATTTGGCCGAGGAAAGCGCGTTGGGTGCGACCGTTGCCCTCGCGGAACGGGTGGATGGCGTTGATCTCGGCGTAGTAGTACGTCAGCCGCTTCGCGAACTGTTCGCGGTCGAGGCCGTGGAGAAAGTCCTCGCGAGCGAGATCCGTGAACAGCGTCGTCAGGTAGGGGCCGATGTGCTCGGGCAGGGCGAACAGGTCGCCCTCCTTGGCGATGCGTACCGTGCGGAGCTCGCCAGCCCATGGGTAGATGTCGCCGAAGATATAGCGGTTGGCTGCCTGCAGGTGGGCGAGATCGTAACCGCCGGGGATGAAGCGTAGTTCGAGTTGCGCGATGCGGATGACGCTGAGCGTCGTCTCGCGCTCCGTGAGGTCGGCTGCCTGACGTATGTCGAGGCGGTTGCGCAATACGTTGGTGCCGGGATAGACGTAGGGATCGTCCGCCATTGGCCCGAACGTATCGTGTTCGCGCGTCGGGTCTTACACACGTGCTGGCGTGAACAGCTCGGCGAGCGCCTCGCCGGCGCCTATCCGCTGTGCTGCCTCGTCCAACTGCGCGTCGCTGACCTCCCCAGACGCCCAGCGGTCTAGCAATGCCTCGGCAACGCCGGGATCAAGGCCCTCAGCACGAACGGAAGCGAGGGCGTTCTCAGCCGCTTGGATGCGCGTGGTCATGCTCCCATTCTAGACACCGCAACAGCGCATAATGCCGCCCGGGTCATTTGTTGCGCCACCGCTTGGCGATCAAGACGGAGGTGGGACCAACTCGTGTCCGCGAAGTCGCGCGAAGCCCACGGGCGTGTGGCAGGCTGCCACGGCCACGGACGCGTCTACGACGACCATGAGTGGCTGGTGGCCGCTGCGTGAGCGTTGCAACGCGGCTACCCAGTTCGGGGTAGGCAAGCCGTCATCGCCAACCTTCCACTCATCGGGCAGCTCTGCCATCGGGAACAGCTCGTCTTCGATTCGGCGAAGATCGCACGCTTCGATCTCGTGGTGTCGGCCGACGCGTCGCGCCGGCAAACGTCCGGACCGAATCCAGCGGCGGACCGTCTCAGGGTTCCTGCCAATCTTCTCGGCGGCTTCAGCGACAGACAGCATCTGGAGGATTGTAGGCGTGGATGCGGACTGCTTCGAACGCGCCAAGCGTCAAGCCTGGGCCGGCGGAGCCGGCCCTTGGTGTACCGGTGGCGGACGTACGCCAACGTTCGCAGGCGATCCCAGAAGCCCGCTCCAGCAAGCCAAGTTTCGCACCCTCCCAACCAGTATCGCCCATGCCCGACGGCCCTACAAGCGCCCAGCGACGCTGGGGCGACACTGAACAGGAGCTGGCGCTACTCGCCAGCCCGCTCGGCTTCAGGGCCTTCGACGTTGAAGACGAGGGGACCTTCTCCGACGACGGTGAGGATGATCTCCTGCGGCACATCCAGAGGATTGACGTCCCTATGGATCAGTCGGGCCGGGACATGGAACACCCCGCCCTCCTCGACTTCGATCATCTCCGCTGCCGCCGGGGCCAAACTCAAACCGCGCGGTCCCTCGGACCACATACCCCAAGACGTCGCGGTCACCGTGGTGGTGCCATCCCGAGCTGGCCGACGGCTCGGCACGGGCCCGCATGAGCGTCGCCGTGCGCGTCTCGAACGCGACCGCTCGCACCACGCCCGGCGTCGTTGCGGCACCGGCACCGAACCCATCTCGCGAAACGGCTGAAACGCGCTCGGCCATCGATCTACGTGACGAGGACGCCGCCGTCGATGACCAAGTCTTGAGCGTTGACGCCCGTGTTGCGGAGCAGGAATTCGGTGGCGTCGGCGACCTCGGCCATCGTCACGAGACGCCCGATCGGTGTTCGGGGGATATGAGGGTGCGCTGGCACGTCTCGCCACTTCGGGCTGTCGCCGACGACGCCCGGATGCAAGACGTTGACGCGGTGCGGAGCGATCTCGATCGCGAGCGTCCTTGCAAGGGCGCTGACTCCGCCGTTGAACGCCGTGACCATCGTCGAGCCAGGATATGGCCGGTCCTTCGCCAGACCCCCGAACAGCACCACCGCCGCATCGGCCGTGAATCGCGGGTGCAGGGCCCGGACGACCTCTGTGTATCCGACCAGCTTGACCGTTACCGATCTCACGGCCTGCTCGATGTCGAAGTCGGCGAAGCTGTTGACAGCCTGCTCGATAGCGGTGATCACGAGGTTGTCGACCTCGCCAATCCCCTCGAAGGCGTCAGCGACGGTCTCCGGGTGAGCCAGATCCACCGCGATCCCGCGGCTCGCACCGATCTCTTTCGCGCCAGTGGCCGCTCTGGTGGCGTCGCGACTTGTAACCACCACCTCCTCGCCACGGGCTACGAGCCGCTTCGCGATCACCAGTCCGAGACCGCTGCTTCCCCCGACGATTACCGAGCTGGCCATCTCCTGTAGATCCTCTCTGGTCGATTGCGGCTCGCGATGCTATCGATCCCCGCAGGCCCCAGCCGCCACCGCTAGACGACAAACACGGACCAGGTCTCACCGCCGAGTCGAGCCAGGCGCTGTTGCTCCGCTGACGGCGCGCTGCTTACTGCCGCTGGGCTCTCGGCCGATCGTCTCGGTGAGGAACGGCGCTCGGCGAGCGGCCATCCCCGGCCTGATCGGAGCGGAACGTCCCGGTGCTTAGCGCAAGCGCTAGCTTCCATCGCTGGTTGCGAGCCTTGCCTGCTGCGCGCTTGGGGATATTCGCACGACGTCCCACGCGAGCCCGAGCCGCTCAAGACCGTCGATCAGCCACCCGCCCGGGTCCAGTTGCCGGCGGGTGAGGCCGTGGTGTGCGGAGGTCGGGAAGGCATGGTGGTTGTTGTGCCACGCCTCGCCGAAGGTCGGTAGCGCAAGCCAGGCGAGGTTGCGCGATTCATCGCCGGTGGCAAAGCGACGCCGGCCGAAGAAGTGACACAGCGAGTTGATCGAGAACGTCGCGTGGTGAAGGAAGAGGATACGGACGGCTCCACCCCATAGCATGCCTGTCAGGCCACCGACCAGCGAGCCGGTCAGCGCGACACCGAGACCAAATGGCAAGGCAAGCCCGAGCAGAACCCAGAGGGGGAACGTGCGATCGAGGGCGCGAATCAGTGGGTCAGCGAGGAGGTCCTTGGCGTAGCGCTCCTCGCTGGCACGGTCTACGCCGCGGAACATCCATCCGACGTGCGCGTGGAGAAGCCCTCGTACCGCCCCTCGCCAGCCGACGCCGTGATCGGTGTGGGGACTATGGGGGTCACCGGGAAGGTCGCTGAAGCGGTGGTGCTTGCGATGAGTGGATACCCACTCGATCACCGGTCCCTCCACCGCGGCGGATCCCAACACGGCAAACAGCGCGCGTAGCGGGCGGCCGGTCTTGAAGCTTCGGTGGGTGAACAGACGGTGGTAGCCGACGGTGATCCCAACGCCGGTGATGAGATAGCTGACCGCCAGAACCACGAGATCTTGCCAGTGAAGCGTTCCTCCCCAGGCCAGCCAGATCGCGAAGCCCAACAAGGCAACGGGCACGACCGTCACAACGACGTTGGCGAGGCGATCCACGCTCTCGTGCTCGAGGGCCAGGGTGTCATCGCGGGCGGGTTCTTCAGACATGAGTCGCTTCCTCTCAGAAAAGCGCTCGCGTCCGCCAACGGTCACCGTTGGCGGACGCGAATGGTCTAGGCGGCTTGGACGTTGACCGCCTTCGGTCCCTTGTCCCCGGCCTCTGAGTCATAGGTGACCTTCGCGCCCTCAGCGAGCGAGCGATAGCCCTCCCCGATGATCGCGCTGTGATGGACGAACAAGTCCTTGGACTGGTCATCGGGCGTGATGAACCCGAATCCCTTGTCGTCGCTAAACCACTTCACGGTTCCTGCAGCCATTGTCTTCCTCCGGCGTCGATGCGTGCTGCGAACGCGGGAGTTGCTATGAGCAAAGGCTACGAGCGCTGGCACTGCGATGTTGGACCAACGTCCAACCTGATACATGCACGGTAGCAGGACCAGCGCGACCGCCGGCACTCACGACGGCAGCTGGCCCATCGGCGTGCGACAGCGAGCCGGCAAGCCATCATGCCATATCTTGCCCGGGTCCGAGTGCGAGCGGCATGCTCTTGAGTTGCGGCGCTGCGCTGCCCACGTACGCCAATGTTTGCAGCTGACCCTGGAATCTCGCAGACATCAGCGGTATTCCCACAGACATGAGGGGTGTTCCTGCGGATGCCCGGGGTGTGGGCCGCGAAGAGACTGGATATCGCTGTGACATTGCACCCGACCCGTAAGGAGAGCGACATGTGCACGAGGCGTGGCGTTTCGATGTTGGCTTCTCCCGAACGGCGGCGCGGTGCACTGCCTCGCACGCACTTCGGCTGTTGGATGATCGCGCTGTTGGCGGCGGTGATGCTTGCCGTGCCGGCGAGCGCCCTCGCCGCCGCGCCGTCGGTGAGCGTCACGTCGTATTCGAACACGGTCACCGGCAACATCGGTAGCGGCGTAAACGGCGTGAAAGCGACGGTCAGCCTGTGGCGCGGGGGGCAAAACGGGAGCAACCCCTCGGAAGAGGTCGACGAAGTGATCTCAAGCGCGACGAGTGGAGGGAAAGGGGAATGGACGGCGATGCTGCCGGTGCACGCCCCCGGTGATGCCCGCGACATCCTGAAGGTCAAATACTCGGCCGGGGGCCCGAGCGGGATCTTTCAGTACGGCGGGTCCAACGGCCCGGGGGGCCCCTGCCCGCCCTGTGAACCGGCGCCGACGCTGTTCAGCTTCCTCGCCGGCAAGGTCGAAATCGACCCGTCGGGCGAAACGCTCACCGTCGACTGCTCGAGCGCGCCGGGCGAACCGCCGGGAGGAACCTGCAGCGAAGTGACCGCGTCCGTGGACGAAGCGGCCGCGACGAAAGCAACTTCGACAGATGGCGGAAAGACGTACAGCCTCGAATTCGGGACTCCGGTCACCCCCGGCAACTCCGTCGTCGTCTCCGCGAAGGTCCCGGTCAGCGGCTTCTCGGGGATGTCGAGCTTCACGCTGACCGTGTCGGCCCCGCTTCCGGGCGCGCCGGGGCTCTTCGGGGCGCCGGTGAGCGTCCCGACGTGCGAAGGCGACGTGGTGTCGAACAGCTTCAGTTGCGGCGGCCTGGTGGAAGGCAAATACGAAGTGGAACATGTGAGCGGCATCCACAAAGAGAAAGTGTCGTTTGAAGAAAGGGCCGAATTCGGCGCCGGCGGATACCAGTCGATCCAACTGAAAGCACTCGCCGTCGGAGACACGGTTGCCCTGCGCTACATGGGCCCGGCCGCGCCGAACCCGCGTTTGCTCACAACGCTAACCGTAGGGACGCTGCGCGCAGACATCCTCCAGCCCCAAAACCACTCTGAAGGAACTGGGTCGCTGCTTCTCACCACCGACTGCCAGGCCGACGAGTGGTTCTATGGCTTCAATATCGGCCAGGTGTGCACCGGCGCCGGCGGGCACCCGGCGGCTGAGATGAACGGCGGAGGCGCCATCAGCAGCCCGAACGGTGCGACCGTCGGGCTCTATGACGAGTTCAGCGGCAACATGACGGTGGTCTCGGTCGGGGCGATCATCGCCACGGCGCCGCTGAACGGCGAGTCGATCTACGACGCCTACACGGCATATGCGGAAGCCGGAGTCAACTTCGGGCCGGACACAACCGACCCGGTGGCGCTGCAGGTAGCGCCGATAGCGCAGACGCCCGCCTGCCCGGACCCGTCGTGCACGCCGTTTGCCGGCAACGCCAACTCGTCGGGCGGCCTCACGGTCAGCGGCCTGCCCCCGGGCCGCTACCAGGCGGCTTGGACGCTGAGCGACCCGCACGCCGACACCTCCGTGCTCACCAGTGGTTTCATCGTGCAGGCGGGCGGTGCCAACGGGGCGACGGGCGCGACTGGCGCGACTGGCGCGAACGGCGCAGCCGGCGCGAACGGCGCAGCCGGCGCGAGCGGCGCGAACGGTGCGCAGGGCGCCACCGGCCCACAGGGTCCCGCGGGTGCGGTCGAGCTTGTCACCTGCAAGAGCGTGACGACCGGCACTGGCAAGAAGAAGAAGACCGTGCAGAAATGCGCCACCCGGCTCACGAGGTCGCCGGTCAAGTTCACCACCACCGCCGCTCTGACCACCGCGGTGCTCTCTCGTGGCGGGGTCGTCTACGCGACTGGCACAGCCACGCGCTCCGGCAACGAGACGCGCCTGCAACTGACCCCGCGCCGGCGCGTGGTCAACGGCCGCTACACGCTCACGCTGGCCCGCCGCCACATGCATCAGCGCGAGACGGTCACGATCGACTGAGCGACGCTCAGTCGATCGTGAGAGCAGCAGATACGCGGCATAGCGGCCCGTATGTCCTGTTGGCACGCTTTCGCGCTTGGTCTCGCCCATGCACGCTCGTGAGCGTAACGATCTGTAATGACCGCTGCGGGACCGATGCGGCGCGGCTACCCAGTTCGGTGCCGGCGAGCTGTCATCGCCGACCTTCCACTCGTCGGGCAGCTCTGCCATCGGGAATAGCTCGTGTTCGATTCGGCGGAGATCGCCTGTCTCGATCTCGTGGTGTCGGCCGACGCGTCGCGCCGGCACCTGTCCGGATCGAATCCAGCGGGGGACGGTCTCGGATTCCTGCCGATCTTCTCGGCGGCTTCGACGACGGACAGCATCTGAAGGATTGTAGGCGTCGATGCGGACCCCTCGAAAGCACGCGACACGCCTAGCCCGAGCCGAGCGGAGCCGGGCCTGTTGTACCGCTGGCGGCGTCCTGCTTACGTACGCCAACGGGCGCAGGCCATCCCGCAATCCCGCTCTAGCAAGCCGAGTTTCGCACCATTCCCACCAGTATCGCCCTCAGCTTCCGGGGTTTGCGCAATGAGACCTTCCTCACGGCGACGTTAGGGCCGCGTTAGGCGGGCCCAGCAGCATGGCGCGCTGTGATCAACCGCGACCAAGGGAATGAAACGTGAACAAGATATCGACCATGAGCGCGCTGGGCGCACTCGCCGTCACGGCCGCAGCGCTCGCGGGCTGTGGCGGCAGCTCTGGGACTGGTGCCTCGAAAACAGTAAGCGCGGTGAGCGCGACCCAGGTCGCCGCGAAGTCGACGCCGTCATTGACTATCGGGACGTATAAGACACCCGAAGACGGCACGCTCATCACTGGCGCCAACAACCGGACCCTCTATGTGCTCAAGTCGGATGAAAAGTCCACGTCGGCACATGAGAAGCTCAGCACCTGCAATGGCGCCTGCGCGGCGGTCTGGCCGCCGGTGCTCGCCTCCGGTACTCCGGCGGTGGCTGGCAAAGCTAACGCGTCTCTTATCGGCCTTACGAAGCGCAGTGACGGCACTAACCAGGTCACCTACAACGGCCTCCCTCTCTACTACTACGCGGCTGACACGAAGGCGGGCCAGGCCACCGGCAATCACCTCAAGGACGGTTTCGGGCTCTGGCTCGGCATGCTCCCGAGCGGCAAGCTCGCTCCGGACGGCAGCTCTTGAGGTAGAGCCCAAGCAGCAGCGCGCCTGGGGGCGTCGACCGGCGCCCCCAGAACGTGTTTCTTGGTGACCACGGTGACACGCGGCGGGCGTTACAGCTCGGCGCACAGGAGGCGGGTAATGGGTCCGATGTAACGACACGGCGAGGGTGCTCGCCCGGATCGGCCGCCCCAGGCGCTCCTGGAGAGCGTGATTCTCGTTCACGAGGGCGTCGCGCTGCTCGGGTGAGAGTCGTGCCCAGAATGACATCGTGCCGAGCAGGGCGCCCAGATCATCGGCGCTGCGCTGCTCCTGAAGGCCGCAGTACTGGATTAGCGCGAGCGTCCCGTTGGGAGCGAGCGCGTCGGCGATCTTTCCGCCAGCCCAGATCAGGGTCGACCCAGTGGATCGCGGACGCCGAGAACGCCGCCTCGCAGCTCTCGCGCGAGGAGGCTGCTTGGTTGTCAGCTTGGCCAAATGCAGGTGCAGCACGGTGCTACACTTGCTGAGTGCCTACATCTCATCCGCGCCACACGATCACCGAGACGCCGCCCGTTCGCGAGGCGCTAGACGATTTGCGTGCTCGCTTGGCGGGTCAGCGCATCGACTTTGCCGAGCTCGTGGTCCTCGGGGCAGGCGTGAAGGTGCGCCAGCTACCTGACAACGCCGCTGCCGCGCGCGTGGCTGCTGGTCGCCTGGCCACGATGGTTCGGGATCGCGCGCTTCCCGTCGACGTGGAGGCTGCTGAAGAGGCAAAGCACCGCGGTCTGATCGCCGACTGAGGCGCTGCGTGCTGTTGATCGATAACTCCGCGTGGGCGCGGCTCACCTCCCAACGCTTGGATGCCGCTCGCGCTGAGACGGTTGCGACGTGGATGGCCGAGCTTCAGCTGGCCACTTGTCTGCCGTTCCTGCTCGAGGCCCGCTACTCGGCCCGATCAGGGAGTGAGCGCTCGGCGATGATGGCCGACCTGGCAGAGCTTCCGCGTGTGGCGATCGACAAAAACATCGAAGTGGCAGCGCTTGATGCGCAACGGGAGTTGGCCGACATCGGACATCACCGGCTGCCGCCCGCCGATGTGATGATCGCTGCCTGCGCCGATGCTGCTGGCATGGGGGTGCTCCACTACGACAGTGACTATGACCTGCTCGTGAAGCACACCAGCCTGAGCTTCGTGAGCGAGTGGCTTACGCAGCCGGGCCTCCTCTGATAGCCACCTACCGCTGCAGACACGAACGCAAGCGCCTCGTCTACGTCTGAGCGCCTCGGAGCGGTTCGCGCGTCACGCCAGTGAGCGTCGCGGTCTGCCGCACCCGAAAGCCAAGCTCCTCGTAGAGCCGGATCGCCCCGGTGTTGGTGCTCATGACGTGCAGGAACGCGCGCTCCGATCGCCGCCGGATGCTGGCGATCAACGCGCCCACGAGCCGAGAGGCCAGCCCCTGGCCACGATGGTCCGGCTTGGTGCAGACAGCGCTGATCTCGGTCCAGCCGTCCACATGAAACCGCTCGCCGGCCATCGCGACGAGTAGCCCGTCGCGTCGGATGCCCAGATAGTCGCCAAGCTCGATGGTCCTCCTCAGAAACGGCCCGGGTTCGGTCTGCGCGACGAGCTCGAGCATCTCGGGCACATCCTCGGCGCCGAGCGGGATCGCCTCCTCGCAATCGACCCCGGTGACCCGCTCTTCATCGCTCGGCAACATGCCCGCTTGGAATACCACGCGGACTGGCTCCGCTGCCGGCCGACCGCCGGACAGAGACGGCGCCGACAGGCCCATGCCGGTCGCGAAGCGTGCTCTCTTCAGGCCGGTCAGGGCGTTGCGCTCGTTCTCAGCTCCTCCGTCGGACCGGTTCTGATTTGCTCGACGGCTGGGGAGGTCGGGAGGGGGCGCCAAGGCTACTTCGCGTGTTCCCCCGTATGGCTGCGGCCCATGGGTCTCCGCGTAAGCGCCAGACCGATGCGGGACCGTAGTCGGTTCCACAGCTCCGAGCCGGGACCGACCGCGCGAGCGTCAGTGGATTCGCCATCCTCGTTGCCGAAGGTGCCGCGCCCGCGCTCGAGCCCGCGCAGCTCAGGCACCAGGTCCCGCTGGCGCTCGCGCGCCATCGCGCTTGCGATGTGATCGCCCAACATGCGTCCACTCTTGTGCAACGCCGGCTTTCACTCAACACATTTAGCTCCACGTAAGAGCCAGCGGTGGCAACGCTCAGGCAGGTGCTGCGGCGACGGCGTCGACGAGCGCATCGCCCTCCAGCGTTCGCAGGTAGAGCACATGTCGTCGCACCCGCCGGCGGTTCACCAGGCCGGCTTCGGCGAGCACGGTCAGCTGCTGGGAGATCCCGCCGCTGGTGACACCCAACAGGCCCGCCAGCTCGGTCGTCGAGCGGGGACAGTCGAGCGCCATCAACACCGCCGCGCGGTTTCGTCCCAGCAGGCGCGCCAGCGCGTCCGGAGCCGCGTCTCGCCGAGAATCCCACAGCATCCCGATGCCACGCGCCGGATAGATCAGCGCCGGCTACCACGGCGGCGCGATCACCATGAGCACCTTCGGCCAGGCGAACACGCTCGGGATCAGCAGCAGGCCGCGGTCGTCGAGGTCCAGGCGCCCGCCCCAGAATTTCTCATGGCCCTCGCAGTCTTTGTCGATGTGCAGCACGCCGTCGTCCCAGCTGACCGTCTCGTCGAGGTCCGCGAACAGCGCGCGCGTGCCGCCGTCGGCGATCTGGCGGGCGCGGTAGAGGATGTCGTGCTCGAGCAGCGAGCGGATCCGCTCCCAGTCATCGGCGATCGCGCTCTGCCAGTAGCGGCGCATCAGCTCCGCGAGCCCCTGGACCGCCGCGCGCGGCTCGGTTAGGAACGGGCGCAGCACCGCGGGGATCGCGTGCCCCTCGTAGGCGACCCGTACCTCCGCCCGTATCTGCTCGGGCGGGGTCGCCGCCATGCTGTCGAGCTCCTCCTCGAAGCGTGTCAGCGGGCTCGTCGGCAGCGGGTGGATGAAGTCCGGGTTGTACGTGTCCGAGCCCTGCAGCGCGCGCAGCGACGAAAGGTCGAGGTCGGTCGTTCGCGGTCTCGCGCGCTCGACCCATGGCAGGTGCAGCGCTCCGCGGCTCGGGTCCTCCAGCACCGCCGTGCTCGCGACCAGCTCGATCGTCGGCGAGATCGCGAAGCGAACGCGTGTCAGAGCCTCGGTGTCGAAGACGATCTCCAGCATGCTCCAAGCCTTCCCCATGACTGTGCCGACGTCGAGAGATTGAGCCCTGGCTAAATATATCCTCGCGAGTGAGACGCATCGACGGTTTGATGTGATCGCCCGGGCTGGAGAGCCACACGGCCCTATGCGCGGCTGTGGAGAACGCCCAGCGATATATGTCCAACGCCTCGGTGCATGGCGAACCGGGCGTCTACAGTCCCTCCCGATGACATCGAGCCAAACCAGGTGCAGCATGGCGCTGTTGGCGGCGATGACGACGCTGGCGCTGGGTGGCATGGCGGGCGAGGCCGCCGGGTACACGCCCGGCTGCGGCCAGATCCCGATCGTCTACGGGATTCCGCCCTGGGGCTTCCACACGGGCTCTCCGATCGGTGCGACGGGCAGCTTCGCCCGCGGCCACGGCGACATCGATCTGGAAGCGAGCACCGTCTCCGGGATCATCTGCCAGGAACAGCACTTCCGGCACCGGCCCACCCGCGCGATCACGATGACCGTCGATCGCCACCTCACCTACCACTCGCACTACGCCACGCTGTGGGGGTACCCCGGCAACATCATGAAGATCGTCGTCCGCGTGCGGGCCAGCAGCGATCCGCGCTGCGAAGTCGGAACAGTCGGGCACGCGACCCTGTTCGCGAGCTACAACGGCGTTCGCAGCGACAGCGTCCAGTTCTTCTTCCCGGCGGCCTGCAAGGACCAGGACCACCTCTACCACGGAACCCAGGTCAACAATCAGGTTCCGCCGCTGTAGCGCGGCTCTCGGCGGTGCTTGCAAGCTGGAGGTCTCCGCTTGGGCCATGAGCGGGCGTCCCAGGCGCCGTGGGTCGACGACGGTCCGCACGAGGAGGATTCGTGCCAGGGGGCGTCTGCGAACGCCATCGGTACGTCATTCGGAGGGAATCCGCAGCCACGGCGACAGAGATACACAGACGCGTTCCCAGGTGTATGATCGCGCCGGGGACATCGGGGACCACGGAGCGGTCTGACGTATCACCTGACCGCCTTGGGTCGAAAGGGAGAGTGGACGGAGGCGTGATGCGGAGGATTGCCGTCGGGTCGAGTGGCAGGATCGGGAGCGCTGCACTGCCGCGCATCGGCATTGGTACGGGAGCGTGGCGCCACAGGCCCCGAGGCGCCGGGCGCACGATCGTGGCCGTGGCAGCCGCCGTGTGTGTGCTGCTCACCGGCGCGGGGCTCCACCTCGGGTCCGCCGCGCCGCGGACCGCGGGCGGAGGTCTGGGTGCGTACAGGGTCGACGCCTCCGCGCGCGGGATCACCGCGATGAACCCGGCGCAGAGCCTCGTCGTCGACTTCGCCCCGACCGGGCCAGTCATCGCACGCGCCGGCGCGCGCCTGGCCCTCCGCTTCGGCTCGCTCACCGTTGGGCGCAGCGCGAGCATTCTCGCGCCGGTCGCGCCCACCGTCGCCGGCAACACAGTCACCTACGCCCATCCGGGGGTGAGCGAGTGGTACGCGAACCGCCCAGCCGGCCTCGAGCAGGGATTCACCGTCGCTGCGCCACCGGCCTCCGCGGGCAGCGGCGACATCGCGCTGACGATGCGGATGTCGCCTGGCGTCGAGGCGCGTCTCGCGCTTTCGCGAAAGAGCGTCGATCTGCTCGTCGGCGGGCGCAGCGTGTTCGGCTACGGCAACCTCGTGGCCACCGACGCCGCGGGGCATCGTCTCCGCGCGTGGCTGTCAGCCGCGGGGGCGCGGCTGCAGGTGCACGTCGCCGCCGCCCACGCGGCGTATCCGGTCCGGATCGACCCGCTCTTCATCAACCAGGAAGAGCTCGGCGGATCCAGTCGCCGCTTCGCGCTCTCGGGCGATGGCAACACGCTGCTCGTCGAACACATCGAACACGGGACCGAGGAGCTCGTGTTCGTGCGCTCGGGTCTTGACTGGAGCCAGCAGGGACTGCCGCTCGTTCCGAGCGAACCGGGGGCGCAGATCTACCACAGCGCCTTCATGAGCGGAGCGCTCTCCGAAGACGGCAACACCGCGCTCATCCCCGGCGTCAAGCAGGACGGAGAATCCGTGGTGTTCGTCTTCGAACGCGCGGGCGCGAGCTGGAGTCAGACCGCGACGCTGAGTTCCCCCGAACCCTTCGAAGGGTCCGCATTCGGCTTTAGCGTGGCGCTCTCCTCCGACGCCAACACTGCCGTCGTCTGCGACCCCAACGCGGGCGCGGGCGCGGCGTGGGTGTTCGTGCGCTCCGGCGGCAAATGGTCACAGGTGGGGCCCAAGCTGACGGGTGCCACGAGCGGGGGCTTCGGTTACACCGCCGCCCTCTCCGGAGACGGCAACACGGCGCTGATCGCCGAAGAGCACAGCGGCCTGGCGTGGGTCTTCACCCGTTCGGGCGAAGAATGGACGCGCGAGGCGACCCCGCTCGGAATTGGCGGCCGCACATTCGTGGAAGGTCCCGTGGCGCTGTCGGCCAACGGGCAGATAGCACTGCTCGGCTGGGACGCCCTCGTCTACGAACGCGAAGGCGAAGGCTGGGTCGAGCAGACGCAGTTCACCACCGAAGAAGAACCGATGATCGGCGAAGGCGCCGCGATGTCGGCCGATGGGCGCACGATCCTGATCGGCGAAGCGCGCTACAAGGAACCCCACCATCCGCCCATCGGTCGCGTCCTCGTCTTCCACCGCAGCGGCGGCGAATGGCATCTCGAACAGGAACTCGAACGCAACGCGGTCGAAGAAGAACACGAACTCGGCGAGCAGGTGGCGCTGTCGTCCGATGCGAGCGTCGCAATCGCGCAGAACGAACAGCCACGCGGCGCGCTCGCCTACAGCACCTCGCAGAACCTCGAGTATCCGTACCTGTCTCCGGAAATCACCGAACTCCTGCCCGCGGTGGGTCCGATCGCCGGTGGCACCCAGCTGAACATCATCGGGCGCGGGTTCGGCGTGCTGGACAAAGTCAGTTCGGTCTCGATCGACGGCCCGGCCAGCTACGAAGATCTCTCGCCGTTTTGGCTCAGGGCCGTCACGCCCAAAGAGAATGGTCCGTTTGACGCGACGGTCAAGGTGGAAGTGAGCACCGGCAAAGACTCGCTGGCCAACTTCCAATACGAGGAGACGCCCGAACTGAAGTCGACCTCGCCCCGCAAAGGTCCCGCCACGGGCGGCACGGTGGTGACGATCACCGGCTACTGGATCGAAGGGATCACGGCGGTCCACTTCGGCGCTCAGCCGGCGACGCATTTCGAAATCACCCAGCCGATCGGGCCCGTGAAAACCATGACCGCGGTTGCGCCGCCGAATACCGCCGGGACGCAGCCGATCACGATCACCAACGTCGCCGGCACGAGCCCGGTCACGACGAAGGTCGGGTTCAAGGTCGGCAGCCCGACGATCGCCTCGCTAAGCCCATCGCACGGACCGATGACGGGGGGTCAGGAAGTGACGGTCAGCGGCAGCGGCTACGCCCCCGGTCCTGGGGCCACGACGTTCCTGTTCGGCAAGACGGCCGCGACCGCGGTGGCCTGCCAGTCGACGGCCCACTGCACGATGCTCGCTCCGCCCGGCGCGAAGGCCGGCAGCGTGGGCGTCGTGGCCGAGGTCGGCAAAGCCAAGAGCAAAAAGGCGCCGGCGAGCGAATACACCTACGAATAGCACTCGAGCGATCACGGGGTAGGAGAGATGCACCGGATCAGGATCAGCGGATTGGCGCTTTTCGCCATGCTGGCGGTCAGCGCGATGCCGGTGGCGAGCAGAGCGTCGGCGGGGACGCAGCCGTATTACAAGGCCTGCACGAAGACCGGGGGCTGCGGTGCATGGAATGAAGGCAAAGAAGCCAACCCGGCGCTCAAGGCCACGAGCGGGCCGGCGGTGCTCGATTTCTACACCAAAGGCTTGGGCGTCGATGGGTCTGTCACGTGCGCGAAGTCCAAGGGCGAAGGGGAGATCACGGGACCCAGCAACGCGAAGCTCACGATCACGTTCGAGAAGTGCACGAGCGGCGGCGAATCGTGTGCGTCTCCGGGTGAGAGACGCGGCGAGGTCAAGACGAGCCTGCTGAGCACCGAACTGGTCGAAAACCCCGAAGGAAGAACCGCGATCCGCTACGGCGAAGCAGGCTCAACATACGCAGAAGCAGCGTGTGGGGCGCAGGAGATCATCTTCACGGGCATCGCGGACGCCCTGGTCCACTCGCTGACCGGCAAGGTCATCGAGAATCTCTTCTCCGTCAACGCTGGTTGCGAACAGGAAAACACCGTGGACGGCGACGTGCTGCTGACCGAAGTGCCCGGTGTCGGCTCCTTCGAAGGAGGCGAGAGCGCGACCATCCGAGTCAAAACCAAAGAGGAAGTGAAGATCTTTCTCTGATCGACCCTCCGGCGGTAGCCGCTGGTGGGTTGGCGGTGCGCGTGCCTAGTCCGTGAGGGGCTCCGCACTCGCACTGCTGCAGCAGAGCGCCTGCTCGAGCGCCGGCGATCAGCCCTCCGCGGGGCGCTCGGCTCCGAGTCTCAGCTCGACAGCCAGGCGCATGAGCTGCTCGACGTCCCGCAGGTCATAGCCGGTCCGCTCGGCCAATCGCCGCAGCCGGTCGTGCACGGTGTTCGGGTGCGCCGGCAGCGCGGCCGCGGTCTGCTGGACGTTGAGGCCGCTGGCGAGGTAGACGCGGAACGTGTTCACCAGCGCCATGTCGGTCCTCTTCGTGGAGAGCGCGAGGGCTCGAACCGCACAGGGCACGAGCGATCGCGCGACGTGGTCGGCGCCCACCACGAGGTAGTCGAGTGCCGGCATCCGACCCAACGCGATGATCGGCGTGGACTGCGAGGCCAGGCGCAGCGCGCTCTCCGCCTGCTCGTGAGCCTGGCCCAGCCCGCCCAGGTCCTCGGCCGGCAGGCTGATCCCGATCAGCGGCGACGGGCCCGGCGCCTCGCCGTAGCGCCCGACCACATGCGTTGCGCAGCGCAGGGCGCCGGTTCCGTCGCCGCGCAGCAGAGCGGTGACGGTGTGGTGGCGTATCACCACGAGCACAGCCCAGCGGGCGAACGCCGAGCCGATCTCCTCGGCGAGCATGTGCAGGGCGTAGCGATCGTCGGAGGGCTGGATCGTCGCGGCGAGCAGATGGTGATGACCATCGGCGTCCAGCTCGAGCCCTGCGGCCTCGGCGGCGCCAGCCGCTCGCGGTCCGCCCGCGAGCAGCAGCTCGAGCACGTCCCGGCGGATGCGGTCGGCATCGGCGAGCGCCCGCTGTTGCTCGCGCAGATAGACCTCAGCAACGCGCGTGCTCACCGTGTCGATGTATCGGATCGACGGCCCGACGATGAGAATCGCCGCCGCCCGCCCGCCTGGAAAGCGGCTCGCACAGTCGATGACCGCCGCCCAGAGGACCTGGTGGCCGACGCGAAACGATTGCAGGATCGCTTCCAGCGGGATGCCCTGGCGCACCCGGCGCACGATCGCCTCCTCGACGAAGTCGAGGTCCGGCTCGATCGCCGGCGTGCCTGTCTGCAGGCTTGACAGGAAGCTCGTGATATGGGCGTCGCAGTGGGCGCGCACGTCGGCGAGGATCCGCCGCGTGTCGCCGGCAGCCGCGTATGCCGTTACCCCGCCGTCGATCGCAGCCACCATCTGCGCGGCGATCCGCTCGTGTTCCTCCAGCAGCGCGCCGGCGATCTCGCGCGCGATGTCTTCATCTCCGCTCTGATGGGTGGGCGTGCTCGGCGTGCTCCGATGACCGTCCGCCACGCTCCGGCGCGATGCGTCACGTCCCGGCCTGCTGGCGGGTTGTGCAGGTTGCACAGACGCGGCGGTCGTTTCTAGGGAGGACATCCGTTGACCCGTGCTCGGCATGGCCGTATCGTAGGGGCGCAGGAGCAGGGGATGTGGCTGCCGGCTGCCCAGTGGGGCCGCCTCTGGCAGCCAGGGGAAAACCAAAGGAAGAGGGGATGCAATGTTGAAGGTCAGAGCAACGCTGGTCGCTGCGCTCTTTGCCGTCGTGATAGCCGTCGTCGCGCCGGCGACGGCGAGCGCGAAGTACTCCGTTCCGTATGGCGGCAGCGCCATGGCTGACGCCATCTGGAACGAGACGTGGGAACCGGAATCGGTGGTGGGCGCGAACAACGGCTGCAAACCGAGCTCCGCGCATCCGTATCCGGTGGTGCTCGTGCACGCGACGCTCGCCGATGAGGGATCCAACTGGGTCACGCTTGCGCCGCTGCTCGCCAACGAAGGCTACTGCGTGTACGCGTTCAACTACGGGGCGACGTTGGCTTCGTTTGAAGTCTGGCCTTTCATCGGGCCGCGCATCGACGGGCTCGGCCACATCGAAAAGTCGGCCGAAGAACTCTCGTCGTTCGTCAACAACGTGCTGTCGAAAACGAAAGCGTCGAAGGTCGATCTGGTCGGCCACTCCCAGGGCGGGATGATGCCCAACTACTACATCAAGAACCTCGGGGGCGCCTCGAAGGTGAACGAGCTGATCGGGCTCGCCCCAAGCAACCACGGCACGACGCTGGGCGGGCTGACGAAGCTGGTCGAAGTCTTCCCGTTCGCGGACGAATTCGTCTCGGGCCTGCTCGAATTCCTCGGCGCGCCCTCGCTTCCCGAACAGCAGGAAAACTCTGCGTTCATCAAGAAGCTGTTCGGCTCCGGGGAACCGGTCGTCTCGGGTGTTCGCTACGTCGTGATCGAGACCGTCCACGACGAGGTGGTCACGCCCTACGCCCACGCGTTCCTGACCGGCTCGAACGTGACCAACATCACGATCCAGAGCCAGTGCTCGAAAGACCCGGTTGGTCACATCGGGATGTTCGACGATTCACCGGTGATGCAGAACGTGCTCAACCAGCTCAGCGCGAGCCCCAACCCGTCGTTCGCGGCCACGTGCACGAACTACGGCTGGGAACTGTAGGGCCCGTCAGCTCGTAGCAATGCTCGAGCAGTGAGTGACAGCCGCCCCGGTCCGCATGTACGGACCGGGGCGGCTGTGAGTAGCGCGAAGCGCCCGCAGAGCGCCGCACAGGGACCGCGTGGAGCTGGGCGAAGCGGCGTCAAACGGGTCCAGCCTGGTTGCGCCTGCACCGCTCTCGCGGTCAGCCCGCCGCGGCGCCCTCGGTCCTGCCGCCCGGCTCGATCAGCCCGTAGTCGCCGTCATAGCGCAGATAGATAACGTTCCCGCGGCCGCTGTCGGCGTTGCTGAAGAACATGAATCGGTGCCCAAGGGCATTCATCTGCTCGATCGCCCGCCCGAGAGTGATCGGCTCACTGAAGGGGCTCGTCTGGCGGGCGGGCCCTTCGTCGGCGAGTGGCGGGTAGCTCGCGTCGGGGTAGATCGACCTGATCGTGCCGTCGTCGCGTTGGTAGACGACCGCGTCCGTGTCCGTCTTGGCGTCGCGGAACAGGTAGAAGTCGTAATCGAGGTCCAGGAGGTCGCGCACGGCCTGCAGCGGGTCGATCGCGGCGAGCGCGAACGTCTTGCGGCGGACGATCGAGCGCTCCTGTGCCGGCTTCGTGTCGAAGCTTGGGCGCGGCGGGGAGATCTGGCCGTGATGCCACTCTCCCGCTCGCGGCTCGCTGCTTCGCCGCTTGAGCCGGGCGCGGCGGTTGACGAAGTCATGCAGCTGGCGCTCGAGGTGGCTGCCAAGCGTGTCGATGGCCTGCGGCATGGTCGCGCTCGCGACGCGGCCGCGGAGCATGTGACCGTTGACGTTCAGCTCCGCCTCGGCTCGTGCCGGGCGTTCGAGCCTTCGGTTGCGCTCTAGCCTGAGCGTCACGTGTGCGCCCAGCACCGGATCGCTCACGTGCTGGTCCAACGCGGCGACCGTCTGTCGCGCGTGGTCCTTCTCCGCGTCGGCGACCTCTCCGCGCGCTGTCACCGCGACATCCATCATGCGCGCTCGCCGAGCGTCGCGGCTTCGCTGCGGACCTGTCGCAGTCGCAGCTCGTACAGCTCGCTCGGAGCGTAAGCCCGCACATCGAGCGTGAGGCAGTCCTCGAGGGATGCAAGCACGCGATCTCCAGCGAAAACGAACTGCGAGACGACGCGGAACAGCCTGTGGCCGTCCGTCAGATAGCCGCCGGAGCGCGGCAACGTGAAGCCGCCTTCGCGACGTCTGGCACGGTTCCGGAGAGCGAGCGTCATGGCTCGTCCAATCGACTGGTTGCGTCGTGCGCCGCAGCACCAGTCACGAGGGTCGGCAACACGTCTCGCTCGGATCTGATCGGCATGTGCATCGTGCCAGTCAGCCTTACGCTTGGCGATTCGCACGCCATCGGGGGTAAGCACGGTGCAGACGGTGGTTTTCCCACCCCGCAGTCTCGGCCCACGAGCACGAGCATCAGCGCGATCGCGATTGCTCGCGCCGCCAGACAGAGGGGAGAGCATGAGCGCAGCGTGCAAGAGCGCTCCCTCGCTCAGGCGTTGATCAGGACGCCGAAGCTGTCGGGCAGGACCGCCAGCACCTCGTCGATCTCGCCTGCGGAGACATGTGCCCTCAGCACGCGAGCGACGGCGGTCACCGCCAGCGAGGCCTCGGTCTCTCCGGCCATGTGCCCCTCTTCGGCGACATGGTCCAGGAAGGTCGCGACCGCGTGCGTGGGCACCGGCGTGCGGCTGGGATCCCAGTCTTCGTAGTAGACCCCGCGGATCAACGTTGGCAGCTGGGCCGCGAGCTTGGCGGCGACGTCGACGGTCAGCCGGTCTCGCAGCGTGTGCAGCACCGCGCGCAGGGCGCGGTAGGCATACTGGCGGTCCTCGTCGCCCAGCTCCTCGGCGATCTCCTTCAGCCAGATATGGGTCTTTTCGACGCTGTGTTGAATGATGCTCGGCTCGGTGTCATTCATGTGGACCCCCGCGTCTTGAAAGTATGTGTAAGGGAGCGTTGCGCTTTGGTCGGGCGCTCGCATCCGTAGGACGCCGCACTGGCGGGCGGGTCCTCTCTGGGCGCTCGCCCTTGTCATCGAGCACGATCGGCCCATGAGTGCTGCCAGTCGCCCACGAGGGACCGTGAGTCCGGCATTTCCCGCAGTGCCCCGCGGGTGTTTATCGGATGCGCGCGCCGGCGTCGCGATCTAGCGTCACCGTCGCACGCGAGAAGCGACTCCAGAACAGCGCACCGAATGGGAGGCCGATGTCGAAGGACCGCATCATCAAGACGCTCGGTGAGAACGAGCTGCTGCTGCCGGATCTGTTGAGCGATGCCCTTGCGGCAAACGATCGGGTCAAGTATCTGCTCACGCTTCTGCAGAGCGCCCAGGCCGCTGCCGATGGCGATGCCAGCGCGTCGGACCTACGCGAGGAGCGCCTCGCCAGCGGCGTCGCGGACGCGGGACTCGATCATGTCGTACGCGACAGCACGCGGCGCGAGGACGGCTCCTATTGCATTCCCCGATCCGCGGAGCTGGTGCACGCGGCGCTCGGCGACGTGCACACCATGCTCGTGCCGCTCGAGGTGAGCGGTGTGGACGCCGTTCAGGGTCTTGACGAGCGCTTGCAGCAGCTCGGGCGCGCGCTGCAGCCAAGCGAGGACTCGATCACGGCGCGGGATATCTCGCGGTTGACAAGCGCCAGTCGGCGAGAGCGGGACAGCCTCCACCTCGTGGTGATGGATGCCCATCGCGAGCTCAACGAGCTGGCGGGGCGCCTGGCGAGCGAATCGATCTCCGGGGCGCTCGCTTACGGGATCGAGGTGGCCGATCGTCCGCTCGTCGCTGCGTTCGCTCGTGGTGTCGAGCGCACCCAGCGTCTGCGCTTCGAGCATCCGGGCCTTGCGACCGTGGCCACGCGCAGCGGCGATGCGCTGGTCCTCCAGAACGATATCGGCGAGACCGACGCGCACGTGGTGGTGATCAAGGTCATCGAGCGAGAGGCCTCGATGATCTACACGGACGTGCACCTGTCCCGGCTCCTGTTCTTCCAGCGAATGCTGTCCGGCCGCGAGATCCGCTGGGAGGACACGCGCTCGCGTCGTGAGGGCGCTGCCGGCGAGGGGCTCTATCACCTCGCCGTCGGGCGCTTTGCGGCTGGCAGCGAGGCCGAGCTCACCGCGTTCCTGGAGCTGCTCGGGTCGCGCATGGTCTTCCTGATCGACTGGAACCGCGCGCGCAAGCGGCTTCGCCGGCTGGTGGGAAACCGCGCCGCCGTCGAGCTGCTCGCCTGGGCGGCCGAGCGTGAGCTCGGGCATATGGCGTTCCTGCGCGCCGGCGGCGATCAGCTGGTGTACGAGGCGCTGACGTTCGCCGGGGGACGGGGCACGCGGGCGGGCGATTCGCTGCTCGACGTGCTCGGCCGTCCGGCGGCGATCTCCTATCTCCGTGCCGTCCTGCGCATCTGCTCCGAGGGCCTGCTCGCAGGGCAGTCGCTGTCCCTGGTGGCCGACGAGGCGCGTGCTGAGCTGATCGGCTACGTGCGCACCGCTCGGCAGGAGCTGCTCGATCTGATCGCCGCGCACGCCGACCTGGTGGTATCGATCGGCGAGGCGGCGCGCGACGCGCTGGAGCAGGCGGCGCTTGAGCGTCCCGGTCAGGATCGCCGGGAGATCGCGCGGCTCGCACGCGCGTGGGAGCAGCGCGCCGACGAGCTCGTCAACGACGTTCGCGAAGCGTGCGTGCGCGCTGAGGAACCTGCGTTCTTCCTCGACCTCGTGGAGCAGGCCGATGACGTCGCGGACGCGTTCGAGGAGGCCGCGTTCTCATGGTCGCTACTGCCTCAGGGCCGGGTCCGGGGCGAGGTGTTGAGCCACTCCCGGGGGATGATGGCGCTGGTGCTCGATGCCGCTCGCTGTCATCTGCGGGCGGTGCATCTCGCGCGCGAGATCCACCGTGGCGGTCCGAGCGAGGATATGGGTGTCTTCCTCGAGACGACGCATCGGATCGTGGCCCTAGAGCGCGAGGCCGACGACGGGCTGCGTGAGTTTCAGGCGGCGCTCGTCAGGGACGTCGATGTGCCCGGCGAGCTGTTCGTCCTTGCACAGGCGACGCAGGCCTGCGAGGAGGCGGCTGACGCTTTGATGCGCGCCGCCCAGCTGCTGCGCCGGCAGGTCCTTGGAAGCGTCGTGCGCTCCGAGCCGCTTGCGGCGCGGTCAGAGCCCTCGGTGCGGGCGCTGCCGCCGCGCGACGAGAGCAAAACGGTCGAGGAGCTGTACGTGGTTGGGCGCGGCGACGATGGGGTTCCCGATGCGGCGCTGCTTGGCGCCAAGGGCCATGGCCTTGCGCGGATGGCGCACGCCAAGCTACCGGTGCCGGACGCGGCGATCCTCACCACCGCGGCCTACCGGAGCTTCGCGGAAGGCCGCGACGAGACGCGGGTGCGCATGCTCGTCTCCAGTGCCTTGAGCGCGCTACAGCAGCGCAGCGGTCTGAGGCTCGGAAGCGCGCGCCGTCCGCTGATCCTCTCGGTACGGTCAGGCGCCCCGACATCGATGCCCGGCATGCTGGAGACCGTGTTGGACGTCGGCTTGTGCGACGAGAGCATCGAGGGGCTGATCGCGCTGACCGGCAACCCGCGTCTGGCGTGGGATTCCTATCGGCGCCTGGTGGAGTCCTATGCCCGCGTGGTCGCCCGCTGCCCGATGGAGCCGTTCGAGCGCGCCACCGCTGGGCGCATGAAGGCAGCCGGAGTGCAGCGCCCACGCGATCTCGATGCCGGCACGCTTGCCGAGCTCACCTCAGAGCATCTGGAGCGCTTTCTCGCCGCGACCGGCAAGCCATTCCCCCAGAACCCGCTCGATCAGGTGCAGGGCGCCGTCCGTGCCGTGCTGGAGTCGTGGGACGCGCCGAAGGCGCGTGACTATCGCCGGCTGCACGACATTCCCGAGACGCTCGGCACGGCGGTCATCCTGCAGCGCATGATCTTCGGCAACGCCGGCGGCCTGTCCGGCTCCGGTGTCGGTTTCACCCGCGATCCGCTCACCGGGGAGTGCCATCCCTACATCGAGTTCTTGCGCGACGCGCAGGGCGAGGAGATCGTCAGCGGGCGCTACGCGCCTGAAGAGGGTGGACAGCTGGCGCTGCTCGCGCCCGAGGTCTACCAGCGACTGCAGGCGATCTGCCGCGCGCTCGAGCGGGAGTTCCACGAGGCGCAGGAGTTCGAGTTCACGCTGCAGGAGGGGAAGCTGTTCATGCTGCAGACGCGAGCCGCCAAGTGCACGCCGTGGGCGAGCTTGCACATCGCCGTCGATCAGGTCCGCGAATCGATCGTCTCCGCGAGCGAGGCCCGGGAGCGACTCGCCGGCCTCGACCTGCAGGGAATTCGTCGCACGCATGTGAGCGAGAACGACGGAGCCCGGGAGATCTGCCGTGGACAGCCGGTCAGCACCGGAGTCGCAAGCGGTCCGATCGCGCTCGATGTCGAGGCCGCCGAGCGTCTCGCCCGCGAGGGCTCCAGTCCCGTGCTGATAAGGCGCGACGCCAGCACCGAGGATCTCCCGGGGCTGATCGTCGCCGCCGGTCTGCTCACGGCCAGCGGCGGGCGCACCTCGCACGCCGCCGTCGTCGCGCGCGAGCTCGGCAAGCCCTGCGTCGTGGGCGCGAGCGACCTGCATGTCGACTTGAGCAGACGGCGAGTCACGATCGGCGACCACGAGTTCCGCGAAGGCGAAAAGATCAGCATCGACGGCGCAACCGGCAGGGTGTTCGCCGGAGCGGTGCAGTTCGAAGAGGAGCGCCCGACGGCCGACCTCGCCGCGGTCGCCGCCTGGCAAGCTGCCTGACGCGCGTGTGGCGCGCTCGGCGTAACGCTCGCGACGCTGGGCGGGCCGACGCTCCGCCCCACCGTAGTTTCCCCCCATATTGCGCGGTTGCATGCGGATATCGGCGCCACGGGCCGTCATTAGCTTTTGCAGGGCAGCTGAAGAAACCACCGGCCGGCGGATGCTCAGCCGTATCGGCGCCACAGCTGGCCCCTCGACCATGAACGCGCTCTGCCTCCACCACATCACGACAGGCCTCCGTGTGGGAAGGAGAGCGCTGAGGGGCGCCGCGCATTCGCCTCCGACGTTCCGGGTGGCAGGCTGAGCGACGATGGCAGCCGAGTCCGGCACGCACGGCACCGGCACCGCTCGCTACGACGGTGAGCAGGCGCGACATGCGGCAGCCTGCGCGATCCAGCTTGTGGCGCGCTCGCTCGGAGTCGAGCCCGCGGCGCTCAGCGCGGCTGCCTACCGTGGCTACTGCGCACGCCAGGGAGAGATGGGCCTGCCGTCCTCGTTGGCGATCAGCGTCCTGTTCGTCGGCTGGCAGCGCGCCCGCGAGCAGGCGTCGGCTCTGACCTACGACGAGGGTGATGTCGAGGCGAACGTCATCCGCGTGCTCTATGGCGATCCGTCGCGCCGTCATCGAGCCTACGCCACGACCGGCCACGATCGAACGGCGCCGCCGCTCTGCACCGCGGTGAACGGGGGGCGCGTCTGATGGCGCCGCCCGCGGTCGGCATCGGCACGCTGCGTCGGCTGAGCGAGCTCGACACCGGCGGGCATCCTGTCCTCAGCGTCTACCTCGGCCTCGATCCCGCGAGCGATCCCAGTGCATTGGCAGCAACGTATGCGCGGGAGCTCGATGCCGTGATCGCCTGCATGGGGCGGCGCACCGCGGCAAGCGAGCTGGGCTCTCTCCATGAGCTGTTGCGGCGCGTGCCGCTCGCATACGGGATGCGGAGCCTCGCCCTGTTCTCCTATGCGCGAGGAGCTGCCGTTGAGGCCGTGGCGCTGCCGAGCCCGGTCGAGCCGATGGCTGTCACCGACACACTGCCGTGGCTGGAGCCCCTGGCCGGCATCTTCACCCCAGGTGATGATGCCGTTGCCGTCGTCGATCACCATGTGGCACGGCTGTTTCGAGGCGCGCCCCGACTGCTCGTCGAGTTCGCAACCGTGCACGACGAACGCCACTGCAGGCCCGCGCTCGGGGACTGCTCGCCGCAGAATCGCACCCGTCCGAGTGAAGAGCACCTCGCCGAGCACGTCGACCGACTCGCGACCCTGCTCCTGCGCGCAAACCGACGCCGAGCATTCGATCGGCTCGTGGTGATCGCCCCGCGAGGGCTGTGGCCCACGCTCGAAGGCGCCCTGCACAGCGATCTGCGCGCCCGTCTGACCGGATTCGTGGAGCTCGACGTCATCGATGCGTCTCCGCAGGAGATCGCGCGTGCGGTCGCTCGGCATGCTCACAGCGACCGCGCTCAGCGCCGTGAGCGTTCCAGCAGGACGGCGCTGCCGGTGCCGGTCACGATCGAAGCCGTCCCCGACGCGACCGCTCTCACGCTCGTCTGACGCCGCGAGCCCGAGCGGCCGCATCCGAGTCTGCGGGAAAGTACGGCCTGCCCGTGGGCGGTGACCACGGATGCACCCTGTCCGGTCGCGAAGGTAGCGTCGGCTCAGATGAGGGGGTGCCCGTAGATGCCAAACCGCGGCCGGCAGCTCGTCGGCGTGCTCGTCACGCTCATCGTGCTGCTGCTGGTCTTCGCCGGGCTCGTCGAGGGGACGCGCTCCATCAAAGGCCTCGGCTATGAGCCGGCCGCCGTGGCGGCGACCACCGGCCCCAACATCTACCTCTCGACCTTCCCCGACAGCTACGCCTGCCACGGCAGCAACGGCGGCGCCGGGGGAGGCCCCCACCCCGAATGGGTCACCTACTGCCCGAGCACGAGCATCAAGGTCCCCGCGTACAGCACGATCACGGTGACGATCAGGCAGTACGACACGGGAGGCGCCGTCCACAACCCGTTCTTCGCCCAGGTCAAAGGCACGGTGGGCAACGTCATGTACGTCAACGGCAGGCCCGTGCGGCAGGTCGACCCCGAAGAAATCGCGCACACCTTCACGATCCAGACCCCGCCCGACACGCATGAGACGCAGCTGTTCGTGAACGTGCCGCTGCCGGGCGTCTCCGAAAAGGCGCCCGAAACCGAACACATCGCGGGGCACGAGTATCCCGCGCCGCTCATCATCGTCTTCAAATTCAAGACGGGCGCTCCCGGGCAGTACGTGTGGCATTGCTACGTGCCGTGCGGTGAAGGGCTCACCGGCGAAGGGGTGGGTGGCCAGGACGGCTTCGGCGGGCCGATGGCGAGCACCGGCTACATGGCCGGAACGGTCACGGTGACCTGACCGCATGGGCACGCCTCACACAGCCCCCCGCGCCGTGGCGATCGCGCGCGAGCTCGCGCGGAGTGGATCGCGGTGGCGGTAGAAGCCCCGATCACCCCGCCGGCGGCTCCCGACGGCCGCTCGCACGTCCGGCGCGTGCTGACGATCTGGGCGGCGCTCTCGGTCGTGTTCGTCGCGCTGACGATCATCGTCGTCCCGCTCGTCGAGCGCAAGCCGGCGAGCTCGGTGGCGGGCTTCGCGAGCCTGACCGACCTCGTCTTCACGGCTGTGGCCGTGCCCGTGTCGCTGTTCGTGTGGGTGTTCGTGTTCTACAGCGTCTTCGCATTTCGCGAGAAGAGTCCCGAGAGCGGAAGGGTCGAGGACCTCCAGGACGGGCCGCCGCTGCAGGCCAGGACGGGGCATCAGATCGCGTGGCTCGCCGTGACCACGGCGCTCGCCTTCTTCACCGTCGGCTGGGGGATGTTCGGCTTCTACAGGGAGACGACCACCTCCGCGGCGAGCGCCCTGGTGGTGAACGTCACCGGCCAGGAGTGGACCTGGACGTACGGGTATCCCAAGCTCGGCGTGCAGAGCCACGTGCTGGAGCTGCCGCTCGGCAGGCCCGTGCAGTTCCGCGTCACCTCCGACGATGTGCTGCACGGCTTCGGGCTCGCCGCGCTCGGGATCGCGATGGACGCCAACCCCGGGGAGTGGGTCGCCACCCCGGTCGTCACCCCCGACAAAGCGGGCACCTTCGAAGTGCGCTGCATCGAGCTCTGCGGCCTCTACCACACGTTCATGTCCTCCGTGGTCAGAGTCGTCTCTCCGTCGAGCTTCGCGGCCTGGATCAAGGCCAACGGAGGTAACTCGAGCGTCCTGGCGAGCCCCGCGGGCGGGGCGCAGAAGCCGGCGCCGGCCAACAACGAAGTGGAAGAAATCACCTGATGAGCGCGGTCGCCGCGGCCGATACGGAGCTCACCCCGCCCGCGCGCAGGCGCCGCGTGCTGGTGCCGAGCATCCTCTCGGCGCTCGTGCTCGGCCTGGTCGCCGCGATTCTCGTGGGCGTGATCGTCCACGGTCTCGTCAGCGGCGCGCGGCAGGCGGACGACATAATCGTCAGCGCTTACCTGGCCTGGTTCATCTTCTTCCTGATCGGCATTGGCGCCATGAACTTCCCGGTCAAATGGGGTCTCGGGCGGCCGGACACGACGCACGAGCAGGAGCTGGAGCTGGCCGGCAAGGACGAGGGCGTCTGGCGCTACTTCCGCTTCTGCACCGACCACAAGGTCGTCGGCATCCAGTACCTGGTGACGGTGCTGGTCCTGTTCCTCGTCGGCGGAGCGGCCTCGTGGATGATCCGGCTCGAGCAGTCACGGACCGGTGGCAAGGTGTTCACCCCGGCGACCTACAACACGCTCGTCGGCATGCACGGCCTGATCATGGTCGCGACCACGATCATCATGCTCAGCGCCGTGATCGGCAACTACATGGTGCCGATCATGATCGGCGCGAACGACATGGCCTTCCCGCGGCTGAACGCGCTCAGCTACTGGATGCTGTTCACCGCGATTCCCGTGCTGCTCAGCGCGGTCGTCCTCGGCGGGTTCCCGACCGGTTGGACCGGCTATGCGCCGCTCGCCGACCAGGCGGCCGTCGGCATGGATGCCTACTGCATGACGATCGTGATCTTTGCGCTGTCGATCGCGCTCGGCGGGATCAACATGGTCACCACGGTGGTCACGATGCGTGCGCCCGGCATGACCTGGGGGAGGCTGCCCACATCGGTGTGGGGCATCACCCTGTCGACCCTGCTCGGGCTGATCGTGTTCCCGGCGTTCATGACGGCGGTGGTGCTGAGCCTGCTCGACCGCACCGTCGGCACGTCGTTCTACGAGGCCTCTCTCGGCGGGAACAACTGGCTCTACGAGGAGCTGTTCTGGTTCATGGGGCACCCGGAGGTGTATGTGATCCTGCTGCCGGCGCTCGGCGCCGTCTGCGACGTGGTCCCCGTCTTCGCCCGCAAGCCCCTGTTCGCGTACAAGCTCGTCGTCGGCGGCGAGATCGGCATCGTCGTGCTGAGCATGGCCGTGTGGATGCACCATCTGTACTGGTCCGGCGCCAACCTCCCGCTCGACCTGCCCACGATGCTGAGCACCGAGGCGATCTCGATCCCGACGGGCCTGATCTTCTTCGCGCTCATCGGCACGCTGTGGCGCGGGCGCATCAGGCTCGAGCCGCCGATGCTGTTCGCGCTGGCGTTCATCGTGAATTTCCTCATCGGGGGCGTGACCGGCCTGTACCTCGCCGACGTGCCGACCGACGCGGTCTTCCACAGCAACATGTTCGTCGTCGCGCACTTCCACTTCACGCTCGTGGGCGGCACTGTCTTCGGCTTCCTCGCGGCCTTCTACTACTGGTTCCCGAAGATGACCGGTCGCCAGCTCGATCCGTGGCTGTCGCGGCTGCACTTCTGGCTGTTCGAGATCGGCTTCCTCGGCGTGTTCATCCCGCTGTTCCTCGCCGGCATCCGCGGGGAGCCCCGCTGGCAGGCGGACATCTCGCCGAGCGTCGCAACCGCGAACCTCATCTCCAGCCTGTTCGCGATCCTGATCGTCGCCTCGGTTGCCGTGCTGGCCTACAACATCCTCAGCTCGTGGATCGCCGGCAAGCGCGCGGAGGTCAACCAGTGGGGCGGGCGGACGCTCGAGTGGACGCTCCCGAGCCCGGTGCCGCTGGTGAACTTCCCGCACCCGGTGTTGGTGACCGAGGGTCCCTACGACTACGGGAGCGGCGGCTCGCGGGTGATGGGCCGCCCGACGCTCGCCGGCGCCGCGGTCGACGCCGTGACGTTCGCGGCCCCCGAGCCGCACGCTGGCTCCCGTGCTCGCCAGGTCCGCTACGCGACGTTCCTGCTGATTCTCTCCGACGCAGTGTTCGTCCTCGCGCTCTATCTGGCGTTCGTGTACCTGCACGGGCTGAACACGCAGGGGCAGTTCAAGCCCGCGAGCGAGTCCACGCCGTCGATCGTGGGAATCGTGCTCGTCACGGCTGCCTCCGTGCTGGCCGCAGCGGCCTACAGCTGGGGGCAGAGGGGGCTGCGCTCGGGTGACTCGCGCCGCGTGCGCACGGGGCTGACGCTCGCCTGGGTCATCTCGATCGTCGCGCTGGTGGGCGACGTGCTCGCGTTCGGGGGACTGGGCTACTCGGTGCCGCTGCACGCATATGGCAGCTTCATGGCGCTGTTCATCGTCTATCACGCGATCCGCCACCTGCTGATCGGCGTGCTGGTCGGCGCGCTGC
Source organism: uncultured Solirubrobacteraceae bacterium (assembly GCA_963735705.1). Classification (GTDB taxonomy): domain Bacteria; phylum Actinomycetota; class Thermoleophilia; order Solirubrobacterales; family Solirubrobacteraceae; genus Palsa-744. Next base: position 326,614 of record CAVTLZ010000002.1, read on the forward strand.
TGCTGGGGCGCCTCTACAGCGGCCGGCTGGCCGGGCGCGACTACGTGATCCAGGCGGCCGGCTACTGGTTCTGGTGGATAGCGATCACGGCGGTGCTGATGACGATCCTGATCGCCACGATCAAATGAGCAGCCCGCCTGTGCACATCCGCGCGCTGGCGGGCGACCGTGATCCGCTGCCTGTTCGCAGCGCCCGCCGACGGAGCTGACGGCGGTGGCGGACTCGCTTCCTCTCGGGCTGACGTGGGGCGCGTTCTGGCTGCACCTGCTGGGCGAGCGTGTGGCCGTCAGGCGCACCGGCCGGCCGCGCGACCCACTCGCACGCAGGCGCGCGCTCGCATTCTACGCGGGCCTGCTGACGATCGTGGTCGCGATCGTCACCCCGATCGAGACGCTCTCCAAGCAGCTGCTGTGGACCCACATGATCCAGCACGTGCTGCTGCTGTCGGTCGCCGCGCCGCTGATCGTTCTCGGCGCGCCGTGGATGTCGCTGTGGCGCCCGCTGCCGCTGGGGATGCGGCGCGCTCTGGCCCGCGGGCTCGTGCTCTCGCCTCGCTCAGCGCCCGTGCGCTCGCTCTGCCGGGTGCTCTCGCGGCCGCTCGTCGTGCTCGTGGTGTATAGCGTCAACCTCCTGGCCTGGCATCTGCCGGCGCTGTATGACATGGCGCTCCGCAACACCGACGTGCACGCGCTCGAGCACCTCACGTTCGTCGGCTTCGGGATCCTCCTGTGGGCGCAGGTGATCGCCTCGCCTCCGTTCAGGCTGACGCTCTCATACCCGCGCCGGCTGGGGTATCTGGTGGCCGCGATGATCCCGAACGTCGCGCTGTCGATGCTGCTCGCCTTCTCGCGCTCGCCGCTGTACCCGTTCTACGCCGACCTGGCGCGCCGCCCGGGAGGCATCTCGGCGATCACCGACCAGCAGATCGCCGCGGGAGTCATGTGGAGCTTCGGCGATCTCCCGTTTGCGGTCGCGATCGTGGTGCTCGCGATCCACTGGCTGAACGGGCTCGACGAGGATGCGGCGGCGCTCACGGCACATGCGCCCGGCTCCGGCTCCCGCGATGGCGGGCATGCACCCCGAGGGCCTGCCGACGCCGGCACGCCGGCGCCGCCGGAGCTGCCGATCCCGGCTCCCGCAGCCACAGGCGCCGGCGGGGGATGGAGGCTGACGTGAGCAAGCCGATCGGTCGCGCCGGCCGCGTCGCGATGGCGCTGGGAGTGATTCTCGCCCTCGCCGCCGTGGTGCTGGCGGTGCGGCGCATGCAGGCAGCCTCGGGCCAGGGCGTCTCGGCGGCGTCTGCCCCCACCGCCGTGCAAGCCGGTGGCGGGTTCCCGATTCGCGACAGGCGCGCGCCCGGTTTCACGCTCACCGACCAGTTCGGAGGAGCCGTGTCGCTGTCCTCGCTGCGGGGACACGAGGTCGTGCTGGCCTTCATCGACTCGCGCTGTGAGACCGTCTGCCCGCTGACTGCCGCGATCCTCCGCAACGCGCTGGCGCGGATCGGCCCCGATGCCCGCCGTGTGGACCTCGTGGCGGTGAACGCCGACCCGGCCGCGACCCGCGTGAGCGATGTCTACCGCTTCTCACAGGAGACCGGGATGCTTCACGAGTGGAAGTACCTCACCGGCTCACCGGCGCAGCTGAAAGCCATCTATGGCGCCTACCAGGTGTATGTCTGCGTCGAGCCCGACGGCGATGTGGTGCACACGGCGGCGATCTACCTGATCGACCCGCGCGGCCACGAGCGCCTGTATTTCCAGACGCTCGACTCGGGCGCCCGGGTCACCGTGGGCAGCGAGACCCAGGCGATCGCGGCCGGCATGCGGCAGTGGCTGCCCGGCGTGGACGCGTGAGCGCCCGCGTCCGCTACGCCGGCACCTCTCGCCCCAGCCAGCCGCGGTAGAAGCCCTCGACGTCGGGGAGGAACTCGTGGACGACGGGATAGCCGGGCTGCAGCGCCTCGACCTCCAGCTGGCGCGCGCACGCGGGGCAGTAGTACTCGCGGATCTGCTGGAGCTTGGGGTCCGGCCCGGCCATCTTCGGGTAGACCTCCAGCAGCGACGCCTCGCTGTCGCGCACGTGGATGACGGCGTCCATCTTCCAATTGCGGTTGTGCGCGCAGAAGTCGTGCCCGCAGTCACAGCGGTAGACGAGCTGTCCGTCGGCGCGGCGGCGGACGATGTTCAGTCCCTCGCCCGCGGGGAGCACGATCGGGTCCGCGTAGGGGACGCGATCCTGCAGCACCGTCAGCCACTTCTCGAAGCGGTCTGAGTCCTTGTAGCCGGACTGGATGTCCTTGACCTCGCGCCGCGAGAGCTTCTCGTCGAGCAGCGCCGCGAGCGTCTCCACGTCCAGCCTGCCCCCGGCGGCGCTCACGACGGCGTCCGCGTCGGGCCGCGGGTCCGATGCGGCCAGGAAGGCGTCGGCCGCGTCGTCGGGGTGCAGCTTGCCGGGCTGCGAGCGCTGCGCGACGACGGTGGGCGTGGCGACCTCGTACTCGAAGTCCTCCGGGAGATCCCAGAAGCCGCGGTACTCGGCCGCCCAGCGCGGCGACAGGCGCATCGACTCCGCGTACATCGCCTTGACCGGCTCGACGAAGTCCTGGGCGATGATCCGCTGGCGTTCGGCCGCGACCCACGCGCGCACCGGCATTGCCCGCTGCAGTCGCCGCCGGCGGAACTCCTCGCGACCGGAGAGGCCGTAGATCGACTCGGCAAAGCGCGGCAGCAGGTGGCCCTCCTCGACGTCGCGCCGCACGGCCTCCGCCGGGCGCAGCAGCGGGTCGCCGAGGCCGGCGCCGCCCTTCATCACGCTCAGATACAGATCGCCGTTGGCGAATGGCTCCAGCAGCGTCAGCCCGTCGTTCTTGTAGTCGCGGGAGCTGCCCTGGATCTCCATCAGCGCGGGGCTCTCGAAGTCGCCGTCGGCGACCGGGTATGCCTCGCCGCGGCGGGCGCGCTCGATCAGGTCGGCGCCGTGGATGTTGTGGATGTAGGCGGTCGCGCCCGGGTAGCCGCCGAACAGCCCCGAGGAGGACAGCACGCGCCCGGTGCCGATGTTCTGCAGCTCCCAGAACGGCGTCTTGTTGAGCATGAACAGCGATTCGAAGCTCGACCCGCCGCGATGGCGCCCGGCGCCGCCCGAGGATGCCTTCACGCGCCGGGAGAGGTAGACGAACGGGGAGATCAGCTCCCACATCTCGACGTCGCCCATGTCGCCCTCGGGATTGAACATCGCGGCGCAGTAGTCGGTCCCGTCGAGCACGTACTTCGCGCCCATGCCCTGTGCGGAGACCTCGAAGTTCATGATCGCCGAGGAGCTTCCGTACTGGTCGATGCCGCCGCCCTGCTGCACGTTGCCCGACACCGAGTAGGCGGCGAGCACCTCCTCGATGAAGCCGCGGGCCTGCAGCGCGCGGGAGATCGTGCGCGGGAAGCCCGTGAACGATGGCTGCAGGAACGCCCACGCGATCGCCGTCGAGCCCTCCGCGTCGCCGAGGTTGGCGATCGTCCCCTCGGGGAAGTTCGTCTCGATCGCGAAGTACGCGCCGTCGTTGACCTTGTCGTTGCAGATCAGCGTCTGCGTGAACATCACCCAGATCGCGCCCTGCATCCCCGAGGGCGTGCAGTTCATCGAATGCCAGCCCCACGCCGAGCAGCCGTCGTAGTCGAGCTCGTAGGTGCCGTCGCCGCCGATCCGCACCTCGAAGGGGGAGTGCATGATGATGTCTCGCCGTGCGCGCGCCGGCAGCTGCTGCTTGTCGGCGAACTCGGCGTCGAAGCCCGCCGGCGAGCGATAGCGGCCCGGGACCGTCATCTCGCGGATGCGCGACTTGAACGAGCGCCGGCCCTCCTCGATCACCTCGCGGCTGAAGCGCTTGAAGCGATCGACGCCCTCTTCCAGGAGGATGCGCTCGACCGACTGGCGCACCATGTGGCAGCCGGCCAGCCGGGTGCGCTCGTCGAGCAGGTAGTAGACCGAGGCGCGGGTGCGCTTCTTGCAGCGCTCAAGGTGCCATCTGGCGAGCTCGTCGTGCTCGCCGATCTTCATGCACGGCAGGTCGATGCCGTCCTCGTAGCGCATCGTCGGACCGACGGGGACGCCGCCGGGCGTGCTCGCGCCGATGTCGAGCACGTGCGTGACGCCGCCCGCCCACGCCACCAGCTCGCCCTCCCAGAAGATCGGCACGAACGTCTGCACGTCGGCGTTGTGAACGTCGCCGATGGTCGGGTCGTTGTTGGCGAATATGTCACCCGGCCTGATCCCGGGGTTGTCCTCGTAGCCGTTGCGGACCATCCACTTGATCGCGTCGGACATCGTGTGGACGTGGACGATGATCCCGGTCGACAGCGAGACCGAGTCGCCCTCGGGCGTGTACAGGGCGAAGCACAGCTCGCCCAGCTCGCGCACGATCGGCGAGGCGGAGATGTTCAGCGCCGTCTCGCGTGCCGACACCAGCCCGCCGCGGATCCGGGAGAAGAGCTTCTCGTAGCCGATCGGGTCGCTGGACATCAGGTCGAGCTGATCCAGGCCGCCGTAGTGGCCGGTGTCCGCGAACAGGCGCTCTGACTCGGCGAGCATCTCATCCAGGCGCCTGCCATCCCAGCCGATCGCCGGCGAGCGCGGCTCGAGCTCGCGGTTGACTTCAACGGTGGCCATTGCTCGAGCCCTCCATGTCGGTGAGGTGGAAGATGTGATGCCCGTCGAGCTCGGCTCGGCGTCCCGGCGGGATCGCGAAGGTGGTCGCCGAGTGCTCGACGATCGCCGGCCCGTGGATCGAGTTGCCCGCCTTGACCGACTCCAGCTGGAAGATCTCGGTCTCGACGAACTCCTCGCGACTGGCGCGACCCCAGTGGACCGGCCTGAGCGCCTTGACCGGCGGCTTGCCCGGCTCCTCGGGCAGCTGCGGCAGCGCGGGCTTCTCCACGTCGACCGTGCCATGCACGATCACGTGGGTGACGAGGTAGCCGAACTCTGGAGACCTGGCCGAGGAGGCGAACATCTTCGCGTAGGCGTCCTCGAACGTCGCGATCAGATCCTCGACCTGCGCGGCGTCCGCCAGCGCGGCGTGCGGGGAGACGAGCTCGATGTCGTTGAGCTGGCCGTAGTACTGCATCCGCACGGCGTGGGTGAAGCGGATGCTCTCGCGCGCGATCCCCGACTTGTGGAACTCGCGCGCGACGCGATCCTGCAGTCCGAGCCAGGCGCCGGTGATCAGCGCGCCGATCCCGGCCCGTTCGGCCTCGCCGAAGCTCGGCAGCAGCGGCATGTCGACGGTCTGGTCGTAGCGGTAGTCGAAGTCGGCGCAGGCGCAGCCGAACGCCGAGAACCCGGCGGCCCACGCGGGCACGAGCACCTCGCGGTAGAGGACTCCGTCGGTGTAGCCGGCGACGTGCAGCGGGCCGCCGCCGCCGTAGCACAGCAGCGTGTAGTCGGCGGGGGCGTAGCCCTTGCCGAGGATCCGGCCGACCGCCTCGTTCTTGAGCGTCTGCTCGAACAGCTCGATCACGCCCGCGGCGGCGGCGTCGACGGACAGGCCGAGCGGCCGCGCGATCTGGCGCTCGATCGCCGACCGCGCGCGCTCGACGTCCAGCTCGACTTCGCCGCCGAGGAAGTAGTCGGCGTTCAGGCGGCCGAGCACGAGATTCAGGTCGGTCACCGACACGGTCTCGAGGCCGCCCTGCTCCCAGCACACCCCGATGCGCGAGCCCGCCGAGTCGGGCCCCAGCTCGGGCCTGTTCGAGTTGGGGTTCACGCGCACGAACGACCCGGTGCCGGCGCCGATCGAGTCGATCCGCACGAGCGGGATGTTCAGCACGAATTTCGCGATGTCCGGCGTCTGGGTGATCTCAAAGCGCCCGTCGGTGATCAGCGCGATGTCGAAGGACGTGCCGCCGATGTCGGTGCAGAGCACATTGCGCAGCGCCATCCGCTGCGCGAGCGCCTGCCCGCCGACAACGCCGCCGACCGGACCGGAGACGAGCGTGCGACCGAGCTCCTTGGCCTCGATCGAGATCGTGCCGCCGTGGGCGGCCATCACGCGCAGCTCGAACGGCGCGCCGTGTGTCTTGGTCACCTCGCGCACCGCCTTCAGGGTGCTGCGCGAGGGCTCCGCGGCGTACGCCTCGATCACGGTCGAGTTCAGGCGCGGCAGGTCGCGGCGCATCGGGTACAGCTCCGAGGAGAGGAAGACGGGCACCTGGCCGTTGACGGCGCGGCTGGCCTTCTCCTGCTCGAGGATCTCCGCGACGCGCTGCTCGTGCGCGGGATTGCGGTAGGAGAACAGCAGCGAGACGACGATCCCTTCCACGCCTTCCTCGAGCAGCTCGACCGCCGCCTCGCGCACGTCCTGCTCGCGCAGCGGCAGGACCTCGTCCCCGAACACGTCGATGCGACCGCGAACGCCCTTCATCTGCGCGCGCGCGACCAGCGGCTCGTTGTGGAAGTGCGTCGCCAGGTGCAGGCGGTCGGAGTAGGAGTAGCCGAGGTGCGTCTGGATTCCCCGCTCGAGGCGCAGGTAGTCCTCGTGGCCGGCGTTGACGATGCAGCCGATCCTCAGGCCCTGGCGCTGGAGCAGGCGGTTGAGCATCGCGGTTCCCGAGTAGATGCCCGAGACGATCGCCGGAAAGCCCTCCTCCGGCGTGGAGTCCCACTGCCCCAGCGCATCGCGCGCGGAGGCCATGAAGCCGATCGACTCGTCTGCGGGCGTCGTCTGCGCCTTGCCGACGACGAAGGCGCCGTGTTCGTCGACGATGAACGTGTCGGTCATCGTGCCGCCGGCGTCGATCGCCAGGACACGGGGGATGCGTGCACCGTCCTCGGACATCCTGGCTCCTCCCTCGCCACGCTGGCGGCTGCTGCTGCCAACGCCCGCATGTTCGCGCGCGCCACCGCCGGTGTAATCCGCGCTTGCTACCGGTTGACAGTCCGTTGAAAGCCGCAGCGCGCGGACTATCAAGCGGTTGTCCTCTCCGGAACCAGGGAGGAGGCCGCATCCGCGTCGAGTCGCGCGCAACCCTTGCCGAGCCGCGGCTTGCGCTTCTACAGCTGTAGTCCATCCTGTCGAAAAGTCCTGAAAAGACACCGATCGCGATCGCGCATGCACTGGAACAGTCCTCGCTCTCAACCGGAGTCGCCCTCGTTGGCGGCGCCTACGCCCCTGGATGAAATTGGTTGTCGCGCTGAGGCCGCAGCCTGCATTGAGGGAGTGATGGCGACTTCTGCTCGATCTGGAGAGATGGCTCGACCCGCTGGCATGCCGCTCGTTCGGCGCGACCACAGGCGCTGGCTCGTGCGGGCTCCGGGCCGGCGTGGGGCGCTGTCTCCAGAGGAGGTCGCGCACGCGTTGAAGGCCGATCGAGCCGAGTTGCGCAGGCGGCTCGACTGGCGCCGGGATGTGGCCGGCATGCCCGCCCGTACGCGCGAGGAGCTCGTGGACGAGGCGACCGCCGTGGTCGTGATGTCGAGCAAGCCGATCTGCGACGAGCAGCACCTGCAGGGCGCGTTCTGGGCCTCGGTCGGCTATCTACTCGCCGAGTATCGCGCGGGCCGACGGGAGCTCCGTGTTGGCTCCCGCCCGCGGGTGGACTTCGAGCCGCTCGCCGAAGTGCTCAGCGACGACAGCGAGCCGTTCGACCTGGTCGCCGCTCGTGAGCGGATCGCCACGGCTGTCGACCTGATGGCGCAGCTCGACCCGTTCGAGCAGCGGGTGATGGCGGTTATGGCTGCGCACGGCTTGGGTGTCAAGCTCGCCGCGAAGGCGTTGGGCGAGCCGATCAAGACCGTGCTCGCCGCCTCCCGTAGCGCGGAACGCAAGCTCGATCAGGTCGCCGCGATCGCCGCCGCAGGCCGGATGTGCGACTACCGCGAACAGGCGATCCACGCACATGCACACGGGAGCGCACGTGCCGAGCAGGAGAAGGTCGCAAGAGCACATCTCGCGGCCTGCGCCGGGTGCCGATCTTCCTACGCGACGCTTCTGCGGGAGATGGACGGTCGCGAGTTCCAGCGCGCTGCTATCGCGGCGTTCCTGCCGCCTGTGGCGCCGGGCGCCGGCGTGCACGGTAGCTGGATCGAGCGGCTGACGACGTTCTTCTCGACCGGGCGCGGCCCGAGTGGGACGGCTACGGCCGAGCGCACTGCGGGGGTGCTCGGGGGTGGGGGGCTGGTCAAGGCGGCGGCGGTCAGCACCGCGCTCGTGATCGCCGGCGCCGGTGTCGGCGCGAAGGTCATCCACTCGCTGACAGCGCCTGCGCCGACTCGCCGCCATAGGACGGCGCAGATCGCGTCGAGCACCTCGCGCGCGAGCATCGACCCGACTGGCGTGGGCGGCGGGCTGACGGCTGTGCAGCCGCATAACACACCGGGGACGTGGCCGGACCCCGTTCATCGGTCCACCTGCTGTGAGAGCTGGTGGTTGTTGTTGGTGTGAAGGGTAGTGGTGCCGCCGTGTTGCGGAGGGAGCCCGTAGGGCGACCGGAGCAACGCGGCGGGCGCGGCATCGGCGGCCCCGGGGGCCGTTTCGGTGCGGTTTTCACCTTGCGCCGCTGAAACAGACCCGTTCTCGGGCGATCTGAGGGCCTTCGCGGGGCTGGTCAAGGGAATCACCTTGCCCTCCTCGGCCGCTTGGGCCCATGCCCTGGCAAAGCGGGTCGGCGCCATCATCGCAAGCGCGGAGTGCGGCCGGCGCTCGTTGTAGTCCTCGCGCCAATCGGCGACCATGACCTGCGCCTCGGCCAGGCAGCTGAACTGCTCGACAGCGAGCAGCTCGTCACGGACCCTGGAGTTGAACGACTCGACGTAGGCGTTCTGCCAGGGGGAGCCCGGGTCGATGTAGGCGCTGCCAGCACCGGAGAACCGGCACCAGTCCTTCAGGGCGTTAGCGGTCAGCTCGGGGCCGTTATCGCAGCGGATGTGCTCGGGTGCCGTGCCCCGCTCTCGGGTCAGGCGGTCGAGCACGGCGACGGTCTGATCGGCGTCGATGCGACGCTCGCAGCTCATCTCAAGCGCCTCGCGGGTGAACTCATCAACGATGTTCAGGAGCTTCAGGGTCCGCCCGTCCGCGGTCTGATCGAACTGGAAGTCAAGCGCCCACACGTGATCGGGGCGCTCCGCGGACAGGCGATCCGCCGGCACCGTCGACTCGCCGAGACGCCGGCGCTTGCGGCGGCGCTGGGGGACCCGCAGGCCCTCCTCGCGCCACAGGCGCTGCACACGCTTGCGGTTGATCACCCAGCCCTCCTCGATCAGCTGGGAGTGCGCTCGCCGGTAGCCCCAGCGCGGGCGATCCTTAGAGAGCTTGCGCAGCCTCCCGCGGAGCGCCGTGTCGTCTTGAGCGACACAGGGCTCCCTGCGCTGGGTCGAGCGGTGCTGGCCGACGATCTCACACGCCCGACGCTCGGAGAGCCCCTTGCGGTCCATCAGCATCAGGACCGCCTGGCGCCGCCGGGCCGGGCCTACCAGTTTCCCGACGCCACCTCTTTCAGCGCGTCGATCTCGAGCTCCTTGTCCGCCACGATCCGCTTCAGCCGCGTGTTCTCGCGCTCGAGCTCCTTCAGCCGCTTCACGTCGTCGGCCTTCATCCCGCCGTACTGCGCGCGCCAGCGGTGAAACGTGTTCTCGGACACCTCGAGCTCCTTGGCGACCTCCGGGATCGTCTTGCCTTCGCCGAGCATCCTTTCGGCCTCCCGCAGCTTGCGGACGACCTGCTCGGGCGTATGCCTGCGTCGCTTCATCTGAGTTCCTTCCTCGTCCATCATCGTGGACGGGTAGAACTCTCACAAGCACCGGACCGAATCTAAGGGGTCGGGCCAGACGGTCTCCCACGGGGCCGAGCAGCCGCGCCTGCCCGTCACACCGCCGCCGCCCAGCAAGGGTTTGCAGTACCTCGAGCTCGGGCGGACACGCGGCCAGTATCAGACACCGACCAAACCCCGAGCGACGACAGCTACGAATACCCAGAACGAAGAACCCGAAGGTCCCGCTCCGCCGCCGACACGGACGGGTGGCGGAACCGGTCTGGGATATCTCGGGCGATGAGCGCGAGCGAACACGAACCGAAAGGACTGCAGGATATGACCACGATCGTAGGAGCCGCCGCACCGTGCTTTCGTTCGCGATTCTGGCTGGCGATCGCCCTCGTGCTCGTGCCGGTCGGCATCGGGCTCGGGCCGGTTGCCCCTGCGCGTGCGGGCGAGTGGGCGCAGATCACGTGCTCGGACGGCGGCGAACCGGTGCCCGTCGAAGGTTGGGCACACGGCTCGATCGGCGGGTATCCCGAGAACACCGGGCAGGGTGACACGTGCGAACAAGCTGGCGGCTCGCTCTCGCTCAGGGATGAAGTCGGCTACCAGCTTCCCGAAAGCGGCCCGATGTGGGTGTACAGCGCCCCGGCGTTCTCCACCATAGACGGCGGTGTAGTGACGCTCACTCTCGCAAGCCCCTACGGCCAGGCGTATCTCGCCACACCCGCCAACGAAACGACCGGGGACAATCTGCTCCTCATGTGCACCGAACTGTGCACGAGCGTCAGGGAATCGACCCCTACGATCTGGCAGCACGGTGGCTCACAGATGTTCGCGGTCACCGAGTGCACACCGCCGTCAGGGAAATCGGTGTGCGCGAGCAACGGGGTCGATGCACAGATGAACATCAAGAGCGCGACCTTCCTGCTCGCCAACGAAGCCAAGCCGGCCGGCACTGGGTTTTCCGGCACGCTTCTCAGCGATCCCGCAAGCGGCGCGGCGAGTCTCACGTTCACGGCGCGCGACGAACATGGCCCGGGCGTGTATCGAGCGATCGTCCAGATAGATGGCCAGGAGGTATGGGCGGGCACCCCCGACCTGAACGAAGGCGAGTGCGTGGCACACGGCACCTATGAAGGCGTGCTCGAGTTCCGAAATCTCCAGCCGTGCCCGCAGGAAGCCGACGTCCACACCGAAGTGCAGACCACCGAGCTCGCCGAAGGCGAGCATCAGCTGAAGGTCGAAGTCGAAGACGCTGCTGGCAACAAGGCGACTGTCTACGCCGGCGCGATCACGATCGACAATCAGCCACCTCCCCCGATCAGCTCCCCGACCGCACCGGTGAGCGCGCCTTCGCGAGGGGCGACGAACGGCAACCCGGCCTCCGAACAGGCGGTCGTGACCCTCGGCCCGAGGGAGCCCGACACGCTCAGGCGTACGCTCGCTCGCTCCGCGACGACGCTCACCGGGCACTTGACGACACCGACAGGAGTGCCGATCGTCGACGCACAGGTGCAGCTCCTGCAGCAGGTGGCCGGCTCGTCCACGCTGACCCCTCTCGCCAGCGCTACCACGAGCGCGAGCGGGGCGTGGACGCTGACGGCGCCGAAGGGGCCGTCGCGGCTACTGCGCGTGGCCTATTACTCACACACGCTCGACACCGTGCCAGCTGGGGCGCTGGACGTGCAAGAGGGCGTGCCGGCAGTCGTATCGATGCACGCGCCTCGCAGGGCGCGCTTGGGTCGTGCGATCGTCTTCAGCGGCCAGCTCGCCGGCGGCTATGTGCCTGCGGGTGGCGAGTCCGTGGAGATGGAGATCTACTACGGCGGGCGCTGGCGCACGATCGAAGTGCTACCGACGAACAGCCGCGGCAGGTGGACATATCGGTATGTGTTCACTCTCGGAGGCGGAGCGTCGTACCTCTTCAGGGCTGTGACCGTTCCCAACGGCGCCTATCCGTTCACCCAGGCGGCCAGTGGACCCGCGCGCGTGACCGTCCAGCGCTGATCTGGGCGGCCGCCGCCGACCGTCCTTGTGTAGGTGTGGGCTCGTCACCAGCGCTGCCGGCCGTGGTGGATCCACCACGGCGTTCATGTTGATGTCTCGCGCGGGTGGGTGCTCGCATTAACAGGTATGGACCAGTTTTGCGAGACCGAGCTCGTTGACGAGCACCATCTGCGTCACGCGCACGACCAGCGCGAGTCGCATGGTCGCCAGGCGCATCGCTGGTCGAGCGTGACCACCTCGACCGACGTCGCTATGGCCTCGCAGCCGCACAGGAACGCGCATATGCGGGTCGTGGAACTCGCCCTCGGTGTCACCAGCAACGTTCTGGGAGGCGTGATCGTCTACTACGTCCTGCGGCTACTGGGGTAGCAGCGAGCTCGACCCCTATCCTTGCTGAAGGGGCAGCCCCGGGTCCTTCCCGCTCGCGCGCCAAGCGCCCAGTGTGGATTTCTACGGAACCGAGCAAGAAAGGGACAGCGATGACAGACAGGCCGATCAAGCAACCGGGGCCCGATCACCCGATCACGATCGAGCGCAATCCGGCGCGGGTCGTCATCTCGGTCGCCGGGCGCGTGCTCGCCGACACCCGGGATGCGCTGACGCTGCGCGAGGCGAGCTATCCGCCGGTGCAGTACATCCCGCGAGAGGATGTCGAGATGCCGCTGCTGGAGCGCACGGAGCACGCGAGCTACTGCCCGTTCAAGGGCGATGCGAGCTACTACAGCGTCCCCGCGGGCGGCGAGCGGTCGGTGAACGCCGTGTGGACCTACGAGGCGCCGTTCGCGGCCGTGGCCGAGATCGAGGGTCACGTCGCTTTCTATCCCGATCGCGTCGATGCGATCAGCGAAGAGGACGCCGCCTGAGCCGTGCGATGACGACCCAGCTGATGCTGGCGACGCTGACCGAACGTCGCGACTTCGACGAGGGCTGGCAGCTGGAGCGAAAGCTCGACGGCGAGCGCTGCGTCGCGCGCAAGGACGGCGCTGAGGTGCGCCTGCAGTCGCGCACCGGCAAAGACCTCACGGACACCTACCCGGAGGTTCGTGCGGCGCTGGCGGCGCAGCGGGCGGGGGAGATGCTGATCGACGGCGAGGTGGTCGCCTACGACGGCGAGCAGACGTCCTTCAGCCGCCTGCAGCAGCGCCTCGGCGTCGCCAGGCCCTCGCCGGAGCAGCTGGCCGCATACCCGGTCGTCTACTGCGTGTTCGACATCCTCGAGCTCGACGGCGAGGATCTCGCCGGCCGGCCGCTGCGCGAGCGCCGCGCGCTGCTGGAGGGCGCGGTCCGCCCGAGCGGAGCGCTGCAGCTGACCGAGGTCTGGCACGGGGACTCGCAGCGGCGCTTCGCCGCGGCCTGCCGCTCGGGTTGGGAGGGGCTGATGGCCAAGCGCGTCGAGGCGCCGTACACGCGCGCGCGCTCGAGGGACTGGCTGAAGCTGAAGTGCGCGTGGGAGCAGGAGCTCGTGATCGGCGGCTACACCGATCCCGCCGGCAGTCGCAGCGACTTCGGCGCCCTGCTCGTCGGCTACTACGAGGAGGGCCGGCTCCGCTACGCCGGCAGGGTCGGCACCGGCTACAGCGTGGCGACGCTCCGCGATCTCGGCGCGAGGCTGCGCGAGCTGCAGACGCCCACCTCCCCGTTCGTGGACGCGCGGCCGGTGCCGAAGGGCACGCACTGGACGCGCCCGGAGCTCGTCGCGCAGATCGGTTTTGCGGAGTGGACGAGCGACGGTCGCCTGCGCCAGCCGCGCTTCCTGGGGCTGCGCGACGACAAGCCCGCGGCGGAGGTCGTGCGCGAGCGAGCGCGCTGAGCGCGGTCGCCGGCGCGACCCTGACGTTCATGTTCGTGCTCACCGACGACGGCTCGGAGGAGCTGCACGGCAGCGCCGACGCCTAGTGTCGGCGAGGAGCTGGCAGGAGCTGGCGCTACGGGCCGGCGAGGCTGACGAAGTCGCGGCTGCCGCCGACGGCCATCGCGGTGACTCGGCCTTCGAGGTATGGCCCGCCGGGGCAGGGACCGGGCGCGTAGGCCGTGCAGACGCGGACGGCCACGTCGGAGGCTCCGGCGGCGCCGTCGCCGAGCTCGCCGCTGTAGCCGGAGCCCCATGTGGCAAGGCCGCCGCCTTCTAGCGCGGCGAGGCCCTCGTAGCCCCAGATGCCGGCGGCGATCGCGCTGGCGCCGCCGAGTCCGTTGACGGCGAGCGGCGTCTTCGCGCACGGGCCTTCTTTGCCGCACGTTTCCGGACCGCTGGAGCTGCCGTCGCCGAGGGCGTCGTCGCTGTTGGAGCCCCAGGCCGCGACGCTGCCGTTGCTCAGCAGCGCGTACGCCGTTCTCGCGCCCGCCGCGATCTCCTTGACTTCCGCGAGCGAGGCCGTGCATGGCTTTCGCTGCCCGCTTGCGCAGACTGCCACGGGGGCGGTGCTCTTCTTGCGCGCGTCATCGCCGAGGGCGCCCGAGGCGCCTTCTCCCCAGGCCCTGACGGTGCCGTCTCGTTGTAGCGCGAGGCTGAATGCGTTACCGGCGGCGAGCGCGGTGACTTCGCTCAGCCCGGCGACGGGACGCGGGCCCCAGCTGCACCTGTCCTTGGACGGACCGCATTTGGTGTGGCCGGCGCCGCTGCCGAGCTGTCCGGCGTCGTCTTCGCCCCACGCCATCACGTTGCCGTCGCGCAGCAGCGCCAGGCTGAAGGACTTCCCGGCGGCGATGGCGATGACTTCGGTGAGGTAGTTCTCGGGCTTGCACGGCGATTCGCGCTTCAGGCACACGGGTTCCGGCACACGGCTGCCGAGCTGATCGCCGATGCCGAGCTGCCCGTCGGTGTCGTTGCCCCAGGCCATCGCCACGCCGCTTGCGAGCAGCGCCAGGCTGAAGCCTTCGCCGGCCGCCACCGAGGTGACTTCGTCGAGGTAGGGGCCGCCGAGGCAGCTCGTCACCTCCGGCGCGCACACCTTCACGGCGCGGACGCTGCCGCGCCGCGTGCCGTCGCCGAGCTCGCCGTCGACGCCGTCGCCCCAGGCCATCACTTCGCCGCTCTGGAGCACCGCGAGGCTGTGGTGCGAGCCTGCGGCGAGCGCGCTGGCTTCGGGCACGGCGTTGACTTCGACGGGCACGTTGCTCGTCTGCGCAGGATCGCGGTGGTTGGCGAGCGCTTCGTTGCCGAGGTCGCCTTCTTCGTTTTCGTTGTTGCCCCAGCCGAGGACGGCGCCGAGCGCGTAGCTGAAGCGATCGGCGGGGGAGAGGGCGCTCGTGCCCGCGGGGGTGCGGACCGTCACTTCGACCGTCCCGGCGCCCGCGGGCGGGATCGCGCTGATCGCGCTCGCCGAGAGGACCTTGAAGCTCTCGGCGGCAGCGGCGCCGAAGTCGACGGCGGTGGCGCCGGCGAGGTTCGTGCCGCTGACGGTCACGGCGTCACCTCCCGCCAGCGGCCCGCTGGCTGGCGTGACGGCGCTGACGCTGGGCGGGGCGGTGACGAACGTCTCATCGCCGCCGTAGCTGGTGCCGATCTCGTTGGTCGCGACGAGCCTGTAGTGATAGGTGCTTTCACCGTGAAGACCGGCGATCGTCTCGCTCAGCTGCTGCTCGGCGGCGCCGGAGCCAGCCAGCCCGTCTGGAACCGGGACGCTCGTGCCGTAGGCGGTCGTTTCGCCGTATTGGAAGCGGTAGCTCGTGGCGAGGCCCTGCGGATCGACACGGCCGTTGAGCGTCGCGGCGCCGGCGCTGACGGCGCTCGCGGACGCGGTGGCGAGCGACGGCGCGGCGCCTGTCAGCGACAGCGCCCCGAGCGGGCTGCCGACGCCGGTGGGCCCGTCGTAGCCGGCTCCCGCGTAGCACAGGTATGCCCGTTCGACGGGCAGGACGCATTCGCCGTTGGTGCCGGAGGTGATGTCGAAGATCGCGCTCGGGTCCTCGTAGAAGGCGTCGGCGCCGGGCAGCGAGCGGGCGTATGCGCTGGCGTGCGCGGCGATGCCGGCGACGAGCGGCGCGCTTGCGCTCGTCCCGCATGCGTCCGCCCAGCCGCCGATGTACGCCGAGACGGGCGTCATGCACGCTGCGACCGCGGCGACGTCGTTCTCCGTCCGGGTGGCGCAGCCGCTGTCCGTCTGCCACGTCGGCTTGGGCTCGCTCGTGCTGCAGCCGCCGCCGGTGCCGCCTTCGAAGTACAGGAACCATGGTTCTTCAGACCATCCGCGCGAGCCGTGGTAGGAGTGCGTGAGGCTGGTGCCGCCGACGGCGACGACGTACGGCGAGGAGGCGGGAAAGCTCGGCGAGCTGGCGCCGATCCTGAAGTTGTCATAGCCGCTGTCGCCGGCGGCGACGGTCACGACGACGCCGGGGTGGTCGTAGTCGACGCTGAATTCTTCGCAGTCGGACGGTCCGCATTCTTCTTCGGGCAGCCCGTAGCTGTTGGAGATCTCGGTGGCGCCCAGGCGCGCTGCGGTGTTCACCGCTTCGCCGAGGTCGTTGACGTATGCGCTGGAGGCCTCGACGAGCATGATGTGACATTCCGGGCACGCGGCGGAGGCCATGTCGAGGTCAAGCGCGCTCTCGTCTTCCCACCCTTCTTCGGCGGCCGGTGGGTAGTTGCCTTCTTCGCCGCTCTCGTTGACCTTGGCAAAGCACCCGTTGGCGCTCGTGCAGGCGGGCAGCCCGTAGCGTTCGCGGTATCTGGCGAGGTCTTCTTCGGCGCCGGGGTAGCCGTAGGCGTCGACGACGGCGACCGTCTGGCCCGCGGCCCCCGAGGCGGGGATCCGGTAGGCGGCTTGCAGATCCTGTGGATCGAAGCCGCCGTATTCGCCGCTGCCTTCGAGGACGGCGCCGGTCGCGGGCAGTTGCCACTTGCCTCCGGTGAGGGTGGGCCGCGGGTCGAGGATCGCGTCGCACGGTCCGTCGGGGCAGGCCCAGTAGGGCTCGATCGCGGAGGGGGTGAGCGAGATGCCCGACTGGCGCGCTCGCGTTCGCGTGGCGCCGGCGGCGAGTGGCCCGAGCGCGCCGAGCTGGCGCGAGCCCGGCGCGCCGCCAGCCCGGTGGGTGCTTGCGAGGGCGGCCGCGGGCGAGATGCAAAGCACGACGAGCGCTGCCGCCAAGCACCGCCTCATCCGAACGTCAGGCCGGCCTGCTGTTTGAGTCTGTTCCCCGCGAGATCCTTGGCGCTCAACAGCACGGTGACCCGCAGCCGCCGCCCGGCTTTCAGCAGCCGCCGTCCGGCCTGGGTGAGAGGGATCGGCCAGGTCTCGCGGGCGGTGGTGAACAAGGCGACGCTCGTTTGCGCGATGACCTTGCCGTGCGCCTTGATGTGGACGACGGCGAGGCCGGGCGCGGAGGAGGTGAGCGTGAGCAGGATGCAGTGGGCGATGGGGGAGCACGCGCGCGATGAGGGTCCGCTGGCGCGCTGGCGCGGCAGCGAGACCTTGACGTGCAGCGCGCTTGCGGTGCCGAAGGTGGGGTCGAGCGCTCCGGCGGGCGTGAGCGCGGCGAGCGCCCATTGCGTGACGAACCCGCTGTCGAGCGCGCCGGCGCCGGGCACGTCGACGACATGGGCGGCGCTGGCAAGCAGCAGCGATCCGTCGCCGCGCACGGCGGCGGCAAACGATGGCGGGTCGGCGAAGGGGTCCTGGTTGAGGCTGACGTCCCTGCCTTCGAGGAACGTTCCGCCGCCGAAGGGCAGCGCCACGGTCTCAGTTTCGGAGCCGGCGCTCGGTTCGTCGCGACCGTTGGCGGTGAGCCGCGCGATTACGGCCGCGGGCGTCGTCCCCTCGTCGAGCCCGACGACGAGCGTGCCGCCGCCGGGGGCGGGGAGCAGCGTCTGGGAGCTGGGGGCGTCGGGCGCGTCGAAGCTGTCGCCGACCATGGGGATGCTGGCTTTGCCGCCGCTACCGTACGTCGTTTCGAGGGCGCCGGTGGCAGAGTAGCTGCTGACTCCCTGGTCGGGCACGAGCACGAGCACGCCGCCGCCCGGCTGCGGCAGGATCTGCCGCGCGGTGCCGGCCAGCGCGAGCGTCCCGCCGGCGGCGAAGCTCGGGTTGGGGGCGCCTGCGGCGGTCAGCTCGGTGAGCGTGCCGGCGAATGCGTCGAGCGCCGCGCCGCCCGCGAGCGCCGCCACCGAGGAGTCGACGATCGACGAGTCGGGTCCGCTGATGATCGCGGCGCCGCCGCTGGCAAAGCTCGGATCGAGCGCGCCTTGGGCGGTGAGACGCGCGACGCCGAGCTCGCCCGACCCTGCGACCTGCCCGGCCACGACGATTCCCCCTGCGGGCGAGAGCGCGCCGGACACCCCACCCTCGGTCCATTTGGGGATCGTCGCGACGCCGTGGACGCCGAAGCTCGTGTCGAGCGCGCCGGCGGCGGTCATGCGCACGACGCTCAGTCCGGAGGCGCTGACACCGACGATTACAAGGAGGCCGTCGGCTTCGGGTAGGACGGCGGCCGGGGTGATCCGCAGCCCGCCGGGGAGGCTGGGGATCGCGACGCCGCCCTCGCCGAAGGCCGGATCGAGGCTGCCGTCTGCGAGCAGCTCGGCGATGGCCAGGTGCTTGCCTTCCTGGTCGAGGCCGGCCGCGACGGAGTTGCCACTGGGCAGCGCGGCGAGCGCGTACACACCGCCCAGGCCGGGCGCTTCGCCGAACGCGGCGCCGGCGTGCGCGGGCACGGCGAAGGTGACGAGACCGGGCGCGCTGGCGGCCGACGCGCCGGCGGGTGCGCCGAGCGCGGCGATCGCGGTCGCGCAGGCCAGCCACAGGCAGGCGCGGCGGAGCCGCGGGCGAAGCCCCTCGCGTGCGGGGCCGGCGCGGGTGAGTTCTGCGGAGCCCATCGGTGAGGCGAATGTACTCTCCCGCCCGGTGCGAATCCCCCGCGTGGGTGGATGCGGGCGGCGGTGGGCGCGCGCGGGCGCCCGTCAGAATGTCCGCGATGGGGGAGATCGCGAACCTCAGGCTGCGGCTTTCGAACGCTCGCGAGAGCGTCGCGGTCGTGCAGCAAACGCTGGGCGGCGTCGCGGCGGAGCTGGGGCTCGACGCGCTCGAGGCCAACGACCTGGGCACGGCCGTCACGGAGGTGTGCAACAACGTCGTGCTCCACGCCTACGAGGGCGGGCCGGGGTCGCTGGAAGTCGCGGTGTACGCGCAGGCGGGGGCGCTGGAGGTGGCGGTGAGCGATCGCGGCATCGGGATCCGCCCGCACGTGGGGGAGCGCACGCAGCCTCACACGGGGCTGGGGATGCCGATCGTGCATGCGCTGACGCAGCGGATCGCGTTCACCAAACTCGACGGCGGCGGCACGGAGGTTCGCATGCGGTTCACGACGCCGAACGTCGTCGCGTTCGACGCGCTCGCGGGCGATGAGCTCGAGTCCCGGACGGCAGGCGAGGGGGAGGGCGAGCACACGATCGCGGTCGCGCTCGGCCCGAGCCGTCTCGCGCGCGCGGTCCTGCCACGCGTCCTGGGTGCGCTTGCCGGGCGGGTGGAGCTCTCGAGCGAGGGGATCGCCGACGTCCGCGCGTTTGCCGACGCGCTCGCTGTGAACGCGTGCGACTGGATCGGTGCGAGCCAGCTAGGGCTGACGGTCGAGCTGGCGCCGCACGAGCTACAGCTGCATGTGGGGCCGTTGCGCGCGGGCGGCGCCGCGAAGCTGCTCGACGCGACCGTTGCCGCGGGCGGCGTCAGCCTGAAGATCGAGCGCCTGCCCGAGGACCCGCATGCCGGCCCCGGCGCGGAGGAGCTGCTCGCGCTGCGCCTGCTCGAGCGCGGCTAGGGCTTGCAGCTAGCGCCCGTCTCGGGCGCCGCCTCCGGGGTCCACCTGATGCGCCTGTCCAGGGCGCACACCTTTACAGCCCGCTGGGCGTTTTCCATTCGCGGGCTCCCTCTTCGGGGAACGAGTTGGGCGGCACGCTCACCGGGTCGTCCGTTTCGCAGCCGCCGGCTTTCACTTCGTTCTTGCTCAGCCTGACGCTGGGCAGTTTCGGCGGGCTCTTGCTCGGCTTGACGAAGTTGAACGCGCTCGTGAGATCGCCGACGGTTTCGCGTCGCCACTGGCTCAGGTTGGGGACCTCGACGCCGAAGCGCGTCTCCAGGAAGCGCAGGATCGAGGTGTGGTCGAACGTGTCCGAGCAGAGGAAGCCGCCGCGGCTGAACGGCGACATGACGATCATCGGCACCCTGAAGCCGAGGCCGATCGGGCCGGCGACTTCGCCGTCGTCTCCGGTCACGTCGGCGACGCTCAGGTACTCGCCGGGCGTCCCCGGTGGCGGAGCCGGCGGCGCGACGTGATCGAAGAAGCCGCCGTTCTCATCCCACGTCAAGAACACGGCGGTCGAGTCCCACGCGTGGTTGTCTTTGAGCCTGCGCAGCAGGTTCTCCACCACGAACTCGCCGACCTTGGCGGAGGAGTAGCCGGGGTGCTCGGTCTGATCGAGGGACACGTTGATCCAGGAGACCTGCGGCAGTTCGCCTTTCTTGAGGTCGCTGACGAAGTCGTTGGGGTAGACGGGGTCGAAGGCGAGCGCGGCGAGCGCGGGGTCGGTCTGGTAGGAGTGAAAGAAGTTGAGGACGTTGTCGTAGATGCCCTCGTTGGTTCCGGTGTAGACCTTCCAGCTCACCCCGGCCGCGGAGAGCTGCTCGGGCATCGTCGGCCACGTGAAGCGCCCCGCGAATTCCTGGAACTTCGGCGGACCGAGCGTTTCCACCAGCGGGCCTCCGTTCAGGCCTTCGGGGTCGATCGTGCCGGTCATGCTGTACAGCCGGTTGGGGTGCGTGGGCCCGAGCACCGAGCAGTGGTAGTTGTCGCAGATGGTGAACGCTTCGGCGAGCGCGTAGTAGAACGGGATGTCCGAGCGCTCGTAGTAGGCCATCGTCGCGGGGCCCGCGTCGGGCCCGTCGGCGGCGAGGTGAGCGCGCACGAACCCGTCCATCGCGCCGCCGTCCCAGCTCTGGTGCTGCGGGACCCACTCGTGCGTGATGTCCGGGAAGCAGCGCTGGCCGGCCATGATGTCCGATTCGAGGTGAAACGGAAGCAGGACGCCTTCGAAACCGGGCGCGGGGTAACCCGGCTGGTAGAAGACGTCGTGCGCGCTCGGATCGGAGAAGCCGCGCACGCCCGGGAGCGTGCCGAAGTAGTGATCGAACGAGCGGTTCTCCTGAATCAGGATGACGACGTGCTCGATGTCCGTCAACTGGCCCGGTTTGGCGGCGAGCGCCTGCTGAATCAGCGGGTTGGCGCCGAGCGCCAGCGCTCCGGCCCCAGCTCCCGCCTGCAGCAGCTCCCTGCGGGTCATCCCTGCCATCTCGACCTCCCCCTTTGAACCGTCACGCACCCTCCCTCAGGCTTGACGATCCTACCATTCGCCTGTTGCCTGGGGTCTAGCCTGGGTGGCGGCCCGCGCGGACGGGGGCGGGTTCGTCATGAGCGCCGAGTCGAGCGCTGTAGGGTCTTTTCCATGCCCGCTCGTCAGCCCCACCGGCGCCTGGTTGCGGCGGCGGTCGTGGCGGGCGTTGCGCTCGCGGGTTGCGCGTCGGGCAGCCCGCAGACGGGCGCGGCGGCGTTTCGCGGCGAACACGGCGCCGCGGCGGCGCGCGCGATCGCGAGGGCGAGGGCGGTCGAGGGCGAGCTCTCGCGACTGTCACCCGCGCCGACGCGGGTACAGCTGGCGCCGCTCGCACGGGCCGCCGGGGAAGCGTACGGGGAGCTGGTCAAGGCGAGCGAATGGAACGTCGCGGGACGCGGCGAGGAAGGAGCCGAAGAAGAAGACGTCCCACGCGCTGAGACGCAGGTGACCGAAGGCGCCGGCGAACTGGCGAGCGCGATGTCCGCCGTGCAAAGCTACGCCCGCGCGCCGAGCGCCGCCACGCTGGCCGGCTACAGGAGCAAGCTCGCGGGCGGCCGGACGCAGTGGAACGAAGGCATCTCCCAGCTCTGGTACCTGGCCCACGCGTCCGATCCGCCGACGCTGTAGCCCGCCAGGCACAGGGTTGACATTGCGGTAAGGAGATGGGATAAGCCTCTCCAGGGCCGCTGGGGCGACGGTTCTCGGGCGGCGAGAGCGAGCCGAGATGGGGTGGGGATGGTTCGATCGGCGGGCTCGGCTGCCGCGGCGCTCGAGCGCGGGCCGGGCGGGACGCCCGCGTGGGTCGGCGCGGGCGGGGTGCTTCGGCGTGGCCTCATGCCGGTCGTTACGCTGCTGGCGGCGGCGCTCGTTCTCGGTGGCGCGTGGGGCGGCTCGCGCTCGTTGCCGGCCCCATCCGCGGTCAACGCCCGCGCGTTCTCCCGCTTGGGCCTGCTCAGCCTTCCGGTCGCGGCACGCGGCCCCGTCTCCGCGGCGCTCGGCGCGCGCGCCGGCGACTATGCCGCGTCGGCGTGGCGGGGAGGATTCCAGGAGCGCAACCGGTCACAGCATCTGCTCGCGCGCTTCACGGGCGCCGGCGCGCTGATCGTCGGCGGCGGCGCGCGGATGCGGCTGAGCCTGCAGGCGTGGGGGTACGGGCGGCTGCTGCGCCCGCTGGCCGCGGTGACGCCGAGCGCGCACGCCAATCGTGTCATCTACGCGCACGCGAGTCTCAGCGAGTGGTACGCGAACGGCCCGCTCGGCCTCGAGCAGGGCTTCACGCTCACCCGCGTGCCCGCCGGACCGGCCGTCGGGCCGCTGACCGTCTCGCTGGCGATCTCCGGGAACGTGCGGGCGACGCTCACGGCCGCGGGCCGCGGCCTCGCGTTCGCCACTGCGCACGGACCCGTCCTGCGTTACACCGCGCTGACGGCGAGCGACGCCCGCGGGCGCGCGCTGCACAGCTGGCTCGAACTGCGCCAGGGACATCTGCTGCTGCGCGTGGACGCGCGCGGCGCACGCTACCCGCTGCGGATCGATCCGCTGATCCAGGGCGAAAGCCTGCCGGACAACGTCGTCTATGGCACCGTGGCGATCTCCGCCGACGGCGACACCGCGGTTGTCACCGGCGACAGCGGCCGCCCTGCGCCCGCGCTCGCGTTCACCCGCTCGGGCTCGACCTGGGCCGAGCAGGCGACGCTCACCGACGGAGAAGCGGGGTTCGCGGGCGAAAGCGACGCGATCTCAGGCGACGGCGACACCGTTGTGATCGGGTCGCCCACCGGCAACGACGACGCGGGCAAGGCCTGGGTGTTCGCGCGCTCGGGCTCGACCTGGAGCGAGCAGGCGACGCTCGTCGACTACGAAGGCGACAAAGCGTGGTTCGGCCGCACCGTGGCGCTGTCGGCAGACGGCGGCGTCGCGCTGATCGGCGGCCTGGACACGGCGTCGGTGTTCGTCCGCTCAGGTGAAGCATGGGCATATCAGACGGGCCTGATCACGCCGGTCAACGAACCCGGCACGAACTACGGCTTCGCGGTGGCCCTCTCCACCGAAGGCACGACGGCGCTGGTCAGCGCGCCCAGCGTCGACACCTCCGAAGCCGGACCGGGACACGTGTGGGTGTTCACCCGCTCGGGCGCCGCCTGGAGCGAGCAGACGGAGATCACGGCAGCGCGAGGCTTCGGCTGGGCCGTGGCGCTCTCCGGCGACGGCAACACCGCGCTGATTGGCAACTACGAAGAACACGAGACCGCGGGCGAGGCCTGGGTGTACACGCGCTCGGGATCGGCGTGGAGCGAGCAGAGCGCGTTCGTGGGCGCCCCGGGCAGCTTCTTCGGCGAGGCGGTGGCGCTGTCCGCGGACGGCGACACGGCGCTCGTGGGGGCCCCCGTCACGAGCCCATACGGCGCCGCGTGGGCGTTCACCCGCTCGGGCTCGACGTGGAGCCAGCCCGGCGAAGAGCTGGGGCTCGCCAATTCGGGTGAACACTACGGATTCGGCGGCACGCTCGCCATCTCCGCGGACGGTGACCTCGCGCTCGTGAGCAACGACGCCGCCGTGTGGTCGTTCGCGCGTCTGCCGATCGTCACCGGTGTGAGCCCGGACAACGGCCCCGACGCCGGCGGCACCGCGGTGAGCATCTCGGGCGCCGGGCTCGGCGGCGTGACGGGCGTGAGCTTCGGCTCGACCCCCGCGGAGCGCTTCACGGTCGAATCGGAAGGGTCGATCAGCGCCATCTCCCCGCCGGGGAGCGCGACGGTCGACGTAACCGTCACCTCGGCCGAAGGGACGAGCCCGACCGGTGCGGCCGACCGCTTCGGCTACGGGCCGAGCGTCAGCCGTATCGAACCGGCCTCGGGCACGCACGCCGGCGGCGCCGAAGTCACGATCAGCGGCGCGCGGCTCGCCGGCGCGAGCGCGGTGCGCTTCGGCGAAACCGCGGCCACGAGCTTCACGGTCGACTCCGAAGAATCGATCACGGCGATCGCCCCGGCGGGAACGGGGACGGTCGACGTCACCGTGAGCACCCCGGAAGGCACGAGCGCTGCGAGGCCCGCCGACCGTTTCACCTACATACCGGCGCCGACGGTGACGGCGTTGAGTCGCAACGACGGTCCCGGCGGCGGCGGCACGACCGTGACGATCACAGGCACGACGTTCGCCGGCGCCACGGCCGTCGACTTCGGCGGCGTTCCTGCGGCGAGCTTCGCGATCGACTCGCCCGAAACGATCACAGCTGTCTCACCGCCCGGCACGGGCATCGTCGCGGTGATGGTCACCGGCCCTGGGGGCACGAGCTCCGCCGGGCCCTCGGCTCGCTTCACATACGAGCGTCCGCCCGAATACGGGCGCTGCCTGAAAGCGCCCGCTCACGGCGGGTCATACAAGAGCGCCACGTGCACGATGGCGGGCGCCGCCGACAGCTACGAATGGAGCCCGGCGGTTGGAGGGCCCGAACCGCTGCAGCGACTCGGCTTCACGACGAAGATCCAGCCTCCCGGCGAGCTGAAGCTCGAAACGAGGGGCAAGCAGACGATCTCGTGCACGGGCGAGGCGAGCTCGGGCGAGTACACCGGCCAGCAGACGGTGGGCGACGTGACGCTCACGCTCACCGGCTGCCGCCACGGCGCGCTCGCGAGCTGCCAGAGCTCCGGCGCGGCCGAAGGCGAAGTGGTGACGAGCGTGCTCGAGGGCGAGCTCGGAGTGATAAGGACAGGCGCAACCGCCGCGAAGGATCTGCTCGGCCTCGAGCTCGAGCCGGCCACCGGTGAGGTCTTCGCCACGTTCACGTGCGGGGGCGTGCCGGTGTCGGTGTCGGGCGCGGCGATCGCGGAGGTGAAGGCGGACAAGATGCTCACGCAGGGCACGTGGAAGCTGGCACAGGCCAAGGGCGTGCAGAAGCCGGCCCGCTTCGCCGGCGGCCCTGAAGCGCTGCTCCGCGCCAAACTCGGCGAAGGCGCCTCCGAACAGGCCGGGCTCGCGCTGGTCGTGCTGCAGAGCGCCGAAGAAGCGGTCGAGGCCAACAGCGTCGTCTGACCACCGCTCCGGCGGTACGTGCGCATGCCCACGCGGCACATTGCCAGACCGCGCGGCAGGCCGGAGAAGGCGCTCGGCAGCTGTCCAAACCCGAGGCGAAGATGCTGGCCAGCGGGCCCTTCGCTCCCCGAGCGCGAGCGTGCAACCTATGTGCATGGCTGGCGATCCTGAGATCATCGGGGGGCCCACTCCGATCCCGGTCCCTCGCGAGGGGGGCCTCTACCGTTGGAAGGTCCAGAACGGTCGCGCCGAACAGCATGTGTACGTGCAGATCGCGGGCTCGCTTCGCGCCGAGGCGTTCGAGGAGCCGCTGCGGTCGGGAATCGAGTCCAAGGGCGAGTCGGTGCTGCGCAAGCTGCTCGAGCGTGGCAACGTCCCGACGCGGATCAAGATCACATCGGCGGGGATCACCGAAGTGGGCATCGACCGGCGCTCGCGTCCCTGCTCGGTCTGACCAGGATTGGGAGGCTAGCCGGCGCGCACGAACTGGTCGGCGACCGCGAACGCCCGCTCGATCGTGCCCCAGTCGAGGTTCTCGGGCGTGTCGCTCGGCCAGTGGTAATTGGAGGGGAACTTGCTCGCGTCGATCGACGCGAGCGTCACGGCGCTGTAGCCGCGGCGCAGCGCCACAAGCGCGTCGGTCGCGGCGACCGTGCGCAGTCCGCGCACCAGATCCACGCCGACCGCCTCAGCCGCCGCGGCCAGTCGCTCGCGGGCGGCGTCGCTGTAGTAGCGCATCCGCAGCATGCCCTCCGCCTCGACCAGCGTCAGCGTCGGGCTGCCGACGCACTCCAGGCACAGCACGGTCGTGCGCGCCGGATCGAGCGTCGCGCGGTGGCGGCGCATGAAGCCCTGCATGCCCTCCATGAACGACTCCTCCGAGCCGGTCGAGAGCAGCAGCACGCGCACGCCCGGCGCCGGTCGCTCGGCCAGCCCCCGCGCCAGCGCCACCAGCACGGCGACCGCGCTGAGGTTGTCGTTTGCGCCTGCGACCACCTCGCTGCGGCCGATGTCGGCCATCGCCGCGGCGGCGCCGCCGGCAAGCAGCGAGCCGACGCGCAGCAGACCACGACGGCGGAGGGTCGCGCCGAGCGCGACCAGCACCGGGCCGAGCCACGTCGCGTACATGATCGGCAGGCTCTGCTCGGAGCGCTCGTGCTGCTCTGGGAAGCGCTCGGCGAACAGCCGCGGCAGCGCCGGATGGAACACGAGCCCGCTGTGAGCCGCGTCGTGGTGGGCCACCACGACGACCGTCTCGGCGCCCTGCTGGTCGCCGGCCTCTGCGATCACGTTGAACGTGTCGCGGTGGGGCAGGGCCGCCCGTCGAAACCACAGCCGCCCGCCGCCGACTTCATCCCAGATCGCCGCCGCCGCGCCGGCGCCGACGCCCGCGGCCAGCGCACGCGCCCGGCGTGAACCCGAGCGGCGCGCGAGCACCGCGGCGAGCGCGGCGCTCGCGTTGAGCAGGCCCAGCGGCCACCAGTAGCCGCCGTGCGCGCGCTCGACCTCGACGCTCGCCGGATGCCCGTGCGCGCGCATGCGCTCCGCGATCCACTCGGCGGCACGACGCTCTCCCTGCGACGCCGACGGCCGCGTGAAGCTTGACAGCTCGTTCACCACAACCCTCAGCTCCCGGGCGAGCCAGGGAAGCATCTCGGGCTCGGGGTCGATGCCGTCGGCGATCGAGCTCATGTGCTGAACGCTAACGCAGCCGATCGAAATATCGCAAGCTGCGAATATCTTGACAGTGACCGACAATCCTGTATGGTTTCCCGCTGTGAGACGTCTGGGGGGAATGGCGATAGGTCTGTTGGCGATGTTGGCGCTGCTGGCGCTCACCTCCGCCAGCGCCTTTGCGGCGACGCCGATCGTGGTCACCGAAACGGCCGACGCGCCTCTCGAATCCGGCGCCAGCACGTGCGAAAGCACAGACACCAATAAAGGCTGCACCCTGCGCGCAGCGGTGGAACTCGCGGACGAAGAAGGCGGAGCGGTAACGATCGACGTGCCTGAAGAAGGCACGTACAAGGAGACGCAGAGCAGCCCAACGCTCTTCATCGAGGAACACGTCGAAGTCACCATCTCCGGCGCCGGGGCAAAAAAGACCATCATCGAAGGTGAAGCGAAAGGCAGCGTCCTGGACGTCCAAAAGGAAGGCTCGCTGACGCTCGATGGTGTTACGGTCAGGAACGGCCAAGCGGACGAAGGTGGCGGCATTTATGTTTCCTCCCGCGCGCGGCTGGTCGTCGAAAACTCGACGATCGCCGAAAACACAGCGAACGACGAAGGCGGCGCGATCTACGGACAAGCTCCGTTCGCGCGTATTGACGTCAAGGCATCGACGATCGAAGAAAACAGCGCCAGCGATGGTGGGGGGATCTACGGCGACGAAGACGAAGTGATCGTCGAGGATCACTCCACGATCGCCCACAACAACAGCGATTCCGATGGTGGCGGGATCTACGTCACAGAAGGCGAACTCGTAGTCAGCAACTCGACGATCGCCGCGAACGATGCCGAATATGACGGTGGCGGCATCTACGGCAACAGAAACCTCATCGCGATCGAAGATCAGTCGACGGTCACCGAAAACGAAACCGAGAACGGCAGGGGAGGCGGGATCGCGAGCTACGGCGAGTACGACGCGGGCCCGGAGTGTGACGAAGTGCTCGGAGAACTCACGGTCATCCAGTCCACGATCAGTGACAACAAGGCGGCCGTCGAGGACGAGGGCGATGGCGGTGGGATCTACGTCGAAACCTACTACGGCTGCGACCAGAGACAGGCGCGCGGCTTGTCTGCTCGCCGCTCAATCGCGCACCATGGCACCCCGGCGGTGGCCGAGCTTCTTTCCGAAGAAGGTGGACTTACGGTTGAACAGTCGGCGATTACGGGTAACGAAGCCGGCTACTTCGGTGGCGGCATCGACGAGAGCGGCGGCGAGGATCCGATCATCAACTCGACCATCGCCGACAACACCGCCGGGTACGACGGCGGCGGCGTCTACGCCCGCGAAGACGTCGCGGCGCTGATCAGCGACACGGTCGCCTACAACAAGGGCGACGAGCACATCGGCAACAACCTTGCGGCTGAAGATCTGGGCGCGATCTACCTGCGCAACACGATCGTCGCCGAGGAAGCTGGTGAGTTCGAAGAAAACTGCGAGGGTGAAATCGAATCGCTCGACCCTGACGCCGGCTACAACCTGGACTATCCCTCCAAGGCGATCTTCGACAACCCGTCGGACAGCTGCGGGATGAGCGAAGCCGACCACGACCTGGTGGGTCAGAATCCTGAATTCAGCACGGAAGGCCTGCACGAAAACGGCGGTCCCACGAAGACGATCGCGCTGGTGGCGAGCAGCCCGGCAATCGGTGTCGTGCCGCTGGCAGGGGACTGCGAAGAAGCAGAAGAAGGCCCTCACCTGGTCGATCAGCGCGGTGTGACGCGTCCCGGCATTCCCGGCAAAGGCTGCGACATCGGCGCCTATGAGTACCAGGAAGCGCCGCAGGTCGCAGCTCCCAAGAAAGAAGAACCGAAAAAAGAAGCGGCAGCCTCCGTGCTGTCGATCAAGGTCGTCAGCGCCCCGCCAATGTGCGCGAGCAAGCGCGACATCACGATTCACATCCAGAACGTCAAGCAGCTCGGAATCGTCTCGGCTGTGGTCTCGATCGACGGCCGGCACAAGCGCACGCTGAGCGGCAGGCATCTGAGGACGGGGATCGACCTGGTCGGCCTGCCCAAGGGCACCTTCACCATCGAGATAGTCGCCCACACGCGCAGCGGACACACGCTCAAGGGCGAGCGCGTGTATCACACCTGCCACACCAAACTGCCCGGGCACTCCTACCTAAAGCTGTAGGGTTCGCCGCCGTCTCAGGAGGGCGCCACCGCGAGCATCCTGGCGGCCGTCAACGCGCGTGAGGGTCCGTCGTGCGTTCATGCGCCCGTCCCACGAAGGTACGTCACACCTCACTCGCCCCGGTGTCCGGCGATCGCTCGTCCGAGGTGGAATTACGGACCGAACGTTCTTGACAATAGTAACTAATGCTGTATCGTCTTGCCAATGCAACGTTGGGGGATGATGACGCTTGTCTTGCTGGCGACAGCAATTGCGCTAGCGCTCACCTCCGCGAGCGCGCTTGCGGCGACGCCGATCCAGGTAACCGAAACGACCGACGCCCCACTCGAAGCTGGCGCATCGACATGCGAAAGCACGGACCTCGCCAAAGGCTGCACGCTGCGCGCCGCCGTGGAACTGGCCGACAGCGAGGGCCAGGTCACCATCGACGTCCCCGAAGGCACGTACGAAGAGACCGCGAGTGAACCGACGTTGGTCATCAAGGACGACGCCGAAGTCACGATCTCCGGGGCGGGAGCGGAAAAGACGATCATCGAGGGGAACGCGACGGCCAGCGTTCTCGAAGTGGAGGCTGACAGCTCGCTGACGCTCGACGGAGTCACGGTGACGAACGGCAACGCGGACGAAGGCGCTGGCGTGTACGTGGAAGGTTTCGCCGACCTGACGGTCGAAAACTCGACGATCACGGAAAACCTCGCCATCGACGACGGCGGTGCGATCTACGCGGAATTCCTCTCCAAAGTCGTCGTCAAGGGGTCGACGATCACAGAAAACGTCGCGGAAGACGATGGCGGCGCGATCTACGCCGAAGATGGCGCGTATGTCTCGGTGCAGGAATCGAAGATCACCAAGAACCGTGCGCACAGGAGCGGAGGCGGCATCTACAGCGAACGCGACGCGGTCGTCGTCATCGACAAGTCGACGCTGGCGGAAGACGAAGCAAAAGACGAAGGCGGCGGCATCGACGCATACATCTCCGAAGAACTCTGCGAGCTCGCTGCCGGTCACACCAAGCGCTCGTCCAAGGTCCGCCGCACGACGGATGGCGAAGAATCTGAACCGAACCTGACGGTCAACCAGTCGACCGTCGAACACAGCAGCGCTGCGTACGGCGGTGGCATTGCCATCTACTGGGAAGAAGGTGGGTGCCCCACCGCCGCGAGCAGGGCCGCGGTGAAGCCGCAGGCGTCGCTGTTCCTCGAACCGGGCATCTCGATCGATCAGTCGACGATCGCCCACAACCGGGCGGAAGAGAGGTTCGACGAAGGAGGGGGATACGGAGGGGGGATCTACGAGGAAGGGAGGGTCGTGGATCCGATCACCAACTCAACGATCGCCGACAACTTCGCCACGAACGACGGTGGTGGCGTGGCAATTGCCGATGGGGCTTCGGTCGCTCTGATCAGCGACACCGTTTTCGACAACACCGTCGAACCCGAAGAAATCGAAATCCAAGGCCGTAGCGCTCGCCGCGCCATCCACCGCGATGTCGTCGAGGGAGGGGTTGGGCCGGGCAACAACCTCGCCACCGAAGTGGGCGACGCCTACGTCGCCCTGCGAAACACGATCGTGGCCGAGCCCAACGCGAGCGAAGAAAACTGCGAAGGCAACTTCGAATCGCTGATCGAAAAGGCCGGCTACAACCTCGACTATCCCTCGAGGGCTCTCACGGAGAGCACGATGGACTCGTGCGGCATGAGCTCCGAAGAAAACGATCTGCTCAATGAACGTCCCGGGCTGAACGAAGAAGCGGGCCTCGCCAACAACGGCGGTCCGACGCAGACGGTCGCGCTGCTCTCCTCCAGCCCGGCGATCGGCTTCGTGCCCGTCGCCGGAGACTGCGAAGAGGCAGAAAACGGCCCGGCGTCCGTCGATCAGCGTGGCGAGCCGCGTCCGGGCATCCCCGGCAGGGGCTGTGACATCGGCGCGTACGAGTACCAGGAACCGGCGAAGCCTGCGCCCAAGAAAGAAGAACCCAAGCAGGAAGCCGCGACGTCCGTGCTGTCGATCAAGGTCGTCAGCGCCCCGCCGATGTGCGCGAGCAAGCGCGACATCACGATTCACATCCAGAACGTCAAGCAGCTCGGGATCGTCTCGGCCGTCGTCTCGATCGACGGCCAGCACAAGCGCACGCTGAGCGGCAGGCATCTGAGGACGGGGATCGACCTGGTCGGCCTGCCCAAGGGCACTTTCACCATCGAGATAGTCGCCCGCACGCGCGGTGGACACACGCTCAAGGGCGAGCGCGTGTATCACACCTGCCACACCAAACTGCCCGGGCACTCCTACCTGAAGCTGTAGCGGGGCGGTCGCGTCGCGCCTCGAGCCCGCGGGCGATCCCGCTTCGGGGCTCGACTCCCAGCATCCGACCTGCCGTAGGGTTTGCCGCGTGAGCGGCCCAGCGCGAGCGGGAGGACTGGCCTACAGGCAGGCGGGACGCGCGAGCGATCCCCCCGTGCTGCTCGTGCACGGCTACCCCGAGTCCTCCTACATGTGGCACAACGCGCTGCCTGTGCTCGCCGCCGCCGGCTGGCGAGCGCTCGCGCCAGACCTGCCCGGGTATGGCGAGTCCGAGCCGGACCCGCCGGCCACGTGGGAGCGCCACATCGAGGCGCTCGAACGCTTTGTCGGCGAGCTCGAGCTCGGCCCGGTGGCGCTCGTGACGCACGACTGGGGCGTGCCGATCGGGCTGCGCTGGGCGTGCGACCACCCCGGCGCGGCCAGCGCGCTGGTGATCTCCGACGGGGGCTTCTTCTCAGACCGGCGCTGGCACGAC
The DNA here is from genome assembly GCA_963735705.1 of uncultured Solirubrobacteraceae bacterium. Lineage (GTDB taxonomy): Bacteria > Actinomycetota > Thermoleophilia > Solirubrobacterales > Solirubrobacteraceae > Palsa-744. The sequence goes on from CAVTLZ010000002.1 coordinate 358,356, forward strand.
CTCGCGAACGTCATGCGCACGCCAGAGGAGGGCGAGAAGCTGATCCGCGCGTACACGCGCGAGGGCTTCGCCGCCGCCATGCACGCGGTCTCCAGCGGAATGAGCGAGGCGGCGATCGAGGAGTACTGGAAGGCGTTCGCCGACGACACCCGCCGCCTCGGGCATCTCAAGCTCTACCGCTCCGGCGAGTTCGACAAGCTCGTGCCCTACGAGGGCCGCGTCGCCGCGCTCGACGTGCCGGCGCTGATCCTGTGGGGCGAGGAGGACCGCTTCGCCGGCGTTGCCATGGCAAAGCGCTTTCACGAGGAGATCCCAGGCTCCGAGCTCACCGTTATTCCCGGCGCCGGGCACTTCGTGTGGGACGACGAGCCACAGCGCACGACCGGCGCGCTCGTGGACTTCCTGCGCCGGCGCGCCGGCTGAGCCGCTACTCGATCCTGATCGTCGGTTCGGTTGCCGACAGCTGGTCGGGGAGGTTGATTTCAACTCCCGGCGGGGGATCGACGTGGCCGGCCAGCAGCGGATCGTCGGTATCGCGCATCCATTGCTCCAGGCGCGCGCGGAGATCCTCGAGCACCGGCGCGCACCCGGGGTCATCGACGAGGTTGTTCGCCTCGTTGGGGTCGAACAGGACGTCATACAGCTGTTCTTTGGGGATCTCCCGCTCGGCCCAGCCCGCCGCCAGCAGCAGATCCTTGCTGGGGCCGTCGTCGGTGTTCGCCAGCACCGGCGTGCGGCGCTCGCCCCAGCGGCGGATGAACTTGTGGCGCTCGGTGCGGATCGCGCGCTGGGGCTCGTATGCCGCATGCCACGTCGAGCCCGCGAAGATCTCCTCGCGCACGCTCGTCGTGTGCCCCAACAGCAGCGGCAGCAGCGACACGCCTTGCAGGAACGGCGGGCGCGCGATCCCCACGTGCTCGCACACCGTCGGGTAGATGTCGATGTGCGACACAAGCGCGTCGATCACGCGCCCGCCGCCGAACGGCTCCGGTCCGCGCAGGATCAGGTTCACGCCCAGGCCGCGGTCAAACAGCGTCGCCTTCGCCCCCGGGAACGGCATCCCGTGGTCGGTCGTGAAGATGATCAGCGTGTTCTCCGAGAGGCCGGAGGCGTCCAGTTGGTTGAGCACCATGCCGACGCCGTGGTCCAGCGAGCGCGCGCTCGCCTTGAACGCGGCCACGTCCGCGCGCACCTCCGGGCAGTCGGGGAGGTTGTTGGGGGGCTTTGAGTAGTGGACGTCGCGCAGCGAGCCCGGGCCGAGGAATTCGCGGTGGGTCTCGAAGAAGCCGATCGACACGAACAGCGGACGCTCGTGCTTGCGGCGCAGCACCTCCATCGCCAGCGGCGCGACCGTCTCGACGCGCGTCGTCGGCACCTTCATCACCTCGTCGTAGCCGATCACCTCCGGCTCCTTGGAGATGTGCTGCTCGCCGATCAACGTCGAGGTGTAGCCGGCGCCGCGCAGCACGTTGACGATGTGATGGCGGTAGTCGCGCAGCGACCAGCCGCGATGGGCGAGCCCGAGCATCCCGTTGCTCTGCCCGTACTGGCCCGTCAGCAGGCACGCGCGGCTGGCCGAGCACGTGGGGGCGGCGCAGAACGCCTGGCGGAACAGCACGCCCTGGTCGGCCAGCGCCTGCACGTTGGGCATCGGCACCGGCTCGCCGTAGGGCTGCACGTAGCGCCCGGTGTCGTGCGAGTGCATGTACAAGATGTTCGGTAGGTCGGCCACTGTATTGTTCACCAAGTCAGTGTGCTTGATCGGATTTCCCAGACGATGACGCCGATGCTCTCCTACCTGGTGTGCGCGACGCCGCGAAGCGGCAGCACTCTACTCTGCCACGCGCTCGACCAGACCGGCGTCGCCGGGCGCCCCGCGGAGTACTTCGAGGCGCTCAGCCGCTCCGGGCTGCCGCGCCGCCCGCACGAGTACTTCGACCCCGACCGGCACGCCAACATCGTCGAGCGCCTCGCCTTCCGCGAGATGCCCGATGGGGCCGCCGAACCGAACCCGCTCTGGCATCCGGACACCTACGACCAGTACCTCGCGTGGGCGCTGGAGCAGGGAACCACCCCCAACGGCGTCTTCGGGGCGAAGCTGATGTGGGGCTACCTCGGCGACTTCGCCGAGCTTCTGCGCGGGATCGAAGGCATGGCCGGTCGGCCGCTGCCGGAGCTGCTCGCGCGGGCGTTCCCCGGCCTGCGCTACATCCAGATCACCCGCCAGAACAAGATCCGCCAGGCGGTGTCGCTGTGGAAGGCCGTGCAGACGCAGGCCTGGAAGCGCGAGGCCGGCGAGGAGGTGGGGCGGCCCGTGGAGCTCGTGTTCTCCTTCCGCGCGATCAACTACCTCGTGCGGCTGCTGACCGCGCACGACGCCTCCTGGGACGCCTACTTCCTCGGGCTCGGCTACGAGCCGCTGAAGCTCACCTACGAGGAGCTCGCCGAGAGCACCGACGACGTCGTGCACCGCGTGCTCGCGCATCTCGGCATCCCCGCGCCCGAGGGGCTGCTCGTGCAGGCGCGCCTGTCGGTGCAGGCCGACGAGGTCTCCGAGGACTGGGTGCGCCGTGTCGACGAGCACCTGCGCGCGCTGGAGAGCTCCGACCCCGTGTGAGCGCCCGCCGGCCAGCGGCGCGGCGCTTGCGACGGCTCACAGCAGCCATCCGCGGGTGGCGCATGCTCTGGAGAGAGCGCAGACGACAACAGTCGGCTCGTTCGCTCTCTCGGAAGACCCGCAGCCGCTTGTTGTCAACCCCTGAATATGGTGACCGCTGCCGGACCGGCTCGCAGTCATGGTGCCGACTGTCGATGCCAATCGCACAGTCGGGCACGCTCGCGGATACCCAATCCGAGACACGGCAGCCACGGCGGGGTCAAGCAGGCCAACGCGTCACTGCATGCGCCGCACGCCTACGACGATGACACCGTCACGCTCGAGAACCTCACGAACACGACCGAGTCGGGCTGTTGCTGCAGGCGAGCGTCGCCAGCGTCGTCGATCGAGGAGTCTCGCGGCGGGGCCGCTCAACCGCGCGGCCGGTAACGTTCAACGGCCTCGGCCAGGCCTGCCAGGCTGACCTCCAGCGCCGTGGCGATGCGCCTGACGGTCGTCCACGTCGGGTTCGCGTGGCCGCGCTCGATCCGCGCGAAGGCTGCCACGGTCAGGCCCGCTCGGTGTGCGAGGTCCTCCTGGGTGTCGCCGCGCTCGACGCGCATACGCCTCACCGTCGCCGCGAGCGCGAGATCTGTTTGAGTCGGAGCCGACACAATCAGAAACATCGCACTTCGCGAGTAGCAAGATCCAGACAGCTGGCTGCTGGTATCCTGCTGCTGTCACGCCATCCCCACAGACGGCGCTGGCAGTGGCCGGCACGGCGCGCCGCGTGCGCCGGTGCCGGCCACTTCTCCTACATGCCCGGAAGGCTGTACTTGCGCGAGTTCGGGCAGCGCTCGAGCAGGCCCAGCTGCACGAGCGTGTGCGCGTAGCGATGGGTCGTGCTCGGGCTCATGCCGAGCGTGCGCGCGAGGTCGAGGATGCCGCGCGGCGCGCCGTCGGGGCCGAAGCAGGTGAGAATCGACAGCCCGCGCAGCAGCGAGCGCGACAAACGCGGGTCGCTGTCGTCGACCTGCAGGTAACCGCCGCGCGAGGGTCCGTCGCGCTCCCCCTCCGCCGGCGGGTGGTCCGCGCGCTCGCTGCCCAACGGTGCGCGCAGCGCATCGTTGATCAGCGTCGAGACGCTCGGCGCGCGACTGTAGCTCGCCGCGCGCACGATCTCGTCGATCTGGGCGGGGGACAGGGTGATGGTGATGGAGAGATGCTCGTCATTGGTCATGGCGCCGATGTTCGCATATGCAGACGAGTGTCTGCAGCCTGTGTTTTTCAGTCGCCGCTCGCGGGCGCCGCTCCCAGCGTCCAGGCGGCTCCCACGCGCTCCTCGGGTACGCGTCAAGTGCTTGCGTGTGCAATCATCTTCGCATGACCGCCATCTCAGTCACGCACTTCACAGACCCCGGCTGTCCCTTCGCGTACTCGGCCAGCCCCGCGCTCGCGGTGCTGCACTGGCGCTACGGCGACCAGCTCGACTGGCGCCTGGTGACGATCGGGCTGGCCGAGGATCCCCAGCGCTACATCGACGCCGGCTACACGCCCACGCGCTCGACGATCGGCCAGCAGAGCTACTTCAGGCGCTTCGGCATGCCGCTGCTGATGGAGCCGCGCGATCGCGTCACCGCCACCGCGCGCGCGTGCCGCGCGATCGTCGCCACGCGCCTGCTGTTCCCCGGGCGCGAGCACGAGGTGCTGCGCGCGCTGCAGCTCGGCTGGTTCACCACCACGCTCCTGCTCGACCAGGACGCCGACATCGCGCAGGCGCTCGCGCGCGTGGACGGGCTCGACGTCGACGCCGTGCTCGGCGCGATCGACGAGCCGGCCACGCTCGCCGCCTACGAGGACGACAAGCAGCAGACGCGCAGCGCCGAGGGCGGGCCCACCGAGTTCCAGGGCAAGGCCCGCCAGACCGACGGGCCCGTGCGCTACTCCGCCCCCTCGCTCGTCTTTCACTCGAGCGCCGGGCAGCGCCTGGAGGCCGGCGGCTTTCAGACGATCGACGCCTACGACGTGCTGATCGCCAACCTCGATTCCACGCTCGAGCGCCAGGCGCCGCCCGATCGGGCGATCGACGCGCTGCGGCGCTTCCCCGATGGGCTCGTCACCCAGGAGGTCGCCGCGATCATGGCCCAGAACAACCAGGCGCCCGACCGCGACGCCGCCGAGCGCGCGCTGATCGAGCTGCTCGGCGCCGGCGAGGTCAGGCGCGAGGCGCTCGCCGACGATGCGCTGTGGTCGCTCGCCGCGGTCGCCGCGGGCGCGCCCGACGCGGGCCGCGAGGCCGCCCTCGCGCACGGCTAGCGCGACCGCGGCGAACGTGCCCGAAGAAAGTCTCGCCGTCGGCGGGTAGCCTGCGCGGCTGACATGTCCGTGAAGGTCACACTCCCCGACGGCAACACGCTCGAGCTGCCCGTCGGCGCCACCGGCGCCGACGCCGCCGCAGCGATCGGGCCGGGCCTCGCGCGCGCCGCGCTCGCCGTCGAGCTCGGCGTGGAGGCGGGCTCGGACGACGGCGCCGGTACGGAGGTGCGCGACCTCACGCGCCCACTGCCCGACGGGGCGCACCTCGCGATCCTGACCAATAAGAGCGGGCCGAAGGCCCTGGAGCTGATCCGCCACGACGCCGCGCACGTGCTCGCCGCGGCGGTCATCGAGCTCTACCCAGGCGTCAAGATCTCGATCGGGCCGCCGATCGAGGACGGCTTCTACTACGACTTCGAGTTCCCCGACGGGACCTCCGTCTCCGAGGCCGACTTCCCGCGGATCGAAGAGCGCATGCGCGCGCATATCAAGGCCGCCGAGACCTTCGTGCGGGAGGACGTGCCCGTCGGGCAGGCGCGCGAGCGCTTCCTCGCCGAGCGCCAGGACTACAAGGTGGAGCTGATCGACGATCTCCTCACCGCCGCCGAGCAGAGCCTGCACCGCGAGCCGCTGCGCACCGTCTCGCTCTACACCAACGGTCCCTTCACCGACCTCTGCCGCGGCCCGCATGCGCCCAGCACCGCCACCGTCGGCGCCTTCAAGCTGCAGTCGGTCGCCGGCGCCTACTGGCGCGGGGACTCCAACCGGACGATGCTCACCCGCATCTACGGCACCGCGTTCTTCACCAAGGCAGAGCTCGACGCGCATCTGGAGCGCATCGAGCAGGCCCGCGCGCGCGACCACCGCAAGCTCGGGCGCGAGCTGGATCTGTTCATGTTCTCCGAGCTCTCACCCGGCAGCCCCTTCTGGAAGCCCGCCGGCATGACGATCTGGAACGCGCTCACCGAGCTGTGGCGCTCGGAAAACCTCGCCCGCGGCTACCTGGAGGTGAAAACGCCGATCCTCTACGACGTCGAGCTGTGGAAGCAGTCCGGGCACTGGGACAAGTACAAGGACAACATGTACTTCACCGACGTCGAGGGCCGCCCGATGGGCCTGAAGCCGATGAACTGCCCGGCCCACATCCAGATCTACTCCGACGAGCGGCGCTCCTACCGCGACCTGCCCGTGCGCTACAGCGAGGCCGGCCTCGTCCACCGCCACGAGGCCAGCGGCGTGCTGCACGGCCTGTTGCGCGTGCGCCACATCACCCAGGACGACGCGCACATCTTCTGCACCGAGGAGCAGGTCCAGGAGGAGGTCGTGCAGTGCCTGCGCTTCGGCTTCGACCTCTACAAGCGCTTTGGCATCGAACCGCGCCTGGAGCTCTCCACGCGGCCCGAGCAGCGCATCGGCAGCGACGAGATGTGGGACCGCGCCGAGGGCGCGCTCGCCGGCGCGCTGGACGCCGAGGGGCTCGCCTACGAGCTGAACCCCGGCGACGGCGCCTTCTACGGCCCCAAGATCGACCTGCACATGACCGACTCGATCGGGCGCTCCTGGCAGCTCGGCACCGTGCAGCTGGACTACTCGATGCCAGAGCGCTTCGACCTGCACTACACCGGCGCCGACAACGCCGAGCACCGACCCGTGATGATCCACCGCGCGCTGCTCGGCTCCTTCGAGCGCTTCATTGGCATCCTCATCGAGCACTACGCCGGAGAGTTCCCGCTGTGGCTGGCGCCCGTGCAGGCGATCGTGCTGCCCGTCTCCGACCGCTTCAACGACTACGCCGCCTCGGTCAGAGACACGCTGCGGGGCGAGAAGGTCCGCGTGGAGCTCGACCAGCGCAGCGAGTCGATCGGGCGCAAGATCCGCGAGGCCGAGCTGCGAAAGATCCCATACATGCTGGTCGTCGGCGAGCGCGAGCAGGGGGACGGGACCGTTTCGGTGCGCACTCACGGGGGCACCGGCGGCGAGGGCGGCGGCGATCTCGGCGCTCTGGCGATCGCCGACTTCGCCCAGCGGGTGCGGGGGGAGCTATAATCCCCCGCGTTGAAGCCCGACAAATCCTCAGAACGCCGCGCGTAGCGTTCGCTTGACGCGCAGCAATCACACCTAGTGCCGGTTCCCCGCAGGTTCGACCGGCGCCCGCCTGAGCGGGACACGACGAGGATCAACGAGCGTATTCGCGTGCCCGAGGTGCGCCTGATCGACGATCAGGGTCAGCAGGTCGGCGTGCTCAAGACCGCCGACGCGCTCGTCTTCGCCCAGGAACGCGAACTCGACCTCGTCGAGGTCGCGCCCGAGGCCCGCCCGCCCGTCTGCCGCGTGCTCGACTACTCCAAGTACAAGTACGAGCAGGCCCAGAAGGTCAAGCAGGCGCGCAAGCACCAGCAGCAGATCACCGTGCGCGAGATCAAGTTCCGCCCCAAGATCGCCGAGCACGACTACGACACCAAGAAGCACCACGTCGAGCGCTTCCTCAAGCACAAGGACAAGGTCAAGGTCACGATCATGTTCCGCGGACGCGAGGTCACCCATCCCGAGCGCGGCACCGCGATCCTCGACCGGCTCGCCGAGGAGCTCTCCGACCTCGGCGTCGTCGAGCAGCGCCCCATGCAGGAAGGGCGCAACATGACGATGATGATGGCCCCCTCCAAAGCCGTGCTCGCCGGGCGCATCGCAGCCGACGGCACCGTCACCGCCGCAACCGACGAGCACGCCGTCGTCGACGGCGGCGCGGCCGCCGTCGGGCCGCAGGAGGCCGTTGAGAACGGCGGCGCCGCGGCCCCGGCAGAGGCGCCCGCGCCCGCCGAGAACGGTGGCGCCGAGGCCGCCGTCGCGCCGGAGCCGCCCGCTGAGAACGGCGGCGCCGAGGTCGCCGTCGAGGCGCCCGCGCCTGTCGAGAACGGTGGCGCTGAGATGGCCACAGAGGCCGTCGCCGCCCCCGAGCCGCCCGCCGAGAACGGCGGAACCGCGGCCGCGGGCACACCCGTGTCATAATCAGCGCTTCGAGGGTGGCGAAGACGACCGTAGGTCGACGAGCCGGGCCCCTCGATCCCTGATCCCATGCCAAAGATGAAGACACACTCCGGCGCCAAGAAGCGCTTCAAAGTCACCGCCACCGGCAAGGTGCGCGGTCGGCATGCCTTCACGAGCCACATCCTCGAGAAGAAGTCGCCCAAACACAAGCGCCAGCTCGGCGAGGCGATGATCGTCTCGAAGGACGACGCGCCGCGGATCAAGCGCATGCTGGGGGTGGGCATGTGACGCGCGTCAAGCGCTCCGTCGGCGCGCGCAAGAAGCGCCGCGCCGTGCTCGAGCAGACCAAGGGCTTCCGCGGCGAGGCGCACTCCAACTACAAGCGCGCCAAGGAGGCCCTGCTCAAGGCCGACGCGTACGCCTACCGCGACCGGCGCAACCGCAAGCGCGACTTCCGCAGGCTGTGGATCACCCGCATCAACGCCGCCGCGCGCGTCAACGGCATGAGCTACTCGCAGCTGATGCACGGCCTCAAGCTGGCCGGCGTCGAGCTCGACCGCAAGGTGCTCGCCGACATCGCCGTGCGCGACGCCGACACGTTCCGACGTTTTGCCGAGGTCGCCCGCGAGGCGTCGGCTGCCTGACCCGGATCCGCCGGGGACCCGGCACACCGACAGACAGCCTCCCGGGCGTCGCTCCTGAAAAGGACGGCGCTTTTTTTATGACATGACCCAGATTCAATCCCCACAAAATCCCCGCCTGAAGAGCGTGCGCCATCTGCACACCAAGCGCGGGCGGGCGCGCAGCGCCACGTTCCTCGCCGAAGGCGAGGACCTGATCGCCGCCGCCCAGCGGGCCGGGCGCCCGGCGCTCGAGGGCTACCGGCTCGCCGGCTCCGGCCTCGGTGGCGAGGACTTCCACGACGTCGAGCGCGACGCGCTCGCGAGCGCCTCCGCGCTCGGCTCCGGCACGCGCGTCATGGCCGTCTATGCGCAGCGCTGGGGTACCCCGCGGGGGCCGCTGTGCGTGTATCTGCACGGCGTCGGCGATCCCGGCAACGTCGGCGCCGTGCTGCGCTCCGCCGAAGCGTTCGGCGCCTCCTGCGTCGCGCTCGGCCCCCGCTGCGCCGACCCCCACGGCGACAAGGCCGTGCGCGCCAGCATGGGCGCCATCTTCACCGTCGAGCTCGCGCACGTCCGCGACGTCTCCGAGCTCCCCGGCGAACGCATCGCGCTCGTCGCCGACGCCGGCGAGCCGCTGCACGGGCCCCACGGCGACGGCGAGCGGGAGAACGGAGCGGGTGTTGGCGCCGCGGCGAGCGCTGAGGGGCCGACGGGGTCACGCTGCTGATCGGCGCCGAGCGCGACGGGCTGCCGCAGGACGTCGTCGACGCCTGCGAGCGCGTCGCCCACATCCCCATCGCCTCGCACTCGCTCAACGCCGCCATGGCCGCCACCGTGGCGCTCTATGAGATGACCCGCCGGCCGTATCGGCGTCCCGCCCGCCCCATCGATACGGTCCCGACCTCATGATCGATCGCATCCAAGAGCTCCAGGGCGAGGCCGAGAGCGCGATCGCCGCCGCCGCCTCGAGCGTTCAGCTCGAGGAGCTGCGCGTGCGCTACCTCGGGCGCAAGGCCGAGCTGCCGCAGCTGTTGCGCGGGGTCGCCGAGCTCGCGCCCGAGCAGCGCGGCGCCGTCGGCAAGGCCGCCAACCAGGCGCGCCAGGCACTCGAGGCGCTGATCGCCGCGCGCACCGACGAGCTCGCCGCCGGCGAGCTCCAGCAGCAGCTGCTCGCCGACCGCATCGACGTCACGCTGCCCGGCGCGCCGCCGCAGCCGATCGGCCGCCTGCACGTGCTCACCGCCACGCGCAGGGAGCTCGAAGACATCTTCCTCGGCCTCGGCTTCACCGTCATGGAGGGCCCCGAGATCGAGACCGTCCACTACAACTTCGACGCGCTCAACCACAGCCCCACGCACCCCGCGCGGGCGCGCACCGACACGTTCTACATCGCCCGCCCGGACCTGCTGGAGCCGCCCGAGCAGCGCCCAGGGCAACCGCCCTCGCCGCTGGTAGCCGAGGAGCTCGTGCTGCGCACGCACACATCGCCCATGCAGGTGCGCGCGATGGAGGCGCATCCGCCGCCGCTGTACGTCGTCATCCCCGGGCGCGTCTACAGGCCCGACTCCGACGCCACGCACACGCCCCAGTTCCACCAGATCGAGGGTCTCGCCGTCGACGAGGACATCACGCTCGCCGACCTCAAGGGCACGCTCCTGGAGTTCGCGCGCGCCGTGTTCGGCGGGGAGCGCGACGTCAGGCTGCGCCCGCACTTCTTCCCCTTCACCGAGCCCAGCGTCGAGGTCGACGTCTCGTGCTTCCACTGCGACGGCAAGGGCTTCCTCAAGGACGGCTCGCGCTGCTACCTCTGCAAGGGCGAGGGCTGGCTGGAGGTGCTCGGCGCCGGCGAGGTCGACCCCAACGTCTACGCCCACGTGCCCACCACCGAGGCCAACTCGCCCGGCTATGACCCCGAGAAGGTCCAGGGCTTCGCCTGGGGCATGGGCGTCGAGCGGATCGCCATGCTCAAGCACGGCATCCCCGACCTGCGCCTCTACTACGAGAACGACCTCCGATTCCTGGAGCAGTTTGTATGAGGGTGCCGCTGCCATGGCTGCGCGAATACTGCGACCCCGCGCTCGACGTGCACCAGATCGAGGAGCGCCTGACGATGACCGGCACCAAGGTCGAGGCGATCCACCATCACGGCGTGCCCTCCACGGACGGCTTCGTCGTCGGGCGCGTGCTCAGCGCCGAGCAGCACCCCGGACGCCGACCGGCTGAAGGTCTGCACCGTCGACCTCGGCGAGACGGGCGAGGACGGCGAGGCTGCGCCGGCGACGATCGTCTGCGGCGCTCCCAACGTCGCCGCCGGACAGACCGTGGCTGTCGCGCGGCCCGGCGCGGTGATGCCCGACGGCACCAAGCTGAAGCAGGCGAAGCTCCGCGGCGTCGTCTCCGAAGGCATGATCCTGTCCGAGTCCGAGCTGGAGATTAATTTGGGCCCACCCGCCCCGCAGGGCATCCTCGTGCTCGACAACCAGCTGCTCGACGCCGAGCTTGCGCCCGGCACGCCGCTCGCGGAGGTGCTCGCGATCTCGATGGACGTGCTCGAGCTCGAGATCACGCCCAACCGGCCGGACTGCCTCGGCGTCTACGGCGTCGCGCGCGAGCTGCACGCCGCCGCCGGCGCGCCGCTCGCGGATGCGCCCTGGAGCGAGGACCCGGGCTCCGACGGGCCCATCGCCGGCGCCGAGGTGCTCGTCGAGTGCCCCGATCTGTGCCCGCGCTTCACCGCGCGCGTGTTCGAGGACGTCACGATCGCGCCCTCGCCGCCGTGGCTGAAGGCGCGGCTCACAGCCGCCGGGCAGCGGCCGATCAACAACGTCGTCGACATCACCAACTACGCGATGCTGCTCTCCGGGCAGCCGCTGCACGCGTTCGACCTCGACCGCATCGCCGGCGCGCGCCTGACCGTGCGCCGCGCGCACGACGGCGAGCAGGTGCAGACGCTCGACTCCCAGACACGCACGCTCGATCGGGAGATGGTCGTGATCGAGGACGCCGACGGCCCCACCTCGATCGCCGGGCTGATGGGCGGGGCTCGCTCGGAGGTCGAGCCGGACACCACGCGCGTGCTGATGGAGGTCGCCACCTGGAACGGCCCCAACATCCACCGCAGCTCGTGGGCGCTCGGCCTGCGCAGCGAGGCCTCCGGGCGCTTCGAGAAGGGGCTGCAGCCCGAGCAGTGCATGCACGCCCAGGCGATCGCCACACAGCTGATGATCGACCTGTGCGGCGCGCGCGTGCTCCCGGGCACCATCGACGTCGGCCTCGAGTCCGCCGACTGGGTCGCCTCTCGCCCCAGGATCGAGCTGCGCGAGGCGCGCGTGCAGGCGATCCTCGGCGTGCCCGTCGCACGCGCGCGCCAGGTGGAGATCCTGGGCGCGCTCGACTTCGCCACCGAGGAGTGCGAGGACGGGCTCGAGGTGACCGTGCCGGCGCTGCGGCGCGATGACGTCACGCGCGAGGTCGACCTGATCGAGGAGGTCGCGCGCATCGACGGCCTCGAGCGGCTGCCAGCGACGCTGCCCGCGCGGCGCGGCGCCGCCGGCAAGCTCACGCATGCCCAGCGCGTGCGGCGCGCCGCCGAGGACGCGCTCGTCGGCCGCGGCCTGCACGAGGTCGTCGGCTGGAGCTTCACCGAGCCCGAGCTGCTCGACCGGCTGCTGCTGGGGCCCAAGCACGAGCTGCGGCGCGTCGTCGCACTGGAGAACCCGCTGTCGGAGGGGCAGTCGATCATGCGCCCGACGCTCATCGGCTCGCTGCTCGACGCCGCCCGCCACAACGTCTCGCGCAACGGCCCCGACGTCGCGATCTTCGAGTCCGGCACCGTCTACCGCGCCGGCGGGGCGGGCAAGCGACACGAGCTACCGGCAGATGAGCACCACGCGCTCGGTGCGCTCCTCAGTGGCGATCTGGAGCCACGCGCATGGCGCGGCGAGCGCCGCGAGGCCGACTTCTTCGCCGCCAAGGCGCTGCTCGGCGCGCTGCTCGAGCGCTTTGGCCTGGACTGGTCGGTGACGCCCGCCACGTGGCCGTTCCTGCATCCCGGGCGCAGCGCCGCCGTGATGGCCGCGCCCGGAGCCGGCTCTGCGCTCGCCGCGTCCGACGGCGACGGCGAGGCCGTGCGGCTGGGCTTCATCGGCGAGCTGCATCCGCTCGTCGCCGAGACCTGGGACCTGCAGCGCTCGGCCGCATTCGCGATCGACCTCGGCAAGCTCGCCGCGCTGGCCTCGCCGCTGGTCGAGTTCACCGCGTTCGGGCCGTTCCCGCCGCTGCGCCAGGACCTCGCCGTGACGCTGCCCGATTCGCTCGCCGCGGCCGACGCGCTCGCCGCCGTGCGCGCCGCCGCCGGCGCGCTGCTGGAGGAGGCGCGCGTGTTCGACGTCTACAGCGGCGAGCAGGTGGGGGAGGGGCGGCGCTCGCTCGCGCTGGCGCTGTCCTTCCGCGCGCTCGAGCGCACGCTCACCGACGAGGACATCGAGCCCGTGCGCGGGAAGATCGTCGCGGCGCTGCAGGATCTCGGAGGTGAGCTGCGTGGCTAGCCCCGCCGCTCAGCGCTTCGCCGAGGGCGGGCCGCGGGTGATCGTCGCCGGCGCGACAGGCTTCACCGGCGCGCTCGCCGCGCACCTGCTGTGGCGCCACCCCGACTTCGAGCTCACGGCCGTCAGCGGGCGCTCGGAGCTCGGTAGGCCGCTGCGGGAGGTCTACCCGCGCTACCGCGTGCCGCTCGAGATCGAGCCGCTGGAGGTCGAGCGGCTGGTGGGCATCGACGCGGCCGTCGTCGCCTATCCGCACGCCGCCGCTGCGCCCACCGTCGGGGCGCTGCGCGAGCGCGGCATCCGCGTCGTCGACCTCAGCGCCGACTTCCGCCTGAGCTCACTCGCCTCCTATGAGCGCTGGTATGGAGAGCACCCGCGTCCGGACCTGCTCGACGAGGCGGTCTACGGGCTCACCGAGCTTCACCGCGAGCGCATCGCCGGCGCCGCGATCGTCGCCAACCCCGGGTGCTACCCGACCGCGTCGCTGCTCGCGCTCGCGCCGCTCGCCCGTGCCGGGCTGATCGCCGACGTCGTGATCGACGCCAAGCAGGGCATCTCCGGCGCCGGGCGCGTGTTCGACGAGACCACGCACCTGTCGATGGCCGGCGAGAACATCGTCCCCTACAAGGTCGCAGCGCACCGCCACACGCCCGAGATCGAGGAGCAGCTCGCATTGCTCGGCGCCGGCGATCTGAACGTCCAGTTCCAGGCGCACCTCGTGCCGCTCGACCAGGGCGAGATGGCCAGCTGCTACGTCACCACCACGCGGCCCGTCGTCGCCGAGGAGCTCGGCGAGATGTACACGGCCGCCTACGCCGAGGAGCCGTTCGTCGAGCTCCTCGACGGTCCCCCCGGCGTGCTGGAGGTGCGCGAGACCAACTACTGCCGCGTGTTCGCAGCCGCAGACCAGCACACCGGCAAGGTGATCGCCTTCGGTGCGATCGACAACCTCTGGAAGGGAACCTCCTCGCAGGCCGTGCAGAACCTCAACCTGATGTTCGGGCTGCCCGAGACCAAGGGGTTGCTATGAGCGCCGGCGAGGGCGAGAACGTGGACGCGCAGGACGTGAAGGACGCCCCATCGCGGCCCTTCTTCCGCTCGCGCTGGGTGCCCGCGCCCGCGCACGTGCGCGAAATGGGCCTCGACGCCGGGCTGCCCGAGGGCTTTCGCGCCGCGGGCGTGGCCGCGGGCATCAAGGTCAGCGGCCGCCCCGACGTCGGCCTGCTCGTGTGCGACTCGCAGAGCCCCGTCAGCGCCGCGCGCTTCACCGCCACCGCCACACCCGCCGCGCCCGTGCTGCTCAGCCGCGAGCGCTCCCGCCTGGGCGCGCTGCGCGCGGTGCTCGCCAACTCCGGCTGCGCGAATGCCGCCACCGGCAGGCGCGGGCTCGAAGACGCCGCCAAGACGCAGGGCGCCGCGGCGCTCGCCGTCGGCGTCGACCCCGCCGAGGTCGCGCTCGCCTCGACCGGCGGCATCAGCCACGAGCTGCCGGTGGACGCGATGCTCCAGGGCATCCTCGGCGCGCGCGAGCGCCTGCGCCGCGAGGGCGACAGCGACTTCCAGCAGGCGATTCAGACCACCGACCTGTTCGAGAAGCGCGCCAACCTCGAGCTTCAGCTGCCGTCCGGGACCGTGCGGCTCAGCGCCCAGTGCAAGGGCGCCGGCATGATCTCGCCGCGCTTTGCGACGATGCTGTGCTTCGTCGAGACCGACGCCGAGCTCGCGCCCGAGACGGCCGACCTGCTGCTCGGCGTCTGCGTCAAGCGCTCCTTCGACCGCGCCTCAGTCGACGGGCAGCTGTCGACCAACGACACCGCCATCCTCATGTGCTCCGGCGCAAGCGGCGTCGGCATCGCCCCCGAGAGCGAGGACGAGCTGCGCTTCGGCGAGGCGCTCGACGCGCTGCTGCGCGCGCTCGCGATCATGATGGTCGCCGACGGCGAGGGCGCCGGGCGGATCGCGCGCGTGGTCGTGCGCGGCGGCGATCTCGACGGCGCCGAGGCGGCTGCCCGCGCGGTGGCCAACTCGCCGCTGGTGAAGGCCGCGCTGCACGGCGGCGACCCCAACTGGGGCCGGATCGTGCAGGCCGTCGGCGGCGCTCTCGGCGGACGTGCGGGTTTCCCGGCGCCGCTGGCCGTCGATGTCGCCATCGAGGGGATCCAGGTCTGCTCGGCGGGCGCCGCGATCGCCTACGACGAGCCCGCGCTCGCGCGCGCCGTGCAGGCCGATGAGGTCGAATACGAGGTCGGGCTGGGTGGGCGGGACTCGATCCACGCCGAGACCGAGGTGTTCTTCTCCGATCTCTCGCACGAGTACGTCACTGTCAACGCCGACTACCACACCTGATGCAGGCCAGGAGAACGGAGCCCGGATGCGCGACGTAGGAACGCTGCTCGAGGCGCTCCCTTACATCAGGGAGTTCCACGGCAGGACGGTGGTCATCAAGTACGGCGGCGCCGCGATGGAGGACCCCGCCCTGCGCGAGGAGTTCGCGCGCGACGTCGTGCTGCTGAAGTACGTCGGGCTGAACCCGATCGTCGTGCACGGCGGCGGCCCGGAGATCACCGGCTACATGGAGAGGCTGGGGCTGCCCGTGCAGTTCGTCGGCGGCCTGCGCGTGTCCGACGAGAGCACCGTCGAGGTCGCCAAGATGGTGCTCGTCGGCAAGGTCAACAAGGAGATCGTGCTGCGCCTGAGCCGCCACGGCCAGCCGGCGGTGGGGCTGTGCGGCGACGATGGCTCGCTGTTTCGCGTCGCCCGTCGCGCCGCGCCCGGAGGCGAGGACATCGGCTTCGTCGGGCGCATCGAGCGCGTCAACGTCGGCGTCATCGAGCACGTCGCAAGCGACTACATCCCGGTGATCGCGTCGGTGGGCGCCGACCGCGACGGCCAGTCCTACAACGTCAACGCCGACGAGGCAGCCGGCGCGGTCGCCGGGGCGCTCGGCGCCTACAAGGTCATCTTCCTGACCGACGTCCCCGGCTGGCTGAGCGACCCCGCCGACCCCGCGAGCCTGATCGGGCATGCCACCGCCGAGCACGTGCGCGCGTCGCTGCCTCAACTCGACGGCGGCATGCGCCCGAAGCTCGAGGCGTGCCTGGAGGCGATCGAGGACGGCGTCAGCGCCGCGCACATCCTCGACGGCCGCGTCGCGCACTCGCTGCTGCTGGAGCTCTTCACCGACGCCGGCATCGGAACCAAGATCGAGGCGGCGCCATGAGCCTCGTGGAATTGCAGGAACTGGAGCGCACGAGCGTGATCGGCTCCTACGCGCGCATGCCGGTCGAGTTCGTGCGCGGCGAGGGCGCGCGCCTGTGGGACGACGAGGGCAACGAGTACCTGGACTTCCTGTGCGGCATCTCGGTGACGAACATCGGCCACTGCCATCCGCGCGTGGTGGCGGCCGTGCGCGAGCAGGTCGGGCGGCTGATGCACGCGAGCAACCTCTTCTACACAGAGCCGGCGATGCGCCTGGCCAAGCGCCTGTCCGACTCGAGCCTGGGCGGCAAGGTGTTCTTCTGCAACTCCGGCGCGGAGGCCAGCGAGGCGGCGCTGAAGCTCGTGCGCAAGGCGCGCGCCGGCGGCGACGTCGTGGTCGTCCACGGCGCCTTCCACGGGCGCACCTTCGGCGCGCTGTCGGCGACGCCGCAGGAGGCCAAGCAGGCGCCGTTCGCCCCGCTCGTCCCCGGCTTCCGCGCGGTCGCGCCCGACCCGGGAGAGCTGCGCGCGGCCGTCGACGCGAACACCGCCGCCGTGCTGCTGGAGCCGATCCAGGGCGAGAGCGGCGTCAACGTGCTCTCCGACGAGCTGCTGATGACCGCGCGCGAGCTCTGCGACGAGCACGGCGCGGCGCTCGTGTTCGACGAAGTGCAGTGCGGCATGGGGCGCACCGGCACGCTGTGGGCCTACGAGCAGACCGGCGTGAAGCCCGACGCGATGACCGTCGCGAAGGCGCTCGGCGGGGGCCTGCCGATGGGCGCGCTGATCACCGGCGAGCGCCTGGCCGACGTGCTGGTGGCGGGCGAGCACGGCTCGACCTTCGCCGGGGGGCCCGTGATCGCGAGCGCCGCGCTTGCCGCGCTGGAGGTGACCGACGATCCGGCGCTGCTGGAGCGCGTGCGCGAGCTCGGCCAGCGGCTGGCCGCCGGCCTGCGGGAGCTGCCGCATGTGATCGCCGTGCGCGGGCGCGGGCTGATGCTCGCGTGCGAGCTCGACGTGCCGGCGCCCGAGGTCGTGCGCCGCGCGCTGCTGGCGCAGCGGCTCGTGCTCAACGCCACGGGGGCGACGACGCTGCGGCTGCTGCCGCCGCTGATCATCACCGAGGCCGACGTGGATGAGGCGCTCGCGCGGCTGGCGCTCGCGCTGGAGGGCTGAGCCGATGCGGCGCGAGCTCGCCGACGGCTTCGAGCTGGACGACGATCCGCAGCGGATCGACGTGGACGCCGTGCACGCGTTCATCAGCGGCGAGTCCTACTGGGGCCGGGGCCGCCCGCGCGAGCGCGTGGAGCTCGCGATCCGCGGCTCTCGCAGGGTGGTCGGGCTGTATCGCGGCGGCGAGCAGGTGGGTTTCGCCAGGGCGATCTCCGACGGCGTGATCCTCGCGTACCTGGCCGACGTGTACGTGCTTGGCGCCCACCGCGGCCGCGGGCTGGGGCTGGAGCTCGTGCGCGAGATCGTCGACGGCGCATCGGCCGATGAGATCTCCCCGAGCGCCCGCTGGCTGCTGCACACCGCCGACGCCCAGGGCCTCTACGCGAAGCTCGGCTTCAGCACCGACCCGCCCACGTACGCGCTGATGGAACGCGGGCGCGTCCCCGGCGCGGGCGACCGTGCGACCTCGCCGCCACCTGGGTAGCCTTCGCCGACCGTGAGCCGCGAGCACGACATCCCCACCGTCCGCACCGCCTCCTACGAGGCCGATCCCGAGCACGTCCACCGCGTCCTGCTGCTGTACTCCGGCGGCCTGGACACGAGCGTGATGCTCAAGTGGATCCAGGATTCCTACGGCGCCGAGGTCGTGTGCCTGACCGTGAACCTCGGCCAGCCGGGCGAGGACTACGCGGTGATCGAGGGCAAGGCGCTGCGGCTCGGTGCGCTGGAGTGCCACGTCGTCGACGCCCGCGAGGAGTTCGCGCGCGACTTCGTGCTGCCGGCGATCAGGGCCAACGCGCTCTACGGCGGCGGCTACCCGCTGTTCACCGCGCTCGGGCGCCCGCTGATCGCCAAGCTCGCGGTCGAGTACGCGCGCAAGACCGGTTGCGACACGATCGCCCACGGCTGCACCGGCAAGGGCAACGACCAGGTGCGGATCGAGGCGACGATCGCGACGCTCGCGCCAGAGCTGAAGGTGATCGCGCCGGTGCGCTCGTGGCAGATGGGCCGCGAGGAGGAGATCGCCTACGCGCGCGAGCACGACATCCCGATCAAGAGCTCGCAAGAGACTGGAACCCACCCACCCGGCGCGCCGTACTCGATCGACGACAACCTCTGGGGTCGCTCCTCGGAGGGACGCTGGATCGAGGACCTCCAGCACGCGCCCGACGACGACGTCTTCCAGCTCGTGACCCGCCCCGAGGACGCGCCGGACGAGCCCGAGCTCCTCGAGCTGGCCTTCGAGCGGGGCGTGCCGGTGGCGCTGAACGGCGAGCGCCTGGAGGCGGTCGAGCTGATCGAACGGGTCGCCGCGATCGGCGCGCGCCACGGCGTCGGCATCGTCGACCACATCGAGGATCGCATCGTCGGGCTGAAGGTGCGCGACATCTACGAGGTCCCCGCCGCGGCGATCATCCTGCCTGCCCACCAGGACCTCGAGCACCTCGTGTGCACGATCCACCAGAACCAGTTCAAGCCCGAGCTCGACCGCCAGTGGGCCTACCTCGTCTACGCCGGGCTGTGGTGGGAGCCGCTGCGCGGCGATCTCGACGCGTACATGGAGCGCGTCAACGAGCGCGTCACCGGGACGATCGGCGTCAAGCTCTACAAGGGCCACGCGCGCGTGGTCACGCGCTCCTCGCCCAACGCCGTCTACGACGCCAGCCTGGCGTCGTTCTCGGAGTCCGGCGGGCTCTTCTCCCAGTCCGCCTCGCCGGGCTTCATCGAGCTGTGGTCGCTGCAGTCGCGGATGGCCTGGCGCCTGCGCAACTCCTGACGCGCGCGTCGGCGCAGACGCCCTCGTGACGCCCGACGCCCGGGGGTAGCATGGAGTCGATGAACGGCAACGGCAACGGCAACGGCTACCGGCTATTGGGCTACGTGGTTTGGAGGGGCGGCAGGTGGTACCTGCGCCGCCGGCTGCCCTCCGCACGCAGGGTCGCGCTGCGCGGCGCCGGCGCGCTGGGCGTGCTCACGCTCGCGGCCGTGCTCGCCAAACGCGCGACCGGCTGAGCCCACCGCGACGCGGCGCTCAGAGCGTCCGGGCTCCTCGCCGCGCGCGGCCGCCCGTCCAGCCGCGCCCGGGCCGTCCGGCCGTGCCTCTATGTTGGCCGCCAACGTGATGGCAGAGGGCAGCGAGACGCCGAACGGGGAACAGGGCCCCGGCCCGCCGCGCCGCGGCGAGGGCGACCTGTTCGCCGAACGCCGCGCGCGACGGGCGGCCGAGAGCGGCGAGGTGGCGCTCACGCGCCGCGCCGAGGCCGCGGAAGCCACGCTGCAGACGCTCGAACGCCACGTCGCGAGCCTGCAGCAGCGCCTGCGCGAGGCCGAGGACGAACACGTGCGCCTGGACGAGCTGCTGGAGGCCGAGCGGGCGGCCGCGCACGAGCGCGAGCACGAGCTGCGGCGCGTCAAGCAGCGCGAGTACGCCGAGCAGCAGCTGCGGGTCGAGGCCGAGGACCGGCTGAGCCACGTCTCCGCCGTCGGCGTTCAGCTCGAGCGCGAGAGCCGCGCGGAGATCGAGCAGCTGAGCGCGCGCGTGAGCGCGAGCGAGGACGAGGCGCGCGAGCTCGCGCGGCGTCTGGAGGGCCTGCAGCGCCAGCTCGCCGAGGCCGAGCAGCAGGCCGCCGCCGAGCGCGTCGCGGTGCGGCGATCCGAGCAGGACCTGCAGGCGCGCATGAACGATCTCGAGCTGCGGGCGCTGGAGATCCAGCGCGGGCTCGAGGACGAGCGCGGCGCGCGCGAGCGCTCCGAGCGGCTGCTCGAGGGCATGCGCGAGGGCCACCGCCGCATCGAGCTGCTGGTGGGGGAGATGAAGGGCATCGTCGCCCGGGTCAGCGCCGCGCTCGCCACCGAGGAGCGCACGCGGCCAGCCCGCCAGCCCGCCGAGGCCGTCGTCGAGGAGGCGCGCGGGGCCGAGATGGCCGACGCGCTGGCCGCCGCGGTCGAGCGCCTGCGCGCCCGCGCGGAGACGGTCGAGGGCGCGCGCGTCGTGCATCGTCTGCCGGCAGCCGAGCGTCCGCCGCACAAGCACAGCATGTCCTGGCTGCAGCGCCGCAAGATCAAGCGCAAACAGCGGCGCGAACGTCGCGGCGGCTGATCCCATCCGCCGGGCGGACGCCTAGCATGCAGTGCCCGTGAGCAGCAGCACCTGCGCCCATCTCCACGTCCACTCCGAGTACTCGCTGCTGGACGGCGCCTGCAAGATCGACGCGCTGGCCGAGCGCGCGGCGCGGTTCGGCCAGCCGGCCCTCGGGCTCACCGACCACGGCGTGATGAACGGCGCCGTCGAGCTCTACAAGGCATGCGCCAAGCACGGCGTCAAGCCGATCGTCGGCTGTGAGATCTACCTGGTCGACGACCACACGGCGACCGGCAAGACCGAGCGCAACCACCTGACGCTGCTCGCCGCCGACGACCGCGGTTACCGCAACCTCGTCAAGCTCTCCTCCGCGGGCTTCCTGGAGGGCCTGCAGCGAGGCAAGCCGACGGTCGACCTCGCCCAGGTCGAGCGCCACGCCGAGGGGGTGATCGCGCTCACGGGCTGCCTGGCCTCGCGCTTCTGCCAGCGGCTGCTCGAGGATCGCGAGCAGGAGGCCCGCGCCCACGCGGATGATCTGCTGCGCGTGTTCGGGGCCGAGAACGTCTACTTCGAGGTCCAGAAGAACGGCCTCGCGGCCCAGGACAAGTGCAACGAGGGCATCGTGCGGATCGCCCGGGAGGTGGGCGGCAGCCTCGTGGGCACCGGCGACGTGCACTATCTCGGCCGCGAGGACTACGAGCACCACACGGCGCTTCTGTGCGTGCAGACCAAGAGCACGATCGCGGCGCCGAAGCTGACGTTCGACACCAACGAGTTCTACCTGCGCGACAGCGAGGAGATGGCGCGCGCGTTCGCCGAGTGGCCCGAGGCGATCGCCAGCACGCTCGAGATCGCCGAGCGCTGCTCGGTGGAGATCGAGCTCGGCAAGCAGCTGATCCCGCGCTACCCGACGCCCGACGGCAGCGACGAGCGCGAGTTTCTGCGCGCGCGCGTGCAGGAGGGCCTGCGCGCGCGCTACGGCGATCCGCCGCCGGCGGCAGCGGTCGAGCGCATGGAGATGGAGCTCGACGTGATCGACCGCATGGGCTTCAACGCGTACTTCCTGATCGTGTGGGACTTCGTCGCGTTCGCCAAGGACAACGGCGTCGCGGTCGGGCCGGGCCGCGGCTCGGCGGCGGGCTCGCTCGTGTCCTACTGCCTGGCGATCACCGACATCGACCCGCTGCGCTACGACCTGCTGTTCGAGCGCTTCCTGAACCCCGAGCGCGTGTCGATGCCGGACATCGACATCGACTTCTCGGTGCGCGGGCGCGAGCGCGTCATGAAGTACGTGAGCGAGAAGTACGGGCGCGAGTCGGTCGCGCAGATCGTCACCTTCGGCAAGATGTTCCCCCGCGCGGCCACGCGCGACGCGGCGCGGGTGCTGGGCTTCGACTACGGCGCCGGCGACCGCCTGGCGAAGCTGATCCCCGACCCGATCATGGGCCGCTCGCCCTCCTTCGAGGAATGCCTGAAGTCCGGGCAGCCGCTGCGCAAGGCCTGCGACGAGGACCCCGTGGCCAAGCAGATCATCGACGTCGCGCAGGGCTTGGAGGGCATCGTGCGCAACTCCTCGATCCACGCCGCCGCCGTGGTCATCGCCGACCGCCCGCTGACGGACATCGTGCCGCTGCAGCTGGCCGACGCCGGCACCGACGAGAACGGCGAGCGCAGCTTCCGCGTCGTCACGCAGTTCTCGATGAAGCCGATCGAGGAGATCGGCCTGCTGAAGATGGACTTCCTGGGGCTGCGCAACCTCGACGTGATCGAGGACGCGCTGGACATCATCGAGCGCTCCACCGGCATGCGTCCCGACTGGAACGAGGTCCCGCTGGACGATCAGCGCACGTATGAGATGCTCGCGCGCGGGGACTCCACCGGCGTCTTCCAGTTCGAGTCCGAGGGCATGCGCGAGGCGCTGAAGAAGGTGCGCCCGGACGAGTTCAACGACCTCGTCGCGCTGAACGCGCTCTACCGGCCCGGCGCGATGGACCAGATCCCGGTGTACGCGAAGGGCAAGCACAACCCCCAGGCGATCTCCTATCCCGACGAGCGCCTGCGGCCGATCCTCGAATCCTCCAACGGCGTGATCCTCTACCAGGAGCAGGCGATGCAGATCTCCAAGGAGCTCGCCGGCTTCTCGGGCGCGAAGGCCGACGACCTGCGCAAGGCGATCGGCAAGAAGAACCGCGCCGCGATGGCCGCGCTGAAGCCCGAGTTCGTGGAGGGCTGCCGCGCGTCGGGCACCTCCTCCGAGGTGATCGAGTTCCTGTGGCAGACCAACGAAAAGTCCGCCGACTACTCGTTCAACAAGAGCCACGCCGCCTGCTACGGGCTGATCGCCTACCGCACCGCCTGGCTGAAGGCCAACCACACCGCCGAGTACATGGCGGCGCTGATCTCCTCGGTGATGTCGACCAAGGACAAGGTGCCGTTCTTCGTCGCCCGCTGCGAGGAGATGGGCATCGAGATCCTGCCTCCGGACGTCAACCTCTCAGACCACGAGTTCACCGTCGGCGCGCCGATCCATGAGGGCGGGCTCGGCAGCATCCGCTTCGGCTTGGACGCGGTCAAGGGCGTCGGCTACCAGGCTGTCGAGGCGATCAAGCGGGCGCGCGAAGGAACGGATTCCGCCCACCCCGGGCGTCCATTCACCTCGCTGTGGGACTTCTGCGAGCGCGTGGACAGCCGCACGGTCAACAAGAAGGCGATCGAGGCGCTGGTCAAGTGCGGCGCGTTCGGCTCGACCGGCGCCAGCCGCAAGGGGATGCTCTCGGTGCTCGAGCAGGCGCAGGCCAAAGGGCAGAAAATCCAGCAGGACGCGCTCATCGGCCAGGGGTCGATCTTCGACCTGCAGGACGATCAGCCCGCCGCGGACGGCGGCTCGGCGGCGCCCGGCGCCTCCGCGGGCGGCGCGTTCGCCGCCGGCGGACTGGGCCAGCCCGTGCATCCGCCGATCCCACCAGAGGAGTTCGATCAGCCGGAGCTGCTGGCCGCCGAGAAGGAAGCGATCGGGCTGTTCGTGTCGGCGCACCCGCTCAAGCCATTGCGCGACGCGCTGCGCGCGCGCGTGGACTGCCCGATCTCCTCGCTGGAGGACCGCCGCGACAAGGACTGGGTGACGGTCGGCGGGATCATCACCGAGGCCAAGCGCATCCGCACCCGCAACGGCGACCACATGATGTTCGCCACGCTCGACGATCTCGCCGGCTCGGTGGAGATGCTGGTGTTCGGCAAGGCGCTCACCGAGCACGAGGCGGCGCTCGCGGTCGACGAGGTCGTGATCGTCAAGGGCCGCGTCGACCACAAGGAAGCCGGCAAGACGTGCCTGGTCGTGCAGAGCGTCGAGGCGTTCGCGCCAACGCAGGAGGAGATTGAGCGCGCGAGCGCGCAGGCCCGCGCGGCGGCACGCACCGCGACCGCGCTCGCCCAGCCCGTGCATCTGCGCGTCGCCGCGGCGGATCTCTCGGAGAGGGCGATCGACGAGCTCAAGCTGATGATCGAGGAATGCCGGGGGACGGCCGAGGTCTTCATCGACATCGATCACAGCGACGGCAGCACCAGGCGCCTGCGCCTGGGCGAGGAGTACCGGGTGCGCCACACGCCAACGCTGCTCGCCGAGCTCGAAAACGCGCTGCCGCGAGCGAGCGCCCTCGCCGGCGCCTCGCTCCCCGTCGCGAGCGCCACCGCCACGGTGGCCTCCGCGGCAACCGGCTGAGCCACAGGGCTCAGCCCGCGGTCCGCGCTGCGATGCCGCGCTCGCGAAGCTCCATCGCCAGCAGCACTTCCTCGCGCGGCGGCCCTTCGCGGTTGACGCCCGGGGTCTCCAGCACGCATGCAAGACGCTGCAGCCCTGGCGCGGACAGGAACGCGGCACAGCCGTCCTCGCCGAGCTCCCCGGCGCCGATGTTCGCGTGGCGGTCGCGGTTCGAGCCGAGCGGGGTCTGGGAATCGTTGAGATGCAGCGAGCGGATGCGCCCGCGGCCGAGCTTGCGCGTCGCCTCGCGCAGCACGCCGCTAACGCCCCTGGCGGTGCGGATGTCATAGCCGG
>CAVTLZ010000003.1:0-149864 GCA_963735705.1 uncultured Solirubrobacteraceae bacterium
AGTTGCCGAGGCCGGCGGCTCCGGAGCCGCTAACGACCGAACGCTGCGCGCGAGCAATCGCACGCGCAGCCTGCGACGCCCGCGTGGCCCGGGTCCGCGACCTGATCCACACGCCGCAGTCGCACCGGCTGGGGCGCCGGCGCCGCTCGCCCGACCGGCGAGAGGCACGGCTGCGCAGACGCCGGGAGCTGACCCGGACGCCTGCGCGCGCACCCTCTGCGCAGCGGCGCTCGGTGCGGATGCGGGGCGTGGCTGGGCTCGTCCTGGCCGACCTCCCAGTCGACCTCGTAGTCGTCCTCGAGCAACAGGAACGAGCGGGCCACGCGTACAGCACCGAGCGCGCGCTGCGCAAGCTTGTGTTTTGGCGTGCTGGGGAACATGTGTTCGTAAGCTACGAAGCCGTTCGGACGGACTCGCTGCGAACGTGTGTACGCATGGCCGGGGCGAGAGCAAATTGGCTCTACAGAGCGGGTTTGGCGCGTCTCGTTCTGCAACGGGAGTTGCACGCCGGTGGCATTTCGCGCCCGCCGCGGGCGCCTGAAGAGCCGCCAAGCAGGGGCCGCGTCCGGCGGCTCGAACTGGACTGCAGAGATGGCTGTTACGCTTGCCAGGCGTTCGACCGGCGGGTCCTTCACGGGCGGCGGTCGGCGTCCAAAGCTCATGGAGAAGTTCGTCATCGAAGGCGGCGTCCCGCTGTCGGGCACGATGGTCCCGGCCGGAAACAAGAACGGGGCGCTGCCGATCCTCGCCGCCAGCGTCCTCACCGAGGACGAGGTGCTCGTGCGCAACGTGCCGCGCATCCGCGACGTTGAGGCGATGATCGAGATCCTGACGGCGATCGGCGTGAGCGTCAGCTGGCGCGGGCCGAACGAGGTCGCGCTGTGCGCCGCGGGCGTCCACGACGTCGAGATCGAGCCCGAGCTCGCCGAGTCGATCAGGGCCTCGTTCCTGCTCGCCGGCCCGCTGCTCGCGCGCTTCCGACGCGCCGTGATGCCGCCGCCGGGCGGCGACGTGATCGGCCGCCGGCGCCTGGATCCCCACCTCGACGCGTTCCGCGCGATGGGCGCGCTGGCCGAATGCGGCCGTGAGATCGTCCTCAGCGCCCCGCGCGGCCTGCGCCCGAGCGACGTGTTCATGGACGAGCCGTCCGTGATGGCCACCGAGAACGCGCTGATGGCCGCCGCGCTCACGCCGGGCACGACCGTCATCGGCAACGCCGCGTGCGAGCCGCACGTCCAGGACCTCGCGCGCATGCTCGTGAAGATGGGCGCCGACATCCAGGGCATCGGCTCGAAC
Organism: uncultured Solirubrobacteraceae bacterium; assembly: GCA_963735705.1. Taxonomy (GTDB): domain Bacteria; phylum Actinomycetota; class Thermoleophilia; order Solirubrobacterales; family Solirubrobacteraceae; genus Palsa-744. Next base: position 1,297 of record CAVTLZ010000003.1, read on the forward strand.
CTGATCACCGTCAACGGCGCCGAGCGCCTGCACGGCTGCGAGCACGACGTCGCCCCCGATCACATCGAGATCGGCAGCTTCATGGCGCTCGCGGGCGTCACCGGCGGCGAGCTGCGGATCAAGGACACCGTCCCCGGCGACCTGCGCATGATCCGGCTGGTGTTCGAACGCGTCGGGCTGCGCTCGGAGCTGCACGGCAACGACGTCGTCGTCCCCGGCGGCCAGAAGCTGGTGGTCCAGGCCGACGTGGGCGAGTACAAGAGCAAGATCCAGGACGGTCCCTGGCCCGCGTTCCCGGCCGACCTCACTTCCATCGCCGTCGCCCTCGCGACGCAGGCGGAGGGCTCGATCCTCGTGCACGAGTGGATGTTCGAGAACCGCCTGATCTTCACCGACAAGCTGATCCTGATGGGCGCGGACATCGTCATGTGCGATCCCCACCGCGCGATCATCACCGGCCCGCGACGGCTGCGCGGCGAGCGCGTCGAGTCGCCGGACATCCGCGCGGGAATGGCGATGCTGCTGGCGGCGCTGTGCGCGGAGGGCCGCAGCGAGATCGGCAACATCCGCCAGATCGACCGTGGCTACGAGCGCATCGACGAGCGCCTGCGCGACCTCGGCGCACGCATCGAGCGCGTGGCCACGGAGCCCGTACACGCATAATCACGGGGTCTTCATGATCCACCCGATCCCGAGCGGCACGCGCGACGTGCTCCCAGAAGAGACGCGCGAGGTGCGCGCGATCACCGACGTCCTGCGTCGCGTGTTCGAGCGCCACGGCTACGGCGAGGTCTCGACGCCGGCGCTCGAGTACGAGTCGGTGCTCGCGCGCGCGGAATTGGCCGAGGCGCGGCCCGCGTACCGCGTGTTCGACGAGACCGGCGCTGTGCTCGTGCTGCGCTCGGACATGACCGTGCCGATCGCGCGCGTCGTCGCCACGCGCTACGGCTCAAGCGTTCCGCCGCTGCGCTTCTGCTACTTCGCCCACTGCTACCGCGGCGTGCGGCCCCAGCGCGGCCAGCCGCGCGAGCTGTTGCAGGCGGGCATCGAGCTGATCGGCTCGTCCGCGCCGCAGGGCACCGCCGAGGCGCTCACCGTCCTCTGCGACGCGCTCGACGCGACCGGCCTGAAGGGCTTTCGCATCGGCCTCGGCGACGCGTCGCTGTTCCCCGCGCTGATGGCCAGCCTCGGCGTGCCCGAGGCCGCCCGCCCCGGCCTGCTGCAGGCGCTCGTGCTGCGCGACTTCGTCGGGCTCGAACTGGCGCTCGCCGATTCGGGGCTTTCCGGCGAGGCGGCCGAGCTGCTGCTGGAGGTGCCGCAGCGCCGCGGCGGCCCGGCGATGCTCGCCGACACGCCGCCGCAGGCGAGCGAGGCGGTCACCGGCCTGCGCCGCGTGCACGAGCTGCTGGAGCCGAGCGTCGCCGAGCGCGTGATCTTCGACCTGGGGCTCGTGCGCAACATCGGCTACTACACCGGCGCCGTGTTCGAGGTCTACGACCCGGCGTTCGGCGCGCCGATCGGCGGCGGCGGGCGCTACGACGAGCTGCTCGGCCGCTTCGGCCGCGCGCTGCCGGCGGTCGGCTTCGCGCTGGAGGTGGAAAGCCTGCACAAGGCGCTCGCCGGCGAGGAGCGCGGCACCGGCGCGCTGCTCGCGAACGCCGACGGGAGCTTGTCGTGAGCGCCACCAACGGCCTGACGATCGCCGTCCCGCGCGGCGCGCTGTTCAACGGCACCGTCGACCTGCTCGAGGCGCTCGGCCTGGACACGGACGAGCTGCGCTCGAACGACCGCAAGCTGCTGTTCGAGGACATCGGCGTGATCACGATGCGACCGTCGGACGTGCCCACGTACGTGGAGGCCGGTGCCGCCGACCTCGGCGTGACCGGCAAGGACGTGCTGCTCGAGCAGGGCGGGCGCGCGTCGGACTTCGGCGAAGGCGGGCGCGAGGTCTACGAGCTGCTCGACCTCGGCTTCGGGCGCTGCACGATGGTGCTCGCCAGCAAGGCCGGCCCCGACCCCGCGCTCGCGGCGCTGCGCCGGCTGGGCGTGATGCGCGTCGCCACCAAGTACCCGCGCATCGCCGCGCGCCACCTGGAGGAGACGGGCAGGCAGGCGGAGATCGTCGAGGTCAAGGGCTCGGTCGAGCTCGCGCCGCTGACGGGCATGGTCGAGGCGATCGTCGACCTGACCGCCACGGGCACGACGCTGCGCGAGAACAACCTCGTCGTGCGCGAGGAGATCGTCGTGTGCACCGCCAGGCTGATCGCCAACCCGGTCGCGCACAAGCTCAAGGCGGCGCCGATCGACGAGCTGCTGGCGCGCCTGCGCGAGCTGCCCGCGGCCGCGCGCGGGCGCGGGGCCCCCGACCCCGTCTGACATGCCCTCTGGAGGCTGACATGCGCGGATGGGTGACATGCCGAGCAGGCGCCTGACATGCGCATCGAGCGACTGAACGCACAGGACGTCGCAGGCCTCGGTGGGCCCGCCGGCGCCGCCGCGCACGTGCGCGCGCTGGTGCCCGACGGCGACTCGGTCGCAGAGCCGGTGCGCGAGATCCTCGCGCGCGTGCGCGCCGAGGGCGACGCGGCGGTGCTCGACTGCACGCGTCGCTTCGACACCGCCGGCAACGAGCCGCGCCCGCTGCGCGTCGCCCCTGAGGAGCTCGACGAGGCGATCAAACAGCTGCCGCTGGAGCTGATCGCGGGGCTGCAGGTGGCGATCGTGAACGTCGCGCTGGTGGCCGACGCGGGCGTCCATGGCGACACGGCGGTCGAGCTGCCGCAGGGGCAGCGCATCGTGCTGCGCGAGGTGCCGGTGAGCTCGGCGGCGGTGTACGTGCCGGGCGGGCGCGCGGCGTATCCGAGCACGGTCGTGATGGGCGTCGTCACCGCGCGCTCGGCGGGCGTCGTCGACGTCGCGGTGTGCGCGCCGCCGGGCCCCGACGGGCAGATCGACCCGGCGATCCTGGGCACGTGCCGGCTGTGCGGCGTGGAGCGCGTGTACCGCATGGGCGGCGCGCAGGCGGTGGCGGCGCTCGCGTACGGCACGGACACGGTCGCGCGCGTCGACGTGATCGTCGGCCCGGGCAACCTGTACGTGCAGGAGGCCAAGCACCAGCTGTCGGCGACGGTCGGGATCGACGGCTTCGCGGGCCCCAGCGACCTGCTGGTGGCGCTGTCGGCGCAGTCCGGCGAGCGGGAGCTGCGCCTGGCGGCGCTGGACATGCTCGCGCAGGCGGAGCACGGCGAGGGCAGCCTGGTGCTCGCGGCGTCGCCCTCGCAGGCGGTCTGCGACGCGCTCGCGGCGACCCTGGAAACGCTCGTCGTCGAACGCCCGACGGTCGGCGAGGCGGCGTTCGCGATCGTCGAAGTCGCAAATGCACGCGAGGCGATCGCGTTCGCGAACGAGCTCGCGCCCGAGCACCTGCAGCTGATCGGCGCGGACGTCGAGGCGCTGGCGCCGGCGGTCCGCTGTGCGGGCTGCCTGTTCGTGGGCGTCGACAGCGCGACGGCGTTCGGCGACTACGTCGCGGGCTCCAACCACGTGCTGCCGACGGGCGGCGCGGCGCGCTTTGCCTCGACGCTCTCGCCGCGCCACTTCCGCCGCACGATGTCCGAGGTTCGCATCGGCCGGGGCGCCGGGAAGCTGGCGGCGGCGGGCGCGCCGATCGCCCGCGCGGAGGGCTTCGACGTGCACGCGGAGTCGATGGAGGCGCGCGTGCGCGAGAATCCAGGGTCATGAGCCGCACGGCGACGATCGAGCGCAGGACCGCGGAGACCGACGTGCGTCTGACGCTGACCCTGGAAGGGACCGGCGTGGGCACGCGCGCGACCGGCGTGGGCTTCCTCGACCACATGCTCGACCTGCTCGCGCGTCACGGGCGCATCGACCTCGACGTGCAGCGTCAGCGGCGACCTGCAGACGGGCGCGCACCACACCGCGGAGGACACGGCGATCGTGCTCGGGCAGGCGCTCGACGAGGCGCTGGGCGACCGCTCTGGCATCACCCGCTACGGCGCCGCGACGATCCCGATGGACGAGGCGCGCGCGAGCTGCGAGATCGACATCTCCGGGCGTCCGTTCACACTGTTCGAGGCGGAGCTGCCGCCGGGCGCGACGGGCGACTTCGATCACGAGCTGACGGAGGAGTTCTTCCGCGCGCTGGCCAACGCGGCGAAGCTGACGCTGCACCTGCGCGTGGAAGCGGGGAGCAACGCCCACCACATGATCGAGGCGGCGTTCAAGGCGTTCGCGCGGGCGCTGCGCCAGGCGGTCTCTATAGATCCGACGGAGACGGGCGTCCCGTCCACGAAGGGCACCCTAATCGCATGACCGAGGGAATCGTCTCGCTGATCGAAGAGCCGGTGGAGATCGCGGTGGTCGATTACGGCATGGGCAACCGCCGCTCGGTGGAGAAGGCGCTCGAGCACGTCGGCGCGCGCGCGCTCGTCAGCCGCGAGCACGCGACGCTGCGCGCGGCCGCCGGCCTGATCGTCCCCGGCGTGGGCGCGTTCCCGCGCGCGATGGACAACCTGCGCGAGCTGGGCCTCGACGAGCTGCTGCGCGAGCGCATCGCGGCGGGCACGCCGGTGCTGGGCATCTGCCTGGGCATGCAGCTGGCGTTCGACTCCTCGACCGAGCTCGGCGGCGCCGCGGGTCTCGGCATCGTTCCCGGCGAGGTGCGCGCGCTGGAGCCGGGCGAGCTGAAGCTGCCGCACATCGGCTGGAACGAGGTGCGCTTCACGCGGCCGGACTCACCGCTCATCGCCGACCTGCCGAGCAGCTGCGCCTTCTACCACGTGCACTCGTTCGCGCCCGTCCCCGCTGACGAGCGGGACGTGCTGGGCGTCGCCGAGTACGGCGCGCCGTTCGTCAGCGCCGTGCGGCGCGGCTCGTTCTACGGCGTGCAGTTCCACCCCGAGAAGTCCTCCGCGGCGGGCCTGCGCCTGCTGGCGAACTTCGCGCGCATCTGCATCGCCGCCGACGGGCGCACGCCGGGAGCAGGCGCGACTGGCACCCAACCGGGAGGGCCGGGTCGGGCCGCGTCCCCGGCCGAGCTGCCGTCCGTCGCCCGGTGAGGCTCTACCCGGCGATCGACATCCTCGGCGGCAACGCCGTGCGCCTGGTGAAGGGCGACTTCGACGCGAAGAAGGTCTACGACGAGGACCCGCTGTCGGCGGCGCGCGGCTGGGTGGACGCGGGCGCCGAGTACCTGCACGTGGTCGACCTCGACGGCGCCAAGCGCGGCGAGCCGGTCAACGTCGAGCAGCTGCGGCGGATCGCCGCCGAGGCTGGCGTGCCGGTGCAGTACGGCGGCGGGCTGCGCTCGGCGAAGGCCGCCGCCGACGCGCTCGACGCGGGCGCCGCGCGCGTGATCCTCGGCACGGTCGCGTTCACCGACCCGGACGCGCTCAGCGAGATGCTCGACGCGCACGGGCCCGAGCGGATCCTCGTCGGCGTCGACGTGCGCGACGGGCTCGTCGCGACGCACGGCTGGGTCAAGAGCACCGAGAAGCCCGCGCGCGACGCGTTCGCCGAGCTGCGCGACCGGGGCGTGCGCAACTTCGTGTTCACGAACATCGACCACGACGGCATGCTCGACGGCGCCAACCGCGAGGAGGTTGCGTGGGTGGCGCGGGCGGCGGGGGAGGGGAGCGTGATCTTCTCCGGCGGCATCGGCAGGCTCGAGGACCTGGAGGCGCTGGCAAAGCTGTGCTGGGAGCTCCAGCTGAAGGGGCTCGACGGCGTGATCGTCGGCACGGCGCTGTACGAGAAGCGCTTCACGGTCGCCGAAGCGAAGGCTGCGCTGGCCTGATCGCTACGGTGAACGCGTGCACTACAAGCGCGTTATCCCCTGCCTGGACGTCGACCGCGGACGCGTGGTGAAGGGCGTCGAATTCGTCGACATCCGCGACGCCGGCGACCCCGTGGAGCTGGCCGCGCACTACGACCGCGAGGGCGCCGACGAGATCGTGTTCCTGGACATCACCGCCACGCACGAGAAGCGCGACACGATCGCCAAGCTCGCGCGCCACACGGCCGACGAGGTGTTCGTGCCGTTCACGATCGGCGGCGGCATCCGCTCGGTGGCGGACGCGCAGGCGGTGCTCGACGCGGGCGCGGACAAGGTGTCGGTCAACTCCGCCGCGCTCGAGCGCCCGGAGCTGCTGAACGAGCTGGCCGCGGTGTTCGGCGCCCAGTGCGTCGTGCTCGCGATCGACGCCAAGAAAAGCGACTCTGGCGGCTGGGAGGCGTACCTCGCGGGCGGGCGCACGCCCACCGGCCGCGACGTGGTCGAGTGGGCGCGCGAGGGCGTGGAGCGCGGCGCGGGGGAGATCCTGTTGACGAGCATGGATCGCGACGGCACCAGCGACGGCTACGACCTGCCGCTGACGAAGGCGGTCAGCGAGGCGGTGAGCGTCCCCGTGATCGCCTCCGGCGGCGCCGGCGAGCTGGAGCACCTGGCGCAGGCGCTGGCCGCGGGCGCGGACGCGGTGCTGTGCGCGTCGATCTTCCACTACGGCCGCTACACCGTCGCCGAAGCCAAGGCCCACCTCGCCGCAGCCGGGATCCCGGTTCGCGAGCTGTGATGGCCGGGGGTCCGACCAGCGTGAGCCCTGCGGGCGCCGCCACCCGCGGCGGCGAGGTGCTTGAGGCGCTGCGCACCCAACCGGGCGGCCCCGAGCTGCTGGCGCTGGGGGAGGCGGGAGCGGACCTCGCGCTCGTCGGCGGCGCCGTGCGCGACCTGCTGCTCGGTCGCGCTCCCCGCGAGCTTGACGTGGTGGTCGCCGGCGACGCCGCGGAGCTCGCCAACGAGCTCGCCGCGCGTCTCGGCGCGAGCGTCGCACAGCCCCCCGGCGTCGAGCCTTTCGCCGCCGCCGCGCAGCCCCCTGGCGTCGAGCCTCCCGCGGGCGTCGCCGCGGAGCCTCCGAGCGTGACGCTCCACGATCGCTTCGGCACCGCCCTGCTGCGCTGGGACGGCTGCCGCGTCGACATCGCCGCGCGGCGCGCCGAGTCATATCCCGCGCCGGGCGCGCTGCCGGACGTGCGCCCGGGCACGAGCGAGGAGGATCTCGCGCGGCGGGACTTCACCGTCAACGCGATCGCCGTGGCGCTCGGCGGCGCGCGCAGGGGCGAGCTGACGGGCGCCGAGCATGCGCTCGAGGATCTCGACGCGGGGCGCCTGCGCGTGTTGCACGAGCGCAGCTTCGTCGACGATCCCACGCGGCTGCTGCGCCTCGCGCGCTACCGCGCTCGGCTCGACTTCGCGATCGAGCCGAGCACCGCCGCGCTCGCTGAAGAGGCGCTGCGCACGGGCGCGCTGATGACCGTCTCGCGGGCGCGGCTGGGCGCGGAGCTGCGCCTCGCGCTCGGCGAAGCCGGTGCGCCCGCGGCGCTCGCCTCGATGAGCGAGGTGGGCGTGCTCGCGGCGCTCGCGCCGGGCTTTCGCTTCGACCGCGAGCTCGCCGAACGCGCGCTCGCGCTGCTGCCGAGCGACGGGCGCGCGGATCTGCTGCTGATGGCCTCGCTGCTGCTGCACCTGACGGTGATGCACGCGCACGACCCAGAGGCGACGATGTACGCGATCCTCGACGAGCTCGAGTTCACGGCCGCCGACCGCGAGCGCACGCTGCGAACCGCGCTCGCCGCGCCGTCGCTCGTCCAGCCGATGGCGCTCGCGGCTGCGCCGTCGCAGTTGCGCGAGGCGCTGGCCGCGCATACGCCGGAGGCGATCGCGCTGGCGGGCGCGCTCGGAGACGGGGGCGCCCCGGGCGCGGCGGACGCAGCCATCCAGTGGTTCCAGCGCGTGCGCGATGTGCGTCTGCAGATCAACGGCGACGACCTGATCGCCGCCGGCGTTCCCGCCGGCCCGGAGATCGGCCGCAGGCTGGCGCAGGCGCTCGCCCGCAGGCTCGACGGCGAGCTCGAGCCCGGGCGCGAGGCGGAGCTGCGGGCGGCGTTGGAGGGCTGATGGCGCAGATCGAACGCGACATCGACGCGTCTGCCGGGGAGCTCGTGTTCGACCTTCCCGGTGGCGGGCGCGCGCTGTTCACCGACCGCCACACCGGCAACCTGTCGATGCGCGCCGGCGAGGGTCACGAGCGCGGCCTGCGGCGCCGGCACGAGCTGTGCGAGACGCTCGGCCTGCGCTGGCTGTGCGCGAGCCCGCAGGTGCACGGCACGCACGTCCAGCGCGTGACCGGTCTCACCGGCTCGGGCGGGCACCCGGTGGGGATCGACGCCGACGGGCATGCGACGGCGCTGCCGGACATCGGGACGATGGCGCTCGGCGCCGACTGCCTGCCCGTCGCGCTCGGCTGCGACGGCGCGGTCGCGATGGTCCACGCCGGCTGGCGTGGCCTGGCGGCGGGCGTGCTCGAGGACGGCGTGCGAGCGGTTCGCGAGCTTGGCGATGGCGAGGAGATCGTCGCGGTCGTCGGCCCCGGCGCGGGCGCCTGCTGCTACGAGGTCGGAGAGGAGGTCCACAGCGCGTTCGCGGACGCGCACAGGCACGGACGCAACATCGACCTGCGGGCGATCGCCCATGACCGTCTGCTGGCCGCCGGCGTGGCCGAGGTGCGCACGGTGGACGCGTGCACGGTCTGCGACGAGCGCTTCTTCTCATACCGGCGCGAAGGCGCCCGCGCCGGCCGCCAGGCGGGGGTTGCATGGCTGAGCTGAGCGCGCGGCTCGCGGGTCGGACGGCCGGCGCGATCGCGCGGATGCTGAGCGTCGCATGGTTGAGCCGGTCGCCGGGCTGCGGGCTGAGGTGATCCGCGCGAACCTCGAGCGCATCCGCGCGGAGATCGCGACCGCGAGCGAACGCGCGCAACCGCGGCCGGTGGCAGGCGAGCGTCGACCGGTGGAGATCCTCGCGGCGATCAAGTACGTCGCCAGCGCCGATCTGCCGCTGCTGGCCGACGCGGGCATCACGCTCGTCGGCGAGAACCGCGCGCAGGACCTGCAGGAGAAGGTCGCCGCGCACGGCGCGCTGTTCGAGTGGGATTTCATCGGCCAGCTGCAGAGCCGGCGCGTGCGCCTGATCGTGCCGCACGTGCGGCTGATCCACTCGCTCGCGTCCGAGTCCGCGCTGCGCGAGCTCGAGCGCCACCGCGCGATCGCGAGGCCCGGGCTGCGAATCCTGCTCGAGGTCAACATCGCCGGCGAGACCGGCAAGGCGGGCATCGCGCCCGAGGAGATCGACGCCTACATCGCCAGCTCGCCCGTGCCGGTGGCGGGGCTGATGACGATGCCGCCGCTGTCAGCAGACCCCGAGGACAGCCGCCGCTGGTTCGCCGCGCTGCGCGAGCTGGCCGACGCGCACGAGCTGGAGCACCTGTCGATGGGCACCTCCCAGGACTACGTCGTCGCCGTCGAGGAGGGCGCCACTATCGTGAGAATCGGCACGAACCTCTACCATTGAGGACTGGTAGCGGCATGCATGTGAGGGCCGCGAATTACTAGCATCTGCAGGGAAACCGGTCCGACGGGCGAACACGCACCTATACCGATGGCTTTCCGCGACTCCTGGCACAGCGCACTCGTCTACTTCGGCCTCGCCGAGGAGTACCACGACGACTACGACGAGGAGGTCGGCGGGGCTGCTCCGGAGGCCGAGATCGAGGATCGCTACCGCGAGCGGCCCAACGTCCGCCGTCTGCGCCGTCGCCGCGACGAGTTCGACGACATCTTCGCCGACGACGACGCCGGCGAGGCGGCCGGCGGCGGCGCCCGTGGCGCACGCGGCCGCGCGACCACCGTGCTCAAACCGGTCGGCCGCACCAACGGCGACGTGCGCGTGCACCTGGTGGTGCCCAAGTCGTTCAACGACGCCCAGCAGATCGCCGACAAGTTCAAGGACTCGATCCCCGTCATCCTCAACCTGCAGAGCTCCGACACCGACCTGTCCAAGCGCCTCATCGACTTCGCCTCCGGCCTCACCTACGCGCTCGACGGCGGCATGCAGCGGATCGCCGACAAGGTCTTCATGCTCACCCCGCGCAACGTCGAGATCAGCGCCGAGGAGCGGGCACGCCTGATAGAGAAGGGCTTCTTCAATCAGTCTTAGCGCCCGCTAGCCTGGAGCGTCCGATGCAAGTTGGTCTCATTGGTTGCGGCAACATGGCGCGTGCGCTCGCTCGCGGGTGGGGGCGGCCGCTGCTGTGCGCCGATCCTGTCGCCGAGCGCGCTCGCGGTCTTGCCGCGGAGGTGGGAGGGGAGGCGCTCGCGAGCAACGCCGAGGTCGCCGCTCGCGCGGAGCTGCTCGTGCTCTGCCACAAGCCCGCCCAGCTGGCCGCCGTGGCGGCGGAAGTCGGCGCTGGCAGCACGCCCATCGCGTCGATCCTCGCTGTCACGCCGCTCGCGGCGCTGCGGGATGCCTATCCGGGCCGGGCGGTCTACCGCTTCATCCCGTCGCTGCCCGTCGAGGTGCGCCAGGGCGCCGTCGTGCAGGCCGCCGGGCCGGGCACGCTCGAGGGCGACAGCGCCGCCCTCGACGCGGCCGTCGCGGAGCTGTTCGCCGAGCTCGGCACGCTCGTCGTGCTCGACGACGCGCTCATCGACGTCGCCATGGGCCTGATGTCATGCGCTCCCGCGTACGTCGCGCTAGTCGCCGAGGCGCAGGTGGACGCGGGCGTGCGCCGCGGCATTCCCGCCGCGCAGGGCGCCCAGCTGGTCGTGCAGACGCTCGCCGGCACGGCGGAGCTGCTGCGCCGCCGCGACTACGACACGATGGCCGTCCGCCGCGAGGTCTCCTCGCCCGGCGGGCTGACCGCGCGCGGCGTCGACGCGCTGGAGCGCGCCGGCCTGCGCAGGGCCTTCAGCGACGCGCTCGACGCGGTGCTGGACGGGGGCCGATGACGATGCCCGCGTTGATCCTCGCCAGCGCGCGCACGGAAATCGCCGGCTACCTGTCCGCGGTGATCTACGTGTACACGCTGCTGATCATCATCTACATCGTCGTGCAGCTGCTGTTCGCCGCCGGCATCCGCCCGCCGTACTCGATCGCCACCGACCGCCTGCTCGGGTTCCTGCGCGACGTCGTCGAACCGTTCCTGCGCATCTTCAGGCGCTTCGCCCCACGGCTCGGCGGGCTCGACTTCAGCCCGATGCTCGCGATCATCTCGCTGTACCTGGTCAACATCATCGTCGTCCAGGGCATCATCAGCTGACCGCGCGATCGCGACATACAGCGGCGCTCGCGTGGTTGCGCGCCGCGCTCGTGCTCGTGCTCGTCATCGCCGTCGACCAGCTGACCAAGCACGCCGTCGAACACTCGATCGTCCCCAGCGAAGAACGCAAGTTCCTGCCCGGCGTGCAGCTCGTCTACACGCGCAACCACGGCGTCGCCTTCGGCTTCTTGCCCGGCAATCACATCGCCGTCACGGTCCTCGTCTCGCTTGCGCTGCTCGCGCTGCTCACATACTTCGCGCTGCACGCCTCGCGGCCGCTCATGTGGCTGCCCACCGGCATGATCATCGGCGGCGCGCTCGGCAACATCCTCGACCGTCTGCGCCACGGCTCCGTCACCGACTTCATCAAGCTTCCGCTCGGCTGGCCCCCGTTCAACCTCGCCGACGCGTCCATCACCATCGGCATCCTCATCCTGTTCCTGCTCGTCGACCGACGGCGCCACGCCGAGGATTGATGGCAGCCCCGACCGACCCCGCCCCCGGGCCTCCTTTTACGATCGCCTACCAGGACGAGCACGTGATCGTGGTCGACAAGGGCCCCGGCGTGGTCGTGCACCCCGCGCGCGGGCACCGCGAGGACACGCTCGCGCAGATGCTCGCGCCGCTGCTCGCCGACGAGGCTCCCGCCGCCGGTGAGGCTGGTGTCCAGGCCGAGCGCCGTGGCATCGTGCACCGCCTCGACCGCGACACCTCCGGGCTGATGGTCGTCGCGCGCACCGACGACGCGCTGCGGCGGCTGCAGGCGGCGCTCGCCGACAGGCTGATCGAGCGCGAATACATCGCGCTCGTCGAGGGGCTCCCGCCCGCCCGCACGGGGACCATCGAGGCGCCGATCGGCCGCGATCCGCGCGTGCGCACGCGCATGGCCGTCGGCGGCGCCGGCCAGCGCGAAGCGCGCACGCACTTCACGCTCGAGCGCGCGCTCGCCGACACCTCGCTGCTGCGCCTGCGCCTGGAGACCGGGCGCACCCATCAGATCCGCGTGCACCTGCGCGCGATCGGGCATCCCGTCGCCGGCGATCCCGAGTACGGCACCGCCGGGCTGCTCGGCCTGCAGCGCCAGTTCCTGCACGCCACGCGCCTCGCGTTCGCGCACCCGATCACCGGCGAGCGCGTCGAGGTGTTCTCGCCGCTGCCCGCCGACCTGCAGGTCGCGCTGGAGCGCGCAGAACGGGTATCCTGAGGTCCAAATCAAGAACTTCGACCCGCGCGGCAACGGATCGCGGCCCTGCCCGGGGCGATGGCTTCGCAGCCATCGACTTCGGGTCCGCTCCGGCCACGCGGCAACCAAACAAGCATCACAACAAGGGAGTAGCCCGTGGCTGACGTAGGCATTGCGGAGCTGCTGGAGGCCGGCGTTCACTTCGGTCACCAGACGCGCCGCTGGAACCCCAAGATGCGCCGCTTCATCTTCGGCGAGCGCGGCGGCATCTACATCATCGATCTGCTCAAGACGCAGGCGCTGCTCGCGCAGGCGCAGGAGTTCGCCGGCACGCTCGCCCACCGCGGCGGCACCGTCCTGTTCGTCGGCACCAAGAAGCAGGCCCGCGACACGATCAAGGACGTCGCCGAGGCGTCCGACATGCCGTACGTCAACCACCGCTGGCTCGGCGGCCTGCTGACGAACTTCCAGACCATCAGCCAGCGCATCCGCCGCCTGCACGACCTCGAACGCTTCGAGGCCGAGGGCCAGCTCGCGCTGCTGCCCACGCGCGAGCGCATGGCGGCACAGGCCGACCTGGCCAAGCTGCGCGCGAACCTCGGCGGCGTCAAGAACATGCAGCGCGTGCCCGACGCGATGTTCGTCATCGACATCAAAACCGAGGAGATCGCCGTCAAAGAGGCGCGCCGTCTGCGCATCCCCGTCATCGGCCTCGTCGACACCAACTGCGACCCCGACGGCATCGACTTCGTCGTCCCCGGCAACGACGACGCCATCCGCTCGTGCGCGTTGATCACCCAGGCCATCGGCCAGGTCGTCTCCGAGGGCCACGGCGTCTTCCGCGCCCAGGAGGAACTCGCCCGCAAAGAAGCCGAGGAACGCGCCAAGGCCGAGGCCGAAGCGCGCGCCAAGCGCGAAGCCGAGGAACAGGCAAAGCGCGACGCTGAGGAGCAGGCCAAGAAAGAGGCAGCCGAGCGCGAGGCGGCCGCCCGCGCCGCCGCCGCAGCGGCCGCAGCCCAGGCCGCCCCCGCCGAGACGCCCGCCCCCGCAGCGGCCCCCGCCGAGACGCCCGCCCCTACAGCGACGGCTGCCGCACCCGAGGCCGAGCCGGCGCCCGTCGCCGAGGCCCCTGCAGCGGCTGCGCCCCAGGCCGCGCCGAGCGAGCCCGCAGCTGGCGAGCCCGCCGCGCCCGAGCCGGCCCCGGAGCCGGAGCTCGCGGCCGCCGAGCCCGCGGCCGCCGAGCCCGCGGCGGCCGAGCCCGAGCCTGCTGCAGCTGAGCCGGCCCCTGAGGCGGAGACTCCGCCGGCCGAGCCGGCGGCAGAGGCGGCTGCCGAGCCTGCGGCAGAGGCGGCAGCGCCCGAGCCCGAGGCGCAGGCCGAGACGGAGACGCCCGCCGGCGCCTCCGAGGACAGCGAGGAGACCAAGGCGGAGGCGAGCGCATCATGAGCACTGTCGAGATCGGAGCAAAGGACGTCAAGGCCCTGCGCGAGCGCACGGGCGCGGGGATGATGGACTGCAAGAAGGCGCTCACCGAGGCGCAGGGCGACATCGACAAGGCGATCGAGATCCTGCGCGTCAAGCAGGGCAAGAAAATCCAGGATCTCGGCGAGCGCGCCGCGACCGAGGGGACGGTCCAGTCCTACGTGCACGCCGGCTCGAAGGTCGGCGTGCTGATCGAGGTCGACTGCAACACCGACTTCGTCGCCAAGAACGACGACTTCGTCACGTTCGCCCGCGAGGTGGCCATGCAGATCGCCGCCACGCCGACCGTCAAATACGTCAGCCGCGAGGACGTGCCGAGCGAGGAGCGCGACGCCGAGGCGCGCATCTACGAGCAGGAGGCCGCGGACAAGCCCGAGAACGTGCGCGAGAAAATCGTCTCCGGCAAGCTCGACTCGTGGCTTGCCACGATCGTGCTGCTCGAGCAGGAGATGCACAACCCCAAGTTCGACGGCAAGACCGTCCAGCAGCTGCGCGACGAGCTCACCGCAACCACCGGTGAGAATGTCGTAATACGCCGCTTCGCCCGCTTCGCAATAGGCCAATAGGGCCTCTGGCGCGGATAGGCTCTGCCGCGGTGGCCGCTGCCTTCAAACGCATCCTGCTGAAGCTCTCGGGCGAGGCGCTGATGGGCGAGCTGGACTACGGCACCGACCCCGAGCGCGTGGCCGCCGTCGCGCGGCAGGTCGCCGCCGTGCGCGACCAGGGCGTCGAGGTGGCGATCGTCGTCGGCGCCGGCAACATCTATCGCGGCATGAAGGGCGCCGCGGCGGGCATGGATCGCTCGACCGCCGACTACATGGGCATGCTCGCGACCGTGCTCAACGCGCTGCCGCTGCAGGATGCGCTGGAGAAGGTCGGCACGAACACGCGCGTGCAGTCCGCGCTGAGCATCTCCGAGGTCGCCGAGCCGTACATCCGCCGTCGCGCCATGCGCCACCTGGAGAAGGGCCGTGTGGTGATCTTCGCGGCCGGCACCGGCAACCCGTTCTTCACGACCGACACCGCCGCCGCGCTGCGCGCCGCGGAGATCCACGCGGAGATCATCCTGATGGCCAAGAACGGCGTCGAGGGCGTCTACAGCGCCGATCCGGCGCTCGACCCGACGGCGGAGTTCATCCCCGAGATCACGCACATGGAGGCGATCGAGCGGCGGCTGCGCGTGATGGACTCGACCGCGCTCGCGCTGTGCATGGAGAACGGCATGCCATTGAACGTGTTCAACATGGACGACGACACCAGTCTCGCGCGGATAATCTCAGGTGAGCGCGTAGGCACGCTCGTCACGACAGCCGGAGGAGAGGACGATGGCCGCTGAGAACCTGATCGACGAACTGCTGGCGGATGCGGGCGAGCGCATGAGCAAGTCCGTGGAGTCCTCCACGCACGAGTTCTCGACGGTGCGCACCGGTCGCGCGAGCCCCGCGCTGCTGGACCGCGTGCTCGTCGACTACTACGGCGCGATGACGCCGCTGAACCAGCTCTCGACGATCTCCGCGCCGGAAGCGCGCCTGCTGACCGTGCAGCCCTACGACAAATCCTCGATCAAGGCGATCGAGAAGGCGATCAACGAGTCCGACGTCGGGCTGACGCCCTCCAACGACGGCAACGTCGTGCGCCTGGTCGTCCCCGAGCTGACCGAAGAGCGCCGCCGCGAGCTGGTCAAGGTCCTGCGCAACCTCGCCGAGGAGGGCCGCGTGGCGGTCCGCAACGTGCGCCGCGACACGATGCAGCACCTGCGCGAGCTGAAGGCCGAGGGCGAAGCGTCCTCAGACGACGAGCACCGCGCGGAGGTCGAGCTGCAGAAGCTCACCGACGCGCGCATCGGTGAGCTCGACGGCGCGCTCAAGATCAAGGAAGAGGAGATCCTCGCAGTCTGATGCCCGGCGCCGGGGAACCCGTCGCGGCGCGCTATGTGGCGATCATCACCGACGGCAACGGCCGCTGGGCGCGCGAGCGCGGCGTGCCCGTCAACGACGGTCACGAGGCCGGCGCCGACACCGTCAAGGCGCGCCTGCGCGACGCCACCGAGCTGGGCATCGAGGAGCTCACCGTGTACTCGTTCTCGACCGAGAACTGGTCGCGTCCGGCCGACGAGGTCGAGGGCCTGATGCAGATGTTCTCCCGGCGCATCGCCGGCGAGACGCCCGAGCTGCACGAGGAAGGCGTGCGCATGCGCTTCATCGGCCGCCGCGAGGGCGTCGGCGAGCATCTGGCCGAGCAGATGCGCTGGGCGGAAGAGCTCACGGACGCCAACAGCCGCATCACGCTGTTCGTCGCGTTCAACTACGGCGGTCGCGCGGAGATCGTCGACGCCGCCCGTCGCTTCAAGGGGAGCACCGAAGACGAGTTCCGCGCGTGCCTGTACGCGCCGGAGATGCACGACCCCGACCTGATCATCCGCACCAGCGGCGAGCGGCGCCTGTCCAACTACCTGCTGTGGCAGTCGGCGTACTCCGAGCTCGTGTTTCGCGACGAGATGTGGCCGGACTTCACGCGCGAGGCGCTGGAGCAGTCGCTCGCGGAGTACGCCGAGCGCAGGCGCCGGTTCGGCGGGCGTTGAGCGGCTGGCCGATGTCCAGCGGGCCGCACACACCCGGAGGCGCCCGCGCCGCGCAGTCCGCCGCGACCAGTGGCGCGCCGCGGCGCCGCGCCCGCGGGCGCCCGCCCTCGCGTCCACGCCGCGGTCGCGCCCGCAACCGGCGCGAGGGCGGCTCGGACCTGCGCGCACGGGTGCTCGCGGCGATCCCCGCGATCGCCGTCGCGCTGTTCCTCGTGATCGAAGGCGGGCTCGTGTTCGCGCTCGGCATGTTCGTGCTCGGCGTCATCTGCATGCACGAGCTGTACGGCATGTACCAGCGCGCGCAGCCCGCGCGCCTGGCCGGCTTCATCGTGCTCGCGGGGCTGCTCGCCGCGGCGCTGTACGGCAACCAGTTCCAGGTGCTGCTCGTGGCCGTCGTCGCCGTGCCGCTCGTGTTCGGGCTGACGCTCCTGCAGCCGCGCCCGTCCGTCGGTGCGATCGCGATCACGCTGCTCGGCATCTACTGGATCGGCTTCGCGCTCGCCCACGCGGTGCTGCTGCGCGGGCTGCCCCACGGGCTGGGGATCGTCATCGACATCGCCGTCGGCACGTTCCTGGGGGACACCGGCGCGTATCTCGGCGGGCGCATGTTCGGGCGCCGGCCGCTCGCGCCGAGCATCTCGCCCAACAAGACCGTCGAGGGCCTGGTCATCGGCATGCTGTTCGCGGTGCTCGGCGTGTGGATCGCCGGGCGCTATCAGGAATGGCTCCCGGGCACCCACGCGCTCGTGCTCGGCCTCGGCGTCGCGCTCGTCGCGCCCGTCGGCGATCTGTTCGAGTCGTTCGTCAAGCGCGAGGCCGGGACGAAGGACTCGGGCGGCCTGTTCGGTCCCCACGGCGGCGCGCTCGACCGCCTCGACGCGGTGCTGTTCGCCGCGGTGGTCGGCTACTACATCTGGGCGGCGTACGTGCACTGAGCGGCCGCGAGCCGCCCTCCGGGGGTTGACGTGAATAAATCATGCGGTATTTGCGGGCTTTTCTGGGCGCGCCGGCGCCGTCGATGAGCACCCGCCGCCGGCTGGTCGATTAGTTTTTGCGGCGGAGAGGTGTGACGTCGCGCGCGGCGGGACTTCGCGCTTCCCCATCCGCAACTGACCGAGGGGGTTGATGCGACCATGGCTTTGATCGTGCCGCGAGGATGCGGGACATCCGTGGTCGGCGCCCGTCGGTCCATCTCTAGAGGAAGGAGCAGCGTCACATGAAACGCTTGAGGCTTGTCTGTCTCAGCTTTGTCGCCGTTGCCCTGCTGGGTGCAGCACTGGCCAGCAGCGCGCCGGCATATTTGGCTTTCACCACCAAACGAGGGCTACTGCCAACCCCGATCCCATTAACGAAATTCTGGGAATGGTTAATATTCGCCTTCAGCACCGCCGGCGGCACGGGCTCGGTCAACTGCTCGGGCGCCACGATGACCGGCGTGCTCGAGACGAACGCGGCAAAGAAGGACGATGCCGTCATCAACGAAACCGCCTTCGGCGGCGAAGGTCTCGGCAGCGACTGTGAATCGAGCCTCGGGCCGGCCACGATCACCGGCTCGCAGGAGCCATGGCCGAATGTGTTCACGGAAAAGAAGCAATGGACCATCAAGGGCACCAAGAAGGTTGCCTTCACGGTCAGCTTCCTGGCCCTGGAAGGCGTGTCGTGCACCTACGAAGCGGCGAAGGTGAACAGCACGTTCAACGCCGGTGCCGCAGGGCATCCGGAACCGCTCACCGTCAGCACCAGCAAACAGGTGTTCAAGGCGGCCAAGAAGTCGAACGCGGCCTGCCCGAAGACCGGTGAACTGAGCGGCAGCATAAAAGCCGTCGCCGACGAAGAAACGATCGAAGCCGAAATAGTCGGCAAGAAATAGCGTGACCCGCTAGCCGAGCGTGGCCCGACCGCATAGCCTGCGGTCGGGCCCCCTCCGCGCCCGCGATGGCGCGCGCGGAGCCCTGCGACGGCGGCGCGTGTGGCGCGTCTGCGTCATGATCGCGTCGTGATCCTCGCCTTCACAGCATCGCCGCGCGCCCATGGCTGAGCCCAAGCGCCTGCTGATCCTCGGCTCGACCGGCTCGATCGGCACGCAGGCGCTCGACGTGTGCGCCCGCAGCGACGAGCTCGAGCTCGTCGGCCTGTCTGCCGGGCGCTCGTGGGAGGCGCTCGTCGAGCAGGCGCGCGCGCACGGCGTCAGCCGCATCGCGCTCGGCGACGAGCACGCGGCCGCGCGCGCCAGCGAGGCGTGGACCGACGGGCGGGTGCTCGCCGGCGCCGAAGGGCTCGTGCAGCTGGTGGTCGAGTCCGGCGCCGACCTGGTGCTGAACGCGCTCGTCGGCTCGGTCGGGCTCGGTCCCACCGTCGCGACGCTCGGCGAGGGCATCGACCTGGCGCTCGCCAACAAGGAGTCGCTGGTCGTCGGCGGCGAGCTCGTGACCGCGCTCGCGGAGGCGACCGGGGCGCGGATCGTGCCCGTCGACTCCGAGCACACGGCGCTTCACCAGCTGCTCGCCGGGCAGCCCCCCGGCGCCGTGCAGCGCCTGACGATCACCGCCAGCGGCGGACCGTTTCGCGGGCGCCGGCGCGAGCAGCTCGCCGAGGTGACCGTCGCGGAGGCGCTCGCGCACCCGACGTGGGCGATGGGCGGCAAGATCACGATCGACTCGGCGACGCTCATGAACAAGGGCCTGGAGCTGATGGAGGCCCACCACCTGTTCGGCACGCCGTACGAGCGCATCGATGTGGTCGTGCACCCGCAGTCGCTCGTGCACGGGCTCGTGCAGCTGGCCGACGGCGCGATGCTCGCGCATCTCGGCCCGCCGGACATGCGCATCGCCATCTCCTACGCACTGCACGGCGGCGAAAGCGTGCAGCTGCCGATCGCGCCGCTGGACCTCGCGGCGGTCGGCGAGCTGAGCTTCGAGGCGGTCGACCTCGAAGCGTTCCCGTGCCTGCGCCTGGCGGGCGAAGCCGCGCGCGAGGGGGGCACGGCGCCGTGCATCCTCAACGCCGCCAACGAGATCGCCGTGCACGCCTTCCTCGAGGGCCGGCTGCGCTTCCTGGAGATCTCCGAGGTGATCGAACGCACGCTGTCAGAGCTCGGCAGCGAGCCGGTGCGCTCGTTCGAGTCGCTGTACGAGGCCGACCGGCTGGCGCGCGAGCTCGCGCGGGAGGCGGTCGCGGCGCTGGCGTGAGGGAGCGCGGCGCTTCAAGGCGAAGCTGGCCTGATCGGCGTCACCGCGCGATCCGGCGAGGTTGACTCGCCTTGTGCTCGTCGCCGAGGCGGCGCACGCCGTTGTAGTCAGCCTCCGAGAACTTGGTCCGCCAGGGCTTACGCATCCCCGTGATGACAGCGATCGCGGGCTTCGCCAGGCCGCGTCTCACCAGCTCCTCGTCGGCCGCGTTCTCGAGGAGGCAGAACAGGCGAAACTGCTCGCGCGAGGGGCCGGTGAGGCGAATCTCGTGCCAGCCGCTTCGCGTGCGCCGCTTGACCGTCATGCGGCACGTACTGGAGCTGCCGACGAGCCTACGCGGCGGCCGGCTCGCGTCGCTGGCGCGTCGAGCGCTTCGATGCCTGTGTCTTGGGCATGACGCGAACCTCGGCTCCCAAAGCATCGGCGATCGCAGCGATCAGCGGAAGCTCGGGCCGGGAGCTGTTCGCCGTGAACAGCCGGCGGATGCTTGACGCATTGCGGTTGATCCGACGGGCGAGCTCCGCCTTCGAAATCCCAAGATCGACCCGCAAGGCATCGAGCTCGCGTATGACCTGATCGGTCTGCTCGATTTCCCGCATGGCGCGCTCGTAGGCGCCGCGGAACTCCGGGTCTTCCATGCGCTGCGCCCGGCGGCGGTCGTGAAGGCTCATATCTAGGGCACTCTTGCTGGACATACGCCAGCTCCTTCCAAAAAACGTTGCTTAGAAGATACACTGATGAGTGAGTCTAGCACCAGCTCAGTCGGCCAGCAGCGTGTCGAGCGCCTGCTCGAAGCGCTCGATTCGCGGGTCGCGCTCGCCGAGGATCCGCGTGAGCCAGCCGCGTATCGCGATGACGTCGAGGTCTTCGACGCACACCAGCACCTGCTCGAGGTCGAGCCAGTCCTTGGGGCGATCGAAGGCGATCTTGCACACGAGCAGGTGCTCGGGCGCGAGGATCGGCAGCCTGTCCTCGCCGAACGGGACCACATGCGCGTCGCGGCGCATCTGCTCGTGGATGGAGTCGTAGGCGAAGAACAGGTCGACGGGCGTGCGCCCCCACCACAGCCGGCACTGGCCGTCGCGCTCGAGCGCGACCCGGTCGAGGTCGCTCTCCACGCCGAGCGGCGCAAGCGCGTCGAGCACAGTGGCCGCCGAGACGGGCTCTATGAAGACGTTGAGGTCGATGTCGTCGGTCGCCCGCGGCTCGGCGTAGTAGGCGAGCGCCAGCGCGCCGCCGAAGGCGTGGGCGACGCGAGCCCGATCCAGGCGCTCGTGGATCGCGACGATCTTCTCCGGCAGGGTGGGCTCGCTCATGCCGGCGCCGAGTCGATGCGCGGGAAGCGCTGCGGCGGAGTGGCTCGCGCCGCGGGCAGCCGATCGGCGAGCAGCAGCAGGTCGCGAAGCGTCTCGCCGCGCTGAGCCGGCGAGGCCGCGATCCACCGCGCCGCCGCCCTCGCGCTGTCGGACACCCGCGCGGCGGCGCTGGGATCGAGCGCGTCCAGCAGCAGCTGCCTGAGGGCCGGCCGCGGCCTGCTCGCGCCCGCGAGCTCGGCCAGCAGCTCGCCGGCGGTCTGATTGGGACCGCGCGCCGCGACCGGCGCGCCGGCGCGCACCGCCAGCCGGCGCAGCTTCTGCTCACGCAGCGGTCGCGAGGAGCGCGCGCAGGCGTGCTCGATGACCTCGGGGGTGAGCGTGCGGAACGTCGCGAGCGTGCGGCCGCGCGGCCCGGCGGGCGTCGTGCGCGACTCGCGTATCTCCCATGCTCCGCCGGGGCGTGCGACGACGTAGGTCATAGTGGGAGATTCTACCACTAGCGACGTCTGCGGGCGCCGCCGGCCGCCGCAAGCCCGCGCCCGCCCGCAGGGCAAGCGGCGGGAAACGCGCCGGCGCCTGCCACACTGAGGCCCATGAGCTGGGTCCTGACGCTCCTCGGCATCATGGCGCTGATCGTGCTGCACGAGTTCGGGCACTTCCTCGCGGCGAAGGCCGTGGGGATGCGCGTGGAGCGCTTCTCGCTGTTCTTCCCGCCGACGCTGTTTCGCGTGCGCCGGGGCGAAACGGAGTACGCGATCGGCGCGATCCCGGCCGGCGGCTACGTGAAGATCACGGGCATGAGCCCGGAAGAGGTCGACGGGCTCGAGCCGGAGGCGGCTCGGCGCGCCTACTACAACCAGGCGCCGTGGAAGCGCATCGTCGTGATCCTGGCCGGTCCGGGGGTCAACATCGCGATCGCGTTCGCGTTGTTCTGGGCGGTGCTGTTCACCGGCAACCTGAACGGCGCGATCTCGCTGGGGAGCCTCGACCCGTCGGTGCAGACGCTCGTTGCGACCACCTCCGTGCAGGAAGTGCTGCCGAGAGAGCCGGCCGCAGGCGTGCTGCACAAGGGCGATCGGATCGTCGCGGTGGAAGGACAGCGCGCGACCGTGAACACGATCGTGGCCCGCGTCTCCGCCCACCGCTGCGCAGGTGCGCTCGTCAACGGCTGCCGGGCGAGCACGCCGGTGCGCCTGACCGTGCGCCGCGGCGGGCGCGATCTGACGCTGTCGGTCTACCCGCGCTATGACAAGGAAGCGGGGCGGATGCTGATCGGCTTCGACTTCGGGCCGGCGAGCAAGCACTTCGGCGTGCTCGCCGCCGCGGGCGCCGCGGTGAGCGAGATGTGGCACGTGACGACAGAGACGCTCACCGGCTTCGCCAAAGCGCTGACCAGCTCGAAAGCCCGCAAACAGGTCTCGAGCATCGTTGGCATCACCCAGTACGCCCACGAAAGCGTCGCCAAAGGCGCGGGCTTCGGGCTGGTGTTCCTGGGCTTCCTGTCGCTGATCCTCGCGGTCATCAACCTGTTCCCGTTCCTGCCGCTCGACGGCGGGCACATCCTGTGGTCGCTCGCGGAGAAGGTCCGCGGAAAGCGGATCTCGCTGGTCGCGATGTACCGCTACAGCTCCGTGGGCATCGTGCTGCTGGTGTTCCTCGTGATCAACGGGCTCAGCAACGACATCAGCCGCCTGGCGGGCTGACGCACACCCAGCTCTTGACGAGCGGCCCGATGCGCTCGGGCTGGGCGGGGCCGAACAGCGCCTCCAGCTCGGCGCGGCTGAGCAGCGAGATCTCCTCCCAGCCGCCGGCCGCGCCCAGTCGCCAGTAGGGCCTGCGCAGGCGCGCCGGGAGCCAGTGGGCTCCGGGCAGCAGCGAGTGCGGCTCGATCGGGAACGAGCGCGCGGGGGTCTGCACGAACCAGCCGCGCCCCACGCGCCGCAGCTCGGCCGCGAACGCCGCGCGGCGCGCGGGCGCCACGTGCTCGATCACGCTCGAGCAGTACACGAGATCGAAAGAGCGGTCCGCGAAGGGGAGACCCTCGGCGGGGTCCGCGCGTACGAACGGCCCCGGATACCCGGGCGCCGCGAGCACGTCCACGCCGGTGATGTCGAGGGCGGGCTCGAGTGCTCGCAGGCCGAGGCTGCCGCAGCCCACGTCCAGCACGCGCGCCCCCGGCGGGAGGTGGATCGGCGCGAAGAAGCGCTCGTGGCGGCGGGCGCGGGCGCGGGCCGCCAGCGGCCCTGCGACGCGCGCCAGCGGGCCGCGTGCGGTGGCGTAGACGTCGGGCATCGTAGAATCAGCCTATGGCCTCCAAGCGGCAGATTCACGTCGGCGCCGTCCCCGTCGGCGGCGGCGCGCCCGTCGCGGTGCAGACGATGACCAAGACCGAGACCGCCAACCTGGCGGCGACGATGGAGCAGATCCGCACGGTCGCCGAGGCCGGCGCGGACATCGTGCGCGTGGCGGTGCCGCGCGAGCAGGACGCGGAGGCGCTGAAGACGATCGTCGCGCAGTCGCCGATCCCGGTGATCGCGGACATCCACTTCAACCACACGCTCGCGCTGAAGGCGATCGAAGCGGGCGCGCACTGCGTGCGCCTGAACCCCGGCAACATCGGCGGGCCGGAGAAGGTCGCCGAGGTGATCGCGCTGGCCAAGCAGCGCGGCACGCCGCTGCGCGTCGGCGTCAACTCCGGCTCGCTTCCCAAGCACCTGCGCCAGCTCGAGTACGACAACCCGGTCGAGGCGCTCGTCACCGCCGCGCTGGAGACGGTCGCGCTGATGGAGAGCCTCGACTTCGAGAACTTCAAGGTCTCGATGAAGTCGACGTCCGTGCCCAACACGATCGCCTCCAACCGCCTGCTCTCGGAGAAGATCCCCTACCCGCTGCACCTCGGCGTGACCGAGGCGGGCACGAAGTGGTCGGGCTCGCTGAAGTCGGCCGTCGGCCTGGGGACGCTGCTGGCGGACGGGATCGGCGACACGATCCGCATCTCCCTGTCGACCTTCCACGCCGAGGAGGAGGTGAAGGTCGCGTGGGAGATCCTCAAGGCGCTGAAGCTGCGCGAGCGCGGCCCCGACCTGATCGCCTGCCCCACCTGCGGGCGCCTGCAGTTCGACATGGACAGCGTCGTCGCCGAGGTCGAGCGGCGCCTGGAAGCCTACGAGGACCCGATCGAGGTCTCCGTGCTCGGCTGCGCGGTCAACGGCATCGGCGAGGCCCGCCACGCGGACTTCGGCATCACCGGCGCCAAAGACATGGGCATGATCTACTCGAAGGGCGAGCCGCTGAAGAAGGTGCCCACAGAGCAGCTCGTGGACGAGCTGTTCAAGGAGATCGACCGCTACTACGCCGCCGGCAAGACCGTCCAGCGCGACGAGACCGCCGCCGCCGAGGCGCGCGCGTGGCTGGCCGAGAACGAGGACGACACGGCGATGACCCCCGAGCGGATCGCCATGCTGGAAGCCGCCGCCGCCCGGGAGGACGCGAGCGCCGGCGCGGTGCTCGAGTCGATGCTTGAGCCGGCCGGCGCCACCGCCGGTGCGAACGAGGCAGCGGTCGTGCTAGACGAGGCCGTCTCCCCGGTCGCGGGGCGGCGCTTCAGCCGCAACTGAGCGCCATAGTCTGCGGCATCGTTCGGTCCCTGTGCGACGCGCCTAGCATTAGCCTCGTGTCTCCACGGCGCGAAGGACGAGGTCGAGAAGCTCCTGAGGGCGATTCGTACTGCCCAGAGCGCCTCGTTCCTGTGCGAGCTGCGCGTGCTCGGCTGCGTTCGAACCGGCGTAGATGACGAACGGGGTCACGTCGCCGCGCTCTCGCATCGCCTTCAGCAAGGTGTATCCGGCTTCCGGATCGGGCGGACGGCCCATGTCGGAGATCACGACGTCGAATCTCTTCTTCTTCAGCGCTTCTAGCGCTTCATCGGTCGACTGTGCAAGCTCAACACGCATTCCGATAGCCAACATGGCGGCTCGCTCGCGCACATTGTTCTGCGGCCTGTCGTCCACCCACAAGATCTGCGCAATGCGCGTTGCCGTAACTTCCGTGGCGCGACCGACCGCGGCAGCGATCTCCTTGACGTTCACCGGCTCGCCGCTGGGCTCGGTCCGCGATGCCTCGACGGCTGCACTCGTCAACTCGGCGGTCGCTGCCTCGGCAGAGATGCGAACCCCCGCCGCCTCAAGCGCAACCTTGTCGACGCGTTGAAGGAATGAGTCGCCGCGCGAGGCGAAGAAGCGTCCCAGCGGCGGGCCAAACCGCAGTAGCAGGATTGCAATCACAGCCGGCCAGGCGATAGCGCTGATCAATGAAGCGATAGACCGAATCAGCTCCTCGGTGCTCGCGAGCGGAAGAAGCCGCAGCATGTCCATGAGACTAGTTGCGATGTCTCGTGCGTGCGAAGAACCAGCCAATGCCGCGGTAGCCTCAGCGACGAGAGGGGCCCAGTCACGTGAAGCGCTGTGGCCATATCGCGCTGTCGACGATGGGTGGGCCACATGTGGCCCACCCCGACCCGCCGCATGCGGCGGGTCACCGAGGGGCGCATGCGCCCCTCGGCCCCTCGCGCATGCGCGAGGGGCACAACGATCATAAGGTCAGGAGCAGGCTGCGAAGCGCTCTGCGACCTTCGCCCAGTTGACGACGTTCCACCAGGCGTCGAGGTAATCGGGGCGGCGGTTCTGGTACTTCAGGTAGTACGCGTGCTCCCACACGTCGACGCCGAGCAGCGGCGTCTTGCCGTCGGAGATCGGGTTGTCCTGGTTGGCCGAGCCGACGACCGCGAGGCCCGAGCCGTCGTGCACGAGCCACGACCAGCCCGAGCCGAACTGGTTGACGCCGGCTTCCTTGACCTTCGCCTGGAAGTCGGAGAAGGAGCCGAACGTCGAGGCGATCGCGTCCGCCAACGCGCCGGCCGGCTCGCCGCCGCAGTCCGGACCCATGCTCTCCCAGAACAGCGAGTGGTTGTAGTGCCCGCCGCCGTTGTTTTTGACCGCGCCCTTCTTCTCGCCGAGGCTGTCGAGGCTCTTGAGGACCTCCTCGACCGGCTTGTCGGCCCACTCGGTGCCCTCCAGCGCGGCGTTCGCCTTGTCCACGTAGGCCTGGTGGTGCTTGTCGTGGTGGATTTCCATCGTCAGCTTGTCGATGTGCGGCTCGAGCGCGTCGTACGCGTACGGGAGCGGCGGAACGGAATAGGCCATGGCAGGGCTCCTTGTTGGTTAACGTCGAAGTTTCGGTCTCTCAGCGCTGTTCTATCAAAGGCGGCGAGCGGCGCTTCGGATTGGATGTGGAATCAACCATCTAGGCTTCGCGGATGACTCCGGTCACCGCCGGCCGCCCCGGTCGTCCAGCCGCCTGCACCAGGGAGGAGGCGCTCGAGCTGGCGCGCAAGCGCTTCCTCGCCTGCGAACGCGTCGACGTGCAGGCGCTCGCGCGCGCGCTCGGCCTCGCGCGCGCGACGATGCACCGCTGGTTTCAGACGCGCGAGCTGCTGCTCGGCGAGGTGCTCGCGGCGCTCGCCGAGGAGCGGCTGCTCGCGATTCGCCGCGAGACCGGCGGCGCCGGCGCGCCGGCGCTGCTGCAGACGCTCGACCGCTTCAACCGCGAGGTCGCCGCCACTCCCGGCATGCGCGCGCTGCTCGCGCAGGAGCAGGAGCGCGCGCTGCGGATCCTCACCTCCAGCGCCGGCGTCGTGCAGCCGCGGGTGGTGGCGTGCATCGAGCGCCTGATCGAAGCCGAGGTGCAGGCTGGCGAGCTCGTGCCGCCGACGCCTCCGGACGTGCTCGCCTACGCGATCACGCGCCTGGGCGAGGCGTTTCTCTACAACGACGCGCTCGCCGGCATTCGCGGTGACACCGAGCGCCTGCACCAGGTCGAGGCGGCGCTGTTCGGCGTGCCGCCGCAGTTGGATGGTTGATTCAACCATCTGGGGTTTGCGTCTTTTCGGGCGATATGCCTAAAATCCCGCTCGAACCGCGGCACAGCCGCTGGGGCGGCGCCGCACGAGCAAGAGGAGAGAGGGATGCGACACGGACGAAGATCCGCTTCGACCGCTGCGGTCGGGCGGCGTACACGGCTGCTCGCGGCCGTCGGCCTGGCGGCGCTGATCGTGCTGGGCGCCACGGCAGGCTCGGCGCTGGCGAGCAAAGCGGTCAAGACGGTCTGGCTGTGCAAGCCGGGGCTCGCCAACGACCCCTGCACCAGCCCGCTGACGACGACCGTCGTTCAGACCAATGGCGAAACGAGCGTCGAAAAGGCCAAGAAGAACGGCAAGGCGCCGATCGACTGCTTCTACGTGTACCCGACCGTCAGCGAACAGCTGACGGAAAACGCGAACCTGGAAATCGAACCGCAGGAGACGCAGATCGCGATCGACCAGGCCTCGCGCTTCTCCCAGGACTGCAAGGTGTACGCGCCGATGTACCCGCAGCTGACGCTCGCGGCGATCAACGGCGGGCCGGTCAGCCCCGGGGCGAGCATCAAGGCATACGAGGGCGTCGCCAAGGCCTTCGGCGAATACATGGCCAAGTACAACAAGGGGCGCGGCTTCGTGCTGATCGGGCACTCACAGGGCTCGCTGATGCTCGAGCAGCTGATCAAAGAACAGATCGACCCGAACCCCGCGCTGCGCCACCTGCTCGTCTCGGCGGTGCTGATGGGCGGCAACGTGCTCGTGCCGGAAGGCAAGCTCGTGGGCGGCACCTTCCAGAACGTCCCCGTCTGCCAGGCGGCCGTGGAAACGCACTGCGTGATCGCCTACTCGACGTTCCTCAAAGAACCGCCCGAAGGCTCGTTCTTCGGCCGACCCAACAGCCCGCTGCTCGGCGGCGGCAACCCGGGGATGGAGGTCGTGTGCGTGAACCCGACGCTGCTGAGCCAGAACGGCGCCACCGGGCCGCTGCTGCCGTACGCATCGACTACGCCGTTCCCAGGCGCGCTCGGGGCCTTCACCCCGACGCCCACCGCAGCGACGCCGTGGGTGGCCTCGCTCGGTGAGTACACAGCCCAGTGCCACGACGAAAACGGCGCCAGCTGGCTGCAGGTCAACCCGGTCGGCGCACCCGTCGACCCAGCCGAATACGTGCAGGAATCGCTTGGGCCCGATTGGGGCCTGCACCTGTACGACATCAACATCGCGCTCGGCAACCTCGTGAAGACGGTCGCGATCCAGTCCCAGGCATACGCGTTCGAAGGCTGAGCGTCCCGGCGCGCCGTCGCGGTGGGGTATACCCTCCCGCGGCGGCGCCCTCCGGACCGCTCGAGCGAACGTGACCCGCCTCTCCCAATACCTACTGCCCACCGAGAAGCAGCCGCCGGCGGACGCCGAGGCTGTCTCGCACAAGCTGATGGTCAGGGCCGGGCTGATCCGGCAGATGGGCGCGGGCATGTGGACATGGCTGCCCGCCGGCTGGCGCGTGCACCAGCGCGTCGTGGGGATCATCCGCGAGGAGATGGACGCGATCGGCGCGCAGGAGATGCTGATGCCGGTGCTGCAGCCCGCCGACCCGTGGCGCAAGACCGGGCGCATCGAGATCGAGGAGCTGTTCAAGCTCACCGACCGCAAGGGCTCGGAGCTCGTGCTGGCGATGACCCACGAGGAGGCCGTCACCTTCCACATGGCGCAGATCGTGCGCTCCTACCGCGATCTGCCGCAGATCGTCTACCACTTCCAGGTCAAGGAGCGCGACGAGCCGCGCCCCCGCGCGGGAGTGCTGCGCACGCGCGAGTTCATCATGAAGGACTCCTACAGCTTCGATCGCGACCAGGCGGGCATGGAGCGCAGCTACGAGCTGCACATCGGCGCCTACGACCGCATCTTCGCGCGCACCGGCCTGCGCTTCTACCGCGTCGAGGGCGACGTCGGCATGATGGGCGGCACCGGCGCGCACGAGTACATGGCGCCGTGCGCCGCCGGCGAGGACGAGGTCGTGCTGACCGAGTCCGGCTACGCCGCCAACGCCGAGGTCGTGCGCGCGCAGCTGGGCAAAGACGAGCTTCAGAGCGGCGACACCGTCAACGGCGAGCCGATCCAGCTCGTGCGGGCGATCGAGGCTGGCAACATCTTCAAGCTCGGCACGCGCTACTCCGAGCCGCTGGGGGCGCGCTATCTCGACGAGACCGGCGCCGAGCTGCCCATATGGATGGCCTCCTACGGGATCGGGCCGGCGCGGATCGTCGCCGCCGCGGTCGAGCAGTTCGCCGACGAGCACGGCATCTCCTGGCCGCGCGCGCTCGCGCCGTTCGCCGTGCACCTGGTTGCGCTGGGCAAGCCCGGCACGCCCGAGCGCGACGCCGCCGACGCGCTGTACGCGACGCTCCAGCAGGGCCCGCTCGAGGTGCTCTACGACGACCGCGACCTCGGCCCCGGCGAGAAGTTCGCCGACGCCGAGCTGCTCGGATGCCCGCTGCGGCTGACCGTCGGCCGGCGCTCGCTGGAGTCGGGCGAGATCGAGGTCCAGCTGCGGCGCGGTCGCGCGGAGGGCCCGCCGCTGGCGCTCGCGAGCGAGCCCGAGGAGCTGCTGCGCGCGGTGGACGAGCTGTGGCAGAGCCTCCCCTAGAGGACCCGCCGCCGCGCCTGACGGTGCGGCGCCTGTTCGGACTCGACCGCTCCGGCCCGCCGCCGCCGCAGACGCAGGCCGGTCAGCCGCTGCGCCCGTGGACGCTGCCCAACGCGATCGGCTTCGCGCGCCTGGCGCTGATCCCCGCGTTCCTGATCGTCGCGCTGTCCAGCGGCGACGGCGTCGGCGCGCCCGAGGCGACGCTGTTCGCGGTGATCGGCTGGGGCGACTACGCCGACGGCATCGCCGCGCGCGTGAGCGGCCAGTACAGCCGCCTGGGGGCGCTGATGGACCCCGTCACAGACCGCCTGCTGGTGATCTGCGGCGTGGTCGTCACGTGGCGCTTCGAGCTGCTGCCGCGGTGGGCGCTCGCGGTGCTCGCCGCGCGCGAGCTCTCGATGCTCGCGATCGGCCGCTTCGGCCTTTCGCGCGGCGTCGAGCTGCGCATCAACTGGCCGGGGCGGCTCGCGGTCGCGCCGGTGATGGGGTCGTTCTTCTTCGCGATGGCCGGGCTGCACACCTTCGCCGAGGTGCTGCTGTACGTGGGGCTCGCGCTGGCGCTCACGGCGAGCGCGCTGTACGTGCGCACGGGCCTGCTCCAGCTGCGCGCCCAGCCTTGCGAGCGGCCGCTCCCATAGCCTCAAGCTCAGCCTGACCTTTTGGGCTATACTCGCGCCATTGACCGGCCTGTACCCCGCGGGGGTACGACGCCGGCGTTCGCAAACGGCGCAGGACGGCGTTAGTCCGCGAGAGGAGAGAGCCCCATGGATGAGACGTTCCCCGACCTTGGCTCGTTGACGGATGTCGAACTCAAAGACGTGATCCGCCAGCTGACCGAGGAGGAGACGGAGATCTCCTACAGGCGGCGCATCCTGCACGGCAAGATCGACATCCTGCGCGCCGAGCTCGTCAACCGCCTGCGCCACAAGCACGAGGATGGCGAAATCACGATCACCGGCGAGGACGTCCAGCGGCTCACGGACATCCTGGCCAACCGCCAGCAGTAGGCGGCCATGGCCCTGCACTGCACCGAGTGCGGCTTCCTCAACGACGAGGCGGCCAACTACTGCCAGCGCTGCGGCGCGCTGCTCGCGCGCGCCGACGAGGGCGCCGCGGCCTCCGGGGGGGCGGGCGGGGATCCGGTGACCGCGACGTACCGCATCGACGAGACCGGCGAGTTGGTGCCGCTCGAGATCGGCGAGGTCACCGCGCGCGGCCCGGTGCTCGTGATCCGCGCTGGCGGCGGGCGCGTGGGGGAGAGCTTCCCGATCGCCGGCGAGCGCATGAGCATCGGCCGGCGTCCGGAATGCGAGGTGTTCCTCGACGACGTCACCGTCTCGCGCGACCACGCGCTGCTGATCCACCGCGGCGAGTCCTGGTACCTGGACGACTGCGGCTCGCTGAACGGCACCTACGTCAACCGCTCGCGGATCGAGTCCCATCGCCTGGAGGAGGGCGATGAGGTGCAGATCGGCAAGTACAAGCTGACCTTCCACGCTCGCTGATGGCCGCCCACGCGACACCCACCGACGCCGAGCAGGTCGAGCTCGATCTGGCCGCGCAGGATCCCCACGAGGGCGCGGAGCTCGGCAAGCGCCAGAAGTCGCTGACGATCGGCGCCGTGTGCAAGGCGCTCGCGCAGGAGTTCCCCGACATCTCGATCTCCAAGATCCGCTACCTGGAGGACCAGAAGCTGCTGACGCCGCGGCGCACGCCCGGCGGCTACCGCCTCTACACGCAGGGCGACGTGGCGCGCCTGCGCACGATCCTGCGCATGCAGCGCGACGAGTTCCTGCCGCTGCGCGTGATCCGCCAGGAGCTCGCCGCGGGGCGCGGAGGGGCAGGGGGGGAGGGGTCCGACATGCCGCCTGCGCCCGGTCGCGTCGGGCGCGAGGGCGCGCGCACGTGGCGCCCGAGCGTGAGCGTGCGCGAGGCGACCGGCGCGCTGTACTCGATGGACGACGTGCTCGAGGAGACCAAGGCCGAGGCCAAGCTCGTGCGCGAGCTCGAAGAGTACGGCGTCGTCAAGGGCGAGATGCGCGGCGGCGTGCGCTACTTCGACGAGACCGAGCGCGAGATCATCGCCGCGGTCGCCGAGCTCGCCCGCTACGGCGTCGGCGGGCGCAACCTCAGGGTCTTTCGCTCCTCCGCCGACCGCGAGGCCAACCTGCTGCAGCAGATCCTCGCCCCGGCGCTGCGCTCGCGCAACCCCGAGCGGCGCAAGGAGGCGGTCGACGCGCTGGAGAACCTCGCCGCGGTGGCCACCCACCTCAAGCATCTATTGCTGATCAGAGACCTCCGCAAGATCGTCCGCTGATGAGCGACGCGCAGCTGCGCTCGCTGATCCGCGAGATACCAGACTTCCCGCAGCCGGGGATCGGCTTCAAGGACATCACGCCGCTGATGGCCGACGCGGGCGCGCTCGCCGACGCGGTCGGGCAGCTGGCCGAGTACGCGCGACCGCTCGAGGTCGACTGCGTCGTGGCGGCCGAGGCGCGCGGCTTTTTGCTCGGGCCGGCGCTCGCGCTCGAGCTCGGCACCGGCTTCGCGCTCGCGCGCAAGCCGGGCAAGCTCCCGTACGAGACGATCGGCGCCTCCTACCAGCTCGAGTACGGAGACAGCGCGCTGGAGCTGCACACCGACGCGCTCGCCGGCGGCCGGCGGGTGCTCGTGCACGACGACCTGCTGGCGACCGGCGGCACCGCGGCGACGCTGTGCGAGCTGGTCGAGCAGCTCGGCGGCGAGGTCGTCGGCTGCGGCTTCCTGATCGAGCTCGCGTTCCTGAACGGGCGCGAACGGCTGGCCGGGCGCGACGTGCACGCGTTGCTCAGCTACGACTCCTGAGAGCCGGCGCGCCGGCAGCTTCTAAGCTTCGCTGTCGTGCCCACCGCGCGCCGCAGCCGCACGATCGCCGCACCTGCGCAGGAGCTGTGGGATCTGATCCGCGACCCGCACCACCTGCCGCGCTGGTGGCCGCGCGTGACGCGCGTGGAGGACGTCGAGGAGGACGCGTTCACAGAGGTCATGAAGACGCGCAAGGGCAAACTCGTGCGCGCCGACTTCAACGTGGTCCTTGGCGAGGAGGGCGAGCGCACGCTCACGTGGGTGCAGCGGGTGCAGGGCACGCCGTTTGCGAGCGTGCTGAAGTCCGCCGAGACCGAGCTGCGGCTGACGCCCGCCGGGGACGCGACGGCGGCGGATGGGCCGCGGACCGAGGTCGCGATCGAGCTGCGCCAGGAGATGGCCAGCGGCTCGGCCCGCTACACCCCGTTCCTGGCCATCGCCCCGCGCCTGGGCGGGCGCATGGTGCGCCGCGCGGCGGCGGCCACGCTGGATGAGGCGCTCGACGGCCTGGAGCGGATCAGTGGCTGACGCGACCGCGCCCCCGGCGATGCGCTGGTGGGGCTGGGGCGACCCGGCCCACCCGCAGGTGCTGCCCGCGCACGCGCTCGACTGGCTGCGCGAGAACGTCGGGCTCGGGGCGCGCCCGCGCCCGCCGGTCGCGCTGGGGCAGGTGCGGCTGCCGGCGAGCACGCTCTCGGAGCAAACGCTGGCGGCGCTGCGCGAGATCCTCGGCGCCGAGCACGTCCGCGACGGACATGCTGAGCGCGTGCTGCACGCCGCCGGCAAGGGCTATCCCGATCTCGTGCGCCTGCGCGCGGGCGAGCCCGACGGGGCGCCCGACGCGGTGCTGTACCCCGCCGGGCACGAGCAGCTGCGGGCGCTGCTGGAGCTGTGCGCGCGCAGCTCGCTGGCGGTCGTGCCGTTCGGCGGCGGCACGAGCGTCGTCGGCGGCGTCGCGCCGCTGCGCGGCGAGCACGGAGGCGTGCTCGCGCTCGACATGGCGCGGATGGCGGATGTGGTGGAGCTGGACGAGGAATCCGCGACGGTGACCGTGCAGGCGGGCATCAGGGCACCGGCGCTCGAGCGCCGGCTGGCCGCGCATGGGCTCACGCTCGGTCACTTCCCGCAGTCCTACGAGTACGTGTCGCTGGGTGGCTGCGCGGCCACGCGCTCGGCCGGGCAGGCCTCCAGCGGCTACGGCGCGATCGAGAAGATGGTGCTGGGCATGCGCTTCGCCGCGCCGGCGGCGGAGATCGCGCTGCCGGCGCTGCCCGCGAGCGCCGCCGGGCCGGGGCTGCGCCAGCTGCTGGTCGGATCGGAGGGGACGCTCGGCGTGATCTCAGAGCTCGCGCTGCGCGTGCGCCCGGCGCCCGTCGAGGGCATCTACGAGGGCGTCTTCTTCGAGGACTTCGACGCCGGCTCACAGGCGCTGCGGGCGCTCGCGCGCGAGCACGCGCTGCCGGACGTCGCGCGCCTGTCAGACGAGCAGGAGACGCGCATGTCGCTGGCGCTGGCGGGCACGGGCGGCGTCAAGGGCCGCCTGGGGCGCGGCTACCTGCGCGTGCGCGGCTACGGCGGGGGCTGCCTTGCGATCCTCGGCTTCGAGGGCGCCGGCGAGGAGCTTCAGAGCAGACGAGCGCGAGCGCACGCGCTCGTACACGAGCTCGGCGGCCTGGCCGTCGGTCGCTCCCCGGGCGAGGCCTGGCGGGCGGGTCGCTTCACCGCGCCGTACATGCGCGATGAGCTGCTCACACACGGCGTGATGGTCGAGACGCTGGAGACCGCCACGCAGTGGTCGAGCCTGGCGCGCCTGCACCGCGCCGTCGGCGAGGCGATCGCCGGCGCGCTGCGCGCGGGCGGCACGCCGGGCCTGGTCATGTGCCACGTCTCGCACCTGTATGAGACGGGCGCCTCGCTGTACTTCACGCTGATCGCGCGCCAGCGCGAGGGCGAGGAGATCGAGCAGTGGCGCGCGGTCAAGCAGGCCGCCGGCGATGCGATCGTGGCCGGCGGCGGGACGATCACCCACCACCACGGCGTCGGGCGCGATCACACGCGGTGGATGGCGCGCGAGGTGAGCCCTGGCGGCATCGCGGCGCTGCGGGCGCTGAAGTCCGAGCTGGACCCCGCCGGGATCATGAACCCGGGGAAGTTGTTGTAGGCGCGTGCAGGCTGAACGGGCCGCGCAGGACGACGTGGCCAGGATGCGTCGGTTTCGGCTTGGTCTCCTCGGTCAACAGGATTTCGTGGAATTCGCTGGAGTTGCTCGGCAGCGTCGAGCCGCCCGCGAGCTTGTGCGTCGAGCCGACGTCGGTGGTTTTGCTGAGCGGCAGCGAGCTGGTGCGCGAGTTGTACAGCCAGACCGCGTAGTAGAAGCCCTTGGCCTCCGGGATGTGCTGGGCTTCGATGAAGAACGCCTGCTTGGCGCCTTCGGAGAGGACGTAGACGATGCCGATGCTGTTGCTCCTGGAGCCATGCGTCGGCTTCAGCGAGATCGAGTTGTTGATCGTCGGGCCGGTCTTCGTCGCGCTGGTCGTGGATTTGCTCGTGCTGGTGCTCGATTTGTTGCCGCCCGAGCCGCCGCCGGTGACCAGCAGAACCACCACGACCACGGCCGCGACGAGCACTGCCAGCAGCACCGCGCCGCCGAGGCGTGAGCTTCGCTGCGGTCGCGCGGGAGGCGAGGCGCCTGTGGGTCTGCTGCCAGCCGAGGAGGAGGCGGAGGCGGAGGGCGAGGCGGTGGAGAGGTCGCCCACGCGCTGGGGCGCGCGCGCGGCTGCGGCCTCAGCGGCCGGGGTCCCCGTGGCGGGCGGGATCTCCGGCAGGCCGGCGCCCGCCAGCGGCGCGAGCTGCGCGGCGATCTCCGCCGCCCACGCCCGTGCCGGCTCGGAGCTGCTCAGGTAGGTGCGGGTGCGCAGGCGCTCCGCCACGCCGGGCTGCTGGCCGAGCAGGTAGTCGCCTATCTCCAGCCTGCGCTCGGGCGTCAGCTCGCGCGCGCGGCGCGGGGCGAGCACCGCGAGCGCAGCGTGCGCACGATCGTGCACGGCGCGCTCGGCGATGCCCAGCAGCGTGGCCACCTCGGCGTAGCTCTTGTGCTGGCGCAGCAGCAGCGACAGCGCGGCGCGCTGGTCGGGTGGGAGCTCGTCCAATCGACTCATGGTTATGTGAACGTCCGCCACCGCAGGTGGGGCCTCGCGGGGCCAGTAACGGAAGGACCGTAGGCTATCGTGGCGCCGGGATGGCCAGCGTCGACGCCGAGCAGATCAACCGCGCGATGCACGGCTTCGACCGCCTGTGCGGCATGGAGCTCCTCTCGCTCTCGGACACAGAGGTCCGCGCGCGGGTCACCGTGCGCGACGAGCTCAAGCAGCCGGCGGGGCTCATCCACGGCGGCGTGTACGCGTCGATGGCCGAGTCGATGGCCTCGGTGGCCACGGCGCTGGGCGTGTACGAGCAGGGACAGCAGGCGATGGGCCTGTCGAACAACACCAGCTTCCTGCGCCCGATCACCGAGGGCGTCGTGCACGCGACAGCCACGCGCGTGCACCGCGGCCGCACGACGTGGGTGTGGGACGTGCGCTTCAGCGACGACTCCGATCGCACGTGCGCGGTCACGCGGATGACGATCGCGGTGCGCCCGGCGCCCGACGGCGCGGGACCGCCCCTGCGCGGCTGAGCGCCCGCGCGGGGGGGCGGGCGGGCGCGCGTTAGCCCAGCGGATGCAGCGGCGGGGGCACCTGCGAGCGCAGCGGCCGTTCGTTGAAGCCGCTGTTGGCCAGCGCCGGCGGCAGCGGCGCTTCGGGCGCACCGGGCGCGTTGATCGGCACGGCCGCGCGTGCCGCGGCGGCGGCCGTGCGCGCGCTGGCGGCGTAGATGTCGACGACGACGTCGGCGGTGGCGAGCACGATCGTCCTGCCCTCCTGCGCGATCGCCGCGGGGACGCCCCTGATGCGGACCATCCTGCTCGGCGCCGATCCGCCGGGCAGGAAGCTGTTGTCCGGCGAGGTCACGATTCGCAGCGGCGTGACGCACGTCGCCTGACCGCCTTCCAGGCAGGTTCCGTACTGCACGCTGTAGGCGCCGCTCGGATCGAACGTCACTTCGCTGGCGGGCAGGCCCTCGAAGGAGCCGCCCAGCCAGTACACGGGCACCGGCGCGCCGACGAGGCCCTCGAGCAGGGCGTGCGAGACCGGCTGGCTCTGCAGCGTGTCGCCGCAGGCGCCCAGCGCGAGCGCGCAAAGCGTCGCGAGGCACGGCGCGGCGAGCGATCGGACGGCGGGCGACACGCGCGCAGGCTATCCGCGGTAGCGGTTGGTGATCGGCATGCGCCGGTCGCGCCCGAACGCGCGCGGGGTGATCTTGATGCCCGGCGGCGCCTGGCGGCGCTTGTACTCGGCGAGGTCCACCAGGCGAATCGTGCGGTCGACCTCGGGCGCGGGCAGCCCCTGAGCGATCAGCTGCTCGCGGCTCTGATCGAGCTCGACGTAGCCCTCGAGGATCCGGTCGAGCAGCTCGTAGGGTGGCAGCGAGTCCTCGTCGCGCTGGTCGGGCCGCAGCTCGGCGGAGGGGGCGCGCTCGACGATCGAGACGGGGATCGGGCGCTCGACGCCGTCGACGCCGGAGGCCCCGGCGCGCGCCGCGGCTGTGCCGGCGGGGGAGTTGCGCCACTCGCACAGGCGGTAGACGAGTGTCTTGGGCACGTCCTTGATGACCGCGAAGCCTCCCGCGAGATCGCCGTACAGGGTGCTGTAGCCGACGGACATCTCCGACTTGTTGCCGGTGGTGAGCACGAGCCAGCCGAACTTGTTGGAGAGCGCCATCAGCAGGTTGCCGCGGATGCGCGCCTGCAGGTTCTCCTCGGTGAGGTCGGGGTCGCGTCCGGCGAACTCGTGGCGCAGCTCCTGCTCGTACGCGCGCATGACCGACTCGATCGGCAGCTCGTGGGTACGCAGCCCGAGCGCTCGAGCGAGCGCGCGCGCATCCTCCTGCGTGGCGGGCGAGGAGTAGGGGGAGGGCATGATCGCCGCGTTGACGCGCGCGT
This sequence comes from uncultured Solirubrobacteraceae bacterium, assembly GCA_963735705.1. GTDB lineage: Bacteria > Actinomycetota > Thermoleophilia > Solirubrobacterales > Solirubrobacteraceae > Palsa-744. The sequence goes on from CAVTLZ010000003.1 coordinate 38,661, forward strand.
GCCCGAGGGCGTCGACGGCCAGGCATGCGACCAGCGCCGAGTCGATCCCGCCTGAGAGGCCGAGCACGGTGTGCTCGAAGCCGTTCTTGCGGACGTAGTCGCGCAGGCCGAGCACCAGCGCGCCGTACACCTCGGCCTCGACCGGCGTGAGCGGCGCCGTCAGCGGCCCGCCCGGCTTGACGGGAGCGGGGGCGCTCGTCGCGGCCGCGGGATCCGTCGCGCCGGCGGCAAGCTCGGACGCGTCGGGCAGCGCCGTCAGCAGCTGCGCGCGGCGCTCGGAGCGCCGCGCGGCGGGACGCTGGCTTGCGTCGCGCAGGCGCGCGGCGGCCGCCGCCTCGAGATCCACGTCGCACACGAGCAGCTCCTCCTGGAACTGCGCCGCGCGTGCGAGCGTCGCGCCGGTGTGGTCGATCACGCACGAGTGCCCGTCGAACACGAGCTCGTCCTGGCCGCCGACGAGCCCGCAGAAGGCGACGCACGCGAGGTTCTCGCGGGCGCGCTGGGCGAACATCAGCTCGCGCTCGGCGCCCTTGCCGGCGTGGTAGGGGGAGGCGGAGATGTTGACGATCAGCGTCGCGCCGGCGAGCGCCTCTTCGCTGGCCGGCGGACCTGGCTCCCAGATGTCCTCGCAGACGGTCAGGCCGAGGCGCTGGCGGCCAAGATCGAGCACCGCGCCGGCCGGGCCCGCCTGGAAGTAGCGCTGCTCGTCGAACACGCCGTAGTTGGGCAGGTAGACCTTGCGGTAGATCGCATGCACCGCCCCGTCCGCGAGGACGGCCGCGGCGTTGAACACGTCCTCTGCCCGCTCGGGGAAGCCGACGACCGCGACCACGCCGTGCGTGTCAGCCGCCAGCTCGCGCAGGGCCGCCGCCGCGTCGGCAAGGAAGTGCTCCTTCAGCAGCAGGTCCTCGGGCGGATACCCGGTGAGGGCAAGCTCGGGGAACAGGACGAGCTCCGCGCCCGCCTCGCGGGCGGCCTGCGTGCCCTCGCGGATGCGCTCGGCGTTGCCCGCGATGTCGCCCACCGTGGCGTTCAGCTGGCAGAGGGCGAGGCGCATGGGGCGGATCGTATCCGCGCCCTGCAGGGCCGCGCTGCGTACTACCGGCTTGGCTTGGTCGAGCGAGTCTCGACAGCCACGACGCCCGGCGGCGGTGCCGCTGGCATTGGGCTTGGCGGGGCCGGAGTGGGTGCCTGAGGAGTGTCGGACATCTCAGCTCAGCAGTGTAACCACGAGTGCGGTGGCGGCCGCGCCGATCTCGAGTATCAAGCTGATGATCGCGCCCCTGACCTGGTTTGCCGTAGCTTCGAGGGTCGGGAGATTGCCCTCGTGCATCCGGTCGAGATAGCCAGCGGCCGTTGCTTCCATTTGACGGACATCTGCGTTGTACCTGCGCGCTTCGTCGAGGAACCTGCCCCCGGCGATTCCTGTGACGAAACCACGAGGAAAAAGTGCGCGGGAGCACTCGATCGCACACCAGATATATGCGAGTGCCGCAACGCCGAATGGGACCGCGGCTATGGCAGGAGCTTTGCCGAGGGCGACCGCCGCCACTGGCATCACGATCGAGGCGGCCGAGAGAACGTTGGTCGCCCTTTCGCGTAGTTTCGTCTCGGTTCGCCGTTGCGCTTCGAACGTCGCACTCGAGAGAGCGAGCGCGAGTTCCTCTGGTGTCGCAGCCATGGGATCAACACGCTACGGCGCGCTTGGGATGCCTTTCGAGATCGAATCCCCGTCCAGCTGGCGAAATCCCACTTCTCAAGTCCCCGATCCAGGATTGCCGATGCCGTCGGTGTGCTGCTCCGACGCTCACTGCTGCGCCATCCAGGCGCCCTGATCATCACGACGCTGGCCGCCTCGGACCTGGCGTATCGGCTGCTGCTGCGCGAGGCCGTGCGACGCGCGCTCGGCATCCCGCGCTGACGAGCGCGCTAGGGCTTCTCAGCCGCGGCGGTGGCGCGTGTGGCGGCGCCGCGCGGTTTCGCGGCTTTGGCGGCTTTGCGCGGCGAACGTGGATTGGGGGATGCGGTGCTGCGCGGGCGCACGCCGGCGGCGCGCGCGAGCGCGCCGATCGCCCATTTCAGGTCGGATGCGATCTGCTCGAGGCCGGGCAGGGCGTCGTAGTCGCCGAGCAGACCGAAGCCGAGGTGACCGTCGTAGCTCATGACGGCGATCCCGATCGCCTGGCGCTGCGCGAGCGGCACCACGGGGTAGAGGACCTGCAGGCGACGGCCGAGCAGGTACAGCGGGATCTGCGGTCCTGGCACGTTGGTGACGACGAGGTTGAAGAACGGCTGGCGCGCCTGCAGCCGCGCGGCCTGGCTGAGGATCGTCGGCGGCGCGAAGCCGGCGAGGTTCGTCAGCACCTGCGCGCCCACCGCCTGCCCGCCCTTCTTGAGGTCCTCCATCGCGGAGCTGATCGTGTGCAGGCACTCGGCCGGGTTCTGTATCCCGACCGGGAGCGGCGCCCACATCGCCGCAACCTGGTTGCCGAGCGCGCCGCGCTGCTCCTTGGAGCGCACCGACACCGGCACCATCGCCTTCAGCACTAACCCGTCGGTGTCGTCGCCCTCGCGGCGCAGGTAGCGGCCGAGCGCGAGGCTGACCGAGGCGAGGACGACGTCGTTGAGCGTGCCGCCCAGCGAGTCCTTGATCGCCTTGAACTTCGCGAGATCGGCGTCGACGAAGGTGTAGCGGCGGTGCGGTCCGATGTCGACGTTGAACGGGCTGGGCGGCGCCGGCGCGTTGATCCCCGCAAGGGTCGTGGCGCCGACGCTGGCGAGGCCGTCCTTGACCTGCTTTGCCGCGCGCCGCGGCGCGCGCAGCAGCGCGCGGGCGCCGCGCACCATCTCGGCGGGGACCGTCGAGCGCTCGACCAGTGCCTCTCCGAGCAGCTTCGCCGGCCCGGGCAGCGGCTTGGCGCTCCACGTTTGACCGGAATCCCGCCCACCCCCGGTCGGGGCGGGCTCGCGCGCGGTGTCGAACAGGACGGTCGTGATGTCCACGCCGGAGATGCCGTCGACGAGCGCGTGATGGGTCTTGGCGATCAGCGCGAAGCGCCCGCCGGACATGCTCTGCACGAGCCAGATCTCCCAAAGCGGCTTGGAGCGGTCCAGGCGCTGCGAGAACAGCCGCCCGGCGAGCCGCTTGAGCGCAGCGTCGTCCGCCGGGTGGGGCAGGGCGGTGTGGCGGATGTGGTAGTAGGGGTTGAAGTGCGGGTCATCGGCCCAGACCGGGCGCCCCTGGTCGAACGGTACGTAGGCCAGTCGCTGGCGGTAGCGCGGCACCAGGTGCAGACGGCCGAGCACGTGGTCGACCAGTTCCTGCAGCGTCGGCGCGGTGCCCTCGAAGACCATCACCGAGGCGACGTGCATGTGCGCGCTGGAGTGGTCCTCGAGATGCAGGAACGTCGAGTCCAGCGCTGTCAGACGGTCCGGGTTGGCCACGCACGCGATTGTCGCTGTTGCGGGGGCCCGCGTCAACGGCCTGGCGTCAGGTGGTCCTCAACTGGGCAGATGGAAGGGAACGGTCGTGACGACGCTCTTGGGCAGCTGGCGCAGCGCGCGCCGCAGTCGCGGGGCCATGCGGTTGTGCAGGGGGCGCTGCCACCAGTGCCGGACGACGATCTCGGGCAGGATCACCGTCAGCGTCAGGTCGCGGCCGAGCCGGTGCAGCGACTCGATGTAGTTGACCAGCGGCGCGACGATCGCGCGGTAGGGGGAGACGACGACCTCGAGCGGCAGGTGATCGCCCCACGTGCGCCAGTACTCGCGGAAGCGCTCGGCCTCCTCGTCGGTGGGGCTGACGTGAACGGCGAGCACCGGTTGCTGCAGCGACGCGGCGTAGGCGAGCGCGCGCATGCTCGCGAGATCCAGCGAGGCCACGAGCACGAGGATCAGGTGGCGTATCTCCTCGGGCGTCTCCTCGGTCTCCTGCGCCGGTGTGGGCTCTGCGGCGCCGTCCGCATCGGCGTCCGGCCCGGGCTTTGGGGCGCCGGTGCGGGCGCCTGGCGCGAACGTGCGCTTGGGCACCTCGATCGCGTGAGGGTGCAGCGCGATGGCGCGGGCGACCGCTTGGTAGTGGCGGCGGATGCTGGTCGCGGTCACGATCACGAGGCCGACCGCGACGAGCGATACCCATGCGCCCTCGGTGAACTTCGTGATCCCGGCGGTGACGAACACGATCGCCGACAGCAGCGCGCCGGTGGCGTTGAACGCCAGGCTCCGCCTCCAGTTGGGATCGCGCAGGCGCCACCAGTGCACGACCATCCCCGTCTGCGACAGCGTGAAGGCGAGGAACACCCCGACGGCATACAGCGGTATCAGGGGCCCGGTCCTGCCGCCGAAGGCGACGAAGATCACGCTCGCCACGACCGACAGCAGGATGATGCCGTTGCTGAAGGCGAGCCGATCGCCCATGCGCAGGAACAGCCGCGGCGCCTGGAAATCCCGCGCGAGCAGGAACAGCACGCGCGGGAAGTCGTTGTAGGCGGTGTTCGCCGCGAGCAGCAGGATCGCCGCCGTCGCCGCCTGCGTCACCGGGTACATGAACCCCGAGCCGAAGCTGCGATGGGCCAGCTGGGAGAGCACGGTCTCGTGCGCGTTCGGAACGACGCCGTCGAGCTGGACCATCGCGATCGTCCCGGCGAATAGCAGCAGCAGCAGCGTGACCATCCACGTCAGCGTCGTGCGCGCGTTGCGCCACTCGGTCGGCTTGAACACGGGCACCGCGTTTGAGATCGCCTCGATCCCGGTCATGGCGGTCGATCCGGAGGCGAACGCGCGCAGCACGAGCAGCAGGCCGACGCTCTCGGTCGCGCTGACGTGCGGTCTCGCCGTGGCGTGAAAGCCATGCCCGCCCGCATCGATCAGGCCGACGATGACGAGCACGAAGATCGCGAGGATGAACAGGTACGTCGGCGCCGCGAACAGCGAGCCGGCCTGGCGCACGCCGCGCAGGTTGCCGGCGAGCAGCACCGCGATCACGCCGACCCCGATCGCGACGGTGTCTGAGGACAGCGACGGGACCGCCGAGGTGATCGCTTCCAGGCCGGAGGCGACCGATACGGCGACGGTCAGGATGTAGTCGGTCATCAGACCTGCGGCGGCGACGAGCCCGGGGGTGCGCCCGAGGTTGTCGCTGGCGACGATGTAGGACCCGCCGCCATGCGGATACGCGCGAATCGTCTGGCGGTAGGAGACGCCGACGGCGAGCATCAGGAAGGCGATCGTGCCGGCGATCGGCAGCGAGTAGCCGAGGCCGCCGCTGCCTGCGAGCACGAGGATCGCGAGCATCGCTTCCGGGCCGTAGGCGACCGAGGAGAGCGCATCCGCGGAGAGCACCGGCAGCGCCACCAGCTTGCGCATCCGCTCGCGGGCGATCGCCGTGCTGCGCAGCGGCGGTCCCAACAGCGCCCGGCGCAGCTGTTGCCCGAGGCGCAGGGGCGGCGAGGCGGGCACCTCGTCGGCGGCGCTCGTGGCCTCGACCTCGGGCAGCGGCGCGCTCTGGATGGGCACGAAGCGCCCGAAGCGGGTCGGGCGGATGTCTTCGGCATCGGGGAAGCTGCCCAGGTTGGGGTCCACGGGCAGCGCGCGTCGCCACGTCTCGGGGTTCCCGCAGACCCGACCCCACTCGCGCCCCACGCGCGCGAGCACGGCGAGCTGGCGCTCGTCGAGCTTCGTCAGCGGCGCGTCCGGGCTGGGCGCACGCGCATCCTGCTCGCCGGGGGCGTTCATCTGCGGCGTGCTTGTTGCGAGAGCAGCGTCCGCTGGCGGGCTTCGAGGGCTAGCGCCTGTGCGACCTGCTCGCGCAGGCGGATCAGCTCGCGGCGGCGGGCGAGCACGAGCGGGGTGAGCAGGGCGACGACCGCGAGGCCGAGGAAGCCGAGAGCCGCGCCGAGCTTGTCAGCCATGCTCGTGCTGGCAACATCGCGCGCTGGCAGCTCGACCGCTCGCAGCCCGGGGATCGCACCACCAGCCTGCGCAGCTCCGGGACGGACGCTGACGATGGGCACGGTCTGCTCGGCCATCGCCAGCATCTCGTGCGGCTGGACGCTGTTGGTGAGCGTGTTCTGGATCCAGTACTCGGCGCCCGCTTCGCGCCAGGCGATCGTCCTGATCTGTTCGCCGGCGTAGAACAGGCTGTACGTGCGCGAGCCGATCTGGACGCTCTGGCTGGGGGTGCTCAGCAGCGGCGGGTCGGTCCAGGCGCTCCCCTGCACGTCGTAATATTCGCCGAGCCCGCCGCGGTCGATCACGATCACGTACATCGCGCGTAGGTGACCGTGCTGGTCGTGGACGTGGTAGAGGCGCAGCGTGTCCGGTTCGGCTTCGGCGGAGGTGTTGCGCACGCGGGGGTACTCGAGCGCGAACGGCAGCTCCGGCGCGGCCGAGCGCGCGTTCGCGAGCTCTTCGGCCGTGGTCGCGCTCAGCGCCAGACGTGGAGCGCTCCTGTGGGCGTGATGGTGTGAGCGCGCCGCGCTCACCGCCTGGCTCACCTTCCGTGTGGAGATCGGGGCGGTGCCGTTCAGGAACAGGTGCACCGCTTCGCCTATCTGTTGGGGCGTGGCGGTGTCGACGGTGGGCAGCAGGGTGACGTGGAAGGGCACCTGGCGCACGGGCTTGCCGGCCGATTCGGCCAGCAGCTCCAGCAGCTGCAGGACCTGTTCTTCGCCGTGCAGGTCGGTTTCCATCGCCCTGCCGAGGATCCGCTCGAACTTTTCCCTGTTTTCAAAGAGGGTCGCTCCGTACTGCGCCTTGACTTCGAGCAGGAAGCGCTGGTCGCGCGCGTCGCGGATCAGCGAGGTGCTTTCGTGACGGTTGGCGACGAATTCCAGCGCCGGCTGGCCGCACAGACGCTGGTAGCCCGGCTGCAGGTTGATTTCGAAGTACTGTTCGCCTTCGGGTTCGTTGACGTGGTAATAGCGCTTGTCCACGGTCATGTAGACGCAGCCCATTTCGTCGACCGCGCGCTTGAATCGCTTGAAGTTCGTGACGAAAACGTGGTTGACCGTGAGGCCGAACACGTGCTTGATCGTTTCGAGCATCAGCTTGACGCCGCCGGAGGTGCCGCCGCCGTTCTCGTAGCCGTAGGTGTAGGCGGAGTTGATGCGGTTGGTTTCGAGCTTCCCGTTGGGCTTGGTGAACGTGACCTGGAGCTCCCGCGGAATCGAGAGCATCGAGATCGTCGGCTTGCTCGGGTCGATCCGCACGAGCAGCATCTCGTTGGAGTGGGGCAGGACCGCGCCCCCGGGATTGCTTTTCGGGGGCGGACGTTCGTCGTTGCCGACCAGCAGCAGCGTCTCGGGCGCGCCTTTGCTCGTGGGCGCGAGCACGTGCGCCGTCAGCTTGACCGGGCTGTGCTGGTTGAGCGCTTCGACCACTTTGCTGACCTCGTTGCGTGCGACGGCATACGTCGCTCCGCCCGTGAGCAGGACGATTCCGATCGCCGCGAACACCACGCGCTTGGCCAGCCACCAGGGGCGGCGCGGCGGCTCGGGCGGGATTGGCGGAGTCGTGGTGGCGCTCAAACGAAGAGATGATCGTAGGTGCTCAACCCCCGGCCTACAGCAGCCACAGTAGCCTGCTCGCATCCGAACGTGTCGACGTTGCGCATGCCGCCCGCGACGGTGGCGAGGAGGGGTAGATGACGGAAACTGGTCCGATCGGTTTTGAGCATCGGATGGAGCATCGGCTCCACGGTCCGGTGAAGAACGGCCACCATCTTGCGAAGGCGCTGCACCCGAGCCCGCGCGTGCTCAAAGAAGCGATGGGCGAGGTCGACGGCTTCAACGCGAAGTTCGCCGTCCTGATCACGAGGCTCGTCGGCACGATGTGGTGCGCGTACCTGTTCGGCTTGATCGCCCTGGTCGGCCTGGGTCCGGCGCTGAAACCGGGCGGCGAGGGGATCGTCGCGTGGATCGCGCAGACGTTCCTGCAGCTCGTGCTGCTGTCGGTGATCATGGTCGGGCAGAACGTGCAGAGCCTGGCGTCGGACGCCCGCTCGGCGAACACCTACAAGGACGCCGAGGCGATCCTCGACCGTCTCGACATACACACGCAGGGCGGCCTGAAGGCGATCCTCGATCGCCTGGACGAAATCGCCCCGGCGATCGCCGGGGCGGGTCCCGGCGAGGCGAGCCCGGGCAAGCCGAGCACGGGCGCAGGCTGAGACGCGGCCGAGCGCTCCCGCTCACGACTGCGCGAAAGTCGTTCCCTCGCTCGAGCCGGCGGCCGGGTTGCGGTGCACGACCACAGCGGCGATCACGGCGGCCACGGCGACGATCGCCAACGCCAGATAGGGAAAGACGCTCTAGGGCGAGGGCTGTCCCGGCTTGCACAGCTCGACGAACGGGACGATGAGCGTCAGCGCGCCGAGGATCGGTACGGCCACGTGCCGGATCACCGAGAACGACGGGCGGTGGCGGCGCCACATGAAGGCGGGGAGCGCGAGCGTCGTCAGGAAGTAGACGAACAGGATCACGATCGTGCCCATCGTCGAGCACTCCGCATACAGGCCGACGGGATTCGTCGAGCCCTTGTCCACGCCGATGACGTGGACAAGCCACCAGACCGCCACGATCCCGAGTCCGCCGACGGCCATGACGAGCAGCGCGTTCACCGGCGTGTCGGACGTCGGGCGGACGTGCCCGAGCCGCGCCGGCAGGAGTCCCGAGCGCCCGCCGTCGAACAGCATCCGCGCCTGCGAGTTCGCGGCGGAGACGAGCGTGGCGAGCACGGAGACGATCCCGGCAAGCCACGCCAGGATCGCCGCGCCGCCGAGGTAACGGTCGGCGACGCCCAGGAACGGGACGGAGGAGCGCCCGATGGAGGAGACGTCGTAATGGAAGCCGGTGACGGTGGCGTAGGCGAAGAACACGAACAGGGCGGTGCCGATCGCGATCGACATGTACAGCGCGCGGGGGATCGTGCGCCGCGGATCGCGCGCCTCCTCGGCGAGCGCCGGGCCGTTTTCCCAGCCGATGAACATGTACAGGGCGAGTGGGAAGCCCGCGGACAGCCCCGTCAGGCCGCCGCTGAGATGCGACCACGAGAACGGCACGCCGGAGAGCTGTGAACGCTGATCGATGAGGACGACGACGCAGACGATCAGCATGACCGCCACCTGCAAGAGGACGGCCAGGCCCACGGCAGTGGTCGAAAGCTTGACGCCGCGCGCGGTCAGCCAGATCGCGCCGACGGTCAGCACGAGCGTCACCGGCTCCCAGGCGAGGTGCCACGAGGTGTAGTGGGCGAGCGTCAGCGCGACCATGCCGCCGGACATGGTGAACACGCCGGCGATCGCGACGGTGAAGCCGACCGCGACGAGCAGGGCCGTGGCGGCGCCGGCCCTCGCTCCCAGCGATGTCTCCACGTAGGTGATGAAGCTTCCAGCCGATGGCTCGGCCTTGGTGAACTCGGCGACGGTGAACGCGAGGAAGACGACCGCCACGCCCGCGGCGATGATCGTCAACGGGGCGGCGACGCCGGCGGTGACGGCGATCACTCCGAACGCGAAGTAGAAGTCGATGCCCGGACCGATGTTGGCGACGGTCGAGGCCGTCACGTCGGCGGTGCCGAGCTCGCCGGCGCGGAGATGATCCGCGCTCTGGCTCACCGCGCGCCCCCGCTCATCGCTGCGGGCCTTCCGGCCTCGCTCGACGGACTGCCCTCACGCGGCCGGCCCTAAGCGCGTCCGCGCAGCAGCGTGCGAAGCCGCGCCAGGGCGCCGCGCAGCTGCCGGCGGCGGCGTATTGCCGCCTCGCGTGCCAGCCGTCGCGCGTGGCGGGAGCGGCTGGACTCCGCGCCCGGCTCGCCGGAGACCCAGGCGTTGCGTCCCGGCCAGAGGTTGCGATTCAGGGGCATCCCGGCCGATGGTACCCGGAGTCTCGGGCTCGTGCGCATCGGCACTTTTACACGGAATCGCCATCGGCGATTGCGGTTCGACATGCGCGATCGCGGTAAAGCGCCCCGCTCAGCATCCGGCTGAGCGGGGCGGTCCTACTTCCTGAGAGGCCGGGAGCAGTGGACATTGCACCCGGTTCGCGCGAGGGTAGCCGAGAGGGGACCGAGTGGTGTTGACAGTTGCGGTGGTTGGGATGTTCATTGCAGGCTGGCCAGGGGTCGGTGTGTGCTGACCACCTTGTAGTAAGAGCGCAGCGAACCGCAAGAGATGAAGAATTGGCGTTAGCGAGGAGGGCGAGCAGCACGCGCATCCTGAAACGATCAACGCGACCCGTCGTTCCTCCTGCGCTTGAGCGCACGCACCAGAGCGACATCCCCGACGGCAAGACCGATGAGGCACACCACGAGGATGGCTGCGATGAGCACGCCGCAGAGGCTAGCGCGGCTTCTACACGGAAGCTAGAAGTGTGCCCACCATCACACAAACACCCTCGTCACCAGTTATCATACGAACGATTGTTCGACTCGCCGAGTCGTCCCCGTTGATGGGGGCGAGCGGGGGACCCACTGCCGGATCGCGAAAAGGCGAACCCGGATGGGGCGAATCGGCCACTGATGTGGCTGTAACGCCCGGCTGACACGCGTCCGTTGCGCGTGGCGGTCGGCCGTGAGCCCGACAGCTAACCCCGTAGGCGCAAACAAGGAGGTTTGTAACCGTATGTACGTACCTGCGACGCCGCTTCCCGCGGCGCCTCTGGCTCCGGTCGGGATCACCTCGGCCGTTCCCAATCCGACGATCGCGACGCCGGTGCACACGGCGTTGAAGGTCCGCGGCTACCAGCTGAACGTTCTCGCGGACCATCGCGCGAGCGTCACGGGCACGCTGCTGGGAGAGAGCCGGCAGGGACTTTCGGGGCAGCTGGTTGCGCTGCAGGAGCTCGGCAGGCATGGCTGGCGGACGTTCGCCCGTGGCCACTCGGGCGCCCGCGGCCGCTTCCGGCTGAGCTTCACGCCGCGCCGGCTCGGCAGCGAGTGGGTGCGCCTGCGCTTTGCTGGCAGCGGGCCCGACCTCCCCTCGCGCCGGCGGCTGGGGCGGCTGAACGTGTTTCGCCTGGCGGAGGCGTCGTGGTACGGCGGCGGCGGCAGCCTGGCGTGCGGGGGGGCGCTGACGAGCAGCACGATGGGCGTGGCCAACAAGACGCTTCCGTGCGGCACGCTGATCACGCTGCGCTACGGCGGACGCACGGTGCGCGTGCCGGTCGTCGACCGCGGGCCGTACGTCGCGGGGCGCGAATTCGACCTCACGGAAGCGACCAAGGACGCGCTCGGGTTCGAAGGCGTCGGGCAGGTGTGGAGCACGAGCTGACGGGCTGAAGATCTGCACGCCCGCCTGCAGCATGGGCGTGCTCGTGCAGGGGTTGGATTTCGGCCCGGCGCCTCATTGAATCTGCTGGATGTCGGTTGCGATGCAGGCGTCTCGTACACAGCTCTGGCTTGAAAGCCTGGGCGATTGGAGCTGGCCCGGGCAGGGCGGGGCGGTGGCTGAGGTTCTGCCGCCGCCCTGGGTGCCGGCGTTCCCGCCGCGGCGGGAACCGGCCCTCGCCGGACGGGCCGCTCCGCGCGCGACGCAGCCCGGTCGCGCGCGAGCGCGCAGGCTGCTCGTCGGCGTGCTGCTGGGGGCGCTTGCGCTCACGTGCGTGGCGCTCGCCGAAGGCGGGCAGCTGACGCTTGGCGGCCTGATCGGTGCGCGGAGTGCGGCGGCGGTCGAGCAGGAAGCTCCGGCGATCAGCTCGGCCCCGGCGGTGCGGTCGCTGCCGACGCTCGACGCGGTCAGCGAAGACGCGGCGGGTAGCGCGATCGACCGGGCCGAGTACCCGTCGGCTGCGCTGCACGGAGAAGGCTCGTTCCTCGTCTACCTGCCGCCGGGCTACGCGAGCACCACGCTTCACTACCCGGTGCTGTACATGCTCCCCGGCGATGACCAGTCGGACACGGCGTTCCTGCACATCGGCCTGCAGGGCCAGCTCGACCGGCTGATCGCCCGGCACGCGATCCCGCCGATGATCGCGGTGATGATCCAGGGCGGGCCGGGCGCCAACCTGTGGCGCAACCAGGGCGCGCTGCGCTACGAACGCTACATCCTCGAAGTCCAGGAGCTGATCGACCAGACGCTGCCGACGGTGCCGGCTCGCGACGCGCGCGCGGTCGTCGGCGACTCGATGGGCGGCTACGGCGCGATGAACGTGGCGCTCGCCAACCCTTATCGCTTCGGCGTCGTCGAGAGCTGGCTGAGCTTCTTCAACGGCCTGGAAGGCGACCTGCGCGCCGATCGGCCGATCTTCTCGCGGCTCGGGCTGCACGCGTTCGTCTACGGCGGCGAACAGGACCACATCGCCAATCCCGACGAGGACCTGCCGTTCGCAGCGGCGCTGCGGTCCGCCGGCGCGGACGCCGCGGGCGCGATCTACCCCGGCGAACACAACCTCGAAACGATCGAAGCGCACCTCGAGAGCATGCTCGTGTTCGCCGGACACGCGCTGCGCCAGCCGGCGGCGAACGCGGCACAGGCACACGCGGCGAGCTGAGCGCCGCATGCTGGCCGGCCAGCCAGTATCATTGACGGGCATTCTGCGGCGACGAGCAGGGGAGTCCCGATGTCGGCGGTTGGCAGTGATCTCGAGAGCGTCGAACTGACGGCGCGAGAGCTCTGGCTGGACGGCCCGCCGCACGAGATGTTCAAGCAGTTGCGCGGCGGCTGCCCGATCCACTGGACGGAGGGCTTCGAAGACTTCCCAGAGGAGGCTGGCTTCTGGTCGGTGACGACCGCGGATGACATCCACACGGTCAGCCGCGACTGGCGCACGTACTCCTCCGGGCACGGGATCACGGCTGCGGGCGTGTTCCCGCAGGAGCTGATCAGCGCGATGTTCATCGGCATGGACCCGCCCAAGCACGACCGCTTGAAGGCGCTGTTCCAGGAGGGCTTCACGCCGAAGCGGATCGCCGCGCACGAGGATGCGATCCGTGCGATCGCGGTGAAGGTGCTCGATCGGCTGCACGGCCGCGAGGAGTGCGATCTGGTGAGCGAGGTCGCTCAGCCGGTGGTGGCGCGCGTGATCGGCAGCTTCATGGGGATCGCCGAGGAGGAAGACGAGATCTGGGCGCGCCTGATGAACTCGACGCTCGGCACGGGCGACCTCGACGTGAACCCGAACGGCATCGAGGGCGCGCTGGAGCAGGACATCCCGGAGATCTTCGAGCGCTGCCGCAAGCTGATCGCCGAGCGTCGGGAGCATCCGACGGACGACCTGACGAGCGTGCTCGTGCACGCCGAGGTCGACGGCGAGAAGCTCGAGGAACACGAGATCGTGATGGGGTTCTTCCTGCTGATGGCCGCGGGCAACGACAGCACGAAGGCGACGTTCTGCTCGGCGATGCGGGCGCTCATGGAAGACGGCGAGCAGATGCAGGCGCTGCTCGAGGAGCCGGCGCTGATCCCGGGCGCGGTGGAGGAGGCGCTGCGGCTGTTCCCGGCGTTCGCGCACTTCCGCCGCACGGCCACATGCGACACCGAGCTGCACGGCCAGCAGATCCGCGCGGGGGAGAAGGTGGTGCTGTGGTACGCCTCCTCCAACCGCGACGAGACGCGCTATGAGAACCCCGACCGCTTCGACGTGCACCGCAACCCCGAGCACCAGGCGTTCGGGGCCGGCGGACGGCACTTCTGCCTCGGCACGGCGCTCGCGCGCCTGGAGCTGAGGATCATGCTCGAGGAGACGCTCGCGCGCTACCCGCGCATGCAGCTCGCGGGCACCCCGACGTACGTCGAATCACCCTTCATCAATCAGCTCAAGCTGCTCCCCGTCCGGCTCGCGGCGTAGTTGCCGCGGGCCGGACGGTCCCTCTACCAGGGTCTGGCGCAACCCCGTCGAAGCAGTCGCGCCCGTCGGAGCAGTGGCTGACTCTCAGCCGGCTCTACGCCTCGATCTCGATCGCTTCGCCCTTGGTCGTCAGGACGGTGGCGATGCCCGACGGGAACTCGACGCCGCCGATTTCGTTGGTGACGAAATGCGCTTCCCCGACTTCGCCGAACCCACCGAACACGAACTCCTGCCCGCCCGTCCCGCCGACGGTGAGCGTCTGCGTGGACTCCTTGCTCGCGGTGTTGATGTTGCCGCTGGTGATGCTGACGGCGGATCCCACCCCTCTGAAGCCAATGCTTTCACAGAGGAAGAGCCACATCAGCCCGGCGCTTAAGCCACCTATCGGCCTGGGCCTGGACCACCAGGTGGCGACATAGGGGAGGTAGGCCGGTTTGACGGGACCTTCCGCGCTGACGTAGCCCAGCTTCGTCATGATCTGTTCCGTCTTGATCGTGCCCGCCTTGGCGCCTTCCGATGTGCACTTTTTGCCATCGCTCGCGCAGCCCTTGAATTCGATGGTCTCGTTGGTTTCTTTCGCGCCGATGAGTTCTCCCTTGGCCGCACCCGACGTGCAGGTGACCGTGTTGACGATCGAGCCTCCTGCCCACGGTTCCGCTTCGCTTGCGGGGGCGTAGCTGTCAAACGTGGTCGTGCCAACGGTCTTGCCGACGAACGCAACCTTCTTGCCCGCGTTCCATTCGCCTAGTTCGTACTTGCCTTCGCCTTTGGCGTTCACTTCCGAGCATGCCTTGTCGCTGTAATCGCCCGTGTATTTTTTGCCCACTTTTGCTGCCTTCACGCACGTCTTGTATTCGGGCAATTCCGCCGATGCGCTCGCCGCGGCGAGCGCGCCGGTCGCGAACATCGCGACGAGGCAGAGCCCCATGGTCGTGATACGTCTCATCTGTCGATTCCTCCAGTTGTGATGTCGTTGGATGACCGACGTCCGGGCGCCGCCCGTGCGGACAGAGACCCGCGACGCGGGTTCACTACGTCGACGGCACGTCTCGCCGAGCTGCGCGCGGGGCCGTCGGAGGGATCTATGGAGGCAGGAACGGATGAAGCGCGTAACGGCAGATCCTGGGCGCTGCTCATGATCCTGCTGCTCCCCTCCCCCAAGGACGAGCGGATCGATCACGCGACGCGCCGATCGAGTGCACTCGAAAGGCGAACATATACGGCAGCGATCCTAAAAGTCAAGATAGCGGGGGAGTTATGGATAGCGGCCCCGTGGTGAAACGTCGCAAATAGCGAGTCGTTTCGGAATTCGCGGCGATGAACGCCGACGCGGAGGTGATGGAGCACTTCCCGGCGCGCCGGGGCATCCGCTGGCGCCGCACGTGCTGTACAGGATCGACGCTCACGCCCGCCGGTGGCGCGCGCAGACGGCGGCGATCACCTGCAGCGCGCGTTCGGAGTCGACGGGGATCTCGGCGAGGCCGGCGACGAGGTCGACGGCGTCGTCGATGCTCGCGTGCCCGCGCAGCTCGCCGCACCAGCGCTCCAGCCAGCGCAGCGTCCACACGTCGAAGTCGTCGGGGCGCTGCACGGCGACGAGCGGCAGGAAGCGCACGGTCAGCTCGAGCTCGAGCGGGCGCACACGCTCGCGCGCGGCGATCTTGGCGAGCGCGATGGCGAAGTCGAGCTCACCGCGCTGCAGGTGGCCTTCGAGCTCGCGGATCGGGCGGAATGGCCTCCCCATGCGAACACATGTTCGCATGCCTGCGCGCGGGGCGTCCGCGAGCAGACGCAGGCCCGCATATCCTCGAGGCATGTGCGGGCGCTACACGAACACGGCGGGCCCGGAAGAGCTGAACGATCGTTTCCGAGTGCCGATCTCCAGCGACGCGGGGACGCGGCGCTTCAACATCGCGCCGACGGAAGAGGTGCTGGCGATCGTGGCGCCGCACGGCGAGCCGGAAGCGCAGCTGCTGCGCTGGGGGCTGATCCCGCACTGGGCGAAGGACCTGAAGGGCGGCGCGAAGATGATCAACGCGCGGATGGAGACGGTCGCGACCAAGCCGGCGTTCAGGGAGCTCGTCCCGAAGGGCTCGCGCAGGGCGCTGCAGCTGGCGGACGGCTACTTCGAGTGGCTGAAGCCGGAGAAGCGCAGCGAGCCGCGCCAGCCGTTCTTCTTCCAGGTCGACGGCGGCATCCCGTTCGCGTTCGCGGCGCTGTGGACGCCGGCGTTGATCGAGGGCGAGTGGGTGCACAGCGTGACGCTGCTGACGTGCGACTCGGCGCCGAACCGCATCGCGGCGCCGATCCACGACCGCATGCCGGTGATCCTCGCCGACCGCGACGCCCAGCAGGCGTGGCTCGATCCGGCGCTGGGCGCGGAGGAAGCGCTCGCGGTGTGCGGGACGCTGGCGACCGAGCGCCTGTCGGCGCGCGCGGCCAACCCGGCGGTCAACAGGGCGGGGGGCGCGGAGGGGCCGGAGCTGCTGTACGCGCCCGGTACTGCAAATTAAGATCTGGAGGCGCGGGCGCGAGGCTCGCGCGCGGCGGCGCCAGCGGCCTACGCTGTGAGCCAGCGCCGCGGGTTCTCGGCGAAGATCGTCTGGAAGATGGCGTCGTCCATGACGCCGAGCTCGCGCAGCGCGGGCACGACCTCCTCGAAGACGAGCGTCATCGACCAGTTGCGGATGGCGCCGCTGGATTCGAAGACCTCGGCGGCCTCGGGCGGGAACCAGTCGATCGACGCGCAGAAGTCCTGGGAGATCATCAGCCGCTCGGCGTGGCCGCGGCGCAGCAGCTCGGCGGCGGTGGCGTTGCGCTTGTCGATCGGCATGTACATCTCAAGGCCGTAGCGGTCGAGGCCGACGTACACGCCGCTGGCGAGCAGCCCCTCGATGTAGCCGACGTCCTCGCTGTCGCCGCAGTGGGCGATCTGCACGCGCGCGGGGTCGACGCCCTCCTCGAGGAAGATCTCGACCTGGCGCGGCCCGGTGCCGACGGCGGGCATCGAGTGCGCCATGATCGGCGCACCGGTCTGCACGCTCGCGCGCGCGACCGCGCGGTGGATCTTCTCGACGTTCTCGGTCACGCCGGCGGCGTCGGCGGCGCACTTCAGGAACGCGGCCTTGATCTCGGTGCCCTGGATGCCGCGTTCGATGTCCTCGACGAAGTGGTCGGCCATGACGTCGACGTCGCGGTTCTGGAAGTAGTGGGGGAGATAGTCGTAGCTGTAGATGCCGGTGCACGCGACTACGCGCACGTCGGTCTGGTCGGCGACCTGCTTCATGAAGCGCACGTCGCGCCCGCCGAACATGGCGGTCGGGTCGACGATCGTCTGCACGCCGTGGGCCTTGACGGCGTTGGCGGCGAGCAGCGCGGCGTCGAGCTCGAGCTGCTCGTCGTAGCGGCCCGGCCACTCCACGGCGACGGCCTCGTCGCGGAAGCGCAGGTGCTCGTGCACGAGCACCAGTCCCAGCTCGTCTGCGTCGACGGCCCCCTGCACGGTCTCTACGCTCGGCATCTGCTCTCTCCCTCGGGTTGTGCGGCGAAGCATTGGGCGGGTCATCGCAGCGGGCTCCCCCCAGGGGGGTCTGATGGTTCGGCCGCGCCGTGGCAGTGGCTGAACCATCGAAACCTTCCTCACCAGCTGTCTACTGGAGCCTATCCCGAGCGCTCGCGCGGGGCGCCGCGCCCGCGTGTCAGTCCGCGAAGTGCTTGGCGGCGATCTGCTCGATCGTGCCCTTCGTGCGAATCGTCATCGAACCGAGCGTCCGCGCGAGCACGGTCATGTCGAGCGCCGAGCCGAGCACGCCGCCGCTCGGCAGCCAATAGACCTCGCGCTCGTCGAACACGAGCCCGTCCCGCTCGCCCGCGAGCGCCAGCGCCTGCTCGCGCGCCTGCGGCGTGGGGGAGACGTCCAGCAGAGCGACCTGCAGCTTGCCCGCTGAGCTGCGCAGCCGCTCGGGCGCGAACGGCGCGCTCGCGGCGATCGCCCGGACCTCCTCGGCGGCGCGGATGAACGTCGGCACGGCGTAGCCGAGTGCCTCGCCAAGCCCATGCTCGATCCGCTCCCGCAGCGTCTGCGGCGAGTCCCGCACGCTCCCTCGATCGGCAGCGAACACGACGTTGCCGCTCGCGCGGAAGGTCCTGACGTCGCCGAAGCCCATCACCTCGAAGTGCGCCCGCAGCTGGTCGTTCGTGAGCCGGTGGCCCCCGACGTTCATGCCGCGGAGAAAAGCTGCATACGATGACATGGCCAAGACCGTATCCGGGGGATCGCGTTCCACCGCCGGTCGTCACTCGATAGGGGTGCGTGGCGACCTCGTGATGCGAGAGCTCGCAAGCTCGCGCGCAGCCCTTGCGCTATCCGGAGCGGGAGACTCCCCATCGCCTAGGATCTGAGCATGGTGAACCGGCAAGCCGACCTCCCCGGACACGAGCTCGTGAGTCAGGGACTCGACGATCTGGCGGCGGGAAGGGAGAGCGAGTCGGCGCTGGTGGTGGCGATGGCGGCACCACGGTTGAGGGCTCTCGGCATCGATGTTCCGCGGGGTGGGGGAGAGCAGCGGTCGCATCGCCTCTACGAGCTGCTCACGGAGACGGATGAAGGCGCTCACAGTCGCTACAACGCGCTGGTCGCTCGCATCGTGAGCTTCGCACGGGCGGCTGAGCATGCGTCCGCCGGTTGACGAGACTCGCCTGCGGGAGTTGGCTCGCCGCCCCGGTCCCCTGACTCTCGCCGGCAGCGGTCCCCTGACCTCCCAGCGTCGGAGCTCTCAGCCGCCTACCACGCCACCGGCCCGTCGCGGCTGACGAACGTCGCGGTCGGGCCGTCGGGGCCGATGCTCGCCATCGCGACGATCGCGTCGGTGCCTTCGGTCACGGTCTGGGTGCCGCGGTGGGCATTCAGATCGGTCGCGGTGTAGCCGGGATCGACCGAGTTGATGCGCAGCGCCGGCAGCGCGGCGGCGTACTGGTTGGTGAGCATGTTCAACGCCGCCTTGGAGGAGAAGTACGCGGGAACGATGAGTCGGGAGTACGCCGACTCGTGATCGACGCTGTGAGCCAGCGAGCCGAGACCGCTGGACACGTTGACCACCACGGGCGAGCTCGAGCGCTCGAGCAGCGGCAGGAATGCGTGGAGCATCCGTACAGGGCCAAAGACATTGACTTCGTACACGGCGCGGACGTGCTCGGCGGTCACCTCGCGGATGGGCACCACCCCGCCGGAGATGCCGGCGTTGTTGATCAACACGTCGAGCACGCCGCCCGTGGCCTCGGCGACTGTCTCCGCGGCGGCCTGCACCGAGGCGTCGTCGGCGACATCCAGAACCAGAGGCCGCGCGCCGAGCTGCTCGGCGGCCGCGCGGCCGAGCAGCGGGTCCCTGGCGGCAGCCCACACGTCATGCCCGTCGGCCAGCAGGCGCCGCGCCGCCTCGCGGCCGAGGCCCTTGTTCGCTCCGGTGATCAGAATCGTCGACATGCGAAGCAGTATGCCGGGAGCCGCCAGCTCGGCCAGGCGTCAGCGAGTCAGCGGCTCCCCGGGGAAGCGCACGCCGAAGCGCTCGATCAGACCGGGAACGCTCGCGGGGTCCATCTCGAGCTCGTAGCGCTCGCACAGCTCGCGCAGTGTCGCCGGGTCGGCCTGCGCGACGCCCCCTAGATCCACCAGCTCGGCGAAGAATCGCTCGAACCCGGCGGGCGCGATGATCTCGAGGATCCGGCACGGCTCATCTCCGGCGTTCCAGAAGGTGTGCCACTCGCCGCGGGGCTTCAGCACGAGGTCCCCCGGGCCCGCATCGAGCACGTCCTCGCCGAGGATCGCTCCCATGCGGCCTTGCAGCACGTAGCTGTACTCGTCCTCGCGGGTGTGCCGGTGCATGGGCGCGGCGAGCGCGCGCGCCGACATCGGGTGCTCGACGATCGAGAACGCGCCGTCGCTGGCATCGCCGTCGAGCATAAAACGCACCCCGATGCTGCCGAGGAACCCGGCCTTGCCATCTGTGGACCCGACTACGCGGCTCGGAGCGGTCTTCATTGCTTCCTCATTTCATTGGACAGTGATGTCGCGCCAACTATACACGCGCCGAGATCCCTGCCACAATTGAGCGGACAGCCATGACCGATCAATCTCGCCAATATCGCATGAGGCGCCGCGCGGAGTCTCAGCGGGAGACCCGCCGGCGCATCACCGAGAGCGCCGTCGAGCTGCACGGGACGCTCGGACCTGCGCGGACATCGATCAGCGCCGTTGCGGCGCACGCGGGAGTTCGTCGCTCGACGCTCTACCGTCATTTCCCCGACGAGGCGGCGCTCTTCGACGCGTGCACCGCACACTGGTCCGCGGCCAACCCGCCGCCCGACCTCTCAGCCTGGGCGGCCGTCGAGAACCCCGATGAACGCCTGCGCCGGGCGCTCGCGGAGCTGTATGAGTTCTACGGGCGAACCGAGACCATGCTCGCAGTCCTCTTTCGAGACGAGGCCACCGTACCGATGGTGCGTGAGCGGTTCGCCGCGCTGCGCGCATACTTCGCCGCCGCGCAGGACACGCTGATGACCGGCCGGCGGCTGCGCGGGAGCGCAGCGCGCCGCACACGCGCTGTGCTCGGGCACGCGATCGCGTTCTCAACCTGGAGGTCCCTCGTGCGCGAGCAGGGACTCGATGACGACGCGGTCGTCCAGCTGATGTGCGATCTCGTGGGCGCGGCGGCGCATCGCTGATATGGGCGTCGCTGTTGCGCTTGCGCTCGGAGAGTAGGGTGGGCGGATCTCAGAGATGTGGAACAGCGTCGCGCCGGGGTGGGAGGCCAGCGCTCAGTTCGTCGACCAGCATCTCGAGCTCGCCACCGAGGCGTTGCTGGATGCGGCCGGGATCGGCGCGGGGGACGCGGTCCTCGATCTCGCCACGGGGCCCGGGGGCGCCGGGCTCGCCGCAGCCACGCGCGTTGGGCCGAGCGGCTCGGTCGTGCTCTCAGACGTTGCCGCCGAGATGGTCGCCGTCGCCGCGCGGCGGGCGAGCGGCCATCCGCAGCTGAGCACCGCCGTCTTCGATCAGAGCGAGATCGTGGCTGAGGACGGGCGCTTCGACGCCGTGATCAGTCGACACGGCTTGATGTTCGTCGAGGACACCGCAGCGGCCGTCCGCGAGGCCGCGCGCGTGCTGCGGCCGGGAGGGCGCTACGCGGCCATGACCTGGGGCCCCCGAGAGCTGAACCCGTGGCTCGGGTTGGTCTTGGACGCCGTCGGCGAGCAGTTCGGCGTGCCGTTCCCGCCGCCGAGCGTCCGTGGACCGTTTTCGCTTGACGACGCCACGACCCTCGCCGAGGTCCTGCAGGACGGCGGCTTGGTCGATGTTCGGATAGAGACCGTCGAGACTCCGATGCGCGCGGCCTCGCTTCAGTCCTGGTGGGAGCGCGTTCCGAAGCTGGCCGGCCCGCTCGCGAGCGCAATGGCCGGCATGGAGCCGGACGTCAGGGAGGAGATCGCGCAGCGTGCGCTCAGCTCCGGCGCGAAGGTCGCGCGTCGCGAGGGAGCGGAGATCGTGCTCCCCGGCTCGGTGCTGATCGGGTCAGGTCGCACCCCGCCAGACTGATCGCTCGGGATCAGGCGGCGGCCGAGGCGGCGACGCCCTCGGCGAGGATCGCCGCGAGGCGTGCGCGGTGTCGCCCTGCGCCGCCCAACAGCGCGGCGTCGAGCTGCGCGCGCTTGAACAGCCAGTGCACGTCCGCCTCCCACGTGAAGCCGATGCCGCCGTGCGCCTGGATCGCGCTCGCCGTGACTTCGCGCCCTGCGTCCGAGGCGGCCGCCTTGGCCATCGCCGCGGCCTCCGCGAGGCCGTCGGGGTTCGCGTCGGCGCTCCACGCGGCGAACGCCGTCGTCGAGCGCGCCTTCTCCGTTTCCAGCAGCATCTGCGCGCAGCGATGGGAGACCGCCTGGTAGGCGCCGACGGGGACGCCGAACTGCTTGCGCTCCTTGACATAGGCGACCGTCATCTCCAGGGCGCGGTCGCACACTCCGACGAGCTCGGAGCTGACCGCGACGAGCGCGCGCCCCAGGCCGGGGCAGCCGTCCTCGAGCGCCTCGCCGGCGTCACCGACGGCGCTCACGCGTGCGGCGGAGCGCGTCGGGTCGATCGCCGCGATGCGGATCACCTCTGCATCCTCCGGCGTCAGCACTCGCCCGCTGCCGTCGTCTTCGATCAGCACGATCACGCCGGCCTCGGCGCCGCCGATCACGAGCTCCGCGGTGCCGTCGACCGCGCCGGCGAGCGCGCCGATCGTCTCACCCGAGGCGAGGCCCGGAAGCCAGCGCTCGCGCTGCTCGGGCGAGCCCGCCTGCTCGATCACGCACGCGGCCATCGCGCTCGGAAGGAACGGCACGGGCGCGAGCGCGCGGCCGAGCTCCTCGCACAGGATCGACAGCTCGATCGTGCCGAGGCCCTGGCCGCCGTGGGTCTCGGAGATCGCGATCCCCGGCCAGCCGAGCTCGCACAGCTCCTTCCAGAGGACGGTGTCGGTGCTGCCCGCTTCGGCGTGCTCGCGCACCCGCTCGGGCTTCGCGCGCTCGCCCAGCAGGTCCCGTGCGGTGCGCTGGATGTCGCGCTGGTCGTCTGTCAGTCCGAAGTCCATTAAGCGGCCACCTTCAGGCGGGGCAGCCCGAGCACGCGCTCGGCGACGATGTTCTTGAGCACCTCCGTGGTGCCGCCCTCGATCGTGTTGCCGCGCGCGCGCAGCAGCTCGTAGCTCCAGCTCGTGCCCATCGTCAGCGCCTCGGGCCCGATCACGTCGACCGCCAGCTGCGTGAGGCGCTGGTTGGTGTCCGACCACAGCCACTTCACCAGCGAGCCCTCCGGGCCCGGCTGGCCGTAGCGCTCGGCGTCGGTCAGGCCCTTCCACGCGAGCAGGCGGATCGATTCGCAGCGCACGTGCAGCTCGGCGATCTTGTCCGCGTACAGCGCGTTCTCCAGCAGGTCCTTCGCGGCGGCCGCGGCGATCAGGTCGTCGAGCAGCTGGCGCAGGCGGATCTGCAGCGCGAAGCCGAGGCCCGCGCGCTCGTTCATGAGCGTCGTCAGCGCGACCTTCCAGCCGTTTCCGACGCCGCCGACGACGTTCGCGTCGGGGATCCGCGCCTCCTCGATGAACAGCTCGTTGAACTCCGCCTCGCCGGTGATCTGGCGCAGCGGGCGGACCTGCACGGCCTCCTGGTCCATGTCCATCAGGAAGTACGTGAGGCCCTTGTGCTTGGCCACCTCGCCGTCGGTGCGCGCGACGAGCATGCACCACTTGGAGTACTGCGCGCCGCTCGTCCAAACCTTCTGGCCGGTGACGACCCACTCGTCGCCGTGCTTGACCGCTCGCGTCTTCAGCGACGCGAGGTCCGAGCCGGCGTCGGGCTCTGAGAAGCCCTGGCACCAGATCTCCTCGGCGGAGAGGATCGGGGGCAGGTAGCGCTCCTTCTGCTCCGGCGTGCCCCACACCATCAGCGTCGGGCCGCCGAGCAGCAGGCCGAGCGTGTTCGCCGCGAACGGCACGCGCGCGCGGCCCAGCTCTTCGAAGTAGATCGCCGCCTCGCTCTGCGACGCCCCGCGCCCGCCGTACTCCGTCGGCCACGCCGGCGCCGCCCAGCCCGCGTCGTACAGGCGCCGTTGCCAGTCCCTGCGCCAGGCGAACTGCGCGTCATCGCCCGCGTCCGCTGGCGGTTTTGCCGCGGGCGGGTTGTCCGCCAGCCAGCCGCGCAGCTCGTCGCGGAAGGCGATCTCCTTGTCGCTGAACGTCAGATCCATTGCTTGCCTTGGTCCGGCAGCGTACTGCAACACGGCTTGACACGTGTCGCATGCGGCTCGCAAGGAGTCAAGCGTTGGGGGGCGCGGGCGTTCCGTCGCAGTCGCGACCTACCGTTGCGGTGTGACCACCAGCATCGCCAAGCTTCCAGCGCACGATCGGCCGCGTGAGCGGCTGCTGCGCTGCGGCCCCGCAGCCTTGAGCGAGCGCGAGCTCTTGGCGCTCGTTTTGCGCCAGGGCCGGACTGGCGAGAGCGCGCTCGACCTCGCCGGATCGTTGCTATGCGAGTACGGCAGCGTCTCGGCACTCGCCAGCACACGGCCGGAGGAGCTTGCGCAACGCTCGGGCATCGGCCCAGCCAAGGCCGCGGCATTGATCGCCGCGTTTCGGTTGGGCCGACTCGCAGATGGCGCCGTCGAGACAGTCACCCTCCGAAATGCGGCCGATGTGGCACGTGTGGCTAGCCAAGAGCTCGCGGGGCTTCGCCGAGAGCGTGTTGTCGTTCTGGTCTGCGACGGGGCAAACCGCGTGCGTCGGACGGTTATCGTCACCGAGGGAGCGGCAGACCGATCCCTGTTTCCAGTCCGTGAGATACTCAACGCTGTGTTGCGGCACGACGGCAATGCGTTCGCGGTCGCGCATAATCATCCATCGGGTGATCCCACACCGAGCGAGACCGACCAATCCGCCACGGTCGAACTCGCGGCAGCCGCGAAGATCGTCGGGTTGCGCTTTCTAGACCACGTCCTCGTTGCAGATAAGAAGTGGCTGGCGATCTCTATCCGAGATCCGCAAACGCACTGTTGAGAACGGAGGGAGTCAAAGCTGAAAGAAGCTCGCGGCCTCGCTCCAACGACCTTCGAGCAGCAAGCGCCCTACTGATCGGGACCGCGATCCTATCCTGCTCAGCGATCGGCGGCAGCCAGATCTCGACCTGCAAAAATTGCTCTGCTTTTATGCGCTTGCGTCGTGCCATGCTGCCGCGTGTCGCTTCTCCGATTGCTTCCCAGAGCCAAGGCGATTTCGCAATCCCTCTGAAATATGCCGCGTTGAGTAGCCCAGGGTTTGGCCTAAAAACAGGAAACTCGGGTGATACAAACGCACCTGCCAGCGCCTCGCCTACCACGGCCACGGCGCCCTCCCAGCCCCCGAGACGGCTGATAACGATGTCATCCTTCACAAGTGGCGCGAGTGACTTATACCGCGTGTCACCCCCGTTGATGAAGCCTCGATCTATGAGTCCTCGCCCAAAGCTATAGACACCCGCGATTCGGTAGCTGCGGTCTGGATCTACAATCTGCGTGGCTGTCGATGTGCGCATCACTTCACCAAGTGGTCGGCGTGCCCAGCCACGCTGAACCTTCTGCCTGTCTGAAAGGTCGCCTCTGGTGACAAGCGAGGTAACTACGGCGGCTAGCTGCTCGTCCACGCGGGAGTGTTTTACTTCGGCTTCCCGCGTCTTGGAGCGGACGAGCCCCAAATGGGTCGCGATTTCGCGCTGCCGGACAAGGGACGGCAGCGGAATCTTGAGCGACTCAAATGCACTGATGCCAAGCGTGCGATTACGCACAACGCTGCCCGGAGACGCCATGCGAATCAGCTCCATGCCCTTTTCGCTGAGGAAGAAATACCGAAGATAGCTGGTATCTACACGGTTATCGATTGGCACATACGTCAAGAACCGATGGGTACCGATGCAGCCGTCGTCTTGTGCACCTGCAAGGGCGATAGCACCCTCCCAGGCTTGGATATTGCTAAGGACGAGATCGCCCTCTCTAATGCGAGAGAAACGATAAGCGCCTAGATCCGCGCCGATGGTTGGCTCGCGATGGAAGATCCCCTTTCCAAACGAATATACGCCAATAAGTCTGTAGCTCTCCGTAGGGTCGATTGACGTCAGTCGACGCTCAAGTCTCAAGAGGTCGCCTATGCGTTTGTAGGGTACATGTGCGTTCATTTCGCCAAGTCGGCCTCGATGTCACAAAGTATGCGCATGATCTCTTCCTCGTTCTCCATCAGCTCGGCCAAGAGCTCAGCTGGAGGGCGGTGAGCTAGATCATCCGGCCGGTTTGGGTTATGTAGATCAAGGTTGTATTCATTTGCTTCGATCTCGGCGATCCCAACGCGCCACGCTTGACTGGTCTCTTGACGGCCTGTCCGCGACACATCACCCCACCAGGCCTGGCAGGTGGCAAACTCGTCAAAGCGAAGCGGCCGTGTCTTTGTATAGCCTTTGCGCCCGTCTGGCGGGGGCAGCTCATAGAACCACACCTCTCTGGTCCGGCCGGTCTTCTCGAAAAACAAGATATTCGTCGGGATGGTCGTGTACGGAGCAAAGACGCCTTGGGGTACCCGTACCACGGTATGGAGATTGCACTCGGCAAGTAGCCGCTCCTTAATCTTCGCGCCAACGCCCCCCCCGAAGAGGACTCCGTTCGGTACGACGATTCCGCAGCGACCACCATTGTCAAGCATGCGTTGCACCAGCTGAAGGAACAGCCATGCGGTCTCAGCAGTTCGTGTCGCCTCGGGAAAGTTCGCTTGGATTGCCTTCTCCTCCTCGCCACCGAAAGGCGGATTGGTCAGTACCACATCGACTCGATCCACTTTGCGGATCTCGGCGACTGGGCGCGCTAGCGCATTCGCTCGTGTCAGGTGCGGCTGTTGCACCTCGTGCAACAGCAGGTTCATCATGCCGAGGAGGTAGGGGAGGGGCTTCTTCTCGATACCGCGGAGGTCCCCTTCAAGCGCCCGCACCTCCTCGACGCTGCTGAGTGAGGGCCTGAAATGCTCCAGCGTCTCGACGAGAAAGCCACCCGTCCCACAGGCCGGGTCGAGGACGGTCTCCCCGAGAGCGGGGGCAACCTGCTCGACCATGAAGCGAATCACTGGGCGGGGCGTGTAGAACTCGCCAGAGTCGCCGGCCGCGTCGCGCATGTCTCGGAGCATCGACTCGTACAGGTGAGCCATCGTGTGGATATCGTCGGAGGAGGCGAAGTTGACCTCGTCGATCTTGTTGAGGACGTCGCGCAGCAGATAGCCGGAGAGCATCCGGTTGAAGGTCTCCTTGAACACCGATGCGAGGACATCGCGGGGGTCGTCCGGCCCGCTGCCCGTGAGGCTGCGAAGGTAGGGCAGCAGCTCGCCGTTGACGAAGTCAACCAAGCCCTCGCCAGTTCGACCGTTGAGCGAATCGGCGGCCCAATCCCTCCAGCGGTACGGCTCGGCGATCGCGGGCTGATAACCAGCTCCCTCGACAATCTCACGTCGCTGCTCGAGCCCGTCGAATGCCTTCAGGAAGAGGAGCCACGCCAGTTGCGGGATGCGGTCGAGGTCTCCGTTGAGGCCCGCGTCCTTGCGCATGGTGTCGCGCACGGCCTTGATCACGCCGCTCAGCTTGGCCTGCGGTGTCGTCGGCGGTGCCGGCTTGGTGCGTTTGGGCATATTCAGGTCTCCTCGGTTGAGCGGACGAGCGCCCAAAAGGAGCGCAAGTGGTCCATGGCGCGGTCGAGCGTGTCGGCTTCCACGTCCAACCCGTCGGCAAGCGTGCTGTAGGTCGGCGCCCACTGTTGCGGCGGATCGGAGAGGACCGCGGGCGCTGCGCTCCCGTCGCGTACCGAGAAGACGTGGCTCACACGCTCGAGCAGCTCGCGCCGCGGCTGTAGACCATCCTCGACCAGCATCAGCAGGTCGACGAGATCCCTGGTTCGCGTGTTGGGCCGATCGCCATAGGTCTGAGTCAACGCGTGCAGCTTCTCAGCAAAGTGCTGATCGCGGTCCACGACCTCGATGCTGCCGTCTGGAACGCCGGCAAAGGCGAGCAGGCCGGTGAGGGGCACCCGCTCGGTACCGCGGATCTCCTCGGACCGCGCGACCACGTCGAGGCTCACCTGGGCAAACCTGCGACCCGCGAGCCGCGCCTCGACCGGGAAGCGCCAGCCCGGTCTTCCCGCGGCATCCGCGGTCAGCGCACGCGCCGTGCCGGCCACGAACTGAAACCAATCGCCATGTGGATCGCGTTCGAGTGCCGCGGCGAGCATGGACCGCAGTTCGGCGGAGTCCGACGCCTCACCGCGAACCGCAAGGTCCAGGTCGCGTGTGGCCCTGGCGCGCTCGTGCCAGCGCAACTCAAGTGCCATCCCGCCCTTCAACACCCAGCGGCCCCGCTGCGCGTCATCCAGCCTGACTAGTATCCGCTCGAAGACTGCGCGTCGGCGTAGCCGATTCAGATCGCTTCCTGCCTGCCTGGAGGCAGACGCGAGACGAGCCTCCAGAGCCATTCGGAATGCGGCGGGTGTGTCGTAGTTCACAGCAGCGCGACGAGCCGGAGCCCACGCTCGACCCGCAGGGCGGCGCGAGGCCCAAGCTCCTCGGCTCGGGACAGCAAGGCATCTCCTGAATGCAGGCGTCCTGTCACATGCCTGCTGCATGGCGTCGCCGAGCTGGTCGAGATCCAGGGTGCCATCGGCTACATCCAGCAGCGTGCGCAGCGGAGTGGTGATCTTGAATCCCTCGTAGAGCCAGACGTCGCCCACCGGCAGATCGTCGCGATACAGGCGGACACCATCTGGCGGTCGGGAGCGAAACTTCGGCGGCACGGTCAGGTGGGTCACGGCTGGGCTGGCGTCGCCAAGGTCATGCACAGCCAACGCGGTCTCGTGCGACACGACCGCCCGATTTCCGCTCCAAAGCGCCCACCGAACGAGATCGTCGTGCTCTCCCACCGGCCACTCCGGCAGCCGGAACAGACCGCGGTCCACCCTCAACCAGTTGCCCCGATCGGCATGGAACTTCTGCGCCGGGTACGAGTAGCCGATAGAAAGCGCCTGAGCCGCAGTGAAGTGGCCAGACTGCTCTCCTGCGAGGGCCGCGAGGCGCCGGCGTAGATCCTGACGGTCGCGAGGCATGACGCAAAACTATATCACAACTATAGTTTCGCGTGGCGCACGGGCGCGAAACTATCATTACGACAAGGATCATGCTGCATAGAGCATGTCCTCCATCCCGGAGATAGCGGATCGGAGCTTCTCGCTGCCGCCAAATCGGCTTGCGATGTCCACCACGCTGCCATAGCGGTCGAGCGGCGGCACCTCCAACACGCGCAGGTCATCCAGCTGCGAAATGCCGTGCTCGGCGTACTTGTCGAGCAGATCCTCGAGCACCGCGCGGGCCTCCGGCACGAAATCCTCGAGAAAGCTGCGATTGTCGGCGCGCAGCCGGCGCACACGCTGACCCCGCGTGATCATGGGCCCGTTCCACGCGACGTGAACGAGGAGATCCAGGGCATCCATGTCGCGCAGTTCCAACCGTTCCGCCGCCTCATCCAGCGACACACCCCGACCCGCGAGGGCCGTGGCGACCTCCTCGCGACCATGCTTCGTGCGCCATGCGTCCCGTAGCTCGCGCGGAGATTGGTACAGGCGTCGTACCTCGTCTGCGAGGTAGTCGCTGTACTCGACGAGCCGCAAGCGCCCGCTCTGCGGATCGGGCAGGTAGAAGCCCTCAGCGGCCACGTACGCGGGTGGTCCATCATCGACGTAGAACTTACGTGCGCCTGCCCCTTCGAGCGCATCGGAATCGACTGCGCCGTCGCCTTGCTCCCCGTAGGTCGGCTCGGGTTCAGCGACCTCGCCGATGCGGATCGCGTTGCCGTCCTGGTCTATCTCCTCCACCAGCGGCGGCGCCTCTGGAGGCCCGTCGAACTCCGGATCCTCGAACAGGCCGGTGGCTCCGGAGTAGTCGATGATCTCGAACGTCAGCTTGTCCTCGTCAGGATAAAGGCGGGTGCCGCGACCGATGATCTGCTTGAACTCGACGATCGATCCAATCGGCTTGAAGAGCACGATATTTCGCACCGTGGGCAGGTCGACGCCGGTCGACAGCAGCTGCGCGGTGGTGGCAATGACCGGTGTGTCGCGCTCGGGATCGGCGAAGTCGCCGAGATGTTCGCGCCCGGTATCGCCCTCGGCCGAGACTATGCGCACGACATAGTCAGGATGCTGTCGGGTGAGGTCGGCGTTCTCGTTGTTGAGCGCCGTTCGCATCTGGGAGGCGTGCTCCGAATCCACGCAGAACACGATCGTCTTCGCCATCCGATCCGTGTTCCTCAGGTACCCAGACAGATGTCGTGCGGCCGCCTCAGTGCGGGTCAGCAGCGAGACCACCCGCTCGAAGTGGCGCGTTTCGTAAAGGCCCTCTGGGATCTCACGGCCGAATCGATCGAGCTGACCCTGCTCCGGCGACCAGCCCTCAGCATCGGGGCTGAGGATCACACGACGGACTCGATACGGCGCCAGGAACCCATCGGCGATCCCCTGTGCGAGCGTGTAGGTGTAGATCGGATCGCCGAAGTAGCGGTAGGTATCGAGGTTCGCTTCACGCTTGGGTGTCGCCGTCATGCCGATCTGCGTCGCCGGGGCGAAGTGCTCGAGGATCGCGTGCCAGTCCGATCCGTCCCGTGCGCTGCCCCGATGGCACTCGTCGACGACGATCAGGTCGAAGTAGTCGGGCGGATAGTCCCGAAACACACCCAGAGCCTCTCCACTGTCGGCGAGTGTCTGGTAGAGGGCGAAGTAGATCTCTCGCCCGGCCTTCAGCTCGCCGCTGATCTTCCACACGGCATCGCCGAAAACGGGGCTGAACTCGCGGGCGATCGGCTGGTCGACGAGGATGTTACGGTCAGCCAGATAGAGAATCCGCGGCTTGCGGCCGCCGCGCCAGCCACTCGACCACAGCTTCCAGGTGATCTGCAGCGCGATGAAGGTCTTGCCAGTGCCGGTCGCCAGCGTGAGCAGGATGCGCTCGCGCCCGTTGAGGACGGCCTCCAGGGCGCGCTCGATGGCGACCCCTTGGTAGTAGCGCGGCTCCTTGACGCGCCCGTCGGGAAGACGCAGATCTCTGCTGAATGGCAGCAGCAGCGTGTCCGCGACGGCGTCGTCGACGATCCCCTTCCACTGCCGGTAGCGACGCCAGAGCTCGTCCGGCCCCGGAAACTCGGGCAGATTGCACTCGAGCCCGGTGTCAAAATCGTGCTCGGCTATCCCCTTGCCATTCGTGGCATAGGCCAGAGGCAGATCCAGCATCTGCGCGTATCGCATCGCCTGCTGCAGGCCGTCCTCGGGGCGCCTGTACTCGCGCTTGGCCTCGACGACCCCGACTGGGAAGCCTGGCTTCACCTCGAGCAGGTAATCGGCTCGAAGCGGCCGGTCGCGGCGGTGGTCTCGTCCTCGCGATCCACGACGGGCGACCGGAATGATCTTGCCATCGGTCACCGGATACTGCTCGAGGATCCGTCCCGTCCACCCCGCGGCTTCGAGACGGGGGACCACATAGTCACGACAAGTGTCCTTCTCCGGGGGGCCTGCCACAGAGGTACCGTACCGGCTCTTGGAATAGCGACGAAATCTGATCACTCCTCGGCGACCCCCGCCGCGCATCGCGCTAGATTCGATCTGCTGTGTCCGCCGTTGACTCCGCACTGCGCGTCGCGCACCTGGACGCCGACGCGTTCTACGTCTCGATCGAGCTGCGCCGCCATCCCGAGCTGCGCGGCAAGCCGGTGGTCGTCTCCGGCACGGGGCCACGGGCGGTTGTCACGACCGCCAGCTATGAGGCGCGTCGCTTCGGCGTCGGCTCGGCGATGCCCGCCTCGCGCGCGCGGCGGCTGTGTCCAGACGCCGTGTTCCTGCCGCCCGACTTCGCGACCTACCGCGAGGCGTCCAGGCAGGTGATGGACCTCGTCCGCGCGCACATCGAGCGCGTGGAGGTCGTCGGGCTCGACGAGGCGTACCTGGACGTCGGGGGGCTGTTCTCGCCGCGCGCGGCGATGCGACGGCTGCTCGCGGAGATCAAGGCGGCCACGCAGCTGACGTGCTCGGTCGGCATCGGCCCGAACAAGCTCGTCGCGAAGGTTGCCTCCGACGCCGAGAAGCCGGCCGGCTTCGTCGTGCTCAGCCGCGAAGAGGCGTGCGCGCGCTTCGCCTCCTCGCCGCCCGGGCTCGTGCCCGGCATCGGGCCCAAGACCGCCGCGCGCCTGGCCGAACTCGGCCTGACTACGCTCGCCGCGGTCGGCGCCGCGCCCGAGCAGTTGCTCGTCGAGCGCTTCGGGCCGAACCTCGGGCGGGAGCTCGGCCGGCGCGCGCGCTTCGAACACGACGGCGAGATCGGCGCCGCGCGCAAGGTCGTCTCCGAGTCGCGCGAGCGCACCTTCGACACCGACGTCAGCGACCCCGCGCAGATGCGCGAGCAGCTCTCGCTGATGGCCGAGGAGCTGTGCGCCGGGCTCGCCGCGAATGGGCGCCGCGGGCGCACGATCGGCATCAAGGTGCGCCTGGACGACTGGACGACGGTCACGCGGGCGCACACCGTCGCGGAGCCCACGTGCGACGTGCAGCTGGTGAGCGAGGTCGCGCTGCGGCTGCTGCGCGAGTACGCGCCCGCGCGGCCCGTGCGCCTGCTCGGAGTGCGCGTCGCCGGCCTCGGCTCCGCGGCGGCGCTCTCCCAGACTGACGCTGACGGGCGAGGAGGATCCGCCGACGGCGCGCAGGGCGGGGGAGAGCCGGCGGACCAGCTCGCGCTGCCCGTATAGGATCGGACGATGCCCACCATCCCCGTCGGGGAGATCGAGCTGGACTACGAACGCACCGGCGCCGGCCCGCCGCTGCTGATAATCATGGGCATGAGCGGCACGTCCCTGATGTGGGGCGAGCCGTTCCTGCAGGAGCTGCGCCCCCACTTCGACGTGATCGCCTACGACCACCGCGGCGTGGGCGCCAGCAGCCGCCTGGACGGGCCGGTGACGATTCGCGAGATGGCCGCCGACGCGGCCGGCCTGCTCGACGCGCTCGAGCTCGACTCCGCGCACGTGCTCGGCATCTCGATGGGCGGCATGATCGCCCAGGAGCTGGCGCTCGCGGCGCCCGAGCGAATCCGCACGCTCACGCTCGGCTGCACCTACTGCGGCGGCGAGGGCAGCTCGCTGGCCGCGCCCGAGGCGTTGCAGGGCCTGACCGAGGCGATGATGTCCGGCGACCGCCAGCGCGCGCTGCGCGCTGGCTGGGAGATCAACGTCTCGCCGACGATGGCCGCGGACGAGCATGGGTACGCGCGCTTCGTCGAGGTCGCGTCGCGGCGGGCGGTGAGCGTGCCGGTGATCATGGCGCAGATGCAGGCGTGCGCCGCGCACGACACCAACGAGCGCCTGGGGCAGCTGGCGATGCCGACGCTCGTCGTCCACGGTACCGTCGACGAGCTGCTGCCGGTCGGCAACGGCCGCCTGATCGCCGCGCGGATACCTGGCGCGCAGCTGGAGATCCTCGACGACGTCGGCCATCTGTTCTTCTGGGAGCGGCCGCAGCTCGCGGCCGAGCTGCTGCGGGCGCACGCCGCCCCCGATGCCTGACTCCCTGGCGCTGAGCGTCGTCACGGACGACGGCGTCACGCTCGCCGGCGAGGAGTCCGGCACGGGCCCTGCGATCGTCCTGCTGCACGGCGTCACCGCCACCCGCCGCTACGTCGTGATGGGCTCGCGCACGCTCGAGCGCTCGGGCCATCGGGTGATCGCCTACGACGCGCGCGGGCACGGCCGCTCCAGTCCGGCGCCCACGCCGGACGCGTACGGCTACGAGCTGCTGGCCGCCGACCTGCGCGCAGTGCTCGACGCCGCGGGGGTGCGGCGGGCGCTGCTCGCCGGCGCCTCGATGGGCGCGCACACGGCGGTGCGCTTCGCGCTCGAGCACCCCGAGCGGGTGGCAGCGCTTGCGATCATCACCCCGGCCTTCGACCCGTCGGCGCCGAGAGATGCAGCGGACCTCGCCCGCTGGGACGCGCTCGCTCGCGGGCTGCGCGAGGGCGGCGTCGAGGGCTTCGTGCGCGCGTATGACCTGGACAAAGTCCCGGATTCGCTAAGGCCGACCATCGAGACGGTGCTGCGCCAGCGCCTCGCCGGCCACGAGCATCCCGACGCGGTCGCCGACGCGTTGGAAGTCGTGCCGCGCTCGCGCCCGTTCGAGCAGCTCGAGCAGCTCGCCGGCATCCAGGTGCCGACGGTCGTCGTCGCCAGCCGCGACGAGGCCGACCCCGGACACCCGCTGGCCGTGGGGGAAACCTACGCGCGCACGATCCCAGGCGCGCGGTTCGTGGTCGAGGAGGCCGGGGTGGGCGGGCATCCGATCCACTCGCCGATCGCGTGGCAGGGCGGGCAGCTCTCGCGGGTGCTGGGCGAGCTGGCCGCGCAGGCGGGCATCAGCGCGGCTGCCCTCGGGGCCTGATCCCGCGCATCCCCATACCAGACGATGGTACGTGATAACGTACAGTCGTATGCCAGTACGCGACTGGGACGGCGCCACCTACGACCGCATCTCTCAGACGATGGAGAAGCTCGGCCTGGAGGTGCTCGACCGGCTCGAGCTGCGCGGAGACGAGGCCGTGCTCGACGCCGGCTGCGGCTCGGGGCGCATCACCCAGGCGTTGATCGAGCGACTGCCGCGCGGGCGCGTGATCGCGATCGACGAGTCGGCCTCGATGATCGCCGCCGCCCGCGAGCGCCTGGGGCCCGACGCCGACCTGCGCGTGGGAGACCTGCTCGAGCTGGAGCTCGAAGAGCCCGTCGACGCGATCCTGTCGACCGCCACCTTCCACTGGATCAAGGACCACGAGCGGCTGTTCGCGCGCCTGCACGCGGCGCTCGAGCCGGGCGGGCGGCTGCTGGCGCAGTGCGGGGGAGAGGGCAACATCGACGTCCTGCGCGGCAGGGCGCGCGAGGTGATCGCGCGCGAGCCGTACGCCGAGCGCTTCCGCGGCTGGCAGGCGCCGTGGAACTACGCCGGAGCGGAGATCACGCGAGAGCGCCTGCTGGCGGCGGGCTTCACAAGCGCCGAGTGCTGGCTACAGCCGGCGCCGCGCGAGCCGGAGGACCCGCGCGTGTTCCTGTCGACGATCGTGCTCGGGCCGCACGCGCAGCAGCTGCCCGAGGAGCTGCGCGAGCCGTTCATGGACGAGGTGCTGGCAGTGCTCGGCGAGCCGGTGATCGTCGACTACGTGCGCCTGAACATCGACGCCGTCGCCTGAGCGCCGACACGCTCGCCTGAAGCAGCTCAGACGATCGCGGTGCCGGGGCGCGTCTCGCCGACCTCCGCGCCGCTGAGCAGCGCCGCGTAGCGCCCGGCGCGCTCGAGCAGCTCCTCGTGGGTGCCGCGTTCGACGATCTGGCCGGCGTCGAGCACGAGGATCTGGTCGGACTCCCTGATCGTCGATAGGCGGTGGGCGATCGCGAGCGTCGTGCGACCGCGCGAGAGCTCGTCGAGCGCCTGCTGCACCGCGCGCTCGGTCTCCGTGTCAAGGGCGGAGGTGGCCTCGTCGAGGATCAGCACCGGCGGGTTGCGCAGCACCGTGCGCGCGATCGCGATGCGCTGCTTCTCGCCGCCCGAGAAGCGGTATCCGCGCTCGCCCACCGGCGTGTCGTAGCCCTCGGGCAGGCTGGAGATCAGCTCGTGGATCTGCGCAGCCCTGGCCGCGTCTTCGATTTCCGCGTCGCTGGCCTGCGGGCACGCGAAGCGCAGGTTCTCGCGGATCGAGGCGTGGAACAGGTAGGTCTCCTGCGAGACGAGGCCGACGGTGGCGGCGAGCGAGTCGAGCGTCATGTCGCGGATGTCGACGCCGTCGATGCAAACGCGCCCGCGCTGGGCCTCGTACAGGCGCGCCACGAGGTAGGCGAGCGTCGTCTTGCCCGAGCCCGTCTCGCCGACCAGCGCGGTGCGCGTGCCGGCGGGGATCTCCGCGTTGATCTCCCGCAGCGTCCACGGCGCGTCCGGTTCGTAGCGAAACCACACGTCCTGCAGCTCGACGTCCCCGCGGACGTCGCTCAGCGCGCGCGCGCCCGGGCGCTCGACGATGTCCACCGGCAGGTCCAGGTACTCGAAGATGCGCCCGAACAGCGCCAGCGACGTCTGCACTTCGAGCCCGACCGACAGCAGCTGCTGCATCGGGAACAAGAGGCGCGTCTGCAGCGTCGTGAACGCGACGACCGTGCCGATCGAGATCAGGTCGTGGCCGTGGGCGATGCTGTAGCCCGCGAACCAGTAAACGGCCGCGGGCATGATCGCGAAGCTCATCTGCACGGAGGCCATCCGCCAGCGCCCGGCCATGCGCGCGCGCACCTCCAGGTCGGCCAGTTCTCTGGACTCCGAGGAGAAGCGCCCGACGAGCTCCTGCGAGCGGCCCATCGTCTTGCCGAGCAGGATCCCCGACACCGACAGCGACTCCTCGACGAGCGTGGACATGTCCGCGAGGCGACCCTGGCGCACGGACTGGATGCGCCGGCGCTCGTTGCCGACGCGCCGCGTGAGCCATACGAAGAACGGCAGCAGGATCAGCGAGAACACCGTCAGCTGCCAGCTCAGCGCGAACATCGCGGTGACGGTGGCAAGGACGGTGGCGACCGTCGAGACGGTCGAGGTGGCGGTGCTGGTGACGACGTCGTCGATGCCGCCTATGTCGTAGGCGATACGCGCCTGCACCTCGCCCGAGCGGGTGCGCGTGAAGAACGCCAGCGACATGCGCTGCAGGTGCGCGTACACGGCGGCGCGCAGGTCGTGCATCACGTGCTGGCCGACCTGGTTGGAGATCCATGTCTGCGCGACGCTGATCACGCTGTTGACGATCGCCAGCGCGATCATGCCGGCGACCAGCCACGTCAGCAGCGTCAGCTTGTGCTCGACGATGCCCTTGTCGACCGCTTCGCGCAGCAGGAACGGCGAGGCGACGCTGAGCACCGAGCCGACGACGATCAGGCTCAGCAGCAGGCCCAGGCGCACGCGGTAGGGACGGAACAGCCTGCCGATGCGCCGCAGCGAGACGTGCGGGCCGCCGGCCCCGGGCACGTCCTCGGGGCGGGGCGGGCTCGGCTCGGACCCCCGCGCCCGCCGGCCCTCGCCGTGGCTGCCGTGTCCCTGCGAGAAGGGCTGTGCGCTCACGGAGCTGACTTTAGAACGTAGGCTTTACGCGATGGAGCTGTCCGCCTCCGAGACGCGCGTGCTCGGCTGCCTGCTGGAGAAGCAGCGCACGACCCCCGACGCCTACCCGCTTTCGCTGAACGCGCTGCGGCTGGCGTGCAACCAGTCCACCAACCGCGATCCCGTGGTCGACTACGACGACGCGGTCATCCGCGACGCGCTGCACCGGCTGGAACGCCGCGGCTACGCCCGCCTGGCCAGCGGCGCCGGCAGCCGCGCGCCGAAGTACCGCCACCTGCTCGCCGAAGCGCTGCCGATGGGCGACGACGAGCAGGCGGTGATGTGCGTGTTGATGCTGCGCGGAGCGCAGACGCCGGGCGAGCTCAAGCAGCGGACCGAGCGGATGCACGCCTTCGGAGACCTCGCCGCCGTGCACGCGACGCTCGCGCGCCTGATCGAGCGCGAGCTGGTCGCGCGGCTGGAGCGCCGCCCGGGGCACAAGGAGGAGCGCTACGCGCAGCTGCTGCAGGGCGAGGACGAGCAGCCGCTCGGACACGAGGCCGCGGCGCCCATGGCCGGCGGTCTGCGGGACGTGCCAGGCGGCGTGTCACATGCGCCCGCCGCCCCCGCAAATGCGGCGCCCCACGCCCCTGCCGCCACGGACGATCTGCGCGAGCGCGTCGCGCGGCTGGAGCGCGAAGTCGCGGGGCTCCGTGCGGCGATGCGCCATCCTGTAGGCGAGCACCAGCCATGATGCACCTGCAGCCGATCCTCGCCGCCTCCTCGGACACCGCGACCGGTGTCGGCATCCCGCTCGCGCTGGCCGCCGGCCTGGTGTCGTTCCTCTCGCCGTGCGTGCTGCCGCTCGTGCCGGGGTACCTCTCGACGGTCATCGGGGTGACGCCGGCGGACCTGAAGGGGGGCGTGGGTGCACGCCGCGTGCTCGTGCCGAGCCTGCTGTTCATCGCGAGCTTCTCGGCAATCTTCATCCTGCTGGGGATGAGCGCGACGGTGATCGGCTCGACGCTGGTCAACCACAAACGCCTGCTCGAGCAAGTCGGCGGCGCGCTGATCGTGCTGATGGGGATCGTCTTCCTGGCGACGCCGTTCGTGCGCTTCTTCAACCGCGAGTGGCACTCCGAGTCCCTGCTGCGCCTGGCCGGCCGGGGAGGGCCACTGATCGCCGGCGCGGCGTTCGCGATCGCGTGGACGCCGTGCACGAGCATCACCCTCGGCGCGATCCTCACGCAGGCGGCGATCTCGAGCTCGGCCGCGCACGGCGCGCTGCTGCTCGCGTTCTACTCGGCCGGCCTCGCGATCCCGTTCCTGCTGATCGCGCTCGCGTTCGAGCGGATGACCAACGCGCTCGCGGTCGTCAAACGCCACTTCCCGGTGATCATCGGCGTCGGCGGCGTGGTGATGATCCTATTGGGGGTGCTGATCGTGACGGGCGAGTTCACGATCCTAAACGCGCAGGCGAACACCTGGCTGCAGGGGACCGGCCTGAACGTCTCGAGCATCTGAGACACTGCGCGTCCCAGTTGTCATGTGTTAGCGTGCCGGTGTCGGCATAGCCTGCACTCGACGAACAGGAGAAGCATGAGGGGTCGTCTCCACCTGGCCGCCGCGGCGTTCGCATCGGCGATCTCGATCGCGTCACCCGCGGCCGGCGCGCAGGTCATGCGCTGGGGCACCTACTTCGGCGGCGGCGGCGAAGGCGGGGGCCTCACGCAGTCTCTGCCAACGGTCGTGCCCGGGCTCGAAAGCGGCGTAACCGCGCTGGCCGCGAGCAACGCCGCGAGCTACGTGCTGCAGGGCGGCGCGGTGTTCGCGTTCGGCGACGGCGGCGCCGGCGAGCTCGGCGACGGGACCGAAAAGAACTCCACGACGCCGATGAAGGTGATCTTCCCGGCGGGCGTCAGCATCGTCGCGATCGGCGAGGCGAAAGACGCCGGCTTCGCGATCGACTCGACCGGCCAGGGCTGGGCGTGGGGCGGCGACGGCGAAGGCGAGCTGTGCCTCGGCAAGGCGGCGCCGAAGAAAGTCATGACGCCGCTGAAGATCTCAGGGCTCACACACGCGCACGCGGTGGCGGGCGGCGGCAACCATGTGGTGTGGCTGATGTCCGACGGCACCGTCGAGGCCTGCGGCACCAACGAACGCGGTCAGCTCGGCATCGGCGAAGGCGTGTCGAAAAGCGCCGTGCCGGTGAAGGTGCCGGGCCTCACGAACATCGTCGAAATCTCCGCGGGCAACCTGTCCTCGGCGGCGCGCGACTCCTCTGGAGCCGTGTACGCATGGGGCGGCAACGAAGCCGGCCAAGTCGGGGACGGCGAAGAAACGGAAGGCGTCTTCGCGCCCTTCCACGTCCCGCTCCCGGGTCCCGCCAGCGAGGTCTCCTGCGGCGGCGACCTCGGCCCGAACGGGCACACGCTCGCGCTGGTGAGCGGCGAAGTCTTCGGCTGGGGCGCCGACAGAGCGGGCCAGGTGGGGGACGGGGCAAGGGCCAACAAACCCAGCCCTGTCGCGACCGGGCTGCGCTTCGCGACGGTCGTGGCCTCGGGTGCCTACTCGCTCGGGCTGACCGGCGGCGAGCTGTTCGCGTGGGGCGCCAACTCCGGGGAAGCCCTCGGCACCGGCGAAACGGGAAGCGAGCGGACCCCGGTGGTTGTGGCGAGCGGCGTGAGCCTCATCTCCGCCACCGCCGAGAACTCGCTCGCGGACTGACGCTCGAGGAAGCGCCGTTCCCACGCCTCCTGGTTGCGCTTGGCGTCGAGCACGAACGGCGAGTGGCCGATCGCCTTGACGATCGCGCGGTTGATCGTCGACTCGGGCTCCGGCAGCGGACGCAGCACGTCCACGAACAGCACCACGCGCGTCTCGTCGGTGTCGTTCCAGACCTCGTGGTTGAAGGTGTCGTCGAAGACCATGCTCTGGCCCTCCTGCCAGTGGCGAAAGTCGCCGCCGACGCGGATGCGGCAGGCCTCGGCGTCCTGCGGCACGATCAGCCCGAGGTGGTAGCGCAGCACGCCCTTGTACGGGCCGCGGTGGTCGAGGATGTGCTTGCGCGGCGAGAGGATCGAGATCATCGCGGTCTTCATCCCGGGGATCTCGCGCATCAGCGCGGCCGTGCGCGGGCACATCTCGACGCCGAGCTTCGCCTCGAAGCCGTAGCCGTACAGGAAGAACGTCTTCCAGCGGTCGTCGTCGGTGATCTCGATCTGGTCCTTGGAGATGTCCTGGAAGTTGGCGAGCTCCGCCTGCACGTCCAGCAGCCGCTCCGCCTCCTCGCGGATGACCTCCCAGCTCTCCTCGATGTGCGCCACCCACGGGAAGCGCTCGAGCGGGAAGAAAGTCGCGTCGCCGACGAGCGAGCGTTTGCCGATGAAGCGCTCGATCGGCGCGAGGATCCGTTCGCCGAGCGTGATCGTCCACTGGACGACGCGGTCCCAGGTCGACTTCGACATGCTGACTCACCTCGTTTTCGTCCGCGCCGCCGCTGGTCGGCGGCCACGTTCGCACCCTAGCGAAAGCTCACCCGGCCGCCCGGACGACGGGTACGTCGTACCGGGCGAAATGCTCGTCCGCCGTCACGATCGTCAGCCCTTCGCTGCGCGCTTGGGAGATCAGCAGGCGATCGAACGGGTCGCGGTGGTGCAGGGGCAGCTCTGCGATATCGAGACCCTGCTCTGGCGAAAGGCCGAGGATCTGTGCGCCGCTCTCGAGCACGTGCGCGCGCAGGCCGGCAGGCATCCGCAGCTTGCCCGTCGCCACCTTGACGCCGATCTCGACGAACGTCACGACGCTCACCAGCAACTCGTCGGCTGTCTTGATCGCCTCCATCGCGCTGCCGATGCGATCCAAGCGCCCCTCCTGCTGCCAGATGAGGACGTTCGTATCGAGCAGGAGCCTCACAGAAGCTTGTCCTCCTCGTCCCATTCGGCGTACATCTCGTCCAGTTCCTCCTCACTGAACTCGAAGTCGTCTGAGATCCAGATCTGTCCCGCCATCGCTCCGGCGCCGGCAAGGAACTTCTCGCCGGGGCGCATCTCTCGCTCGACCCGCACGAGCTTCGCCACCGGCATCCCGTTGCGCGCGATCTCCACGTCTTCGCCCGCCTCCACACGCGCGAGCAGTTGCGAGAGATTCGTCTTGGCCTCGCCCACGTTGACCCTCATGGCGTCAACGGTATCAGCTTGGCCAAGGTTGGCCAAGGACGATTGGACCTCTGCGGACATCACCTCCTCATCCGACCGCGGCGCGCCAGCGGGACAGGAGGCCTGCGCATCCCCTCATAACTGAGGAAGGGCCGCATGCGGCCCTTCACCGGCCGCGCATGCGCGGCCGGTCGGTCGGTGCATGCACCGACCGGAACAGCAATACGAGCGGCGGAAACGCAAAAGCCCCGGGTGGGATGTCCCAGCCCGGGGCTGTGCGATTCAGGGGATGGTCGGGGTGTTTACGCGGCCTCGCGCAGAGCCGCCAACTCAGGCGACTCGGCGAGCTTCTTCAAAGCGCGCTGCTCGAGCTGGGAGGCGCGCTCCGCGGAGAAGCCGAGCCGCTTGCCGATCGCGGTGAGCGTCTGCGGGTCCTCGCGGCCGGTGCCGAAGCGCAGGGTCAGGACCTTGCGCTCCGTTTCGGGCAGCTGCTCGATCGCGCGGTGCACGATCCGCTCGCGCTCGTTCTCCCAGGCGGTCTCCTCGGGCACCTCCGCGTCGGAGGGGAGCAGGTCGCCGAGAGCGGTGTCGCCGTCCTCGCCGATCTGCTGGTCGAGACTGACGAGCGCGGCGCGCTGGTGGCGCACCTCTTCGACCTGGTCGATCGGCAGTCCGGTCTCCTCGGCGAGCTCCTCGAGCGTGGGCTCGCGCCCGAGACGCACGGACAGCTCGCGCTCGACGCGCCCGACCTTGCGGGAGCGCTGGGCGACGTGGACGGGCAGGCGGATCGTGCGGCCGGAGTTCTCCAGGCCGCGCTGAATCGCCTGACGGATCCACAGCGTGGCGTACGTCGAGAAGCGAAAGCCCTTGCGCCAGTCGAACTTCTCGCTCGCGCGAATCAGCCCGAGCATGCCCTCCTGGACGAGGTCGCCGAGCGGCAGGCCCTGGTTCTGGTAGCGCCGGGCGTTCGATGCGACGAGTCGCAGGTTGGAGTTGACGAGCAGTTCCTTTGCCTGGAGGTCGCCGCGCTCGATCCGCTTGGCCAGGTCGATCTCTTCTGCCGGGGTGAGCAGCGGGTAACGGCGCGAATGGGCGAGCAGCTGGTCGACGGCCTCGGGGATGAACGTGTCCGGGGTGCTGATGTCGAGCCGCTCGATCGGGCTGTCCAGCCGACCTGCCGCAGCGGCCACCGGCTCGGTCTCCGTGACGAGCCCCTCGGGCTCCTGCTCTATGGTGAGTGTGGGGTTTGTGGCTGTGTCTGACATGTGAGTCCTTCTAATCCGATGCTTGGAGTCGGAATTATACGCCTCGATAGTTGCGTTGTCAACCATTCTTGGTCGAAGCACGTCCCATAGCTCGTTCGACGCCATATGCGCGCTTACCTTCCCGGTGGATCACATGTCCCGTGCCCCGGCTGCGCCTGCTGAAACCCGCGTCCGGGCCGAAAGGAGCGATCCCTCGATCTGAGCCTGGTTATCGACAGCACCCCTTGGATAGCTGAGCGGGTGCGGCTAAGCTCGGCGCATGACCGTCGATCTGTCCTCGCAGGTGGTCGCCGTCACGGGCGCATCCTCGGGCATCGGCGAGGCCACCGCGCTCGCATGCGCCCGCGCCGGGGCCGCCGTCGCGCTCGCCGCGCGTAGGCTCGATCGCATCGAGGCGCTCGCGCGGCGGATCGTCGCCGACGGCGGTCGCGCGATCGCCGTGCAGACCGACGTCGGCGAGGAGTCCCAGGCGCGCGCGTTCGTGCAGCGCGCGCACTCCGAGCTCGGGCGCCTGGACGTGCTCGTCAACAACGCCGGCGTGATGCTGCTCGGCCCGATCGAGAACGCCCCCACCGAGGAGTGGCGGCGGATGATTCACGCGAACGTGTTCGGCGTGCTCTACTGCACGCACGCCGCCTTGCCGCTGATGCGCGAGCAGGGCTCCGGGCACATCGTCAACGTCAGCTCCGTCGCCGGACGCGTCGCGCGGCTTGGCTCCGGCGTCTACAACCTGACCAAGTTCGGCGTCGGCGCCTTCTCCGAGTCGCTGCGCCAGGAGGGCGTGCCGATTGGCGTGCGCGTGACGCTGATCGAGCCCGGCGCCGTCGCCACCGAGCTGCCCGGCCACAACCGCCCCGAGGTGCTCGAGCAGATGGCCAAGCGCTTCGCCGGCGTCACGCCGCTGTCCGCCGAGGACATCGCCGGCGCGGTGCTGTACGCGATCGGCCAGCCGCCCAACGTCAGCGTCAACGAGGTGCTCGTGCGCCCGAGCGGGCAGGCGGGCTGATCTCAAGCAGGTCGCTGGCGCCGACGTGGTCGACCTGCAGCGTCGTGTGATCGAGCTCGAAGCGGTCGCGTAGCAGCGCCTCGATCCGCCTGCGCACCGCGTGGCAGTCGTTGTCGGCGCCCACCAGCACATGCGCCGAGAGCGCCGGAAAGCCGCTCGTCACCTCCCACACGTGCAGGTCGTGCACCTCGACGACGCCCGGCTGCGCGACCAGCGCCTCGCCGATCTCCTGTGGATCCAGCCCCTTCGGCGCCGCCTCCATGAAGACCCTGCCCGAG
The DNA here is from genome assembly GCA_963735705.1 of uncultured Solirubrobacteraceae bacterium. Taxonomy (GTDB): domain Bacteria; phylum Actinomycetota; class Thermoleophilia; order Solirubrobacterales; family Solirubrobacteraceae; genus Palsa-744. Next base: position 81,877 of record CAVTLZ010000003.1, read on the forward strand.
TCCCTGACCAGCGCGAGGCCCGAGCGCGTCATCAGTGCCGCGATCAGCAGCGACGCGATTGGATCCGCCCGCTGAAAGCCGGTCGCGAGGATCACCCCCGCGGCGATCGCCGTGCCGATGAACCCGTACAGGTCCGTGAGGATGTGCTGGAAGCTGCCCTCGACGTTCAGGCTCGTGCGGTCGGCGCCCGACAGCGTCCACGCGGCGGCGAGGTTGACGACGATCCCGACCAGCGCCACCGCCAGCACCAGGCCGCCGTGCACCTGCGGCGGCGCGAACAGACGGCGCACCGCCTCGTAGGCGATCAGCGCCGCGAAGATCAGCAGCGTGACGCCGTTGGCCAGCGCCGACACGATCTCCACGCGGCGCAGGCCGAACGTCATCGCCCCGCTCGGCGGGCGCGCCGCCAGCCGCAGCGCCAGCAGCGAGAAGCCGATCGCTGCCGCGTCGGTCAGCATGTGCCCCGCGTCCGACAGCAGCGCCAGCGAGTGCGCGACGACGGCCGCCGCCACCTCGACCGCCATGAACGCGACGATCAGGGCGAGCGCGGCCGCCAGTCGCCGGCTGTCGGCGTCGGGGCTGACCCCGTGGGAGTGCGAGTGCGCGGCGTGCTCGTGCGCCATTGGCTCACGATACGCCGCGCACAGGTCGCAAGCCGCTAGTAGCTGTAGCCGCCGCCGCTCGCGCCGGCGCCGCCTGAGCTGCCGGATTCGCCACTCGCGCTGCCGCTCTGCGTCGCGCTCGCGCCGCTCGCGCCGGGCGTGACCGCGAGCCACGTGCCGCCGTCGGCCTTGATCCCCTGGCCGTTGGCTTCGCCGGCCGCCCTGTCGCCCGAGAACGTGTACAGCGGCTCGCCCTTGTATGCCAGCTGTTCGCTGCCGTCCGGGCGCCTGACCGCCGCCAGCCCGCTGAGCGCCGAGCTCATCGCGCTCGCGCTCGCGAGCGGCCACGCCGCGACGCACGCGGCGCTGGTGCACAGGAACTTGCCGCTCCCCTCGCCGGTGAGGTGATACAGGGTCCTGCCCTGCGCGTCGACGAGCACCGTCTCGCCGAGCGCCGCGTTGGACGCCGTCTTCACGCCTTCCGTGTTCGCCGCGCTTGCGCCAGAGGTGGTGGTGGCGGAGGTCGCGGCGGCGTTGCTGCTGGCTGACGTGGAGGAGCTCGAGCTGCCGCCGCAGGCGGCGAGGGTCAGCGACACGGCAAGGATGGGGAACGCGGGGACGAGGGTCTTCGGGGTGGGGCGCATGGGGTGACTCCTTTGGCAAGACTGGGGATGGTTGAGCCGACGAAGCGCATTCGGGCCGGTCACCTCCTGAGACTCCGTCTCCCGCTCGATCCTTTCGCCCGCCGCCGCCATATCGCCCGCACGGGGGAGAGACGCATAGGCTCTAGCCATGTCGCAGCCGAGCGAGACCCGCGTGCTCACGCGGCGAGCCAGCACGCTGGTCTCGGTGGCCGCCGCCGGCCTGCTCGTGCTGCTGAAGCTGGGCGTCGGCCTGGCCACCGGCAGCCTCGGGCTGATCTCCAGCGGGATCGAGTCGAGCGGCGACGTGATCGCCGCGGCGCTCACGTTCTTCGCCGTGAAACTGGGCGGCAGGCCCGCCGACTTCGGGCATCCGTACGGCCACCGCCGCGCGGAGAACCTGGGCGCGCTCGGCGAGGCCGCGATCCTGCTCGCCGGCGGGGTGCTCGTCACGGTCGAGGCGATCACGCGCCTGACTGGCGGGGGCACGACGCGGAGCGTCCACTGGTACGAGCTCGCCGCGATCGGGGTCGCGCTGCTCCTGGAAGCCGGCCGCGTGGCCGTCTCGCTCGCCGCCGCCGGCCGCGAGGACAGTCCCACGCTGCGCTCCAACGTCGCACACTTCGCCGCCGACATGGCCGCCTCGCTGGTCGTGCTCGCGGGCCTGCTCAGCGTGCACGCCGGCTTCGCCGAAGGCGACTCGCTGGCGGCGCTGCTCGTCGCGGCGATCATCTTCGTGACCGCCGGTCGCCTGATCGCCGAGAACGCAAACGTGCTGATGGACCGCGAGCCCGAGCAGGCGCGCGCGGCCGCCGAGCGCGCGATCGCCGCGCTCGGCGGCGACATCGAGCTCGACCGCCTGCGGCTGCGCGAGTCCGCCGGGCGCTACTTCGCCGATGTCGTCGTCAGCGTGCCGCCCGGCCAGGCCGTCGTCGAGGGCCACCGCGCGGCCGACCGCGTCGAGGGCGCGCTCGAGCGAGTGCTGCCGGGCAGCGATGTCGTCGTGCACGTCGAGCCCCGCCGCCAGGGCCTCGACCTGCGCGACCGCGTGCTCTCGATCGCGCTGTCCGAGCCGCTCGTCAAGGAGGCCCACGACATCACGATCTTCGAGCAGCCGGGGTCCACGAGCGTGTCGCTGCACCTGAAGTTCCCCGCCGACCTGGACCTGCGCGCCGCGCACGAGATCGCCGAGCGCGTCGAGCAGGCGATCCGCGCGCGGCCCGGCGTGGCCGACGTGCAGACGCACCTGGAGCCGCTCGAGCGCCCGCTCGCCGCGCGCGAGCAGGACGAGGACGCCGAGCAGCAGAGCATCCGCGCGATCGAACGCCTCGTGCGCGAGCGCACCGGCAGCGACCCCCAGCGCGTGCGGCTGTTCTCAACCGACGCCGGCCACGTCGTGTTCCTCACGCTCGTCGTCGACGCCGCCGAGTCGCTCACCGACGCCCACCACCTCGCCGGCGAGCTCGAGGACGAGCTGCGCCAGCGCATCGACGGCATCGCCGAGGTCGTCGTCCACACCGAGCCGTAACCGCCGCGCGGGAAGCAATCGCGGGGGGCCGGAGTCTCTGGTTGAGCGCTGCCTGACAGGCGGCGCTCGCAGGTGCCCGACCGTCCTTCGATGTCCACCGACAGGAGATGCTTCCAGTGCCCAGATCCTCGCTTGTCATGCTGACCGTCGCGGTGCTCGCCCTCGCGGGCTGCGGCAGCTCGAACAGCTCCAGCGCCCCATCCAGCTCCAGCGCCACCACGACGACCGCGACCAGCGCGGCGACGCCGAGCGCGTTCATCGCGCCGTTCACGAGCGTGAGCACGCTCGGCTCGACCGTTCCGGCCAACGGCGACGTGAATCCCTATGGCCTCGTGCCGGTGCCCAGCAGCGTCGGCAGGCTGCACGCCGGCGATCTGCTCGTGAGCAACTTCAACGACAGGCAGAACAACCAGGGCACGGGCACGACGATCGAGCAGCTCACGACCTCCGGCAGGAGCTCGCTGTTCGCGAGCGTCAACGCGCAGTCGCTGCCGGGCCCGTGTCCGGGAGGCGTGGGCCTGACGACGGCGCTGAACGTGCTGCCGGGCGGCTACGTCATCGTCGGCAGCCTGCCCACGACCAACGGCAAGTCGGCTACCGCGCGGTACGGCTGCCTGATCGTGCTGGACAGCACCGGCAAGGCCGTGGAGACGATCGCCGGGAGGCAGATCCAGGGCCCGTGGGACTCGACCGCCGTCTCCCAGGGCTCGGCGACGACGCTGTTCGTGAGCAACGCCCTCAACGGGGGCGCCAGGAAGGGCGTCCACAAGATCGATAACTCGACGGTCGTGCGCATCCGCTTGGAATCCGGCCCCGGCATGCCCCCGAAGGTCCTCAGCCAGCAGGTGATCGCCGACGGGATCCCCTGGGTCGATTCCCCGGAAGCGCTCGTGGTCGGACCGACGGGCCTGGCGCTCGCCGCGAACGGGACCCTGTACCTCGCCGACACGCTCGCCAACAGCATCACCGCGATCCCGCAGGCGATGACCCGCACGACGCCCGCGCGCGCCGGCGGCACGACCGTCACCGCGGGCGGGCACCTGAAGGAACCCCTCGGGCTCGTGCTCGCGCCGAACGGCGACATCCTCACGACCAACGCCGGCGACGGCAACATCGTCGAGACGACGCCCGCCGGCAGGCAGCTGACCGCTCAGCTGGCGGACTCGAAGACCGGCGCCGGCTCGCTGTTCGGCCTCGCCGTCGCGCCCGGCGGCGCCGGCGTGTACTTCGTGGACGACGGCGAAAGCACGCTGCGCCTGCTGCACTGAGAAGCGAAGGCTGACTGCGGGGAGCGGGCCGTCGCGCTCCCCGCGCCGCGATCAGTCCTCGGCCAGGCGCCGCAGCAGCGCCAGCGCCTGCATCAGCACCCGCTGCTCCTCGGCAGAGAGATCCTCGGCGATCGCCCGCGCGAGCCAGCCCTCGCGCTGGCGGCGATCCTCTTCCAGCGTGCGCAGCCCCAGCTCGGTGAGCTCGACGAGGATGCGCCGCCCGTCCGCCGGATCGGGCCTGCGCGCGATCAGGCCGTCGGCCTCCAGGTCGCTGATCGTCTGCGTCATCGACTGCGGGCGCACGCGCTCGGCCAGCGCGAGGTCGCCGATCGACTTCGTCCCTTCACGGTCCAGGCGCCCCAGCACGGCTCCCTGGGAGAGCGAGAAGCGATGCTCGGCGCGCAGCCTGCGCATCAGCTGGCCGAGCACCAGGCGCAGCTCGCTCGCGAGCAGGGAGCTGTCGAGCGCCGTGTCCATCGCTCCCGCGAACTATACCGGCAGATCGACAGGAAAACTGTTCAGTTTCCCTGTATAATTGAGCTCGGTGGCAAGCGGAGCAGAGACGACAGCGCTTACGAACGGGAGCGGGCGGGCGGGGTCGGATCCTGGCGCCTCCGATCGCTACAAGTGGATCGCCCTCTCGAACGTCACCCTCGGCGTCCTGCTGGCGACGCTCGACGGCTCGATCACGCTGATCGCGATGCCGGACATCTTCCGCGGCATCCATCTCGATCCGCTCGTCCCGGCCAACAGCCTCTACCTGCTGTGGATGATCCTCGGCTTCCTCGTCGTGACCAGCGTGCTGATCGTCAGCCTCGGCAGGCTCGGCGACATGTACGGCCGCGTGAAGATGTACAACCTCGGCTTCGTCATCTACACGCTCGCCTCGCTGGTGCTGACCGTGGACTGGCTCGACGGCCGCGCGGGAGCGGCGTACCTGATCGCCTTCCGCATCGTGCAGGGGGTCGGCGCGGCGTTCCTGCTGGCCAACTCGGCGGCGATCATCACCGACGCGTTCCCCGAGAACCAGCGCGGCATGGCGCTCGGCATCAACAACATCGTCGGCGTCAGCGGCATGTTCGTGGGGCTCGTGCTCGGCGGCCTCCTCGCGCCGATCGACTGGCGGCTGGTGTTCCTGATCTCGGTGCCGGTGGGGCTGTTCGGCACGGTCTGGGCATACCTCAAGCTCGAGGAGCGCAGCACGCCGAAATCCGCGCGCGTGGACTGGTGGGGCAACATCACGTTCGCGCTGGGGCTGGTGCTGATCATGGTGGCGATCACCTACGGCATCCGCCCGTACGGCGCCGACGCCACCGGCTGGACCAGCCCGCGCGTGCTCGCGCTGCTCGGCGCCGGGGTAGCGTCGCTGGCGGCGTTCGCGGCGGTCGAGCGGCACGTCGCCGAGCCGATGTTCCGTCTGCAGCTGTTTCGCATCCGCGCGTTCACGTTCGGGACGCTCTCGACGTTCCTCTCGTCGATCGCCAGGGGCGGGCTGATGTTCATGCTGATCATCTGGCTGCAGGGCATCTGGCTGCCGCTGCACGGCGTCGACTTCGCCGACACGCCGCTGCGGGCCGGCATCTACATGCTGCCGCTGACAGTGGGCATGCTCGTCGCCGGGCCGACGTCCGGCTACCTGTCCGACCGCTTCGGCGCGCGCTGGTTCGCGACCGGCGGGATGCTCGGCTCCGCGCTCAGCTTCGTCCTGCTCGCGCTGCTGCCGATCGACTTCTCCTTCTGGCTGTTCGCGCTCGTGCTGCTGATGGTCGGCGTCTCGATGGGCATGTTCGCCTCGCCCAACCGCGCGGCGGTGATGAACAGCCTGCCGCCGCAGCACCGCGGCGCCGGCGGCGGCATGAACCAGACCTTCCAGAACTCCGCGCAGGTGCTCTCGATCGGCGTGTTCTTCACGCTGATGATCCTCGGGCTCGCATCGAACCTGCCGCACACGCTGTCCTCGGGCCTTCAGGCTCACGGCGTCTCGGCGGCCGCGGCGAGCAGCGCCGCGCACACGCCGCCGGTGTCGGTGCTGTTCGCCGCGTTCCTCGGCTACAACCCGATCGAACACCTCGTCGGCACGCACGTGCTCGCCTCGCTGTCGAGCGCCAACCGCGCGGCGCTCGCCGGGCGCTCGTTCTTCCCGCACCTGATCTCCGGGCCGTTTCGCACCGGCCTGCACGAGGCGTTCCTGTTCGCGATCCTCGCCTGCCTGATCGCGGCCGGCGCCTCGCTGCTGCGCGGCGGCAAGTATCACTACGTCGAGCAGACACACGACAACGAAGGAGCAGCATGCGAGTTGAGTGGTACGGCCAGTCCGCGTTTCACCTGAGCACGCCCGAGCGATCGGTGGCGATCGACCCGTTCGCGGACATGTCGGCGATGGCCGCCAGCCGCGGGATGCAGTTCGACTACCCGCCGATCGCGGGCGTCGAGGCGGACCTGCTGCTGGTGACGCACGAGCACATCGACCACAACGGCGTCGAGGCGATCGACGGCGATCCCGCGATCCTGCGCTCGACCGCCGGGCGCCTGGAGTCGCCGCTCGGCGAGGTCGTCGCGATCGCCTCCGAGCACGACGGGAGCGCGGGCACGGAACGCGGTCCGAACACGATCTTCGTATTCGAGCTGGACGGGCTGCGCGTGGCCCACTTCGGCGACTTCGGCCAGAGCGAGCTGCGGGCGGAGCAGGCCGAGGCGATCGGGGCGGTCGACCTGCTGATCCTGCCCGTCGGCGGCGGTCCCACGATCGGGGCCGAGGGGGCCTGCGCGATCGTCGCGCGCCTGGCGCCCCGCTTGGTCGTGCCGATGCACTACCGCACCGAGCGCATCGGCTTCCTCGAGACGGCCGACGAGTTCCTCGAGCGTTCCGCGCACGTCGAGCGCCTCGCAACAAGCGCGTTCGAGACCGACGATCTGCCGGCCGTCGAGGGCCCGCTCGTCGTCGTCCCCGCGGCGCCGTAGGGCTAGGCGTATAAACCGGGTCAACCGAGAAAGGGCTTTCAGATGAAGATCGCAAGACTGCTGCTGCGCCTGACCGTCGGTGGCTTCTTCGTGGGACACGGGACGCAGAAGCTGTTCGGCTGGTTCGGCGGCCACGGCCTGGAGGCGACGGCCGCGGGCTTCGAGCAGTTGGGGATGCGGCCCGGCAAGCACAACGCGATCGCCGCCGGCGCGGCCGAGGCCGGTGGCGGCGCGCTGCTGGCGGCGGGCCTGGCGACGCCGCTCGCCGGATCCCTGCTGACCGCGACGATGCTCACGGCGATCGAGAGGGTGCACGGCAAGAACGGCCCCTGGCTGAGCAACGGCGGCTACGAGTACAACGTCGTGCTGATCGCCGCCGCGCTCGCGCTCGTCGAGGTCGGGCCGGGCCCGCTGTCGCTGGATGCGGCGCGCGGGCGCGAACGTTCGGGCTCAGGCTGGGCGATCGCCGCGCTGGCGACCGGTGCGCTGGGCGCGCTCGGAGCGCACCTGGCCGCGGCCGCCGCGCCGCCGCCGCCGCCCGCGAACGAGGCCGAGCCGGACGCCGCCGCGCATGAGGCCCAGCCCGCGTAGGGGAACCTTGCGAGCGGGTAGACTCGGCGCGTCGAGCGGGAAGGATCCGCTGCTTGGCGGCGTCCTTACGGCCGACGACCCCTATCGATGGAGGATCTGACTCGTGAGTTTCCCAGCGCAGGCCCGAGCAAAGAAGCACTCCCTGCCCACGCTCTCCGCCGCGGCCCTGGCGATCGGCCTGCTCGCGCTGGCCGGCTGCGGCAGCTCCTCCAACACCACCAGCTCCGGCACGACCGCGAGCACCCCCGCGACGACGGCGTCGACGTCCGCCACCACGACCAGCACCAGCGCCCCCGCCAGCGGCGCGCTCACCCTCGAAGCCAGCCGCGAAGGCCAGCTCGCCTACAACACGAAGTCGCTGACCGCCAAGGCCGGCGCCGTCTCGATCGCCTTCACCAACATGTCGCCGCTCGCTCACAACGTGTCGATCGAAAGCTCCGCGGGCAAGGTCATCGGCGCCACGCCGACCTTCCAGGGTGGCTCAAAGACGCTCACGCTCGCGCTCAAACCGGGCACGTACAAGTTCTTCTGCTCGGTCCCCGGACACCGGATGGCCGGGATGGAAGGGACGCTGACCGTCAAGTAGGCGCAGGCGTCCGCTCAGGCGGCGATCGTCGAGGCGGTGGGGCGGCGGCTCAGCCGCTGACCTCGACGATGTCGCCGATGGCGAGCATGCCGAAGACCGTGTGAGCCGCTTCGATCGGCAGCTCCACGCAGCCGTTTGACTGCGGGAACCCGTATGAGGCGCGCGGGTAGCCGTGCACGGCGTCGCCGCCGTTGAAGTAGTTGACCCAGGGGACGTCGGGCACGACGTATTTGGTGCCGTCGACGTCGGTGCCGCTCATCGTGGTGGACACGTAGCGCGCGTAGATCGGGAAGATGCCCAGTTCGGTTGCCGCGCCGGGCACGCCGGTGTTGACAGGGGTGCTGAAGACGACGCGGTGGCCGCGGTGCACGTCGAGCGTCTCCGGCAGCGACTCCGACACCGACACCCACGTGTACGGCTCGCGATCGCGGCGGTTGTTGGTCACGTCATACAGCAGCGACGCCCACGTCGCGCTGTTCGGTTCGCCCGTCGCTTCCAGCCCGCGATCGGCCTGGTAGACCTCGATCGCGCCCTTCGTCGTCGCGTCCAGCTGGCCCATGCGCGTCGGCGGCGCGTCGGAGGGGTCGGGGGCGAGCCCGCCGCGCGGCGGGTGGAAGGCGTGTTCGGCGGCTTCGCGGCGCGTCTCTGGCCCGGGTGCGTAGTGGACGTCATACAGCGGGTGCAGCTTCGCGCCGAGGTAGCCGAGGCGCGCCAGTCCCTGCTGCATGCCCGCGAGCGGCGGGCACGCCACGCGCAGATGGCTCGTCTGTTTGTGCCCGAGGCTCGCGTGGCCGGTCGAGCTCGTGCGCGCCCACACCGTCAACGCGTAGTCGCTGCACGGCTGCAGCGTGGACGCCGGCGTGAACACCCACGAGTCGCCGACAGCGCTCCACGTGCCGGCGACCTTCGGGCTCAGCAGCGGCGGCGGCGAGGTGGGGGAGACGGGCGCGGTGAGCGTCACCGACAGCGGGTCGGTGCCGTTTGCGATCGAGCGCTTGGGCAGCGCCGCCAGCTGCGTGGGGGGCAGCGGCGAGGCGGCCGCCGTGGCGCCGCCGGAGTGCGCGTCGATCAGGCTGCCGACGCCGTGACTGCGGGTGCCCAGAGCCACGACCGCAACGGCTGCCGCAGCCACGATCAGCAGCAGCACGATCGCTCCACGCCTCATATCCAAGGAAGGCTAACGCATGCACCCACGGCCGCCTGCAGCAAAACTGGCACGATCCGCGCGGCTGGCGCCGACCCGGCGCCCGGGCGCTCAGGCCTTGATCCAGGGGGCGTCCGCGCGCGAGAGCAGGTGCACGGCGACGCCCACCGCGAGCACGATCGCGCTCGCCGCCACAAGCGACGCCGCGATCGAGACGTGCAGGACCAGCAGCGCGCCGGCGAGCGCGCCGAGCAGCATCGCCGCGATCGCGATCACCCGCCGTCCGGCCTTCGATCCGGGACCGCCCGCCAGACGCGATTCCGAGGCAAGACCGGTGAGCGTGCGCGTCAGCACCGTGGTCGTCAGCTCGGGCACCGCCAGGCGCTGCGCGGTGGCGTTCTGCACGCCCATCGCGAGGGCCATCGGGACCAGCAGCGCGTAGCGCGTGCCGCTGTCGAGCGGTTCGCCGACGGAGAGCGCGACGATCAGCGCGATCGCGAACAGCCCGACCTGCGCCGCGCTCCCCGCGCGCAGCACGTGACCGCGATGCTCGGCGTAGCGGGCGCCCAGGCGCCCGCCCGCCAGGGCGCCGAGGAGGAACGACACGAGCGCGACCATCGAGGTGACGGCCGACAGGCCCTGCGCGCCCGCCAGCGCGAACCCCAGGAAGACGATGTTGCCGGTCATGTTCGCGACGAACACGTGGCCGAAGCGCAGGTAGCTGGCGGCGTCGACGACGCCCGTCAGCAGCGTCAGGGCGATCATCATCGGCATCAGCGGCCCATGGCGGTCGCCGCGCTCCGGGCGCAGCGTGGTTATGGCTTCGCGCAGGACCGGCGCCATCGGCTGACACTATCGCGCGGAGGGCATCGCCCGGACTCGCGGACGCCGCTTCTCCGCGGGGATCACTCCAGGTAGGTCACGAACTCGCTCACGGGCGCGCGCTCGGGGACGCGCTGCTCCTGCACGGGCGAGCCGAGGTACAGCAGTCCCACGGGCGTCTCCGTCGGTTCGATCTCCAGGATCTCACGGCCGCGAGGGTCGTCGAGCAGCGCGACCGTGCGCCAGTAGCCGGCGAGACCGCGCGCGTGCGCGCCGAGCAGCACCAGATACGCGGCGACCGCCGTCGCGAGCAGATCCTCGCGGTCCTGCGCCGCATCGCCGCTCTGCTGGGCGGTTGCGGCCACGAGCGTGGGGGCGCGCTGGAGCTTGACCGCCGAGCCCGGCTGCTCGGATTCGGCCAGGCCCATCAGACGCTCGCGCGCGCGCTCGCCGAGCACGCGAAAGCGCCACGGGTTGGTCAGGTGGTGGTTGGGCGCCCAGCGCGCCAGCTCGAACAGCTCGTCGAGCACCGCCGGCTCGAGCGCCTGGGTCGCGAACGCCTTGTGCGTGCGGCGCGTGCGGATAGCCTTCTCGACGTCCATGCCTGCAACGGTAGAGCCAAGCCAGCCAAGCCTCATCTCAGGCTGACGCGGGATGAGCCTCGGCGAAATCGTTGCGATCGCCTGCGCCGGCCTGGCAGCGGGCGCGATCAACACGCTGGTCGGCAGCGGCACGTTGATCACCTTCCCGGTGCTGCTGGCGTTCGGCTACGCGCCGGTGACGGCGAACGTCTCGAACACGATCGGCCTGGTGCTGGGCAACGTGTCGGGAGCGGTCGGATATCGACGCGAGCTGGCCGGCCAGCGCTCCCGCGCGATGCGCCTCGGCGCGAGCTCACTGCTCGGCGGCATCACCGGCGCGGTGCTGCTGCTGGTGCTGCCCGCGTCGGCGTTCAAGACGATCGTGCCGGTCTTCATCGCGATGGCGCTCGTGCTCACGCTGCTACAGCCGCGCCTGGCGCGGTGGCTCGTCAAGCGCGCCATCGACCTCGAGCGCAGGGGCGCCGTGCTCGTGCCGCTCGCCGTCTACCTCACCGGCGTCTACGGCGGCTACTTCGGCGCCGCGCAGGGCATCCTGCTGCTCGCGATCCTCGGCGTCGCGCTCGCGCAGGACCTGCAGCGCACGAACGCCCTGAAGAACGTGCTCGTCGGGCTGGTCAACGGCGTGGCGGCGGTGTACTTCGCGTTCGCCGCGCACGTCGACTGGGGCCCCGCGGCGATCATCGCGTGCACCTCCATCCTTGGCGCCCAGCTCGGAGCGCGCTACGGGCGGCGGCTGCCGCCAGACGCGCTGCGCGCGGTGATCGTCGTCGTCGGCGTGTTCGCGATCGTGCGGCTAGTGGTGAGCTGAGCGGCTGGGAACTCGGCGACACCTGAAAATGGAAACTTGAATAGAACCTTGGGACTCAGCGAGCGCCTCGCCGCGGGCCACCTGCCCAAGCCACCGACGGAGGGCCGGGTGGGCGAGGCCCGGGCATACGCGCAGAGCCGAGCCAACGAGAGGCGTTGGGCTTCGTCCTCCGCGATGGCTGAAGAACAAGTTCCGGTATTCGGACGACTTGGCCCGCCTTCTGACAGGATGAGGCGACCATGGGAGAGACAGCGACGCTTGAATACCCACCCGACGCGGCGGAGCTTGTCATTGCCCTCGTTGCGGCTGTCGGAACAAACGTCGCGATGGTCAGCGACGAGATCAAGGTTGAGCTTCGCGAGTATGGATACGAGGTCGTGCCGCTTCGCCTGAGTGGCTATCTGCAAGAGGTTGTCGCAGAGCAGTTCAGCGAGAACTTTGACGAGTGGCTATGGGACGCCATGACTGCCGGCGACGATCTGAGGGAACGCTGGGAGCACAGCGACGCCCTGGCGCTCCACGCGATTAGCGACATCGTCGCTACACGCGAGAAGCTCGGTTCACCGGAACGCCTCGCCTTCATCCTCCGGTCGCTAAAGACCCCGGATGAGCTAGAGACGCTTCGCGCCATCTACGGCCCCAGGCTCGTAGTTGTAGCCGCCTACAGCCCGAAGGACCAACGCTTGGAGGACCTTGGTGCGCAGATCGAAAAATCCCGAGGAAACAAGGATCGCTCCACTTGGACGCATCAGCCACACGATCTGATCGACCGAGATGAGGAAGAGGACCGCGAGCGCGGGCAGAACGTGAGCGAAACATTCCACAGGGCGGACTTCTTCGTCCGCGCTTGGGACGGTGACGTAGCGCGTACCGACGTCCAGCGAACATTCGAGATCCTCTTTGGTAGTCCGTTCAGGACCCCGACACGTGATGAGCACGCCCAGTTCATCGCGGCAGGCGCAGCCCTTAGATCCGCCGAACTTAGCCGTCAGGTTGGAGCCGCGATCGTCAACCAAGATGGCTCGGTGCTAGCTGTCGGATGCAACGAGGTGCCAAAGGCCTTCGGCGGATCACATTGGGAGGAGGATGGGCCCGGTAACCGGGAGTTCGAGCTCAGCGAGATCGATACGAACAAGAAGGCGATTGACGCTCTTGCAAAGCAGCTGAGCGAAGCGATTGGCGACCGTCTTCGGAAAGTGTCTGACTCACTCATCGAGGACGATCCGGACCTTAAAGACCGGCTCACGCAGCTTAGTCAGGGGTTGATCGAGAAGGCGCAAGAGGATCTCAAGGATGCTGGTCTGAAGGATTTGACTGAGTTTGGAAGGTCGCAGCATGCCGAGATGAGCGCGTTGCTCGATGCGGCACGGCGTGGTGTCTCAGTTGAGCACGCGACGCTGCACAGCACAACGTTTCCGTGCCACAATTGTGCCCGGCACATCATCGGCGCCGGGATCGAGCGTGTCGTGTTCATCGAGCCCTATACGAAGAGCCGAGCGGAGAGCAGGAAGCGGATTCCGTCCGGTGCGACAGCGATGCTGCTGGGTCAGAGCAGACTACTCAGGAGGCGGACGATGGCTAGCGCAGAGGAACGAAGGGCCGCAATCGCGAAAGCTAGCGCACAGGTGCGGGCTGGAGGCATAGTGGTCAAACGACACACACCCAACAGCAAAGTGGAGGCAAAAGGCATCCGCGTTGGCTCTACTCATCGCTCTACGTATAGCTCAGGGGGTTTCACGGGCCAGCGACCGAAATGAAGCTGAGATGGCCAGTTCTACGCTCTCACTCGAGCCGAGCGGACCGAGCCCGCAAAGCAAGAGACGCAGACCGCGCCATCTATGACTAAGCCAATCAGACGCTCGAGCTCTCCGCCACGATCTGCTTGCGGCCTAAAACGACTGCGGTCGCGCCGGGGTGCAGTCGCGGGTTAGTGGCATAGCGGGGGCGCAGGGGCGGTATTCAAACCCGCGACCATCCGGTTATGAGCCGACGGTCCGCCAGCCACCGCTCAGCGCAGCTGCTCGACGAACGTGTAGATGACCATCAGGCTGACGATCACGACGAAGATGCGCAGCGCCCACAGGCCGGCGCGGGCGCGGGCGCTGAGCGGCGCTCGCGGCACGGGCCTGGAGGTCTCGGCGACGAATTGGTCGCGCTCGAGGTGCATGATCAGCTCGTCCTCGTGGCGCTCCTGGGCCTGCAGGTCGCGCTCGGGGATCGCGCTGCTCTCGTCGACGTCTGCTGGGACGGTCTGAAGGCTCATGCGCCGATCACGTGGGTCGCCTGCAGGAACGAGTCGATCCCGTACGCGGCTCCGCAAATGCCGACGAACGCGATCACCGCGATGCCGATCACGTTGGTCGAGCGCCTGTTGACCCACTGGCCCATCAGGCCCTTGTCGTTGGCGAGCATCACCATCAGCACGAGGCTGACGGGGAGCAGCACGGTCGCGAGCACGTTGGCGTTGAGCGCGATCGACAGCAGCGGCGCACCCGGGATCAGGATCACCGTCGCGGCCAGCAGCGCGACGCCGATGTTCGCGACATAGAAGACGGCCGCGCCGCGCGGTGAGCTGTTGAAGCTGTGCGAGACGCCGACGCATTCGCCGGCGGCGTAAGCGGTGCTGGCGGAGATCGTCAGGATCGCCACCGCGCCGGCCTCGACGAGCCCGAGCGCGAACACCGCGCCCGCGGCGCCGCCGGCGACGTGCTTGAGCGCCTCCGGGAACCCGGCGCCGGCGAAGCCCTGGATGCCCGAGCCGTCGTGGCTGAGCAGCGCCGCGCCGGCGACGAGCGCGCCGATGCCGAACACCGCGGCGAGGACCGCCCCGGCGGCCGTGTCGTAGCGGCCGTGCGTGACGTCGCGCGGGGTCATGCCCTTGTCGGCGGAGGCGCTCTGCTGGAAGAAGATCATCCACGGCGTCACGGTCGCGCCGATCGTCGAGGCGAGCAGCAGCAGCAGCGTGTTGAAGCTGCCGCCCGGGAAGGGGGTGAAGGCGAACGCGCCGACGACCGAGCCGACGTGGGGTTTGACGAGGATCGCCGCCACCAGGAACAGGCCGTTGAAGAGCGCCAAGCCGAGCACGATCCGCTCCCAGCGCCAGTAGCGCCCGCCGCTGAGCGTGAACACGACGAGCGCCAGCCCGAGCGCGACGGCGACGCCGGAGCCGAGGTGGAAGTAGGCCAGGCCGACGCGGATCGCGACGAACTCGGCGACCAGCGTCACGAGGTTGGTGAGCGTCAGATCGCCGGCGCCGAACCAGCCCCATACGCGCCCGTAGCGCTGCAGCACGAGCTCGCCGTAGCCGCGATGCGTGACCGCGCCGACGCGCATGCACATCTCCTGGCAGACGTAGGCCATCGCGAACAGGATCGGGATGAACGGCACGAAGAAGCCCAGCCCGTACTGCGCGCCGTCGGATGCGTAGGCGATCATGCTCGGCCCGTCGTTCTCGCCGAGCATCGCGAGGATCCCCGGCCCGACGAGCAGCCACATCAGATGCCAGCGGCGGCGGTGGCGGCGCGCGTGGTGCACGCGCGAGCGATCATGCGAGCGCGCGAGATCCTCGTCGGTCAAGAGCGGCTGGTGCAGCAGGGGCGAGGCGGTGATGACGGGCGTGCTCAAGCCGCCGCTCCCCGTCCGTCGACGAGCGCTGTGGCCGCAGGCGAGCGCTCGACTTCCACGCGCATGGCGCCGGCGAGCCGGCCTCCGATCGCGTGCTCGCGCTCGCCGAAGCGCACGAACAGGGGTCCGCCGAACGGCTGGCGCTCGCGCACGGCGAAGCGATCGCCAGGGGAGATGCCGCGCTCGGCCAGGTAGCGCAGCATCTCGGGGTCCGAGTCCGACACGCGCACGAACAGGCCCTCGTCGCCCGGCTGCAGGGTCTCCATGCGGTCGGTGACCGGCTCCTGGAGCTCGAGGTCCGCCGTGGGGATCGGGTCGCCGTGGGGATCGACGGTCGGGTGTCCGAGCTTCTCCGCGATCAGCGCCTCGAGGTCGTCCGAGAGCACGTGCTCGAGCACCTCGGCCTCCGCGTGCACGCGGTCCCACGGCATGCCCAGCGCCTCGGCGAGATAGCTCTCCAGCAGGCGGTGGTGGCGGATCACCTCAAGCGCTATGCGCCGCCCGTCCTCGGTCAGGCGCACGCCGCGGTAGGGGACGTGCGTGATCAGGCCGAGCTCGTCCAAGCGCTTGAGCATCGCCGAGACCGACCCCGGCGTGATGCCCAGGCGCTCGGCCAGGGCGTTGGTCGACACCGGCTCGTCGCCGCGCGATTCCAGCGCGAAGATCTCCTTGGAGTAGTCCTCGACCGCGGGCGTGCGGGTGTGATCCTTTGTCGCCATGAAAATAGATTATGGCATGCCAAACAATTATTCAAGGCTCCTGTGCATGCCACGACGATCATCGGGCATCGCGCGCGAGAGCTTGAGCGGCGCGGCCCGGCTTCACAGCTTCTTGGCGACGGACGCCAGCAGCGCCTGCGCGGATTTCGGATCGGCTTCCGTGTTGCCGGGGCTGCCGAAGATGCTGAACTGGGCGATGAGGTTGTGCACCCGCACGATCCCCTGGGCGCCTTTCGCGTCGACGCAGTTGGTCGTGCCGAGCGCGGGGCCTTCCGGGCTCGGGATCGAGCTCTTCGGCGACTCCTGCAAGGCGATGAAGTGTTCCGGCCCGCCCGGCAGGACCACGCCGAGTTTCGCGCCCTCTACCGCCGCGTACGCGTCGATCATCGTGCGGTCTTTCGACAGGTACGGGCTCGGCCCGGCGAGGGCCGGCGCGGCGCCCAAAGCCAGCGAGATCGCAACGGCGAGGGACGCGACCGCCGCGGCCACCGCGAGCACTACGCGCGGGGCCGCCACCCGGTCAAGACGGGCCCGAGCGCCGCCGGCGGACATCGCGCCCTGCACGGCCGCCGATGCTACAGGAGCCCACGGGCCGACAGGGGGCGCGGGGCGACGCGCGGCGGCGCCAAGGACGCCGGGCTGCGCCAGGTGACACATCCCGCAGGGCGGCTTCGCGTTAGCCTGGTGTCAACCCGAGCGAAGGAGGCCCCATGCCCGTCTGCACGCACCTCGATCAGGTCAACATCACCGAGCTGCCGGAGTCGGTCGACGGCTGCGCCGAATGCCTCGCCACCGGCGGCGTGTGGCTGCATCTGCGCATCTGCCTGACATGCGGGCAGGTCGGTTGCTGCGACGACTCGCCCAACCGCCACGCGCGCAAGCACGCGCACAGCGACGGCCATCCGCTGATTCGCTCGATCGAGCCGGGTGAGGACTGGTCATGGTGCTTCGTCGACGACGTCGCGTTGGAGATCGACTCGGTGCGCGGCAGCACGCGGATTCCGCCTTCGCCGATGCTGAGCTGAGGGGAGCTTGAGAAGTGGGTGGCAGAACGAGAACGCGGTTCTGTCGCCCAGACGCGCGAAGCGGCGCCTCAATGGTGATGTGAATGCCCGCGCACCGTGCGCCAGCTCTCGCGGGTGATGCGCAGGATCACGGCCGTCATGCCGAGGCCGATCAGCGGGTCGAGGATCGGCACGCCAATCGCGATCGCGATCGCGCTCGCGATGACGGCGAGCGACACGTACGCATCGACCCGCGCGTGTTCGCCGTCGGCGATCAGGGCGGGGCTGTCCAGCCGGCGCCCGGCGCGCATGCGCACCACGCCGGCCAGCCGGTTGCCGACGAACCCGATCGCGCCCGCGAGCGCGAGCACGAGCAGATGGCCGGGGGTGGAGGGGTGAACGAGGCGTGCGATCGCCTCGTACGCGGCCACGCACGCCGAGCAGAAGATCGCCGCCACGACTGCCAGCCCCGCCACACGCTCGGCGCGCTCTGAGCGCAGCGCGAACGCGATGCCCAGCGGGATCGCCGTGAGCGCGTCGCCGCCGTTGTGGATCAGGTCGGCCAGCAACGCGACGCTCCCGGTGAGGGCGAACACCAGCGCCTGTGTAGCCGCGGTCACCGCGAGGATCGCCAGCGCGATGGTGACCGTGCGAACCCCCTCGCGCGAGCGCTTGATGCTGTCGTCGATCAGGCCGTGGGAGTGGGGATGCGAGTGAGAGTGGGCTTCGGCGTGGACGTCGGGGTGGGGGACGTGCGGGTGAAAAGGGGAGTGGCCGCGGTCGCCTGGCGCCTGCTCGTCGCTCCGGCGGTCGACGTGCTCGTGCGGCCCGCCGTGCGGGTAGGCGTGGCGCAGCGCGCCGTGACGGTGCAGGTCGCCTGCGACGGGCTCGTAGGTGGGGGAGGCCATGCCCTTTAGGTTAGGTGAGCCTCTCACGGCTTTGCAATGATCTGGAACGGTGAGGACAGTCGTGGTGGAGCTTCGCTTCCCGAAGGAACTGCCGAGCTCGAGCCTGTCCGAGGGGCGGCCCGGCCTGCCCTCCCGTCGACGCCGGCAGGACATCGGAGCAGCGCGGGAGTCGTCCCGCCGGAGATCGCCCGTGCTGCGCCGCGGGCTTCGGTCAGCTCTGCAAGACTGGCTCTGAATGGATAAGTGGGATCTCAAAGGCCTCGCTTGGAGGCCGCATCACCCGGAGATCCTCTGCTCGACTGAGCAGGGACGCGCGATCGTGCTTGATCTTCCGGCGGGCGAGATGCTTCAGGATCACCAGGTCCACGAGGGGGCATGGATCACCGTTATCGACGGTGAGGTGAGGATCACCAGCCACGCCGGTGAGAAGATCGATGCCGAGCCCGGGACACTGGTGCAGTTCGCACCCCGGGAGCGTCACGAGGTCGAAGCCCTCGCAGACTCACGAGTTCTCCTGCTGCTCACTCCTTGGCCGGGCCCTGGCCATCCGGGATCGATGACCCTCAGGGAAAAGACCGACGTGCGGGAGCGCGCCGCCGAGCGAGCCAGCTGAGAGGGGTCGTGCGGAGAGCACCAGCCTCGCCGAGAGTGCAGCCTGGGCGACGAAGGAGAAGCCCTATCTCGTGCAGCAGCGGCCAAGCGAGGAGCACGCTGTTAGGTGCGGGGCTGGCGCCGTGCCACTGCCAGGCAGGCGACTGCGCTGGAGCGAATCGGCCGTCCGAGCCGCTGGTGCAAGGCTTGGTTCTCGGCGACGAGAGCGTCGCGTTGTCGGCGTGACAGCCTTGCCCAGAACGACATCGTGCCCAGCAGAGCGTTGAGCTCGTCAGCGGTGTGCTCCAGCTGCCTCGGCACTGCGACGACCTGCGCGTCATCAAACAGGTCTGCCGCGTACCCGCGCGCGATGTCATGGCTCCCCAGCCACGCCCACACCTCCGAGACGTTGTCGCGCCGGGCGCCAGCGCCGGCGAGGGTGCCGGCGAGGTCGCGGTAGGTGGGCCAATCGACGGCAAGCTCGGGCGCGATCGTCGTCATGGCGGCACGCAGCGCCTGCTGATCGTCGGCGCTGCGGGGATCGTCGAGCCCGAAGTACGAGACCAGAGCAAGGCTCCCGCCGTCCACCAGCGCGTCGGCCGCCTTGCGCCAGCTCACATCCGGATCGATCCAATGGATCGCCGACGCCGAGAACACGGCCGAGTAGTGGGCACGCGGCAGCGAGGCGTCCTCCAGGCGCGCGTTGACGAACTGCACATCGCCGACGCCGTTCAATTGATCGCGAGCCCGCGCGATCAGCTGCCGGCCCGGCTCCACGGCTGTCACCCGCAGCCCGCGGGCCAGCAGGCTGCGCGTCAGCTGTCCGGTGCCGCAGCCGATCTCGAGCACCGCGGCGCCGGTGCCGATGCCCTCGCACGCCCGGTCGACGAGTACGTCCGGGTAGGCCGGGCGATGACGGTCATAGTCCTCGGCGACCTCGTCGAAGGCGCGTCCGTAGCTGCGGGCGTCGGGTTGGCGCGGCATGGCGCCACGGTAGATGACGGCAGGGACGGCCGGACGGCGACCAGGGGAGACGGAGGTGGTCGCTCGAACCCGGTCTTGGTGTTCGTTAGCTGCCGCTTGCGCGGAGCGTTGCGTAGCCGGGCGCGGCCGGTGTGATCGTCGGCCTCGTGTTCAAACCCGGCGAGGTCCAGCATCTTGACGAAGGACGAACCGTGGAGACGCTGAGCTGGGCTGTCTCCGGGTGGAAACCGGCCCAGTGGGGAAGGCTCTGAAGCTGCTCGAATCAGGGACGTGGCGATATCGCCAGAGTGCGCGCGCGCCGGGCCGGCGACACCTGCCGCCTGGTTCCGGCCGGGTGACCTCAGCGCGTCACGGTAACCTCTGCTCGCGACGTGGCTGAGCACAGACTAAAGCTCGTCGGAGGGGCACGACGGAGTGGCCAACCGCTTCGATCGGATGGGTATGCGCCGTACGACTCGCTCCAAGAGCCCAGTGCGCTCGGCCTGACGGCATCGACCAGCGTAACGCGGTTCGGGACGCTGTACCACGTCCACAACAGACGCTCAGGGCCAACCGTCACGCTGATGCTCCACGGGGTGGGAGGGACCTGGGCGACATGGACCCCGCTGCTCCAGTGCGCGAGGGATCATGGCGTCGAGTTCGGCGACATCTTGCTCGTAGACCTACCGGGCTTTGGCAGATCCGAGAACCGAGAAGCGCATCTCGGGGTCGAGCAGGTGGGGGTGGCCTTGTGGGATCTCGTCGCCGAACTCGGCTGGAGCCAAGTCAGGCTCGTCGGTCACTCGATGGGCGGCTTCCTGGCCCTGGACATGGCCAGCCGTGACACGGGTCGCGCGACCTCGGTCAACGTCGTGTCGGGTGCGTACTTCTCGATCGTCGAGACCGTCCAGGCTCCTCTGCGTTCCCTGGCAACGCACCGCAGCGCAGCCCTCGCCTATCTTGCCTTGCGACTCGTCGCCCAGACGGGTGCATTTGGCTTCGCGCTGGTCAAGGCCGCCGAAAGGCTTGGGCTGATGCCGCTACTACTCAAGGGCGTCATCGCCCACCCGACCCAACTGCCGCCGGGGCTCATCGGATACCTCACGGGAGCGATGGCTCCCAAGTCGTTTCTCCTCGCCGCGCAGAATGGTAAGCATTACGATCCCGACGCCCAATGGTCCAGGATCACGCTGCCCGTCAGGGCCACTTTCGGCTCCAAGGACCACCTCGTGCCTCCGCCGGACATGGCACGTTTGTCTGCCACGGTCGCAGACGTAGCCGTGACGATGATCGACGACGTGGGCCACTTTGGGCACATCGAGCGGCCGACGGCGGTCCTCAGCTTCCTGTTCGATGCGTCGACATGACTGCAGAGACCGCCCATCCCGCAAGAAGGTGGCAGTCATACGTATTCACGCTGACGCCCATCATCTTCACCGTGATCGTCGCAGGTGTTGAAGGCGTCCTCTATCACTACCGGTGTGGGCCCGTAAGAACAGTCGAGGTGATCTTCGGCAAAAGCACCCACCAGCCCGTTTGCCGCTCCATCACCTTGGCAGCGGATCTTCCGAGCTTCCTGCTCGGGTGCTCCGCCACAACAGCCGCGTGGCTTTACTGGCAGGGCCAGCTCCGCTGGCAGGAGATGGCACGCGATCTCGCCCAAACGAAGGTTCTGGCGGCTGACTGCGGTGGACTCTTCAGCCCATCGGACCGTATCGAGCGGGGCCTCGATTGGGTTGTGACGAGCAAGCCCGGGCGTGCGCTGATTCTCGCGTTGGTTCTGCTCGGAGGGTATTTCTTCTATCGCATCACCTACCATGGTGCGTACTTCTTTCGCGACTACGCACGTGGTCAACATCTGCACGAAAGCGCCTACACGCAGATACGCGAACAGTGGTGGGCAAATTGGTCCCATCACCCGCTGCTCGCTGTAGCGTGGGCAGCCGTGGGAAGCGCAGGGGTGTACAGCGCCTTGCGCGACCTCACCGCATTCGTCCGCAGGACGCGGACGATCAGGCGCGTGCGACGAGATCCAGCGTGGAAATGGGTGTCCTCGTCCAACCGGGTCGGGCACCCGTGGGACGCGCTCATGCGTCCCGCCAACCTCCGCGTCTGGGGGCTCGTCACGTTTCTCATCACCCTGGCCGTACTGATCTACCTCGCGCGAGCCCCTCAAGCGGGGGGCGCCAGGAACATCGGCCTAGCTGTGCTCGCGATCACAGTCCTGGCTGCTACTGGAGTCCCGCTGCGGCTCTACCTCAAAGCCGTCGGCGACACCTACGAAGGGGCCAGCACGAGCGCGATCGACGCCGCGAGCGACCACCTCGCCGAAGCTGACAACTTCGATGAGAAGACCTACTACCTCTTGCGGCGGGCGGAGATGTCGTTTGGGTCCACTCCACCGAAGCTCTCAGCATTCACGCGGGTATCGAAAGCCCTCGTGCTCGTGGCTGCTTTCGTGGGCTTCGTCGCTTCGGTGTACCAGGTGTTGGGGATCTGAGTAGCGAGGAAGCGGGCTTCTTGCCTCGCGCCAAGGACGAGTGCCGCGAGCCGCACAAAAGGGGCTGGGCCAAGGGCGGGCGGGCGTCATTCCTCCGAGCGGGCGGTTCTCAAAACTGACCCCACCCTCTACGCCCGATAATCCATGTTATGTAAACCAACAACGAAACAGGGCCTGCAATGCTGGCCCATGCCGTGGCGTCGACCGGCCGCGTCACCGGGAGCGTATGAGCCTCCCGTGGCTGACTGAGCCGTCACGGCTCAGTCGCAGGGTGCGCGGGCGACGGTGATCGACTGGTCGCTCAGCCGCAGCATCTGTCCGATCACGACCGAGACGACCTCGGCGGTTGGGACCGTCCGCAGCTGGTGCGCCCTGCCATCAGCGAGGTTCACGCCATTGCTGTCGGTCGAGATGTAGGCACCAGTGATGCACTGGCCGTTCTGAGTGGTCACCGACGCCTGCCGCAGGGTGATCGGCGGCCACACGAACGCGGCCGCCACCATGCACAACACCATCAGCACGGCGCCGATCGCCAGCAGGACGCGGACTGGCTGCTGCGTCGGCCAGTGCGTTTTGAGGGACGCGACAAATTTCGCGCCCGGCTTCGGCGAACCAGCTCGTGGGGCCGCTCGACGCCAGCTTGTTCCCGAGCTTCTCTAGCCATTTCGGTGCGTGGCCGCTGATGAGCTTCACGGTGAGGACGACGACCAGGAACACGCCCCCCACGATCAGCGCGATCGGCAGACCGACGAGCAGATACCGCCGCGACGTGAACTCGTCGATCGCCTCGCCCGCGGGAACGCCTGTCCGGTACAGCTCCACGTAGAGCGCCAGCCCGCCGAGCACGTACACATATCCCGCGAGCCCCAGTAGGCCGGCCAGCGCGGGCACGAGGTGCGTCGCGTCGAGCTTCGAGCCTTTGGCTGTGGTCTGCTGATCGGGATCCACGCCGAGCGCCATGATCGCAACCGATCCGGACGCGCCGCCGCCGCGTGCCGTCCGCGGCTGTCATCTCCCTGTCGAGCGAGTCGCAGGTGCTGGCGTCCCACTCCAGAGCTCCATGTTCCAGCTCCCGCCTGTGATCACAGACATATGTCTGTTATATCAGACATATAGAGGGATGCCCGTGGCTCTCCCCGCCCCGCGGCCTCACAGGTATCCCAGGCGCGCCGACAGCGCGTCCCGCACCCTCTAGCATCTGGCCAGACCCGGACCCGCGACGAGAGGGATGTGATGGCAAACAAGCTCTACACGGCCAAGGCGCACGTGACCGGCGGACGCGCGGAGGGACACGGCCACTCGAGCGACGGCGCGCTCGACGTGCAGCTGCGGATCCCGCCCGAGATGGGCGGCCCAGGCGGCGGCACCAACCCCGAGCAGCTGTTCGCCGTCGGCTACGCGGCCTGCTTCGAGGGCGCGCTCGGCGTCGTCGCGCGCCGCGCGAAGGTCGACACGGGCGACGCGGCGATCGACTCCGAGGTCTCGCTCTCCCCCGATGGTCAGGGCGGCTTCCTGCTGTCGGTCGAGCTCGACGTGACGCTGCCGTCGGTCGCCGACGCCGCCACGGCGGTCGACCTCGTCCGCGCCGCGCACGCCGTCTGCCCGTACTCGAACGCCACCCGCGGCAACATCGACGTGGCGCTCACCGCCAACGGCGCGCCCGTCGAGTAGCGCGTGCGCCGGGCACCGCTGCTGGCCGCCTCGGCGCTGCTGCTGGCGGCAGCGCCAGGCATCTCAGCGGTAGAGGCGAACGGCGCCGACGCCCACTCCCCACCTGCCGTGCGCGCGCATCAGGCGATCATCGGCGGCAGCACCGTCCCGGCGGGCGTGCTCCCGTATGTCGCGGAGGTCGTCGATGCTCTCGGCAGGCGAGAGGTCGGCCTGTGCACTGGGACCGTGGTCGCCCCCACCCTGGTCCTGACCGCCGGCCACTGCGCGGAGAACCTGCGCACGGGCACCCCAAACGTTGCCGCCGGCTATCGGGTGCTGACCGAAGGCGCCGGCGGGACTGCCGCCGAAAGGCAGATCTCGACCGTGTCGGGGGTGATCCCGTACGAAGGCTTCCGGCGCAAGGTCGATGCCGGCGATGCTGCGCTGCTGGTCCTCTCGACGCCCACCACAGCGCCGGCGATCGCGCTCGCGAGCTCCGACGCGGGCGCGCTTCGCGCCGGCGCGACCGCAACGATCGCGGGCTTCGGCAATACCTTCTATGGACAGCGAGGCCCCACCAGAGCGCTGCACCAGGCCACTACGGTCGTGCAGGGCGATCGGTGGTGCAAGCGCAACGCGCCGCCGTTCTACGCGAGCGAAGAGGTCTGCTCGATCGACGCGCCGAGCTACGCCACGGGCGCCTGCTTCGGAGACAGCGGCGGCCCGCTGCTGTCCACGAACGACAGCGGTGGTGAACCGGTCGAGGTCGGCATCTCCGTGCACGTCTACGGCAAGTGCTCCACGCGACACCCGTCGGTGTACACCCGCGTCGATCGGATCGCGCACTGGGTCGACTCGTGGATCGCGGCATACCGCTCTCCCCCATCGCCGCCCGCCGTATAACCGGCCAGTCCCGCGCGTCTACCGACGAGCGCTCCTGGGAACCACAACTAGCGCCCGAGCGTGCGCTCGAGCTCGCGGGCGCGCATGCCCAGGCCGCCCAGCAGCGAACGCACCTGCTCGAGATCCGCGCGCAGCTCCACGTCGCCGACCTCGACCGGGAGCATCGAGTCCTGGAGCGTCGCGAGCAGGCGGTCGGCGTCGGAGATCGACGACACGGCGCTGTCGATGAAGCCTCTCGCGCCCCTCGCCGGAGCCCCAGCGATCGCCGCCTCGAACGTGCGCTCGGGCAGGCCGTGACGCGCGGCGAAGCCGGAGTGCGCGCGCCGCGCTCGCCCGTAGGCCGTCTGCGTCGGGCGAAATAGCGCCTCCTCGACCGCGTCGGCGGTGTTCTCGTCCAGGCGCTCGTACGCTTCGCTCAGCGACGACAGCGCCGCGCCGAGCTTGTCGGCCGCCTCAGCAACGGTGTCGAGCAGCTGCTGCCTGGCGTCGGCGGTGGTGTAGGCCATCGGCAGCAGGTTAGTGCGTGCGACTCACGCGATGGCGAACACGAGCGAGACCTGGGTGCTCAGCGTGCACGTCGTCGCGCTCGCCTTCTTGGCGGCGTGATGCTTCTTCTTGACGGTCGGTTTGCCGACCGCTGCGCGCAGCGGCGTGACGGAGCTCGTCGGCGAGCCGAAGTCGGGCTGTTCGCCCTGGTACTCGACATAGCCCGATTCTTCGCCGTCGGTGCAGCCGATCGAGCCGCCGCCTTCGGCGATGCTCTGCACGCTGCCGAGCGTCCCGCCCAGCTTGCCGACGAGGAATTCGGCCTTGCTCTGCCCGTCCGCAACTGCGGCGGCCATGCCCTGGCGGTAGACCGCCGTTGCCGTCGCCAGGTTCGCGCCCTGCGCGATCGGCACCGTCGCGACACCCTCGACGCTGACGGTGCGCACGGGAGTGGTCGTGGGCGCTTCCGCCGCGGCGACGCCGAGCATGTTCGCCGCGACCAGCCCGGCTGCGACGGCGATCGTCGGTGCGATGGCTCTCCTCATCCACCACCGATGCTAGCGGGGAGGCTGGCCAGCACCCGCGCGCGTTCTAGAACGGCATCGATCATCGCCTCGGTCAGCCTGCCGGTGAACGTGTTCTGCTGGCTCGGGTGGTAGCAGCCGATCATCCGGTAGCGCTCGCCGTCGAGCTCGACGCCGTGGCCGAAGCGCGGACGCGGCCGGCGCCGGACGGCGTCCGGCCCCGCGAGCTCCGCCGTCAACCGCAGCGCGGCGTCCCACGCGAACGCGCCGAGACACACGATCACGCGCACCTCGCTCAGCAGGCGCAGCTCGGTGACGCTCCACGGCAGGCAGTTGTCGCGCTCCTGTGGCGTCGGACGGTTCGCCGGCGGCGCGCAGCGCACCGCCGCCGTGATCCACGCGTCGCTCAGCGCGAGGCCGTCGTCTCGAGCGCGCGAGAGCGGCTGGTTGGCAAAGCCGGTGCGCCACAGCGCCGAGAACAGGAAGTCCCCGGAGCGATCGCCGGTGAACATGCGCCCCGTGCGGTTCGCGCCGTGCGCCGCCGGCGCGAGCCCGAGCAGCAGCACGCGAGCATCCGGGTCGCCGAAGCCCGGGAGCGGGCGTCCCCAGTACTCCTCCTCGGCGAACGCCGCGCGGCGCTCGCGCGCGACCTGCTCGCGCCATGCCACCAGCCGTGGGCAGCGCCGGCAGGCCGCGACGTCAGTTGCGAGCTCGCGCAGCCGAGTGTCTCTTTCCGATCGCACACGGCAGTAGTACCATCGGTCGGGAGATGCCGCTGTGGGTCTGGATCCTGCTTCTAGCCGCCCTCGTGAAGATCCCGCTCGCCGGACTGATGCTGTGGATCCCCTTCCGCTACGACGAGGCGGCGAGCGCCGAGGACATCCCTGACTCCTCCGAAGAGGACGGCGGCTCAAAGGCGCTTCCCGGCGGCCCGCTCGACCCCCACCCCCGCGCGCCGCGAACGCCGCGCCCGCGCCGCGGTCCCCACGGCTCGCCCTCGCCGCCCTCACCGCCGCGCGTGCGTACCGCCTTTCGCAGCACGCGGCCGCTGCGCGTCCAGCACTGAAGCGTCGGCTCTGCTCAGCGGTTGCGCTTGCGCTGCTGGCGTGCGGCCTTCGCTTTCGCGCGCCGCTTGCGCAATGCCTCCTCGGAGTGCCTCGGAGTGCTGCCTTCCATGAGCTCGACTTCGCCCGCCGGCGCCACTTTGCGCGCGTCGCGCACGATCACGAACGCGACACCAGACAGCAGCAGCACCGCCGCGCCGGCCACGACGAGGATCACCGAGCGGGAGTTGTGCGGTTCGGCTTCTTTCGTCGCGGTGGTCGCCGTCGTGGCCGTGGTTGCGGTGTTTGTTTCCGATGAGCCTTCCGTCAGGTTGCCCAGCGCGCCTTTGCTGCCTAGGCTCTTCGCGCCGGCCGCCCATGCCGGCGCGACCGCCAGCGCCAGCAGTGCAGCCACGCACAGCGCGCATGCGCTCCTGCGAAGGCTCCAGGATGTGCGACGGGGGCGGCTGGACACGTCGCGAGCATACAGTCTGGACGCCCGCGCGAGGAGGACAGATCGGCTGCGGCGCGATCTCCCGCGCCGCAGCCTCGCGACAACATAGAATGGCCGCAGATGGCCCCCAAACAACGCCAGGTCCGCGTCGAACAGCGCGGCGGCCTCGAGGCGATCCAGGCGCTGGAGCAGCGCTCGGATGAGGAGCTCGAAGCCGAGACCAAATACAAGTCCGCTGCGCTCGCGATCCTGGGCGCGCGCGCGTCCGAGCGTTTCGACGCGGAGGCCGCGCGCGGCTACTTCCAGCGCGCGATCGCCGCCGCGCGCCCGCAGGAGCGGATGCAGCTCAGGCGCATGGCCGACGCGTCGCTGGCGCTCGCCGAACGCCGCGCCGGGGACCTCAAGGACGCGGTGCAGCGGCTCGGCCAGGAGCCTCCCAGCGGTCGCCAGCTGTTCGCGCTGCGCGCCATGGGGTTGCTCATCCCCACCTCTTCCGCGGGCATCCTCGCGCGTGTGCGCGGCATCCTGCTGATCATCCTGCTGATCGCCGTGCTGCTCGCGCTCGGCCTCGGGATCGTGGAGCTCATCGCGCTCCCCTTCGGCGGGCTCGGGGTGGCGCCCGGGATCCTGCTCGGCCTGTTCCTGGTGCTCGCGGTGCTCGCGATCACCGCCACGATCGGACGACGCCGGCGCGACCGCGCACGCAAAGCCCCGTCTGCCTGATCGTCAACCCTGCCGCCGGCGGCGGCAGGGCCGGTCGCCTAGCACCCGACGCAGAGCTGGCTCTGCGCGGGCACGGCCTGACCGTGCGCCGAGCCGACACGCGCGACCTGGGGCACGCCCGCGAGCTCGCGGCCGAGGCGGCCAGCGCGGGCGAGACGGTCGTCTCGCTCAGCGGTGACGGCATGATCGGCGTGATCGCCGACACGCTCAGAGGGCTGCCGGACGCGGTGCTCGGCGTGATCCCAGGCGGGCGCGGCAACGACCTCGCGCGCGTGCTCGAGATACCCGACGACGTGCAGGGCGCGGCCGCGATCATCGCCGACGGGCACACCCGCCGCATGGATCTGGGCTTCGTGGAGGACCAGCGCCCTGGCGCCGACGGACAGGCGTTCGTGGGCATCGCCTCGGCCGGCTTCGACAGCGACGCCAACCGCATCGCCAACGAAGCGCCATCGTGGCTCGGAGGCCTCGTGTACGTGTACGGCGCGCTGCGCGCGCTTGCCGCGTGGCGCCCGGCGCGCTTCGAGATCGAGCTCGACCCGCCCGGCGAGCGGATCAGCCTCAGCGCCTTCTCCGTCGGCGCCTGCAACTCAAAGGCCTACGGTGGAGGGATGCGCGCGGCGCCAGAGGCGATGCTCGACGACGGCCTGCTCGACGTGATGGTGCTCGAGAGCGTCGGCAAGCTCACGTTCCTGACGAGGATCCTGCCAAAGGTGTTCAGCGGAACCCACGTGCGCGAGCCCTGCGTGCACGTCTATCGCGCGCGCGAGATCGCGCTCAGCGCCGACCGCCCATTCACGATGTACGCGGACGGCGACCCGATCGGAGAGCTGCCCGTCCGCGTCCGCGCGCTGCAGGGCGCGGTCACAATGCTGACACCACGTGTGTGCGGCGCTGACGCGGCGTTCTCGCCGGAGCCTTCGCCCGCCGGCGCCACGGAGGGCTGATGGCCGGCACCTCGGCCGCCAAGCTCGCGCTCGCCCGCAGCGTCGGGGCGATCTCGCGGATGCGCGGCGGCGGCGGCACGAGCGCCCCGGGCAAGCTGCTGATGCGGCTCGCGCCCGATGCGATCGGCGACCTCGGCGCGCGCCTGCCGCGCGGCAGCGTGCTCATCTCCGCCACCAACGGCAAGACCACGACCGCCACGATGACAGCGGGCATCCTCGAGCGCGCGGGCATCGCGCTCGTGCACAACCGCGCCGGCGCGAACATGGCCGGCGGCATCGCCACGACGCTGCTCGACGCCGCGCTGCCCGGCGGCGGCATCGCCGGCGAGCTCGGCCTGTTCGAGGTCGACGAGCTGTGGCTGGCCCAGCTCGCCTCCCAGCTGCACCCGCGCGCGATCCTGCTCGGCAACCTGTTCCGCGACCAGCTCGACCGCTACGGCGAGCTCGACACGATCGCCGAGCGCTGGGAGCAGGTCCTGCGCGACGCCGACGCGAAGCTCGTGCTGAACGCGGACGATCCGCTGCTAGCCGACCTCGCCCGCGAGCACCCGGGGGTCCTGTATCTTCGGGGTCGGCGACGACTCGCTCGCGCTGCCCGGGATGGCGCACGCCGCGGACGCCAAGCACTGCCGCCGCTGCGGCGCGCCGTACGTGTTCGACGCCATCTACCTCGGCCACCTCGGCCACTACCACTGCCCCAGCTGCGGCCAGTCGCGGCCGGCGCCGACGGTCACGGCCACCGACGTGCGCCTGCAGGGGGTGCGCGCCGCGCGCTTCACGCTCGGCACACCCGCCGGCCGCGCCGAGGTCGAGCTCGCGCTGCCCGGGCTCTACAACGTCTACAACGCGCTCGCCGCCGCCGCGCTGTGCACCGCGCTCGAGATCCCGCTGGAGACGATCGTCGCCGGCCTGCAGGGCACGCAGGCCGCGTTCGGGCGCGCCGAGAGCGTCGCCGTCTCGGTTCCCGCGCTCCCCGATGCCGGCAGAGGCGCCGGCAACGGCGCGGCGCGCCGGCGGCCACGCGCGAGCTGCGCATCCTGCTGATCAAGAACCCCGCGGGCGCCAACGAGGTGCTGCGCACGCTCGCGCTCGAGCCCGGCGAGCACGACGTGCTGGGCGTGCTCAACGACCACATCGCCGACGGACGCGACGTGTCCTGGATCTGGGACGCCGACTTCGAGCTGCTCGCCGGGCGCATCCGCCGCGCGACGTGCAGCGGCACGCGCGCGGCCGACCTGGCGGCGCGGCTGAAGTACGCCGGCATCGAGCCCCAGCGCATCGACGTGCGCGAGGATCTCGCCGACGCGCTGCGCGCGGCCGCCGCCGACCGTCCCGATCCCGGCAGCGACCCGGACGCCGCGGGTGCGCCGCTGTTTGCGCTGCCCACGTACACGGCGATGCTCGCGCTGCGCGAGCTGCTGGTCGCGCGCGGGGAGGCGAGCAGCGCATGGTCGTGAACGCCTCCGAAGAGACAAGTCCAGGCGGCCTACGAGCGGGCGACCGCGCAGGCGGACGGACGCTGCAACAGGCGAGCACGGTCATCTGGCACGACCTCGAGTGCGGCTCCTACGCCGCCGACCTGCCGCTGTGGCGCGAGCTCGCTTCCAGCGCGGCCGCGGGTCGCCGGGACGGGAGCGCCGCCCGCCCCCGCGCGCCACCGCACCGGCAGCCGTGCTGGACGTCGGCGCCGGCAGCGGCCGCGTGGCGCTCGACCTGGCCCGCCACGGCCACCGCGTGACCGCGCTCGACCTCGACGCCGAGCTCCTGGCGGCGCTGCGCGAGCGCGCCGGCGGGATGGCGCTGGAGACGGTGTGCGCGGACGCGCGCACGTTCGCGCTCGAGCGCCACGACTTCGAGCTGTGCATCGTGCCGATGCAGACTATCCAGCTGCTCGAGCGGAGCGCAACGGCGCGCCTGCAGTTCCTGCGCCGTGCGCGCGCGCACCTCGCGCCCGGCGGCGTGCTCGCCTGCGCGATCGTCACCGACATCGATGCCGTTCGACTGCTACGCCGGCGACCTCGGGCCCTCCCCGGAGATCGCGCGCGTCGAGCGGAAGCAGCTACGTCAGCCGCGCCACGCGCGTGCAGCTCGGCAAGCGCGTCGTGCGCATCGAACGCGAGCGCACCGTGCTCGCGCCCACGCGCGCCGGCGCGCCGGCGCGCCCGGCAGTGCGAACGCGACGTCGTCGAGCTCGATCGCGTTGAGCGTCGCGCAGCTGCAGCGCGAGGGTCGCGAGGCGGGCTTCGCGACCGCCGGCACGCGACTGATCGCGGCGACCGAGGAGCACACGGCGAGCATCGCGGTGATCTTCCATGCCTGAGCCGCCCGCGACGACCCCCTCCCCCGGTCCGCTGCGCGTCTGCGCGCTGTACCCGGACCTGATGAACATCTACGCCGATCGCGGCAACCTGATCGTGCTCGAGCGCCGCTGCGCGTGGCGCGGGATCGGCTTCGAGCTCTCCTCCAGCGGCCTCGGCGAGCAGCTCGACGCGGACGCCCACGACCTGTTCTACATCGGCGGCGGCCAGGACCGCGACCAGCAGCTGTGCGCGCAGGATCTGATCGAGACCAAGCGCGACGGGCTGCACGCTGCGGCAGCGCGCGGCGCGGTCGTGCTCGGCGTGTGCGGCGGCTACCAGCTGCTCGGGCACTCCTACGTCCTCGGCGAGCGAGGAGATCCCCGGCGTCGGGCTGCTCGACGTGCGCACCGTGCGCGAGGACGGCCCGCGCCTGATCGGCAACGTCGCGATCGAGGTGACGCTCGACGACGGCGATGCGCGCGTGCTCGCGGGGTTCGAGAACCACGGCGGGCCGCACCCGCCTGGGCGCGGGCCAGCAGCCGCTGGGACGCGTGCTCAAGGGGCTATGGCAACGACGGGCGCAGCGGCTAGGAGGGCGCCAGGAGCGCCAACACCATCGGCACCTACCTGCACGGCCCGCTGCTGCCAAAGAACGTGTGGTTCGCAGACTGGCTGATCGCCCGCGCGCTCGGCATCGACCCCGGCGAGCTCGCGCCGCTGGAGGACGAGATCGAGCGCCAGACCAACCTCAGCGCGCGCCACGCCGCCGGCGTCTGAGCCCGCCGGCTTCGGATCCCGGGCGAGCGGAGGGTCGGATCGCCGCAAACTGCGACATTCGCGGTGGCGCGCCGCGGAGCGCGGCCCATACGATCGCGCGCGTGGAGCTCTCCGAGTACCAGCGCCTGTCGCGGCGCACCGCCGAGTACCCGCGCGAGGCGTGGCTGGCGTACCCCGCGCTCGGGCTCGCCGGCGAGGCGGGCGAGGTGGCCGAGCACGCCAAGAAGGCGATCCGCGACGACGGCGGCGAGGTCAGCGACGAGCGCCGCGGCGCGATGGCCAAGGAGCTCGGCGACGTGCTCTGGTACGTGGCGCAGCTGGCCAGCGAGCTCGGCCTCGACCTCGGGGAGGTCGCGCAGGCCAACCTCGACAAGCTCCTCTCGCGCCAGCGCCGCGGGGTGCTGTCGGGCAGCGGCGACGAGCGCTGAGCCGCTCGCTCAGGACGCGACCGCGAAGCGGGCGAAGCGATCGGCCAACCGTGCCGGCACCAATGCGTGCACGCGCACGCCCTCGGCGGTGTCCTCGCGGGTGACCTCGCCGGCCAGCTCGTGCAGCTCCGCGAGGCTGCCGCCGTCGGCGTACGGGACCAGCAGGTCCAGCGGGCGCAGCGTGTGCGCGAGCTCGTGCTCCAGGCGCGCTTCCAGCTCCGGGAGGCCCTCGCCGTCGACGCCGCTGACGAGCACCGCCTCCGGGTGGCGGTAGCGCAACTCGTCGCGCTCCTCCGGCTCGAGCAGGTCGATCTTGTTCAGCACCAGCACGCGCGGGCGCTCGCCCGCGCCGATCTCCTCCAGCGTCGCCTCCACCGAGCGCTGCATGATCTCCTGCTGGGCCTCCGGCGCGGAGGCGTCCAGCACGTGCACCAGCAGCTCCGCGCGGTGCGTCTCCTCGAGCGTCGCCGCGAACGCGTCCACCACCTGGTGCGGCAGCTTGCTGATGAAGCCAACCGTGTCGGTCAGCAGGTGCGGGCGGCCGCCCAGCTTCAGCGTGCGCGTCGTCGGGTCGAGCGTGTGGAACAGGCGGTCGCGCACGCCCACGTCCGAGCCCGTCAGCGCGTTCAGCAGCGTCGACTTGCCCGCGTTCGTGTAGCCCACCAGCGCGATCGTCGGCAGCGCCGCGCGCTCGCGCTCCGCGCGCTGGACCGCGCGCGTGCCCTTCACGTGCTCCAGGCGCCGGCGCAGCACCGCGATGCGGTCGCGCGCCAGCCTTCGATCGGTCTCGATCTGCGTCTCCCCCGGGCCCCTCGTGCCGATGCCGCCGCCCAGGCGCTCGAGGTGGCTCCACAGGCCGCGCATCCGCGCCAGGTTGTACTCCAGCTGCGCCAGCTCCACCTGCAGCTTGCCCTCCGCGCTGTTCGCGTGCGCGGCGAAGATGTCGAGGATCACCGTCGTGCGGTCGACCACCGGCATGCCCAGCGCCTCCTCCAGGTTGCGCTCCTGGCGCGCGCTCAGCTCGTCGTCGCACGCGATCACGTTCGCGTCGCACGCGAGCGCCGCCGCCTTCGCCTCCGCCACCTTGCCCGGTCCCAGGTACGTGTTCGGGTGCGGCTGCTCGCGGCGCTGGACCATCTCGCCGACGACCGCCACGCCCGCCGTCCGCAGCAGCTCGCCCAGCTCCGACAGGTCGTCCCCCTCGGGGAGCGCCGCGATGCAGAACGCGCGCTGGCGCGCGCGCGGCGAGGGCTGCGAGCCGTCGGCCGTCCACTCGGCCGGTTTCTGGGTGACGGTGCTACGACCGTTGCGACTTCTTTGCATCCATCTCTCAGTCTAGGACCACCGATACGCCAGCAGGTGTTATGACCGGTGAAGCTGCGGCTGTGCGAAGCTCGCGCGACCGGGTCTCCCAAAAGCTGTCAAACCCCGAGCGTGCCCAGACGCTCGACAGCCTCCAGCAGGCGCTCGTCCGGGGTCGTCAGCGAGATGCGAAACCAGCCCTCCCCCGCCGGCCCGTACACCGCCCCCGGCGTCAGCACCACGCCCGTGCGCTCCAGCACGTGCCCGCAGTACGCCTCCGAGCTGTCAAAGCCCGCCGGCACCGGCGCCCACACGTAGATCGTGCTGTGCGGCGACGTCACGTCCACGCCGATCCTGCGCAGCGCGTCGCACACCAGATCGCGCCTGCGCCGGTACAGCTCGTTCATCGACGCCACCTCCGCGTCCGCGTCCGGCGACAGCGCCGCCACGCCCGCCAGCTGCACCGCCTCGAACAGACCCGAGTCGATGTTCGTCTTCAGCTGCCAGTACGTCTCCAGCGCGTCCGCGTTTCCAACCACCACCGCGCAGCGCCAGCCCGTCATGTTGTAGCCCTTCGACAGCGAGAAAACCTCGATGCCCACGTCCTTCGCCCCCGGCGTCTGCAGGAACGACGGCGCGTGGTAGCCGTCGAACACGATCTCCGAGTACGCGTTGTCGTGCACCACCAGGATCTCGTGCTCGCGCGCGAACTCCACCACCCGCTCGAAGAAGCCCTCCGGGACCACCGCGCCCGTCGGGTTGTTCGGGTAGTTCAGGTACATCAGCTTCGAGCGGCGCGCCACCTCCGCGTCGATCGCGTCCAGGTCAGGGACGAAGCCCAGCTCCGGGCGCAGCGCCATCAGCACCGGCTCCGCGCCCGCCAGCCACGGCCCGCCCGTGTACACCGGATAGCCCGGGTCCGCCGCCAGCGCGTAGTCGCCCGGGTCGAGGAACGCCAGGTTCAGGTTGAAGATCGCCTCCTTCGCGCCGATCGCCGGGATGATCTCGCGCTCCGGGTCCAGCGTCACGTCGAAGCGGCGCGCGTAGAAGTCGCGCACCGCGCCCCTGAAGTCCTCGCGGCCGCGGTTCGTCGGGTATTTGTGCGTCTCCGGCTCCGTCACCGCCTCCTGCATCGCCGCCACGATCAGCGCCGGCGTCGGGCGGTCCGGGTCGCCGATGCCCAGGCTGATCACGTCCACCCCCTCCGCGCGCTTCTCTCTGATCTTGCGCTCCAGCTGGGCGAACGCGTACGGCGGGATGCGCTCCAGGCGCTTACTCGGTTTCATGCAGCTCCTTTTCGAACTCCTCGCTCAGGCGACCCTCGAACACCGGCCTCGCCCAGCCTGTCAGGTTCACGTGCAGATCCTCCCCCACCTCCACCTCCAGCTCGCCGCCGTCCAGCAGCACCGTCACGCGCGTCGGGCGCAGCGGCGGCTCCCATTGCAGCGCGTAAGCGATCGCCGCGCCCGTCGCGCCCGTGCCCGACGACAGCGTCTCGCCCACGCCGCGCTCGAAGATGCGCGCGCGGATGCGGGCGGGCGGGCTCTCATCGCCGGACGACGCGCCCGAGGAGGCCGGCGAGGCGGACGACGCGGGTGGGCTCGGCTCGAGCTCCGTGTACCACGACACGTTCGTCCGATTCTGGAAGATCGCCGCGCCTTCGATCTCCGGACCGATCGCCGGCAGGTCCAGCGCCTCGAGCTCCGCGAGCGAGCCGACACGGATCGCGCACTGCGGGTTGCCGATCGACACGTGCTGGAAGCGCCACAGGCGCCCCCCCGCCATCACGCTCCCCCTGCCGTCCGCCGGCCCGTCCCTGAAGTCCTTCGAGGTCAGGCTCGCCGCGCCCATGTCCACCGTGCACGTGTCCGGGCCCGTGATCGTCGGGCGTATCTCTCCCGCCACCGTGTTGATCGTGAACGTGTCCTCGTCGGTCCAGCCGCGGCTGCGCAGGTACAGGATCGCCTCGCGCGCGCCGTTGCCCGACAGCTCCGCCTCCGAGCCGTCCGGGTTGAAGATGCGCAGGTCCGCCACGTGCGCCGGGTCCGCCGGGCGCGACAGCAGCAGCACGCCGTCCGCGTACACGCCGAAGTGGCCCTCGCACAGCCTGCGCACGCGCGCCGGCGTCAGCTCGAACGCCAGCTCGTCGCGCTCCACGATCAGGTAGTCGTTGCCGAGCGCCTGCCACTTCTCGAATCGCATCGTGGTCATTGCGCGGCGCAGTTTAGTTGCGTCAGTCGGGCAGCTCGGCCAGGATCTCGCGCGCGACATCCACCGGGTCGCGATCCGTGACGTCGATCGTGCGCACGCCCGCCAGCTTGCGCATCCACGTCAGCTGGCGCTTGGCGTAGTTGCGCGTCCGCCGCTTCATCGCCTCCACGTCTCCGCTCAGCATCTCCTCGAAGCCCAGCGCCTTGCGCGCCGTCTCCGACGCCCCGGCCGCGTGCGCCCGCAGGACCTCCTCGCGCGCGCCCGCCTCGAGCATCGCATCCACGCGCGCGTCGATCGCCGCGTACAGCGCCGCGCGCTCCATCGTCAGTCCCGCCAGCAGCGTCGGGCGGCGCAGCTCCTCGCTCCACAGCTGCGACGGGCCCTCCGGCGGCTCCAGCTCGCCGACGTCCGACAGCTCCAGCGCCCGCACCAGCCGCTGGCGGTCGTTCGGATCGATGCCCTGCGCCGCCCACGGCGCGCGCTCCGCCAGCCGCGCGTGCAGCGCCGGCGCGCCCTCGCGCTCGAGCTCCGCCATCCAGCGCTCGCGCACGCCCTCCGGCGGCGGCGGGCGCAGGCTCAGCTCGGTGAGCGCCGCGCGCAGGTACAGGCCCGTGCCGCCCACCACGATCGGGCGGCGCCCCGCGGCGAGCAGGTCGTCGATCTCCGCGTGCGCCAGCCGCGCGTACTGGCCCGCGCTGAACGTCGCGTCAAGCGGTAGAAACGACACCAGCCGGTGTTGCAGGCGCTCGCGCTCGGCCGCGCTCGCCACGCCCGTCAGGACCTCCAGGCCCGCGTACACCTGCAGCGCGTCCGCCGACACCGCCACCGGGTCCTCGCCGCGCGCGCGCAGCAGCTCCGCCAGCGCCACCGCCACCGCGGTCTTGCCAACGCCCGTAGGTCCGAACAGCGCCACGATTCGCATGCCAATAGGCTCACAGCTTGTGGAGATCGCCGGCTCCTCCGTGCTGCTCACCGGCGCCGCCGGCGGCCTCGGCGGCGCGATCGCGCGTGCGCTGCACGCCCGCGGCGCCCAGTTGACGCTCGCCGGGCGGCGCATCGACGACGTGCTCGAATCGCTCGCCGGCACGCTCGGCGCCCGCGCGCTCGGCGCCGACCTCAGCGACCGCGTCGAGGTCGAGCGCCTGCTCGACGACGTCGGCGCCGTCGACATCCTGATCGCCAACGCCGGAATGCCCGCGTCCGGGCGCCTGGAGTCCTTCTCCATCGAGGAGATCGACCGGGCGCTGGAGGTCAACCTGCGCGCGCCGATCGTGCTCGCCCGCGCGCTGCTGCCCGCGATGCTCGAGCGCCGCCGCGGTCACCTGCTGTTCGTCTCCTCGCTCGCCGGCAAGGCGCCCGCGCCCGGATCCTCCATCTACACCGCCACCAAGGCCGGGCTGCGCGGCTTCGCCGCCGCCCTGCGCACCGACCTGCACGGCAGCGGCGTCGGCGTCTCCGCCATCTTCCCCGGCTTCATCCGCGACGCCGGCTTCCTCGCCGACACCGGCATACAGCTGCCACGAGGCATCGGCACGCGCTCGCCCGAGGACGTCGCGCGCGCTGTGATCGGCGCGATCGAGCGCGACCGCGGCGAGGTCGACGTCGCGCCGCTGGGGCTGCGGGTCGGTGCGATGGTCTCCGGGTTGGCGCCGGAGGTGGCTGCTGGCGTGTCGCGGCGGTTGGGGGGCGAGAAGATTGCGCGGGAATTCGAGGAGGCGCAGCGGGATAAGCGCTGAGGGCGGGCGCGTCAGCTGTCACTGACCCGCCGCGCGCCGGTACCTGGCCACCGCCAGCGGCGCGAACACGACGATGATCGCGAGCGCCCAGACGACGGCGCCCCAGACGTTGTTCCCGGCGGGAGCGCCCAGCCAGAGCGAGCGCATCGCGTCGACGGTGAGCGTGAACGGATTGACTTCGGCGAACGCCCGCAGGACCGACGGCATCGACTGCACGGGCACGAACGCCGAGGAGATGAACGTGAGCGGGAAGACGGCGATGAAGCCGACCGAGTTCGCCGCCTCGGCCGTCGAGACGAGCATCCCCAGGAACGCGAACACCCACGAGAACGCGTAGCCGAACAGCAGCAGCAGAGCGGCGCCACCGATCGCGTGGAGCACGCTCGTATGAAACGAGAAGCCGATGATCAACCCGGTGATCACGAGGATCGTCGCAGAGAGCCCATTGGTCACCACATCGGCGAGCGTCCTGCCGGCGAGGACCGCCGCGCGCGCCATCGGCAGCGAGCGAAAACGGTCGATCAGGCCCTTGTGCAGGTCCTCGTTGAGGCCGAGCGCCGTGACGAACCCGCCGAAGGCGATGTTCTGGACGATGATGCCCGGGATCAGGAAGTCGGCGTAGCTGTAGCCCGGCGTCTTGATCGCTCCGCCGAACACGTAGCGGAACAGCAGCACGAACATGATCGGCTGCACCGTGAACGCGACCAGCAGCTCGGGCGCGCGCGGCAGTCGCACGAGGTTGCGCTCGGCGATCACGAGCGTGTCTGTGAACAGGCGCCTCACGCGGCCGCCTGATCGTCTTCGTCGTCGCCTTCCGCCGCGTGGCCGGTCAGCGCGAGGAACACATCGTCGAGCGTCGGGCGGCGCAGCGCGATGTCCTCCACTCCGATGCCGGCCTCATCCAGGCGGCGCACGGCGTCGACGATCGCGCCGCCTCGTCTATGCACGCCCACGGTCACCAGGTCGCCGCTGATGCCCGGAGCTTCGTCGGCCATCGACGCGAGCGCCTGCGCCGCCGCGTCAGCACGAGACGCGTCATCGAGTTGGATCTCCAGGCGCTCGCCGCCGACGCGATCCTTGAGCTCGTCGGGCGTGCCGCCCGCGATCACGCGGCCGTGATCGATGACCGAGATCTCCGTCGCCAGCCGGTCGGCCTCGTCCAGGTACTGCGTCGTCAGCAGCACCGTCGTGCCGTCGGCGACGAGGCCCTCGATCGTCTCCCACAGCTGCAGGCGGCTGCGGGGATCCAGCCCGGTGGTCGGCTCGTCGAGGAACAGGATCGGCGGGTTGGCCACCAGCGCGGCCGCCAGGTCGAGTCGGCGGCGCATCCCGCCCGAGTAGGTCTTCGCTGCCCTGCCGGCCGCGTCCAGCAGATCGAAGCGCTCGAGCAGCTCATTCCCGCGCCGCTTGGCGTCGGCCCGAGGCATGCCGTACAGGCGCCCTACCATCGTCAGGTTCTCCAGGCCCGTCAGGTTCTCGTCGACGGCGGCGTACTGTCCGGCCAGGCCGATCCGCTCGCGCAACACCGCCGCGTCGGCGACGACGTCGAGCCCCGCGACCCGCGCCGTTCCCGCATCGGGTTTCAGCAGCGTCGTCAGGATGCGGACGATCGTCGTCTTGCCGGCGCCGTTCGGCCCCAGCAGGCCCATCACCGTCCCGTGAGCCACCTCGAGGTCGACCCCGACGAGCGCCTTCACCGAGCCGTAGGACTTGACCAGGCCGCTGGCGCTGACGGCCGCTTCGCGCGAGCCGTTCTCCTGCGACGTAAGGGCGTGGCGCCCGTCGGTCGTCGTGGAGTGATCGTCCGGCATCCGGCTCAATCTAGCGGCCCTTCCCGCGGACCCTCAAAACAGGCTCTCCTGCTGCGCAACCGGCGTCGAGGAAGCGAAAGCGAGCTCCGCGTCCTCTTCCGGCTTCCGGCCCCTGAGCCTGAACGCGCTTGGCGCGCCGCCGCGGCGCACCATCCGCGCGAGACGCTCGCGTTCCTCCTGTGGAGCGTACGCGCGCCGGCGATAGAGCTCCTCGTAGCGGGACACCAGGTCGGGACGTTGCGAGCGCAGCCAGTCCATGAACACCCCGCGCACCTCGCCGCGCAGGTGCAGCGCGACCCCGCCGACGCTCGTCGCCCCCGCCTGCGCCGCCAGCTCCAGCAGCGGCTCCACCTGATGCGGAGCGTCGTTGATCCCCGGCATCAGCGGCGCGATCAGCACCCCCGTCGGGATGCCCGCCCGGTTGAGCTCCGCCACCGCCTCCAGACGCGCGCGCGGGCTGGGCGTGTGCGGCTCGGTCGCGCGCCACGCCTTCTCGTCGAGCGTCGGGATCGACAGGCACGCGCTGAAGCTCGCGCGCTCAGCGATCTCGAGCATCAGCGGCAGGTCGCGCAGCAGCAGCGGCGACTTCGTCAGCACCGAGCACGGGTTGGCCGCGTCGCGCAGCGCTTCCCAGATCCCCTCCATCAGCCGGTAGCGGCCCTCGACCCACTGGTATGGGTCGGTGTTCGTGCCCAGCGCCACGTGCTCGCGCTTCCAGGACGAGCGTGCCAGCTCGACGCGAAGCACCTCCGGCGCGTTGACCTTGACCACGATCTCTCGCTCGAAGTCGCGGCCGGGGTTGAACCCTAGAAACGTGTGTGTCGGCCTAGCAAAACAAAAAGTGCAGGCATGGCTGCATCCCCTGTAAGGATTGATCGTCCAGCGGAACGGCATGCGCGATTGCGGGGGCACGCGGTTGAGCACCGACTTGGCGTGCACCTCGTAGAAACGCATGTCGAGCGCCTCGGGAGCCTCGAAACGCCGCACCGCGGCTGGGTCGGGGTAGCCCGGCAATTGCCGCTGCTCCTCGCCGTCGAGCGTGAGGTTGCTCCAGCGCACGAACATATGTTCGCATACGCGCCGGGCGGACGCCCGCAGAGGCTCTGCTCGCCCCGCACGACGCCCCATCTCCCCCCTTACACAAGCCCTACACGCACCTGGGCTGACGCTTAGCGACCTCGCGCACGATGGTCATCACACCCCACCCCAATCGACCTCAGGAGGTTCGATCCGATGAACATCTCAAGACTGCTCGGCGCGACGATGGTCGCGGGCGCGCTCGCCACCGGCGGCGCTGCCGCCGGCATCGCAAGCGCAGGCGCCGCGACGACGACGACGCAGGGCACGACCGCGGCGAGCACCACGGCCACGAGCACGACGACCACGCCGTCCACATCGACGCCGACGACGCCGACGACACCCACGACGCCGGCCCCGACGCAGAAATCGGGCTCGCCGACCGGAAAACCGTGCCCGAACATGGGCTCGAGCTCGAGCGGAAGCTCCCATTCGGGCGCCAGCTACGCCGGTCCCCCGGCGGGCGTGACCGCCCAGTAGTCGCACGCCGGTGACGCCGGCTCGAAGACGGCCGGCGGGGTGGGACCGAGGATGGCTCCACCCCGCCGCGCGGCGCCGGTGGCAGGCCACCGTAAACCTGCGGGTTTCTACGCTCGTGAACGTACGTCCACGCGACCCGGGAGCGGTAATCGTCGCGGTTACAGGGGCCGAGCGGATACATATGAGTCCCGCTCGCCCGCCATATCCGGATGACAACGCCAAGAGCCGCTCCTCGTGGCTGTGCGGCAGCGACGAGGAGCGGGAACGCATGCTCGACATGGAGGCGCGCGTGCGCCCCTCTCGCCGGCGGGCGCTGGCGATCCTGGCGGTGGCGATCGCGGCTTGCGCCCCGTGGCTCGGCTGGTGGCCGCTGCTGTTCCTGATCCCCTCCGCGGCGTTCTTCGCCGCCGCCGACCACTTCCTGACGCGCGTGGCGCGGCCGGAGCTGGTGATGTTCGCGGCGTGGATCGGCAGCGAGCTGGCGATCGCGGGAGCCGTCTCCCTGGAGGGCGGACCGCGGACGATGGCGCTGGCGTGGCTGGCGATCCCGGTGATCACGCTCAGCTCGCGCTTCTCGATGCACGGAGTCCTCGCGGGCGTGGCGATCGCGAGCGCGCTGGTGCTGGCGGTTGGCTTCGGCGTCGACGCGCACGCGGTGCTGCACAGCCCGCAGCTGGTGGTCGCGCCGCTGGCGCTGGTCCTGTGCGTGGCCGTGCTGTCGATGCCCCTGATGCGCTCTGACATCCAGCACCGCAGCGACGCGGTCATCGACCAGCTGACGGGGATGCTCAACCGCAAGGCGCTGGGCGCGCGCACGCACGAGCTGGCGCAGCAGTCGGAGGTCACCGGCGAGCCCGTGGGGGTGATCGTCGCGGACCTCGACCACTTCAAGCGCATCAACGACAACCACGGCCACACCATCGGCGACGTGGTGCTCAGGGACGTCGCCTACCTGCTGCGCAAGCAGCTGCGCGCGTTCGACCTCGCCTATCGCCTCGGCGGCGAGGAGTTCCTGATCCTCGTGCCCGGCTCGGACCTCGAGCAGACGGCGGCGCTCGCGGAGCGCCTGCGCGAGGGCGTCGCGGACAACCCCGTCGGCGGCGGCCTCTCGGTCACGATGAGCGTGGGCGTCGGCACCTCCAGGCAGCGTCAGCGCTTCAACTACGCGGCGGTGTTCGCCCAGGCTGACGCGGCGCTGTATGAGGCCAAGCGCAGCGGGCGCAACCGCGTGTGCGTCGCCTCACAGCTCGATCACGCTGCGGATGCCGTCCTGAGCCTCCATTAGCTCGAAGGCGCGGTTGATCTCATCCAGGCGCAGGCGGTGGGAGATGAACGGGTCGACGTCGATCTCCCCGGCGAGGTAGCGGTCGACGAGCGCGGGCACGTCCTCGCGCCCCTTCAGACCGCCGAAGGAGGAGCCGCACACGCGCCGGCCGGTGATCAACAGGCGCGGCACGACGTCGAGCGTCTCGCCGCGCCCGGCGACGCCGCAGACCGTGCACAGGCCCCAGCCCATGCGCGCCGCTTCGACCGCCTGGCGCATCACCGCGACGTTGCCGGTCGCCTCGAACGTGTAGTCGGCGCCGAAGCCGCCGGTCATTTCGAGGATCTGCTGCACGGTGTCCTCGCCCCCGATCAGCACGTCGGTGGCGCCCTGCCCGCGCGCGAGCTCCAGGCGCTCGGGCGAGAGATCGACGCACACGATCCGCTCGGCGCGCTGCAGGCGGGCGCCGGCGACGGCGCCGAGCCCGACCATGCCGGCGCCGAACACGACGCACGTCGAGCCCTCCCTGACGCCCGCCGTCTTCATCGCCGCGCCGAGGCCGGTGGAGAGCCCGCACGCGAACAGGCACGCGCGATCGAGCGGCGCCTCGGGATCGATGCGCGCGAGCGCGATCTCGGGCATCACCGTGTACTCGGCGAACGTGGAGGTGCCCATGAAGTGGCGCAGCGGCTCGCCGGCGCGCGACAGGCGCGTCGTGCCGTCGGGCAGGTACCCCAGGTTCTGCTGCTCGCGGATCGCCAGGCACAGGTTCGTGAGCGGGCTGACGCAGTGCACGCACTCGCCGCACTGGGGTGAGAACAGCGTCACCACGTGGTCGCCCTCGCGCACGAGCGAGATGTCCTGCCCGCAGCGCTCGACGACGCCCGCGCCCTCGTGCCCGAGCACCGTCGGCGCGTAGCCGGAGGGGTCGACCCCTGAGGCCGTGTACATGTCGGTGTGGCAGACGCCGCACGCCTGCAGCCGCACGAGCACCTCACCCGGGCCGGGCTCGGCCAGCTCGACCTCCTGCACGACGAGCGGCGATGCGAACTCCTCGAGCACGGCGGCGCGGATCTTCATGTGCGAGCTCTCCTGTCGGGGTCGGCCGATCCTATTGTCCGGCCGAACGTTCGTCCACCTCGTCGAAGGCCCGTCATCCCCCATGCGCGGTAGGTCGATCCGGCCGCGACATGTCCA
Source organism: uncultured Solirubrobacteraceae bacterium (assembly GCA_963735705.1). GTDB lineage: Bacteria > Actinomycetota > Thermoleophilia > Solirubrobacterales > Solirubrobacteraceae > Palsa-744. Next base: position 125,052 of record CAVTLZ010000003.1, read on the forward strand.
GTCCTGCAAACCCGCCGGAGTCGCTGCCCGGGACGCGCTCGTGGCTGTGCCGCGACGATTTCGATCGCCGACGGATGATCGACATGGAGGCCCGGGTGCGCCCGGTGAGGCGACGCGCGGCGGTGATCATGAGCTTCGCGATCCTGGCCGCCGGCCCATGGCTCGGCTGGTGGCCGCTGGTGTTCGTCGTCTGCATCCTCTCGTGCTTTGCGTTCGCCGACCGGCTGATGGACGGGCTCGCGCGGCCCGAGTTCCTGATGTTCGCGGCGTGGGTGGCCAGCGGTCTGACGATCGCCGCGGCGGTCTCGCTGAGCGGCCCGATGGGCGCCGCGGCGCTGTCGTGGATGGCGATCCCGGTGATGACCCTGAGCACACGCTTCTCGCTGCGCGGGGTGCTCGTCGGCGTCGCCCTCAGCATCGTCATGATCCTCACCGTCGCGTTCACGATCGACCAGCACGTCGTGCTCGCGAACCCCGTGTTCGCGATCGTGCCGGTGGCGCTGGTCGTGTGCGTCGCGGTGCTCTCGACGCCGCTGATGCAGTCGGACATCAAGCACCGCAGCGACGCCGTGCTCGACCAGCTCACGGGGATGCTCAACCGCACCGCGCTGGAAGCGCGCGTCCAAGAGCTCACCCAGCAGGCCAACCTGACGGGTGAGCCCGTCGGCGTGATCGTCGGCGATCTCGACCGCTTCAAGAGCGTCAACGACACGCACGGGCACGCGGCGGGCGATGCGGTGCTCAAAGATGTCGCGTATGTGCTGCGCAAGCAGCTGCGCGCGTTCGACCTCGCCTACCGCCTCGGCGGCGAGGAGTTCCTCGTGCTGCTGCCCGGCGGCGACCTCGAAGCGGCGGCGGAGCTCGCCGAGCGCCTGCGCGCGGCGGTCGAGGAGAGCGAGCCCGGCGGCGGGCTCCACATCACGATGAGCCTCGGCGTGAGCGCCTCCGCCCGGGGGGAGGCGTTCGACTACGAGGCGGTGTTCGCCGACGCCGACGCGGCGCTGTACCGCGCCAAGGGCAGCGGCTCCAACTGCGTACGGCTGGCCGAGCACGAGCGCGTGCCCGTCCTCGCCTGAGGCAGACGCCGAAAGCGCTGGATCGCGCCCACCCCTGGAGCGAGGGCGGGATCGGCTCAGGACAGCGCGCGCGTGAGCAGGCGCTCCTCGCCTCCGAGCGTCTGGCTGGTGGCGGTCAGGATCTCGACCTCGGTCAGCTCGCCGGGGGCCGCGAGGCCGGTGAAGTTGACGGCTTTGTTGTGGCGCGTGCGCCCGCGCTGGCGCTCGGGGTCGGTGCGCGAGGGGCCTTCGACGAGCACCTCCATGGTGCGCCCGAGGAAGCGCTGGGAGCGCTCGCGCGCCCGGCGCTGCACGATCTCCAGCAGCTCCTGCATGCGCTCGACCTTCAGCGGATGCGGCACGAGGCCGTCGGCGATGGCGGCCGCGTCGGTGCCGCGCCGCGGCGAGAAGACGAACGTGAACGCGGCGTCGTAGCCGACCTCCTCGGCGACCTCGAGCGTTTCGCGGAAGTCGGCGTCGGTCTCCCCGGGGAAGCCGACGATGATGTCGGTGGTGATCGCCGCGTCGGGGACGTGCTCGCGGATCATCGCGACGCGCTCGAGGTAGCGCTTGCGGTCGTACGTGCGGCGCATCGCCTTGAGGATGCGGCTGGAGCCGGACTGCAGCGGCAGGTGGATGTGCTCGCAGACGCTCTGGAGCTCGGCGTGCGCGCGGATCACGTCCTCGCGCATGTCCTTCGGGTGCGGGCTGGTGTAGCGGATGCGCTCGATGCCGTCGATCGCGTCGATCAGGCCCAGCAGCTCGGCGAAGCTCGTGCGCTCGCGCAGGTCGCGACCGTAGGAGTTGACGTTCTGCCCGAGCAGCGTCACCTCCCTGACGCCGTCGGCGGCCATCGCGCGGACGTCCGCCAGCAGCTCCTGCGGCGGGCGGCTGACCTCGCGCCCGCGCGTGGAGGGGACGATGCAGTAGGAGCACGCGCAGTTGCAGCCGACGCTGATCTGCACCCAGCCCTGGAACTGGCGCTCGCGGCGAGCCGGCAGATGCCCGGTGAAGCCCTCGAACTCGAAGAATCCCTGCGCGGTGAGCGAGTCGCTCGTGAGGAACTCCGCGAGCTTGTGCACCTGACCGGGGCCGAAGGCGACGTCGACGAACGGGAAGCGCTCGAACACCTCCTCCTTCAGCGACTGCGCCCAGCAGCCGCCGACGCCGACGATCCGCTCGGGCTGCTCGCGCTTCAGGCGCTTGGCCTCGCCGAGGTGGGCGATGAAGCGGCTGTCGGCCGACTCGCGGATCGAGCACGTGTTGAACAGGATCAGGTCGGCCTCGTGACGCTCGCCGGCCGCGGTGTAGCCGAGCGCCTCGAGCATCCCCTTCATCCGCTCGGAGTCGTGCTCGTTCATCTGGCAGCCAAAGGTCGTAACGTGGTAGCGCTTCATGGCGACAGGGTACCCCGCGCGGATGTGCAGACCGCAACACACGGCCGCGCGCCGGGTTGCGTGCGGCATGGACTCCATCAGGCCGGTCGCGCTCGCGATCGCCCTCGTCTTCGTCTTCGGCATATCGATCGCGTCGGCTTCCGCCGAGGCCGCACCGTCGCTGAGCTGGTCGGCGGCCGTGACGTTCGACTCCGGCGGAACCCCGAGCGCAGTGTCGTGCGCGTCGGAATCGCTGTGCGTCGCCGTAGACGAACAGGGGCATGCGTTCAGCACCTCCGAACCGACGGCGTCGAGCCCGAAATGGAGTAAAGACGAAATCGACCCTGGCGAGTCCCTGAACGCCGTCTCGTGCGCGCCGGGCGGCCCATGCGTGGCGGTCGACGGCCGCGGCGAGGCGTTCGCGAGCGTCGGGCCGGATGCCTCATCGTGGTCATCGTCGGCGGTCCCCGACGGCGGCAAGCCGCTCACCGGTGTCTCCTGCCCGACCTCGTCGCTGTGCGTGGCGATCGACGGCGAAGGCGACATCGCGACCACCACGAGTCCAGGGTCGGGCGGGTGGACGCTGGCGAGCGCTCATCCCGGTGACGAACTGACCGCCGTGTCGTGCTCCTCGCAGTCGCTGTGCGTCGCGGTGGGCAAGACCGGCCCCCTCGCAGACAAGGTCGGCGCGGAGCTGGCGAGCGAGGACCCCACGGGCGGCGCCTCGGCGTGGCATCCGCGGACGATCGACTCAACGGAACTGCTCGCGGTCTCCTGCTCGGCGGCGGGCGCATGCGTGGCGGTCGACGCGGGCGGCAACGCGCTCGCCAGCGCAGACCCGGTCGCCCCGGCGCCGACGTGGAGCACGACGACGATCGGCGGCGAACACCTGACGGCGGTCTCGTGCGCGTCGTCGGGCCTGTGCGTCGCGGTGGACGGCGGCGGCGCGGCGCACGCGAGCGATGACCCGGCCGCGCCGATCCCGGCGTGGAGCGAATCGGGCCCGGACTCGAAACCGCTCGCGGGCGTCTCGTGCCTCGCCGGCGGCCTGTGCATGGCGGTGGACACGAGCGGGCGCTTCCTCGCGGGCCGCGTGCCGGCGCCGACGGCGACGACGCTGACGCCGACGGAAGTCACCGCCACGACCGCGACGCTCGCGGGCGCGGTCGACCCCGACGACGCGGTGCTCGGCGCGTGCACGTTCGAATTCGGCAGCGCCGGCGGCCCATACACCCAGTCGCTCCCGTGCTCGGTGCTGCCGGTGGCGACCGGCGGCGTCCAGGACGTCTCGGCTCAGGTGTCGGGGCTGTCGGCGAACACCACCTATGAGTACCGCGTGCAGGCATCCAGCCCGGCGGGCGTGGGCTTGGGCGCCGGCCAGCTCTTCACGACGGCGACCTCCGCGCAGGTGGCGCTCGTACATCCGAACCCGTCGATCACGGGCACGCCCGCGAACGGCCAGCTGCTCACCTGCCATCCGGGGCTCCCGGCGGGCGCGACGGCGCAGCTGACGTACGCGTGGCTGCGCGATGAGATCCCGATCGCCGGCGCGACGGGCTCGACGTACCAGGTCAAAGGCCAGGACACCGGCCACCACCTCCAGTGCCAGGTGACGGCGACAGACGGCGGCGGCAGCGCGAGCGCGAAGAGCGCGTTCGTGACGATCCCCGTGGGAGGCGCGCCGGCGTCGGCGGGCGAGACGGCCGTCGGCACAGCGGTGTTCAGGGGCGGCAGGGTGAGCGTGCCGATCGTGTGCTCGGCGCAGGCGAGCGGCGGCTGCGAGGTCGCGCTGCGCGTGAAGGCCGTCGAGACCCTGAGCGGCGGGCACATCGTCGCCGTGGCGGCCCGCGCGAAGCCGCGCGCGCACGGGAGCGCGGCGGCGCTGCGCCACGTGACGGTCACGCTGGCGAGCGCGCGCGTGCGTGTGGCGCGCGGCGCCCACACGACCGTGGTGGCCGCCCTGGACGCGACGGGCAGGCGGCTGCTCGCCTCCGTGCGGCACTTCAGCGCTTACGCGTACGTGACCGGCACGGTGATCGGCGTGATCGAAGCGCAGCTCGCCCAGCAGCTGGTCGCGCTCGGCTCCTCCTCGCACAGCGCATCCGTCCGTGCCCGAGCCGCCCAGCCAGCCGCGGCCGTGGCGCAGCTGGCGGCGGCCGGCCCGCTGGCGGCGACCCCATACATGGGCTGGGACACGTACTTCGCGCTCGGCGGCTCATACAGCGAGTCGACGGTGCTGCAGCAGGCGAGCCAGCTGATCACGCTGGGCCTGGAGCGCCGCGGCTACCGCTACGTGTGGCTGGACGTCGGCTGGTGGCACGGGACGCGCAACGCGGCGGGCGAGATCACGGTCAACCCGAGGCAGTGGCCGCACGGCCTGGCGTGGCTGACGCGCACGCTGCACGCGGCGGGCTTTCTCGTCGGCCTGTACACGGACGCGGGCCCGAACGGCTGCGGCGGCGCCGGCGAGGGCAGCTACGGCCACAACCAGCAGGACGCGAACACGTTCGCGGCGTGGGGCTTCGACGCGGTCAAGGTCGACTTCTGCGGCGGCTCGGAATACCACCTGGAACCGGCGGCGGCGTACTCGGCGTTCCACGCGGCGATCGAGGCGAACGCGAGCCACCGCCCGATGCTGCTGTCGATCTGCGACTTCCTGCAGCCGGAACAGTACGGAGAAGGCCGCCCGATCCTTGGTGAATCGGCGTTCTCCTCATACTCGTTCGGCCCGAGCGTGGGCAACAGCTGGCGCACGGACACCGACGTCGGCTTCCCCGGCAACGTGTCGTTCTCGGACGTGCTGCGCAACATCGACGCCGACGCAGCGGCGCCGCAGGCGGCGGGACCGGGCCACTGGAACGACCCCGACTACCTCGCTCCCGGCCAGGGCATGTCCGCCGCGCAGTTCCGCAGCCAGCTGAGCATGTGGTCGATGCTCGCGGCGCCGCTGATGGTCAGCGCCAACCTGAACAAGCTCGGCGCGGCGAGCCTGGCGGCGGTGCAGAACATGGAGGTGATCGCGATCGACCAGGACCCAGCCGGCGTGCAGGGCACGCTGCTGTCCTCCAGCGGCAACGGCGAGGTGTGGGTGAAGCCGCTCGTCGACGGCTCGCGCGCGGTCGCGCTGCTGAACCGCGGCTCGCACGCCGCGCGGATCGAAACGAGCGCGAGCGCCGCGGGCCTGCCGAGCGCGCCGAGCTACGCCGTGCGCAACGTGTGGACGCACGGCGTGAGCTCGACCGGCGGCTTGATCAGCGCCGTGGTGCCGGGCGACAGCACGGTGCTGCTGCGGGTGTCGGCGCGCTGAGGCCTGCTATAGGCTTTGGGACTCATTCTGCATGTTGGGCTTTGACCGGCCCATGTCTCGATCGGGGGCTCAGATGTTGTCCGCCATGCAAAGGGATCCACGCGCGCGGCGTCCGTGGAGGTTGGGTTTCGCGCTGGCGACCTGCTCATTGCTAGGCGGTGTGCCTGCGGCGGGCGCAGCTGTCAGCCAGACCTTCGACTACACGGGCGCCGAGCAGACATTCGTCGTGCCCGCCGGCGTGACCAGCGTCGGCGTCGTGGCCATCGGAGGACACGGCGGCAACGGAGATATGGCCCTTGGCGGCCGAGGGGCCCGAGTGGGCGGCGATCTCAGCGTGACGCCGGGTGAGACGCTGTATGTGGAGGTCGGCGGCAACGGTGTGAGCTACCGCTGCACGCACGGGTTCTTCCCTCCGGGGGAATGCCCGGGGGGCTTCAACGGCGGTGGTGGTGGCGGAGGAGGCGGCGGCGGCGCATCCGATGTCCGTCTGACGCCTCGGGAAGACGGATTGGAACCCGACACGCGCGTGATCGTCGCCAGCGGCGGAGGCGGCGCGGGGCTGAGCGCGCCGGACCCCCTCTGCACGGCCACTGAAGAAAAAGCCCTCGGAGGGCCCGGGGGCGACGCCGGCCAGGCGGGCGGAAGCGGTGAATGCTTTACGGGCCTCGGCGGGGACCCTGGCTCGAGCTTCGAAGGCGGAGCAGGCGGCGGTGGCGGCGGCGCATGCGGTGAATCTGAAGCCGGCGCCCTCGGGATGGGCGGATCGTCCGACTGCATCTATCACCCCGGCGGGGGCGGTGGCGGCGGCTACTACGGCGGCGGAGCGGGCGGCGGAGCGGGAGAGCACGGCCCCGCGGGCGGCGGAGGCGGAGGCGGCTCATCGCTGCTTCCGGAAGGTGGCGCGTTCGCGTTCTCCTTGGAAGAACCCCAGGTCCAGATCAGCTTCGCTCCTGGCCGCGCGCCCGTCGTAACAGGGCTGTCGACCAAGAAGGGCCCGGCGGCGGGCGGGACATCGGTGACGATCACGGGCACGAGCTTCGTTGGGGTCACCTCGGTCAAGTTCGGCTCGAGGACTGCGGCCAGCTACGAAGTCGACTCGGCCACGTCGATCACGGCGGTCTCCCCACCGGGAACGACGGGAGCCGTGGAAGTGATCGTGACCACTCCGAACGGCGAAAGCGGGATCACGAGCAGGGACCGCTTCACCTACGAAGCTCCCGAAATCACGAACGTCAGTCCCGACACTGGGACCAAAGCGGGCGACACCACCGTCACCGTCACCGGCAACGGCTTCGCGCCCGGGAGCGGCGAAACGGTCTTCGAGTTCGGGAAAGGGATCGCACTCGCGGTCGACTGCGCCTCGACGACCGAATGCACGATGCTCTCCCCCGCCTCCGCCAAGATCGGCGCAGTGGACGTCAGAGCGACGGTGAACGGCAAGACCGGGAAGAAGAACCCGCTGGCTCAGTTCACGTACGACTGATCCGCGCCGCGTCCACGAGCCGCTAGGCCGCGGCGACCGCCGGTTCACTGACAATCGGCGGCTTGGTCGCCTCCTTGTCCCGGTCGATCGGCGTCACCAGGTCCTTGCCGAGCCCCAGCGCCGCGTAGATCTTGTCTTCGATCTCTTTCGCCATCGCCTCGTTCTCGTCGAGGAAGGCCTTCGCGGCCGCGCGTCCCTGGCCGAGGCGGTCGTTGCCGTAGGAGAAGAACGAGCCCGACTTGGAGACGATGTTGTGCTCCAGGCCCAGGTCGATCAGGCAGCCCGACGTTGAGATGCCCTTGCCGAACTCGATGTCGAACTCGGCCTGGCGGAATGGGGCGGCCACCTTGTTCTTGACCACCTTCACGCGCACGCGGTTGCCGACCGCCTCGGTGCCGTCCTTCAGCGTCTCGATGCGCCGGATGTCCAGGCGCTGGGAGGCGTAGAACTTCAGCGCGCGACCGCCCGGCTGCGTCTCCGGCGAGCCGAACATCACGCCGACCTTTTCGCGGATCTGGTTGGTGAGGATGCACAGCGTCTGCGTGCGGTTCAGGTTGCCCGCGAGCTTGCGCATCGCCTGGGACATCATGCGCGCCTGCGCGCCGACCGTCTGGTCGCCCATCTGCCCCTCGAGCTCGACCTTCGGCGTCAGCGCCGCGACCGAGTCGATCGCCACGACGTCAACCGCGCCCGAGCGCACGAGCATGTCCGCGATCTCCAGCGCCTGCTCGCCGTAGTCGGGCTGTGAGACGAGCAGCTCGTCGATGTCGACGCCGATCTCTTTCGCGTACAGGGGGTCCATCGCGTGCTCGGCGTCGATGAACGCGCACACGCCGCCGAGCCTCTGCGCTTCGGCGAGCACGTGGTAGATCATCGTCGTCTTGCCCGAGGACTCCGGGCCGAACACCTCGACGATGCGTCCCCGCGGCACGCCGCCGATCCCCAGCGCGAGATCGAGCGAGAGCGCTCCCGTGGGGATCGCATCGCAGCGCACCTGGGCGCCCTCGTCGCCCATGCGCATGACCGTGCCCTTGCCGAACTCCCGCTCGATCTGCGTGAGCGCGCCCTGAAGGGCGGCGTCGCGCGCCTTGGCGGCCTTCTCCTGTTCGGTTACGGGCATCGTCTACTCCTCCGGTTCGAGATGGAGCGAACAACCTAGAGCCAGCTCCGGACGGAACAGTTGTTCGTATTGCGCGCACCCGCCGCCGTCGCAACCGCGTCCCCGCCGCGCCAGCGACCGGAGCCGCCCCTTCGTCCAAACGACCGGTGCTCGGCTTGCGCAGGTGGCCCAAACCGACGATAGATGGGGACAAGCTTCCCGCCATCTTCTCAACCCCTCCCCACTCCCTTGATCAATCGCCCACACGCCAGGCGCCTGGCCCTACCCACGATGCTCGCCCTGTCGCTGAGCGTGATCGCGATGGCGCTCTTCGGCGCAGCCCAGACGCTCGCGCAGACGCACAAGGCCGCCTGCTCCACCTCCGCTCACGCCAAGAAGCACAGCGCGCACGCGTGTACGCAGCCGTCGCACAAGGTCAAGGCGCACACCAAGCGCCACACCAAACACGCGCCCAAGAAGACCGCCAAGAAGAATCCCCCCGCATCCCAGGCGGCGGTCGCGGCGCAATGCGAAGACGGCAGCGCGCCTGTGCGAGCCAGCGACGGATCATTCTCCTGCGACGACGGCTCCGAACCGGAATGCGAAAGCGGCGCGACGCCGGCGCCCTCGCGCAACGGCAAGAGCCTGCTCTGCCCGGTCCCGGCCGAAAGCGAAGCGGCCTCGAGCGAAGCCGAATGCGAAGAAGAAGGTCTCGGCTGCACGACGACCGGCTCGGACCCTGGCGAACAGGCGTGCACGGCCTCCGCGGCCGACAGCTCGAGCTTTACCTGCGAAGCCGAAGACTGACGGCCACGGCGCGCGCTCAGCGTGCGCCAGCCACGAGGCCGCCGCTCGCGAGCGCCTCGTAGGTGGCGCCCTCGGGCGCCAGCCAGGAGCGATACAGCACGATCGCCTCCGGCGTGAAGCTCACGCGCGGCGTCGCCGGAAGCGAGAGCTCGCGCCCCGGCCGATCGGCGCGACTCGGACGACTCCCACCGACCCTGCCACGCACGCGCGCGAGCGTGATGTGGGGCCTGAAGCGCCGCCGCTCCGGGCGCCAGCCGCTCGCCGCCGCTAGCGCGCCGCTGACGCGCTCCTGGACGCGCGCGAGCTCACCGCCTGGATCGTGGACCTCGACCGCCAGCGCATGCGGCCGGCGTGGCGGCAGCCACAGCGGCGCCCCCACCGACAGCTCACAGGAGTGCTCGACCTCCGCGGCAAGCGCCGCGGCCAGCGCATCGATCTCCCCTACCGGGCGGCTGCCCAGGAAGCACAGCGTCAGGTGCAGCGACTCCGCGTCCAGCAGCCGCAACGACCCGCGTGCACTGCCGGCCTCCCGCGCCGCCACCGCCACGCCGCGCGCCCACTCCACGAGCTGCTCGCGCACCTCCAGCGGCGGGTCGACCGCCACGAACAGCCTCGCTGTGGCACCCCTGGACATCGCTCAGGCGATGCTAGCGGCCGCCGGGCTGGGACCCGCAAAACCCCTTCTCTCATAGCCCGACAGACGAGCTCAGGCTCGCTCGCCATCCGCAGCGCTGAGCATGATCTGCGCCCGTGGCGAACTTCGAGGAACGGATATACGAGCTTGGAACGGCGGCCCTCGCCGACCAGGAGCGCCAGGTAGCCGAGGTCCGCGGACGCGGATCGACGCTCCTGGCGGCTGGTGCGCTGATCGCGTCGCTGCTCGCCAAACCCGTCTTCCACGACGGTCATCCACGGGGCGTGGCCGAGGTAGCGGCAACAACCGCCGGGTTGCTCGGCGCAGGCGGTGTGCTCCTGTTCGTCGTGTTGCTGTTGCGTCCGTATGCGCTCGGTTTCAGCGTCAAGGCCGGTGCTACGTACCGTGCGCTGTGGGACAAGGACATCCTTGAACAGCCGATGGTGGATCTCGCGCTCGCTGAGACGTTCGAGGAGCGCCGAGACCAGAACGCTCAGACCGTCAGACTTTTGGTGCTGTTCCTAGCCTTGGCGCTTGCGTCGCTTCTGCTGGAGGCCGCCGGCCTGGCGACCGCCGCGGCGCTAAGCTCATAACGATGTCCGCGCTACCTCCCAAAACCCCCTCCAAGCCTGCGAACGCCCCGGCGCCAAGCTCGGTGCCGAAGTTGCCGCAGACGATCTTCAACCTCGAGAAGCGCGGTGGCTCGGGCGATGCCGGGGCCACACGGCGTCCAAGCGGCAAGTAGGCCCGCCTCAGGAATCGACCAGCGCCCGCCGTACCAAATGCAGCGCGACGGTGGTGGCGCGGTCGCGGATGTCGGCCCTGCCGCCGGGGAGGTTGACCGAGCGCGTGAGCGGCTCGGCGCCGTCTAGCGTGACGCTCAGCCAGACGAGCCCGACGGGCTTCTCCTGAGTCCCCCCGCCCGGGCCTGCGACGCCGGTGATCCCGACGCCCACGTCGGCGCCCAGGCGCATCCGCGCCCCGTCGGCGAGCGCGCGTGCGACCTCTTCGGAGACGGCGCCGTGCTCTTCGATCAGCTCGCGGGGCACGCCTGCCTGGGAGACCTTGACGTCGTTGGAGTACGCGACGATCCCGCCGTTGAGGTAGTCGGAGGCGCCGGCGAGCTCGGTCAGCCGCGCGGCGAGCAGGCCGCCGGTGCACGACTCGGCGGCGGCGATCGTGCGGCGGGGATGGGTCCCGTCGCCGCGCAGCAGCGCGGCGACCTGCTCGTCGACGGTGCTGCCGTCGCGTGAGAACAGCGTGTCGGCGTGGCGCGCGGCGACGACCGCCGCGAACGCGTCGTAGGCGTCCTGGGCGTCGGGCTCGTAGCGGGTGACGATCTCGACCTCGCCGCGTTTCAGGCAGGTGGTGACCTCCAGCCGCTCGAGCGCGACCCCTTCGCGCTCGGCGACGCGCAGCGTCTCGGCGATCTCCGACTCGGGAATCCCGAAGAGGCGCAGCGTGTGCTGGCGGTACACGGTCGCGCCGGTGAGCGCCGCCTGCAGCGCGTCGGTCGCCAGCACCTGCGAGAACATCGGCTGCAGCTCGCGCGGCGGGCCGGGCAGCACGACGATCGTCGGTCCCCGCCGGTCTCCGGGGTCCGACGCCGACCCCGCCGGCGGCACGACGAGCCCGGGCGCGGTGCCGACGGGCTCGAGCACGGTCGCGCCGCGCGGGACGGTGGCCTGCTTGCGGTTGGCCTCGGCGATCGCCTCTGGGTCGATGTTGGGCCAGCGCTCGAGCAGCGGGCGCACGATCTGCGCGATGCGCTCGGCGAGCGGCTCGTCGAGGAACATCTCGGCGCCCTGGAACTCGCCCACGACCTGCGCGGTGAGGTCGTCGGCGGTCGGTCCGAGCCCGCCGCTGGTGAGGATCACGTCGATGCTGCTCGCGGCCATGAACTCGAGCGCGGCGCGCATGTCCTCGGGGCGGTCGCCGACGATCGTCGTGTAGGCGAGATCGACGCCCAGCTCGCGCAGGCGCTCGGCCAGCCACGGCCCGTTGCGATCGCTGACCCTGCCGGTCAGCACCTCGGTGCCGGTCACGACTATGCCGGCGCGCACGCTCAAGGCGCGCTCACGTGCACGTCGGCAGATGGCCGGCGGTGAGCGGGCGGCGACCGTCGAGCTTGGTGATCGAGTAGCCGATCGCCTGGCTGGAGGGCAGCACCGTCCGCGGGATGCCGTCCACGAACATCGTCACCGAGCTGTTCCCGAGGGTGATCTCAAAGCGTTTTGCATGGTAAGTGGGCGTGGTTTCGCCGGGTTGGAGTTCGAGTCCGGGGATCAGCTTGCGCCCGTCGTCGCCGATCAGGCAGACGTACACGACGGCGCTCGGGCGCAGCGACAGCGCGACGAGCCCGCCGACGGCCGCGCGCCGTCGCGTGCCGGACCCGGCCGATCCGTGCTTGGCCGGCGTGCTGCTGCTGTGGGTCGCGACGGTTTTGGTGGTGCCGGTGTTGCTCTTGGGGGAGCTGCCGCCGGCGATCAGCAGCACGATGAGCACGACGATCACGACGCCGATCGCGCCGACGGCGATGATGTATCCGCGCGAGGCTCGTTCGCCGGAGCCCCCGCGCCCGCCCGCCTGTCCTCCGCCGCGGCCGCCAGAGCGCCCGCCCGCGCCCGAGCGCCCGCGCGGGCGTTTGCTCTGCGGCGTGGAGACGATCGGCTCGAGCATCGCCTCGCTCGGGCGCTCGTTGTGGCTCCGGTACTCCTCGACGAGCGCCTTGGCGTCGAGGTCGAGCGCCTGGGCGTAGGTGCGCAGGAAGCTCTTGACGAATGTGGGGCCGGGCAAGAGGCCCCACTCTTCGTTCTCGAGCGCGCGCAGGTACTTGGCGCGGATCTTGGTCTTGGCCTCGATCTCGGACACGTCGATACGCGCGCGCATACGGGCCTCGCGTAGCGTTGCTCCGATTTCGGGCATCTCAGGTCAAGAGGCTAGTCGCTGAGGGCGGTGGCGGACTCCGCGGGTGTCGATTCCAGGCTGGCGAGCACGCGCGGAAGGTCGGCCTCGCTGATCAGCACCTGCCTGGGCTTGGAGCCTTCGTAGCCGGAGATCACGCCGCGGCGCTCGAGCATGTCGATCATGCGCCCGGCGCGCGTGTAGCCGAGACGCAGGCGCCGCTGCAGCATGGAGGTGGAGGCGGTCTGCATTTCGGCGACGAGCCGGATGGCGTCGTTGAGCAGCGGGTCCTCGTCGGGGTCGAACTCGTCGGGCGCGCCCTCCGGCGCCTCCGGCTCGACCTCCTCGAGCAGCTCCTCGCGCAGCTCGGGCTCGCCCTGGCGTCGCCACAGGTCGGTGAGCTTTGCGATCTGGGACTCGTCGATGTAGGCGCCCTGGATGCGCTGCAGGCGCGAGGAGCCGACGGGGCTGAACAGCATGTCGCCCTGCCCCAGCAGCGACTCGGCGCCGTTCTGGTCGAGGATCACGCGCGAGTCGGTCTGCGAGGAGACGGAGAAGGCGATGCGCGAGGGCACGTTCGCCTTGATCATGCCGGTGATCACGTCCACGCGCGGGCTCTGCGTGGCGAGCACCAGGTGGATGCCGACGGCGCGCGCCTTCTGCGCGAGGCGGATGATCGAGTCCTCGACGTCGGCGGGCGCGACCATCATCAGGTCGGCGAGCTCGTCGATCACGCAGAGGATGTAGGGCAGCGGCGCTTCGCCGCGCTTGGCGCGCGCCTTGTTGAGCTCGATCAGGCTGCGCGTGCGCGCGAGCGACATGATCCCGTAGCGCTGCTCCATCTCCTTGACGAGGTTCTGCAGCGCGTTGGCGGCCATGCGCGGGCTGGTGATGACGGGCGTGAGCAGATGCGGGATCGACTCGTAGTGGTTGAGCTCGACCTGCTTGGGATCGACGAGCACGAGGCGCACGTCGTGCGGGGTGGCGCGCAGCAGGATGCTCGAGAGCATCGCGTTGATCGCGCCCGACTTGCCGGCGCCGGTGGTGCCGGCGACGAGGATGTGGGGCATCTTGGCGAGGTCGGCGCCGATCGCCTTGCCGGCGACGTCCTTGCCGAGCCACACGGTCAGCGGCGACCAGTCCTTGGGCGGCTCCTGGAAGACGTCGCCGAGGCGCACCATCTTGCGGTGCACGTTGGGCACCTCGACGCCGACGGCCTGCTTGCCGGGGATCGGCGCGAGGATGCGGATGTCGGTGGCGGCGAGCGCGTAGGCGAGGTCGTCCTTCAGCTGCGCGACCTTCGCGACCTTGGTGCCGGGCGCGAGGCGCAGCTCGTAACGCGTGATGTGCGGGCCGGCGACGGTGCCGATGACCTTCGCCTGCACGCCGAAGTGCCCGAGCGCCTCGACGAGGTTGGTGGCGGTGCGCTCCTGCCCGGCGGTGTCCGGCCGCGTCTGCTCGGCGGTGGAGCGCGTCAGCAGCCTCGCGGCCTCGGGCAGCTCCCAGACGAAGTCGGGGTCGTCGGTGACCGACCCGCGCAGCCTGCCCTGCGGCGTGAGCGACGCGGGATCGGCGTGCGCGACCCCGGCGATCCGCTCCTCCTCGTCCTCGTGCGCGGCGCCGGCGACGAGCTCCTCCTCGGCCGCGGGCTCGGACTCGGACTCGGATGGCGGCTCCTCCTCGTCGCGCCAGTCGTGCGAGGGCGCCTCGACGTGGGTGGCGCGCACGATCAGCTCCCGCGGCTCGGGCTCGGGCGGTATCAGCGGCGAGTCCTCCATGTCCGCGGCGACGGCGGCGGCGCTGCGCGCGCGGCCACGCCCGGCGGCGGCCTGCGGCTCGCGCTCGCGCCGCCTGCGCACCATCCGCGTGGTGTCGAGCACGCCGCTGCCGGTCGCGTGGATGACGCTCGCGATCGACGCCCCCGTGAGCAGGATCGCGCCGGTGATGAGCAGGAAGACGACGAGGATGTCGACGCCGACATCTTGGATGAGCCGATGCGTGAGCTGGTAGAGCGCCTCGCCGGCGATACCCCCGTGCGTCTGTAGATGAGAGGATGCCCACGCGTCTGCCCCGTTCCCCGGCGGCGTGGTGATCCCGAGCATCCCGGCGGCAAGGGCGAGCGTCACCGCCGCGAACACGCACAGCGCGCCGGTGCGCAGCGGTCGCAGCGCGGGCAGCACGGGTCGCAGCAGCAGCGCGCCGCCGCCGATCACGAACGACATGGGCGCGAGCACGCGCGCGCGCCCGAGCGCCCAGCCGAGGGCGACGGCGAGACCGTGCCCGGCGTGCCCGCCGTTCCAGCCGGCGTAGAGGACGAAGCCCATGAACACGCCGACGGCCACGAGCGCGAGGCCGAGCACGTCGCGCTCGCGCTGCTCGAGCTCGGGCAGCCGCGGCAGCCCGCCGGAGAACAGCGAGCCGAGGCTGGCGGCGCCGCCGCGCCGGCGCCGCCGTCCCGAGCGCGCGCGGGAACGGGCGGGCGCGCCGCGCCGCGCGGCCGTGGATCGGCCGGTGGACGCGCGGGAGGCGCCTTTGCGAGTGGAGGCCATCCCGCGCAACTTCGACACCAGCAGCCCAGAACCTGCCTCAGACCCTTACCATCGCTTTACACGCGGTCACTTACATAAAGACCATGAACGACTTCTCTCGCGCACCACGCGTCCTTGTGGTAGAGGACGACGAGGACATCGCCCAGGCGCTCCAGCGCTCGCTTCGCATGGAGGGCTATGAGGTCAGAACGGCCGCCGACGGGCAGGCGGCGCTCGAGCAGGGCCACGCGTTCGCGCCCGATCTGGTGATCCTCGACCTCGGTCTGCCGAAGCTCGACGGCGTGGAGGTCGCGCGCGAGCTGCGCGCCGACGACGACGTGCCGATCCTGATCCTGACGGCGCGCGACGCGCTGGAGTCGCGCGTGGAGGGCCTGGACGCGGGCGCCGACGACTACCTGGTCAAGCCGTTCGAGCGCCAGGAGCTGCTGGCGCGCCTGCGCGCGCTGCTGCGCCGCCGTCCGCCGCGCGGCTCGGCGCCGCTGCGCGTCGGCGACCTGGCGCTGAACGCGGACACGCACGAGGTGATCCGCGCCGAGCGGACGATCGAGCTGACCCAGCGCGAGTTCGAGCTGCTCGAGTACCTGATGCGCAACGAGCGCATCGTGATCTCGCGCCAGCGCCTGCTCGACGAGGTGTGGGGCTATGACCCCTTCTCGACCACGAACACGATCGAGGTGTTCGTCTCCAACCTGCGCCGCAAGTTGGAGGCCGAAGGCGAGCCCCGCCTCCTGCATACCATCAGGGGAGCCGGCTACGTCCTCCGCGCTTAGAACCTGCTTCGACAAGATCGGCACCGCCTATGTCGAAACAGGCTCCTAGACTCCCCGGCCCGCTGGGGCGCGCGGGCGGGCGCGTGTCCGCGAGCTTCGACCGGCTGCCGATCCGCACGCGCCTGGCCGGTGTCTCGGCGCTGCTGACGTTCGTGATCCTGTGCGCGTTCGCCCTGGCGATCGGCTCGCTGACGGTGCAGCGCATCCGCTCGGACTTCAACCGCGAGGTGCTGGAGAGCGCCGAACAGCTGCCCTCGCAGCTGCGGATCACGCTGTATCCGCTCGAATTCAAGACGCCGCTGAGCGAGTTCACCGACAACCACGCGGTCATCAGGGTGCTCACGCAGGGCGGCGCGATCGTCGCCCAGACACCGAGGGCGCCGCGGCTCGGCGCGCCGCACGCGAACCCGATCACGATCGATGGCTATCGGGTGCTGAGCCGACCGGTGGCGGTGTTCGAGGCCGGTCAGCCGCGGGGCTTTCTGATCGTTCAGTACGGCCGGCCGGTGGGCCCAACGGAGGCGACGGTCAAGCGCGTCGAGCTGTTCCTGGTGCTGGGCGTGCTGGCGGGCAGCCTGCTGGCGCTGCTCGCTGGCATGGCGATCGCGCGCCGGGCGATGGCGCCGATCGCGGCGCTGACCTCGACCGCGGCGGAGATCGCGCGTACCCGCGACCCCTCCCGCGGCGTGCCCGAGCAGCTGGCCGACGACGAGGTCGCGGAACTTGCGCGCACGCTGCAGGGGATGCTTCGAGAGCTGGACGCCGCGCGCGCGGAGACCGAGTCGACGCTCGCGCGCCAGCGCCAGTTCGTGGCGGACGCCTCGCACGAGCTGCGCACGCCGCTGACGAGCGTGCTCGCCAACCTCGAGCTGCTCGCGGAATCGCTGCACGACGAACAGGGCGAAGCGGCGCGCTCGGCGCTGCGCTCCTCCCAGCGCATGCGCAGGCTGGTGGCCGACCTGCTGCTGCTGGCGCGCAGCGACGCCGCGCGCGTGGTCGCGCGGGCGCCGTGCGACCTCGCCCAGATCGTCGTCGAGGCGGCGGCCGAGCTGGGGCCGGTCAGCGGCGAGCACGACATCTCGCTCGACATCAATCCTGCCACCGTGATGGGCGCGCGCGACGAGCTGCACCGCATGGCGGTCAACCTGCTCGAGAACGCCCTGCGCCACACGCCGCCGGGCACCGCGATCCGCGTCTCGGTGCTCACCACCCCCGACGGCAAGGTGCAGCTGGTCGTCGAAGACGACGGTCCGGGCGTTCCGCCCGAGCTCGCGCCGACGCTGTTCGAGCGCTTCGTCCGCGGCGCGGGCGACCGCGGGGGCTCGTTCGGGCTTGGCCTGGCGATCGTGCAGGCGGTGGCCGAGGGCCACGGCGGCAGCGTCACGCTCGACGAGTCGCAGGGCGACCGGCCGGCGGGCGCCACGGGCGCGCGCTTCGTGGTTACGCTGCCCGCCTACTCAGACCTCGACGACGACCGGCAGCACCATCGGCCGTCGCTTGAGACGGTCATAGACTAGTTTCGCCAGGTCGTCGTGAAGCGCCTGCTGGAGCAGGTCGACCTCGCGGATTTCCTCGCTGGCGGCATGGTCCAGCGACTGCTCGACGGTGAGGCGGATCTCCTCCAGGAGCTCGTCGGCCTCGTCGAGGAACGGCACGCCACGGAAGATCACCTCGGGGTCGGCGACCGAGCTGCCGTCCTGCTCGGCGATCGTGACGACGACGATGAAGATGCCGTCGGCGGAGAGCATGCGCCGGTCGCGCAGCGCCGCGTCGGCCATCTCGCCGATCTCGACGCCGTCGACGAAGATCATGCCCGCCTGCTCGCGCGAGCCGAAGCGCGCCCCCTGCTCGGTGATCTCGAGCGGCAGCCCGTTGTCGCCCTGGAAGATGTCGCGCGGCGGCACGCCGACCGCTTCTGCCAGCTGCGCGTGCAGGCGCAGGCGCTTGAAGTCGCCGTGGAAGGGCATCACGTAGCGCGGCTTGACGAGGTTGAGCATCAGCTTGACCTCCTCGGCGTAGCCGTGCCCGGAGGCGTGCACGGGCGCCTCGCGCGGCGTGATGACGTCGCAGCCGATGTGGAAGAGGCGGTCGATCGTCTCGTTGACGGCGCGCTCGTTGCCGGGGACGGGCGTGGCTGAGAAGACGACCGTGTCGCCCGCCTTCAGCTCCACCTGCCGGTGGTCGCGGTAGGCCATCCGGCGCAGCGCCGACAGCGGCTCCCCCTGCGAGCCGGTCGAGACGATCACGACGCGCTCGTCGGGGAAGTCGGCGATCTCGCGCGGCCCCACGATCATCCCGTCGGGGATATCGATGTGGCCGAGCGTGCGCCCGATGCCGACGTTCTTGCGCATCGAGCGTCCGACCAGCGCGACCTTGCGGTCGAGCGCATAGGCGGCGTCGACGACCTGCTGCACGCGGTGGATGTTCGAGGCGAAGCTCGTCACCACGATGCGCCCCTCGCAGCGGGCGAACACCTCCTCCAGGTGCGGGCCGACGACCGACTCCGACGGCGAGAAGCCCTCGCGGTCGACGTTCGTGGAGTCGCCGCACAACAGCAGCACGCCCTCGCGCCCCAGCTCGGCAAGGCGCGAGACGTCCGCGGGCGGCCCGTCGACGGGCGTCTGGTCGAACTTGTAGTCGCCGGTGATGAGCACGGTGCCGAGGTCGGTGCCGAGCGCGACGGCGCTGGAGTCGGGGATCGAGTGCGTCATGTGCACGAGCTCCAGCGAGAACGGCCCGAGCTCGAGCGTCTCGCCGGGCTCCACCTCGTTGAGCTCGACGTCGCGCAGCTTGTGCTCGTCGAGCTTGGAGCGCGCCATGGCGACCGTCAAAGCGCCGGCGTACACGGGCGGCATCGCGTGCTGGCCGAGCTCGCGCAGCACCCACGGCAGCGCGCCGAGGTGGTCCTCGTGTCCGTGGGTGACGACGATCGCCTCGATCTCGCGGGCGCGCTCGCGCAGGTAGGAGAAGTCCGGCAGCACAAGGTCGATGCCGACCATCTCCGGCGTCGGGAAGCGCAGGCCCACGTCGACGACGACGATCCGACCGTCGTACTCGACGACGGTCATGTTCTTGCCTATCTCCCCGAGCCCCCCCAGGGGCAGGACGCGCAGCTTTGAGCTCACGCGGGCGTGCGGGCGGATTGGCTCGGCACGAGCCCGTGGCGCTCGAGCATCGCGCGCACGGCCTCCGTCTCTTCGGTGGTGGCTGGCACCAGCGGCAGGCGCAGGCCGCCGACGTCGTGACCGAGCAGGTTCAGCGCCGCCTTCGTGCAGGTGGGGCTGGCTGTCATGAACAGCGTCTCATAGACGTCCTTGAGGGACGCGTCGATCTCGGCGCGGTGCTCGGGCTCGTCGACCATGCGCCGCATCTCGTTGCCGACGACGTGGCTGGCGACGAGGATGCCGCCGGCGCCGCCCATGTCGAGCGTGCGCGCGAACGTGGCGTCGTCGCCGGCGTAGATGTCCAGGCCGTCGATCGGCTCAAGCTCCGCGGCGTTGGCCTGCTTGACGCCGACGATCCCGGGGATCTGCGCGAGCTCCGCGAGCAGGTCTGGCGGCATGTTCGTGGCGGTGCGTCCGGGGATGTTGTAGAGCAGGATCGGCCTGTCGGTGGCGCCCGCCACGGCTTCGTAGTGGCGCGTGAGCCCGAGGCGGCTGGGCTTGTTGTAGTAGGGCGTCACCGACAGCGTCGCGTCGACGCCGAGCTCGGTGGCGCGTTCGGTCAGGTAGACCGCCTGGCGGGTGTCGTTGGTGCCGGTGCCCGCGACGATCGTCTTGCCCGGCGGGCGCTCGGCGACCGCCAGCTCGATCAGCCCGAGCTGCTCCTCGGCGGTCATCGTCGAGGCCTCGCCCGTCGTGCCGGCGACGACGAACCCGTCCGAGCCGTTCTCGCCCAGGTAGCGCATGAGCGCGACGAACGACTCCTCGTTCACGCGCAGCTCCTCGTCGAACGGGGTGACCATCGCCGTCAGGATCGTGCCGAGATCGGGACCGTACATGCCGAGCAGTATCTCAGAACAACAGGTGCTCTAGGCCAAATACCGGCGAGCGCTCGAGGCTGCCCACGCGCCGCACCGCCAGCAGCACCCCGGGCATGAACGACTCGCGGCCGATCGTGTCGTGGCGGATCGTGAGCGTCTGCGCGAGATCGCCGAGGATCACCTCCTGGTGGGCGACGAGGCCGGGCAGGCGCACGGAGTGGATCGGCGGCGGCTCGCCGCCGCTGGCCTGCGCCATCAGCTCGGCGGTGCGCAACGCGGTGCCGCTGGGGGCGTCGAGCTTGCGGTCGTGGTGCAGCTCGACGATCTCGGCCTTCTGCATGTGGCGGGCGGCCTCGGCGGCAAAGCGCATCATCAGCACCGCGCCGATCGCGAAGTTGGGCGCGATCAACACGTTCGCGCCCGAGCCGGTGGGCGGGATCTCATCAAGGGACGCCTGCTCCAGCGGCGCCGGATCGAACCCGGTGGTGCCGATCACGACGTGCACGCCCGCGCGCACGCACTGGAGCGCGTTCTCCAGCGCCGTGTCGGGCTGTGTGAAGTCGACGACCACCTCAGCGTCCGCGAGCACGTCGGCCAGCGCCGTGTCGAGCAGCGGGTCAGCGCGCCCGACGAGCTCCATGTCCGGCGCGCCGAGCACCGCCTCGCACACCGTCTGGCCCATGCGCCCGGCGGCGCCGGCAACGGCGACCTTGATCATCGCGCCGCGCCCGGTGTGCCGGCCACCGCGCCGAGCGGCTCGATCGCCGCCAGGAACTCCGTCTCCGCCGGCCCGACGCCGGCGGCCGACAGTCGGCTCGGCGTGAACAGCTCGGCGGCGAGCGCGCGCACCGCGTCGATCTCGACGGAGTCGATCTGCTCGAGCATCTCGTCGACCGAGAGGATCGGCAGCCCGTTCAGCAGCGAGGCGCCCAGCCGGCTCATGCGCGCGCCGGTCGACTCCATGCCGAGCACCACCCGCCCCTTGAGGTTCTCGCGCGAGCGCGTCAGCTCCTCATCGCTGGCGGGGTCCTCGACGCAGCGCTCGAGCTCGGCCGCCACGACCGCCAGCGCCTCGCGCAGGTTGTCAGGGCGCGTACCCACGTACAGCCCGACCTCGCCCGTGCTCGCATACAGGTTGGCGAACGTGAAGACCGAGTAGGCCAGCCCGCGGCGCTCGCGCACCTCCTGGAAGAGCCGCGAGGAGGACGTTCCGCCGAGCACGCCTTCGAGCACGCGCAGCGCGAAGCGGCGTTTGTCGTCGCGCGCGATCCCCGCGCCCCCGAGACACACGTGGTACTGCTCGGTGTCTTTCTGCAGGAACTGCGCACGCGGGCGGAAGTCCGGGGCTGCCGCCGCTGCGCCAACGGGCGCCTTCGAGGGGTGGCCGTTGGCCTGCGCCGGCACGGGCACGCGCGTCAGCTCGGCGGCGCGGGCCATGTCCACGAGCGCGTCGTGGTCGATCGAGCCGGCGGCCGCGATCACGATGCTGTCCGGCCGGTAGCGCTGCGCGTGGAACGCGCCGAGCTGCTCGCGCGTGACCGCGCCGACGACCTCGGCGGTGCCGATCACCGCGCGCCCGAGCGGATGCGAGCCGAAGATCGCTTTGCCGAGCACGTCGAAGACGCGGTCCTGCGGGTCGTCTTCGTACATCGCGATCTCCTCCAGCACGACCTCGCGCTCGGCCTCCAGCTCGCCGAAGCGCGGGTGCCAGACCATGTCGCTCATCACTTCGAACGCGTGCTCGAGGTGGCGGTCGAGCACGCGCGTGTACAGCGAGGTCGCTTCCTTGTCGGTCCCAGCGTTGATCTCCGCTCCCATCGCGTCGAAGATCTCATCGATCTCCTGCGAGCCGTAGCGGTCGGTGCCGCGGAAGAGCATGTGCTCGAGCAGATGCGAGATGCCGGCCTGATCCTCGTGCTCGGCGACCGAGCCCGTGGCGATCCAGAAGCCGAGGGCCACCGAGCGCACGCTGGGCACGCGCTCGCTGACCACCCGCACGCCCGAATCGAGCGTGGTTATCCGATGCTCTGTGCTCACCCGCGGCGCTCTGGCGTCAGTCGCGCTCGCGCCCGTGGCGCGGACGTCCCGAGCCACGCTCGCCCTCACGACGGCGGCCCCGGTCGGAGCGCTCGCGGCCGTTGCTGGAAGGCCTCGAGCCCTCGCGCGGTCCGCGGTTGCCGCCCCCTCCGCCGCCCGTGCCCACGCCGGCGAGCTCCTCGACGGACTTGCCGGCGATGTCCGGGTCCTCGCTCAGGCGCAGGCCGATGCGCCCGCGCTCGCGGTCGACCTCGACCACGCGCACGTTGACCTCATCGCCCTTGTTGAGCACGTCCTCGACGCTGTCGACGCGCTGGCCGGGCGAGACGTTGGAGATGTGCAGCAGGCCGTCGGTGCCCTTGGCGAGCTCGATGAACGCCCCGAAGGTCGTCGTCTTGACGACCTTGCCGACGTACTCGTCGCCGACCTCGACCTCCTTCATCATCATCCGCACGCGCTCCACGAGCGCGTCGCCTTGCTCGCCGTTGGCGGAGTAGATCAGCACCTGGCCGTCGTCGTTGACGTCGATCTGCGAGTCGAACTCATCGGAGAGACCGCGGATCGTTTCGCCGCCCTTGCCGATCAGCAGGCCGATCTGCGACGGGTCGATCTGGATCGTCTGAATCCGCGGCGCGAACTGCGAGAGCTGCTCGCGCGGTGACTTGATCACGTCGGCCATCTTGCCGAGGATGAACGTGCGCGCCTCCTTGGCCTGCGACAGCGCGTCGCGCAGGATGTCGAAGGTGACGCCCGTGATCTTGATGTCCATCTGCAGCGCGGTGATGCCACGCTCGGTGCCCGCGACCTTGAAGTCCATGTCGCCGAGGTGATCCTCGACGCCGGCGATGTCGGTCAACACGATGTAGTCATCGCCCTCTTTGATCAGGCCCATGGCGATTCCCGCGACGGGGCGCTTGATCGGCACCCCGGCGTCCATCAGCGACAGCGAGGAGCCGCACACCGAGGCCATCGAGGAGGAGCCGTTTGACTCGAGGATGTCCGAGACGACGCGGATCGAGTAGGGGAACTCCTCGATCGACGGCACCATCGGCGTGAGCGCGCGCTCGGCGAGCGCGCCGTGGCCGATGTCACGGCGCTTGACGCCGCCCATGCGGCCGGCCTCCCCGACCGAGAACGGCGGGAAGTTGTAGTGGTGCCAGTAGTACTTTTTGGTCTCCAGGCCGAGCGTGTCGATGCGCATCTCCTCCTTCAGGGTGCCCATCGCGACGACGCTCAGCGCCTGCGTCTGCCCGCGCGTGAACAGCGCCGAGCCATGCGTTCTGGGAGTGACGCCGACTTCGATCGAGATGTCGCGGATCTCGTTCTCCGAGCGTCCGTCGGGGCGCTTCTTGTGCACGGCGATGCGCTCGCGGATGATCGACTTCTCGAGCTTGTCGAACGCGAGCTGGACCGCCGCGCGGCGCTCCTTGGCGTGTGCGAGTTCGCTCTCCGAGGCACCGTCGCCGGCGGGCGGCGCGTGCTGCGCGAGGATCTCCTCCTCGACGGCCTTGGTCGCGTCCTGGCGCTCGAGCTTGTCCTCGACCTGCGTGGCCGCGTCGAGGGCGGCGCCGTGGGAGGCGCGCACCGCGTCGAGCACGGCGGGGTCGACGCCGATCGTCTCGAAGACTTTCTTCTCCTTGCCGACTTTCGCGGCGAGGTCGCGCTGGAGCGCGCACAGCTTCTTGATCGCCGCATGGGCGATGTCGAGCGCGTCGAGGATCTCCGCCTCGGGGATCTCGTTGGCGCCTGCCTCGACCATCAGGATCGCCTCTTCGGTGCCGGCGACGATCAGGTCGAGGTCTGAGCTGCCTTCCTCGGAGTCGGAGGTACTCAGCTCCTCCTCGCTGGGGTTGACGACGAAGTTGCCGTCGATCTTGCCGATGCGCACCGCGCCGACGGGCGTCGGCAGCGGGATGTCGGAGATCATCAGCGCGGCGGACGCGCCGTTCATCGCGAGGATGTCATACGGGTGGACGTGGTCGATCGAAAGCGGGATCGCCACCAGCTGCGTGTCATAGCGCCAGTCCTTGGGGAACAGCGGGCGGATCGGGCGGTCGATCATGCGCGCGGTGAGCGTGCCCTTCTCGCCCGGGCGGCCCTCGCGCTTGAAGAATGAGCCGGGAATTTTCCCGGCGGCGTACATGCGCTCCTCGACGTCCACCGTCAGCGGGAGGAAGTCGACGTCGCGCACGGAGCCGGCGACGGCTGTCGCGAGCACCATCGTGTCGCCCTGACGAACGACCACTGCGCCGGAGGCCTGCTTGGCCATCCTGCCGGTCTCAAACGAGATCTCGCTACCAGCGATCTCCACGGAGACCCGTGTAACGGCGTCACTGCTCATATTCACTGCCTTCCTGTTCCGCCCGTCGGTCGGCGGTCCGTTTCTTTTTTCTCTTTTCCCGAACGGACGGAGCTTAGCGAACTCGCGTTGCCGGTCAGGCCAGGACGCCTGCGCTGCGGGTCGGGCTAGGACGCGGCGGCCGCGAGGCCCTCGCGCAGCAGCTCGACGCCCGGCAGCTCGCCCGGCGAGGCGGCCTGATAGCTCCAGCGCACGACCCCGTCGGGGCCGGTGATCACCAGCGCGCGCTCGGGGAAGCCGCCGGCGTGCAACACGCCGAACGCCGCGCACGCGGCGCCCTTGGGCTCGAAGTCAGACAGCTGCTCGCTGCCGACGCCGAGCTTCTCGACGAACGCGCTCTGCGCCCACGTGGAGTCGCAGGAGACGCCATACAGCGCGTCCCCCCGCGCGGCGAGCTCGCCGCGCACGTCCTCGTACAGCTGCAGCTGGTCGGTGCACACCGGGCTGAACG
>CAVTLZ010000004.1:0-379633 GCA_963735705.1 uncultured Solirubrobacteraceae bacterium
CCGGCCCTCGACGTCTGGCCAGTACCTGTAGAGAGTCTTGGCCTGGTCGAGCACGAGCTGCGCAAAGTGGTTGATGTCCTGGTCACTTCCTCCCCCAGGCGGCGCAATCGGTGGCTTGTACTCGTGCTCGCGGAGGAGCCGCCTGATCTTGCGGCGAATCGCAGCCTCGGTCGATGCCCTGTCAGCCCAGTCGACGGTGAGGTCTTCCCTGATGCTTTTGACGAGGTCTCGCGCAATTTTGGCGAGTTGCGGGTCGACGTTCGGCGCATCGGCGCCGCCGGCAAGCGCGTCGTAGAAGGCGGCCTCCTCCGCGGTGAGACCGAGCTGCTCGTGACGGCGACCCGCTTCGCGCAGGCTCCTGGCGATCTCAACGAGGCGCTGAACAACTTCGGCGCTTGAGATCTGGCGCAGCTCGTAGCGGTGCAGGACGGCGTCCAGTTGCTCTGCGAAAAGCTTGGCCTGTGCCTGGTTGGTGCGGCTTCGGCTTTTGACTTCGTTCTTGAGCAGCTTCTCGAGCAGCCGTATCTGAATGTTTGGATGCTCGGTCTTGGCCGCGATCGAGTCGAGGAACTCCTCGGAGAGGACCGAGATGTCGGGACGGTCTTGATCGGCGAGAGCGAGCGTCTCGATGACCTCGCCGGCGGCGAGCCCCTCGGACATGAACTGTCGCACGGCCTGCTCGGCCTCGGCGCTTGCCTGGGGGGCCGGCGTGGCGATCTTGCGCACCTCGCCCGCGAGCTTCTTGAAGAAGGAGATCTCCTCGCGCAGGTCGATCACGGCCTGTTGGGTGCCGATCAGCGTGTACCACTTGGCGAGTGCTGCCTGCTCGTCGAGGAACTCGCGGATGCGCTGCTTGTCGGCCAGCACGTAGTCCCAGCAGTCCAGGATCAAGCGCGAGGGGTCTGCGGCGACTTTGAGCTCGCCCTTGCGATACCCGGCGGGGTAGAGCATCGCGCAGAGTACCTCGTACTTCTCCCACAGCCCGGCGATCGCTTGCGCGATTGGGACTGCGGGATCTTCCAGCTCGGTTTCGTCGTAGGCGCGCAGCGAGGCCCGTAGATCCTCACCGATACCGATGTAGTCGACGACGAGGCCGCCGCTCTTTTCGCGGAAGACTCTGTTTACGCGTGCGATCGCCTGCAGGAGGCCGTGGTCGCGCATCGGCTTGTCGATGTAGAGCGTGTGCAGCACCGGAGCGTCGAAGCCCGTCAGCCACATGTCCTTGACGACGACGATCCGGAGTGGGTGGTCGGGGTCGCGGAAGTCCTTCGCGAGCTGAAGGAGCTGTGGCTTTGAGCGGCGGAACAGCGAGATCGGCTTCTCGTCGGTCGCGCTGGCGGAGATGACGCAGTCGACGGTCTCCTCGCCGAAGCGCTCGCGCAGACTCCCGGCGAGCTCGGCAGCAATTCGCCTCGAGTAGGCGACGACGAGTGCCTTGCCCGGTAGCGCCTCGCAGCGTGTCGTGAAATGGAGGTGGATGTCGTTCGCCAACGTCTCGATGCGCTCTGGCGATCCGACGACCTTCTCGAGCTTGGCCCAGCTGGTGATGAGCTTGCCCGCGGCCTCCTGCTCCTCGGCTTCGAGGATTTCTCCGACCTGCGCGAGCTGCTCCTGGTCCTCGACGGACAGCGGTATCTGGCGCGACTCGTAATAGATCGGGACGGTTGCCTGGTCTTCCTGGGCCTGGCGCATTCGGTAGACCGAGATGTAGTCACCGAACACCAGACGCGTCGAGCGGTCGGCGCCTTCCACGGGGGTGCCGGTGAAGCCGATCCTGGTCGCGTTGGGAAGCGCGCGCGTGATGTTCTGCGCGTAGGCCGCATACTGCGAGCGGTGCGCCTCGTCTGCCATCACGACCACGTTCTGCCGCTCTGAGAGCATCGGCATGGTCTCGTCGTTGGCTGGCGCGAACTTCTGGATCGTCGTGAACACGATGCCACCGGCGGGCACCTTCAGCAGCTCGTGCAGACTTTCCTTGCCGCCAGAGATCTCTTGCGCTTGGTGGCAGAAGGGCGCCAGGTGGGTGGCGCTGAAGGTTTTCTGGAGCTGGTCGTCGAGGTCGGTGCGATCGGTCACCGCGACGATCGTCGGGTTGGCGAAGCGTGGGTCATGCCGCAGCTTGTTGGCGAAGAACACCATCGTGTAGCTCTTGCCGGCGCCCTGCGTGTGCCACACGATCCCGCCGCGACGGTCGCCACCCATCGCGACCGCAACAGACTCCACAGCGGCGTGAACCGCGTCGACCTGGTGATACTTGGCCATCACCTCCCACGTCCTCGCGCCATCGCTCTCGAACAGGACGAAGTCACGGATCAGCTCCAGGAGGTGTGCGGGGGAGAAGACACCCTCGATCATCGTCTGCAGCGGCGAGCGACCATGCGGTTGCCGGTCGGCCGCACCCATCTCCTTCCATTCAGCGAAGTGCTCTGCAGCCGTGCTCCATGTTCCCACCCGTGCCGACATCAGGTCCGACACACCGACGATCCCTACGTAGCGGTAGAGGCTGGGGATCGTGTCGGTGTAGTGGTGGATCTGATTGATCGCATCCTGCGCGGACTCCGCGAGTCCGGGCGCCTTCAACTCGAGCTGTCCGAGTGGCAGCCCGTTGACGAACAACAGGATGTCCGGCCTCCGGTTATGCCCACCCTCGACAATTGTGAACTGGTTGACCGCGAGCACTTCGTTGCGGCCGGGGTTCTCGAAGTCGACGAGCTTGGCGCGGTCGGCCTGCTCGACTCCATCGTCATCGACGTACGGGATCGGTACGCCCGCGGTGAGCAGTTCGTGAAAGCCGCGGTGATCCTCAATTAGAGCCGGGGAGGTCCCGGTCATCGCTAGCTCGCATGCCCGTTGGACGGCGTCGGCTGGAAGATCGGGGTTGATCCGCGCGACGGCCTGGTGCAAACGGTCGACCAACACAACATCCGACCAGAGCTTGCGCTCTGCCCCCGGAGCTTGGGCCGGAAGATCACGGCCATGGACGTGCGTCCACCCAGCATCGGTCAGCCACTCGAGCGCCGGCTGCTCGACGAGCGCATCCTCGCCGGCCGAGAAGGTCACCGCTTCGCTCCTGCGAGCCGCTCGGCCAGGGGGCCGATCACCTCGTCGGAGTCGGCAGTGTCAGACACACGGATCTCGCCGGAGATGAGCTTGGGCAGGAGGGCATCACGGATTGCAGCCAGCGACGCGATCTCAGAGGCCACGACTCCTTGCCATCGATCAAGAGGCTCGAGAAGCTCGCCGACACCCGCCAGCGTGTCGGAGTCCGGCAAGGCAACACGCGCTTCGGACAGGTGCCGACGCTGGATGTGTCCCATCGTTGTCGCCTTATCGCGAGCGATTGCCTGGAACTCGGGCATGTGCTGACATACCCACTGATAGACAAACCACGGAGGGTAGCCCTCCGGGATTACCTTGAAGATGTGCTGGTTGATCAGCGACTCGGGGCCAGACCACCTGTAGACCGCGAGCGAGCCGGACCACGCAAACAGAATGTCGTGATGTCGAGCAAGATGCTCCTCCGCGACGGCCACATCACTGTGCAGCGTGTCGTCCCGGATACCCGCATTGAGCTCCTTGATGCGAAGGATCGGACGGCCCTTGGTGTTTGCATCCTTCGTAAACGCCTTGCCGTTGATGAAGCGCGCGAGGGTTGTGAGAGAGCCCGTTGTCCACCCGCGCGGAATAGGCCCGATCTCGCTCTCGTCGAAGTCTTCGACCCCGACGAAGTCAGCCAACCGCGATCGGAAGTACGTGGCAACAGTCTCCTCGAGCAAGCTGGAGAGTCGGCGATTGCTGTCGATCTTGTCGTCGAGGACACCGAGCGTGGCGGCGATCGTTCGCTGCTCTCTGAGGGGCGGTACCGGGATCCGAATCCGTGCAATATCGCGGACGTTTAGGCTGTCGAAAACGGCGCCCACATTGCGGAGACGGTCGACCTCATCGGCCCACAGCCGTCCTCGCGCTGCGTATCGCAAGAATCTCTGATCCACGCGGCTGGTAACAGACCTCAAGATGACCAGGTTCTGACCTATCGCGCAACTTAGGCCCTCAGGCACAACGGCAGAGTCTCCAACACGACCGCGTCGAGTCACGATGACGTCTCCCGCCCGTGGCCGCGTTCGGCGTGTCCACTCGCGAAGATGCTCGTCGGTGATGCGCCGCACGGACGTGAGGTCGAGCCTGCCATCGACGAGATTCGGTATGGCGACGTATGGGTGACCGTGCCCAGCGTCGGGAGGCGTCTTGTGTTCGCAATCCAGGACGGACACGCCCGCGTCCGCAAGCTCAGCCCGATCCCAGCGGCTAGTCATACTTGACGGAACTCATCACAGTGCATAACCCAACCTAGCGAGCGCCTCCTGGACGTCGCTCGCGAGCCGCTCGCTGTCCGCCATCTCCTCGGTGAGCTGATCAATCAGCGTCCCGATCTTTTCCTCGAACGCCACTTCATCCTCCTCGCTCTCCGCTGCGCCAACGTAGCGCCCAGGCGTGAGCGTGAAACCGGCCGCATCGATCTCCTTCAGGTCACTACCGCGGCAGAAGCCCGACACATCGGCGTAATCCTCGCCGCTCGTCCCCCGCCAAGCGTGGTAGGTCCCAGCGATTCTGTCTATCTCCTCCTTCGTTAGCTCGATCTGTGTGCGGCTGATCTTGCTGCCCATCTGACGGGCGTCGATGAACAGCGTCTCCTCGCGGCGGTCGCGCTCGCTGGAGGATGCCTTGTCGCGATCGAAGAACCACAGGCACACAGGGATGCCCGTCGTGTAAAAGAGCTGCGCCGGGAGAGCCACGATGCAATCGACCACGTCGGCTCTGACCAGGTTCTCGCGGATCTTGCCCTCGCCTCCGCTCATCGTCGTGAGCGAGCCGTTGGCCATCACGAAGCCGGCACGGCCTCTGGGTGCGAGGTGGTGCAGGAAGTGCTGTATCCACGCGTAGTTGGCGTTACCGGTGGGCGGGACGCCCTGCCCCCACCGGACGTCGTCGAGAACTGCGGGGGTCGACCACTCCTTCTGGTTGAAGGGCGGATTTGCCATCACGAAGTCGGCCTTCAGCCGGGGGAAGGCGTCGTCCAGCAGCGAGCCGCTCTCGGTGTACTGCACGTCGCCTGAGAGGCCGTGGATCGCAAGGTTCATGCGGCCGATCCGCCACGTCGCCTGATTGCGCTCTTGGCCGTATACCGAGATCTTCTCGGGACGCCCTCCGTGGGCCTCGACGAAGTTCGCTGACTGTACGAACAACCCGCACGACCCGCAGGCGGGATCGAAGATCCGTCCCTCATACGGCTCAAGCATCTCCACGAGCAGGCGGGCAACCGGCGCGGGGGTGAAGTACTCGCCGCCTCGATGCCCCTCGGCGCGCGCGAACTCCTTGATGAAGTACTCGTAGGTGCGCCCGAGGATGTCGCGTGCTTCGCTCGGGTCTTGGCCGAAGCCGATCTTTGCAATCGTCTCCACGAGCGAGCCGAGCAGCTCTGCTGACAGCGGTGCGCGCGAATAGACCCGGGGCAGCATCCGGCGGAGCTCGGGGTTCTCGCCTTCGATCGCGCTGAGCGCGTCGTCGATGCGCTTGGCGATGTCCGGGCTGGACGCCGAGGCGAGGATCGCCGGCCAGCGGGCGTGCTCGGGTACCCAGAACACCTGCTTTTCCGCGTACGCGTCGCGATCGTCAAGTTCTTCAGCCCGCGCAACCGGGTCTGCGACGTACTCCTTGCTCTTCGTGTCGCACAGTTGGACGTCGAGCGCTCGCCGGCGCTGTTCGAAGGCATCGGAGATGTACTTCAGGAAGATCAGACCGAGGACGAGGTGCTTGTACTCCGCCGACTCGACCGAGCCGCGGAGCTTGTTCGCCGCCTCAAATAGCGCGTGGCCGTTTGGTTGCCCGTTGTCGTCCCCTTTCGCCACGCTCGAAACGTAGCCGGTTTGTCCCCGAGGTCGTCAGAGCGCCTGGAACAATGCCCTTCTAGAGGGGGTCAGGGCGTGTCCGACGAAGCGTGATCTCCGTTGCCAAACGCCCGTTCGACGAACGCCGCCCCGTTGGACGGGTCGGGCGCGTAGTGGCGGTAGATCTCGGTGGTCTTCGCGTCGGCGTGGCCCATCCACTCCTGGATCGCGCGCAGCGGGGCGCCGGCGGCAGCCATTTGCGTGCCGAAGGTGTGGCGGAGCTCGTGGAAGGTGATCTCATGTACGCCTGCCTCGGCGAGCGCGTCCTTGAACCGCTTGCGCATCTTGGAAGGGTCGAGGACGTGTCCCGTGTCGGGATGGCAGAAGACGAGATCCCTGTCCGCGGGGAAGCGGGAGCCTCGGCGTAGCTCGTCGAGATCGCGGGCGAGCCGTGCGGCCATCGGGACCGAGCGGCCTTCGTGGGACTTGGGAGTGTCCATCTGCCCGCGCGTAAAGTTGTCCGCGACGCGCACGCGCCCGACCTGCCAGTCGATGTCGAGCCACTTCAGCGCGAGCAGCTCGCCCTGGCGCAGGCCGGTGAGCGCGGCGGCCAGATACAGCGCCCGCTCGACGCCGCCGAGGGTATCCTCCGGCACCGCGTCGATCAGCTTGTCGAGTTCGGCTGGCTGGAGGAAGCGGACGCGTTGGTGGGGAGAGCGGTTCTTCTTCGGGCGGTCGACGTAGGCGACCGGGTTGCTCTGCGCCCAGCCGCGCTTTATCGCGAAGGCGAACACGCCGTGCAGGAAGTTCAGGTGGTTCTGGACGGTCTTTGAGGACAGGCCGTCGTTGCGCTTGCGCTTGAGGTACTTCGCCACCTGGGCTGGCTCGATCTTGTCGATCGGGCGCTCGCCGAAGAACGGCACGAGATGACGGCGCAGGTGTCCGCGGTAGTCCTGGATCGTGGAGCGCTTGCGCTCCATCACGTTCTCCAGGTGATCGACGTAGGCGCCACCGGCCTCCTCCAACGTGCGCCTGGCGGCGCCCGGCACGATCACGTCGCGCTCGATGCGCTTGCGCAGCTCCTTCTCCGCTTGGGCGCGCGTGAGTCCGTCCGCGGTGCCCGGGGTGCGCTTGGCGGCGATCTTGCGCTTGACGCGTGTGCCGCCGGACCACCACGAGCCGTACCAGCTCACCTGCCCAGCCGCGTCGGCTCGCTCGAACAGACGACCGCTGCCGTAGGAGCGCCTACTCATCGCCGGCGACCCATGTGTCGCTGTCCGATGTCGTGCTGGGCATCAGCCGTCGACTTGCTCGGCGAGCCACTGTTCGAGCATCGCGCGGGTGAAGCGGATGTGCCGGCCGACGCGCAGGCACGGTATCCGGTGGGCGCGAACGGCTTCGTAGACCCAGCTCGGCTTCACTGACAGCAACGTGGCCGCCTCGTGCGGACACAGCAGCGGCCCCTCGGCGAGCGTCGACTCGGCTACGGCGGCGCTTGTGGGTTCTGTCCCGTTCATCCCCGTTAATGACCCCAAGTGGCCGGAAACGGCCATGTAATTTCGTTTGGGCCTGTTGGGGCCCTGGGATTACGGGTTCGCCACCGCGGAGCGAAGCCCGTAGGGCGCAGCGAAGCGGTGGCGATGCAGTGGCGTCCGGTGCCCCGTCGAGGGTGTGGCAGACGGCGGGATGACTCGAATAAAACGGCTGGCCCCACATGGGTGCCCTACGTTGGATTTGTCTCCCGTCGCCTGCCACGGACGCCGCCATGACTTCATAGAAGCGTGCTGCTGTGCTCGACATGGCTTTGTCTGGCGGCCTCCACATCACCAGCGCCAACCAGAGAATGGAGACCGAAATTGATGATCGCAGTGGGCGTGGACACCCATAAGCACGGCTCTACGTTGGAGATCTCGACCTCCAGCTCTGCGCGCGACCAGCGATCCCCGTGATCATCGCGAAGGAGCTGCAGGATGATCACCCGTTCGATCCGCGGGTCGCACCGGCCTTGGCTAGGTTGATCTTGCATTGAAGGGTCACTCCTTCTTTGCCGGGCCCCGGGCAGCTTCAACTGCGCCGGGGCCACTTAGTTTTGTGGTGTCTGTCGCGATGGTCTGAGAACCGAACGCGCGACCGCTATCGCACGGTGAAATGTAGCACGTAGAGTGCTATAGCCCTGTGGATAGGCTCCCGCCCATGAGCCCCGAGCAGCAGTTCGGCGCCAATCTCGCTCGTGCCCGGGAGAGAGGCGGCCTCAGCCAATCCGACCTCGCGCGCAAGGTCGACGTGTTGTACACGTACATCTCTCGACTCGAGACCGGCAAAGCAACGCCCTCCTTTGGTCTGATCATGCGCCTGGCTGCGGCGCTCGATATCCCGCCCTCCGATCTGTTCGCCGGCGTCAAATAGCATCGACGCCGTCTGAGGCGGCCCGGTCAGCGCCCCCGATCGACGTTGCGGTCAGCCGGTGGGCGGTCGTGGTGGCGGCTGGAGCGGATCAGGATGGCGGGGACGCGGAGGATTCGCAGCGGCCCGAGGTCGTAGCCGGGGCCGAATGCGGGGTCGTAGGGCTCGTAGGCGAGCGAGGGCTTCTGTGCTCGGCTGGTGCCCATCCTGCGCGCGAGCTGCATGACGCGGTCGGCGTCTTGCCCTTGGCTGCCGAGCTCCTCGCGCGCGAGGAACCAGTCGGTGCCCTGGCGCGCGCGGGTCGCCTCGACGTAGGCGCTCTCCTTGCTGGTCTGCCAGCCTCCGGTCACGACGACGGTCCGCTCGACCGTTGCGCCCTGCTGGCGGTAGACGTGTTGGGCGTAGCCGAGCCGCAGAGACTCAATGCCCTCGCCGGCGAGGCGCACCGAACGGCCCGAGCCGGCCAGCTCCACCGTCACGCCGCCGTGCTCGTTTACGCGTGTGACCTGGCCGCGGGTTCCGTTCTCGACCCGTGGCTCTCCGGCTGGGCGGTGTTGGGATGTGAAGGCGACGATGTCGCCTTCACGCAGCCCGTAGTGGGTGTGTCCGAGCGGGATCTCTCGGTGGCCGAGTTCTCCGCGCTCAGCCCGGAGGTGCTGGGCGCGGGCGTTGAGTCGGTCGATCTCCTTGTTGGAGGCGTCGGCGATCAACGCGACCTGGCGTATGCCGTGCTTCTCGGCGAGTGCCATCCAGCGCTGGATGGCCGCCTCGCCGGCCTCATCGCGGGTGTTCGCGAAGTGAAGCTGTGCGCGTTTGAAGTAGTGCGCCATCGCGCGCTCCGGTTCGCCGGCGCGAAGGGCAGCCCATGCCCTGCGCTCGTCGGGGTCCTGGGTGCGGTGGATGTCGGTGAGCTCTGCGGTTGGGGTATGGGTGGCGAGCCGGTCGAACATCCCGCCGGGCCCGATCGAGGGGAGCTGCTTGCCGTCGCCGACGGCGATCAGCTTTGCTCCGGAGCGCTCGATGAGCTCGGTGAGGGCATCCATGCGCTTGTGGTCGACCATCCCGGCCTCGTCGAGAAAGACCGTCGTGGCCCGGTGGATCTCGACGGTCCCCGTGTTGGCGCGGGCGACCAGCGAGTCAAGCGTCAGCGTCCGGCCGGCGAGGGCTGGGCTGTCGGCTCCGAGCCGCTCGGCCGTGGATCCGGACACGGCGATGCCGATTGTCTGGCGCCCGGCGTGCTGCTCGGCGCGGGCGGCGGCGTCGATCACCACGCCCTTGCCTGTCCCCGCCGCGCCAACGAGCACCGCGGCACGCTCGGGACCCGTGAGGATTCGCAGCGCGTGGTCCTGCTCTGAACTCAATGGTCCCCCGATGCGCTCGGAGACCACACGAATAGAGCTGGCACGAGCGTGTTCGCCGACGTCCCGGCCCGCCGGCTGGGCGAGCAGCTCAGCACGGCGCTCGATGGCCTGCTCCTGAGCGCGCACGGCGAGCGTCGTCATCCGCCCGCCCTCCAGGGTGAGCACCCGCCAATCACGGACCATCTCCCGAGCCACCGCAAGCGCCTGCTCCGGTGGCATCTCCCCGGCTGTTTGCTCCAACGCGACTGCGTGCAGATCACGCGCCTGGAACACGGCGTGCTGCTCGGTCAGCCTCGCCTCGATGCGATCCTCGACGGGGCGCTCGACCCTTGGCCGTTCAAGCGCTCTGATCAGACGCACAGCCTCGTCAGGCCCGAACCCATGGCGACGGCCCGTCTCGCCCCACGCCCGCTGCAGGTCCCCGCGGGTCGTCAGCTCCTTGGCGCGGCGGTTCTCGAGCGCCAGGCTGCGCAGCTCCCCGCGCTCCGGTGCGCGGCCGTGGCGAGCACGGAAACGCTCCGCAGCTCGGGCGACCTCTCGGCTGCGTCCTGAGAACTCCTCGGTCAGGCCACGCGGCACCCCCGCGATCTCAAAGTACCGGCCGTCCTTACCCGTCCCGCGCTCGATCTCATAGCCCTCCCCCGCCAGCTCCTCAGCGAGCGATGAGCGGTAGAACGCCCCGAGCTCGCGGGCCGAGCGGAAGATCGGCCGCGAAGCGATCGCGACGATCCTCTCGTCATCCCGGATCGCGCCGCTGATCACGACATGACTGTGCAGCTGCGGGTCGGGTGCCTGCGCACCGCTGACTCCTCTCGCGGTCGTGTGCCGGTACTCCGCGGCGATCACATCCTTGGCGTGCTCTTCCACGACCTGGCCGTCGTAGCGGCGGCGTACAACCGGAACCTGCTCGCGGAGATACTGGACCGCGCTCTCCACGGCCCGGGCGTGCGCCTGCTCGATCTGCTCGCGTTGCCACGGGTCACCGAGTGCCCACACCGTCGAGACGGACTTCGGGGCGCTGAACGTCACGTCGATCCCGCCGCCCCTGCCGCCACCGGCGCCCTCGGGTCGCAGCCACCTACCGGTGCCCGGGTGGCGTCCATCCATCAACGCGATGAAGTCCGCGCCATCGACCGCCTCGCCCGCCCGCACCCCGAGCCTGGTCAGCGTCTCCTCATCGGAGAGCCAGCGACCCGGCGCCTGGGTCATCTCGCCGTCCGGCGTCAAGTAGTAGTCCCCGCGCTCGGGCGCAGCGGTCTTGCTCTCCAGGTAGCGGGCGTAGCCGCCGCCTCCGGACGCAGGGATGCTTGCTGCCGTCATCACATGACGTGATGACCCTGAGCGCCCCAAAACGGCCAACGAATTGCACAGCGACCGCACACCCGTGCATCTGGTCTGTTCGACGAACGCTCGGGAGGGTCTCGCTGCGAGACCGTCAGTCACAGTGCGGCTACTACTAGGCGCGCTCGGCGGGGCCCGACGCCAGGTACTGCTCGACGTAGCTCAAGTACGCGAGGCCAGACGCGGTCACGTCGTATCGGATACGTGTGCCGCCGGAGTCGAGCCTGCGCACGAGTGCCGGGTAACGCTTGAGGATCTTGTTCGCATTGTTATGCCGGATCGCGGCCCCCTGCTCTCCCGTCCAGCTCTCGATCTCATCGGTCGAAAGCGGCCGTCCAGAGGCCCGCAACGCTTGCAGACAACGGAAGAGCTGCGCACGGTCGGCGCGCTGACCCGCCGGAGTACCGCCGAAGCCCGGGATGTTCTCTGCAGGCGCGCCGGCAAGGATCGCCTCGACCTGCTGGAAGTACGTGTCGAGATTTTGGTCGTTCACAAGCCGCACGTCGGCAAGCTGCGAGCCTGCGGAGAGTAGGCCAAAGCTTCCCTGGTCCAGATCAAGTCGCTTGAACTCCTCGAGCGAGAGCGTGTCGTCCGCGGATCTTCGCCGCTGTAGGAAACGGTCGTAGCGTGTTCTGAGGGGAGCGTCGAGGTAGAGCACGCGCGTCGTCGGGAGCGCGCTTCGGACGTACAGGAGCTCCTCGATCGTGCGAAAGCCGGTGATGACCGCGCCGGTCCGAAGCTCATCGCCGTAGTACTCATCTACGATGCGTCGCGCGGCGACGTCAAAGCCATGTGCGCCGAGGACGCGAAGCGCGAAGTCGAGCGGACTCTCGCCTGCCTTCGGGCCGCCGTCAAACGTGCGCACGATGTCGCTCGCCTCAATGTGAAGCATCGGCTCGCGTCCCTCTGACGACTTGGCCGCACGGTTGCCGAACGTAGTCTTCCCGGCGCACGTCGGTCCAATCACTACGAACGTGGGACGATCGTCCGAAAACAGGGTCGGCTCAAGCGTGCGAAGGCGCTTCACGCGCCGGGTGCTCGCCGCGGTCGGGAGGTTAAGGACGGCCGCGTACTCCTCGAGCCTCCCAATCAGTTCGGTTAGGGCCTTAGCACGGAAGTCATACCTCCAGGACTCCTCTACTGTCATCCCGCCGAGCGGGTAGTCGGAGCCGTCGGGGACTAGCCAGCCATTGAAGCTGTCGGGTCTAAGCCAAGGGTGCTCGATGCTCGCCTGGAAGCCCGGCGGCGCGTTTGCGACGACGCCGCTCGTCTCTCCGTGGAAGAAGAGCGGCTCTTCGAGATTCGGTACATGAAGCGCGATGTCGGACTTGACTGTGGCAGTGCGCACGCCCCCGGCGGCTTTGAGCTGACGATCGAGCTCGCCAAAGCTCGTCCGCGCGAACCAGTCCTTGACGTGAAGCCCTGGAACCTCACTGGTGGGGCCCGAGAGGGCGTCGATCCGTAGCGAGGTGTCCTCCACGAAGAAGAGAGTCGAGGCTGCGGGCTGTACGGTCTCACAGATCTCCTTGATGGCCCGCGTCAATAGCTCTCGGGATGTGCCCTCCTCGTCCTCGCGATAGGGGTCATGGCGGCTCTTGAACTCCGTGACACTGAGACCCGAGCGCTGGAACGCGAACTGTGCTTGGGCGAACTTCTCACTTGAGGTGGTGTAGAAGAACAGGCGGGGCTGGCGGTCGAGCCGCAGGAAGGCGTCGCGTAGCCCTAGCCGGCTCACGCCACCTGAGCGCCCGTATTGCAGGCCAGCAGCGGCCCGATTAGGGCTATGTCGTGAGCCCTTGCGATCGCCTCGAGCACCGCAGTCGAGTCATCCTCGCTCGAGCTGATCGTATATATCGTTGGCCCCATACTGCTAAGGCCAGCGACCAAGCCGTGAGCCCAGCAGTCCCTCAGCGCTGCCTTCACCGAGCCACTTTGGTGGGCCAGCTCGTGTGCCTTGAAGCCGACCTGATGCAGTTCGCGCAGCGCTGATCCGAGACGTTCGAAGTCCTGCTCAAGGAGTGCGGGCGCTACGCCGTGGTGCACGAGCGCAAGAACGCGCAGAACCTCCTCTACCGGCAGCGGCGTCGCGGCGGCGAAGAACGCGAGCTCGTCCTCGCCGTGGATTCTCGGTCCTGGGGCTGTCAGCAACGTCACACGCCAGTGCCTTGGGAAGGGGGCCCAGGTCAGCATCGGCGGATGACAAGGGGCGAGGCGGCTGCTCGAGGGCGCAAGTGTCGGGACGAGCTCTTGCGCATGCCCCGCATCGAGCACGAAGCCGCCTCGGAAGTAGGTGCGGATACCAACGCCGGATGTCCCGCCGCGCCCGCTGAGCGACTGGAGCTCGCTGTCGGAAAGTGACAGCTCGAGCGCGCGATTCGTGGCGTCGAGCAGCGCCAGCAGCAAGGCGGTCTTTGTGCCGAGGCCGACGTGCTGCGGAATCCAGCCGTCGATTGCGAGCTCTGCGTCGATCGGGTGTCCCACGTGCTTCGCAAGTCGCGTGAGCGCGTCGCCGACATCTTCTCTGCCTCGAACATCGAGCGTCCCGACGTACTTCAACGCCAGTGAGGTGCCAGGTCTCGCGTGGACGCGGACCACGGGCGCTTCGATTGCGAACCCGCAGCCGCCGTATGCTCGCGGTGTCGCTCTGCCGAGATCTATGAGCGCTATGTGGACGCGTCCGTGCGCCTCGACGCTCACCTCAGGCACTTCCCACCTGATCCCAGTCGACCGCAGCCGAGAGCTCCGGCCGGCTCCAGATGTCCTCAAAGTGCGTCTCGAGCGCCTTGAACAGCGGCCTGCCTCGCACCGTCAACAGCGTCGGGGAGTTCCGGCTGGGCCTTCCGACGAGGTACGGACCCCAAAACAGGTCATCGTCGATGCGAAAGACCCCGATAGCCGGCAGGCAGCGGAACAGTCGGATGGAGAGTTGGTCGCTCTGGTGCAGGCCGCGTTGCTTGATCGCGTTGAGGAACGCCTCGACGTCTTGGGCGATGTTGCCGGATCCCTCTTCGCGGTCCCGCTGATCGGCGTAGGAGTTTTCGAGCGAGGGGAAGCTCGGGTCGAGAAGCAACAGCCTGATCGCCACGCCGCGCGCGATCCATGCGGAGAAGTCGTCGATGTGATCCTCGCGAAAGCTCCGCTGGCCGAAGCCGAGTAGGTCGACGCTCTCACGAGCGGCCTCGAGACGCTGGTCGTACTCGTGCCGGATGCGCACCGAACGCACCATCCATATTGCGCGAAGCCCGGCGTCGAGCAACGACTCAACTTGGCTGGACCAGCGGTCACTCAACAGCACATACCCAAACAAGGAGGCTCCGGCGGCCCCCGCAGCGATTAGGGACGTCCCGATCGCGAGCCCTATCTTGCCGTTGCCGAGCACGACGACGAGCACACCTACGACGACGAGGAAGGTCTGGACGATCAGGTAGACGATCAAGCGCTGGGACAGGCTGAGCGCGCCGCGCCAAGTGCGCGCGATCCATTTTGTTGCCCTAGCTGCGCGTCCGCCTCTGGCGCCTGGCGAGCTCACGCGGCCGCCTCCGCGGCAGCGAGCAGCGCCTGCGTCGAGAGCTGAAAACTCGTGTAGAGCGCCTCGCGAACGGGCCCGCGATCCGCGGCCGAGGAGTTGATGAGACTTTGTCGCCGCACAGGCGTCACCTTCATCCCCGCGAACAGCGCTCGAAGCGAGGGATGGTCGGCGTTGGTCATCGCGACCCTGACGCCACGGCCGATCAGCTTGGCTGTGACGTCACTCAGGCGTTCCTGACCCTGCCAGCTGAAGAGCTGTGCGTTGTACTTGAGAAATCCGTTGTTGTGGTGGCCCGTTACATAAGGGGGATCGAAGAAAACGAGGTCGCCGGCCTCTGCGTCGGCCGTAGCGTCAGCGAAGTCGGCGCAGCGCAGAGCCGCGTTGCGCAGTGCGGCCGCGGCAGTGCGCAGACGGTCCTCTTGGCAGATCGTCGGGCTCCGGTAGCTGCCGAAGGGGACGTTGAACTGGCCGCGCGAGTTGACCCGGTACATCCCGTTGAAGGCGGTCTTGTTGAGATAGATGACCCGGGCTGCGGCGCGCACGGGCGACCGCGGTCGCTTGGACCGCATCGCCAGAAAGAACTCCCGGTCGTGCGGATAGCGCGAGAGCTCGGCGACCAGCGGGTCAACGTGATCGCGAAGTGACGCGTAGGTGCAGATGAGCTCCGCGTTCACATCCGAGAGCACTGCGCGGGCAGGCTGCGCAGCAAAGAACAGCGCCCCTCCCCCAAGGAAGGGCTCGAAGTAGCGGCGCGTCGACCCCGGTTCGATGAGCGCGGCAGCGATCGGCGCGAGCCACTGCTTGCCGCCGGCCCACTTCAGGAACGGCCGGGCGCGAACGCTCGAGAAGTTCACCGGCACGTGCGTGTCGATGTTTGCCTCTGGGTCGCGGATAGCAAGGAAGCCTCTGCCGAACTCGAGCTCTCTTTCTCCCCCAAGGCTGCCCATGGTCTTAGTGGCCGCCATCGCGGCAATCCTACGGGCTCGAAGACGCTCTGAAGCGCCGACTGAGGCGCCGCCGCCCGACGAGCCTCGCACAGAACGGCCCGCCGCGAAAAGTCGGGCCGATAGCCGGGTCCGTGCGCCGACCCGTCTACAGCCATGTCGAGGGCTGCGGCCGAACGCCAGAACAAGCGTCAAACGGAACCCTATTGGAACCTTGGCGTGCCACCATCGCGCCCACACCAAGAAAAAAGGCCCCGATTACCAGGGCCTTTCTCCATAGCGGGGGCGGGATTCGAACCCGCGACCTTCGGGTTATGAGCCCGACGAGCTACCAGACTGCTCCACCCCGCGTCGCTGCCTATGTTCTAGCAAAGAAACGCACAAGTGGCCAGGCTTCCGCGCCCGGCGGGACGATCGCACGCCGCATCTCGCCCGGTACCGCCAGCGCCCGCCGACCTCGTCCACCCGGCGTCGGTCCTCCCCCGCCCGCCGTCGGTCCCCGCCCGCCCGCCCCGCCCCTCTACCATCCCGCCCGTGCGCGTGGCCGTCGTCGACATCGGGACCAACTCCACGCGCCTGCTCGTAGCCGACGTCGACCCCGGCTCCGGGTCCGTGCAAGAGCTAGTCCGCCACTCCAACGTCACCCGCCTCGGACACGGCGTCGACGCCACCGGCGCGCTCGACGCCGACGCCATGGAGCGTGTCTTCGCCGTGCTCGCTCGCTACCGCGCCGACATCGACGCCAACGGCGCCACCGCGAACCTCGCCGTGCTCACCTCCGCCGTGCGCGACGCCAGCAACGGCGCCGACTTCGCCGCGCGCGTTCGCCACGACTTCGGGCTCGACGCGCGCGTCCTCAGCGGCGACGAAGAGGCGCAGCTCACGTTCCTCGGCGCCATGACCGGGCGACCCGAGCCCACCGAGCCCACCGTCGTCATCGACATCGGCGGCGGCTCCACCGAGTTCGTCGTCGGCGTCGGGCGCGCCGCCGCCTTCCACACCTCGCTGCACGCCGGCGTCGTGCGCATGAGCGAGCGCCACATCCACACCGACCCGCCCGCGCCCGACCAGCTGCACGAGCTCGCGCTCGACGTCCGCGCCACGCTGCTCGAAGGGCTGCCAGCCGAGCAGCGCGCGCCCGTCAAGCACGGCATCGCCGTCGCCGGCACCGCCACCTCCGCCGCCGCCATCGACCTCGAGCTCGACCCCTACGACCCCGCCCGCGTGCACGGCTACCAGCTGCAGCTCGGCACCGTCGAACTGCTGCTCGCCCGCCTCGCCGACATGACCGAATCCGAGCGCCGCCAGGTCGTCGGCCTCGTCCCCGACCGCGCGCCCACCATCGTCGCCGGCATGATCCTGCTCGAGGAGGCCATGCGCGCGTTCGAGCTCGAGCACGTCGAGGTCTCAGAGCACGACATCCTCTACGGAGGCGCCCTGCAGCTCGCCCGCGGCGCCTAGTTCAAGCCAGGTTCGACTTGCGCGGGTACACGACCGTCGGATCCGTCAGCACGTTCACCAGCGCCGGCCTGCCCGACGCGAACGCGCGCTCCAGCGCCGGTCCCACGTCCGTCGGGCGCTCCACCAGCTCGCCGTGGCAGCCCAGCGCCTCCACCACCTGGTCATAGCGCGTCCCCGGGCGCAGGTCAGCCGCCACCGAGTACCCGTACAGGAACTCCATCGGGTGCTTCTCCAGCGCCCAGATGCCGTTGTTGCCCATCACCGCCACCACGTTCACGCCGTGGCGCGCCAGCGTGTCGAACTCCATCCCCGCAAAGCCGAACGCGCCGTCGCCCACCAGCAGCACCACCTGGCGCTCCGGGTGCGCCAGCTTCGCCGCCAGCGCGTACCCCGGGCCCGTCCCCAGGCAGCCGAACGGCCCCGGGTCCAGCCAGCAGCCCGGCTCGTAGCTGTCCACCACGCGGCCCGCGTACGACACGAAGTCGCCGCCGTCGCCGATCACGATCGCGTTCCGATCCAGCACCTTCGCCAGCTCCGCGT
This sequence comes from uncultured Solirubrobacteraceae bacterium, assembly GCA_963735705.1. Taxonomy (GTDB): domain Bacteria; phylum Actinomycetota; class Thermoleophilia; order Solirubrobacterales; family Solirubrobacteraceae; genus Palsa-744. The sequence continues at coordinate 17,465 of CAVTLZ010000004.1, forward strand.
ACAGCCGCATCGGGTGCAGCGGCGACGCTGTCGTCCTCGAACTCAGCCCGCTCCGCCTCGCGGCGCTCCGTCTCGCTCGCCCGCAGCTCCGCCAGCCAGCTCTCGCTCGCCAGCGCCTTCGCCCCCGCGCCCGCGCGCAGGTCCGCCAGCGTGCGCGCGATCGATCCGTAGCACTCCGCCGCCACCGGGCGCGGATGGTCGCGCTCCGGTTCCGCCGCGTCGATCACCACGATCTCCGTGTCCTCGCCGAACGACGCCGCCGAAGCCCAGGCGGAAGTCCATCGGCACGCCCACCACCAGCGCCACGTCCGCGCCCTTCAGCGCCTGCGAGCGCGCGCGCGAGAAGAACAGCTCGTCGTCCGCCGCCACGCACCCGCGCGCCAGGCCGTTCAAGAACACCGGGATGCGCAGCGTCCGCGCCAGCTCCCGCAGCGCCTCCTCGCCGTGGCCCCAGTAAAGGTCCGTGCCCGCCATGATCACCGGGCGTTCCGCCGTCGCCAGCAGCGCCGCCGCCCGCTCCAGCGCCTCGCCCGACGCCGCCGTGCCGCCCGCGCCCGCCAGCGGCGGGCGGTACTCGCTCTCCGGCTCCTCCGCCTCCATGAACACGTAGTCCAGCGGGAAGTCCACGAACGCCGGCCCGCCGTGCGGCGCGCACGCCGCCGCGAACGCGTCGTCCACCAGGCCCGGGATCTCCTCCGTGCTCTGCGGCGTCGCCGCCAGCCGCGCCAGCGGCCGCACGAACGGCACGTGGTCGATCTCCTGCAGCGAGCCCTGCCCCCAGCGCAGCGCCGGCGCGCGGCCGCCCAGCACCACCATCGGCGAGTGGCTCGCCTGCGCCGACGCCATCGCGCTCATCCCGTTCGTCACGCCCGGCCCCGCCGTCAGCGCGCACACGCCCGGCTCGCGCGTCACCTTCGCCCAGCCCTCCGCCGCGAACGCCGCCGTCGACTCGTGGCGCACGTCCACGATGTCGATCCCCTCCTCGCGACAGCCGTCGTAGATCGAGAACAGGTGCCCGCCCGACAGCGTGAACAGCTTGCTCACGCCGTGTGCCTTCAAGCGGCGCGCCACCAGCCGCCCGCCGTGGAACGTCCTCGTCTCCTGCGCGTCCTGCGTCGACATCGCCGCGACTCTATCCGTTCGCCGCCGCTGCCGACATGCCCGGAGTGGGATTCGAACCCACACGCCCCGCATACGAGGCAATCGATTTTAAGTCGATTACGTCTACCTATTTCGTCACCCGGGCCGCGCCAGTGTACGCACCGGATCCCTTTATCTAGCGCAACTTTTGCGCTGCTACCGTGTCGATAGGAGCGACAGCAGCTATCGGACTGTCCATGGAGGTCTCCTCTCTCTCACATCCGAGCAGCATCGCGGGCCTGCGCGGCCCGTCCGCTTTGCTGCGCCTGCAGTCAGACGAGCGCCTCATCGCGCTCACCCGCCGCGGCCAGCACGCCGCCTTCGAGGTGCTCTGCGCCCGCTACCAGTCCCGCCTGCTGTCCTTCTGCCGGCACATGCTCGCCTCGCGCGAGGACGCCGAGGACGTCCTGCAGGAGGTGTTCGCCGCCGCCTTCAACGCCGTGCTCGCCGACGAGCGCGACATCAACGTGCGTCCCTGGCTGTACCGCATCGCGCGCAACCGCTCGCTCAACCACCTGCGCCGCGCCTCCGCCATAGGCGTCGACTCCATGGACGTCCACTACTCCGAGCACGGCCTCTCCACCGGCGACAAGGTCATGCGCCGCGAGAGCTTCCGCGAGCTCATCGCCGACGTGCACGAGCTGCCCGAGACCCAGCGCACCGCCCTGCTGCTGCGCGAGATCGACGCGCTCTCCTACGAGCAGATCGCCGACGCCATGGAAACCACCATCCCGTCCGTCAAGTCGCTGCTCGTGCGCGCGCGCATCTCGCTCGCCGAGGCCTCCGAGGCGCGCAAGCTCAGCTGCGACGAGGTCCGCCTCGAGCTCGGCGAGGTCGCCGAGGGGCTCGGCAAGCTCAGCACGCCCGCGCGCCGCCACGTCCGCGGCTGCGAGCGCTGCGCCTTCTTCCGCAAGCAGCTCAAGGACAACAACCACGCGCTCGCCATGATCATGCCCGTCGGCCCGCTGCTGCTCGTCAAGAAGCTGCTGCTCGCCAAGCTCGGCTCCACCGCCTCCGCCGGAGGCGCGCACGTCGCCGGTGGCGTCAGCGCCACCGCCTCAGCCGGGGCCGGCGCCACCGCCGCCGCGGGCGCCGGCGGCAGCGTCGCCAGCGGCATCGTCACCGCCGGCGCCGGAGCGCTCGCCACCAAGGCCGTCGCCGGGCTCGCCGCAGCCGCCATCGTCGCCGCCAGCGCCGTCGCCGCCGACCACGCCGTCGTCCACCGCCACCGCCCGCCCGCCATCGCCTCCGCCAGCGTCTCCAGCCGCGCCTACGAACCCGTCGTCGTCCACCAGGCGCTGCAGCCCGTCACCGCCGGCGGCCCCTCCACCCAAGCGTCGCTCGCCGCCGCGCACCGCCAGCACCGCGCCAAGAGCGCCAAGCCGGCCAAGCTCGCGCTCCAGGCGCCCGCCACACCCGCCGTCTCCACCGCGACCACCGCCGCGCCCGCCGCCAAGGCCGCCGACCCGCAGCCCGTCACCGAAGTCACCACCGACACCACCGAACTTCCCGCCTCCGCCACCACCGTCCCAGCCACCACCGGGACAGCCACCGCGCCAACGACGCCCACCACCACAACGCCCGTCACGCCGCCGCCCACGTCCACCGCCCCCACCGGCACGACCCCGGTCGGCGAAACGCCCGCCGCGCCGCCCGCCGAAACCTCGCCGCCCGCACCCAGCGTGGAACCCGCCCCCACGCACAACACCTCCGAAGACCCCGCCACACCCGACGACGGCGGCACCGAAGCCCCCACCGGCGAAACCGCGGTCCTGGCCCACACGAGCGCTCGCGACGGCCTCCGCCACGGCGAGCGCGTCATCGCGCGCGCCGCCCGCCGCTGGCGCTAGCCGAACGTAAACGTCTTCAGCGGTTTCAGCAGCACGCCCGTCGTGCCCACTTCCACCGGCGAGGTGATCTGCACGCTCGCCCTCGTCGACGTCAGCATCACCACGATCACGCCCTCGCGCGCTCGCCGGCGCGAAGGCAGCAGCATCACCGCGCGGCCATACACATCCCCGCCTTGCACGTTCGCCGTGAACAGGATCTCGTAGCCTTTCAGTGTGTTGTTGATCTTCGTTTTGCCCTCGCCGCGAAGTTCGAAGTCCCGGTAGCGCCGGCCGAACGTCGGGATGAAACGCGTCGCGAACAGCGGCATCTCCGCCGTCAGCTCGTCCGAGTACGCCGGCAGCAGCAGCGGATCGACCGCGTAGGAGTACTTCAGCGCGCCGTCCGGCCAGCGGCTCTCGATCTTCACGTACCCGCCCCGTTCCGGCGCCGTCCGATACAGGTCCCTGTAGCTGAAGCTGAACGGCACGCTGCCGCCGTGCGAGTACGACGCGTTCTCCAGCGTCAGCGCCGCCCCCACCACCACCGCCAGCGCCAGCACGGACGCCGCGATGCTCGCCGCGCGCGCCACGCGCGAGGTCGCATGCCAGCGGGGAGCCAGCAGCCGCCCGAGCGTCGGCCCGTACTCCGGCTTCATCGGCACCGCCGCCATCGCGCTCAGGCGATCATTCCCCGATCGAGAACAGCGATTCGAGATCGTGGCGCGAGAACGCCGCGAACGCCACCATCGTCTGCGTCCGCGACACCCCCGGCAGGCCGCCGATCTGGCCCGTCACCACGTCCGCCAGCTGCTCGTGGTCGGGCACGCGCACGATCGCCACGAAGTCCCACTCGCCCGTCACCGAATACGCCTCCGCCACACCGTCGATGTCCGCCAGCGCGCCGCCCAGGCTCGACAGCGCATCGCGCTCCGCCTCGATCAGCACCACCGCGTTGGTCATCGTCATGCAGGCGCCATCCTATGCCTCCTGCTGGCTCAGCCGGTGCATGCCCAGCCCCGCAGCCAGGCCCAGCAGCCCACCGACCACACCCGCCAGCCAGCTCGCTTCCGGACGCGCGAACGGCAGCGCCAGCAGCAGCGCCGCCAGCGCCGCTGCGCCCAGCAGGTCGCCCTCGCGGTACTCGCCCCTGCGCGCCGCCTCCAGCTCCGGCGCCGCCCACGCCGCCAGCAGCGCCAGCGCCGCGCCGTTGCCGCCGCTCACGATCGGATACGGGTACGCCGCGCTCGCCGCCAGCGCGCCCGTCGCGCCCGCCCCCAGGAACAGCGCCAGCACCGCCGACGGCCCGTGGCGGCGCTCCAGCAGCCAGCCGAAGATCGCCACCGTCACGATCGCCACGAACGCGTACAGGCCATTCAGGTACGCGAACTCGCTCGTGAACAGCCGCCACCAGTCGCCGTTCAGCGACCCGAGCACCGCGATGTGCAGGTACAGCGCGCCTTCCGCGTGCTGTACCACCCACAGCACGCAGCTGACCGCCACCAGCGCGATCGTCGCGTACGGGCGCTCCGCCGCCCACCGGCTCGGCCGCGCGTGCGTGCGCGGACGCGTGCGCGCCAGGCCGCTCACCGGCGCCGGCTTGGCGGAGCGACCCAGCAGCGACCGCGCGCGACCGCGCAGCGTCGTGCGGGTCGGCGCGTTCGCCGGCGGCAGCTTCGGCGCGCGCCTGCGCAGACGATGCCCGCAGTACGGGCACTCCGTGATGTACGGGCTCACCTCCGAGCCGCATTGCTTGCACACCACGAACAGGTCAGCACCGGAGGTCATAGAGCCATTCTAAGGACCTGTCGACCCCGGCCCGCATGGCTCTGGAATACTCAAGCGCATGAACCCCCCCGGAACCGACAGCAAGCTCTACATCCTCGCGTTCGACCACCGCGGCTCCTTCCAGAAGAAGTTCTTCGGGATCGACGGCGAGCCGGACTCCGAGCAGACGGCCATCATCGCCGACGCCAAGCACCTGATCTTCGAGGGCATGCTGCAGGCGGTCGGCGCCGGCGCCGACCCGTCCGTCACCGGCGTGCTCGTCGACGAGCAGTTCGGCTCCACCGTGCCCGCCGAGGCGCACGAGAAGGGCCTCAAGCTCGCCATGCCCGCCGAGCGCTCCGGGCAGCCCATGTTCGACTTCCAGTACGGCGAGGACTTCGGCGAGCACATCGAACGCTTCAACCCCGACTACACCAAGGTGCTCGTCCGCTACAACCCCGACGGCGACGCCGACGCCAACCGCGTGCAGATCGCCAAGCTGCTGCAGCTGAGCGACTGGCTCGAGGCGCACGACCGCAAGTTCCTGTTCGAGCTGCTCGTGCCCGCCGAGGACGCCCAGCTGCAGTCCGTCGGCGGCGACAGCGAGCGCTACGACGCCGAGCTGCGCCCCGAGCTCATGCGTCGCGCCATCGCCGACATCCAGGACGCCGGCATCGTCGTCGACATCTGGAAGATCGAGGGCGTCGACCAGCGATCCGACTGCGAGATGCTCGTCGCCCAGGCGCGCAGCAACGGGCGCGACGACGTCAAGTGCGTCGTCCTCGGGCGCGGCGCCGACGACGCCAAGGTCGACCAGTGGCTCGCCGCCGCCGCGCCCGTCGACGGCTACATCGGCTTCGCCATCGGGCGCTCCATCTGGTGGGACCCGCTCAAGGCCTACGTCGACGGCAAGATCGAGCGCGCCGCCGGCGCCCGCAAGATCGCCGAGAACTTCCTGCGCTTCGTCGCCGTCTACGAGCGCTCCAAGACGCCCGTCGGCTGAGCGACCGACGCGCCAGCAAGGGAGCGCCAGCGATGAAGATGCGTCAGAGCCTCGCCGAGTGGGAGCGAGCCTTCGCCAAGGAGGCGACGCTCGACCGTCGCCGCCGCGACTCCCTGCGGCGCACCACCGAGCAGCGCGCGCTCAAGCGCGAGGTCGAGCGCCGTCACAAGCGCGGCTCCATGCGCTTCGTCCTGCTCGTCCTCACGCTCATCCTCACGGCCGTCGTCGTCACGATCGTGATGTTTCGGACCTTGTACTTGCTGCTCGGCTAGACCCGCGCTCCTAGCGGCCCGGTGGCAGGCGCCGCGCCAGCGGGTCGCTAAGCGGGGCTCTCGCCCAGGTCCTGCAACGACTCCTCAACGGCGCCGGCGGGTGCGTGCTCGGGCGTCGCGCTGTCCTTCGCTGGCGCCGCCGCGCCGGCTTCGCGGTGGATCTCCAGGTAGATCTCCTTGCGGAAGACCGGCACCCGCTGCGGCGCCTGGATGCCGATGCGCACCTTCTCGCCCATGACCGACAGCACGGAGACCTCGATCTCGTCCCCGATCATGATGCTCTGGTTGGACTTGCGCGTCAGAACCAGCATTTGGGTGCACCTTCCTCTTTGCCGATTGGCGACCCGGCGCAACCCCAAACCGCCGGAACGCCAAGCATAGTCACAGGACCGGGGGAACGCGATACCAATTTCTCAACCCCCACCGCCGATCGGCCTCCGCGAGACCCCCTCCGTGCGAGCCCGCCGCGTCGAGCGAGCGCTTGCGCTAGTCTCCCGGACCGTCCATGCCCCGGAAATCTCTGCGCCCGCACCTCAACCAGATCCGTGCCTGGGTGCGTCAGGGCCGAACCGACGCCTGGGTCGCCCACCAGCTCGAGGTCACCGTCCGCGACATCGAGCAGTTCAAGCGCCAGAACGAGCTCGTCAGCGACGAGGAGTCCACAGAGGGCGCGAGCGGGGCCGGCGACTACCCCGAGGAGATCGACCTTCGCGCCGAGGACGACGCGCTGATCGCCGCCGAGCTCGAGGCCGCCGAGGCCGAGGCCGAGCGTGCGAAGGCCGAAGCGGAGGAGGCCGGTGAGGAGGCCGGTGAGGAGCCCGACGAGGACGGCGAGGGCGCCAGCGGCACACGCACCCGCAGGCGCAGTCGCCGCGGCGGGCGCGGCCGGCGCTCCGGAGCGCGCAACACCGGACCGCTCGAGGGCACCTTCGATCACGGCGAGGAGGGCTACGGCCTGTGGCTCGACCCCGCCATCCAGGAGAACCCCATCTACGCCGAGCACTGGGCCGGCCATCGACCCGTCGAGGTCGAGGTCGAGGAGGACCGCATAATCATCCGCCGCGCGGGGACAGAGGAGTAGAGCCCCGCAGCGGGGCGCTACTGCGCCTCTGACAGCGTCCTGCGGCCGCCTGCGTAGTCGGCGGCCTCGCGCAGGTAGTGGGCGAAGGCGGCATCCACGACGATGCCCGCCTCCCACGCCCACGGGTCTTCCGGCGCGAGCTTCATCGCGATCTGCAGGCACCACGCGGCGCCCTGTTCGTACAGGCCCACGAGCTCGTCCGCCGAGAAGCGCCCGCCGAGGCGCCGGCGCAGCTCCGCCACAAGGGCGTCGATGACCAGTTCGAGCAGCGGGCGCCGCTCGACGGGCGCCGCCTGCAGCCGGCGCTCGCCCTGCTGCCACTGGTAGATCGCCGTCTCGTACGACACGCGCCGAGGCTAGCAGCGCCGAGCTGGCGCCCGAGACGCGGCGCGCGGCGTCGCCGGAAAGCCTCAGGCGATCAGTTGCCCGGCAGGCCACTGATCACGTACGGCTGCTCGCCGCTCTTCATCATGCCCAGCTGGCGAGCCTCGGTTTCGAGCGTGCCCGCCGCGGTGAGCGCTTCGCGCTGGCGCACCAGCAGCTTGTGTTCGCGTTCCATGCTCGCCACCGCGGCGTTGTCGCGGTGCGACTGCCGCCACGTCGAGAGCATGTGCACGCCGGCGCTCGCATACAGGTACACGAGCGCGATCAGCACGCACAGCATCGCCACGCGCCCCACACGGTCCCAGCGCACGCGCGCCCCGAGCGCACGGCTCGAGCTGGGGCGTGATGCGGAGATCGCGGGCATGCCTACCCCGATTCGCGCACCGCGACGAACATCCTGCCGCTGACCGACGCCCGTCAGCCGAACGCGCTGCGCCCGGGGAAGCGCGCGGCGGGCCCCAGCTGCTCCTCGATACGCAGCAGCTGGTTGTACTTGGCGACCCTGTCCGACCGCGACGGCGCGCCCGTCTTGATCTGCCCGCACCCGGTCGCGACCGCGAGGTCCGCGATCGTCACGTCCTCGGTCTCCCCCGAGCGGTGGCTCATCACCGCCGTGTAGCCCGCGTCGCGCGCCATCGCGACCGCCTGCAGCGTCTCCGTCAGCGTCCCTATCTGGTTGACCTTGATCAGGATCGAGTTCGCCACGCCCGTCTCGATGCCGCGGCGCAGCCGCTCGGTGTTCGTCACGAAGATGTCGTCGCCGACGAGCTGCAAGGTCGAGCCCAGGCGCTCCGTCAGCAACCGCCAGCCGTCCCAGTCCTCCTCGTCCATGCCGTCCTCGAGCGACACGATCGGATAGCGCGCCGCCAGGTCCGCCCAGTAGTCGGTGAACTCGGCCGCGCTCAGCGTGCGCCCCTCGTGCTCGAGCACGTACGCGCCGTCCTCGTAGAACTCGCTCGCGGCCGGGTCGAGCGCGATCGCCACGTCCTCCCCCGGCCGGTATCCGGCCGCCTCGATGCCCGCCACGAGCATCGCCAGCGCCTCCTCGTTGGAGCTGAGGTCCGGCGCGAAGCCGCCCTCGTCGCCGACCGCCGTCGCCAGCCCGCGCGCGTGCAGCGTGCCCTTCAGCGCGTGGAACACCTCCGCGCCCATGCGCAGGCACTCCGAGAACGTCGGCGCGCCGCACGGGACGATCATGAACTCCTGGAAGTCGACCTTGTTGTCCGCGTGGGCGCCGCCGTTGAGCACGTTCATCATCGGCACCGGCAGCACGGAAGCGTCCGGGCCGCCGAGATAGCGCCACAGCGCCAACCCCTCCTCCGCCGCCTGCGCCTGCGCCGTCGCCAGCGAGACGCCGAGGATCGCATTGGCGCCCAGGCGCGACTTGTTGGGCGTTCCGTCCAGCTCGATCAGGGCCTCGTCGACGGCCTCCTGGGAGGCGGCGTCCATGCCCGTGAGCGCCCCGGCTATCTCACCGTCGACGTTTGCCACCGCCTGCGACACGCCCTTGCCGCTCCAGCGCTCGCCGCCGTCGCGCAGCTCCGTCGCCTCGAACTCGCCCGTGGACGCCCCCGACGGCACCGCCGCGCGACCGCGGGCGCCCGAGCGCAGCTCGATCTCGACCTCCACCGTCGGGTTGCCGCGACTGTCGAGGATCTGCCGGGCGTGGATTCGCTCGATCTGACTCATGCGACGGGCTTCACCTCTGGTGGCGCCGAAGGCGCCGACAACGCCTCGTTAGCCGGTGGGGGTGATGGCGCCGGTGGAGCTGGTCTTCGGCGCTTTGTAGGACTTGCAGTCTGCGACCACATAGCCCGAGCGGCATTCCGTCTTCGCGGTCCACTTCTTTTTGAATTCTTTCACGAACTTGCTGAGCGCCGACTGCTGGCCGGTTGCGATCAGCTGCTGTTTGATCGTGGACTGGACCTGCGCGAGCGTCTGCTGCGTGCCGGGCGCGGTGCTCACGACCTCGTAGACGTAGTAGCCGAACGGCGTCTTGATCGGTCCGCCGAGCACGCCCTTGCCGGCAGAGAAGATCGCCGTGTCCAGCGCCTTCTCCTCCTCGCCTTTGACCACTTCCTTGAGCAGCCCGCCGTTGGCCTTGCTCGTGGGGTCGATCGAGTCCTTCTTGGCGACGCTGGCAAAGCTCTTGCCCGATTCGATTTCCTTCTTGGCGGCGCCGGCCGCCGCTTCGGTCTTGGTGAGGACGATCTGCACGTTGCGCTTTTCGGGTGTGCCGTAGCGCGACTTGTTTTCGTTGTAGTACTTGGCGATCTGGGCCTGCGTGGCGGTGCTCTTCGCCTTGACGATCTGCTTCTGGATTTTCGACGAGAGCATGTTGAGCTTCACGCGCAGCAGCAGGTCGGAGACCGTCTGTCCCGACGTCGACAGGAATTTTTCGAATTCGGCGGCCTTCGGGAACTGCGTGCTCTTGATTTTCGTGAATTCCTTCTTGACTTCCGCGTCGCTGAGCTTGACGTTCAGCGAGGACGCTTCTCCGATCACCCACTGCGAGGAGATGAGGAAGCCGAGCACCTCTGTCAGCAGCGATTTGTACTGCTGTTCGCACTGGGACTTCAGCTGCTTGGTGGTCGGAGCGGCCTGGCCCTTGGCCGGTTTGGGCGCGGTCTTGGCCAGATGCGCGATACACGCCGTGTAGTTCGGCGGTTCCGGTATCGCCGGCTTTTCGGTCGTGCCGATCGCGCTGGAGGCAGCCGCCACCGAGATCCAGTGTTCGAACGCGGTCTTCGTGATCGCCGTCCCGTCCACCTGTACGACGGCGTTGCCGGGTACGCCGCCGCCGCACGCGGAAATCCCCACGAGGGCAAACAAAACGGCGCCTAGCGCCGAGAGGAACCTGAGAGTCTTTGACACGACGCGGGCACTTTAGCGGAAAAGGGATGAGCGGTGCATAACGAATGCCTAACGAGTTCCTAAGCGGCCTCGCGCACGATCGCCAGCAGCGCGTCCGCCGCCTTCACGACGCTGGGGAACCGCTCGGTCCCGTCCTTCGGAACGCGCACGGAGACCTGTGAGCGGCCCGCTTCGTACAGCGCCTCCGGCAGCTCCTCGCGCAGGCGCCTGGCCCTGACGGAGTCGAGCTCGATCGGCACGACGGCCAGGCGATCGCCGCGGAAGCTCACCGTCCGCGCCCCCGCCTGGCCGAACTTGATGCGCGCGCGCTGCAGCGCCAGCAGGTTCTCGACGGGCTCCGGCGGCGGCCCGAAGCGATCGACGAGCTCCTCGCGCAGCCGCTCGACGTCGGCGACCTCGAGCGCCCCCGCGACCCGGCGGTGGACCTCGATCTTGGCCTGCTCGTATGGCACGTAGTCGGCGGGCACGTAAGCGTCGACGTTCACGTCCAATCGCACCGGCTCCGGCAGCGGCTCGCCCTCTTCCTCCGGCTCGGCCGCCGCGACCGCCTCGTCGAGCATCTGCATGTACAGCTCGAAGCCGAGCGCCGCGACGTGCCCGGACTGCTCGTCGCCGAGCAGGTTGCCCGCGCCGCGGATCTCCAGGTCGCGCATCGCGATCTTGAAGCCCGCCCCCAGCTCCGTGTAGTCCGACAGCGCCGACAGCCGCTGCGCCGCCTCGGGCGTGAGCGAGGCGGCGGAGTCGTACAGCAGGTACGCGTACGCGCGTTCGCGGCTGCGCCCGACGCGTCCGCGGATCTGGTAGAGCTGGGCCAGCCCGAACGCGTCCGCGTGCTCGACGATCAGCGTGTTCGCCTGCGGGATGTCGATGCCCGACTCGATGATCGACGTGCACACCAGCACGTCCGCGCCGCCGCGCAGGTAGTCCATCATCACCGCCTCCAGCTCGCCCTCGCCCATCTGGCCGTGGGCGACCGCGAAGCGCACGCCGGGGCACAGCGCGCGCAGGCGCTCGGCGGTCTCGTCGATCGACTCGATGCGGTTGTGCAGGAAGAACGCCTGCCCGCCGCGCTCGTGCTCGCGCACGATCGCGCGCTTGACCAGCTCCTCCTCGTACTCGCCCACGAACGTGCGCACCGGCCGGCGCCCCTCGGGCGGCGTCTCGATCACGGAGATGTCGCGCAGCCCCGCCAGCGACATCTGCAGCGTGCGCGGGATCGGCGTAGCCGACATCGAGATGACGTCGACCTTCAGCTTCAGCTGGCGCAGCAGCTCCTTCTGCTTGACGCCGAAGCGCTGCTCCTCGTCGACGATCAGCAGGCCGAGATCCTTCGCGCGCACGTCGCGCGAGAGCACCCGGTGGGTGCCGATGAGGATGTCCACGCGTCCCTCCGCGAAGCCCTTGATCGCCTCTTTCTGCTCCGCCGGCGTGCGGAACCTGGAGACGTGCTCGAGCGTGAACGGGTAGTCGGCCAGGCGCTCGGCGAACGTGCCGTAGTGCTGCTGCGCGAGGATCGTCGTGGGCACGAGCATCAGCACCTGCTTGCCCTCCGCGGCCGCCTTGAAGGCGGCGCGCAGCGCCACCTCGGTCTTGCCGTAGCCGACGTCGCCGCAGATCAGCCTGTCCATCGGACGCGGCGCTTCCATGTCGGCCTTCACCAGCTCGATCGCCTCGCGCTGGTCGGGCGTCTCGGTGAACGGGAAGCGCTCCTCGAACTCCCGCTGCCAGTCCGAGTCCGGGCCGAACGCGTGGCCGCTGCGGCGCCTGCGCTCGGCGTACAGGCTCAGCAGCTCGCCCGCCAGCTCCTGCGCCGCGCGCCGCGCGCGCGCCTTCATCGTCTCCCAGCGCGTGCCGCCGAGCTTGCTCAGCGGCGGATGACCGCCGGCGCCCGCGCCGACGTATCTGGAGATCTTCGCCAGCTGGTCGGTGGGCACGAACACGCGATCGTCGCCCTGGTATTCCAGGTACAGGTAGTCGCGCGTGACGTCGGCCACCGTGCGCGTCTCGAAGCCCGCGAAGCGCGCGACGCCGTGGTCCTCGTGCACGACGATGTCGCCGGTGCGCAGTTCCGTGAACGAGCGCAGCGCGCCGCGGCGCGCGCCTCCCGGACCGCCGCGACCCGGCCGATCGCCGCCGCGCTCGGCGCGGCGCCTGCGCAGCAGCCGGTGCTCGGGGAACACCGCCAGCTTCAGCTGCGGCGCGACGAAGCCCTCGCGCAGCGACGCCGCCGCGAAGCGCAGCGACGGCTCCAGCGGCTGGTCGCCGATCGAGGCGCGCCCCGCGTCCAGGTCGTCCGACAGCCACGTCGCTTTCAGCCGCCCGAGGTTGTACGCGGCGCGCTCGCCCTCGCCGCGGCGGGGAAACGCGACGACCGTCCTGTAGCCGGAGCGCACGAGCTTCTCGAGCTCCGGCTCGGCTTCTCCGAGCGAGCGCGCGGCCGTGTCCGCCGACTGCGCGCGCAGCTCGATCTGCTGACCGCTCGACAGCGAAGACAGCCAGATCCGCGCGCGCTCGTCGAGCGTCGCGCGAATGCTCTGCGGGTCGATGTACAGGTGGTGCGCGTCCTGCTCGCCGAACGCCGCGCTGACGTCGCTCCACAGATCGCCGAGCACCGGCTCGAGGTCCTCCTCGGCGGCGACCATCAGCTCGGTGCCTTCGCCGACCAGGTCCAGGAGCGCGCCGAAGCGGTCGAGCGGCAGCAGCTCGGTGATGTCGGGGCGCTCCGCATCGGCGCCATCGCCGTCGGCTCCCGCCGCGGCGGCTGCCAGCGCGCCGGCGGGCAGCTGCTCGGCGGCCATCTCCGCCAGCTCCCTGTACTCGAGCGCGAGCTCCGCCGCGGGCGCGATCTCGACCTCCTCGGCGTCTCCCAGCGAGCGCTGCGTGAACGTCGAGAACCAGCGCAGCGATTCGATCTCCACGTCGAACATGTCCACGCGCACCGCCCGCTCCTCGGTCGCCGGGAACACGTCCAGCAGGCCGCCGCGCAGCGCGAACTGGCCGCGCTCCTCGACCTGGTCGGTGCGCTCGTAGCCGGCGCTGACGAGCTCCGCCGCGCACTCGTCCAGATCCAGCAGCTCGCCCACGCGCAGCGTGAACGAGCGCGGGCGCAGCTGCGGGTCTGGCACCTTCTCCGACAGCGCCACCGCGCTCACCACCACGACCGGCTGGTCCGCATCGGCATCCCCGCCGGCGCCCGCTGTGGCGGAGTCCGCGCCGGGGCCGACGCGCCCGGCCCCCAGCAGCGCGTCCAAAGCGGCCACGCGCAGCCCCACCAGGTGCGCCGGCGGCGCCAGGTGCGACTCGTACGCGACGCCGCGCGACGGGTAGTAGCGGACGCGCCGCGGCGCGAGCCACGCGCCGAGATCGCCCGCCAGGTCGCGTGCGGCGCGATCGTCGCCGACGACCACCAGCGTCGGGCGCGCCCGCGCCCGCTCGTCGATCTCCGCGAGCGCCGCGATCACGTACGCGCGCAGCGAGCTCGACACGAACGCGTGACCGCCCTCGCGCGCGAGGCGCAGCGCCTGCTCGTCTTCCTGGACGAGGCCCAGCAGCGAGCGCAGGGCGCCGGTGGCCGTCGCCATCACGACTCCTGCCCGAGCACCACGCGCTCGACCTGCTCGCTCGCGCGCTCGACCAGCTCGGCGACCTGCGCGTGGTCCTGGCGGAAGCGCCCGAGCACGTACGCGGAGACGATCTCAGGGTCGGTCGAGTCGGGGCGCCCGACGCCGACGCGCACCCGCATGAAGTCCGCGCCGCCGAGCTCGCGCTTGAGCGACTTCAGCCCGTTGTGGCCCGCCAGCCCGCCACCCAGGCGCGTGCGCACGTCGCCGAACGGCAGGTCGATCTCGTCGTGCACGACCAGCACCCGCTCGAGCGGCAGCTTGAAGGCGCCGCGCGCGGGTCCGACGGAGCGCCCGGCGTCGTTCATGTACGTCTGCGGGCACAGCACCGCCACGCGCGGCGCGGGCGCGACGGCGGCCGGGGGCCCCTCGCCAGCAGACGCACCCAGGGCGAGCGACGCGCCGGGCGCGCCCGCACGCACGCGGCCTTCGGCGATGCGCCCGCGGTAGCGGTCCTTGGCGGCTCCCAGCCCCCAGCGCTCGACGAGCGCGTTCGCCACAGCGAAGCCGATGTTGTGCGGCGTGTTCGCGTACTCGCGGCCGGGGTTGCCAAGTCCGACGATCAGCCAGTCGACGGCTCCGCCGCCGCCACCGCCTCCACGGCTACCGCCGAACGGGCGTCTCAGCGCCGTCTACTCCTCGCTTGAGGAGCCCTCGTCAGCGTCCGCCGCGCCGCCCTCGCCGACGACCTCTGTCTCGGCTTCGATTTCCTCGGCGGCTTCGCTCTGCAGTCGTGGCGGAGATAGCGTCGCGATGACGGTTTCCTCGAGGTCGTCGAGCAGCGTGACGCCCTCAGGCGGGGTGAGCGCGCCGAGCAGGATCGTCTCGCCGATCTGCATCTCGCCGACCTCGTGCACGATCGACTCGGGGATCGCGGTGGGCAGCGCCTCGACGTTGATCTCGCGCGTGATCTGCTCGAGGATGCCGCCTTCCTTGACGCCGGGGGCGTCGTCGACGCCGGTGAGCTCGATCGGCACGACGGCGCTGATCGCCTGGTCCAGCCGCACGCGCAGCAGGTCGACGTGGACGGTCTCGCCGCGCACGGGGTGGCGCTGGGCTTCCTTGAGGACGACCGGGGTGGGTTTGCCGCCGTCGACGCTCAGGTCGAGCACCGCGCCGGAGCCGGCGAGCGCGTGGCGCAGCTCGCGCTCGTCCGCGTCGAAGCCGAGCGGCTCGGCGCCGCCGCCGTACAGCACGCCCGGCACCCGCCCGCTGCGGCGCAGGCGGCGCACGGCGCGCGAGCCGGCGCCGTCGCGGCTGTTGACGTTCAGCTTGGTGGTCGTGTCGGCCATGGGCGACTGCAGACTGTAGCAATCGCCTGGCGTCAGCTCTTTCCCTGTTCCAGTCGCGCCGCTTCTTCTTCCTCCTGTTCCAGCTTCGTCGGCTTCGAGCACGCGCCTTCGCCTGAGATCGGCGCGCTGACGCCGATCAGCTGCACGTGGATGCCCGACAGGAAGTTGCCCGTGCGGCGCACGTCCACGCACTGCACGACCGGCAGCGTGCCGATCACCGTCCACGCCAGGCGCGTCTTGCCGGTCGCGCCCGACAGCGAGTACGCGGTCGGGGATTCGAGCTGCAGGATCTTCACGGCGCCCGAGCGGCGCACGCGCGGGTCGCTCGCGTCCGCCTTCGCCGCGGCCAGGCACGACGGGCTCGCGCGGCAGCCGCTCAGCTGCGCGAGCATGCCCGCTAGGTCGCCCCGCGCCTCCGCCTGCACGAGCGCCGCGTCGTCGCCGCGTTCCGCGTTCTCCGCGCTCAGGAAGCGCGCCAGCAGCGCGCCGACGACGAGCACCACGACGACGCCCGCGGCGAGCAGCGTCCGCAGGATGCGGCGCCGGCGCGGCGGCAGGCCCCGCCACCACTCGCGCGGACCGCTCGCGCCCGCCGCTCCAGTCGCGATCGTGGGGGACATCGTGAGGGGATGATGACGGGAGGTCGCATGCGACCTCCCTCGGGACCGCGCATGCGCGATCCCGCCGGGCGGCACATGTGCCGCCCGGAACGACTCAGAACAGCTGGTTCTCGCCGCCGAAGACCTCGCTGACGGAGTCGTCGACGAAGATGCGGCGGATCGAGTCGGCCAGCAGCTCCGCGCACGGCAGCACGCGCACGTTGTCGGGGCGACCCGCGGGGATGGGGATGGTGTCCGTCACGACGATCTGCTCGAGGCCCGACTCCGCGAGGTTCTCGAACGCGTTGCCCGAGAACACCGCGTGCGTCGCCGCCGCGTACACGCGTGCGGCGCCTTCCTCCATCACCGTTTTCGCCGCCGCCTTGAGCGTGCCCGCCGTGTCGATCATGTCGTCCACGATCACCGCCGTCCTGCCCTTCACGTCGCCGATCACGTACCCGATCTCAGCCACCTGCTGCGCCGGGCGCTCCTTGTCGAGGATCGCCAGCTCGGCGCCGATCTTCGACGCGAAGTTCTTGTTCAGCTTGACCCTGCCCGCGTCCGGCGCCACCACCACCAGGTCCGGCAGGCCCAGGTCGGAGAAGTACTGCGTGAGCATGAACAGCGCCGTCATGTGATCCACGGGCTTCTGGAAGAAGCCCTGGATCTGGCCCGCGTGCAGGTCCATCGTCAGCACCCGGTCCGCGCCCGCCGCCTCCAGCATGCGCGCCACCAGCCGTGCCGAGATCGGCTCGCGCGGCGCCGACTTCTTGTCCTGGCGCGAGTAGCCGAACCACGGCGTCACCGCGATCACCCTGTGCGCCGACGCGCCCACGGCGGCGTCGATCATGAACAGCAGCTCCATCAGCGAGTCGTTCGCCGTCACGCCCGTCTGCGGGTTGCTGCACGTGGACTGCACGATGAACACGTCCGCGCCGCGAATCGACTCCTCGTAGCGGCAGTACACCTCGCCGCCAGAGAACGTCTTCAGCTCCACCGGCCCCAGGTCCACGCCCAGCTTGTCCGCGATGTCCACCGCCAGCTGCGGGTTCGCGCGCCCGCTGAACAGCATCAGCCGCTTGTTGTAGTCGATCGGGAGGCTCGCCCGCGAGTACTGGGTGCGCGTGTCGATCGCACTCATCTCCTCAGGGAGTGTAAACGTCCGCGTCCGATCGGTCATGCGTCGCCCTCCTGGCGCGCCGTGTCGGCCTTGGCTTCGGCGTCGCGCCGCGCCGCATAGCCCTCCACGTTGCGCTGGCGCTCGCGCGCGATGCCCAGCGCGCCCGGCGGCACGTCGTCGGTGATCACCGAGCCCGCGCCCGTGTACGCGCCGTCGCCCACGCTCACCGGCGCCACCAGCGTCGTGTCCACGCCCGTGCGCACGCCGGCGCCGACGGTCGTGCGGTGCTTGGCGCGGCCGTCGTAGTTGGCCGTGATCGTCGCCGCCCCCAGGTTCGTGCCCTCGCCGACGTCCGCGTCGCCGATGTAGGACAGGTGCGGGACGCGCGCCCGCGGTCCGACGTCCGAGTTCTTGACCTCCACGAACGTCCCCACCCGCGCGCCGCTGCGCAGCACCGTCCCGGGGCGCAGGTAGCCGAACGGACCGACGCTCACGCCGTCCTCCAGCACGCAGTCGACGAGGTACGAGTGGCGCACGACACACTCGCGGCCGATGCTCGTCGCGCCGCGGATCGTCGTGAACGGCTCGATCGTCGTGTCCTGGCCGATCCGCACGTCCACGTCGATAACCGTCGCCTCCGGGTCGACGATCGTCACGCCCTCCAGCATGTGACGCTCGTTGATCGACGCCTGCGCCAGCCTGCGCACGCGCGCCAGCGCCACGCGGTCGTTCACGCCCAGCACCAGCCGCTCGTCCTCCACCACGTGCGCCGCCACATCCGCTCCGCCCGCGCGCAGCACGTCCAGCACCTGCGGCAGGTACAGCTCGCCCTGCGCATTGTCCGTGCTCAAACGCGGCAGCGCCTGGCGCAACGCGTGCTCGGCGAACACGAAGATGCCCGTGTTGACCTCGCGTATCTCGCGCTCCGCCTGCGTCGAGTCGCCCTGGCGCTTCGTCTCCGCCACCCGCTCCACCGCGCCCGCCGCGTCGCGCACCACGCGCCCGTAGCCGCTCGGGTCCTCCAGGATCGTCGTCGCCATCGTCGCCGCCGCGCCGCTCTCCCGGTGCGCCTCCAGCAGCTCGCCGATCGCCGCCGCGCTCACCAGCGGCACGTCGCCGCTCAGCACCAACACCGCCGCCGCCGGGTCCGCCGCAGGCGCGAGCGTCGTCATCGCCGCCGCCACCGCGCCGCCCGTGCCGTTCGCGCGCTCCTGCACCGCCAGCTCCACGCCCTCCGGCAGCACCAGCTCCAGCGCCCGCTCCGGCGAGTCCACCACCACCACCCTGCCCGCCCCCGCCTCCAGCGCCGCCCGCACCGGCCACAGCACCATCGGCAGCCCGCACACCTCGTGCAGCACCTTCGGCGTGCTCGAGCGCATACGCGTCCCCCTGCCCGCGGCGAGGATCAGAACGGTGGGGGCGCTCACCGTTCAGATGCTATTCCAGCGCGGCCCTCGCCCCGGCCGCGAGCCGCAATTCGTAGCTGGGGGGCAGGGATTCGAACCCCGATTCTCAGGACCAAAACCTGATGTCCTGCCATTGGACGACCCCCCAATGGAGCTAGAAGGATAGACACCGCCCGAGCCCTGCCGATAACCACGGTAACAATGCAGCAACGCACCCAACTGGACGCCCTGCAAGTATTCCTGCACTTGCCGGGGCCGACGACAGGACGTGGGAGCAAGCTGGGAGCCGGGGCGGTCGCGGCGCTGCTGGCGTGCGCGAGCGCGCTCATGGCGATTGTGCTCGCATGCGTCGGCGTGCTGGCGGTGGGCGCCACGAGCGCGGCCACAGCCGCCACCTCCTGCCCCGGCGCGAACCTGCGCCCCAACGCGGCGAACGTCCTCGCGGTCGACGCGGCGACGCTGTGTCTGGTCAATCTCGAGCGCAGCGCCCACGGGCTGCGTCCGCTGCACGCCAACAGCGCCCTCGGCCATGTAGCCGCCCGCCAGGTCACGAGCATGGTGCGCCGCGACTACTTCGCCGACGTCGGCCCGTCGGGGCAGACACCGATGTCGCTGGTCGCGGTCACGCGCTACCCGGCGCACGCCGCGCAGGTCGTCGTCGGGCAGAACATCGCGTGGGGCACCGGCAGCTACACGACTCCCGCGCATATCGTCGCCGAATGGCTCGCGTCGGCTCCGCACCGCGAAATCATGCTCGGCGGCGAGTACCGCGACGCGGGCGTGGCGGTCGTGCCAGCGGTGCCCGCGATGCTGCACGCGCGCGGACACGGCGCCACGTACGCGATCGAGTTCGGCGCTCGCTACTGAGCGCCAGCGGGGCGCGCCAGTCGGCCGGTTCGCCGGGCGCACCGGTTCGCTACGAGCGCCTGCCCGAGCGGCGGGGCACGCGCCCGCCCTCCGCGCCGGCCTCCGACGCGGGGCCGCCGGCGGAGGCGATGCCGAGCACGCGCATCGACTTCAGGCCGAGGCTCAGCTTCTCGCGGCCGTCGCTCGAGCTGACGTCCAGTCCCGAGAGCTCGCGCACCCGCTCCAGGCGGTAGTAGATCGTGTGGCGGTGGGTGAACAGGCGCTGGGCGGTGCCGGCGACGTTGCCGTCGGCCTCAAGGAACGTCTCCAGCGTGCGCACCAGATCGGTCTCGTACTGCTCGTCATACGCCACCAGCGGCTCGACCGTCTCGGCGTAGAAGCGCTGCAGCTCGCTCGGGTTCTCGCTCATCGCCGACAGCAGCAGCCGGTAGGCGCCGGTCTGGTCGAACGCCAGCGCCGCGCTCTCGGACGAGCCCTGGGCGACGTTCGCCGCGAGCAGCGCCTCGCTGGCGGCGCGCGGCAGCTCGGACGGCTCGGCCGTGACGCGGCTGCGCCCCAGCGCGAACGTGTAGCCGGCGAGGCTCGCTTCCATCTCGTTGAGAACCGCCTCCGCCGCGCGCGCCGCCGTCGCCTCGTCGCCGCCCGGCACCAGCACCAGCACCTCCGCGCCGGGGATCCCGTCGCGCTCGGACAGCGCCGCGATCGAGCGGCTCACCACCGCGCGCGCGCCGCGCTCGGCGACCGCGCGCACGCGTCCGCGCCAACCCTCGTCGGTGGGCGTCTGCGGATGCGCGCGCGCGACGAGCATGCTCGCCCCGTCCTCGATCGGCAGCGACAGGTCCTTGGCCCGCGCGAGCAGCTCCTCGCCGCCCGTCAGCTCGCGGCCGAGGATCGCGCGCAGGAAGTCCGCGGAGGCCGTTTCCGAGACGCGCTCGGGCGCCCGCACGCGCTCGACCTCAGAGGCGATGATCGTCAGCAGCAGGCGGCGCATCGAGGCGCTCGGCTCGGTCTTCGCG
Source organism: uncultured Solirubrobacteraceae bacterium (assembly GCA_963735705.1). Classification (GTDB taxonomy): domain Bacteria; phylum Actinomycetota; class Thermoleophilia; order Solirubrobacterales; family Solirubrobacteraceae; genus Palsa-744. Next base: position 37,732 of record CAVTLZ010000004.1, read on the forward strand.
CGCATGTGCAGCGTGCCCACGACCGTGTCCGCCACGCGCAGCGGCGCGCTGCTCACGCCTTCCCCCTGGGAGAGCAGCGAGCGCTCCTCCGCCGGCGAGCGCGCCGCGACCGCGAGCGTCGCCCCCCACGCGTCCGTCACCGCGAGGCTCGCTTCGAGCGCCCGCGAGGCCGCGCGCACCACCTCCGGCAGGCCCGCGCCCGACTCGACCGCCTCCGTGATCGCGTCGAGCGCCGCGAGGTCTGACACGCCGGTCAGCCCCAGAAGTAGACGGCGGCGAGCGCCGCGACCACCCCGACCCCGACGAGCACCGCGAGCACGTACAGCGACAGCACCGTCGCCGCCGCCCGCTCCCACAGGCGCGAGTACGACGACCACGCCGGGACCAGGATCAACACGGCGAACAACACCAGGCTCACCAGCCCGGCGCCCGCCGCCACCAGCTCGTTGATTTGCGACCTGCTCATGGAACCTGCGGGGATTGTGACGTACGCAGACGTCGTTCGCCCGCGCCGAGCGTGACCGCGCGCGCGAACGCGCCGTCCACCGGCGCCGCGCAGATCGGCTCCGGCACGCGACCGGCGAGCGCCGCCGCCGCGGCATGCGCCAGCACGAGCCCGCTCTCTGGCGGGCGGCCGGCGCGTCTGGAGGAGGCGGTCGCGACGTGGCCTGGCGGGAACAGGCCGATCACCGTCGGCCCCGAGCCGCTCACCAGCGCCAGCTCCGCGCCGGCGTCCCGGGCCTGCGTGAGCGCATCGGCGATCTGCGGGCACAGCGACACCGCCGCGCGCTGCAGGTCGTTGTGCAGCAGCTCCGTCGCCGCGGGCAGCGGCGCACCGTGCTCGAGCGCGCCGCGCAACTCGCGCCCGCGCTCCTCGAGCTCCCGGTGCGTGCGCACCAGCGCCAGCCGGTCGACCTCCGCGTACACGGCCGCCGTGGACAGCTCCGTGGCCAGCGGCAGCACGAGCACGCCGAAGCGCGATCTCGCGGTGGGGAGCTCGTGCAGGCGCTCGCCGGCGCCCATCGCCAGCCACCGCCCGGGGGAGATCTGCGCGGGCACGTCGGCGCCCAGCTTCGCCCCGAGCGTGAGCAGCAGCTGCTCGTCGCCGAGCCCCGATGCGTGCCCCGCAAGGCGCAGCGCGGCCGCCGCGTCGGCCGAGCCGCCGCCCAGGCCCGCCGCGACCGGGATCCGCTTGACGATGCTCAGCCGCAGCGGCGGCGCCCGCCAGCCGGTGCTCGCCCTAAACTCGCGCAGGGCCTTCGCCGCCAGGTTCTCCTCGCTGCCGCCGGGCACGCCCGGGCAGAGCACCTCGTCCCCGCGGCTGCCCGCCGGCGCCGCCTCCAGCGTCACCTCGTCGGCCAGCGAGATCGACTGCATGATGCTCGCCAGCTCGTGCCTGCCGTCGCTCGCGCGCACCGGCCCCACGAACAGGCCGAGGTTGATCTTCGCCGGGGCGAGCGCGCGGTGCACGCCCGGCGCCAGCGCGCCGCGGTCGGCTGCGGGACGGGCGCGGCCTGCGCTCATAGCTCCAGCAGGCGCGCGAGCGCACGGAAGTCCTCTGGGGACAGGCGCTCCGCCCGCGCATCCGCGGGGTGACCGAGCTGCGTCAGCGCCTCGCGCACCTGCTCGCGCGAGCGCGGCGGCAGCCCCACCGACCCGCCCGCCAGCCCGAGCGACCCCGACAGCGTCTTGCGCCGGTGCGCGAACGAAGCCGCCACCAGCGCGCGCAGCGCCGGGGACACGGTCGGCGGCCCCGCCTCGCCAGCGGCACCGTCCCCACCCGCAGCACCGTCCCCACCCGCGGGCTGTTCGGCCCCCGGCTCGCACCGGCGCATCCCCACGAGCACCGAGTCGACGTTCGGCACCGGATGGAAGACCGTGCGCGGGATCGCGCGCAGCACCTCCACCTCGCACGCCAGCTGCGCGAGCACCGACGGCACGCCGTACGTGCCGCTCCCGGCGCCCGCCGCCAACCGCTCGCCGACCTCGCGCTGCACCATCGCCACCCACGAGGTCACGCCCGGCAGCTCCTCGATCGTGCGCAGCAGCACACCGGCGGCCACGCCGTAGGGCAGGTTCGCGACGACCTTCTCAGGCGCGGGGTCCAACGCGGCGAGGTCGAGCGTCATCGCGTCGGCCCAATGCACGGTCACGTTGGCGTGGACGTCGGTCGCGTCGCTCAGCGCCTCGCGCAGGCGTTCGTCGATCTCGACCACGTGCACGTGCGCGGCGTGCTCGGCGAGGTACTCAGACAGCACGCCCAGGCCGCCCCCGATCTCGAGCACCACGTCCTGCGGCTGCAGATCAGCGGCGCGGCCGATCACGCCGAGGATGTTGGAGTCGATCAGGAAGTTCTGGCCGAGGTCGCGGTCGGGGCGCACGCCGAAGCGGCGCATCCGTCGCAGGCTCGGCTGAGCGGGGCCTTCAGACGGCTCGTCGGCCTCATAACCCGAAGGTCTACGCCCGGCCACCGCGCTCACATGTGCCCCGCTGTGGGGTGCGCCCAGCCGAACACGCGCGCCGCGTTGCGCGTCACCGCCGCGTCCAGCTCGTCGACGCCCACGCCGCGCAGCTCGGCGACGAACGTGGCGGTGTGCACGACGAACGCGGGCTGGTTGCGCTCCTTCCGAACCGCCTGCGGCGTCAGGTACGGAGCGTCGGTCTCCACCAGCAGCAGCTCCTCGGGCACCCGCCGCGCCGCGTCCGCCAGGTCGGCGGCGTTCTTGTACGTGACGTTGCCGGCGAACGAGATGGCGTAGCCGCGACGCACGCACTCATCCAGCCGCTCGGGCATCGAGAAGCAGTGCATCACCACGCTCACCCCGTCGGCTTCGGCGGCGAGCTGCGCGAGCGTTTCCTCCTCGGCGGCCCGCGTGTGGATCACCAGCGGCTTGCCCGTCTCGCGCGCGAGCTCTATCTGCGCCGCGAACGCGCGCTCCTGGTCGGCGCGCGGCGGCACGCTGTCGCGGTAGAAGTCGAGGCCGGTCTCGCCGATCGCCGCGCAGCGCTCGTGCGCCGCCAGCGCGCGCAGCTCCGCCAGGTCGGCGTCGTCGAAGCCCTTCGCCGCGTTCGGGTGACGGCCGATCGCCGCGTACACCTGGGGAAAGTCCTCAGCCGTGGCGAGCGCCGCCCGGCACGACGCGCCGTCGATCCCGACGGTGAGCATGCGCGTCACGCCCACCGCCTCCGCCGCCGCGACCAGCTCCGCCGGCGAGGGCTCGCACAGGTGCAGGTGTGTGTGGGAGTCGATCACCGTCGGCGCGCGCGACTCATTGGGACTTGGGGAACAGCGAGTCGAGCTGTCCGATCGGCTCGCCCAGCGCCTGCGTCGAGTCCCAACGCGCCGACGCGAGCGAGCGGTCCTCGCAGCCGAGCGCCGCCAGCAGCCTGTCGGTGCTGGCGGGCAGATACGGGTGCAGGAGCACCGCGAGCACGCGCAGGCCGGCAACCAGCGTGCAGAGCACGCCGTCGAGCTCCTGTGCGCGCGCCTCGTCCTTGGCCAGCTGCCACGGCGCGCGCTCCTCCACGTAGCGGTTCAGCCGGCGCACGCGCTGCCAGATCACGTCGAGCGCCGCCGTCAGCTCCGCGCGGTCGATCAGCGCTTCGACCTCCTGCGCGAGACCGGCGAACTCGCCGTCGAGCTCCGGGTCGGGCGTCACCGCCGGCGGCACGCCGTCGCGGTAGCGGTGCACCATCGCGATCGTGCGGCTGGCGAGGTTGCCGAGCTCGTTGGCCAGCTCGCTCTCGTAACGCAGCTCGAACGCCGCCGTCGACACCGACCCGTCCTGGCCGAAGGGGGCGTCGCGCAGCAGGTAGAAGCGCAGGGCGTCAGCGCCGTAGCGCTCGATCACGGCGAACGGGTCGAGCACGTTGCCCAGCGACTTGCTCATCTTCTCGCCATCCATCAGCAGGAAGCCGTGGACGAACACGTGCTGCGGCAGCTCCAGCTCGGCGGCCATCAGCAGCGCGGGCCAGTAGACGGCGTGGAAGCGCAGGATGTCCTTGCCGATCAAGTGGTAGCTCGCCGGCCAGAAGCGCTCGACCAGATCCCCGCCGCCCGCCGACAGCCCCGCCGGCGCGGGCGCGTAGGAGAGCGCCGAGTAGTAGTTCAGCAGCGCGTCGAACCACACGTAGAACACGTGCTCGTGATCCCACGGCACCTGCACCCCCCACGTCAGCTTGTGCCGTGTCAGCGGCACGTCGCGCAGGCCCGAGCGGATGAACGACAGCGCCTCGTTGTAGCGACTGCGCGGCGCGACGAAGTCCCCGCGCTCGGCGTAGAGCTGCTCGAGGCGCTCCTGGAAGGCGGACAGCTTGAAGAAGTAGTTGTCCTCCTGCTCGCGCGTCAGCTCGATGTGATGGATCGGGCAGCGCCGGTCCTCGTCGATTTCGTTCTCCGCCTTGAAGTCCGCGCAGCGCGGGCAGTACCAGCCCTCGTAGGTTCCCTTGTACACGTAGCCGTTCTCGCGCACGCGCTCGAGCACCTGCTTGACGATCGCTTCGTGCTGCGGGTCGGTGGTGCGGATGAAGAAGTCGTTGCTCGCCTCCAGCTGCGGGGCGAGCGCCCGGAAGCGCTCCGCGTTGCGGTCCGCCAGCTCCTGCGGCTCGATGCCGAGCGCATGCGCGGCGTCGGCGACGGGCTCGCCGTGCTCGTCGGTGCCGGTCAGGAAGAACACGTCCTCGCCGCGCTGGCGATGATGGCGGGCCATCACGTCGGCGGCGATCGTCGTGTACGCATGCCCGAGATGCGGGGCGGCGTTGACGTAGTAGATCGGGGTGGTGACGTAGAAGGACACGATGGCTCCCACGCTACCGTGGGTCGATCGAATTCGTCACCGCGGGCAGGGCGACCGGCGCGTCCGTGACGGTCACCCGGCGAATATAGGGTCCCTCTGAATGGCCAAAGACCGCGAAGAGCCGCCGCAGTACACGCGCTACCGCGCCCGCCCGCGCCTGCCCTCCCGGCGCGAGGACGAGCCGATCCGGCCGGGGCGACTGGCGGGACCGCAGCCGCGCGGTGGCGCGGGGGGACAGCGCACCAATGCGTCCGGCGCGCGCCGCGGCGGCGGGTCCGGCGCTCCCGGCGGCGGCGGCCAGCGGGGCGAGCGCTGGCGCCGCTGGACGAGGCCCAAGCGCGTCCTGCTCACCCTGCTCTCGCTGATCATCGCCTGGCTCGCGCTGTCGCTGGTGCTGTTCCTGATCAGCTCGCACTTCGAGCGCACGCCGCTGCCGACGAACGTCGCGAGCGTGCTCGACCCGGCCGGCTATCCGCTGACGTCGGTCAACAACATCCTCGTGCTCGGCTCCGATCGACGCCAGAAGAACAGCAAGGAACCGGGGGCCGAAACGACCGGCTTCGGCCGCTCGGACACGATCATGCTGATCCGCACCGGCAGCGGGCACGCGGCGCGCCTGTCGATCCCGCGCGACACCGTCATCGAAATCCCCGGGCACGGCCTGCAGAAGATCAACGCCGCACACGAGTTCGGCGGGCCGGCGCTGTCGGTGTCGGTGATCGAGCACTGGCTCGACATACCCATCAACCACGTGGTGGAAGTCAACTTCGAAAACTTCCCCCAGCTGATCGACGCGATGGGCGGCGTCACATATACGGGCGGCTGCGTCATCGCCAACCTCGACGGCGGCACGGCGAATGGCGGCTTCACCCTGCGCCTGAGCGCCGGCACGCACCACCTCGACGGCAGGGAAGCGCTGGCGCTGTCGCGCACACGCGAGAACCTTTGCGCGCCCAACGAGACGGACATCCAGCGCGAGGAACACCAGCAGGCGCTGTTCACGGACATGAAGAAGCAGCTGCTCTCCCCGTCGAGCTTCTTCCGGCTGCCGTGGATCGCCTGGCACGCCCCGCCGGCGATCATCTCCGACATGAGCGGCACGGAACTGCTGGGCATGTTCGCCGCGCTCGCCGCCACGGGCACGCCGCCGACACGCGTGCTGCTGCCCACCGGCCATGCGACGCTGCCAGGCGGCGAAGAAGGCCTGACTATCTCAGAAGAAGCGCGCCGGGCCGACGTCGCCCGGTTCATGAGCGGCTGAGAAGCCGGGGCTCAGCTCTTGGCGACGACCGGCTTGGAGTCGCCCGACTTGGCCGCGCCCTTCTCGCCCTTGCCGTCCGAAGACGATGAGGTGGAAGCGGAAGAGCCCTCGGACGAGGACTTGCCAGCCGAGGACTTCTCCGAGGAGGACTTCTCCGAGGAAGACTTCTCCGAGGAGGACTTCTCAGCCGCGGCGGCGGTCTCGCGCTGACGGTTGCGCGTGCCGTAGTCGGTGTTGTAGAAGCCCTTGCCCTTGAAGTGAACGGCGGGCGCATGCAGCACGCGCTCGACGGGCACGCCCGTGTCGGGATCGACGACGAGCGCGTCGTCGCTGAAGGACTGCTGGATCTCGAACGTGGTGCCGTCCGGTCGTCTGTACTCGTAGATCGGCATCGGGTTGACGATTATAGGAGCGTCAATCGGGCGGTCGTGCGCACGACGGGCAGGGGGAGCAGAAGGCGGCGGATGTTAATCGGTGAGCAACGCGCGCACGCACGCGATGCCCGCGCTGATCGTCGCGGTGAAGTCCCGGTGCGGCTCGGTCAGCATCCGCAGCGCGAAGCCGTCTCCGATCGAGAACAGAACCTCGGCGACGGCGTCGGGCTCGGCGTGCAGGCGCAGCACGCCTTCGCGCTGGGCGGCGGCGAGCATGTCCGCGACGTGCTCGCGCGTGTTGCGCATGAGCCCGGCGTACTCGACGGCGATGTCGGCATTGCGCCGCGACAGCGTGAACAGCTCGAACACGAGCGTGACGAAGTCAGGATCCTCGCTGACGGTCTCGCGCAGGCTCTGGGCCATCAGGTCGATGAAGTCGTCCGCCGTTTTGGCGGTCGAGAGCTGCTGCTCGAGCCGCTCCAGACGCAGATCGCAGTCACGTCTGACGGCCTCGGCGAGCAGCTGCTCCTTGGTGCCGAAGTAGTAGTGCAACAGCCCCCGCGAGACGCCGGCCGCACGCGAGACATGGTCGAAGGTGGACGCGGCGGTTCCCCGCTGGGCGACGCTCTGGCGCATCGCGTCGATGATCCGCTGCGCCTTTTCGCCCGAAAGCGAGCGGGCGCGTCCCTCGGTCGAACGCGCCCGCGTGTCCTGCTCCTCGACAGCGGCGCCCGTCTCTATGACAGCAGCATCCATCGCGCTCATCTCATCCTCGTTCGCGCGCGGCTCAGCTGCCCGCGACACCCGCCGGCGCGGGCGTCTCCGGAGCGGTCGTTGGGCTGTAGTCGAACTCCTCCTCGGCCCCAAACAGGAGGTCGAGCACTTTCGCGCGCAGGCCCTCGCTGAGCGCGATCGCGAGCACAGACCCGACCGCGATCAGCAGCAGCGGACGTCCCAGCCCACCGCGACGCTTGGCCGGCTTGACGGGCTCGAGCGGCTCGCGCAGCGAGCTGGTCGCCTGGCGCAGCGCCTTCGCGACGTCCGTCAGCTCTTGCTGGAGCTTGCGGTCCTCGAACAGCGCCTCGGTGGCTGGCTTGCCGTTGCTCATGCGCCCGACGGCGCTGCGCCCCGCTGCATAAGCCGAGAGCAGGCTTGAGCGAAGCTCCTCGTCATCGATCAGCCGCTGGATGTATCGGCTTCCCTGTGCCACGAGCGCACCCTCGCCGGCCTTGCCGAATCTGTCTTTCGCTGCCATTGTCGCCACCGCCTCTGCCGAAAGCTTGCAGGTCTGCGACTCAATATACCCCTCTACGCGTGCCGCGATGCCTCTCTAGGCGTGCAGGGCGGCCTGCTCCTGAGCGGACGGGAACGACCACGCGGCGCGCGTGCGGCGCTCCTGGCGGAACACGAAGCGCAGCTGCTGCGGCGGTTTCAGCTGGGCGTCGTTGGGCCGGAAGGTCGCACACGGCTCGGCCAGCTCGAGCGCACACAGGAGATTGACCCGGAAGTAGCACTCCTCACAGCTCACTTTTTTGGTCGCCCGTTTGGACGCTCGCTTCGCCTGCGTTGCCTGCACCAGCACCTACCCCCGGACGCGGATCGGATTGAATGGGACGGTCGCGATCAAAGCACCAATCGACGGGACGCTCAAGGGACGGCACAGGCCCACCCCGCAAATCGCAGGGAAATCCTGTTACGCGGAAATAGCCTGCAGGCAGTCACTTTCCTGTGACAATCGCGCCGATCACGCCGCACTTTCCGAGAGTTGCGCGCGCCGGCGGCCCCCGCCGCGTCATGATCTGAGCCAGATGCGCATCCTCGTCACCGGCGCAAGCGGGTTCGTCGGCTCGCTGCTCGTTCCCCGGCTGTGCGCGGACGGGCACGAGGTTCGCGCGCTCGGACGCGATCGTGAGCGCGTGCGCGTAGCCCTCGCACGCACGGGCCGGGGCTCCCATGGAGATGAAGTCGAGGTGGTGCGTGCAGACGTGCTGAGCGCGCAGGGGCTGGCGGCGGCGCTGGCGGACATCGAGGTCGCCTACTACCTGATCCACTCGATGGAGCGCTCGCAGGACGCTGACTCCTCATTTCCCGAGCGCGAGCTGCTCGCCGCCGAGAACTTCGCCGCGGCAGCCACCCGCGCGGGCGTTCGCCGGATCGTGTACCTGGGCGGCCTCACGCCGCACGACGGCATGCACACGACGCCAGCGCGCGCGAACGCGGGCGTCGATACCGACGCGCACGTCTCGCGCCACCTCGCAAGCCGCGAGCGCGTGGAGCGCGTGCTGCTCGAGGCGATCCCCGATTCGGTGGCGCTGCGCGCGTCGATACTGATCGGCGCGCGCTCGCGCTCCTTCCGCCTGCTCGTGCATCTCGTGGAGCGCATGCCGATACTCACACTGCCGGCCTGGCACGGGCTGCGCACGCAGCCGATCGACGCGCGCGACGTGATCGAGATGCTCGTCGCATGCGCCACCGCACAGCTGCCGCGTAACTCGCTCGACATCGGCGGCCCTGACGTGCTCACCTACGGCGACATGCTGAGGCGCATCGCCGAGCTGATGCTCGTCAATCGCCCGGAGCTCACGCTCGGGGTAAATCTGACAGGCGTCACAGCACGCGTCGCGGCGGCGATCGCCGGCGAGGACCCCGAGCTGGTGGTGGCGCTGATGGAGGGGCTGCAGGGCGACCTGCTGCCCGCTGACGACCACGCCGCCGAGCTGCTTGGCGTGCGGCTGCACTCATTCGGAGCGGCTGTCGAACACGCGCTGTGCGAGTGGTTGCAGTCCGAGCCCCTGGCCGCGCGATGAGCCTCGTCACGGCCTCGATCCTCCTCGCCGCGCCACCCTCCGAGGTGTGGAAGCTCGTCATGGACCCCCACTGCCTGGGTGAGTGGGTCACCATTCACCGCAAGCTCGTGCACGCCGACGACGGCCCGCCGCGCGTCGGCTACACGATGGACCAGCAGATCCACATGCGCGGCGTCAGCCTGGAGGTTCACTGGACACTGGTCGAGTGTCGCCCGGGCGAGCGCGCGGTATGGGAGGGCCGCGGCCCGGCGCGCTCGCATGCACACAGCGAGTACATCCTCAGCGCGGAGGACGGTGGGACTCGCTTTGACTATCGCAACGAGTTCCGCCCACCGCTCGGTCCGGTCGGTGCGCTCGTCAGCCGCGCGCTCGTCGGCGGCATGCCCGAGCGGGAGGCGATGCGCACACTTGAACGTCTCCGTGCACGCCTGGGGCGGGTGACCGAACGGAACTAGTGTAAGGTGAAGCGACAAGTGATGTGAGTACAAACCGCATCGACACTAGTGAAGAGGATTCAAATCGTGACCGACTTCCTTGACGAGAAGCGCCAGGAGATCACGGGCCGGCTGAAGGAGCTCAAGCCCCTGGTTGACGAGTTCAACCGCCTGGAGGCCGCAGCGGCGGCCCTGGCGGGTTTGATCGGATCGGCTGCCTCCGACGCCGGCTCGGCCGCCACCGCGGTCGTTACCGGCCGCCGTGGCCCCGGCCGCCCGCGCGGCTCGGGCCGCAAAAAAGCAGCCGTAAAAGCAAAAGCAGCCGCCGCGGCGACAGCGCCGAAAGCGGCGCCCAAAGCAGCCGCGAAACCCGGTCGTCCCGCGAAAAGGCGGGCCGGACGGCGCAAAGGCAGCGGCACCCGCGCGGCCGAGGCGCGCTCGTTCGTGCAGGGGCAGCCGGGCATCACCATCCCCGAGCTGGCCGCCAAGATGGGCATCAAGCAGAACTACCTGTACCGAGTGCTCCCGGGCCTGGAGCAGGAAAACAAGGTAGAGAAGAAAGGCCGAGGCTGGTACCCCAAGGGCTAGTCTCGGAGCCCCTGGCGGCGTCCTCGGATGCTCGTGTGCAGAGCACACCACGCATCCTGCGTCCTTCTCAGGGACTCCGATCCGTCGCCCTTACCTCCCGGAACCGGGGCGCGGATCGGCCTTTGCCGGACTCCTTCTCGTCTCCGGCATTTCGATAAGTTGACATAAAGGGGCGTGGTCGAAATGGCCACGCCCCTTTATTTTTGGAAGGTTTGCGGCGGCAGGGGCCTAGATCAGGCCCTGGCTGGCGACGGTGTCGCGCTCGCCTACGAGCTCCAGCACGGAGGCGTCGATCTTCTCGCGGGAGAAGGCGTCGAGGTCGAGACCCTGGACGATCTCGTACTGGCCGTTCTCGCAGGTGCACGGGAAGCCGCAGATGATGCCCTCGTCGATCCCGTAGGAGCCGTCGGAGGGCACGCCCATGGACACCCAGCCTCCGTTGGTGCCGGTGACCCAGTCGTGCACGTGGTCGATCGCGGCGCTGGCGGCTGAGGCGGCTGAGGAGGCGCCGCGCGCCTCGATGATGGCGGCGCCGCGTTTTCCGACATTTGGCAGGAACTCGTTTTCGATCCATTGCTGGTCGTCGACGACGCCGGCGGCGATCTTGCCGGCGACGTGGGCGTGGAACAGGTCGGGGTACATGGTGGGCGAGTGGTTGCCCCACACGCCCATCTGCGTCACGTCGGTGACGGGGACCCCGAGCTTGTTCGCGAGCTGGGCGATCGCGCGGTTGTGGTCGAGACGCAGCATCGCGGTGAAGCGCTCGCGCGGGATGTCGGGCGCGTTGTTCATGGCGATCAGGCAGTTGGTGTTGGCGGGGTTGCCGACGACGAGCACTTTGACGCCATCGGCCGCGTGGTCATTGAGCGCCTTGCCTTGGACGGTGAAGATCTTGCCGTTCTCGCTGAGCAGTTCGGCGCGCTCCATCCCCTTGGTGCGCGGACGCGAGCCTACGAGCAGCGCGATGTCGACGCCGTCGAACGCCCCGGCGGGGTCGTCGTGCAGGTCGAGGCCGGCGAGCAGCGGGAAGGCGCAGTCGACGAGCTCCATGGCGACGCCGTCGAGCGCTCCCATCGCCTGCGGAATCTCCAGCAGGCGCAGGTCGACCGGCTGGTCGGGCCCGAGCAGCTGGCCGCTGGCGATGCGAAAGACGATGCTGTAGCCGATCTGCCCGGCTGCGCCGGTGACGGTTACTCGTACTGGATTGCTCACAAGCTCATCTCCTTTTTCAGGTTCTCGTCGATCGAAGCTAGGAACTGCTCGGTGGTCTGCCAAGGCTCGTCGGGGCCGATGAGCAGTGCGAGGTCCTTGGTCATCTTGCCGCTTTCAACCGTTTGGATGCACACGCGCTCGAGCGTCTCGGCGAAGTGGGTGACCTCGGGCGTGTCGTCCATGCGCCCGCGCGCGGCCAGGCCGCGCGTCCACGCGAAGATCGAGGCGATCGGGTTGGTGGACGTGGGCTTGCCCTGCTGGTGCAGGCGGTAGTGGCGCGTGACGGTGCCGTGCGCGGCCTCCGCCTCGACGGTCTTGCCGTCGGCGGTCATCAGCACGCTGGTCATCAGCCCGAGCGAGCCGAAGCCCTGGGCGACGGTGTCTGACTGCACGTCGCCGTCGTAGTTCTTGCACGCCCACACGTAGCCGCCTTCCCACTTCATCGCGGAGGCGACCATGTCGTCGATCAGGCGGTGCTCGTAGGTGATGCCGGCGGCCTCGAAGTCGCTCCTGAACTCGCCCTCGTACACCTCTTCGAAGATGTCTTTGAAGCGCCCGTCGTAGCGTTTGAGGATCGTGTTCTTGGTGGACATGTACACGGGGTAGCCGCGCTCCAGGCCGTAGCGCAGCGACGCGCGCGCGAAGTCGCGGATGGAGTCGTCGAGGTTGTACATCGCCATCGCCACGCCCGCGCCGGGGAAGTCGTACACGTCCAGCTCGATCGGCTGGCTGCCGTCGGCGGGGGTGAACGACAGCGTCAGCCTGCCCTCGCCGGGGACGACCATGTCGGTGGCGCGGTACTGGTCGCCGAAGGCGTGGCGTCCGATCACGATCGGCTTGGTCCAGCCGGGCACCAGCCGCGGCACGTTGGCGATGACGATCGGCTCGCGGAAGATGACGCCGCCGAGGATGTTGCGGATGGTGCCGTTGGGCGAGCGGTACATGTCCTTCAGCCCGAACTCCTGCACGCGCGCCTCGTCGGGCGTGATCGTCGCGCACTTGACCCCCACGCCGTGACGCTTGATCGCCTCCGCCGCCTCCACCGTGACGCGATCGCCGGTCGCGTCGCGATGCTCGATGCCGAGGTCGTAGTACTCCAGCTGCACGTCCAGGTACGGAACGATCAACTGCTCCTTGATGAACGACCAGATGATCCGCGTCATCTCGTCGCCGTCGAGCTCGACTACCGGGTTCTTCACCTTGATCTTGGCCATGTGCGGTTCCTTGGGGTTTCTGCGTTGGGGGCGGGGAGCGCTGGGCGCTGCCGGGGCGGGTGGCCGATGCTATCGACGATTTTCGGGAGACACGTTCGCTGGCCCCTCTACAGCCCTGCCGGCGCCGGTCACGACAGCTTGCGTCTCACGCGCAGGCCACGACGTGCGAGTCAGCGGTTCCAGCTGGCCTGCGAGCCGTGCGCGACGATCACCTGCGAGCGCCCGCCGGCGAACGGTATCGTCGCGATGCGCGCCTTGGACGGCGGCTCGAACAGCGCGTTTTCGTCGATCAGCAGCGTGCTGCCATCGTTCGAGATGCCCACGCCGAGGACCGATCGACCGTGGACGATCACCGCCCGCGCGCGGCCGCCGATGACGTTGACGGCGTACGCGTCGCTCTGGTCCTGGCCCTCGAACTCGGCCAGCAGCCTGTTGCCGTCGGCCGAGAACGCGAGCGGGACGAGGCCCTGTGCGAGCGAGTTCACGGGAATGTGCGTGACCCTGCGCACGGGTGCGCCGCCGCTTGGGGACGCCAGCCAGATCTGGTATTCCGGCGACAGCTTGCGCGTGCGCTCGCGGTCATACGCGATGTAGCGCGGCCCCCACACGGGGTCGAGGCTGCGCCCGTCGCTGGTCAGGCGTTGCAGCCCGGCGCCGTTGGGTTCGCTCGTGTACAGGTTCGCCGCGCCGGTGAACGACTGCGAGTGCGACAGCCCGTACACCAGCTTGTCGCTGCCGTCGTGCGCGAAGCTCGCGCCGTAGATCGTGCCCTTGGCGATCTGCGTGACGGTCTGAGTCTGCGTGTCGATCACGTCGAGGCTCGACGCGACCTTCCCGTCGACGATCTGGGTCGACTGCAGCTGCACCGCGAGGTAGCGCGAGTCCTGCGACCACGCCAGCGGCGAGGCGGTGCTCGTTTCGAGGTTCAGATAGTCGACGACCGGGGCGCCCGAGGCCGAGTAGAGACCCAGCGCCGGCCCGTGTTCCTCGACGCCTGGGCTCACGCCGAACAGCGACACGGCGACGAGCTGCCCGTCTGGCGCGAGCAGCGGCTGCTGCCCCGGCCCGAGCAGTTTCGCTTCTCTGCCGCTCGCCGACGCGAGCCACACCTTCGACGTGGATGCCGCCGTCTCGGTGACGTACGCGAGTCGCGGCGGTTCGGGTGCCGGGCCGGCGACCGCTTCCGCCGCATGGGAGACAGCCGGCCGCGCCGGTGAGCTCGCCGCTGCGATCGACAGCGACAGCAGGACGAGCGCGACAGCGCCGCTGGCAAGCGATGCCCGCCGCACAAGCAGGCGCCGATCGGCGGCTGATCGTGGCTCCAGCATGGCGCCGCAGCCTACTCTCTGCTTGACTGTCATGTGATGGCCAGCACTATGTCGGGAGCTTCGACCGGGGACGCGCCGTGGCAGACGCACACGGTGTTCAACCAGGTGCCGCCGCTGCAGGACGTGAACGTGTTCTCCGGCAACCTGCCGCTGGTCGAGGCCGTCCAGCGCGAGGGCGCCGGCTGGGTCAGCGAGCGCGCCTCTGAGCTCGGGCGCTTCGTCGGCGCGGCCGGCGGGCCGCAGCAGGAGTGGGGCCGCCTGGCGAACGAGAACAAGCCGGTGCTGCGGACGTTCGATCGCTACGGGCACCGCATCGACGAGGTCGAGTTCCACCCCGCGTGGCACCAGCTGATGCGGATGGGCGTCGAGAACGAGCTGCACTCGCTGCCGTGGACGAGCGAGGAGCCGTTCGCGCACACCGCGCGGGCGGCCCTGTACATGACCGCGATGCAGGCCGAGGCGGGCTTCGCGTGCCCGATCACGATGACCTTCGCGGTCGTGCCCGCGCTGCGCGCCCAGCCGGAGCTGGCGGCCGAGTGGGAGCCGCTGGTCACCGCCACCACGTATGACCCGCGGCTGATCCCCGCCGCGGAGAAGGGCTCGGCGATCACCGGCATGGCGATGACCGAGAAGCAGGGCGGCTCTGACGTGCGCGCCAACACGACGTTCGCCACGCCGCTCAACGGCGGCGGCGCGGGGGCGGAGTACACGATCGTCGGGCACAAGTGGTTCTGCTCGGCGCCGATGTCCGACATGTTCCTCGTGCTCGCGCAGACCGACGACGGCCTGTCGTGCTTCCTGCTGCCGCGGATCCTGCCCGACGGCAGCCGCAACGCGTTTCACATCCAGCGCCTGAAGGACAAGCTCGGCAACCACTCCAACGCGTCGTCTGAGATCGAGCTGCACGGCGCGTGGGCGCGGATGCTCGGCGAGCCCGGGCGCGGCGTGCCGACGATCATCGAGATGGTCGGCCACACGCGGCTTGACTGCGTGATCGGCTCCGCGGCGGGGATGCGCGTGGGCGTCGTCAACGCCCTGCACCACACGGCGCACCGCAGCGCGTTCGGCAAGACGCTGATCGACCAGCCGCTGATGCGCAACGTGCTCGCCGACCTGTGCCTGGAGTCCGAGGCGACGACCGCGCTGGCGATGCGCCTGGCGCGCGCGTACGACGAGGCGCGCGCGGACGCAGACGCCGGCGAGGATGGGAGCGATGCGCAGCTGTTCAAGCGCCTGGCCACCGCCGTCGGCAAGTTCTGGACGTGCAAGCGCGCGCCAAACCACGCGTTCGAGTCGCTGGAGTGCCTAGGCGGAGCCGGCTACGTGGAGGAGTCGGGGATGCCGCGCCTGTACCGCGAGGCGCCGCTCGCGTCGATCTGGGAGGGCTCGGGCAACGTCATGAGCCTCGACGTGCTGCGCGCGCTGACGCGCTCGCCGCGCTCGCTGGAGGTGTTCTTCGACGAGGTCGAGCAGGCGCAGGGCGCCGACGCGCGCCTGGACGCGGGCGTCGCGAAGCTCAAGGCGCAGTTCACCGACCCGACCACGCTCGAGCAGCGCGCGCGGCGCGTGGTCGAAGGCATGGCGCTGTGCCTGCAGGGCTCGCTGCTCGTGCGCAACGCCCCGCCGGCGGTCGCCGACGCGTTCTGCGCGGCGCGCCTGTCCGGTGATGCCGGGCTCGAGTACGGCACGCTGCCCGCCGGTACGGACTTCCAGGGCATCATCGAGCGCTCGCAGCCGCAGGCCTGAGGATCCGACCCCAACAAGCCGTGGCCCTCACCGGCCGAGTCCGGCCAGGGCCGACCGCCGGGCGCAACCCTTCGTGGGCCTACCATTGAGACATGCCAGTGCGCAAGAACATGCAGCTCGCACGCATCTTCGGCATCCGCATCGGCGTGAGCGCCAGCTGGTTCGTGTTCCTGTTCCTGCTGATCTACTGGCTCTCCCACGAATATTTCCCGGAAGTGATGAACGGGTCGCAGACGACCGTGTACCTGATCGCGGTGGCCGGCGCGCTGGGCTACTTCGCGTCGCTGATCCTGCATGAGCTCGGGCACGCGCTCGTCGCGCGGCGCCAGGGCATCCCGATCGTCGGCATCGACCTGTGGTTCCTCGGCGGGCTCTCGCAGATGCGCCGCGAGCCGGCGAGCGCGCGCGAGGAGCTGAAGATCGCGGCCGCCGGACCGGCGGTCACGCTCGCGCTGTTCGCCCTCTGCCTGGGTGCGATCGCGCTGCTCGCCAGCAGCGGCACCGTGTCCGACGTGGCGCTCACGCGCGCTGGCGAAAAGACCTCGCCGGCGCTCGCGCTGCTCGGCTGGCTCGGCTTCATCAACGCCGCGCTGTTCGTGTTCAACGTGATTCCCGCGTTCCCGCTCGACGGCGGGCGGATCGCGCGCGCGCTGATCTGGTGGCGCACCGGCGATCGCAACCGCGCGACGCAGGCGACCGGTCGCTCCGGGCAGGCGTTCGCGCTGCTCGTCGGGCTGTTCGGGCTGTGGGTGTTCGCCAGCAACGGCGACGTGCTCGGGCTGCTCACGATGGTGCTCGCGTTCTTCCTCTACCAGGCCGCCGGCGCGGCTGTGGTGCAGGGCGCGCTCGGACGGCGCATCAAGAACATCACCGTCGCCGACATCATGGACCGCGAGCCCGTCACGATCCCCGCCGACGCGACGCTGCTGGACGCCCAGGAGCAGTTCTTCCTGCGCTACCGCTGGCCGTGGTTCGCCGTCGTCGACCCCGCCCGCCACTTCCTCGGCGTCGTGCGCCAGCAGCGCGTCGACAGCGAGATCTCCGCGGGGCGCCCGGCGCTCACCGTCGTGGATGTGCTCGAGGAGGACATGCCCGTGCGGATCGGCGAAGAGGCGCCGCTGGAATCGCTGCTCGGCTCGGAGGGGCTCGGCCGGCTGGGGGCGATGGTGGCGGTCGACAGCGACGGCGTCCTGCGCGGAGTGGTCACGCTCGCGCAGGTCCGCAACGCGCTGCGCCCCGCACAGCCCGCGCGGCCGGCGACCTGAGCGTAGTTATAGAGTCCCGCCCGATGCCAGAACATGACGTGTTGATCATCGGCGCCGGCCTCGCGGGCCAGCGCGCGGCGCTAGCGGCGGCCGAGGCCGGGGCGAGCGTGGCGATCATGAGCAAGGTCCACCCCGTGCGCTCGCACTCCGTCGCCGCTGCCGGCGGCATCAACGCGGCGATCAGCGTCGACGACGACTGGCGCTCGCACGCCTACGACACCGTCAAGGGCTCGGACTTCCTCGGCGACCAGGACGCGATCGAAGTCATGTGCTCGGAGGCCCCCGGCGAAGTCATGCACCTGGAGCACATCGGCGTCACCTTCCACCGCAACGACAAGGGCGAGATGGACCTGCGCGCGTTCGGCGGCGCGTCGATGAAGCGCACCGCGTACGTCGCCGACATCACCGGCCAGGCGATGCTGCACGTGCTCTACGAGCAGCTGATGAAGCACCACGAGACGGTCGCGCGCTATGAGGAGTGGTTCACGACCTCGCTGCTGCGCGACGAGAGCGGGCGCTGCGGCGGGGCGATCGCGCGCGACGTGCGCAGCGGGCGCATGGAGGCGTTCACCGCCAAGAACGTGATCCTCGCGTGCGGCGGCGCCGGGCAGGCGTACAAGCCGACGACCAACGGGCTGATCGTGACCGGCGACGGCATCGCGATGGCCTACCGCGCGGGCGCGCCGCTGATGGACATGGAGATGGTCCAGTACCACCCGACGTGCCTCGTGGAGACCGGCATCCTGATCACGGAGGGCGCCCGCGGCGAGGGCGCGCACCTGCTCAACGCCAACGGCGAACGCTTCATGGAGAAATCGGCGCCCAACAAGATGGAGCTCGCCTCGCGCGACGTCGTCTCCCGCGCCGAGCAGATCGAGATCAACGAGGGCCGCGGCGTCGGCCCGAACAAAGCCGGCATCTTCCTCGACGTCACGGTCGTGCCGCGCAAGCGCACGCTGGAGGCGCTGCGCGAGATCGTCAACCTCGGCCGCGACTTCGCCGGCGTGGACATCACGCGCGAACCGATCATGATCCGCCCCGGCCAGCACTACATCATGGGCGGCGTCAAGACCGACGTCGACGGGCGCACGCCGATCGAGGGCCTGTACGCGGCCGGCGAGGTCGCGTGCGTGTCCGTCCACGGCGGCAACCGCCTCGGCGCCAACTCGCTGCTGGACACGCTGATCTTCGGCCGGCGCTCGGGCGAACACGCCGCCGCGCGCGCCGCCAGCATGGGCATGCCCAGCGTCGACGCGAACGCCGCGCTGCGCGAGGACGCCGCGCGCATCGACGCGATCGTCGGGCGCCCGCGCGACGGCAGGCGCGTGTCGGAGATCAAGAACGAGCTCGGCGAGCTGATGAACCGCCACGCGGCGGTGTTCCGCGACGAGGAGGGGCTGCAGAGCGCCCTGGAGACGATCGGACGCCTGCGCGAGGAGGCCGACAGGGCCTGGATCGATGACCGCGGCACGGTCTTCAACCAGGACGTGCTCGGCGCGATCGAGCTCGGCTACATGGTCGACTGCGCCGAGGCGACCGTCGTGGGGGCGCTCGAGCGCAAGGAGTCGCGCGGCGCGCAGTTCCGCACCGACTACCCCGAGCGCAACGACGCGGAGTGGCTGAAGCACATCGACATCACCCGCGGCGCCGACGGCGCCCCGGAGGTCAGCTACTCGCCCGTCACGATCACCCAGTGGCAGCCCGAGGAGAGGAAATACTGATGGCCGAAGCGCACGACCGCCCGCCGGAGCAGTTCACCCTGAGGCTGCGCCGCTACGACCCCGAGTCGGGCGAGGCGCCCTACTGGGACGAGCACACGGTCGAGCTCGAGCCGCACCGCTCGGTGCTGGAGGCGATCCTGCAGGCGCGCGACCGCTTCGACGGCTCGATCGGCATCCGCTGCTCCTGCCGGCAGGCGATCTGCGGCTCGTGCGGCGTGCGCGTCAACGGCGAACCGTCGCTCGCATGCCACACGCACCTGGACGCCGCCAAGGCGGGCGCGGAGAACGGCGTCATCGAGGTCGAGCCGATGGGCAACATGTCCGTGATCAAGGACCTGATCGTCGACATGGACGCGGTGCACTGGAAGAAGATCCAGCGCGTCACGCCGTGGCTGCTGGCCAAGCAGCCGGTGCCCGAGCGCGAGTACCTGGTCTCGAAAGAGGCGATGGTCGACGTCACCCAGACGATGGCCTGCATCCAGTGCGGCGCGTGCGTGTCCGACTGCCTGGCGATGGAGGTCGACCCGGGCTTCATCGGGCCGGCGGCGCTCGCCAAGGCCTACCGCTTCGTCGGCGACCCGCGCGACGACGAGCAGTTCGAGCGGCTGAACGACCTCGCGCAGGACCCGCAGGGCATCTTCGACTGCACCCACTGCTTCAAGTGCGTGCAGGCATGCCCCAAGGACGTCAACCCGATGGGCCAGATCATGCGCCTGCGGCGGATCGCCACGAACGACCAGCACATCGTCGACGTCAACAACGGCGAGCGCCACGAGGCGGCGATCGTGGGCCTGATCCGCAACTACGGGCTGCTGCACGAGGCCGAGCTGATCCCCCGCTCCTACGGCGGCAACTCGTGGTTCGCGAAGTTCACGCCGGCCGCGGGCAAGGAGCTGCTGAGCTCGCTGCCGGTGATCCTCAGGGGCGTGCTGCGCGGCAAGCTCAATCCCAAGATCGCGATCTTCGGCCACAAGATCCCCAGCGCCGACCTCAAGGCCGTGCAGGCGATCTACGACAAGATCGAGAGCCGCCCCGAACGCTACGAGCTGAACCTGTACATCGCCGGCGAGGACGAAGAGCCGACGCCGGTCGCCGCCGCCGTCGCGGCCGGCCCCAGCGATGAGGCCGCCGACGCCTCGACGAGCACCGAAGGGAGCGACGAGCAATGAAGGTCGCCTACTGGCCCGGCTGCGTCAGCCGCGGCTTCACGCCCGAGCTGCACGGCTCGATGGCCAAGGTCGCGCCGCTGCTTGACATCGAGCTGGTCGAGCTCGACCGCGCCTGCTGCACCGGCGCGGGCGTGATCGCCGAGCACAACCAGGAGCTCGCGGACACGCTCAACGCGCGCACGTTCGCGCTCGCCCAGCAGGTCGACGGCGCGGAGCTGATGATGAACATCTGCTCGACCTGCCAGGGCGCGCAGAGCGAGTGCCAGGAACGCCTGGACGCGAACGCCGAGTACCGCGCGCACGTCAACACCACGCTCGCGAACGAGGGGCTGACGTATAAAAAGGATCCCACCCACCCCCTCACCAACAAGAACTTCCTGTGGCTGCTCGTCGAGGAGATCGGCCTGGACACGCTCAAGGCACGCGTCAAGCGGCCGCTCACGAACCTCAAGGTCGGCCCCTTCTACGGCTGTTACATCGTGCGCCCGCGCGAGCGCCTGGGCATCGACGCAGAGCACCCCCGCGACCGCTACATGGAGCAGGTGATCGACGCGCTCGGCGGGACCGTGATCGAGTACGCGGGCATGCGCAAGTGCTGCGGCTTCCCGATCATCACCATGAACAAGGAGGCCTCGCTCAAGCAGGCCGGCCGCCACCTCGGCGACGCGGTGGACGCGGAGGCCGACTGCCTGGTCACGCCCTGCCCGCTGTGCCACCTGAACCTCGACCTGCAGCAGCCGCTCGCCGAGAAGGTCGTCGGGCGCAACCTGCAGATGCCCGTGCTGCACCTGCCGCAGCTCGTCGGCCTCGCGCTCGGCCTCGACCCGAAGGAGCTCGGACTCGGCCGCCACGTCGTGCGCCCCACGTCGGTGATCGACTGGTCGACGTCAGTGGTCGCAGCCGCGGCGGCGTAGCAGCGGGGCCGCGCCGGCGCCGTCGACGCCGGCAGGATCAGCCCGCGCGCGCCGCGCTTGGTGTTCTCGGTCACCTCCGCGAGCTGGGTCACATAACCAAACTCGGTTGGCTTGCCCAGCTTGCCCTTGCGGATCGGGCGGGCATCCGGGTCGGTGAGCGACACGATCCGGTCGCTGATCGGCTCGCCCTGCACACGCTTCGTGATCTGGGAGGCGACCTTCTCACAACGATCCGCGAGCCGCTCGAGCTTGGCGGCCGCTTTGAGCTTCGCCTTCGCGCCCCGGCCACGCGCCTTGGACCGCGCGAGCTTCGCCAGTCGCCTGGCCTCGCGCACCGAGCGCTCCAACAGCTCGCCGGTCTGCGCCGTGAGCTTGAGCACCTCGGCCTTCGCTTCCCCCGAACGAGCCCGGAGCGTGCGCGTGATCCCCCGCAACCGACGACCGATCGCCCGCGAGCGATCCCGCACCCGTCGTTTGCTCTCGCCGATCCGCCCCGCCAGCCCCCGGCCCTCCCTGGCCAGCGCCCTGACCCCCTGCGCGGCCAACCCTGCATCGGTCGGGTACTTCACATCCGCCTCGATGACCGTCGAGTCGACCCGCACGGCACGAGGACGAAAACGCTTCTCGCGCGTCGCGCTCGCGATCAACGTACGCGTCAACTCCGACACCGTCTCTGAGCCCAGTCGCCTGGTCAGCTTTCTGACCGTCGACTCGTCCGGCACCCGCTCGCTCAACGAGATCCGACAGAACCGCCGCAAGTGAATCGAGTCCGAGACCTCCGCCACCAGTGTCCGATACCCCCACCGATAGCGCGTCTTGAGCACCATCAAGCGAACGAACGTCTCCATCGCGATCGTCGGGCGACCATCGCTCAACACCGCCCGACGCGACTCCAACACCTCCCGGCGAAAACGCTCCACGATCGGCCCAAGCAACCCAGGGTCTGAGAGCAGCAAATCCAGCGCCGCCAGATCCCGCGGCAGCTCCCTGACCTCGACCGGCAACGCCTCGTCCCACAAGCACTCCGCCTGCCCCGCAGACAACCTCAACATACCCGCCCCTTTCGACCAGAAACCCGCTCATTTACAGGACATTCTGGCCGTCAGACCGGACGGAAAAGCTCCCTCAACCCCCTACTTTTTCCGCAGGAAGTAGCTAGGCTGGCCCCGTGCGGATCCTCACCGTCGTCGGCAACCGGCCCCAGTTCATCAAGGCCGCCGCCGTCTCAGGCCCGCTGCGCGCCCGTCACGAGGAGATCCTCGTGCACACCGGCCAGCACCACGACGACTCGCTCTCGCGGGTGTTCTTCACGGAGCTCGGCCTGGAGCATCCCGAGCACGAGCTGGGGATCGCCGGCGGCTCCAACACGTCGCAGACGGCGCGGATGCTCGCCGCGCTCGAGCCGCTGCTGCTCGACGTCAAGCCGGACGCGGTGCTCGTATACGGCGACACCAACTCGACGCTCGCCGGCGCGCTCGCCGCGGCGCAGGCCCGGATCCCCGTCGTGCACGTCGAGGCCGGCATGCGTTCGTTCGACCGCACGATGCCCGAGGAGCTCAACCGCGTGCTCACCGACCACCTCAGCGAGCTGCTGCTGTGCCCCTCGGGCACCGCGGCGGCGAACCTGCGGGCGGAGTCGGTCGCAGGCGACGTCGAGGTCGTCGGCGACGTGATGGTCGACGTCGCCCTGCGCTGTCGACCGACCGCGGACGCCGAGCGCGAGATCCCAGCCGCTCACGGCCTCCAGGCCGGCTCCTACCTGCTGCTCACCGCCCACCGCGCGGGCAACGTCGACGACCCCGAGCGCCTGCGCGCGCTCGTCGAGCTGGTGCTCGCGCTGCCGGCGCCCGTGCTATTCCCCGTCCATCCCCGCACGCGTGCGCGCCTGCGCGACGCCGGCCTGCTCGCCGAGCTGGAGCGCAGCGACGGGCTGACGCTGACCCAGCCGCTCGGCTACTTCGAGTTCAGCGCGCTCGTGCGCAACGCCCGCGCGGTGCTCACCGACTCCGGCGGCGTCCAGAAGGAGGCGTACCTTGCCGGGGTGCCCTGCGTGACGCTGCGTGCGAACACCGAGTGGATCGAGACCGTCGAGACCCACTGGAACACGCTCGTCGACCTCGACCCGGTCGCCGCGCTCGCGGCGCTCGAACGGGAGCCTCCCGCCGATCGGCCCGAGCTGTACGGCGACGGGCACGCGGCCGAGCGGTGCGTGGATGCGATCTCGAGGCTGGCGCAATGAACGGTGGAAAACGACCGCCCGAGGCAATGGCGCCGCAGCCGCGACGGACGCCCGCCGACGCACCGCGACAGCCGGCGCCGCAGCCGGTCCGCGTCGGTGTCGTCGGCCTCGGCTACTGGGGACCGAACCTCGCGCGCAACTTCGCCGCGATCCCCGACTGCGAGGTCGCGTGGCTGTGCGACGCCGATGAGCGCGCACGCGAGAAGCTCCGGCCGTCGTTCCCGAGCGCCCGCGCGACCGCCGAGCTGCGGGACCTGCTCGACGACGAGCAGCTCGACGCGGTCGTGCTCGCCACGCCCGTGCCCACGCACGCCGAGCTCGCGGTCGCGGTTGCGGACGCCGGCAAGCACTGCTTCGTGGAGAAGCCGCTCGCCACCAACGCCGCCGACGCCGAACGCGCGGTCGCGGCCGCCGCCAACGCCGGCAAGACGCTGATGGTCGGCCATCTGCTCGAGTACCACCCCGCGGTCACGCGGCTGAAGGAGCTCGTCGAGTCCGACCAGCTCGGCCGCCTGTTTTATATATATGGAAACCGCCTCAACCTCGGCAAGCTGCGCGCCGACGAGAACGCTCTCTGGAGCCTCGGCGCGCACGACGTCTCCGTGGCGCTGCACCTGATCGGCGAGGAGCCGTGCGAGTGCGTCGCACACGGCGCGTGCTACGTGCGCGAGGGCGTGCAGGACGTCGTCTTCTGCTACCTGCGCTTCCCGTCGGGGATCCTCGCGCACCTGCATCTCTCCTGGCTCGATCCGCACAAGGAGCGGCGCATCACGGTCGTCGGCAAGGACCGCATGGCCACGTTCGACGACATGCTGATCGAGGGCAAGCTCACGATCTACGACAAGGGCTTCGACCAGGACACGCGCTCGTGGGGCGAGTACATAACCCGCTCCGGCGACACGTTCTCGCCGCAGATCCCCAACGTCGAGCCGCTGCGCATCGAGTGCGAGCACTTCGTGCACTGCGTGCGCACCGGCGAGACGCCGCGCTCGGACGGCCTCAGCGGGCTGCGCGTCGTGCGCGTGCTCGAGGCGCTGCAGCGCTCGCTCGACGCCTGAGCGCGACTACGCGGTGCGCGCGCCGCCGCGGCGCTCGGCGCCTTCGAAGGATCGCGCGCGGCTGGTCATGCGGCGGTTGACGCGCAGGACCGGCCCGACGTGGCGGCCGACCGCGCGCAGCACGTACGCGTCGCGCGAGGAGCTGTAGCGCAGGAACGGACGCATCAGCAGCAGCCAATGGCGGGCGACGTAGCGGCGTGGTCTCTTTATGGTTCGCGCGGCGGGCATGTCGTCAAGCATCCTTGCTCCCGCAGAGAAGCGGAGCTATGGGTAGGAATTGTTACAGACCACCGCTCGCGCGCGCGCCGCCGGCGTGATGCCTCCGACAGGGACCGCTCGCCGGGCCCACCGGGGCCCGGGTCGTCTATTCGACGGCGACCGTGCCCTCGCCGGAGAGCTCGAACGCGCTGTGCAGGGCCTGCACGGCGTCCTCCACGCGGTCGCGGTCGATCACGCATGAGATCTTGATCGGCGAGGTCGAGATCATGTCGATGTTCACGCCCTCGTCTGCGAGCACGCCGAACACCTTCGCCGCCACGCCCGGATGCGAGCGCATGCCCGCCCCCACGATCGACACCTTGCCCATGTCCTCGTGCGTCGTCATCTGCGCGAACGCCTCGCCCGTCAGCGGCTCCAGCGCCGCGCGCGCGACGCGCAGGTCCTCGCGCGGGGCCGTGAACGAGATCTCCGCCTGCCCGCCGGCCGCCACCGGCTCGTTCTGGACGATCATGTCCACGTTGATGTTCGCCCGCGCGAGCGAGTCGAAGATGCGCGCGGCCGCGCCCGGCGTGTCGGGCACGCCGGTGAGCGTGACCCGCGCTTCCGAGGTCGAGTGCGTGACGGCTGTGATCAGCGGCTGCTCCATCGTTTCTCCTTCTGCGACCACAAAGGTACCGGGCTGTTCGTCGAACGACGAGCGGCAGTGGATGCGCACGCCGTGGTTGCGCGCGTACTCGACCGAGCGCAGCTGCAGCACGCCGGCGCCCGAAGCCGCCATCTCGAGCATCTCCTCGAACGACACCGTGTCCAGCTTGCGCGCGTTCGGGACGATCCGCGGGTCGGCCGAGTACACGCCCGCGACGTCCGTATAGATTTCGCACACGTCAGCGCTCAGCGCCGCCGCCACCGCCACCGCGCTCGTGTCCGAGCCGCCGCGGCCCAGCGTCGTCACGTTCCTGGCGTTCTCAGAGACGCCCTGGAAGCCCGCGACCAGCACGATGTGGTCCTCTTCCAGCGCCGCGCGGATGCGTTCCGCGCGCACGTCCAGGATCAGCGCCTTCGTGTGCGACTCGTCCGTCACGATCCCAGCCTGCGAGCCGGTCAGCGAGATGGCGCGGTGGCCGAGGTCGTTGATCGCCATCGCGCACAGCGCGCACGAGATCCGCTCGCCGGTCGACAGCAGCATGTCCATCTCGCGCGGGTCCGGTGTGACGGAGATCTCCTGCGCCATCGCGATCAGCTCGTCGGTCGTCTTGCCGCGCGCCGACAGCACCGCCACGACCTGGTGGCCTTCTTCGCGCCTGCGCACGATCCGCCGCGCCGCGCGCTTGACGCGCTCGGCGTCGGCGACCGACGTGCCGCCGAACTTCATCACGATCACTCCTGGCATCGCACGCAGGATATTGGCCCCGAGCCGCTCGACCCCCCACCCGGCCTTCGCCCTTGCCACGACCGGCGCGGAGTGTTTCCGACCCGGAGCGCCCCGCGGTCAGACGGCGCGGCGCCCGGACAGCGCCTTGCCGAGCGTCACCTCGTCGGCGTACTCCAGGTCCGAGCCCACCGGCAGGCCGCTCGCCAGCCGCGTGACCCTGACCTCCGGCGCGCGCGCGCGCAGCTCCTCGGCGAGGTGCAGCGCGGTGGCCTCGCCCGTCGTCGTCGGGTTGGTCGCAAGCACGATCTCGCGCACGGCGGCGCCCGGCGCGCTCGCGCGCGCGAACAGCTCCGCGATCTTCAGATCCTCGGGGTCGACGCCGTCGATCGGCGACAGCGCCCCGCCGAGCACGTGGTAGACGCCGTGGTACTCGTGCGTGCGCTCCATCGGGATCACGTCGCTCGGCTCCTCCACCACGCAGATCAGCCCGTGGTCGCGGCGCGGGTCCTCGCAGATGCGACAGCGCGCCTCGTCGGTCAGGTTGAAGCACACCTCGCACAGCCTGATCCGCTCCTTCACCTCGACGATCGCCTCCGCCAGCGCCGTCGCGTCCTCGCCGGAGGCGCGCAGGATGTGGAACGCCAGGCGCTGCGCCGTGCGGCTGCCCACGCCCGGCAGCTTCGACAGCTCCGTCACGAGCCGCTGGACGGGCGGCGCGTAGGAGGTGCTCACAGGCCCGGCAGGCCCAGACCGCCGAGGCCGCCCAGGTCGAGCCCCGCGGTGGCGCCGCCCATCTTTCGCTCCGCCAGCTCCTGCGCCGCCCGCAGCGCCTCGTTGACCGCCGCCAGCACCATGTCCGCGAGGATCTCCACGTCCTCCGGGTCCACCGCCGCGGGATCGATCCGCACCTCGCGCACGACCAGGTCGCCGCTCACCTTCACGCTCACCATGCCGCCCCCCGCCGCGGCCTCCACGACCTCGCTCTTGAGCTCCTCCTGGGCGAGCTCCATGTCCTTCTGCATCTGCTGGACCTGCGCCATCATCTGCTGGACGTTCGGCATCCGCGGCTGCTTTGGCATCACGCGCCTCTCTCGTTGCTGGTCACGGCCTGCTCGCCGCGCTCGTTCTCCGGCGACTCCTCGACGGCGATCTCCTCCGCGTCGAACTCGCTCATGAAGCGCGCCACCCACTCCTCCTCGGAGTGTTGCGGCGGAGCTGGCCCATCCGCCGGGGCCTGCTCCTCACGCAATTCGTACGCAAGCTGCCAGCGCCCGCCCGTGACCGCTTGCAGCGCCTCAGCGATCGTCACTCGGTCTGCCGGTTTCTCCGCCTGCTTCTTCAGGAACGACGAGCTGAAGGCCAGCGTCAACTCCTTGCCCTCCAGCTCCACCGGTCGTGACATCTCGATCGCGGCGCCCAGTCGAGCGTTCTCGGCGCGCACCAGGTCGACCACCGCCGGCCACAGCGCACACACCGACTCCAGGTCCAGCGCCTGCGCCTGCGGGGGCGAGGCCGGCGCGGGATCGGCGTCGGGCGCCAACGGACGCTCGTCGACGGGCGGCGCCTCCGCCACCGCCGCGGCGTCTGCCGAGGCGACCGGAGGACCCGCGTTGGGCGCGAGCGCGCGCGCGGGCGGCGCGCTCGGCCCCTCCCCCACCTGTCCAGCCGGACCGCTGCGCTCGCTCACGGGGACCTCGCGCTGGGCAGCGACGGCGGAGACGACGCCGCCGCGCTCCAGCCGCTCGATCCGCGCGAGCAGCGCCCGCATCGAGCCGTCCACCTCGGGCCTCGCTGCCTTCACCAGCGCCAGCTCCAGGCGGGTGCGCGCATCCGCGCCCGCGCGCACGCCCTCCATCGCCTCCCCCAGCAGCTCCAGCAGGCGCACCACCGTCGCATGGTCCACGCGCTCGGCCTGCGCGCTCAGCGCCGCGTCCGCCTCCGGGGTCAGCGACAGCTCCTCCGGGAGCTCGCCGAGGATCTGCACGACCAGCAGCTCGCGCGCGCGCACCTCCAGGTCCGACGCGAACGAGCCCGCGTCGCGTCCCTGCTCGACGCACTCCTCCAGCGCCTGCAGCGCGCTCTTGGCGTCGCCCGCAGCGACCGCGTCGACGGTCCTTTCCAGCAGCCGGGCGTCCGCCACGCCGAGCACCGCCAGCACGTCCGCCAGCGCGATCTCCGAGCCGCTGTAGGTGACCAGCTGCTCGAGCGTTCCCAGCGCGTCGCGAAAGCTGCCCGTCGCCGAGCGGGCCAGCGCCGCCACCGCCTCCGGCGGGATCTCGATCGACTCCGCGGCCGCCGCACGACGCACGACGCTCGCGATCTGCTCCACCGTCGGGCGGTGGAAGTCGAAGCGGTGGCAGCGGTCGACGACCGTCGCCGGCACCTTGTTGGCCTCCGTCGTCGCCAGCACGAACACCGTGTTCGGCGGCGGCTCCTCGAGCGTCTTCAGGAACGCGTTCCACGCCGCCGTCGAGAGCATGTGCGCCTCGTCCAGGATGTAGACCTTGCGCCTGCCGCTCACCGGCGCGTACGCCACGCTCTCGCGCAGCTCGCGGATGTCGTCGACCGAGTTGTTCGACGCCGCGTCCATCTCGATCACGTCCAGCGACGTCGCCCGCGCGATCGACACACACGAGTCGCACACGCCGCACGGCTCGATCGTCGGACCGTTCTCGCAGTTCAGGCACGCCGCCAGGATCTTCGCCATCGAGGTCTTGCCCGTCCCGCGCGAGCCCACGAACAGATACGCGTGGTGGACCTTGCCGCGCTCCACCGCGTTGCGCAGCGTGCGCACCACCGGCTCCTGGCCGACCACCTCGGCGAACGTGCGCGGCCGGTGCCTGCGGTAAAGCGAGCGCTGCTGGTCCTGTGGCTGCTCCTCTGGGGACACCGTTCGCCTGAGTCTACCCACGGGCGCTGGCCGGCTCGACCGCCCGCCCGAGCGGGTAGCGTCCGCGCTCATGGGCACCGCCGTCAAGCGCGCCGCCAAGCTGGCCGAGCGGCGATCGGTGGGGGCGGCGCTGTCGATCGCCGCGGGCGCGGTGGTGCTGCGCGTGATCGCCGGCGTCGGCTTCGCCAACTACGACACGCTGTACGCGCTCGCGTGGGGCGGACAGCTCTCGCGCGGCAGCACGCCCGCCTACGACGTGCCGATCGCACCCACGCCGCACCCGCTCGTCGAGGTGCTCGGGGTGGTGCTCGCGCCGCTCGGGCCGCATGGCGTCGAGACAGTCACCGTCGCGCTCGCCTTCCTCGCGCTGTCCGCGTGCGGCTGGGTGATCTACCGGCTCGGCGCGGAATGGTTCGGGTGGGCCGCCGGCGCGCTCGCCGCGCTGATCTTCCTCACCCGCGACGAAGTGCTCTCCTACGGCGTGCGCGCGTACGTCGACCTGCCGTACCTGCTGCTCGTGCTCAGCGCCCTGCTCGTCGAGTCCCGCCACCGACAGGCGGGCGACGACGGGTCCGCGGCCGGGTCGAGCGCTCCAGCCAGCGCCGGTGGGCCGGCCGGCGCGCCCGTGCTCGTGCTGCTCGCGCTCGCCGGGCTGCTGCGTCCGGAGGCGTGGGCTTTCTCGGGGCTGTACTGGCTGTATCTGATGGACCTGCTGCCGGGCTTCCTGCGCACGCGCCTGCACGGCAGCGGGAGCTCGGCGCGCGGAGCCTCGCGCAGCGGGATAGCGTGGCAACCGCGCACTCGCGGAGAGGTCGCGCGCCTGACGCTGCTCGCCGCCGCGGGGCCGCTCATCTGGGTGCTCAGCGACCTCGCGATCACGGGCGACCCGCTGTGGTCGCTCAGGCACACCCGGCACACCGCCTCGCTGTTCGATCGCGTCACCGGGATCGCCAACGTACCCGAGTACATCCCCCGGCGAATCGGCGAGATCCTGCGCCCGGCGGTGCTCCTCGGCGCCGCGCTCGGGGGCGTGCTGTCGCTGCTGTGGCTGCGCCGCCGCGCGCTGATCGGGGCGATCGCGGGCGTCGTGGCGGTCGTCGTGTTCGCAGCGTTCGCGACGATCGGCCTGCCGATCAACACCCGCTACTCGTTCCTCGCCGCCGCGATCCTGTGCATCTTCGCCGGCGCCGGCGCGTTCGGCTGGATGCGCCTGCCGCGAGGCGATCGGCGGCGGCGCTGGTGGATGGCCGGCAGCGCCGTCGTGATCGTGGCGCTGCTCGCGTACGCGCCGTCGGACTACCACTCCGCCCACCGTCAACTGGGCAAACTCGCGCACACGCACACGATCGAAGACGAGCTCGTCGCGCTCGTCGACGACCACGCGATCAACCTGCGCTGCGGCCCTGTCGGCGTATCCAACCACGCGCCCGTGCCGCTGCTGTCGCTGTACCTGAAGACCAGCCCGCGCAACATCGTCAGCCCCGAAGCCGGCCACATCGCCTCCGGCGTGTACGTCGACCCCGCCAGCAAGGAAGTCGAAGAAGACTACGTGCTCGACTCCCGCGACCCCGTCGAGCGCGTCAGCGTGCCGCCCGGGTTCACCGAGTCCGCGACCAACCGCTCATGGTTGATCTTCCAGCGCTGCATGTAGTGGACCGTGCACCCCTCGTCGAGATTCGCGGCCCCCGGCGCCGATCGCCGCCCGCGACTCCGGTCCGGGAGCTCCCGCTGCGCCTGCCGGTGATCGCTTAAGGCTGCTTCCTTCCGGACCTGACCTGGTTCGCGAGCCGACACCGCGCGGGACCCGAACCATCGACGCCCCGGACAACGGAGCAACCGGGGTCGGAACCCCTCGGAGGGGAGTTCAGCCCCGCTAGAGCGGATTGCGGATTCAGGGCACCGCTACCTCCCCGCCTAGCACGGTCCACGACCGATCGTAACGCACACAGGGCGGCCGAGTTCCGATAGGCTGCCCGGCCGTGACCTACTTCAACTCCTCCCCCTCCACCATTCGCCGCACCGTCCTGGCCGCCGCCGCCCTCGGCGCGGCGCTCGTGATCGCCGGCTGCGGCTCTGGCGGCTCGAGCACGATCACCCTCGGCAACGAGAACACCTCCGACAACGCGCTGATCAAGGCTGGCGAAAAATCGAGCCAGGCGAGCACGAAGTGCCCGTCTGGCACTCCCGCGCCCTGCGCGCTTGCGGCGACAACGCCGACGAGCGGCCCGCTGTCCAAAGAACCGAAGGTGACGCCGCCCTCCGGCCCGGCGCCGACGAAGCTGGAAACGAAGGAACTGATCGTGGGCACGGGCCCTGAAGCCAAGGCCGGCGACACCGTCACGGTCAACGACGTTGGCATCCTGTACGCCACCGGCAAGCAGTTCGAAAACACCTTTGAACGCAAAGAACCGTCCACGTTCCCTCTCAGCGGACTCATCCCCGGCTTCAGCAAAGGCATACCCGGCATGAAGGTGGGCGGACGGCGCGAGCTGATCATCCCCGCGTCGCTCGGCTACGGCAAGGCCGGCTCGTCGAAGATCCCAGCGAACTCGCCGCTCATATTCGTGGTCGACCTGCTGGGCGTCTAGGCATACCCACGGCGGCCCGGCGCAAGACCGCACCGCGTGGCACCGGCCGATCGCGAACGATCGGCCGCTTCGCGGCGCTGCTGATCCTCAGCGGCGCCGCGCTCGCCGTCGCGGGCTGCGGCTCCGGCAAGCCGAAGAAGCCGCAGGCGCTGGCGCTGGAGCGCGCCGATCTCGTGGCCGTCGCGCGCACGCTCGCCGGCACCGAGCAGTCGGTGCGCAGCGAGGTGGCGGCCACCAAGGCGGCGTGGCCGCTCGTCGCCAACGGCCTGCCCGCCGACGCGAGCGCGGTCTCCCAGCCCGCGATCCGCGCGGCGGTGCAACGCGCCGCCACGCTGCCCCTGCCGATGATCTTCGACGAAAGCGAAGCGACGGCGATCACCGGGCCGGGCTCCGGCATCGGCGGCACCTACCGCGGGTTCGACATCCTCGCTGGGCGCGGCTGGCGGCTGATCGAGGCGGCCCTCGAAGCGATCGAGCACGGCTCCCCAACCGCCGCACGCTTCGCGCGCGCGAACGTCGCCCTGTACATCGAGAGCGTCTACGACGCCCACTACAGCCTCGGGCAGATCGGCAAGCGGCTGCTCGCGGGCTACAAGTCGCTCGGCGGACCCGCGACGTTCGGCGCGGCGCTCACCCAGGCCGAGGTGAACGCGCTGGCGGCCACGTACTCGCCAGCCAACGACCGGCTGCAGCCCCACGAGGGCGTGCAGCTGGGATCGTGACCGCGTTCGACCGATGAGCACGCTCGACTCGTGAGCGCGTTCGTCACGGCCGGCGCCGGGTTCCTGCTGGCGGTGCTGTGGTTCGACCTGATGTTCGACGTGCAGACGATCGCCCATCGCGAGCGTGAGCTGCCCGAGGCGGCGCTCGCGTCGATCGCCGGCTACTACGCGCGCGTGACCACCGCCGCGCGGCCGATGAACCGCCTGATCGCGCTCGTCATGCTCGCCACGCTCGCCGCCATCGTCATCGAGCTGACCGGCGGGCATCATCCCGACTGGGTGCCGTGGGCCTCGCTCGCGCTCGCCGTCCCGCCGATCGCGCTCGCCGGCGCGCGCACCGTCCCGAACGCCGTACGGCTCGGGACGCGCCGCGACCATGTCCAGCGCCAGAGCGCGCTCGCACGCACGATCTGCCGCGAGCATGTGTTCTGCGCGGGGTGCATCGCCGGGTTGATCGCGCTGCAGCTCGGGTTCGCCTGAGGCGTGGCTACGCGGCGAATGCCAATAGACTTGGGCCTTCAGGGCGCGTAGCTCAGTGGGAGAGCGCTCGCTTCACACGCGAGGCGGCGAATAGGCGTGGGAGCCCGGATCTCCCTGTGTTTGCTGGGGATTGCCGCTGTCGGCGGTTATGTAGATTCGGCGGAATTGGGGACGATTCGGCGGGGTTTGGGCAGCAGGATTGGGCCGCTGCCCAAACGCCGAAGCACGCAGAGTGCGGGGCAGGCCGCCAAATTGCTACGCCTTCGCGGTGGCTTCCGCGTTGAGCCAGAGCCAGAAGCCCGAGACCGCTTCCAGGGACGCTCTCGCTGAGTCTGCGTCGATCGCTTGACCTCGATGCACAACCGCCCCTCGACGGGACACGTGCGCCATGTAATCACCCCACCCCGGATAGTCCTTGACCGCCACATCAAAGAGAGCCGCCAGGATCGCTTGCACGAACCGATCGTGGGGCGACCACACGCGTCGCTCATCTAGCACGACCCCGAGAGCGCCTTCGGAGCCTGCTTCGACAGCCGCTTCTACCAGGACTCGCACCTGGACCTCAAGGTGGATCTGGGCTGCAACGACGGCCATCTCGTTGTGTTCGTTGCCGATCAGGCTTTCGGCTTCTGAGAGAAACCGGAGGCTGCTCGGATGATCGTCTGAGAGCCGCGCAACCCAGATAACGGGTGCCTGACGGACCGTGATATTCGCACGCCGCTGAAGCTCACCGAGTAGGTGTTGTGCCCTCACCCGCGCGTCGTCGGGGTCGGTGCCGTCGATCTCGACGGTGAATGCTCCAGGCTCGTCTGCCTCGTCAATCGCCCCACGACCGATCGTCATGCCGTGAACGTCGGATCGCAAGGCGTACACCATCACCAAGCTGATCGGCCCCGCTTCCCTTTCTTCGAGCGAGAGGCGCACGGACCATTTCGAGAGCGCCATTTGCCAGTCTGCCAGTCAGCCAGCTACGACCGTGCGAGGCCCGGCAGCGGCCCTCGGTGTTGAGCATCCAGGATTTCGACTAGCGCGCTGATCTTCCAGACGCGCCCAAGGTCGGATTCTTTATTGATCCGCCCGGAGTACACGCCGACGAGACGCGCAGCGGCCACGCCGTTATTGATGATGTCGCCCCCTTCGGTTACGTACCCGTCGGTGCGATAGAGGACCACGGGCGACCCGGACTGACCTTCTCTGGTCCTGCTGTCCACAAGCAGAAGCGGCACGTCCCCATAGTCGATCGAGGGCTCGGTCGCGAGCGTTCCCTGCACCCACACCCCGAGACCCCCACCGCCAGACAGCGCGAATGGGAAGCCAATAATCGACACGGGGTCGCTTGGGCCGAAGACGATGCGCGGCCCTAGATCGTGGAGGTCGTATGGAAAGAACTGGATGTCCTTCACAGGGCCGAGCGGCAGCGCTACAACGTCCACCGATCGGCCGTGTACGGGGTGCTCTAGCCAGAGCGGGACGTCATCGTCGTCATACAGCGCATGGGTCCGGTAGTGCCAGTGACCCGGCTTGCCCGCGACGTGGTGAAGGACGGCGAGTCGGTCCGGCACACCACCGCTCTGCGAGACGACAACGCCGATGTCGGGATTACGCCCAGCCGCGACGTGCCAGTTCGTCACAAGGTAATGACTGCCACGATACGTGACGACGAAGGCGGTCGCCGTTCCTAGCTCTTGGCACTTGAACCTCGCGGACACGGCGAGCGACATGAGCCCGGGCGGCGCGAAACGATCCAGCGGTGAGGCCATTGCGCGAGCATAGGGCCGCCAGCGGCGCGTCGTGGGCGTTGCGAGCCACAGCGACGAGACACGACCACCGAGGACAATCTGACCGGGGCAGCAGCGGCGCCAAGAAGCCTCCTCCGAGTCTGACTGCAACGCGCAGGCGCAATAGACCCGCCTCTCGATCCCTCTGGCTTGCCGCCTAACATCGTCCGGCCATGCCCAAGGACCGGATTCGGCGCTACCGCTTGGCCCCAGACGTGCGCGTCGTGATCCAGCGCTCAAGCTCTCATCCAGTCGAGTACGCGATCATGCTGCTCGTCGAACGCAACCGGAAGTGGCACACGGTGCGCACCTTCGACAACGCCCACGATCCGACTGAGCATCACGAGCACCGTTACATCGGCTCCGAGAAGCAGGAGCCGATCATCACGCATGGGCCGGTGAACGACGCGATGCACGCCGCCGAAGTCAAGATCAGGGGAGGCTGGTTCGATATCGTGCGTAGCTGGGAGAACACACGATGAGCACCGTCTACGACAAGACTTGGGATCTCTTCATGGCCGCGTCGATGAGCGACGACGATCTCGGCTACCCCGATGAGGTCGAGTTCATCCCCGGCGACCAAGAGTGGGCCGACGACGTACTGTGGCGCAACCTCACCGAAGGCCATCCGACCGTCCTCGTCAGCGAGGACGCCGAGCTGCTCCTGCTCCCGCGGCCCCGCAGCCTGATAGACCGGCTACGGGGACACGTCGTCGTCAACGTCGCCCACCGCACCCACGGACACGCCTCGCCCTACGCGATTGCGGGCCGGTTGGGTCGCCATCCCGTGCGCCAGATGCGCGAGCTGGCGCACGCGTAGTCATCAAGATCACTAGCGCCACTCGTCTGGTGCTGCGCCTGGCTTCCATGCGCGGGTGACGCCGCCGCCTTCCTGGCGTAGAGCAAGACCGTAATCGGAGAGCTGGACCTGGAAGGCGAGCTCTTCACGTGGGTCCCGTCCGGCGTCGTCGATCCACTGGCGCCACACAACCAGGGCGCAGAGCGTCTCGACGTGCGCCTCGCTTTTCCACCAGCCGTCTTTCAGCTCGGCGAGCGCTGTCGGGTAGCGGCCGTGTAGAGCGACGATCCCGCCCCACATCCAGGAGCGCCATTCCGCATCTCCGCCGTAGGGCTCAAGCCACGGTGGCCGCCGGTCGGAATCTTCCTCCTCGGATGCTCCGGGCGCGACGATGGTCGGCCTGGCGCGCGGCGGGTGAGCCGGCCCGTTGGCTGCCGCTTCAGCGATGCCGTGGCGGACCATCTCACCGGCGAGCCGTGCGACTGGATCGCCGGTGCTTGCAGCGAGTTCGTCCAGTTGCAGGGCAAGCGTGTCCGGCAATGTGATCTTCAGGCGACGGCTCATCGGCTGTACCCCCAGGCGTACTGGCTGATCGTGTTTGTGTCGGTGGTTCTGGTGGTTGTCATGTGGTTATTGACCCCGAGCACGCGGAACCGGCCACGGAATTGGTCCCATTTGAGGGTCCCGCTCGACCCTCGTGCATCTGGTCTGTTCCGTCGTGGAGCGAAGCGGTGGCGCTCGGGCTGCGCACGGTGGCATGGGGCCGATGAGCGCTGGCCGACTGGCCGTGAGCGTGCCGGAGAGAGCCACAGCGCGTATCGGCCTGTGTGTTGGGAGCCGCGAGGGGCGGCGCCGCGGATTGGAGTCCAGGGCGTTCGTGTGCAACTCGTTGGCCGGTCACGGCCTTTGGGGGTCACTAACACCCATGACTCACCGCAAGCGAACGCAACCCTCCTACGGCTCGCCGAGGCCCAGCGGCCCCGCTCTTGACGTGGCATCGGTGGAGGCCGTCGCTCGGCGCGTGGTCGAGCTGCTTCGCGCCGAACGCCACTCCCCTCGTGAGCGTCGGCTCGTAGATGCGGCGACACTCGCCGCCGAGTTGGGCGTCGATCGTTCGTGGGTCTACACCCACCGAGCCGAACTCGGCGCCATTCGGCTCGGGACCGGATCAAAGCCGCGCCTGCGCTTCGACGTGGACATAGCCCGGGAGTCGCTTGCCAGTTCTACACGCAAGGAGCCACAGACGCCGCAAACGCCTGTGGTTACGGGCGGTGCGTCACGCAGCCGTCGTCAGCGCTTGGGCAGCAGCGCGGACTTGCTGCCCATACGAGGTCCTGCAACGGCCCGTGACGCCAGCCGGGAGCGCTCGTGACGACGGCGCTACTACTTCGCCGCGCGATCCTCCTTCTCGACCTCGGCTATGGCGTCGGCGAGCTGGTGCAGGTCGGCGTCGAGCGCGCTCAGGAAGTGCAGGAGCGTGTGCCAGCGGACGCCTCTGTGGCCGTTCTCGACTTGCGAGACGTACGTGGCGCCGACCTCGACACGGCGTGCGAGCTGCTCCTGCGTAAGCCCGGCCCGATCACGCAATGCACGCAGAGCCCGACCAAGGGTCAGGTAGTCACCGGCGGAGTCGTGGGTGGGCTGGACGATCTTTCTGGCCTTTACAGATAGGCTAAGGTGCGGTACTCTCGACAGACCATACAAGTGCCCCCGCGCTGCGGAAACAGCCGGGGGCGTGGCCCCGTAGGGATTAGCTACGGCGCACGGGCAACGCTACCGGACCCTCAGCGCTGCACGAACGCTGCAAAGCACCTCCGGCGCCTCCGACGACAGGAGGAACCGACGATGAGTAGCACCGATGTAGTCCCCGACCCGCTCGTGTTGGCCGCGCTCGATCGGGCCGAACGGCATAGCAATCACGACCGGGGCGGCGTCATGGTGGCGACGCTGTACGACCACCTCGGCGTGCGCAAGCAGACGGCTGCGGCGCGTCGCGTGCGCGAGCAGGTCGCCGTGCTGGTGGAGGCGGGGTCGGTGGAACGGTCGCGCCGGAACGGCGTCGCAACCGTCGTGCTGACTGCGGTCGGCCAGCGGCGTCTGGCACGGGCGCAGCGCGCGGGGACCGTTCCCGCGCTCCCGGAGTCCCCGCAGCACCGTAAGTGGCGCGAGGCGCACGACCGCGCGGAGGTCGAAGTCGATCGCTTCGTGCAGCAGGCACACGAGGCGATCACGGAGGCTGTGGACCTGCTCGACGACCTCGCGGGCCTCACGCCGCACCGGCCCACGTCGGACGCCCTACTCGCCTCGCGTACGCGCCTCTACGAAGCGCTGTCTCTCGCCGCATCGGCTACGTACTGCTTCTACGAGTGGGCCGAGCCCGACGACGCGACGCGCGACGAGGGGGCGGGAGTGCGCGGGCTGACAAACCTGACGCGCTGGTCGGCGGACTGATGCCGCCTGAACGGAAACGCAAGCCGCGTAGTCCCGCGCACGCGGCGCTCGGCCAGGTCGTCGAGCAGGTGATCGCCGAGCACGGGATGAGCCAGTCCACGTTGGCGCAGCGGGCAGGTCTGGACGTGCGGCAGGTCAACGCGCTCGTGTGCGGGCAGGCCAACCCGAGCTACGAGAGCCTGCTCCTGCTCTGCGGCGCGCTGGACATCCCACTCAGTGAGCTGATGCGGCGCGTGGAGGCGGGCGAAGCGATCGGCGCGACGCTCACCCCGCGCCGCGGGCCGGATGCGCCCGACGTGTGGGGCCGATGCCGAGACGAAGGACGGGAGGCGTAATGGCACGCCCAGCCACCGGGCAGGTGATCGTGGACGAGCGCAGGCGCAGCCCGACGTTCGGCCTGCGCTTCCGCGCCTACGGCCGACGCGAGTACGTCGCGCTCGGGACAGCAGCAGAAGGCTGGACGCGCGCCAAGGCGCACACGGAGCTACAGAACATCCTCGCCGACGTGCGACGCGGCATCTGGCGCCCGGCGGTCGTGGAGGTCGTCGAGGCGCCGCGGGAGATGCCGACCTTCCACGTGTTCGCCTCGGAGTGGTTTGAGCGTCAAACGCTGGAGGGCGGGCGGCGAGGGAGTGGGCTCAGCGCCGCGGGACGGGACGACTTGCAATGGCGGCTGTCGAGCCATCTGCTGCCTGCGTTCGCCTCGCGGCGTCTGGATCAGATCACCGTCGAGGACGTGGACCGCTACCGGCTGGCGAAGGTGCGCGAGGCCAAGCTCGGTGCCACGTCGATCAACAAGACGCTCACGACGCTCGCCGCGATCCTCGAGACGGCCGTGGAGTACGAGCTGATCGACCGCAACCCGGCGCGTGGCCGGCGCCGACGGCTGCCAGCGGTTGCCCCTCGACGCTCTTGGCTTGACCGTGCCGACCACATCGCAGCTCTACTCGACGGCGCCGGCATGCTCGACGACAAGGCCAGGGTCTGTCGCGGTCAGCGACGCGCGCTGCTTGCCACGCTGACCTTCGCCGGTCTGCGGCTCGGCGAGGCGCAGGCGCTGTGCTGGCGTGACGTGGACCTCACGCGCGGCACGATCACCGTGCGCGCCGCCAAGACCGATGCCGGCGTCAGGGTCGTGAACATCCTGCCAGTGCTCAGCGACGAGCTGTGTGACTACCGGGCGCGCATCGATCCCGCATCCGACGCGCTCGTGTTCTGCACGACGACCGGCCATCGGCTCGGCGCGACCAACATCCGACGGCGCGTGCTCGACAAGGCGGTCAAGCACGCAAACACGCAGCTCGTCACGGACGGATGCGAGCCGCTGCCAGATGGTCTGACACCACATTCGCTGCGCCGGACGTTCGCATCGCTGCTGTTCGCCATCGGCGAGACGCCACCGTACGTCATGGCGCAGATGGGCCACACCACGCCGAACCTCACGCTCGCGATCTACGCTCGCCAGATGGACCGTCGTGACGGCGAGCCCAGGCGTCTAAAGACGCTTGTCGGAGCCCAAAAGCCCCCCGACGTTCGGCGAACACGCACTCGGGACACTTGAGCGGTATCGCTGCAAGACTGGGCTGGATGGCTAAAGACGATTCGGCCGGCAAACACGATCCTACGGCAGTCCTCGAACGACTCCAGGCGTCGGAGGCCGAGTTGATGGAGTTGTCCGAAACTCTCGACGAGCCGATCAAGCCTGATGAGTACAAGCTGGCGATCCTGGCGCTTGGACAAAGGGCGAGAACGCTTTTCCGCGGGTTTATTGCCCTTCAGGACAGCGCTGCTCCAGCGGCAGGACGAGCGCTCCTCCGACCGATGATCGAGATCAACATCCTGATCCGATTCCTCAACAAGAGCCCGGAATTGCATCTCGAGCTATGGGAGGCCGAGGGCGATCGAAACGCCGCGTCGATCATCGAAGAACACAATGCGCAACACACTGAGCGCTGGGGTTCAATGCCGGTAGAGGAGGGCGTTCTCGATGAAAAGCACGAGCGGGTACGCAGTGCTCGCGCCAGGGCCATTGCCGCCGCGATCGCTGGCGTCGGCAAGAAGGGTCCTGTTCTCCCGGGCATGGCCATGCAACTCTCGACGATCGCGGAACCAGCCGCAAGTGAGGCATATACGTTCGGCTACCGTCCAATGAGTTGGGAGACCCACACGAACCCCCGCGCCTTCCTTTCCGGCGAGTTCGTGGAGCGCAACGACGGCACCGTGTCCTACTCGGACGCCACCGAGAGAGCAGACCTGATCGGCGTTCGGGCGCTCTCGCTCACGACATTTGCTTCGACACTCGAACTGGTTTCGATCGTCCTCGCCTTGCCAATCGAGGAGTCGGCGCGCGCAATTCTTCGCTCATTCGTGCCCGAGCAGATACCCGAGCACCAGCGACTTGATGGGCGTCTGGACGAGAGCGGTCGTTGAACAAGACCGAGTGCTCTCGGAGACGCATCAGCCATCCAGGGCGCGTAGCTCAGTGGGAGTGCGCTCGCTTCGCACACGGTCCGCAACTATGACCGCGATCCACACTTCGCTGCCCGAGCGGCACACCTATGGCAGTCCGAGCGCGTGACGGAGTAGCTGACCGCCTGCACCGAAAACGATGCTCCTGAGGCCAGTGGCCGCGATGCGTCGGATCACCTTTGCGGCGTGATGCATTTGCTCAGCGTCATCGGTCGTTGCATATTCGGCAAGGGCATCGACGAGCGTCGCGAGCGTCGCGGGCGAGATCATCACCTCGAAACGAGGCCACTCACCAAGAACCTGTAGCCCACGGCCGGTGACGCGAGGCCCCACAAAGATCATCCCGTGACCGCCACCGATCCCGTGCGTCTCGTCACATTCGACGTATCCCGCTTCCGTGAGCTGCAAGATCGTGTCTTGGATGGCACCAGCCGATAGAGCAAGCCCGAGATCATTGCCGTGGCCCTTGACCAGCTTGATGGCGCTAGCCGCGCCGTAGGCTGCGTCGCGGGTCCGCAGTGCTTGAAGCACCGGCAAGGCGCGCTCGTCCCAATACTCGCTCATCCGCCGGCAAGCTCCTCACCTAGCGATTCGATCGTGGAATCCACGATGCCCTCGCCCAACCGGCCGATCGCGCCCGCCGTTCGGCGGAGCGCCGTCCTGTCGTCCGCATCCTCAGCCTGCTTCGCGAGCCCAGCGAATACAGCTTGAAGCCCCTCAAGGGACGCTACGCGGTCCAGGTCGGGCCATTCGCCCAGGAGGATCAGCCCGCGAGGTGCGAGCCGGAGCCCCGACCAGAACGCAACCATAACGGTGCCGGTGCGGACTCCAGCGATGAGGCCGTAACTCTGCAGACGCGTGAGCGCTTCGTCGGCTTGGCGTGAGTCGATCTCGCCGTTCAAGTCTTGAAACGGCTGCGGCTCGCCGTGCACTACGAGCTTGATCCGGCCGTTCCAGTCTGGATTAGAGCCTTGGTCTAGCAACCAGCGCAGGACGCGTTCGTCGATCTCGGTCCAGGTGCTCATGCCGAGCATTCTCGCTGCCCCGACGGACGAGCCAGCGTCGTGCCCGCGCCCATCGTGGGCCGTCTCGCCGGCACCGACTGGACCGAAGCC
Source organism: uncultured Solirubrobacteraceae bacterium (assembly GCA_963735705.1). GTDB lineage: Bacteria > Actinomycetota > Thermoleophilia > Solirubrobacterales > Solirubrobacteraceae > Palsa-744. The sequence continues at coordinate 78,741 of CAVTLZ010000004.1, forward strand.
GCTGCCACCGCAACGGATGTCCTCGTGGCCATCATCGCTGGGTTGGGGTGGCGGCCATCTTCGCCGAGACACTTGCGCAGGGGCCGCGATTGGGCAGCAATGGGCAGCAGCGGCACCGAGCGCGCCGCCTGCCGACGCCGCCGGCACCGCCCAACCCCAATAGAATCAGCCGCCCAGGGCGCGTAGCTCAGTGGGAGAGCGCTCGCTTCACACGCGAGAGGTCGCAGGTTCGAAACCCGCCGCGCCCATAAGACTCGTTGCGCTCCCGGCCCAGCTACACGAGCCAGGCCTTGATCGTCGTGCAGGTCCCGCTGTTCAGTCCGGTATCTGCTTGTCTCGAGCCGGCCGCCAGATCGCACCCTCCAGGGTGGAGTGGCGATCCTTGCGCTGCTCGAGCGCTGCGAGCTCGTCGACGTGGCGATCCATTACCAGCGCCGAGACCGCTGCGTCAAATGCATCTTCCGAGCTGGCGGCTGTCGCCAGCGCCTCCGGCGCGAGGTCGGGGAACGTCTGCCGCAGGTACGCGTGTCGAGCAAGCAGTCTCGCAGCCAAGGGGCGCCTTGGCTGCGAGTCAGCTGCCCCTGTACGGCTCGCGCGCGAGGACTACCTCGGATACCTCGATGGCGCCGGCGTCGCGTAGCGCGCGGGCGACGGCTCGGAGCGTGAGCCCCTCGGTGTAGACGTCGTCGTAGACGAGGACGCGCCTTCCCTCGAGGCCTTCGGGGTTCGGGATCCTCAGGGCAGGGCCGATCTCGCGTTCGGCGATCTCGTAGCGAGTCTTCCATCGCTTGCCGCGAAATGGGGTGGTCGCCGCCGACTTCTCGAGCACGTCGTTTCGGAATGGCCAGCTCCCGCCGTCCTCGAACGCGGCATGCTCGATCACGAGCCCGGTGTGGTCAAATGCCCGCCCGCCCTCCCCGACATATGTCGGGCTCGGGATGATGAGGTCGTAGGGCTCGAACGTTGTGCTGTGCGCGTTCAGGTAGCCGAGCAGCACACGACCGAAGATCCTCGCCCATGCCGTCTTGCCGTCGACCTTGTAACGATCGATCGCCCGCAGCAGTGGTCCCGTGCGCATCGAGACGGCCCACACCCGCCTGAAGTAGCGGCTGTCTTCGTCCCAGCTGCAGAGCGGGTTGCCGCAGCTGCCGTCGGGGTCGAGCGGGCGCTCACAGAGCTCGCAGCGGTTCGCGGCGAGGCGAGCAAACGAGCTTGTGGCGCAGTCGAAGCAGACCTTGGCAGGGCCGCCTACGCGGTAAGCACAGCCAGCGCAGTTGCCGAAGCCGGCCGGCTGCGGTCGAGGGTCCACGGCTCACGCGAGCTCGAGGGTTAGCTGTTGACGCTGGGCCGCAAGCAACTCGATCTGCTCTGACGAGCGCAACCGAGCCAGTACCTCGTCGACCGACTTGATCTCGATGGCGCCGCGGTCGCTCACGTACTTCTGCGCCCATGCTTGCGCGGTGACGAGGCGACTGACGAGAAACACGCGCTTGCCGTGCTCGAGCGCCAGACGGGCCTGCATCTTCGCGCCCGACGTATTGCTCGCCTCGATCACAACCGTTCCCTGGCTCATGCCGGAAGTGACTACGTTCCGGCGAGGGAAGGTGTATCTCGTCGGGGGCTGTGTGGGCCAGAACTGCGACACCAGCGCCCCGGTCTCCACGATCCGCTCCGCGAGGTCGGCGTTCTCCTTCGGGTAGCAGCTGAGGATGCCGGTCCCGAGCACCGCGATCGTGCGACCGCCCTGCGCGAGCGTCTCCTCGTGGGCGACGGTATCGATGCCGCGCGCAAGCCCCGAGAGCACGGTGACCTGATTCTGCGCAAGACTACGCGCCATCCGCCGCGCGCTGCTGATCCCCTCCGGGGAGGCGTCGCGTGTCCCAACGACAGCGACCGACCGAGCGTCCTCCCGGTCTAGGCGCCCGCGGTAGAAGAGGAACGGGGGCAGGTTGTAGATAACGCGCAGGTTGGCCGGATAGTCGTCATCGAGCACCGTGACGAGCCTTGCGCCGACCTCGTCCTGCGCGCGCTGGATCTCTTCGGCGGCTCGCGCACGAGTCAGCTCGAGGTTCGCGGTCGCAAGCAGCTTCTGCGTAGCTCGAGCCTCTTTCGAGTTCTCCGAGAGCTCGCCGCGGAGCATCTGCTCAAGACCTCCGGGACGTTGAGCTTCTCGAGCGATGACGTGCCAGTTCACGTGCTCGATCGCGCACAGCGCGAGAAGGAATGACTGCATCGAGGGATCCACCAGGCTACTCCTATCGAACATATGTTCGCATGACTTCGCCGACTATAGCTCGGCGCTCGGACCCTACCGCGTCCACTCTGCCCACCCGTTCGCCGGGACTGGCGATCGTGCAAATACGACTACAATCTGCCATCGCCCCGGCGCCCGCTGACGCAGACGGCCCGAAGGCCCCACGGAGCCAGGGGTTTGGCAAGTCGCGATCAGGCCGAATGCTTCACACGCGAGAGGTCGCAGGTTCGAAACCCGCCGCGCCCATCGAGAGGTCCTTCTGACCAGCCCCCTCGCCATCGATGCTCGCAGCCTCGACGTTCGCCGCGGTGGACGACGCGTTCTCCTAGACGTGTCGCTCGGCGTGGCGGAGGGGTCAGTCACCGGCCTACTGGGCCCCAGCGGCTGCGGGAAGACGACGCTGATGCGCGCGATCGTCGGGGTCCAGCTGATCGCCGGCGGCGAGGTCCGGGTGCTGGGGCTGCCGGCCGGGGACCCGCGGCTCCGGCCCCGTGTGGGGTACATGACGCAGGCTCCATCGGTGTACGCCGACCTGTCCGTCGAGGAGAACCTGCGCTACTTCGCGAGTGTCGTCGGCGCTCCGCGCGGCAGAGTCGCAGAGGTCGCGACCACGGTCGGGCTGGTGGGTCGCGAGCGTCAGGTGGTCGGCTCGCTGTCCGGTGGCGAGCGCTCCCGCGTGTCGCTCGCGACCGCTCTGCTCGGTCGTCCCGAGCTGCTGATCCTCGACGAGCCCACGGTGGGTCTCGATCCGGTGCTTCGCGCCGAGCTCTGGAGCACCTTCCGCGAGCTCGCCGATGGCGGCACCACGCTGCTTATCTCCAGCCACGTCATGGATGAGGCGGGCGAATGCGACAAGCTGCTGCTGATGCGCGACGGCGGCCTGCTCGCCGACGCGACCCCGGCGGAGCTGAGAGGACGCACCGGCGAGCAGGACCTCGGGCGCGCGTTTCTTGCGCTGATCGAGGCGGGCGAGCCACAGCGATGAGCGCTCGGGTCACGCTCGCGACCGCCGAGCGGGTTCTGTGGCAGGTTCGTCGTGATCCGCGCACGATCGCGCTGCTCCTGGCGGTGCCCTGCCTGCTGCTGCTGTTGATGCGCTACGTCTTCGACGGCAAGCCGCAGAGCTTCCAGCACATCGGGCCACCTCTGTGCGGCCTGTTCCCGTTCATCGTCATGTTCCTCGTCACCTCCATCACGATGCTGCGCGAGCGAACCACGGGAACGCTCGAGCGGCTGATGACGATGCCGCTTGCCAAGCTCGATCTGCTCGGCGGTTACGGGATCGCGTTCGGGCTCATCGCCGCCATACAGGCTGCCGTCGTCTGCACGCTCGGCTTCCTTGCGCTCGGGCTTCACTCTCCTCACGGGGTGTGGCTGATCGCGCTGCTGGCCATCGGCAATGCGGTGCTCGGGATGGCCCTCGGCCTGTTCGTGAGCGCGTTCGCCACCACCGAGTTCCAGGCCGTTCAGTTCATGCCCGCCATCGTGTTCCCGCAGCTGCTCCTGTGCGGGCTGTTCGTGGCCCGCAATCTGATGGCGCCGGCGCTGTACGACCTCTCCTGGGCGCTTCCGCTGACCTACGCCTATGACGCGCTGCAGCGGGCCACGGCGCCCGCCCCTCCGACCGGCGCGCTGTTGCGCGACGTGGCCGTGATCCTCACCGTCACGCTCGCGTCGCTGGCGCTTGGCGCCCTTACGCTGCGGCGGAGAACCTCGTGAGTCCCCTTATGTATCTGTCGACGCGGCGACTCCCCCGGACTTCCAGGTGAGCGTTGTACCTACGAAGGCCACGTCGGTGATCTGGCTGCCGGCGGCGACCCTGCGGGTCCCCTGCTGGTCGTGTAGATAGAGCACATATTCCGCAGGCCGACCGGCCTTTGCTTCGCTTTCGCCGACCCACGCAACATCCCCGCCGGGGTCCACAGCGATCGCATCGGCTCCGTAGCCGACCGGCGTTCCCAGCTTCGCCAGAGCCGGAAGCTCTTCGTTCACGCCGGCGACTTCGCTGTCAACCGTGGTTTCGAGCTCGTGCCCGCTGCGCAGGTCGAACACCTTCAGCGTCTCGCTGCTGCCGTATTGGCAGCCGCTGCTTTCGGCGACGGCGACCGACGAGCCGGCCGAGACGAGCTCGAGCACCGTCCCGCCACACGTCCCTCCGCTGAAGCCGACGCCGACGACGCGCTTGTGTCCGTCCGGTGGGGCGCACGCGTAGTCCGTGTCGGTGAATTCTTCTTCGGGGTACGGGCCGCTCCGCTTCTTCACTTCCCACACGATCAGCTGGGACGTGTCGACGAGCAGCTTGTAGAAGGCCGGCGCCCGGCAGGCCTTGGGGAGCGCCGGCGCGGGCTCCAGCGTGATCCGCAGGCTGCGGTAGCCGACCGTCGGCGTGCCCGCGCGAGGCGTCTGTGAGACGACGATCATCCGTCCGCGCCGGTGCAGGTGGCGAACCGTGACATGCCCGATGCTCAGCCGTTCGCATTCAGGGGCTAGGCGGTCCTCGAGGGCGATTTCGGCGAATACGCGTTCGAGCCCCAGCAGGCGCGGAACGTGACATTGCGGCAGCGGTGGGTACTGCTTTACGACACCGGAGACAGTGATCGTGGCCACCCGTGCGGGCAGTTCCCCTTCGTCGGAGTCGAGGCCGAGTATGTAGCGCGTCCCCTCGCCGACCCAGGCCACGCCGCCCACTCCGAACGCGATCCCGTACGCCTTCGCAAGGCGGTTCGTGACCGTCCTCACGCCGCCCGACTGGTCGATCCGCGCCACTTCACCCGATTCGCGCGTAAACCACATGTCGCCGTCGGGGCCCTTGGCCAGGCCGACGAGTTCGCCTTGGTCTCCAGACGCTTCCGTTCCGCGATAGGACGAACGCGGTGTCAGGAACCTCACGTGTCCCGAGGGGCTCATGCGGCCGATGCTGTCCGGGCCGGCGATGAACCAGAGGGCGCCGTCGGCACCTGCGACGATCGGGCGCGTCGGTTCGAAGGACGGTCGGCCATCGACAATTGGATGCGCGATCGGGAACTCGCGAATCGCCCCGTCCATGTCGATGCGGCCGATCCGCCCGACGGTGTCCGTGAACCACATCGCATCGTCGGGACCGGCCGTGATGTTCGCCGGATCGGCGCCCGCGCGCAGCCCCTTGCTGAACGCCTTCACCTTGCCGGCCGGCGTGATCCGCAAGATCGCGCTGATCCGCCTCTTGCCCTGCCGGCGGGTCGAGGTCGTCCACAGGTCGCCGTCCGGTCCCATCGCAAGTCCCCTGACGTCGCTCTTCGGATTGAGCGCGAGCGTCTTGAAGCTGAATGACCCGAGCGGCGAGACCTCACCGAGCAGCGGCAGGGGCTCTTCGTTCCTGTCCGCCAGGAACCACTCCTCTTCGCCCGCGCCGCGTGCGAAATAGCGGGGAAAGCGCGATGTCAGCCCTTCCGGAAAGCCGAGGTCCAAGAACTCTCCTCCCGGGGTGATGTAGTCGATCCGTTCGGCATATTCAACCGGCTCGCTACCCAGGCCGCCGATGTCGTCGATGGCGCCTCCGTACCAGATCCCACCGCCACCGCCCGAGGCCAGGATGACCGGGTAGCCCGGAACCCGGGGGGCGCTCGCCTCGTGCCCGGCCAACCGTCGAACGCCGGCGGCACGAGCAGTCACCGCGGCGCTCGCCGTCGTGCCTGCCACAGCACACACGGCTATCACGAGCGCCAGGCGCGAACCGCGCCAACAATCCCACGCGGCGGACGGACTCTTCGTACTCCCTGCCGCGGGATGCGCTTCGCGCGCCTGACCTGTCTTCCCGATCAAGGAGCTCATCACACGCATGAACACTCATCGGCCGAGTTAGGACCACTTACGACAGCTACGCAACCCCGCCGCTATCCGCTGGTCGTCGAACGAATATCGCCCAGACTCCGCCGCTGTCGCGACCACAGCGATCACCGCCGCGGAGTTGCTCCACGGAATCGCCCGACTGCCCGCCGGGAAGCGCAAGGACCTACTGGACGAGGCGATCCATGGGCTGATCGAGGACGACCTCGGAGGCCGCGTCGAGCCGTTCGACGCCGCGGCCGCCGCCCGCTATGCGGCGCTTGTCAGCGATCGCGACAAAGCCGGACGTCCCATCAGCATGGCTGATGCGCAGATCGCCGCGATCTGCCTCGATCTCGGGGCGACCCTCGCCACACGAAACACCAGCGACCTCCAGGACACCGGGATCGATCTTCTCGACCCGTGGCAACTCTGATGCGGGGGACTCGCGACCATGCGCGCGCCCACTTTGGGCGGGACGCGCCCTCGCGCAACTCCCATCCCCCGCCGATGTCTCAACTGTGATGCCACGGATCGGAATATGCGCGCTCGGCGTGTCACTGGTCGTGCTCGCCGCAGCGCCGGCCAGCGGCGCGCGTGGCCGCGGCAAGCCCAACGCTGCGTGCCGCCCGCCGGGCTCCCATCCGATCACTTCCGACTCGCAGGCAACGATGTACCTGCTGCCCGACGCCGAGGGGCGCTACGACGAAGCGTACGGATGCGCGCTCTCCCGACGCCGCACGTATCACCTCGGACGACTCGCCAGATGCCGGACACCCCTCGAAGCCGGCGAAGAATGGTGCGGCGGCATCGCGCACGAGGTCCTGGGCGGCGCGATGGCCGCGTTCGAAGAAAGCCGCCGCGAAGTGTCACCGAAGGACGGCGGACTGTCGACCTGGCATGTGACGGTGCGCGATCTCGCGACCGGGCGTCTGGTGCACACGCTGGTCACCGCCACCGACGGGCCGCCCGACGACGCCGAAATCGACTCCGGTCCCACCGCCGCGATCGTCGTCAAGGCCGACGGCTCGGTCGCGTGGATAGCCGAGGTCCCCAACGGCGAAGTCACCGAATACCAGCTGCTCGCAGTCGGCAGGGCCGGACGCCGTGTGCTCGCCATCGCCACCGACATCCAGCCGTCCTCGCTCACGCTCGCCGGCAACAGGCTCCACTGGATCGAAGGCGGCGAGCCCAGGTCGGCGACGCTGAACTGAGCGCGCCGCAGCTACCGCGCCGCCGCCGCCTCCAGCGGCGCGCACAGCGCCGTCGCGTCGATGAAGAACTGCCGCGCCAGCGTCGCGATCATGCGCGCCAGGTCCTCGTGCTCCTCCGGTCGCCAGCCCTCCAGCAGGTCCGACAGGCGCTGTTCGCCCGTCGCCACCAGGCGCTCGAGCGTCGCGTGGCCCGCCGCGGTCAGCTCCTCCACCGACGGATCGCCCGACGACGGGGCGATCAGCCGCGCGCGCGCCAGCTCCTCGCGCGCGCCCGTCAGCGTGTCCACGCCGATGTCGAAGTGCGACGCGAGCGTCGCCAGGTCGGGAGCGTGATCCTCGCTGAGCCGGGCGAGCAGCCAGCACGCCGCCGGGCTCAACTCGACGCCCGCGCGCGCCGCCACGCGCACCACGATCTCCCGCGCGCCTTCGCGGCGGCTCACGCGACCCAGCTTGTTCACGATCTCCGCCAGCGAGTCTGCCTCGCGCGGCGTCGCGTACGTGTCGCTCAGGTCTCCCGTCGCCACTGTTTCGCGCAGCTTCAGCTCGCGGATGAACCACGACAGCACGAACCCCGCCACCGCGATGCCCGACGCCGTGAGGAACACGCTGCTCAGCGACGTCGTGAACGCGTGCAGATAGCCCGCGTGCAGCGGCGCCGGCAGGTGCGCGATCTGCTTCGGGTTGACCTCGTTCGTGTTCGCGTGAGCCGTCGCGCTCGGCGGCAGGAGGCGCTTCAGCTCCGAGTGCAGGCGGTTGGAGAAGATCGCGCCCAGCGTCGCCGTCCCCAGCGATCCGCCCACCGACCGGAACAGCGTCGCGCCCGACGTCGCCACGCCCAGGTCGGCGTAGTCGACCGCGTTCTGCACCGCCAGCACCAGCACCTGCATCACCATCCCCAGCCCCAGGCCCACCACGAACATGAACGCGAAGATCGTCCCCACGCTGCTCGTCGAGTCCAGCGTCGACAGCAGGTAAAGGCCCACCGTCAGCACCGCCATGCCCACGATCGGGAACGCCTTGTAGCGGCCCGTGCGCGAGATCGCCTGTCCCGAGGCGATCGACGTGATCAGCAGCCCGCCCACCAGCGGGATCAGCTGCAGCCCCGAGCCCGTCGGGCTCGCGCCCTTCACCACCTGCAGGAACAGCGGCAGGTACGTGACCGCGCCGAACAGCGAGAAGCCGACCACGAAGCCCACCGCGCCCGTCACCGCGAACACCCGGTTGCGCAGCAGGCGCAGCGGCAGAACCGGCTCGCGCGCGTGGCGCTCGCCCACCGCGAACGCCGCGATCAGGACCACGCCCGCGATGCCCAGCCCGACGATCACAGGCGAGCCCCACGCGAACGACGTGCCGCCCAGCGACGCCCCCAGCACGATCGCCGTCAAGCCCGCGCCGAGCAGAGCCGTGCCCAGGTAGTCGATCGTGTGGTGCACGCGCTCCGCCACCGCCGGCAGCGTCGCCGCCAGCACGAACATCGCCAGCACGCCCAGCGGCAGGTTCACGTAGAAGATCCAGCGCCAGCTCAGCCCGCTCGTCAGGAAGCCGCCCAGCAGCGGCCCCACGACGCTCGCCACGCCGAACACCGCGCCGAACAGTCCCGTGTAGCGACCGCGTTCGCGCGGCGGCACCACGTCGCCGATCGCCGCCTGCGCGCTCACCAGCAGGCCGCCCCCGCCGAGGCCCTGCAGCGCGCGGAACGCGATCAGCTCGTCCAGGTTCTGGCTGAGGCCGCACAGCGCCGAGCCCACCAGGAACACGCTCAGCGCGAACTGCAGTACGACCTTGCGTCCGTACTGGTCTCCCAGCTTGCCATACAGCGGCGTCACCACCGTCTGCGCCAGCAGGTACGCCGTCACCACCCACGAGATGTGGTTCAGGCCGCCCAGATCGCCCACGATCGTCGGCAGCGCCGTCGCCACGATCGTCTGGTCCAGCGCCGCCAGGAACAGCACCAGCATCAGGCCCGCGAACACCAGCCGCCGGCTCATCTGGCCACTGCGCCCCGCCGCCGGCGGGATCGAAGGGGATGCGACCGCGCTCACCCTCCGCTGAGCCTAGCTCACAGCCGCCGCGCGGCGGCGCTCGCTCAGCGCGCGCCCGACGGCTCGCCCGTCGGCTGCGCACGACGGTCCGACGTCCCGTCCCGCGGCCCGGACGCGGGCGCCGTGACGCTCACCGTCGAGCTCGTCTCCCCCAGCTCCACGCGCAGTAGCGCAGCGCCGCACACGGCGGCGATGTCGCTCGTGTGGTCGATCGTGCGCTCGATCTCCCCAGCGGAGATCCGGCATCCCTCCAGGAACTCGCGCACCTGGGTCCCACCCAGCGCTCGGGCATCCGCCTCGAATTCCTCGATGTGAGTGTGACCCGCGATCACGCTCAGCTCCGGCGCGAGGATGCACGCGGCCATGTCATCCGGGGTGGCGAGCGTCTCCGCGCGCACCAGCTCGAGCAGCTTCGCCGCGTCCGGGCGCGGCCCCAGCCCCGCCAGCAACTCGCCCAGGCGCTCGCGTCCGAGCATCCCCTCCCTGTAGCGGGCCTCGATCAGGCCGTCGCTGAAGAAGCACACGACCGCGCCCGGGGGCAGCGACACCGTCGTCTGGCGACGGCCCGTCGGCACCGTCCAGCCGACCGGTGGCGACGCGCACATCGCCGGCGGCTCGCACTTCCGGGGTCGACACCGTGATCGCCGGCGTCGACACGCTCACGCCCGGAAGCGTCACCCCGACGCTCGGCACCGTCACGCCGATGCTCGGCAGCGTGATCCCCAGGCCCGGAAGCGAGAGGCCCGCCCGCGACGGCGCCGGCGAGGATGACTTGTCGCTCGCCTGCGCGCCTGCCGATCCCCCCGCGAGCATCCCCGCGCCCCCGCCCGCAAGCGCCGCCAGCAGCGCGATCCCCGCGTGCGCCCACCAGCGGCGCACCATCGTCAGACCCCCAGCTCCGCCGAGGGCCGCGACTCGCGTGCCAGCTTCGACAGACGCACCGTCGTGCTCCCGGGCGCCGCGCACAGCTGCACCGCGTCCATCAGGCGGGTCATCAGCGCGAACCCGCGCCCCCGCTCCGAGCTCGCCACACGGTCGAACGTCGACGCCGCGAACGTCCCGCGGTCGCGCACCGCGAACGTCAGCCGATCCTCGTCCGCGAACACGCTCAGGTGGATGTCTCCGTGCTCGTCCGGCCTGCCGTGCCTGATCGCGTTCGTCACCGCCTCGTTGACCGCGAACGCGAACTCGTAGCAACGGTCGGCATCGAGGCCGAACGCCGCCGCCGCCCCGTGCGCGTATTCGCGCGCCGCCGCCAGCTCCGACGCCTGCGCCGGCAGGCGCAGCTCGCTCGCAATACCGTCCGTCACCGTTCGCTCGCCCGCCATGCCGATGTCAACCAGCCGCCGCCAGCGCCGACAGGCCCTCCTCGCGCGAGCGGTGGACGTCGATCAGGCCGTCGATGCCGGCGATCTCCAGGATGCGCAGCACGCGCCTGTTCTCATCGCCGCACACCACCACCACCGCGACATCGTCACCGTCGGGCGCCGCCTCCTCACCGATGTAGAAAAAGCCCATGCGCTCCTCCAAGGCCGAGTGACCGCGCTTCTCCGCACCCGCATCTTCGCTCATGTGGAATGCCTCCTGTAGCGCCCGACCGTTGATCAAGGTAGTGGAGCCCGTCACCGCGCCCCGTTACCGATGCACGCGACTGGACATTCGTACTACCCCGGATCCGGAACGCTCAACAGCGAACGTACGCCGCGACGTAGCGCAGGCCGGCCACCGGCTGGAAGCCGCGCGGCACGTCGTTGATCGAGTGCGGGTCGTGGCTGTCGTTGCCGAACGGCCCATACTCGTTGTCGTACAGCGCGCGGTTGCCGCCGCGCATCACGAACGCGACGCCGCGTTCGCGCGCACCCGCCGTTTCCGTGTCGCTGCGCGCGAGCACGTCCGCGAGGCTGTCCGTCCGCAGGTCGAGCATGATCAGCGGCATCAGCTTGTGGCTCGGCACCGAGATCGGGCCGCAGCGCCGGCCGGCGAGGACCGCGGGGTTGCGCAGCAGCGAGCGCACGTCGGACTCGACATCCAGGCGCAGCCGCAACTCGCTGACGGCGCCAGCCGGGTGCAGGTGCACGCCGGTCCACACGCCGGCGGCCACGAGCGCCGCGACCGTGCCCGCGACCAGCGCGCGCGAGGCGCGCACGCGCCGGGTGAGCACGCGCAGCAGCTCCGCCGCGACGTAGCCCGCGAAGCAGATCAGCGCGACGGCCGCCAGCGCGAGATAGCGGTTGACGACCGCGAAGCCGGCGAGCGAGGTGATCACGAACGAGCCGAGGCCGCCCACCGCGAGCGCCAGCGGGGCGCCGTAGCGGCGCAGCGGCAGCCGCCACACCGCCAGCGCGACGCCCGCGAGCGCGCCGATCAGCACCGGCGGCTTGGCCAGGTCGAGCAGCCCTTCGACGACCGCGCCCGGGATCTGCAGCGGCGGTTTCTGGCGCACCAGTTCCTCCGCGTGACCGGTCGTGAACGTGAACGAGAACGTCGGATCGCCGGTGACGATCAGGTCGAGCAGCGACCACACGATCGCCGGCAGCGCGACGATCGCGAGCAGCCGCACGCGCCGCTCCCACGGCGCGTCACGCCCCACCCACACCGCGTAGCAGAGCAGGTACAGCCACGCGTCCGGGCGCAGCAGTCCGGCGAGCACGAGCAGCACCCACACGACGCCGCCGCGGCGCGGGCGCTCTGCCTCGAGCACCGCCGCCCACACCAGCAGCCCGATGTAGGGGATGTCGAGGAACGCGAACGCCGCGTAGAACGCGAAGTGAAAGCGCGACAGCAGGAGGATGCACGCGAGCGCCGCCGCCAGGCCGCCGAACGCCACCCGCCCCAGCCGGTACAGGCCGGCGACGAGCGCCAGCAGCGACAGCACGCAGACGAGCGTCATCGCCCGCCCGCCCGCGCCGCCGAGCGCCGCACACAGCGTCCCGAACGCCACCCACAGCGGGTGCTCGGTCGGAGCGCGATACGCGGCGAAGCTCGGCGCGTGCCCCGCGAGGATCTGATGGCCCCACTCGAGCGCCCACGCGGAGTCGAACGTCGGCGCCACCGGGTAGGCGATCCACAGCGCGAGCGCGACCGCCGCGAGCGCCGCGAACGCGATCCACGCGGCCAGCCGCCCGCGATCGGCCGCCGCGCGCGAAGCGCTTCCAGGCGCCCCGTGCACGGCCGTGGCGCTCACCCGTCGACCTCGATCAGCACGATCGTCCACGGCAGCGGCGCGCGCACCTCCCGGATTCGCCCGTGCCCGCCGGCGAGGCGCACGAACGCGCCGCGCGAGAAGTGGTTGACGTGTCCCGGCGGGTTGCCGAGCCAGCCGACGTAAGCGCCACGCAGCACGTTCAGCACGCGCCACAGCGGCTCGCGCGGGACCGACACGAGCACCGCGCGACGCGCCACGCGCACGAGCTCCGCGAGCGCGACGTCCGCCGCGGGCACCTGCTCGAGCAGCTCGATCCCGCACACGACGTCGAACTCGCCGTCCGCGAACGGCAGGCTGCACGCGTCCGCGACGCCAAAGCTCAGGTTCGGCTCCTCGCGACGCTCCCACTCCGCGCTCAGCGGCTCGCGATCGACGGCGAGGATCCGAAGCTCCCGCCAGCGCCGCGCCCAGCGCTGCGCGAGCACGCCCTCGCCGCAGCCGACGTCGAGCAGCGAGCCCGGTGCGGCGCTCGCGAGCAACTCCTCGAGCGAGGCGAGAAAGCGCCGCGTGAGCAGCGCCGCGAGCGGGTTGCGGCTCGCGTACTTGTCATACGCGTTGCCCACGTGGGGCGCGAGCGAGGCGGACGGCTGCACCGCGAGACGATTCTGTCAGCATTCCCCGCCGATGACCCGGGTGCTGGCAGTGGGGGGCGGCGGCTTCATCGGCGCCCACCTCGTGCGAACGCTGGTCGACCACGGCGCCGCCGTGACCGTCGCGGACGCATGGTGCTCCTACGGGGCGCCCGCCAGCGACGAGCGCGAGCGGACGCTCGCGTGGCGACGCGGGCGCCTGCTCGAGGGCGCACACGTCCACACGCTCTCGACCGGCGACGCCGATGGGCTGCGCGAGCTGATCCGCGAGTGCGCGCCCGAGGTAGTCGTGCAGCTCGCCAACCTGCCGTTCGCGCAGCTGGCGTTCGAGCGCCCCGACGAGGCCCGGCGCGAGATCCTCGGCTCGACCGAAGCGCTGCTGCGGGCGCTCGCGCAGGCGCAGCATCTGCGGCACGTCGTGTTCGTCTCCTCGAGCATGGTCTACGGCGACTTCGACCGTGAGCCGATGCCCGAGCAGGCGCCATGCAGACCGCGCGAGCCGTACGGCCGCTTCAAGCACGCCGCGGAGGGCCTCGTGCGTCGGCACGGCCACGCGGCCGGGCACACGGTCACGGTCGTGAGACCGTCCGCGGTCTACGGCCCCGGCGATCTCGGCGGGCGCTTCGTCCAGCGGCTCGTCGAGGCGGCGCACAGCGGCGCGACGCTGACGCTCACCGGCCGCGGACGCACGCGGCTGGACTTCACCTTCGTCGAGGACCTCGCCGACGGGCTGCGCCGCGCCACCATGGACCCCGCCGGCCCGGACGCCACGTTCAACATGACCTACGGCGAGGGTCGCTCGCTGCAGGAGGCGGTCGAGATCGTGCGCAACCTCGGCTACCCCGTCGCCGTCGAGCACGCCGTCGAGGACACCGGGTTTCGTCCGCGCCGCGGCGCCCTGGACATCTCGCTCGCGCGGCGCGTGCTCGGCTACGCGCCGCGCCACTCGCTCGAGCGCGGCCTCGAGCGCTACCTCGCCGCCACGCTGCCGGTCGCCGCGTGAGCGCGAACAGCCGGCTCGGCGTGGGCGCAAGCGCCGGTCTCGATACGAGCGCGGAGACGCTGCGCGCGCCCGCCGGCGCGATCCCGTTCTTCGCCGGCGAGCGCGAGTTCGCCGCGCACGGGCGCGAGCTGCTCGAGCGCGTCGAAGCGGTGCTGCGCGGCGGCCAGACGCTGCAGGGGGAGGAGGTGCGCGCCTTCGAGGATGCGCTCGCGAAGCACGTGAACCGCGCACACGCCGTCGCGGTCGGCTCGGGGACCGACGCGCTGTTCTTCGCGCTGCGCGCGCTCGGCATCGGCCCGGGCGACGAGGTGCTCGTCCCGGCGCTGTCGTTCATCGCGTCTGCGTCGTGCGTCGTGCGCGCAGGGGCGCGGCCGGTGTTCGTCGACACCGACGCGCGCCACCTGCTCGACCTCGACAGCGCCCTCGCGGCGATCACCGCGAGGACGCGCGCGGCGATCGCCGTCGACCTGTTCGGCCAGGCGCCCGATCCGCGGGCGCTCGCCGTGCTCGCGCGCGAGCACGGCGTGGTCGTCGTCGAGGACGCGGCGCAGGCGCTCGGCGCCGAGCACGCGGGCGCGATCGGCGCGGTCAGCTGCCTGTCCTTCGATCCCACCAAGCCGCTCGCCGCCCCCGGCAGCGGCGGCGCGCTGCTCACCGACGACCCGCAGCTCGCCGCGCACGCGCGACGGCTGCGCTGGCACGGCCGCGACGCGGACGGCCGCTACGGCGAGCTCGGCTACAACTCCCAGCTGTCGGAGATCTCCGCCGCGGTGCTGCGCCACAAGCTCGAGCTGGAGCCCGCCTGGCGCGCCGCGCGCCAGCAGGTGGCCGCGCGCTACGACGCGGCGCTCGCCGCGATACCCACGCTCGAAGCGCCCCGATACGACGACGCGCGCGCCCACGCGTTCAGCAAGTACGTCATCCGCGCCCCCGATCGCGAGCGGCTGCGCGAGCTGCTGCAGCGCGCCGGCGTGCCCACGCGCATCCACTATCCGCGCCCGCTCAGCCGTGAGCCGCTGTTCGCCGGCGCATGCGCCGGCGCCGGCACATGCCCAAACGCCGAGCGCGCGTCACGGGAGGTCCTGTCACTGCCGATCCACGCGTTCCTGCACGAGCATGAGGTCGATCACGTCGCGGACGCGCTCGCGCGCGGCGGCGGCGCGGCGCCGGCACGGTGACCGTTGAGCGCCTGCGTCAGCGGGCCGAGCAGATCGATCGGTAGCGGGAAGACGATCGTGGAGTTCTGCTCGCTGCCGATCTCCAGCAGCGTCTGCAGGTAGCGCAGCTGGATCGTCACCGGGTTCTGACTGATCACGTCCGCGGCCTCCGCGAGCTTGGCGGCCGCCTGGAACTCGCCCTCGGCGTTGATGATCTTCGCCCGGCGCTCACGCTCGGCCTCGGCCTGGCGCGCGATCGCGTGCTGCATGTCCTCGGGGATCTCCACATCCTTGATCTCGACGGCCGTCACCTTTATGCCCCAAGGCTCGGTCTGGTCGTCGATGATCTTCTGCAGATCCTCGTTCAACCGCTCGCGCTCGGCGAGCAGCGTGTCGAGCTCGGCCTTGCCGAGCACCGATCGCAGCGTCGTCTGCGCGATCTGCGACGTAGCGGCGAGCACGTCCTGGACCTCGACCACCGAGCGGTTGGGATCGACCACGTGGAAGTAGGTGACGGCGGTGACGCGCGCCGGCACGTTGTCGCGGGTGATCACCTCCTGGGGCGGTATCTGCTGAGTCACCGTCCGCAGGCTGACGCGCACCATCCGGTCGACGAACGGAATCAGCAGCACGACGCCGGGCCCCTTCTGATCGAGCAGGCGCCCCAGACGGAAGATGACGCCGCGCTCGTACTCGCGCAGGATGCGCACCGAGGCCGAGGCGAGGATCAGGCCGAGCAGCAGCAGCGCGGCAACGACGGCGATGAGGATCGTGACGATCATGGACTCAGCTCCCATTCCTCGGCCTTGCGCACGCACAAGGTCAAGCCTTTGACGTTTTCGACGACGACCCTGTCGCCATCGTGCAGCTCGGTCTCGTGGTGAATCGGGCTTGGCTCGGCGCGCCACAGCGACCCGTCGAGGAAGACCTCCGCGGCGGGGCCGTCGATCGAGCGCACGACGCCGACGTGGCCGACGAGCGCCTCCCTGCCGGTGCGCGGACGCGCCAGCAGCGGTAGCAGGATCCGCCGCCTGGCGAGCACCAGCGACGAGATCGCCGCCACAGCAGCGCAAACGGCGACGATCAGCACGACCGCGGCGCTCGCGCTGGCGCCGAGCAGCAGCAGCGTCACGCCGCCGACGGCGGCGGCGCTCGCGCATGCGGCCATCAACCCTCCGGTCGATAGATGTGCCTCGGCCAGCAGCAGCACGACCGCGGCGACGAGCAAAGCCACGCCCAGCGCGCTCATGATCGTGATCCCAGCGTGAGGAAGTCCATCGCACCAGCGAGCGTACGCCCGCGCGAGCGGCTCGCCATCGGGCGATTCCCCGCCCGTCGGTGCGGAGAACTACGCGCCCCGCAGCGCCGCTACGCGCCGCGCAAGGGTGCCCTCGCATCGCGCTGGTCGTGCCCTCTCCCAAAAACGAACTCGTGTCTGCCCTGTCCCGTCTTCACGCTCTGTGCAGATGCTTGTCTGCCAGCCTAGAGACTGGCAGCTTTCAACCTGTCGACTTTTCCGCTGCCAGGCGCCAGAGTGCTCGAGCGATGTCGAAGAGCGAGGCGCAAGAACTGGCGCAGGTGGCGGCCTACCAGGCGGAGATGCAACAGCTCCGGGAGGCCTTTGCCGCCAACCTGCGCCGTCTGCGCCCGGGATCCCAGAGCGAGCTCGCGGAAGCGGCGAAGCTGCATCGCACCGAGGTCGGCAATCTCGAGGGGGCCAAGGCGAACCCGAACCTGCATACGCTGCTGATCCTCGCCGACGCTCTCAAACTCACGCTCGACCAGCTCGTGGACGGCTTGTTCGTGCCACAGGAGCGCAAACCGTCCGCGAAGGCCTTCCGCGCCGCCAAAGCTATGAGTCAGTCCGCGCGCTGAAGCACGACCACGGGGATCTCGCGCGGTTGAAGTCGTTCACAACCGCACGGGCAGCGACTTGAGCTGGTTGATGAACAGCGATTCCACCGCGGCTGGCGTGCCCGCCAGCTCGATGTTCGGGTAGCGCCGGAGCGTCTCCTCGAGCATCACCTTCAACTCCAGACGCGCGAGCGCGGTGCCAAGGCAGAAGTGCCGTCCGCCGGCGCCGAACGCCTGGTGCTCGCAATCCTCGCGGCGCAGGTCGAAGCGGTCGGGATCCTCGAAGCGCGACTCGTCGCGGTTGGAGGACACGTACCACATCACCACCTTGTCGCCCTCGCGGATCTTCTGCCCGTGCAGCTCGGTGTCGCATGTGGCGGTGCGGCGGAAGTGCGCGAAAGCGGGGAACATCCGCAGCGACTCCTCGACCGCGCTGGGGATGAGCGAGGGATCGTCGAGCAGCAGCTGCATCTGCTCGCGGTCTTCCATCAGCGCGCGCATGCCGCTGCAGTAGGTCGCCTTGGTGCTGTCGTTGCCGGCGGCCACGAGCAGGAAGAAGCCCATGACGATCTCGTGTTCCTCGAGTTTCTGCCCTTCCACCTCGGAGTGCACGAGCACGCTCGTGAGGTCCTCGGTGGGGTTCTCGCGGCGGGCGGCGATCAGCTTGCGGCAGCGCTCGAAGATCTCCGGCAGGTCTTTCTCCAGCGCCCCCTCGAAGCCGTCGGGGTTGAGGTCGGGGTCGGCCGCGCCCAGCGTCGAGTTCATGAGTCGCGCCCAGATCGCGTCGTCCTCCTCGGGGATGCCCATGAAGCTGTGGATCACGCGCGAGACGATCGGCTGCGCGACGTCGCTGACGAGGTCGGCGGTCTCGCGGCCATCGAGCCGGTCGAGGACCCTGACGGCGATCGCCCTGATCGAGTCCTCGTGGGCGGCGATCCGCTTCGGCGTGAAGCCCGCCTGGAACAGCGCCTTCAGGCGGTCGTGCTTGGGCGGGTCCATGCCGATGAACATCGCCTGCGCGAGCTCCAGCGGGAAGCCGGCCGCCGCCGCGAGCACACCGCCGCGTTCGGAGGAGTACGTCTTCCAGTCGCGGCTGACCGTGTGGATGTCATCGGCGGTCGTCACCGACCAGAAGCCCGCCTCCTCGGGGAAGAGCTCGAATTTCTCGGTCCAGTGGATCGGGCACTCCTGGCGCATCTGCTTGAACAGCTCATACGGCGGGCCGTCGACCCACAGCTCTTCCTCGGTCAGTTCCACAGTCCGTATGTCGCGCCCAACAGTCGCCATTTCCAACCTCCACGATCGTCCGCCCAAATGGTGCGCCGGATGATACTGGCTGGCTGGCCAGTTTGTGGCGGGCGGCGTCAGGACTTCGCGCCGCGCCGCGAAAGCTCAGCGGCCCGGTGCGCTTGGTGCAGCAACAGCCCGTTCTCGGTGCCAGCCCCGCCGGCCGTCAGACTGGACCACGCGTGAACCAACGGATGCCGCAACCGAACGTGCCGGGCCGCGGGATCGTGGCGTCGTACGGCGCGCGCTTCTGGATGCTGGTGGTGCTGATCGGCCTGGGGGCGGGCCTGGGCGGGGCGGCGCTGATCGAGCTGCTGCGCGCGGTCCAGCACGTGGCGTGGTCGTATCACTCGGGCGACTTCCTGGACGCGGTCAAACGCACGTCGGCGACGCGGCGGGTGCTGGTGCTGCTGGTGGGCGGCGTGGTGGCGGGGGCGGGCACGATGCTGCTGGCGCGTCACAGCCCGGGCGAGGTCTCGGAAACGCTGTGGCTGCGCGGCGCGCGCGTGCCGTTCTGGGCGAGCATCGCGCGGGCGATCCACTCGATCGTGATCGTCGCGCTGGGCGCGTCGCTTGGACGCGAGGCGGCGCCGCAGCAGGTGGGCGCCGCGGTGGCGAGCTGGCTGAGCGATTGGGCGAAGCTGCCGGACTGGCAGCGGCGCCTGCTGGTGGCGTGCGGCGCGGGCGCGGGCATGGCGGCGGTGTACAACGTGCCGCTCGGCGGCGCGCTGTTCGCGCTGGAGGTGCTGCTGGGGACGTTGACGCTGCCGCTGGTGCTGCCGGCGCTCGCGACGTCGCTGATCGCCACGGCGACCGCGTGGATCGCGCTGCCCACCGCCCCGACGTACACGATTCCCACATATCCGGTGCACGCGTCGCAGCTCGTGTGGGCGGTGATCCTCGGGCCGATCGCGGGAATCGCGGCGATCGGCTGGATACGCCTGATCGCCCTTGCGCACGCGATGCGGCCGTCCGGCTGGCAGCGACTGGCGGCGCCCGTCGTCGTGTTCACGGCGCTGGGCGCGCTCGCGATCGCGTATCCGCAGCTGCTGGGCAACGGCAAACCGGTCGTGCAGCTGGCGCTGGTGGCGAAGCTGAGCGTGGCGCTGCTGGCGGTGCTGCTCGTGCTGAAGCCGCTGGTGACCGCGGCGTGCCTGGGCAGCGGCGCGCCGGGCGGGCTGTTCACGCCGACGCTCGCCTATGGGGTGCTGCTGGGCGGCCTGCTGGGCGAAGGCTGGGCGCAGATCTGGCCGGGAGCGCCGCTGGGCGGCTACGCGATCATCGGCGGCGCCGCCGTGCTGGCCGCGTCGATGCAGGGGCCGCTGGCGGCGGTGGTGCTGCTGCTGGAGCTGACCCACCACGCCGACGCGCTGATGGTCCCGACCCTGATCGCGGTGGTGGAGGCGACGGTGCTCGCGCGCGTGATGGGAGCGCCGTCGATCTACTCGGCGCGGCTGGCGGCGCCTGATGCGCCGGTCACAACAACCGTGTGCGAGATCCCGCCTAATCTGAGCCGATGATCCAAGCGCCTCGCCTGAGCGGATGATCCAAGCGCGTCACCTGCTGGAACGTCGCCTGCTGCTGGCGGCGGCCGCCGGGATCGGGCTGATCCTCGCGGCGGCCGCGTCGGACTTCGTCGTCGGCTCCTTCTGGGAGCGCCATGGGATGCTGACCTCGCTGCTGGCCAACCTGATCGTCGTCGGCGTGACGGTGGCGGTTGTCAACCAGGTCCTCGACGGGCGCGACAGGCGCCGCTGGAACCTGCTGGCGCAGACGGTCCTGTTCGCGCTGATCCAGAGCGCGCGGGCGACGTGGACGGGCATGCTGGAGGTGCTGGAGCTGGTGGAGGTGCACAGCGGCTCGGTCGAGTCGCTGCTCGAAGCCAGCGAGGTGGCGCTGGACACCGCGCGCGTCGCGCGCGCGGCGGACGCGCTGCTTGGGGACGAGGAGCGCCGGGCGAGCCTGCAGCGGCTGACGGTCGCGCTCAGCGACCACGCTTCGGAGGTGATCGCCAAATGGGCGCCGGTGATGGTCAGCGCGAAACCGTACGCGGAGGTGCTCGATCGCCACGTCGAGCTGGCGGCGCGCCTGGGGTGGCTGAGCGACGTGCTCGCGTACAACGAGCCGCCGGAGGGTCAGAGCCCGCGCGAACGCGCGCTCGCGCGCAGCAGCGTCGCCAGCGAGCACGCCGAACGGCTCGGCACCGACGCGTGGATGCACGACCAGATCCTCGCGACGATCGCGCTGGCGACGGCGCTCGACTACGAGGCCCGCGAGGACGCGTACGCGATCGTGCCGCTCGAATGGTGGGCGCAGCGCACGGCGGGCCTGGCCGGCAACGAGTCGCCGCCGGCCCCGCTGAGCAAGGACCCGTCGACGTAGGCGGACGGATCGACCACCGCTGAGCTGCCGGCGCCTGCAGAGTCCAGTTCGGCAGGGCGATTTGCAGCGCTGGTCGCGATTACGCCGAGGTGGTACTACTAACGCCATGCCCCGCGCGATGTGGACTGGCACGATCAGCTTCGGGCTGGTGACGGTGCCGGTGAAGCTGTACAGCGCCGTGGATCGCAAGACCGTGCGCTTCCATCAGCTCTCCGGCAAGAGCGGCGTGCGCGTGGCGCAGAAGCGGGTCGATCCGTCCACCGGCGAGGAGGTCGCCTACGCCGACCTCGTCAAGGGCTACGAGCTGGCGCCGGACCGCTACGTGGTGATCGAGCCGGGCGAGCTGGACGCGCTCGAGCCGAAGAAGACAAAAACAATCGAGATCGAGGAGTTCGTAGATCTCTCACAGATCGATCCGGTCTACTACGACCACCCGTATTACCTGGCGCCGGGCCCGGGCGGGTCCAAGCCCTACCGGCTGCTGCTGGAGGCGATGCGCGAGACGAACAAGGTGGCGATCGCACGCGTGGTGATCCGCTCGAAGGAGCAGCTGGTGGCGATCCGCCCGATGGGCGACGCGCTGGGGATGGCGACGATGCTGTTCGCCGACGAAGTGCTGGCGCCGGATCGCCTCGACGAGGTGGCGGAGGCGGCGGACGTCAAGACGACCAAGCGCGAGCTGGACATCGCCAAGCAGCTGGTGGACTCGCTCGCGGGCGACTTCGTGCCGGAGCAGTTCCGCGACACCCACCGCGAGCAGGTGCTGGAGCTGATCGAGCGCAAGGCGCAGGGCAAGGCGATCGCCGTGCAGCCGGCGCCCGAAGAGGTGGCGGCGCCGGCGCCGGATCTGATGAGCGCGCTGAAGGCGAGCCTCGACGCGGTGCGCGCGCGCGAAGGCTCCGATGGCGGCGCCGGCGGCGCGAAGCCGCGCAAAGCGGCCAAGAAGCCGGCCGCTAAGAAAGCCGCGGCGAAAGCCCCCGCCGCGAAGAAGCCTGCCGCCAAGCGCTAGGTGTGGACGACGGCAAGCCCGCCGCCCGCCTGAAGCGCTACCGCGCCAAACGCGACTTCGCCGTAACCCCCGAGCCGCCGGACCCGGCGCCCGGCTCCGCCGCTGATGCATCGGGCGCTCCCGCGGGAGGCGCGGCGCCCACCGGCGCGCCGCGCTTCGTGATCCACGAGCACCACGCGACGCGGCTGCACTGGGATCTGCGGCTGGAGCGCGACGGCGCGCTGGCGTCGTGGGCGGTGCCGAAGGGGCTGCCGCAGGCGCCCGGCGAAAACCACCTGGCGGTGGCTGTGGAGGACCATCCGCTCGAGTACCTGGAGTTCGAGGCGGAGATCCCGAAGGGCCAGTACGGCGCTGGCTCGATCGAGATCTGGGACCGCGGCACGTACGAGTGCCTGAAGTGGGAGCCGCGCAAGGTCGAGGTGGCGCTGCACGGCCAGCGCGTGGACGCGCGCTACGCGCTGTTCCCGATCGACGGCGGCGAGCACCCGAAGAACTGGCTGATCCATCGCATGGACCCGCCGGCGGACGCCGACCGCGAGCCGATGCCGGCGCGGATCGCGCCGATGCTCGCGCGGGCGGGACAGCTGCCGCGGGAGGACAGCGGCTGGGCGTATGAGGTCAAGTGGGACGGCGTGCGCGCGATCGCGTACTCGCAGCCGGGCGAGCTGCGGCTGGAGAGCCGCAACCTGAAAGACATCAGCGACAGCTACCCGGAGCTGTTCGCGATGAACGCGGCGCTTGGCTCGCACAGCGCGGTGCTGGACGGCGAGATCGTGGCGCTGGATAGCACCGGGCGCCCGAGCTTCGAGGCGCTGGCGCAGCGGATGCATGTGTCGTCCCGAGTCCAGGCGCGCAAGCTGGCGCAGGGCACGCCGGTGACCTATGCGATCTTCGACCTGCTCTGGCTCGACGGCCACTCGCTCATGCGCGTGCCCTACAGCGAGCGCCGCGCGCGGCTGGTCGGGCTCGAGCTGAACGGCGCGCGCTGGCAGACGCCCGAGCACGTGGTCGGCGAAGGGAAGGCGTTGCTGACAGCGACGGCGGAGCAGGGCCTGGAGGGCGTCGTGGCCAAGCGCCTTGACTCGCCGTATCAGCCCGGCGTGCGCACGCGCGACTGGGTGAAGGTCAAGCGCGTCGCTCGCCAGGAGCTGGTGGTGGGCGGGTGGATGCCTGGCAAGGGCAAGCGCGGCGAGAGCATCGGCGCGCTGCTCGGGGGCGTGTACGAGGACGGCGGGCGGCTGCGCTACGTCGGGCGCGTGGGCAGCGGCTTCGGCGACAGCGAGCTGCAGCGCCTGTCCAGCCTGCTCGCGCCGCTCGCGCGGGGCACGTCGCCGTTCGACGCCGGCGAGCGGCCGCCGACGGGCGCGCGCTTTTGCGAGCCGCGCCTGGTGGTCGAGGTCGAGTTCGCGAACTGGACCTCCAGGGGCAACCTGCGCGCGGCGACGTACAAGGGCCTGCGCGAGGACAAGCCGGCGGAGCAGGTCGTGCGCGAGGACGCAGCCCCGGAGGAGCCCGCCGAGGAGACGCTGGGGCCGCTGTCGATACGCCGCGCGGGCGACGGGTCGGCGCAGACGACGATCGACGGCCGGGAGCTGAAGCTGTCGAACCTGGAGAAGGTGCTGTATCCGAAGGCGGGCTTCACGAAGGGCGATGTGATCGCGTACTACGCGGAGATCGCACCGGTGCTGCTCGGCCACCTGGCGGAGCGCCCGCTGACGGTCACGCGCTGGCCGGACGGGGTGCAGGCAAAGTCGTTCTTCCAGAAGCAGGCGCCCGCGCACCGCCCCGAGTGGGTGCGCACGGCGACGGTGGCAAGCGAGCGTAAGCCGATCGACTACACGCTCGCTGACGACCTGGCGACGCTCGTGTGGCTGGCGAACCTGGCGGCGATCGAGCTACACGTGCCGCTGGCGCGCGCGGAGGCGATCGAGCGCCCGACGGCGCTGGTGTTCGACCTCGACCCGGGGGCGCCGGCGACGATCGTGGAGTGCTGCCGCGTCGGTCTGCAGCTGCAGGGGATGTTCGAGCACCTGGGCCTGGAGAGCTATGCGAAGACGTCCGGCTCGAAGGGCCTGCAGGTGTATGTGCCGCTGAACAGCGCGGACGCCTCCTACGAACGCACGAAGCCGTTCGCGAAGGCGGTCGCGGAGCTGCTCGAGGGCGCAGAACCGGACGTTGTCGTCTCGCGCATGACGAAGGCGCGTCGCACGGGCAAGGTGCTGATCGACTGGAGCCAGAACGACGCCAAGAAGACGACCGTGTGCGCGTACTCGCTGCGCGCACACGAGCGCCCGACGGTCTCCACGCCGGTGGAATGGGACGAGGTGCGCGCTACGCGCGACTCCGGAGATCCCGCCAGCCTCGCGTTCGAGGCCGGCGAGGTGCTCGTGCGCGTGGCCGAGCGCGGCGACCTGCTCGCGCCGGTGCTGTCGCTCGTGCAGGAGCTGCCGTAAATACCACGTTTGAGTGATTTGGAAGATCGATAGCCGCTTCTAGCCTGGGTCACTGGTCATCGGGGGTCGAGCGGGCAAGCCCCCCTTACCTCTCGGCATTTCCCCGGTGACCTCCTTTTGCCGGACCCGAGGGCCTGGGCGAGCCCCCGCCCAGGAGCTCAAAGCGCTGTTCGAGCTCCGGCGAGGGCCGTCGCGCTATCGCCGCCGGGACTCAAGACGCCGAGCGGCGAGCTGCAGGTCAACGCTGGCGTTCACCCAGCAACAGACAGACGCCGTCGTCCACGATTTCGTCCAGGAGCGTGACGCGGAGTTTTCGCGTCACGTACTCCTTCAGATTCTCAAAGTCATAGTGATGCATCGCCGACAGCGTGTACTTGGTCGCCTGCTCGGAAGGAACCGCGTAGCTCACGAGCGTCTTCGTCTCAGGAACCCTGCTCTGTTTTGTCTTCAACTCCTGCTTGAGCTCGCACTCGTCGGGTGAGATGTCCAGGGCAGCAAGCGTGCTGAGGTCCCATTGATTCGCGGCGTCATCCACAAGCATCGCGATCGAATCGTCAGGCTCCCCTACGTTCGCCTCGATCAGTACCAGGTCGCCCTTCCTCATCGCACCCGCGATGCTGGCGAAGATCTCGGACTCGTCGAAACTGCCGATCACGTTGCCGAGCGCCGAGAACAGCTTCGTGTTGGTGCGATAGTCGATGATCCCTTTGAGCGACGAGAGCTTCGTGAAGTCGCCCAGCACGGCCTTGCAGCGAAAACGGCTCCGGTTCAGCCCGTGCCCCGATACGCAGCGGATTGCCTCAGCCAACAGGATGTCGCTGATGTCGATCGGGTAGTAGTAGATGAGCTCGCCCTCCTTCAGCTTCTCCGCCAGCTCTCGAAGGATGATGTCGTCCTTGCTACCGTCGCCGCTGCCGAGGCTGATCAGATCCACGCTGGCGGTGCCGACGGCCCGGCATACGTCCTCCACCAGGCTGGTCACGTTGTTCTCGAAATGCTGCTTGGCACGCTCGAAGTAGGAGTAGCTCGGGCTTCTGCAGAGCTGGAGCCAGCGACGACCGCCATCCGCCGCGGCGAACTGGAACTTCGCAGGCACCTTCTCGCCTTTCAGCACAGCCTTTTTCAGTTCGTCGAAGTACGCGTCCCGGGACGCGAAGACTTCCAGCGCGGCATCTGACACCATGTCAATGGTGGTCGTGGCGCCCCGGCGCAAGATGCCGTCCGCATCGCCATGCTCCCTCCGGCCCTGCGCTTCGATCGCCTCCAATATCTCGGATGCCGGATTGCTCATGGCTTTTCGACTATCCGACTCCGGCTCATAGATCACAGCCGTAACACCAGCCAGATCGGTCGCGGTGTGCATGGCCTCCTTGGAGGCGATGATGAACGTGCGGTCACGGCCAATGCGCCCGAACGACAAGCCGAGCTCGAACACGACATTGTCGCGCGCAACCTTCGCCTCCTCGCCTCGGATGGCCGCGATGTCGTCGGCCGAGAGAATGAACGCAGCGAAATCAGCCTCATCGAGCTTCTCTTCGATGCCATCCAGCGTGCCACGAGAGAGCGGCCACGCGCTCGTGGACCAGTCGCGAACCTCGACGTCCTCGCCTTTGAGATTGAGGCTCAACCCGCGAATCAGCCTTTTCGCCTCCGACGAGGATCCGACGAACAGGACCGGCTTTTGCAAGTGATGCTCCCTTCTCGCAGACGCTCGATGTGACCCGCAGCTACTTGCTCGCGCCGGCGACAATACTTGTTCGCGCTATCACACCGCGCCCGCGCAGTGGGCAACAATCGTGTTAGCGACGAATTCGCTCACGATCGGCGCGGAATCGGACTCGAAGTAAGCCCAGTCACCGTTGGGAGTGACGTCGACCAGCGCCGGCGACCCATCGTGCCGGATCACGAGGTCGAACGTGCAGTAGCCAAGGGCGAACGCGTCAGCTAGGCCGGCGAGCGCACTACGCAACTCGGTCGAAAGCTCGTGTACTCGCGGCGAGAGATCCTCGCGCGGAGCGCGCCTGATATCGACATGCTCGCCAGAAGGCGTAAGGGCTAGCGCGAGGAACTCGCCGAGCAGGTAAAACACGCGCAGCTCGCGCTCCGCAGGCACATATTCCTGGAGGAGCGACGGCGCCGGCAGACGTGCGCCGGGAAGCCGTTCTCGGTCCTCAGACGACAGAAGTGCGGTGGAGAAGTAGCGCGCCGTGTCAATCCTCTCATCGGAGGAGATCGCCTTGGCGACGAGGCCGCCGCCAGAGCTCGACGGCAAGCGAACAGGAGCGGACACGGTGAACGGCGGCACGTGCAGGCCCGCGCGCGCGGCATGAAGGAGGAGCGCGAGCTTGTTGTGAGTGAGAAGCGTCGCCGATGGGGAGTTGAGCCACGTCGCATGACTCTCGCGCTCCTCGAACAGCAGCAGCCCTTCGATCAGCGATGCCCACTCACGCTCGGAGAAGGCGCGGTCCTCCGGCGTCGGAAGCTCCGAGACGACCAGGGGGCGCGGACGTAGCAGCCTGCGGCGGTAGACAACGACCGGCGCATCACGTAGCTCGGCCGAGCACACGTGCGCCCCGGGCTGTTCGAGCTGAAAGCCGTCGCCGTCGAGGTCCACCGACACGGAGCCCTCTGGTAGGCCGAAGCGCCACCACGTGACGCTCAGCCGCGCCGCCAAGATCGCCACCACGCGTGCGACACCCACATCGTCGGTGTCGGCAAGGGCTATGACGGCCGAACCGGAGGAGGATTCGCGCAACCGTGACCAGCCCGAGGTGGTGGGGCTTGCCGGTTTCTACGGGGTCGTCTTCAGCGGTGCCGTCGACGCGTAGCGAGCGAACAGCGGCTGGAGCTGTGGCTTGCCCGGTATCGAGCTCTCAGTTTTTTTGGGGCGCGCGTCAGGCCTGTGGGACACGAGTTGCCCTCCTAGATGGATATCAAGTTCGAGATTCAATGATAGGTATACAGAGATTGCTCTGCGGTGCAACTGGCCACACGCGCCGATCGGCGTAGTCGACACCGGGCGCGCCGTGCATGCAGGCGTGTGCGCGAACCCTAGCCCACAGCGGCCCTGCGCGACCCGTCCGAACTGTTCCCCACTTCTCCGTAATCCACTGGTACCCGCGTAGCTGTCTCATTTAATGCCCACTTGCGGGCACTTTGGGAACCCTGCCGCCTACAGCTACTCGAACTCCGGCGCGCTCCAGCCGGGCATCACGTCCGGCAGCCCATCGCTGACGCGGTCGGGGAAGCGCGCGGGGCGCTTCTCCAGGAACGCGGTGATGCCCTCGACGGCGTCGGCAGACTGGCCGCGGGCGACCATGCCGCGCGAGTCGGCGCGGTGGGCGAGCATCGGGTGCTCGGCGCCGAGCATCCTCCACATCAGCTGCCGGGCGAGCGCGACGGATACCGGCGCGGTGTTCTCGGCGATCTCGCGCGCGAGCTCGCGGGCGACGTCGAGCAGCTCCTCCTTCGGGTGCAGGCTGCGCAGCAGCCCTCCTTCGAGACCCTCCTGGGCGGAGAACACCCGCCCTGTCGCCACCCACTCCATCGCGCGGCTGATCCCGACCACGCGCGGCAGGAACCAGCTCGAGCAGGCCTCCGGGATGATGCCGCGGCGCGCGAACACGAAGCCCATGCGCGCGTCGTCCGCCGCCAGGCGGATGTCCATCGGCAGCGTCATCGTCGCGCCCACGCCCACCGCCGGCCCGTTGATCGCCGCGATCACGGGCTTATTCGATTCGAAGATCCGCAGCGTGAGCTCGCCGCCGTTGTCGCGCATGCCCCCCGCGACGGCCTCGCGCTTGCGCGCGTCGAAGGTCTCGCCGCCGCTCGCCAGGTCGGCGCCGGCGCAGAAGCCGCGGCCCGCGCCCGTCACGATGATCGCCCGCACCTCGTCGTCGGCGTCCGCGCCGTCGAACGCCGCGCGCAGCTCCCGACCCATCTGCGCAGTCCATGCGTTCAGGCGCTCGGGCCGGTTGAGCGTGATCGTGAGCACGCCGTCGGCCACGTCGGTGATGATCTGCTCGAAGTCCACGGCCGCGGATCATATGGCGGTATCGTGGTTGGGGGGATTCAGCATGTTCGCTGGCGACATCCAAGGTCGGTACACCGAGCCGCGCGGCTATCGGCCACGGCTCGGTCCGCGCGAGGCGCCCCGGCTGCTGACGCTCAAGCGGCTGGCCATAGCCGCCGCCACCGCCTTCCTGTCGATCAACCTGTGGACCGGTGCGCCCCTGCTCGCGCTGTGGGTGGGCTCCCACAGCTCTGACGACACCGTCCTGAGCATGCAGGCGGTGTTCGTCGTCGTGCTGGCACTGGCGTTGCTGGTGCTCGCGATGGCCCTCGCGCTCACCTGGCTCAGCAACACATACGACGAGCTCGTCGGTCGCCCGCAGCGCGAACGCCGCATGCCGTGGATGCGCAGCATGCGCGCCGAGGCCGAGGGCCACATCAGCGCCCGCGTCGGGATAACGCTGCTCGAGCGCATCGTCATGACGAGCGTGTACCTCGCCGTCATCTCGCTCTTGATCTGGTTGCTCTTCTTCGCCAAATCGTCGCTTCCGAACACTTTCTAGGCACAGCGCCGACGCGGCCTGCCGCTGACAAGGAGCGCCACGTCCGGCCGGCGTCGCCGACTACAGGTCCGGCCGGCTCAGCTGGCGCTCGTACGGCCCGTGTCCCGTCAGGCACACCGCGCCACAGCGCGCCGCCAGCTCGAGCGCATCCGCCAGCTCGAGGCGCGCGCCCAGGCCATACGTGAGGCCCGCCGCGAACGAGTCGCCGCAGCCGTAGGAGTCCGCACGCGGACCCGGGACCGCGGCCGCCGCGAACCTGCCCGCCGCGCCGTCGCGCCGCCGGTAGCGCCCGCCGCGCGCGCCCTCCGTCCACACCACCAGGTGCGCCTCCTCGAGCGCCGGCGCCGCGGCACGCAGCTCGATCTCGTCCTCGCCGCTCAGCACCAGCGCGTCCAGCGGCACGCCGTGGCCGAGCGCGCCGCGCGCGCGGGGGCTTGCCACGAGCACACGCGAGCGCGAGCGCGCCAGCCGCAGCTGCGCCTCGTCGCCCGCCGTGAAATAGAGAGCGTCGATCTGCTCCGGCGTGACCGGGCGCTCTTGCTCTCGCCCGCCAAGCGGTTCCAGCCGCGGTCCGAACGTCGTGATCGTGCGCTCTCCCGCCTCGTCCACCAGCGTCACCGCACGCCGGGTGGGAGCGTCCTCGAACGAGGCGCGAACGTCGACGCCGAGCTCGCTCAGTCGCGCCACCGAGCGCCGGCCGTGCTCGTCGTCGCCGAGCGCGGTCACGAGCAGCGCCTCGCCGGCCAGCCGCGCCAGCTGCACCGCCGCGACCGCTCCCCCGCCGGCCGGCTCCTCGAACGGATCGCGCGCGTGGACGACCTCGCCTGCGCACGGCACGTGCGCGACACGCGCGAACTGCACCCACTCCACATGGCCCACCACCGCCACCTTCGGCCGGCTCGCTGTCACGCGCGGCAGTCTCACACACTCCTGCGAGCGCACGACCCGAGCGCCGCGCGTCCGATGCGAGCGACGCCGCCGTCCCCGGGCCGAGCGCACGACATAGGATGCGGACGCGATGTCAGACCTGCTGTTGATCGACGCGCCCTCCCCCGCCGTCCGCCGGCTCACGCTCAACCGTCCCGAGCAGCTCAACGCGATGACCGCCGAGCTGTGCGAGGAGCTGCACGTGCAGCTGCGCGCGATCGCGAGCGAGCGCGCTTGCCGCGTCGTGATCCTGACCGGCGCCGGACGCGGCTTCTGCGCCGGGCTCGACCTCCACGGCTACGGCGCCGCGCCGGGCAACGACGGCAGCGACGAGCCGCGCGACCGCCTCGCCAACCAGCAGCACATGTCGACGCTGATCCTCGCGCTGCGCGCCCTGCCCCAGCCGGTGATCGCCGCCGTCAACGGCCCCGCCGCCGGGTTCGGCCTGGCGCTCGCGCTCGGCTGCGACATCCGCTACGCCGCCCGCAAGGCGGTGTTCCGCGCCGCCTTCGTGAACATCGGCGTGTCCAACTGCGACATGGGCACCAGCTGGCTGCTGCCGCGCCTGATCGGCGCCTCGCGCTCGCACGAGCTGATGCTCACCGGCCGCAGGGTCGACGCCGAGGAGGCGTTGCGGATCGGGCTCGTCGCCGACGTGCTCGACGCGGACGCGCTCGGCGGGCACGCGCTCGCGGCGGCCGAGCAGATCGCATCGCTCGCGCCGTGGGGCGTGCGCCTGACCAAGCGCGGCATGTGGAGCGCGCTGGAGATCCCCTCCGAGCAGACGGCCATCGAGTACGAGGACCGCCAGCAGATCATGGCCACGTTCGGCAACGCCGTGCCGGAGGCCGTCGGCGCGTTCCTGCAGAAGCGCCCCGCGGACTTCGCCGACTAGCGATGAGCGACCTGTTCGACATCTCCGGCAAGACCGCGCTCGTCACAGGCGGCTCGCGCGGCATCGGCATGATGATCGCCCGCGGCCTCGTGCAGGCGGGCGCGCGCGTGATCGTCTCCTCGCGCAAGGCAGCCGACGTCGAAGCGACCGCCCGGGAGCTCGGCGAGCTGGGTGACTGCCACGCGATCCCCGCGGACATATCCACTCAAGAAGGCGCCCAGGCGCTCGCCGCCGCGACGCGAGAGCGCTTCCCGTCGCTTGACATCCTCGTCAACAACGCCGGCGCCGCGTGGGGCGCGCCGCTGGAGGAGTTCCCCGCGCTCGGCTGGCAGAAGGTCATCGCCACGAACGTCGAAGGCGTCTTCCACCTCACCGTCGCGATGCTCGGCGAGCTGCGCGCGGCCGCCAGCGTCGAGGACCCCGCGCGCGTGATCAACATCGGCTCGATCAACGGGCTGCAGCCCCCGGCCGTCGAGAACTACAGCTACAGCGCGAGCAAGGCCGCCGTGCACATGCTCACGCGCCACCTCGCCAAGCGCCTCGCCGCCGAGCACATCACCGTCAACGCGATCGCGCCGGGGCCGTTTCAGAGCAAGATGATGGCCTACGCGCTCGACGACCCCGAGCTGCGCCAGGCGGTCGAAAGCAACGTGCCGCTCGGGCGCATCGGGCGCCCCGACGACGTCGCCGGGCTGACGCTGTTCCTCGCCTCGCGCGCCGGCGCGTACATGACCGGCACAGTGATTCCGCTCGACGGCGGGATCACCGGCTGCGGGTAATGTTTGGTGGGTGAACCGCAATCGCAACCGAATCCTTGCGCGGGACGACTATACGTGCCTGTGGTGTGGGGAGCGGCATCTCAGCGGCAACCTCGATATCCACCACCTTGTGCCGCGCCAGCTAGACGGTCCCGGCTGGGACTGGAACCTCGCTGTGATGTGCCGACACCACCACCTTCTCATGACCGTAGCGCAGCAGCTGAGCAGGTTCGAGAGCTGGTGGACGTCCGGAGAGGCGAACCTCGCGCTAGGCGAGTGTTTCGCGTGGGGATTGGCTACGAGTTCCAAGACCGAGACTGAGATGCCCCAGCATGTTCAGGACGCAATCACCGAAGCGTTCCGCCGGATGACCAGCCCACTTCCTGACCGCTACTGGGATCACGGCGACTGGAACCTTGCGGACCTCGTCGCCATTCTCGGCTCGCCCGTGATGTTTGCGGGCGCGGCTTAGGCGAGGATCGCGGACAGCCCGTCGGCGGGCGGTTCAGAGAGCAGCCGCCCCATCGACTCGGCGGGCAGCGCAGGCACGATGCGGACACTGCCCTCGCAAGAGCCCTTCCTGGATTTGGCCGCGTAGATGATCGCGTTCATCGATTCGATTTATCGAAATGCAACAACAGCTAGGCAGCCGTGCACATGCTCACGCGCCACCTCGCCAAGCGCATCGCCGCCGAGCCATCACCGTCGGCGCGATCGCGCCGGGACCGTTCCAGAGCAAGATGAGCTAGGTTGCACGAGTTGCGTAGGTTGCGGTCTTGCGCTACCATGAAGTCATGGCTTCCGCCGTTGCACCAGAGGTTGAGCATCTGACAGACGAGCTGATCAAGCGTCTGGGCAAGGCCTCGCTCACACCGCGGCAGCTCGCCATCAAGCTGACCGAGAAGGGTACGCCCGCAACGCTGATCGGAGCGTTGGACGCCGCGCTGTCGCGGGGCGCAGCCGCCGATGAGACCGATCAGCTCGACGAGTCGCTGTGGGGCAGCGCGCCAACCGACCAGGAGATCGCCAGCGCACGGCAGGTCAGCTACGCGGCGCTCCAGGACGCCCTGAGCGACGCGCTCGCGGATGCGCTCACCCGCGAGCAGGCAGCCGCGCGGCTGGGCGTCACACCACAGGCCATCTCCAAGCGCGTCGCATCCGGCGCGCTTGTGGCGCTGCGCCGCGGGCGGATCAGCCAGCTTCCATCCTGGCAGTTCTACGAAGACTCAACGCTGCCCAACCTGAAGCAGCTGATCGACGCTTATCCCGGCGGCGCACTGTCATTGACGACCTGGGCCACCTCTCCCTCGGCGGACCTTTCCGGGGCGACGCCCGCTCAGACCATGACCCGGCGAGGTGGCCCTGCACGTGTGCTCGAGGCCGCCAGCGCACTCGCACCAGCCGCTTGGTAGAAAAACTCGACGACCCGCCGTCGACGCTTCCGGCGGAACCCGCGACGTGGCAGTGGCGCGAGCGGACACCGGCGGTCCGCATCTACCACGAGCACCCCAGCCGCGACGGCATGGCGCCCAGAACGTTCGGTCCGCTGGCGCGCTTCGACCCCCACGTGCGCGACAGCCACCAACAACCGCGTGAGGATCCCCAAGGCCGCGGCGTGGTGTACCTCGCCGGCGACCTCCCCACCGCACTCGCCGAGTCCTACCCGGGGCAGCGGCCTGACGTGTCGATCTGTCCACACGCCCGCGCCGCCTGGATGAGCCCACCCACGCCGATCGCGCTGCTCGACATCACGGGCGAAGGCGCCCTAGCCATCGGCGCACCCGGCACGCTGCAGTGGGGCGATGAGCCACGCCGGCGCACACAGCGCTGGGGGCGGCGCATCTATGAGCAATACCTGGATCTCGAAGGCATTCGCTATCAATCGGCCCATCAGGGCGGTGAATGCATAGTCCTGTGGGAGCGTGCGCCAGCGCTCACACATCTCGCCGGCGGCGATCGCCGCCTGTGGGCGGTATGGAGCCGGGTCACTGTCGCGCTCGCCGGCCAGCGCCGCACGCCACGTCGTATCGCCGCGACCGAATGCTCGCGCTGCCGCGCCGCGGGATTCGCAAGCTGAAAAGCCCGAGACGGCAGCGGGTCCTGTCACGCGGCGTCCGGCCGATACGCCCCCGGCTTGCGCCTCGCCCTTCCACCCGGGAACGCCAGGCGCAGGATCGTGCGGTGCACCGTTCCAAGCTGCTTGTGCAGCGGTCCCGTGTTGTACGGCAGGCCGTAGCGGCGGCAGACGTCGCGCACGCGCGGTGCGATCTCCGCGTAGCGGCTCGACGGCACGTCCGGGTACAGGTGGTGCTCCACCTGGAAGCTCAGGTTGCCCGCCAGCAGGTGAAACAGCGGGCCGCCTTCGATGTTCGCCGCGCCCAGCAGCTGGCGCACGTACCAGCCGCCGCGCGTCTCGTCCGCCACCTCCTCCTCGCTGAACGTGTACGTCTGGTCGGGGAAGTGACCGCAGAAGATGATCGAGTGCGCCCACACGTTGCGCACGATGTTCGCCGTGAAGTTCGCCTTCAGCGTCGAGGTGAACGTGGCGCGCGCCGACGCCAGCGAGCCGCGGCTCGCCACCAGCGCCGCCAATGCCGCCAGTGACGGGAACGCCATGTAGTCCTTGACGATCTGCCCGCGCGCCTTCGCGCCGATCGCCTTCAGCTCCGCCAGCACCTGCTCCTTCGACTTCTCGCCCTTGTGGATCGCCTCGTGGTTGAGGTCGTGGACCGCCACGCCCCACTCGAAGAAGCCCATCAGCAGCAGGTTGTACAGCGGCTGCAACAGGTACACCGGGTGCCAGCGCTGCTGCGGGTCGACGCGCATGATCTCGTAGCCCAGGTCGCGGTCCTTGCCGCGGATGTTCGTGAACGTGTGGTGCTCGTAGTTGTGCGAGTGCCGCCACGCGTCCGCCGGCGACGCCGTGTCCCAGTCCCACGTCTGCGAGTTGATGTCCGGGTCGTTCATCCAGTCCCACTGGCCGTGCATCACGTTGTGGCCGATCTCCATGTTCTCCAGGATCTTCGCCAGCGACAGCGACGCCGTTCCAGCCAGCCACAGCGGCCTGTAGCGCGAGCCCAGCAGCAGCGCGCGCGCCGCCAGCACCAGGCGGCGGTGCAGCGCGATCGTCGCGCGGATGTAGCGCGCGTCGCGCTCGCCCAGGTCCGCGTACACCTGCTCGTGGATCGCGTCGAGCTCCCGCGCCAGCTCCTGCAGCTGCTCAGCCGTCAGGCGCGCCAGCGGGCTCTCCTCGCCGTCGGCCCACGTCGGCTGCCAGTCGGCCGCCTCGCCGTCCATCCTGCGGCTCTCCGTCTGCATCGTCGCCATAGCCGTCCTTTGCTCGTGGTGGTCTTAAAGGTCCAGCTCAACCGCGCCCTCAGGCGCGTTGATGCACGTCTGCAGCATCTCTCCCGGCTGCCCGTGCACCCGGCCCGTGCGCAGGTCGCGCACGCGCCCCGCGCGCAGCCGCCCCACGCAGCTGTGGCAGATGCCCATGCGACAGCCGTACGGCAGCGACGCGCCCGCGCGCTCGCCCGCCGCCAGGATCGACTCGCGGCCATCCGCGTCGGCCAGCACGTCGCTGGCGCAGAAGCGGATCGCACCGCCCGCGCCCGCCTCCACGTCCTCGTACTCGTGCGGCTGGAAGTGCTCCACGTGCAGCCGCTCGCGCTCGCCCTCGCGCGCCCACAGCTCGCCCATCGCGCGCATCAGGCCCGCCGGTCCGCACACGAACGCCTCGCGCTCGCGCCAGTCCGCGCACAGCCGCTCCAAGTCCGCCGGCGTCACGCGCCCCTGCGCGCCCGTCAGCTGCTCGTGCAGGCGGTACCCGCCGGCGCGCGCGTGCAGCGCCCGCAGCTCGGTGCCGAAGATCACATCCTCCGCCGTGCGCGCGCTGTGGACGTGCACCACGTCGTGCATCGCCCGTTCGCGCGCCAGCGCGCGCAGCATGCTCATGATCGGCGTGACGCCGCTGCCCGCGCTCACGAACAGCACGCGGCGCGGAGGGCGCTCTGGAAGCGTGAACGTGCCCTCCACGCCGCCCAGCCTCACGATCGCGCCAGGGCGCACGCGCGAGAACAGGAATGGCGACACCGTGCCCTCCGGGACCAGCTTCGGCGTGATCGCGATGCAGCCGTCCGCGCGGCCCGCATCCGACGTCAACGAGTACGCGCGCCAGTGGTGCACGCCGTCCACCTCCACGCCAAGCCGCACGTACTGGCCCGCGCGATGGCCCGGCCACTCCCAGCCCGGCTTGATCAGCACCGTCACCGCATCGCGCGTCTCGCGCTCCACGCGCTGCACCCGGCCGCGCAGCTCGCGCGTCGACCACAGCGGGTTCACCAGCTCCAGGTAGTCGTCAGGCAGCAGCGGCCACGTGAACGAGCGCGCCAAGCGCAGCGCCGTGCGACGAGCAAGCGGCACCTGCGGCGGCGCGCCGCGTTCAGCCATCGTGGGGGCGGGTGTCGGGAGAGAAGATCATGACGCGAGACCATGCTACCTCAAATGAGGGAACATAGATGCAGGTACCCTGAACTGCTTCCAGTGGTACCCTGAAACCACACATGCCACGCGCGAGCTCCAGCACCACGACGACCGGGCAGAACGGCAAGGCCGACGGCTCCACCAACGACCTCACCGTCGAGCAGCTCGCAGCCGAGGTGGGCATGTCCGTGCGCAACATCCGCAACCACCACACCCGCGGCCTGCTGCCGCCACCCGAGGTCAGGGCGCGCGTCGGCTACTACGGCGCCGAGCACGTCGCGCGGCTGCAGCTGATCCTCGACCTGCAGGCCGACGGCTTCAACCTCGCCGCCATCGAGCGGCTGCTCAGCGGCTCGCACGGCCTCGCCGAGCGGCTGCTCGGGCTGCGCCGGGCGGTCACGACGCCGTTCGAGGCCGAGGTGCCCGAGATCGTCACCGCCGAGGAGCTCACCGCCAGGTTCGGCGACGTCGACGCCAAGGACATCGAGCGCGTGCGCAAGCTCAAGCTGCTCGTGCCGCTCGGCGACGGGCGCTTCGAAGCGCCCAGCCCCGCGCTGCTCACAGCCGCCGAGCAGGTCGTCGCGCTCGGCATCCCGATGCACGCCGCGCTCGTGCTCGTCGAGAAGGTCAGCCGCGACTGCGAATCCATCTCACGCGCTTTCACCAAGCTGTTCCTGCGCGAGCTGTGGCAGCCGTTCGACGAAGCCGGCCAGCCCGACGACGGCTGGGACGAGCTGATCGCCGGCGTCGGCTCGCTGCGGCCGCTCGCCTCCGAGGCGCTGCTCGCGCTGTTCAAGCAGCGCATGACCGCGCAGCTCGAGGACGCCTTCGGCAAGGTGCTCGAGCACCAGGCCAAACGCAAGTAGCCGCGAGCCTGCGAATTGGTGCTACGGCACCAGCACGATCTTGTGGTGCGAGCCGGCCGCCAGTCGCTGCCACGCCTCGCGCACCTGATGCAGCGCCATCGGGTCGACCGCCACCGTCAGCTCGCCCGCGTCCGCAGCCCGCGCCAGCCGCGCGTACGCCTCGCGCTTGACCTCCGGCGGCGCCGCGCCATTGCTGTGGCCCATGATCGTCAGCAGCTTCCCGCGCACCGCCGCCGAGGAGATCGTCGCCTCGGCGCCCGCGCCCTGCCCCAGCTGCACGATCCGGGCGCCGAAGCTCGCCGCGTTCACCGCCGCCGTGAACGGCTCGCCGAACAGCGGGTCGAGCACCACGTCGATGCGCCCCTCCGCCGCCTCCGCCAGCGCCGCCGGCAGATCCTCGGACGCGTCCAGGCGCACCGCCGCGTCCGCCCCGAGCTCCAGCGCGCGCTCCAGGCCCTCCGGCGAGCGCGCCGCCGCCACCACGCGGCCCGCGCCCAGCAGCTTCGCCGCCTGCACCGCGATCTGCCCGACCACGCCGCTCGCCGCCAGCACCAGCACGTGCTCGCCCTCGCGCAGCTGCGCGCGCCACGTCAGCGACAGCCACGCCGCCAGGCCCGCGATCCCCAGCGCCACCGCGACGCCGTCGCGCACGCCGTCGGGCACCGGGTACGTCGCCCGCGGGTCGATCAGCGCGCGCTCGGCCATCGAGCCGAACGGCAGGATCGGCGCGTCGAAGTACACGCGCTCGCCGTCCAGCATGCCCACGCCCTCGCGCCCCGCCACCGACGGCAGCGGCGGCTTGCCCGCGTAGAAGCGCCCCGCGCAGATCGCCACGTCCACCGGGTTCAGGCCCGCCGCCAGCACCTCCACGACCGCCTGCCCCGGCCCTGCCGCGGGCTCCTGGAACTCGCCCTCGCTGGGGACTCCGTACTCGTGCAGGACCGCCGCTCTCATCGCCGGCGCATCCTACGCCGGAGCGCCAGCCGCGCCGCCGCACGGCCGGGCACGCCGTGCACCGCGCCTCCCGGGAACGTCGCCGCGCTGCCCAGGTACAGGCCGCGCAGCGGCGTGCGGTACGGAGACAGCGACGGCAGCGGGCGGAAGATCAGCTGGTCCAGCGCGTAGCTGCCACCACCCACGTCGCCGCCCACCAGATTCGCGTTACGCCGCTGCAGATCGGCGGGCCCGAGCACATGACGGCCGAGGATCCTCTCCCGAAACCCCGGCGCGAAGCGCTCCACCTGTGCCTCCATTCTCTCTACATGGCGGTCCTGCTCGGCCGCCCAATCGAGCGACTGCGGACCGTGCGCGTACGCCCACGCCGTGTGCTTGCCCGCAGGTGCGCGCGTGGGATCGGCGAGCGACTGCTGGCCGAGCAGCATGAACGGGCGCTCCGGCAGGCCGCCCGCGAGCGTCGTGCTCGCCAGCACTTCGGGAGCCGAGCCGCCCACGTGCACCGTGCCCGCCTCGCGCGCCTGCGGCGCGCTCCACGGGATCGGGCCGTCGAGCGCCCAGTCGAGCTTCAGCGTCGTGATCGCCGCCGTCAGGCCGTTCGGCCCCGACCCGACGACCAGCGCGTCGTAGCTCATGCCCGCCAAGGATAGGTATGCGCGATAATGACGCGCTTGCGGATTTGCTTCTGCGGTGTGCGGGGCTCGACCCCCGCGCCCGGCATCGAGTTCGTGCGCTACGGCGGGCACACCTCCTGCGTTGCGCTCAGCCATGACGGCGCCGACGCGCCGACGCTCGTGCTCGACGCCGGCGCCGGGCTGCGCAAGGTCACCGGCCTGCTCGCCGGCGCGCCCTTCACCGGCACGATCCTGCTCAGCCACCTGCACTGGGATCACACGCTCGGGCTGCCCTTCTTCGCCGCCGCCGATCGCGTCGACGCGCGGCCCACCGTGCTGCTGCCCGAGCAGGACAGCGGCCTCGACGCCGCCAGCGTGCTCGGCGGCGTCATGTGCCCGCCGTACTTCCCCATCGGCCCGACCCAGCTGCGCGGCGAGTGGACGTTCGCGACGGTCGGCCCCGGCGAGCACACGATCGAGGGCTTCACCGTGCTCGCGCGCGAGATCCCGCACAAGGGCGGGCGCACGTTCGG
Organism: uncultured Solirubrobacteraceae bacterium; assembly: GCA_963735705.1. Classification (GTDB taxonomy): domain Bacteria; phylum Actinomycetota; class Thermoleophilia; order Solirubrobacterales; family Solirubrobacteraceae; genus Palsa-744. Next base: position 117,598 of record CAVTLZ010000004.1, read on the forward strand.
ATACCGCATCGACGACGGGCACTCCACGCTCACGTACATGCCCGACCACTGCCCCACCGCGTTCGGCCCCGGCGAGGACGGCTTCGGCGCCTACCACGCCGCCGCCGTCGAGCTCGCCCGCGACGCCGACGTGCTCGTGCACGACGCGCAGCTGCTCCCCGAGGAGCTCGCCGCCGAGGCCGACTTCGGCCACGCCGTCGCCGACTACTCCGTCGAGCTCGCCAGGCGCGCCGGCACGCGCGCGGTCGTGCTCTTCCACCACCGCCACGACCGCACCGACGACGCGCTCGACGGGCTCGCGCGGCGGCTCGGCGGCGGCTCGGCTCCCAGCGTCAGCTTGGCCACGGAGGGGACTCTGCTGGAGCTGTAGGCGAAGTGTAGTTGTGGCGTACGCAAAAACTTTGCGTATAGTGGAGGGATGGCACGGACCGCTATCGCCTACCTACCCGCACCCGCGCCTGGCGCAACTGACGGGGATGTCCCGCCCGCATGGCCTGACGACGTCGAGGTCGTGGCGACCGTGCGCGAGGAGCATGGCCCGCGCCGCGACCGCCTGGGCCAAGCGCTGAACGAGGTCCTCGCGCGAGACGCCGCCGCGCTCGCGGTCGAGCGGCTGGCCGCCGTCGCCGGCTCGGCGCGCGAGCTCATCGCCCTGCTCGACTGGCTCGCCGCCGCCCGCTGCGACCTGATCGCGCTCGACGTCGAGCTCGACACCGGCACGACCGCGGGCAGGCGCACGCTTGCCGCGCTGCGCGAGGTCGAGCGCTGGGAGCGCGAGCCCGAGCCCGGACGCCCGCCCCGCGGCCGACCCGGCCTGGCGGCGCGCGCGCCCGAGCTGAGCGAGCGCATCGCGGCGATGCGCGAGCGCGGCCTCAGCCTGCAGGCGATCGCCGACGCGCTCAACGACGAGGGCGTGCCCACGCAGCGCGGCGGAGCGCGCTGGCGCCCGTCGAGCGTGCAGGCGGCGCTCGGCTACCGCCGTCCCCGACCGCCGCTGCCCGGCGCTCCTCCGCCGCCGCCACCGCGGCATCCCGGCCCACACCCTCCGCGACACGGCGGCCCCCGGCCATGACCGCGTTGATCGAGCGCTTCGGCGCGCTCGGCGTGTTCATGCTGATGGTGCCCGAGAGCGCCTGCATCCCCGTGCCCAGCGAGGTCACGCTGCTGTTCGCCGGGGTGGCCGTGTACCAGGGCTGGATGAGCTTCCCGCTCGCCGTGCTTGCCGCCACCGCCGGCAACCTGCTCGGGTCACTGCTCGCATACGCGCTCGGTGCGAGCCGCCTGCTCGCGGGAGTTCCCGGCGCACGCGTCGTGCTCGTGCGCTGGGAAGGGCTGTTCGAGCGCTACGGCACGCGCGCCGTCTTCGTCGCGCGGCTGCTGCCACTCGCGCGCACGTTCGTGTCGCTGCCCGCCGGAGCGCGGCGCGTTCCGCTCGCGACGTTCGTGGTGTTGACGACGGTCGGCTGCGCATTGTGGGCGGCCGCGTTCGTGCTCGCCGGACTGCTCGCCGGGACCGCGTGGAGCGGGGTCAGCTCGGTGGTCGGGCGGGTGCTGCTGGGGGTCGGGGTCGTGGTGCTCGTGCTGAGCTTGTCGCGGAGGCGGCGCATCCTCTGATATCGGCTATAGCCTCCGTCACGGATATCTACCTGCGCTCTTGGGGTATGGGTAGCTCGCCGATGAGCGTGTCGGGTGTTATGCCGAGCCCATCGCAGAGGATCAGGATCAGTGAGAGGCGTGGCTCGGTGATCCCGCTTTCGGCTTTGCTGATCGTGGCCGGCGAGACCCGGCATTTGCGGGCGAGGCGCCCTGGGGTCAGGCCCGCGGCGAGCCGCAGCTGGCGCAGTGTTTGCCCGAACGCACGCCTCAGCATCATCCGCTCGCTAGCAACTCGCAGACGCCTGTCGCTCCCGGCGTCTGGAGTGCGAGGCCGTTTTGGGGCGGGCGTCATGGTCGGTGCTCACGATCCAGCTCGTGCGGGCGCTGTGTCACTGCTCGCAGGGCGTGCTCGGCCTGCTGGGCGCGTGTGAGCGCCTGGTCGCGCGCGATCGCGATCGCGCGGTTCTGCTCGCGCGCTTGGGAGAGCTCGTACTCGGCGAGCGCGCGCGCGTCTTCGATCAGCCTGATCTCGCTGCGGACGAGGGGGCAGCTGAGATGGAACACGCGGGCGAACTCCGCGAGCATGTGCGACTGGGACTCGCTATCGAGCGCCAACACCAGCGGGTGCGCGGCCGGGTCGCTGCGCGTGGACAGTCCCGGCCACCAGACTCGTGCGCTGCCGGCGGGTAGCGCGAGTCGTTGCCCGAGCATCCCTTGCAGGCGACGCAGCAGATACTCCCCCGGCACGTAGTAGATCCGCGGGCGAACACCAACGGTCTCCCCCACCAGCTGCGGAGCGAGGACGGGCTCATTGATTTCCTCCAGAGACGTGAGCCCGACGACGGGCTGCGCCCGATGGGCGGAGCGCAGATCGGCCTCCATCTCCCGCAGCGCCGTTTGACTGCGCACGATCACCAGACTGGCGTCGACCGCGCCCGGCGCCGGCACGCTCGGACGGGCCGGCCGATCGCGCGCCGGCGCGGCCCAGCGAGGCCTTCGAGCAGCCGCTCGCGCGCGGCGCCTGCGCTCAGCGCGCACCACTGCCACCAGCCATCGTCCCTGCACGCTCCCAGTCGGTGTGGCTGGCGGGCGTGCGGCGGTATCGCCGCGAACGCGGGTCCTGCTCGACGAGGCCGAGCGCCATCCAGGTATGCATGTAGCGATGTGTCGTACTCGGGGAGATCGCGAGCTGTCTGGCGAGGTCGGTGAGCTCGCGTTCGCTGCCATCCGGTGGCAGCGCGTTGAGCACCAATAGCGCCCGCAGCGCCGAACGCGAATAGTTCGCGTCTTCCAACAACGGCAGCGCGACTCTCGACAGCGCGTCAAGCTGGCTCACCTCGAGCAGACTCGCCAGTTGAGGGCGATGGGCGGCCTCGCGCAGGACCTGCTCCACTTGCGCGTCAGTCAACGCGATCGACACGCCACCAGTCACCGCGACACCCACCTCCGCGGGAAGCACCCCGCTGTCACCGCGCTCACGCTGGCCCTAGAGCTGGCGCCCTCAAGATCGCCATAGCCGGACCCGGGCGAACGAGAAGCCGCCCGGGTCCGCCACTGGCTCGAGAAAGCAGGGGTCTACAGGCGCCACCCGCACTGCCCGCGAAGCGACGCATACGACTCGCCCGCCCTCTCGGAGCTGTGCTGATGGTTGCCCGCTTCGCCATGCGCTATGAGCATGCAGTGTGTGGCGGCCCGCGCCAATACCTTTAAGTAGGCATTCGCGAGACGCGGTGGCGCTGCCAATCACGCGCTGAGGATGAGCTGCGCTGCAGTCGGGCGGATGCCCGAGTTTTGGCTCTCCTGCTGCTTTTTCCGACGATGAGAGAGACACTCGCTGGTTCTTCGCGGATGCCGACACGGGCGGTCGACGGGTCCAGCGGAGACCCTTTAAGTAGGCTTTTGTCTCAGCGGCCGGGCGAGGAAATCGCGCGGCGTGTAGGGTTCTGCCCTGCGGAAAGCTCCTGTCCTTGGGGATTCTGGAAAAGGCTCGTGGAGGAGGTTGGATGTCGGCGAAGCATGCGCTGCTGGGGCTGTTGCTCAACAGGCCCGCCTACCCTTACGAGCTCGCCGATCGTCTGCAGGCGCGGCTGGGGCCAGCGTGGGCGATCAATTCCGGCCAGGTGTACCAGACGATCAAAGGGATGGAGAAAGAGGGGCTGATCGAGCAGGTCGACGGCCCTGCGGGGGGGCATCAGGCTCGGCACATCTTTGCGATCACCGAGAGCGGCGGGGAGGAGTTCGAGCGCTGGTTTGAAACCACGACGAACGGGGCTCGGCTGACCCGCCGGCCGCTGCAGGTCAAGATCACGCTCGGTGGCCCTGAGCGCCTGAGAGACGCCCTGGAGCAGATCGACGCGTACGAGCGGGACTGCGCTGGGCGTCTGAAGACTCTTTCTCGGATGCAGGATGAGCAGGATCCGGGGGTGGGGCCAGAGGTTCGAGCGGATTACGTGCTTTTGCGTCTGAACCTGAGCGCGGACATCATCCAGCTGGAAGGAGAGCTGCGCTGGGCCAGACATGCCCATGAGAATGGTTTCCTGGCTGCTCGACCGGGAAGCCATCTGGCCCGCGACACCGGAGCGCTCAGACGCATCCACCGTGGAGGACCGTGATCGCCGCACCACCCGCGAAGAGCTGTTCGGCAGAATGGCCGCGCGGCATCTGCGCTCGACGCCAGATCAGCAAGGTGGGCGATGAACAGTGAAGCGATCTACTTCCTCGCGGTGGCGAGCCACGATCGGCGGATTGATGGCGCTGCGTTGAGATGATGCTTGGGCTGGAGCGCATATCGAAGCGTTATGCGAGGCCTGGCGGTGAGTGGAAGGTCGCGGTGGACGATGTCTCGCTCGAGCTTGAGCGCGGGCAGATGGTGGGGATCTTCGGGCCGAGCGGCTCGGGCAAGACAACGCTGTTGCGGATCGCTGCGGGGCTGCAGACCCCGGACAGCGGCACGGTCACCTACGACGGCGAGCGTCTCGATCGGATGTCTGCGGCCGAGCGGACGCGGTTTCGCCGTCGCGAGATCGCATGTGTCTGGGCGGGCGAGGCGTGGCAAGAGCGGCTCAGTGTGCTCGACCACGTCGCGGTGCCGTTGCTGGTGGATGGCCGTGACCACCGTGCCGCTGAGCGGCGAGCGCGCGAGGCGCTGCTCGTCTGTGAGGCGGAGCAGTGTGTGGGGATGGATCTGCACGAGCTCTCCGATGGCGAGCGCCAGCGTGTCGCGATTGCCCGTGCGCTGGTCACCGAACCCCGGCTGCTGTTGGCCGACGGGCCTGCGTCCAGCCTCTCGCTGGTGGAGCAGGAGGGCATCATGGAGTTGCTCGCCTCGCTCGCGAGTGAGGCGAAGGTCGCCGTGCTGATCGCGGACGCGGATGCTGAGGTGCTGCTACGTGCGGAGCCGATCCTCTACCTGTGCGATGGCAAGCTCGTCGACCCCGAGCCGCCGGTCGAGCGCGGCAGAGTCATCGACTTCCCGCCGGCCCGGGCACGTCGCGCCGCGTCCGATGCTTGAGCTGGAGCGCGCGCGCAAGTACTACGCCAGCCCAAGCGAGCTGGTCCATGCCGTGGATGACGTGAACATGAGCGTCGATGAGCGGGAGTTCGTCGCGATCTTCGGCCCGAGCGGCTCTGGCAAGACAACACTTCTGCTGCTCGCGGCGGGTCTTCTACGAGCGGACTCCGGCAGTGTGCGGTTCGAGGGTAGGGATCTCGGCGCTCTCGCGAAGCGAGAGGTGCTGTCGTATCGACGCGCGGAGCTGGGGTTCGTCTTTCAGGGGTTCAACCTGACGGCGGGTTTGACCGCCGAGGAGAATGTGGCGATCCCGCTGTTGCTGCGCGGGGTGGCGCACCGTGAGGCGCGCGAGCGGGCGCGCGCTGCGCTGGGTGATGTCGGCCTGCGCCGGCGGGCGGAGCACACGCCGGATCAGCTGTCCGGTGGTGAGCAGCAGCGTGTGGCGATAGCCCGTGCGCTGGTGGGGAAACCCAAGCTGATCTTGGCGGACGAGCCGACGGGGAACCTCGACAGTGAGACCGGCGATGCCGTGCTCGAGCTGTTGAGCGCACTGCCGCGCGAGCACGGAGCGGCCGCTGTGCTCGTGACGCACGACACGCGCGTAGCCGGCTATGCCGACCGGGTGCTGGGGATGCGCGATGGCAGGCTCTCAGAGCCCGACCTCGAGGCGCGGCCCGCGATCAGCGAATGATCGGCTATCTACGGACGCTGCTGCTCTTCTACAAGCGCAACGTCCGCGTGCAGCCACTGCGCGAGCTGATGGCGGTCGCCGGGATCGCGGCCGGTGTCGCGCTGCTGTTCGCGGTACAGGTCGCGCATCGCAGCATCACGGGCTCCTTTGAAGAAATCTCTCACGGCGTCGCCGGCCACGCGACACTCGAACTGGCCTCGCGAGGACCAGAAGGCTTCCCGGAACGTGTCGCTGAAGAAGTCGAACACACGGCGGGCGTGCGGGCCTCCGCCCCGATCTTCGAGCAGCCGATCGTCGCCGTCGGACCGAAGGGCCGCCGGGCGCTGACCCTGGTCGGCGCGACCGAACAGATCGTGCCTCTCATGGGCAGGATCTCGCTCGAGTTTCAGCGCGCGGGAGAAACCTCCCACCTGGGCCTGGTGCTGTTGACGGAAGCCACGGCGCACGCGATCGGAGCACAGCCTGGCCGCAACGTCACCCTGCTCGTCGGTGCGAGGACCGAGCATCTCGCACTCGACGCGGCGGTGCCCGCAGAGAAGCTCGGCGCTGCTGCCGAAAGCCCGATCGCTGCTGCCCCATTGCCGATCGTGCAGACCCTCGCGGGGCTACAGGGTCGCGTGACGCGGGTCCTGATCGAGCCGCAGCCAGGACGCGAAGCCGCGCTACGCCGCACGCTTGAGCGCCGCTACGGCGCGACGTTGAACGCGCGACCGATCGATACCGAAGCAAAGCTGCTGGGTGCCGCCGCCGGACCCGAAAAGCAGGTGACGCTCCTGTTCAGCGCAATCAGCCTCGTCGCGGGTGTGATTCTCGCCTACAACGCGCTGCTGCTCGCGAGCGACGAGCGCAGGCGCTTCCTCGTCTACCTGATCGAAAGCGGCACACCCGACTCGATGATCGTCGCCTCGCTCGCCTTCGACGCGCTGATCCTCGGCGTTGTCGGATCAGCGCTCGGCCTCCTCGCCGGCGATCTCGTATCGCTCATCGCCTACAGGGCCGTGCCCGGATACATCGCCGCCGCGTTCGCGGTCGGAGGCCAGCGCGTCATCGAACCGCAGACGATCCTGATCGCGCTTGGCGGCGGCCTGCTCGCGGCGTTCGCCGCCGCGGCCCTGCCAGCGATCGCGACGCTGCGCGCCGGCGCGGCAGCCGAGCCCGAAGCCGTGGGTCGTGCCCTGTCCCTCGCACGCAGGCGGCGCGTCTCAGACACGCTCCTGTTCGCCTGCGGAGCTCTGCTCGTGTGCCTCTCCGTCGCTGCCTCCGCGCTGAAGCCATCTACGACGGTTGCGGCGCTCGTGGGGATCGTCGTTGGGCTGGTCATCTGTCTGCCGATGACTACGCGCTACCTGCTCAAGCTGGCCCGCGCAGCGTCACGGCGCTCGGGCGACCCGGCGGCCGTCCTCTCGGTAGCAGAGCTGCAGGGCTCCCCCACCAGGTCGGTCGCGCTGCTCGCAACCGGGACGATCGCCGCGCTCTTGATGGTCCTGATCGGCGGGTCAGTCACCGATGTCCAGCACGCAGCGCGCCGGGGAGCCACCGACCTGCTCTCGAGCGCGAGCGTCTGGATCAAGCCGGGCGGCGCCGAGAACGTCTACACGACCCAGCCGTTTGCGTCCGGAGAAACCGAAAGCCGGCTTCAGCGGCTCGGAGTCGTGAGCTCGGTGCTGCCGTGGCGCGACTCGTTCCTCGACCTGCCCGGAAGGCGGGTGTGGGTCCTCGGAGTCCCACCCCAAATCTCGGCACAGATCGCACCGAGCCAGCTCGTGGAAGGCTCGCTCAGCACCGCCGACGGGCGCCTGCGCGAAGGCGGCTGGGCCGCGATCAGCCAGCCGATCGCAAGCGAAGATCACCTCCACGTCGGCGAGCAGTTCACGCTGCCCACCCCCGCTGGCTACGCGCGCTTCCGTCTCGCCGCGACACTCGCCAACTACGGCTGGCTCCCCGGCGCGATCGTCATGAACAGCGAGGATCACGCGAGGCTTTGGGAAAGCACCAGGGCGACCGAGCTCTCGGTGACGCTGAAGCCCGGCGTCTCGATCGAACAGGGCAAGCTCGCGGTCGCAAGGGCGCTCCCGGCCGGGTCGGCGCTCGCGGTCAAGACTGACGATGAAAGACGTTCAGAAGTCAGCGCCGTGCTCGGCAGCACCCTCTCCAGGTTGAACGACACGACCTTCATCGTGCTGATCGCAACCGTCGCGTCTGTCATCGCGCTGATGGTCGCTGCCATCTGGCAACGACGTGGCCGGCTGAACTCGCTGATGTCGATCGGCATGAGCTCTGGCCAGTTCGCGAGACTCATCAGCTACGAGAGCGGCTCCGTACTGCTCACAGGGTGCGTCATCGGCACAGCTGCCGGCCTGGTCGCCCAGTACCTCATCGACGGCTGGCTTCACCAGACGACCGGCGCCTCCGTCCAATACGCGCCCGCATGGCAGCTCGGGCTGCGCACGATCGCGATCGCCGCCGCGATCTGCGCAGCCGCGACAATCATCGCAGTCGTCCAATCAGGCGGATTCCAACCACGCGCAGCCTTCTCCACCGAGTAGAGCCTCACCCAGCGCGAGCCCAGACGATTTGAGCAGTGCTGTCTCGCTTCGGTATCTCAACATCGCGCCCGGTGTTTAGCGACACATTTTCCCGGTAACTGCGGGAACCAGCATTCGGACCACTTGTGTCAACCCAAACCGCCGCCTATGTTCGCCGGCAGCCGCGGAACTGAGCCGCGAACAGCGAGGAGAGGTGTGAGGGCGTGTCACCCAACCCGATTGCGCCGCAAGGCGCGCCGGGCTCACAAGCGAAGACCCGTCAAGAAGCACATCAGCAGCGTGACCCAGCATCCGTACTGGCTGCGAGCACATTCAGCACCGGCATCCTGCTGCTCCCGAGCCAGCTGCAAGCGGACGCCCGCCGCCTCTACCACCTGCTCCGCACCATCGACGACCTGGTCGACGAGAACGACCTCCGCGCGGCGCAGCGGGTCGATGCGATCGAGCGCTGGGCGCTCGGCCACAAGGTAGACACACCCGAGACGCGCACCCTCACAGACCTCTCCCGGCGATACCCGCTCTCCACGCAGGCAGTGATCGAGTTCTGCAGAGGGATGCGCCACGACCTCGCGGGCGCAGCGATCGAAACCGAAAGCGACCTCGAGCTCTACTGCCAAGACGTCGGCGGCACGGTCGGGATCATGCTCGCAGCGCTGCTCGGCACCTCACATCCAGACGGCGAGCGCAAGATGGCCACGCTCGGAGCCGCAATGCAATGGACGAACATCCTGCGCGACATCGACGAGGACCACGAGCACGGCCGCCTCTACATCGCGCGCAGCACAATCGAGCGCTTCGGGTTCCCCACGCCAGGCGCGAGAGAAGCGCTCCTGCGCGATCAGATCGCCCGCGCCGACGCGCTCTACCAGGAGGGCCTAGGTGCAATACCGCTGCTCCGCAACGGCCGCCAGGCGATGGGCCTCTCGGCGGTGCTCTACAGAGAGATCCTGCGCCAGATCGAACGCGACAGCTATGGACGCAAACCCGGACGCGTCGTCGTACCAGCCTGGCGCAAGCGGCTACTGACCACTGAGCACCGCCTACGCCACCGGTCAACGCGCACTCGCGCACAGCCATGACCCGGTGGGCCGAACCTGCCCGCAGACAACGCGCGTAGGCGCTTATCAGCCCAAGTCCCAGGGTAGATACCAGCAACGTCCCACAACCGTGCGCCCAACTAATAGAATCGCTCTACACCGTTGAGCGATCGGCTCTGGTAGGGCCGAGTCTGCGAGCCGCAATGTTCAGACCAATCAGAATCACCGCCGAGCACAACAACAGGACGCGCACCGCCCAGCTAAATGCCTCGGTGCTCGCGATGCTCATCACCGCGAGCGCCCTACTGTTCAGCGCCACCGGGTCCTCGGCAGCCGCGCGAACAGCAGTCGCATACGCCGCACGGACGCTGAACGGCACCGCCACCGCCCATCTGCATCTCGTCAGGGCCGAAGGATCAGAGCTAATCGAGGAAGGCCCGGTATCCGGGGTGCTCGTCGGCACGACACGTGCCGAGCTCAGCACCGGCGCGATCTTCACCGCCACCTTCACGATCCACGCCCACGGAGGGTCAATCACCGGCCACGGGCACGCCACCCCCCACGGATCCGGTCGCTACCAAAGCTTCAGCGGATCGTTCAACGCGACCAACGGCACCGGCCGCTACGCCCACGTCAGCGGCCGTGCTGGGCTCTACGGCGTGTTCGACCGCCGCACCGACTCGGTAGTCATCCAGACCACCGGGACACTCACCTACTAAAGACAACCACGCGGTATCGGCAGAGACCCGTGCGCCGAGCCCGCGACCTCCTCGCCTCCCTACTCATCTGCGCGTGCCTGCCGGCCAGCGCGCACGCCGCACAGTCCGCCCGACTCCACGTCAGCTTCACGCCAGAGCGACTCGGCCACGGCACAACCGTGAACATCAGCGTCGAGATCGCAGCACCCGCAAACCAAGTCCCACCTCCGCTGACCCAATTCGATGTGACCTACCCAGGCGATCTAGGCTTCGACGTGAGCGGCCTGGGACTCGCAACCTGCACACAAGCGACACTGGAAACGTTCGGCCCGACCGCCTGCCCAGCCGACTCCCACATCGGCAAAGGCAGCGCACTCGCCGAGATCCAAGTCGGCCCCGAAATCATCCAAGAGACCGCCGAAGTCACGATCGTCCGCGCCCCAAAGGAAGGACAGATCGCGCTGCTCTTCTACGCCGACGGCGAGAGCCCGGTCTCCGCACCGATCGTGTTCCCCGGACTCCTCGTCCCCGGGCCGGGAAGCAACGAAAGCATCGACATCGACGTGCCGCTCGTACCAAGCCTCCCCGAAGCCCCAGACGTCGCGCTCATACGACTCCACGCCACCCTCGGCCCCCAAGGCCTCACCTACTACGAAGAAATCCACCACCACCTACTCCCGTACCAGCCGCAAGGCATCCTCCTACCCCACAAATGTCCTCGTAGGGGCTTCCCCTTCAGCGCCACCCTCTCCTTCCTAGACGGCAGCCACACACACGCAGACAGCAGCATCCCATGCCCAGCCCACAACAGAGGCAAGGAGGCAAGGCGAGCTCAGAGCCAGTAAGTGGTCCGGCTCATTAGCGCGGCCCAAAACGAAAAGACAGTGTCGCCGTTGGGCGACGAATGACAATATAATTTCTATCCATGAAAGCAGCGCGCACGTACTCGCCCCTGACGGTTGAAGCAGCCAGACTGCTCGGCAAGCGCGTCCGGCTGGCACGCCGTGAACGTCGGTGGACGCTTCAAGAGCTGGCCGAACGAGTCGGTGTGTCGCACGTGACGATGCGCAAGATCGAGTACGGCGATCTAACGGTTGCGCTGGGTCTCGCATTCGAGGCGGCGGCGGTCGTCGGCGTTCCGTTGTTCCACGAGGAACGCGCTCGCCGTTCCTTGGAGGCCGGTCGTGTCGATGACCGTCTTGCGGCGCTGCCGCAGCTCGTACGCAAGCCGAGGATCACTCCAGATAACGCCTGTATCCCCGAACAGGCGCAGTGAACCCACCCCGGCTGTAAAGCTCATGCGCGGCGTTGCGCCTGTCATGCGACACGAGCTGCAGCTTCGAGCACCCAGCCTCGCGCGCCACATCGGCGGCAACGTCCAGCAGCGCCCGGCCTACCCCTTGCCGCCGGCACGCCGCGTCGACGACGACGTTCTCGATCCCCGCCCACGGCCGCCCGCCGCGCGTGAGGTTGGCCACGACGAGCAGATCGAGCGTGCCGACGATCGCGCCGTCGCGACAGGCGACAAGCAGCGCGCGCGAGCGCTCGGCGAGGATCTCTGCGAGCGTGGCGCTCAGCTCGTCTGTGACGGGCTGAGCGCCCCGCGCTACCCGCGCTCGCTGTCGAGCGTGGCCATCTGCGGCTCGGGGTAGCGATCGCCGAGCACCGCATCGGGCGGGATCGCGCGCTCGAGCGCGGCGAGATCGTCGGCGTCGAGCTCCAGCCGCTCCGCCCCCAACGCCTCGCTCAGCTGCGCGCGCGTACGCGAGCCGACGAGCGCGACGATGTCCTCGCCGCGGCCGAGCACCCACGCGATCGCCACCTGCGCGACGGTCGCGCCGTTCGCGTCGGCGACCGCGCGCAGCCCGTCGACGAGCGCCAGGTTGTGGGCGCGGTTCTCGCCGGCGAAGCGCGGCGCGCGGGTGCGGAAGTCGTTCGCGGCGAGCTCGCGCTCGGCGGCGAAGTGGCCGCTGATCAGCCCGCGGCTGAGCACGCCGTACGCGGTGATCGCGATGCCCAGCTCGCGGCACGCCGGCAGGATCGCCGCCTCGATCCCGCGCGAGATCAGCGAGTACTCGATCTGCACGTCGCAGATCGGATGCACCGCCGCCGCGCGGGCGATCGTCTCCGCGCCGACCTCCGAGAGGCCGACGTAGCGCACGTAGCCCGCGTGCACCAGCTCCGCGATCGCGCCGACGGTCTCCTCGATCGGCACCTTCGGATCCAGGCGCGCGGGGCGGTAGATGTCGACGTACTCGACGCCCAGGCGCGTCAGCGAGTGCGCGAGCGCCGTCTTGACCGCCGGCGGGCTCGCGTCGTACCCGAGCCACGCGCCTTCCGGCCCGCGCTGCGCGCCGAACTTGACGCTCAGCCTGTACTCCTCGCGCGGGCGTCCGCGCAGCGCCTCCGCGATCAGCAGCTCGTTGTGGCCCATCCCGTAGAAGTCGCCCGTGTCGAGCAGGTCGACCCCCGCCTCGAGCGCCGCGTGGATCGTCGCGATCCCCTCGCCGCGATCAGCCGGCCCGTACATCCCCGACATCCCCATGCAGCCGAGGCCGATGACCGAGACCGCCGGGCCATCCGCACCCAGCCGTCGTGCGTTCACGAGCACTCCATCTAAATAAATATAGGAGGCCCGTGGTCCATGGTCACCCGCCGCGCTCGGGGAAAGTCAGCTTGTTGGAAATAGTCGTCCATTTCCACCCGCAGGCTCATGCGCCACGCGGCGCGCGCACGATGAGGACGTATGTCCGCACGCCCCCACCTCGCACACGGGGCGCACCTGCGTTCCCCGCGTAGGTGGCGGACGCTCGACGGCCCGCAGAACGTCGCCCTCGCGCTCGCGCTGTTCGCGGCGGTCTACGCGCTCCAGGCAAACGACGCCAATCCGGTCGACGCCCCGGAAGTGCTTTACGTGGTGCCGATCGCGCTGCTCGCGCTCCGCTTCGGGATGCGCGGCGGGCTGGCGGGCGCGCTCGTGGGGCTCGCGCTGATCGCCGCATGGGACGTCGTGGGCCGGGACTTCGACGTGAGCGTGCTCGGCAACGTGTGCTGGCTGATCGCCTTCCTGCTGTTGGGGGCGCTGCTCGGCCGCTTCGTCGATCACCGCCGCAGGCTGGAAGCCGAGATCTCGCGGTACTTCGAGTCCTCGCTCGACATCCTCGCCACGATCGACTCCAGCGGCCGCTTCACGCGCGTCAACCCCGCGTGCGAGCGCACGCTCGGCTATTCCGCGCAGTACATGCGCAACCAGCCCACCGTCGGCTTCATCCACCCCGACGACCTCGCGGTGACCGCCGTCGAGCACGACGCGCTTGCCGGCACCGCCCACGAGACCATCGGTTTCCGCAACCGCTTCCGCGCGGCGGACGGTAGCTACCGATGGCTGGAGTGGACCGCGATCGGCGTGCCGGCGGAGGGTCTGATCTACGCGACCGCCCGTGACATCAGCGCCCAGGTCGAAGCCGAGCATCAGCTCGCCAACCACGCGCACATACTCGAGCGCGAAGTCGCCGAGCGCACGCGCGAGCTGGAGGACTCGCACGCCAAAGCGCTCAAGCGACTCTCGCTCGCCGCCGAGTACCACGACGACGAGACCTTCCAGCACACCGAGCGCGTGGGCGCCACCGCGGCGCAGATCGGCGCGCGCATGGGGCTGGGCCCCGGTCAGGTCGGCGTGCTGCGCCGCGCGGCGCCGCTGCACGACATCGGCAAGCTCGCGATCCCCGATTGCATCCTGCTCAAGCCCGGGAAGCTGACCCCCCAGGAGCTCGAGGTCATGAAGACGCACACCGTCCGCGGCGCGGAGCTGCTCACGGGCAGCGACTCGCCGGTGCTCGAAGTGGCCACCGTCATCGCCGAGACCCACCACGAGCGCTGGGACGGCAGCGGCTACCCGGCGGGCCTCGCCGGCGAGGCGATCCCGCTCGTGGGGCGGATCGTCGCGGTCGCCGACGTGTTCGACGCGCTCACCCACGACCGGCCGTACAAGACCGCGTGGAACGCGACCCAGGCGCTCGCCCATATCGAGACCGGGGCAGGCAGCCAATTCGACCCGCGCGTCGTCGCCGCGTTCCTCGCGATCCGCGAGGACGCCGCATCGACGTGTGAGCCACGCGAGCTCGCGTCTACATTGAGTGCATGACTACGTCAAGCAGCACTCTCCTCCCCGACATGACCGGCCGCAGCGTGATCGTCGCCGGCGCCAACAGCGGCATCGGGAGCGCCGCCGCCAGCGCGCTCGCCGGCGCCGGCGCCCGCGTCGTGCTCGGCGCAGCCGCCGCCGCGTAGACCGCGCGGCGTGCGCGGCGGCGTGTGCAATAGTTAAGTGAGTGCTTAACCAATACGCACCGGCCGAGCCGGACATCGACCTGCTCTTCCAGGCGCTGGCGGATCCCAGCCGCCGCGCGATGGTCGACCGTCTGACGCGCGGGCCGGCGTCCGTCAGCGAGCTCGCGCGCCCGCTGCGGATGTCGCTGCCGGCCGTCGTCCAGCACCTGCACGTGCTCGAAGACAGCGGGCTCGTCCGCTCGCACAAGCTGGGGCGCGTGCGCACGTGCTCGGTCGAGCCCGCCGCGCTGCGCGCGGCCGAGCGATGGATCTCCGACCGGCGAACCGCCTGGGAGCAGAGCCTCGACCGGCTCGGCGAGTACCTCGCCGCGGACGGGGAAAGACAGGATCAGAGCCAACCACAGCAAGGGAGCAAGACGTGAGCCACTCCGAGCACGCCGCCGTCGAGCGGTCGACCACACACTCCACGTTCGTGATCGAGCGGACCTACGATGCCTCGCCACAGCGTGTCTTCGACGCCTGGGCCGACCCCGCCGCCAAGACGCGGTGGTTCGGGCCGCCCGAGAAGCCCGACTACACGCTCGAGCTCCGCGTCGGCGGGCACGAGCGCTTCACCGCGCAGGGGCCCGACGGTGCCACGTACCGCTTCGACGCCGTCTACCAGGACATCGTGCCCGGCCAGCGGATCGTCCACTGCTATGACACGCATCGCGATGACGTGCGCATCTCCGTGTCGCTCGCAACGGTCGAGATCGAGGCGCACGGCGGCGGCACACGGCTGACGCTCACCGAGCACGGCGTGTACCTCGACGGGCACGACACCCCCGAGCAACGCGAGCACGGCACCAACGTGATGATCGAAGCGCTCGCCGAGTACCTCAGCCGTGGCGATTGACGGCGCGACCCACGACCGGCGCTGGGTCGCGCTGTACGTGTTGTGCGTGGGGATGCTGATGATCGTGCTCGACGTGACGGTCGTCAACGTCGCGCTCCCGTCGATCCAGGACGACCTGCGCTTCTCCACCGCGAGCCTCGCGTGGGTCGTCAACGCCTACCTGATCGCCTTCGGCGGGCTGCTGCTGCTGGCCGGGCGCTTCGGCGATCTGATCGGGCGCCGGCGCATCTTCCTCGCCGGCGTCGGCCTGTTCACGGTCGCCTCGCTGGCGTGCGGCCTCGCCGGCAGCCAGTCGCTGCTGATCGCCGCGCGCTTCGTCCAGGGCATCGGCGGCGCGATGACCTCGGCGGTGATCCTCGGCATGATCGTGACGATGTTCCCCGAGCCGCGCGAGCAGGCCAAGGCGATCGGCGTGTACGCGTTCGTCGCCTCCGCCGGCGGCTCCGTCGGCCTGCTCGCCGGCGGCGTGATCACGCAGTCGATCGACTGGCACTGGATCTTCTTCGTGAACATCCCCATCGGCATCGCAACCGCCGTGTTCGCCAGGCGCCTGCTCGCGCACGACGCCGGCATCGGCTTCGGCGAGGGCGCCGACATGCCCGGCGCGATCCTGGTCACCGCGGCGCTGATGCTCGGCGTCTACACGATCGTCAAGCCCGCCGCCGAAGACGGCTGGGGCGCGGGGCGCACGCTCGCGCTCGGCGGCGTCTCGCTCGCGCCGGCGTGTGCTTCCCGGCGCTGATGAACGTCGCGATGTCCGGCGCGCTCACCGGCGGCTATCACCTCGCGTTCTGGATCGCCGCCGCGCTCGTGGCCGCGGCGATCGCGATCGTGCCCGCCGTGCTCGGCGACAGGCGCCACGCGCCGCCCGCGTAGCTCGCGTCCGCTACGCGCCGCCCGCGCCTGCCCCGTTCGATCCGGGCGACGCGCCGGGCCGCACGCGCGCTGAGACGATCGCGATGTCGTCGCGCACGTTGTCGTTGGGATCGATCAACGCGAGCAGCGCGTCGATCGCGTCCGTCGCCGACGCCGGCTGCGTCTTCTCGAGCTGCTCGAGCATCTCGCGCACCGTGACCACGCGCGCCGGCGCATGCGCCTCCGAGAGCCCGTCGGTGTACAGCGCCAGCGAGTCGCCCGGCTCGAGGATCGTGCTCGCCTCCTCGATCGCCGCGTCGGCGAACACGCCCAGCAGCGCGCCCGAGCCCCCCAGCTCGCACGCGCCCTCGCCGTCGGCCCGTGTGATCAGCGCTGCTGGGTGGCCGGCGAGCGCGACCGCGACCTCGGCGTGGGACCCGCGCGCGCGAATGTGCGCGAGGATCGCCGTCGCGAAGCGCCCGTCGAAGTCCTGGTCGAGCATCGCCCGGTTGACCTGTGCGAGCACGTCTCCCGGGCCGCTGGCCTCGCGCGCGTACGCCGCGGTGGTGTGGCGCAGGAAGCCGGTCAGCGCCGCCGCCTCCGCGCCCTTGCCGCACACGTCGCCGACGATCAGCCAGCAGCTCTCCGGGCCGCCGAACACGTCATAGAAGTCGCCGCCCACCTCGCTGCCGGCGCCGCTCGGCCGGAAGTAGCTGGCGAGGTCGAGCCCGGGGATCTCGGGCAGCACGGCCGGCATCAGGCTGCGCCGCAGCGTGCGCGCGACCTGCGCGCGCTCCGCATACAGCCGGGCGTTGTCGAATGCCATCGCCGCGCGGCCGGCCAGGTCCTCGAGGACGGCCAGCAGGCTGGGGTCGTGGCGCGCGTCGCCGTGCAGCTGCAGGAACGAGAATGGCGCCGCGGGTGCGCCCGCGGGCGATCATCGGGAACACCGCCGCGCGCGTGTAGCCGACCTCGCGCATGAAGCGCGCGTGCTCGTCGCTCTGGGCGGCCCGCTCGAGCACGCCGTCTTCGGTCAGGTCGCGGAGCAGGCGGGGCACGTCGCCGGCGAGCACCTGCGCCACCGGATGATCGCTGCGCAGATCGAGCGGGAACTCCTCGCGCAGGCGTTCGACGCCCGCCGCGACCGTCGGGTCGACGGCAGCGGCGACCGTGCCGCCGACCGATCCGCCCTCGTCGAGCAGATCGATCACGCACAGCTCCGCCAGATCCGGCACGGCCATGTGCGCGATCGTGCGCAGCGTCTGCGCCGGATCCAGCGAGCGATCCAGCTCGGCGGTCGCGGCGATCATCAGTTCCATGCGCCGGCGCTGCTCGCGCAGGCGGTTGAGCGCGGTGTGCACGACCATCGAGGTCAGCAGCGCCAGCACGATCCCCACGCACGCCACCGCCGCGAACATCGTCGAGACGTGCGGTTCGTAGGCGAGCGGCGCCAGGAACGCGACCAGCGCGGCGACGGACACGGCGACGAAGCGGGCGCGCGGCTGAAAGGCCGCCGCGTGACCGAGCGCGAAGAAGTAGATCAGCGCGAACGGGCTGTCCGGACCGCCGCTGGAGGCGCACAGCACGGCGATCACGATCACACCCCACAGCTCGGCGAGACATGCGAGCCCGAGGCCACCCCAGCCGCGGCTGGCGGCAAGCAGCAGCAGAAAGCCCGTCGCCAGGGCGTCGAACGCGACCGCGGCCACCCCCGCCGGCGAGCTGACGTGCGGGAGCAGCGTGGCGGTCGCGCACAGCAGCGCGCCGACGAGATACAGGCCGCCGGCGGTCGCGACCGCAGCCCGCGCTTCGCGCAGGCTGGCGGGCTCCTCGGACTCCGCCCGGGCGAGCGCGCCCGCGAGCTTCATGTCCGCCACGTCATCCACTCCTCCGACGAGCACCGGGGCCTCCTCCAAGAGCCATCTCGATAGCTGTACATATTCTCCTCGTTCACAGCGTCCCATGCGCAGCATCGTTTACGACCGATGCCTTTCCGGCCCGTGCCGCCGACAGGGCGACTGGGGCGAATGGACAACTGCGAGCGTCGATTCTTGGCCACTGGGCCAGTGCGCCTGGCCGCTCGGTTGCGCAGCATTGACGCTCGCATGAGCGCCGAGGTGATCATCTCCTACGACGGTACCGCCAACGACGACGACGCACTCACGCTCGGCATGCTGCTGGCGGGGGACGCGTCGAAGCTGGCGCTCGCCTACGTCCGCCACGCGCCCGAGTTCGATCCGCGCCGCGAGGCGCTCGCGCAGCACGACGCCGAGCGTCGCCTCGAGCACGGCGCCGCCCTGCTCGGCTCGCCCGACGTACCGCGCCACGTCGTCTTCGGCACGTCCACCGGGGCCGGCCTGGAAGAGCTGGCGGCGTCGGAGGGAGCGTCGGTGATCGTCTTCGGATCCGACTACCGCACGCCGCCGGGACACGCCGAACCACCGACCTCGGCGCAACGGCTGCTGGAGATCGGGGCGAGCGCGATCGGCGTCGCCGCGGCGGGCCTGCGCGCCGACCCCAGCGCCAAGATCGCATCGATCGCCGTGCCCCCCGTCGACGGCGACGACGCGGCGACGCAGACGGCCGAAGCGCTCGTGGCCAAGCTCGGCGCGAGCGTCGTCGCCGGCGACGCACCGGTCGCCGACCTGATCGTCGTCGGCTCACAGCCGGGCGCGCCAGCCGGGCGGGTCGCCCTCAGCGGCGCCGCGCGCACGGCGCTCGACGCCTCGCGCGGCTCGGTGCTCGTCGTGCCGAGCGGCAAGCCTTTGCGGCTCTGACAGCGCCGGGGGCTGCGCCCCGCGCGCACGAGCGACGCCCAGCCGCCGCCGCGCTCGGGGCCCGACCCCGCCCGGTCGTCCGTCACAAAGCGCGCGCTCGCGCTAATAGCTGTAGACGATGCGACGGGACAGGCGCGATGAGCAGGCCCTGCTTGGCGAGGCGAGCTCCGATCCCCAGGCGTTCGCCGCCTTCTACCGGCTGTTCGAGCGGCCCATCCTTGCCTTCTTCATGCGCGCCACCGGCGGGGCGGAGCTCGCGGCGGATCTCACCGCGGAGACCTTCGCGCGCGCGCTCGAGTCGGTAGCGAGCTTCGATCCCGCGCGCGGCCGGGGCGACCAGTGGCTGTTCGGGATCGCGCGCAACGTCCTCAGATCGAGCTACCGCGAGGGCCGGGTCGAGTCGGCCGCGCGCGAGCGGCTGGGCATGCCGCGGCTGGTCCTCGACGATCACGCGAGCGAGACGATCGCGCGGCTGGCGCAGGAGGAGGACCGCGCGACGGCCGCTGTCGCGGGCCTTCCCGATGAGCAGCGCCACGCGATCCACGCCCGCGTCGTGCAGGACCGCGACTACGCGGAGATAGCTGGGGAGCTGCGCTGCTCGGAGGCCGTCGTACGGCAACGGGTCAGCCGCGGGCTTCGCACCCTACGAGCGAGATTGGCTGGTGAACGATGAGCGTCCTGCCACAGCTGGAACGTGACCTCCTGGAGGCGGCCGACCGCAGGCTCGCGACCGGCGGCGACGGCGCCGGTGCGGGCGACGGTGCGCGGTCGGGCGCACGGCTCGGCGCCCGCGGCTCGACACGGCGGCTGCGGCTGCTCGTGCTCGCGCTCGGCTGCGTGCTCGCGAGCACCACGATCGCGCTCGCCGCGACGGGGGTGATCCTCACCGGAGCGCCGGTTCGTCCCGAAGGCCGGCTGAGCCCGAGCTCCGGCGAGGGCGTCCCCGCGCCCGGCGCCTCACAGCTGCTGCCCCTGCGCGTGCCCGACCCCGAAGGCGGCCCGCCGTGGGGCATGCGGATCGTCCGCACGACCCGCGGGGAGGTCTGCGAGCAGATCGGTCGCGTGCAGGACGGACAGCTCGGCGAGCTCGGGATCGACGGCGTCTTCCACGACGACGGGCGCTTTCACCCGATCCCCGCGGACGTGCTGCCGGAAACCAGCAGGGTCGGTACGCCCAGTCCGCAGGACGACGCGACCGAGGCCGTCAGCTGCCAGCTCGCCGGCCAGGTCGTCGTCGGCGAGCACGTGGGCGTCGACCGCAGCGCCGGCGCGGCGGACGGACACGAACGGGATCAGCCGAGAAGCGCGCTGCGCGACCTCTCCTTCGGGCTGCTCGGGCGCGACGCCGTCAGCGTCAGCTACCGCGAGGGCTCAAGCGTTCGCAGCGAACCTGTGCTGGCGCCGCTCGGCGCCTACCTGATCGTGCGCCGCACCGCTCGCCACCAGCAGGCCGGCGTCGGGTACGGGAGCCTCGGCACCGAAGGCGACCTGCCGCCCTCCGCGCCGCTCATCGCGATCACCTACCGGCTCGACGGGAGGCTCTGCGAGCGGGGACGGGTCCTGGCGCCGGGCGTCAGCGGGCACCTCGGCGACCCGTGCTCGCGGCCGCGCTTCCCGAGCAGCCGCTACACGCCAACCGACCTGCACGAGCCGCTGCATGTGCGGCTGCGGATCAGCCACCGGCTGATCGTCGGCGCGCAGCTCAGCTTCACCGCGCCGCTCGCGGTGACCAGCGCGAGGGAGAACTACGCGATCCGCATCCCCGACGTCTCGTGTGGCGAGACCCCGGTCCGCGGCCTCCGGCCGCGGGAGGTGACCGCGCACGGCTACAGCGGGACCTCGCTGAGCCGCGACGTCGCGCGCGGCGCGACGGTGACGCAGTCGCTCTCCGGCTTCGCCCTCTTCTCAGGCCTCTGCGGACGCCCCCCGTTCACCACGCACTGGACCAGGCGCTCCGCGACGATCGAAGTCGTCTACCAGCGCGGCGAAGGAGAAGACCAGCTGCTGGTCGGCCGCACCACCATTCGCGAGCCGGCCGGGACGCGCCAGGCGCCCTGACCAGGCTCCTCTGCCATCCTTGGCATGTGAAGGATCGAGTGCGTGAGCGCTATGCGGCGCAGGTGGATGGGCTGCGGACGCTCGGCGCGCTGGTAGCGGTCATGTGGGCCGTCGAGATAGTAAACGCGCTCGACAGCTACCGGCTCGACAGCGACGGGATCGTGCCGCGCAGCTTCTCGCATATCTACGGCATCGTCTTCGCGCCGTTCCTGCACGCGAGCTTCGGGCACCTGCTCTCGAACACGGTGCCGTTCGTGATCCTCGGCTTCGCGATCGCGCTTGCCGGGGCGGCGCGCCTGCTGCTCGTGAGCCTGATCGTGGCGCTCGTGAGCGGCGCCGGCACGTGGCTCACGGCGCCCTCGGGAAGCGTGACGGTCGGCGCGAGCGGCGTCGTCTTCGGCTACGCGACCTACCTGATCAGCCGCGGGCTGTTCAATCGCAAGCTGGTCGAGGTCGGGCTCGGCGTCGTCGTGCTCGTGCTGTTCGGCGGCGCGCTGATCTACGACCTGATCCCACACACGGGGATCTCGTGGGAGGCGCACCTCTTCGGAGGAGTCGGCGGCGTGCTCGCCGCATCAGCGCTGTCGCGCGGGCGGCCTGCCGCGGCAGGCGCCGCGAGCCTCCCTGCGCAGGCGCGGGCGCGCTCATAGCGAGGCCGCTCGAGCTCCAACGACGGTAACGGACGGCTGCGCTACCGGCCACTGTGCTCGTGGTATCTTCCGCCTGTCGATCGGGAGAGGTGTGCGGGTGGGCGCACGACGGGGAGGGGACGGTGCCGACCGCCGACACGATCTCTGCCACACCTTCGCATCGCGAACGCAAGGAGATCACGGAATGAGACGGACAACTGCGGTGCTCGCCCTCACCATGGGCGTGCTTACATGGGGCGTGCTCGCGTCTCCGGCGCTTGCTGTGAAAGAAAAACCGGTGTTCGGCAAGTTTCGGGCCTCGGTGGCCGGCGCCACGAGGGGCATCGGGGAAGCCGGCGAAATGGCCCTCGGACCGTACAAGTTCGAAGAATGCGAAAAGGAACTGCACTCCGATGGCAGTGTCGTGCTCGGCGAATCGGAAACGTTCTTCCAGGAAATCAGGTTCTCCAAATGCGTTGCCACGAGGAACGCCGGCGGAGGACTCAAGGAATCGGTGTTCGCGAGCTTCAAGCTCGGCATGGAATTCCACTCCAACGGCTCGCTGCGACTCGGCCCGACGAGCGTCACGTTCGGAGCGAGCAACAGCACGTGCGAAATCACGGTCCCGGCGCAGTGGGTCCCCGCCGTAGCCGAAACGAAGGGTGAAGACAAAACCTTCGAAGATGCGAACTACTCCACGTCGCTCGAAAAACTCGAAGGCGGGCAGGAGAAGAAATTCGGTGAATTCCGCGAACGGCTGGACATCGGCTGGGAACTCAAAGGCATCACCACCACGGTCAAGCTGACGCCGACCTGCAAATACGAAGGGGCACACCTCAACACCGCAGGTGAAGCCGAATTCGCCGGCGGCAGGATGGAAGGCGAACTGGAAGAAGTCACGCTTCAGGCAGGCAACCTGAGCTTCGTCCCAGCGCCGTGACGGGCTGAGGACAAGCCGTGCCTTTACGAACCCCGGCCCCAGTGGCCGGGGTTCGTCTATCTGGGGCGCACGTGGAGCAGCAGAGCAGGATCGACCAAGCTCCGTGTGCTCGAGACGCAGGCGATCAGGCCGAGTCGCCCGACTCGTGTGAGGCCGTGTGGCGGCTGCCTTGGTCGCCGCCGGCGGCGCGACGACGAGCATCCAGCCGCCCGGCAACTCGAGGACTGACGAACTGCTCACCGCGCGCAGCTGCACGAATCGCCTGCGCAAGCTCGGCGTCGGCCAGGTCCTTGGACACGAACCCCACCACCCCCGCTATCAGCGCGTGCTGGGCGAACACCGGCTCGTCCTGCATCGTCAAGCCCACGATCATCGTCCTCGGGCCACACTCGCGCAGCCTGCCGATCGACTCGAGACCAGTAAACCCGCCGTGCATACCCAGGTCAAGCACCAGCACATGCGGTTGGCGCAAGCGCATCTCACGCTCGACCGACACGAGATCATCCGCTTCGCCGACAACCTCAACATCCTCCTCGGCATCCAGCAGCCCACGCAGACTGCGACGCATCAACGTGTGGTCATCGGCCAGCACAACCCGGATCGGCGATGAAGCCGACGAACCGAGATCCGCGTCGCCGAGAGCCGGCGCCAGAATCAAATGCGATGCCACCAAATGCAAGCTAAGGCCATCCACGGCGCCCGCCATCCGTGTAAAGCATCAGGCCCTGACGTGGTAAAGCCCCGCCGAAGGCAGACTCCGAGTCTGTCTAGCCGTCTGCCGCACCCTCGAGCGGTGGCAGAACTCGCGGGCGGTGTGACGGTCGGCCGACCGCCGAGCGCTCGGCGGGCAGAGACGACAGGCAGGCCGCGGCGAGCGCGGCGGCGCAGACGAGCGAGGCCCGCCCAACCGCAAACGCTCAAGCCTCGAGCGACACACCGGCGCCACCCGAGGTGAGCCGCCGTGCCGAGACGCTCCCCGGCTCGTGCTCGCTGGGCGCGCTGACAACGCCGCCTCGCGCCCGAGCCCGCAGCTCATTGGCGTGGACCTCGCGCTCGCAGTGCGAGCAGCGCACCTCGACGCGCACCTCGTGGTCGCAGGTCTCGTGCGCGACGCGCACGGGACCGCGCCCGTCGGGCCACTGCCAGCGGTCGCCCCACTGCATCAGCGCGAGCAGCGCGGGGATCAGGTCGGCGCCCTTCTCGGTCAGGCGGTACTCGTGGCGCTCGGGGCGCTGCTGGTAGACGCGCCGCTCGAGGATCCCCTCGTCGAGCAGCCCGCCGAGGCGATCGGAGAGGACGTTCGCGGAGATCCCCAGGTCCTCCTGGATCTCGCCGAAGCGCGTCACGCCGTAGGCGACGTCGCGCAGGATCAGCGGCGTCCACCACTCGCCGGCGACGTCGAGCGTCCGCGCGATCGAGCATGGATGGTCGCCGAGCGACGTGCGCTTCATGCCGCCGAGTGTATCGCTTGCATAAGGAGAGTGACTGCTGTATGGTCGCGGCGGCAAGGTCACTCCTTTTAGAAGAGCGTCCCAGTACCAGGAGCGCCCTGCCCCGAAAACCCAACACACACCGGCCGCTCGGCCGCGAGGAGGTCTGAACCCAGATGCCCATGCTCGACGCGTACATCCCCACCGGCGCCCTGTCAGCCGCAGCCGAGGAGCGGCTGCTCGCGGACCTCACGGACCTGCTGATCGTCAACGAGGGCGCGGACCCGACGAACCCGCAGGTGCGCTCGATCGCGTGGCTGTTCGTCCACCGCCCGGAGGCGGTGTACGTCGCCGGCGCGCCGGCGAGCGCCCCGCACTACCGCTTCGTCGCGTCGGTCCCGGAGGGCCAGTACGAGCCGGACCGCCGCCAGGCGATGGTGCGCGACATCACCGAGGCGGTGCTCGACGCGGAGCAGGGCGCGTACGAGCGCGACCCGGGACGGGTGTGGGTGTTCACGCCGGAGGTCCCGGACGGCACGTGGGGAGGCTTCGGCCGGATCGCGACGCTCGCCGACATCGCGACGCTCGCCACCGGCGACCCCGAGCGCGGCAGGCGCTACGCCGAGGAGCGGCTCGCCGGAAGGGCTTCGCACGGCGTCGTCGCGTCCAGCGCGAGGCCCTGACGCGTCGTCCCCGGTGACCGCACCGCTCACTCCATGGAGGTACGCGTGCGTGAGCGAGAGCCGTAAGCTGGCTCTCGACATGGACTTCCTCGTCGCCAGGGACGACCTGCACCGCTGCCGCTTCGAGGACGGCCCGCCGCCGCAGCCGGGGCCGGGCCAGGCGCTGCTGCGGGTGGACGCGTTCGGCCTGAGCGCGAACAACATCACGTACGCGATGTTCGGCGTGGCGATGTCCTACTGGGACTTCTTCCCGGCGCAGGAGGGCTGGGGGCGCGTGCCGGTGTGGGGCTTCGCGGAGGTCACCGCCAGCGAGGTGCCGGAGCTCGAGGCGGGCACGCGCGTGTTCGGCTACCTGCCGCCGTCGAGCGAGCTGCTGGTGGCGCCGGTGCACGTGAGCTCGGGCGGCTTCACGGACTCCTCGGCGCACCGCGCGGCGCTGCCGGGCGCGTACAACCGCTACGCGCGCACGGACGCCGATCCGCTGTACGACGCCGAGCACGAGGACGAGCAGATGCTGCTGCGCCCGCTGTTCCTGACGTCGTATCTGATCGACGACTTCCTCGAGGACTCGGACTTCTTCGGCGCGGAGATGATGGTGCTGTCGAGCGCGTCGAGCAAGACGTCGAGCGCGCTGGCGTTCCAGCTGTCGCTGCGCGAGGGGATCGCGATCGTGGGGCTGACGTCAGCCCGCAGCGCGGAGTTCACGCGCGAGCTCGGCGTGTACGACCACGTGGTCAGCTACGACGAGCTCGACTCGCTGCCGGACGGGCGGGCGGTGTACGTGGACATGGCCGGCGACGCGGAGCTGCGCGCGGCCGTCCACGGCCACTACGGCGAGCAGCTCGCCCATTCGGCGGTCGTCGGCGCGACCCACCACGACCGCATGGGCCAGGTCCCGGACGGGCTGCCGGGCCCGCGCCCGACGTTCTTCTTCGCACCCGACCGCGTGACCAAGCGCGCCAAGGACTGGGGCGCGGACGGCCTGCAGCAGCGCATGGCCGACGCTTGGCACCCGTATGTGGCGTGGGCGTGCAGCTGGCTGGAGGTGGTCCACGGCCACGGTCCCGACGCGCTGCAGAGCGCCTACCTGGACCTGCTCGACGGCCGCATCGACCCCGCGCGCGCAGACGTGCTGTCGTTGTAGGACCGCGCCCGCGTCAGACCTCGAGCACGAGCTTGCCGGTGTTCTCGCCGTGGAACAGCCGCAGCAGCACCTGCGGGAAGTTCTCCAGGCCGGCGGCGATTTCCTCGCGTGAGATCAGCTTCCCGGCGGCGAGCCAGCCGGCCATCTCCTGCACGGCCTCGCCGTAGCGGTCGAGGTAGTCGCCCATCGTGAAGCCGGTCATGCTCGCGTGGTTGACCAGCAGCGACAGGTAGTTGGACGGGCCGTGAAATCCGGTCGTGCTGTTGTACTGGGAGATCGCCCCGCAGATGACGACGCGCGCGTAGCGGGCGAGATGCGCGAGGGCGGCGTCGAGGATCTCCCCGCCGACGTTGTCGAAGTAGATCTGGATGCCGTCGGGGCACTGTTCGCCGAGCGCCGCGGTGACATCTTGCGCCTTGTAGTCGATCGCCGCGTCGAAGCCGAGGTCCTCGACCACGTGGCGGCACTTCTCGGGGCCGCCGGCGATGCCGACGACGCGGCAGTCCTTGAGCTTGGCGATCTGGCCGACGAGCCCGCCGACGGCTCCTGCGGCTCCGGAGACGACGACGGTGTCGCCCGCCTTGGGCTTGCCGATGTCGAGCAGACCGAAGTACGCGGTCACGCCCGGCATCCCCAGCGCGCCGAGATACACGGGCAGCGGCGCGAGGCCGGTGTCCAGCTTGAAGACGCCCTTGCCGTTCGCGACGGCGTACTCCTGCACGCCGAGCAGCCCGCCGACGTGCTCGCCGACGGCCACGTCGGGGTCGTTGGAGGCGATCACCTCGCCGGCGGCGAACGCGCGCATGACCTCGCCGATGCCGACCGGCGGGATGTAGGAGCGCCCCTCGTTCATCCAACCGCGCATCGCGGGGTCGAGCGAGATGTACTGGGTCTTGACGAGCACCTCGCCGTCGCCGGGCTCGCGCACCGGCTCCTCGACGTAGCTCCAGTCGCTCGGCTTGGGCAGGCCGACCGGGCGCGCTGCGAGTCGAAACTGGTGGTTTACGGCGTCCATGGCGTTGCCTCTCCTCTTCCTGCGGACACGATGTCGTGAGAGTATTGCGCCGCCCGATCCAGTCACGGACCCAAGGAGCCCACGCCCATGCCCGACATCGAGTTCCCCACCAGCGCCGGCAGCGCCCCCGGCTACCTCGCGGTGCCCGCCGGCGAGCACGGCCCGGGCGTGATCGTCCTGCAGGAGTGGTGGGGCGTGGACGAGCACATCCGCTCGCTGTGCGATCGCCTCGCCGCCGAGGGCTTCTATGCGCTCGCCCCGGACCTGTACAAGGGCGAGACGACGACGCAGCCGAGCGAGGCGCAGCAGAAGATGATGGCGCTGTCGATGGGCGAGGTCGAGCAGGAGATGTGCGGCGCGGCCGACTATCTCGCGTCCCAGCCGGGCTTCGAGGGCCCGGGCGTGGGCGCGGTCGGCTTCTGCCTCGGTGGCGGCCTGGCGATCTGGGCGGCGGCCACGTGCCCGAACATCGCGGCGGCGGTGACCTTCTACTACGTGATGCCGCACGGCAAGCCCGACTTCAGCCGCATCCACGGCCCGGTGCTCGGCCACTTCGGCACGGCCGACGAATTCATCCCGCTGGAGGACGCGAACAAGCTCGAGTCCGAGCTGAAGGACGCGGGCGTCGACACGACCTTCCACTACTACGAGGGCGCGGGCCACGCGTTCGTCAACGACACCAACCGCCTGGGGACCCACGACCCGGAGCTCGCGCAGCTCGCGTGGGGGCGCACGGTCGACTTCCTGCGCTCGGCGCTCGCTTCTTGAGCCTCGCGTCCGTGCTCGCCGTCGTGGCGGGCATCACGCCGTGGTCGACGCCCGCCGTCCTGAGCGCGTGCGCGCCGCTGGCGCCGGCGCGGGTGGTCTTCCCGAGCGACAGCCCGAGCCGGGCCACCGGTCCGGGCGCGATCGTGTGGAGCGCCGCCCCGAGCTGCCCTGGCGGCGAAGGCGCGCGCGTGGCGGCGATCGGCATGGGCGACGTCCCGGGCGCGAGCGTGGTCCCACGGACTGCCGCGGGTCGGCCGATCGCGCCGCTGGGCCCGCTGGCGGCCAGCGGCGCTCCGCACGGGCAGCTCGTGATCGCCGGCTCCGCGCCGGGGGCGCCGGCGGAGGGGCTGCTGATCCAGGGAACCGCCGCCGGCCCGTTTCGAGCGCTCCAGCCCAGCGGAGGCTCAAGCGCGCCGATGGCGCTGGCGACGGCGTACCTGGGGGACGTCGCGCTCGCCTCCCCGCCCGCGCCCGCTCCCGGGCCGAGCTCGGCCTCCGCGCCGGGAATCGACGTCCACGTCGAGCGCTTCTTCGCGCACGACTTCGTCCGCAACGTCGCCGCCGGCGTCGCGGGCGCGGGTGCGGTGCAGGCGCTGACGCTTGCGATGGACTACCGCAGCGAAGCGCTCGCCGTGTGGGCGCAGGGCGGCGCGATCTACGCCCGCCTGGTGCCGCAGAGGGGCGCGCCGGGGCCGCTCCAGCGCCTGGCGTCGGTCGGCCCGCATCCGCGGATCGCGGCGGTGCTCAGCGATGACCGGCGCGCGATCGTCGCGTGGGCGGAGCAGCGCGGGAGCGAAACCGCGGTCTACCTCGACCGCTCGGCCGTCGGCGTGCGCTTCGCCGCGCCACAGCTGCTCGAGCGCTTCCACGATCCCGATGGCCTGCCCTCCCCCGCCGCGTCTCCCAGCCTCGTGCGACTGAGCTCGGAGAGCGTGGTGCTCGCGTGGGCCGGCTCCGCCGCCGGCCACTGGGTCGTGCGCACCGCACCGGTGGACCTGAACGGGCTGGGAGCGCGCGGCACGATCGCCGCACCCGGCGCGGACGCGCTGCTCGCGGACCTCGCCGCGGGCCCGGCCGGGGATGCGCTGGTGCTGTGGAGCGAGCCGGAGCCGACGGTCGGCGGAGCGCCGGACATGCGACGCCAGGCGCTGTTCGCGGCACACGTGTTCGACGCCTACCCGCAGCGAACGGCGTTCGGCGAACCCGAGCTCCTCGCGCCGCCCGCGCCCGTCGGCGCCGCGAGCGTCGCGTTCGACCCTGGCAGCGATCGCGCGGTGGCCGTGTGGCAGGGCGAAGCGGGCGCCATCGAGTACTCGATTCGCACCGCTGGGAAGAGCTCGTGAGCCGCTCGCCCACGGGGGCGCGCCGCGCGGACGACGGGATTTAGGAAAAGATGAGCGCAGATGGATAGGGACTACGAGCGCCAGACGCACCGGGCAGAGGACGTGCACTGGTGGTACCGCGGACGACGAACCGTGCTGGAGGGAGCGATCGCGAGGCTCGGGCTGCCCGCGTCAGCGCGCATCCTCGACGCCGGCTGCGGCAGCGGGCGCAACATGCTCGAGCTCGCGCGCCTGGGCACGGTGACCGGCGTCGAGCTGTCGGAGACGAGCGTCGCGCTCGCGCGCGAGCGCGACGTGGGCGAGGTCGTCGCCGGCTCGGTGCTGGAGATGCCCTTCCCCGACGACAGCTTCGACCTGGCCGTGAGCCTGGACGTGATCGAGCACCTCGAGGACGATCTCGCCGCCCTGCGAGAGCTGCGCCGGGTGCTGGCGCCTGGCGGCGCCCTGCTGGTCACCGTGCCCGCGTACCAGTGGCTGTGGAGCGGACACGACGAGATCAACCACCACCACCGCCGCTACACGCGCCGCTCGCTGCAGCGCGTCGCCGAGCAGGCAGGCTGGAAGCAGGTGCGCACGACCTACTTCAACTCGCTGCTGCTGCCGGCGGCGATCGTCCTGCGCGTGCTCGACCGCGTCAACAGGGGCAAGACGACGGAGTCGAGCCTCGACCTGTGGGTGCCGCCGGGCCCCATCAACTGGCTGCTCGAGCGCCCGCTCGCGCTGGAGGCCGCGCTGATCGCCCGCGGCGGGCGCATCCCCGCAGGCCTCTCCCTGATGGCCGTCTTCCGCTAGGGAGCCGGCGCGTCGACTGCGACCGGCGCGTGCACGCGGAACGTCCAGGCGCGGTTGACGAAGAACGTGGTGACGGTGACGACGGCGGTCGCGCACACCTGCGCGAGGAGCTTGTCGAGCTGCGCGTCGTGGACGAACAGGTACAGCAGCCCCTCGTTGATGGCAAGCCCGCCGCTCTGCACGATCCCCCAGCGGACCGGCGTGAGCGCATCGCCGACGTGATCGCGGAAGGTCCAGCGGCGGTTGAGCAGGAAGCCGTTGGTGGCGCCCACCGCGAACCCGATCGCCGACGCCGCCAGGTACCACACGCCGAACACCTTCAGCAGCACGGTGTACACGACGAGCGTGAGCAGCGTGTTGGAGATGCCGACGATGCCGAACTTGACGAACTGGACCAGCACCGGCGCGCTCACCCTGTGCAGGGGCGCAGGCAGTCGTGACGGCCGTGGCGCTACGCTGGTGGGCGTAATCTCGGTGTCGGCGCGCTCTGAAGTCATCCGTAGACAGGATGAACGATAAATTGAGCGGCGGCTTAAGTAGCTCGTCGAATATGAGATTCGAGGCGGCGACCTCGCCAGCGTCGCTCGGAAGGCCACCCACCATGTCGGATACAAAACTTCGCGCCCCCGCCCTGCTGAGTGTAGTCGCGCCGGTCTACGACGAGGAGGAGCTCGTCGAGGAGTTCGTGGCGCGCGCAAGCGCGGCGGTCGCCGACTACGAGTTCGAGCTCGTGCTCGTCAACGACGGCAGCTCCGATCGCACGCCCGAGCTGCTCGACCGCCTGGCCGCGAACGACCCGCGCGTGCGCGTCGTGCACCTGTCGCGCAACTTCGGCCACCAGGCCGCGCTGACGGCCGGGCTGGAGCACGCGGTCGGCGACGTCGTGGCGATGATCGACGCCGACCTGCAGGACCCGCCCGAGCTGATCCCCGAGATGATCGCCCAGTGGAGCCAGGGCGCGGATGTCGTCTACGCGGTGCGCAAGCAGCGCGAGGGCGAGACCGCGTTCAAGCTCGCGACCGCGTCGTGGTTCTACAAGCTGTTCGACAAGCTCGCGCAGGTCGACCTGGAGCCCAACTCCGGCGACTTTCGCCTGCTCGACCGCCGCGCGCTGAACGCGCTGCTGGCGATGACCGAGCGCTCGCGCTTCCTGCGCGGCATGACCGTCTGGGTCGGCTTCACGCAGACGGCGGTCCCCTACCAGCGCGACGCGCGCCACGCGGGTGAGACCAAGTACACGCTGCGCAAGATGCTGCGCTTCTCGCTCGACGCGATCGCCTCGTTCTCGCATCTGCCGCTGCAGCTGGCCACGTACGTGGGGCTGCTCTCGGCGAGCGTCGCGTTCATCGCGATCCCCGTGGTCATCGGCCTGCGCATCGTCGGCTCCTACCTGCCGGGCTTCGGCGCGATCACGATCGCGATCCTGCTGCTCGGCGGCATCCAGCTGATCGCGCTCGGCGTGATCGGCGAGTACGTCGGGCGCATCTACGACGAGGTCAAGCATCGCCCGCTGTACATCGTGCGCGAGGAGCGCAATCGCCCGAGCCACGCCAACGGGCGCATCGTCGCGCTCCCCGACGGCCGCGCTGGGCTGCCCGCCCGCGCGCCCGAGGGCATCACGCAGTAGCCGCGAGCGCTCCTCCGGCGATCCGCCGGTGTTGTGATCGGGCGATGACGCGTTTCCGCGACCGCTGTCGCCTGCTGGCGTCGAGCCCCCCTCACGCGCCGATCCTTCGCCGCAGGTCTATCTACCGGCGCGCGCTGCTTGCGCTCGCGCTCGCATGCGCCGGCGTCGCCACGGGAGCCGCCGGCGCGTCCGCTGAAGCCTGTCCCGGATCCGGCCCCGGCCCGTGCCCGTACACGGCCGTGCAGACGATCGGACAGCGCGCAGAAGGCTTGCTGCGCTTCCCCGAGGCGGTCGCCGTCGACACGCTCGGCGACGTGTACGTCGCCGACCAGCTGGGCTACGTCGTGCAGAAGCTCACCGCCGCCGGCGCCTTCGAGACGCAATGGGGCTCATACGGCGGCGGGCACGGCCAGTTCGGCCCGATCGGCGGGCTGGCGGTCGACGCGGCGGACGACGTGTACGTCGTCGACTCCAGCCACAACCGCATCGAGAAGTTCGGACCCGACGGCGAGTTCATCACCGCGTGGGGGCACGGCGGCGGCGAACTCGGGGAGTTCGACTTCGGCTCCTCGCAGAACCCCAGCCAGCCACCGGGCGGCGGCATCGCGGTCTCCGGCGGCCATGTCTATGTCGCCGACTCCGGCAACGACCGCATCGAGCGCTTCAACCTGGAAGGCGGCGAAGCGACCGCGTGGGGCACGCGCGGCAGCGGCCCCGGCCAGTTCTCATATCCGCGCGCGGTGGCGGCCAACGAAAGCGAGGTGGTCGTCACCGACGACGACAACCACCGCATCGAGAGATTCAGCCCTGAAGGCGCGTTCGAAGCCGAAGCGGGTTCGCAGGGCGATGGGCCGGGACAGTTCGGCTACCCATACGGCGTCGCGCTGGACGCCGCCGGCGACGTGTACGTGGCCGACGACAGCAACGACCGCATCGTCAAGCTGACGCCGCAGCTGGCGTTCGACGGCGCGTGGGGCGGCGTCGGCCCCAAGCCCGGCGAGCTGGACTTCCCGCGGGCGCTGGCCAGCGATCCGGCTGGCGACACGTACGTGGCGGACACCGCCAACGACCGCGTCGAGGTGTTCGATCCCAACGGCGACTACCTGCGCGCGTTCGGCGCCTCCGGGCGCGGGCCGGGGCAGCTGACCGCGCCGCGCGGCCTCGCGACCGACCCGACCGGGCGACTGCTCGTGGCCGACACGGTCGACGACCGCATCGAGGTGTTCGCGCCCGGCGGCGACGCCTACGCCGAACAGTGGACGGGAGCGGGCGGGCACGCCGCGGGCTTCGGCTCGCCGGCGGGCATCGCCGTGGACCCGCGCGGATCGGTGTACGTCGCAGACACCGGCAACCAGCGAATCGCGCACCTGTGGGGCGACGGCACGTTCCTCGGCGAAGTGGGCGGCCCGGGCGATCTCGGCGGCGCGGAACTCGCGGGCGCCGGCGCCGTGGCCGTCTCCGCCGCGACCGGCCAGACGTACGTCGCGGACACCGATCACAACCGCGTGCTCGTGTATGGCCCGGAAGGGTCGCTGCAGGCGAAGTGGGGGGCCGGCGCAGGCGACGGCGCGCCCGGCAGCGGCGCGGGCGCGTTCGACCATCCCGGCGCGCTCGCCGTCGCCCCCTCCGGGAGCGTGTATGTGGCCGACACCGGCAACGATCGCGTCGTCGAGCTCTCGCCCGCCGGCAACGCGATCGGCGAATGGGGCTCGAAGGGCACCGCCGACGGTCGCTTTCGCTCGCCCACCGGCATCGCCGTCGACGCGGCGGGGAACGTGTACGTGGTCGACAGCGAAGACAACCGCGTCGAGCTGTTCGAAGCGAACGGTCGCTTCCTCGCCAGGTGGGGACTGCGGGGGACCGCCGCCGGCGAGCTCTCCCAGCCGACGGCGATCGCCGTGGACTGCAGCGGCGACGTGTACGTGGCCGACACCAACAACAACCGCGTGGAGCGCTTCGACCCCGTCGTGCCGCACGCGAGCGGCTGCGTTGCGCCGGGCAGCTGGCCGCCGCCGCTGAACGTCGCGCCGGTGCTGCGCGTGAGCGTGCCGCGAACGGCCGGCGTGCTCGCGCGGCGCGCGCTGGCGCTGCAGGTCAGCTGCCAGCGGGGCTGCACGATCCTCGTCACGGGCGCTCTCGCCCCGCGTGGCCGCCACCGCGCGGTCACCCTGATCGCCGCCGCGCGCGGGCTTCCGCCCGCCGCCGCGGGGCACGTGCGACTGCTCGTCGCGGCGAGCGCGCTGCGCCTGCTGCGCGCCGAGCTGGGCCGCCACCGAGGCATGCTCGCGCGCGTCACGATCGTCGCCGCCGGCCCCACAGGGCTACGCACAACCCTCACGCGCAGTTACCAGGTGACCCGTTGAGCGCGCATGTCTCCCACCCCGGCGCCCATCGAGCCGTGGACCCGCCGAGCCGCGAAACCGGTCGAGCCCCGATAATGGGGGCATGAGCGTGGACGACACCTTCGCCGAGAGCGACCCGCCGGGCATCGATCACCGCACCGAGCGCGTCAGGATCGAGACCGAGCGCCACCGCATCGAGGGCGTGCTCACGCTCGCGCGCGACGGCTATCGCAGCCGCGTCTCCGATGTGCTGAACGCCTCCGAGCGCGACTTCATCACGCTCACCGACGTCACCGTCGCGCCGCTGGACGGCGGCCCGATCGAGCTGCACGCGTACCTCAGCCTCGCGCGCCGCCACATCGTCTTCGCGGTCGCCGCGCCCGATACCCCCTAGACGCCGCGCCGGACCGCGCTCAGGGGGTGAAGCTGCTCGCGCTGAAGACCGTGCCGGTCGGCGCAGAGGTGTTCGTGACGGCGATCGGGCCGGCGCCGGCGCCGGCGGGCACCTTCACCTTGAGCTTCTTCGCGGAGACGGACTTGATCGTCGCGGGGACGCCGTCGAAGCTGACGCTCGAGCTGGCGTTGAAGCCGACGCCCTTGATCGAGACGGCCGTGCCGGGAGCGCCGCTCGCGGGCGTCACTTCGGTGACCGACAGCGTCGGCGTGAACTTGGCCTTGCTCGTCACCGTCTGCACGGGCGTCGTCAGCGAGATCTTCCCCTTGCGCGCTCCATCGGGCACGATCGCTTCGACCTGCGTGGAGGACAGCACGGTGAACTTCACCGTCAGCGTCCCGAATTCGACGCGCGTGACACCGCCCAGGGCGGCCCCTTCGATCGTGACCGCGCTGCCGGTGATCCCCGAGCTCGGCGTGAAGCCGGTGAGCTTGGGGACGTCGGAGACGACGACGGCGCTCGCCGGAGAGTCCGCCGGCGCCCCGACGCCGTCGGCGTTGCTGGCGATTTCCTGCAAGCGGATGGTCGCGCCGACATCACCCGCCGTGAGCGTGTAGCTCTGGCCGGTGGCGCCTTCGATCGCCGAGCAGCTCGCGCCCGCGGCGTTGCACCGCTCCCACTGATCGGCGGTCGAGGTGGGGCTGTTCGTCCACGAGCCCGCGGTCGCGCTCAGCGTCTGCGCCTGTTCGGCGATCCCGGAGATCGATGGCGGCGCGATGCTTTCCGGGCTGCCCGCTTCGGAGAACGCGCCCAGGCCGATCGGGCTGCCGACCCCCGTGGGACCGTCATAGCCGACGGCCGCCTGACAGGAGATGGCCGCGCCGCACGATCCGTTGCTGCCGGAGACGACGTCGTAGAGGTCGCTGCCATCGCCGAGGTGCGAGTAAAGCGTGGCGCCAGGTATGGCGACCCCGTGGGAGCCGCCCGCCAGGCCCCACTCGGCGGCGATGATCGGCGAGGCGACCGACGTGCCGCCGAACACGGTCCAGCCGGTCGGCTGCCCGTTGCCTTCGGGCGTGCTGTCGTACACGTCGACCCCGGTGTTCGGATCGCCGATCGCCGCCACGTCCGCGACCGAGCGCTCGGCCCCGCAGCCGGTGGCCGCGAAGTCGGACACGGCGCTCTGCCACGCCGGCGCCGCGAAGATCTCGCTGCAGCCGCTGCCGCCTTCGTCCCAGACGGTGCTGCTCCACGTTTCCTTGCTCTCGGTGAGGCTCGTCCCTCCCACGCCGACGACGTCCGGCGAGTCGGCGGGGAAGTTCGCGGCGCCGGCTTCGCCGCGACACGCCTCGTTGAGGTAGCCGCAGTCGCCGGCGGCCGCCGCGACGACGATTCCGGGATGGTCGTAGTAGTCGGTGTTCAGTTCGGAGTAGAAGCTCGCGATCGAGGATTCCTCGGCTGCGGTATAGGAGTTGCTGACCTCCGTCGCTCCGAGGGCCACGGCGGCGTCGACCCCGGTGCCGAGGTCGGTGAGTTCGGGGGACTTGGCCTCCACCAGCAGCACGCGACAGTCCTCACAGACGGCGTGTGCCATCTGCACGTCGATCGAGATCTCGCCCGCCCATTCCCCGCTCTTCGGCGGCAGCGGGCTCGGCAGCCCCTGCTCGTTGACCTTGCGAAAGCAGCCGTTCGCGTTGGTGCACGCCGGCAGGCCGAACTCTTCGTCGTAGACCTTCAGGTCCGCTTCGGCGGTCGGATCGTCGTACGCGTCGACCACCGCGATCGTCTGCGTCGAGGAGGCGGACGTTTCGTTCGGCAGCGAGTACGCGGCGTGCAGGTCCTGCGGGGTCAGATAGCCGGGGAACGGGTTTTTGTTTTCCCGCGCCGGGCCCGCGCCGGCGGCCGCGGCCTGCCCGGCGGCGTTCGCCTGGAGTTCCGCGCTCGTGAGCGACGTGGAGACCAGGCGCAGCGCCGTGCACTCAGCGATGCCCGGACCGCTCGCGCCGCACACGTGCTCCACGCGGTATTCGGGCGCAACGGACGCGCTGGCGGCGGACGCGCGGGCGCCTATCCCCAAGGCCAGCGCGGCGGATGCGAGCACCGCCCCCGCGGTCCGCATCCGCCGTCGCGCCGACTGCCGCCCCTCCCCAGAGCAAGCCATCCCCATGTTGCCATCGTACCCGCTCGGCATCGAAAAATCGACACTTGGACACAGATGCGGATTTTGGTCTCAAACCAAGGTCGGGCGCGGTTCAGCTCCGATCGCGCCCTGCGCGTACCCGGCGATCTCGCCATTCTGCAAGCATCCGACTGTGCAAACAGAGCTCACCGCCCGGCTCGAGAGCGCGGCCGCGCGCGCGATCGGGGCGCTGCCGTCGAGCGCCAAGCGGCGCATTGCCGGCGCGCCCATCCGCCGCGACGGACTGGAGCTCGACCTCGACACGCAGGTCCTGCTGAAGCTCGCCGAGCGCAACCCGCCACCGCCCCCCGCAAGCCGCACGCCCACCGCCGCGCGCGAAGAACTTCGCCGCTCCACGCGGGTCGTCGCCGGGACGCCGATCGAGATCGCGAGCGTCCACGAGACGACCGTCGCCGGCGCCGAAGGGCCGCTGCGCGCACGCATGTACGTGCCGGTGCAGGCGCGCGACGGCGCCGTCGGCCCCCTGATCGTCTACTACCACGGCGGCGGCTGGGTGGTCGGCGACCTGGACACCCACGATCAGCCCTGCCGGCTGCTGGCCAGGACGTCGGGCGCGCGCGTGCTGAGCGTCGACTACCGCCTCGCCCCCGAGCACCGCTTCCCCGCGCCCCTCGACGACGCGCTCGCCGCGTTCCGCGACGCGGTCGCGAACGCCGAGCGGCTGGGAGCCGATCCCGCGCGGATCGCCGTCGCCGGCGACAGCGCCGGCGGGCACCTTGCCGCCGTGACCGCGCAGCAGGCCGCCGCGAGCGGCGGCCCAGTGCCCGCCTTCCAGCTGCTGATCTACCCGGTAACCGACCTCGTCGACGTCGCGCAGTCGCGCCTGACGTTCGCCGAGGGCTTCCTCCTGACCAAGGAGAGCATGGACTGGTATGAGGAGCAGCTGCTCGGCCCCGACGGCGACCGGCGTGACCCGCGCGCCTCGCCGCTGCTCGCGGAGGACCTCGCCGGCACGGCACCCGCGCTCGTCGTCACCGCGGGCTTCGATCCGCTACGCGACGAGGGCGAGTCCTACGGCGCGCGGCTGCGCGCCGCCGGCGTGCGCACGATCGTGCGCCGCCACGACGGCTACATCCACGGCTTCATCCACATGCTCGTCAGCGGCACCGGCCCGCGCGAGGCGGTCGCCGAGATGGGCGGCGTGCTGCGCGCCGCCCTCGCCGGCTGAGGGGCGTGCGGCTGACCTGGGGTGCGCGCAGGGCCGCGCGTGCTCCCTACGCCGTCGGCGCGGAGTCTGCGTCTGCCGGCGGCGGCGCGCTCTGCGTGTCGGCGACCGGCGCGGCCTGTGTGTCCCCGGGCGCGGCGTCCCCGCTCTGCGCCGAGGCCTGGAGATCGGGGTCCTTGAGGCCGTCGACGAGGCCGCCCGCCTTCGCGCTCGCGTTCTGGATCCGCTCGTGATACTTGCCGCCGGTGCGCTCGTCCGCGACGGTCGCGACCTTCTCCACCGCTTCGTGGATCTTGTCGCTGCGCTCGGCGGTCGCGTCCACGGCCTTCGTCTTCAGGTCCTTGAGTCTGTCTGCGATTCCCATGGCTGCCTTTCAGAGAGTCGTTTCGTGGCCGTCCATCCTGAGCGCCGTCGCCGGCCATGCTACTCCTCGCCCTTCTGGCGCCTTCCAGGAAGCCATGCGCGACCGCGCGACGCCATGCCGAGCAGGCAGCGGACCGCAAGCACGGGGTCGACGAGCTGGCGTGAGCGCCGGCGCGCCTCAGGCGTCAGGGCTCAAGGTGGGCGACTGCCCGCAGTCGCCGGGCTCGGACGGGCCAGCCACGGCCACGCCGATGACCCGTCCCAGCAACGCGAACCCCACAGCCGCCGCGAATCCCTCGACCGCGCCGCGCTGCACGCCCTCGAACAGCGAACGCTCGGCATGCCACTCGAACAGGGCGACCGCGGCGCCGACGCACAGCGAGGCGCTGATGCCCAACCGCCACGGCCGCTGACGCAGCCAGCGCCAGCGGATCACAGGCAGGTCGTCGAAGACGTCGCCCGCCGAGCCGGAGGTGCGGGCGACGATCGCTCCCGCGCGTGCGAGCCTCGCCGACGCTGCCAGCAGCGCCGCGCCCGCCACGCCCGCAAGCCCGGCGACGAGCGCCACCCACCATGCGGGCATCACCGCGGAGAAGTCGGCCACGTACAGCAGCACGCCTGCGACGGTCGCAGCTCCAGCACCGAGACCGACCCACGCGCGCCGGCGGATCAGCGCGATCTCGGCCGCCGGCAGGGCGTTCGCGCGCCTGCGTCGCACCGCGCGCAACGCCGCCAGCGCTCCCGCCACGAGCGCGGCCTGGGGTGCGATCAGCATTCCGAACGCCGCGGGCAGGAACAGCGCCATCGAGCGGCCGTGCCTGAACCCCGGGTAGCCCCCGGCGTGCAGGGTCGCCAGCTGCGAGACGAGCAGGGCGAGCGCCGCCACGGCGAGCGCGGCGAACACCTCGAGCGCCGAGCGGCGCGCGCGGTCTGTCGCGAGCTCGTCCGCGAAGCGGGCGGCCAGCTCTCGCGGATCGCCCAGGCGCTCCTCGCTGCCTGGCTCGCACGCGATGTGATCCTGCAGCTCGAACACGATGCGGCGACGCTCGCGACCCGTGACCCCGCGCGCGCCCAGCTCGTCGGCCAGCCGCTGCAGCCAGCTCACCGGAGCACCGCTCTCACCCGAGCACCGCCTCGACCGCCCGCGCGAACTGCGTCCAATCGCGCCGACGCGTCTGCAGCGCCGCGCGCCCGGAGCGCGTCAGCCGATACACGCGCCGGCGCCGTCCGCTCTGCACCGACCACGAGCTCGCCAGCAGCCCGTCGCGCTCGAGGCGGTGCAGCGCCGGGTACACCGTCCCCTCAGCCAGGTCGAACGCGCCGTCGCTGCGCTCGCGCAGGCGCTGCACGACGGCGTAGCCGTGCGCCGGCTCCCGCGCCAGCGTCGCCAGGATCAGAGGGTCGAGCTGGCCGTTGACCGTATCGGCTCGCATACCTAGTGATGGTAGGCATAGGCGGGCTGGGTGTCAAGGTGGAGGGGCCTGAGCGATTTCGTCAGGGCGACGTCCACCCGTTATGCGCCGTGCCGAGGTATTTGGAAGAAGGTCGTCTGTGGCCCGCGCCGTCTCGAACCCCTCGAGCCTGGCCGCGAGATCGTCGAGCCGCGCCATGATCGCCTTCTCGCCGTCGCTGAGCTCGGTCGCGAGCCCGATCGACCGCTTGGCGAGGAACTGTTGGGCCACCGCTCCGGTCAGTATCGAGAACAGCCCGATGCCGGCCAGCATCAGGACGATCGAGATGGCACGAGTCGCATCCGTCGTCGCTTCGAGGTGGCTCCCCTCCGTGCTGATCGTGCCGATCGCCCACCAGATGCCATCCCAGGTCGAGACGTGATCGCCGGCACGACTCTGGACGTCCGCAAACGCGACGCCACCTCCTATGACCAGAGAGACGGCAAGCGCAGCGACGTACTTCAGGCCGTCGAGCGTGAACAGGTTCGAGAGCAGCTGAAAGCCGCGCGCCACGCGCAGAAGCCGCAGTAGCCGGAACAGCCGCAGAGCCTGGATTGCCGGTGGCGCAAACGGGGGCGTCAAGACGAGCATCGCCGGCGCCAGTTGACACAGACGGCGACGATGACTAGAATAATGGTCATGACTGAGACTTTGCCCCTCTCTTCGGTCAAGGCCCATCTCTCCGAGCTGGTCGATCGCGTGGAGGACCAGCACGACCGAGTGGTGCTAACCCGTAACGGCAAGCCAGCTGCGGTCTTGATCAGCCACGATGACCTGGAGAGCCTCGAGGAAACCCTCTCGATCCTCTCCGACCCGACACTCATGACACAGATTCACGAGAGCGAGCAGGCACTCGCGGGCGGGGAGCAGGCCACCACACTCGCCGAACTGCATGCCGGACTCGCGAGTCGCCGCAACGCCGCAGCGTGAGCGAGGCGCCATGGGACGTCAGGGTGATGGCGCCGGCGCGTCGTCAGATCGACTGGCTGCCCATCTCAGTCGCCGCGGCGGCCCTGGAGACGCTCGACGCGATCGCGTCCAATCCGCGACCCCTCGGAAAGCCACTTCGCTTCGAGCTGGAGGGCTGTTGGTCAGCGCGCCGCGGGCCCTACCGGATCATCTATCGCATCGATGACGTAACCCGCTCGGTCAAGGTGCTTGCCGCGGCGCACCGCGCCGACGTCTATCGTCCGCGTTGAGTGCCCTGCCATTACTACCGGTCAACGAAAGTCGGCCGAGTTCAACAACGACGTCGCAGCCGGCGAAAACGGGGAGTTCGGGACAGTTTGCAAACCATGAGACCCTCGATCGGCTCCCGGCCTCACTGCTCGAGCCCGTCGGCCGAGAGGCTCGCAGGCAAGCCGCAGAGGCCATCGGCGAGAGTTGAGGGTCGTCTAGGTCCAGGGTCGTCCGCCGGGCTTGAGTGGCAGGGTCTGGACAGACTCGGGCGGGTTCTAGCGGGGAGCGCGGGGCTTTCCAGCGGCTGAAGGTCCGGCAGGCGACTTCAACAAACGCCCACAGGAACCTGGCTGCAGGCTCTGGGTGACCCGCGAATGACTGGCCCTATTCGAGGGTCGAGGCCAGCACAACGTCGTGCGACATCGCGTCGTTGTACTGCGTCCAGACGAGCGTCGGCCGTCCGGTCAGCGGGCTGAATGCCACTGAATGCAAACGCTGCCTACGCGCCGCCTCGGCCGTGGCCTCATTGCGCGTCATGGGCTGCGGATACCGACGCTACGCGGCCCGGCGAGATGCACTCTGTCTGCGTAGCCTTGTGCCTCAGTCAAGAACGTCAATCCGCCTGCCGAGACTCCGGGTACAATGAGCGCAATGGAGGCCGCCATCGCAACGCACGCCGAGCCGCAGCCAGCGGACGATCCCAAGCTCCGCGACGCCCAACGCGCTCGCCTCCAGCAGCTGCGCGATGAACTCGTCGCTGAGGGTGCCGATGGCTCGAAGCACCTGCCCGAGCTTCAGCGCCGCGCGGACACCTGGCCTGAGTGACCCACCGGCCTCGCCGCGACTTCCTGCTCGACAGTGGCGGCGTCAGCGCGCTGGCCGCCAACCGGGATCTGCTCGTTGCATATCTCGAACTGCTCAAACAGCGCCTCAACGGAGCACTCCTGATTCCGATCCCAGTCCTTACCGAGGTGCGATCTGGGCAACGACGCTCCGATGCACTCGTCGATCGCTTGATCAAGGCCATCGGAGCAGAAAACGACATCTACGCGCCACTGACCGTCGAGGCCGCCGCACGGGCTGGCGTACTTCGGACAGAGGCGCTTCCGCTCTCACGCCACGACATCTCGACGACCGATGCACAGGTAGTGGCGATGGCCGAGGAACGCAGCCGCATCTGCGCGGTAACCATCATCACCGGCGACCCAGACGACATCAACCTGCTCGTCGGCCTCACTCGCCGCACCAACATCGCCGTGGACGTCCCGGGCTGACTCGATGCTTCGCTCAGGGTCAGCTGTCCCATCGCTCGCTCGTTCTCGGCTTCGCAGAGCCAAGAACGGACGAAATTGCTGCGGACGGAGAGGGCGGGATTCGAACCCGCGATGGAGTTTGATCCCCATACTCGCTTAGCAGGCGAGTGCCTTCAGCCACTCGGCCACCTCTCCCTGAGGTCGGGCAGCCAGTTTAGAGCCTGAGGGCCGCTTCGCGTGCGCGGGCTATCCCGAGCCTCGCCTGCGGACCCCAAGCGAGCGGCATCCGAACGATCGACGTGCTCCTTGGGGCGGGTCCGAGCGGGGCCTGCCGTTGAAGGCCGCCGCCCTGGCCAACGGCGTCAGCGAGGAGCTGTATGACCGCGTTGTCGATCCGCTCGCGCTGACCCGGGACGGAACGGCCGACCTGGCCGCGCCCGCGACCCACGGGCGACGCCCGATCGAGCGGCGCCGCGGGAGGCGGCGCGCGGGCTCAGAGCACCCGCGCGCCGTCCCTCTCCACCCGCGGCTCCGCGTACGAGCGGGGCCGCCCTGCGACGCGTCAGGACGTTTTGATCATGAGCGGTTCGCCTTTGGAGACGATCGTCTGATCCTGGCCGGCGTATGTCTCCGGAGTGCACGGTTTGCCGAGCACCGCCTCTATGAAGGCGCCGCAGATCGTCGTGCTCAAGACAGTCGGCGGCGCTTCCAACCTGCCGATCGCTTCGAGTTCGTCTTCGAAGCCCAACAGGTTCACCAGCGGTGCGAATTTGTGACCTTCGTATTCGACT
The DNA here is from genome assembly GCA_963735705.1 of uncultured Solirubrobacteraceae bacterium. Taxonomy (GTDB): domain Bacteria; phylum Actinomycetota; class Thermoleophilia; order Solirubrobacterales; family Solirubrobacteraceae; genus Palsa-744. The sequence goes on from CAVTLZ010000004.1 coordinate 160,061, forward strand.
TCGCCCAGGTATTCCCCGGTCGCGAAAACGGTTTCCGATTCCGTGCTGACCGCGTCGACGTCCTTCTGCTGCACCCCGATGATCTCGCCCGCGATCGTCACTTCGAGGCCTTCGCATTCGAAGTTCGCGATCGCGCCTCCCGGTTCGGATTCGAGCCACAGCTTCATCCCGACGACGGGTGTCGACTCGCTGATGTAGCCGAGTTCGCCGGCCAGCGCGTGCAGCTTGATTTCGCCCTTCTTCCTCAGCGCCGAGGCGCAGTATTTCGTGCCGCCCCCCACGTGGGTGACGCACTTCGTCAGGAGCACTTCGACGCTGACGACGAGGTTAGGAAGCTCGGGGGTCGTCCTGTCCTTGCTCTTGGCGCATTCGACCGTCGAGTCGCCGAGCCACGTCTGGACGTTGAGAACGGTCGGCCCGCCCTTCCCCTTGCTCGTCCTGATGCGGCCCACACCTTCCCGCAGCACGAACTTGCCGGTGCCTTCCGCGTTGAACGACGTGCACAGCTTGTCGTTGTAGTTGCCGGTGTGCACCTTGCCCACCTTCGGCGCCTTCGCGCATTCATACCACGTCGGGGGCGACGCCGACGCGCCCGTCGCGACGGCAGCGCCCAACCCCAGCGTCGCGACCACACAGAGCCCCACGATCCGCAAGCGTTCCATCCTCGTCACTGCTCCTTTCCCCTCCCGAACTGGATCTACCGAATTACACGTCCCGGCACTCGGCGAGGGGGTCGCAGGACCCCCTCGCCGTCGTCGCTCGCGTCACCGGCTGGCCAGCCCCGCGCGAGCTGCTTCTGCCCGTTCCCTCATCCACCTACCCGAGCGGCAGGTAGAGCGTGTACAGGGATTCGACTTCCGAGTTCGCCGTAACGCCCCACTTTTTTCCGGCGGGAACGATGAACGTGTACACGGATCCTTCTTTCGCGACGTTGGCTTTGAACACGTTGATGATTTCCGAGCCAGGACCGCCGCCGACCTGTATGTCGATGGTCGTTTCTTTCGTTTTGGACGTCCTCGCTTCGGCGATGACCTCCACCGGTTCGGTCGCGGACGGTTCGTACATGGTGCCGACCGCCCGTTCCGTACGCGGCCCGTACGAGCCGACGGAGAAGGGCTTTCCTTCTTTGCCTTCCGGCCCGGCGGGTCCTTCCTTGCCCTGTTTGCCTTCCGGCCCAGCCGACCCAGCCGACCCAGCCGGCCCAGCCGGCCCTGCCTTGCCTTCCTTGCCTTCCGGTCCGGCGGGTCCTTCCTTGCCTTCCGCCCCGGCCAGCCCCGTCTTGCCTTCCGGCCCCGCGGCCCCTTCCTTGCCTTCCTTGCCTTCCTTGCCTTCCTTGCCTTCTTTGCCTTCCGCGCCCGTCGCTCCGGTCACGCCGGCGGGCCCTTCCTTGCCTTCCCTGCCTTCTTTGCCTTCTTTGCCTTCTTTGCCTTCCTGACCTTCTTTGCCTTCTTTGCCTTCGTTGCCTTCTTTTCCTTCTTTGCCTTCGTGGCCATCCGCCCCGATTGCCCCGGTCGCGCCAGCCGCCCCTTCGTTGCCTTCTTTGCCTTCTTTGCCTTCGTTGCCTTCTTTTCCTTCTTTTCCTTCTTTGCCTTCTTTGCCTTCTCTACCTTCCTTGCCTTCGAGACCTTCGGCCCCGGTTGCACCGGTCACGCCGGTGGCGCCTTCTTTGCCTTCCGCTCCTTCTTTGCCTTCTTTCCCTTCTTTGCCTTCGGCGCCTTCCTTGCCTTCCGCCCCGGTTTTGCCTTCCTTGCCTTCCGCCCCGGCTTTGCCTTCCTTGCCTTCCGCTCCGGTTTTGCCTTCCTTGCCTTCCGCCCCGGCTTTGCCTTCTTTGCCTTCGGCTCCGGCTTTGCCTTCTTTGCCTTCAGCTCCGGCTTTGCCTTCTTTTCCTTCTTTGCCTTCTTTGCCTTCGAGACAGGTCAGCAGGTTGACGTAGGTGAAGGTCGGCTGCCAATCGCTGCCGTCCCACCCGCTGAAGTTGAGCCTGCCCGTGCCGTTCGAGCCCGTCTGGAGCACCAGCGGAACAACCGCCGTGGCCTGCGTTTCGCTCGTAACGGTCACTTCGCCGTATTCCGTGCCTGCCGAGCCATCCATCCAGGACACGACGGATCGACCCGGATAGCGGAAGCCGCTCGGCTCGAAATGTCTGCCGGTGATCACCACCACCGTTCCGGGACACCCCGACGTCGGTGATATTTTCGTCACTTCAAAGATCGACGCCGAGGCAGCCTGCACGCTGCCCATGCACGCAAGGGCGCTGAGCGCCGCCGCGAGAAAGCCGATCCTCCCCGTCAGTCCTCTCACTGACAGGCGGTGTTTGGACCTCCGACGCTGGCCGGTCCTCCAGTGCTGGCGCATTCTCTCCCTCCGTGTCGTAGCGCGTTTGCCTTCCCCCTGCTGCTGCTGGACTTGCCCACAGAAACGCCTGACGGCCCGGAGCAAACCAGCGGCGGACGGTACCATATTCGCGGTTCTTCATGTTGTCAAGCCTAAAAGCACCTGCGACGGGCGCCACTGTTAGCATCCCGGCGATGCGTGTGAGAGGGGATAGGGTGGCGGCCGCCGCGACTACGGCGGGCAGGGCCTTCGCTGTGACGCTGGCTTGCGCCGGACTGCTCAGCGCATGCGGGTCCACCAGTAAGACGACCTACCTCGACACCGGCAAGGTCGAGCGCTCGATCGAGCGCAGCATCCTGTCCCAGCGGGGCCTTCGCTCCACGGTTGTGTGTCCGACGAAGGTGGTGCAGCGGCCGGGACGGTTCCCGTGCATCGCGACCACATTCGGCGCCAAGAAGCCCCACAAGGTGGTCAAGACTCCGTTCCTGGTGACGATTCACAACGACAAGGGCTACGTCACGTACATCGGCAAGTAGCGAAAGCCGGCGAGGCGATCGGCGGGATCCACTAGCCTTGCTCGTGTTCCGGGAAGGGTGGCAGAGCGGTTGAATGCGGCGGTCTTGAAAACCGTTAGGCGGGCGAACCCCGTCTCGGGGGTTCGAATCCCCCCCCTTCCGTTGCGGCGCCGCCCCTAGATGGTTGATTCCCAGGGTCGTTGTGGCTTGCTTCTACAGCGAGCTCTCGGATACGGCCGCCGAGGTGCCGAGCACCTGCCCGGCGACGTCGAGCGCCTGCACCTCCACGTACGGGCCGGGCGTCCCCGCGGGCACCGCGACGGCCGTCTCGAAGCCGCTGCGCGGCGCCAGCGCGACCGTGCTCAGGCTGGATGGGCTTTCGCCCGCCAGGACCCTCCACGACGCCACGAGCGTCGCCCCGTTCCAGCTGGCGTAGACGGTCCCCGCTCCCGTGCCGCCGGGTTGGAAGGCGAACGTGGGCGGGTGCGCCGGCATGCCCGCCCATTCGAAGCGAAAGGCTCGATATGACTCGTCGTGCGGGGGGAAGTGCGCGTCGAAGAGCAGCTTGCCTTCGGGGTTGAACTCGGAGAAATACGGTTCCTGGCCCCAGCCGACGAACCAGTCGCCGTTGGCGAGCGCCTGCACGTTGCCCTGGCTTTCCGCGAGCAGCGCCGGCGTGTGCGTCAGCCGCGTGAGGAGCGTCGCGGTGCCCGCCTGCGGGTTGAGGCTGACGACGATCGCGCGCGACTGATCGTGCGCCTTTGGCGAGTCGCCGTTGTCGAACGTGCTGATCGAGCCGTTGGCCAGTTCGCGCGGGTCGTGCTGCCAGGCGGTGCCCGTGCCGGGGCCCATCTTGAAGCTGCTGTGCATGCCCCCCAGACGCCACAGGATCTGGCCGCTCGCGGCGGCCAGCTTGTAGACCGTCCACGTGTTGCGGCTGGATATCAGCAGGCTGCCGTCGCTGTCGAGGCTGATCGAGTTGAGGTGGAAGAAGTCGTACGGGTAGACCGTCGTCGAGCGGTCCGCCGGTTCGTATGATTCGCTCATCGCGACGTGATCGAGGCTCGTCCATTCGTACATCACCAGGCCGGTCTTGACGTCGATCTCCTGGAAGACGCTGTCGGTGACCCCTCCGTAGGCGGGGCCGCCCACCGCGGAAAGGTTGCAGAGGATCGGGTCGTACGCGGTGATCAGCGCGGTGCCCTGCGGCGTGAGCTGGAGCTCGTGCAGATCCGCCCGCAGCCCGTTGCCGGCGCGGACGTGCGCGATGTCCGTGTACGTGTCGTCGGCGATCATGTCTTCGCCCAGCCCGAACCCGTGCACGCTGATGTCGCCCTGCCACCACGTGAGCACCGGTTTGCCCTCGTATTCCTGGACCTCCAGGTTGCTCGCCTCGGTGTTGGCGGGCAGCGGCTTGAACCACAGCAGCCCGCCGCTCGGGTCGAGGATCATCGGCCCGCCCTGGCCGGCTTTCCCGTAGGGCGCCACGAACAGGTCTCCGCCGGCGACCGCCGGAGACTGCGCGGTCACGGTGACGAGCGGCGGCTGCAGATCCGGACGCGAGTGAAAGCCCTGGACTTCGGGCGGGCTGGCCGGCTGGGTTCGCCTGGGCGTCGAGCTGATCGGATCCTGGCTCACGACCTGGAACTCGTCGAGCAGGGCGCGCACGGAGCCGCCGACGCGCACGCGCGCGCGCACCGTCACGCGCTCGCCCGGGACGAACGGGCTCGACGGCAGGAAGCTCGCGCCGTCGCCCTGCGAGTACGGCGCCAGGCGCCCGCTGTGGGCCCCGGTGCGCGAGCCCACGACGCTGATCGCGCTGAGCGCGCCCGCGGGCACGCCGAGGAAGCTGATCTGGGTCTGCGGCGTCGCGTCGCGGCTGCCGGCCAGCGGCGAGACGGTCACGGCGCCGTCCTGCAGCGCGGAGTTGTTCAATGTGGCCGGAGCGCACGCCGGGCCGCTCTGCGCGGCAGCGACGTCTCCCCCCGCGAGCGCCAGCCCCAGAGTTGCGCCCGCCCCTAGGATGAGAGCCCGCATGGAGAGCATCGACCCGCAGCAGGATAGGAGAGTCGACAGACGCACGGCGATCAAGCACGGGCTGATCGCGGGCGGGCTGATCGCGGGCGCCGGCGCGATCGGCGCGGCGGCCGCGGAGACGGCCAGCGACTCGGGCTCGACCAGCCCGCCCACCCCCGCGCTCGCCCGCAAGACGCCCAGGCCGAGGCTCGAGAAACCGAACATCCTCGTGATCGTCGTCGACCAGCTGCGCTTCCCGCAGTGGTTCTCGCCCAACCCCGCGGGCCTCGGGCTGCCGCCCAACCTCCAGCGCCTGAGCCAGGGCGCGGTGTCCTTCGCCAGGCACTACACCGCCTCCAACGACTGCTCTCCCGCGCGCTCGACGCTGCTGACGGGCCTGTACACGCACCAGACGGGCTGCATGATCACCGGCGGCAGCACGCTGGATCCCGGGTTTCCCACGTGGGGGACGATGCTGCGCGAGCACGGCTACCGCACACGCTGGCTCGGCAAGTGGCATCTCACCCACGGCGACAACCTGTGGACGGCGTTCAGCGGCGAACGGGCGCTCGAGCGCTACGGCTTCGACGGCGGCGTCTTCCCGTCGCCCGACGGCGCCCCCGGCCAGGGCTGGCGCGTGGATCCGCACATCGCGAAGCGGTTCTCCGAGTGGTTCGCCGAGGAGGGAGGATCCGAACCGTGGTGCACGACCGTCTCGTTCGTCAACCCACACGACATCGCGTGGTGGTATCTGTGGAGCGACCGAGTGCCGGCCGAGGCCAGCGCGAGGCGGAGCGTGCAGCGGCTGCCGCCCAACTTCGAGACGCCGGAGATGTTGCTCGAGCACCGCAAGCCGCGCCTGCAGCGCTCCTTCCAGGACACCGCGGCGGCCTCGTTCGGCGCGGTGCCCTTCACCGGCCCCGAAGCAAGCGAACAATGGCTCGAGTTCCTCGACCTGTACGTGAAGATCCAGCTCCAGGTCGACCGTCACATCGGCCAGGTGATGCGCACCCTCGAAAGCCGTCCCGAGATCGCGGCGAACACCGTGATCGTGTTCACATCCGACCACGGCGAGTACGGCGCCTCGCACGGGCTGCGGGGCAAGGGCGCGAGCGCATACGAGGAGTGCATCCGCGTGCCGCTGCTGGTCAAGGACCCTCGCGGGCTGCTCACCGCCGCTCCCGAAACCCCCCGCACGCAGCTGAGCTCGAGCGTCGACGTCGCGCCGCTGCTGCTGACGATCGCCACCGGCTCGAACGACTGGCGCAGCGACCCGCACTACTCGCACATAGCCGGCCGGCTCGACCTGGCGGGCATCCTCGCGAACCCGTCGGCGCCCGGACGCGAGTTCGTGCTGCACGCCACCGATGAGACCGTCACCGAGTTCTCGATCGAGCCGTATGCGGCCGACGCGCCGCTGCACGTCGTCGCGATGCGCACGCCGCGGGCCAAGTACGCGACCTACACCAACTGGCCGTATGACGGGATCAACCCGAAGTCACATGGCGAGGAAGCCGAGCTGTATGACTACAGCACCAGCAGCGGGCGGCTGGAGCTGCACAACGGCGCCGGCGAAAGCGCGCTGGAGGAAGGCCTGCGCGCGGAATACGAGCGCGCTTTCCACGACGAGCTGCGCGCCCCTCTGCCCAGGCGCCTCGTCGAAGCCCACGCGCGCGGCTTCGCGGACTACTTCTCGACCGCCAGGCACGTCGCGGTCAGCGCCGCGAGGCGACGCAGGCATCGCTCCGAACGCGAAGCGGGGCGGGCGCCCGAGCTCCCGCCGAGCACGCCCTTCAGACACCGCCGCCGCAGGCCTACTAATACGTGACGGTCGGCGAGGTGCCGAGCACCGCGCCCGCGGAGCTCAGCGCCTGCACGGCGACGTAGGAGCCCGCGGCGACCGCCACGGGGATGGCCGTCTCAAAGCCCGTCTTCGGCGCGCTGCCCGCCGGCTTGAGGGTGCTCGCGGAGGACCCCGCGAGCACCTGCCAGGAGGCCACTTCGGTCGCCCCGTTCCAGCTCGCGTATACGTCCGCCGCGCCGCCCGCGCCCCGCGCGGCCACGACCGCGACCGCCGGCGGGTTCGCCGGCCGGCCGCTCCAGGGGAGCGCGAAGGTCCGGTAGGACTCCCAGCTCGGCGGCAGGTGGGCGTTGAAGAGCACCTGCCCGGCGGCGTTGACCTCCGACAGGTAGCCCGCCTGACCCCAGCCGACCATCCAGTCGCCGCCGGTGAGCGCCTGCACGTTGCCCTGGCTGCCCGCCACGAGCGGGTTCTGGTGTTCGTAGCTGCGCACGAGCGTCGCCGTCATGTGCGTCATGTCGAGCTTGACTTCGATCGCGCGCGACTGCCGGTGCACCTGCGGGAAGGCGCCGTTGTCGAAGAACGTGATCGCGCCGTTCGGCTGTTCGCGGGCGTCGTGCTGCCACGCCGTCGCCGTTCCCGGCCCCATCTTGAAGCTCGAGCGCTTGCCGCCGAGCTCCCAGCGCACGCGGCCGGTCTTCGGATCGATGTCGTACGCCGCCCAAGTGTTGCGCGAGCTGACGAGCAGGTCGCCGTCGTGCTCGACGTCGATCGAGTTGATGTGGAAGTAGTCGTACGGTTCGGCGAGGCTCGTCGGCGCGGCAGAGGCGTAGGCGTTCTGCAGGGGCACGTGGTCGAGGCTGTGCCACTCGTACATCACCAGGCCGGTCTTGAGGTCGATCTCCTGCAGCAGCGTGTCCGCGACGGCGCCGTCGCTCGGGCCGCCGACCGCCGACAGGTTGCAGTCGATCGCGTCATACACGGTGATCAGCCCGGTGCCCTGCGGGGTGATGTGGAATTCGTGCAGGTCCGGCTGATAGCCGTTGCCGGCGCGGATCGTCGCGATGTCCTGGTAGGCGCTGTTGGCGATCACCTCGCCCGCCGTCCTGCTCCCGCCCGCGACCAGCGGGTCCTGCCACCAGGTGAGCACGGGCTTGCCCTCGTACTGCTGAGCCTGGAAGTCGGCGGCGCGGGTGCCGGCGGGAGCCAGCGGCTTGAACCACACCAGTTCGCCGCGTTCGCCCAGGATCATCGGCCCGTACTGACCGATCCCGGAATACGGCGCCAGGAACAGGTCGCCGGTCGCCGTCTGCGCATTCGGGGACACGGTCACATCCGGCGGGCGCAGTTCCGGGCGCGAGTGGAAGCTCTGGAATTCCTTGGGCGCGGGCGTCGGCGCGGAGCTGGTGCTGACACCGTTGCCGACGGCGTTGCTCGTCGCCCCCGGGTCATCGCGCTCGGCCACCGTGAAGCGCCACGCGAACGGGATCGCCGTGCCGCCTTCGAGCGCCTCGGCGTGGACGGTCACGAGCTCGCCGCCGGCGAATGGCCGGGTCGGCAGGAAGCTCGCGCCGTCGCCCTGCGAGTAGGCCTCCAGGCGCCCGGCGTGCGGACCGGTGCGCGAGCCTGTGACGGTGATGTGCGACAGCTTCAGACCGGTATTCCCGCCCACCCCGACGAGCATGCTGATCTGGGTGGTGGCGGAGGCGTCGCGCGTGTCCGGCGCGGGAGACACCGTCACCCGTTCGCCGGCCAGCGCCGCGGAGACGTTCAGCGCCGCCGGCACGCAGCTGGGCGCGATGGGCCGCGAGGCTGAGGCTGAGCGCGCGGAGGGAAGCACCACGAGCCCGACGATCCCCGCGATAGCCGCCAGCGAGGCAAGCCCGCCGAGCGCGCGTGAGCGAAGCGACGGACGGGGCACTAATCCTTGACCGTCGCCGACGTGCCGATGACCGTCCCCGCGGCGTCGAGCGCCTGCACCACCACGTACGGGCCGGCCGCGGGCACCGCGATCGTCGTCTGAAAGCCGGTCTTGGCGGCGCTGGCCGCCGGCGCGAGCGCGCTCGGCGAGGCGCCCGCGAGCACATGCCAGGAGGCGACTTCCGTGGCGCCGTTCCAGCTGACGGAGACGGCGATCGTGCCAGCCGCGCCCGGCGTGGCGAGCACCGTCGGCGCGCCCGACGCCTGTCCGGTCCACGGGTACAGATACGTCCTGAAGCTCTGGACGTTCTTGCCGAGCGTGCCGTCGAGCAGGACGTGGCCGGAGGAGTCGTACTCGGTGAAGTTGGGCAGGCCGCCGTAGCCCATCAGCCAGTCGCCGCCGGGCAGGGCAAGCAGGTTGCCCTGGCTGGTGGCGAGCAGCGTCTTGGTCGGGTTGACGAACTGCTTGACCAGCGTGACCGTGTGCGTGGCGAGGTTGGGATCCAGCAGCAGGCCGCGCGATTGCTTCTCCTTCGGCGGGTCCGAGCCGTTGTCGAACACCGAGATCAGCCCGCCGGGCTGCCACTCGGCGTCGTGCTGCCAGTAGGTGCGGGTTCCGGGGCCGAGCTTGAAGTTGCCGTGTTCGCCGCCCAGACGCCAGCGCACCGCGCCGCTGCGCAGGTCCACGTCATACAGCGTCCACGTGTTGCGCGAGGACAGCAGCACGTCCCCGCTTTGACTGGATCCCCCTTCCCCGCCCGGGGAGATCGAGTTGATGTGGACGTAATCCCACGGATAGGAGGATTTGGGCGCCGGGTTGTGCGATTCGCCGATCGGGATGTGCCCGAGCGCGTGCCACTCCCACATCACCAGGCCGGTCTTCACGTCGATCTCCTGGATCACCGAGTCGGTGATCTGCCCGTTGCTGAGGCCGTGGTAGGGCGAGAGGTTCGCGTCGATCGGGTCGAACATGTCGATCCACGCCGTGCCTTCCGGTGTGACGCGGAACTCGTGCAGGTCGGCGTGATAGCCGTTGCCGGCGCGCACCGCCCCGACGCGCTGATAGGAGGTGTTGTAGATCTCGTCTTCGCCCTGCCCGAAGCCGACCTCCAGGATGCGCCCCTGCCACCACGTCAGCACCGGCTTGCCGTCGTACTGCTGGACTTTGAGGCTGGTCGCCTCCTCACCCGCGGGCAACGGGTGAAACCACACGAGGTTGCCGTTCTGTTCGGTGATCATCGGCCCGGCCGTGCCGTCGCCCTGGTAGGGAGCCATCAGCAGGTCGCCGGGCGCGGCGCCGGGCTTGGCCTGCGCGGTGATCGCGACGGTCGACGGCGTCAGCGACGGCGCCGTGCTGTAGTGCTGGATCTCGTGAGAGTCGCCCGGGTTGATCGGGAACTCCGTCTGGCTGACCGGCGCCTGGTGTGCGATCGTGAAGCTGGAGCGCGCAGCGCTTGTCGCACCGCCCGTGCTCACCTGCGCGGTGACCGTCACGTGCTCGCCCGCGAGGAACGGGTGCGCCGGCAGGAAGCTTTCGCCGGTGCCCGTCGAGTACGCGCGCAGGACACCGGCGTGGGCGCCGCTGCGCGAGCCGACGACGTGCACGTCGGAGACGTGCGTCGCCGCCGTGCCGAGGAAGCTGATCTGCGTGCTCGGGGAGGCGTCGGGCGTGCCGGGCCCGGGCGAGACCGCGACCGGGTTGGACACCGCGGTGCTCGCGGCGGCGTCGAGCAGCGTCGGGCCGACCGCGGAGGTCGATCCGCACGAGCACAGACCGACAGCCGCCGCCAACGCCATCAGCAGGATGGTCGCGCGGGTCATCATTGAGCCGTCGGGGAGAATAGCGGGGAGGATCCGATCACCCGGCCGCTTGCATCCAGCGCCTGGACCTCGAAGCTCGTGTAGCTCTGCGACATCGGGATCGCGGTCTCGAACCCGGACCTGGCGGCGCGGGCTACGGCGGCCAGCCGGCTGGCGCCGGATCCGGCCATGACCCTCCAGGAGACGACCTGTGTGGCGCCGTTCCAGCTCACGTACACCGTCGTCCTCCCGTCATCTTGGCGAGCGGCGCCCGCCGGACGGCGAGAGCGGGAGCCCGACCCACTGCTCGACCATCGACCGGTAGCTCAGGTCGCTGCCCGGGAAGCTCCCTTCCAGCAGCAGCTTGCCCGACGGGCCGTACTCGGTGAAGTACGGCGCCGATCCCCAGCCGACGAACGTGTTGCTGTTCGCGAGCGGCTGGGTGTCGCCCATGTATTCGGACTTGAACCCTTCGCGGTTTCCGTACTGAGCCTGGAGCGTCGCGACGTGGGCGTGCTCTGGTTCAACTTGAGCACGAGGCCGCGAGACGGCCCGGTGGGCGCTACGGAGGTGCCGCCGCCGGTGAGCTGGCAGCAGTGGTCGTCGAACACGGTGACCGTGGGACCTGTCTTCTCGCCCGCCGCCAGCGCCACGTCGTGCTGCCACTGGAATTCCGCTCCCCGGCCGAAGGAGAAGCTCGAGTGCTTGCCGCCGAGCGTCCATTCGATCTGGCCGGTCTGGACGTTGACCATGTAGGCGGCCCAGGTGTTGCGCATCGAGACCAGGAAGCTCCCACCGCCGGTCAGGTCGATCGCGTTGACGTGGTAGGCGTCCCATGGAAACCCGTTGGTGGGCACGGTCGCACGCGAGTCGCCCAGCGGGATGTGGTCGAGCGCGTCCCAGTTGCACAGGAGCTTGCCGGTCTTGAGGTCGTACTCCTGGACGGCCGAGTCGATCATCGCCCCGTTGTAGGCGCCGCCGTAGCTGGAGAGGTTCTTGGCGATGTTCTTGTTGGCCGTCACCCAGACGTCTTCGCCGCTGACGATCCGATCGCGTGCAGCGTCAGCTTCCAGCCGTCCTTGCCGCGAATCCTCGCCACCGTCTGGTAGTGCTGGTTGACGACCACGTCTTCGCCGCTTTCCGGTCGAGCCGGTGCTCGTGACGACGCCCTGCCACCAGGCGAGCGCGGGCTTGCCCTCATAGGTCTGCAGGCTGAGATTGGACGCGACGAGCCTTTCCGGCACCGGCTGGAACCACACCGGCCGCAGCTCGTCGTCGAGGATCAGCGGCCCGCTCTGGCCGACCAGCGGCGGGTAGTTGAGGTTGTAGAAGTTGGTGGTGAAGATGTAGCCCGGCGCCAGCTGGCCGGTGGCGCTCGCGCTGGTGCGGTGAAGGATCGGCGGGTGCAGGGAGGGCGCGGTGACGAAGCTGTATGCGCCGCGGGTGGTGTACGCGCCGACGGGCGCGCCGTGCGAGCCGGCGAACGCGAGTGTCGAGCGCGAGGAAGCCTGCGACGACGACGGCGACGCCGATCGCAAGGCGCCGCGCCGAGGGCAGCGCCACGCCGGCTGGATTGCGCAGCGCCGTGAACGTGACCAGCGCCGCCGCCGCGGCCAGGCCGCCGCCGATCAGGTACGCGAGCCGGAAGCCGTCGGTGAGCGACTGCGCCACGCCATGGCCGGCGCCGATCAGGTGGCTGCTGCGCGAGGTCGCGAGCGTGACCAGGATCGCCAGCCCGAGCCCGCCGCCGACCTGGCGCGAGGTGTTCACCAGACCCGACGCGAGCCCCGCCTGCCCCTCCTTCGCGCCCTGGGTGGCGGCGATCGTGGAGGGGACGATCGACATCGCGATCCCGGCGGCCACCAGCAGCCCGGGAATCATGATGTACACGACCGGGCTGCCGCTCGAGCCGATTTTCGCGAGCAGCAGCAGCCCGGCGGTCAGCATCACGAGGCCTCCGCCGAGCACGGGGCGCACGCCGAAGCGACTGACGAGCTTGCCGGTGCGCGAGGCGACCAGCATGATCATCAGGGTCATCGGCAGGAAGATCAGGCCGGTGTCCAGCGGACTTAGATAGAGCACCTGCTGCAGGTAGAGCGAGCTCACGAACCACAGCGGGAACAGCGACGCGCTGAACAGCAGCACGATGTTGTTGGCGATCCGCAGCGGCTTGGTCAGCTCCTTGAACGGGATCAGCGGTTCGGACGCGAAGCGCACCTCGATCACGCCGAACACCCCGAGCAGGACCAGGCCGGCGGCGATCGGGCCGAGCGCGGCGAACGTGCCCAGGCCCGCCAGGCCCGCTTCGACGATCCCGAACACGAGCACGATCTGCCCGATCGTCAACGTCAGCGCGCCCGCGAGGTCGAAGGTGCGTCCGGGCGCCCGGCGGCGCTCGCTGACGACCGCGTAGGCGACGAGCGCGGCGGCGATCCCGATCGGGGGGTTGATCAGCAGCACCCAGCGCCAGCTGAGGAATTCCGTGATCAGTCCCCCGAACAGCATGCCGGCGGCGCCGCCGAGGCCGTTCATCGACGCCCACGCGCCGATCGCGCGGTGCAGTTGCGGGCCCGGCGCGAACGACGAGGTGATGATCGCCAGCGAGCACGCCGCCATCAGGGCGCCGCCCAGCCCCTGCGCAGCGCGCGCGACCGACGAGCAGGCCGCGATCCGGCGCGAGGCCGCCGGCGAGCGACGCGAGGCCGAACAGGAGGAGGGCGATCACGAACATCCGCCGCTGGCCGAAGTGGTCGGCCGCGCGGCCGCCGAGCATCAGGAAGCCCGCGAACGTGATCGAGTAGGCGTCGACGATCCACTGCAGTTCCGGCGCGGAGAACCCGAGCGCGGACTGGATCGAGGGCAGCGCGACGTTGACGATGCTCAGGTCGAGGATGACCATGAACTGCGCGACGCAGCAGACGACCAGCAGCCACGTCGAGCCGGAGCCCTGCCCGCCCGCCTCCGGGGCAGGCTCCACCGCCCGCGGGCCGGCCTGCGTCTCGACGCTCATGAGCGCCCGGCGGAGAGCGGCGCAGCCGGCTGCGAGCCGGCGGGCCAGACCCCTCTCGTTCGATTGGCTGACGGCGTTTGCGGCCGGCAACGCCTGGTAGGGTGAGCGCCCGAACCCCCGCGCGTCGATGACGACTGGAGCCCGGCCGATGAGAAGAAAGCCACTGACCGCCATGCTAGCCGCAGCGACAGTCCTGGCGAGCAGCTTCGCGGTGGCTGGGTGCGGCGGCAAAGGTGGCAGCTCGACCGCCAAGCAGACGACGAGCAGCCCGGCGACGACGACGCACAAGCACTCCACCAAACCGGCCTACTAGACGACTCCCGCGCGGGCGCGCCGAGCCTGAGGACCTCCCTCACCCCGACCGCCCGGGGCTCGGCAGCGAGGCGGCGTAGCTGATCGCCCGCACCGTCTGTGAGGTGCCGAGCACATGTCCCGCCGCGTCGAGCGCCTGCACCGCCACGCGGGCGTACTTCCGGGGCAGCGTCGTCGCGCTCTCGAAGCCGCCGGCGGGGATCGTCGTCCGCACGGCCAGCGATCCGCTGTCCTTGCCCGCGAGCACGCGCCAGGCGGCGACTTCGCTCGCGCCGTTCCAGCTCACGTGCACGATCGTCTCTTCGCCCGTGTTGTTGCGGCTGGCGAGCACCGCCGGCGGGCTCAGCGGGCGCCCGCGCCAGGGAAAGCGGAAGGCCCGGTAGAAGGACATGTCGAACGGCAGGTTGGCGTCGAACAGCAGCGCGCCGCCCTGCGCGTACTCGCTGATCGCCGGCACGCCGCCGTAGCCGACGACGGTGTTGCCGTCCGCCAGCGTCTGCATGTTGCCCTGGCTGGCGGCGAGCAGCGGCGGGTTCGCGTGCGTGTATGTGGAGACTAGATGCGCTTCGTGGGTTTTGAAGTCGAGCGCGATCCGCACGGCGCGCGACTGCTGATGGATCGGCGGGTTGGAGCCGTCGTCGAAGAAGGTGATCTCGCCGTCGGCGAGGATGCGCCCGTCGTGCTGCCACGCCGTTTCCGTGCCCGGCCCCATCTTGAAGGAGCTCTTCAGGCCTCCGAGACGCCACAGGATCCTGCCGCTGGCGCCCTGCAGCTGATAGCCGGCCCAGGTGCTGCGCGCGGAGATGAAGATGTCCCCGCCGGGCTCGAGATCGATCGAGTTGATGTGAAACCAGTCCCACGGCGTCCTCGTCGTCGGCGCCGGCGTTTCGGTCTCGGACTCGGACGTGGCGACGTGATCCAGGCTGTGCCATTCCCAGCGCACGAGCCCCGTCTTCATGTCGATCTCCTGGATCGCCGTGTCCACGATCGCCCCGCGCGGCGGTCCCTTGAGCGCCGCCAGGTCGCAGCGGATCGGGTTGAACGCGGTGATGTAGGCGACGTCGTGGGGGGCGAGCCGGAAGTCGTGCAGGTCGGCGTGCAGGCCGTTGCCCCCGGCGACCCTGGCGACGGTCTGGTAGCGGGAGCTCATGACCAGGTCTTCGCCCTGGCCGAAGCCCAGCGAGAGCACGCGTCCCTTCCACCACGTCAGGTCGCGCTGGCCTTCGTACGTCTGCTCGTTGAGGTCCTCCGCGGTGTCGCCGCCCGAGAGCCTGTCGAACCACACGAGCCGGCCCTGCGGCGTGTAGATCAGCGGCCCGTACTGGCCCGGACCGGGTCCGTTGGTGGTGAGGACGTCGCCGGCCGCGGGGTCGCGATCGGGCACGGTGACGTCCAGGATCGGGGCCTGGACGCCGGGCATCGTGTCGAAGCTCTGGTAGTCGGCTGGCGCCGCCGTCGGGTTGTGGAAGTCTGGGACGCCGGCGGTCGGGTACGGGGTGTCCACGCGGAAGCCGAACTGGACTCGCCGGCCGCCGCCGTTGCCGCCGATGACGGCGCGCACGGTTACGCGCTCGCCGGGGTCGAGCGGCTTTTCGAGGACGAAGCTGCCGCCGTCGCTCTGGAAGTAGGAGCGCACGTGGCCGCGGTGGTAGCCGGACTCCGAGCCGACGACCGAGACCTCCTGGATGTTCGCGACGCTCGTGCCGAGGAAGCTGATCTGGGTGTGCGGGTTGGCGGTGTCGGTTCCCGGCGCGGGCGAGACGTCGACGCCGGTGCCGGCAAGGCTCGCGGAGTGTTCGAGCGTCGACGGCAGGCAGGCGGGCGAGTTGGCGGTGACGGTCCCATCGCCGCCGAACAGGCCGAGGCCCGGGGAGCCGCTCACGATCGCGGCCACGATCCATCCGAGGACCGCGACCAGAAGGATGATGTATCCGTTCCGTCTCATTTGCGCTTGTGGGCCTAGTGGGAGACGCCGGCCGCGGTTGCGAGCGGCGGCTGGAAACCGAGCGATTGCCACCTTCGCCGCAGACCCTCCCCGGGGTCCGCCCGGAGCAGGCTTTGCCGGGGCCAGACAATACCGGGGAACCCCGCGGCAACCCGCGGGGATGCGCAGCGCCTGGCCATCCTTAGGAAGTTCTTCGCGGCGCGCACGACCTGCGCATGACATACGCTCTGGCCGATGAGGGAGAGGGTGCTGCTATTGCTGCTGCCCGCGCTGGCGGGCGTCGCGATCTGCCCGGCGAGCGCGTCGGCGGGCGCCGCGGACCTCGCCGCTACGCAGACCTACGTGCAGGCGAACTACGCGGCGCTACGTGTGGTCATGTCGCATCTGGCCGCCTCGGAAGCGGGGCCGCTGCACGTGCTCGCGCAGGTGCGCCGCGAATGTCCGGCGGCGGGGGCGGGGTCGCCGCAGGATCCAGAATCGACGCAGATGAGCAACGAGGTGATCGGCGCGATGGTGATCTCCGCCGCACAGCCCAACCTGCAGGCGATCAGGACGTTCGTCCGCGCGGCCGGCGTCCTGCACTGGAGCAATCGTGGGCTGACGCGCGCGATCCACACCTACGTCGGGGACTGGAAGACGATCCTCGGCCTGCCCGCTCCCAACCTGTGCGGCGACGTCAAAGCGTGGGCCGCCGGCGGCTTTCACACGCTGCCGGCGAGCACCGTCACGTTCGTCGGCAAGTTCATGCCCGCGTGGGTCGGGGCCGGCTACCTGCCCGCGCAGCTGAGCCGCTACGAGAGCGCCGCGGCCAGAGCGCTCGCCAGCCGCTCGATGACGCTGGAAGAAAAGGTCAGCGAAGCGGAAGCGAGAGCGGTCGCGCACTGGGGCGCGATCATGGACACGCTCGAACTCTGGCCCTGAGCGCGGTCAGGCGACCGCCCGCAGGTGCCGGTAGGGCTCGCCGCGCAGCTCGCGCACGAGCGCGTCGAGGACACCCCCCTGCTCGTCCTCGACGCCGTCGGTGACCGCGCCGATGACCGCGCGCTTGCGCTCCAGCAGCGTCGAGATCGTCTCGTCGATCGTGTCCGCCGCGAGCAGGTAGGAGGCGTTGACGGCGTCCTGCTGGCCGATGCGGTGACAGCGATCCTCGGCCTGGTCGTGCTTGGCGGGCGTCCACGCGAGCTCGAGGAAGGCGACGTTCGAGGAGCGCGTCAGCGTGATCCCGTGGCCGGCGGCCTCCAGCGAGCAGACGATCAGCTGGCTGCCCTCGCCACCGCTCGATGCCTGGAACGCCTGCAGCGCGGCATCGCGGAGATGCGGCGCTGTCCTCGCCGAGGATGTGCAGCGCGTTCCGGAAGCGCGCGAGCACCGCCTGCTGGATCTCGCGGTGGTGCGCGAACACGACCAGCGGCTCGCCGGATGAGCAGAAGTCGTGGATCCACGCGAGCGCGGCGTGGAGCTTGCCGCGCGCGGCGAGCAGCTTGAGCGCGTTGCAGCGCACCAGCCGCTCGGCGCGCAGGGCGGCCGCGACCTTCGCGTCGAGCTCGCGCAGGTCGAGTGGCTGACTGCGGAGCCACGCCACCAGATCCCGCTCGGCGAGCCGGTACTCGGCCTCGTTGTCGAGCTCGACCGGCACGATCGCGCGCGTCTTCGCGGGCAGCTGCGGGAGCACGTCCGCCTTCAGACGGCGCACGAAGCAGCGCGCGCGCAGGTGCCAATGCAGGCGCAGATGCGCGTCCGCGCCGCGAAAGCGCTGCCCGAAGCGCACGCCCGAGCCGAAGTCCTCCAGGCGCCCGAGGATGCGCAGCTGGGAGATGAGCTCTGCCGGCCGGTTGGTGACGGGCGTGCCGCTCAGCGCGAGCACGAGCCCGTCGCGCGGCACGACCGCCGACAGGCGCTGCACCGCCTGGGTGCGCTTGGCGGCGGCGTTCTTGCAGTAGTGGGACTCGTCGAGCACGAGCGCCTGCGGTCCCAGCGCGCACAGCTCCTCCAGCCGCGCGGCGACGATGTCGTAGTTGACGACCGTGATGTCCGCGGCGGGGTCCCGGGCGCCGTCGCCGCCGGCGCCGCCGTTGCCGGACAGCGCGCGGGCGCTGCGCTGCGGTAGCCAGCGCTCGAGCTCGCGCACCCAGTTGAGCTTGAGGCTCGCCGGGCACACGACCACGGCCGGGTATGCGCCGGCGGCCTCGATCGTGGCGAGCGCCTCGATCGTCTTGCCGAGACCCTGCTCGTCGGCCAGGAACGCGCGCCTTCGGTCCAGCAGGTAGCTGACGCCGGCGCGCTGGAACGGCTTGAGCTCACCGCCGAGGCCGCTGACGCGCAGGGGCGCGTCGGTGGCGGCCGACAGCGCCACCAGCCCCGCGGCGCGCGCGTGCTGCTCGCGGATCTCCTGCAGCAGCGCCAGCGCGTCCGGCTGCACCCACACCTCGCCGTCTGCGAGGAACTCGTCCAGCTCCGGCACGCAGAACGGGTCCGCGCGGATCGCCGCCAGCCGCGCGTGCTCACGTCCGCCGCCACGTTTGAGCACCGGCTGAAGGACGCCCCTGAGCGCGGCGAACGCGCTCACGCGGGCGGGGTCGTGGCCCTCGGCCAGCACGAACGTCGGCTCCTCGTGCACGTCCGAGCATTCCAACACGGCCGCCGGCGCCGGGCGCCCGTCCTCGAGCGCCGCGATGCAGCGTTTGGCGGCGGGGCTGATCCACGCGTCGAGCGTGCGCATCAGCCGCCACGACTCGAGCGTCAGCGGTACGGTCGCCCCGCCGGGGGCGTCGCCGGCCCGCTCGCGCAGCGCCCGCGGCAGGCGCCGCGCGTCGCCGAGCAGCACGAACACCGGCGACTCGCCGGGGGCGGGCGGGCCCCCCACCTCGACGTTGCCGCGCCAGGTCCTCGCGCGCGTGAGCCACGCGCTGACGCGCGGGTCGACGCTCACGTCCTCGATGTGCTCCAGCAGCTCCGCCAGCAGCTCGGCGTCTTGCTCGACCGCCGCCAGCCCGAACGTCCCAGCCGGTCCCTCCAGCGCGCGCACCCCGGCGCGCGCGGCGAGCACCCGTGCGAGGTCCGCGCGCTCGGCGGCGATCAGGATCCAGTGCTCGCCGCGGCGGTCGCGGCGGAACTCCACGTCATAGACGGGGCGCGGGGCGCGCCCGGTGCGCGATCCGCCACCGCCGGTCGCATGCTGAGCCTGGCGCTCGCTGCGAGCGTGCAGCGCGCGGCGCGCCTCCTCGCTCAGGCGCAGCCGCGCCTCGGGCCTTTCCAGCTCCTCCAGCAGCGCCGCCGAGCGGTCGTCGAGCGGCACCACCGCGCGCCCGATCGCCGGCAGCTCGCGCGCCTCGGGGTGCTCGAGCAGGCTCTCCACCGGCTCGATCGCGCCGTCGGTGGCGAAGCTCAGCCACCAGTCCTCATCCGGGCGCGCGAGGTCGACCAGGCACTCGTCGCGGCGGCGCCTGGCCCGCCGGCGCCTGATCGTGCGATCGAGCTCCTCGCTCACGTCCGGTTCCTGCGCGAGCGTGGCGAACAGATGCGTCAGCGCCTGCGCCTGGTCGGGCCCCAATGGGATGCACCAGGCGCGCTCCACCGGGTCCCAGCGGCGACCGGGAATCGCGCGCAGCAGCTGGCGCAGGCCGTCGTCGTAGGGGAAGCGCAGCACGGCCTCGTCGCGGGCGAGGGTGGCGGAGAAGGGGACGGAGGACATGAGCAGACCACGATAGGCGCCGGCGGGGATGCGTCGGCGTGCGGGCGCTCGCGGCCCCAGCCGCGATACGTATGCCGGCGCGCGTACGCGTGGCTCGCGCGCCGGGCGCCTCAGGCGTCGCGGTCGACTTTGCCCAGCGACTGCGTGATCGAGCGCGTGAGCGCCGCGCGCACGAGCAGCGCGAGCCCGGGTATCGGAGCGCCGAGGCGGATGTCGTAGACGAAGCGGGTGCCGCCGCCGGCCGTGGGCGCGAACTCCATCACGCCGAGGTGGTCGCGCAGCGGGCTGCCCTTGGTGATCCGGTAGACGATCCGCTCGGCGGGGACGAACTCGGTGACGGTCTCCTCGAACGGCGGCAGCGGCCCGATCTGCAGTTGCCTGACCGAGCCGACGCCGTTGCGCTGCCCGTCCTCGCCGTCGCGCAGGCGGCTGACCTTCGCCCCGAACACCTCGGCGAGGTTCTCGTGCTCGGCGAGGTACGCGAAGATGCGCTCCGGCGGCTTGGCGAAGTCGTGTTCCACGTGGACGTGGTGGGCACGCACGCCCGGGAGCCTACTGCTCGACAGCCTGCAGCAGTCCCTCGAGTCGCTCCAGCGCGGTCGGCGTGCCCATGGCGACGATCACGTCGCCCGACTGCAGCGCCGTCTCAGCCGGCGGCTGCGGCTGGAAGTCGCTCCCGCGACGCAGCCCGACGATCATCGAGCCGCCGCGGATGTCGCCGACGGTCTGGCCGAGGCCGTCGCAGCCCGCGCCCACCGGTATCTCCTCCATGCGGTATTCGGCGTCGACGTCGACGACGCCGCTCAGCTGCGGATGCAGCGCGAGCCTGGCCATCTCGGTGCCGCTGGCCTTGTATGGGGAGATGACGCGGTCGGCTCCCGCTCGCTTGAGCTTCTTCTCGGTGTCCTCGATCGCTGCCCTGGCGACGATCGGGATGTCCGCGCGCAGCCCGCGCGCGGTGAGCGTGATGAACACGTTGTCGGCGTCGGAGTCCGCGCACGCGATGATCGAGCGGGCGCGCGCGATCCCCGCCTGGACGAGCACCGCGTCGTCGGTGGCGTCGCCCTCGATGAACGCCAGCCCGAGCGCGTCGGCCAGGTGGCGGTTGTCGCTGGTGGAGTCGATGACGACGTACTCTGCGCGTGCGGCGTACAGGTCGCGCGCGACCTGCCGCCCGACGCGGCCGAAGCCGCAGATGATGTGGTGGTCGGTGAGCGAGTCGATCATCCTCTGCATCCGCCGCGCGGCGAGCAGGTCGCCGAGGTGCCCGGCGACGAAGAACTCGGTGACGGTGGCCAGCGCGTAGAAGAGCGTACCGACGCCCAGCACGACGAGCGCGACCTGGACGATCTGCCCGGCGGTGGTGGCCGGCTGCGGGAAGCCGCCGACGGTGGCGGCCGTGTCGAGCGCCCAGCGAAAGCCGTACCACAGGTCCACGCCTTCGCTGAGCACGAGGCCGACCGCGCCGAGCAGCAGCAGGCCGGCGACGACCGCGCCGAGCAGCGCGATGCGCCGTACGAAGACCGTGAGCTGACCGTGCGTGGCCGCGTCGGAGCGGTCGGGCGCGCGGCGCAGCAGGCGATCGATGTCCGGCACGGGTCAGCTGGGTTCGTCGTGATCGCCCGCGGCCTCGGGCGCGGGCGCGGGCTGGGCCAGGGCCCACACCGACGCCGGCAGATGCGGCTCGTTGGCGAGGCTCTCCCACGGCAGGCGCGGCACCCAGCGGTCGAAGTTGGCGACGATCGCGCTGCGATTGCCCCAGCTTCGGACCCACAGCGGCTCGAGCCCCTGCGAGCGCAGCAGCAGGGCCATGCCGTCGGGGGTGAAGCGCCAGTAGTCGCCCGGCCACTCGTGCAGGCGCACGAGAAACGGCGTGGAGACGTAGACGTGCCCGTCGGGCTTGCACAGCCGGCGCAGCGTGTCGACCGCCTTGAGCGGGTTGGGGACGTGCTCGAGCACCTGCTCGCAGATCACGAGGTCGAACGGCCCGGGCAGCTCCGCGGGCGGGTCGCAGAGGTCGAACTCGGGGAAGTCAAGCTGCGTGCGGCTGGCCCACGGCATGTCGGTCCACAGCGCGCCGCTGACCTCGACGACGTGCAGCGACGAGGGGTTCATCGACTCGAACACGCGCCGCGTGTCGGGGATCATCACCGCGCGCAGCCACTGGCCCTCGGCCGTGTACGGCTCGGCGGTCGTCAGCCGCTCGCGGATCGCCCGCGGCAGGTGCGGGGCGATCCGTGTCGGGAACCAGATCGACGCCCGCCAGCGCAGATGCGCACGAGCGCGCCATGCGAGCGAGCGAGGCACGCGTGGAGTGTACGCTGCGTCAGTGTCGGGTCGAGCACAGCGCACCGCGACCTGCTCGAGGCCCAGGGAGATCCTCGTGCTCGAGCACGAGCCCGACGTTCCCGCCGCGCTGTTCGAGGATTGGGCGCGCGAGCGCGGGCACGTGCTGCGAACGCTCACCGTTCCCGAGCTGCGGCTGTGGCCGGACCCGCGCGCGTTCGACGTCGTCGTCAGCCTCGGCTCGGACGCGTCGGTGCACGCGTCGCCGGATTGGTGGATCGAGCGGGAGATCGACTTCCTGCGCAGCGCGCACGAAGCACACGTGCACGTCCTGGGCATCTGCTTCGGGGGACAGGCGCTCGCGAAGGCGCTCGGCGGCGAGGTCTCGCGTGCGCAGCGGATCCAGCTCGAGTGGGCGGAGCTCGAGACGCAGGACGGCGAGCTGATCCCGCCCGGGCCGTGGCTGCGCTGGCACGAAGACGTCTTCACCGTGCCCCCCGGCGGACGCGAGCTCGCGCGGGCGGGCGGGGTCCCGCTGGCGTTCGTGCAGGGCAGGAGCGTCGGCCTGCAGTTCCACCCGGAGGTCGACGCCGAGCTTGCGGGGGCGTGGATCGAGAGCTGGCAGCGCAAGCTGCTCGAGCACGCCGTCGACGACGGCACGCTGCGCCGTCAGGTGCAGCTCGCCGCGCCGGGCGCGCAGGCGCGCGCCCTCGACCTGTTCGACCGCATCGCCCGCCTGTGGGACGCCGAGCCTCGCGCGCCGGGCTCGTGATCCCTGCGCGCCCGGGATCGACCGAAGACCCCGAGCCTCCTGTCTATTCGTAGGTGAAGCGGTCGCCGGGAGGGTTGGCGGCGCTCTTGAGCTTGCCGACCTCGGCGACGACGTCGACCGTCCCGGCCTTGTATTCCGGCGTGACGGCCGTGCAGCTCGTCTCGGAGGCGCAGTTGACTTCGGTGGCCAGCTTCGACTTGAACTTGAACGCGGTCGTGTTCACGCCAACGGCGAACCCGGCTCCGGTGATGGTGACGCTCGTGCCGCCACTCGCGGGGCCGCTGTCGGGAGCGACGCCTTCCACGGCGGGCACGAATTCGAATTTGTCGCCTTTCACGGCGACGCTGGCGCCACCTGGCCCCGTGACGGTGACGTCGACCGCGCCCGCGCCAGGCGGCGAGACAGCCGTGATCGAGGTCGGCGAGCTGACCGTGTATTCGCGCGCTTCGCTCGCGCCGAAGCGCACTGCCGTGATCCCTTCGAAGCGGGTGCCCGTGATCGTCACGGTCGTCCCGCCCGCGCCTGGACCCTTCTTGGCCGACAGCTTCTTGACCGTGGGCGGCGCCACGTAGCTGAAGCGATCGGCCGGGCCGGTGGGGCTGGTGCCCGCGGGCACCGTCACGGTCACGTCCACGGTTCCGAGCGCGCCCGCCGGCGAGACCGCGGTGATCGTCGTCGGGGAGTCGATCGTGAATTTCGTCGCGCTGTTCGCCCCGAAGTGCACCGATGTGACGTCTTCGAAGTTGGTGCCGGTGACTTTCACCGTCGTCCCGCCTTCGCCGGCGCCGACGGTCGGGCTCACGGCGGTCACGGTCGGGATCGGTTCGCTGAGCGCGAGGTCGTGGGAGCCGCCCGCCGCGATCGCCTTGGCCTCGAGCAGCGCCGTGACCGCCACCGGGACGTCGCTCGGTTCGCCCGCGACCCCGTCGCCGAGCTCTCCGAATTTGTCTTCGCCCCAGGTCATCACGGCGCCGCTGCCGAGCAGCGCCATGCTGTGCTCGCCGCCCGCCGCGATCGCGCTGACGCCGGAGAGCCCGCTCACGGCCATCGGCGCCTCTTCGCTGTGCACGATGCTCCCGTCGCCGAGCTCGCCGAACGCGTCTTCGCCCCAGCCCATGACGGTGCCGCCCGCGAGCAGCGCCAGGCTGTGGCGCGCGCCGGCCGCGATCGCGCTCGCGCCGCTGACTCCTTCGACCGCGACGGGCACCTCGCTGTAGCGTTCTTCTTCTCCTTCTTCCCCGTGTGTTTCGACGGCGCTGCTCCCCAGCTGGCCGTCTTCGTCATCGCCCCACGCCATCACGGCGCCCCCGCCGAGCAGCGCCAGGCTGTGTTCGCCGCCGGCCGCGATCGCCGTGACGCCCGTCAGCCCTTTGACGGCAACCGGCGCGTTCCTGTTGGCTTTGTCGCCATCGCCCAGCTGACCGTGTTCGTTCGCGCCCCATGCCTCTACTTTGCCGTTGCTGAGCAGCGCCAGGCTGTGTTCGCCGCCGGCCGCGATCGCGATGACGCCCGTCAGCCCGCTGACGGCCACAGGCACGTCGCTCTGAGCGGTGCCGCCGTCGCCCAGCTGTCCCGATTCGTTCCCGCCCCACGCCATCACGGTGCCGTTGCTCAGCAGCGCCAGGCTGTAGTTGCTGCCGGCGGCGATCGCAGTGACACCCGTCAGGCCCTGCACGGCGACGGGCACGTCGCTGATCGCTTCTTCGCCGTCGCCAAGCTCCCCGGCTCCGCCCTCGCCCCACGCCATCACGGTGCCGTTGCTCAGCAGCGCGAGGCTGTGTCGCTTGCCGGCCGCGACCGCGGTCACGAAGTTCAGGCCGTTCGCCGGCGCCGGCACGTCGCTCTGTTCGAAGCTGCCGTCACCGAGCTGCCCAAGCGAGTTCTGACCCCAGCCGACGACGCGGTAGTGGTGAGCGGCGACCGTCAACGTGACGGCTTCGCTCGTGGCTTTGCCGGCCGCGTTGGTGAAGACGGCCCGAAGCTCGTGGCCGTTTTCGGAGACCTGCGCGCTCGCGATGCTCAGCAGGTCGGCCGTCGCTCCCGAGATGGCGCTCCAAGTGCCGCCGCCGTTGGTCGAGACTTCCCACTGCACCGTCGGCGCCGGGAAGCCCGAGGCCGCCGCTTCGAACGCGGCGCTCTGGCCGACTTCGACGGTGATCGCCGAAGGCTGCTTGGTCACCGCCGGCGGCTCGTGCACCGTCAACGTCGCCGCCGTGCTCCTCACCGTGCCGGCGCCGTTGGTGAACGCGGCACGATACTCGTTGCCGTTTTCGGAGATCGTGGCGCTTGCGATCGAGAGCAGGTCCGTCGTCGCGCCGGGGATGGCGCTCCACGTGCCGCCGCCGTCGGTCGAGACTTCCCACTGCGCCGTCGGTGTCGGGAAGCCCGAGGCCGCCGCTTCGAACACGGCGCCCTGACCTTCGTTGAC
This sequence comes from uncultured Solirubrobacteraceae bacterium, assembly GCA_963735705.1. Classification (GTDB taxonomy): domain Bacteria; phylum Actinomycetota; class Thermoleophilia; order Solirubrobacterales; family Solirubrobacteraceae; genus Palsa-744. Next base: position 184,891 of record CAVTLZ010000004.1, read on the forward strand.
GGTCACGCCGACCGGCTGCTTGGTCACCGCGGGAAATCTCACGACGCTCAGCGTCGCCGCCTGGCTCTTCACCGCTTTTTCTTTTTCGGCGAGTTGGTTTTCGAAGACCGCACGGAACTGGTAGCCGTTTTCCGACGTTTTCACGCCGGTGAGCGTCAGCTGGTCTGAGCTGGAGTGCGCGATTCGCCGCCACGTCGTGCCGCCGTCCGAGGAGATTTCCCACCGCACGACCGGAGTGGGCGTGCCCGTGGCGGTCGATTCGAACACCGCCGTCTGACCTTCTTCGACGGTCACGTTGACAGGCTGCTTGGTGATTTTCGGGGCTTCCCCGCCGCCCGCCGGCGTCGCCGCGCCCAGCACGCGCGCCGACGCGGACGCGCTCGGCAGGGCGCACACGATCAGTGCCGTCGCGAGCGGCGCGCCGACCCGCCGGAGCTTCCGCAACCGGGCCCCCATGGTCGTCCTTGCCATCGATCCCCTCTCCATCCTCGCGGCGAACACTACCAGCGCGGTGTTGGGCGATCAAGCCGCGTCGAGCAGCGTCGAGCGGCGGCCGGACGGGAACGACAGCGTGCTCAGCCGGTGGCGGTGGCACGGCCTAGACTGATTGGGATGGCAAAAAGATTCAAGTTGTTCGGGCGTGGGTCGCCACGGTCGTCGGCAGGCCCGGAGCCGGACACCCACGGTGGCGAGGAATCGACGCGCGCCGCTGAGAACGAGGTGCGCCGCAGGGCCTCCCAGAGCGAGGCGTTGAGCCAGGCCGACGCCAACGAGGCGCGGCGGCTCGCGTCCGAAAGCCAGGCGCGCGAGCAGGCGCTCGTCAACGAGGCGCGCCGGCAGGCGTCAGACAGCGCCGCGCGCAGTCAGGCGGCCGCGAACGAGGAGCGGCGCAGAGCCGACGAGGACGGTCGCGCGCGGGGGTGAGCTGCGCGGGGCAGCCGTCAAGGCGAGAACGGCAGCTCGACCGTGCTCGACTGCCACGCGGCACGATCGGCGCTGCCGTCGTAGGCGCCTTCCTCGTCGAGCAGGAAGCCCCAGCCCGACCAGATGCCCGCGCCGTTGACCCGGCTGCCGGCCGTCAGCGCGCCGGCGAGGGCGGCGGTCGCGGTCGTGATGTTCTCCACGCTGGGCAGGTGCCACCGATCGGGTGAGTAGGAGGGAAGCACCGGCACGATCCTCGTCGCCGGCGACACGTTGGCTGTGTAGTAGGCGAGGCTGCCTTCTACCCACTGCTCGTACGCGGCGATCGTCTTGCTTTCGCTGTCGTAGTACAGCGGGTCGATCTGCGTCACCAGCTGCGAGACCCGGTTCAGATACGACGGCGGCCAGTTCGACGTGGTGGCGGGAGCGGTGACCGAGAAGCGTCCGTGGAACCCCACCCGCGCGAATGTCGCGTCGAGCTCTTCGAGCAGCGTGAGAAAGCCCGGCGTCGCGGGGTACGGCTCGAGATCCAGCTGCACGCCGGAGATGCCCAGCGCGAGCGACGATTGCACCGCGGCGAGGATGTTCGCGCGCGTCGCCGGGTCGTCGAGGTCCAGGCCCTTCTTCTTCGTCATCGCCTTTCCGTTGAAGACCGCCGTGACGGACAGCTCGGATCCGTGTTCCGCGTCATACGCCGCCGCGAGAGCGACCCAGATGGCGAGCATCGCCCGGTTGTGCTTGGGGACCGTCAGGGCGCCCGTCTGCTTGAACCTGGGCATCGCGAAGACGATCTGCCCGATGTCATACGCGTCGAGCTCCGTCAGGTATTCGTCGACTTCGGAGGCGGGGTGCAGCGAGTGGATCAGGCCGTAGGGCATGTAGATCGGCATTTCCTGCGGAGCCGCGGCCGCGGCTGCGCTCGCGCAGGAGACGAGGGCCGCCAGCAGGGCCGCGGCGAGGGCCAGCGACAGTCCTGCTCGTTGCCGCCAGCACAGGCCGCGCTTCGTTCTTGCCAAGCTCATCCCCTCGCGAATCCCTCTCGTAAACGTGCGCCGCCCGTCCCGTCAAATGCTAGTCGAAGCGCCCAGAGCCGACCTTCCGCGGCACTGGCGTTCGGGCGCTCACCCGACGAGGTAGGTCTCGTAGATCACGCCCGCGGCCTGCCGGCCACCGACGCTGATGAAGATGCCCTTGTTCAGCCAGTCGAGGTGGGTGGCCGCCGTCTCGATCTGGGTTGACGCGCGGAAGGTGTACTCGCCGGCGTCGACGTCCTCGCCGCGCGCCAGACGCGCGAGCACCTCGGCGCTGCCGTGGCGGATCGACCGCGACTGGACGTAGAGCAGGTCACCGCCGTCGGTCTGCAGCGTGTAGCGGATGTCACCCAGCGCGGCGCCGTCCGCCAGCAGGATCTGCCAGTCGGCGCTTGTGCCCGGGAGCAGCTTCCCGTTGAGCTCGGGACCCGTGAATGTCCCGCCGGTGAGGGGCACGATGCGCCGGTGACCCTGGGCCACGTCGCCGAGATCCAGCGGCTCTCCGAGGTTGGCCTCCAGGCGGTACACCCGAGTCAGGCGGGGATCGGGGAGCCGCGCGGGCACGCTCACCCGGCGGCAGCGACTGATCGTGGTTTGACGCCATCGGTCATCTCGCGGTGGAGCGCCTTCAGGGCGCCGTTGTAGATCTCCGACCAGGTGGGGAAGGGCTGGATCGTGTCGCGCAGTACCTCCAGAGGCACGCGGGCGCGGATCGCGAGCGTCGCCTGCTGCAGCCACTCGCCGGCTTCCGGGCCGAGCGCGTATGCGCCGGTCAGCCGCTCGCCGTCGCTCAGGAGGGTGAGAAATCCGTTGGATTCGGCGTACGCGTGCGAGTAGATGGCGGCCTTGGACACCCCCGACACGGGCACGGTGGCTTTGAAGCGGTCCTCGAGCACGCCCACGGCCGCTGCCTGCGGGTCGGTGAAGACGACGCGCGGCACCGCGTCGTAGTTGGCCGCGCGCGGCTCGCCGAGGATGTTCGCGGCAACGACCTCGCCCTGGTACTCGCCCATGTACGTCAGCGGCCAGATGCCGTTGACGTCGCCGATCGCCCACAGGCGCTCGCCCGCGCGCAGCTGCGCGTCGACCGCGATCCCGTGCGCGTCAGGCGCGACGCCGACCGTCTCCAGGCCGATCCCCTCGACGCGCGGACGCCGGCCGGTGGCGATGAGCAGGCGCTCGCCGCGAAGCTCGCGACCGTCGTCGAGCACCAGCACGTAGTCCTCGCCCTCGCGCCGCGCGGCGGTCGCACTCGCGCCGAGGACCAGCTCGATGCCGTCCCGACGCAGGACCTCGCCGAGCGCATCGCCCAGCGGCGCCGGCTCGCGGGCGAGCACGCGCTCGGACATCTCGACGAGCGCCACCTCGCCGCCCAGGCTGCGCACGACCTGAGCCAGCTCGACCCCCGCCGGCCCACCGCCGAGCACGAGCAGGCGGCGCGGAACGGACTTCATCGCGGTCGCCTCGCGCGTGCCCCACACGCCCTCCAGCTCGCGCAGCCCGGGCACCGGCGGCACGACCGGATCGGAGCCGGTCGCCACGACGACGTGCCCGGCCGTGTAGCGCACGCCATTCACCTCGACCGCGCCCTCGCCCGCGAGCCGGCCGCTGCCGCGCAGCAGCATCACTCCCTTGCCCGCCAGCCACTTCTCTTCGCCGGCGTCGGAATAGCCGGAGACCATGAAGTCGCGCCACGCGAGCGCCGCCTCGACATCGACCTGCGCGCTCGCCGCCGCCTCGCGCGCCCCGCGCACGGCCTCGCCTGGGCGCAACAGCGCCTTTGAGGGAATGCACGCCCAGTAGGAGCACTCCCCTCCGGCCAGCTCCCGCTCGACGATCGCCACGCGCAGGCCACCGTCGGCGAGCGCGCCCGCGCAATGCTCCCCAGGAGCGCCCGCGCCGAGGACGATCACGTCGTAGTCGTTGTTCGCCTCGGTGCTGGTCATGCTCGCCTCCTGGGCTCTAGGTGGACCTTCAGGGTCGTGCTCGGAGCCGCCGTTCGCGCCCGTGGAACTCCCTGGTCAGCCTCCCTGGTCAGCGCCATCGCCTGCTGGCGCGCTGGATGCGGACGCGGCCCTGAGGCTGGGGTCGAGGTCCTCGTCTCCATAGAACATCGAGTGGTCTCCGGCCTCCCACGCCTCGCGCAGGCCGGGCGTGCCCAGGTCCCAGTCGGGGCGGATCTCCCTCGTCGCCTCGCGCAGGTCGCGCCGGAGGTCCTCGATCGACGGCCTGCCCCAGAACCAGTAGCCGTTGTAGATGCTGTGAATCACGAGCCCCGGCTTCAGGACGAGCGTGTGCGGGATCATCGGGTCGTGATGGGGGTCGGTGTACTCCTGGATGTCGAGGTCCTTCTGGACCTTGCGCCCGGCATCCGAGAGGAACGTCCACTGCGCGCCGACCGAGCCGCGGAACTCGCGGCTCTCCACGATGTTGTCGGTCGAGATCGTCACGATCTGCGTGTACGCGACCGCGATCTGCGAGTAAGCGGCCGCCAGCTCGAGGTGCTGCTGGTGATCCTTGGGGCAGTAGTGGCCGCGCGAGAGGATCAGGATCATCGGGTCGGTTCCCTGCAGCTCGCTCAGCTTGCGCCTGGTCTTGGCGTGGTCGGTCAGCTCGTAGTCGGGAAAGATGCCCCCTGGCTTGATGTCAGCGCGCACGGTTTGCTCCTCGTTCGTTGGACGTGGCGGTCGAGTCCTGCCTCTTGCAGTGTCGCGCTCCGGGCGGCCCGGCGCGCCCGTCGGCGGCCCTGGTCGGGCCGGCTGGGGGAGCGTGACCGGGGCCGAGGCAGCCGCAACTACGCCTCGCTCGACGAGCTTGGGCGGTTGATGAGAAAGCCGCGCATACGACTGATCGGAGCTTGCGCCGCCGCGGTTCTCTTGCTGAGCGCACTGCCAGCGATGGCGTCGGCGGCGAGATGGTGGCCCAGCGCCACTGTGTTCTCTCGCCCGGCGCGCGTCGGTCTCGCGGCCAACAGCGCGGGTGCGTTTCTGCTCGTGGATGGCAGAAGCGCGAGTGAAGCAGCTTCTTGCGAACCGGCGGCGCCGGCGTTCGCGCTGGGTGGGCCCGAACCGGCGCAGCGCGGGACCATCTACGGGACCGGCGGCAGCGTGCTTCCCGGGAGTCCCTCGTTCGAGCCGGACGGGCGGTCAGCCGCGCTGTTCCTCACGCCAGTGCTCCACTCTGAGTTCGTCGAACTCTACGAAGGCGCGTCGGGCGCGCCCGCGACGATCTCCCCAGTCGAACCGCTTGGTACATACATCCTCGCCACCAACGTCTTCGTCACCGTCCCCGCGGTCATGTCGGCGGCGGGGACGCGAGGGGACCTTGCTGTCGCGGACGTCCAGGACACCAGCGGCCGCGCGTCGATCGCCGTGCGGCTTGCGGGCTCCGCCGAATGGTCCCGAGAAACCCTCCCCGGCTACTCCTCGCCGAAGGCGTTGGCGGTGGACGGCTTCGGCGATACGACGGTGCTCGCCAACACCCTCGTGCTTCCCGGCCCGGTCGAAACCGCCTCGGCCTACTTCGCGCCCCCGGGCAGGCCATTCACGCCGCTGGCCGTCCCGGGCAACTACTTCACGGCGATCGTCTCCGACGCCGCGGGACGCAGCGCGATCGCGGGTTACACAGCGTCGGGTCCCGACGGCCCGGGCCTGTACCTGAGCCGCCGTGAATCGCCGTACGCGCCGTTCGGCCCTGCGGCCCTGCTCTCGAGCCAGTCGCGCGACCCGCGCCCACAGCTCGCGTACGACGCGGCCGGCACCCTGACGGTCGCATGGAACGAAGGCGGCCGCGTGGCGGCCGCGACCGCCGGGCCCCGTGAACCGGTTGAAGCGGCTCAGGTCCTATCGGCGCCCGGAGCGGCAATTGCAAGTGACGAGCAGCTCTCGGTGGACGCCGCAGGCGAAGCGATCCTCGCCTGGAGTGGGGGTGCGCATGAAGAATTCTCCGGCCCCGGGGAGGCCGGAACGGGGAAGCTGAACGGCGTCCAGGCACCTGTGTTTGCGACCGTGCGCCGCTCTGGGTCGGAGCCGTTTCAGGCGGTGCAGGAGCTTGCGACCTCGGCTTTGTACAGCGACGGCTTGTACCCGACCCGCGAGAGCCCGGAAGCACGCGAGGCTGATGCGATCAGCTCCGGGCGAGCGATGGTCGCGTGGCTCGAACAGGGCGCTGCGGGCCCGGAGGTGAAGACCGCGCTCTACGCGGACCAGTCCGGATGCGCGACCCCGCCGCCCGCGATCACCGCCGCAAGCCTGACCAACAGGCGCTTCCGCGTCGCGAGGCGGGCTACCGCGATCTCGGCCCGCAGGGCTCCGCTCGGCACCACCTTCCGCTTCGCGCTCTCAGCCACCGCGAAGCTGCAGATCACGATCAAGCGCTCCGCTGCGGGCCTGCGCCGCGGTCACAGCTGCCTGGCGCCGAGCGCCAGGCTGAGACGCGCGCATGCCAAGCGCTGCACGCGCACGCTGACCGTCGGCGCCCTCACGCGCGCCGGCGAGCCCGAGGGCGCCGACAGCGTCGCGTTCAGCGGACGCCTCGGGCACAGGGCGCTGTCCGCCGGCGCCCACGATGCGATCCTGGTGGCAAGCAACGCCGCCGGGCGCTCAACGCCAGTGGCCCTTCGCTTCACGATCGTTCCCTAGCTCGCTCGCATCGGGGCGATTCCCAGCAGTGAAAGCCGACGCGGGGACTCGAACCCCGGACCCCTTCATTACGAGTGAAGTGCTCTACCAGCTGAGCTACGTCGGCGCGGTCGATAGCGACGGACCGTTGCGCATCGATACTGCCGAGGCGCCGCCGAAAATGGCACGTCCAAGGCACATCGGGCGCGAAAGCCCGTCGCATAACGTCCCCGATGTTATCTCGCTGCACGCGAGCCTGACGGACTCATGACCGCCATGCACCGCTTTACTCGGTCAGCTACGAGGTCGACCAGACGAGGCGCGAGAGGACGGTCAAGCGCTGCGACTCCAGGCGCACTTGCTGCGTCGGCGAACGCGTCGGGTGCTCGTTCCGCCAACGCCACGACCCGGTCAAGCGCCCTCTCCGAGTGCAAGCCGAGTTCCCGAGCCGCCTTCTCCCAGGTGTTGCGCTCGGGATAGACGTGATAGTCGCCTCCGATCTTCATCGCGAAGCGCAGCTTGCGCTCGTGCGTTCCGTATGGAAGCGCCGAGGCGATGTCGTACAGCGGAGCGAGCTGCACATCGCCGCCTGCCAGGAGCAGCGAGTAGTTCTTGGCGTGCGCGTCCGTGCCGGCGACGAGCCAATTCCAGATCAGCGCGTCGAAGAACCTCCATACCGCGGAGTCTGCTGCCCGAGGCGCCATCACGTTGCGTAGGAGATCCGCAATGTCGTGCGGGCCAGGACCACCGTCGCGCTGGTACTTGTGGTCGGGGTGCACGCTCAGCGCCTGGCAGATGTCCTCCTGATGGATGCGCACGAGCTGACCGTCGACGAATCGGCGGTCATACCGGTCCACGACGATTGCGCTCTCGTTGGCGAACCGAGCGACCCGCGTGCGAGCGACAACCAGGCCGGCACGACGCGCAGCGTCGAGACAGAGATGCTCGTTGAGATCGTGGTCGTCGAAACCCGCGACAGCTGGCTTCAAGATGTGGCTGGTGGCCGCTGCTCCGGATGGAACGCCCCAGCGACCGTCCTCGAAGAGCAGGGCCGTCTTTGCCTGCGCCCCGGCAAGACTGAACTGGCCGGTGAATTCTCGTCCGAGCCATGCTGTGCCGTCCTCGCGTAGCTCTCGTAGTCTCTGGGCAACCTCCTCCTCGGTCAACCACGTCACAGAGCCCGGAGTGTCCAGGACCTGAAGCACTTCATCGGCGGGCGCAAAGCGCACCGCGCCGGCGCAGTCGTGACCGATGGGGGTCGACAGCAGCGAGAACGGTTTGGTCGCTGCGTGGAATTGTCGAGACCAGCGCTCGAGGACGCGAGAGTTGTCTGGAAGCAGACCCCAGAGCCATGGGCTGATGAGCGAGTCCGGATGGGACCGGACTGACGCGGGCATCGACACAGACAGCGGGGTGGTTCCAGATGTTCTCCGATAGCCGTCGCCGTAGTCGAAGCGCAGTCGGCCGCCCTGGACCCGCGTGATCGCGCCCGCGACGGCGTCGTCCAAGAGGACCGCCAAGAGGTCACTCATCCCGCGCGGTGCTCCTCGATCAGCTCGTCGAGATCCGCGGTCGTGCCCGCAGCCGGCGGTCGTGCACCGTCCTCGTAGCCGAGTTCGAGCGCTAGTCCAAGGGCATCCACGACTCGGAGGATGAGCCGCAACTCAGCGGTCGGCTTCCCCGCCTCGAACTCATACACCCACTTGCGCGAGACGCCCGCTTGCAGGGCCAGCTCGGCCTGGGTCATGCCCAGGTCTCTGCGGCGCCCGCGGACGGCTGCGCCCAGGTCTCGGATAGATCGAACTTGCATGTCGCGTCCTATGCCACCGTTCGGTAGCAAGAATAACATGCCATCGCTCGGTAGCACAATGCCTAAGCCACCGTCCGGTAGCAAAATTGCAAAGCTACCGTTCGGTAGCAGCGATACCGCGAGCGAGCGAGTAAGTACCGAGGCCCTACACCTACAGCCCCGCCAGCGCCTCCAGCAGCGACTCGCCGTGCTTCTCGCAGAACGCCGGCCCGATCCCCCTGACCTCGAGCAGCTGCTCGACGCTGCGCGGCCGCCCGCGCAGCAGCGCCCGCAGCGCCGCGTCGGTGGCCACCGTGTACGCCGGCTTGCCCTCAGCGCGTCCCAGCCGCCACGCCCGCAGCTCGTCGAACTCGCGCTCGTCCACCGGGTCGAGCCCCTCCTCCTCAACCGCGGCCCGCCCGCGGCCGCGGCCGCCGGCGGCACCTGCGCCGGCCGCGCCGCCGCCTCCCCCGCGCGCCCTGCGCGCCTTGACGGGCTCGGCACGAAGAACCCGCTCGAGCTCGCCGTCCGGGTCGCAAACGTCGCAGCACCTGCCCGTGGGCGCCCCCTGCGCCCGGTCGCCGAAGTGATCGAGGATCTGGCGCCTGCGACACGTCTGCCCGTCGGAGCTGTAGCGCTCGATCGAGCGGTAGGCCTCCCAGCCGCGGTTGCGCGCGGCCTGGATCGCCGTCTGGGCAAGCCGCGGGCTGCCCTGGCCGGTCAGCCGCACCAGCAGCCCGTCGTGGCCGGCAGGCTGCAGCTCGACGGCGCCCGCGCGCTCGGCCACCGACAGCAGCACCCGCTGGCGCTCGCCCAGCTCGCCGTGGCCGATCCTCGCGACCCCGTCCTCGGCGCCGTGGCGCAGGCTCGCGACGTAGCGCTTGACGTCCTCCACGGTCATCTCGCGCTCGTTGATGAACCTGATCAGCCTTCCCAGATCCATCCGCGAGGCGAGCAGCAAGGCCCGCGCCGGCTCGCCGTCGCGCCCGCCGCGCCCCGCCTCCTGGTAGTACGCCTCGAGGCTCGTCGGCAGCGCCCAGTGCGCGACCGTGCGCACGTCCGCCTTGTCCACGCCCATGCCGAACGCGTTCGTCGCCACCACCACCTCGGCGCGCCCTTCCATGAACGCCGCCTGGCTCTCGCGCCGCTTCTCCGGGCTCATGCCCGCGTGGTAGGAGACCGTCGCGATGCCCTGCGCGGCGATGTCCCGCGCAACCTCGTCGGTGTCCTTGCGCGTGCCGCAGTACACGATCGCCGGTAGAGATGAAACGGGCGGACAATCATTCATCAGCGCGTGCATCAGCGCCGCGCGCTTGCGCGCCACGGCGCCCTTGCCCTCGACGCTCGCGACGTCGAACGTCAGGTTCGGCCGATCGAAGCCGGAGCGAATCGACACCGGGTCCCGCAGCCCCAGCCGCTGGGCGATCTCCTGCGCCACCCGCGGTGTCGCCGTAGCCGTGGCCGCCATCACCGCCGGGCGCCCGAGCGAGGCGATCGCTTCGTGCAGGCGCAGGTAGTCAGGTCTGAAGTCGTGGCCCCACTCGGCCACGCAGTGCGCCTCGTCGACCACGAACAGCGCCACCCGCCGGCGTGCCAGCGCCGCCCTGAACGCGCCCGAGGCGAAACGCTCGGGCGCCGCCAGCACGAGCTGCGTCTCGCCCGCTTCGATGTCCCGCAAAGCCTGCGCGTTGTGGCCGTCCTGCATGCCCGACGCGAGCATCGTCGCGCGCACGCCAGCGTCCTGCAGGCGGCGCCACTGATCGGACATGAGCGCGATCAGCGGGCTCACCACCACGACCAGGCCCCCGCTCGCCGGGTCGCCGTCCGAATCCCACGCCAGCGCCGGCAGCTGGTAGCAGAGCGACTTGCCGCCGCCCGTCGGCATCACCACCAGGCTGTCGCGGCCGTCCAGCGCCGCCTGCACCGCCTCGCGCTGACCCGGCCTGAACCGCTCCAGCCCGAAGCGCGCCAGCAGCTGCTCGGGCGTCGGCGCCTCGGAGATGCGCGCGGCCGTCGCGCGCGTCGCTGTCATCGCCTCCATGCAGGAGAAGCTACCCCTCGCTGCGGTTGGGACGGCGGCGCTCCCACACGACGCTCGCGCCCCGCGAGGGCACCAGCGTGATCGCGCGCCGCGTGATCCGCTCGCCCCGGGGCCCGCCGCCGCGCAGCGCGCTCAACGGCCCGCGGGCGCTCGCCGCGCGCGGCTGCAGCTCGCTGAGCATCGTGCGCAGCATCACCTTCATCTCCAGCAGCGCGAACGACGCGCCGATGCAGCGGCGGATGCCGCCGCCGAACGGGATCCACGAGAAGGAATTGATTTCCCGCCCACCCCTAGCATCCAGGAACCGCTCGGGCAGGAACTCCCGCGGGCGCTCGTAGACGCGCGGGTTGCGGTTGGTTAGGTAGATCGACGGCACCACGCGCGTGCCCGCCGGCAGCGCGTACGGGCCCACCTGCAGCTCCTGCGTGAGCATCCGCACGACCAGCGGCACCACCGGCCTGACCCGCAGCGTCTCGTTGACCACCGCCGTCATGTACTCGTCGCCGCCGTCCGCGCCCGCGCCGTCGATCTCGGCCATCAGCCGCGCGAGCTTGTCCGGATGGCGAACCAGCCGCTCCACCGCCCACGCGACGGACGTCGCGGTCGTCTCGTGCCCCGCGAGCAGCAGCGTCACGAGCTCGTCGCGCAGCTCCGTGTCGGTCATCCGCTCGCCATCCTCGTCGCGCGCGAGCAGCAGCAGCGAGAGGATGTCCGCGCGCTGCTCGACGTCACGCTCGGCGCGCCGGCGCTCGATCTCCGCGTAGATGAGCGCGTCCAGGCGGTCGAGCGCCCGCCCGATCGCGCCCGTCGGACGCTCGGCGCTCGGGCGGCTCATCACGGCGCGCAGCACCGCCAGCACGCCCACCGGCTCAAACAGGTCGGAGATCGCCTGCTTCAGCGGCCCCATCCGCTCGGCCTCCACGCCGAACACCGCCTGCAGGATCACCTCCAGCGTGATCAGCCGCGTGTGGCGCTGCAGGCGCATCGGCCTGCCGAGCTCCCAGCTCGCCATGTCGCGCCTGGTCGCGTCGACGATCACGTCCTCGTACTCGCGCATGCGCTCGCCGTGAAACGGCGGCAGCAGCAGCTTGCGCTGGCGCATGTGCTCGGGCCCGGTCAGCACGAGCACCGAGCTGTGGCCGACGACGGGCGCGACCGGCGACATGCGGGCAGCCGACGGCGCCACGTCGGGCGGCGCGGTGAACACCGTCTTGACCGCCTGCGGGTCGCTGAGCATCACCAGTTTCAGGCCGCTCGGCGCGAACGTCAGCGTGAACGCCTCCCCAAGACTGCGCGCGCAGCGGTCCATCAGCCAGGTGGGCGCGAGCGCCCACACGAGCGTCTGCGCGACCGCCGGCAGCCTCGGCCCGGGCGGCAGCCGCGGCTCAAGGGTGCTTGGTGGCGGGGCGTTGCGCGCGTGGGTGATCGTCGCTGCCATGGTCGTGATCGAACACGTTACCGACCGTGTGCTTGACGCTGTGGGCGGCGTGACCGACCGCGTGTCTGACTCCCGGTGAGATCGCGTACGCGAGCAGCATCGCGGCGATCCCGACGGTCGCGATCATCAGGGCCAGGCGTGCGCGGCGACGCTCGCCCTCCGGAGAGGCCGGCCGCGCGCTGAACGGTGAGATGGCCATGTGCAGCATCAACGCTAGCGCCCGCCGCGCCCGCGCACGACGGGCGGCCGGTGGGCGCGAACGCGATGCCAGCGCCCGCCGGCGTGGCGATCGTGCGCGCGGTGCTCGAGCAGCGCCTGCGCGACGAGCTCGTGCGCGCGCTCGATCTCCTCGAGCGAGAGCTTCGCGTGCAGCCTGCCGAGATAGCGCACGAGCATCCGCGCGGGAAGCACGCGCACGCCCTTGCGGCGCGACATCGGCCGGTCCACCCACGCGCGGCTGAACACGACCAGCGGCTCGACCTCGACGCCGGTCACCCGCTCGATCGCCCGCCGCTGCGCCTGCGCCTGGCTGAGCGTCGCGCCGTGCACGCGCGCGACGCGCACGGGCCCCGGATGGCTCTTGGTCTCGATCGTGAAGATCCCAGGCGGGCCGATGAGGATGTGGTCGACGTTGCCTCTGCCGAGGCTCGCGTCGTGGATCACCCTCCAGCCCCGCTCGGACATCGGGTCCAGCAGGCCCCCCACCTGCTCCTCGCCGGTCGCGCCGCGATCGCGGCGCTCCACCAGCGGCAGCACGTAGCGCGAGATCACGAACATGCTCGCCAGCAGCGCGATCTCGGAGACGAGGAACGCGGTCGCGTGCAGCCCGAACGCCCTGCCCAGCAGCGCCGTCGCCACCGCCAGCACACCCAGCGTCGCGAGCGTGCGCATGCGCAGCCGCTTCACGGTCGCCCGCGCGTACTGCCCAGCCGTGCGGCCGGTCGGGTCGGTGTCGACTGCGTACATCTCTCTTTCCGGTCGGCTTGGGAGGGTAGGAGAGTGGGTGGGTCCCGAGATGTTCATCGGCCCGACATCGCCCGGTCCTTGAGCGGTCCCGCGCGGCGGCGGCGCGCGCGGCGGCCTCGCACCGTAGATACCCGCATGAAATCGCGCGAAGCATGGAGAAGCGTGGAGACGACGCCCCTCTATCTAAAGCACCGATATCGGCCAGCCGAAGCCAAAGCAGAGCGAAAGACGGGCCCCATCGCCGTTGCGAGGAACCCTCGATCGCCGCGTCAGCCGAACGGCAAATCCATGACGGACCAGTCCCTCACATCACACCCTCCCGACATCGGCCTGATCCTGCGCGCGCACGGCGAGCAGCTGTGGCTGACCGCCGAGGTGGTGCCGCTCGTGGGCCAGCTGGAGTGTGGCGGGGAGACGCCCGAAGACCAGATCGGCGCCGCGCTGGCGTATCTGGAGGTGCTGTGGATCGACGCCCGGCGGCGCGCGGCGGAGACCGACGCGGCGCGCGCGGAGCTCGACGGCGACGACGCGCAGCACGACAGCGTCCTGTGCGAGAAGGCCCGCCGCTACCACGCCGCCGTGCGCAGGCTGCGCGTCGCGCTCGGGCGCCGGGTGGCCGCGTTGACGGGGTTGGGCGAGCAGTCGCACGAGCACGAGCACGCGAGCTCGTAAGCCGATCGCATACGCTGCCGGCCGTGACGCCGCGCTTCGATCTGCAGTCGCATTCCACCCACTCCGACGGCGCCCTCCCGGCCGAGGAGGTCGTCAAGCGCGCGGCGGACGCCGGCGTGGAGCTGCTGGCGCTGTCGGACCACGACACGATCAGCGGCGTCTCCGAGGCGATCGCCGCGGGCGAGCGCTACGGCGTGCGGATCGTGCCCGCGGTGGAGATCTCGGCGGTCGACGAGGGTTCGCCCGTCCCCCGCGAACTACACATCCTCGGCTACGGCATCGACCATACGGGCGCGGTCCTGACCACCCGGCTCGCCGAGTTCCTGGCCGACCGCGAGCACCGCACGCTGCGCATGGCCGCCGCGTTGAAGGAGCTCGGCTTCGAGCTCGACGAAGACCAGCTGAACGCGCGCGTCGCCGCGGGCAAACCGATCGGCCGCCCGCACCTGGCCGAAGCGGTGCTCAGCGCCCCCGCCAACGCCGAGCGGCTGGCGGCGGAGCAGATCGACGACGTCGGCTCGCTGATCCGCGGCTACCTGATCGAGGGCAAGCCGGCGTTCCGCCTGCGCGAGACGCCCACCGTCGCGCAGGCGATCGACGCGATCCACGAGGCGGGCGGCGTCGCCGTGTGGGCGCATCCCTTCTGGGACATCTCCGACCCCGACGAAGTCCTGTCGAGCATCGACCGCTTCCGCGCCCTCGGCATCGACGGCGTCGAGGTCTTCTACATCACGCACACGCGCGAGCAGACGGAGCTGATCGCCAAGCGCTGCGCCGAGCTCGGCCTGCTGACCACGGGCTCGGCCGACTTCCACGGGCCTGAGAACCGCCAGTTCTCGAAGTTCATGGCGTTCGATACCTTCGGCATCGAGCCGAACCTCGGGCCTCTTTCTTCTTAATGATTAATCGGGGGGCCACGTGCGGTCAGCCGGCCGGCAGCGCCTCGCGGGCCAACAGGGCCTGCAGGCGATACGCGAGCGCCTCCAGCGCGAGCTCCTCGGAGACGTTCAGCGACAGTCCCAGGCGCGTGTCGGCGACCAGCTCGACGCCCCGCCTGAGCGCCGCCGCGTCGCGCCCGCCGGCGTCCTGCTCGAGCTGCTCGGAGCGATCGACCGCGTACACCAGCTCGGGGGCGCCCTCGCACACGCACAGCACGTCGCGCAGCCACAGCTCGGCCAGGCGCAGGCCGAGGTCGAGCGTGCGCGTGCGCGTGCGCCGCTCGCCGCGGCGGCGCGCCTCGGCGCCTTCGCGCTCGTAGCGCTTGCGCTCCTTGCTCGGCACGAGCTCCAGCTCGCGCTCCATCCGCTCCTGCGCGCGCTCGCCCTCCGCCGCGCCCGCCGCCTTCGCCACGTCCAGCAGCCCCAGCCACAGGCGCTTGCCGGTCGCGCCGGCGATCGCCGAGCGCACGAAGTCCTCCGCGCGCGTCCGCAGCGCCTCGCCCTCGGCGCTCGCCAGCCGCGCCGCGAGGCCCGCGTCGCCCAGCGCCAGGCGCGCGCACGCAAGCGCACGGTCGCTCCCGACGCCTCCGCCACCCTCCGCGCCGTCCGTGCCGTCCATGCCGTCCGCGCCGGCTCCGCCTTCCAGGCGCCGCGCGATCAGCGCGGGGGGCAGCGGGTCGAAGCGCACGGCAAGGCAGCGCGAGGCGATCGTCGCGAGCACGTCCTCGCGGCGGTCGGCGAGCAGCAGCAGGTGCGTGAACGCGGGCGGTTCCTCGAGCGTCTTGAGCATGCGGTTGGCGGCCTGGTCGTTCATCGTGTCCGCCCCCTCGATCACGAACACGCGCCGCGCGGATTCGAACGGCGTGCGCGCGGCCGCCGCGACGACCGGCTCCTCGATGTCCGCGACGAGCATCTCCGCGGCGCCCGACGGCGTCACCCACGTGAGGTCCGGGTGGCAGTCGCGCGCCACCCGCTCGGCCACCGTCTCGGGGCTGCGCGCGCCGTCCGCCAGCAGCGCCGCCGCGAACGCGCGCGCGACCGTGCGCTTGCCCGTCCCGGCGGGGCCGTGGAACAGGTACGCGTGCGACGGATGGCCGTGCGGCCCGAGCGCCGGCATCAGCACCGCGCGGGCGTGCGGCTGCGCGTCGATGCCCGGCAGCGACTCGATCCGATCGGCGGCGGCGCTCACGTCGGCCATCGTAGAGACGGTACGGTGCGCGCGTGGCGCACGGCACGCTGATCACGATCGAGGGGCTCGACGGCGCGGGCAAGTCGACGCTCGCCGACGCCCTGCGGCGCGAGCTCGCCGCGCGCGCGGCCGGCGCGCATCCGGTCGAGCTGCTGCGCGAGCCCGGCGGCGTGGAGGTCTCAGAGCGCATCCGCGCGCTCGTCAAGGACCCCGCGCTGGACGTGCTCCCGCGCACCGAGGCGCTGCTGTACGCGGCCGCCCGCGCGCAGCTCGTCGAGCAGCGCCTGGCGCCGCTGCTGCGCGACGGCGCGGTCGTGCTGCTCGACCGCTTCGTCGACTCCTCGCTCGCCTACCAGGGCGCCGCCCGCGGGCTGGGCGTCGAGCAGGTGCGCGCGATCAACCTGTTCGCCACCGGCGGGCTCGTCCCCGACCGCACGCTGCTGCTGCGCATCTCCCCCGCCGGCGGGCGCGCGCGCCAGCACGAGCGCGCGTCCGAGCCCGACCGCCTGGAGCGCGAGGGCGAGGACTTCTTCGCGGCGATCGCCGCCGCCTACGACGAGCTCGCGCGCGCCGAGCCCGAGCGGATCCGCGTGATCGACGCCCGCCAATCGCCCGAGCGGGTGCTGCAGGACGCGCTCGACGCGCTCGCCGGCCTGCTATGAGCAGCCCCATGGCCCAACCCACCGAGACCATCTCCTCGCTGGCGCTGCAAGGCGCCTCGCACACCCGGCACCTGGCTCCCTCCCACGGGCTCTCGAGCACGGGGGTCGCGCTGATCGCGCTTGGCGCCGTGGTGGTGCTCGCGTGCATCGTCTGGAGCCTCTCCCGGATGCTCACGCTCGAACCGCGCTGGACGCTGTCGCTGCGTCACGCGATGGCCGAGGCGAGCTTCCGCGCGTCGGCCACGTGGGCCGAGTTCAGCGACTGGGTGCGGCTCGGGCGCTGACCTCTCCCAGCAGAGCTTCTCGCTCACAGCGCGAAATTTCTCTTGCACACGGGCCCGATGTGGAACGGGTGCCGAGACACCGCGTTCCGCGAAGAAGCCTAACGCCCCGAAACGGCACGCATGGCTAAAAAGGGTGGATTTGCAGGTCTTTTTGAGGCTTCCAGGGTAGTAGAATAGAGGTACCTCTGGCGCGCTCTTCGAAGCTGCTGCAGGCGTCGTTCCGTCCGCGGCAAGCGCGACGATGCTTGGCCCCGACAACAGCTTCGAATGGCCGCCCGCAACGCCGGCGCAGCAGAGGAGGAAGGCCCAATGAACCCCGTTACGCACCCCACCAGCTTGCCCGAGAGAGCGACCGGCATGGCACTGACGATCGAACGGGTCTTCACGACGCCCGGAACGCATCCGTTCGACACCGTCGAGTGGGAGCTGCGCGACGCGCGCATCGGGCACGGCGACCGCGTCGCCTTCGAGCAGCTGGGCGTCGAGTTCCCGAAGAGCTGGTCGCAGAACGCGACCAACATTGTGGCCCAGAAGTACTTCCGCGGTCAGATCGGCTCGCCCGAGCGCGAGAGCTCGGTCAGGGAGATGATCAGCCGCGTCGCCGGGACGATCACGCGCTGGGGACGCGAGGGCGGCTACTTCGCGAGCGAAGATGACGCGACGGCGTTCAACCACGAGCTCACGTACGTCCTGCTGCACCAGATGGCGGCGTTCAACTCGCCGGTGTGGTTCAACGTGGGCTGGCACCCTGACGGTGACCCGAAGAATCAGGCCTCGGCGTGCTTCATCCTCTCGGTCGAGGACACCATGGAGTCGATCCTCGAGTGGAACACCAAGGAGGGGATGATCTTCAGGGGTGGCTCGGGCTCGGGCATCAACCTGTCCAAGATTCGCGGCTCGATGGAGCCGCTCGCCAAGGGCGGCACGGCTTCTGGGCCCGTCTCGTTCATGCGTGGCGCCGACTCGTGGGCCGGCTCGATCAAGTCGGGGGGCGGGACCCGCCGCGCCGCCAAGATGGTCGTCCTAGACATCGACCACCCGGACATTCGCGAGTTCATCTGGTGCAAGGCCAAGGAGGAGGACAAGGCCGCCGCACTGCGCGACGCCGGCTTCGACATGTCGATCGACGGCGACGGGTTCTTCTCGATCCAGTACCAGAACGCCAACAACTCGGTGCGCATCACCGACGAGTTCATGAAGGCCGTGGAGGACGATGGCGACTGGCGACTGACGGCCCGCGCCACCGGCAACCCGGTCGGCGAGCCGATTCCAGCGCGCGAGTTGATGCGTGAAATCGCGGAGGCCGCTTGGCGCTGCGCTGACCCAGGCGTGCAGTACGACACCACGATCAACCAGTGGCACACCAATCCCAACACGGGACCGATCACCGCATCTAACCCCTGTTCAGAGTACCTGAGTATCGACGACTCGGCCTGCAACCTAGCGTCGCTCAACCTGATGAAGTTCCGCCGCCCGGACGGGACACTCGACGTGCAGTCCTTCCAGCACACGGTCGACATAGTCCTACTGGCGCAGGAGATCATCGTCAGCCCGTCGAGTTATCCGACCGAGAAGATCGCCAGCAATGCACGCGCGTACCGCCAGCTCGGGCTCGGCTACGCAAACCTCGGCGCTTACCTGATGGCAGACGGCGTGCCGTATGACTCAGATGCCGGACGCGGTACGGCTGCTGCAATCACGGCTCTCATGACGGGCCGCGCATACCGGCGGTCGGCAGAGGTAGCGGAGGCACTCGGCCCATATGAGGGATATGCGATCAACCGCGAACCGCACAACAACGTGATGCGCATGCACAGGGACGCCTCGTACACCATCCCGGACGCGTCCTGCCAGGACTCAGAGCTACTCGCAGCAGCACGGCGCTCGTGGGACGAGGCCGTCGAGCTGGGCGAGCGCCACGGCTACCGCAACGCGCAAGCCACGGTGCTTGCACCTACGGGGTGCCTCGTTTCCGACAGCCTCGTCTCAACCAATCGAGGACTCGTACGCTTGAGCAGCCTCGGGAATGTGGACGGTGCCGATTGGCAGGATCTTGACATCGAGGTCGCGACGGACGAAGGGCCACGGCAGGCAACAAAGTTCTACGTCAACGGCATGGAGCACGTCGTTTCAGTCGAGACTTCACGCGGCTACCGCATTCAGGGGACACCGACGCACCGGATCAAGGTGGTCGACGAGCATGGAGACTGGGTCTGGCGACGTATGGCCGAGATCTCCGAGGGTGATCGCGTCCCGATGATGCTCGGTGGCATGGTCGGTGATCCGCAGATCGTGCCGCTCCCACCGCTGGGGGACCTCCATTGGAATGCGGACCACCAAACACGCGTGCCCCGAGGCGTTAGCCCGGAGCTCGCGGAGTTCGTCGGCTATTTCATGGGCGACGGTTCGCTGCATGCGAAGGGAATCCGGCTCTGCGTGACCGATGGGGACGATGAAGTTATTGACAGGCTGGTTGCACTCGGGCATGAGCTGTTTGGACTTGACGCGCATCTTCTTCCGTGTGAGGGATACACAGAGGTCGCGTTCCACTCGGTGCCACTCACCATCTGGTGGGATGCCTGCGGCTTCGCCAAGCTCCAGCCATACGAGGGACATAGCGGCAAGGGCTGGTCACCGCATGTTCCGGACGCGATCCTTCACTCCAACGATCGCGAGGTGTACTCGGCGTTCGTTCGTGGCCTGTTCGAGGCCGACGGTAACGCAAACAATGGCTATGCCTATTGGACGACGACTCGTGAGGAGTTCTCTCGTGATATCCAGACGCTCCTGCTGACACTCGGATTCGTTACGACCCGCGACGTGAACGACAGCCGCGACAGGCTTGGCGGCCCATGCCACCGCGTTCGACTCCTCAACGCGAACTCTGCGGCACGCTTCGTGGAGGAGATCGGCTTTATCTCCGCGCGGAAGAACGAAGGTCTAGCGGACAACGATCACCCGCAGGCTGCACGTTACGACCACATTCCGGTATCTCGGGCGCTGGTGGATCGCCTTGCCCCAGAGAATGATCCGCTGCGAAAGGCTCTCCTGCTGCAGCTGTCCCGCAGCGGCTCCGTGTCGCGGCGGTCGGCAACAGCGTTGCTCGAGCGAGGCGCCACGGCCAGTAGGGAGGCCCTCGAGCCGACCGCGGAACTTGAGAGTCTGCTCGGCTACTTCTACGACACGGTCGCGAGCACTCAGCTGCTCGAGGAACAGCCGACGTTCGACTTGTCCGTACCAGACAACGTGACCTACGTGGCCAATGGGTTCGTCAGCCACAACACCATCTCGTTCCTGATGGACTGCGACACGACGGGCGTGGAGCCGGACTTCTCGCTGGTCAAGTTCAAGGAGCTCGTCGGCGGCGGGCAGATGACGATCGTCAACAAAACGGTGCCGCTGGCGCTGCAGACGCTCGGCTACTCCGAGCAGCAGGTCGAGCAGATCGAGGCGCACCTGGCCGAGCACGGCACGATCATCGGCGCTCCCGGCCTGAACGAGGAGCACCTGGAGGTGTTCGACGTGGCCGTCGGCGAGCGCGCGATCTCGCACATGGGCCACCTGAAGATGATGGGCGCCGTGCAGCCGTTCATCTCTGGCGCGATCTCGAAGACGGTCAACCTGCCACAGGAGGCGACCGTCGAGGACATCGCCGACGCGTACACGCAGGCGTGGCGCCTGGGGGTCAAGGCGCTCGCGATCTACCGCGACGGCTCCAAGACAGCGCAGGCGCTGCGCACCGACGCGCAGCAAGGAGCAAAGGAGCCGGTCGACGTCGACGCGGTCGTTGCCGAGGCGGTCAGCAAGGCCCTCGCGGAGGTGGGGCCGCGGCGCAGGCGCATGCCGGTCGAGCGCCAGTCGATCACGCACAAGTTCTCGATCGCCGGCCACGAGGGCTACATCACGGCCGGCATGTACGAGGACGGCTCGGTCGGTGAGATCTTCCTGACCGACATCGGCAAGGAGGGCTCGACGCTGCGCGGGATGATGAACTCGTTCGCAACCGCGATCTCGATCGCGCTGCAGTACGGCGTGCCGCTGGAAACGCTCGTACAGAAGTTCAGCTACATGCGCTTCGAGCCGGAGGGGATCACCGGCAACACCGAGATCCCGTTCGCCAAGTCGATGCCCGACTACATCATGCGCTGGCTCGCCTCGCGCTTCCTGGACACCGACGCCCAGGAGGAACTCGGCATCCTCACCCCCGAGGTACGCGCCCGCAAAATCGCACAGGAGACCGCGCAGTCGATCGGCTCCTCGGACACCGCCGGTCCCGCGTCCTCAGAGACGGCGAGCCCAGGCAACGGCAACGGCGGCAACGGATCGGCAGGCGGAACGCCGCAGGCGTCAGCCGCCGTCAGCACACCCGCAGCCGCGTCGCTGACAGACTCCCCGCCGGTCGTACCCGCGCGTCTGCAGGGCCTCGACCTCGGGCCCGCCTGCAGCCAGTGCGGCGGGATGATGCAGCGGACGGGGTCTTGCTACACCTGTTCGTCGTGCGGGAACAACACCGGCTGCGGCTGATACCGCTGGCCGCGACCGATCTCTGGACGCCATCCGGGACATCGGGTCGGTGGAGCGCATGGCTGACGGTGGGAGCGCCAGCGAGCATGACATCAACCTCGCGCTTGCGTACTACGAGCGATTCCCCGAGGAGATCAACGCGGCAATCACCGATAACCGCCGTCCGATCGAGCAGCTTCGCGAAGAAGCCGCCATCACCTCTTCGGGCGTCAGGTCAGGCAGGTCTACGCGCGAGGGCGCGCGGCGTATTCGCCGAGCGTGACGCGTGAGTCGTCGCGGCCGAGGATGCTGATGAAGACGGCGGCGAAGGCGATGCCGAAGACGAGCGCCTCGATGAAGCACATGCTGGCGCCGGCGAGGTGCTGGTCGTTGATGGCCGACAGGCTGAAGGCGCGGGGGGCGCTGGCGTAGAGCGGGTACTCGGTCGTCGAGAGCCACGTCAGCGGCAGGCATACACACGCGCTTGCCAGGCGCGTGAAGCCCAGCAGCGCCAGCCGCTGGTTGTTGGGACGCAGGCGCGCGCGGGGGAGCGGGTCGATGATCAGCCACCACATCGCCAGGCCCGTGTAGAAGAGCGTCGCGTGCTCGAGGGCGTGCACGAGCATGTGCTGGGCGGCGTAGTCGAACACGCTCGGGACGGCCCAGATCCAGGTGGCCAGCGCCCACAGCGGCACCGCCAGCCACGGCGAGGTCAGCCGCGCGAGCACGCGACCGGACCTGCCACCTGCGGGCGCGACGGCCAGCAGCGCCTCGCGCGAGAGGCCGAGGGGCAGGATGGGCGAGCGCAGACCGAGTATCAGCAGCGCGGGCGCGATGTCCGACAGCAGCACGTGCTGCAGCATGTGCGCCGACAGCAGATAGCGGTCGCCGATCGGGTCAAGCGGCGAGAGCAGCGCCACCGCGATCGTCAGCAGCCCGACCGCGTAGGGCACCCAGTGCCCGGCGTTGGGCGCGGACGTTGAAGAGCGCGCCTGAGCGCGTTTGTACACGCGCGCGTAGACCACCGCCGCGGCCAGCAACGCGATGATCACGATCGGTTGGAAGCTCCACGAGCCCCAGCCCGGATAGGAGGTCATCCGATCCTCCCGCGATCGAGGAGACGGGTGCTTCGGGTGTGGGCCTGCGGAGCGCCGGTCATGCTTGGCGGCATCCTATCGATCCTCGCCGCGCGCGTGCCCGCCGACGGCGGCAGCGATCCGGCCGCGATCAGGAGTCCTTGCCGCCGTCGTGTTCGTGTTCCCGGGCGATTTCCGCTTCGCGCTCGGCGCGTTCCTGGGCGACTTCGGCTTCCTGTTCGGCGCGTTCCCGGGCGGCTTCCCGTTCGTGTTCGGCGCGATCCGATCCGCCCGAGTCGTCGCTCTGGCCGCCATCCTCGCCTTCAGAGCCATCGTCGCTGGAGGATTCGGAGTGCTTGCCTTCGGTTTCAGAGCCGCTGCCCGATCCCCCTCCGGAGCCGCTGCCGAAGCCGCCTGCCGGTTCACCGCCGCCGGCTGGGCTGCCGGTCGAGGTGGAGCTCGTCGTGGTGGTCGCGGCGGTGGCCGCCGTCGCCGGAGCGCCGGACGTCGAGGTGAGCGGGGCCGAGCCGGCACCGGGCGGCGCGGGAGTTGTGACCGTAGGGGCGGACCTGGAGCGGTTCGTGGTGGGGGTGACGACACTTGCACCGAGAGGCGTGCCGGTGTGGGTGGCCGAGCCCCCCTGTCGGGCGCCGCTCGTGGCGCCCGCCGGCGCCCGTCCGCTCGCTGACGCACTGCCCGCGTGGCCGTTGCTCGAAGGGATGTCGGCAGCGGCGGCGCTCGCCGACGTCGCCGCGGGAGCCGGACGTCCGCGCGGGGATGCGCCGCGGCCGTGCAGCGGCGCCAGCACCACGCCCGCCGCCAGCAGCGCCGATCCGGCCACGGCCGCTCCCTTCAGCAGCGCGCCCCCGACTTCGGCGCCGCCTGTCGCGCCCGTCAGTTCTGCGATCCGCCCGGCGGTGGGGGCCGCCCGGCCAGCGGTACCGGACGCCCAGTTGACGAGCGGCGCGGGGGTCAGCGCCGCGGCGGCGGCGCGCAACGCCGTGCGCGCCCGGTAGAGCAGACCGCGCACGGCGCCGCTGCTGATG
This sequence comes from uncultured Solirubrobacteraceae bacterium, assembly GCA_963735705.1. Lineage (GTDB taxonomy): Bacteria > Actinomycetota > Thermoleophilia > Solirubrobacterales > Solirubrobacteraceae > Palsa-744. The sequence goes on from CAVTLZ010000004.1 coordinate 208,066, forward strand.
CCGAGCGCGCGCGCGACCTCGTCGTGCGAGCGGCCGTCGACGGCGCTCAGCAGGATCGCGTCGCGCTGCATCGACGGCAGCGCCGCGACATGGGTGAGCGCCTCCCGCGCGGCGCGCGCGTTCTCGATCTCGGAGTCGGAGCTCGCCAGGGCCTGGAGCTCCACGGGGGCACCATCGGGTGCGACCGTGAGCTCGTCCGTCGAGCTGCGCATGGCGTTGACCGCCGTGTTGTGCACGGTGCGGTACAGCCACGGGCGCAGCGCGCGCACCTCCGCCCCGGCCTGGAGCGCGAGCCACGCTTTCAGCAGCGACTGTTGGAGCGCGTCCTCGGCGCGCGAGTCCGACAGCCCCAGCCGCCTGCAGTAGGCGAGCAGCGGCCGTCGGTAGCGAACGACGATCGCCTCGAACGCACGCTCGTGACCCTGCTGCGCCAGCTCGAGCAGTCGCCCGTCCGTCTGAGTCGCCAACAGCCTGGTGTGTCCACGCGTCATGGCCGAGGAAATTTAGCGCGTGCGCACCTGTCTCGCACATTCTTCTGGCCGAACGGCCAACCGTCGAGCGGGCCTACGATGGTGGCCATGGCTGCGATCCCCGACCCGCCCTCGCCGAGCGCCCCACTGCAGGGCGGTTGCCTGTGCGGCGCCGTGCGCTTCGAGCTCACAGCGCCCTTCGTCTCCGCCGGCTACTGCCACTGCACGCACTGCCAGCGGCGTACCGGCACCGGCTCCTCCGCCAACGGCCGCGTGCCACAGGACGGCTTCAGGCTGCTGCAGGGCGAGGAGCGGCTGCGCTCGTTCAAGCCCCCGGAGGGCGTGCCCAAGCTGTTCTGCGATACGTGCGGCTCGGCGCTGTTCAGCGGCGACCCGTTCTCCGATCCGGAGGTCGCGGTGCGGCTGGGGACGCTCGACCGCGATCCGGGCATACGACCGCAGTACCGGCAGTTCGTCGACTCGGCCGCGTCCTGGGAGCCGGTTCCCGAGGACGGCCTCGTCCGCCATCCCCGCTCGCGGGGGCTCTGAGCGCGGCCCGCTCGCGCAGCCACTGCAGCGATCGCGGCTCTCCGCAGCGCTCGCGCCAGCCGTCGAGCGCGCCCTCCAGCAGCTCGCGGTCCTCGACCGTCGCCAGCACCTCCACATGCCCGCCGCCGTCGGCCGTCGGGCCCAGGCGCACGAGATACAGCTCGCCCGTGTCGCTGACCCACGCCGCACGGTGCAGCGGCCCGTCGGCGGCCTCGCGCCACCACAGCCCGACGTCGAGCTCGCGCGAGCGCACGCGGCGCTCATCGGCGTTGTAGAAGCGCGCGAGCGAGTCGTAGCGCTCGCGCGGCGGGGCCTCGATGGCGACGTCTGTTGAGCTCACGTGGCAACACCAGCTTTCGAGGAGTGGATGTCGTCGTGAAGCCTCGCTCACTCCCCTAAACGGGGGGTTACCAAGCGGTAAGGATTCCCAAGCCTCCGCGAGAGTCCTCACCCCGTCGTCCGCAGGCGCTCGCCCTGCCGCCGTGATGCGTGCGCGCCCAGGCCATTGTCACCGGCCCCCACCTGGGCCGGTGACATCAGCGCATCGCGTTGCCGATCAGCCGTTGAGACGTTTCTTCAGTGCGCTCGCCGCGGAGAATTTCGCCGCCTTGGACGCGGCGATGTTGATCGTCTCGCCGGTCGACGGGTTGCGCCCCTGGCGAGCCGCTCGGTGGCTGACGCTGAACTTGCCGAAGCCGGCAAGCGCGACCTCACCCCCGGCGGCCAGCTCGTCGGAGACCACCTCGAGCGCCGCCTCGACCACCTGACGTGCCTGGCTGGCGGACAGCCCAGTGCGCTCCGCGACCTGCTCGCCCAGCTCGTTCTTTGTCATGCCACTCCCTTCTCGAGTGTCGTTGCTGCGAGCAGGCTAACCGCTGGTGAGGACGACGACACGCGCAAAGCGCGCGCCGAGCCCGCGAAGAAGCCCGAAACTCCGGGGACTTATGCCGCGCGCGTAGCCGTCAGCTGCCCTTCCGCGGGTCGCTCGGCGCTCCTGCGAGCCCTGAACGGCGACAGCGAGCCGGCTGCGCACGCCGCCCACAGCAGGCCCAGCCACGCGCCGCTGGCGAGCGCCACGTGCACCCACACCAGCTCGGTCGGCAGGTGCGTCTCGTACTGATCCAGGCCCACCGCGCCCTGCAGCGCCAGCGTCACGCACAACAGCGTCAGCGGCCGCTGCACCGCCGGACCGACCTCGCGACGGCGCGCCAGCCACCACACGAGCACGGCGGCGAGGCTGAACACGAGCGCGATCTCGGCGTGGCGGTGGATGACGAAGTCCATCGTGCCGCGCCCGTCGAAGCTCAGGCGGTTGATCTTCTGGCCCGGCGAGCCCCCCGCGTGCGGACCGGCGGCCGTCGCGGCGGTGCCCGCGAAGATCGTCAGCGCCCCCAGCGCCACCAGCCAGCGCAGCGCGCGCACGATCGTGCGGTCGGCGGGCGCCGGCGGCGGCTCGTGGGAAGCACGCCACACGAGCACCACGGCAGCGACCAGGATCAGCATCGACAGCGCGAAGTGGCCCATCACCCAGCCGTAGTCGAGCGCGCCCTTGACGGTGAAGCCGCCGAGCACCGCCTGCGCGACCACGCCGAGCGGCAGCAGCGCGCCCAGCCACACGAGATCGCGCCTGTACGGGCGGCGGCGGACGGCCGCCAGCCACGCGAAGCCCGCGGCAAGCGACACGGGCACGGTGATCAGCCGGTTGGAGAACTCGATCAACGCGTGCGTCTGCAGCGGCGGGTACACGTTGCCGTAGCACTTCGGCCAGGTCGGGCAGCCGAGGCCGGAGCCGGTCAGCCGCACGGCCGCGCCCGTCAGCACGATCAGCGTCAGCGCGATCAGCCCCGCGTACGCGAAGCGCACGTACTGCTCGGGGGTGACGGTGTAGCCGTTGGTGCGCTCGCGCAGCTGCTGTAGACGACCGGCCATCGTCCCTAAGGATGCCATTCGAACGGCAGCTCGTCCGCAACCTCGCTCAAGCGCGGCGCCGTCGCGTCGCGCTCGGAGATCGTCAGCTCCGCCACGGGCAGCGGCCATTCGATCGCGACGTCAGGGTCGTTCCACGCGATCCCCCGCTCGACCTCCGGGTCGTAGTAGGCGGTCTGCTTGTACAGCACGTCGGCGACGTCGCTCAGCACGCAGAAGCCGTGCGCGAAGCCGACCGGCACGTACAGCTCGCGCATGCTCTCCTCGTCCAGCTCCACCGCCTCCCAGCGCCCGTACGTAGGCGAGCCCCTGCGCAGGTCGACCGCCACGTCGACGATCCGCCCGCGCGCGCAGCGCACCAGCTTCGCCACGCCGTCGCCGACGTGGAAGTGCATGCCCCGCACCACGCCGCGGGTCGAGCGCGAGTGGTTGTCCTGCACGAACACGTCATCCCGCGGGATCCCCACCTCCGCGTGCCACTCGCGCCTGTACGTCTCGCAGAAGAAGCCGCGCTCGTCCGCGTACACGCTCGGTTCGATCACCACCAGGCCGGGCAGGTGGACGGACAGGGCGCGCATAGGCGCAAGAGGGTAGCCGGCGGGGGCAGGGCGCGCGCCGAGCGGGCCCAAAGCGATGCCAAGAGGTTGATCGGCGGACGTTCAGCGCCTAGATTGGCCTGATGACCACGCTGGCCGAGACAACGCTGTCAGCCGATGAGCGGATGCTCGTCGAGCGGTTCGTCGAAGAGTTGCGCGCGCGCCTGAAGGGCGAGCTGCACGCGGTCTGGCTCTTTGGCTCGCGCGCACGCGGCGAGCAACCGTCGAGCGAGTCCGACGTGGACGTGCTCGTGCTCGTGGATGACGCCTCATGGGACGGGCGGATGCTCGTGCGCAGCATGCTCGACGACGCCGCCCGCGAGCTCGACCTCGACGCGTTGACGTGGTCGTTCTCGGTCCACGTGCACACCCCCGCGTGGCTGGCGCAGCGTCGCGAGATCAGATCGTTCTTCATCGCCGAGGTGGACCGAGACAAGGTCACGCTCGTCGGCTGAGCCCATCTGTGATGTCCGTAACGGTCGAGGACGCCTGGGCGCCGGGCCCGCAGCGTCCGCTGCTTGCCGACGGCGCGGTCCACGTATGGCGCGCGGACCTGGCGGCGGGGGCGGAAGAATTGGAGGAGCTGCTGTGCGATGAGGAGCGCGTGCGGGCGGCGCGCATTGTGAACCCGCGCGACGGGGAGCTGTGGAGCCGCTCGCGCGGGCTGCTGCGGGCGCTGCTGGGGCGCTACCTGCACCGCGACCCGTGCTCGCTGCGCTTCGCCGCCGGCGAGCACGGCAAGCCGGCGCTGGTGTGCGATGCAGGTGAGTCGCCGGCGCACGCGCCTTCCTCCGCGGCCTCCTCCCGCTCTCCCCAGCTGAGCTTCAACATGTCGCACTCGGGGCAGCTGGCGCTGTATGCGTTCAGCGCGGCAGGGGCGGTTGGCGTGGACGTGGAGGGCGCGCGCCGTCCGCTCGACGAGGTCGCGATCGCCGCGCGCGCGCTCGGCGCGGCCGAGGCGCGGCGCCTGCAAGCGCTTGCTCCTGAGACCCGCCGGCGGGAGTTCCTGCGCGCCTGGACTCGCCACGAGGCGGCGCTGAAGTGCCTGGGGGTGGGCATCGGCGGGGCGGAGGAGGCGACCTCCGGGCCAAGGCCATGGGTCGCGCAGCTCGATGTGGGCCCGGACGCGGCGGCCGCGGTGGCCAGCGAGCGCCCGGCGCGTGAGCTGCGCTGCTGGGACTGGCGGCCGTAGGCCGCTTGGCGTGCTGGCGGTTCTCGCCGACCAGCTCAAGCGGGGTCGGTGCTCTCAAGAGGTCCCATTTGGGGGGAGACCCGGGAGCGAGTCCCTTCGTACGACCTTGCCGGCACCGGTCACCGCACGAAGCGTCGTTACCGTTAAGGAACGACCGCCAAGGAGAAGCTGCGCGAGCGGATCGAGACGCTTTCCGAGGAGGAAGCCGGCGAGGCTTTGCGTCTGCTCGACATGCGTGCAGACTCGGTAATCGCTGCGTTCCGCGATGCCCCGGCCGACGACGAGCCCTGGACCGAGGAGGACGAGATTGCGGCCGCTGAGGGCAGAGCCGACTTGGTGGCAGGGCGCACCGTATCGCTGGATGATGCGCTTCGAGAGTCAGGGTGAGCGGCGCAGCCTAGCCCCCCCTCGCCGTGCGACGCGCCAACGCTGCATCACCGTACGCGAGAAAGCCAGCACACGACACGAAGTTGGCGCGAACGCGTTCAAGCGGCCCTGATGCCTTGTCGTCGGCCTGGGTCGAGGCCGGCGGCGCGCAACCCGGCGGTGAACGAGCCGAACCTGCGCTTTACGGTGGACGCCGAGGGGTAGCCGTCTGGCGAGGCGTCGCACTCTTCCTTGGTCGGGACTCGGCCCCGCTCGCACGCCATGCGCTGCAGCGCGTCGATCACCTGCTGGTGATCCCATGACTGGTGATAGGGCGGGAACCCGGCGGCGATCATCATGTTCGTCCAGTTGCCGAACACGACGCGGGCGGCGCTCGCGGGCGGCCAGCGCGGAAACTCGCGCTGCCAGCGGTTGCGCTCAGTGCCGCTCGCGGGACGCCAGTCGACATGCGCCGGCGGGCGCCCCTCGAGCTGCTCCCACGAGGCGACCGCGTCGAGCAGCTCCGGCGCGCTCCAGCGCTTGGGGTTCGATCGGCGGGTCGAGCAGCGCAGGCAACGCGCGCTCTCGCCCAGCACCGGCCCCGCGCAGTCAGCGCACGGGTGCGCCTTCAGGTAGCGGTAGACGCTCGCGACACCGACGCTGAGCTCGCTGGCGATCGCGCGCACCGGCACGCCCGCCGCCCTCATCCTCTGCGCGTGGGCGACGCGCTCGGCCAGCGGCAGCTCGCATTCGCTTCTTGCATAGGGCGGCAGCCCGGCGGCTTCCAGCGCGCTCGCCCACGAGCCGAAATAGCGGTAGACGGTCGTGTTGCCCGGCCAGCGCGGGTGCTCGCGCTCCCACTTGCTCTCCGCCTCGCTCATCAAGCCCGCGCTGCGCGCCGCCCCCGGACACCATTCCCACGAGCGTGGCGGCGCTCCCGTCTCCCGCGCCCACGCCTGCATCGCCGCCACGATCCGCTCCACGCTCCACGTCCCATGAGCGGTGAAGAACCAGCGCCGGTACCCACGACGCGGAGTGACCGGCCCCTGCTCCAAGGGCGCTGGCGCATGCTTGCTGCTGCACGCCGACGCGCGCGGGCACTCATCGCCCCCCAGCTTCTCGTTGCTTGGCGATGCAGACAGAAGGCCCAACGCTAGCCACGTCGGCTGGGCATGACCCCACCAAGACACGCCCGAAACATTCGTCATCTACATGTTGTTCCACCACGGTTAGGCGATGCGCTGCCGTTGGGCTGGACGTCTCTGAGAGACGTGCCCAGGCGCTACCGATGACTCCGTGAAACCACCATTTAAGACGCTGGCTCGGCCGGACGCCAGCGCGCTGCTCCCCCGGCGGAGACCTCAGACCGCTGGAGCCGGAGCCCAGTGCGAAACCCCTTCCGTCAATCTACAAACTCCCCGCTAAAGTCTCTATAACTTCCCCGCCGTAATCTCTACAACATCCCCCTTATCGTTCTGATGCTCTACCAGCCGAGAGTCGTTGACGAGGAGCTCGCCGCTCGGCTGAGCGCGACTGGCGCGGTGGTGATCGAGGGTCCGAAGGCCTGCGGAAAGACGGCGACGGCGAGGCAGATCGCGGCGAGCGAGGCACTGCTCGACGTCGATGCGAGCGCTCGCCGGGCTGTCGGGGTGGATCCGGCGCTCGTCCTTGACGGCGCTACGCCGCGCCTGATCGACGAGTGGCAACTGGAGCCCGCGCTGTGGAACCACGTTCGCCGCGCGATCGACGATCGCAAGACGCCCGGCCAGTTCATCCTGACGGGGTCCGCGGTGCCAGCTGACGACATCACCCGACACACTGGAGCCGGTCGGATCACCCGGCTTCGGATGCGCCCGATGACCCTCTTCGAGCTTGGTGCGAGCAGCGGCGGCATTTCGCTCGCTGCGCTGCTGGCCGGAGAGCCCGTGCGCAGCACCGACCCCGGCTTGACGGTTGCGGACCTCGCGCGGGACATCGCGCTCGGCGGTTGGCCCGGTTTCCGCGGCCTCGCACTCGCGCAGGCGCTGCGCGCCGTGCGCGACTACCTCGACGAGATTCGCCGCGTTGACGTGAGCAGCGTCACGGGCACGCGTCGCGACCCGAACAAGGTGGGGCAACTGCTCCGTAGCCTCGCCCGTCACACCGCCACGTACGCCACCGCGACCACGCTCGCCAACGACGCAGGTGGAGCGGACGGACCCTTGAAGGACGATACGGCGCGCGAGTACCTCGACGCGCTCGCGCGGCTGATGATCGTTGAAGATCAGCCCGCGTGGGCGCCGCATCTGCGCTCGAGGTATGTGCTGCGCAGCGCAGTGAAGCGGCACTTCGTCGACCCTTCTCTGGCGGTCGCGGCTATGCGCGCGACGCCCGAGCGTCTTCTGCAGGACCTCAACCTGCTGGGTCTCCTGTTCGAGTCGCTCGTCGTGCGCGATCTGCGTGTGTACGCGCAGGCGGTTGACGCCCAAGTGCTTCAGTACCGTGACAGCAACGGGCTCGAGGTTGACGCGATCATCGAGACGGCGGACGGCCGCTGGGCCGCTTTCGAGATCAAGCTCGGACCAGGACTGTTGGACCAGGGCGCCGCGAGCCTCAACAGGTTCGCCCGGCAGATCGACACGGACAAGTGCGGCAGCCCGGCTGCGCTCGGCGTGATCACCGGGACAGGCTACGGATACGTCCGTGACGACGGCATCAACGTCATTCCGATCGGGGCGCTGCGACCGTGACAGCAGTGTCGTCTGAGGGTCGCGCTCACGTATCGACGCTCGGGCATCGGGGACTCAACCCCCTCGAGGCAAGCGATCGAGCAAGGGATCGCTTGGCGGGCATCCCCTCGCAGGAGATACAGGACGAGGCCGTCAGCGCCGTGGGTGAAGTACGCCGCGAGCGGGCAGCCGGACGACGCCGAGAGCCTCAGACGCTGATATCGGAGGCGATGTCGTGGCCATAGACGTAGACCGTGAGGCCTTCCCCGACGGCCTCCTGCGCCACGGGCTGACCGAGGTTCGCGGGCGGGGCGCTGACCGCCGGCGGAACGGCCGGCCGAGTGTCGGTAAGCAGGAATGTCCTGGTGTCCGGGCGCGGCGCATACCAGCTGTCGATCTGGACGAACGGACCGAGGCCGCTGACGAGCAGCAGCTCGTCGGTGAGGCCCGCGCCGGTGAACACCACCAGCGGCACGCCCACCAGCACGAGCACGACCGGCGTCAACCGCCCACGCTGGGCCCGTCCGCACACGAACAGCAGCGCGATGCACAGCACCGCGACGTGCAGGACGATCAGCCCGTGGCTCTCGGGCACGTCGACGATGCCGCGCACGGGTTCGCTCGCCGCGAGCAGCGCCACCGCGCACAGCAGCCCCGCCAGCCGTCCGAGCGCCCACCACGCGCATGCGGCCGCCACGGCGATGCCGAGCAGCGCGAGCACGAACGGCGCCGCCTCCCACAGCTGGCGGTAATCGGGAAGCCCGGCGGTCGCGCGCATGAGCCACCACGGCTCGTACCACGGGTGGTTGCCGAGATTGACGACCGATCCCGCCGGGGCGCGACCGGCGAGCGCGGGCAGGACGAACGTCGACGCGTTGTCGGCGTTCAGCAGCAGGCTGCGGACAAGCGCCGGCGCCTGCGCGAGCAGGACGACGACGTTCGCGACGCCGACGAGCCCCGCGAACACGACGAGCGATCGGGTCGCGCGCCGGCGAGCGTCATCAAGAGATTTGGCGAGGCTCGCCTCGCGACGAGGGGCTGCCTCCACGCGGCGGCGACTCTATCAACAGCGCTCCTGGCCGCCTTGTATGCGCGCCCAGATGAGTCGCCGTTGGCGAGCATCACCGCGTGCACTTCGCGGTAGGGCACCGCTGTGGCAGTCGAGGCCAGAAGCGTTCCCTTTCGGGAGACCCGTAAGCCAGCTCCTTCGTACAACCTTGCTGACGCCGGTCACCGCACGAAGCGTCGTCGCGGTCCTGCCTACGCTGCTATGCGCGCTCAACGTTTCGGCGCCGCCGTCCCTTACATCTTCGACCGTAAGGACAGATAGGGGCGCATTGATCTACCCGAGCGTATGGGCGGCATGTCTGACATGCACGCGAGTGAGCCGCTCGGGGGTTGGAGACTCGTCCGTGGCGTCCCTGAGCGCCAGGTCCAGGACCCGCAGAACATGACGGATACTGCGATCGCTGCGGTCGTACTCGGCCTCCAGACGCGCGAGCGCGCCGTCTTCGATCAGATTCGCGACGTCTTCGACACCGACGTCCAGGGCACGGGACGCGATGATCTGCGTGAGTGCCGGCACCGCGTCCTTCGGAAGCTTCGGTATCTCGATCGTCGCGTCCACGCGCTTGTCGAGATTCTCGTACTCAGCGAGCTTCTTCCAGTGCTGTTGGACAGCGACCACAAGGTGAAGCGGCAACGTGAGCAGCGGCTGTAGAGCGGAGCTGAAAAGGAGGCGTGCGCGTTTGTCCTCGTCTCCGGGGACCGGTGAGCCTGCCCACTTGTCGGCGTCGTCGATGATCAGGACGGGTATCGGTCGCTCCGGGGCGCTGAAGACGCGGGCGATCTCCTCGAGTCCTTCGAGACTCTGGGACGGATTCAGGTCGCTCTCCGTTGATTTGATGGCGCTGCGAATCTCGGTGCTCACGGCGGCGTAGTCGGGTATGCCGATGTTGAGCGCCAGCTTTCCGCCGGGGCCGGTGCGCGTCGTGGTGTCGGCGACCAACCGAGCGAGCGCTGCCTTTCGCCGGCGACCAATCTTCTGCTGAGCGGCGAACCGACCTTTGGCCTGCCGGGCGAGCTCGCGGACGACGAACTGCCCGAACCGTGCCTGGTTTTCCAAGATCCCAACGTCCGCTTGACCGATGGCGATCGAGAGGGGCAGAAATGCCGGCAGGTCAGCGAGGGTGGCCGCGATCAAGCTCGACTTTCCCGAGCCGGAAGGGCCGAGCACGGCCACCCGCGCCGGCGCTGTGCCCTGCAGCGCCTTCGCAAGTGCCGCCTCGCGACGCTTGCCTCCCAGCAGCTCGTCGAAGTCCACGTGGTTGTCTGCCAGCTCGTCGAAGGCCTCCATCGGCTTGAATGCACGCGCCGCTGCAAGGCGCTCCAGCTCAGCGGCGCTCACGATTCTGCCCCTCGGTCGAGGGTGTACATCTTCGCCGTCCCGCCGCGCGGGCCGCGGCCGGTGTAGCTGTGCAGCAGGCCGGCATCCTCGAGCTGCCCAAGCACCTGCACTGCACGGTTACGCGTCCAGCCCATTCGTCGCAAGAGCTCCTCGTCAGACGCACTCACCGCACGGCCCAGCGCCTCGATCTCGCTGAGCAGCATCGAGGAAGCCCGGCCAAGTTCAGAAGCGCGAGTCTCGCGCCTAGCCTGCTCGGTCAGCACGCTCGTCAGCTCGTGGTGATCGATCACGACCTCGCGAGCCAGCTCGAGAGCACGGCGTGGGTTGCCACGGCTCGCGTCGGCGAGCGCGGGCAGGGGAACGCCGCTGGCGTCCTCGCCAAGCCGACGCCTCAGCAGCTCCCCAATCTGCTCGGACGGTAGCGGCCCGAGGTCGACGATCACCTCAAAAAATGCGTCGGCGGGCGCCGCCAACAAACCGCGGTCCTCGCTGCGCGCCGCGATCAGCCAACCGATGGGCGCTTGCCAGAGGATGTCGCGAAGTCGCCCGAACAGCTCGTGGCCAGCTTGCGCACTGATGTCGTCCAGGACCACGACAGTCGGCTCGTCTGCGGGTATCTCCAGGCTGCGAACGAGGTCCTCCGGACGCCCAGAGTCGACGGACTGCCCTGCGGCGTCTTTGAGTGACTTCGGCACCGCGCCGGTGTGCGCGAGCTCCTCGCGCACAGCCTGGAGGGCCTGTGCGGCGTCGTCGGCGTGCTGAGCGCTGACGAACACAATCGGCCTCCCCTGCTCTCGCAGATGATGGGTCAGCTGCCGCAGCAGCGTCGTCTTGCCCGACCCGGGCCCGCCGAGCACCGCCACGTTGAGTCCCTGGCGCAGGGCGGCGTCGATCCGCGACAGCTCAGGCGGGTCGACGAACAGGCTCGCGTCAGCAGCCGTGTCCAGCAGAGGTTTGTTTCGCAGATTGACAGCCATGCCTTCCACATCTTACTGTAAGGACTGATAGGCCGCAAGGGCGCGGTCGCCGACCGAAACGCTCGCTCTCCTCGGCCAGCCGTCCGAGCGCCCACCATGCGCACGCGGCCGCCACCGCGATGCCGAGCAGCGCGAGCACGAACGGCGCCGGTCACCACACGAAGTGTCGTCCGAAATCCGCGTCAGGCCGGGAACCCCTGTGCGTCGTGACGACCGTCTCTGACGAACCTGCGGTGTTGGAGCAGCCAGTGTCATCCGGCTCGCCTGTGCGCCCGCCAGCGCATGAGGATGAATCCGGCGACACCGCCAGCCACCATGATGACGCCGACCGCTGCGAATGGCCAGGGACTCCAGCGTTCTTCAGAGCTCGTACAGGCGCTGCCGATGTGAGCAGTGCACACTTCCCCAGGCCCATTGCGATTGAGGTACGCGATCAAGAAGGCGACGACGGAGATGCCCGATAGCACCCCGGGCCAGGCTACGCGAGCTTCCTTATGTCGTGCGATGGCTACGGCACCAGCGCCGGAGACTCCCCAAAGGACGAGCGTTACGGGAAGAGCGAACGCCGCAAGCAGACCCGCAACGAATCCGACACCGACTGCCGACCAGGCGAGGAACCACGCCCATGCGCGTGGATCGGTCATGGGTCGCTGGCGCCTCATCGCGCGTAGGCCGGAATGGCGAAATGGCGTTGAAGCTCGTTTGCGTAGGAGCGGCCGATCGAGCTGCTGTTCTCGGCCAGCCATTCGCTGAAAGCGATCCGACCCTGGGGCTGGTCGCGTGAGATGAGCAGGCCCGCGGTCAGGCCGCTGATCTCGTCCGCCGTCAAGACAACGTCGTGCACGAGCAGGCTCAGTGCACGCGAGGCCACCGACATGACTGCGGGCGGCAGATGCCAGATGGGGGAGCGGGCTCGGACCGCGTCGCGGACCGCCCGGACAAGCTCGCCGAAGGTCATCGCCTCCGGCCCGGCGGCATCCATGATGGCGTCACCGGCGATATGGGCGGATTGCTCGCAGATTCGCGCGAGGTCATCGACGTGCACCGGCTGGACCGGGTAGCCGCCGCTCCCAGGCAGCGCAAAGACCGGCAGGCGTCGCAGAATCCAGGCGATGTTGTTGACCAGGACATCGCGATCGCCGCCGAACACCAAAGTAGGTCGGATGATCGAGTAGGGAACGCCGACTTCAGCCAGCGCGAGCTCGACCAGCGCCTTGCCCCTGTAGTAGGGGAGCGTCGATTCGAGAGACGGGTTGGCGATGCTGACGTGAACGACACGCGCCACCCCGGCCCGCTTTGCTGCGTGGAAGAGCGCGCGCGAGTTGGCGGCGGCGTTGGCGAAGGATGCTCGACCGTGGTCGAAGCGAACCCAATACGTGTTGTAGAGGGTGGTCACTCCCTCGAGGCTCTTGGCGAGAGCCACCTGGTCGTCGAACCGATACGGCAGCGCCTCGACGCGCCCCCGCAGCGGATGCGGGCGATCCGTGTGAAACGTCAGAGTCCTCACGCTGCGGCCCGAGTCCAGCAGCCGCTCCGCTATACGAGACCCCGTGTAGCTGAACGCCCCCGTCACGAGGTCCAATCCCGTATCGGCGCTCACCTTGACTCTCCTTTCGGTTGCGAGGGCAGTAGCGCGCCCACGAGCGGCGCGTAGCGCTCGCCGAGGTCGAGCAGCGACTCCGCGCGAGCGTGCCCGCCTTCCAGGTGGCTGAGCATGTCCGCGCCCAGGTACAGCGCGACGATCGCGAACGCGATGTCGCCCGCCGGGATCATCGACTCGAATGGCGATCCGGCGAGAAGCTCGCGCAGCTTGTCCGCGACCATCTCGATCCAAGGCTGCAGTCGGGCGACCACCTCGCGGCCCAGCTCGGCGTCGGACACGCCACCTGCGACCATCTCGCCGAGCACGGTGACGTAACCGTTCTGAAGATCCTCGAGGTAGATCGTGCGGGCCAGGCTTGCCAGTTCGGGCAACGTCCTCGCCTGCTCGAACGCCAGGCCGTAGGCCTCCATCCGCCGAGCGCTGACTAGATCGAGAGCCGCCAACAGCGCCCCGTGGACGCTGCCGAAGTGGTAGAAGATCAGCGCCTGGTTGAAGTGCCCAGCGCTTGCTATCTCACGCGCGCTTGCGCCAGCAAAGCCCTTCTCCTTCAGGGTCTCGAGCGCCGCCTCCGCAATCTGGAGCTTCGTGCCAGCAGGCATCGTCGCAACCGCTTCTCTCGACACCTCTTGGCGCTTGGCTTGCTCATGCAACCCCATGAGACACGAGTTTAGCAGTCGCTCAAAGCGTTTGCTCAATCACCGGCTCGTTGGCCACACACGCAGTCGTCCGTTCAGCCACTCGAAGGCCCGCACCCACATCTGTGAAGGCTCGACGGTTGGCGCCGGTACTACCGGTGCTTACGGTGGCGCTTGCGCTTGGACGCCTTCTTGGCGCCGGGCCGCGCGTGGTAGATCGAGATGCTCGTCTGCGAGACGTTGCGCTCCTTGTCATACGCGAGGAACGTGAGCGTGTGCCAGCCGTAGGGGATGTGCTTGGCGCCCTGCCAGTCGATCGCCCCGGCGAGCGCGCCCGGGTAATCGGAGCCGTCGTAGTTGCGGATCAGTTTCCCGTCCCACTCGAGCCTGATCCGGAACACGCCCACAGGGCTCGTCGCCGAGACGTTGATCGCCAGGGGACCTGAATAGCTCGTGTGGTCCGCAGGCGAGGCGATCGAGATCTTCGGCCCGGTGAACTGCCCGCACGGTTCGCTCAGCTGGTCGCCGTCCTTCGCGTATGTCCGCATCGCCGCGAACGACGGCTTGCGCGAGCCATCGGCTCGCAGCAGCCCGGACACCGCCACCCCTTCGTCCTCGAGCGGGAACCACAGCGCCACCTGCACATAGGGGTCTTCCGCCATGCAGTGGTAGGCCTGGCGCAGGAGGGTCGCCTGCTGTTCTTCGCTGACACCGCCGGCCGTCTGCCCCGCCCACGCGCCTTCGGCGCAGGTCGCTTCGGTGGTGCGCCAGCTGAGCTCGGTCATCCAGATCGGTTTGCCGTCGCCGTTGGCGAGCATCACCGCGTGCACTTCGCGGTAGGCCAGGAACGAGTCCGGGACCATGCGGTTTTCGGCGCCGCGCAGGAATTCGTAGGGCGAGAGTTTGTTGCAGGCCGTGTCGGTGTGCACCGCCACCGCGTCGAACGAGCCCTTCGCCCCAGCCTGATAGACGCCTTCGAGGAACTGGTAGTCGTTGCCGGTCAGCCCGCCGAGCACCACCGTCGCGCTCGGATCGGCCGCCTTGACAACCGGGTAGGTGGCCTGCAGCAGCTGCGCGTAGGCGGTCGGGTTGGGTGCGCCGACCCACCACGCCGGGGCGTCCTCCTCGTTCCAGATCTCATATGCCGCCACCTTCGTCCCGAACCGCTGCGCGAGCGCGCCCACGAACGCGGCGTAGTCGGCGGGGTTGGCGGGCGGCGCGTGTTCTTCGGGGGAGCCGGTCTCCCACTGCGGCGTGCCGACCACATCGAGGATCACTTTGGTGCCTGGCGGCAGCTGCGCGAAGACCTGTTCCCAGGACGCCAGCGCGCTCGGCGCGATCGCGCCAGGGCTCGGCTGCATCGAGCGCCAGCTGACGAAGTAGCGGACCCAGTGCGTGCCCAACGTCTTCAGGTTCTGCGACTGGTTGACGGTCGCGGTGATGTTCACGCCGGCTTCCGCCGCCACGGCGCGCGGGGTGCCCGCGGCCGCGATCACGGCCCACAGCAGTCCGCTGAGGACCAGCGCAGCCACCGCGCGCGCTCCCCGCCCGCGGCCGGCCCGATCGATCGCAGTGGTCGCGTGACACCCCATCGCAGGTCCAGCATCGCTCCTTCGCCCGCCGAGCTTGAGCGCGCGGACCGCTTCATCCGCGCAAATACCACGGCTGACAGCGCGCCGGATGGCGCTCGCACGTGTTCCACGCTTGGCTCGAGCGCCGATTGCCCGGCCCCCCACGGATACCCTTCTCTTTAGCCAATGACCAGCAACTCGCTACCACCGGTGGTCGTCGATCGGGTGCAAAAGCGCTTCGAGATTCCGCGCGAGCGGGTCAGCACGCTCAAGGAGCGCGCGCTGCATCCGCTTCGCCGCAGCGTCACCGACACGCTGCACGCCCTGCGAGGGGTCTCCTTCGCGGTCGAGCCCGGAGAGTTCTTCGGGATCGTCGGGCGCAACGGCTCGGGCAAGTCGACGCTGCTCAAGTGCATGGCGGGGATCTACAGCGTCGACGGCGGCAGCATCTACGTCAACGGGCGCATGTCCAGCTTCATCGAGCTGGGCGTCGGCTTCAACCCCGACCTGCCCGCGCGCGACAATGCGCTGCTGAACGCCACCATGCTCGGGCTCAGCCCGCGCGAGGCGCGCAGGCGCTTCGACAGCGTGCTCGACTTCGCCGAACTGGGCGACTTCGTCGAGATGAAGATCAAGAACTACTCCTCGGGGATGCTCGTGCGGCTCGCCTTCTCGGTGATGATCCACGTGGATGCCGAGATCCTGCTGATCGACGAGGTCCTCGCCGTCGGCGATGCCTCCTTCCAGCAGAAGTGCTTCGACGAGTTCGAGCGCATCCGCGAGAGCGGCGCCACCGTGCTGTTCGTCACCCACGACATGTCCGCCGTGCAGCGGTTCTGCAATCGCGCGCTACTGCTCGAGCACGGCCGGCCGGTGGCGCTCGGAGATCCCGAGCACATCGGCAATCGCTACCTCGAGCTCAACTTCTCCGAGCAGGCGCGACAGGTGGAGGAAGCGGCCGCCGAGGCCGAGGGAGGCACCGAGCGCGCGGCTCCAGGCGCCGCCCTGGGCGCCGGCGCAGGAGCGCGCAACGCCGACGACGCCGAAGCGGAGGAGCCCGTCGTGCGCCGCTACGGAGATGGCCGCGCGGAGATATACGAAGCCTGGTTCGAGGACGAGCGCGGAGCGCGCGCGGAGACGCTGCAGACCGGCAGAACGTGCTCTTTCGCCGCGCGCGTGCGCTTTCACCAGGAGGTCGAGAACCCGTTGTTCGGGATCAACCTGCAGAACGGCCACCGCGATAACCTCCTTTCCGCCTCCAACCTGTGGAGCGAGCCTCGCTGCGGCAGCTTCTTCGCCGGCGATGAGGTGACCTTCCGCATCCGCTTCGAGAACGTCCTCGCCCCCGACCGCTACTACGTCACGCCGGCCGTCGCTCGTCATGGCGGCGCCTGGATCGACCGTCGCGAGCGGATGATCTCGATCGTGGTCACCGGCACGCAGAGCACCGACGCGTTGCTTGAGCTCCCCTACGACATCGTGATCGAGCGCGGCACACCGCACTCGACGAAGCCGGAGCTGGTGCGATGAGCGCGCCGGCGGCAGACCGGGCTCAGCCTGTCGCGGACTGGAGTCCGACCCAGCTCGAGGCTCTCGGGCGTCCGATCAAGGGGCCCTCGGCGCTGGGGTCGGACCCGAGACGGCTGTGGCAGCTCACCTGGGCACTCGCCAAGACCGAGTTCAAGCTCGCGTTCTTCGGCTCGGCCCTCGGCTACCTGTGGCAGCTCATGAGACCGCTGCTGCTGTTCGGGGTGATCTACCTGGTGGTCAGCCGATCCAAGCTCGCCGCGGGCAGCAACGAGCCGTTCTTCGGAACCTCGCTGCTGTTGGGCGTCGTGCTGTTCAACTTCTTCGCCGAATCGGCGTCCGGGGGCGTCAGCTGCCTCGTGGATCGCGAGAACCTCGTGCGCAAGATCGAGTTCCCCAGATTGGCGGTACCCCTCTCGATCGTGCTCAAGGCGCTGTTGAACCTCTCGCTCAACCTCATCCCGGTGCTCATCTTCCTGCTCGCCGCCGGCGGCTCGCCGCAGTGGAGCTGGCTCGAGCTGCCGCTGCTGGTGGTCATCCTGGCCCTGTTCACAGCCGGACTGGGGATGATCCTGTCGGTCTCCTACGTGCGCTACCGCGACGTCCGCCCCATCTGGGAAGTGCTGCAGCAGATGACCTTCTACGCATCGGGGATCTTCATCCCGATTCTCACCCTGGGATCGCTCAAGCTGCTGGGGCTGCGCATCGACCTTGGCCACGTGCTGATGGCCAACCCATTCGCCGCCATCCTCGAGCAAGCGCGGCACGTGTTCGTCAGCCATAGCTATCCGACAGCGGCAAGCGCGATCGGCGGGGGCGCCCTGCTGCTGATACCGATCGGACTCGGCGTGCTGGCGCTCGTCGGCGGCTTTCTGCTGTTCGATCGGCAAGCCCCACGGGTGGCAGAGCAGCTGTGACGGGCGCGCCCGCCGAGAGCGCTCCCGGGCTGGCGCCGACTGCCAACGTCCTGCCTGCCCCCGACGAGCGGCTCCGCGTAGCCTTTGTCGGCCAGGGCGTCTACTTCCGCCAGTGTGCGCTCGAGCACGCGGTGGCGGATCTGGATCCGGTCTTCATAGACTTCCGTGCCGCGACGCCGTCAGAGCCGCTGCTCGGAGCGCTGCAGGAAATCGACCCGGACGTGGTCCTCGTGTTCCGCCCCGAGATCATCCCGGAGGGCCTGTTTCAGTCGCTTCGAGCGCTCACGATCGGCTACCTCACCGAGCCGCTCCCCCGCGCCGACGGCGCCAAGCACGCGGACCTGCGCGCGCGCATGTGGTGGCTCGAACAGGTCGACGCTCGCAACTTCGACCGCATCGTCTCTTTCGATCCGCTCATTGCGGGCACGGCCGAGAGCGTGCTGCCGGTGTGGCGGTCGCTGCCGATCCCCGTCGCCGACAGCCTGTTCATGGACGTGCGCGAGCGCGCCCACCCGCCACGGCTGCTGTTCGTCGGGCGCTCCACCGAGCACCGCGAGCAGCTGCTCGCGCCGATCAAGCGCGCCCATCCGATCGTGCACATCGGGCATGGGCTGTTCGACGAGCAGCTGATGCGCTTCCTGCGCCGCGCGGACGTCCAGCTGAACCTGCACAACAACCCCTACCCGACGTTCGAGAACCGCGTCTGCATCGCCCTCGCCGCCGGGCATCTCGTCATCTCCGAGCCGCTCAGCCCGAGCCACGGGCTGAGCGCCGGCGTCGACTACCTGGAGGCGAAAGACCCTCGCGCGCTGCTCGCGCTCGTCGATGAGCTCTCGCGAGATCCGCACGCGTACGCCGACGTGCAGGCAGCCGGTCGCCGCCAGGCCGAGCGCTTTCGCGCCTCGAGCGTCTACCCCCAGCTCGTGCGCGACGCGCTCGCCGACGTAGCGGCGCTCGGAAGCCGACACAGCGGATAGGGTGCCCCGGGCATGCGGCCAGCGCGGGCAGAGGATCCGTCGATCTCGGGCGCACGCGAGGCAGCCCGCCGCGAGCCGCTGGCCAAGCGCGCCCCACCGAGTCGCCGCGACCTACTGATCGTCGCCGTCCCGGTCGCGCTCATCGCCTTGATCTACGTGATCTACGCGCTGCGCGTAGGCAACTTCCAGAACGACGAAGAACAGTATCTGTCGATCGCGCGCTACGTCGCCGCCCACTTTCCCAGCGCGATCTGGCAGAGCAGCCTGTTCGTGCGCGGCACCCAGCGCCTGGATCCGATCATCCTCGCGCTGCCCTTCGCGCTGATGCGGGGCCCGGGCGCCTACCAGCTGGCGCACGTCATCCAGTGCCTGCTGTTCGCCAGCACATCCGTGCCGTGCTTCCTGCTCGCCCGTCGCGTCGGGCTTCCGCGCGCCGCGGGCGTCTTCGCCGCGCTGCTCTGCATCGTCGTCCCATGGGCGGTGGTCGCCACCTCCTACCTCGCCGAGAGCCTCGCCTATCCGGCCTACGCGTGGGTCATATACGCCACCTGGAACACGATCGCCAGACCCTCCATGCGCAACGACGCGCTCGCAATCCTCGCCGTGGCGATCGCCGTGCTGTCGCGCACGGCGATGCTGGCGCTCACGCCGATCCTGCCCCTGGCGATCGTCTGGCAGGAGTGGAGCTGGGGCCTGCGAGGGAGGCCGCTCAGGCAGCGCCCACGCGCGCTTGCCGGCCGTGTCTGGTCCGCGCACCGACTCGTCGGCGCGATCGTCGCCCTCGCTCTGCTCGCGCTGCTGCTCGGCAGCCTCGACCTGCTCCCGGGCCGCGGGCTGGCGACGCTCAGCGGCGACTACGCCCTGCCCCATCTGGAACCGCTGTTCACCCTCCTCGACCGCTACCGCGAATACCTCTCGCGGATGGCCGCCGGCACGGGCCTGGTCGCGCTCGCGCTGGCGCTGCCCTGGGCCGCGGGCACGCTGGCGAGGGCTCGCGACGGCGCGCGCCACGCGCTGGCCGTCGTGTGCACGCTCGGCCTGGCGGCCATCCTGCTCTCCCTGCTGGCGGCTCCCGGGGACGAGCGCTACGTGCTCTACTGCGCGGCGCCCATCGCGCTGGCGTGCGCGGCGGCGCTGAGCGACCTGGCGCGCACGCCGCGCATCGGCGCGCAGGCCGCGCTGGGCGTGCTCGCGGGGACCGCAGCCGTCATCGCCCTGACCGCCAGCGCCGTGTGGCCGCCCCTTGCCAACCCCTACGACTTTTTCACCTTCCCCGCCGCCATGTTCTACGAGCGGGTGCTGCTGATGCACGCAAACAAAGTGTCGCTGCCGCTGATCCACCCCTCGGCCGGCACGCTGCTCGCCCTTGCGCTCGCGCTCGCGATGGTGGCTTGGGCGCTGATCGCGTGGCGCGTGCGAGACGCGGCACGCCCGGCCGCAGCCCTGCTGGGCGTGGGCGTGATCGCGCTGTGCGGCGTGCAGACCTCGTACGCGCTGCGCAAGTTCACCACCGGCGCCGGGGGCGGACCGAGCGCTGCGGAACGATCGTGGGTCGATTTGCATGTACCCGCGGGCGTGCGCGTCGGCGCGCTGTCCGTCAGCCTGGGGGAAAGCCCCGACTACGTGCCCATCTGGCGCTCGACCGAGTTCTGGAACACCTCGGTGGAGCTGGACGTCTCCTTCGGGCCGCCCGGGTGGCTGCCGTTTCCCCCCGGCTCCGAACCGGTGCACCTGAGAATCCAGCAGGACAGCGGCCTGCTCAGCGCGCTCGGCGGGCCGGTCACCACAACGCCCATCAGGCCGCCCGAATGGCTGCTGATCCCGGCGCAGGGCACCAATCGCATCGTGCTGGCCGGCAAGGTGGTGGCGCATGCCAGCTACGTTCCGCTCGAACTGGAGCGCCTCAGCCGGCCCGCGCGCGCCCTGTGGGAAATCAACTCCGCCTCTCCCGAAGGATTCCTCACCTCCGGGCAGGCCGCCTCGGTCACCGTGTTCAGCGGCGCCCTCGCCAGCGTGCGCCATCCATGCGCAACGTTCTCGCTGATCGCACCGCCCGCCTACGCCGGCAGCTGGCCCTACACGGTGAGCAGCGGCGCACGCACGTTCCGCCGCGGCGCGCTGCGCGCCGCGCAGACTGCCGTGGTCACGGTTCCCCTGCTCGCGAGCGCGACGCCGCGCGGGCCGAGCGCGACGCTCGCCGTGACCGTGGACGGTCAGACCACGATGTTCGGCGGCCTCGTCGCCAGCGCCAAGCTCGCCTTCTTCAACGTCGCGCCGTGCCCGCGCTCATGAGCGCCGCCAGCGCGGCCAGCGGCACGCCGATCGCGAACAGGACCGCCAGTGCCCACAGCAGGCCCAGGCCGACGTGGGCGTGGAACAGGCGCAGCCGCCGCATGATCGTGCCGGCGTCCTCGAGCAGGCTCCTGGGCTTGGCCGCGTAGAAGGCGAGGTCGAAGTTCGCAGGCCACAGCCGGCCGTCGACGGTCGTGGTCGAGCGGCTCTTCGTGCGGTCCGCAGAGGCGTAGAGCGCCACCGGCGTGTGGCCGTGATTCCCGTGATTCGTCACGCATACGCTGCCTTGGAGAACTTTCGCCGGTCCGCTGAACGGCACGTCGAGCAGGCCGTTGTTGACGTACGTCGGCGGCACGGAAACACTTTCGCGATAGCCGGGGGCCACGAACGTCATGAGCAGCGGCGAGGGCGCCTTGCCGTAGGTGCCGATGCGCATCTCCGCTACTTGTCGCCCTGGCAGCAGCCCGATCTCATCCGTGCACGCCTGCTGGCCGCCGGGGATTTCCACCAGCGAAACCGAAAAGAGCGGCGCCGGCTGGGGCACCTCGGTGGCGATGCGACGGCCCTGGTCGAGGTAGGGAATGACCAACGCCGCCAGCAAGACGACGAGCACGGCGGTGGCGCCGGCTGCGGTGAGCGCCCAGTCCCAGCGACCGCGCGCCCGGGCCGAAGCCGAAGACATACGGCTCCGGAGCCCGATGCCGCTAGGCATAGAACCGCTCCACGAGGATGGCAAGGGCGCTCAGCTGCAGCACCGCCAGCCCGGCGACGGTGGCGCCGCTGAGCAGCGCGGCGAGGATGCGCGGCAGCCACGAGAGCGCCAGCGCGATGCCGACGCCGTAGAGGCACAGCAGCGGCAGCAGGTAGCGGCCGGTGATGATCGGGTCGCCGCTGAAGGTCAGCAGCGAGGAGTAGGCGACGGCGTGCAGCATGATCAGGTAGCCCACCCCGCCGACCGCCAGCACGGCCAACACCCACGGCGCACGCGCGACGCGACGGCGGTGGACCACGAGCCCGACGATCGCGGCCAGCGCGGTCACCTCCGCGGCCCTTGAGAGGAAGTCGAGCGTGGCGGGGGAGAAGCTGACCTCCAGCTGGGCGAAGGTGCCGAGGAAGCGGTCGATGAACACCTGGCGGACCCCGTAGCCCGGGTGGATCGTGGCACGCATGAAGCCAAGCCTCGGCAGGTAGAACTGCCACAGGTATGAGAGGAAGCCTCTCACCCGCGAGAGCGTCACGTCGTCCCTGACGGCGTAGCGCAGCAGCAGGTAGGCCCCCGCCAGCACCACCATCGCGCCGGCGGCGGCGAGGCCGACGGCCGCGCGGCGGCTGCGCGCTCGCCGCCGCCACCCGGCCACGGCAAGGGCGAGCGCGGCGGGTGCGATCAGAGGCAGGCCGCGTCCCTGCGTGAAGCCCGCCATCACGCACACCGCGACCAGCCAGGCGACACGCACGCGTGTGATGCCGTGGCGCACGATCGACACCGACAGCCACAGGCCCGCGGTCCACAGCGCCGCCAGCAGCAGGTCGGGATTGATCGTCGCCGTCATCATCGTGAGCTGCGGGTTGAGCACCACCGCCGCCGTGGCCAGGACCCGTAGAGCAGAACCTCTCGGCAGTCCGAGCAGCAGCTCACCGGCGAGCAGCCACGTGAAGACCACGAGGGCGAGCAGCAGCGGCAGGTTGGCCAGGCGCATCGCAAAGGAGCGGGTGAAGAACGTCGAGTGGTAGAACGCCAGGTAGGGAATCGACTCGTATAGGTAGTAGAGTGGCGGATTCTTGTCCGCAGAGGTGAAGCCACCGTTGGAGCGAGCGCCGTGGGGGAGCCGGTTGAGGTCGGCGAAGCAGATGCGTTCATCGACAACCGACGCGGGCGCGCGAGCTGAGAGGTTCTGCGCCAAGCCGGTGATGCCGCTGCAAAGACCCGCCTCCGCGACTTCGGTCGAATAGGCGTAGCCGGGACTGGCCGGTGCGCTGCTGCGCCACGGTATCGAGCCGGTCTCGACGATCGTCTGCACGTAGGCGAAGTGGCTGATCTCGTCCGGTCCCTGCAGCGGCGGCAGCGCGATGGACCAAGCCACACCCTCGATGAGCGCAATCGCCAGCAGGACAGCCAAGGATCTGGGAACCCTGCGCCACCACGCTGCGGCTCGCGCGGCAAAGCCGGGATGAGTGACCTCCTTGGGACGGACGCCTTCGCGCTCGATCGCGCCACCGCTCGTAGCCATCGCGGCGTAAGCCTATCTAGCCGGCCCCGGGGTGAGGCCGGCTCCGATGACGGTCACCCTGGGAGCGGCAGGCGCGGAAGGGGACGATCCGTGCGTCAAAGGACCCTCGAGACTGAGTGAGAGGACCGCTGGAGGCTTCGTTGGCAGAAGGCGAAGCCGAAACGACAATTTCCGGATTCCTCCTGGCACCAACGTCAAACGCACTCGCTCACAGCAGCCGCGAGGAACGGCTCTTCCTCGGTGGTCAACAGACGGCCCGTCCTGGGGTCGAGTTCTATCGAAGCGCCGGAAAATCCACTCCCGTCGGAATAGCTCGGCCTTGAGTAGAGCACCGTTATGCTCTTGTTCCAGAACTCGGTCCACATCCAAAGTTGCGATTCGTTGGGTTCATCGAGAACGCCGGGGAAGCAGGCCGACCGGACCATGCCGATGGTATACCTCTGCGTCTACCCAGCTGCGACCGCTAGGCTGCGCTCGCGGAAGAACCTCAACTGGGTAGGCCTCGTTGATCGCCGCTACCGTGCGCGGCAGCACATAGTGGGTCTCATAGACAACGTATGCGAGGGTGGGCAGGAGCAACAACACGATCGCCACTTTCACCCGTCGTAAGCTCACAACCGCTGTCGCCAGCACGGAGAGGAGGATCGCAATTGCCGCGAGCGAGTTGACTGTCGGCCACGCCTTACCGAATACGGTGGTGGTGAAGTCGGCGAGTCGTTGGTCAATCACAGGATCAAAGCCGGCACTGGCGTTCTGGACCATCGAGAACGCTACACCGGCTTCGGTTTCCGCGAAGCTGCCTGGGACCCCGATCTACGCGCTGTCGCGCCGCAGATCAGCCCTCCAGCAGGCGAAGGACACGCAATACAACGCGCCGGTAGCGCTCCAGCGCGGCATTGACCCAAGCGGGCAGATCGTCGACGAGCAGGTCGGTTGCCAAGCCACCGACGAACAGGGCGAGCACGCGCCCGTCGGGCACCTGCCGAGTTGCCTGGACGGCCCGGCGCCAGGCGAGCAACGCGCGCGGCCGGGCGAGCACGGCTGCCCACGCTCGCAACTTCTCACGCAGCCACCCTTCGCGCGCGGCGCGCACCAGGATCACCGCCTCGGTGCCCAGCAGCACCGGCGCCAGCAGCACGAGCGTGCGAAGTTCGAGATTGCCGAGCAGTGCCCACGTTCGGTTTCGCTCGAGATAGAACCACTTGTGAGCGCCCTTGTCGAACTCGTAGTCATGCACCACCACTGCCTCCGGGCAATAGCGCACCCGCTGGCCACCCAGCCGCATCCGCCAGGCCAGATCGGTGTCGTCGACATACAGGAAGAAGAAGGGACACAGGCCGCCAATGTCCAGGAAGGCCTCCCGCCGAGCCAGGAGCGCTGCGCCCGAGACGGCCGCGGTGTCTCGGGCGTGTCCGTGCTCGCGGGGACGGCCGTATCCGCCCGACCAGGAGATGCCGGCTATGTTGATCGGGTTCTCGCCGGCGTTGATCCGGCCATCGGGGAGCAGGACCTGTGCGCCGACGATCGCGACATCCGGGCCGTTCACCGCCTCCAGCAGCCGCTCCAGGCAGTCGTTGGCCGCGACGGCATCAGGATTGAGGAAGAACAGCCACTCGCCGCGCGCCTCCCACGCCGCGAGATTCGCGGCGACGGTGTAACCGAGGTTGGCACCTGGATGCAGGGTCCGCACAATCGGCGGGAGATGGGCGGCGGCCAGTGCAGACGCCGTCGCCCCTCGAGGGTCGTTGTCGACGACGAGCACCTCGACGGGCGCCAGCGACTGGTCGAGCAGGCTCTGCACTGCCCTCGACGTCGAGGCCGGATCTGCGAAGGAGACCACGACTGCGGTGACTGCGGCGGGCATGGCGATCAGGAAGTATGCTGGGACCTGACCTTGGCGTGCCATCGGCGACCGTCAAAACCCCTTGCCTGGCCACTCGGAAGCCCGCCGCATGAGCAACGGATCCTCATATCTGGCTGTCGTCCCGGCCTACAACGAGTCGGCCACGATCGTCGGGGTCATCGAGGCGCTTCGCAAGCACGCCCCCGGATTTGACGCGCTGGTGGTCGATGACGGCTCGACCGACAACACGGATGCGCTGGCGTCGCGGGCCGGGGCCCGCGTGGTCAAGCTGCCGTTCAACCTGGGCATCGGCGGCGCCGTGCAGACCGGCTTCGTCTACGCGCGCGAGCACGGATATGACTTCCTGGCTCAGGTCGATGCAGACGGCCAGCACGACGCGGCGGAGCTTCAGCGACTGATCGCGGCGATGGATGAGGAGGGCGTCGACATGGTCTGCGGTTCGCGATTCCTGACCGAGGACGACCGCTATCCGGCGCCGATCAGCCGCCGAACGGGCATCCACATCTTCGCCTTCGTGCTCACGCACATCGTGGGGATGCGCGTGAGCGACCCGACCTCCGGGTTTCGCCTATACAACCGCCGGGCGATCGAGCTCTTCGCGCGCGACTACCCGCACGACTATCCCGAGGTTGAGGCCGTGCTCATGCTCCATCATCACCGCCTGCGCATGCGCGAGATCCCGGTGAAGATGTTCACCCGCGGCGGCGGCGTCTCCTCGATCAGCACCGGCAAATCCGCCTACTACATGGTCAAGGTGCTGCTCGCATTGTTCGTCGGCCTGGCACGCCGGCGCCCGGTCGTCGATCCAGGCGACCGCGCGCCGGTGAGCGCCGAGCAGGGGGTCTAGCTCGCCATGCAGGCGCGCGTCCAGCTGGTGGCAATCCTCGGAGCGGTGCTCCTCCTGTTCACCGTGCTCGAGCTCGTGCGGCGCCGCCGGCTGATGGAGCGCTACGCCCTGCTCTGGCTCTTCTCAGCCGTGGTGCTGCTCGGCCTGGCCTCGTGGACCGGCGGGCTCGCGAAGCTCAGCCATGCGATCGGGGTCATCTATCCGCCCAACGCCCTCTTCTTCATAGCGTTCGGCTTCGTCCTGCTGCTGCTGCTGCACTTCTCCTCGGTCATCTCGCGTCTCAGCGATCAGAGCAAGGTGCTCGCCCAGCGTCTCGCGTTGCTGGAGGAGCGACTGCGCTGCCAGGAGCAGCCGGCGGCCAAATCGCTGCGCGCGGATTCCGAGTCGGAGTTCGCCAGCGAGCGACCCGATTTGGAGCGAGTTCCGCCGGGCTGATGCAGGCTGGTGGCGATCGCTGGAGCGGCCGGCCCCATGAGTCAACGTCCCAACATCGCTCCCGCTCGGCGCCGCGCCATCCGCGAGAACGTGCGCCCGCGTCGGGCGATGCGCAGCGGCCTCCTACGCCGGCCGAGCCGCTCGCGTAGCGCCTGTTCGCCGGGGCCGCGTCGCGCGGCCCAGACAGCTGCCTCCTCGCGCAGGACGGCGACCGTCCGATCGGCAGCCAAGCCGTCCAACGGCCCGAGGTAGCGCTCGGCGATCTCCCTTCTGCTGCTCAGCACACCCGGAGCGCATGTCTGGCCTCGCGCCGCGGCAACAGCATCGGGTAGCTCGCCGGCCTGGCGGACGACGGTGATCTCGGCGCCCCACTCGTGGAAGGGAATGAGCTCGTCGCCGAGGGCCGTTGCCGTCTCATCCCACCCCGTGTAGAGAACGGGCCGGCCGGCCAGCATCGCCTCGAGCAGCGCTGTGCTCTGAAAGCCGACCGTGACGTCGGCCGCAACGATCAGGGGGCGCACATCCGCCTGCGGGTCCACCAGAAACATCCGCCTGTCCCACAACTCACCGGCACGCCGACGCCATTCACGCAGCGACTCCACGCCCTGTTGGGGATGGGGCTTGATGAGCACGCGCCAGCCGCGCCGGGCGAGCTCGTGCAGGCCCTGCTCGGTGTGGCGGTGCAGGGTGCTCCAGGCAGCGCCGCCGCGTCCTTCGCCGGGGTGGTAGGCGTCGACGGCATAGGACAAGAACAGCACGCTGGGCCCGCCTTCCCCGTATGGCACGTCGACGGGCCATTCCGACGGACGCTGGTAGAAGTCGAACCGCGGTTGACCGGTGACGACGATCCGCTCGTCAGCTCCGCCCGCGCGTATCCAGAAGCGCTTGTGCCGCTCGCTGCAGACGGTCATCAGGTCGGCCAGGGGAGGCGCGAACCGACGCATTTCCTCGGCGTGCTCGCGCATCGTGTGCTCGGAGATCGTCGTCTCCTTCTGCGCCACGAGGAACGGCACGCCGAGCGCATGGGCGGCCGCCGGAGCGGGCCGCACGTAGAAGAAAGTGTCGGAGGGCATCACGACGGCATCGAACGGGCTGACGGCAAATCGATCCTCGAGGATCTCCCGGAGAATCGCTGCGTAGCGGTGCCTCGCACGCTCGAGCTCGGGCTTGGTGAAGGCCTCGAGACCGCTCGCGACCTCCTCCGGCAGAACGCGGAGAGCCTCCGCGCGCAGGAGGTCGTATGGCATCACGTCGAGCTCGAGGCCCTCGCCGCCCGCGCGGCGCAGCGCGTCGATGTCCTGGGCAAAGTGGTGTTCGAGCACGAGGAAGCGCACGGCCGCACAGGATAGGGGCGCCACCACGGTGGAAGTGCCCGCGAGCCACCCCGCAGCAGAGTGCCCGCAGCGTATGGCGTCAGGCGTTCCCCGATAATGCTCGGCCATGTCCTTCGCTGGGCAACTCCGAGGGCTGGGGCGCAAGGGCAACCTGCAACCGAGCGTGCCGGATCGCGTTCTCGCCCGCATACGGCGGCCGCTCGACCGGGCATTTGAGCGGCGGGTGCTCGCACTCGGCGATTTGGCCGCGCTGGGCGAAGACGTCAGCTCGGGCGGCGTCACCGACGTCAACGGCGCCGTCGGAGCGCGGCCGCGCGTCCTCGTCGCGTCACTGCGCGGCTGGCCCTCACACAACGCCTACGAGGTCCTCATCGCCCATGCCCTGACCGCGCGCGGTGCCAACGTTGCGCTCCTCACGTGTGGCGGCGGAATGCCCGCATGCGAGCTCGGACGGGCGCGCAGCGCCTATCCGCGGCCGTGCGACCGGTGCGCCTGGCTAACCGACCGGGTGGCCGGCACGGCGCGCTTGAAGCACTTCGCGCTTCGCGATCTGCTGCCGTGGGGCCAGGATGGGCGCAGGTCGCCCGTCGAACCCGCCGGCGACGGCGCCGTCGACCCGCGTGAGGCTTCAGCCATCAGCGTCGCGTGGCTGCTGAAGGCCACCCTGCTGGAGCGCATTCCCGGAGCGCGGGACGTGGCCAACGACTTCGCCGTAGCCGCGGCCGGGGTGGAACATGCGGCCAGGTCGGTCGTCGAGGAGTTCGAGCCGGACATCGTCTTCCTGCTCAACGGTCTGTTCGGAGCCGAGCGGGTGATCCGTGAGGTGGCGCTCTCCCGCGGAGTGCGGGCCCCCACATACGAGATCGCCCCGCGTGGCGGGGCACTGGTCCTCTCCCAGCACGCACCCGCCCCGGACTACGACGTCGACGAGCTCTGGGCGGAGCTTCGGGAACGCCCGCTGAGCGATCGGCAGCGCGCCGAGGTGATGGGCCTGCTGAATGACCGAGCCCGAGGTGTCGGCGCGCACGAGTCCTACTATGACCAGGCCGAGGACGATCCCGACAAGCTCCGCCGGCACCTGGGCCTGGACGGCCGACAACGAGTGGTGTCGCTGTTCACCAACGTGACATGGGACAGCGCCACAATCGGCCACGACGTCGGGTTCGCATCGATGTTCGACTGGATCGAGCAGGCGGTGCGAGCGGCCGGCAGCGAGGAGCTCACGCTGGTCGTCCGCATTCACCCGGCCGAGGCGCGTTGGGGCACCCGTGAGGAGGTCCAGGATGTGATCGTCTCCCGGCTCGGTGAGATCCCGTCCAACGTTCGCTTCATCTCGGCTGCGGACGCGCTGTCCTCATACGCCCTGATCGAGATCTCAGACCTGCTGCTCACCTACACGACCACCGTCGGCCTCGAGGCTGCGGCGCGGGGAAAGCAGGTCGCGGTGGCGGGCGACACGCATTACCGCGGCCGGGGCTTCACCACTGACATCGCAGGTCCGACCGCCCTCGAGCGCGTCCTCGCGCGCGAGGCTGCGCCACTCCCCACTGAGACCGTCGAGCTGGCGATACGGTACGCGCACATGTTCTTCTTCCGGGCGATGATCCCGTTCCCGCTGATGGAGGCGCGCGACGGCAAGGTCATCCGGTTCCCAAGGACCGCCGCAGAGATCGCGCCCGGAGCCGACCCCTACCTGGACTGGATCTGCGAGCGCATCCTCGACGGCGGGCCCTTCGGCCTGCCTGACGAGCTCGCCGGAGCCTCCTTCCCGGTCGCGAGCTGACCTCCAGGCGCTTCCCGGCCACGGACGGCGCAGCGGGGCCTCGCATCTCAGCCACGACGTCCGTGAAACTCGGCCAGCGAGGGCTCACGGCGCACGGCTGCAAGGATCTCCGCGAGCCCGGCCTGCTGGCGGCGGTCGCCAAGGCGTCGCACCACAGCTCGGATGAACGCGAGGTCCTCGGGCTCATCGACGGTCCAGCGCAAGTCGCCCAGCTGCTGCTCTGAGAGGAGCGCGACCTGGCGAAAGCGCTCAGGTTGGGCGCGCATCGCGCTGGTGACGTGCTCGCGATCGTGCGCAGCCAGGGGCTCGTTCGCGATCGTGCGCAGCGCTGCGGCGTCGAAGACCTCCACATCGAGGCCGTCGGGGAACGTGCGCGGTTCCACGTTGCTCGCATAGGCGCAGTCCGGCACCGACAGGAAGCGCTCGATCGTCGAGTCCACCAGGCCGGGGTCGATCAGCGGGCAGTCGCCGGTGATGCGCACCACCGGACCGTCGTGGTCGCCGATCGCGATCAGAAAGCGGCTGAGCACGTCATCGCGTGGACCGCGGCTCACGCCCACACCGACGCCGACGGCCAGCTGCGCGATCGGCTCATCAACCGCATCGGTGCTGGTGGCCACCACGATCCCGTCGATCAGCCGCGCGTGCTGCAGGCGCCGCAGCAGTAGCGCCAGCATCGGTTCTCCCTCCACGTCGGCCAGCGTCTTGCCCGGCAGGCGCGTCGAGGACATGCGCGCCTGGACGATCGCCAGCGCTCCGGCAGCGGGATTCATGGGCACATACGCTACCCGCAGCATGCCCGCAGGCCCGGTGTCTCGCGCTACGCTCACCGCCTGGATGCCCGCCGTGCCCCCGACTCCCGCCCGCGGCCAGATCGCCTTCCGCTGCGACGGGGGCGAGCAGATCGGGGCGGGACACGTCGCCCGCTGCCTGCCCTTGGCCGCAGCATTCGCCCGGCTCGGCTGGAGCGTGCGCTTCGTTGGAGCCTACGAGGGACTCGCGTCCTGGTTGCTGGCGCGGTCCGGGATGACCGTAGGGCCGGCGAATCTCGAGAGTCCGTGCGGGCTCGTTGCGCAGGAGTGTGATGCTGCGGTCCTCGACTCGTACCTCATCGCGCCGGCGGCGATCTGCGATCTGGCGCACGAGCTGCCCGTCGTCACGCTGGCCGAGTCAAGCCGCTGCCCCACGCGCGGCATTCTCCTCGACTATCACCTCGACAGGACCGAGCCGCCGGATGCCCATCTGCTCGCCGGACCCTCCTTCGCGCCACTCGACCCCGCCTTCGCCGGTGCCGGTCGCGCCGGGGCAGAGGTGCGCAGGGTGCTCGTGACCGTGGGCGGATCGCTGGCAGCGTGCGAGCTGCTGGCGCAGGTGGTGCCGATCGTGGGCTCGGCCTTTCCAGATGCCGACGTCGTCGTCGCCGGCGCGGTCTCGCAAGCGCCGAGCAGGACGAGCGCTCCGCGGGTCATCAGCATGCCCGTGCCGAGCGCGCTGGTCGATGCCGTCAGCGACATCGACGTGGTGGTCACGGCAGCCGGGCTGACCGCCTATGAGATGGCCTGCGCGGGCATCCCGCAGGTGGCCATCGCCATCGTCGCAAACCAGCGTCGCGTGGTGAGCGGCCTGCGCGATGGGGGCCTGGCGCTCACGCTCGACCTCACAGGCGGCGACTCGCTGGCGGACCTGCGCGGCGCTCTCGAGCGACTGCGAGACCCTGGCCTGCGGCGGGAACTCGCCGAGCGTGGCATGGGCGTGTTCGACGGCAGCGGTGCGCAGCGCGCCGCGATTGCGCTGACCGAGCTCATCTGCGCCCCGGGGGCCGCGCGCGAGGCACTGCCACCGACCGCGGCCGGCGCTGACAGCTGATATGCGTCGTGGTTGTCGTCGCAGACGCCAGCCCATACCGTCTAGGCTAGGATCCACGCGCCCGCTGCCGCGCACAAGCGCGGCAGTCCGTTCAGCCTGCATCAAACCCCACTCCTCTGCGACATGGATCTCGACGGCAAGACCATCTTCATCACCGGCGGCACGGGCTCATTCGGCAAGGCGTGCATCGAGACGCTGCTCGCCGAACACGATCCCAAGGTCATCCGTGTGTTCAGTCGGGACGAGCTTAAGCAGTCGGAGATGCAGGCCAACTACGCCGGCGAGAAGCGGCTGCGCTTCTTCCTCGGTGACGTCCGCGACCGCGAGCGACTGATCGGCGCCACGCGTGGAGTCGACCTGATCATCCACGCCGCCGCCCTCAAGCAGGTTCCCGCATGCGAGTACAACCCGTTCGAGGCAGCCCAGACGAACATCATCGGCTCCGAGAACGTGGTCGCGGCGGCGATCGCCAACGAAGTCCCGCGAACCGTGCTGCTCAGCACCGACAAGGCGGTCAATCCGGTCAACCTCTATGGGGCGACGAAGCTCTGTGCGGAGAAGATCGTCACCCAGGCGAACGCCCTGGCCGCCGACTCCCCCGCCCGGTTCTCGAGCGTGCGCTACGGCAACGTCGTCGGCAGTCGCGGGAGCGTCATCCCGATATTCCTCGCCCAGGCGGAGACCGGGCGCATAACCATCACCGACGAGCGCATGACGCGGTTCTGGATCACGCTGGGGCAGGCGGTCCAGTTCGTCCTCTCGCGCCTATCGCTGATGGAGGGGGGCGAGGTGTTCGTGCCCAAGATCCCGAGCATGCGCGTGAGGGAGATCGCCGAAGCGGTCGCCCCGGAGGCCGAGCACGTGATCATCGGCATAAGGCCCGGAGAGAAGCTGAGCGAGGTCCTGCTCACCGAGGATGAGTCGCGCCACGCCCGTGAGCTGGAGGACTGCTACGTGATCTATCCCGAGTTCCCGCTCTGGCGGGCCGAGCCCTACCTGCAGGGGACTCCCGTGCCGGACGGCTTCCGCTACAGCAGCGACACCAACCCTGGGCAGCTCAGCGCCGAGGAACTGCGGGCGATGCTGCCCTCGCTGCAGCTTGTACCTTGACCGACTTCCTCCCCTACGGTCGCCAGACCATCGATGAGGCGGACATCGCGGCGGTGACATCGGCGCTCGCGGACCCGTTCCTCACACAAGGCCCGCGCGTGGCGTCCTTCGAGCGGGCGTTCGGCGAGTACGTCGGGGCTCGCCATGCGGTGGCCTTCGCCAACGGCACCGCCGCGCTGCACGCGGCTGCGTTCGCGGCCGGGCTCGGCCCCGGCGATGAGCTGCTGACGACGCCGCTCAGCTTCGTCGCCTCTGCCAACTGCGCTCTGTTCGTGGGCGCCCGTCCGGTCTTCTCAGACATCGATCCCGTGAGCGCGAACCTCGACGCGCAGCGCGCTCTCGAGAGCGGGCTCGCCAAGCGAGCCAAGGCGTGTGTAGCCGTCTCGATGGCCGGGCTGCCGATCGACCTCGAGCCGCTGCAATCAGCCCGTCGAGAGGGCCTGGTGCTGATCGAGGACGCCTGCCATGCGCTCGGCGCACTGCGCAACGGCCGTCCGCTCGGAGGCGACGGGCTCGCCGACATGACCACCTTCAGCTTTCACCCGGTCAAGGCGATCACGAGCGGCGAGGGCGGCATGGTCACCACCGAAAGCGACGAGCTGGCGGAGGCACTGCGGACGTTCAGAACCCATGGAATCAGACGCGGCGACCAGGGCGAGGACGTGATGCGCGGGGGATGGCACTACGACATCGATTCGCTGGGCTTCAACTACCGCATCACCGACTTCCAGTGCGCTCTCGGCGAGCACCAGCTCGCACGCCTGGATGAGTTCATCGCGCAGCGAAACCGCGTCGCCGAGCACTACCGCGAGCAGCTCGACGCCGTCCCCGGGCTGCAACTGCCCGCGGCGAGCGACCCTGCGAGCGGCCGCCACGCCTACCACCTGTTCATCGTGCGCTTCACAGAGGGCGCAGCCCGTCGCCGGGCCGCCTACGATCATCTGCACGCGAGCGGCATCGGCGTCCAGCTGCACTACATCCCGATCCCCGTCCACGGGCTCTACCGCTCGCTGGGCTACACGATGGCAGGCCTGGATGCCACCCAGGCCTACTACGAGCAGGCCCTCTCGCTGCCCATCTTCCCGACGATGAGCCAAGACGATGTCCTGCGGGTGGTGCGCGAGCTGCGTCACGCGCTGCACGTCGACATCGGAGGTGCGTCCGCGCGCAACGGCGCCGGCGCGGGCGGGCGGACTCAGGCGATGGAGCAGCAGCGAACATGAAGACGCCGATCCCCCTCGATGCCCGCTCGCTGGCCCGTTCGCAGGAGCTGCTGGGCCGCGCGCGCGAGCTGATCCCCGGCGCCAGCCAGACGCTGAGCAAGGGACCGACGCAGTGGGTGCAGGGCGTTGCGCCGGCCTATGTGGAGCGGGCACTTGGAGCCTATGTCTGGGATGTCGACGGCAATCGCTACCTCGACTTCCCGATGGGCCTGGGGCCGGTCCTCCTCGGACATTGCCACCCTGCGGTGGACGCGGCCATCACCGAGCAGCTCCGCAGCGGGATCAGCTTCACCCTGCCTCATCCCGTGGAGATCGAGGTGGCCGAACGCATCGTCGCCCTCGTACCCGGAGTCGAGCGCGTGCGTTTCGCCAAGTCGGGCTCCGATGCAACCAGCGCCGCGGTGCGTCTGGCGCGAGCGATCACCGAGCGCGAGCGCGTGATCGTGACCGGCTACCACGGCTGGCACGACTGGTACATCGGCTCGACCGCGCGCCACCGCGGCGTCCCCGAGGCGGTCCGCTCGCTGGTCGAGCCGGTCGCATTCGGTGACCTCGACGCGCTTTCGGCGGCACTGCAGCAATGGCCCGATCAGATCGCGTGCGTCGTGTGCGAGCCCGTGGGAGTGCACGAGCCCGCGCCGGCGCTGCTGCAGGAGATGATCGACCTGGCCCACAGCCACGGAGCCCTGATGGTCTTCGATGAGGTGATCACCGGCTTCCGTCTGGCGCCGGGCGGAGCGCAGGAGTACTTCGGAGTGCAGGCGGACCTCGTCTGCTTCGGCAAGGCGCTCGGCAACGGCATGCCGATCTCGGCGCTCGCCGGACCGGCCGACACCATGGAAGTCCTGGGGGACGTGTTCTTCTCCGGTACGCACGGCGGCGAGACGCTGTCACTCGCCGCCGCGCGCGCGACGCTGGACGTGCTTGCCGGCGAGCCGGTGCACGAGCATCTCTGGCGGCTCGGACGGCGACTGCAGCAGGGGGTCGCAGGCGCCATCGCGCAGCACAATCTGACCGACTGGGTGAGCTGTTCGGGGGCCGCCCCGTGGACGATCGTGAGCGTGCGCGAGCCCGACCCCGGGGGGGCGACGCTGCCGGCGAGATCACTGCTTCAGCAGGAGATGCTCAAGCGCGGAGTGTTGTTCAACGGCTCGAACTTCATGTCCTATGCGCACACAGATGCGGACATCGACGCGGCGATAGACGCTTACGGCGCGGCTTTCGGGGTGCTCGCGGGAGCCCTGCCTGACAACGTCGAGGACCGCCTCGAGGGACCGGCGGTAACGCCGGCGTTCCGCACGCCCAGCTGAACCGGATGGGCAGTCGCTCCCTCGCCGAGAACATCGAGATCGCCGGTCGCCCGGTGGGCCCGAGCGCACCCTGCTACGTGATCGCCGAGGCCGGCGCCAACCACAATCGCGACATCGGCATCGCCCGCGCGCTGATCGACGTCGCCTGCGAGGCGGGCGCGGACGCCGTCAAGTTCCAGGTCTACTCCGGGCGGGCGCTGTACTCCAGCAAGACGCCGCGCTTCCGCTACCTGGAGGGCGTCTCCGACAAGCCGGCCTCGGAGCTGCTCGAAGACATTGCGCTCCCGCGCGAGTGGATCGCAGTGCTGGCCGCTCACGCGCGAGGGCGCGGCATCCAGTTCTTCGCGACTCCGTTTGACACCGACGCCGTCACGGAGCTGCAAGAGGCAGGGGTCCCGGCCATGAAGATCGCCTCCTTCGAGCTCGTCGACCTGGAGCTGATCGCTGCCGCCGCGGCGACCGAGTTGCCGCTCATCCTCTCCTGTGGGATGGCCACCTACGGCGAGATCGACGAAGCGCTCGACGCCGCCGCACGCGGCGGCGCGACGCAGGTCGCGCTGCTGCGCTGCGCTTCGCTCTACCCTTCCCCGCCGCAGATCATGAACCTGCGCGCGATGAGCACCATGCGCGCCGCCTTCGGCGTGCCGGTGGGACTCTCCGACCACACCACGGGGATCGCCGTCCCGCTGGGTGCGCGCGGCATGGGCATGGAACTGCTCGAGAAGCACTTCACGCTCGACCGCAGCATGGCCGGGCCAGACCATCCCTTCGCGATCGAGCCCCCCGAGCTGCGCGAGCTGGTCGCGGGAATCCGCGCGGTTGAGCATGCGATGGGGAACGGGCGCCTGGAGGGACCCAGCGAGCTGGAGGCGCAGGAGATGTACCGGCTCGCTCGACGCAGCCTGATCGCCGCGGCCGAGATCCCCGCCGGAACGCTCATCACCCGCGAGCACCTGGTGGTCAAGCGTCCCGGCTACGGCATCGCGCCCAAGGACATCGACCATGTGGTGGGTCGCATCGCGCGGGTGGACATCGAGGCCGACGACATCCTCACGTGGGAGATGATCTGAGGCCGTGAGGGTCGCGGTCATCGGGCAGGGCTCGATCGGCCGGCGCCATGCGGCGATTCTGCTCGAGCTCGGCCACGAGGTCGCCGTCTACGACCCCGGCCCCGAGGCGCGCCCGCCAGAAGGTGTGCTCCGCACATCGAGCGCGAGCGACTGCCTGACCGGGGCCGACGCCGCCGTGGTGGCCAGCCCCTCGAGCGAGCATCCCGCCGACGCACGGAGGGCGATCGAGCTTGGCGTGCCCGTGCTCGTCGAGAAGCCGCTCGCCCTGGACGCCGCCCGCGCCGCCGAGCTCGACTGCCTGGCGCAGCGACGGGGGGTGACGCTGTCGGTCGCCATGAACCTGCGTGAGCACGCCGGCGTGCGGGCTCTGGCGGGACTGCTGGCCGAGGGTGCCGTCGGGCGCGTGCTGCGCGCTTCGGCCTGGTGCGGCTCGTGGCTGCCGGGCTGGCGGCCGGGCAGCAACTACCGGCACGCCTACAGCGCGCACGCGGAGTTGGGCGGCGGTGTGCTCTTGGACGTTGCCGTGCATGAGCTCGACTACCTGCTCTGGCTGGCCGGTCCCGCCACTTCCGTCAGCGCGCTCGCACGCCAGGTGTCTGAGCTCGAAACGGACGTCGAGGACGTCGCACTCATCGTCATGGAGCTCGAGTCTGGAGGCCTGGCCGAGGTGGCCGTGGACTACTTCGACCGTTCCTACAACCGCGGCTGTCGAATCGTGGGCTCCGAGGGTACTCTGCACTGGAGCTGGGAGGATCAGCGCCTGACGCACCACGATGCCACCGGCACCTCATCGGAGCTCGAGGTGCCCAGCGACGTATCCCCGGCCTACCGCCGCCAGCTCGAGCGCTTCCTCGCCGCGGTCATCGAGGGCTCGCCGCCGCCCGTGCCGGCCGCGCAGGCCCGCCGGGTGCTCGCTGTCCTCGATGCCGCCCGCGCGTCATCGCACCTCGGGCGGCGGGTGACGCCTGCACCGGAGGTGACACTGCGCCTGGCGGGCCGTGAGGACGCCGAGCGTCTCCGGGCCTGGCGCAACGATCCCGAGACTCGGCGCTGGTCGCGAAACTCCCATGAGATCACCAGCGAGGAACATGCCGGCTGGCTGGAGCGCGTGCTGGCGGACGACTCGACTCAGCTGTGGATCGCCGAATCCGGCGGCAGTCCGATCGGCAACGTGCGAGTCGGTCCCGAGGCGCAGGGCGCGGCCGAGGTTCATGTTGCGCTGGCACCGCAAGCGCGCGGTCAGGGACTGGGTGGCGCCGTATTGATGGAGGGCGCCGCGCGCGCGCTGGCCGAGCCGCGCGTCAACCTGCTCTGCGCGCACGTCAAGCCCGAGCACGAGGCCTCGCTGCGGGCGTTCGCCCGGGCGGGCTTTCGCCGGTCCGGCGTCGACGAGGAGGGCCTCGCACGCCTTGAGCGCTCGCCTGCGGGCCGATGAGCGGCAGAGCCCGAACAGCACTCGAACTCGTCTTGAACGAGGTCGATTCCTGGTGCCGGCGCAGCGGCCAGCGAGATGCCGAGCTGCTCGATCTGTCCGGGCAGCCGACGCTCACCGCCGCCGACCGCGCCACAAGGGCCTTCGAGCGGGAGACGGTTCTCGAAGCCTTCGGGCACAAGATCGTCATCGACGGGCGCACCTACCCCTACGTCCTGCTGCCCGGCCGCGGGTCAACGATGTGCATCCACTACTCCGCCGCCGCCCGGCAATGCGGCGCGGGTCGATCGTCCGGAAGCGCGCGAGTGGGCGAGGTCCCGGTCTGTAAGAGTGGGTCGTGTTCGCAGCCGGCCCCAGCGAGGAGGAGGACCATTGATGCGTCGGCGCGCTGCAAGTCGTGCCCTTGTCCGTCTCGGGCGCCATCTGCTGGGCGTACGCCAGGTGGACCATCTCGTGCGGTTCGAGCCAGTGCTGGAGCTCATCGCCGAGACCGGACTAGGCGGCGGCACGCTGCTCGATGTGGGCAGCGGTTCACAGGGGATCGCAAAGCTCCTCCCAGCCGGGTGGCGGTCGACGGCGTGCGACGCCGACTTCGAAGACTACGGCGCGGCGGCCCGCCCGCCGGCGAGCACAGCGGAACGAGTGCTTGGAGACGTCCGTGCGCTTCCGTTCGCGGATCGATCGTTCGACCTCGTAATCGCGGTCGACCTGCTGGAGCACGTGCCGTTCGGCGACAGGGCAAGGGCGATCAGCGAGATCTGCCGCGTGGCCCGCGTTCGCGCGGTGATCGCATGCCCGGCCGGGGAACGAGCGCTCGCGGGGGATCGCGAGCTGGCGGTCCGTCTACAGGCCCACGGGCGCGCTGTACCTCCCTGGCTCCAGGAGCACCTGGAGAACGGCTTCCCGGAGACCGAGGAGCTCGCCGCTGCGGCGGGGAGGTTTGGCGCCGTGCGGGTGATCGGAAACGAGAGCGTGGCGGCGCACGTGCGCCTCGTGGCCGCCGAGCTCAGTCCTGTTGGAGCCGTGGTCCTGCGCCTCGCTTGTCGGCCGCTCGAGTATCTGCTTGCGAGCCGTCGCCGCCGTGGACGTCGACTCGCCGCTCGCGTGCTGCGCCGGATACGGGGAGGCGACCAGCCGCCAAACTACCGCGCCGTGGTTGTGGTCGACATCGTCGCCGACCAAGACGCAGCGGAGACGGCGATCGGAGCGCGAGGAGACCGTGTGTGATCCCCGCGTGGTGCGCGACGCCGACGGGCCTCCCGGCCTGCATCACGGCTGACGCCGGCCGCCGCGCAGCAATGCCACGGCGCGTCGCAGCGCAGCGGACGCCACCGGCGGGCGGGTCTGGAAGCCGCTGATGCGCACCAGTTCGCCTCCGAACTGCGCCTTGTAGCTCGTGACCGCCAACTCCTTTGCGGAGGGCTCGCGGGCATTGAAGCGACCCAACTCGAAATGATGCACGCCGAGCTGACCGCATACCTGGATCGCCGCGTGCAGGCACAGCGGGTTGGCCCGCAACCGCAGACCCTCCTGGCTGCTGGCGCCGGCCCAGTAGAGCGCCCTCCCGTCACGCATGTGGCAGCTGACCGCGGCGAGCGCCGTGCCCTCGCCGTTGCGCACATAGACGACGATGTCGCGGCCGCCCCCATCGACGATGGCTCTCGTCAGCGCCCACCAGTATTCGCGCGGATGCGGCGTCATTCCTGTTCGCTGCCAGGATTCTTGGTGTAGCGGCACGAAGTCGCTGTAGGCCTCCTGCACTTCGCTGTCCGAGCCCGGGAGATGGCAGCTCACGTGCAGCCCGTGGCGAACCGCCTGGCGGATCTGGTTTCTCAGCGCAGCCTGGTACGGGCCCAGGCCGTGCTCCAGCAGCAGGTCGTTCGAGACGTCGTGCCCACCGTCGCTCGGGCCGGCGAGCGGCTGAAGACGAAGCACACGCGAGTACAACGCCGGTCCGCGCAGGCCCTGCTGGTCGAGCAGGAAGTCGAGGCTCGTCATTCGCGCGGGGTCGTCATACGCAGGGGCCTGAGCCGACTGCAGGACCTCGAGGCCGAGGCGGCGGTTGACATCGAGCAGTGCCGCCAGCGCGGTCACACCGCGCCGCAGCGTGGCGTCTCCGTGGCCGTCGGCGAACATCACGCCCGAATAGCCGGTCGTAAGACGGGACCTGCCCACCGGATGTAGCGGCAAACCGAGGACCGGATTGCCGTCTCGCGCCAGCCAGAGAAGATCTGCCCGGCCGTTCTGCCGACGCGCGAAATCCACATAGGCGGGGCTGTGGTAGACCGACCCCTCGCGGGAGGCGGACGTCCACCGCTCGACCTGAGCTCGATGTGACTGCTCGGTCAGCCAGTGCGGGAGGTATCCGTCCGGAACGGCCACGCGGACCCCACCCTCTGGCGCGAGGGCTGTTGAGCGGGAGATTCTTGCCATGCCAGTGCCCTCAGGGCATGCGCTCGATGATCAGGTCGGCGCGTCCTGACGCCGGCGGGACACCGGGTCCCGGGGGCAGCCAGCGGTGGCGCGGAGAACCCTCGTGAATCTCGCGAACCAGGTTCCCGCTCACGCGACCGGCACCTCGCGCGGCGCTCGACCCAACGCGTGACGCAGCGTCATCAAGAGCACGCGCCGCTCCTCGCCCCTGATCCCCACCAGCACGAACGCGGCAAGCGAGCTCGCCAGCGATAGCGCGCTCACGGCGACTGCCAGCACCAGAGAGTGTGTGTTGTGCACGAGCACGAGCAGCGGAAGCGAAACGGCCACCTGCACCGCGAGGCCAAACAGGTTGGGCCTCAGGACCCGGCGGAACCACATGCCCGGCGACGTTTCGAACACGTGCAGATAGAAGCGCAACATCACCGGCCACGCCAGCCCGTTGGCGACGAGCGTGCCGACGATAACACCGGAGAAGCCCAGCGGGTGCACCAGCATGATCGACAGGACGAGATTGGCGAGCGTGGCGATTACGTTGACAGCCAGCGGAAAGCGGATACGCCCGAGCCCGAAGATCATCGTGCTCGCGACATTCTGGACCGACTGCAGCGCCTCGTAGGCGAGGAACAGCCGTGCCCCCTCGACCGCCGGGGCGGCTTCCGGCCCGATCCAGGAGACGAGCAGCGGCTTTGCGAAGACGAAGCCCGCGACGGCGACGGGGAGCGATGCGGCGGTCGCGTAACAGGAACCGCGCACGAAGATGTCGCGCAGCAGAGCCGCGTTGCGGCGCGCGAAGGCCGCCGCCGGGACTACCGCCGAGACGGACACCGACGCCGCGGTCGCCGCGGCCAGATTCACCTTGCTGGCGATTTCGTAGAGCGCGACCGAGTTGGGGCCGAGCGCGATGCCCACGATCACCTTGTCCATCTGGCGATAGACGGTGCTGACCAGGCGCAACGTGAGTACACCGCCGCCAAAGCGCACGAGCCTGTGCAACTCGCCGCGCCGGGCACGCAGCGGGCTGACGCGCAGGCCCGGCACGGCCCGATGTGCGAGCAGCCAGTAGGTCGCGAGGATGCAGACCGAAGTCGCCAGCCACGCGCCCCCGAGTGCCCCGATCCCCCAGCCCTCCAACAGCACGAGCACGAAGAGCGCGGCCTGAAGCAGCGTACGGACGAGTTCGACGGCCTGGAAGACGATGAACCTCTGGGTGCCCTCGAGCACGGCGACGAAGGCTCGCGCCGGCAGTTCGAACGCGAGCCCCGCCCCCACCAGCGCAAAGCAGAGGACGGCCGCGTTGTGCAGGTCGTGGGGCACGCTGAAGAGGGACACGAGCGGACGCGCAAGCACAACCGCCGCCGGCGCCAACACGGCCGCAATCGCGCAGAACAACAGCAGAGTGGTGGAAACCGTTCGGTTGACCGTCTCGAGATCCTCCTCGGCCGTCGCTTCGGCCACGTATCGCACGGTGGCGCCCTCGACGCCCAGGTCGGCGAGCGAGGCGTATCCGCCGGAGAACGCGAGGGTCAGGGCGAGCGTCCATACGCCGTAGGCGGTCAGCCCGAGGCGATCGATCATGAACGGCGTCAAGGCGAGGCCCACGAGGATGCCGATCACGCTGCCGACGCCGTTGGCCAGGGTGTTGCGCACGAGCCGCGCAGCCGCGTTCGCGGTATTCATCGGCCCACAATACCCCGGAGTATGCCCACCCGATCATGCGCCGCCATGCGATATCGCCGGTGCGGGAAGAGCCGAACCTACTCCTGCCTTGGGCGCCAGAGGACCGCTTGCAGTGCAAGCTCGACACGCGCTGGGAGGGGCCGCCATCCCCACCACCACTGGTAGACGAGACGGCCGGCGAGGCCGAGATCGGACTCCCTTGCAAGCCGCCGTCGCCCCGCACGCCCATAGAGCGCCGCATGCTTGCGGCGCAGCTGACGGAAGGTGGCGCGGTAGTGCGGGCGGGCGCCCAGATGCCGACTCGGGCCGTGGCGTCGCTGCAGGAGGGTCACCGCCTCCACGCGCCGCCCCCGCCAGCCACGCTCGAGAGCGTGGAGCCAGAACTCCCAGTCCTCGTAGCCTGTGAGTGCAGGGTCGTAGCCGCCGAGATCCTCGAAGAGCTCCCGGCGGATGAGGGCCGTGGGTCCGATGTTGTGGCGATAGAGCAGGCGGTAGGGATCGTATGGCGGCATGTTCAGCACGCCCTCCCAGTCCCCGAAAAAGCGCATGATCCCGTAGCTGAAGCCGAGCGCCGGCTCCGCCTCCAGCGGCGTGCGTAGGCGGGCCAGCGCGTCACTGACGAGGCAATCGTCGGCGTCGAGTGCCAGCGCATATGGGGTCTGGACTCGACGAAAACCCTTGTTGCGGGCTTCGGCGACCCCCGCGTTGGACTGGCGCACGAGCTCGACCTGCGAGGGCAGCCGGTCGAGCTCAGCGAGCGTCCGCGCGTCAGTCGAGCCGTCGTCAACCACGATCACACGGGGCTCGCCGCCGGTCTGCGCGAGCACGCTCTCGACGCTCTCGGCCAGGAAGGCGCCGTAGTTGAAGCAGGTGATCACCACCGTGACGTCGTCGTTCACGGATGAGCGCGCAGCTCTGCTGTGCCCTTGGCCCGTCCGGTGCGAAGCAGCTCAAACCACTCTGGCCACCTGTGCGGGTTGCTGAGCGCCACCCAGACGAGGAGGGGCAGGCTACGGAACGGACGCAAGCCAGGCTTTTGTCCCTCAGCTCCCGCGAAGCGCAGGAGTGCCACCTGCTCCATCGCGCGATCGTATCGGATGCCCCGCCGCGCGATGCGCCGCTGTTTGGAGTTGAGGCGACCGCGGCGGAGGGCGAGTTCATAGGTGCGGCGGTGGTTCACGCCCTGGCTGGCCACGTTCAAGGAGATCGAGCCGGCGATACGACGGTAGACGGCGAGCACCTCGGTGTTGAGCACCGCACGGTAGCCCGCCTCGAGGATCTTGATCCAGAGCCCGAAGTCCTCTGTGCCGAACAGCTCGGGGTCGAACCAGTCCACGGCCTCACCCACCCGCGTGGGCACCAGGCACGTCACGTGGATCGGATTGCGCCGCAGCACGCGCTCCAGGGTGAGCGGGGCATACCCGTCGGGGATACGCTCCAAGTGCGTGAAGGGCGCGTACTCCTCGCCGATCAGGATGCGCGCGTCGCAGGCCACCAGTCCCACCTCGGTCCCGTCGCCCTGGACCGCCTCCTCATAACACGCCAGCTGACTCTCCAGGTAGCGCGGCAGCAGCAGGTCATCCGCATCGAGAAACACCGCGAACTCCCCGGTCGCGTGGCTGAGCGCGAGGTTGCGCGCCACCGCCGGCCCGCCGGCGCTGTCCCTGCGGAAGCTGCGCACGCGCGGCCCGGCGGCCTGCAGCAGATCCCAGGTGGCATCGCTCGAGCCGTCGTCTGCCACGACGACCTCCCAGTCGCCATATGTCTGCGCCCGGACCGACGCGAGCGTCTCCTCGATGAACGGGGCCGCGTTGTGGGCCGGGATGATCACGCTGACGCGAGGCACCGCCTGATTCTCTCAGCCGGCCAAGCCCGTGCTGCGCCTGGCACCGAATGCCGCGACGTCGCCCAGCAGATCGTGCACCACGCGGGGGAAGAGACGCGACGCCCGGTACTGCTCGGCCTTTAGACGGCCGCGGAAGCGGATGCGCTGGTACATGCCCGGGAAGCGACCGAGCCGGTCGAGGACCCAGACGAGCCCGTCGGGCGAGTCAACGTGCAGATAGTCGATGTCGCGCTCGAGGCCGTGCACCGGCGTCAGCTCCTCGGCCAGCAGCAGCTGCCCGGCAGCCAGATGGATGCCGACCTGCAGGCCGAAGCCGCCGCCGGCGTGGGCTGCCACGAACACGCCGACATCGCATTCCGTGAGCAGCTCGCGAAGCGGCTCGCCGCTGACGCCGTGGATCACCTGCAGCAGGTCGTGGTGGTGCTTGGCGGGCATCAGCATGTCCTCGCGGTGCGCGCTCGAGCGCCCGATCGACATCGCGCGGGGAGCGTGGCGAAGCGGTCGAACCGGCGCGAAGTGGGCGTCGCTCACCGGCGGCGGGATCGCCCGCCACACCTCGCTGCGCCCGACCGCCGTTCCGGTGAGCGCGGGAGCGAAGGAGACCAGCCTGTCGAGTGCGTCCAACCCGGTCGCGGCGTCCGCGTCGGGCACACCGGCGACGAGCACGCCGAGGGTGACACCGGGTGCCTGGCGCAGCGCCGCCGCGGGGACGGACGGCGGATCGAAGATCACCGTGACATGCGGCCGAAACCCGGCGAGCGCGGCGATCGTCCGCTCGCTCTCGCCGGCACCGGCGATCGTGAAGCGCTCGGAGGTGAAACCGTGCACGGCCTGCGTCGGCGCGCAGCCGTCGAGCCAAACAGGCGAGCCGACAAACGCGGCACGCAGCGGCTCTCCGAAGCTCCGCAGCGGAGTCGGGGCGGCACTGCGGGCGGCTTGAGCGCTCATCGGCATCGCTACGATAGCGGCGCCCCTGGCGAGGTACACCTGCGCATGTCCGACTGGCAAGAGCGAATCACCCACGAGACGGCGCCGGCGATCCAGGCCGAGCATGAGCTGCGCTACCTCCTGGCGGCGCCGCTGATCCTCTCGGGCGGCCCGTGGGCGGACCTCGGCTGCGGCAATGGCGTCGCGGCAGCCGCAGCGCTGGGCGATGCACGGCCTGCACACGCCGTGCTGATCGACGTCGACGAGCAGGCCGCCGCACGGGCGGCGCGGGAGCTGAGCCTGCCCGAGGCGACCGTGTTGGCGGCGGACTTGACCGATCCCGCGGACCTGCAGCGGATCTCGCAGGCGCTCCGCCTCGGCGATGGAAAGCCGGCCGTCGTCACATGCTTCGAGGTGATCGAGCACCTCAGCAGCTTCGTCGCCCTGCTCGAGTGGTCGAGCTCGCTCGCGCAGGAGCACGCGGCGACGTTCCTCATCAGCGTGCCCAACGACGCCTTCTGGTCGATCCAGAACCCGCACCATCGGACGTCGTGGAGCGAGGGCGCCTTCGAGGAGCTGCGCGGGCTGTTGCCCGCCGAGCAGACGCTGCTGCGCCAGGTCGCACTGGAGGGATCGGCGCTCGTCGGCTGGGAGGGACCGGCGGAACGGCACGA
This sequence comes from uncultured Solirubrobacteraceae bacterium, assembly GCA_963735705.1. Classification (GTDB taxonomy): domain Bacteria; phylum Actinomycetota; class Thermoleophilia; order Solirubrobacterales; family Solirubrobacteraceae; genus Palsa-744. The sequence continues at coordinate 252,841 of CAVTLZ010000004.1, forward strand.
GCTGACGGTGGCGGCCGGCGGCGAGGGCGCGGTGGCGACGCATTTCATCGCCGCGTTCGGCCCCCGCCACCAGGCGCTGCGCGGTGGCGCGCTGGCGGTCCAGGCCGACATGATCGAGCAGCGGCGCTGGGAGCGCCAGCGGGAGAACGACCTGGCGCTGATGCAGAAGGTGGCAGGCGAACACGAGACCGAGGTGCAGGCCCTCGATGCGAAGATCGTCGAGCAGCGCGACGAGCTGCGCGAGCGCACCGTCTGGTTCGAGGAGTGGCGCGCCTACATCCACGAGCTCGAGCGCGAGCTCGGGCGACCGCCCTCGGGAGCCTCACAGCAGGAGCTGCCCGCGGCGGGGCCTGCAGAGCCCCCCGCATGAAGATCGCATTCCTCGTCAACGACCTGCAGCTGTCTGGTGGCGTGGGCGTCGTGGTGCAGCACGCCCGTCAACTGAGCACGATCGAGGGCTGGGAGGTGACGCTCGTGCTCGTGCGTGAGCAGGAGGGACCCAGCTGGCACGGCTACGAGCATCTGCCGCACCTGCATGTGCGCCAACGCGAGCAGGCGCTCAGCGAGCACTACGACATCGCCGTGGCCACCTGGTGGGAGACGACGTTCACGCTGTTCGAGCTCTCGGCCGACCGGTACGCATACTTCGTGCAGAGCCTGGAGGACCGTTTCTACCAGCACGACGAGGCCGAGCGGATGGGCGCCGGCCTGACACTCGACCTGCCCGTGGCGTTCATCACGGAGGCCCGCTGGATCCGCGACACGCTCGCGGGACTGCGCCCCGGCGCCCCGTGCCATCTGGTGCGCAACGGGATCGACAAGGACGTCTTCACGGTGCTCGAGCGCGTCCCGGTCAACACCGACGATCCGCTGCGGGTACTCATCGAGGGCTCGCCCAGCTCGTGGTTCAAGCACGTCCACGAGGCGATCCACGCGGCCGCCGCGATGCGCGAGCCCCACCACGTGACGGTCGTGTGCGGTGATCGCAAGGCGCTCGGGGAGGTCGTCGCCGACGCCGTCGTCGGGCCGCTCAGCCATCGCGAGATGGCCGCGCTATATGAGCGCAGCGACGTGGTGCTGAAGCTCTCGAGCGTAGAGGGCATGTTCGGGCCGCCGCTCGAGGGCTTCCACCGCGGCGCCACCTGCGTCGTCACCCCCGTGACCGGATACGAGGAGTACGTCGAGCACGGCTGGAACGGAATGCTCACCGACTGGGATGACCTGCTGGGCACGGCCCGCCAGCTGGACCTGCTGGCGCGCGACCGCGAGCTGCTGCGCTTCCTGCGAGCGAATGCCTTGGAGACAGCCCGCGCCTGGCCCTCGTGGGAGCAGTCGAGCCAGTTCATGGCCGCCGCCCTGCTGCGCATCCGACGCGAGCCGGCGGCGAACGCCAACGCCGCCGCCGCGCGACTGCTGTCGGACCTGCGGGGTGGCATCGACATCCACGGCGGCTACCTGCGCGAGCGCGTCGAGTTCGCCCGGCGCGCGAGCCGCTTCGAGCGCCCCTTCGCGCGACTGCGCCGCAGCGCTCCCGTGCGGCTGCTGCTTGCGCTGCGGCGCAAGCGCGCGGTGAAAGTCCTTGCCTACCCCCTGCGCCCGCTCACCGCTCGCGCTCGCAGGCTGCTGTCGTGATGGCCGACCGCGCCCGCCGAGCGGTGGCGAGGATGAAGGCGACCTTCGAAAGCCCGCGCGGCGAGCCGCCCGTCAGCTCGATCCCAGCCGCGCTGGCCGAGCTCGCCCGCTCGGCGCCGGCGCCGCTGCTGCCGCACAGGCCCGCGCCGCAGGCGCCGCTCAACGTCGCCGCGGTGATCCCGTCCTTCCGGCAGGGCAGCGGCGGCCACAACACGATCGCGCGCCTGCTGCTCGAGCTGCGCGCGCTCGGGCATTCGGTGTCGGTGTGGATCGAGGACAACGAGGGCCGCCACACGCGCGAGCCGGTGGCGGTCACGAGGCGGAGCTTCGCGGAGTTCTTCGACGCGGGCGCCATCGACGTGCACGCCGACATGCGCGACTGGCACGGCGCCGACGTGGTCCTGGCCACGGGCTGGCAGACGGTTGCGCGCACGCTGCTGCTCCCCGGCTGCAGGGCGCGCGCCTACCTCGTCCAGGACCACGAGCCGGACTTCTACGGGGCCTCGGCCGAGGCCCTGTGGGCGCAGGAGAGCTATCGCCAGGGCATGCACTGCATAGCGGCCAGCCCCTGGCTGGCCGAGCTGCTGCGCACTCGCTACGGCGCCAGCGCCAGCCACATCGACCTCGCGGTCGACCACACCGTGTACACACCGTCGACCAGCCGGCGCGACGACCTCGTCGCCTTCTACGCGCGCGCCGTCACCCCCCGGCGCGCCGTGCCGCTCGGCCTGCTCGCGCTCGGCGAGCTGTCGCTGCGCCGTCCGGCGCTGGAGATCGTCCTCTACGGCGAAGACCGTCCGCTGACGGCGGCCTTCAGGCACCGCGACGTGGGTGTCCTGGAGGGCCGCAGGCTCGCCGAGCTCTACAGCGAAGCGACCGTCGGCATGGTCCTGTCGCTGACCAACCCGTCGCTCGTGGGTCTGGAGATGATGGCCTGCGGGCTGCCGTGCGTCGAGCTGGCGAGCGAGCCGATGCTCGCCAGCTTCGGCCGCGGCGGGCCCCTGCTGCTGGCCGAGCCGACCGCGCTCGCGCTGTGCGCCGCGATCGAGGCGCTCCTGGACGATGCCGCGCGCCGGGAGCGCGCCTCGCGCGCCGGGCTCGCGCTGATGGGCGAGCGCACCTGGAAGCGCGCCGGCCTCCAGCTGCAGGATGGGCTCAGAACGGCTCTGGGAAGCTGAACGTGCGCCTATCATTGCCCCGCGTGTCAATCCTCGATCGGCCCCGTGCGCGCGTCAGACGCACGCCGCGCGTGCTCGTGCTGCTCCTGCTGGTGGGAGCGCTGCAGTCGCTTGCGTGGGATGTCGCGCTACCGGCGTTCCAGGGACCGGACGAAGACACGCACTTCGCCTACGTGCAGCACCTGGCGGAAACCGGAGAACTGCCCAGCCCCACGACCGGCGGGACGGCCTACTCCAGCGAGGAGGAGCGAGCGCTGGTGACGCTCAACCTGCTGCCGTTGATCGGGGACGCCAACAGCCGGCCCGGGTGGGGCGCAGCCGACCTGAACGCCTGGCATGCGGAAGAGCGCACGCTCAACCGCGCTGCCCGGGAGAACGGCGCGGGGCCCAACCCGATCGCCAAGAACCCGCCCCTGTACTACGCGGCGATGTCGATCCCCTACCGGCTGCTGGTGTGGCTGCCGCTGTTGAAGCAGCTGTTCGTGCTGCGCCTGTTCAACGCGTTGTGCTACCTGGCGACGATCGCGATGACGTGGCTGCTCGCGCGCGAGCTGTTCGGCAGCGTCCGCTGGAAGCAGGCCCTCGCGGCGGGCACGGTGGCGCTCGAGCCGCAGCTGTCCTTCATGAGCGCGGTCATCAATGCCGACAACCTGCTGATCGCGCTCGCCACCGCGGTGCTGCTCGCGTCGGTCAGGCTGGTGACGCGTGGACCGTCCATGGCCCGGGTCCTGACGGCGAGCGGCCTGACGGCGGCGGCGGTGCTGACCCATGGCCGCGGGCTGGTGACGCTGCCCGTGCTGACCGTTGCGCTGCTCGCGGCCTGGCTGAGATATCGACCCGCGGCGATCGACGCGCTCAGACGGGGGGCCGCCGCTGCGGCAACGGTGGCCGCGGCGTTCCTGGCATACGTCGCATTCGGGCGCGGCGGAGGCTCGCTCTACGGCGGGCAGATCACGGAGCTGAACTCGCAAACGGCCTTCAACCTCCGCCAGTTCGTCTCATCGGTCTATCAGTTCTACTTCCCGCGTCTGGGCTCCATGCGACCGCGCCTGGGGCCGGCATACGGGTACAAACAGGTCTTCATCGACACCTTCTACGGCAGCTTCGGCTGGCTGGAGGTGAAATTCAGGGAACGCACATACGACGAGCTGCAGATTCTCTCTGCCGTGGGCCTCGTGGGCCTCTACACGGCCGTCGTGGTGCACTGGCGCCGGCTATGGCGCGCGTGGCCCGCCGTGGCCGTGATGCTGACGCTGCTGCTCACCAATCTCCTGTTCCTCCACTACGTGTCCTATCGCGCGCTGCTCAGCGACAACGGCGGCGATCCGCTGATCGTTGGACGCTATCTGCTGCCGATGGTCTCGCTGTTCGGGCTGGCGATCGCATTCACGCTGGGCGCGCTGCCACGCCGCGTGGGGCCGCTGATCGGAGCGGCGGTGCTCGCGGTGGGTGTGCTGCTGTCGCTCAGCGGGATCGGCATCACGATGGCGAGGTTCTATGCCTAGACGCATTCCCCCGGTGGGCCGGCCGCGACCGGCGGCGCTGGCCACCGCGCTCGCGGCGGCCGTGGTCCTCGTCGGAGCGCTCGTCTGGTTTCGCCCATTCCTGACGCAGAAGCAGGTCTCGGTGTCGACGGCCCCCGCGCCGAGCGCGCTCACGGTGCTGACCCAGTTCGACCTGGCCCCCGGCCAGCAGGCGTGCATGGCATCGGTCGCGGTCGAACCCAACAGCCTCGCAGCGGAGTTCGAGCTGCACCCCGCGAAGGCCGGCCCCCAGGGGGGGCCGCCGGTCGCGCTGGTGCTCAGCGCGACGGGCTATCGCAGCGTGAGCCAGCTCGCCGCCGGCTATCCCGGAGGCCTCGCGACGATACCGATGACCCCGCCTCGACATTCGCTGCTGGCCACCGTCTGCTTCGTCGACCGAGGAGACACGGCCGTCCTGCTGAGCGGCAGCTCTGAAGCGCGCACGATCTCCCGCTCGCCCACAACCGTCGCCGGCAGCTCGGTCGTCGGCGACATCGCGCTCACCTTCCTCGACACCCACCCGAGCTCGCTGCTGGAACGGGCCGGCACGATCTTCGGCCACGCCTCCAACCTCACCGACCACCTGATCCCCGTGTGGCTGATCTGGATCCTCGCCGTGCTCGTCCTCTGCGGGGTGCCGCTCGGCATCCTTGCCGCGTTCTACGGCGCGCTGCGCGAAGACGAAGCGGCGGCGGCTGGCTGAGGACCCTGCGGCGGCGGCTCAGCGCAGGCGCGGGGGCGGGGCGACGCCGGGCGCGATCAGGAGCCTCGCCGCAGGCCGAGGATCGAGAGCAGGAACGAGGAGAAGAAGATCTGGATCCCGACAATCAGCAGCGAGGCGGCGATCACCGCGAGGTGTTCGTCGGCCAGCGAGCCGAAGCCGTGCGAGATCCACGTCCCCAGGATCACCGCGCCGGTGGCCACGCCGACGAGCATGAACGCGCCGCCGAGGAGCAGGCCGTGCTCGAGGCGGAAGCGCGAGCGCATGCGGTCGAACCAGGGGTCCTTCTCGCCCATGAAGTACGTGCCGTAGGCGTGCGCGCACAGCCCGAGCGCGATCACCTGGGTGCCCACGATCATCAGCAGGGCGCCGCCGATCAGCGCGTGCAGCCCCCACGCGCGCCCGAAGAAGTCCAGGCCCGCGCCGACGAACGCGACGATCAGCGTGCCCACGCCGGCGAGCACGGCGCCGGGGACGATGAACAGGTGGTTGGGGCTGTGGACGAGCAGGAAGCGCAGGTGGCGCCAGCCGTCGCGGAAGCTCGACAGTTTGCTCTCTCCGCCGCGCGGGTGGTATTCGATCGGGAACTCGGCGATCTTGAGGTTCTCCTTGGAGGCGCGGATGACCATCTCGGAGGCGAACTCCATGCCGGTCGTGCGCAGGTCCAGGCGCGGCAGCACTTCGCGGCGCACGGCGCGCATGCCGCAGTGGGCGTCGCTGATGCCGGTGCGGAAGAACAGGTTGAGCAGGCCGGTGAGGATCGGGTTGCCGATGTACTGGTGCAGCCACGGCATCGCCCCGGGCTGGATGTTGTCCATGCGGTCGCCGATCACCATCTCGGCGCCCTCCTCGAGCGCGGCGACGAAGCGGGGGATCTCGTCGAAGTCGTACGTGAGGTCGGCGTCGGCCATCACGATGTAGCGCCCGCGCGAGGCCTCGAACCCGGCGAGGTAGGCGCTGCCGTAGCCGCGCCGGTGCTCGACGACGACGCGCGCGCCGGCCTCTTCGGCCAGCCGCGCGGAGTCGTCCTCGGAGTTGTTGTCGGCGACGACGACCTCGCCGTGCACGCCCATGCGCACGATCGCCTCCAGCGCGGCGTTGACGCACGAGGTGATGTTCTCGGACTCGTTCAGGCAGGGGATGACGACGGACACGACCGGCAGCTCGGCGTCGTGGGCGTCGGACGCGGCGGGAGGTGCGCTTGTGGGGGCGATTGTGCTCATCGGCTGAAGCTGGCTGCGGGGCCCCGATTGGAGGGGTCGGGCGGGCGGCGTTGCGTTTATAACGCCTGAGCGGGCGGAAAGTGGCGCACGAAGCTGGGCGCGCCGACAAGATGGAATGCTAGCGGGATGCGCGTGTGCGTCGTCTACGACTGCCTGTTCCCCCATACGGTGGGCGGCGCCGAGCGCTGGTATCGCGATCTCGCCGAGCGCTTGGCGGCGGAGGGACACGAGGTCTCCTACGTGACGCTGCGCCAGTGGCCGCGGGGCGAGCGCGCGCAGATAGACGAGCGCGTGCGGGTCGTGGCGGCGGGCCCGCGCATGGCGCTGTACACGACCAGCGGCCGCCGCCGGATGCTGCCGCCGCTGGTGTTCGGGCTGGGCGTGCTCGTGCACCTGCTGCGACACGGCCGCCGCTACGACGTCGTGCACACGTGCTCGTTCCCGTATTTCTCGTTGCTCGCCGCGGGCGTAGTGCAGCCGCTGATGCGCTTCGAGCTGGTGGTCGACTGGTTCGAGGTGTGGAGCGACTCCTACTGGCGCGACTACCTGGGCGGGGTGGGCGGGCGCGTCGGCGCGCTGGTGCAGCGCGTGTGCGCGCACGTGGCGCAGCGCGCGATCTGCTTCTCGGAGCTGCACGCGGCGCGCCTGCGCGCGGAGGGCCTGCGCGGCTCGGTGACGGTGCTGCGCGGCCTGTATGCGGGGGGCACCGAGCCGGCGCAGGCGCACACGGCGGAGCCGATCGTGCTGTTCGCCGCGCGGCTGATCCCGGAGAAGCAGGTGACGCTGGCGGTGGCGGCGATGGCGCTTGCCGCGCGCAGGATCGAGGGGCTGCGCGGGGAGTTCCTGGGCGAAGGGCCGGAGCGCGCGGCGCTGGACGCGGCGATCGTCGCGCACGGGCTGCAGGGGATCGTCACGGCGCGCGGCTTCGCGGCGACGGAGACGGTCGACGCGGAGATGCGCCGCGCGATGTGCATGCTGGTGACCTCGCGCCGCGAGGGCTATGGCCTGGTTGTGGTCGAGGCGGCCGCGCGGGCGACTCCGAGCGTGGTGCTGGCGGGCGAGGACAATGCGGCCACGGAGCTGATCGTCGAGGGCGTCAACGGGACGATCGCCGCGAGCTCCGATCCGCAGGATGTCGCCGACGCGATCGTGCGCGTGCACGAGGCGGGCATCGCGCTGCGCGAGAGCACCGCGCGCTGGTTCGCGGAGAACGCCGGGCGGCTGTCGCTGGAGTCCTCGCTGCGCAGGGTGCTGGAGATCTACGCGGGCTGATCGTGGGAGACGCGTTCGCGCGTCCATCCACCAGCGCCGTCGGCGCCGGTCACGACAGCCGCCGGCGTTGCAGCGCGCGGGCGTAGCTGTCGAGCGTCAGCTGCGCGGTGCGCTGCCACGTGAACTGCCGCGCGCGGGCGAGGCCGCGCGCCTGCAGCCGCGCGCGCAGCGTCTCGTCGCCGAGCAGGCGCGAGATCGCGGAGGCGATCGCGGCCTCCTCATGCGGGTCGAACAGCAGCGCGGCGTCGCCGGCGACCTCGGGCAGCGAGGAGGCGTTCGAGCACGCCACCGGGACGTTGCGCGCCATCGCCTCGAGCACGGGCAGGCCGAAGCCCTCGTACAGCGACGGGAACACGAACGCACGGGCGATCGACCACAGGCCCTCGAGCTCGGCGCTCGACAGCCACGCGGGAAAGCGCACGTCGTCGGCGATCCCGAGCGCGGCGGCGCGCGCGCGCAGCTCGGCCTCGTGCGCGGTCGGGTAGCCGGGGAGCACGAGCACGGGACGCGCGTCGGGCGCGATCCGCGCGAGCGCGCCGATCAGCGCGAGCAGGTTCTTGTGCGGGCGCTTGGCCGACAGGCTCAGGACGACGCTGCGCTCCCCCAGCTGCAGGCGCGCGCGCACGTCGCGCTCGGGCAGCGGCTCCTGCCGGCGGATGGCGCCGAGACCGAGCGGGACGACGTCGATGCGCTGCGGGTCGACCCCGAGCAGCTGCACGAGGTCCTCGCGCGTGCTGTTCGAGTCGGCGATCACGCGATCCGAACGGCGGACGGCGCCTGGCACGAGCACTCGCATCCCCTTGTCACGCAGGCCCGCGTGCGCGTCCGGGAACCGCGCGTAGATCAGGTCGTGCACGGTCACCACCCGGCGAAAGCGCCCCCACAGCGGCGCGGTGCTCGCCAGGCTGTGCATCAGATCCACACCGGCGCGGGCGGCCATCGCCGGCAGGAGCGTCTGCTCGCCGAGCACCCACTGCACGCGATTGCGCGCATTCACCGGGACGGTCACGGCCGGCAGCAGCTCCCCCCACGGCCCGTCGCCGGCGGCGGCCGCCTCGCGGTTGACGAAGGCCGTGAAGCCCATGCCCGCCGGCGCCTCCTCGAGCAGCGCGGGGATCAGCTCGCGCGCGACGACCTCCATGCCTCCGGTCTCGCCGGGCACGAGGAAGATCAGGTTCAGGCCGACGTGCGGCGCGGGCCGACCCGTGCCGACACCGTGCAAAGCCCCGTTCATCGAGCACGCGCCTCACTCGCGCTCATCGCTGTCGCTTCAGGACCTCGAACTCCGCGCGGATGTTCATCGTGGGGCAGAGGAACGCGAAATACTTCTCGTACGTCTCCTGGACGCGATTGAAGACCGCGCCCAGACCGACGGCACGGTAGGGCAGCCACATGTCGAGTGTGACGTGGACGACGCGAAAGCGGACCTCGGTGTAGTGCGCGAAGCGAGGCTCGGCCAGCGAGCGGATGGCGAGTGTGGAGAAGGAGTGGCGGTGCGTAGGGTCGCTGTAGGCGAGCACTGAGGAGAAATGCGGGGTCCGCAGCTGCAGCCGCGCACCGGGACGGGCGATGCGATGCAGTTCCTCGAACACCCGGATTGGCTCCGAGACGTGCTCGATCACGTCCTGCAGCAGGATCTGATCGAAGCTCGAGTCCTCGATCGGATATGGAAACCGATCGAGGTCGTGGACGATATCGGCAGCGGTGTCGGGGGAGATGTCCAGCCCGATCGCACCCGGAGTCTTCGCCGAGCCGCAGCCGACGTCCAGGATCTCTCCACGGCCGGTGGGCGTGAGGTCGAACTGGCGGGGGTCGCTCAGGCGCTCGAGCAGGTCCCGGGGGTTTGGCACGGGTCGTACAGTAGCGTCCGCTCCGGTAGCGCCTGGTTCGGACCCGCGGTCGGCGGTGGTGGCCGTGACGCGTACTGCGGTGACCGGCATTCATCGACGCCAGCTCACGCACTAGTCTGCAGCCCGTGCCGCCTGAGCTCTTGACGCGATGACCGCGCGGCAAGGACTCACGATCGGAATCGACGCCCGAGCCGCGGCCGAGGTGCCAGCCGGGCGCGGACGCGTCGTGCGCGAGCTGCTGCGAGCGCTCGCCGCACGAGACGATCCCCATCGCTACGTCCTGTATGCGCGCCGCGCCTCGGAGGACGTGGAGCTCGACGAGCGCTTTGCTTGGCACACGATCGCCGCTGGCGACCCCTGGTGGCATCTCCTGGCGGCGCGCGCCGCGAACCGCGCGTGCGACGTGTTCCTGTCCTCCAACTCCTACCTGACGGTCTGGTTCCTGTCCATCCCCGCTGTGCCGATCGTCTACGACCTCGTGGCGTTCGAGCCGGGCATGCACGCAAACAGGCGCTCGACGATCATCGAGCGTGTGACGCTCGGCCCGTGCGTGCGCCGCTCGGCCACAATGCTGGCGATCTCGCAGGCCACCGCGGATGCGCTCGCGGCGCGCTTTCCGGCGAGCATCGGGCGCACGGTCGTGGCGCACCTGGGAGCCGCGCCAGACCACACGGACGAGCTCACCGCGGCGGAGGCCGCAGCGCTGCCCGTGCCCGGCTTCGTACTGGCGGTCGGAACACTCGAGCCCCGCAAGAACCTGCCGCGACTGGTGGAGGCCTATGCGGCGCTGGATGCCGAGCTGCAGAGCAGGCATCCACTGGTCGTGGTCGGCGCAATGGGCTGGGAGATGGGCGGCACACTCGCAGCGCTGCATTCGCTGGGTGAGCGCTGCACGATGCTCGGGTTCGTCTCCGATGCGGCGTTGACCGAGCTCTACCGACGGTGCGCGGTGTTCTGCTACCCGTCGCTGGGCGAGGGCTACGGGCTGCCCGTGCTCGAGGCGATGGCCGCCGGGGCGCCTGTGATCACCTCGAACGTGTCCTCGCTGCCGGAGGTCGGCGGCGACGCGGCCGAATACGTCGATCCCTGCGACGTGGGGAGCATCGCAGCGGGCCTGCGGCGCGTGCTCTGCGACGCGCCACGGCGGGAGCAGCTTGGCCGCAAGGGCCTGGCGCGCGCTGCCGAGTTCTCGTGGGCTAGCTTTGCGCGGCGAACACTCGAGGTGCTTCAGGCGGCCAGCAGGCGGTCATAGGCGGCGGTCAGGCGCTCGGCCGCGGCGCTCGTCGAGTAGCGGCGCACGATCTCATCGGGGTAGGACACGCGCGCGCCGGCTGGACGAGTGAGCGGCCCGGCGGCCAGCGCGCGGGCGATCGCGGGCCAGTCGCCCGGGGCGACGAGCTCGACCGGCGCGCCCGCCAGGACCTCCGGGATCGCGCCGCTGGTCGTGCTGACGATCGCCAGGCCCGCGGCCATCGCCTCGGCGAGCACGAGTCCGAACTGCTCCTCCCAGAAGGCGCGGGGAACGTCGAACGGGTGCAGCGCGGCCGTCGCGGAGCCTTGGCTGGCGAGGACCATCGCCGACGCTTGCGCGAATACCCCGGGCATGTCGTCGTAGGGGACACTGCGGATCTCCAGCATGTCGCTCAAGCCGAGGTCGGCGGCGTAGGCGCGCAGGCGCGACTCCTCGGGACCCGAGCCGACGATCAGCAATCGCGGGCGGACCGTCTCGCCGGCTGGCGTGCGAACAGTGCCGCGGTGCAGCAGCGCGAGCGCACGCAGGACGTCCTGGTGACCCTTCTCCCACACCAGCCGGCCCGGCGAGACGATCGTGTGCACGACGGGCGCCCGCTCCGCGACCGGCCCGCCTGCGATGGACGGTATCCCCGGCGCGGCTGGAACCGCGAAGCGGGCGGTGTCGATCCCGGGCGGACACACCGTGATTCGCTCGGGCGCGATGCCCTCGAGCCCCAGCGCCAGTGCGGCGCGCTCGGTCGCTGCCAGGAACAGGTCGGTCTCGGCGAGCACGAGCTCGCGAAAGCGCCGGGCGTGACGGTTGCGGTAGGCGACAAGCAGCGGCAGCGTCTCCCACACCGTCTGCACGAGACGAAACCCGTTGCGACGACGCCGCCGCGCGGCGTCGGCCGCGAACCAGAAGCTCAGCTCCTCGGCGTGCACGATGTCCGCCTGCGCAAACGCCTCGTCGGCGGACAGGTAGCGGTCGCCCAGCGCCATCGTCGACAGCTCGCCGAGCCGGCCGCGGGGGAGCAGGTCGCGCAGCGCCCGGGTCGGAACCGCACGCAGCCCCTCGGGGGGGACGAAGCGGTTCGAGCCCGTGAGCAGGTAGGAGACCTCGTAGCGATCCGGCAGCTCCAGCCACGGACGGAGCTCCCAGGAATTCGACAGATGACCGCGCACGACCAAGACCGAAGGCATGCCGGGGCACGCTATCGCGTACCGGCGCGGCGGTTGGCTCAAGCACCCCTGCGCAGATGCGCCGGCAGTAGCTCGATCACCTCGGCCGGCACCGCCCGCGTGAGCAGGATCAGCAGGCCGTACACGGCGAGGGCGAGCACCGTCCGCACGAGCGACGACACCCCCGGCAGCAGCGCGAGCGCGACCGCCGGCGCCGCCGCGAGCGCGACCTTGAGGACGATCCCGAGCGTCGGGCGAAGCTCGGGATGGCCGTGCAGGAGCGCCGCCAGCAGGGCGAGCGCGAGCACGCTCTCCCCGCACACCGTCGCGACCGCGGCGCCCGTGGCGCCGTGGCTGCGGGCCAGGACGATCGTCAGCAAGCAACTGACCAGGAACGCCGCGAGGTTGGCCAGGAGCACGCCCCCGTAGCGCTTCAGCGACAGCAGGGCGAAGCTCCAGCCGGCGAAAGCGAACGTCGCGATCAGCGCGAGACCCTGGATCTGCAAGACCTCGGTGGAGGCGGCGTATTCTGGTCCGGCGACGACGTGGATCATGAACTGCGCGCCCGCGAGCGTCCCCAACGCCGCGCCCACCCCCAGGATCAGCGACGCCTCGAATATGCGCCGCAGCGCATACGCCAGGCGCTCGCGATCGTCGCGCGCGGCGCGCGCGAGCAGCGGCAGCGCGCCGCCCACCAGCAGGCCGGGGATCGTGTCGATCACGATGAAGATCCGAAACGACGCAGCGAACAGCCCACTCTGGTGGGAGCTGGACACGAGGCTGGTGAGGACCTGCGCCGTGAAGACATACAGCGTGCCGACCGCGCTGGCCAGCGAGAACGACACGGTGAGCCGCAACAGCGCCAGCCAGTGGCGCGGACGCAGTCCGGCGCGCAGCGAGATCTCGCGGCGTGCGAGCGCCGCCGTGGGCAGGATCAGCACGAGGTTGACCGCCAGCACCACCGCCAGCAACGGCAGCACCCCGGCGCCGACCAGGACCAGCGCGACGATCGCGGCCACGCTGAGCACCTGGCGCGCCAGTTCCAGCGCCGACAGCGTGCCCAGACGCAGGGCGGCGGCGATCGGGATCGTGTAGGTGTGTTGCACCACCAACGCGATCGTGCCGAGGCTCGCAAGCACCGCTCCCACGAGCAGTGCCGACCCATACCCGGCCGCGAGGGCAAAGCCGACGACCAGCAGCACCCCGACGGTCGTGAGCATCATCCGCAGGCCGAGCAGATCGCGCATCAGCGCATCGCGCTCGGCGCCCTCGCGCACGGCGAACTCGCGGGTGCCGATCGTCGACATGCCCGCGTCGGTGACCGAAGCGACGATCGCCACGAGCGAGAGCACGGTGGTGTACTCGCCGAAGCGGACCACACCCAGATGGCGGGTGAGCAGCGCCGCCGAGAGCACCGACAGCGCCATCATGACCACGTAGGTTCCGAGGCGCAGGGCGCCGCCGCGGACGATGCGTCCTCCGGCCTCGGTGCTGTCCAGCACGTCGGCAGCCTCCGGCGCGGCCAGCTCGGAGGGCAGCCCCGGCGCGCTCATCGGGACTGCCGCCACGCTCGCGCGTAGCTCTCCAGCGTCGCCTGAGCGGCGGCTTCCCATGTGAACCCACGCTCTCGCTCGCGGCCGCGAGCGACCAGGTCCGCGGCCAACTCGCGGTCGGCGAGCAACTCGGCGAGCGCGTCGCCGATGTCCTTCACGCTGAGCGGGTCGAAATAGCGCGCCGCGTCGCCGGCCACCTCGGGCAGTGCCGAGGCGCGCGAGCACGCCACGGGCACGCCGCGGCGCATCGCCTCGAGGATCGGGATGCCGAAGCCCTCGTTGATCGACGCGAACACGAAGCAGCTCGCGAGCGAATACAGGCCCTCCAGATCGGCGGCATCGACATACGCTGGGAAGGCGACGTTGCCGGAGATGCCGAGCTCGGCCGCGAGTTCGCGCAGTTCGCGCTCGTGCGCGGTCGGATTGCCGGGCATCACGAGCACCACGTCCGGCCAGCGCTCGGCCAGCGCGACCATCGCACGCACCAGCCGCTCGAGGTTCTTGTGGACCTTCTTCGCCGACACCGTCAGCACGACCGGGCCCTCGCCCAGCCCGAGACGGGCGCGCAGCTCGGCCGGCGGCGTGGGCGCGACCAGCTCGTTGGTCCCTGCGGCGAGCGGAACCACGTCGATCCGATCGGCGGGCACGCCAAGGTACTCCGTCACGTGCTCCGCCCCCGCTTGCGCCAGGACGATCACGCGATCCGCCCTGCGGGCCACGGGCGGCACGACCACGCGCCACAGGCGCGCCGTCCACCGCTCGCCGGGGTCCGGGGCGACGATCCAGGTGACATCCGCGAGCGTCACCACGTTGACCGCTCGGGTGCGAAGCGGCGCGGTCATGGCCACGCTGTGCAGGAGGTCCACGCGCCTTCCCGCGAGCCAGCCGAGCAGGGTGAGCTCGCTGACCGCCTTCAGCCCGCGCCGGCCCAGCCAAGGGTGGGTGACGAGCTCGACCAGCTCGCCCCACCCGTCGCGTTCCAGATACTCGCGCCCGCCCGCGCTGCAGAAGACGCAGAAGCGTACGTGCGGCGCCAGTCGCACCAGCTCCGGGACAATCGCGCGCACGTAGGTGTCCAGGCCCCCCATGCGCGGCTCGAGGAAGATCGCGTTGATCCCGATGCGGGGCGGCAGCGCCGGGGGCGCCCACTTGCCACCGCTCGCCACAACCGGGACTTCGTTCGTCACCAAACTGCCTTTCCCCTCCTGGAGCTCTCCTCGAATCGAAGCGACTGCGTGCTCGATCCCTAGTGAAGCGTCACGGTACCGTGACTGATCGGCGAGACTTCGATCCACTCGTGGGGGCGACCGCACAGCGCACTCCAGCGGCTGGGCGAAACCGTGCGAAGCGGCTGCTGGGCGGCGGCGCCGGCCGGGCTGAGGAACAGGCCATACAGGGCCGCCGAGCCGCCCTCGCCGGGGGCGAGGGTGAAGCCCCCCCGCGCAAGCGACAGGCGATGGCGGCCGGCCGAGAGGAAGACGGGCAGCGGGGTCATGGTGTTCAGCACGACCGAGTTGCCCCCGAGCTGGGCGCCGATCGAAGCGAGCGGACGTCCGTCCACGTTGACCGTGACGGTGGGCATGATCTGGCCCTGGAGCCACACGTCCCAGACGCCCGCGCGAGGCACTTCGAACGCCGCCGAGAGCTTGCCGGGCGTGCTCAGCAGCAGGCCTTCGCGCACGGGCCCCCAACGGCGAGGGCGGGAGACTCGGTGCAGGTGGATGCGCACGATCTCCGGCGAGCTGGCTGCCACCAGCTGCGCGCCGTCGCTGCGCGCGAGCGCCGCGAGGCGCTCGATGCGGGCGCACTGCTGCCTGAGCGAGCCCGAAAGCCCGACATCGGCGATCGCCGCCGGGGCGCTGTGCCGGCGGCCCCACACCTGGTAGTAGGCGCCCTGCCACAGCAGGCTGTAGGCCGACGGCGGGCGCGCGGCGCTGGGGTCGCGGCGGGTCACGATCAGCGGGTAGGAGCGCAGGCTGCTCGGCGGCAGGCGATCGAGCTCCACCGGATAGCGGTAGCCGGCCCCGGGACCCCTGAGGGCGGGAGGCGAGTAGATGAAGTTCGGCCCGCCCACGTCGAGGTCGCGCAGCGCATACAGCGAGTATTCGTCGAAGTCGGTGAACAGGGTCGGCCCCTGCCCGGCGAAGCGATGGTCGATCGATTCGAGCTCCTGATAGCGCGCGGTGGGCGCCAGGTTCGAGGCGTGGTACTGCATCGCGTCGGAGGCGATCACGCCCCCGAACAGCGCGAGCGCCAGCAGGGGCGCGATGAGCCGAAACGCGGAAGCGCGCAGAGCGGCCACGCCTCCCCACGCGATCACCGCGACCACGGGCGTCGTGAGCACGAGCGTCTTGGCGTCGACCCACGTGGTGCTGTACGCGGTCGCTCCGGCCCACACCACGAGCGTCAGCCCGAGCCAGCCCGCCAGCGCGTAGTCGCGCCTGCGCAGGACGCGCAGGGCTCCCAGCGCGGCGGCGAGGATGGTGACGGCTATGAGCGCAGCGGTGATCGTCAGATCGCTGCCCACGGGTGGGTGCTTGTAGCTTTCCCACAGCCATACGCCGAGCACCTGCACGGCCTTCAGCGGCGTGGCCAGGTTCCCCGGGCCGCCGGTCGTGGAGATGGCCTGGGCGACTTCCAGCGATCGCGACAGCTCCGCCCAGGTCGGCCACGCGGCCAACAGCGCGACGAGCGCGCCGACCGCGATCAGGCGCAGCAGGCGCCTTCTTCCGGGCGGATCGGCCGCGATCTCGCCGACGGCCACCGCGGCGAGAACCGCCGCCGCAGCCAGCACCCAGGCGCCGAACCCGGCGCCGAGCGCGGAGACCCCGCCGGCGGCGACGAGCGCGAACGGGATGGCACCGCGGGCGCGGCCCCGCAGCCAGCGCGGGTACAGGACGACGAGCGCGCCCAGGGCGAGGATCAGTCCCAGCGAGGTGATCTCCTTGACCGAACCGATCAGCTCGTAGCCGTAGACGAGCGCCGGCACCGTCGCCGTGAGCGCCCCCAGCGCGGCCCAGCCGCCGTCGAGTCCCATCCGCCGCAGCAACAGCCACGCGGGGCCGGCGGCGGTGGCGAGCATGAACGCGTTGAACGGCTGGAAGGCCCAGATCAGGGGAAGGCCCAGCAGGAAGGCGCTGCCGCCGAACAGCGTGTCGGCGCCGGAGGGATACCCGCCGCCGTAGTAGTCCTTGATGTACTCGCCGTAGGAGTTGCGCAGATCCAGGTGGGCGTATTCCTGGCCATGGCGCAGGAGGAAGTCCGCGCCCATCATGTGGAACGCGGAGTCCGACAGCGTGAGGTACGAGGAGAACGTGGCGCGCCCGGCCAGCAGGACCGGCGCGAGCGCGAGCAGATAGACGAGCACGGGCGCGACCGGCTGCCACCGCCATGCGCGCCAGCGCCGCGCCAGCGCGCGCACCCGCGGCCACCCGAATCGGAAGCCGGCCAACGCGGCGGCGGCCATCGCATACGGGGTCGCCGGAGCGATGGGCGGCACATACGTTGTCAGCTGGGAGAGCGCGATCAACGCCGCCCCGCCGACCGGCGGGAGGAGCAGGCCGGGCAACCAGCCGCCGCTGCATCGATCGACCAGCAGACCGGCTCCGATGCACAGCAGCGCGAGCGCCGCCGGGTAGACCAACGTGGTGAGAGCGAACATTGTCAGGTACGCCAGGCGCCGCCGGCGAGCGCGAGTCTATGCACACGCGGCGGGGCGGGCGCCGCGATCCAGAGCGACTCCGCGAGACGGCTTATGCGGCGGCGACGTTGGTGGCGAAGTGACGGTCCAGCTCGTTGGCGTATGAGCGACCGACGGATGTCTTGTGTTCGTTGAGCCAGCTGCTGAACGCGATCTGTCCGAGTGGAGGGCCGTGCGAGACGAGCAGCCCGGCCATGAGGCCTTTGATCTCCTCCGGGGTGAGCACAACATCGCGAACGAACAGGCCGAGCGCGCGGGCGGCGAGCGCCATCAACGGTGGCGGCACATGGACGATCGGCGAGCGTGTCTCCAGGGCGCTCCGCACGCAGGCGACGAGCTCGGAGAACGCCATGCGCTCCGGCCCAGCGGCGTCGACGACCGTATCTCCCGCGAAGCGAGCGGCCTCCACGCAGATCCGGGCAAGATCCTCCACGTGCACCGGCTGCACGGGATACTCGCCGCTGCCGGGCACCGCGAACAGCGGCATGCGGCGCAGTATCCAGGCGATGTTGTTGGCCAGTACGTCGCGCTCGCCCCCGAAGACCCAGGTGGGCCTGACGATGGAGTAGGGCACGCCGGTCTCCGCGAGCGCGTACTCCACCAACGCCTTGCCCCTGAAGTAGGGCAGCGGGGAGTCGATCGACGGGTTGGCGATGCTGACGTGCACGATCCGCTCCACCCCTGCATTCCTGGCGGCGTGGAACAGCATCCGCGAGCACTCGATCGCATTGGCGAAGCTCGTGGAGCCGTGGTCGAAGCGGACCCAGAAGGTGTTGTAGAGGGTGCTCACCCCTTCCAGGCTGCGCGTTAGCGCAGCTGGATCGTCGAAGCGGTAGCGGCACGCCTCAACGCTTGCGTGCAGCGGATGGGCAAGGTCGGGGTGAAACGTGAGCGTTTTCACGCTGCGTCCCTCCTGCAGCAGTCGCGCGGCGATGTGGCTCCCGGTGTAGCTGAATGCGCCGGTGACGAGGTCGAGAGATGCGTGGTTGCTCATGATGCCTCCTTCTGCTGCGTAGGCAAGACGGCCTGTACGAGCGCCGAAAGCTGGGTAGCGAGATCCAGCAGCGACTCCACACGCGAGGAATCGCGCTGCAGGTGGCTGAGCATGTCCACACCGAAATACAGAGCGACGAGAGCGAACGCGAGATCGCGTGGCGGCGCAAGCCCCTGCAGGAACGTGCCGTCGAGCAGCTGCTGGATCTTGCGCTCGACCAATTCGACCCACGGCTCGATGCAGGTGGCGACCTCCGCGCCGAGGCTCGGGTCGGTGACGCCGCCGCTGACCATCTCGCCGAGCACGGTGATGTATCCGCGCTGCAGGTCGTCCTGGTAGACCGTGTGTGCGAGGGCGACCAACTCGGGGACGGTGGTGGCGCGCTCGAACGCTGGCCCGTACTCATCCATGCGGCGCTCGCCGATCAGGTTGAGCACCGCCAGCAGCGCATTTCGCACGCTGCCGAAGTGGTAGAAGATCAACGCCTGGTTGAAATCCCCCTCGCCGGCGATCGCACGTGCGCTCGCCCCCGCAAAGCCCTTCGTCTTCAGCGTCTGCAGAGCGGCCTCCACGATCTGCAGCTTCGTGCCGCTGAGAGCCACCGCATCGGACGGGTTCTGCAGTTGGTCAGGTGACGCATTCGACTCCACGCCAAATATTTTAGCACTCGCTCAAAGCGATCGCTCAAATTATGAGCATACACGGTTACCGCAGGCGCAAAGCCGGCTAACGGCCATACCGGACGTATACTGGGGAGCATGCGCTCAGACCTCCCGGCGGTGGCGCGGGATATCGACGTGCCCGAGCGAACCCTGCGCCGAGCGGTGCAGCGAGGAACCGTGCGCTGCCGCCGTCCTGGCCTGCGGCAGTTTGAGCTCACGGCCGATGAGCAGGCGTACCTGGGCGAGAATTGGAAGACCATCTCCACGGTCACAGAGGCGCTGAGGACCGAGCGGAACGTCCGTATGGCGGTGCTCTTCGGGTCGGCAGCACGCGGACATGTGGGCGAGGGCTCGGACGTCGATGTGCTGGTTTCTCTCACCGAGGAGCGGCCGATGTACCTGTTCTACCTCGCCGCACGCTTGACGCGAGCGCTCGGGCGCGACGTCGACGTGCTCTCACTGGCGCACGTGCATGCTCACGACCCGGCGCTCCTCGGCGCGATCATGCGAGAGGGGCGCCCCTTGGTGGACCGTGACGGCTCCTGGCCGGCGCTTATCGCCAGGCGCCAGGGAATCGAGCGCGCCGCGGCGCAGGCACGCGCAGATCGCCATCGGCGTGCAACCCACGCGATCGCACAACTGACCGGAGCGTAGGTGGACCGGGAGCTCGGTGACGCGCGTCCCTCGCCCGGCGAGCAGCCCCGCCGCCACCAGGTGACCGTCTCCGAGGAGGACCGCGAACGCATCGAGCGACACCTGGAGCGTATGCCGCTGGAGCGCGAGGCGCTGCTGCTGGCGATGCGTCAGTTCGGGGCGGATTTCGACCACGACGCGTGGCAGGCGGCATACGAGGCGTTCTCGGCCGAGGAGCACAACCGAGTCGTGCAGGTCACGGGCAACCTTCGCGCGCTGGTGGACAACGCTGTGGAGCTGGTGCGCTTCGCGGCGACGTTGACCGGGCTGCGTCCCGCCGGGCGCCGACCGAGCGCAAACGCCGACATCGAGGCGCTGCGAGCCGACGGCGCGCTGAGCGGCGAGCAGACCTACAAACTCGTGCAGCTCAAGGAGCTCTGCGACAGACTTCGTCACGCCTACGCCTACGTCGACGCCGACGACGTGCACACCGCGGTGCACTCCCTGCTGAAACTCCTACCAAGCTTCACGGCCTCCTACGTCCAATGGCTGGCCGAGTACGGCGTCGATCTCAGCTGACGCCCTCAACGGGCCCTGTCGCCGCTCAAGCTACCTTCCCATGTGACCTCTATTTGGACCCCGCGATGGCTTTCCCTCCGGATCTGCTAGAGCGGCGAGGTTCTATGTGTGCTGTGGTGCTTGCGCGGAGGCGGGAGTGATGTTGTCGGCCCAGTTTTGGAGGAACGTCTCGGTGGCGGCTACGTCGAGGGGCCGCGCGAATAGGAAGCCCTGTCCGCTGTCGCAGTCCTCGTCTCTGAGTAGCGAGAGCTCGTGCTGCTGCTCGATGCCCTCGGCGAAGGTCTCGATCGAGAGGGCCTTGCCCAGCTGCACGAGGGTGTGGATCAGAGTCTCGCCCTCCTGGTTGTGCGCGAGGCCCGTGATGAAGGAGCGGTCGATCTTCAGCGCGTCGACCTGGAAGCGTTGGAGGTGCGCGAGGGATGAGTAGCCGGTGCCGAAGTCGTCGATCGCTATGCGTACGCCGAGCTGCTTGACTTGGGCGAGCCGGCGGGCGGTTTCCTCGATGTTGCGCATGAGCGTCGTCTCGGTGATCTCGATCGTCAGCGCCTGCGGGTCAAGGCCGCTGTCAGCGAGCGCGCGTTCGATGTCGGTGAGGATCTGGTCGCTGTCGAGCTGGCGTGCGGAGACGTTGACGGCCATCGCGATCGGATACCCCGCCTGACGCCAGGCGGCGCCCTGAGCGCAGGCCGCCCGCAGGACCCACCTGCCGACATCTGTGATCAGCCCTGTCTCCTCGAGCAGGGGGATGAAGTCGTTGGGTTGAACGACGCCGCGCAGCGGGTGGCGCCAGCGGATCAGGGCCTCCACTCCGGTGGGTCGCATGTCTCTGAGGTCGAACGTGGGCTGGTAGGCGAGGAAGAACTCGTCCTTCTCGAGCGCTTCGCGGAGGTCCATCTCCAGTTCCATGCGGTTCTGCATGGTGTCCTGCATGCCGGTCTCGAACACGGCGTAGCGGTTCTTGCCGTCCCACTTCGCGCGGTACATCGCGATGTCGGCCTCGCGCAGCAGCTCCTCGGCTGAGGCCCCGTCTCCGGCGGCGGAGGCTCCGTCTGCAGCTGCGATCCCGATGCTGGCCGCGACGGTCACGCGCGTCTGCTTGTCTGCTCCGAGCTTGAACGGCTGGGCGAGCGCGTCGAGCAGGCGCTCGGCGATCAGCTCGGGTCCCGCGGCCAGCGATAGCTCCTCGGCGATCACGACGAACTCGTCCCCGCCGAGGCGCCCCAGCGCATCGATGTCGCGTACCACCCCCTCGAGCCTCGCCGCGACCGCCCGCAGCAGTTCATCGCCAACCGCGTGACCGAGCGTGTCGTTGATGCTCTTGAAGTTGTCCAAGTCGACGAACAGCGCCGCCACCGGCGTTTGGCTGCGACGCGAGCGCGCGAGCATCTGCTCGATGCGATCCAGGATCAACGTCCGGTTCGGCAGGCCCGTCAACCCGTCGTGCGTCGCCAGGAACGCGAGCTCCTCCCCGCGCCGCGTGAGCTCCTCGTCATTTCGATGGCGCTCAGCCTCATAGCACTCGCCCATCTGCACAAGGCTGAACTCGAGACTCAGCTGCAGTATTTTCACGGCTTCCGCGAGCGCCTCGGGCGAGACGTCAAGTTGCTCGGCGCTCTCGCACAGCACCTCGGCCATCGAGTCGCGCCAGAACAAACAGCGCCTGATCACCTCGTTCAGCGCCGCCGCGCGGTGGGCCGCCAACTCGCCAAAGATCTCCCACGTTTCCCGGCCTGCTTCCCGAACCACCGCCAGACTGTCCCCGGCCATCCACCCGGCTACCGTGATCGTGGAGCTCCTGCTGATCCGTTCGAAGCTGTCCTGAACCAGCACGTCGACCTCATGGCCCGGACCCGCGGTTCGCGCGACCGTCAGGCTGAGCACATCCTCGGCTCGCGCCTTCAGCGCCTCGCCGAGACGACGCAGACCCTCCGCGGGCTGCCCCACCGCACCAGATGGCGGCACCGGGACCAGCATCTCATCCTTTCCCGAGCTCAAGCGCTGAACTGTCATCTCAAGTCAACTGATCGGCTGTCACGGCCAGTTTCATAAGTTTGACTCCCCCGCAGTAGGCAAGGGTCTGCGTGCCCCGCAGCGACGCTCAGCGGCAAGGAAGCCCGCCGTGCGCGTCGCTGCGGATGACGTCGAACTCCAGCCACGCGCCGCCCGGCGAGCGCGCGAGTTGTAAAGCGCCAAACTCACTCATGCGGTGGCGGGGCGAGCCTGCCGGTGGCCTCGCGCGCGCTGATCGCGGGTGGTTCCAGCCCGGCATGGTCGAGAAGATCCTTATCGCCGGTCACGATCACCTCGGCTTTCGCGGATCGCGCGAGCGCCAGCAGATAGTCGTCACTGCGGTCGCGCAACACCGGCTCGGGATCGACCGGGTCATCGAGCATCACCGCTACGCGCTCGATCGCGCTCACGGCCTGCTCGGCCTCGCCCTGGTCGAGCAGCGCACGGAAGTACGGCTCCGTGAGGTTATCCCGGACCTCGGCGATCAACGTCGGGCAGGCGACCATCTCAACGGCGTGATCGTGGATCGCCTCCAGCAGGATCGCCGGTGCCGCCTCCGGATTGCCGACGAGCGCTGAGAGCAGGACGTTGGGATCGACTACGACACGCTTCAACTCGCGGCCTGCCCGGCCGCGCGCCGGCGCTCACGTACGACACGCGCCGCTTCGCCTTCGATCTCCTCCTGGTCGATACCCGCATCCGCGGTACGCCGCTGCACGCGACGAATCGTCTCGAACCCAAGCGTCACCGCCGCGAGATCCTCGAGCAGCTCACGGTCGCTCTTGCCCGGAGCGCGCTCGCGCAGCCGAGCCAACAGGTCGCTGTCGATCTCAACCGTAGTCGTTGCCATAGGCATCCAAGGCTACCAACAGCCGGGCGGCCGTCCTACGTGGTTCGAGTCCCGCGATCGCGTGTCCCGGACGAGCAGGATGTTCCCGTTTTCGCCCACACCACACTCCCACTTTCGCGCTGGCCTTCAACGCTCGAACACCCCCACCACGTTCGATGCGCCCGTCGCGAACGGGTAGTCGGCCTCGGCTTCGCACAGCACGCGGAACTGGTAGCCGGCGGGGCCGGGGAACTTGAAGCGGTAGCCCGCGTGGAAACGGCCGCGCGCGTCGCTGCGGATGACGTCGAACTCCAGCCACGCGCCGCCCGGCGAGCGCGCCTCCAGCACGAGCGGCTTGCCGCCGGCGGGGACGGGGCCGCCGAGCAGGCGACCGGAGAAGCGGATGCTGTGGCCGACGCTCGTCGTGTGCGGCGCAACGCGCAGGCTGATGCCCGCGCGCACGCTCAGCGTCAGCGTCCGTGTCGCCACCGGCGGCGCGCCGACGTCGTCGCTGTACTCGAAGCGCAGCGTGCGCGACGAGCTGCCCGCCGGCAGGCGCAGCGTGAAGCGCCCGTCCGCTTCCGTCAGCACGCTCGTCAGCGTCTGCTTGGCGCCCGCGTAGCCGGGCGTGGACAGCACATCCACCTGCGCCGCCCCTATCGGCACGCCGCCCGCGCCCGTTAGCCGCCCGGCGATCGTCTGTGCGTGGCCGTACGGGCTCGTCAGGCGAGCGCCCGCGGCCTTCGCGCCCTTCGCCGGCGCCTCCCAGCCGATCGCCAGCGTTGCGTGCGCCGACGCGTTCGTCCCGTTCGGGCCGCCCACCGGCGGCGGGTTGTAGACCGTCACGTTCCTGTCCAGCACCGTCGCCGCGTTGCCCGCCGCGTCGATCACGCTCACCGCCACGTGGTGCTCGCCGTTGCTCACC
Source organism: uncultured Solirubrobacteraceae bacterium (assembly GCA_963735705.1). Taxonomy (GTDB): domain Bacteria; phylum Actinomycetota; class Thermoleophilia; order Solirubrobacterales; family Solirubrobacteraceae; genus Palsa-744. Next base: position 276,537 of record CAVTLZ010000004.1, read on the forward strand.
CTCGTCGTGTCCAGCCCCACGTCCGCGTTCACCGACGCCGGGCACGGCTGCACGTACAGGAACGCCGCCAGCCCATCCGTCGTCTGCCCCACGTTCCTGCAGCGCCCGCCGTCTTCGTCCAGCACCGTCCTCTGCACCACCGCGCCGTCCACGCTGAACACCGCCTCGTACACGCCCGACGCGGGATCGCTCGCGCTGAACGCCACGTCGCTCGTGCCGCTCACCGTCGACGCGCTCGCCAGTTCACCGCTCACGTTCGACGCGCTCGGCGGCGCCGCCTGTTCCAGGGTCAGGTCCGCTGCGTACAGGTAGACCACCGCTGCGTAGCCGTTCGAGTCGCCGGGGCCTTCAGGGCAGTGGAACACGGAGGTACCCCCGCAAGTCGCCGTCAGATAGAGGCGCGACCCCAGATCAGCAGCCGGCACAGCCACACGATTTAGGGCGGACAGAGGCTGCCCGATGGCGCCCAGAGACAAGCATTCCACGAAGACACACGCTTCAAAAATGTTCGTTTCAGTCTGCGCGGCAAGCCAGAACTCGAAACTGCCGTTTTCCTCGGCACCGCCAGCTGTGTCGCCTGCGCGCCACAGTGTCGCCGCCGCGATCGTCTCGCCCTCTGGGATCCCGAATGCCCACGTCGCTTCTGTCAAGTTGGGCCTGCGTGGCCAGTGGGCGAGCAATGCCGCAACCAACGCACCCCCCGCCTGCGAGCACGTGTCTTCGGCGAACGACGCGGTGCCCGTCACCGAGCCGCTCCATCCATCCGTCGGCGCGCTTTCGCCTGACGGAGTCCTGCACGAGTACACGTGGAACTCGCCCGCCGCCGCCGTCGACGGGACCGCCGCCGCGCCCGCGCCCGCGCCCGCGGCCGCCGCGGCGAACGCGATAGCCACCGCCGCCAGCCGCGCCGTACGACATGCCCGCTTCGAGATCCGTTCGAACACAGCCACCATGTCCACCTCTCCTTGCTCTGAAGCTCGTCCTCGCCCCGTGCCAAATTGTTCCACCTCTCGGGCGTTCGCGGCGGCGACGGCTGTCGTGACCGGCGCCAGCCGCGCTGGGGAAGGGGCGCGCGGGCGCGTCTCCCAAAAAGACGTCAGACGACGGTGAAGCGGATCGGCAGCTCGGCCAGGCCGTAGATGCCCGTGATGCTCTCGAACTCAGGCTCGCCGTCCAGCTCCAGGTCGCGCACGCGCCGCGCGAGGAACGACAGCGCCTCGCGCAGCTCCAGGCGCGCCAGGTTCGCGCCCACGCAGTAGTGCACGCCCGCGCCGAACGTCAGCTCGCGCGCGCGCCCGCGCGGCGCCGTGATGTCGAAGCTGTCCGGCCCGCCCGTGCCGCGCTCGTCCTCCGCCAGGTCGCGGTTGCCCGTGAACGCGCACACCATCACGATCGTCCCCTCCGGGAACGTCACGTCGCGGTACACCACATCCTCGGTCGTCATCCGCGCCGTGAACGGCGTGATCGGCTCGAAGCGCAGCGCCTCGTCGACCGCCGCCTGCGCCAGCTCCGGGTCCTCCACCAGCGCCCGCCACTGCTCCGGGTGCTGCGCCAGCAGCCGCACCGTGTGCGCCAGCTGGCTCTGCGTCGTGTCCACGCCGCCCGCCAGCACGTTGAACACCAGGTTGATGCACTCCACATCCGACAGCCGCTCGCCAGCCTCTTCAGCCTCAATCAAATTAGACAGGAGGTCGTCGCGCGGGTCCTCGCGGCGCGCCCTAAGCAGTTCCGCGGCATACCCGTAGAACTGCTCCACCGCCAGCTCGATCTCGATCGCGCTCGCTCGCCATGCTCGCCGCGTCGAACTGCCGCTGGATCCAGTTCGACCAGTGGTGCAGCTTCGGCGCGTCATCCAGCGGCGCGCCCATCACCGTCGCGATCGTCAGCGACGGATACGGCTTCGCGAACGCATCCACGAACTCGCAGCTCACCGTCCCGCCATCGCCGCCCGCCGCGGGTCGACGCCGCCACCGCCCCCTCCAGCAGCTGCTCCAGGAACGTGCGCATCGCCGGCCTGTAGCGCTCGACCGCGCGCGGCGACAGCGCCGGGTTGATCAGGCTGCGCAGACGCGCGTGGTCGGGGCCGTTCACGTGCAGGATGTTGCGCTTCATCTGCTCGTACAGCGGCCCCTCGCTCACGTCGAAGATCTCCGCGATCTTCATCCCCGGGAACGTCGCCGCGCGCGTGCGCAGGAAGAACTCCGCCGACTCGCGGTCCAGCACCATGTAACCCCACGGCCCCCGCGCCAGCCAGCCCGTCGCGCGCAGCTCCGCCATCGCCGCGTGGTAGCTGTCCCCGCGCAGCGACGGATCGGTGTAGTCGAACGCCGGGAGCTCCAGGTCGCTGACGAGCGTCATCGCCGTGCGCGCGTGCTCGGATCTGCGGGATCTATTTTTTCGGGTGGACCGCGTGCTTCAGCCCAGCGCCCGCCGAGAACTTCGGCGCCTTCGACGCTTTGATCTTGACCTTCTCGCCCGTCCGCGGGTTGACGCCCTGGCGCGCCGCGCGTTTGACCACCGAGAACTTGCCGAAGCCCGTGATCGCGACCTCCTCGCCTTTCTTCAGCGACTTCGTCACCGTGTCCAGCAGCGACTCCACCGCGCGCGTCGTGTCCGCCTTCGTCAGGCCCGCGTCCTTCGCGATCGTCTCGATCAGTTGCGACTTGTTCATGTTGGCGTTCCTTTCAAGTAGATGTGCCCGGCGAGCGCGCAGGGTACCGCGCCAGCTTCTTTCCCGGGTTGAGCAGGCCCTTCGGGTCGAACGCGCGCTTGATCCGTTCGTGCAGCTGCACCGCCGGCGCGTCCCACTGCGACTCCAGCCGCCCGCGCTTGTGCCAGCCCACGCCGTGCTCGCCCGCCACCGAGCCGCCCAACTCCACCACCAGCGCGAACAGCTCCTCGCCCACCGCCTCCGCCGCGTCCAGCTCCGCCTCGCTCGCCGGGTTCACCAGCACCGTCGCGTGCACATTGCCCTCGCCTCCGTGGCCCCACGCGCACGAGCGCAGCCCGTGCGCCGACGCGATCCGCTCGAAGCGCTCCAGGCCCTCCAGCAGGCGCTCCAGCGGGAACACCACGTCCTCGCTCACCTTCCCCCGCACACTGACGTCACCGCCGGGTTCGCCCCGTCGCGCCAGCGCCACAGCGCGCGCGCGTCCGCCGGCTCGTGCACCGCCAGCGCCTGCGCCGGCGCCTCGCGCATCAGCTCCAGCAGCGCCTCGCGCTGCGCCCGCGCCTCCTCCAGCGAGCCGTCCACCTCGCAGATCAGCGCGAAGCCCGCGTCCGCGGGCACGCCGGGTGGGTGGGCATCTGAATACGAGCGCGCGAGAATCGCCAGCGTCTCGCCGTCCACGAAGTCCAGCACCGACGGGCGCAGACCCGCCGCGAACACCGCCTCGATCGCCGCGCAGCCCTGCGCGCGCGTGCGCAAGAACACCACCACCGGGATCGCCGCCTCCGGCGCCGGCAGCAGCCGCAGGCGCACCGCCGTGATCACCCCCAGCGTGCCCTCCGAGCCGACCAGCAGGCTCTTCAAGTCGTACCCCGCCACGTCCTTGCCCGCCCAGCCGCCCACCCGCACCAGCTCGCCAGGCGCCAGCACCGCCTCCAAGCCCGCCACCCACGCGCCCGTCACGCCGTGCTTCAGCGCGTGCGGGCCGCCCGCGTTCGTCGCCACGTTGCCGCCTATCTGCGACTGCTCCGCCGCCCCCGGGTCCGGGCCGAAGAACAGCCCGTTCTCGCGCGCCAGCCGCTGCACGTCGCGCGTGCTCACCCCCGCCTCCGGCAGTATCCGCCACAGCCCCGGCTCCAGCTCGCGCACCCGCCGCAGCCGCTCCAGCGAGCACACCACGCCGCCGTCCATCGCCAGCGCCCCGCCCACCAGCCCCGTGCCGCCGCCGCGCGGCACGATCGCCACGTCGTGCGCGTAGCACCACGCCACCACCGCCGCCACCTCCTCCGCCGTCCCCGGCAGCGCCACCGCGTCCGCGCGGCCTTCCGCGCCCCTGCGGTTGGAGCTGTCGCGGTTGTACTGGGACTGCGGGGCGGGCGCGGCCAGCACGTGCTCTCGGCCGATCACGCGGCTGAGCTCGCTGACGATCGCTTGGGCGTTGCCTGGCATCACTGCTGGCGAGGCTAGCGCGGCGATCGGCTCAGCCATCGGCGCAGACAAAAGGCTGAGTCGTAGATATGGTTCAGTTCGATCTCTCTGAGTCCGTGAGAAGCTTGGCCCGCCTACCGGAGTGGAGGACGTTTGCGCGTGAGCGATCGGTATCAGCCCATACGACCCACTATCGTCACGTTCGCCGCCATGGTGATGCTTGCCGTCGCGGCATCGGCCGCGAGCGCAGCGATTCCCCTCACCCAGCAGCTTCTCAGGCCGAATGAAATAGCTGGATATCGAGTGGTGCTGGGGCACGAGACGCTTAAAGGCGTGGGGGCACTCGGCGAAGAAATCAAGAGCCTCTGCGTCAAGGTGGAGTCGCACGATGAACGCAGCCACGCGGGGTTCATGGCGGGCGAAGAGGAGAGCTTGGGAAGCCGCGCAGGATCTCATGGTGGCCTTGCCTTTTCGATCGTCGGGCAGTTTGCGTCGAGCCGACAAGCGAGCACGTTCTTTCGGCGGGACGATCAGCTGTGCGGGTCACCGACCGCGAGGCAGCGGCATCAGGCAGGCATTACGAAGCTCGCAATGACGCGGATCCCAGGTGCCGTCGGGTATCGGTTCTCCAAGCTCGACTTCTCGTGGGTGATGTTTGCTCGCGGCCGGTACGTGTACGCGGAGGGATTGCTCGGTGGCCCGCCGCAAGCACGCCGCTTTGCCTCTGGAGTCGAGGCTTTTTATGCGCGCATCCGGCATCGGTCTCAGTGAGAGCTCCCGCCAGTCGCGGCCGCGTCAGAGCCAGTGGCGCATACTCGTCGGCTTCGTCTCGATGTGCTCGCCTAGAAGCCGATCTAGCTCGGTGACCATGCGCCCGATCGTGCTCGCCCTGCCGCGTGGATAGCTGCTCGGTGGGACGAGGACGAGACCATAGTGCGCGTGACCGCGTTGGTCGTAGCCGTCGGCGATGACACTGAAGTCAGCGATGTTCTCGGTGACGATGGCGCGCTGCTCCTGTTGGGCCAACGCAAAGATGTCGGTATCCGCGAGCGCGCGAAGCTCCCGGCGCTCTGTCACCGCCTCGACGTCTCCTCCTCGCTCGCGCAGCTGCGCGGCAATCGCCGGCGGGTACATCTCATCGACGAGCAGCCTCAAGCGAGCGCGTCCTGCGCTCTAACCCACGCCGCCCGCTGCCGGTCAGCCTCCTGGTGGTTGAACGCAATCCGCTCGTCCACCTCATCGCGGAAGTCCGCGTAGTAACGCACGGCCGTGTGCACCTGCGCGTGCGTCAGGACGCCCCATTCGGCGGTGGCGGCGATCGCCTGCTCGCCTGACAGGCCAGTGTCCTTCAGCGTCTCGATGACCTCCCAGACGTCCGGACCGCCGGCGAGCGCCGCGCGGCGGCCCGCCGGACCATCCCTGAACACGACGCCGGGGTGATCCTCCATGCGCAGACCCTCGTCGATGAGCCGCTCGGCCGTGCGTGCCTTGGCCTCGCCACGGCGCCGGGCGCCCACATCGAGACGGGCTAGCGTCTGCGGGCTCATACGGATCGAGAACGGCTTCTGTGCTGCCTGACGACTCATGTAGTTATGTGTAGTCTAGCGCACTACAAAGCCGCGATGGGCACGCCGGGTAGCATTGACGGCGGTCATGGCAGTCAGTCCCAAGCCTCGCGCGCAAGCGGAAGAACCGGCGCAGGCCGGTGCGCCTCCGCACGCAAGCACGCCGATGTCAGGACCGGCCGAGCGTAGCTTCCGCACGCTCTCCGACGAGCCCGTGCGCGAGCTGTACACCGGCGGCGACCTCTCGCCGGGAGCCGGCGCCGGCGGTCCGGACGACCCGATCGGGCTGCCCGGCGAGTACCCGTTCACGCGCGGCATCCACCCGACGATGTACCGCGGGCGGCTGTGGACGATGCGCCAGTTCGCCGGCTTCGGCACCAGCGAGGAGACCAACGAGCGCTTCCACTACCTGCTCGAGCACGGCCAGACGGGCCTCTCGACGGCGTTCGACATGCCCTCGCTGATGGGCCACGACTCCGACTCGCCGCGCTCGCTCGGCGAGGTCGGCCGCGAGGGCGTCGCCGTCGACACGCTCGACGACATGCAGACGCTGTTCTCCGGCATCGACCTCGGCGAGGTGTCCGTGTCGATGACCATCAACGCCCCCGCCGCGATCATGCTCGCCTTCTACGTCGCCGCCGCCGAGTCCGGCGAGGATGGGCCTCACGGACCCACGCCCCCCGAGCGCCTGTCCGGGACGATCCAGGCGGACATCCTCAAGGAGTACATCGCCCAGAAGGAGTGGTGCTTCCCGATCGACCCCGCCATGCGCCTGTGCGGCGACATGATCGAGTGGTGCACGCGGCGCATGCCCCGCTGGCACCCGATCTCGATCTCCGGCTACCACATCCGCGAGGCCGGCTCCACCGCCCAGCAGGAGCTCGCGTTCACGCTCAAGGACGGCCTCACCTACGTCGAGCAGGCGGTGCAGCGCGGCCTCGACGTCGACGACTTCGCGCCGCGGCTGTCGTTCTTCTTCAACGCGCAGATCGACTTCTTCGAGGAGATCGCCAAGTACCGCGCCGCGCGACGCATCTGGGCGCGCGAGATGCGCGAGACGTTCGGCGCCAAGAACCCGCGCTCCTGGCAGATGCGCTTCCACGCGCAGACCGCCGGCGTCTCGCTCACCGCGCAGCAGCCGCTCAACAACATCGTGCGCACCGCCATCGAGGCGCTCGCCGCCGTGCTCGGCGGCACGCAGTCGCTGCACACCAACTCCTACGACGAGGCGCTCGCGCTGCCCACCGAGGAGGCCGTCACCGTCGCGCTTCGCACGCAGCAGATGATCGCCCACGAGACCGGCGTCACCAACACCGTCGACCCCCTCGGCGGCTCGTACTTCATCGAGGCGCTCACCGACCAGATGGAGCTGCGCGCGTACGAGTACTTCCGCAAGATCGACGAGCTCGGCGGCATGGTCGCCGCCACCAAGCTCAACTACCCCCAGCGCGAGATCGCCGACGCCGCCTTCGCCCTGCAGCAGGAGATCGACGCCGGCGAGCGCGTCGTCGTCGGCGTCAACAGCTTCATCGCCACCGACGAGCAGCCGATCCCCACGCTGCGCGTCGACCCCGCGCTCGAGCGCAAGCAGATCGGCCGGCTGCAGGCCGCGCGCGCCGGGCGCGACGGGGCCGCCGTCGAGCAGGCGCTCGCCGCGCTGCGCGAGGACGCCGCCCACGAGAATCGCAACCTGATGGAGCCCCTGCTCGTCTGCGCCCGCGCCCACGCCAGCGAGGGCGAGATCGTGCAGTCGCTGCAGCAGGTGTTCGGCGACTACGCCGAGACGCCCGTGTTCTGAGGCTCTTCGCAAGTTCTTAGCCCACGCTTCGCAACTTCTAAGTGCGTCGACGTGTCCAGCGCTTAGCATTTGCGCCCGCCGCACCGTCTCGCCTCACGCCCGCCCACCGACCCGCGCCCACCCGCACAGGGAGACCCGATGCTCGACCGCCACGATGATGCGCCTGCGTAGCTTCCTGGCCGCGGGGGCCGTGCTCGTGGTGCTCGCCAGCGCCACCACGCTCGCCCTGGCCTCCAGGCGCATCCACGCCGAGCAGGCCGCATACAGCGCGCCGAGCGCGGGGCGCTGCACGCCTTCGACGCTCAACGGCTCCGCCGTGCTCCCCGGGACCGGGCTCGCGGTCTCGCCGCTGCCGGACTCCTACGACGCCTCCACGCAGACCCAGATCAGCCTGCTCGGCGCGCCGCCCGGCGCGATCGGGACCGTCCACGTGAGCGGCTCGCAGACCGGCTCGCACTCCGGGCGCCTGCTCGCCTACTCGCAGGGCGACGGCGCCAGCTTCGTCCCCGCGCACGGGTTCCTCCCGGGCGAGACCGTGACCGTGCGCGGAACCGTCAAGGTCGGCGCCGTCACGCACCCCTTCGCCTACCACTTCGTCGTCGCGCATCAGGACCCCGTGGACTACGCCGCCGCCGCGGCCGTGCCGCACGACTACAGCGAGATGCAGCACTTCCACTCGCGCCCGGAACTGCAGCCGCCGGTGCTGGTCGTCACGCAGCACTCCCCGCAGGCCACCCCCGGAGACGTGTTCGCCGCTCCCTACGGCGGCCCCGGTGCGAGCGGCCCGATGATCTTCGAAGAATCGGGAAACCTCGTCTGGTTCCACCCGCTGCCCAAGGGAACCGAATCCACCAACCTGCAGGTGCAGCAATACGACGGCCAGCCCGTGCTGACCTGGTGGCAGGGACGCATCCCGCCGCAGGGCTTCGGCCAGGGAGAAGAGATCATCGACAACAGCGCCTACCAGGAAATCGGCCGCGTCCACGCCGGCAACGGCTACCTGGCCGACCTGCACGAATTCGACATCACCCCGCAGGGGACCGCGCTGCTGACCGTGTTCGACCCGATCGACTGCAACCTCTCGTCCCTCGGCGGGCCGAGCGGCGGCGCCGTCACCGACAGCATCTACCAGGAAATCGACCTCGAGACGGGGCTCGTGCGCCGGGAATGGGACAGCCTCGACCACGTCGGCCTCGGCGACTCCTACAGCTCCGCCACGAGCACCAACACGATCTGGCCGTTCGACTTCTTCCACCTCAACTCGATCGACCAGCTGGCCAACGGCATCACGCTCATCTCCGCCCGCAACACCTCGACGCTGTATGAGCTGAACACGCTCACCGGCCAGGTGATGATCCGGATCGGGGGCAAGCACTCGACCGTCAAGCTCACCGCCGGCGCCGCCACCGCCTACCAGCACGACGCCACCGCACTCGCCAACGGGACGATCAGCGTGTTCGACAACGGCGGCGTGCCGAAGGTCCACGCGCACTCGCGCGGGCTGGTCCTCGCGGTCAACCCTGAGGCGAAGACCGACAAGGTCGTCGCCGAATACGAGCATCCCGCCCCACCTCTGTCCTCGGGCAGCCAGGGCAACCTGCAGGCGCTGGCGGACGGCGACATGTTCATCGGCTGGGGCGCCGATCCGTACTTCTCGGAATTCAGCGCGAGCGGCCAGCTGCTGTACGACGCGCACTGGCACGGCTCCTACCAGTCCTACCGCAGCTACCGCTTCCCCTGGAGCGGCTCTCCCAGCGAACCGCCCGCGATCGCCGCCGCGCCCTCGGGCGGCCAGGTGACCGTCTACGCCAGCTGGAACGGCGACACTCGCACCGCCAGCTGGCGTGTGCTCGCGGGGCCGAGCGCGCAGCAGCTCACGCCCGTCGCCAGCGCCGCGCGCAGCGGCTTCGAGACGACCATCGTCGCGCCCGTCGCCGAGGCCTACGTGGCGGTGCAGGCGCTCGGCGCAGCCGGCGAAGTGCTCGGAACCTCCCGCACGATCACCGGCTAATTGGTTCGCCTAGAGCCCATTTGTTGGCTCCCAGCCAGGGATCCCGCTGGATTGACCCTTTGAGACGGCCCGATGTTTTAGGCTCAATATTTGGGATTGACCTGTGCACACAGTTTGATAATCTCGACTTTACCTCGAGTCAAATGGACGGTTTAGCCTGATGGCGGCTCGCAATGCCAGACAACCTGCGCCGGTGAACGACGGGCGATCATCGACTGCGCGCAACGGAGCTTCCGTGGCGGGCGACGCGGCGGCCGATCGCTACCGACCGCTGCCCACGGGCACGCACGGTCTCGACCCCGAGCTCGTCAAACGCGACCAGCGCGAGCGTCTGCGCAAGGCGATGATCGAGCTCATCGCCGAGAAGGGCTATCCGGCCGTGCGGATCGTCGATCTCGCCAAGCTTGCGCACGTCTCCCAGCCGACCTTCTACAACCTCTTCAACGACAAGGAAGACCTCTTCCTCAGCACCTACGACGCGGTCGCCGGGAAAGCCGGCAGGAGCGTCATCAAGGCCTACGCCGCCGACCGTCCCCACGAGCAGCGCCTGATGGCGGCGATGCGCGCGTGGGCCGAGCTGGCGGCCGCCGAGCCGGACGCGACATCGATGCTCGTGCTCGGCGCCTTCGGCGCAGGCACCAAAGCCCTCGAACGGCGCCGGCTCGTGCTCGACGAGCTCGAGCGGCGCATCCACGTCGGCCGAGCCGCGATCGCAGGCGAGCGAGCCACCGGCGCGGACTCCGAAGATCCGAGCGCGCACGCCGGAGACCTGACCATCAAGGCGATCCTCGGAGGCATCCGCGAGGTGACCGCCGCGCGCCTGCGCGCCGGTCGCGAGAGCGAGCTCCCCCAACTTGCCGACGAATTGACGGCGTGGGCCGCCTGCTATCCGGCTCAGCTGCCAGCGGGACTGCAGGCGCCGCCGGCGACGCGCTCGCAGTCCACGAACGGGACCCCCGCCCTGCACTCCGAGCGCGCCCGGCGCGCCGAGGGCCGGCTGCCAAGCGGACGCAGCGAGCTGCCCCGGCAGTTCATCGTCAAAAGCCAGCGCGAGCGGATCGTCGACGCCACCGCCGCGATCGTCGCCGAGAAAGGCCTCGCGGCCCTCACGATCCCCGAGATCGCGCGCCGCGCCAACGTGTCCCACCAGACCTTCTACGGCATCTACCCCTCCAAGCACGACGCGTTCCTCGGAGCCCAGAAGGTCGGCATGCACCAGGCGCTGGCCGTCGCGGTCGAGGCGTATCAAGCACAGCAGCCCGAATGGCCGCGTGCCGCGCGCGCGGGCCTGCATGCGTTGATCGACTACCTCGCCTCCGAGCCCGCTCACGCCCACCTGAGCCTCGTCGACACCTTCGCCACATGTCCCGAGGCGATCGAGATCCGCGACTCCACCCTGCAGGCGTTCGCCTCCTACCTCGCTCCCGGCTACGGGCTCGCGCGCAGCGGCGCCCACGTGCCCGCGATCGCCGCCGAGGCGATCACCGGCGGCATCTGGCAGATCCTGCACCACTACATCGAGAGCGACTGCATCGCCGAGCTCCCCGGCACGGCCGCGCAGCTCACCTACTTCGCGCTCACGCCGTTCATCGGAGCGCCCGACGCAGCCGCCTACGCGCTGTCCGACAACGCGTAGGCAGCCCTGCCTTCGCGGCTGGCGCGCACGATCTTCCCCGCCGTCAGCAGGCGCCGCACGCTCGCCCTGATCTGCGCGCCCGACATCGCCGTCACGACCCCCAGCTCGCCGACCGTATGCGAGCCGTGCTCGAGCGCCGCCACGATCGCCTGCTCGCCCGCGCCGATCCGCGGCTGACGCGGCTGACGCGGTTTTGCCGGCTTCCGGGATTTCGCTGCCGCACCTGGTTTGGCGGCTGCGCGCGGTTTCGCCGCCGCGCGCGGTTTGGCGGCTGCGCGCGGCTTTACCGCGGCGCGCGGTTTGGCCGCCGACCGGGGTTTGGCAGTCGCGCGGGCGACGACGGCCCGCCCGGCCGCGGGCGCCGCAGCCTGCATCTCCTCGTCGAGCGCGCCAGCGGCGCCAAGCAGCTGTTCGTACTCCTCCACGGCCGGATGCAGCTCGGCCAATCGATCATCGATGTCGGCGCGCACCCGCGCCAGTAGGTCAGCTGCCATCGCCCACCCCCGGTTTGTAGCACGTCGGGTCGCGACGGCGCCAGGCGCCACGACCCGACGGTCAGCTCGCCACCCGCAGATACGCCAGCACGGCCAGCACGCGCCTGTGGTTGTCGTCGCAGGCCGGGAGATCGAGCTTGGCGAAGATGTTCGTGATGTGCTTCTCCACCGCGCCGGAGGTGACGACCAGGCTCTCCGCGATCGCCGTGTTCGAGCGCCCTTCCGCCATCAGCGCCAGCACGTCGCGCTCGCGCGTCGTCAGGCCCGACAGCGCCTCCCTGGCGCCGTCGCGTGGCGCCAGCAGCTCGGCGACGACCTGGCGGTCGAGCACGGTCCCTCCCGCCGCCACCCGCCGCAGGGCGTCGAGGAACGCCCGCACATCCCCGACCCGCTCCTTCAGCAGGTACCCGATACCGGCCGTGTCCTCGCCGATCAACTCGCTCGCATACGCCGTCTCCACGTACTGGGAGAGCACGAGCACCCCCAGCGCCGGCTGTCGCCGGCGCGCCTCGATCGCCGCCAGCAGCCCCTCGTCGCTGTAGGTCGGCGGCAGGCGCACGTCGACGATCGCGAGATCGGGTTCGTGGCCCGCGATCGCGCGTAGCAGCGACGGGGCGTCTTCCACCTGGGCCACGACCTCGATCTCGTTCTCGCGCAGCAGCGCCACCAGTCCCTCCCGCAGCAGCGCGAGATCCTCCGCGATCACTACCCGCACGGGAGCCTCGCTTCGAGCACCGTGCCGGCGGCTTCGGGACTGTGGACGCGCAGGCTGCCGTCGAGCGCCTCCACCCTGGCGCGCAGCCCGGCGAGCCCCGACCCCTGGGGGTCGGCTCCACCGCCGCCGTCGTCGCCGACCACCACCGCCAGCACGCGGTGCTCGTCTCGCAACAACACCCAGCTGCGCTGCGCATGGGCGTGCTTGGCCGTGTTCGTCAACGCCTCCGCGATCACGAAGTAGGCGGCGCTCTCGACCGCGGGCGCCAGGCCGCGGTGGGTCTCGACCTGAATCGAGGTGCCGAGGCCGTAGCGGGCCGCGAGCGACTCCACCGCCGCCACCAGCCCGCGGTCGGCCAACAACGGCGGCACGATGCCGCGTGCGAGGTCCCGCAGCTCGGCGATCGCGTGGTGCGCCTCGCGCTGAGCGTCGAGGATCAGGCCGCGGATCTCCGGCTGGTCCTGGACGCGCAGCTCCGCGCGGCCCAGCTGCAGCGTCAACGCGACCAGTCGCGCCTGCGCGCCGTCGTGCAGGTCGCGCTCGATCCGCCGCAGCTCCGCCGCCTGCGCGTCCACGGCCTGGCGGCGCGTGCGGGTCAGCAGGTCGATCCTCGCGCGCAGCGCGCGCCGGCCGCGGGCCACCAGCACGCGGTCGTGCAGCGCGATCAGCGAATACGCGCTGCCCGCCGTCGCCAGGCCGAGCAGCGCCCACGCTGGCCAGAACGTTTCCACGCCCGCCATCAGCCACGTCAACAGCCACGTGAACACCAGGATCACCGCCGCCGCACCGACCACCGCCCACACGCACGCCACCCGGCGGACCGCACCCGGAGGATGGCGCCACGCCCAGCCCGCCGCGAAGTCGAGCAGCACGAGATCGCCGAGGCCGAGCCACGCCCACGCCGGCCAGAAGTAGCCGCGCCCGCCGATCGCCCAGATCGCCGCGACGAGGACCGCGCTCAGGAACGCGAGACGGCGCACCAGCGAGCGCACGTACTCGCCGAGCGACAGCCCCGCCGCGAGCGCCGGCATCCATCGCCGCGGGATCGCGCCGTGAGCCACCGGCAGGTCCATCGCGAGACGTGCGCGCTGTGTCATCGCCGAATCGTCTCACGGCTTCGCCCGGACCGGGCCGCACGGCCGCTGTTCACTCGCCCGGTCGCGGATCGGCGTCAGGGTTTTCCCGCGGCCGTCCTACGGCGGGAAGCGGATGTCCCGCCGCGCCAGGAAGGCGACGCTATGCATCGATAAGGGAACTCACACACAGGAGGCATCATGCGAACATTTCTGAGCAAAATAACCAGTCTCACGCCGATCGCCGCCGGCGCGGCAGCGGGCCTGATCGTGCTCGGGATCGTCTCGATCGTCGGCGGCAGCTATGACCACGAAGTGGTGCACAACCAGCTCGGCCCGCAGAAGATCACCTTCCCGAAGCCCGCCGAGTACCCCAACCTGAAGAAGTACGAAGGCCAGCAGGTGCTCACCGGCACCCAGGCGAAGGCGTACGCAGAAGACCAGATCGGCGTCGACATGAACAAGATCGCCGGCGGCAAGACCTACTCCCAGGTGAGCGACGAATGGATCGCCGGCGGCATGAAGAACGAAAAGCTCGCCGGCGAGCGCACGACCCTGTTCATGGGCGAGACCCTCAAGGGCCTGCTGTTGAACGCTTGGGGCTGGGCGCAGATCGGCAGCATCGCGATTCTCGCCGGAATCCTCCTGATCGTCTTCGGCGCCATCCTGTTCCTGCTACCGGTGCTCAACTGGTGGCTGAGCTTCGCGGCGGAGGGCCGGCGCTCGACGTCGCAGCGAGTGCCGCACGCGCCGGTTACGGGCGCGGCCGGCTGAGCGGCCACATAGATAGAGGAGCTCCCAGACCTCCCCGGGCAGCGGATCCGGGGAGGTCGAGTGCGTCTCGCTAGCGGCCGCCAGCAGCACTGGTGGCCGCCGTCGCGGTCTCGCCCAGGAACTCGCCGACCGCGGCATGGGTTTGGCGCGGGAGCTCGATCTGGGGCACGTGGCCGCAGTCGAGCTCCAGGTGGCGAGCGCGGGGCAGCGCGTCGGCGACGTGCCGCTCGAACGCGATCGGCACGAGCCTGTCGCGCCGGCCCCACACGAACAGCGCGTCCGGCGCCAGCCCGCGCAGCCGCGACCAGAAGCCCTCATCGCCGTGGGGCTCCTCCAGGTATATGTGGCGCGCGGCGGCGTAGAACGCCGCCCTGCCTGCCGGCGTCAGGTATGCGCGCAGGAACTCGTCGACGCCGGCTGCGGTCCAGCCTTCGTCGGCACCCGGGATGAGGCGGTGCACGATCGCCTCGACGAGCCGCCGCGGGGCGATCTGAACCAGTCCGAGCTCCGGGCGCGTGAGCCTGACCAGCGGCGCCCACGGACGCTCCCGTCGCCATGCAAGCGAGGGACAGAGCAGGACGAGGCGGTCGACCCTGTCGGGATGCAGGAGCCCGACCTCCAGCGCGACGCGCCCGCCGAGGCTGTTGCCGATCAGGTGAATCCGGTCGAGCTCGAGCGCGTCGGCCAGCGCGATGACCGCACGAGCGAAGAAGCGGGCGTCATAGCTTGCGCCGATCGGCTTATCCGAGTCGCCGAACCCGGGAAGGTCGAGCGCGATCACGCGGTGGCGGGCGCTCAGTGCGGCCACGGTGGGCAGGAACGATCCCTTGGTGGCGCCCAGCCCGTGTACGGCCACCAGCGGCGGACCGCTCCCCGCTTCGAGGCTCGACAGCCGCCCACGGCGGGTCGCCACCGTCCGAAACCGCAGGCGTCGAGAACCGGTCTGACCGCTCGTCGCCGCCAGGAAGCCAACGCCCAGGTGCAGGTTGCGACGTACCGTCAGGCGCCCCGAGCGGTAGGCCTCCATTCCCCCGCGGACCTCCTCGGCGATCAGCGCCCACGTCCGCGCATCCGCGGCGAGCGTCGCGTCGGCGTTGCCCTCGGCCGACACGAGCCGCGCCTGCTCGCCATCGATCACGGCGTCCCACGCGTCGCTCCCGAGAACCTCGAGACGGACGCGCGCCCGGCCGCCCTGCGGCTCGAAAGCGGTGCGATCGTAGCGGCCGGTCAGCGTCTTGAGCGAGCGCGGCGGCGATTTCACGAATCGTCGATTTTACCGAGCAGAGCGGACCCGCTCATGGGGACGCAAAGCGTCCAGCGCGCGCGTCGCCGCGGTGTGGCCCTGGCGGATCAGCGCGGGCCACTGGAGGCGGTCGATGAACAGGTCGTAGAAGGAGACGCCGCGCAGCAGCGAGGGGTCGATCAGCGTGAAGCGCTCGCCGAGCTCGCGCCGCGCCCGCCTTGCCATTTCGAGGTGGTAGCCCTGCTGCAACTGGCGGCTGGCCTGCAGGATCCCCCAGCGGCGCTCGCCCCAGCCGGTGATGTCCTGCGCCTCGAAGCGCGGTGGCAGCATGAAGTTCAACCCGAAGACGTGGTCAAATCCCCCGTCCTCGAGGATCGGCTGCGGCGGGAACAGCTCGATGATCCCGCCGACGCGTCGGACCTCGCGCCGATCCTGCAAGACCGGAAGTAGTCCGCCCGCGCCCGTGTAGGGGTTTCTCCGGATGGCACGGCCATCGAGCTGGCATAGCGTCCCAGCCAACAAGTGGAACTCCGGAGTGGATCTCAAGCCGATCGGCTTCGGCCCCAATTTCGCAAAGCTATGTGACGGGACGAATGTCCCCAGGAAGGTGGTGAAGCTGATGCCCGAGACGAAGATCCAGCGCCGCCCGCCGGCGAAGAAGAAAGCGGCCCCGAAAGCGGCGGCCACCCCGCGCCGTCCGTCCCATCGTGGGCGTGATGCCAGCAAGGCCGTCGATCGGACGGCCGAGCTGTCAGAGGACGTGCTCAAATCGCTTGACGAGGGCGCAAAGACGGCGATCGACGCGGTACGCAAGTTTGTCGAGACGGTAGACAAGGCACTGCCGCCGCGCGGAGAGGGCCCGTCCAGGAGGGAGGAGATCACCGACTCCGCCCTGGAGATGGCCCAGCGGCTGGTTCACACGCAGTACGAGTTTCTGCGCAAGGTCGTGGACAGCGCAGGCAAGACGCTGACCGGATCAGACGACAAGAAGTAGCCACACGGCGGGGAGCGACTGGCACCGAGTCAGGCGCTTCCCGCCGACGCGTAGTCGTCCGCTGCAAGGCGCCCGGCGCGCCCGCCGCGACGGGCGACGCGGCGGGCGCGGGGCACATCGACCCCGTCTGCACGCGCGTCGCGCTCCGCCGCCGCCAACAGCTCGCGCATGGATTGCTCGATTCCCTCGCACAGCACATCGATGTCAGCCGCCTCGTCGTAGTCGCCGGTGACACCGAAGGTCAGCCCGCCGTCGTAGGAGAAGATGGCCACGCCGATGCGGACGTGCCCCGCGATCGGAACGTAGGGAAAGCACTCGAGCATCCGGCGCCCGGCCGCGTACAGCGGCCGCTGCGGGCCGGGTACGTTGGTGGTCACCGTGTTGACGCTGTGCTGCGGCATACGGGTGGCGGCGCGCAGCCCGAGCGCGAGCAGCATCGCGGGCGCGAACCCGCTGAGGCCCACGAGGACGTCGCCGGCAACGGCTTCGCCCGAGCTCTTGAGGTGCTCCATCTGCGCCCGCATCGCCGCGAGCCGCTGCACCGGATCCTCGATCCCCACCGGCAGGTTGGCGAAGATCGCGGATACGCGGTTGTTGTATTCGCCGCGCTCCTCGCTGGAGCGCACGGACACCGGCACGAGCGTGCGCACGTCGCGCTGCGTCGACTCGCCGCGCGCGGCGAGCAGCGCGCGGAAGCCGCCCGCGACGACGGTCAGGACGACGTCGTTGACGGTGCCGCCGAACGCGCCGCGGACGCGCCTGACGTCTGCGAGCTGCGACCGCGCCCACGCCCAGCGGCGGTGGGGGCCGATCGCTCCGTTGAGCGACGATGGCGGCGGCGGCGCAACCACGCCGGCGATCGCTCGCAGCCCGCGCGCGGTCGCGATGGCGGTCCCGGCCACCCGGGCCGGCGAGCCCGCCGCAAAGCGCACGGCGCGCAGCTGCTCGTATGGGCTGACGGCGCGCCGGACGAGCGCCTCGATTGCCAGCTCCACCCCGGCGGGCTGGCGCTCCGGGCGCCAATCGTCGGATGGCAGCAGCTCGGGGTCGCGCTCGGTGTCGAGGATCACGCTCAGGAGCTCCATCCCCGAGACGCCGTCGACCATGCAGTGATGCACCTTGGTGATCACCGCCCAGCGGCCCTCGCCGAGCCCCTCGACGATCCACATCTCCCACAGGGGCTTGTCACGGTCGAGCTGCTGGGACATGACACGGCCGACCAGGTCGCGCAGCTCCCGATCGCCGCCTGGCCGCGGGAGCGCGGTGTGGCGCAGGTGGTAGCCGAGGTTGAAGTGCGGATCGTCCACCCACACCGGCCGCCCGAGCGCGATCGGCACGAAATGGACCCGCTGTCGATACCGCGGGACGCTCCGCAGGTGCGCTCTGATCATCCGCACGAGCGCCTCATATCCCGGTGCCGGCCCCTCGAGGATCGCCACCGCGCCGATGTTCATATGACTGACCGCGTCCTCGAGATGCAGGAACGCGGCGTCTTGGGGGCTGAGGCGCTGCATGGACTCCTCTCGGACGAGCTCCTCTCGGCTCAGACCATAGGCCGGCCCACCGATGGCGCCATCCGTAGAGAGTGCGGACCTGGCGTGCTCAAGCTACGCACCAGGCTCGCCCGCGCCCGCGCGAATGGGCGGTATGCGAGGATCGGGTGGTCGCGATGGCTTGCGCTCAATGAGATCCACCCCCGCCCCGCTCGTGCCCGCGATCGAGCAGACGCTGGCGCTGTTCGAGCCGGCTCGTCGACCCGCGGTGGCGCGCGTCGAGGACGGCTACCTCGATCTGCTCGGCGAGCAGGATCCCACTGGAGCGCATCCCGGGCAACGGCTGATGCTGAGCAGCGCGCTGGCACTGATCTATGAGCGCCTGTGGCGCCCGCTCGGTGGACGTCTGCTGATGGGGGCGGCTGGTCCTGGAATGCGCGAGGAGCGCCGCATGGCCCTGAACATGCTGGACCTGTCGCCCAACGACCGTGTGCTGGACGTCGCCTGCGGCCCGGGCAACTTCACTCGTGGCTTCGCTCGCGCCGCGGGCGAGGGCCTGGTGGTGGGAATCGATGCCTCGAAGACGATGCTCGCCGTCGCCGTGCGCACGTTCGAGAGCGCCAACCTCGCCTACGTGCGCGGCGACGCCTGCTCGCTGCCCTTTCGCGACGGCAGCTTCGATGCGATCTGCTGCTTCGCCGCGCTGTACCTGATCCAGGAGCCGATGCGAGCACTCGACGAGATCGCACGCGTCCTTGCGCCGGGCGGTCGAGTGGCGCTGCTGTCGAGCTGCAACCGCGGCCCACTGCCCGCCGGCGCCACCAACGCGGTCGTGCAGAGCCTGAGCGGCGTGCGGATCTTCGCCCGCGACGAGCTGACGCGAGCGCTGCGCGATCGCGGCCTGACCGGCATCGAGCAGCAGGTGGTCGGCCTCGCGCAGTTCGTGTCCGCCAGCAAGCATGCGGAGAATCGCTGACCAGCTACGGGGCCGTCTACTGATGCGCCGGCGCGGCGCATCGGCGAGCCTGCCTGTCGCGCATCATCACCCCGATCAGGGAGGTTCTCTACATGTCCGTGGAAGACAGGGCGGGGCGCGCGAGCGTCATTCCCCCAGGCCAATGGTCAGTCGATGCGCCGCGCTCGAGCGTCGCGTTCACCGTCAAGCACATGATGCTCGCGAAGGTCAACGGTCGCTTCAGCGAGTTCGGCGGCACACTCGAAACAGGGTCGAGCGGTCCACGAGCGGCGGGAGTCGTCAAGGCAGCATCCGTCGACACGAACGAGTACGTGCGCGACGAGCACCTGCGGAGCTCCCCCGATTTCTTCGATGTCGAGCGCTATCCGGAGATCAGCTTCAACTCGACTCGAATCGAGCGTCCCAGCGACGGACGGCTGCATATCGTGGGCGAGCTGACAATGCGCGGCATCACACGCGAGATCGAGCTCGATGCGCAACTCGGCGGCACGACACGCGAGCCCAGCGGCGTGGAGAGGGTCGAGCTCGAGCTGCGCGGGGAGCTCAACCGCAAGGATTTCGGTCTCACCTGGAACCAGGCGCTCGAGACCGGCGGAGCGCTCCTCGGCAACAAGGTGAAGATCGCGCTCGATATCTCGGCCGTGAAGAGCGAAGTGGCAGGCTCCACGCTCTAGAGATGCCATCAGCCGGTCTCGGCGGCGCGTCTACGCTTCGACGAGGCCGTTGCGGATCGCATAGCGGGTGAGCTCGACGCGGTCGCGCATGCCGAGCTTCTCGAGAATGTTCGCGCGATGACGATCGACCGTCTTCTCGCTGATCACCAACGCCTCTGCGATTTGTCGATTGGTATAGCTCTCTGCTACGAGCTTGACGACTTCTGTCTCCCGAGGAGTGAGTGGATCGCGCGGGGTCTCGCCGTTGCGCGCACGCCGCAGGTAGTCGTCGATCAGCGCCGTCACGGCGCCGGGGTATAGAAACGGCTCGCCTCGGATCGTCGCTCGACAGGCCTCCACGAGGTCGCGATCCGCAGCCCGCTTGACGACATATCCCGATGCTCCCGCTCTGAGCGCCTCATACAGATACTGCTCGCTCTCGTGCATCGAGAGGATCAGAACGCGCAGGCCCGGGCAGCGTTGCTGGAGCTCCCTCGTCGCCTGCAATCCGGTCATCCGGGGCATCGAGATGTCGAGGATCGCCAAGTCGATGTCGTTGCTCAGCGCGAGCTTGACGGCCTCGGCGCCATCGCTGGCCTCGGCGATCACCTCCAGGTCGGGCTGGGCGTCGAGGATGAGGCGCAGGCCACGTCTCACCAGAGCGTGGTCATCGGCAAGCAGGATCCTTGTCTTCAGTCGTGGCACGAAGCACCATTCAGCGGGAGCTCGAGACGCAGCTCGGTTCCCGGACCATCCGCCGGCGTTTGGATCCTGAGGTTGGCGCCGACAAGTCCCGCTCGCTCCTGCATCCCGCGCACACCGTTTCCGTCCGTTGCGCACCCGTTCGGCAGACCGTGGCCGTGGTCTCGCACGGTGAGCGTGAGCTGACCAGCGCCGGCTTGCACCGTCAGCGTCGCCGTGTCTGAGCCAGCGTGGCGCGCAACGTTGGTCAACGCCTCCTGGGCGATGCGGTACACGGCAAGCTCCGTTTCGCTGCTGAGCTGCGGCATCGGCATCTGAATCTGGCGGTCGACGCGCAAACCCGCCCGCCGGCCGAATCCATCGCTCAGTGCCGCCAGCGCGCTGGCAAGCCCGAGGTCCCGGAGCGCCTCGGGCCGAAGCTCGGTCGCGATACGCCTGACGTCCTCGAGGCTCGTGCGAGCCGCTTCCTGTGCTTCATCGAGCTCCCCCCTCAGATCAGCCGGTAGACGCTCCTGCAGTCGACTCAGTTGGAGCAGCACAGCGGTCAACGTCTGACCAACCTCGTCGTGCAGTTCCTGGGCGATTCGCAGCCGCTCCGACTCGTGCGCGTCGACGATGCGACGGGCCGCGTCGCGTCGCTCCAGTTCCAGCCGCGCGAGCATCTCGTTGAACGTCACCGCAAGCTCCCCGGCCTCAGAGGTCGCTCGCACGTCGGGGATCCGCAGCCCGGGCTTGCTGAGGTCGACCCGGCGAGCCAGCGCGGTCAACGCTTGCAGCGGCGCCAGGAATCGGCGTACCGCGACGACGTTTATGACTGTGACCAATACAAGCGTCACCACCAGAATGGCAGCCTCGTCCAGCTCGGGGGCGGCGAACTTCCGTGGCGCGAGAATCAGGGCCGTAAGCAGGCATGCTGCGACCAGCAGCAGAGCGTTGCTCACAACAAGCCGTTGGCCCAACGAGCGATAGCGTTTGCGCTCAGCCTTGCCGCCGGCACGATCCTCGACGAAGGAAAGCGGGGTTGCATCCTTGCGCGCGGTGGCGAGCATGCCCTAGCAGCGTTCCAGACACAGGTAGGACTGCACACTCGAAACCTCGCCGGGCAACACCTCGATCTTGCGCAGCATCGCGCCCTCGAGGCACGACAGCTCGCTTGCGGACATGTCGAGCGTCTGGCTGATCGCGACGCGCGGTATGCCGGCCATCAGCATCCCGAAGATCGTTTGCTCGGTGTCATCCAGCCTGCGGCGCAGCATGTCGAGGATCGGCTGAGATGGCTTCGGAAGCAAGCGCCGGCCATGGTCGACAGAGCGGACGGCGTCACAGAGCTCCGAGCCGAGCCCTCCCTTGTTGAGCACGCCATCGGCCCCCGCGACAGCGCAGCACGTCGCGAGATGGTCGTTGGCAAACGCCGAGTAGACGATCACGCGGGGAGCCTCTGCCAACTGCTTCAGCCGCCGGCAGGCCCACAGGCCATTGCGTCCACCGAGGTGGTAGTCCACTATTGCGACGTCGATGCCGTGGAGCTCGGCCTCGGCCACGGCGCCCTCTGCATCGATGCACACGACCTCGACGCTGAAGTCGCGTTGCCCCTCCAGGAGCTGGACCACTCCCAGCCGCACGACTGGATGATCGTCCACAACCATCACACGGATCTGGCGACGCTGTGGAGCCGGGACGGAGTCGCGATCGCGACTGTCGGGCGCAACTGCTCGTGTTACGGTCAGCATTGCTTCTCCTTTGTGGTCGTTCCATGCACTGCAGGCTCGCATGCGCAACACCGCTTCGGAATGGGGTGAAGACCCCATCTGTGCTTCCTTATCTGCGCTTTGGCCGGGCGTTAGCGTTAACACAGCAATCTCGTCCACCATGGGCTGACCAAGACCCGTCAACAGCCATGGCACATGCACTCACATCACCGCAGTCTCCGCCCCGGTCACAGCCTCGGACAGGCCATCCCCTGCTGGGCGCGTTCCCGCTCACGGTGATGTCACTCGCGATCCTGCTGGTGCTGTTCACATTCGCGATGGCCCGGATCGAGTCCGGCGAGAGCTCGCCCCATCTGCCGAGCGCGAGTACACCGCGAGTGGTTGATAGCCAGGGCAGATAGCTCCGCCGACAGGCGCTCACCCTGGCTGGTCGAGTGCTGGCCAGCATACGTGTGATGAATACCGGCCACGCGGTCAGTATCTTCCTCGGCGCACAATCCCAGCTA
Organism: uncultured Solirubrobacteraceae bacterium; assembly: GCA_963735705.1. Classification (GTDB taxonomy): domain Bacteria; phylum Actinomycetota; class Thermoleophilia; order Solirubrobacterales; family Solirubrobacteraceae; genus Palsa-744. The sequence goes on from CAVTLZ010000004.1 coordinate 298,975, forward strand.
AGTCACCGGTGAGACATCTCTCACGGACAGGCTCGGCGTCCGTGACGAGGCGTATGGTCGCGTGGTGCTTGACAACCGTCGTGCGCTAAGCGGTTTCTCATCGCCAGCTGACCCACGATTTAGCTGTGCCCTCGAGGCTCCCAGCTTGTCTGTCGCGGGAGTCCCAGAAGCGTGAGCGCCAGCGCCGAGCTGGCCAGCGGGCAGTGTGAGGTCCGACCACAATCTCACTCCGGCGTCCGTTGGGCGGTGTGCTTGGCGCCGATCCTGATCCTGCTTCTCGCGTCGGCGCTACGCCTATGGAAGATCTTCGACGTGCCCGGCAACGTGTTCTACGACGCCGCGGTGCGGAGCATGGGCACCTCCTGGCACGACTTCTTCTTCGGCGCGCTCGAGCCCAGCGGGACGGTCTCCGTCGACAAGCCGCCGGTGGACCTCTGGCTGCAGGTGGCGAGCACCCGTGTTCTGGGCTTCGACCTTGTCGCGCTCCACCTCCCGGAGGCGCTTGGCGGCGCGGCCGCCTGCGGGTTGCTGTTCGGAGCCCTGCGACGGCCGTTCGGCCTGACCGCCGCACTCGCGGCAGCGCTCGCCCTCGCGGTCCTGCCGGTATCGGTGCTGACCGCCCGCAGCGACACGATGGACTCCGTGCTCGCGGCCCTGGAGGTCGCCGCGCTATGGCTCACCTGGCGCGCGCTGGACAGCGGGCGCATGCGCTGGTCGGTGCTCGCGGCCGCGATGATGGGGGTGGCCTTCAACGTCAAGCTCGCCGAGATGCTGATCGTGCTGCCAGCGCTGTCACTGCTGTGGCTGTGGGCCGCCCCACCGGGGAGTCGCATACGCGTCGTGCTGGTTACCGCTGCGACGTTTCTCGCGGTGGCGCTGTCGTGGACGGCGATCGCCTCGCTGACACCCGCGAGCGGGCGGCCGTTTCCGATCGGCTCCGCAAACGGGAGCATCTGGCACGTGACGCTCGTGTACGACGGCCTGAATCGACTCTCCAGTCACGGCGCGACCGGGACAGGCGGTGGCGGCGCCGGTCCGCTACGTCTGCTGAGCGCCGGCCCCGCCCAGTACTGGACCCTGATCGGAGTCGCGCTGCTGACCACCTCGCTGCTGGGACTGCTCGCACTGGGTGTGCTGCTCGCACAGGGCCGTCAGCGACTGCGGATGGCGCTTCGCGGCCCGCCGGGACGGCTGGCCGCGGGAATAGTGGTGTGGTTCGTCACCGGGCTGGTCGCCTTCAGCGCGATGGAACGCCTGCAGGTCCGATACCTGGAGGCGTTCGCGCCGGCCGTCTGCGCGGTGCTCGGGTTGTCGCTGGCGACGCTGTGGCACAACGGCCTGGGCGCTCGCGCTGCCTCCGGACCCGATGAACGCCGCGCACATAATGGGAACGTGGGGCTCCGCACCGTGCTCGTGTGTGTCGGGCTCGCCGTGTTGGCGGCGTCACTGAGCAAGGACGCCTTCGAGATCCGCCGCGCGCGCACGGACTCACTGCTGACCGACTTCAGCACCCCCGCGCTGAGCCGGTATCTGCGCGCACATCGAGGCGGCGCTCGTTACGAGGTCGCTGGGGCGAACATCAACGACGTCACCGGCCTGGTGGCGCGCGATGGCCTTCCCGTGCTCGCCCTCAACAGCATCGACGGACCGCTGACGCGGACGAAGGCCCTGCAGGCTGACGTGGCTGCGGATCGCGTGCGGTTCTACCTTGTTGCGCCACACCCGTGCCACAGCGGGCGCGACTGCCCACACAACCAGATCTGGGCCTATGCCCACAGCACGCCCGTACCCGGCCAGCCCGGCCTGCGCCGATTCACGGGGGTCGTGATGCGAGCAGCACCTCGACCACAGCCGATCGCGCTTGTGCGCGCCGCGACCCGCTCGCCCGGCTCGCTTCCCCAGACTCGCGCCTACCCCTCTGGGACGAGCGCCCAGCTCAAGTCGTTGATGGCTGCGCTATGGGCTGGCATCGCGCACGACTCGGTCGCCCAGGCACTGCCCGCGTTCTTCCCGAAGGGCGCCTACGTGCAGTTGAAGGCGATCGCATCTGCGAGCTCTGATTGGAGCGACCGACTCGTTCATGACTTCGGTCTGGACATCGGCGCGGCACACGCGCTGCTCGGCCGCGCCGCCGCGAGCGCGAAGCTCATCAGGGTCGACGTGCCCTCCGGCTACGGGCACTGGATCGAACCGGGCGTCTGTGACAACAGCATCGGCTACTACGAGATGCCAAACGCACGCATCGTCTACAGAGTTGACAGCCACGTCCGCTCTTTCGGAATCGCGTCGATGATCTCCTGGCGAGGCGTGTGGTACGTGGTTCACCTGGGCGCGATCCTACGCTCGACCGATTCCGGCAGGGTCGACCAACCGGCGGCCGGGCCCGGCCGCTCAGCCTATTCGGGAACCTGCTGAAGCGCCGTTCAGAGGCTCTGGTGGCACACACACCCGATGACTCGTCAACTCTCGCTCGCGACGCAGCCCCCGGCCGCGGAACGCGCGAGCGCGAGCGCGCCAGACGCAGGCGGACCATTCGACGCCAGCGTCTGCTGGCATTTGGGCTCCTCGCGCTCGCGCTCGCGGCTGTCGCGCTGAGCCTCACCCAGGCAACGGGGGGACACGCCTCGCGCTCGCACGGCACCGCCGGCACGACCACGAGTCCAAACGCGGGGTCTGCCAAGAGATCGAATGCCAGGCCGGCGCCCTCATCGTTCGCGGTTGGACTACGTCTGCTGGCGCTCGTCGACACGAGCCGCACGATCACGCTTCCGAACGGAACGAGCGAGCCACGACCGCTGCTCACGGAGGTCCGCTACCCAGCTGTGGGCTCGCCTGGCCGGACGGATCTGCTGGACGCGCCCGCCGCGCGCGCCGACGGCCCATTTCCGCTCGTCGTCTTCGGTCACGGCTTCGCCGTCACCCCGGCCCTGTACGCACGCCTGTTGCAGAGCTGGACACGCGCCGGGTTCGTCGTCGCCGCACCCGTGTTCCCGTTGGAGAACGCCGGCGCACCCGGCGGGCCAGATGAGTCGGACTTGAGCAACCAGCCCGCCGACATGCGCTTCGTGATCTCCCGCCTGCTCGCCGCCAGCAGCGCGAGCTCGGGGCCGTTTGCCGGCCTCCTGAACCCTGCCCAGATCGCCGTCGCCGGGCAGTCCGACGGGGGCGACACGGCGCTTGCGGTCGCCTATGACCGTGAGTTTCGCGACCCACGCGTGCGTGCCGCCGTGATCTTGTCGGGGGCCGAGATGCCGGGCACCGGTGGATTCACGTTTCAACCGGGAGGCCCACCCCTGCTGGCCGCACAGGGAACAGCCGACACCGTCAATCCTCCGAGCGCCACCAACGGATTCTTCGACGCAGCAGATCGGCCGAAGTACCTGCTCAGTCTGATCGGAGCCGAACACCTGCCGCCGTACTCCGACCAGGAGCCGCAGCTATCGATCGTCGAGCGCGTGACGATCGCATTTCTCGACGGCTACCTCAAGCACATGCCGGCCGCGCTGGCGCGACTCACCTCGCTAGGCAGCGTCCCGGGCGTCGCCTCGATGCTCGCCGAACCCTGACAGTCGCCTGCTCGCGACCGGTGCGTCAGCCAGCACGATACCGCCCTCGTGAGCCAGCATCTCGAGCTTCACGTGATCAAAGCCAACTCGCGACAACGCCTCCCGCCACCAGACGGCGTTGGCCGGATGCTCACCGCGTCCGCTCACGAGCCGGGCGGCGTTCTTCGACAAGCGCCACACCCCCGGAAGCCCTCGACTTGCGATCGCTCGCAGCTTGGCGCTCACCACACGACGGTCGCGCGATTGCATCGGGTTGAACGAGAACATCATGTCGCCGATCACGAGGCGACCGCCGGGCCTGAGGACACGCCTGGCCTCGGCGAGGGCACGATACTTATCGGCATGACGCAGCTCGTGCAGGCAGTAGTTCGAGACCACGAGATCGGCAAGGTCGTCGACCAGAGGAAGGCTGACGGCGGACGCGAGCACCGGTTCGACGTTGTCGAGATCCGCGCTGGCGGCCTTGGCGCGTAGATACTCGTTCATCGCCGGCGAGCTGTCGACTGCCCAAACCCGGGCCGTGAGCTCGGCAAACGTCAAGGTCAGCAGGCCTGTGCCCGCACCGACGTCTACAACCGTGTGCCCGGCCTGCGGCTCGGCGAGCTCAACGATACGGTCGCGCAGATCACGAAACCCGACACTACGCGCGATCAGCTCAGCATCTGGGACGTGCGCGTCCCAGTTCTTGGAGGTGGTGAAGATCACTCATTCTCCCCCGGGCAGTTAAGCTCGCGCTATGTATTTGCGCAGAGGTTTCTCATGTCGCGAGCGTGACACGGCAACTTGCGGAAATAGTGAGAGCCCTCTCACCTGCCTGGCATCGCCGAGCGTACCGGCGACCGTCGCAGTGACGGCCGCCGGTCGCCGCTTACGCTGTTACGTTCACACGTCCAGGCGTTGCGGCACTGGAGGCCTTTGACGCCGCGGCCTTTGCAACCCCGTCGTCCGAGTCCCCGTCATGATCCGGCGCACCTGGCACCTCATTGGACTCTGGCTTGTTGACGTTGCCCGAGACAACGTGACTCTGCGCGGGGCTCACACCCCCGATTGGGCCGATGCTCATGACTATCCCTTCGTCGATGGATTGTGCTCGACTTCATCGGCCTAACCAATCGCGCCTTGACTATCTGAGGTTGTTCTCACGTGCGAGCGCAACCCAGCACCGGATTGCGGCCCGCGCTCAGAGCGCCTTGGCCGCCTGCCGGCTCGCGCCGACCCGCTGCACGTCCCACACCAGGCCGACCCGCTCCAGGCTCGCGATCACCAGCCCTGAGATGTCGAGCTCGCGGCGACCCATGCCGTGGAACGCCGAGGTGGGAAAGGCGTGGTGGTTGTTGTGCCATGCCTCCCCGAGTGAGAACGGCGCCAGCCACAGCAGATTGCGCGAATGGTCCTCGGTGGCGAACCGCCGCCGGCCGAAGAAGTGACACAGCGAGTTGATCGAGTAGGTCACGTGATGCAGCACGAGGATGCGCACCGCCCCGCCCCACAGCATCCCCTCGAGCCCCGCCGACACGGTGCCGCCGATGAGCATGCCCAGGCCGAAGGGGATCGCGAGGCCGAGCAACGACCACAGCAGGAACGTCCTGTCGATGAAGGAGACGACCGGATCGGCCAGCAGGTCGGGGGCGAAACGCTCGCGCGACCCCCGCTGGGTGTGGTCGAACAGCCAGCCCACGTGCGCGTGGGCGAGGCCGCGCAGCGCACCCCGCGTGCCGCCGCCGCGATCGACGTGCGGGCTGTGCGGATCGCCGAAGCGGTCGGAGTAGGCGTGGTGCTTGCGGTGATCGGCCACCCACGAGATCACCGGCCCCTCGACGGACATCGTGCCCAGCACCGCCAGCGCCCCGCGCAGCACCGGCGAGGTCTTGAAGCTGCGGTGCGTCAGCAACCGGTGAAAGCCGACGGTCACGCCCAGGCCGACCGGCACGTACATGATCAGGAAGATCGCGACGTCGCGCAGACGCAGCTCGTGATTCCACATCTGCCAAGCGGCGAGCAGCAGCAGTAGCGGCGGCACGACGGTGATCAGGCCGGTGACCGCGCGATCGAGGTTCTCGAGAACGGGCTCCTGGATCTCCTCCGGCGTCGGCCCATCGCGCAACTCCGCGCCCGCAGGCGCGAGCAGCGGCCCGTGCTGGCCAACCTCCTCCCCGTCCTCTGCGGGGTGTGATCCGGCAACCGGTCCTGCGGCGACGCTCATGCGCCACCGATCGTGAACTGCACGCCCTGGCTTGTCGATGCGGCCGGCCACCGACCGCGGGGAGGCGGCCCCCCGGCCGAAGGTGGGGCTAGCCTCAGGCGGCGCGCACGTCGAGCACGACCTTGCCGGTCGCGCGGCGCTCGTCGAGCGTCTTCAGGGCATCCGCCGCACGCTCCAGCGGGAAGCGCTCGCCGACGATCGGCCTTATGAAGCCGGCGTCGACCATCCCGTTGACCGCAGCGCCGATCTCGCGGTTGAGCTGCGGCTTGCCCATCACGTAGGCGCCCCAGCCAGCCCCGATCACCTCGGTGTTCTTCAACAGCAGCCGGTTGACGCGCACCTCGGGGATCGAGCCGCCGGTGAAGCCCACGACGACCAGGCGCCCGCCCTCGCGCAGCGAGCGCAGGCTGTCGGTGAAGCGGTCCCCGCCCACCGGGTCGAGCACCATCTCCACGCCGCCCCCCGAGCGCTCGAGCACCTCGTCCTTCCAGCCGTCGCCCAGCAGCAGCGTCTGATCGGCGCCCGCCTCTTCGGCGACCGCGCGCTTGGCAACGCTTGAGACCAACGCGATCGTCTTCGCGCCAAGGCCCTTGGCGACCTGCAGGCAGGCGGTGCCCACGCCGCCGGCGGCTCCATGCACCAGCACCGTCTCGCCCGCCGCCAGGCGCCCGCGCAGCAGCAGCGCGAAGTATGCGGTGTGGTAGTTGAGGATCAGCGCCGCCCCCTGGGCGAAATCCAGCTCGGGCGACAGCGCGAACGTGAAGAACTCGGGCGCCACCGCCGTCTCGGCGAAGCCGCCGAGCGCGCAGAAGGCCGCCACGCGGTCGCCGGGCTTGACCGCCGCCCCCTCCGGGGCGCTGATGACCACGCCGCCCACCTCGCTGCCCGGCACGAATGGCAGCGGCGGTTTCATCTGGTACTGGCCGCGCGTCTGCAGCAGCTCCGGGAAGGACACGCCGGCGGCGTGCACCTCGACCACGACGCCCGCCCCCGGCGTCAGCATGTGCGACGGCTCGGGCTCGGGCAGATCGACGAGCGCGAGCGCGCTGTCGGGACCTGACTCCTCGACGATCTGGATGGCTCTCATCGTCAGGGGATTATGTCCGAGCGGGCATCCGCGCGGCGCGTCGCACGCCGGCGCGGCGCATAATCACCCGATCGCGTCCGCGACCCGACGGGCCGGACGGGCAAACATCGAGAGAGGATCAGGCCATGGCGAAGGTGCTTTGCGTGCTCTACGACGACCCTGTCGACGGCTACCCGCCGTCCTACGCCCGTGACGGGGTGCCGAAGATCGAGCGCTACTTCGACGGTCAGAGCACCCCGACGCCCGAGGGACTCGGCTTCAAGCCGGGCGAGCTGGTGGGGTGCGTCTCGGGCGAGCTCGGGCTGCGCGAGTTCCTGGAGGGCGCCGGCCACGAGCTGGTCGTGACCTCCGACAAGGACGGGCCCCACTCCGTGTTCGAGCGCGAGCTGCCGGACGCCGAGGTCGTGATCTCCCAGCCGTTCTGGCCCGCCTATCTGACCGCCGAGCGGATCGCCGCCGCGCCGAAGCTGAAGCTCGCGCTGACGGCCGGCATCGGCTCCGACCACGTCGACCTGCAGGCGGCGATCGAGCACGGCCTGACCGTCGCCGAGGTCACCTACTCCAACAGCATCAGCGTGGCCGAGCACGTGGTGATGATGATCCTCGCGCTCGTGCGCAACTACATCCCCTCCTACCAGTGGGTGATCGACGGCGGCTGGAACATCGCCGACTGCGTCTCGCGCTCGTATGACCTGGAGGGCATGCAGGTCGGCACGGTCGCCGCCGGGCGCATCGGCTCGGCGGTCCTGCGCCGGCTGAAGCCGTTCGAGGTCGGCCTGCACTACACCGACCGCCACCGCCTGCCCGAGGAGGTCGAGCGCGAGCTCGGCGTCACCTTCCACCCAGACGTCGAGTCGCTGGTGGAGGTGTGCGACGTGGTCACGATCAACGCGCCGCTGCACCCGGAAACCGAGAACATGTTCGACGCGGAGCTGCTGGGGAAGATGAAGCGCGGCGCCTACCTGATCAACACCGCGCGCGGCAAGATCTGCGACCGCGACGCCATCGCCGCGGCGTGCGAGAGCGGCCAGCTCGCCGGCTACGCCGGCGACGTCTGGTTTCCACAGCCGCCGCCGCGGGATCACCCCTGGCGCTCGATGCCCCACCACGGCATGACCCCGCACACCTCCGGCACGAGCCTCTCCGCGCAGGCGCGCTACGCCGCGGGCACGCGTGAGATCCTCGAGTGCTACTTCGAGGGGCGCCCGATTCGCGACGAATACCTGATCGTCGACGGCGGCCGGCTCGCCGGCGCCGGCGCGCACTCCTACAGCGAGGGCGACGCCACCGGCGGCTCGGAGGAGGCCGCGCGCTTCAAGAGCAGCTGAGGCTATGCGCCCAGCCTGGCGCTATATGCACCGTTTTCGGTGCATATAGCGATGCAGTCCTCGGCCGGCTGAGGCGCCACGCCCGGCGCCTCAGCGGTCGTAGCGGGCGACCGTGAACGCGATCAGCACGGGCACGTTCACGGCGAACACGAGCAGCGACAGCGTCAGCACCACCAGCGGGCCGCCGCTGGTGTGGTTGCGCAGGAACACGTACTCGATCATCCCGGCGACGATCGCGTAGGCGAGCAGCGCCCACCTGGCGACCTCGAGAAAGCGCCGCCACGGAAAGCCGTCGGCGCGCCAGAGCGCGAGCACGTTCCCGGCGAGCACCAGCGCGGAGGCCGACAGCAACGCCACCGCGGGACCGAGCGAGACGTGCTCGGGAAGATGCGCCGAGAGGTAGATGCCGGCGACGAGCACCAGGCCGAGCGAGAGCATGCCCAGCTGCGTCACCGGGGGCAGGCGGACGGCGTCGCTCCGGTCGCGCTCGTCCATCACCCGGCCGCGAGCTTGGTCATGATCACGAGCGTCGCGATCTGCATCAGCCCGGTGGCTCCCGCCGTGTAGATGAAGCGCTTCATCAGCCGCTCGATCACCGCCGGATTCGGTTGCGGCTTCTTCAGCTCGGTCAGCACCGCTACGTTGGCCGGCTCGAGCAGGCCGAGCGCGATCACCGCCATCACCCCGACGACGATGAAGCTCGCCACCACCCAGCCGTGAAGCGAGTAGCTCGTCAGGTTGGTTCCCAGGTGGGTCGACAGCTGCCAGCCCGCCGCGAGCGTGACCGTCACGACCGTCGGCATGATCAGCACCATCTTCGGCATCAGCCGCGTCGTGAACTCGATGCGCGCCGGGATCGAGAGCTTGCCCATGATCGGCCCGAGCACGAAGCCCAGGAACAGGTCGATGACCGTCCACGCCGCGCCGCCGACCACATGCAGGAACTCCAGCGGCCACAGTTCGTTGACCGCGATGCCCGCGATCAGCAGCGCCAGCACGAGCGCGACGATCGGCAGCCCGGCGCGCGGCACGATCTGGAAGTCCGGGCGCTCGAGCGCGACCGGCGGACCCTCCCCGATGGCGACCCCGGGTGCGCTGGCTGCGGCATGTGCCATCGCGCGAATCTAGCGCACGGGTGGGCGGAGCGCCAGCCCTCGCGCGGGCGTGCTCTCGCGCGCGTCGGCCAGCGCCCATGTCGCAGCGGCGGTCGCGGCGGCGGCGATCAGCACCGACGGCCACGCGCCGACGGCCAGCGCGAGCACGTGCGAGGCGACGAACGCGGCGAGCCCGACGCCGGCGAGCCGCGCCGCCGTGCGCGCCCCGTGACGCCGCGCCCAGATGCGGATGCAGCAGAGGCCGCCGATCGCCAGAACGACCCCGCCCAGCGGGCGCGAGCCGGTGGCCGCGACGACCGCGTAGCCGGCGATCAGCGAGCCGGCCGCGAGCGGGGCTGTCGGCATCGCGCGCACGCAGCGCAGCGTAGCGCCCCGCCGCCCGCGCGACCGCTCCCCGGAAAACTACGTACGCCATACAGCGTGAAGCTACGGATGCGGGACGAACCACCGCGCTCGTAGGCTGCGCCACATGACTTGCCGACCGAGCCCTCCCCTAAAGTGCCAGCAGTTGGCGCATCCGCCAAGCGAGGGAGGCTCGTTGTGATTCACGCAGGTCTGGCCGTGGTGATGGGAGCGGTGTTCAACCTCAACCACCCCGCGCACGTCGTGCACTGGCACTTCATCAAGCTGCCGCTGGCGAACGTGATCGTGATCGGCCTGATGCTGGTTGTGTTCGCGGTCGCGATCGCGCTGCCTTTCCCCGGCGCGGCGCGCCGGGCCGCCGCGCGTCGGGACGGAGGCGTGTCATGAGCGGCGCACCCGAGAGCTCCTGGACCGTCAAAGTCCGCGAAAAAGCCGTCGAGGCGCTGCCGCCGGAGAAGCTGCTGCCCGATGGCCAGCCGACGTACGTCGCCTCGTGGATCTACGTGTTCGGCGTGGCCAGCATCGCCTCGCTGGTCGTGATCATCGCCTCGGGCACGATCCTTGCGCTCAAGGGGCCCGCCTGGTGGCACTACACGGGAATCGGGCACTTCTTCAACAGCATCCACATGTGGGCGGTGGAGCTGTTCTTCTTCGTGATGGTCGTGCACCTGTGGGGCAAGTACTGGATGTCGGCGTGGCGCGGAGGACGCAGCCGCGTGTGGGTGACGGGCGCGATCACTTTCCTCGTCGCGGTGCCCACCGCGCTCACCGGGTACGTCTCCCAGCAGAACTTCGACGCCCAGTGGATCTCCACCCAGGCCAAGGACGGGCTCAACGCGGTCGGCGTCGGCGCGTTCTTCAACGTCACCAACTTCGGGCAGATGTACAGCTACCACGTGCTGCTGCTCCCGATCGCCGTGGTCGTGCTCGTCTCCGCGCACGTGCTTCTCGTGCGCCGACACGGCGTCGTGCCGCCGATCGAGCTGCGCACGCGCCTCGCGAGCGCGCCCGCCGCCGAAGCCGCAGCAGCTCCGGCCAGCGCGGGAGCGGACTCGTGAGCCTGCTGCGCCCGAAGGACGACACGAGGCCGTGGACCGGCGGCTACCAGCCGTATGACCTCGTCAAAGAGGCGTGCATCGCGATCGGCGTGATCACGCTCCTGGCGATCGTTCTCACGGTGCTGTTCTCATCGCCCGACGACAAACCGAGCACCGTCGCGCAGTGGTCGCGCCAGCTGCCCGTCGACTTCGTCAAGACAGCCGCCACCGAGCTGGACGGCACGAGCGGCACGGCCACCTACGGGCCGCCCTACAACCACAACGGCGAAGGCCAGCACGCCGCCTTCGTCTACCTGCAGAAATGGCTGGGTGTCAGCCACCCGATCAACACCGCCCAGGACTACGTGATCGGCCCGCTCGAGACCGTTCCCAACGACCCGACGCTGCAGAGCGCGCTCGCCGAATATCAGGCCGCGCCCGAAAAGACCCAGAAGGCGTGGGGCGAAGCGTACGCCAAGCCTTTGGAAGAAGACGCGGAAGCCGAAGAAGAAGGCAAGCCGCTGCCCAAGACGGTCACGGTCAACCCCACCACAGGAATGGTGAGCGTCCAGGCGAGCGGCACCGGACCCGTCCCGACGATGATGACCAGCCTGCTGGCCCTCGCCAGGAGCGGCGGCCTGGATGGCAGCCTGCTGACCAGCCGCCAGTTCTTCCAGACCGACTACACCAAGCCGCTGCTGTTCATGTCCGACGGCGGCCTGCTCGACGAACGCGCCGAAGAGCAGCACCTCGGCGGCGATGAATGGGGCATGATGAACGAGACCGGGAGCTACCCCGGTCAGGCCTGGCTGTGGCTCTACGCGCTTTGGTACCAGATCGAACCGTTCAAGAACTCCGAAAACGCGGACATCCTCGTGATGTTGGTCATGGGCGTCCTCAGCCTCGCGTTCATCTGCATACCGTTCATCCCAGGCGTGCGTGACCTGCCCCGCAAGATCCCGATCTACAAGCTGATCTGGCGCGAGCACTACCGCGGGGCCAGCCCACCGCCGCCGGCGCCACCCGCACGCGCGGCTCCGGACGCCGCGACCTAGCGGGCGATGAGCCCGCGCTCCAGCGCGTAGCCCACGAGATCCGCGCGGGTGGAGAGCCCGAGCTTCTGCTGGATGTGCGAGCGATGCGTCTCGACCGTGCGCACCGACAGGTACAGCTGCTGGGCGATCTCCGCGTTGGTGTGCCCGAGGGCGATCAGACGCAGCACGTCGACCTCACGCTCCGAGAGATCGTCCGGTGGTCCGGGAGGAGGCTCGGCGGCGATGCGCGCGCCGAGCCGCGGGTTCAGGTAGCTCTCGCCCACCGCCGCGCGGCGGACCGCTTCGACGAGCTCGTCGTCGGCCGCCTCCTTGAGCACGTAGCCGATCGCCCCCGCGCCGAGCGCCTCGCGGGCGAAGGCCGGCTCCTGCTGCATCGTCAGCACGACGATCTGGGTCTTCGGCGACTCCTCGCGCAGAACGGGGATCGCCTCGAGGCTAGAGCCGCCCGGCATGTTCAGGTCGAGCACGAGCACCATCGGGTGATGCCCGCGCACATAGCGGCGGGCGCTGTCGACGTCGCTCGCCTCGGCCACCACTTCGAAGTCGCTCTCGCTGTCCAGCAGCAGCCGCAGTCCCGCCCGCACCACCGCATGGTCGTCCGCGAGGACGATGCGAATCGAATCGGCGGCGCGCGCCGCGGCATCTCCCCCGACGTCACCCTCCGCGTCCTGTGGCTGCATGTTCGCGTCGTCCACGGACATGACGTTATCGGCTGGCAGCGGCGGAGGACGGCCCGCTCAGCCCGACGCGCCATCCTCCGCGTTGCCGCCCGCCGGGCGGGGCAGCACCAGCAGCGAGCAGCGCGCGTGGCGCTCCAGGTACTCGGAGGTGCTGCCGAGCACGAGGCGGCGCACCGGGCCGTAGCTGCGGGAGCCGACGACCAGCAGGTCGACATCCTTGCCAAAGGCGGCGAGCTCCTCGCCCGCGAGCCCGTACACGGCGCGACCGACGACGCCCGGCAGCTTGCTCAGGCCGGCGTTCGCTTCGGTGAGCATCAGATCGATGCTGTCTCCGATCGACGGCGCCATCAGGCCGGTGAAGGCGTAGCTCGGGATCGCGACCACTTCCAGGACCTCGATCTGCGCGCGCGTCGGCTCGGCCACCTCCCTGGCCTTCGCCAGCGCCCGCTCGCTCTCCGGCGAGCCGTTGTAGGCGACGCCCACCTTGGCGATGGGATTGCCTGCCCGCGCCGCGTAGCCGCGGGCGGCGATCGCCACCGCACAGGGCGATCCGTTGAGCGCCGCGCGCGTGTCGTCGCCGAGCATCGCCCGGCCGAACGGACCGCGGCTGCAGGAGCCGACCACCAGCAGGTCGGCGCCCTGGTCTTCGGCCTGGCGATGCAGGCCGGCGCCGGGGCTCGCCGCGACAAGGCTGAGGAGCTCGGCCTCGACGCCGGCCTCAGCGCGCTCGCGCTCGAGCAGTTGCAGCGAGGCGTCGCGTTCCTCGGCCAGCAGGCCCGGCGTGATCGCGTGGAGAGGATGCGTCTCGCCGGCGCGCACGTTGGCCAGGGTCAGCTTCCCGCCGGGGTCGGCCAGCCGCGAGGCGAGCGTGATCGCGTCCCGTCCGTTGGCGCTGCCATCGACTCCCACGAGCACGTTCTCGAACATGCGTCTCTCCTTGGATCGTTGCCAACGATCCTATGGCAGTACGCTCGTGATCGGCGACGTCCGTGATCGACAACGCATCAGCCACAGTCGCATCCGCTCCGCTGACGCGATCCGAGCTGCAGCTGCTCGACGCGTACTGGCGCGCCGCCAACTACCTGTCGGTCGGGCAGATCTACCTGCTGGCCAACCCGTTGCTGCGCGAGCCGCTGCGCATCGAGCACACCAAGCCGCGCCTGCTCGGCCACTGGGGCACGACGCCAGGCCTGAACTTCCTCTACGCCCACATGAACCGCGTGATCCGCGCGCGCGACCTGAACGCGATCTACGTGACCGGCCCCGGCCACGGCGGCCCGGGGCTCGTCGCGAACGTGTACCTGGAGGGCACCTACAGCGAGGTCTACCCGCACATCGGCCACGACGAGGAGGGGCTGCGCCGGCTGTTCCGCCAGTTCTCCTTCCCCGGCGGCATCCCGAGCCACGTCGCGCCCGAGACGCCCGGCTCGATCCACGAGGGCGGCGAGCTCGGCTACGCGCTCGTGCACGCCTTCGGCGCCGCGTTCGACAACCCCGACCTGCTGGTGTGCTGCGTCGTCGGCGACGGCGAGGCGGAAACCGGACCGCTGGCGGCCAGCTGGCACTCGAACAAGTTCCTGAACCCCGTCCGCGACGGCGCCGTGCTGCCGGTGCTGCACCTCAACGGCTACAAGATCGCCAACCCGACCGTGCTCGCGCGGATTCCCGAGAGCGAGCTGCGCGCGCTGCTCGAGGGCTACGGCTACGCGCCCCGCTTCGTCACCGGAGACGAGCCCGAGGCGATGCACCAGCTGATGGCCGCGACGCTGGAAGAGGTCGTCGAGGAGATCGCGCAGATTCAGCTCGCGGCGCGCGAGAACGCCGACCCCGCCACGGCGCGCCAGCCTCGAAGACCGCGCTGGCCGATGATCGTGCTGCGCACGCCAAAGGGCTGGACCGGCCCCAAGGTCGTCGACGGCCTGCCGGCGGAGGGGTCGTTTCGCTCGCATCAGGTGCCGCTCGCCGACCTCGCGTCCAAGCCCGAGCACTTGGCGCAGCTGGAGGCGTGGATGCGCTCGTATCGACCCGAGGAGCTGTTCGACGAGCGCGGCGCGCTGCGCCCGCAGCTGGCGGCGCTCGCGCCGGAGGGCGAGCGGCGCATGGGCGCCAACCCGCACGCCAACGGCGGTCTGCTGCTGCGCGCCCTGGAGATGCCCGACTTTCGCGAGCACGCCGTCGAGGTCCCGCAGCCGGGCGCGGGCGCCACGGAGGCCACGCGCGTGCTCGGCGGCTTCCTGCGCGAGGTGATCCGCCGCAACCCCGAGAGCTTCCGCCTGATGGGCCCCGACGAGACGGCCTCCAACCGACTGGACGCCGTGTTCGAGGTCACCGACCGCGCCTGGGAGGCGCAGACGCTGGCGAGCGACGACCACCTGGCGCCCGACGGGCGCGTGATGGAGGTGCTCTCCGAGCACCTCTGCCAGGGCTGGCTGGAGGGCTATCTGCTCACCGGCCGCCACGGGCTGTTCAACTGCTACGAGGCGTTCATCCACATCGTCGACTCGATGTTCAACCAGCACGCCAAGTGGCTGAAGGTGACGCGTGAGATTCCCTGGCGCCGGCCGATCGCGTCGCTGAACTACCTGCTCTCCTCGCACGTCTGGCGCCAGGACCACAACGGCTTCTCCCACCAGGACCCGGGCTTCATCGACCACGTGGTCAACAAGAAGGCGGAGATCGTGCGCGTGTACCTGCCGCCCGACGCCAACTGCCTGCTGTCGGTGGCCGATCACTGCCTGCGCAGCCGCGACTACGTCAACGTGATCGTCGCCGGCAAGCAGCCGGCGCTCGACTACCTGGCGATGGATGACGCGATCGCGCACTGCGCCCGCGGGATCGGCGTCTGGGACTGGGCCAGCAGCGACGAAGGCTCAGAGCCCGACGTGGTGCTCGCGTGCGCCGGCGACGTGCCGACGCTCGAGACGCTCGCCGCCACCGCGATCCTGCGGCGGGAGCTGCCGGAGCTGAAGGTCAGGGTGGTGAACGTCGTCGACCTGATGCGCCTGCAGCCCGACAGCGAGCATCCGCACGGCCTCGCCGAGGAGGAGTTCGACGCGCTGTTCACGACCGGCCGGCCGGTGATCTTCGCCTACCACGGCTATCCGTACCTGATCCACCGCCTGACCTACCGGCGCACCAACCACCACAACATCCACGTGCGCGGCTACAAGGAGGAGGGCACCACCACGACGCCGTTCGACATGGTGATGCTCAACGACCTCGACCGCTTCCATCTCGTGATCGACGTGATCGACCGCGTCCCCGGCCTCGCCGAGCGCGCCGCGCACCTGCGCCAGCACATGGTCGACGAGCGCCTGCGCCACCGCGCGTACACGCGCGAGCATGGCGAGGACCCGCCGCAGCTGCGCAACTGGAGCTGGCCGACGGATAGCGTCGGTGAGCCCATCTCGCGCTCGTAGGGGCCAGCGCGAGGTTACCTCGACGCCTGACACGCGCTGAGCGCCCGGGTCGTGTGCAACGCTGGCGGCGCGATGCGAGTCCTCGTCGTCAACGCCGGCTCGAGCAGCCTCAAGCTGACACTGCTCGCCAGCTCCGACAATGGCGGCGACCAGGACACGACAATCGCAGCGCGCGAGCTGGAGGCGCCTCGCGCCCAGGTGGACGGCGCCGCGCTACGCAAGGCGCTGGACGAAGGGCTGGGCGACGCCGACGCGGTCGGGCACCGCATCGTGCACGGGGGCGAGAGCTTCCGCGAGGCTGTCGCGATCGACACCAAGGTCGAGCGCGCGCTCCGCGAGCTGGTCGAGCTGGCGCCGCTTCAGCAGCCCAAGTCGCTCGCGGCGCTGGACGCCGTAAGCGAGGCGCTGCCGCGGCTGCCCGCGGTCGCATGCTTCGACACCGCCTTTCACGCGACCATGCCCGCTGCGGCGGCCACGTACCCGCTCCCGCGCGAGTGGCGCGAGCGCTGGGGGCTGCGCCGCTATGGCTTCCACGGGCTCTCGCACGCATGGGTCGCACGGCGCGCGCCGCAGCTGCTGGGACCCGACGCCGCCGGGCTGCGGATCGTCAGCTGCCACCTCGGCGCCGGCGCGTCGCTGTGCGCGATCGCCGACGGCGCCTCGATTGACACGACGATGGGCTTCACGCCGCTGGAGGGTCTCGCGATGGCGACGCGCTCGGGCAGCGTCGACCCGGGGATGCTGCTGTGGCTGCTGCAGCACGAGGCGGTCACGACGGATGAGCTGGCGGACGCGCTCGAGCACCGCTCCGGACTGCTCGGCCTCGCCGGCAGCGCCGACATGCGCGAGGTGCTCGCGCGCGCGGAAGGGCAGTGCAGCGCGACCGCGGAGGGCGCATCGGAGCTCTCGGAGCGCGCACAGCTCGCGCTCGACGTTTACATCCACCGCCTGCGAGCCGGGATCGCGGCGATGGCGGCGACGCTCGGCGGACTGGACGCCATCGTGTTCACCGGCGGCGTCGGCGAGCACAGCGCCGCGATCAGGGAGCGCGCGGCGGCGGGGCTCGCGTTCCTGGGCGTAGAGCTCGACCGCGCGCGCAACGACGCAGCGGATGGCGACTCGGAGATCGGCGCTGACGGCGCCAGCGCGCGCACGCTCGTCATCGCCGCGCGCGAGGACCTCGAGATCGCGCGTCAGGTCAGGTCGGTGTTGCGGAAGAAACGGTACCCAAATCGCGGAAAACAATGCCTATGAGTTGCGGAAAATAGTCGCCCAATTTCGCGGAGCCTTCGCTGCCGGCGCCTTGAACGAGTCAGCGTTGAGGCAGGAACTGCCAGCCGTGACGAGTGGCGGACGCGAGCACGGCGGAGAGATCCGGCTCGCTGTCTGCTGTGGGCTGTCCGGCCTCGAGGAAGAAGCGCTCCATACCCGCCGGGCTGAAGAGCACGATCCGTCGGCCGGTTCTCTCGCCGACATTGCCACCTGAGTGGACCACGCCTTTGGGGACTTGGATGGTCTCGCCAGCGGACAGCTGGATAGGGGCCCCTTCCAGCTCCATCGCGAAGTCCCCTTCGACGACATGGATGGTCTCGGTCTCGTTGGCGTGGCGATGAGGAGGCAAGGACCAACCCGCTGGCGGGTGATCGACGAGTAGGCAGAACGCGCCAGCGGTGTCCTCGCCGACCACGTGGATCTCGGTGCGAACGCCACCCGGCATCCACACGACGCGGGTATCGTCTGCCATTGCCAGAAGATACCCGTGCGGGGGGCGCACGTAAGGCCGCGCAGGGCCAGCCGGTATGGCCTCGCCCGCGCCCGCGTCGTAGCATCTACTGAGTGCCGAGCGAATCCTCCACTGGACCCGACGGCGTAAACGGCGACCGCTCCGAAGCGCATCCGCCGCTGCCGCGCGACAAGCGCGGCTGGTCGGTCGCGCCGGCTCCGGACGGTCGCGGCATGCCCGAACACGCGAACCCGGGCCCGCCGCCGCACCGCCTGCGCGGCTTCTGGTACTTCGTGATCGCGCTGATCGCGCTCAACTGGCTGTCGGTCCTGTTCTTCCAGCCCACCACGGGCGAAGAACGCGTGACGGTGCCGTTCAGCCCGTACTTCCTGACCCAGGTCAAAGCGGACAAGGTCGAAACGATCGCCTCCAAGGGCGACACGATCCAGGGCAAGTTCAAGACCAAGCTGAAATACCCGATCAACGACAAGAAGGCGACGCCCACGAAGCTGTTCGCCACGCAGGTGCCGAGCTTCTGGAACGGCGCCCAGCTGTCGGCGCTGCTGCAGGAAAGGGGCGTGCGGATCAACGCCGAATCGACGACCGCGAGCCAATCGCTGCTCGCCGAGATCCTGCTCGGGTTCGGCCCGACGCTTTTGATCGTCGGCCTGTTCGTGCTGATCTACAAACGCGCGGCGAAGAGCGCCGGCGGCATGGGCGCGCTCGGCAACTTCGGCAAATCGCAGGCGCGACGCGTGGACCCGGAAAAGATCAGGGTCACCTTCGACGACGTCGCCGGGATCGACGAGGCCAAGTCCGAACTCTCGGAGATGGTCGACTTCCTGCGCAATCCCGAGCGCTACGGCAGCCTCGGCGGGCGCATGCCCCACGGCGTGCTGCTCTCCGGCGCGCCCGGCACCGGCAAGACGCTGCTCGCCCGCGCGGTCGCGGGCGAGGCGCACGCGGCGTTCTTCTCGATCTCCGCCTCGGAGTTCATCGAGGCGATCGTCGGCGTCGGCGCGGCGCGCGTGCGCGACCTGTTCGCCAAGGCCAAGGAGGCGGCGCCGGCGATCATCTTCATCGACGAGCTCGACGCGATCGGGCGCTCGCGCCAGGGGCAGGTGTCGGTGACCGGCGCCAACGACGAGCGCGAGCAGACGCTCGACCAGATCCTGACCGAGATCGACGGCTTCGAATCCTCGGAGGCGGTGATCGTGCTCGCCGCGACCAACCGCCCGGACGTGCTCGATCCGGCGCTGCTGCGCGCCGGGCGCTTCGACCGGCGCGTCACCGTGCAACCGCCGGATCGCAAAGGGCGCGTGGAAATCCTCAAGGTGCACACGCGCTCGATCCCGCTGGACGACGACGTCGACCTCGACGCGCTTGCCGCGAGCATGCCGGGCATGGTCGGGGCGGACATCGCCAACCTCGCCAACGAGGCCGCGCTGCTCGCCGCCCGCCGCGGACACAAGAAGGTGCAGATGGGCGACCTCACCGACTCGCTGGAGAAGATCCTGCTCGGAGCCCCGCGCGGGCTCGTGCTGCAGCCCGCCGACCGCGAGCGCACCGCCTATCACGAGTCCGGACACGCGCTCGTGGGGATGCTCACGCCCGGCGCCGACCCCGTGCGCAAGGTCTCGATCATCCCGCGCGGCATGGCCCTCGGAGTGACGCTGTCGACACCCGACTCAGACCGCGTCTCCTACTCGCTGGACGAACTGCTGGCGCAGATCAGGGTCTCGCTCGGCGGGCGCGTGGCCGAGGAGGTCGTCTACGGAAAAATCACGACGGGCGCCGAGTCCGACATCCAGCAGCTGACCCAGATCGCGCGCCAGATGGTCGGGCGCTGGGGCATGAGCGAAGCGATCGGCCCGATCGCCGTGCTGCCGGCGGACGGCCAGGGACCATTCCTGCCAGGCGTCAGCGAGACCTCCCAGGACACGCAGCGCACGGTCGACGAGGAGGTGCGCACGCTCGTCGAGGCCGCCCACCACGAGGTCACGCGGCTGCTCGAAGAACACCGCGACCAGCTCGAGGGCCTCGCGCAGGCGCTGCTCAAGGCCGAGACGCTCGACGCGCCCGACGCCTACGCGGCAGCCGGCGTGCCGTACTCCGAGCCTGAGCCAGCGCTGGCACCCACGGCGCCGGCGCCAGCGGCGCCCACGCCGGCGCCCACGGCGGCCTGAGCGCCTCAGGCCGTCTGCACGTCCGGCGCCGGCGCAGCGCCGGCGCGCTCGAGCATCCCCACTCCGACGGTGCACACGGCGAGGCTGACGAGCGCGGAGACGACGATCGCGGTCGCGACGAGCGGCGAGAGCAGGTGCTCGGCGAGCCCGAGCGAGGCGACGGCCGCCGGCACCCCGAGCTGCGCGGTGGCCGCGAGCGCGGCCGCGGGGGGCTGGCGCGCGAGCAGGGTCGCGAGCAGGTGGATCGCCACGTTCAGGACCGCCAGCGCGCCCGCGAGCGCGAGCATCGACGGGTGGCGCACGAGGCCGGCGAGATCCAGCTGCGCTCCGAGCACGACGAAGTACAGCGGCACGAAGAAGCCGTCGGCGACGCCGCGCACCTGGGTCGACAGGCGTTTCGGGCCGCCGATCAGCGCCACCATCACCCCGGCGGCGAAGCCGGCGATGAGGATGCTCGTCCCGCCCTTCTGGGCGATCCACGCGAGCACGAACAGCACGAGCAGCGACAGGCGCAGATCGAGCGCCCAGCGGCGCTGCTTGGACACGCGGCGCGCGCGCTGCACCAATTCGTGGCCGGCCAGCAGCCGCGCGAGCACGAACAGCGCCACCGCCGCGGCCGCCACCAGGACTCCCCCGAGCGCGACGTGGCCCACGCGCCCCGGCTGCAGCACGATCGGCACGGCCAGGATCGTGACGATGTCGGCGAGCGTCACCTGCGCCATCACCGTCAGCACCTCCGCGCCGCCGAGGCGCGTCTCCTCGATCGCCGGCAGCAGCACCGCGGCCGAGCCGGAGGCGAGCACGACGGCGTAGATCGCCGCGTGCCCGGAGCCGGCGACGCTCGCCGCGAGCAGCCCCGCGGGCACCGCGAGCACGCACACGATCGCCGCCAGCAGCCCGCCCGCCCGCGCCGAGGCCGCCAGCCGTCGATCGCGCAGCGGCAGGTGCATGCCGACGGTCAGCATCAGCATCGCGAACCCGACTTCTCCGAGCGTCGAGATCGTCGCGTCGGCGGGATGCACCGTGCCCAGCACCTCCGGGCCGACGAGGATGCCCGCGAGGATCTCGCCGACGACAACCGGGATGAAGCGGCGTGTGCTGAAGCCCAGCAGCGGCCCGCCGAGGCCGGCGAGCACGATCAGCGCCAGCGTCCCGAAGCTCATAGGCTCAGGACGCGGTCAAAGTCCTCCAGTGCGGTCGTGTCGTGGGTGATCACGAGCAGACCGCGATCGTCGCATACGCGCTGCACGTTGTGCATGACGCGCGCGGCCAGCTCGCCGTCCAGGTGCGCCGTCGGCTCGTCGAGGATCAGGAAGCGGCTGTCGGCCAGCAGCGCGCGGGCGAGCGCGAGCCGTCGCCGCTGCCCGCCGGACATCAGCTCGCCGTCGCGCCCGACGAGCGTCTCCAGCCCCTGCGGCAGGCCGGCCGCCCACTCGTCCAGCTCGACCGCGGCGAGCGCCGCGAGCAGGTCGCGCTCGGCGGCGTCCCGGCGCGCGAGCAGCAGGTTCTCGCGGATGCTCGTGTTGAACACGTGGCAGTCCTGCGCGCACAGCACGACCGCGCCGCGGATCTGGCGCTGCGTGAGCTCGCGCATGTCGACGCCGTCGAGCGTGACGCGTCCATGGTCGGGGTCGTGGAAGCGCACGAGCAGCTCCGCGAGCGTGCTCTTGCCGGCGCCGCTCGGAGCCGTCAGGGCGACGTGCTCGCCGGGAGCGATCCGCAGGTCCGTGCGCTCGAGCGTCCACGGCACGCCGGGCGCGTAGCGGAAGCCCACGCCCTCGGCGCACAGCGCTCCCGCGCCGCTCAGCCGCGCCGGCGCGGCGGGATCGGCGACCGCGGGGCGGGCGAGCGCGATCTCGCGCAGGCGTCCCGCCGCTGTCGCGGACATGCGCAGGGCGCGGGCGCCGGCGGACAGCGGCAGCACGCTGTCGTATGCGGCCAGCAGCAGGAACACGAGCGCCGCGAGCAGCACGCCGCTGAGCGCTCCAGAGTGCACCGCGGGGATCGCGACGAGCAGCAGCGCGAGCACCCCGGCGGCCGCGAGCACCCCGCCGGCGGCCTGCGCGCCGGCGACCGCCAGCGCGTCGCCGCGGGCGATGCGCGCGAGCGCGGCGTCGCTGCGGCGCAGGCGCCCGACGCGCTCGGCGGAGCGTCCCGCCAGGGCGAGCTCGCTCGCGCCGTCGATGCTCTCGACCAGCTCGCTCGTCAGCCGCGCGCGGGCGGGCGCCTGGCGACGCGCGGCGCGGGCGACCGCGGTGGAGCTCAGCCAGGGAAGCAAGAGGGCGGCGAGCGTCAGCGCGGCGAGCACCGTCAGGCCGGCCGCGGGGAGCATCAGCGACGCGGCCAGCGCGGCGCCCGCGATCACCAGCAGCGAGACGAGGCCGGGGATCACGACCCGCAGGTAGACGTCCTGGAGCGTGTCCACGTCGGCGACGAAGCGGCTCAACAGGTCGCCGCTGCGGGCGCCCAGCGCGCCGGGCACGAGCGGCGCGAGGTCTCGGTAGAAGCGCACGCGCAGCCGCGCGAGCTGGCGCAGGGCGAGGTCGTGCGAGGCCAGCCGCTCGCCGTAGCGCAGCGCCGCGCGGGCGATGCCGAAGGCGCGCACGCCGACGATCGCGACCATCAGCATCAGGATCGGCGGGCGCTGGGCCGCGCGCGAGATGAGGTACCCGGAGGTCGCGAGCAACCCGATGGCGGCAGCGGCGGCGGCAGCGGCGAGCGCCACGCTCAGCGCCAGCCGCGCGCGTTCGCCGCGCTGCGGGAGCGCGAGCGCGAGCAGCGCGCGCGTGTCGGGGCGGCTCACGCCGGCACCCCGCCCGGCTCGGCGATCGGCCTTGCGCCAGCCCCGAGCGCGACCGCGGGCTCCGGCGCGATGCGCCCGTCGCGGATGCAGTGCACGCGGTCGGCGATCCCGCTGAGCGCCGGGTGGTGGACGATCAGCAGCGTCGTGCGCCCGCGCGCGAGCCGCTCGATCGCGTCGGCGAGCGCGAGCGCGCTGGGCTCGTCGAGGTGGGCGGTGGGCTCGTCCAGCACGAGCAGCGGACGGTCGGCGAGGAACGCTCGCGCCAGCCCGAGGCGCTGCGACTGGCCCGCCGACAGGCGCCGCCCGCCGTCGCCGATCGCGGTGTCGAACCCGTCTGGCAGCTCCTCGATCAGCCGCTCGGCGCCGACCGCCCGCGCCGCGCGCTCGATCTGCGCGCGCGTCGCGTCGGGCGCATACAGGGCGATGTTCGCCGCGACCGTCCCCGTGAACAGCGTCGGGCGCTGGGGCACCCACGCGATCTGCGCGCGCCAGTCCTCGGGGTCCAGCTCGCGCAGGTCCACGCCGGCGCAGGCGACGCGTCCGCTCGTCGGGTCGTCCAGGCGCATCAGCAGCCGCGCGAGCGTGCTCTTGCCCGCGCCGCTCGGCCCGAGGAGGGCGGTGATCAGGCCGGGCTCGAGTTCGAGGTCAACATCGCTCAGCACGCGCCCCGCGCGCTGCGGATACTCGAAGCCGACTTTCTCGAAGCGCACCGGGATGGGAGCCCCACCCGCCCTTGGAGCCCCGCCCGCCCTGGGGACCCCGCCCGCCCTGGGAACCTCGCCCGCCCTCTGAGCCCCACCCGCTTCGCCCGCCCCGCTCACGCGCGCGATCGCCGCGGGCGCGTCGAGCGCCGCGAACATCAGCTCGGAGGCGTTGCTCGCGTCGGTGCTCGCGTGGAACTGCTGGCCGACCAGGCGCAGCGGCGCGTACAGCTCGGGCGCGAGCAGCAGCACGGTCAGCCCGGCCTGCAGGCCGAGCGCGCCGTCGACGAGCTGCACGCCGATCGTCGCGGCCACCAGCGCGGTGCCGATCATCGCGCACAGCTCGAGCACGAGCGCCGACAGGAACGCCACGCGCAGCGTCGCCATCGTCTCCGCGCGGTAGCGCTCGCCGACCTCCGCGAGCGTCCGCTCCTGGGCGTGCTCGCGCCCGTACGCGCGGAGCGTGGCAAGGCCCTGCACGACGTCCAGGAAGTGCGCGCCCAGCAGCGCGAGCGCCTGCCAGCGCCCCCGCGCCTGGGCGTTCGCGCCCTTGCCCACGAGCACCATGAACGCCACCAGCAGCGGCACCGTCAGCGCGAGGATGCCGGCGGTGATGGGGTCGAGCACGCCGACCCACGCGATCACCGCCAGCGGCACGACCGCCGCCAGCACCAGCTGCGGCAGGTAGCCCGCGAAGTAGGACTCCAGCGCGTCGACGCCCTGCACGGCCGTGTTCGCCAGCTCGCCGGTGCGGGCGCTCGTGGGGCGCCGCTCGGGGCCGGTGATGAGCAGCCGCCGCGCGAGCCGGCCCCGCAGCTCGGACATCACGCGCACCGCCCCCCAGCGCCCCGACAGCTCGAACGCCCCGCCGGCGAGCGCTCGCGCGCACAGCACCGCCGCGAGCGCGATCAGCTGCGCGCGCAGCGACGCGAGCGTCGCGTGGCCCATCGCCGCGCGGTCGATCACGAACGCCAGCAGCGCCGCCTGGGCGACGATCAGGACGGCCGACAGCACGCCGAGCACGCCGGCGAGCGCCAGGTGCGCACGCGCGACGCGGCTCTCGCCGAGCAGCCTACGATCGACCGGCGCGGGCATGCTCGAGAACCGCCAGCGGCGTCGGCGTGCCCTCGAAGTCGTCGCGCCCGAGGCGGTGGCGGAAGACCCAGTATGTCCAGCCCTGGTAGACGAGCACGATCGGCACGAACACGACGGCCACCACCGTCATGACCGTCTGCGTGTAGTGGGTCGAGGAGGCCGCCGTCAGCGCCAGGTCGTAGGCGTGGCTCGTGCTGGACGGCAGCGCGTCCGGGTAGAGGCTGACGAACAGGCTCGTGAACAGCAGCGCGATCGCGCCGGCGCTGAGCGCGAACGCGCGCCCTTCGCGATCGCGCGAGAGGACCGCCGGCACGGCGCCGGCGAGCAGCACCGCCGCCACGGCCAGGATCAGCGCGGAGACCTTCAGGCCGCCCGGGCTGGACTGGTCGATCGTCGTCCAGGTCAGAAAGCCCGCCAGCAGCGCGGCCGCGAGCGCCGAGACGCGGCGCGCGATCCCACGCGCACGCTCGCGCAGGTCTCCCTCGGTGCGCAGCGACAGGAAGATCGCGCCGTGGGCGAGGAACAGCGCGAGCGTCGTCAGGCCGCCGAGCAGCGCGTATGGGTGCAGCAGGTCCCACAGCGTGGCGGTGACGTTGTGCTGGGCGTTCATCGGCACGCCGTGGACGATGTCGGCCCAGCCGACCCCCCACAGCAGCGCGGCCAGGAAGCTGCCCACGACCGCCGTCCACTCCCACGTCGCACGCCAGCGCGGCGAGTCCTCCTTGCCCCAGAACTCGAACGACACGCCGCGCACGATCAGCGCGGCGAGGATCAGGAAGAGCGCGAGGTAGAAGCCGGAGAAGAGGCTCGCGTACCAGCCGGGGAAGGCGGCGAACGTGGCCCCGCCGGCGGTCAGCAGCCACACCTCGTTGCCGTCCCACACGGGCCCGATCGAGTGGATGATGATGCGCTTCTCGGTCCTGTCGGAGCCGAGCACGCCCAGCAGCATGCCGACGCCGAAGTCGAAGCCCTCGAGCACGAAGTAGCCGATCCACAGCACGCCGATCAACAGGAACCAGAGCGTCTGCAGGAAGTTGGGATCGCGCATCGCCTTCGCCTCTCCTTAGTAGGCCAGGACCAGGTCGGGGCTCGCCGCGCCGCCCGCGCGCCCGTCATGCTCGCCGCCGGGCTCGGGAGCGGCTTCGGGCCCGTGGCCGATCTCGCGCAGGAACAGCCGGCCGCCGATCACGAGCAGGATGCCGTACAGCAGCGTGTAGCCGACGAGGCTGAGGACGATGTCGCCGGAGCTGACCAGCGGCGAGCGCGCGTCGCTGGTCTTCAGCAGGCCGTACACGACCCACGGCTGGCGCCCCATCTCGGTGAAGATCCAGCCCGTCAGGTTCGCCATCGGCGGCAGGAACGCGCCGAGGACGGCCAGCTGCAGGAAGCGGCGCGAGCGCTCCAGCCTCGCGCGGCGCAGCAGCAGCAGGCCGAGCAGCGGGATCAGCAGCAGCAGCACGCCGACGCCGGCCATGATCCGGAACGTCCAGTAGGTGACGCCGAGGATCGGGACGTAGTCGCCGGGACCGTATTTCTTGACGTCTTCGGCCTGCAGCTGGTTGACGCCCTCGATTTCCCCGTTCCACGAGGCCGTGCCGAGGATCGACAGCAGGTGCGGGATGCGGATGTCGGTGTTCAGGCGCTTGGGGAAGTGTTCGAACGGGCCGACGGCGAAGATCGACAGGCTCGCGCCCTTGGTCGTCTTGTAAAGCGCCTCCGCGGCGGCCATCTTCATCGGCTGCTGTTTCTCCATCAGCATCCCCTGCGTGTGGCCGAAGGCGCCCGTCAGGATCGCCGCCACGAGCACCAGCGGCAGCGCGACGCGCACCGAGCGCCTGTAGACGTCGGTGTTGGCCCCCGGCGTGCCCCTGCGCGCGCGCAGCAGGCCGTAGGCGGAGATGCCCAGCACGAGGAAGCCGCCGGTGCACAGCGCCCCGAAGATCGTGTGCGGGAAGGCGAGCAGCAGCGTCGAGTTGGTCAGCACGGCGAAGATGCTCGTCAGCTCGGCGCGGTGGGTGAGGTGGTTGATCGTGTAGCCGACCGGGTGCTGCATCCACGAGTTGGCGGCGAGGATGAAGTAGGCGGAGAGGACGGTCCCGAAGGCGAGCAGCCACGCCGTCGCCAGGTGCACCCGCGGCGAGAGCTTGCCCCAGCCGAAGATCCACAGACCGAGGAACGTGGACTCCAGGAAGAACGCCATCAGGCCCTCCATCGCCAGCGGCGCGCCGAAGATGTCGCCGACGTAGCGCGAGTATTCCGACCAGTTCATGCCGAACTGGAACTCCTGGACGATGCCGGTGACGACGCCGATCGCGATCGAGATCAGCATGAACTTGCCCCAGAAGCGGGTCATGCGCAGGTACAGCTCATCGCCGCTGCGATGCCAGCGCGTCTGGCAGTAGGCGACCCACACCGCCAGACCGATCGACATCGGCACGAAGATGAAGTGGAAGACGGTGGTCACGCCAAACTGCAGGCGCGCCAGTTCCAACGTGTTCATGCGGTGAAACTAAGCGGTGGCGAGCGCGCCGGGATCAGCCCCTGGCCCCATGATTCGTGCGGGAAACTACGGGCATGGAACTACGGCGCGCCGCTGCTCAGCGTCCGATCAGGTCGCGCCGGCGGAACGCGCCGAGTGCGATCACGGCGGCGAGCAGCCCGATGCCGACCATGACCGCCGCGGCGGGCGCCTTGAACGCCTCCGCGGGCACGAGGCCGACTTGCTCGAACGGGGTCAGTTCCACGAGCCATTTGGGCACGCCCAGCAGCGAGCCGACGAGCTGCCAGAGAAACGCCACCGTCACCAGCCCGTAGGCCAGGCCGGAGCTCGCCCGCGGCGCGAGCGCGTAGGCGAGCGCGGCGAGGCCGAGGAACAGCAGCGCGACGGGCAGGCAGTTGGCCCCGGCCTCGAGCATCCGCGGCAGCGAGAGATCGAGACCCTGGGTGGCCGCGCCGGCCCACGTGAGCAGCCCGGCGACGAGCGAGATGGCAGCCGCCGCGCATGCCGCCAGCAGCAGGCGCCCGGCGAGCCAGCGGCCGCGGCTGAGCGGTTGCGCCAGCAGCGTCTCCAGCCGTTCCTCGGCCTCCTCGCGGCGCGCGCTGGCGATCTGCGCGCAGACGAACAGGCTCACCGCGAGGATGAAGAAGATGAAGACGAAGGCGAGATAGCCGCTGGGCGTCAGGATCGAGCCGGCGCCGAGCTTCGCGAGCTGTTCCTGAAGGCTCTTGGAGATCCCCGCGGAGGAGATGCTCGTGGAGATCATGCCGAGGATGAACGCGAACGAGCCGATGCTCAGCAACCACACGATCAGGGTGGCGCGCTCGCCGCGCAGCGCCTGCGCGGTCGGCGAGGAGAGCAGGCGCGGGTCGGGCTCGGCGGTGTCGCGCGCGGGGACCACGCCGGTGCCGACATCGCGGGTCGCGGCGATCCGCGCGGCGAGAACCAGCAGCAGCGCGCTCGCGGCGATCGGGAGCGCCAGGACCAGCGGCCGGGGGTCGCTGAACGGGCGCAGCTCCTCCGCCCAGCCGAGCGGCGTCGCCCACCGCAGCCAGCCGACGCCGCTGACGGTGTCGGCGATCACCCGCAGCAGGAACATCAGCCCCACCACGGCTCCGCCGAGCTCCAGCGCGATCCGGCGCGTGGGCGCGAGCTGGCTGGCAACCGCGCCGACGCCAACGCACACGGGCACGACGGACACGGTGGTGAGGGCGAGGTACGCCGAGCCGCCGACGGGCAGGCCGCCGACGACGAAGCCGGCGAGCTCCGCGAGCCACAGGATCGCGATGCCGCCCGCGATCGCGCCCATCGCCGCGAGATACGCCGTGCGCCGGCCGACGTCGCCGGCCAGCACGAGCTCCATCCGGCCCGTGTCCTCCTCGGTCCTGAGCGCCCGCACCGCGGCCAGCAGCCCGAACACCGCGGCGACGATCGCCAGCGTCCCGCCGACGCGCCAGGCGGCGTAGCCGCTGACCGTCAGCAGGTCGTGCGGCAGGCCGTAGAACAGGCGGATCGCCTTGTTGTCGGAGAAGCTGCGGGAGAAGCCGATGCGGTCGGCGACCGTGGGGTAGGCGTGGCGGTAGCCGATCGGCTGGATGTAGGAGTAGAGACCGAACAGGTACGCGAACGAGACCGTGCGCACGCGCGCGTCGCGGAACGCCCGCCGCGCGAGGGCGCGCGCGGGCCCGAGCGTCGCGGCAGCGCGCGCGCCGGATGCGGACGGCGCGCAAGACGCTGCGCTAACGCTCGACACGGCCGTCGGAGCCGTCGTAGTGGTGCA
This sequence comes from uncultured Solirubrobacteraceae bacterium, assembly GCA_963735705.1. Classification (GTDB taxonomy): domain Bacteria; phylum Actinomycetota; class Thermoleophilia; order Solirubrobacterales; family Solirubrobacteraceae; genus Palsa-744. The sequence continues at coordinate 327,613 of CAVTLZ010000004.1, forward strand.
GGAAGATCTCCTCGAGCGACGGCTCGCGGCTGGTGAGCGTCTTGATCGCGCCGCCGCCCGCCGCGGCCAGCGCGTCGACCAGCGGGCCGATGCCCTCGGTGACCTCGAAGCGCAGCGCGTTCGGACCCGCGCTCTGGACGTGCACCCCGGGCAGCGGCGGGAGCTGCGGCGTGGCGCCCGCGAACGTGACCTCGACGGTCTGCGCGCCGAGGTGGCGCAGCTCCTGCAGCGTGCCCTGGTCGACGAGCCTGCCCTGCTTGAGGATGCCGACGCGATCGCACAGCGCCTCGACCTCGCTGAGGATGTGCGAGGAGAGGAAGACCGCCTGTCCGCGGTCCTTCGCCTCCTGCACGCAGTCGCGGAACGCCACCTCCATCAGCGGGTCCAGGCCGGCGGTGGGCTCATCGAGCAGCAGCAGCTCCGCGCGCGTGGCGAGCGCGGCGATCAGCTGCACCTTCTGGCGGTTGCCCTTCGACAGCGCGCGGATCTTCTTGCGCGTGTCGAGCTGGAAGCGCTCGACGAGCGTGTCGCGATAGGCGACGTCGGTGCCTGGCAGCTCACGCCCGTCGGCGCCGAGGGTCGGCGCGCGCAGGCGGGCGAGGAACTCGAACGTCTCGGCGCTCGTCAGCGCCGGCCACAAGAACGGCTCGCCGGGGACGTAGGCCACGCGCCGATGCGCGGCCACCGGGTCGCGCCAGGCATCGACGCCGAACAGCTCGCCGCGCCCCGCGCTCGGCCGGTGCAGTCCCAGCAGCAGCCTGATGGTCGTCGTCTTGCCCGCCCCGTTCGGGCCGAGGTAGCCGTACACCTCGCCGCTGCGCACCGTCAGGTCCAGCGAGTCCAGCGCGACGGTGTCGCCGTAGCGCTTGCTGAGCCCTTCGGTGCGGATCGCCGCCGGCGCGGCGTCGGCGCCCGGCTCGCGCGGGGCCTGAGGTGGGCTGGATCGCTGGTCGCTCATGGCTGCAGCATCAGCGAGGCCCGCCGCGATGCCATCCGGGTTTTTCCCGTATGTGGAGGCGGAACAGCCGAAGCGGGCGGTGCGAGTCCGTGCTTTGCCGCATCAGAACGGAGGTATTTACGGTATATGTGGACCCCCGTGAGCGCGTAGCGTCGGGGTATGGCGACACATCTGCATCTCGCGCCGCGCCCCGATGAGACCTCGCCAGCGCCGGCTGGGTTCGTTATCCGGGTGATGCTCGCGGACGATCACGAGCTGATGCGCGCCGGCCTGCGGCGGATGCTCGACGACGAGCTGGACGTGGAGGTGGTCGCGGAGGCGTCCGATCTGGGCTCGGTCAGCGACGGCGTGCAGGGTCAGCGGCCTCACGTGCTCGTGCTCGACCTGGGTCTGCCCGGCGGATCGAGCGTCGAGACGATCGGCCAGCTGCGCGAGCGGGTTCCCGACACGCAGATCGTCGTGTTGACGATGGAGGAGGGCCCCGCGCCCGCGCAGCGTGCGCTGACGGCGGGAGCGATCGGCTACGTGGCAAAGGATCACGCCGACAGCGAGCTGCCACAGGCGCTGCGAGCGGCCGCGTGCGGCGAGCAGTACGTGAGCCCGCAGGTGTCCGCCCGCTTGGAGGAGCTGCATCGCACGCTCACGGAGAGCGCGCTGACGCCTCGCGAGGTGGAGGTCCTGCGCCTGATCGCGCTCGGGCACACGAGCGTGGAGATCGCACGCAAGCTGCACCTCTCCCCGCGCACGGTCGAGACCCACCGCGCGCACATCCACAAGAAGCTCGGCCTCGCCACCCGGGCGCAGCTGGTCGGCTACGCGCTGCGACGCGGCCTGCTGGGAACCCGGACGTGACCGAGCCGCTGCGCTGCGTGCACTGCGGAGACGTGATCGGCGTGTACGAGCCGTTGATCGCGCTCGCGAGGGGCCGCATCCGCGAAACCTCCGTGGCGGCGGAGGCGTTGTCGGCGGACAGCAACGTCGATTGCTTCCACCGCGCGTGCTACGACTCCTATCGTCACCGCCACACCCGCCCGCTCGGCGAGTAGAGAACCTGAGCCGCGCGAGGCCGCGCCGGCGCGGGCTAAGTAGTTTTCACTCGTGCTTCGGCGGGTTTGCTCGGCTGCAAGCCCGCGTTCGGCAAGATAGGTTGACGGTATGACCAACCAAGGCCCCCCCTCCAAGTTCCGCGTTGTCATCGCCGGCGGCGGCGTGGCCGCCCTCGAGACGCTGCTCGCGCTGCGCGCGCTCGCCCCGGAGGAGACCGCGATCACAGTGATCGCGCCGAACCCCGAGTTCGTGTACCGGCCGATGACCGTCCGTGAGCCTTTCGCCTACCCCCAGGCGCACCGCTACCCGCTCGCGCCGATCGTGCGCGAGGCAGGCGCCGAGCTGGTCGTCGACGAGCTCGCGTGGGTGGACGCGGAGAAGCGGATCGCACACACCTCCGCCGATGCGCAGATCGAGTACGACGCGCTCGTGCTCGCGTTGGGCGCCCACGCGGAGCCCCGCTACGAGCACGCGATCACGATCGACGATCGCAAGCTCGACGAGACCCTGCACGGGCTGATCCAGGACGTCGAGGAGGGCTACGTCGGCAGCATCGCGTTCGTCTCGCCGGGGCGAATGGCGTGGCCGTTCCCGCTGTACGAGCTCGCGCTGATGACGGCCGCGCGCGCATACGACATGAACGTCGAGCTCGAGACCACGATCATCACACCCGAGGACGGCCCGCTGGCGATCTTCGGCGCGGAGGCGAGCAGCGCGGTCGCGGAGCTGCTGAAGCAGGCGCACATCAAGACGATCAACTCCGCCTACGTCGAGGTTCCGCGCTCGGGGGAAGTCGTGATCAACCCCGGCGACCGGCGCCTGCAGGTGAATCGCGTGGTGGCGCTGCCGGAGCTCTACGGACCGGCCGTGCGCGGCGTGCCGCTCAGCGAGCACGGCTTCTACCGCGTGGACATCCACAGCAAGCTCGTGGACGCCGAGCACATCTACGCGGCCGGCGACGCGACCGAGTTCGCGGTCAAGTTCGGCGGTATCGCCGCCCAGCAGGCCGACGCGCTCTCAGAAGCGATCGCCGCGCTGGCCGGCGCGCCGATCACGCCCGCGCCGTTTCACCCCGTGATCCACGGCATCCTGCTCACCGGCGATCGGCCGCGTTACCTGACCGCGCGCATCACCGGCGGTCAGGGCTTCAGCTCGGAGATCAGCGACACGCCCACGTGGTCTCCGGTAGCCAAGATCGCGGCGAAGTACCTCGCGCCGTACCTCGACACGCTCGACAGCGCCGACACCCCCGCGTAATCGTCAGCGCCGCGGGGCGCTCAGCGGGAGCGACGCTTGCCGCGCGGCTCGACGGCCTTGGGGGGAAAGAGCTTGCGCTCCTCCGCCGTCATCTTGCGGATCTTCAGCGAGCCTTCGTCCACCTGTCGCTGCACATCCTCGAGTTTCGCGCGGCGCTTCTCAGCCGCACGATCCGCCTGCGTAAGCATGGCCATGGCCTTCAGTTTAGCGCGCCTCGACCGGCCTCCGCGAAGGTGACCAGTCGCCCGCGCTCCTCATCCCACAGCTTCAGGCGCACCGCGCGCAGGCCGTCGCGCAGCGACAGCGTCGGCACGTCGTGGAAGATGGGGTTCTCGTCGTGCGCGCGCTGCAGGTTGTAGTTGGGGATGCGAGCGCTCAGGTGATGGACGTGATGCAGGCCGATGTTTCCAGAGAAGAACTGCAGCACCTTCGGCAATTTGAGGTAGGAGCTGCCCCGCAGCGCGGCATCGGCGTAGTTCCAGCCTTCGGCGTTCTCCCAGTAGGCGTCCTCGAACTGGTGCTGGACGTAGAACAGCCAGATGCCGGCGGAGCCGGCCAGCAGCACGGTCGGCGCCTGCACGAGCAGGTACTCGCGCCAGCCGATCAGCCAGCAGAGCACCCCGATGAGCGCGGCCAGCGCGATGTTCGTGCCGATCACGCTGCGGCGCATGCGCGGGCGCGCGGTGCGCGCGACCAGGCGCGGACCCACCAGCAGCGCGACGATCGGCCCGATCCCGAACATCACGACCGGGTTGCGAAACAGGCGATAGCCCAGCCTTGCCCGCGCCGGCAGCGCGAGGTATTCGCTGACGGTGAGCGTGCGCACGTCGCCGCCGCCGCGCCGGTCGAGATCGCCGGAGGTGGCGTGGTGAATCGCGTGGTCGTGGCGCCAGCGCAGGAACGGCGAGTACACGAGCAGCCCCAGCACCGTGCCGAGCCACAGGTTCGCCCTCCTGGAGGGCAGGAACGAGCCGTGCGAGCAGTCGTGGAAGAGGATGAACGTCCGCACGAGGAACCCGGACGCGGGAAGCGCGATCGCGAGCACCAGCAGATAGGAGACGCCGAGCGCGAAGTACATCGCGACCGACAGCGCCAGGTAAGGCACCACCGAGGTCGCGAGATCGAGCAGGCTGCGGCTCAGGCGCGGGCGCGCGTATGGCGCGAGCGTCTCGCGCCAGAAGGCGCCCTCCGGGCGCGGGATATCGAGCGTGGGGGAGCTCATCCCGAGCATGATCGCTCAGGCGCCGGCCGGATCACCCGCTGAGAGTAGCTGTCCCATCCATACATGCTGAATTCCGGCTTCCTCGAACGGTTCCGATTCGATGGCGAAGCCCGCCTGCCGGTAGACCTCGGTGGCCGCAAGCTGCGCGGCCAAACGCACCTGCACGCACCCGAGCTCTCGCGCCCGGGACAGCGCCAGCTGAAGCATACGCGCAGCGATGCCGCGGCGGCGCCACTCGCGCTCGACGGCGACGCGACCGACTTTCGCACGGTCGGCATCCACGAGCAGCCGCAGCGTGCCGATCACCCTGCCCTCGTCGGGATCGAGCGCCACGAGGTGCAGCGCCTCGGCGTCGCGCTCGTCGATCTCATCCTCGCGCGGCACACCCTGCTCGTCGCAGAACACGCGCTCTCTCACCGCAAGGGCGCCGCCCACGTCCTCGGGGCCGCGCGCCCAGCGAATCGCGATCTCGGGATCGTCCATCGGCTCTACCTGGCGCTCGCCGCGAACGTCGCCCTGACCGACCCCGGCGTCAGGCGGCGCAGCGCGAGCAGGCCGAGGAGCGCCGTCAGCAGGCAGGTGGCGCCGCCGAGGCCGAGCCCGGCGCGCGCGCCGGCCTGCGCCATCACCCAACCGACGATCGGCCCCCCGATCGGCGTGGAGCCCTGGAAGGCGACGAACCACAGCGACATCACGCGACCGCGCATGCTTGGCGCTGAGGCCAGCTGCAGCGTCGAGTTGCCGGTGGACATGAACGAGATGCTCGCACCGCCGGCGAGCGCGAGCGCGAACAGCTCGGTCGGGAGGTTCGGCGCCAGGCACGCGAGCAGCAACACGATGCCGAACGCGCTCGCGGCCAGCACGAGCGTGGGCAGGCCGGTCCTGCCCTTGTTGGCGACGAACAGCCCGCCGACGACTGCGCCCACGCCCATCGCGGCGGTCATGAAGCCGAAACCGGTGGCGCCGACGTGCAGACCCTGGCGCGCCATCACCGGCAGCGTGACCTGGAACTCGTACGCGAGCGCGCCGGCGAGCGCCATCATCGCCAGCGGCACGCCCAGCTCCGGCGTGCGCCCGATGTAGCGCAGGCCCTCCCGCAGCTGCCCCGGCTCGCGACCGCTCGGCGGGCTGGGCTGGATCGCGCCGCGGTCGAGCGTCACCAGCGAGGCGACCACCGCCGCGAAGCTCGCGGCGTTCAGCAGGAAGCACGGCCCCTCGCCCACGGTCGCGATCAGCACGCCCGCGACCGCGGGCCCGATCACGCGGGCGACGTTCACGAGCACGGAGTTGAGCGTGACGGCGTTGCGCAGGCTCTCGCCGCCGACCATCTCGAGCATGAACGCCTGGCGGGCGGGATTCTCGAAGGCGTTGTTGAGGCCGAGCAGCGCCGCGAGCGCGCCGATCTCCCACAGACGCACCGAGCCGGTCACCGTGAGGACGCCGAGGATCAGCGCCTGCACGCCCATCGCGATCTGCAGGATCACCATCAGCCGGCGCTTGTCGATGCGATCGGCCACGACGCCGCCGTAGGGGCCGAGCAGCAGCACCGGCAGGGTCTGCAGCGCGACGATCACGCCGAGCGTGGTGGCGGATCCCGTGAGGCTGAGCACCAGCCACGACTGCGCGGCCATCTGCATCCAGGTGCCGATCAGCGACACCGACTGCCCGGCGATGTAGCGGCGGTAGTTGGGGATCGCGAGGGCCGCGAAGGTGACGCGGGCGATGTCCTTCAGGCGCGTCACGGGCGCCCTCTCGGTAGCGCTTCGGCCAGCTGCTCGAGCACCGGCAGCGCGTTCCACAGCGCCTCGCGCTGCTCCTCGTCGAGCTGTTCGACATGGGCGCCGAGCGCGCGTGTGCGCTCGCGGTGGATGCGCTCGCGGATGCGTCTGCCGGGGGCCGTGGCGGCGACGAACGCGGAGCGCCGATCGCCGGGGTCGGCCGAGCGCACGATCAGGCCTGCCTCGCACAGCTGCGCGGTGATGCGCGAGAGCATCGTCGCGTTCAGGCTCTCCATCGCCGCCAGCTCGGACAGCCCGATCGGGCCGAGCCGCACGACCGTGAACAGCACCGAGATCTGCGAGGGGGTCAGCCCCGATCCGGCGACCGTCGGTCGCAGACGGCGCGAGAGCCTGCCGATGACCGCGCGCAGGCGCTCGCTCGCCTCCAGCTCCGAGGGCTGTCGATCCGACTCCGGTATCGCCTTGACCGTGCGTATGGCCACGTGGACGCCTCTCTATAAATTATTTGCTTGCCGGCAAGCATTATAGAGCGCCTCGCCCGCGCCGCCCGACGGCCCCCAGCCACCCGTCAGCTGGGTAGCTGCGTCAGCAGCAACGCGCGCGCGGAGTGCCGGGCGGCCTCATACACCTGCGGCATGTCGGCCGGGAACGACGCGTAGTCGCCAGCGGCCAGCTCGGTGTGGCGCTCGACGGGGCCCGCGATCAGCCTCCCGGCGCACACATACACATGCACGCGGGTGCCGTTCGCGCCGGCGGACGCCTCGCAGCGCTCGTGCGCGGCGAGCACCAGCTCGGCAATCTCCACGCCCCCACCCGCCGGGATTGCGTCGAGTAGCCGGCGCGGCATGCCATCGCGGTCCGCCGGCTCGCCCCGCGCGGCGCGCACGACGCGGATCTCGCCGAGCGACGGCTCTTCCAGCAGCTCGCCGATCGAGCTCCGCAGTGCCTGCGCGAGACCGGCGAGGGTCTCGACGGTCGGGTTGGAGCGACCGTTCTCGATGCCCGACAGCGTGGCCTTGCTGACACCCATCTCGCGAGCGAGGCCCGACAACGAAATGTGCCGCGCGATCCGCATCCGTCGCAGGTTGGCCGCCAACACGCGCTGGATGTCGACGCTCTTTCGAGAGCCTATCATAGAGAACGTATCGTTTAGTTTAACGAACATACGGACAGCTGACGGGAGCGCCAATGCCACAGGTGACGTTCTACTTCGACCTCGGATCGCCCTACGCGTACCTCAGCGCCGAGCGCCTGACGAGCGTGCTGGCGGAGCCGGTCACGTGGCAGCCACTGTCGCTGGGCGGCCTGTTCAAGGCGAACGGCAGGAGCTCGTGGGCGCTCGGCGACCATCAGCGCCGGCAGACCGGCATGGCCGAGATCGAGCGCCGTGCGCGCGACTACGGGCTGGCGCCGATCCAGTGGCCGGACCCGTGGCCGGGCAACTACCTGATGGCGATGCGCGCGGCGACGTTCGCGTTCACCGCCGGGCGCGGGCGCGAGTTCACCGTGCAGGCCTTTCGTGACGCCTTCCAGCACGGGCGCGACCTGAGCGTCCCCGCGCGCGTGCTCGATGCCGCCGAGCACGCCGGCCTGGACCGCCGAGAGGTCGAGGCGGCCACGCAGGACGCGCGGATCAAGCAGGCGCTGCGCGAGGCGACGGACGCAGCCCACGAGCTGGGCGTCATCGGCGTGCCGACGGTCGCGATCGACCGCGAGCTGTTCTGGGGCGACGACCGCCTCGAGGACGCCGCCGCGCGTCTGGCGAGCGTGGCGTGAGCGCACCTGCAACTACAGGCTCGCGGTATTGCAGGATCGGAGCGGCCGGGCGAGTAAAGTCTCGATCATGGTCGTAGCGGAGCAACTGCCAGACGAGCTTGCGGGCAGGCGCGTCGGAGCCACGGTCGTGCGGAGAGCCCGCGTCGAGGCGCGGGAAGACTCATCCGAGCGCCCCGCGTTGTCGATCGTGCTCGTGCTCGATCCGACTACCGACGGAGACACCTGGCCAGTCGAGGATCTTTGGGCGCTCAAAGAGGCTGTCGCCGAGTCCAAGCGTCTCGTCGAGCAGCGCTTCCGCGATGAGCACAACACCGAGCCGCCAGACCTTCCTTGGTTCGTCGAGTTCGAGTCAACCCGAGACGAGTGGCTTGACTGGGAAGACATTGACGAAGTGCTCGACTCGAACGACTAGCAGTGCCTCGAGCCGTACCGATTGATCCACAGAAGCTGCTCGAGGCGGCTCGCGACTTCGCCAACCAGACGGGGACTCCGCGTTGCGCGCACCTTCCGCCACCAGAACATGAAGGAAGTGTGCGAACAGGTGGCAGGGCGACACGGCAAACCACACCGCCACATGAAGCCCCTTGTGCAGAGCCTCGCGGGCACACCGACCGCGCGGGTTGCGGACCCGTTCTGCGATCTACAAGAGGCGCGCCACCGGGCGGACTATGACCACCTTGCGCTGTTCTCCAAGGAAGTCGCGCTCGCTCATATCGAGGTTGCCGAAAAGGCGATCCAGACGCTGGCAGCGGCGTCCGATCGTGAACGCGATGCGCTGTTCGCGCTGATCGCGGTCAGCACGCGGCTTTTCTGAGCGGACCAGAGCCCCGCTGACGCCTACTCCGCCCCGCCCTGGATCTGGCTTTCGACGATCATCTGCGCGAAGCGGAGCATCCCCAGCGCGACCCACGGCCACTGCCCGGCGCGCAGGCGCAGCTCGACGTCGCCGTCGGGCTTGATGACCTCGACGATCGTGATCACGCGCCCGATGTTGTAGTCGTCGCCGAAGTCGGTTTCGATCGCGTCCATCTGTTCGGCGACTTCCTGCATCAGCTTGGCCCTGGGGTGCTCCGCCGCGCCGTTGCCTGCGTCGTCCTGCTCTGCGTCAGCCATGAGGCCCTCTCTTGTCGAAGATCGGAAGCGAGCACGGATGATGCCAATATGCGCTCAGCCCGATGACCACCGACGCCACGACAGAGCGCACCCACCCGACGCTGATCCTCGCGGTGCTGTCGCTCGGCGGCGTCGCGTACGCGATGCTGAGCTCGTCGGTGGTGCCGGCGCTGCCGACGATGCAGCACGCGCTGCACACGAGCGAGACGGGGATCGCTTGGCTGCTGACCTCCTACCTGCTGTCGGCGTCGGTGGGCACGGCGATCCTCGGGCGCCTGGGAGACATGTACGGCAAGGAGCGCCTGCTGCTGGTGACGCTCGCGATCCTCGCCGCCGGCACGCTGATGGCGGCGGTCGCGAGCTCGCTGGCGCTGCTGATCGTCGCGCGCTTCATCCAGGGCGCGGCCGGCGGCATCTTCCCGCTCGCGTTCGGGATCGTGCGCGACGAGTTCCCGCACGAGAAGGTCGCCGGGAGCATCGGCCTGCTGTCGGCGATCCTCGGCGTGGGCGCGGGCATCGGCATCGTGCTGTCGGGCGTGATCGTCGAGCACCTCAACTACCACTGGCTGTTCTGGATCCCGCTCGTGGCGATCGTGCTCGCGGCGGTGGCGACGTGGCGCTTCATCCCCGAGTCGCCGATCCGCGTGCCCGGGCGCATCAACTGGCTGGCGGCGACGCTGATGACGATCGGGCTCTCGACCGTGCTGATCGCGGTCAGCGAGACGACCACGTGGGGGTGGGGGTCGGCCAAGACGCTCGGCCTGATCGCCGCCGGGCTGGCGGTGCAGGCGGTGTGGATCGCGGTGGAGGCGCGCAGCGACCATCCGCTGGTCGACATGACGATGATGCGCATCCGCGGCGTGTGGACGACCAACCTGTCGGCGTTCCTGCTGGGGGCCGGCATGTACGCGTCGTTCATCGTGTTTCCGCAGTTCGCGCAGCTGCCCAGGAGCACCGGCTTCGGCTTCGGCGCCTCGGTGGTCGTCTCCGGCCTGTACCTGCTCCCGTCGACGGTCGGGATGACGATCCTCGGCATCTACGCCGGGCGCATCTCCGCGCGCTTCGGCTCGCGCAGCGCGCTGCTCGCGGGGACCGCCTTCACGACCGCGGCGTTCGCGCTGCTCGCGCTCGAACACGGGCACCCGTACGACCTGCTGATCGCGGCGGCACTGCTGGGAGTGGGGATCGGCCTGGCGTTCGCGGCGCTCGGCAACCTGATCGTGCAGGCCGTCCCGAGCCACCAGACGGGCGTGGCGAGCGGCATGAACACGGTCATGCGCACGCTGGGCGGCGCGCTCGGCGGACAGCTCTCGGCGACGTTCATCGCGGCGAACGTCGCGCACGGGGAGCCGACGGTGACGGGCTTCACCGACACCTTCCTGATGGCCACCGGCTTCCTGGTGGTGTGCCTGGCCGCGGGCTTTCTCGTGCCGAGGGCGCGCGCGCTCGGAGCGGCGGCCCCCATCGCGCCCTTCTCCGAGGGCGCGATCGAGGTCTCGGCGGCGGACGCTGCAGGCGGATGAGTGGCGACGGCGGCAAAGCGCGTGCCGGTCGCTGAGCTCGGCGAGGTCGCCCTTTACTACGAGACAGCGGGCGAGGGCCCGCCGGTGCTCGTGATCGGCGGCACCGGCGGCGACCTGCGGCGGGCTCCGGGGCCATTCTGGTGGCCCGGCGCCGAGCGCTTCTCGCTGCTCGCGTACGACCACCGCGACCAGGGCCGCTCGGTCTCGCACTCGGACGAGCAGCCGACGATGGCGGATTTCGCCGGCGATGCGCTGGCGCTGGTCGACCACCTCGACTGGGATCGCTTCAGCGTGGTCGGCATCTCCTTCGGCGGCATGGTCGCGCAGGAGCTGGCGCTGGCCGCGGGCGCGCGCGTCGAGCGCCTCGTACTGGCCATCACCTCCAGCGGAGGCGATGGCAGCCGCTCCCATCCCCTGCACGAGCTGTACGCGCTGGCGCAGGACGAGCGCGCCGCGCGGCTGGTCGAGTTGCTCGACACGAGAGCCGCCGCCCAGCCGCAGCTGGCGGAGGCGATCGCCGGCTTTCTCACCGTCGATCGCAGCCTTGCCGCGCACGAGGACCCGCCTGCGGGCCTGCTGCGCCAGCTGGAGGCCCGCCGCCACCACGACACCTCCGCGCATCTGCACGAGCTGCGGATGCCGACGCTCGTCGTCGCCGGGCGCTTCGACGGGATCGCCCCCGTCGCGGCCTGCGAGCGGTTGGCGCAGGAGATCCCCGACGCGCGTCTGGAGGTCTTCGACGGCGGCCACGGCGTGCTCCTGCAGGACCCGGCCGCGTGGCGAGCGATTGCCGACTTTCTCAGCGCTCCATAGCCGCCACACGCTCGAGCGATCCCGTTAAGGTTGCAGACACAAGCCAATAATTCCCGCGCCACGCCAAAGGAGACCGCATGTCCAGCTACACCACCGTGAACCTGCTCGAGATCGAGGACTCGGTGGGCGAGCGCGCTCCCGGGATCGAAGGGCGCTTCGGGCGCAAGCACATGGGCTCGCGCGATCTCGGCGTCAGCCGCTTCCGCTACGGGCCGAACCTGCGCAGCCCGGTGGCGCACAGCCACCGCGAGCAGGAGGAGGCGTACGTGGTCGTCGCCGGCTCCGGGCGGGTGCTCCTCGACGACGAGGTCCAGGAGCTCCGCAAGTGGGACGTCCTCCGTGTCGCGCCCGAGGTCGTGCGGTCGTTCGAGGCGGGCCCCGACGGGCTCGACCTCATCGCCATCGGCGGCCCCAGGCCGGACGACGGCGACGGCGTCATGGGCCCGGCCAACTGGCCGGACGCGTCGTAGCCCGGCCGCGGGGTCGTCTACCTCATCGCCGTCGTGGGACGTCGGCTACCGGCGCGCGCCGTGGTCTCGGCCAGCTGCCCGCTTCTCGTTGTTCTCGAACTTCGGGGCCTGAACGAGCTTTGAGGCAGGGTCCTCGGAGCGATCGGACTCTGCGGGCGTTGACCCAGCATGTTCGGCTCGCTCGCCGTCATCGGTCTTGATGAGCACCGTTCCCGACGGATTCCATGTGTCGTTCACGCATTGCCTCCCACGATCCAGAAGGGCGTTCGCTCTGTTGTGTCCCCTACCTGAAGCTCCCAGACGTAGCCGCCTGGCTCTAGCACCATCCCACCGAATTTGAAGACCATCGTCGCATTCAGATCACTACCCGGCTTGAGGCCCGGTGGACGGCCGATCTCAAACTGGCCGTCGGTTTTCACTGGCCGCCCATCCAACTCAACCAGCTCGCCGTCTTCGTTTCTCAGTGCCACGGAGATTGGGTGGCGTCGGTTAGCGTCACCCCAGGGCACAGCAGCAACCACCGCGAGCGCCACGCTCAAAGGCTCGCTAACGACCGCGTGTGTCCAGCCACCACCGAGAATGTAGAGCTTCCCGTCGGCGGCCTGAGCCGCGTCGCATAGCACTACCGAAAGGCGCATCGCGGTAGACCCTACCCAGCGTCAGAGACGGTTGCAGCCGTCTCAAAAAGGGCTGCAAATGAGCCTCCGGCAGCCTGCCACGACGGTGCATCGACCTCCACACAAGGCGCCATCGTCTGGACCTCAAGAAGCTCCAGCAACTTCCCGCGTAGCTGCGGCTCGGTCCAGTGCCCGCGCGTGTACTCAGCGAGACGCAAGGCGATGTCGTGCGTCATGGCGTTCCCATCATCCGGATTCGCGCGCCGCCAACCCACAAGCCATCGATGAAAATCCGGGAGGCTCTCGACGCCAAGCAGGTACGCCTGGAGGTGCTCGCGAACCTCAGCAAAGGTAGGTCTTCTAGACATGAGCGATCCACCGTCCATTGAGTTGATTCCGATTGATCGGCTTCGCAAGATGTTCAACGACGCAGGCATGGCTAACCGGGCACTGTACGGCGATCTCTACGAAACGCTTGAGGCTAATGGCCATCCAAGTCCCCCGCTCGCTGGCGAACCGCATTGCACCTGTAGTCAGATCCTTGCATACAGGGATGATGGCGGACGAGAGATAGCGCGTGTGCATCGATACTTGCGACCCGACGGGAGCATCGGTCTCGGGGGGAGGCCCGAGCCACAAGAGATGCTTGGGCCAGATGGCGTGTGGTACGTCGGCGGTCCATACCCCGACGCCGAGAGCTAGCGCGAGGCCCGCCACTCGCGCTACGCCCGCGTGAGACGCTCGAGCGCGAGCACGAACGACTCGTAGGGCGCGCCGGTCGCCTGCTGCAGCGCGATCTCGCAGGTGCGGTTGCTGCACACGTGCGCGTCCACGCGCTCGCCGTCCGCCTGGCGCTCGGCGAGCTCGGCGGCGCTGTCGCGCAGGGCTGAGGCAGGCAGCTCGGGGTGCAGCAGGCCGCGGTCGCCGGCCATGCCGCAGCAGGTGCTGGCGGCGGGGATGACGACGTCGTCGGCGAGCGCGCGCGCGAGCGCCTCGAGCTTGCCGGCGAGGCCCAGCTGGCCGACGGCGCACGTCGGGTGCACGGCCATGCGCGCCAGCCTGTGCGTGACGTACAGCTCGCCCAGCAGGCGGTCGTGCGCCCAGGCGATCGAGTCGAGGATCTCGATCCGCTGGAAGCGCTCGCGCTCTGGGTCGGTGAGGCACGGCGCGATCTCGTCGCGCAGGCCGAGCGCGCAGGAGCTCGCGTCGATCACGACGGGCAGCCGCCCGCCGTCGCTCCAGCGCCACAGCGCGGCTGCCGTCCTGGCGGCCATGTGCTCGTGGCCGCGGCGGTAGCCCTTGGAGCTCCACGGCGTCGCGCAGCAGTGCCCGGCGACGTCGTCGGGGATCCACAGCGGCAGCCCGGCGCGCGCGGAGACGTCGACGAGCGCCTGCGGCAGCGACGGGCCCGGCTCGCCGCCGCGCGCTGCGCCGAAGATGCGGTTCAGGCACGCCGGCAGGTAAACGGCGGCGGCGCCCTGGCGCACGGTCACGGGCATCTGGGCGGGCGCCGCGGGCGGCATGTTCTCCGGCAGCGTCGGCACGAGCTCGGCGCTCACACGACGGCGCACCAGCTCGGGGATGTGCGCGACCCGCCGCTGACCGACCACGTCGGCGGCCGCGCCCGCTGCCGCGAGCCCAGCGCGCGCCGCGCGCTCGACGACCGCGTAGCGCCTGGCGATCGCCAGCGCGACCGCTTCCTCGCGCTCACCCCGCTCCAGCCCCCGCAACTGCTTGACGAGCTTGCCCGTGTCGATCGCGACGGGACACACGCCCTGGCACGTGCCGTCGGCGGCGCACGTCTGCAGCGCGTCGTACTCGAAGTCGCCGAGCAGCGCCTCGTACACGGGAGAGCCCTCCGCCTGCCGCGCCATCTCGCGGCGGATCACGATCCGCTGGCGCGGCGTCGTCGTCGCGTTGCGGCTCGGGCAGACGGGCTCGCAGAAGCCGCACTCGACGCACTGCGAGGCGACCTCCTCGATCGCGGGCTGGCTCTTCAGGTTTTTTAGATGGATGCCCGGGTCGCGATTCAACACCGCCCCGGGATTGAGGATCCCGTGCGGGTCGGCGAGCTCCTTGACGCGCCACATGATCGCCGTCGCCTTCGCGCCCCACTCGCGTTCGACGTACGGCGCCATGTTCACGCCGGTGCCATGCTCGGCCTTCAGCGAGCCGTCGTAGGAGCCGACGATCAGCTCGACGAGCTCCTCCATAAACGCCTCGTAGCGCTCGAGGTCCTCGGGCTTGGTGAAGTCGGGCGTCAGCTGGAAGTGGAGGTTGCCGGCGGACGCGTGGCCGGCGACGCCGACGAGGAACTGGTGCTTGCCGAGCAGCGCCTGGAGGTCGCGCGCGCACTCGGCGATCCGCTCCGGGCGCACGCACACGTCCTCGACGATCAGCGCGGTGCCCGGCAGGCGCAGGCGCCCGACGAGCCCGAACAGGCCCTCGCGGACCGTCCACGCCAGCTCGATCTCCTCCGCGTCGCGCGTGAACTCGTGCGGGCGGATCAGCTCGTGCTCGACGAGGATCCGCGCGGCCGCGGCCTCGTGCGTCTCCAGCTCGGCGTCGTCGTCGCCGCCGAGCTCGACGATCAGCGCGGCCGACTCGGGCGGCAGCTCGCGCCAGTGCTCGGGCATCCCCGGCATGTTCCAAGCGGCCGCGATCAGCGCCGGAGCGACCATCAGCTCGGTCGCGCGCGCGCCGGCGGCGACGAGCGCGGGCACCGCCGCAGCGGCGGCGTCGATGTTCGCGAAGTGCACCCACCCGAGCGTCGTCCGCCGCGGCTCCGGTCGCGTGCGCATGACCGCCTCGGAGACGAACGCGAGCGTCCCCTCCGAGCCGACGACCAGGCGGCGGAAGATCTCCAGCGGCGTATCGGCGTCGAGGAACGCGCACAGGCGGTAGCCGGTGACGTTCTTGATCTCGTACTTGCGCCTGACGCGCTGCGCGAGCTGTTCGTCGGCGAGCAGCTCCGCGCGCAGGTCGAGCAGGCCCTGGGCGAGCTCCGGCTCGGCCTGCGCGAAGCGCTGCTCCGCGTCCGGCGCCGCGGTGTCGATGACCGTGCCCGACGCCAGCACGAGCGTCATCGACTCGACCGTCGAGTACGGGTCCCAGGTGACGCCGCAGCGCATGCCGCCGGAGTTGTTCGCGATCACGCCGCCGAGCGTCGCGATGTCTTTGCTGGCAGGGTCGGGGCCGAGCTTCGCGCCGTGGCGCGCGAGCAGGCGGTTGGCCAGGCCCAGCAGCGTGCCCGCGCGGATGCGCGCGCGCTGGCCGCCGTCTTCGATCTTCACGCCGGAGAACCAGCGGCGGACGTCGATCAGGATGCCGTCCGTCCCGCCCTGCCCGCTGAGGCTCGTGCCGCCGCCGCGGAAGTTCACCGCGATCCCCGTGCACCGCGCGTACGCGAGCACCTTGCCGACGTCGTCCGCGTCGTGGGCCATCACCACCGCCGCCGGCAGTCGCCGGTACGGGCTGGCGTCCGAGGCGTACGCGACCAGGTCGATCGCGCGCGCGAGCACGCGCTCGGAGCCGAGCAGCGCGGTCAGGTCGGAGCGCAGCGGCTCGGGCGTGCCGGCGGCGAGGCTGTCGGGCGCGCGGTCGTCGTGCGCCGGGCCGGGCGGGCGGCCGATGCGGCGCGTGTCCGGGGCGAGGAGCGCTGTCAAGCGAGCGCCATCCCGGGGGCGACGTCGACCTGCACGAGCCGCGGTCCGTCCTGTGCAAGCGCGTCGGCCAGGCCCGCGCGCAGCTCATCGCGCCCGGCGACGGTGCTGGAGGGAACGCCGTAGCTGGCGGCGGTGGCGGCGACGTCGAGCTTCGGCAGGTCGAGACCGGGCGCGCCCTCGACGCTCTCGAGCATCGCGAACCACTTCAGGATCGAGTAGTCGTTGTTGCGCAGCACCAGGAACTTGACGGGGATGTCGTACGCGGCGGCGGTCCAGAAGGCGGTGATCGCGTACTGCGCGGAGCCCTCGCCGAGGATGCACACGACCTGGCGCTCGGGCTGCGCGAGCTGCACGCCAAGCGACGCCGACAGGCCGAAGCCGAGACCGCCGCCGGCGCTGAAGTAGTAGGAGCCGGGGCGCGACAGGCGCAGGTTGTTGCGCAGCGCGGCGGTGCTCGACGGCGACTCCAGCACGACGATCCCGTCGGCGGGGAACAGCTCGGCGAGGACCGTGTGCACCTCGCCGCCGGAGAGCTGCTCGCCGGGCGGCGGCGGGTCGAGCTCGAAGCGCGCGGGCGGCGGCTCGCGGTCGGAGGGCTCGCGCTCGGCGGGGTCGCTGTCGGGCAGCCCGCCGCCGGCGCGCTCGGCGAGGGCGCCGATGAGCGCGCGCAGCGTCAGCGCGACGTCGGCGACGATCGCGTCTCCCATCGGCGCGCGCGCGGCCTCGTCGGGGTCGCTGGTGATCGCGACGAGCTGCGCGCCCTCGGGCAGGAAGTCTCCAGGAATGTTGGGGTAGTAGGGGAACACCGACGAGCCGGCGACGAGCACGAGGTCATAGCCGGCGAGCGCCTGCGCGAGCGGCGCGACGGCGGGCGGCAGCACGCCCTGGAAGGCGGGGTGGTCCTCGGGGAAGCCGATGCGGCCGCCGCCGGTCGCGGGCGAGGCCCACACGGGCAGGCGCTGCAACTGCGCGAGATCGATCGCAGCGTCCCAGCCGCCGCTCGCGTCGATCTCCGGGCCGGCGACGAACACGGGGCGCTCAGCCATGCGCAGGCGCTTGGCGAGCGCGGCCACCTGCGCCGGGTCGGCCTGCGCGCGACCGCCGACCGTGCGGGCGATCTGCGTGGCGTAGTCGACGGGCGCCACCTCGGTGTTCCAGTCGTCCATCGGGATCGACACGAACGCCGGGCCCTGCGGCGGCAGCGACGCGTGGTGGATCGCCTGCGCGAGCGCGAACGGCACGTCCGCGGCGCGCGGCGGCTCGACGCCGAACTTCACGTACGGCTTGGGCACCTCGACGGCGTCGCGATTGGTGAGGTTGGCCTGCAGCGTCATCAGCGAGCGCACCTGCTGGCCGGCGGTCACGAGCAGCGGCGCCTTGTTGGCGCGCGCGTTGAAGATCGCGCCGACGCCGTTGCCGAGACCGGGCGCCGTGTGCAGGTTGACGTGCGCGACGTTGCCGCTCGCCTGCGCGAAGCCGTCGGCCATGCCCACGGCGACCGCCTCCTGCAGCCCGAGCACGTAGCGGAAGTCCTCCGGGAACGGGCCGAGCATCGGCAGCTCGGTCGACCCGGGGTTGCCGAAGATCGTCGTCATCCCGCGCGCGCGGAACAGCTCGAACGCGGCTTCGCGGACGGTGGTCATCGTGGGTCTCTTTCGCTGCTCATCGGTGGGCGCGGAGTCTACCCGCGGCGCGAGCCCGCGATCCCGGCGAGCACCCGCTTCGACGCCCGCGGCGGCCGGGGCTCAGACGGAGCCCGCGTAGACGCGGCCGTGCGGCTCGGCGATCGCCGTGCGGTTGCGCCCGGCGCGCTTGGCCCTGTACAGGGCGGCGTCGGCGCCCTGCAGCATCTCCTCGATGCTGGCCGGCGCGTGCGCGGAGAGGACGCCGGCGCTGACATGCACGACCGGCAGCCCGGCGACGTCGTCCCCCGCAAGGGCGCCGCGGGCTCGCGCCCTGGCGTGCGCCATCTCGAACGCTGCGCGCTCGTCGAAGCCGCGCCGGTTGAGCAGGCCGGTGAGCGCGTCGGTCCGCGCTTCGCCCGCGAGCTGGGTGAGCAGCTGCTCGTTGCGGCGCACGAGCGTGAGGACCACGACGGCTACCACGGAGAAGGAGATCATCACGTCCACCCAGCGGCCGGGGTAGCTGCTCGCCGCCGGCAGCGACAGGAGCGTCGCCGCGTGCGCCACGCCGACGCAGGCGACGATCGCGACGGCTCCGCGGCGACCGAAGAAGCACGCGGTCCAGAGGACGGGCCACATGTACAGGACGGCGCCGTCCCCGGCGCCGGTGGTCACGGTCAGCGCGTAGGCGATCAGCACGACGCCGATCGGCCCCAGCGGCGCCAGCGCCGCGCGCCGGAGCCGCGGCCCGAAGGCGACGAGCAGCAGGGCGATCGCGAGCGAGCCGATGGCTGGGGCAAGCGCGAAGCTGGGGTCGCCCGGCAGCAGGCCCTCGATCATGGCGTCGCCTGCCGCCGCGCCGTACATGGCGGCGGCGGTGTACGCCATCAGCTTCTTGTTCACGCGCAGATTGCCGAGCGAGGGGCTCATATCTGAATATCGGCGTGCGGGCCGGTACGCACGAGCCTCGCCGGCGGGAACCGGGATACCCGTGGTTCTCACCACGACCGCCCGTGGACACCTGCGCCGAGCGCCGATGCCCTGACCTAGAGTGGCTCCATGCGTCGAATCGTCAACGCGCTGGGCGCCCTGGCATGCGCCGTCGCCGTCGGCACCGGCCTCGCCGCGGTCGTCTCCGACGGAGACGCGGGGGTCGCAAACGCGCGATCGGCCTCCGTGCCGACTTCGGCGGCCGCGATCTCGAGGACCGCGGCCGAAAACGAATCTGCGGCGCAGTCCGATGCAGCGTCCCTGCTGACGGAGCTGGCGCTGCCGGCGAGCGCGACCCCGTCGTCGATCGAGCCCGCCGGCGACGACTCCCTGCTCGCGCACCCCGGAGTCGGGCCGCCTGCGACCCCGAACGTGGTCGACGACCACGCATGGTGGATCGTTACGGGCACCCCCGCGCAAGCGCTCGCCTACATCCGGGCTCACCTTCCGGCGGGCACGAAGCAGGCTGTCACGAGCGGCGGACTTTCGGGGCCGAACGTGCCGGAGAACGAAAGCGAGGCGTTCGCGTGGCCCCCGATCGCCGGCGTGCTGGGCATGCGATGGCTGGTCGTGGGGGTCGTTCAGCTGCCGAGCGGAACGACGGGGCTTCGCGCGGACGCGCAGGTGGTGTGGGTGACGCCGCGCGCGGCCTCGGAGACGATCCCGCCGGGCAGCCATCTGCTGCGGATCTCGGTGCACGGCTCGCTCAGGGGCGAGCGCCCGAAGCAGCGTCCGTTCTCGGTCACCTCCGCAAGGAAGATCGACGCGATCGTCGCGCTGCTCAACGCGTTGCCGGCCCGCCAGCCGGGCGTCAGGTCCTGCCCGGCCGACTTCGGTATCCGGGTCCGCCTGGCGTTCTACAGGCGCCGCGGTGTCGCGCCGCTGGCGGTCGCGGCGATCGACCCCCAGGGCTGCGGCGGAGTGGCGCTGACGATCGGCGGCAAGGCGCAGCCGGGGCTCGAAAGCGGAGGGTTGCTGGGAAAGGTCGAACACGTGCTCGGCGTCAAGCTCGACACGCGGCCATGAACGCAAACGACGAGCAAGGAGACGCCGTGCAGATCACCAGGAACTCAGTGGAGACAGCGCCCGGACCGAGCGATTGGTTCACCGGCAGCGTGTATATCGATCCTGTCGCCGTTCCGTCGGAGCCGTCGCGCCTGGCGGCGAGCAGCGTCCACTTCACCCCGGGTGCCCGCACCGCCTGGCACACCCACCCGAACGGCCAGACGATCTACGTCACCGAGGGCATCGGCCGCTGCCAGCGCGAGGGCGGCCCGATCGAGGCGATCCGCCCCGGCGACCGCGTGTTCTTCGAGCCGGGAGAGAGGCACTGGCACGGCGCCGCCCCGGACCGCTTCATGACGCACCTCGCGATGCAGCTCCTCGACGATCACGGCAGCGCCGTCACGTGGGGCGAGCACGTGAGCGACGAGGAGTACGGCGCCGCACCGGCGTCATAGCCGCCGAGCCCCAGCCGAGCGACTCGCGTGGTGGCCAGGTTCCGGCCGGTGGGGCTGTCCGCGGGCGTGGCCCCCAGCAGGGCTCGGTGTCGCGACGACGCTCGGCGCGGGAGCGGGGAGCGTCGCTCACGGGTCCTGGAGCAGCCCGAGGACGTTGCCGTCGGGGTCTGTGAAGGTGGCGACCAGGCGGCCGCCGCCGACGTCGTGCGCGGGTTCCTTCACGGCGGCGCCGGCCGCGGTCACCTCGGCCAGCTTCGCCTCGATGTCCGACACCTGCCAGAAGGTCACCGGCGAGGTCATGCCCTGCGGTCCACCGCCCGGCACCAGCCCGATGTGCTGGCCCTCGACGTCGAAGCCGACGTAGTAGGACGAGTCGGCCTGCGGCTGGATGCCGAGCAGGGCTGCGTACACCGCCTTGGCCGTCGCCAGGTCGGATACGGGATGCAGCACGGTCTTGATTCCCTGGGTGGAAGAGCCGGTCATGGTCGCTCCTGAAGTCGTGGGTCACGTGGACCCGGTGTCCTGTCGAGCGTAAAGACGAACGGGAAGCCGGGAAATCGACACCGGGCTCAGGCGCAGAAAGCGACCCCGCGGCCGGCGGCCCGCCCCCCATCGCTCTCGTTCACCAGTCGCGGCTCAGCCGGCTTCGTATTCGTCGTGGCGGCGCCACCATGCGCCGGGCTCGTTGCGTCCGAGCGGGGCGCGGTCGAGCCACGCGTACATGCCCCAGAGGCCGTCGACGCCTCGTCCGTAGGCCGAGTAGGTGTGGAACACGACGCCGTCCTGGAGCGCGAACGCGCTCATACCGGGCCCCTCTTTCCTGAAGGTCACGGGATCGGTGCCGGCGCCCGAGGCCATTTCGATGAGCCCGGGGCTCTCCTCGGACGGCCGGAAGTCATCGGTGCGAAAGTTGTACTCGACGGCGCCCGACTGCCATTCCTGCTCGGTGTGCGTGACGTGGAAGTCGTGGTTGAAGTCGCTCTCGAACGAGGACGCCCACGGGAAGCTCCAGCCCATCCGCCGCTTGTAGTCCTGCAGCTTTGCCAGCGGGGCTCGCGAGACCGCGGTGAACGCGACGTCGTGATTGACCAGGTGCACCACCGAGCCGGAGAAGCCGTCCGCGATCGCCGAGCACGACGGGCACCCGGCCGTGAAGTCGGGCCCGAACATGAAGTGGTAGACGATCAGCTGCGAGCGCCCTTTGAAGAGCTCGGCGAGGGACGCGGTTCCCTCGTCCGTCTCGAAGCTGTACTCCTTCTCGATCGGAACCCACGGCAGGTTCTGTCGCATGCGGGCCAGCTCATCGCCGCGCCGCGTCAGCTCCTTCTCGGCGTCGAGCAGCTGGAGCCGCGCCGAGAGCCACTCTGCATGAGTTCCGGTCCTGTGCTCGGTCATCGCGTCCTCCATGTCGGTGTTAGGGATCGATTCCGGTTTCGGCCTGGACGGCCTCGGCGAGCCGCTTGATCCGTGCCAGGCGCCTGTCCCACTGCGCGGCCACGCGAGCCATCGCCTCGGCGGCGGCGTCCAGCCGCTCGGGCCGGACCGCGTATCGCACTTCCCGGCCACGCCGGCGGCCTGCCACCAGGCCGACGCGGTCCAGCACGGCCAGGTGCTTGGCGACCGCCTGCCGGGTGACCGGCAGTCCCGCGGCGATCGTCGTGGTGCTCGCCTCGCCCTGCTCGAGCAGCGCATCGAGCACGTGCCGGCGCGTGGGGTCGGCCACGGCCGCCCACAGGGCGTCGTCCTCGACGACCGCGGTGGTCATCAGGGTGTCGCCCCGCGTAGCTTCGAGGCCACGTGATCGACCATTTCGCCGAGGTGTTTCTCCCAGCCGTGTTCGTGGCTTTCGCGGTACCGGCCCTTGCCCTCATCGTCACGCGTCACGGCGTCGATGCCGCTCTCGAGGACCCTCAACCGGGTCCCGCCGGCCTCCTCGACGAGGGTGAACTCGACCAGCGCCGAGTTGCTCTCATTCGGGTCCGTGCCCACCGGGTGGTTCCAGCGAAATGAGAAACGGCGAAACGGCTCTGCCTCCACGACCCGGATCGGCACGACCGCGTCGTGGCCTCCGGCGCGGCCTCCGGGCCTCCACGTGAGCGTGCCGTCCGCACCGGCGCGCCCTTCGACATCCGCCTCGTCGCTGAACCAGCGGCTGATCTGCTCGGGCTCGGTGATCACGCCCCAGACAACCTCTGGGCTCGCCTCGATCAGGATCTCTCGTTCGATGCTGTCAGCGGCCACCGCCTGGGCTCCCTCCGTTGATGTGCAACCGATGGTTGCGCGACCTGGAGTCTGCAGAATAGCGCAGCGGATGTAGTGTGTGCGCATGGCCGGGGGGCGAGTGCGGTTGTGGGCATACGGGAGCCTGATCGCGCCGCCTGCGCACGCGAGGCCGCTAGCTCAGCTCATGCCCGGTAGTTGATGGCGGCCTGAGAAATGTCATCGGAACCAAACACGTTCACCGCGTTGGGTGAAGGGTTCGTGCTGGCCCTCATGGTCGTGGCGCTGCTATCGGCCACCCTGTTCACGCCACGCATTGGCATCTTGGGCCGCATCCTGTGGGCGGTGTCGCTCTCTGGCCTCGCGATCTGCCTGGTGGTAGCAGCAATCGCAGCGGTCACGCCTGGCCGATGGCCAGTCGCGCTGTCAGCCGCGGTCGCCGGGTCCGTCAGCTTCTCGTGGTTCGCCAAACGCGCCCGCCGCAGATCCCGGATACAAGGCCAAGCCGCCAGTCAACCGCCAAGACTCCGCATGCGCCGCTGGCTCAGACCGATCGACTATGCGCTTTGTCTGGGGATCTTCGGCGCTATCGCACTCGAGAGCTCCCGCCTTGCGGCACAAGGCAACACTGACCCTGAAGGTGGTCTAGCAGCTGCCGTCTTGCTGTTCATCTTTCACCAGATCACCGTGAGCGTCCTCTACAGAGTCTTGAACCGAACCCTCCAGACAGACTATGGCGCCGGACGAGGGGCCCATTATCTGCTGGCCACCCTCCCCGTCCTACTGGCTGGCGGGATCGACGTCGGGTATGGCGTCTCGTTCGCCGGCCCCCTCTTCCGATTGGCGCTGTTGGCCATCGCGTGGCGATACACGGCCGATCGCCCGACGGGCGTACTCAAGACGTTGCGTGCGTTGACCGGGAACTGGCGCAAACGGCCGGATGCCGCCAAGCAGTCGGCATCGCGAAGCGGGCGCTGACGTCTTCCCAGCGCCCAAGACGACGCCGACCCCGATCTTCTTCGGGGCAAGCGCAGGCCCGCCCGGCAGCTTCGCTACGGTGTCGTCGTGGTTGCGCAGGATGTCATTGATGCTGCAGGCCAGACGTTGGCGGCCGTCGCTGCCGATCCGGTCAAGATCGTGCTGTTCGGCTCGCGTGCCCGCGGCGACGCCGGCCCTGACAGCGACTTCGACTTCTTGGTCGTGGAGCGCGACCCGCAGGACCGACACGCCGAGATGGTGCGTCTGGGTCGAGCACTCCGCCCCCTGGGGATGCCGTTCGATGTCGTCGTCGTAAGCGAGCGCTACGTCGAGGATTGGGAAGGCGTGGAGGGGTCGATGGTGCATGCCGCGCTCACCGAGGGTCGAGTGCTGCATGCCGCCGCATGACCGACTCGATCTGGCCCGCGTGCTGCTCGCCCGAGCCGTAGACGACGAGACGCTCGTACGGAAGGTCTCCCGGATACGGACATCGCCGACGCGATCGTCGGCTTCCACGCTGAGCTACCTGGTCGGCGTGGTCGAAGAAAACGAGATCGAGGCTCCCGAAGCTCTCTCCGAGGCCGACGTGCTCTCCCCATGGGCAGTCGAGTTCCGCTACGAGGGAGAGGAGCCGCCGGCTCTCGATCGATCCGCAGCCCTCGCACTGGTGGAGCAGGTGCGGGCGTGGACCGAAAACGAGATCAAAGCCGCAGACCACCAGCCCCAACCCGAGCAACAACAGCAGCAATAAGGGCCGCGCACCTCTGCTACGCCGAGGTTCGCACGTCGACCAAAAGCGGGAGCGACGGGGGGGGTCGAACCCACGTGGCCCGATCCCGTAGGTCCGGTCAGCAGAACATGGCGGGCCACGCATTCATTCGCTGCTGTTTCTTCCGGAGCGACGAACGGGCGGTTACCTCCACGCGGATGAAGCACTCTGCGACCCGCATTCGCCTACGATCCTGTACCAAGCTGCCAGCCGTACCCCTTCGTCGACCGGTCAACGAAGTTAGCCTCGCCAGTGATGCGGAATCGGTCGGGCAGCTCTGCGAACGATATGCCGACGTCAGTGAAGCCGAGCTCTTCCAGCCGCTCAGCAGACTTCGAGTCTGGAAAGCGGCGGGGTCCGGTGTTCTGCCGGTTATGGCGAGGGTCCAGCCAAGCGATCAGTGCCTCCTCCGCAACCGACGTCAAGAGTTCTCGCGAGGGTCCGGGTTCGGCTTGGGCGACTGCGAGGCGCTGCATGGGGATGCGTCCCGTTTCGCCAGGGTCGAAGGTGGCGACGTGTAGGTCACACGGCAAGACGTAGACAAGTCGATGAGGCTCGTAAAGGAGGGTGCGCCCAAGGATCAACGGCAGCTTGTGATGTTGACCGACGGCGCGCCTCAGAGCTTCGTGATCACTCCTACCGACGTACTCCAGCCGGAAGTCCAAGCACCCTCCCTCGACCACCCCGCGAAGCTCTGCCCCGTCCTGCCCTAGCTCAAGGTGGCGGTCGAAAATCCAACTCAGCAGTTCTTGGCGGAAGCGCCCGTCAGCACCGTCGGGATCATTGGTGGCGACTTCGATCGGAGGAAGCCCCTCGACTGATTCCAAGGATGGATCGATGATTGCCCAGGACACTGAGGATGGACGTACTCCATCCGGTAGTTGCAGGCGCGCCCATGCCGGTTCTGAAGTGTTCCACTGAATGCCTCCCCCAAGCTCTCCATGAGCTTTTAGCACTATGGTTAAACGACCTTCGCACAGTCGCTCATGAGCCCTTATGCGCACGTGCGAGCAGACGAGATACAACACCTCGTCCCGGTGCTTGGCGAGCGGCTCGGTCATTGCCCGCTCCAGGTCTCCGTTCGCCACAGTGGCGGCGGGTATTAGGTGCGGAACGACGATGAGACCGAGCGCAGTCGACGGCATCGACTAATCTTGGCGCACAGTGGATGGGCTCCGCGACGAATCGGCGCCGCTACCGCCTTGCGCCAGATCCGAGCAGCTCGCCTGTGCCACGACCAACGCCCGGCGACCGCACATCGTAGGACGCCAACCAGTGTCCCGTGTCTCCACTTCGTGGAGCACGCCAGTCGCCTCAGTCAGCCTTCTCGCCTCCGACTCGGCTGGCGGCGATCCAAATAGCTACCGACGACCGGGAGCAGCCCTCGGTCGGCATTGATCGTTTCGTATACCCAGTGGACAGGCGCCGCAGTTTCCACATATCGAATTTTACTTGGCGGCCGCCGTGCCTGTCAAGGCAGGCTAGCAATAGACACCCCCCAGGGCGTCGTCGGTGTTGGGGCAGCGAAGGCCATGCCCGGGTCGCTCGGACCATGCCACGCGCGCTATCAGCGTGAATCGTGCCCGTCGATCGCGTCGGCGAGCTGGTGAAGGTCGGCTCCGAGCGCGGCGAGGAGCCACGGAACTGCTCGGCGACTTCGGCCGCTTCTGGCACGCCGAGCCCAGCCCGGCCGAGCGCCGCAAGCTCCTCGCCAGCCTGTTCGACCACATCTGGCAGGACAACGGCACGATCGTCGCTGTCAAAGCCCGCCCAGCATTCGCCCGCTACTTCAAGGCGATCGACGACGTCAGACCACAACACCCGAAAGCCGACCGGCAACGCGGGGTGACAAAAGCGGGAGCGTCGGGACTCGAACCCGCGACCTCTGCCGTGACAGGGCGCGGAAAAGTCGCCCAACGTCGCCAAAAGTCGCATAGTTGCTGGGAACTCCTTCTGCCACAACGACCCCAGCGGACGCTGAGCGACGATGCGTTGTACGTCCTGGGTACGTCGAGTCGGGGGAGGACTTCGAACCCGCGAGCTTCGGGCTATGAGCAGGAGGTTGCGAGCGAGTCGCGATCCGCCTGCTGAGTATTCATAATCCGTCCACCGCCTATTCGTAATCCGTCCAGCATCGTGGCTACAATCTGCCCGTGCCCGAGCGCCTGTTCGACCGTCATCTCCGTCGCGACGTTGTAGACGCGTTGGCCGACAGCCGCGCTGTCGCTGTCCTTGGAGCCCGCCAGGTCGGCAAGAGCACGCTCGTCGCCCAGATTGCTTCCGATGAGCACCCGGCGCGGCTGATCAGCCTCGACGACGATGCGACCGCCGAGACCGCCCGTGCCGACCCGACCGGGTTCATCGCCGACATCGACGGACCTGTCGCCATCGACGAGATCCAGCGTGCACCCGAGCTGCTGCTCGCGATCAAGCGACGGCTCGACGCCGACCAGACGCGCGGCCAGTTCCTGCTCACCGGCTCAGCGAACATCCTGTCGCTGCCCACCGTCGCCGATGCCCTCCCTGGGCGGGTTGAGTACCTCACGCTGTGGCCACTCTCACAGGGCGAGATGCACGATGTCCGCGAGCAGTTCATCGACGGCCTCTTCGCCGGACGGTTCCCGAAGCTCACAGGGGTTCCGGTCGGCCGGAGAGCGCTCGCCCCCATGCTCGTCGCCGGCGGATATCCAGAAGTGCGGGGCCGTGGCGCGCGTGGGCGCACGCGGTTCTTCTCCAGCTACATCGCCTCGATCATCGGCCGAGACCTCGACGACATCGCCAACGTCCGCAACGTGGAGAACATCGAACGGTTGCTGTTCGTCATCGCCGCGAGGTCGGGCGGCCTGACGAGCTTTCACGGCATGGGCAGGGACCTCGAATTGGACGCCAACACCGTGCGCTCGCACACCAAGATCCTCGAGGACCTGTTCCTTGTCCGCCAGCTCAAGCCCTGGCACGTCAACCTCGGCAACCGCCAGATCAAGAGCTCCAAGACCTACGTCGTCGACAGCGGCATGCTCGCCCATCTCATCGGCGCCGACGAGCGACGAATCGTCGATGACGGTGCCATCGCGGGAACGATGCTCGAGAGCTTCGTCGCAATGGAGCTGCTTCGCCAGACCGACTGGGCAGACCGCCCCGCCCAGCTCTTCCACTATCGCGACAAGCAGCGACGCGAGGTCGACGTCATCATCGAGCGCCACGACGGCGACGTCGTCGGAATCGAGGTCAAGGCGAGCGCTACACCCTCCACCATCGACTTCACGGGCCTGCGATACCTCCGCGACAAGCTCGGCCGACGCTTCAAGGCCGGCGTCGTCCTGCACACAGGCGCCGACACGCTGCCATTCGGCGATCGCCTGGCCGCCGTACCAGTCAGCGGGCTCTGGAGCTAGCCTTGACCTCGGTCCGCAGACGGCCGGGCGAGTTATCGGCCAGCGTCGCCCATCGTCCCCTCAAGTCAGCTACGCCCGATGTACGCTCTAAGTACGTTAAGGCTTGCCTGGTAGATTCCACCAGCGGCGCCCGACGTCAGGCGCGCGATCGCGACTGCCGCGAGCGCGATTCGGCTCGCCCTCGGGAACGACGGTGTGCTGCCGGGTTTCACCGGCGTGGCGGTGCATGATGGCTGGAAGCCCTACCGCGCCTACAGTCAGGCGATCCACGCCCTCTGCGCCGGCCATCACCTGCGGGAGCTGCTCGCCGCGCAGGAGGCCGGCCAGGCGTGGGCGTCGGGCATGAGCGCCCTGCTGCTGGATATGCACGACGCGGTCGAGCAAGCCAAGACTGCTGGCCTTGACACGCTCACCGAGGCGGCGCTCGGGGAGCTGCACACCTCCTACCGGGGGATCATCGCGCTGGGCTATCAGGAGAACCCAGGCCTGGCCCAGGGCGCGGCGCAGCGGATCAAGCGCACCAAGGCACAGAACCTACTGCTGCGCTTGGACGAGCGGCAGGACGAGGCGCTGCGGTTCGCCCACGACTTCCAGGTCCCGTTCACGAACAACCTCTCAGAGCAGGACATCCGCATGGTCAAGCTGCAGCAGAAGATCTCCGGCTGTTGGCGCACCGAGCAAGGCGCCGAGCGCTACCTGCGCATGCGCTCCTACATCTCCACCGCGCGCAAGCAGCGCCAGCGCCCGCTCATCGTGCTCGCTCAGCTCACCGCCGGCGAGGCGTGGCTGCCCGCATCCGCGCCGGGCTGAGTGGGTTCATCCGGTCAGGGCGCGATCCTCTCAGACGATGAGCAAGCGTGCCCGCCGAAAAGAGCGCCAGCGACCCCAGCTCTCGGCGCCATCGATGCCGAGCAGCCTGCCGCGGGCGCCCGAGCGGATGCTGCTGCAGCAGATCGCCGATGGCGTGCTCGACCCCCACCTACAGGCACTCGCCCAGGCAATCGACGCGCGCCTTCACCTGCTGCACACCGTCGCCACCCAGACCGCGCTCGCCCAGCTATGCGTCGGCGATGAGGTACAGATCAACAACACGATCCGCCCCCACTACCTACGCGGGCTCCGGGGCAAAATCATCGAGATCGACAGCGAACGGGCCACCGTCTGCGTGCACCAGCCCGTCGGGCGCTTCCACTCAGGCGAGATCCGCTGCCCACCACTGACCCTCCAGAAGCTCAGCGCAGCCGCCTGAAAACTGACCAGGAGACGAGTCCGCAATGACACCCACCAGCAGAACCGACCCCGAACTCGACAGCCTGATCGACGAGCTCACAGTCGACTGCCACGACGAGGACGAGCAGCTGATGGGATTCGCGAACGCCTTCGACGAGGTAAACTTCCCCTGCCCCGCCACAGTCATCGGCGAGGATGTCGAAGTGCACTCCGTCAGCCCCGCCGAGAATCGCCCCGAGCTGATCGCCACCTGCACACGCGCCGGCCGCACCTACGACGTCGCCTTGCTCGACGTCGACATCCACGCGGACGCAAACACCTCACGCCTCATCGCCGCATACCGCCGCTGGACCGCATACCGCTGAGCCGGGTACCTGAATAGTTACAAACGGACTTGAGAACTACGTGTTGATGTGTCGCGTCCACTCTGCAGTGATCGACGACGTTGCGCAGGGTTACACGGGTCGCTGACGTGACTGAGATGAAGCGCACTCACGAACAGGCGGTCGAGAGCCAACTCACGGCGCCGTCAGTGCCGATGAACAGCTCAGAAAGGCGCCCTAAAAGCGTATTGGAAAGCCAACATGAACCGTACCTCCCGCCTATAGCGGCGAGCCGCTGTCGGCTTCCAATCGATTCAGTAGCTCGTTCGGGTGGCCGATGCACGTGTACTTCGTCACAAATGCTCCGCTTGCCAGGCAGCGTCGAGGCGTCGACGGCCTAGAAGTCAGCCGGATTGGCTCGCCAGAAGGAATGGCGACATGGCGGATCCCACCATGCGATAGCGGAACTGCTCCAGGAAAGACTGCCTCGCGGTCACCGTCCTCGGTCCAGATCTTCCCATCAGTATCGAGCCAAGCCTCAACCGAGCGGCACCGGGCTTGCCAAGCAGGAGCCGGTCGCCCAGCGCGGCGCGCAAATGTCGTCCGCTGCCCAAAGACTGACGTCACGCGGACTGGGACCAGCTGGTGGCTTGGTCCTTCGACGTAACCGGCCGCGACCAATCTCGTCCACACGGAGCAGAGTTGTTGTGCGTCGCTTCCGTCCCATCGATACATGCCCGCCGACAGCCACTCCCTCTTCGTGAGTAGCACAGCCAAGATCATGTCGGCGTCCGACGCCGCGAGCAGTTCACGACGCGCAATCGCTTGCTCGCGCCGAGAGCGAGCCCACTCGGACTCTGGATTGAGTGGGACGCTCGGAGCAGGAGGTGGAACCCGGACGCAGTACGGACACTGGTGAGGGAACGGAACGTGTAGAAACCCCGCACCCCCACAGTTGAGGCAGACTGTCGGCACGCGGCAAGTGTACGTTGCGACAAGCCGAGCTATGGGCCGGAGCCGACCGACCGGCTGGCGGCGGTGGCCGAGATGGCCCGACCCCTTAGATTCGGTCCGGTGCTTGTGAGAGTTCTACCCGTCCACGATGATGGACGAGGAAGGAACTCAGATGAAGCGACGCAGGCATACGCCCGAGCAGGTCGTCCGCAAGCTGCGGGAGGCCGAAAGGATGCTCGGCGAAGGCAAGACGATCCCGGAGGTCGCCAAGGAGCTCGAGGTGTCCGAGAACACGTTTCACCGCTGGCGCGCGCAGTACGGCGGGATGAAGGCCGACGACGTGAAGCGGCTGAAGGAGCTCGAGCGCGAGAACACGCGGCTGAAGCGGATCGTGGCGGACAAGGAGCTCGAGATCGACGCGCTGAAAGAGGTGGCGTCGGGAAACTGGTAGGCCCGGCCCGGCGGCGCCAGGCGGTCCTGATGCTGATGGACCGCAAGGGGCTCTCCGAGCGTCGGGCGTGTGAGATCGTCGGCCAGCACCGCTCGACCCAGCGCAGGGAGCCCTGTGTCGCTCAAGACGACACGGCGCTCCGCGGGAGGCTGCGCAAGCTCTCTAAGGATCGCCCGCGCTGGGGCTACCGGCGAGCGCACTCCCAGCTGATCGAGGAGGGCTGGGTGATCAACCGCAAGCGTGTGCAGCGCCTGTGGCGCGAGGAGGGCCTGCGGGTCCCCCAGCGCCGCCGCAAGCGCCGGCGTCTCGGCGAGTCGACGGTGCCGGCGGATCGCCTGTCCGCGGAGCGCCCCGATCACGTGTGGGCGCTTGACTTCCAGTTCGATCAGACCGCGGACGGGCGGACCCTGAAGCTCCTGAACATCGTTGATGAGTTCACCCGCGAGGCGCTTGAGATGAGCTGCGAGCGTCGCATCGACGCCGATCAGACCGTCGCCGTGCTCGACCGCCTGACCCGAGAGCGGGGCACGGCACCCGAGCACATCCGCTGCGATAACGGCCCCGAGCTGACCGCTAACGCCCTGAAGGACTGGTGCCGGTTCTCCGGTGCTGGCAGCGCCTACATCGACCCGGGCTCCCCCTGGCAGAACGCCTACGTCGAGTCGTTCAACTCCAGGGTCCGTGACGAGCTGCTCGCTGTCGAGCAGTTCAGCTGCCTGGCCGAGGCGCAGGTCATGGTCGCCGATTGGCGCGAGGACTACAACGAGCGCCGGCCGCACTCCGCGCTTGCGATGATGGCGCCGACCCGCTTTGCCAGGGCATGGGCCCAAGCGGCCGAGGAGGGCAAGGTGATTCCCTTGACCAGCCCCGCGAAGGCCCTCAGATCGCCCGAGAACGGGTCTGTTTCAGCGGCGCAAGGTGAAAACCGCACCGAAACGGCCCCCGAGGCCGCCGATGCCGCGCCCGCCGTCAGGTAGCCGGGGCGGTTGCCCGCCCCGGCTCCCACAGAACCGTACGTGCGCTGTTCGCATACGGCTCTTCGGGGCGGCGGGTTGTGAACCCCGCCGCCGGCCGGTTATCGACCTCGATCTATCCCTGCTCCAGGGCCATGATTGGATGGGCAGGGGCGGTGAGGGCTGGGCGTTTGTGCTGATGCAGCCCGGCA
The DNA here is from genome assembly GCA_963735705.1 of uncultured Solirubrobacteraceae bacterium. Taxonomy (GTDB): domain Bacteria; phylum Actinomycetota; class Thermoleophilia; order Solirubrobacterales; family Solirubrobacteraceae; genus Palsa-744. The sequence continues at coordinate 359,370 of CAVTLZ010000004.1, forward strand.
GCCGAGACGAGCCCGCGGTCCGCGAAGAACGCGTTGTGCAGGCCGTAATCGACGGCCGGGGCGTGACTGAGGGCCCACGTCGACTTCTTGCCGGCGTAGACCGCGCGCCACGCTGACTGCGGCTTGACGCCCAGCGCGATGAGACGACGAGCGATCGTTCGTTGACGCTTCCAGTGGTGCAGCAAGATGGCCCGAAGCCGCCGACGGATGTGGGCGTCTATCCGGCGCATCGCCTGCTGCTCGGCGGCCGAAACGACCCCGAAGAATTGGTGCCATCCGGCCAGCCACGCGTTGATCCGGGCGATGCAACGCTCTAGCGTGCCTCCCCAGGTTCTCGGTGTGAGCTGGCGGATCCTGTCCACCGCGTTGCGCTTGGTGCGCTGCGATAGCAGCACCTCCACGGACCTGCGCCGCCCGTGCTGCACGACTCGCAGGGAGAACCCGAGGAAGTGGCGATCCTCCGGGCGGGCCACGGCCGACTTGCCCTCGTTCACCCTCAGACGCAAGCGCCGTTCGATGAACCGGCTGAGACTGGACATGACCCGGATACCGGCGCGTTCGCTTTGCACGTAGACGTTGGCGTCATCGGCATATCGAACGAACCGGTGACCACGCCGGGCGAGCTCAACATCAAGCTCGTCCAGCACGATGTTCGAGAGCAGCGGCGACAGCGGCGAGCCCTGAGGCACGCCCTCATCAACACCGATAACGACACCGTCCGGCAACACGATCTTGGCCTTGAGCATCCGCCCGATCAGGACAAGCAGCCGCTGATCGTCGACTCGCGCAGCGAGCCTGGCGGTCAACCGCTGGTGATTGACGCGATCGAAGAACTTCTCCAGATCGATGTCGACCACCCACTCGTACCCGTCGCGCACATGCTCCTTGGCCTCGGCGATCGCCGTGTGGCAACTTCGGCCAGGCCGGAACCCGTGGCTACTGGGATGAAACGAAGGCTCGAACAGCGGGTCCAAGACCTGCCGCACGGCCTCCATCGCCACCCGGTCAACCACGTTAGGGATCCCCAGCCCACGCTGCCCACCGCCCGCCTTGGGGATCATCACCCGGCGAACCCCGCCCGGACGATAAGCCCCCGACAGCAGATCAGCGCGCAACCTCGGGGCGATAGCCGGCCACTGCTCACGCAGCTGGCTGACCGTCATCCCATCCGGGCCTGGAGCGCCCTTGTTCGCGACCACCTTCTTCATCGCGGAATCAACTCGCGCGATCACCTCCTCCATCATCGCCAGGGTGCTCTTCCCCTCAGTGACGATCGCCTTCGGCACCCCCGCTCGGCCTACCCGGGACCGGTCCCAGGCCACCTCACGAGCGGACCCACACGGGTCTTCTGCTGTCGCGATCGGCAGTTGGAGCTGCACCACCGTTTGCTCGACCGGGACCGCCTTCCCTTGCCCGCCACCACCGGCGCCGGGCTGGACGGGCATTACCCCGCCGTCCGGTACTACGCGGTCCTCCGACTTCTGCTGGGCCATCAGCCGTCGTTACCTCCGGCCTACCGAACCTCGGAGCCCAACAGATCTCCCAGGGTAAGTCGTTGAGATTTCGCGGTGATCCCGTCGCCAATACGCCCCCGGCACCAACAGGAATCGGGCTTCGCTGCCACGAGCCAGCTCACCCCGCCAAAGGACGCCTTACGGCGCTTCACTCTCGTTCGCGACCACCACACACCTACGGCTTCCTCCAGACCCGCCCTCACGGAAGCCCACCAGCACCAAACAACAGCACCAGCAAGCCGCCCGGTCAATTCCGGACCGCGCCCTTGCCTCATCGATGTTGGGTTCCCCCTGTCAGGGCCCCAGGACAGGACTTCCACCTCCGATCTCAACAACATGCCTGGCACACGCGTTGCTCCGGTCGCCCTACGGGCTCCCTCCGCAACACGGCGGCACCACTACCCTTCACACCAACAACAACCACCAGCTCTCACAGCAGGTGGACCGATGAACGGGGTCCGGCCAGAGACACCTCCACCTGTGCAGTCCACAGCATCCGCTCATGCCGCTGCTCGGAGTGAAAGCGGGACCCCCGCAGAAATCGTCGGCGCTCTCGAGTTGGACGAAGTTCTGGCGACTCACCCCCCGGGCGACGTTGCGCCTGCTCTTGAGATAAGGCAGACACGCCGATCGCCCGCCAGCGCGCTCCAAGGCCCCGAGGCTCGCAAAGCGCGGCGACCTGCCGGCCGGCGTCGCGGATCGTCACCCAAAGTCAGCTGCGCTCCATGTACGTCCTGGGTACTCCAACGCGGCCCAGGCAGACCCGAACCAGCCGCATTCGGCCCATAAAACCAGAGCGGGAGCGACGGGACTCGAACCCGCGACCTCTGCCGTGACAGGGCAGCGCTCTAACCTGCTGAGCTACGCCCCCGCGATGCTCGGAGCGCCGGGGCGACGTTCCGTGCCTCCTCAGTATGCCAAGGCTGGGCCGTCGGCCCCGTGCTCGCACGAAACTGGCCATCCGGCCAGCCTTTCGACTACGCTTCCGTCCGTGGCGCTCGTCGGTCCCGAACCCCTGCTGAATTCCAACCCGTTGGCGGTGATGTTCGACGACCTGCGCGCCGAGCGCTCGGCCGCCGTCCCGTTCCCCCCCGGCGAAACCCGCGTGTCGCTGTCGCGCACGCGCCGCTTCGCCGATGACCCGCTGGGCCTGCTGCTCGAGGCCTACGAGCGCTTTGGGCCGATCTTCACGCTGCGGATCTTCCACGCCAACGTCGTCTTCATGCTCGGACCCGCCGCCAACCACTACATCACCGTCTCGCACGCCTCCAACTTCACGTGGCGCGAATCGCACTTCCGCGACCTCATCGGCCTGATGGGCGACGGGCTGCTCACGATCGACGGCGACTTCCACCGGCGTTCGCGCCTGATCATGCTGCCCGCGTTCCACCGCGAGCACATCGCCGCCTCCGCCGACGCCATCGTGCAGGAGACCGAACGCGCGCTCGAGCAGCTCACCCCCGGCGCCAGCGTCGACCTCTACGACTGGACCCGGCACCTCGCCGTGCGCGTGGCCATGCGCGCGCTGTTCGGCATCGACCCCGACGGCCAACAGGCGCGCGCGATCGACGCCGCCGCCCTGTTCGAGGGCGCGCTGTCCTTCTACGCCACCGAGTACGTCACGCGCATCCTCCGCGGCCCCTTCTCGCCGTGGGCGCGCATGCAGCAGGCCGCGCGCAAGCTCGACACGCTCATCTACGCGGAGATCACGCGCCGGCGCGCCACCGGCGAGCGCGGGCACGACATCCTCAGCCTGCTGCTCGACGCCCAGGACGAGGACGGCAACGCGCTGTCGGACCTGCAGATCCGCGACGAGGTCATGACGCTCCTGTTCGCCGGCCACGACACCACCACGTCGACCGTCTCGTTCATGTTCTACGAGCTCGCCCGCCACCCCCACGTCGTGGACCGCCTGCTCGCCGAGCAGGACGCCCAGCTCTCAGACGGGCGCCCCACCGCCGCACAGCTCATGTCCGGCGAGCTCTCAGAGCTCGAGATGGTGCTCGAGGAGACGCTGCGCAAGTACCCGCCAGCTTGGATCGGGCCGCGGCGCGCGGTCGAGTCCTTCGAGTTCGAAGGGCACACGGTCCCCGCGAGAGCGTTCGTCAACTACTGCTCGTGGGCCTCCCACCATCTGCCCGACGTCTTCCCCGAGCCAGACGAGTTCCGCCCCGAGCGCTTCGCGCCGGACGCCGGCGCCGCCATACCCAAGGGCGCCTACGTGCCCTTCGGCGGCGGCTCGCGCACGTGCATCGGCATGCGCTTCGGCCAGCTCGAGGTGCGCGCGATCGCCACGCTCATCCTCTCCCGCTGCACGCTCTCGCTGCCCGAGGGCTTCCAGCTGGGCATCCGCCAGATGCCCACCATCAGCCCCAAGCAGGGGCTCCCCGTGATCGTCAGACCGAGGACGGCCAGCGCCGTCGCCGGCGTCCCCGCCGCCGTCTGAGACGCTCGGCAATCAGTGCAGGCTCGCGCTGATCGTCAGCCGGTAGCTCAGCGGCTGCTCGCTCTGCACGCTCGCCCCGACGCCCTCCACGTACACGTGCGGGTCCGAGAACAGCGTCAGCCGCAGCGCTTCGATCAGGAACCCCAGTGGATGCGCCACCAGCTTGCCGTCGCTCGCGCCCGCCACCGCGTTCACCGACGCGCCCACGCCGAACAGCGCGCCCGTCGCCTGCACTTCCACCTCGCCGCCTTCGCTGCGCAGCAGCTTCACCCCGAACCCAGGCGGCAGCGCCGCCTTCACGTCAGCTTCGCTCGCCACCGCCTGCGCGCTCATCGCGCTGCCGCGCTTGCGCAGGCTCGCGTCGCTCAGCCGCAGCGACCCCAGCTGCACGCTTTCCGCGCTCACGTCCATGCTCGCCGTCCCGCGCGCTTCCCAAAGCAGGCTCGCCGCCTGCGCCGGGCTCAGCGACAGGCTCCCCGCCCGCACCCGCACGGAGCCCACGTGGCCCCACAGCAGCTCCACCGCCGGCCACGCGCTCACGCTCACGCTCTGCACCCTCCCGTAGCGGCCCACCCGCGAGGAGATCCTGCTCGCCGCCAGCCGCGGCAGGATCAGCTGCGCGAGCGCCAGCAGCAGCACCACCGCGCCCGCCGAGCCCAACGCGATCCGGACGCCTCTGCCCATCGGCACAGCTTCGCAGGCCCTCCTGCCCAGATGGTTGATCGGAATCGACCATCCAGTCCCGCTAGCCTTGAGTCCCCAGGTCCCAGGACAGGGGCGCGTAGCTCAGTTGGCTAGAGCACCTCGTTTACACCGAGGGGGTCGCCCGTTCGAGTCGGGCCGCGCCCATCCCCCTTTCGCATCCGCATCCCGCCCTCCGATCCCCAGGCCCGGCCATGACCGACGACTCCCCCATCCGCATCGCCGTAATCGGCTCCGGTCCCGCCGGCTTCTACGCCGCCGGGCACCTGCTCAAGGACTCCGCCGGGCGCTTCGACGTCGACATGATCGAGCGTCTGCCCACACCCTGGGGGCTCGTCCGCTCCGGCGTCGCGCCCGATCACCCCAAGATCAAGTCCGTCACGCGCGTCTACGAGAAGACCGCCGCAAACCCGCGCTTTCGCTACTTCGGCAACGTCACCTTCGGCGAGCACGTCTCCCGCGAGGACCTGCTCGCCCACTACCACGCGATCGTCTACGCAACCGGCTCGCCGTCCGACCGGCCGCTCGGCATCCCCGGCGAAGAGCTCCCCGGCTCGCACGCCGCCACCGAGTTCGTCGGCTGGTACAACGGCCATCCCGACCACACCCACCTCGAGTTCGACCTGCTCTCCGCCGAGCGCGCCGTCGTCGTCGGCAACGGCAACGTCGCCCTCGACGTCGCCCGCATGCTCGTGCTCGCGCCCGAGGAGCTCGCGCCCACCGACACCGCCGACCATGCGCTCGACGTGCTTGCCCAAGGCCGCATCGCAGAGGTCGTCATCCTCGGCCGGCGCGGCCCCGCGCAGGCCGCCTTCACCAACCCCGAGCTGCTCGAGCTCGGCGAGCTGGCCGACGCCGACGTGATCGTCGACCCGGACGAGCTGGAGCGCGCGCTCGCCGTCCCCGATCCAGCCGCCGAGGAGGACATCACCTCCAGGCGCAACGTCGAGATCCTGCGCGACTACGCCGCCCGCCCGCCCAAGGGCCACCCCAAGCGCATCGTCCTGCGCTTCCTGCTCTCCCCCGCCGCCTTCCTGCCGGACGAGCACGGCCGCCTCGGCGCCGTCGAGCTGATCCGCAACGAGCTCGTCCCCGCGCCCGGAGGGGGATTGCGCGCGCAGCCCACCGACCTGCGCGAGACGATCCCCGCCGGGCTCGCCTTCCGCGCCATCGGCTACCGCGGCATCCCGCTGCCCGGCGTGCCCTTCGACGAGCGCGCCGCCGTCATCCCCAACCGCGCCGGGCGCGTGCTCGACCCCGACAGCGACACACCGATCCCCCGCGAGTACGTCGTCGGCTGGATCAAGCGCGGCCCCTCCGGCGTCATCGGCACCAACAAGAAGGACGCCCAGGAGACAGTCGACGCGATGCTCGCCGACCTCGCGCCGTCGGGCGACGGCAGCGAGAACGGGACGGGTGGCCCCACGCAGGAGCGCAGCCCGGCGCACGTCCCCAGCACGCCCGACGCCGCCGCCGTCGAGGCGCTGCTGCGCTCGCGCCAGCCCCAGCTCGTCACCTACTCCGGCTGGGAGGCCATCGACCGCCACGAGCGCGCGCTCGGGGAGCCCGCCGGGCGCCCGCGCGTCAAGCTCACGCGCATCGAGGAGCTGCTGCAGGTCGCCGCCGCCGAACAGCCCTAGAGGAGGTTCTTCGCGTCCGACGGCCGCCGGACCGCCTGGAGAACAAGGGCACGTCAGAGACACTAAGGACGCTCTGCGCGCATCTTCACGCCGAGGGCCATCCGGTCTGCCAGACTGTTCGGCCGCAGGGCCCCGTTAGCTCATCTGGTAGAGCGCCGGACTTTTAATCCGGTGGGGCGAGTTCGAGTCTCGCACGGGGCATCGCAGATTGCCTGGAAATGGGCAGAGAATGAGCACCAGATCTCGCACCTGGTCCCCAGTTGGTCCCGAGATCGCCCGGACGCTTCGCGCGACTGCGCTGCCAACGATCGTCGGGCTCATATCGCGTACGCGAGCGCGAGCACGGCCCCGGCCGCATACCCGGCGGCGATCCGCCGGCGCGTCCGGTCAGGCCGCCTCGCCAGCCGACCGGACGTCGTTGCGGCGGTCAACGCGACCATCACAAGCGGCTTCGCCGACTCTGCCGCGAGCATCGCGATCATCGAGAGCCAGCACGACGCGACGCATCCACTTGTGTTGACCCACCCGAAACGCCCCACCGCCAACATGCCACGGACACCCGAAGGCGGCAGGCGACTGGTGCGATGACAACGGTTCAACGCGCGCCGCTTGACCCCCGTCAGCTCGTAGCCAGCAGCGAGGGCCAGCGACACCGCGAACACCGCGATACCAGCCGTCGCCCCAACGGTCCCGAAGAACGCCAACACTGGCATGCCGGCGACCAGCCACACCAGCAGATACACCGCGAAGAACACGCACAAAGCCATCGAGCGCCGGCGTCGAAAGCTGTTCACCGCCACATGCTCAGCCGCGGGCAGCACACCCGCCAAGGTCATCGCAACCGACATCAAGAGCCAGCCGGGCAGGCCAGAGAGCACACCCGAAACAAGCGAAGACCCGCCAGGAGCTCGAGTACCCATCCCGGGCATGCACCACCAGACCCCCGGACTGCCGTGCGTCCTCGTAGACCCGGAAAACCACATCACCAGGCAACCCAGCCACGCCCCAACGAGCAGCGCGTGAGCTGCAGCGACCTGAGCCGACCACCCGGGCCGCCCCGCATAGCCGCGGCGCCAAGGCGCCGGCAACGCGGCGCCCCGGACCGTCACGCGTCGTAGAACACGCTGACCCGGCCGAGCTCCACCGGGTTCTCCGCATGCCCCGCCGATGCAACATCGCCTGGCGCCGCGTCGTCTGCCACGGCGAGAGTGAACGGCTCGAAGGTCACGGGCAGCTCATGCCCCGCCCACTCGCCGGCCTGCTGGAGCTGGTGCGCGATCTCGGTGATCTCATACGAGGACTGCAGCGTGTGGGGCGGCTGGTCCCCTGCGGGATCCTGTGCGCCCTCGATGCCGAAAAACGACAGGTTCCCGACTCGACGGCCGGAGCGCTGCGCGGCCGGCGTGCCGGGGCCCACACCGGCGTACACGGCATACCCGGCGCCGGGGTTCGCCTTGCCCTGGATCTCCTCGACGTTCAGATACACGTGTAGCTGGGGTGCGAACGGCTCGGCGGCATGCGCGTCGATCGGGACCGTCACGGTCACAGGCTCGCCCGTCAACGACACGGGCTGGTCGGTCGCGCCGACCAGTTCGCGGGCAGGCGGGTTCACGGCGGCAACCATAGGCGCTGCCGGAGCGCCAGGCGCGGCCGGCGGCTCGGTGTCATACGTGTAGCCGAGATCGGCGCTCGTCTGAAGAACCTGTTCGCAGCGCAGGCTCGCCGCTTGACCATGCTCGTCGAAGAACGAGAAGCTCTGCCCACGCCACGCTCCTTCCTGCGGGTCTTCATGATGCCCGCCGGGCGCTCCCGTCCACTCTGACCAGATCCGGTCGATGTTCGCGTGGTGCAGCCAGAAGATCGGGTCCAGGGCAGCCGTAAGGATGTTCGACATCAGGCCTTCTTCGCCGCCGACGAGTCCATGCACGACGTTGTGAGGGGTTTCCTCGAGTTCGCCGCCGCTTTTCGAGAACTGTTTCGGGCCCGTGCGGTCCCCACCGAATTCGGCTTTGCCGATGAAATGCGGACGGGCTAGCGCTTTCGCGGGGGAGCCCGCTTCCTGCGGGATCTGCCCCTTGCCGTTGTTCATGCCTTCAGCCCGTCCGGCGATGAACAGCGGGTTCGGTTCGCCGTTCGCGAGCGTCGCGTTCCTGAACGCCAGTGGCAGCTCCGCGTGTTCGCCGCCATTCCCGTAGTTCCAGTAGGGGAGAGCCCAGTCCGCCGGACCGCCGGTTTCGATCACAGCTGCCCTGACGATCCGTTCGAAGATCACCACGAACATCCTGTGCCACGGCAGGAAGAACCAGGTGCCGTGCTGGCATTCGTTCCACCCCGGCTTGTTCGGTTTCGTTTCGGTGCCGTGGATCGCGGCCTGGTAGCTCCAACTCGTCGGCTGATCGGCCGCGCGTTCTTTCATCCGCTTCACGGCCTTTGCGTACGCCGTGACGATCGGGTCGTCCGTCGCAAGGCTCCAGATGTCGCGGCGGACGAACACGGGTGCTTCAGGCATACAGCCCCCTTCTCAGTCGGGTCAGCGCGACGCTCGCGCACGTCGCCGTTCGATCGGGACCGTGTCCGGTCCTCGCCGGATGGAGTCTCCCCGACCGGTGGCGTGCGGTCAACTGATCAGCGAGATACCACCATGCAAAATCCCGTAATTAGCGGGCTTTCCCAGGGCTCGGCGCAAGCATCCCGAGCAGCGCGCCGCCCGAGGCGGAAGCCAGCGCGATCACGGCGGTCGTGATGCCCTTCAGCGATTCGACGAACGGCGCCGGGGGAGCGATCGCGCCGGCGGACAGAACGACGCCGAGCGCCAGCATCAGCACGAACACGGCGAGCAGCAGGCAGGCGGCGCCCTTCGTTTCCGCCACGTCGGCGACCGCGGGGACCCGAGCGCCGGCTTCGCGGACGACGTCATCGGCATCTCCAGCCGCCGCCGCCGCGGCGTCGCTCGCGGCCCGAGTCCGAGCCGCCGCGCTCCCCGGGGGTGGCGCCAGCAGGCCGAGCAACCCACCGGCAAGCGCGGCCCCCGCCGCCCACATCGCGCTCGGCGGAGACTGGCCGGCGGCGACGGCGGCCGTTGCGCCGGCGAAGAACACCGCCAGCGCGACCCCCACGCAGACGACGACCACGTCCGTCGGGCTCGAGCTCCCGATCGCCGCCCGGGCGCGTGCCCGGAGAGCGCCGGCTTGCCGACGGCGCCCACGAGCCGGCCGTGCGCGCATGAGACCGAACGCGACGAGGGCGCCGAGCAACAGGGCCGCCGCGATGCCGAGCCCGATGAGCGTCCAGGCGGTCGCGGACGTCGAGCGCCGCCCGTGCGCACGCATCGTGAACGGGAACACGTCGGCGAGCACCCCCGACGGCGCGGCGTGGGTGCTGTAATCGACGAGCGCGGCGAACCATTGCCCCGGAGCCATCCGCGCGGGCAGCCTCACGCAGCCGCCGCCGACGCCTTTTTCCGTGCGGACGAGACGCGAGCCTCGGTATCCCGGGCCGGTGAGCTCGATGTCGGCGGTTCCATATTCGCTCAGCCGGCCGCCGGCTACACACAGGAGGTGACCCGCCCGCGGGGTGAGCGTGCTCACCAGCAACGGGCGCACCGTCGCCAGCGGCAGGTCGTACTTCACGAGCGCGCGCGCGGCAACCAGCGCCGTGGTACGCGAGAGCGCGCGGAGGCCGAAGCCAAACGCCCCCAGCGAGCGCACACTCGTCACCTCGAGCTGGTGCGGCGTGGCCGCTTCGAAGCCTTCCCGTGACAGCAGCGGGCGCCCGCCGGACGACACGCCGGTGCCGACACGCCAGCCGCCAGCCACCACACGTCCTGCTTTGGCGAGCGTCCGTCCGCCGACTTCGACGACCCAGCGACCTTCGCGGAACAACTTTTCGGCGCGCCGGCGAGCACGTTCGGCAACCCACGTGAGCGCTTGACGCAGGTCGCTGCCGAGGCGGGCGATCACTTCTTTCAACAACGGCCCGATCTCCTCGTGCACGATCCGCACGACCGGCCCGACCAGCGCGAGCGAGTCGAGAGTCACGTGCATCTCGCTCGCGACGCGGTGAGCCAGTTCGCGATACTGCGCCACCTTCCATGCGATTTCCATGGCCGGATCGGGGGCGAGGGCGTCAAGCACCGAGGTGATCGCGCCGTCGGTCAGGACCTCGCTCACCACCCCGGCGGCGCCCTCGGCGAGCTTCGCGGCGGCGTAATCGGCCGCCTGCTGTCGGTACAGCTGCACCGACACGGTCAGGGTCGCCTTGAGCCTGGCTTCCGGCACGACGGGCGTCGTGATCACAGCTGGGAGCGGCCGGGTCGTGACCGAGAGCTCGGCCACCGGCAGCGCAAATGCCGCTCCCGACCCGCTGCCCTCTTCCTCCGGAGGCTCGCTGAAGCCGATCTGCGCGCCGAGGGTCGCGTCTTCACCGAACAGCTGCCGTTCGCCGTCCAGCCCGCAGATGCATGTGGCGTCTATGGCGAGGCTGCCGATGTGGACGAAGTTCGCTCCTTCGAGGGTCTTGAACGACGTTGGGAGCGGCTCGCCCGGGCGCAGGCGGACTTCGACGGCCAGCTTGGGGACGAGCTCGATCCCGATCGGCAGACCCGCCAGCGAGTCCGGCGGCGGGGTCCGCGGGCGCAGCGGGGATCCCGGCTCCGGTTCGAGCGCAGGCGGAACTTCCACGAACTCGCCCGGGCTCGGCGCTTGCTGGGCGGTGTACCGATAGACGGGATTGCCCGTCGACGCCCGCGCATCGACCGTGGCGCTCACGTCGACCGTCCCGCTGCCGGGGGGCGAGATCGCGGTGCAGTCCGAGGAGCTCGCACAGGACACGCTCGTCGCGAGCCTGCCGTGCGCGCCGAAGCGGAAGCCGGTGCCGCCAGGGAACGTCGAGAAGCCGCTTCCCGTGATCGTCAGACGCGTCCCGCCCGCCCGCGGGCCCGCGTCGGGCCTGACGCTCGTCACCGTCGGAGCGGACCGCGGTTTCGGCGGTCTCGGGATGGCGGTCGAGCTCGTGCCCAGAACGAGCACGTCCTGGCCTCCGCAGCACTCCGTGTAGTCGACCTCGACCGGGTATTCGCCGCTCCCCGGGAACGAGACCGTCACGGAGCGATCGCCCGGAGAGCTCGCCACGTTGTAGGCGCCGACCACCGGGTAGCCCGACACCGGCCCCGCCGGCGGCGGATCTCGCAGCGCGCCCGACACATGGCTCGGCTGCCGCCCGGCGCCATCGGGGCCGATCGCGAGAATCCAGCCGTCGTCGGAACGGAGGTGAAAGGTGACGTCCTCGGCCCTGCTCACACGGACCGTCGTCTGGTAGACCGCCTCGAAGCTCGACAGCGCCCCCACGCCGGCTCGGGCGCCGCGGCCGGCGGCGACCTCCGTGTCGCATCGCCCGGCGCCGGCGGAGATGACGTCCGTGTAGGGGCGGGTGAGCTCACCGACATGAGTGGGCCTCGCGCACGCGCCCTGGATCGAGGCCGGCGGGTCGAAGTCGATGACCGGGAACGGCAATGAGAACAGGGGCCTGTCCAACTGGCCGCTGTCGAAGCTCCCGCGATCTGCTGGGTTGGGGTAGAAGACCCCGCTCACCTGACCGAGCGTCACCGAGGGCGGCGCGCTCGAGCCGACCTGAGGCGAGCGGGCGATCGACGTCGTGCCGGCCTGCGCGGGGCCAGCTGACGCTCCGAGCAGCGCGCCGCTGGCGAGGATCGCCATCAGCAAGCCGCGCATGGGGCTGCTCAGCTCTTGCTTGGCGGCGGTGCGAGCATGCCGATCAGCGCGGTGCCCGAGGCGGACGCGATTGCGATGACCGCCTTCGTGATTTCCTTGACAGAGTCGACGAACGGCTTCGCCGGTGCGATCCAGCCTCCCGCGAGGGCTACGGAGAGCACCAGGGTGAGGACGAAGACCGCGAACAGCGCGACGACCGCCCATGTGGTGTCCGCGCTGTTGGCCGCGGCCGTCCGATGTTCAGCCGCTTCCTTGCTCGCTTTCTGAGCCGCATCTTCGGCCGCTGTCGCCCTTGCCCCGAGCCCTGCGCGGTCTTCGGCGCCCGCCGCGGCCGCCGCCCGCAGATGGGTCTGCGCTTCCTGGCTGGCCGCCGCGGCTGCCCTTTCGGCTTCGCCCGCGGCCTGTATGTGTCGCTGCGCGCTTCCGGGCGCAGGCACGAGCAGGCCGAGCAAGCCGCCGCTGACGGCGCTGCCGGCGGCCCACAGCTCCGTGGGGGGCGTCTGCCCAGCCGCAACAGCGGCCGTGACGCCCGCAAAGAACACCACCAGGGCCGCGCCCAGACAAATGACAACCCGATCGACTGTCGTCCAATCGCCCCCCATGAGCGGCGCGATCCTACCACGCCGCACTGTCACCGCGCTAAGGTCGAACCGACCGCGAACGCACCGGAGGGGAGCCGCAGATGTCGACCGCGAATCGCACCCATCGCTCGGCCACGCACGAGGTCGTCAACCAGCCTCCGCCGCTGGTCGACCACAACGCGTTCGACGCCGATCCCGCGCTGCGCGAGGCGCTCGTGCGCGAGGGCGGCGAGTGGGGCGTCGAGCGCGAACTGAGCTCGCTGCCGTGGCGCGAGCCGCGGCCGGGCGCGCACGTCGTGCGCGCGGGCATGTTCCAGCTCTTCAACCAGCTCGACACCGGGCCATGCTGCCCGATGTCGATCAACTACGCGGCCGTCCCCACGATGCGCCAGGACGCTGCGCTGGCGAGCGAGTGGGAGCAGCGCCTGACGCTGCCCGACTACGACGGCTTCGCGCAGGCCGGCATGGTCTTCACCGAGAAGCAGGGCGGCTCGGACCTGCGCGCCAACGCGACCGTCGCCGAGCCGATCGGCGACGGCTGGTTCGAGCTGACCGGCCACAAGTGGTTCTGCACGCACCCCGTCTTCGACGTGTTCTTCACGCTCGCGCAGACGGATGCCGGGATCACGTGCTTCGTCGCGCAGCGCCCGCACCCCGGCTTTCGCATCCAGCGGCTGAAGGACAAGCTCGGCGGGCGCTGCCTGGCCTCCTCGGAGGTCGAGTACGACCACCTGCCCGCGCGCGTCCTCGGCGAGGAGGGCCGCGGCACAGCGTTCGTCGTCGAGCAGCTGATCTGGACGCGGCTGGACACGCTCACGGCGGTCGCCGGCATGATGCGCCGCGTCGTCGCCGAGGCGATCTGGCATGCGCGCAACCGCGCCGCGTTCGGCGCGCCGCTCGCGCGGCAGCCGGCGATGGTCAACGTGCTCGCCGACCTCGCGCTCGAGTCGGAGGCCGCGACCGCGTCGGTGCTGCGCATCGCGCGCGCGTTCGACTCCGACGATCCGCGGGAGGCCGCCTTCCGCCGCCTCGCGCTCGCCGTCATGAAGTACTGGGTGTGCAAGCGCGGCGCGCCCCTCGCGGCCGAGGCGCTCGAGTGCCTCGGCGGCAACGGCTACGTCGAGGAGGCGCCGATGGCCCAGTTCTACCGCGACATCCAGATCGGCACCGTGTGGGAGGGCTCGGGCAACGTGATCGCGCTCGACGTCCTGCGCGCGTTGCGCCGCGAGCCCGAGGGGGCGCCCGCGTTCCTCGCGCAGTGCGAGCTCGCCGCCGGCGCCGACGCTCGCTTCGACGCCCACATGCTGCGCGTTCGCGACGGGCTCGCCGCGCTTGCCTCCGATCCGGCGCTCGCCGAATGGAGCGCCCGCCGCGTCGTCGAGGACATGGCGCTCGCGCTGCAGGCAAGCCTGCTGCTGCGCCACGCACCGCCCGCCGTATCCGACGCGTTCTGCGCCGCGCGCCTCGGCGCGCGCGGCCTCGCGTTCGGCGATCTGCCGCCCGGCGTCGACGGGATCGCGATCGTCGAGCGCGCGCTCGCGCTGTAACGCCGGGCGCGCCGCGGGCGCCCGCCACGCCCGGTTCGGCCCCAGGCGCACCGGTTGACGCAGACAAACATCTGCCGGCCGCTAGATCCAATATTTAAGGTCTCCGCCAGGGAGACGAAACAGACGCCATGCGCCGACTCGCGCTCATCGGACTTGTGTTCTCGCTGCTGCTCGCCGGCGTCGCCGTGCTCGAGACCAGCGAAAGCGTGAGCTCAAAACGCGACAAGCAGGACCGCCTGCTGCAGGCCGCCGCCGGCAACGAGGTCGCGCTCATCTCCGGCAGCCAGCGCCAGACCGCCACGGCGCTCTCGCTGATGCTCGTCAACCCCGCCGTCGCGGGGCTGCTGAGCGACTCGAGGCTCCCGGCCGCCACCCGGCGCGGCGACCTCGCCGACACCACCGCCAGCCTCGCCGCGATCAAGCGCTCCTCGCTGTTCCCGCTGACGGCGGCATGCCTGGACAACGGCGCAGGACGCCAGCTCGTGTGCGCCCCGGACACGCGCGCGGCCGTGTTCCCCTTCGCGCTCGGCCGCCGCTTCGCGGCGATCGCCCAAAGCACGGCCGGCGGCGGCGGCAGCAGCCAGTTCGTCTCGCCCGTCAGCGGCAAGCCGTCCGTCGCCTTCGTCGCCCCGATCCGCCTCCACGGCCGGACGCTCGGCCTCGTGCACCTCGACATGAGCGTCCTCACCGCGCGCGGAGCGGGCCTGCTGGTCGATGGCGGCACGCCCAACGTGCACATCCAGCTCGGCGGCTACGCCGGCGGGAAGGTCTTTCTGAGTGGCTCCGCCGGCGCGCAGGCGGGCGGGAGCGGACCGCCTCGCGCGCTGTCGGTGGGCAGCGTCCCGCTCGGAGGGCATCCCCAGTCCACGCTCGACGCGGGCCACCGCGCGATGGTCGCCACGCTGCCGATGGCGGTGGGAGGGACGCACGAGAGCCTTGCCGTCGTCGCGAGCGACAGCCGGCCCGACCCCGACTTCCTGAACGCGTGGAGCCCGGAACTGCTGACCTTGCTCGGCACCGCGATCCTCGGCCTGCTCTGCTCGATCGCCGGGCTCGCGGTGTCCAACCGCAGGGTCGTGCGCGAGCTGACCACCGACGACCTCACCGGCCTGCGCAACCGCCGGGCGCTGCTGGAGGACCTTCCCCGCGTCTGCCAGCGCGCGAGCGAGGAGCGCCCCGCGTACGTGTGGTTCTTCGACCTCAACGGCTTCAAGAACTACAACGACTCCTTCGGCCACCTCGCCGGCGACAGCCTGCTCTCGCGGCTCGGCACCCGCCTGCGCGAGGCGGTCGGATCCTACGGCGCCGTCTACCGGCTCGGCGGCGACGAGTTCTGCGCCCTGATCACCGCCCGCGTCGCAGACCCGCACGCGCTGTTCCTGCAGGCGCGCGAGGCGTTGAGCGAACAGGGCGGCGCCTTCACCGTCACCTGCGCCGCCGGCGCCGTCGAGATCCCGCGCGAGGCGAACGAGCCGATGCACGCTCTGCGGCTCGCCGACCAGCACATGTATCGCGAGAAGGCGACCGGCCACGGCGGCGCCGCCGAGCTCATCACCGCCGTGCTGCACGCGGCGCTCGCACAGCGCCACCCCGACCTCGGCGAGCACTCCGACGACGTCGCCGGCGACGTCGAGCTGCTCGCCCGCACGATCGGCCTCGAGGAGGAGGCGATCGGCCTGATCGTCAAGGCCGGGGACCTGCACGACGTCGGCAAGCTCGGCATCCCAGACGAGATCCTCGCCAAGCCCGGCCCGCTCGACGAGCGGGAGTGGGAGTTCATGAAGCAGCACACGATCATGGGCGAGTCGATCATCGCGGCCGCCGGCCCGTCCCTGGACCGGATCGGCCCGCTCGTGCGCGCCAGCCACGAGCGCTGGGACGGCCGCGGCTATCCCGACGGCCTGCTCGAAGAGGAGATCCCGCTCGGCGCGCGCATCATCACGATCTGCGACTCGTTCCGCGCGATGCTCGACGAGCGCGTCTACAAGCGCGCGATGTCGCTCGAGGATGCCCTCGGCGAGCTCCGTCGCTGCGCCGGCACGCAGTTCGACCCGCACCTCGTCGAGGTGTTCTGCCGCCTCGTCAGCGAACGGAGCACTCCCCAGCCGCCCGCGAGCACCCGGCCGGACTCGCTCGACAGCGTCCCCAGCGGCGGCTTGCGCAGCGCGCTGCCGACCGCGTAGCGCGCGCTTACGGATCGAGGATCGCGGCCAGCGGCGCGACGAACTCGCTGCGGTTGTTCCAGTAGTCGTGCGCCTGCAGCCCGCCGCCGGAGCTGTTCTTGATGTTGTCGACCTGCGTGTCGAGCACGTCGACGTGGTTCTGGTCTCCGTTCGCGGGGTTCGTCGCAACGAGGAGCCCCTTGTCCTCGGCGGGCCGTTCGTCGAGCGGCCGGCCCGGCCTCCAGGCGGTCGCCGGATTCAGCGGGTCGGCGACGGGGTCGTGGGCGTCCCAGAAGTTGTGCCAGGGGAGCTGTCCCGGCGAGCCGTCGAGCAGGGCCGCCAGCTGGCCCACCTGCTCGCCCCACGCGAACAGGTCGACGTACTTGCGGATGGGGCTGCCGGCGGTGACGAACGCGCGCAGGATGCCGGCGTTGGGATCCTGTTTTTCGCGCCAGGCGAAGAACGGCAGCCGGCACAGGACGTCCCAGCCGATGCCTGCAAAGGCGTCCGGCCGCACGGTGAGGAATTCGACTACCTCCTGTCCAGCGCATAGGTCCGGCAGCAACGGCATAAGCGCCGTCAGGTCTTGCACGAAGTGCGCTATCGAGTCGGCGTCACCGCGCAGCAGGTTGTCCTCGTCTTCCCGGAGGATGCTGTAGTTCAAGCCACCCGAGGCGGGATTCGCATCGGTGAGATCGGATTCGTAGGTCGCGATCAGATAGCGGAAGATCTCCGTCGCCCGATAGCCGCGAAGGGCGGCGAAAAATCGGCGCCTCGTCGAGCCTCCTCCGCGATTGCCGGGAGCCGCGCGTATCGCTGCGATGGCGATACTCTCAACGTACGGCGTGCTGTCAATCTTGCCCCGTAAACTAGGTTGATTGAGAAAGTCATACAGACCTGCTGCATCGTTCGTGGCGATCAGGCTGCGAAGCTGCTCGATCGCAGCACCCTCGACTGAACCCGCCAACGCCGGCGCGGCTGGAATCATCCCCATGAGAATCAAGCAAAACGCGCAGCGCACACGGCGAGTTCGACGGACGGTGCCGCTGCCTGAGTAACGCCGTTCTCTGCTTTTGACCGCATCCGGGATCGACGGGTCTCTAAGCGGCCACATCGATCGTCTCCTCGTGTGCCCAGGCAACTATTGCCGAGACTGCACTAGCAGGCCGCGAACCGCGTCATATATTTGTCCGAAAGGGATCTCCGGCTGCCGACTGCGTGCTTTAGCGAACGAAATAGCCAGTAGGCCCCCGTCCCGTCGTGGCCGGGGCCGGGTAGAGCCGCGTTGCCGCCGACCGGCTACTTTGTCTGCGCGAGACGCACGATATCCAGTCCACCATCACGCAGATCATCGCTTTGAGCGAGTAGCGTGCGGTACGTGCGCATGTCGTCTTCATCTGGGATACCGCTGGCGCGTCGATCCGATGTGATGTGCGGGCTCGCGCCCAGATCCAGAGTCGTCCCCAACCCGGCGTAAAGGTAATGATCCCCAAACATCCGTTCAAGTGCAGCGAAAGTCGGTTCGCCGGTACAGTGACCGGGAGCGATGTAGTCCACCTTGTAGGTGTCGTGCAGGGTTGTGGCAACTTTTTCGATAGCCGGGTCCTGGGCCACCACCAGATGAAATCCGCCCACGATGAAGTGGATATGCGGATTGATCTTCGCGGCTTCGGCGACGATGTTTTCAATGCCCGGATGCGAACAGCCAACCATCAACACGATGCCGTCGGGCGTGTTGATGGCCAATGACAATTCCTTCAATTCTTTCGTTCCGGGCGCATCTGACACCAGAGCAATCAACGTAATGCCGGGTACTATCTCTGTGGTCTTGTCGATTAACTGAATGTTGGCGCCGGGAAAGACCGTTCCCAATTTCATAATCTCAGGTGGTGTGCCGCCGTAGTAGCGCTTCTCGGCGGGCAGTGCCTCGTCTTTGCGGTAAAATTTACTGGGTATATCGGAGCCAAAAATGCCACCAAGGCCATCCTTGGGTGCGTAAATCCTGACCTTCGGATTCACGGTGAGCAAATAGGACACCCCAGCGGTGTGATCACCGTGGCGGTGCGATAACACCACGAAGTCGAGCTTGGTTAGATCAACGCCCTTGGCCTTCACGTTCTTCGCGAAAATCGCCGGGTCATCACCGGTATCGAACAGAATGCGCTTACCGTTGATCTCTACCAGGGCGGCGTAGCCCCAATCCTTGGTCATCGCCGCATCCTTGCCGAACGCATCGTAGAGTACTGTGATGCGCGCTGTTTCGGTTGCCGGCGTTATCGGGGAAGTCGTTGCGCAGCTCGACAGTAGCCAGGCCGAGCCGACAGCACCCATGAGGACAAAGAGCTGAGTTATTCGCATGACCCTCTCCTTGATTGTTGCGTTCGAATCGTACACCGCTGGAGCCTCGAACGGCAGCTAAGTGGCGGTCAAACCGGAACGTCCAGTGACCGCAGTTGGGCCGGCTGCTGACGGATTGACTCCGGCTTTCTGGTATACAACCGATTCGCAAAAGGAAAGCGTCTCTGCGACACCCGTGCGCATCACATTCGGCCTGTCCCGGCCGGGAACTTGCACCGTGATTGTCAAGGCGGCCTTCACATCGGCTGAGAGCCCAATCGCCTCGGTGTCCGTCACGTTCCCCTCGGTCTTGTCGGTAATCACTAGAGTGCGATTGTCCACCCGCCGGATCGAAGAGGAACTGCCTCGGCGCGCGCTCGGTCCCTCGTTAGGATAGTCCTTGCCGTCGAACTGCTGATCAGTCAGACCGGCCCAAGCGACGGATACACGTTGGCGACCGCATCAATGACAACGTAGCGCTCGAGGAATACCGGGGGCCAGCGCGACGGGCGCCCCGTCGACAGCTCGACACAGGCGTACTCAATCTCGGCACGCGCCAAGGTTTCGCCGTCCGACTCGCGCACCACCTGGAAGCGCCTCGATACCCTAACTTTGCGCTGATTGGGCAAGATCCAGGTCGCCACCCGAATCACATCCCCGCGGACGCCAGGTCGCACATACGCGATGACGCTGCGCCGGACGACCATGCCGCGATCCAGACCCAGGCATTGCTCGACCGGGAGACCGACGGTTGCCGAATGATCCCAGGCGGCCCGGTCGAACCAAGTCATGTAGACGGAATTGTTGACATGTTCGAAGGCGTCAATCTCATCCGCAGTGACGGAGATTGAGATCACGTGCGGGGCTGGTAGGTCCCAGGTCAATCAAATCCTCGCGGAGAGCGCTGCGGCAAGTAATGAGTGTGGCATAAGCGAGTTACCCCGCTCGACCTCGGCAAGAGAATAACTCAGCTTACTAGCTCCACAGGAGATTCCGCGCTCCAAACGAACCCACGTGCCAACGCGCAATCGTTTCAGGCGCGCCGACCTATCATCCGCTGCTTCTGGCCCCATCCGCGTCGGCCTATACTGCCTGTATGCGAAGTTCCCCCATACCTCCGCCGCTTTGGATGTTGATATTCGCAATAGCGATGTGGGCATTGAACCGTTGGTATCCCTCGCTCACCGTCATTCCGGGCCCTTGGAATTGGCTGGGATCGTGTGTGATGTGGAGCGGCGCCATAGCACCCGCGATGGCATTTTTTCAGTTCTGGCGGGCGCATACGACGATCAACCCGCTCAGGCCGGAGAGCGCAACGACACTCGTGACGTCCGGCGTCTATGCCTGGACACGCAATCCCATGTACCTCGGGCTGTCGGTTCTACTCTTGGGTTGGGCCGTCAACCTAGGCACGCTGACCCCCATTGTGCTGGCACCCCTATTCATTCCGCTCATATGGCATGTACAAGTTCGTCCGGAGGAGCATGCGCTGCGAGCGCGATTCGGGCAGGACTATGCTCGATACTGCCAGCGTGTAAACCGTTGGTTGGGACGCAGAAGGTCAGCCACCCCTTGAGCGAAACCTTCGCCGCCACCCAGCTAGGGT
>CAVTLZ010000005.1:0-60915 GCA_963735705.1 uncultured Solirubrobacteraceae bacterium
GAGCTGGAGATCGACAAGAAGGGCAAGGTCTACGTGCGCATCGACCGCAAGCGCAAGCTGCCGGTCACGGTGCTGCTGCGGGCGATGGGCTACGCCACCGATGAGGAGATCCTGCGGCTGTTCGAGAACTCGCTGTACATCCGCAACACGATCGAGTCCGACACGGAGGCCACGCGCACCGAAGAGGGCGCGCTGATCGAGCTGTTCAAGAAGCAGCGTCCCGGCGAGCCGCCGAGCGTCGACAACGCCAAGGCGCTGCTCAACCAGCTGTTCTTCGACCCCAAGCGCTACGACCTCACGCGCGTCGGTCGCTACAAGCTCAACTCGCGCCTGAAGCAGGAGACCGACCTCGACATCCGCACCCTCACCAAGGACGACATCGTCGCCCTGATCAACGAGCTCGTACGGCTGCCGAAGATCCTCGGCATCCCCGAGGACGGCGAGGTCGAGATCAAGGACTACGCCGCGGAGGCCACGAGCATGCCGCGCGAGCCCGTCGCCGAGCACCTCGACGAGTACGAGCACTTCGGCAACCGTCGCCTGCGCACCGTCGGCGAGCTCATCCAGGAGGCCTTCCGGATCGGGCTGTACCGCATGGAGCGCGTCGTGCGCGAGCGCCTGACGACCGAGGACGCCGACACGATCACGCCGCAGACGATCATCAACATCCGCCCCGTGGTGGCGGCGCTGAAGGAGTTCTTCGGCTCCTCGCAGCTGTCGCAGTTCATGGACCAGACCAACTCGCTCGCCGGGCTCACCCACCGTCGCCGTCTGTCCGCGCTTGGCGCGGGAGGCCTGACGCGTGAGCGCGCGCCGATCGAGGTGCGCGACGTTCACCCGACGCACTACGGGCGCATGTGCCCGATCGAGACCCCCGAGGGACCGAACATCGGCCTGATCGGCTCGCTGTCCTCGTTCGCGGAGGTCTCCGAGTACGGCTTCGTGACCACGCCCTACCGCGTGGTCAAGGACGGCTCGGTCACCGAGGAGGTCCGCCACCTCGACGCCACCCAGGAAGAGGAGCTGCTGATCGCCCAGGCGAACACGCCTGTCGACGAGAAGACGGGCAAGCTCAAGGGCACCGAAATCCTCTGCCGCACGCAGGCCGGCCAGTACGTGACGGTCGGTCCCAAGGACGTCGACCTGATCGACGTCTCGCCCGAGCAGATCTGGTCGGTGGCCACCGCGATGATCCCGTTCCTCGAGCACGACGACGCCAACCGCGCGCTGATGGGCTCGAACATGCAGCGCCAGGCGGTGCCGCTGCTGAAGGCCGACGCGCCGCTCGTCGGCACCGGCATGGAGCGCCGCGCCGCACTCGACACCGGCGATGTGCTGCTGGTCAAGAACGCCGGCACGGTGGACTACATCGACGCCAACCAGATCGTCGTGCAGACCAAGGACGGCAAGAAGGACGAGTACGAGCTGCAGAAGTACATGCGCTCCAACCAGGGCACGCTGATCCACCAGAAGCCGCTCGTGAACACCGGGCAGGCGGTCAAGGTGGGCGACGTGCTCGCCGACGGCTCCTCGACCGACAAGGGCGAAATGGCGCTCGGCAAGAACCTGATGGTCGCGTTCATGTCCTGGGAGGGCTACAACTTCGAGGACGCCATCATCCTGTCCAAGCGCCTCGTGCAGGACGACGAGCTCACCTCGATCCACATCGAGGAGTACGAGATCGACGCCCGCACGACCAAGCTCGGCGAGGAGGAGATCACCCGCGACATCCCCAACCGCTCGGAGGAGTCGCTGCGCAACCTCGACGACCGCGGCATCGTGCGTGTCGGCGCCGAGGTCATCTCCGGCGACCTGCTCGTCGGCAAGGTCACGCCCAAGGGCGAGACCGAGCTGACCGCCGAGGAGAAGCTGATCCGCGCGATCTTCAAGGAGAAGGCGCGCGAGGTGCGCGACACGTCGCTGAAGGTCCCGCACGGCGAGGGCGGCGTGGTGATCGACGTCAAGACGTTCAGCCGCGACGCCGGCGACGACCTGCCGCCGGGGGTCAACGACCTCGTGCGCGTGTTCGTCGCCAAGAAGCGCAAGATCTCCGAGGGCGACAAGCTCGCGGGCCGCCACGGCAACAAGGGTGTCATCTCGAAGATCGTCGACCAGCAGGACATGCCGTTCCTCGAGGACGGCACGCCCGTCGACGTGATCCTCAACCCGCTGGGCGTGCCCTCGCGCATGAACGTCGGGCAGATCCTCGAGACGCACCTCGGCTGGGCGGCCGCGCAGGGTTGGTACGACGACGGCACCGAGGCCTACAAGGAAGCCGACGCCGGCGCCGGTCCCCGCCGTGTGTACGTATCCACGCCGGTGTTCGACGGCGCGACCGTCGAAGACGTGGACAACGCGCTGGTCAAGTGGCAGGACGCCCACGAAGGGCGCATCCGCATGGACGTCGACAAGTCCCGGCGGGTGGGCGAGCAGGCCTCCGGCAAGATGACGCTGTTCAACGGCCGCACGGGCGAGCCGTTCGAGGAACAGGTGACCGTGGGGTACATGTACATCCTCAAGCTCCTGCACCTCGTCGACGACAAGATCCACGCCCGCTCGACCGGTCCCTACTCGCTCGTCACCCAGCAGCCGCTGGGCGGCAAGGCGCAGTTCGGCGGTCAGCGCTTCGGCGAGATGGAGGTGTGGGCGCTGGAGGCGTTCGGCGCCGCCTACACGCTGCAGGAGATGCTCACGATCAAGTCCGACGACACCGTCGGGCGCGTCAAGGCCTACGAGGCGATCGTCAAGGGCGAGAACATCGCCGAGCCGTCGATCCCCGAGTCGTTCAAGGTCCTGCTCAAGGAGATGCAGTCGCTGGCGCTAGACGTCAACGTCGTCTCCGAGGAGGGCCAGCGCGCGGAGATGCGCGACGAGGACGACGACCTGCTGCGCGCCGCCGAGGAGCTCGGCATCGACCTCTCCGGGGTCAGGGCGCTCGCCGGCGACGGCGCCGAGGAGCCGGCGGAGCCGGCTGAGGCTGAGGCTGAGGCCGAGGTCGCTGACGGCGCCGAGCCGGCCGCGGCGGCCGAGGACGACGATGACGCCGAGGATGACGTCGTCGAGGACGACGCGATCGGCGTGGAGGAGCTGATGGACGTGGAGGAGACCGAGGACATAGACCTGGACAGCCTCGCCGGTGATGAGTCCGCCGAGGAGTTGCCCGATTCACCCGCGAGCGAAAGCGCACCCAGATGATCGACATCAATAACTTCGACGCAATCGAGATCAGCCTCGCTTCGTCAAAGCAAATTCGCAGTTGGAGCTCCGGCGAGGTCACCAAGCCGGAGACGATCAACTACCGCACGCTCAAGCCCGAGAAGGACGGCCTGTTCTGCGAGCGGATCTTCGGTCCCACCAAGGACTGGGAGTGCTACTGCGGCAAGTACAAGCGCGTGCGCTACAAGGGCATCGTGTGCGAGCGCTGCGGCGTGGAGGTCACGCGCTCGAAGGTGCGTCGCGAGCGCATGGGCCACGTCGACCTCGCCGCGCCCGTCAGCCACATCTGGTTCTTCAAGGGCGTGCCCAGCCGCATCGGCTACCTGCTGGACATGGCTCCCAAGGAACTCGAGAAGGTCCTGTACTTCGCCGCGTCGATCGTCACGTGGGTGGACGACGAGGCGCGCGCGAAGGACATCGACTCGCTTGAGAAGGAGGTCAACAAGGTCCTCGACGGCTACGCCGCCGAGCGCGAGGAGCGCGTGCTCGAGCTGCGCGAGTCGCTGGCGCGCCGCGAGAAGTACCTGCAGAACGGCAAACAGACCAACTTCAACGACGACGACCACCTGTGGGCGGACTCGCTGGACATCAACCTGACCAAACTCTCAGACGAGGAGCGCGAGAAGCAGGTCAAGGAGCTGACGAAGGCGTTCGACGCCGACATCGCCGACACCGAAGCCTACATCGAGGACGCCGCTGAGCGGATGCGCAGCGTGTGGGAGCTCTTCAAGACGATGGAGCCCAAGCAGATCGAGCACGACGAGACGACCTTCCGCGAGCTCAAGGAGCGCTTCGGCTCGCCGTACGGCTTCGGCGAGTACTTCCGCGGCGGCATGGGCGCGGAGGCGATCCGCGACCTGCTCCAGCAGGTCGACCTGGAGGCCGAAAGGGTCGAGCTCGAGGACCAGGTCAAGACCGGCAAAGGCCAGAAGCAGGCGCGCGCGGTCAAGCGCCTGAAGGTGGTCTCCGCCTTCATCCAGTCCGGCAACAAGCCGGAGATGATGGTGCTCGACGCGGTGCCCGTGATCCCGCCGGAGCTGCGCCCGATGGTGCAGCTCGACGGTGGGCGCTTCGCCACCTCCGACCTCAACGACCTGTACCGCCGCGTCATCAACCGCAACAACCGCCTCAAGCGGCTGCTCGACCTCGGCGCGCCGGAGATCATCGTCAACAACGAGAAGCGCATGCTCCAGGAGGCCGTCGACGCGCTGTTCGACAACGGCCGCCGCGGGCGTCCGGTCACAGGGCCGGGCAACCGTCCGCTGAAGAGCCTCTCGGACATGCTCAAGGGCAAGCAGGGGCGCTTCCGCCAGAACCTGCTCGGCAAGCGCGTGGACTACTCCGGGCGCTCGGTGATCGTCGCCGGCCCGTACCTCAAGCTGCACCAGTGCGGGCTGCCGAAGATCATGGCGCTCGAGCTGTTCAAGCCGTTCATCATGGCCCGCCTGGTCGAGCGCAAGTCCGCGCAGAACATCAAGGCGGCCAAGAAGATGGTCGACTCGATGATCGCCGAGGTGTGGGACGTGCTCGAGGAGGTCATCCACGAGCACCCGGTGCTGCTCAACCGCGCACCCACGCTGCACCGCCTGGGCATCCAGGCGTTCGAGCCGCTGCTCGTCGAGGGCAAGGCGATTCAGGTGCACCCGCTGGTGTGCCACGCGTTCAACGCCGACTTCGACGGCGACCAGATGGCCGTGCACCTGCCGCTGTCGGCGGAGGCGCAGGCGGAGGCGCGCATCCTGATGCTCTCCTCCAACAACATCCTGTCCCCCGCGCACGGGGCGCCGCTGGCGACCCCCACGCAGGACATGATCCTGGGCGCGTACTACCTCACGTACGGGCCGGAAGCGGAGGAGCTCGCGAAGATCGACCGTGCCACCTACGAGCCGCGTCCGCACGTGTTCCGCACCGCGCAGGAGGCCGAGCTCTCCTACGAGGGCAACGTCGTCAAGCTGCACGACATCGCCGAGTTCCGTCCGTACGGGCGCGAGGGCGGCCACGTGCTCACGACGATCGGGCGGATCATCTACAACGATCGCATCGAGCGCGCGCTCGCGGAGGCGCTGGGCGACGAGTTCGACGCGTCCAAGTACGTGTTCGTCAACCAGTCGATGAAGAAGCGTGACACCACGCGGCTGATCGACATGCTCGTGCAGTCATATGGAGCTACCACCATCTCGCTGGTGCTCGACGCGTTCAAGGACCTCGGCTTCAAGTACGCGACACAGGCCGGGATCACCATCTCCAAGAACGACGTGGTCGTGCCGCCGTCCAAGCAGTCGATCCTCGACAAGTTCGACGAGATCGTGGGCGACATCACCAGCCAGTACGACGACGGCCTGATCACCCAGGAGGAGCGCCACGAGGCGGTCGTCGAGCAGTGGAACGCCGCCACCGACGAGGTCGCGGAGGCGATGATCGAGAACCTCGACACGCTCAACCCGATCTTCATGATGGCCAACTCCGGCGCCCGTGGCTCGTTCAAGCAGATCCGCCAGCTGGCCGGCATGCGCGGCCTGATGGCCAACCCGAAGGGTGAAATCATCGAGCGCCCGATCAAGGCCAACTTCATGGAGGGCCTGTCTGTGCTCGAGTACTTCATCTCCACGCACGGCGCGCGAAAGGGGCTGGCCGACACCGCCCTGCGCACCGCCGACTCGGGCTACCTGACGCGGCGTCTGGTCGACGTCGCCCAGGACGTGATCATCCGCGAGGCCGACTGCGGCACCGAGGAGTACATCGAGATGGCCGTGTTCAAGGCCGGCGGAGAGCCCAACGACGTGCTCGTCGGGCGCATCGCCGCGCTGGACATCACGACCAAGCGGGGCCGCATGCTCGCCGAGCAGGGCACCGAAATCGGCCGCGCCGAGTTCGCCGAGATCGTCAGCGCGTTCGGCGACGACCACGAGAAGGGCGTCGAGGTGACGGTCTCCGTGCGTTCGGTGCTCAAGTGCGAGGCGCCCAGCGGCGTGTGCCAGGCCTGCTACGGCCGCGCGATGGCTACCGGCGCGCTCGCCCAGATCGGCGACGCGGTCGGCATCGTCGCCGCGCAGTCGATCGGCGAGCCCGGCACGCAGCTGACGATGCGCACGTTCCACACCGGCGGCGTCGCCGGCGCGGACATCACGCACGGCCTGCCGCGCGTGGTCGAGCTGTTCGAGGCGCGCCGGCCGAAGGGTCTGTCGAAAATCGCAGAGCAGGACGGCGTCGCGACGATCGAGGAGACCGACAAAGCGCTCACCGTGGTCATCACCGACGAGGCCGGCGAGGAGCACCGCCACGCCTTCCCGCGGCGCACGCGGCTGTTCGTCGCCAACGGCGAGAAGATCAAAGCGGGCAAGCAGCTCAACGAGGGGTCGGTCTACCCGCACGAGCTGTTGGCGATCCGCGGACGCACCGAGACCGAGGTGTACCTCGTCAACGAGGTCCAGGAGGTCTACAAGTCACAGGGCGTGGACATCAACGACAAGCACATCGAGCTGATCGTCCGTCAGATGCTCAAGAAGGTGCGCGTCGACCAGAAGGGCGACACCGACTACCTGCCCGGTCAGTTCGTCGACCGCTTCGAATTCGCGAAGGCCAACGAGGCGGTCAACCAGGCCGGCGGTGAGACGGCGCAGTTCGAGGACATCATCCTCGGCATCACCAAGGCGTCGTTGAACACCGACTCGTTCCTGTCGGCGGCCTCCTTCCAGGAGACCACCAAGGTGCTGACCGACGCTGCCCTGGAAGGCAAGATCGACCGCCTGAACGGGCTCAAGGAGAACGTCATCATCGGCAAGCTGATCCCCGCCGCGACCGGGCTCAAGCGCTACCGGAGGATCGAGATCGAGCCCTCCGAACCGCTTCCGCGCGCGATCGACGACGTCGGCCTGCTCGACCAGGACGAGATCGCCGCCGAGCTCGGCCTCGTCGGTGACGGCTTCAACGGTGGCTACGGGCAGGAGTTCGACGCCGATCTCGCGTCGCTGGAGAAGATCGGCGCCGGCGGCACCGACCCCGGCTTCGCCGAGGAGCTGGCCGAGCTCGAGCTCCCCGCCGAGGAGCTGGCCGAGGAGTAATCGCTAGCGGCCGGCCGGGCGCCCGCTCAGAGCGTGCGCCCAGTCGGCCAGCTGCGCCGCCTCCCGTGCGGTGAGACCGAGCGTAGGCTCGGTCTGCACGAGCAGCGTCGGCGCCGCGCGCGCGTGCGCCCACTCGTGGCAGGCCCCGTTGAGCGCGTCGTCGATCCACGCCAGCGCCCGCCCGCCGGCGTACGCGTCGATCGTGTCCAGCTTCCAGTGCGCGTTCGCGCGTCCGACCGCCCGTGGGAAGCGCAGGAACGGCAGCTCACGCGGCAGCCCCAGCAGATGGGGCAGGTGCTCGTTGGCCCGCTCTTCCCAGCCGCTCGCCCAAACGAGCTCGAACACGCCCGAAAGATCGAGCAGGTGAGCGGCCGCGGTGGACGAAAGGAAGTGGGGCATGCCCTCGATCGAATGGAAGGAGCCGTCCGGCGGCCGGCCGCCGGACCGGCCGTCTCGCTCCCACGCGGCCCGCTCCCAGCCCCCGAACAGAGACACGACGCCGTCGATGTCCACCATCAGCAGGGGCCTCTGGCGCCCTTTGGCGTCGCTGGAGTTGTCTTTAGCTCCCATAGAGGTTGGGCCAGATACGCTGCTGGCGACGGATCAAGCGCCGAGTTTGCTCGGGCGCAGTAAAGCAGTCGGTATGCCCCGCCGATGACCTGTCCGTCGCCCCCCCGATCATGACCATGGACCTAGGCATACTCCTCGCGCTCGCGTGCGCCTTCGTGGCGAACCTGGGCTTCTTCTTCAAGTACAGGGGTGCGAACTCCGTGCCCAAGGTGCAGGTGCTGCACCCGCTGCGCTCGGTCAGGCAGCTGTACTCCTCCAAGTGGTTCACGCTGGGCATGCTCATCGCCACCGGCAGCTGGGGCCTGCACGTAGCCGCGCTGTCGCTGGCGCCGATGTCCGTCATCCAGGTCTCGCTCGCCGCCGGCATGGTGTTCATCGCCGTCATGGCCGAGCGGATGTTCGGCTTCAAGGTCGGACGCCGCCAGTGGCTCGGCCTGTCTCTGACCGCCGCCGGGCTGGTGCTGCTGGGCCTGACGCTGCCGGCGATGCACGGCGCGCACTCCCACTTCTCGCAGGCCGCGATGATCTCCTTCGAGGCCGGCCTGTTCGGGCTCGGCGGCCTGCTGCTGATGGGCCCGCGCATGGGCGGGACCGTCGAGCACCACGGCGTCATGCTCGGGGCCGCCTCCGGCGTCCTGTTCGGCGTCTCCGACACCGCCATCAAGGCGCTCACCGGCATCGTCGGCGCGCACGGGCTGCTCGGGCTCGCGCTCAGCCCGTGGCTCGCGGTGGCGGTCGTGGCGTCGATCGTCGCCTTCTACGCGTCCGCACGCGGCCTGCAGGACGGCGAAGCGGTCCCCGTGATCGCCGTCACCGGCACGGCCGCGAACATCGCCGGCATCGCCGGTGGGATCGTCGTCTTCGGCGACCCCGTCGCCGGGAGCACCGCCGGTGTGCTGCTGCAGGCGCTCGCCTTCGTCCTCGTGGTCGTCGCCGCCGCGCTGATGCCCGCACCGGTGCGCGCCGCCGGCGTTCCGCAGGCCGCCTAACCCCCGTCATGGCGACACCGCACGAGCCCCGCGCGGCCGAGGCCGCCCGGCGCTGCTAGCATCCGCTCGATGCCGACGACCTCACAGCTCGTGCGCAAGGGCCGCGTGACGCCCAAGAAGAAGATCGCCACCCCCGGCTTGAAGTCCGGCAAGGGCCGCAAGAAGAAGGTCGCCGCCCCGCAGCGGCGCGGCGTGTGCACGCGCGTGTACACGACCACCCCGAAGAAGCCTAACTCCGCGCTGCGCAAGGTCGCGCGCGTGCGCATCTCCGGATCGATCGAGGTCACCGCCTACATCCCCGGAGAGGGACACAACCTGCAGGAGCACTCCGTCGTGCTCGTGCGCGGCGGCCGCGTCAAGGACCTGCCGGGCGTGCGCTACAAGGTCGTGCGCGGCACGCTCGACGCAGCTGGCGTGAGCGATCGCAAAAAGGCGCGCTCGCAGTACGGCGTGAAGAAAAAATAGCCGATGCCCCGCCGCGCAGCCGCCCAGATCCGCCCCGTCGAGGCGGACCCCATACACCGCTCGAAGCTCGTCCAGCAGGTGATCAACAAGGTCATGCTCGACGGCAAGAAGTCGACCGCCGAGCGGATCGTCTACGACGCGCTCGCGCTCGTCGCCGAGCGCAGCGACAAAGACCCCATCGAGACCCTCGACGCCTCCATCAAGGCGCTCACGCCGTCGCTCGAGGTCCGCTCGCGGCGCGTCGGCGGCGCCACCTACCAGGTTCCCGTCGAGGTGCCCGCGCGGCGCGCCCGCACGCTCGCCGTGCGCTGGCTCGTCGAGTTCGCCCGCCAGCGCCGCGAGAAGACCATGGCGCAGCGCCTCGCCAACGAGCTCATGGACGCGCAGTCCCAGCAGGGCGGCGCGTACAAGCGCAAGGACGACATCTACCGCATGGCGCAGGCCAACAAGGCCTTCGCCCACTACCGCTGGTAGCGGCCCGATGACCGGCGCGCGCCGGCGTCCTCGCTCGCTCATGTGCGCAGCACACTTCGCTCCCTGCGTCCTTGGCTCGCTTGGTCCTCGGACCGCTACGGGCTGGTTGCTCGTCTAAGCACACTTCGCTCGCTGCGTCCTTGGCTCGCTTGGTTCTCGACGCCCTACGGGGTAGGGGATTCGCCTTACGGGTTAGGGCGTTCCAACCCGCGCATGCGCGGGTTGGCCGAGTGGCGCATGCGCCACTCGGGAGGCAACGCCACATGTGGCGTTGCCCGGGTCGCACATGTGCGACCCGCCGGTCGGCGCATGCGCCGACCGGAACATCTCGGCTAAAGAATCCCTGTTCTTACGGCTCGGCCGGGTGCTCTTTGCCCGCTTCTTCGCTGAGGCGTGCTAGTTCGTCTTCGTCGAAGGGCGCTTCGTCTTCCTTCAGCAGGGCCCGAGCGCGCTCCAGATCCGCCGCTCGGACGTACACGTCGTGAGGGCCGGCGGCGCCTCGCCGGGGCAACTGCGCGCCGCCACCCATGCAGTGGATGCCGGCATCGGAGAGGCGCCCGATGATGATGCTCTGCTGCATTTCGTCGGTCGCCGTGGTCACGACCCTCAGGTCGTCGTCATCGTCTGGCATCCGCCGCAACATTAACGGGCTCGCTTCGCCGCATCCGACTCCCACGACTCGCACCGCGGCTGCGCAACAGTCGCCTCCCCGCCTGATAGTTTCGCCGCCATGCGTTGGGGGGTTTGCACACGCGGTGTCGCTCTGGCGGTGCTGCTGGCCGCGTGTGTCGGCTGTCTCGCACCCGCCGGCGCCGCCGCCAAGCGGCCGGGCCCGGTGCCCAACTGCGAGGCGTTCGAAGGCACCGTCCTCGGCTTCCATCTCGGGGCTCTCAAGCGTCCGTCCGTCACGACCATCGGCAAGCACCAGACCACCTGCGCCTGGTCCGGCCAGGAGCAGGGCAAGTACGCGTTCGTCGTCTCCGTCGCCGTCTTCGGGGCCCCGTCGTACGTGGGCAAGCCGCTGCTCGCCGCGGCGCAGGCCGCCGCCCGCAAGGCGAACACGACTCCAGGCGGTCTCGGGCTCGTCACGTCGAAAAACGCGCGTCGCGGGAACTACTTCGAAGGCGAGGCCGTCTACAGCGAAGAGACGCCCGACAAGGAAACCCAGAAATGCCCCCCGTTCATCACCGAAAGCGGCGCGGAACTCGGTCCCAACACCACGATCGAAGCTGGGCAGTCGGGGCCGAGCTGCGTCGGGCAGCCGGGAACAGAAGGAGACTTCCTCACCGCCTACGGATCGCCGATCGGCAGATCCGGCCGCGGGCCGATCGAACCGATGCTCCTGCAGGTCAGCGTCGCCTGCCAGCTCGACGCGCTCTCCCGCGGCGTGCTCTCGCTCGCGCACCTCGCCAGCGCCGTCTACGCCGGACGCGGCTACTGAGACAGGCGCCGGGGTCGGTTGCGGCCGGCGCCGTGGCGCCGTCCTGGACGCCGCGCGCGCAGAACTTTTCGCGCACCCCTTGAAGGAAAAAGGTTTGGTACCTAAACTTTCGGTACCGAATGTCTTCCGCGTCCGTCACGACCGACCCCGGCTTCCACCCCGAGGCCTCCGAGCGCATCGAGCCGTACGTCTGGAAGATCGCCGGCGTGGTCATCCTCGGGATGATCATGTCGATCCTCGACACGACGATCGTCAACGTCGCGCTGCACACCCTGCGCAGCGACCTGCACAGCTCGATCGCTCAGGTTCAGTGGGTCATCACCGGCTACCTGCTGTCGCTCGCCGCCGTCATCCCCGTCACCGGCTGGGCCGCGCGGCGCTTCGGGGCCAAGCGCGTGTACATGACCTCGCTCGTGCTGTTCACAGCCGGCTCCGCGCTGTGCGCGGTCGCCTCCTCGACCACGTCGCTCGTGCTGTTCCGCGTGCTGCAGGGGGCGGGCGGCGGCATGATCATGCCCGTCGGCCAGCTGATCATGGCCCAGGTCGCCGGGCCCAAGCGCATGGGGCGCGTGATGGGGATCGTCTCCATGCCCGCCATGCTCGCGCCGATCCTCGGGCCCGTCGTCGGCGGCGCGATCCTCGAGAAGCTGCACTGGTCGTGGATCTTCCTCGTCAACGTCCCCATCGGCGCGCTCGCGCTCGCGCTCGCCTGGCGCATGCTGCCGAAGACCGACTCCGGCGAGGCCGGGCGCCTGGATGTCGTCGGTCTCGGGCTGCTATCCGGCGGGTCGACGGCCGTCGTCTACGGCCTCTCGCAGCTCGGCTCCAACAGCAGCCTCACCGCGCCCAGCGTCGTCTGGCCGATCGTCGTCGGGCTCGTCCTGTCCTCGGTCTTCATCTGGCACGCGCTGCGCATCGAGCGCCCGCTGCTCGACATCCGCCTGTACGCCAACCGCGTCTTCGGCGCCGCCTCGCTGACCACCTTCGGGCTCGGCGCCGCGCTGTTCGGCGCGATGATCCTCGTGCCGCTCTACTACCAGGAAGTCCGCCACGAGAGCGTCATCGTCACCGGCCTGCTGACCGGCCCGCAGGGCCTGGGGATGCTGCTCGTGATGCCGTTCATGGGCCGCATGACCGAACGCTTCGGCGGCGGGCGCGTGGCGATCGTCGGCGTGTCGATCCTGTCGATCACCACGATCCCGCTCGCGTTCGTCGCCGCCAGCACGTCGATCCTCTCCATCTCGCTGATCCTGCTCGTGCGCGGCGTCGGCATCGGCTTCGCGTTCGTGCCCGCCATGAGCGCCGCGTTCGCATCGCTGCGCCCCGACCAGCTCTCCGACGCCACGCCGCAGCTGAACGTCCTGCAGCGCATCGGCGGCGCCATCGGCACCGCCGTGCTCGCCGTCGTGCTCCAGCGCGCAAGCGCCGGCGCCCACACCGCCACGCACCTCGCGCACGCCTTCGACAAGGCCTACTGGGGGTCCGTCGGCATCGCCGCGCTGTCGGTCATCCCCTGCCTCGTGCTGCTGCGCGCCGAGAACCCCCGTGCGCGCATGGACCAGGCCGCCAGCAACGCCGAGGCGGCCGCCGAGCCGCTCGGGGTATAGCGGGGCCCCGCGATGAGCCCCTCCGGCACCGTCGCCCCCCTGCCTGCGCCCGACGCGCCCGCCCAGCCCTCCGATGCCGAGGCGGCGCGCGAGGCGCAGCTGACCGATCTGGGGATGGCCTTCCGCCGCGTCTTTCGCAGCTTCAACCGGCTGCGCGGGCGCGACACCCACCTTGGGGCGAGCGAGCTCAGCCACGCCCAGTTCGAGCTGCTGATCGAGCTGCACGAGCGCGGCGAGCTGCCCGCCGGCGAGCTCGCCACCGCCGCGCGGCTGACGCCCGCGACGGTCACCCAGATGCTCGACCACCTCGCCGAGCAGGGCCACGTCGAGCGCGTGCGCTCGCAGACCGACCGGCGGGTGGTCGTCTCACGCCTCACGCGCCAGGGCCGCCGCGCGATCGAGGCCAAGCGCGCGGCCTGGAAAAGCCGCTGGGAGCAGGCGCTCGCCGGCCTCGACGGCGACGAGCTGCGCGCCGCCACGCGCGTGCTCGAACGGCTCGGCGCGATGGTCGAGGACGCGCCCGCCGACGAGGTCTGCGGTGAGCGCCAGCAGGGCACGCCCGTGCAGCCTGCCACGGGCAGGAAGCCCGTCTAGCGCGCAGAATCCCTCTGCTATAGTCGAGTCCGCGTCGCGGGTGGACGCGACGTTCACACGTGCCCCCCGCGGAGCCCGCATCAAGATGGAGACCTCGAGCAGATAACGACGCGTACCGGTCCAAACAAGACCAGCTGCGCGCGTGGGCCCGAGGGGCCTATTTTTTTGCCCTCACAACCGCCAGCCAACGACACCCCACACTGATCGATGCCCCGTAAGTTCTCACTCCAAAACACCCGCAACATCGGGATCATGGCTCACATCGACGCCGGTAAGACGACGACGACCGAGCGCATCCTCTACTACACCGGGCGCACCTACAAGATCGGCGAGGTCCACGAGGGCGCGGCGGTCATGGACTGGATGGAGCAGGAGCAGGAGCGCGGCATCACGATCACCTCCGCTGCGACCACCGCCCAGTGGAAGGACCACCGCATCAACATCATCGACACGCCCGGCCACGTCGACTTCACGGTCGAGGTCGAGCGCTCGCTGCGCGTGCTCGACGGCGCGATCGCGCTCTTCGACTCGGTCGCCGGCGTCGAGCCCCAGTCAGAGACAGTCTGGCGCCAGGCCGACAAGTACCACGTGCCGCGCATCGCCTACATCAACAAGATGGACCGCATCGGCGCGGACTTCGACAAAGGCGTGCAGACGATGATCGACCGCCTCGGCGCGCACCCCGTGCCGATCCAGCTGCCGATCGGCTCCGAGGGCGACTTCCTCGGTGTCGTCGATCTGGTCGCGATGAAGGCGATCGTCTACAAGGACGAGATGGGCAAGGAAGTCGATGAGATCGACATCCCCGAGAACCTGGTCGAAGCGGCGGGCGCCGCGCGCGAACACCTGCTCGAGGAGGTCTCCCACTACGACGATGCGCTGCTCGAGCTGCTGCTCGAGGAAGCCGAGGTGCCCGAGGACGTTCTCAAGAATGCGATCCGCAGGGCCACGCTGTCGACCAAGCTGACCCCGGTGCTGTGCGGCTCTTCGTTCAAGAACAAGGGCGTGCAGCCGCTGCTCGACGCGGTGATCGACTACCTGCCGTCTCCGCTGGACGTGCCGCCGGTGCTCGGCACCGAACTGATCAGGGGCGAGGAGGAGGAGCGTCAGGTCGTGCGCCACGCCGATGACTCCGAGCCGTTCGCGGCGCTCGCGTTCAAGATCGCCGCCGACCCGTACGTCGGCAAGCTCACCTACTTCCGCGTCTACTCGGGCCACCTCGAGGCCGGCGCCAAGGTCCTGAACGTCGGCAGCGGCCGTACCGAGCGGATCGGGCGCATCCTGATGATGCATGCCAACGAGCGCGAGGAGGTCACCGAGGTCTTCGCAGGCGACATCGCCGCAGCGGTCGGCATCAAGCAGGTCATCACCGGCGACACGCTGGCGGACCCCGGTCACCCGATCCACCTCGAGAACATCGTCTTCCCCGAGCCGGTCATCAAGGTCGCCGTCGAGCCCAAGACGAAGGTCGACCAGGAGAAGATGTCGGTCGCGCTCGGGCGCCTGGCCGAGGAGGATCCGACCTTCCAGGTGCGCACCAACGAGGAGACCGGCCAGACCGAGATCTCGGGCATGGGCGAGCTGCACCTCGAGGTGCTCGTCGACCGCATGAAGCGGGAGTTCGGGGTCGAGGCGAACGTCGGGCGCCCGCAGGTGTCCTATCGGGAGACCGTGCGCGGCAGCGTCGAGAAGATCGAAGGCAAGTTCGTCCGTCAGACCGGTGGCTCTGGACAGTTCGGCGTCGTCTTCATCAACCTCGAGCCCGCACCAGGCGTCGGCTTTGAGTTCATCAACAAGATCAAGGGTGGAAACATCCCCTCGGAATACATCCCCGCGGTCAAGAAGGGGATCGAAGAGGCGCTCGACAACGGCGTGAAGGCCGGCTACCCGATGGTCGACATGCGCGTGACGCTCGTCGACGGCAAGTACCACGACGTGGACTCTTCGGAAATCGCCTTCAAAGTCGCGGGCTCGCTCGCGTTCAAAGAGGCGGCCAAGCGGGCCAAGCCCGTGCTGCTGGAGCCGATCTTCGCTGTCGAGGTCGTCACGCCGGACGACTTCCTCGGCGACGTCATCGGGGACCTCAGCCGTCGCCGTGGTCACGTCGAAGGCCAGGAGCGTCGGGGCAACGCGCTGGTGGTGACCGGCAAGGTCCCGCTCAGCGAGATGTTCGGCTACGCGACCGACCTGCGCTCCAACACGCAGGGACGCGCCACGTACACGATGCAGTTCGAGGCCTACGAGGAGGTTCCGCCGAGCATCGCCGAGAAGATCGTCGAAGCGCGAACCGGCGAACCAGTGCCAGCCTGAGCACACCAGCAGTCAAGAAAGTCCGCAGTTAGATAGATTTCTGAGGTTCGCCTCCACAGAGGCGGGCATACAAGTCGATATAGGAGCGAACAAAAAGTGGCGAAGGAGAAGTTCGAGCGCGACAAGCCGCACGTCAACGTCGGGACCATCGGTCACATCGACCATGGCAAGACGACGCTGACCGCTGCCATCACCACGGTGCTGGCCGAGAAGGGAGGCGCCGAAGCCCGCAGCTTCGCGGAAATCGACAACGCGCCCGAGGAGAAGGAACGCGGCATCACGATCGCCACCTCTCACGTCGAGTACCAGACGGAGAACCGTCACTACGCGCACGTGGACTGCCCCGGTCACGCCGACTACGTCAAGAACATGATCACCGGCGCCGCCCAGATGGACGGGGCGATCCTGGTGGTCTCCGCCGCCGACGGCCCGATGCCGCAGACGCGCGAGCACATCCTGCTCGCCCGCCAGGTGGGCGTGCCCTACATCGTCGTGTTCCTCAACAAGGCCGACATGGTCGACGACGAGGAGCTGCTCGAGCTGGTCGAGGTCGAGGTTCGCGAGCTGCTCTCCGAATACGACTTCCCCGGCGACGACATCCCGTTCATCATCGGCTCCGCGCTGAAGGCGCTCGAAGGCGACGAGGCCTACAAGGAGAAGATCCTCGAGCTGGCGGCGGCGCTCGACTCCTACATCCCCGAGCCCGTGCGCGAGCTCGACAAGCCGTTCCTGATGCCGGTCGAGGACGTGTTCTCGATCACCGGCCGTGGCACGGTGGCGACCGGACGCGTCGAGCAGGGCATCGTCAACACCGGCGACACCGTCGAAATCGTCGGCGTGCACGACTCGACCTCCACGGTCGTCACGGGCGTCGAGATGTTCCGCAAGATCCTCGACCAGGGCCAGGCGGGCGACAACGTCGGCTGCCTGCTGCGTGGCACCAAGCGCGAGGAGATCGAGCGCGGCCAGGTGCTCTGCAAGCCCGGCTCGATCACGCCGCACACCAAGTACAAGGCCGAGGTCTACGTGCTCAAGAAGGAGGAGGGCGGTCGTCACACCCCCTTCTTCACGGGCTACAGGCCGCAATTCTACTTCCGCACAACTGACGTCACCGGCGTGGCCAAGCTGCCCGACGGCGTCGAGATGGTCATGCCCGGCGACAACGTCCAGATGGAGATCGAGCTGATCCAGCCGATCGCCATGGACCAGGGCCTGCGTTTCGCCATTCGAGAGGGCGGTCGCACGGTCGGCTCGGGCGTGGTCAGCGAGATCATCGAGTAGCACCAGCGCCGGCGACGCCGGCGTATTCGCAGTCCGATACGACGAGTGAAACCCGCCTCGAGCGGGCCGGGGGTGGATTCTGCTCACACGGATCCGCCCCCCTCGCACGCTTCACACCAAACACGAAGGCAACTGAGACCCACATGGCAGCGACCAACCAAAACAAGATCCGAATCCGGCTGAAGGCGTACGACACGTCCGCCATCGAGTCGGCCGCGAGGGAGATCGTCGAGACGGCCACCCGCACCGGCGCGAGCGTGTCCGGCCCGGTGCCGCTGCCGACCGAGAAGAACGTGTACTGCGTGATCCGCTCGCCGTTCAAGGACAAGGACTCGCGCGAGCACTTCGAGATCCGCACGCACAAGCGCCTGATCGACATCCATCAACCGACGCCCAAGACGGTCGACTCGCTCCAGCGCCTCGATCATCTGCCGGCCGGCGTCGACATCGAGATCCGCCTCGCCACGTAGGACGATGGCCGCGATTCTCGCCAAGAAGCTCGGCATGACCCAGCTCTTCCAGGAGGACGGGAGCGTCGCGCGCGTGACCGTGCTCGAGGCCGGTCCCTGCCCGGTGACGGCGATCCGCACGAGCGAGCGCGACGGCTACGACGCCGTGCAGCTTGCGTTCGGCCTGACCAAGGAGAAGCACCTCTCCAAACCTGAGCTCGGCCACCTGAAGAAGGTCGACGCGCCGCCGATGCGCACGCTCGCGGAGTTCCGCGACGAGGCCGGCGAGCTGGCGCTCGGCGAGAAGGTCACCGTCGACTCCTTCGAGGTCGGCGCGCGCGTGAAGATCTCCGGCGTGTCGAAGGGCAAGGGCTTCCAGGGCACGATCAAGCGCCACAACTTCGCCAGCGGCCCCAAGTCCCACGGCTCGCACAACGTGCGCGCGCCCGGCTCGATCGGCGCCTCGGCGTGGCCCGCGCGCGTGATGAAGGGCATCCGCGGCCCGGGGCAGATGGGCAACAAGCGCGCCACCCAGAAGGGCCTCGAGGTCGTGCGCGTGGACGCCAAGGAGAACCTGCTGATGGTGCGCGGCTCGGTGCCCGGGCCGACAGGCTCGCTGGTGGAGGTGAGGACCGATGCCTGACGCCCCTATATTGGGAGCCCACCCACCCACCGGCGCGACGAAGAAGGTCAAGCTCGACGAGTCCGCTTTCGGCGCCCGCTTCTCCGGCCCGCTCATCCACCAGAGCGTGCGCGCCGAGCAGGCCGCGCGCCGGCGCGGAACCGCTGCCACGAAAACCCGCGGCAAGGTCTCCGGCGGCGGCGCCAAGCCGTGGCGCCAGAAGGGCACCGGTCGAGCCCGCGCGGGCTCCAACCGCTCGCCGATATGGACCGGCGGTGGCACCGTGTTCGGGCCGCAGCCGCGCTCGTACACGTTCAAGGTCAACCGCAAGGAGCAGCGCGCGGCGCTGCGCAGCGCGCTTTCGCTGCACGCCGGCCGCGGCTCGATCGCGATCCTCGACGCGAGCGCGTTCACCGCACCCAAGACGCGGCAGGCGCTCGACCTGCTCGAGGACTGGAAGCTGCCCACCGGCGAGGTAACGCCGACGCTGGTCGTGCTCGCGCCGGAGGAGTCGGCGGCGGCGCTCTCGTTCCGCAACCTCGCGCGCGTGGCAGTGCTGACCGCCGAGAACGTCGGCGTGGCCGACCTGCTGGGCGCAGCCACGCTCGTCATCTCCGAGCCGGCCCTGCAGGCCCTCACCGCACGCACGGCCAAGCCGACAAGGGGTGGGGAGGCGACGTCCTGATGGAGCACACGCAGGTGATCATCCGCCCGGTCGTCTCGGAGAAGAGCTACGTGCTCTCCGCCGCCGACCGCTACACCTTCCGCGTGCACGCCGACGCGCACAAGACGCAGATCCGCCAGGCGGTGGAGGCGCTGTTCGACGTGCACGTCGTCGACGTCAGGACGATGACCGTAAAGCCGAAGCCCAAGCGCCGCGGCAACACCGCCAAGGGAGGCACGCGCCGCTGGAAGAAGGCGATCGTGCAGGTGCGGTCCGGCGAGAGCATCCCAATATTCCAAGGCCTAGCGGCGCTGGAGGGCTGAGACCATGCCGATCCGCAAACCACGCCCGACGAGCCCCGGTCGACGCTTCGTCTCCTACCCGGACTTCGCGGAGGTCACGAAGTCGAAGCCCGAGAAGACGCTCGTCGAAGGCCTGAAGAAGAGCGGCGGGCGCAACGCGTACGGGCGCAAGACCGCCCGCCACCGCGGCGGCGGCGCCAAGCGCGCCTATCGGCGGATCGACTTCAAGCGCCGCAAGGACGGCGTCGACGCGCGCGTCGCGGCGATCGAGTACGACCCCAACCGCTCCGCGTACATCGCGCTGCTGCACTACGTGGACGGCGAGAAGCGCTACATCCTCGCGCCCCAGCGCCTGACCGTGGGCATGATCGTGTCATCGGGCGAGAACGCGGACATCGCCGTCGGCAACTGCATGGAGCTCGCGCGCATGCCGGTCGGCACGGTCGTGCACAACATCGAGCTGCAGCCCGGCCGCGGCGGGCAGATGGCGCGCTCCGCTGGAGCCTCCGCGCAGCTGATGGCCAAGGACGGCGAGATGGCGACGCTGCGCCTGCCCTCGGGCGAGATGCGCATGGTGCGCGCCGAGTGCAGGGCGACGGTCGGCACGATCGGCAACGCCGAGCACCAGAACGTCAAGGTCGGCAAGGCCGGGCGCAAGCGCCACATGGGCGTGCGCCCGCAGACGCGCGGCGTCGCCATGAACCCCGTCGACCACCCGCACGGCGGCGGCGAGGGCTCGACCACCGCCGGCCGGCACCCGGTCACGCCGTGGGGCGTGCCGACGCTCGGCTATCGCACGCGCAAGAAGAACAAGACCTCCAGCCGCTACATCGTGCGCGGCCGGCGTCGCGGGAAGGGTAGGAGTCGCTGATGAGTCGCTCGAGCAAGAAGGGGCCGTGGGTGGAAGAGCGCCTGATGCAGCGCATCGAAGCGCTGAACGCGGCGAACAACAAAAAAATGCTGCGGACGTGGTCGCGCGCGTCGACGGTCTTCCCGGAGATGGTCGGTCACACGATCGCCGTGCACGACGGCAAGAAACACGTGCCCGTGTACATCAGCGAGTCGATGGTCGGACACAAGCTCGGCGAGTTCGCGCCCACGCGCGTGTTCCGCGGGCACGCCGGCTCGGGGAAGGTCAGGTAGATGAGCGCCGAGGAGGAGACGACCGGGTCGGCGCCGCAGGACGCGCAGACGCCGGCCGAGCCCGGCGACGCGAAAGCATCGTCCGCGAAGAAAGCGACCGCGAAAAAGCCGGCCGGCGAGAAAGCTGGCGCGGAGAAAAAGCCGGCGGCCGCGAAAAAAGCCGCCGCTGAGAAAGCGCCCGCTGTGGAGAAAAAAGCGCCTGCCGAGAAAGAGCCTGCGAAGAAAGCCGCCGAGGATGAGCCCGCGCAGGGCGAACCGCAGGCTGCAGGAAGGTCTGCCACCAAAAAACGTGGCGCCAAGAAAGCCGCCATTGCCAAAGCGGCGGCCCCCGGAGATGCCGCTGAGGCGCAGGAGGTCGCGAAGGCTCAGGACGCCGAAAAGCCCGCCACGAAAGTTGCCCGCCGGGCGGCCGCGAGCGTCAAAGCGACGCCCCGGCGCCGCGTCGTCGCCGCGCACGCGCGCTATGTGCGCACCTCGGCGCGCAAGGCTCGCATGGTGTGCGGGCACCTGCGTGGCAAGTCCGTGCAGGAGGCACGCGCTATCCTCGCGTTCACCCCTCGTGAGGTGGCGCGCGACTGGAGCAAGCTGCTCGAGTCGGCCGTGGCGAACGCCGAGAGCAACCACGAACTGCTCGAGGACGATCTGATCGTCCGGGAGGCGTACGCCGACGAAGGGCCGACGATCAAGCGCTTCCGGCCGCGCGCGATGGGACGCGCGACGCCGATCCGCAAGCGCACGAGCCACCTGACGATCACGCTGACACCACGCCCCGAGCCCGCAACCAACAAAAAAGACCGCTGAGAGACTGAGAAAATGGGACAGAAGGTTCATCCAGAGGCAATGCGCGTGGGCTACATCCACGACTGGAAGTCGAACTGGTTCAACGAGAAGAACTTCTCGGAGTACCTGGCGGAGGACGTGCGCGTGCGCGAGCACATCATCAACAAGCTCGCCCACGCGGGCCTGTCGGACATCACCATCCGCAAGGACGCCAACGAGCTCGAGGTCAACATCCACACCGCGCGGCCGGGCATCGTGATCGGCAAGTCGGGGACGGAAGTGGACGCGCTGCGCCGCGACCTTCACCGGATGACCAAGAAGCAGATCAAGGTCAACATCCTCGAGATCAAGCGCCCCGAGCTGGACGCCAAGCTGGTCGCCCAGTCGATCGCCGAGCAGCTGCAGAACCGCGTGGCGTTCCGCCGCGCGATGAAGCGCGCGCTGACGAGCGCCATGCGCTCGGGCGCGAAGGGCGTGAAGGTGCAGGTCGCCGGGCGCCTGGGCGGCGCGGAGATGGCCCGCACGGAAAGCTACTCGGACGGCCGCGTGCCGCTGCACACGATGCGCGCGGACATCGACTACGGCTTCTACGAGGCGCGCACGACGTTCGGCCGCATCGGCGTGAAGTGCTGGGTGAACAAGGGCGAGATCATGCCCGAGGGCTACACCGGCGCGGACCTGACCGACATGACCGCTCCGGCGCCGCCGAGCTCCGACCGCGACGGTCGCGGCGGCGGCCGCGACGGCCGTGAAGGCCGCGGCGGCGGACGCAACCGGCCGGGTGGCGGCGGCGGTGGACGGGGTCCGGGCGGTCCCGGCGGCGGCGGACGTGGCGGTGGCGGGCGTGGTCCCGGTGGACCCGGCGGCGGCGGCGGTCGCGGCGGCGGCGGGCGCGGTCCCGGTGGGCCGGGCGGTGGCGGCGGGCGCGGTCCCGGTGGACCGGGCGGTGGCGGCGGACGC
The DNA here is from genome assembly GCA_963735705.1 of uncultured Solirubrobacteraceae bacterium. Lineage (GTDB taxonomy): Bacteria > Actinomycetota > Thermoleophilia > Solirubrobacterales > Solirubrobacteraceae > Palsa-744. Next base: position 21,929 of record CAVTLZ010000005.1, read on the forward strand.
GGTCCGGGTGGGCCGGGCGGCGGTGGTGGACGCGGTCCACGTCCTGGCGGCGGCGGACCGACTGGCGGAGGTGGGCGCTGATGCTCTCGCCCAAGCGCGTCAAGCACCGCAAGCAGCATCGTGGGCGTCGCCGCGGCAACTCGCGCGGTCAGCTGCACGTGCAGTTCGGCGAGTACGGCCTGAAGTCGCTGGAGTGCGGCTGGCTGACCAACCGCCAGATCGAGGCCGCGCGTGTCGCGATGACCCGCAAGATCAAGCGTGGCGGCAAGGTGTGGATCAACGTCTTCCCGGACAAGCCGGTGACCAAGAAGCCCGCCGAGACCCGCATGGGCTCCGGCAAGGGCTCGCCGGAAGGCTGGGTCGCGGTGGTGAAGCCGGGGCGCGTCATGTTCGAGCTGGCGGGAGTCTCCGAGCCGCTTGCGCGCGAAGCGATCCGCCTGGCGGCGCACAAGCTCCCGGTCAAGTCCAAGTTCGTGCTGCGCGAGGACTGACGATGAAGACCAGCGAGATACGAGACCTCGACGACGGCGAACTGACCAAACACCTGGCGGAGCTGCGCAAAGAGGTGTTCGGCCTACGCTTCTCCAACGCGACCGGAGAACTGGACAACACCGCTGGGCTCAGTCGCGCCAAGCGCGATCTCGCGCGGGCGCTGACGATCGCGCGAGAGCGCGAGCTTGCGGTTGCGCCGGGCGACGGTAACTGAGCGATACACGACAGGACGAACTGACAGAAATGGCTGACGAGACAGACAACGACACACCAGAGACCGAGCAGGACGCGCCCGAGCAGACGCCCGCGGCTGAGGCTGCCGGCGCGGAGGCCGTGCAGGCCGACGCGCCCGCCGAGCCGGCCGTCGAGGAGCCCTCTCAGGACGACGCCGCGAGCGACGCCGACGCGGCCGCGCCCGAGGCCGGCGCCGAGGAGGCGCCAGCTCCCGCGGCGCCCGCGCCCCCGGCCGAGCCGGTTGAGATCGTCCCGCCGAAGGAGCGCCGCCGAAAAGCGCGCTCCAAACACACGGAGGCGCGTCCGAGCCGCTCGCCGGAGGAGCGCCACGCCGAACGCGTCGCAGAGCGCAAGACGAAGGCGGCTCGTCGTCGCGCGCGGCGCTTGCAGGAACGCGAGAAGGCCGCCACGCGCCGTGCCGCGGCGCCCGCGCCGGAGGCGCTTGCGCCGGTGCACGCGCCGGTCGAGGGCGCGCGCCGCGTCCGTCAGGGCATCGTCGTCTCGGACAAGGCGCACAAGACGATCACCGTGCGCATCGACGTCGCGCGCCGGCACCGCCGCTACGAGAAGATCGTGCGCAGCTCGAGCACGGTGCACGCGCACGACGAGAACAACGACGCCCACGAGGGCGACGTGGTGCGCGTGATCGAGAGCAGGCCGCTCTCGCGCACCAAGCGCTGGGCGCTGGTGGATGTGCTGGAGCGTGCGCGATGATCCAGAACGAGACACGACTGCGCGTGGCCGACAACTCGGGCGCGCGCGAAATCCTGTGCATCCGCGTGAAGGGCGGCTCCAAGCGCCGCTACGCGTTCGTCGGCGACGTGATCACGGCGACCGTCAAGCAGGCCAACCCGCAGGGCGCGGTCAAGAAGGGCGAGGTGGTCACGGCGGTGGTCGTGCGCACGAAGAAGCCGATCGGCCGCGACGACGGGACGTACATCGCGTTCGACGAGAACGCGGCGGTGATCATCGACGACCAGAACAACCCGCGCGGCACGCGCGTGTTCGGGCCGGTGGCGCGCGAACTGCGCGAGCGCAACTTCATGAAGATCGTCTCGCTGGCGCCGGAGGTGCTGTGATGGCCGCCAAGCACAAGGCCAAGGCGCGCCCCAAGCGCCGCTCGCTGAAGATCCGCTCTGACGACCGCGTGCAGGTGATCTCGGGCAAGGATCGCGGCAAGACCGGCCGCGTGCTGCGCGTGGATCCCGCCAAGGAACGCGTGTACGTCGAGCACCTGAACATGATCAAGCGCCACACTCGCCCGCAGCAGGTGGCGGGCGCCCAGAGCGAACAGCAGCTGGGCGGCGTGATCGAGCGCGAGGGCCCGATCCACATCTCCAACGTGATGCTGCTCGACGCCAAGGGCAAGCCCACGCGAATCGGCATCGAGCGCACGGACGGCGAGCGCGTGCGCGTGGCCAAGAGCTCCGGCGCGAGGCTGGACTGATCGCGATGGCGACGATGACTGACAGCGCGCCGACGGCCCGTCTGAAGACGCGCTACCTGGAGGAGATCCGCCCGGCGCTGATCGAGCGCTTCGGCTACTCCTCGGTGATGCAGGCCCCGCGGATCGAGAAGGTCACCGTGAACATGGGCGTCGGCCTGGCCAAGCAGGACTCGAAAATGCTCAAAGCGGCGACCGAGCAGCTGGCGAGCATCGCCGGGCAGCAGCCGAGCGTGCGTCGCGCGCGCAAGTCGATCGCCGCGTTCAAACTGCGCGAGGGCATGCCCGTCGGCCTGGCGGTGACGCTGCGCGCCGAGCGCAGCTACGAGTTCCTGGACCGGCTGATCTCGATCGCGATTCCCCGCATCCGCGACTTCCGCGGCCTGAACCCGCGCTCGTTCGACGGCCGCGGCAACTACTCGCTGGGCGTCAAAGAGCAGATCATCTTCCCGGAGATCGACTACGACAAGATCGACCAGGTGCGCGGCCTGGACATCACGATCACGACCTCCGCCGCCACCGACATCGAGGCCTACGCGCTGCTGGCCGCTCTGGGCATGCCGTTCTCGCCCCAGGGCCGCCCCAAGGGCTATGACCCGCAGGCCGACGAGGCAGCCGAGCGCGCCCACGAGGAGGCCGAGGCGGCCAAGTCTCAACAGGATGCCCCCGCGGAGCCCGAGCCCGAGGCTGCCGGTGAACCCGAGCCAGAGGCGCAGGCCCCCGTGCCCGACGCGCTCGACGAGGCGGAGGCCGTCGTCGAGGAGGTCGAGGCCGTGGCCGAGGAGGCCGAGGCGGAAGCGGAGATCGTCGGGCAGCCGGAGGTCGAGGAGCTGGCGGCCGAGGCAGCAGAGGCCGCGGGCGCGGAGCCCGAGGCGGCCGAGCCGAGCGACGCCGCGGCTGACGGCGACGCGCAGACAACCGAGAAGGAGAGCAGCGACTGATGGCCAAGACCTCGCAGCGCGTCAAGCAGGCGCGCACGCCGAAGTACAAGACACGTGCATATACTCGCTGCACCCGCTGCGGCAGGCCGCGCGCGGTGTACAAGAAGTTCGGGGTGTGCCGCATCTGCCTGCGCGAGCTCGCCCACAACGGTCAGATCCCCGGGATGACGAAGTCCTCCTGGTAGCTGCCGTCACGAGAACCTGGAACAGAGAGCTGAACCGAACATGTCGATGACCGATCCGATAGCCGACTTCCTGACGCGCGTGCGCAACGCGATCCACGCTGCGCACGAGACCGTCGACGTGCCCGCGTCGAAGCTGAAGGGCGAGCTCGCGAGGATCCTCGACGAGCAGGGCTACATAGAATCCTGGTCGGTCGTGCCCGCGCCCGACGGCGCGGCCGGGCAGCTGATCCAGATCCGCCTGAAGTACACAGAGGACAGGCGCTCGGCGATCTCTGGGCTGCGGCGCGTGTCGCGCCCGGGGCGGCGCACGTACGTCGACGCGAAGCACATCCCGAAGGTGCTCGGCGGCATGGGGACGGCAATCGTGTCGACCTCGCGCGGCGTGATGACCGGCCACGACGCGCGCGCCGCGGGCATCGGCGGCGAGGTCCTGGCGCAGGTGTGGTGAGCTGAGGCGATGTCGAGAATCGGTAGACAGCCAATCCCAGTGCCGTCCGGCGTGACGGTGTCGATCGAGCCCGAGTCGGTCAGCGTGAAGGGGCCCAAAGGCGAGCTCAGCGAGCGCATCCACAGGGACATCCAGGTGACCCAGGACGGCGAGCAGCTGGTGGTGACGCGACCGACCGACCGCGGCGAACACCGTGCGCTGCACGGGCTGACGCGCACGCTGGTGGCGAACATGGTGCAGGGCGTGACCAGCGGCTACGAGAAGCGGCTGGAGATCCAGGGCGTCGGCTATCGCGCGGCGCTGAAGGGCAAGAACCTCGAGCTGGCCGTCGGCTACTCCCACCCCGTTCCGATCCCCGCGCCAAACGGCATCGAATTCGAAGTGCCGCAGCCGACGCGCGTCGTCGTCAAGGGCATCTCCAAGCAGCTCGTCGGCGAGACCGCGGCGATCATCCGCAAGCAGCGCCCGCCCGAGCCGTACAAGGGCAAGGGCATCCGCTATGAGGGCGAGCACGTGGTGCGCAAGGTGGGTAAGCGCGCATGAGCCCGTATAGCTGCGCTGGATCTGCGTCCTCGATCGCTCGTGTGCGCAGCACACTTCGCTCACTGCGTCCTTGCCCAGCTTGCCCTACGGGCTCATGCGGAGCGCTGGGATATACCGAGGTCCGTTCATGACCGTCATCACGAAAGAGGCGCGCAGGCTCAAACGGCGGCGCAGGGTGCGCGCGAAGATCTCGGGCACCGCGACGCGTCCGCGCATCTCGGTGTTCCGCTCCAACCGCGGGATCTCCGCGCAGATGGTGGACGACGTGTCCGCGCACACGCTGGCGGCGGTCAACTGGTTCGAGCCGGAGCTGCGCTCGCTGGCGAAAGGCGAGCGCACGGCGCGCGCCGCGCAGCTGCTCGCCGAGCGCGCGAAGGCGGCGGGCGTCGCCGAAGCGGTGTTCGACCGCGGCGGCTACCAGTACCACGGTCACGTGCAGGCCTTCGCCGAAGCCATCCGCGAGGCCGGCATCACGGTCTAGGCGCCGAACGCACTCGCTCCCGCTACCCTCCTCCTGCTCATGTCCATATCGATAGATCGCTCAGTCAACCCAGCCGGCCTGGATCTCCAGGAGCGCGTGGTCGAGATCAACCGCGTCGCCAAGGTCGTCAAGGGCGGGCGTCGCTTCTCGTTCACGGCGCTGGTCGTCGTCGGCGACGAACGCGATGTCGTGGGCGTCGGCTACGGCAAGGCCAACGAGGTCCCGCTGGCGATCCAGAAGGGCGTCGAGCGGGCCAAGAAGGATCTCTTCCGCGTGCCCAAGCACGGCAGCACCATCACCCACCAGACGACCGGCATCTTCGGCTCCGGGCGCGTGCTGCTGAAGCCCGCCTCGCCCGGTACCGGCGTGATCGCCGGCGGCGGCGTGCGCGCGGTGCTCGAGCTCGCGGGGATCCACGACATTCTCTCCAAGAGCCTCGGCACGCAGAACCCGATCAACCTGGTGAAGGCGACCGTGGCCGGCCTGCGCGGGCTGCGCACCCCCGAGGAGGTCGGCAAGCTGCGCGGGCTGAGCATCAACCAGGTTCTCGGCCTCGGCGCCGCGCCGAGGAACGGCGCGGCGCAGGTCGCCGACGCGGAGACGGAGACAACGGGAGCCGCAGACGCGACGACGCCGGCAGACGCAGAGCCGGCCGCGACGGCCGCCGCCGACGGGTCCGCGTGATGGCCGCGCTGAGCGTCACCCAGCGCCGCTCGAGCAACGGCGCCAACAGCAAACAGCTGGACACGCTGCGCTCGCTCGGGCTGCGCCGCATCGGCCACACGGTCGAGGTCAAGGACTCAGAGCAGGCGCGCGGCATGCTGCACGCGGTGCGCCACCTGGTCGAGGTCAAGGAGGGCAAGTGAGCGCCGCTAAACAGGACGCCGAGGAGCGCGTCGGGCTGCACAACCTCGCTCCCGCGCCCGGCAGCCGCCGGCCGCGCAAGCGCATCGGGCGCGGCGAAGGCTCGGGCACCGGCAAGACCTCCGGCCGCGGCCAGAAGGGCGCGGGCTCGCGCTCCGGCTCCAAGAGCAGGGCCGCGTTCGAGGGCGGGCAGATGCCGATCCACATGCGCATGCGAAAGCTGCGCGGACCGCACATGAAGAAGTCGATGCCGTTCGAGCCCTTCCGCACGCACACCCAGCCCGTGAACATCGCCTCGCTCGAGAGCCGCTTCGACGCCGGCACCGAGGTCACGCTTGAGTTGATGCAGGCCAACGGCCTGGCGACGCGCAAGGGCGTGCCGGTGAAGGTGCTCGCCAAGGGCGAGCTGTCGAAGGCGCTGACGGTGCACGCCCACGCGTTCAGCGCGAGCGCGCGCGAGCGCATCGAGGCCGCCGGCGGCACCTGCCAGACGATCGAGGATTAGCCGGGCGCTCGAGCCGAGCAACCGGCTGCGCGCGGCGGCGTATCCACTAGAATCGGCCACTCCGACGGCGCGGGCGAGGAGCTTGCGCGCACCGTGGAGTCAAAGCCATGCTCTCAACGATCCTCAACGCCTTCCAGGTCGCGGACATCCGCAAGAAGATCGCCTTCACGGCGGGGATGCTGCTGATCTATCGCCTCGGCTCGCACGTCCCGGTGCCGGGCGTCAACCTGACCGCCGTCAACAACATCCAGAAGTCCTTCGGCGGCGGCGGCATCCTCAGCTACCTGAACCTGTTCTCAGGCGGCGGGCTCTCCAAACTGGCGATCTTCGCGCTGGGGATCATGCCGTACATCACCTCGTCGATCATCCTGCAGCTGCTTCAGGTGGCGGTGCCGTCGCTGGAGAAGCTCTCCAAGGAAGGCGAGGTCGGGCAGGCGCGCATCACGCAGTACACCCGCTACCTCACCGTCGGCCTCGCGTTCGCGCAGTCGATCGGCTACGTGTTCCTGTTCCACAGCCTGCAGGCGAAAGCCGGCGAAAACGTCATCACGCACTTCGACCTGCCGCACATCTTCCTGATCGTGGTCTGCCTGACGGCCGGCTGCGTGCTGCTGATGTGGGTCGGCGAGCTGATCACCCAGCGCGGCATCGGCAACGGCATCTCGCTGCTGATCTTCGCGTCGATCGTCTCGCGGCTGCCCTCCGGCATCCAGACGTGGTGGACGACGCAGGATCAGGTGTTCAAGGTGCTCGCGCCGTTCCTCGTGCTCGCGGTGGTGGCCGGGATCGTGTTCGTGCAGGAAGGCCAGCGGCGCATCCCCGTGCAGTACGCAAAGCGCGTGATCGGGCGACGGATGACCGAGGGCGGCCAGACCTACCTGCCGCTGCGCGTGAACATGGCGGGCGTCATCCCGGTGATCTTCGCGGCCAGCCTCATGGCCTTCCCGCCGACCGTCGGGCAGCTCGTGAAAACGCACTGGGGCCAGTCGCTGTCGGACTTCTTCACGCCCAACGGCTGGCACTACGTGATCGGCGAGTCGCTGCTGATCATCGTCTTCACGTACTTCTACACGGCCGTCACGTTCAACCCGGTCGATCAGGCTGACAACCTGAAGAAGTACGGCGGCTTCATCCCCGGCGTGCGCCCCGGACGCCCGACCGCGGAATTCCTGGACCGCATCCTCGCGCGCCTGACGTTCCCCGGCGCGCTGTTCCTGGCGGCGGTCGCCGCGCTGCCGGCGATCCTGTTCGCGCAGACCCACCAGCAGTTCCAGTTCGGCGGCACGTCGATCCTGATCGTGATCGGGGTGGCGCTCGAAACGATGAAGCAGCTCGAGGCGCAGTTGATGATGCGGAGTTACGAGGGCTTTCTCAAGTGAGGCTACGCCGTCCCTCTGGGTCGGCCGCGACTTCGCGGCGACCGCCCCAGATGGACGGCTTCGCTTGGCCTAGAACGACCACTTGCGGGCGGTGCTTGCAACTGGGCCTGTCGGGACTCTAGGGGTTGCTTCGCACGGGGCCACGCTTGTTGGGCGCCTGCGGCGCGCCGGTGGCAATGGGCGCGGTGCTCTACGGAGGCAACTACATCCCCTTTGCGGATAGGCTGCGTCGGTCTTGTCTGAGTTGAACTTGATCCTGCTTGGTCCGCCGGGCGCTGGGAAGGGGACGCAGGCTGAGCGGCTGCGCGATGACTTTCAGCTGCCGCACATCTCGACGGGGGATATCTTGCGGGCGCAGGTTGCTGACGAAACGGAGCTTGGCATGGAAGCCCAGCGCTTTATGGACGCTGGCGAGCTGGTTCCGGATGAGGTGATCGTGGGGATGATCACCCAGCGGATCGCCGGCGGCGACGCTCGCGATGGGTTTCTGCTGGATGGGTTCCCGCGCAACGAGGCTCAGGCGGATGCGCTTGGCGAGGCGCTCAAGGGGCTCGACAGGCACCTGACGGCGGCGCTGCTGATCGAGGTGCCCGACGACGACCTCGTGCGCCGCCTGGCCGGACGGCGGGTTTGCGTGAAGAACCCCAGCCACATCTACCACGTGGACTTCGACCCGCCCAAGCACGAGGACGTGTGCGATCAGGACGGCGCGCGGCTGATCCAGCGCGACGACGACAAGGAGGACGTGATCCGCCGGCGCCTGGAGGTGTATCACTCCCAGACCGAGCCGCTGATCGCCTACTACGACCGCGCTCAGCTGCTGCGCCGCTTCGACGGGCGGCGCACCGCCGACGAGGTCCACGCGCACATCCGCGCGACGGTCGCCACGCTGCGCCTGGAGGAGAGCCTGTAACGAGGCCCGCCCGGGGCCGGGCGCCCGGGCGGTGAGGCGCGGCCTGGCCAAGCGCTCAAGCTAAGCTCCTCGGGTGATCATCAAGAAGACCCCGGAGGAGATCGAGAAGATGGCGCGGGCGGGCGCGGTGCTGGCCGCGACGCACGATCTGATCGAGAGCAACATCCGCCCGGGGATCAGCACGGCGGAGCTCGACAAGCTCGCCGAGCGCTTCATCCGCGCGCAGGGCGCGACGCCGACGTTCAAGGGCTACCGCGGCTTTCCCGGCTCGATCTGCGCGTCGCCGAACGCGATGATCGTGCACGGGATCCCCGGTCCTTACAAGCTCAAGCGGGGCGACGCGATTTCGATCGACGTCGGCGTCACGCTCGACGGCTGGGTCGCCGACGCGGCGCGCACGTTCACCGTCGAGGAGGTCGACGCGGAGGTCGTGAACCTGCTGGCCACCACCGAGGAGTCCCTGCACGCGGGCGTGGCGCAGTGCCGGGCGGGCAACCGCGTGGGCGACATCTCCAACGCGATCCAGCGCGTCGTCGAGGACGCCGGCTTCTCGGTCGTGCGCTCGCTCGTCGGCCACGGCGTCGGGCGCAGCATGCACGAGGACCCGCAGGTTCCCAACTACGGCAAGCCCGGCAAGGGCGCGCTGCTGGAGGAGGGGATGGTGCTGGCGATCGAGCCGATGACCACCGCCGGGCGCCCGGGTGTGCGCGTCGGCGGCGACGGCTGGGCGATCTACTCCCAGGACGGCTCGGCGGCCGCCCACTTCGAGTTCACGGTGGCGGTCACCGCCGCCGGGCCGCTGATCCTCACCCCCTGGCACCTGTCCCCCGACGCCCGCGCGGACGGCGGCGCCCAGACGCGCGCCGGCGGGGCCGACGACGCGCCCGCCGAGCAGCCGCTCGTCGAGGGGATCGCGAGCGCAGGCTGACCTTGCTACCATCTGGAGTGCTGCCTTAGTGCGCGATGTCGTTTGCGTGCACGAGGGCATATCCTCGACCCGGTAGCGGCGGCCGCAACGGCAGCCAGAGCCGAGTCGCCGGAACCCAGCCGCCGAAAGGGATCATGAAGGTAAGACCGTCGGTCAAGCCGATGTGCGAGAAATGCAAGATCATCCGCCGCCATGGGGTGGTGCTGGTGATCTGCCAGAACAAGCGCCACAAGCAGAGGCAGGGCTAGGTGGCGCGGATCGCCGGTGTCAACCTCCCGCTGAACAAGCGTTCGGAGATCGGGCTGACGTATATCTTCGGGATCGGACGCTCGACGTCCAACAAGGTCCTTGCGCAGGTGGGCGTCGACCCGGACACCTACATCCGCGACCTCACCGAGGACGAGGTGGCCAAGCTGCGCGACGCGATCGACGACGGGCTGACCGTCGAGGGCGATCTGCGGCGCGAGCGCCTCAACGACATCAAGCGCCTGCAGGAGATCGGCTCCTACCGCGGCCTGCGCCATCGCCGCGGGCTGCCGGTGCGCGGGCAGAAGACGAAGACCAACGCGCGCACCCGCAAGGGCCCCAAGCGCATGCAGGTCGCCGGCAAGAAGCGCGCGGGTAAGAAGTAATGCCCCCAGCTCCCAAGCGCGCACGCGGCCGGCGCAAGCCGAAAAAGAACATCCCGATCGGGCAGGCGCACATCAAGACCTCGTTCAACAACACGATCGTCTCGCTGACGGACACCGCCGGCAACGTGATCGCGTGGGAGTCCGCCGGCGGCGCCGGCTTCAAGGGCTCGCGCAAGTCGACCCCGTTCGCGGCGCAGGTGACCGCCGACGCGGCCGCGCGCAAGGGCTTGGAACAGGGGCTGCAAAAGGTCGAGGTCTACGTCAAGGGCCCGGGCTCCGGGCGTGAGACGGCGATCCGCTCGCTGCAGGCCGCCGGCCTTGAAGTCACCGGCGTCAAGGACGTCACCCCGCAAGCCCACAACGGTTGCCGCCCACGCAAGCGCAGGAGGGTCTGATGGCCGTGAGCGCTTCGCCATACTGCGTCCTCGGTCGCTCGCGTGCGCAGCACGCCACGCTCCCTGCGTCCTTGTCTGGCTCGACTCACGACCATCAGAGAGGTGCCTCCTATGGCGCGTGATACCTCCCCGCAGTGCAAGCAGTGCCGTCGCGAGGGGCAGAAGCTGTTCCTCAAGGGCGAGCGCTGCCTGACGGACAAGTGCGGCGTCGAGCGTCGCTCATACCCGCCGGGCGAGCACGGGCGCGGGCGCATGAAACAGAGCGAGTACCGCGTGCAGCTGCGTGAGAAGCAGAAGGCGCGCCGCTACTACGGCGTGCTCGAGAAGCAGTTCCACGGCTACTACGTCAAGGCCTCGCGCCAGCCGGGCATCACCGGCGAGAACCTGCTTGCGCTGCTGGAGTGCCGGCTGGACAACGTGCTGGTGCGTCTCGGCTTCGCCGCGTCGCGCCGGCAGGCGCGCCAGCTGATCCGCCACGGCCATTGGACGGTCAACGGCCGGCGGGTGAACATCCCCAGCTATCAGGTGCGTCCGGGTGACGTGATCACGATCAAGGCGAGCACGCCGGCGACGCAGGTGGTCAGAGATGCGACCGAGCTGACCGGACAGATACCCGCTTGGCTACAGGCCGACCACGAGTCGCTCACGGCCAAGGTGCTGCGCAAGCCGGAGCGGCGCGAGGTCGCCGCGCCGGTGCAGGAGCAGCTCATCGTCGAGCTGTACTCGAAGTAGTAGGACCTTTGCCCGCGCTGTGGCCCATCCGGGCGGCGGCGTTCAGAGCCGGCGCCCTCATCGGCGTCGGTGCGACACCAAATCGACGTTAGGACTCTCATGCTCGACTTCCAAATCCCCCGGATCACTAGCGAGTCCGTGGAGCAGAATCGTGGCACGTTCACGATCGAGCCGCTCGACCGCGGCTTCGGCTACACGTTCGGCAACTCGCTCAGGCGCGTCCTGCTCTCCTCCCTCGCCGGCGCCGCCGTCACCAGCGTGCGCATCGAGGGCGTTGCGCACGAGTTCTCAACGATTCAGGGCGTCAAGGAGGACGTGACCGACATCGTGCTCAACCTCAAGGGCGTGGTCTGCCGGATGCACTCGGACGCGAGCGAGGTCGAGGCGCCGCTGGTGGTGACCGGCCCGGGCGAGATCACCGCCAAGGACATCGACCTGCCGGCGGGCGTGGAGATCCTCAACCCCGATCTGCACATCGCGACGCTCGAGAAGAAAACGAAGCTCGAGCTGTACATGACGATCGGCCGCGGCCGCGGCTACCGCCCGGCGGAGGAGAACAAGTCCGCCGACCAGCCGATCGGCGTGATCCCGATCGACTCGATCTTCTCGCCCGTGCGCCGCGTCGCCTACGCGGTCGAGCAGGCGCGTGTGGGACAGAAGACGGACTTCGACAAGCTCACCCTGGACATCGAGACGGACGGCTCGATCGACCCGCAGGCGGCGCTGCGCGAGGCGGCCGAGCTGCTGATCAGCCAGCTGGCGATCTTCACCGACGCCGACCGCATCCAGGAGCTGCGCGCGGCCCCCGGCGGACAGCTGGACGGCCACGGCCTGGCCGTCGCCGGCGGCTCGCAGGCGGCGCTGCAGGGCGAGGAGTGGGGCATCCTGATCGAGGAGCTGGAGCTGGGCGTGCGCTCGTACAACTGCCTCAAGCGCGCCGGCATCCAGACGGTCGGCGACCTCATCTCCAAGTCCGAGGCGGAGCTCAACGCGATCCCCAACTTCGGCAAAAAGTCGATCGACGAGGTCATCGAAACGCTGCACGCGAGGGGCCTGAACCTCCGCCAGGACTGAAGAGGCCCTAGACTTCTCGATCTCATGAGACACCAGAAGACCCGCAACAAGCTCAGCCGCGACTCCGCGCACCGCAAGGCGCTGCTCATGAACCTGAGCAAGGAGATCATCGAGCACGAGCGCATCGAAACGACGGAGGCGAAGGCGAAGGCTGTCAAGCCGGAGATCGAGAAACTGATCACGCTCGCCAAGCGCGGCGACCTGCACGCCCGCCGCCAGGCGCTGTCGACGCTCTCGCAGGACAAGTTCGCGGTGCACAAGCTGTTCGCGGAGGTCGCGCCGCGCTACGCGGAGCGGCCTGGCGGCTACACGCGCATCCTCAAGCTGGGGCCGCGCCGCAGCGACGCGACGGAGATGGTCTTCATCGAGCTCGTCTGAGCTTGGTCACCAAGCTCACGATCGAGTACGACGGGACGGACTTCGCCGGCTGGGCGCGCCAGCCGGACAAGCGCACGGTGCAGGAGGAGCTCGAGCGCGCGCTGCGGACGGTGCTCGGCGAGACGACCGCCGACGGCCGGCCGCTGACGCTGACGGTCGCCGGGCGCACGGACGCCGGCGTGCACGCGTGGGGGCAGGTCGCAAGCTACGCGCACGAGGCGGTCGACCCGCTGCGCCTGAACGGGCTGCTCCCCGCTGACGTGGCGGTGCTCGCTTCAGAGCCCGCGCCGGAGGGCTTCAACGCGCGCCGCGACGCCACCAGCAGGACCTACTGCTACCGCTTGATCGCGCGCCGCACGCGCCCTGTGTTCGAGCGCGACCGTGCGTACTGGTGGACCGGACGTCTCGACCGCCAAGCGCTGGAGCAGTGCGCGAGCGCGATTGTCGGCAGGCATGACTTCACCGCGTTCACGCCGACCGAGACAGAGCACTCGTACTTCAGCTGCAACGTCCTCTCGGCGGAGTGGCGCGTGCACGGCGATCTGCTTGAGCTCTGGATCGAGGCGGACATGTTCCTGCGCCACATGAACCGCGTGCTCGTCGGCACGATGCTCGACGTCGCAGGCGGCGTGCGCACGTTCGAGGAATTCACGACGCTGCTCGAGGGCCGCCCGCGCGCGGAGGCCGGCAGGACAGCGCCGGCGCGGGGGCTGGCGCTCGTGCGCATCTCCTACGGGTAGGGCGTGTGCTTTCTTCCCGGTCGTGGCCGCGTACTTCCGGGGTGTGGGCGTCGTGGCACGCAGAGTGGTGGTGCTGGCGGCATTTGCCGTCTGCGTGGTGGTTGCCGGCTGTGGGGGAGGTGGCATCGCTTTCGTGGGCAGGACGCGAGCGATCGCCTTTGCTCGGGCGGTCAACCTGCGTGACGCCGACGTGCCCGCCATGGCCACGATCGTGGCCGGCTTCGAGACGAAGAACGGGCCTCCTCACGGTGGCTGCACGACGAGCGTGGCCGCGGCGGATCAGGTCGCGGCGGTCGAGTCGCCGTGGTTCCTTCGATCGAAGTCGCGCTCGCGCAACCGCCTCGCGGTGCCCGTGCCGCCAGTCGAAGGTGTGCACTCGGTCGTGTACGTGATGCGCGAGCCGGGTGTCGCCAGTCGCAATGTCGCCTCGGGACGGAGAGCGGGAGCACCGGAGTGCGTGACAAGGCAAAGCGTGCTGGACGCGGCGGGAGCTTTCAGTGGTCACGAACCACGCAAGGCGGGCATCAGGGGTTCGGCGATACCGTTTCCCATGGCGGGCGTCGCTGGATACGGACTTCGTGTACAGGGCACGTTTGCGGCCGCGTATTACCATCTGAAGCAGCGGCCGCCCTACTACGAAGACACCTTCGGCTTTGCGGTCGGACCGGCCGAGATCGTGCTGCATGCGGTGGGTGTGGGGCGACCCTTCCCAGCTGCCCAGGAGCGTCACCTGCTGTCTCTTCTCTACGACCGTGCGAAGGCGCACGCGCTCTCGTGAGTGCGCTCAGCCTGCGGGTAGGGGAGCGCGCGCCCCCTCATCGCTTGAGGTGGTCGCTCGTCCGTTGCTGAGCAACGTCGCGCAGCAGAACCATCGCAGTCCGTCCGTAGGATCGACGTCATGAACACGATTGCTGCTGAGGCTTCTCGTGATGGCTACGCGCTTGCTTACCGCGAGGCCAGAATGGGATTGGAGGATCAGGAGAGATCGGTCGTTGAGCTTCGGGCGCGCGCCGGCGCGCTGATTGCTGCTGCCGCGATCACGACCTCCTTCTTCGGCGGTCAGACACTTGTAAAGCACGACATCAGCGCGCCGGCGTGGATCGCGATCGGTTGCTTTGCGTTGCTCGGTTTCGCCGTACTGATAGTGCTGTGGCCGCGTCGAGACTGGGAGTTCTCATTGGCGCCGAACCAGTTCATCGCCACTTACCTCGAGCCAGCGGAAGGGGAGCCGCCTGCGCTCCATATGATCGAACGTGACCTTGCCCTGCACATGGGTCGCAGCGCGGAACTGAACCGCCGCCAGCTCAGGATGCTGATGGGGGTCTTTCGTGTCGGCGCGGTGCTGTTGGTGGTGGAGGTTCTGGCATGGGTCGTTGCCCTCATGGTCCAGCGGTAGACTGGTAGCGATGTCTGGAAAGCCGACTCCGCATCCGTCCCCTGCGCTTGGTCCCACGCCCGTGCGTCCCAGTCCGATGATCGGCGAGACACGCGGCGGGGAAGCTCGGGTCGTTAGCTTCCCGCCTCAGCTCGCAGCATCTCACGCTGGCGTTCTCCGTCGGATCATTCCGCTTCGCCTTCGCACGTTTCGGTGTCGGATTTCGCGGCCTCGCTGAGGTTCTTCCTGTCGACGATCCTGCCGCTTGGATTGCGGACCAGCAGCTCGGTTGGCAGCGGCGTGAAGGCGCCGTAGACGAGCACGCCGCCGGGGTGCAGTCGCGCGGGGATGACCACCTTGCGCAGCGGGACGAGCGTGCCGGATACCCGCGCGAGCACCGTGTCGCGGGGGGCCTTGAGCAGGCTGTAGACGATCGCGTACGGTTCGGGCAGGCAGCCGCTGGAGGACTGGGGTTCCAACACTCTCACGCCGTTCGGGATTGCGATGTTGCCGTCGAGGCTGCCGCCGTCGCCGCCGCCAAACAGAAGTTCTTCGTTGCTCACTTCGAGCTTCAATTCGAAATGGTCGGCTCCGAGCTTGCGGTAGCCATCGCCGCGGATCGTGAAGCTCGGCCCCTTTGGCAGGCTGCCGTGCGCGAGGTGCACGATGCCGCCCGGAAAGTATTTGACCGGGTGCTTGGTGCATTCGACGACGGCGGGGAGCTTCAGCACGGTCAGGGTGCGACCTTCCGCGTCGAGCTCGGTCAGCGATACGGGTATCGGCGACGGTCCGCGCACGACCTGGTAGTAGAGGCCCGCCGGTCCTCCGAGGCGGGCGGGCAGGAGGATGGCCGGAGAGGTGATGGTTTCGCCGTCGCTCAGCAGGAGGCGCACGCTGCGGGTCTTCGCGAGCAGGTTGGCCTCGATCGTGAGCAGCCCCGAGTTGCAGTGGACCGCGGGTTCGGGTTCGACGTGGGATCGCGAGAGACACCTGCCGGTCCCTTCGCCGGAGAAGAGTCCGAGCAGGCCTGTGTGCCGTGGACTGGAGGGTTCTTCGATCGTGACGAGTATGCAACCGAGCGGGTGCCGCGAGCGCGGGAGCGGTTTGGCCCGTGCCACGAAGTTCCCACCGGCGGCGGTCTTCCCGCGGCCGATCACGACGGGCGTGCCTTTGGCCGGTTTGGGCTTTGGGGCTTTCGCGGGAGGCACGCCGAGCGTAGCTCCGAGGCGCTTCAGGACGGCGGCCTGCGCTTCGCTTCCCTTTTCCAGCTGGGCGGTCAGTGCTTCCGAACGGTGGGCGAGCGCTCTGTCGGTGGCGTTCTCGTAAGGGGCGAGGACTTCGGTAGGCCCGTTCGCGTGTATCTGTTCGACGAGAGCGATCAGCTCGAACGCGCGCTTCAAGCTTGCTTCGAACCGGGTCGCAGCTTCCTTGGATGCCGGGGAGAGCGTCTTGTATCCGCTCGCCACCCACGCCTTCATGTCCGCGCACACGGCTGGTGTGGGGTTGTCGAGTTCTTCCTGGGCCTCTTCGACGACCACGTGAAACAGGAGCGTGATCCTGGCGTTGCTCCACGTCAGCGGCGTGAGCGCTCGGATCAATGCCTCATCCGCTTCGCGATTGGTTTGAGTCCTCGCGTCATCGAGCGCAGACGACAGCTCGAGCTCAAGCTCGCCAATCTGCCGGGACTGCCTTTGCCGTTCGCCCTCCGCCCGCGCGTTCGGCCTGGCTTTTGATGCCGGCCCAACGAGTCCGAATCCCAGCACTTCTTCGTGGGGCGGAGCGTCGGTGAGGATGCCGGCGCATTCGCCCGAGATACCGGCGGCAACGCCTTCCTTCGCTGCGATTTCCTGCGATTGGTTGGCCAGCTCCGTTTCCTCGAAGGTGACGGTTGCTGTCAGATAGGTGTGGGTGGCGGCAGCGTTCTCGGGCGACACGTGCGCGCTCGCGCTCGCGGGCACGGCGACGCCGGCCAGCACGAGCAGGACGAAGCCGACTGCGGTCCCGAGCGCCGGAACAGGCGATCCTCTTCGACACCGGGCCTCGTAGCAGCTATGCGAGCTTCGGACATGCTCCGACACGCTCGGCAGCATACGGGCCGAAGCCGCTCCTACGCTGGACACGACAGCGATGCTCAACGTCTTGCTGACAAACGACGACGCGATCGAGGGCCGACGGCCTGCGGGCGATGAGGTACGCGCTGCTGAAGCTAGACGGCTTGTGCTTGGCAGCCGGTCGCCCGCACGTATTGGCCGGCGTCAGCGGGCGGGAGGATGGCTTCGATGATGCGCTCTGGCTCATGACCAATCAAGTAGCTGGGGCTGCCGAGCCTGCCGGTTGCGGCGCAGGCTCCGGTGGCGGCCGCCGATGGAAGGTGCGCGTCCCGCCGAACGCGAGCAAATAACCGCTCAGCTTCAGCACGCGCAGCACCTCCCGCACCCATCCCGTTGTCGGAGTCTAGGTTGCATATCCGAAAGAGGCCCGCTTTTGGGTATAGACAAAGACGGGCGTCTTCGGATACGGTCATGCGCAACTATTCCGTGGATCGGCGCCGAGCTTTGTTCGGACACTAGCGTCAATTCTTACCGCACTTACCTTGGAGGTGATCGTGCCTAGCGTGCCACGTCGTGTGTCCAGAGCTGTCCGTATCTCACGGTTGGGCCGGCGGATCGCTGGCCGCTCGATGCGTGGCCTTCTCGGCTTGCGGGGGCTGGTGCTTCTCTGCCTCGCCGTCGTGGCGGGCTGGACTGGGCCAAGCGCTGCGTTTGCGACCCCTCCGACCACCGCGATTCGCTACGTCTATGACGCGGATGGGCATTTGAAGGCGGTGATCAACCCGGCAACCGAAACTGCTCTGTATGGATGGGATCCGGCGGGGAACCTAACGTCGATTGCATTGAAATCGTCGACGAAACTGTCGATCATCCAGCTTGCTCCTGCTCAGGGGGCTGTGGGGGAAACGGTCACGATCAGCGGGACGGGGTTCTCGACGACGGCTAGTTCGGACACGGTTAAGTTCAATGGTACGGCCGCGACGGTGAGCACTGCGACGGCGCTGTCGCTGACGGTCAAAGTCCCTACGGGGGCCACAACGGGAACCGTGACCGTGCAGACGACCACCGAAGGACCAGTGACGAGCTCACAAACCTTTACGGTCGCGAGTTCCGCGGCGCCCAAAGTGACCTCTCTGTCGGCGACGATCGCTGCTGCGGGAAGTGAAGTCACCGCGTCGGGCACGAACTTCGAAACGACTGCCTATAACGATGTCGTCGCCGTGAACCAGACTAGACCGGAATTGCTCTCGGAGTCCTCTACCGCGATCAAGTTCAAGGTGCCCGCAGCTACAGGTGGCGGTCCGGTCCATGTGGCGACGCCGCAAGGCTCCACCACAGGCCCGGAGCTCTACATACCGCCGAGCGGGATCACTACGTCGAAGGTTGGTCCGACTGGGACGTTTTCTCTGGGCACACCGATCACCGTAAAATTCCCCACTAAAGAAAAGGTGGGGCTTGAGCTGTTTGAAGGTACCGCTGGCGAGAGTGTGTCGATGATCCTTTCGGAATCCTCGATCGTGAATGGGGCGGTCTCGTTGTGGAGTCCGGAAGGCAGTCAGTTGTCCCGAACAGGCTTTTCGACGAGTCGGGAATTTATTTCGCCGATGACGTTGCCTTCGACGGGGACGTACACGGTTTTGATTGAACCGACGACTGGGGAAGCGGGTAGCGTGAAGTTGGCGGCTTATTCGGTCGTGAATCAGACGGGTTCTATCTCGCCGACTACGGAAGGGGCGTCCAAGGAAGTATCGCTTACGACTCCCGGAGATATGGGCGTCTTTACGGTTGCTGGTACGGCGGGGGAGGCGGTGTCGTTGAAAACGGCGAGCACGTCATTCAGCGGCGCTTTCTATGTCGAATGGTATAACGCGGAAGGCACCCGGCTGGCGTACCGTGAGTTCGCGGGGACCGAAAACGGCTTTATGGAACAGGTGAAGTTCCCGACGACTGGTACCTACACCTTGCGCGTAAACCCGGTCGCAGGGGCCACGGGGTCCGCCACGCTGACGGCATACAACGCTTCAGACGTCACCGGCACGCTTGAAACTGGAGTGCCAAAGACGATCACAATCGGTGTGCCTGGCCAGTTCGCTCGGTATACCTTCGCAGGAACTGAAGGCGAGAGTGTGTCGATGATCCTTTCGGAATCCTCGATCGTGAATGGGGCGGTCTCGTTGTGGAGTCCGGAAGGCAGTCAGTTGTCCCGAACAGGCTTTTCGACGAGTCGGGAATTTATTTCGCCGATGACGTTGCCTTCGACGGGGACGTACACGGTTTTGATTGAACCGACGACTGGGGAAGCGGGTAGCGTGAAGTTGGCGGCTTATTCGGTCGTGAACCAGACGGGTTCTATCTCGCCGACTACGGAAGGGGCGTCCAAGGAAGTATCGCTTACGACTCCCGGAGATATGGGCGTCTTTACGGTTGCTGGTACGGCGGGGGAGGCGGTGTCGTTGAAAACGGCGAGCACGTCATTCAGCGGCGCTTTCTATGTCGAATGGTATAACGCGGAAGGCACCCGGCTGGCGTACCGTGAGTTCGCGGGGACCGAAAACGGCTTTATGGAACAGGTGAAGTTCCCGACGACTGGTACCTACACCTTGCGCGTAAACCCGGTCGCAGGGGCCACGGGGTCCGCCACGCTGATCGCATACAACGCGTCGGCAGTGACGGGCACGATTACGCCAACTACGTCCGGGGAAGCAAAGACAGTGGCCATTGGTATACCAGGCCAGCATGCCGAATACACCTTCTCAGGCACCGAAGGGCAGACAGTGACAATAACGGTGTCGGAATCGACTATCGCGAATGGCGCGATGGCTATTTTGAATCCAGCCGGCAGCAACATTGGGGGATCTAGCTTTTCATCAAGCGAGGGCACGTCAGTCGAAGTCACGCCAGCAACGACGGGCACCTACACGATAGCGCTGGAACCCAACGGAGAAGACACCGGCAAACTCACACTGACGGCATATCTAGGATCGCATCCCGACGTGATACGAGGACCGTCGCGTGGGCGCAGTCTCTCGACACCCCCTCCTCCGACGCGGCCGGCTGCTGGAGACACGACGACAACGAGCTTCACGCCGGAGATCCCCAGCGTCTCAACGTCCATCACGACGAACAAGCGAAGCGGGATCCATATCGTGCCGACTCGGGCCGCTGGGCTTCTAGCAGGAGCGCAGAGTATGCCTCGCGGTGCGGCGACGTTCCGTCCGACGGGGTCTGGTGGCTGGCAGCCTCCCGTGGGGGCGCATCGTGGCCGGGGCTGGGAAACGGGCTACCAGGCCAGCCCGTGGACGAACATGCCGCCGCTGAAAGCGCTCACTGGTACGACGGCGCTCGCTGGCGAGGTTCTTTCAATCGACGGGTTGCCTCTAGTCCACGTACGCGTGTCAATTGCTGGAACCAGCGTGGCGACCCGCACCGACGACGGCGGACGCTTTGTCCTCAGCGGGGGCGTCCCCGCGGGACAGCAGATCCTGGTCGTCGAAGATGAGGGAGAGCGATACGGGACGTACGAGACGACGGTCAATCTCGCCGCGCACAAGATGACCATCCTCAGCTACACAATCTGGTTGACTCGCTTGGACGCTGCCGGCAACCGCCGCGTGGCATCGCCAACCAGACAGGAAACAACGCTCACGACACCGCAAATCCCAGGACTCGAAGTGCGCCTACCAGCGGGCACGGTGATCCATGACGCCGCCGGGCACGTGATCCGCAACCTGAACATAACCGCGGTCCCCGTCGACCGCACACCCTTCCCACTCCCGTTCTTCGCTGACGTGCCGCTGTACTTCACGCTCCAGCCTGGACGGGCCTACCTCAGCAAGGGCGCTGAGATCATCTACCCCAATCTCGGGCACATGCGCCCCGGCACCCGCGTGAGCTTTTGGAACTACGATCCGCACGGCCGTGGCTGGTACATATACGGGCAGGGCTCGGTTTCAGCGAACGGCCAGCAAGTCGTACCCGATCCAGGGGTCCGTGTGTGGGAATTCACGGGGGCAATGTTCTCAACAACAGATCCGCCGCCAACATCGGCCCCGACCCCAGGGGCTTCGTCCGGCGGCGGCGACCCGGTTGATCTTCACACTGGCTTGTTTGACTACCACAAGACTGATCTGGTGCTCCCGGACACCATCCCAATCGTGATCGAACGGACCTTCCGACAGGGAGACACGAACTCTTATAGTTTTGGCATAGGCATGCAGAGCCTCTACGACATGCACATGTGGTCAAACAACAATTACCACGAAGCTGACCTCGTCCTTCCTAACGGCGGGAAGATACTTTACAAACGTATCTCTGCTGGAGAAGGATACAAAGAAGCCGAATACAAGGCTACCACCACGCCCAGTATTTTCTACGGCTCGACCATCAAGTGGAGCGAAACGATCGCAGGCTGGGATCTAACACTAACAAATGGGACCACGTACGTATTTGGGGAGTTGGCTCCGCTGGAGGCGATCCGCAACAGGCAAGGCCAGCAGCTCACCATCACCCGCTCGGAAGGTCTAAAAGGCAATATCACGCAGATCGCCTCCCCGCACGGCCTATGGGTGAAATTCACCTACAATAGCTCTAACGACATCACGGAAATCAAAGACAACGGCGGGCGTACTCTCAAATATGCCTACAACTCCGGGGGGACGCTTGAAAAGGTCACCGACCCCGCCGAACGAACCGCGACATACGAATACAACGGGTCGAACCAGATGACCGCCATCAAGGACGGTCGTGGCAAAACCTATGTAGAATCCGAATACGAAGCGCACGGGCGAGTCGCAAAGCAGACACTCGGTGATGGAGGGGTTTACAAATTCGCCTACACCGAAAACAAAGAAGGCCAAGTGGAAGCCACGACCGTCACTGATCCGCGTAAAATTGAACGCAAGACTACGTTCAACAGCGAAGGGTTCCCCACCAGCGAAACCCAAGCGCTCGGCACCAGCATCGAACAGACCACGACCTACGAACCGGAAGCCGGCACCGGACTGCTGCTCAGCACCACCGACCCACGCGGCCGCAAGACAACCTTCCAATACGACAGCTACGGCAACATGACGAAGAAAACTCCACTCGCCGGCACGTCCTCAGCGCAAACGACGGAATGCAAATATGAACCAGGAACGACCGAGCTCGCGAGCGTAACGGATCCGCTAAAACACACCACCACCTATCACTACGGTGAACACGGCGAACTTTTGAGCGAAACAGACCCTCTGGGACACAAAACCAGCTTCGAATACAACCCGGCGGGCCAGGTGACAGCAATCACGAATCCTCTAGGCAAGACGACGAAACTAACCTACGAATTCGGCGATCTGACCACGATCACCGACTCTCTCAGCCGCGCCACCAAACAGTTCGTGGACGCCCTCGGGCGCATGGGGTCCACCACCACCCCGGGCGGCCAGCGAACGCTCTACGAATATAACCCCGACAACCAAGTCACAAAGATTACGGACCCGCTGGGGAACGTGACTGCCTACGAATACGATGGCGACGGAGACCTCACCGCGACCAGCGATCCAAACAAACACAAGAGCACGATGACGTATGACCCCATGGATCGTCTCGAAAGCGAAACGGACCCTCTCGAACACACCACCAAAGGCGTCTACGACCAGGACGGCAACCTCATCGAACTGACAGACCGCAGGGGTAAGGTCTCCAAGTTCACGTACGACTTCCTGAATCGCTTGACGGAAGCAAAGTTCGGAGTCTCGGGCGAAACCGCCGAAGGCACGATCAAATACGAATACGACAACGGCAACCGTCTTACGAAGGTTGTGGACAGCGCAGCCGGAACTTACACGCCGGAATACGACGAACTCAACCGCCTCAAATCTCTCGCGACGCCCAATGGGACGGTCAGCTACGGCTATAACGAAGACAACCTGCGTGCGAGCATGACGGTCCCGGGCCAGGAAGCGGTCAAATACACCTACGACGAAGCCAACCGCCTCACAGAACTGGCCCGCGGCAGCCAAAAAGTCGCGTTCACGTACAACGAAGCGAACTTCCCGACCAAGACCACCCTCGTCGACGGCGTCGAAGAGAAATATGGATACGACGCCGCCAGCGAGATCACATCGATCCTCGACAAGAAGAGCTCTACCACGCTCGGCGAACTTGACTACAGCTACAACACCAACGGCGGCAGGGAAGCCGTCTGGGGAAGCTACGCCCGCACGGGGCTCCCCGAAGCCATGAGCTCCGCGACGTACAACGCCGACAACGAGCAGACCGAACGCGGTTCCAAAAAACTCGGCTACGACGCCAACGGCAACCTGACCTCAGACGGCACCAACGAATACAAGTGGAACGCGCGCAGCCAGCTCACTGAAATCAGCGGAGGCACCAAAGCAACCTTCGAATACGATCCGTTCGGGCGGCGCATCTCAAAGACGATCGGCGGCACAACGACAAAAGTCGTCTACGACGAAGCTAACGCCGTCCAGGAAACCAAGGGAGCCACCACCGCGAACCTCATCACGGGCCTCTCACCTGACAAGACATTCGCACGAACCACGACCAGCGGCACCGAAAGCTTCCTCACGGACGCGCTTGGCAGCACGATCGCTCTCGCCGGGAGCACCGGCAAAGCCGAAACCACATACACCTACGACCCGTTCGGCAACACAACGAAGGAAGGCACCGCCAGCGAAAACCCCTTCCAGTATGCCGGTCGCGAAAGCGATGGCGACGGCCTGTACTACAATCGCGCGCGCTATTACAGCCCGGCTGCCACGCGCTTTATCAGCCAAGATCCTCTCGGGCAAGACGCGGGCGGTCCGGACCTCTACATTTATGCGGCCGATAGCCCAATCAATACGACGGATCCACTTGGTACGGAAACGATCGCTGAAGGCATAAACAAGCATGAACGAGAAAACGAGAAACGCATAGAAGAAGCCGGAGAACCTGAAGTGCCGGTATGCGAGCACCACGGCGAAAATCCGCCGATCGTGGGACCGACTCCGCCCGGGACGAGCCGGGGGGCTCCCCATGGCTACGGAGGGCCGGGCGGTGATGGCGCCTCACAGGGGCCAGGATCAGAAGCGGCAGAACCGACGGAAGTCCCTGGTGGCCATAATCCACGGTGCCCCAACAATGCGAAGTGAGGAACATCCAAGTCCGGGCGAAGCAGTCAATGCCCGCTGGATTCGATAGCTTTAGCGGATGAGCATTTGGAGGTCCGGTCGGACGCGCGTCGCTGTAGGCGCGGCCGTCGTGCTGGGAGCGAGCCTAACCGTAGCGCTTGGGCTCGGCCGTGGCTCTACCGAATCCAAACCCCGGTGCGAGGGTCCGGGTGACCGCTTGGTCTGCAGAGTTCTCTTTGTTGGTGACAGCTATAGCTATGTCAATAATCTGCCGGCTATGTTCGCGAGTCTGGCCCGTTCAGGACATCACCTTGTGGAGACAGGGCTCGTGGCAAACCCCGCGGAGTCATTCGTTGACCATGTGGGGTCACGAGATACTCTGCGGTCGTTGCGCGCGGCGAAGTGGAACGTAGTGGTGTTGCAGGAGCAAAGCCAGATCCCGGCGAGCGAGCGCCTTCGGGAGACCCGTATGTATCCGGCGGCTCGTCAGCTCGTCGACATGGTCAGAAGCGCGGGCGCACAGCCTATGTTCTTTCTCACGTGGGCACGACGCTATGGATTGGCAGCGGAAGGGCTAGTGGACTACGCGAGCATGCAGTCTGCTGTCGACGAAGGATATCTGGTGATCGCTCGCGATCTGCGTGTCGCCGTTGCCCCGATCGGGTACGCGTGGTCGGTGACACTAAGTGAGGAACGGCATGCCGACAGGCATGCGGGCCTTTGGCGACTGGACGGCAGCCATCCCGCCGTTAGGGGCACCTACCTAGCGGCTTGCGTATTCTATGCAGCTATCTTCCGGGAAACTCCCGACGGACTCCCGTATCGTGCCGGTCTGTCGGACGAAGAGGCCGCCAGACTGCAGGCGGTCGCGTCTAAGGTCGTGCTTGGCGACTCCGCGAAGTGGGGGCTGGGCTAGAAAAGCAATGGTGACACGATGGGAAGCGCAGACCTGTGCGCGGACAGACCTCGGGAGAAGGTCGACGGGTTCAGGTCTGGCCCATGCAACACGCGGAGATATCGCGACGTCGTTAGTCGTCACGATCGGAGTTCTTGGGAAAAAACGGAACGTTTGACTGGCAAGCAGGATCACACACCCGAAGGAATGGCGCGTGGCCTTACCCGCCGCGGGGTGCTGTCTGGCGCCGCGATGCTTGGCGTCGGCGCGGGCTTGGAGCACATCATCGCCAAGTCTCCGCATCAGACTGCCGTGCGACCGTCGGGAGCAGTTCCTTCCGAGGGTGCCGTGCCGTTCTACGGCGCCCACCAGGCCGGGATCGCGACCCCTGCGCAGGACTATCTGAGCTTCGCCGCGTTCGACCTTACGAGCGAAGCGGTCGAAGGTCTGCGTGAAATCCTAGAGCAGTGGACCGCGGCGGCGGCCTTGCTGACGGCCGGGCAGTCATACCAGCCGTTTCCCCAGGAATTGAGTCAGCCGCCGGAGGACACCGGCGAGGCGATTGGCCTCGACCCCGCACAGCTGACGATCACGATCGGCTTCGGCCCAAGCCTGTTCGGATCCCCCGGCCAGGACCGTTTCGGCCTCGCGCACCTGAAGCCGCCGCTGCTGCAGCCGCTCCCGCCGTTCCAGGGCGACGACCTTGACCCCAACAGCTCGGGCGGCGATCTGTGCGTGCAGGCATGTGCGAACGATCCGCAGGTCGCCTTCCACGCCGTCCACCTCTTCTCCAGGATCGCCAGCAGCGTCGCGTCGCTGCGCTGGGCACAGCTCGGCTTCGGCCGCACCTCGAGCACCAGCCAAGCCCAGGTCACGCCGCGCAACCTGATGGGCTTCAAGGACGGCACCGACAACATCCGCGCCGAGAACACCACCGAGATGAACGACTACGTCTGGGTTCAGCCCGCAGACAGTCCCGCGTGGATGACACGCGGCACTTATCTGATCGCGCGGCGCATTAAGATCCTCTTCGACGTCTGGGACAGCACGACCCTTGAAGACCAGCAGCGCACGATCGGCCGCGACAAGCTCACAGGCGCCCCGCTCGGCAGCAAGAGCGAGTTCGACCCCGTCGAGCTGTCCGCCACCGCCACCGACGGCGAACCGCTGATCCCAGCCAACGCGCACATCCGCCTCGCCAACCCCCAGAACAACGATGGCCAACGCATCCTCCGGCGCGGCTACTCCTACTTCGAACCTGTCGAACCCGGCTCGGGTCAGATCGACGCCGGCCTCTTCTTCATCGCCTTCCAACGCAGTCCCGAACGCCAGTTCATCCCCCTTCAACGCCGCCTGGCCGCCAGCGACGCGCTCAACCATCACACCCTGCATACCTCGAGCGCCATCTTCGCCTGTCCACCGGGCGCATCACCCGGCGGGTTCATCGGCGACGGGCTGTTCACCTGATGCTGCTCGCGCGCCCCCTATGCTGAACTCACCGATGCTCAACGTCCTCCTGACAAACGACGACGGGATCGAGGCCGAGGGCCTGCAGGCGATGCGCCGCGCGCTGCTGGAGCTGGACGGAGTGCGCCTGGCGGTGATTGCGCCTGACGGCAACCGCTCGGCGATGGCGCGCTCGATCACGACGCGCAGGCCGCTGTGGGTGGAGGAGGTGCCGTTCTCGGATGGCACGCTCGGCTTTGCGACGGACGGCACGCCGGTGGACTGCGTGCGCCTGGCGAGCCTTGGGCTGGTGGAGGACTTCGAGGCCGATCTGGTCGTGGCGGGCATCAACCACGGCGCGAACCTGGGCGACGACATCACCTACTCGGGCACGGTGGCGGCGGCGCTGGAGGGCGTCGTGCTGGGGCTGCCGGCGATCGCCGTCTCACAGCAGTCCGGCGCGCGGGCGCTCGACTACCGCTTCGACGGGGGCTTCGGCTTCGACGTGGCGGCGGCGTTCGTGGCGCGGCTGGTCGAGCGGATCGAGGACGTGCCGCTGCCGGCGCGGACGCTGCTGAACGTGAACGTCCCCGCGGGCGAGCCCGACGGCGTGGAGGTGACGAGCCTCGGCAAGCGCATCTACCGCGACGAGCTGAAGCTGGAGCGCGAGGAGGAGCATCGCCGGCGCTACTGGATCTACGGCTCCGATCCGGGCTTCCACGACGAGCCGGGGACCGACCTCGCGGCGGTCGCCGCGGGCCGGATCGCGGTAACGCCGATCCACTTCGACCTGACCGACCGTCCGAGCCTGGACGCGCTGCGACGCTTCGATTTGGAGGGCCTGCTGACCCCAGTCGCGCGCGACCCCCAGTCGTGAGCGCGCCGCCGGACGTCGTCACCCGCGCGCAACAGCTGCGCCGCGAGCTCGAGCACCACGCGCACCGCTACTACGTGCTCGACGACCCGGAGGTCGGCGACGACGTGTACGACCGGCTGCTGGACGAGCTGCGCGCGATCGAGCGCGAGCACCCGGAGCTGGCGAGCGCGGACTCGCCCACGCGGCGGGTCGGCGGCGAGCCGGTGGGGCGCCTGGAGAAGGTCCGCCACCTGGAGCCGATGCTGTCGCTGGGCAACGTGCGCTCGGAGGAGGAGCTGCGCGCGTGGGTCGAGCGGATGCGCAACCACCTCGCGCGCGAGGGGATCGTCGACCCGGCGTTCACGTTCGTGGTGGAGCCGAAGATCGACGGCCTGGCGATCAGCCTGGTGTATCGCGACGGCGTGCTCGAGCGCGGCGCGACGCGCGGCAACGGCGAGGTGGGGGAGGACGTGACGCACAACCTGCGCACGATCGGCGCGATCCCGCTGCACGTGGACGACGCGCCGGCGCTGGTGGAGGTGCGCGGCGAGGTGTACATGTCGCTGAAGGACTTCACGGCGCTGAACGAGCGCCGCGCGGAAGCGGGCGAGTCGACGTTCATGAACCCGCGCAACTCGGCGGCGGGCACGATCCGCCAGCTGGACCCGGCGGACGCGGCCAAGCGGCCGCTGTCGATCTGGTGCTACCAGGTGGGGGTCGCCGAGGGGCTTTCGTTCACGCGGCACTCGCAGGCGCTCGAGTGGCTGCGCGAGCACGGCTTTCGCGTCAACGACGGCATCAAGCTGCTGGGCAGCGAGGACGAGGTGATCGCGCAGTGCGTGGACTGGGAGCGGCGCAGGGGCGAGCTGGACTTCGAGATCGACGGCGTGGTCGTGAAGGTGGACGACCTCGAGCTGCAGCGCAGGCTGGGCTCGGTCGGGCGCGACCCGCGCTGGGCGGTCGCGTGGAAGTTCCCGCCCACGACCGCCGTGACGACGCTCGAGAAGGTGATGTGGAACGTCGGCAAGTTCGGCGACCTGCGCCCGTACGCGGTGCTGAAGCCGGTGGAGGTGGGCGGCGTGACGATCAAGCTGGCGACGCTGCACAACGAGGAGGACATCGTGCGCAAGGATCTGCGCGAGGGCGAGGAGGTGATCGTCGTGCGCGCGGGCGACGTGATCCCGCAGGTGGTCTCGCCGGCGCCGCACGTCGCCCAGCACAAGCGCCGCCCGCCGCTGCCGCATCCGCCGGAGCGCTGCCCGTTCTGCGACACGCCGACGGTCAAGCCGGCGGAGGGCGTGTTCACGCAGTGCCCCAACCCCGACTGCCCGGCGCGCGCGTGGCAGCTGCTCAAGCACTTCGTCTCGCGCGGCGCGATGGACATCGACGGCCTCGGCGAGAAGCAGGTGGCGCTGCTGCAGGAGCACCGGCTGGTGCGCACCGCGGCGGACTTCTACCGGCTGCGCGAGGAGCAGCTGCTCGAGCTGGAGGGCTTCGGCGAGCTGTCGGTAAAGAACCTGCTGGCGGCGATCGAGGCCTCCAAGGAGCGCCCGTTCGCACGCGTGCTGTTCGCGCTGGGCATCGAGGAGGTGGGCGAGGTGACCGGGCGCAACCTGGCGCAGCGCTTCCGCGACATCGACGCGCTGCTGAGCGCATCCCCGGAGGAGATCGCGGAGACCCCGGGTGTGGGCGAGAAGATGGCCCACTCGATCGGCGCGCAGCTGCACGACGAGCGCATGCTGAAGCTGATCGAGGAGCTGCGCGCACAGGGGCTGCGCTTCCACGAGGAGGGGCCGCCGCCGTCGGAGGGCCCGCTGGCGGGCAAGACGCTCGTGCTCACCGGCTCGCTGCCCGAGCTCTCGCGCGAGGACGCCACGCAGCTGATCCTCGCGGCGGGCGGGCGCGTGACAGGATCGGTGTCGAAGAAGACCGACTACGTGGTCGCGGGCGAGAGCCCGGGGTCGAAGCTCGAGAAGGCCGAGCGCCTGGGCGTGCCGGTGCTCGACGAAGCGGCGCTGCTCGCGCTGCTCGCCCGGTAGCCGCTCGCCCGTAGCTGCGCGCTCAAGCGGCGAGCCGTTCGCGCCGAAGCGATACCCATGTCCCAACGTCGCAGCGGGTGCGCCCTCGCGGCCCTCGCGATCCTCTGCGCGTGCGCGCTGTCCGGATGCGGCAGCGGCGAAAGCGCGCCGTCGCCGTCAGCGGCCGCGGCGGGTGGCGGCGTCATCGGAGCGCTCGTGCGCCAGGTCAAATCCGAAGGCGGCGAAGGCGAATCGAGCGAAGCCGAAGCGGGCGCGTCGGAATCGGCCGAGGCCGAACTGAAAGAGCTCGTCGACCGCGAAACCACCCCGGAAGAGCGCGAACAGGCGCGCGAAGCCCTCACCCAGGCGCAGGAAGCCGAAGCCGGGCAGGAAGCCGAAGCCGGACAGGAAGCCGAAGCCGGACAGGAAGCCGTCGCGGGGCAGGGATCAGAAGGCGAACAGGAAGCTGAAGCTGGAGGGGAACCTGAAGGCGAACGGGAATCCGAAGCCGGGACGGGTCAGTAGTCGGCGACGGTGATGGCGATGTTGTCCTGGAAGGTGTGGGCGGTTTCGGTGGGGATGGCGTCGTTGAAGATGGCGAACGCGAGCGTGTGCCCGTCCGCGGCCTGGCAGTAGCCGACGAGGTTGGAGACGCCGGTGAGCGTGCCGGTCTTGCCCTGGCAGTTGCCTTCCGCGCGGGTGTGGCGCATGCGCAGTTCGAGCGTGCCGCTGCGTCCGGCGACGGCGAGGCTGTTGCGCAGCACGGCGCCGATCGGCGTGGGGGAAAGCTCGACGAGCAGGTCGGCGACCTGGTAGGGGGAGGTCCTGTCTTCTTCGGAGAGGCCGGAGCCGTCGACGACGTGCGGGTGGATGCCGAGCAGCGAGCCGACGGTGCTGCCGACTACGGTGGCGCCGGCGGCGGTCGTGCCGGCGCCGCCGTAGCGGGCGCCGAGATCCTTGACGAGCGTCTCGGCGAAGAAGTTGTCGGACGGCGGCAGCATCAGGCCGAGCAGCTGCGCGACGGTGGGCGACTGCGCGACGGCGAGTTGCACGGCGCCCGGCGGGGCGGTGGCGGCGCCGTGGGAGCCGGCGACGGTGACGCCGTCGCTCTTCAGCGCCGCCCACAGCTTGCGCGCCGCGAACGCGGCGGGTGCGTGCGGGCCGCGTTCGTGGCCGCTTTCGCCGCGGTTGAACGCGAGCGCGCTGAGCGTGCCTTCGAGGAACGGGTCCCACGCGTAGCCGCTGGAGGGCTCGCCGCGCAGCGAGTCGAAGTAGGACTCGTCGCCGTCGATCGAGCCGGTGACGTGGTGGATGCCGTCGGTGCGCACGAGCTGGGAGACGAGCGCGGAGACGCTCGCGCCGACGCCGCCGTAATGGCTGTGGATGAACGACGTGCTGCCGAACGACGGGTCGCCGCCGCCGCGCAGGTACAGGCTGCCTTCCCACACGCCGCCGGGCGCCATGTGGCCGACGCCGAGGACGGTCGTGGCCAGGCGCGTGGATGCGCCCATGAGGTCGAGCGCGGTGGTCGCCGTGTACAGCTTCTCGACGGACGCCGGCGGGCGCATGGTGCTCGCGCGATCGGAGAAGAGCGCCTGTTTGGCGGTCAGGTCGTAAACGTAGGCGCCGTCGGCGGGGCCGGCGAGCGCGAGCTGATGGCTGAGGTCGCCCTGCAGTTCGGCGAGCCCGCCCTGAGCGCTCGCTGCCGGCGGTGCGATGACGGTCGCCAGCAGAAGTCCACACAGCAGAATACGGACTTTCCCTGCAGGATTCGGCTGCACTGACCCATATTATGTTCCCTACATGGGCAAGGTTGTCAAGCTCGAACATGCCGCTAAGGGCAAGCCGAGGACCGGGCGTGTGGCGGCCCGCGGAGTCGGACGGCCCGCGTCGCTCGACCGCAGGCGCCGTCCGAGGCGCGACAAGACCGCGCTGGTGCTGGGCGGCGGCGGCTTCACGGGGGGCGTGTACGAGATCGGCGCGCTGCGCGCGCTGGACCTGCTGGCGGTCAACAGCACGGTCAACAACTTCGATGTGTACGTCGGCACGTCCGCCGGCTCGTTCATCGCGGCGCTGTGCGCCAACGGCGTGACCCCGGAGGAGATGATGCGCGTGGTCACGCGCCAGGGCAAGGTGCCGTTCAAAGACATAGACATCGGCGATCTGCTGCGTCCAAACCTGCTGGAGTTCGCGCGCAAGGCGGCGCTGATGCCGCTGCGCGCGGTGTCGACCGCCCGCCAGGTGATCTCCCAGCCGGGCGGCGTGTCGCTGATGGACGTGATGATGGGGCTCGCGGACGGCCTGCCGTCGGGCCTGTACACGGGCGCGGGGATCGAGCGCTACCTGCACGAGGTGCTGAGCGAGCCCGGCCGCACGGACGACTTCGGCCAGCTGCCATCGGAGCTGTACCTGACGGCGACCGACCTGGACACGTGCGAGCGCGTGGTGCTCGGCGTCGACGGCTCGCGCGACGTGCCCATCTCCACGGCGGTGCGCGCGTCGGGCGCGCTGCCGATGGTGTACGCGCCGGTGCGGGTGCACGACCGCGACCTGGTCGACGGCGGGATCGTCTCCACGACGAACCTCGATCTGGCGATCCAGGCGGGCGCGAAGCTCGTCGTGGTGATCAACCCGATCGTGCCGTTCGTCAACGACTTCTCCACGACCGTGAGGACGCTGCGCGGCAGGCGCCCGCAGCGCGTCTCGGACATGGGCTTCGCGCAGATCGGCTACCAGGTGTTCAAGCTGGTCGCCCACCAGCGCCTGCATGAACTGGCGAAGGGCTGGGAGGAGCGCTACCCGGGCGTGGACATCGTGCTGATCGAGCCGGAGCCGAACGACGAGCTGATGTTCCAGACGTCGATGATGAGCTTCACCTCGCGCGTGGAGATCGCGCGCCACGGCTTCGAGTCCGTGACCAAGCGCCTGGCGGGCGAGTACGAGCGCTTCCAGGAGGTCGCCGAACGCCACGGCCTGGAGATCTCCGCCAAGCGCGTGCGCAAAGTGGTCGCGCACTTCGACGACGAGCCCGAGTCCGTCAGCGCCTGGCGCAAAATCCTCGAAGGCACCACCGGCGCGCTGCTGCGCCAGGCCGGCTCCGGCTGAGCTGCACGCGCTGCCGGGCCAAGCAGGCTCGGCCGGCTGAGCGTCAACCGGCCGTGGCGGTCCGTGCCAGCGCTGGCGGGCGTCCCTGCAGGTATTGGCTGAGGTAGCGCCCGAAGACCTTCTCTGTCGGCGTGTCGGGGTTGCTCGAGTCGTTGAAGTGGCCGTGGACGATGGAGGCGGTGGGCTGACCGAACTCGTCGAGCTCGGTGCGCAGGTAGATGGGGTCGGGGCCGCCGAGGAGCTGGGCGCGCAGCACGCGCCGGACCCGCGATTCCGCGATGGAGAGCCCGTGCCTGGAGGCGATGCGCTGGGCGATCGTGTCGGCCTGCTGGGCGGCGAGGCCGCCCTGCTTGATGGGGAAGCTCGTCATGTCGCCGGCGGCGTACACGTCGGGGACGCCGACGACGCCGCCGAGCGCGTCCGTCGTGACGAAGCCCCAGCGGTCGGCGGGCAGGCCGGTGATCCTCGGTCCCCGCAGCGTTGGAGCGGCGACGACGCGGTCCGCCTGGAGCCGCTCGCCCGATGCGAGCGCGAGCGTGCCGTCGCGATCGACGCTCTGCGGGTCGGACTCGCCGATGAAGCGCACGCCTCGCGCGTCGAGCAGATGTGTGATCAGCCCGGATGCCTGCACACCGAACACGCTCAGGGGTGTGGTCTCCGGGCTCACGATCGTCACCTCCGCTGTCACGTCCAGCTCGCTGAGGCGAGTGGCGGTGAGCAGGGCCAGCTCGTACACGGGCAGCGGCCACGAGCAGCCGCTCGGCACGGCGAACACGATCCGGCGCAGCGTCCCGGAGGCCAGCTCGTTGACGAGACGGCGGATGTGGCGCACCTGCTGCTGGTCGCGGAACGTCAGCGCGCCGGGGATGCCGACGGTCGCGCGGGCGCCGACGGCGAGCACGAGCGCGTCGTAGTCGAGGTGGGTGAACGACGCGAATCGCACCCTGTGCACGGCGGAGGCGACGGCCTCGACGCGATCGACGCGAAAGGCCGCGCCGAGATCGGCGGCGATCGCCCGCAGGTCGTACGCGAGCGGCGGAGTCTCGTCGAAGGACTCGCCCGTCGCCGCGGGCTTGTACGCGAGCGACGACGACGCCGAGACGAGCGTCACGCGCACATGCTCGGGCGCGAGCACGCGCAGCGCGAGCAGCGTCTCCAGCGCGGCGAAGCCGCCACCGGCGATCAGCACGTGTGCGCGGTCCGTGGCTGAGGTGGTGCCAGTCACACGGTCACCGTCCCACTCCCGCCCGTCGCGGGCATCCGTGGAATAGCGCGGACGGCGTAGGGATTACTACCGGTCGGCTTTGACCGGCGGGCGCATGCGCCCCTGGCGGCCTACAGCGCTTTCTCGACGGCGCTCAGCAGCCGGTCGGTGGCGGCTTTGGAGTGGATGGCGATGCGCACGCGCTGGGGCTCGCCGAGGGCGTCGCCGGCGGCGACGAGCACGCCTGCGCGCGCGAGGCGGGCGGCGAGCTCGCCGCCCTGCAGCGCGGGGTGCGCGGCCCACACGAAGTTGGCCTGGCTGTCGGTGACGTCGAAGCCGAGGCGGCGCAGGCCGGCGACCACGCGCGGGCGCTCCTTCCAGATCGTGCTGACGCGGCGCTCGAGCAGGTCCGAGCAGCTGTGCAGCGCGGCGTACGCGCCCGCCTGGGAGATCTCGGAGACGCCGAGGTCGGGCGCGAGCTCGGCGAGCAGCTCGCCGGAGCCGGGGCCGCCGATGGCGTAGCCGATGCGCAGGCCGGCGAGGCCCCACGCCTTGGAGAAGCTGCGGAACACGAGCAGGCGCTGATGCTCCTCGAGCAGCTCGATCGACGAGCTGGAGGGCTGCGCGTCGGCGAACTCGACGAGCGACTCGTCGAGCAGCACGGCGACGCCGGCGGGCAGCCGCTCGAGCAGCCTCCGCAGCTCCGCGACTCCAAGCAGCTCGCCGGTGGGGTCGTTGGGGCTGGCGAGCGCGATCGCGCGCACGTCCGGCTCACGCGCGACGGCCTCGAGCAGCGCGTCCACGCAACCGTCGACGGGGCCGGGAACGCGCACGGCGAGGCCGTGGGCGCGGCGCGCCATGATCGGGTACAGCGGGTAGGACGGCCAGCGGGTGAGCAGCTGCTGGCCGGGCTCGATCAGCGCGCGCGTGGCCGCGCTGAGCAGATCGGCGGCGCCGTTCCCGAGGATCAGGCGCTCTGGGTCAACTCCATGGCGCTCGGCGAGTACCCCGCGCAGGTCCGATCCTCTCAATTCTGGATAGCGGTGCAGCCCGCGGCGGGCGACGAACGTGATCGCGCTGACGATGCGCGGGTGCGGCAGCTCGGGCCACGTGGTGAGCGACAGGTCGAGCGTCTCCACGCGCGTGAGCGCTTTGCGCCGGCGCTCGGCGGCTTCCTCGCGCAGGCCTTCGTTGACCTCCTCCTCGGACATCCCCTCGAATTGGCGGTAGTAGTCGAGCAGGCCCATGGCGATGGACTCGTTCTAGCAGCGATGGTCGGGCGCGGCGGGGGCCGCGGACGCTGCTGACGCGTCGGTCCTCACGAGCCGTTGCCGCGCGTGACGAGACCGGTGCCGGGCCCGTGGATGACCAGGAACCACAGCAGGAACCCGAGCGCGCAGACGACGGCGGTGGCGGCGAAGATCCGCCCGAGGACGCCGGTGCGCTGGTCGAAGCCGGCGGCGCGGCGGACGAGGATCCACGCGTTGTCCAGGCGTTTCATCAGCGACAGCGCGCCGAACAGCAGCGCGAACAGGCCGGCGAACGACACGAGGATGCCGAGGCTGACGCTGCCGGTGAGGTAGTTCGCCTGCGAGCCCACCCACAGGCACGCGAGCGGGATCGGCCCCCAGCACAGCAGGCACAGCAGCGTGATCGCGGCGAGCATGAGGCTGGCGAGCGAGCCGTCGACGCGCTGGCGCAGGTCGCCGCCGCGCTGTGGCAGCGAGCGAAAGCGCACGGGCGCGGTGCCGGGGCGGCGACCGACGAACAGCCCGCCGTTATCGGTTGGGTCGGTGCGCATCGCCTCTCATGTTCGCAGGTACGGAGACGCCCGCGGGTCAGCTGGCGTACAGCGCGTCGAACAGCTCCGCGTAGCGCTCGTTGACGACGTTGCGCTTGACCTTCAGCGTGGGCGTGAGCTCGCCGGTCGGCTGCGACAGGTCGTGGTCGAGGATCGCGAACTTCTTGACCTGCTCGACCTGCGCGTATTTGGCGTTCGCGCGGTCGATCTCCGCCTGGATCAGCTCGAGCACGGCGGGCTCGCGGCACAGCGACGGGATGTCCTCGGGCAGGCCGTGCTCGCGCGCGAAGATCGGGATCTCTTCCTCGTCGAGCGTGATCAGCACGACGGGGTAGGGCCGCTGGTCGCCGTGCATGACCGCCTGGGAGATCCAGCGGCACTGCTTGAGGTCGTTCTCGATGTTGGCGGGCGTGAGGTTCTTGCCGCCGGCGGTGATGATGATGTCCTTCTTGCGCCCGGTGATCGACAGGTAGCCGTCCTCGTCGATCGAGCCGAGGTCGCCGGTGTGCAGCCAGCCGTTCTCGACGGCGCCGAAGCTGGTGGAGGCCTGGTTGTGGTAGCCGTGGAAGATGTTCGGTCCTTTGATCAGGATCTCGCCGTCGTCGGCGATCTTCAGCTCGACGCCGGGAAGCGCGCGCCCGACGGTGCCGAAGCGGTGGTTCTCGACGGTCGAGGTGGTGGCGGCGGTGGCCGTCTCGGTCATCCCGTAGCCCTCGAGCACTGGCACGCCGCACGCCCAGAAGAACTCGAGGATCTCTTTGGCGATGGGGGCGGCGCCGCTGGTGGCGTGGCGCACGTTGCCGCCGAAGATCGCGCGCACGTTTTTGAACAGCTTCTCGTCGGCCTCCTCGAACGGCGCTTTGAGCTCCTCGGGCACGGGTTCGCCGCGGTTGATCATGTCGCGCACCTTCACGCCCAGCTCGATCGCCTTCTCGGCGCGCTCGCGCTCCTCGGGCGGCTGCGCCTCGATGGCCCCGTGCGCGAGCGTGTAGATCTTCTCGAACACGCGCGGCACCGACGGCAGGTACGTGGGTTTGACCTCGAGCAGCTCGGGGACGATCTGCTTGGTGTCGCCACCGAAGTACGCGAGCGTGCCGCCGAGGTCGAACACGGCGAGCTGGATCAGCAGCGCGTATGAGTGCGCGAGCGGCAGGTACAGGTAGATGATCTCGTCGCTCTCGATCTCGCCGGCCTCGCTGATCATGTCGATGATCGCGCGGTAGTTGCCGTGCGTGAGCACGCAGCCCTTGGGCGGGCCGGTGGTGCCGGAGGTGTAGATGAACGTGAGCGAGTCGTCGGGGCGCACGGCGGCGCGGCGCGCCTCGAGCTCCTCCGCCGCGCGCGTGCGCCCGCGCTCGCGCACCTGATCGAGCGTGATCGCGTCGAGCGGCGGCTCGCCCGCGGACGGGTCCATGACGATCACCGTGCG
Source organism: uncultured Solirubrobacteraceae bacterium (assembly GCA_963735705.1). Classification (GTDB taxonomy): domain Bacteria; phylum Actinomycetota; class Thermoleophilia; order Solirubrobacterales; family Solirubrobacteraceae; genus Palsa-744. The sequence continues at coordinate 58,529 of CAVTLZ010000005.1, forward strand.
CAGGTTGGGCACGCGGTCGCTGATGGCGACGATCTTGGCGAGCTGCTCGTCGTTCTCGCAGACGATCGCGCACGCCTCGGAGTCGGAGATCACCCACAGGCACTCCTCCGGCGAGTTGGTCTGGTAGATCGGCACGGCGACGGCGCCGGCGGACACGACGGCCATGTCCACGTATGACCACTCGGGGCGGGTGTTGGCGAGGATGCACACGCGCTCGCCCGCCTGGATGCCGAGGTCGATCAGCCCGAGGCCGATCTCCTCGACGATGTCGGCCAGCTGCGCGTACGCGACGTCGTGCCACGTGCCGTCGCGCTTGTAGCGAACGGCGACGTGCTCGGCATGCTCGACGGCCGAATGGGCGATCAGGTCTGCGATCGTCTGCGACCCGGTGGTCGCGGCGGCCGTGGCCTCCATCAGCACTCCCTCCTCATTGCTCAGGCAGTTGATTGCTTGCGTGAAACGGAGATGTGATGTTAGACGCTGACTGGCTGTTTGGATAGGCGGACCGTATGCGTGGTGCCCGCCGTCGGATGTCGGGCGCGAGCGGCGGCCGCGGCTGGACGCCGGCGCGGCCGGATAGGAGGCGCGTCAGACGGGGTTGGGCACGTCTAGGAAGACGTGGCGCAGGCCGAAGCGCTCGGCGAGGTGCTCCCCGAGCGTCTTGACGCCGAACGTCTCGGTGGCGTGGTGCCCGGCGGCGATGAGGTGCACGCGCGACTCGCGCGCGAGCGCCATGGAGCGCTCGGTGGGCTCGCCGGTGAGCAGCGCGTCGGCGCCTGCGGCGGCGGCGTCGGCGATGAAGTCGGTGCCGCCGCCGGACACGATCGCTAGGCGCCGAACGCGCGGCGGCCCGGCGTCGAAGACGAGCGGCTGGCGTTCGGTGACGGATTCGACGCGCGCGAAGAGCTCCTGGGCGGGGAGGCCGTCCGCGTCGGCGTTAGCACCTGGGCTGGCGGCGTCGTCGTCGGAGAGGGTCGCGACGAAGCCGATCGGCTGGCCGTGGATGAGCGCGAACGGGGTGAGCTCGCCTTCGGCGCCGAGCGCGCGGGCGAGCAGCGCGTTGTTGCCGAGCTCGGGGTGCGCGTCGAGGGGCAGGTGATAGGCGGCGAGCGCGATGCCGGCGTCGAACAGGAGCTGGAGGCGGTGCTTGAGCATGGGGTCGATCGCGCGCACGCCGGAGCCCCAGAAGAGCCCGTGGTGGACGAGCAGCAGCTCGGCGTGCTCGCCGGCGGCCAGCTCGAACAGGTCGGCGTGCGCGGAGACGCCGCTGGCGATCGTCCGCACGTGGTCGGGGCCGGGCACCTGCAGCCCGTTGACGCAGTAGTCCTCGAAGCGCCGCGGGTCGAGCAGGCGGTCGGCCTCGGCGAGGATCTCCGACATGGGGGCGGGCATGGGGCGAGGGTAGCGGGGCGCTGGGCGCAGCGGCCGCGCGAGGCGCCGCTGGAGCGCGCACCGGCGCACTGCGCGCGGCGTTGGCGCACTGCGCGCGCGTTGGCGGGCACAGGGCGTCGTCTTCGCGACGCGTGTGGGATACTGGGGGCGCGTCGGGGCGTGGCGCAGCCTGGTAGCGCGCACCGTTCGGGTCGGTGAGGTCCCGAGTTCGAATCTCGGCGCCCCGATTGGTTAGTGACCCCCGAGCATCAGCGAATACGGGCGAAAGCCCGCGAAAACGCTGAGGCTCGCGGCGCAGTATTCGTGGCGTTTCGTGGATGCTCGGAGGACTCTGGGACGCAGAGGGACCGCAGAGAACGCCTTGCGGTCCGTCTTGCGGTCCGTTCAGAAGGGGGGACTGCAACCGGGCTCGGGCGGCACCGCGGATACGCCTCGCGACAAGACAGGGTTTGGAGCTACCGTTAGCGCGTGTCTCATATGGCCGACGTTCTCGATGTTGTTGGGCTCGATGGCTCGTCCCGCTGATTGGCCGCCTGCCGTTTACGACGTTCCGCTGGCTCAGGCCATGCACGACATTGGTGCGGGTCGGCGCCAGTGGCCGACCAACCCTGAGAAGAAGCGTCACCATTTTGTGCCGCGCTTCATCCTCGACTCGTACGCCACGAGCGAAGGCGCAGCTACGAGGCGACTCGTCCAGCTCGACAAGGCGACTGGCCGGGCATTGAAGGTTCTGCCAGAGGAGGCCGCGTCGCGGCGGCGCTTCTACGCCGTCGAGAGCGACGAGTCGCCGCGCGACAACCGCATCGAGGACTTCCTGAGCTTGGTTGAGGGTTATGCCGCAGACCCAATCAGGACGCTGCTCGAACGCCCTATGGAGCTGACCGAAGCCGACCGAACGACCATCGCACTCATGCTCGCGCTGCAAGAGCGTCGGACGCCATTCGGCATAGCCCAGGCCGGCAAGGCAGTCGAGAAGTTTGGGCGTGAGCAGATGG
>CAVTLZ010000006.1:0-275945 GCA_963735705.1 uncultured Solirubrobacteraceae bacterium
GCGGTCTCGGCTTCGACGCGAACGCGGCCGTCGTAGACGGCGTCGTCGAGGAACGCTCGCATGAGCTTGTCGTGCGCGCGGTATCGCAGCGCCTGCGCCTCGCGCCGGACGGCGGCCGCGTAGTCCGCGGGGTCCGCGGGCCGCTCTTCGGCGAGGCGGCGCGCGAGGATCTCCTCGGCGGCCCACATGTACAGCGTGTTGGCTGCCACCTCGACCTCGAGCATTCGGTAGGGGAGGTATTCGCGCACGCGCGCGGCCGGCAGCCCCGAGCGACGCGCGGCTTTCTCCAGGGCCTTGAACTCTCGTCGGCCCTCGTACACGGTGACGACGCCCGTTTCGGGGTCGAAGTGCGCCTCGATCTCTGCGTCCTCGTCCTTGCGGGCGATCTCGCGAACCCAGCCGGTCGCGCGATGGCGCACCACCAGCACGACCAGCTCGGCGGTGTGGCCGCCGGCCTCGGCGAGCGCGCTGAGACGGGTGCCCGGCTCGGCGGATACGCGGCATCGCAGGCTCGCGTCGATACGCGACCAGCCGCTGCGGTTGGGCGCGGGAACGGCATCGGACCACAGATTGACCCCCAGGCCCGGGTCGACCGCCACGTGCACGACCGTGCCCGGGGCGATGCGGGCCGGGTCGACGAGGAGCGAGACGCCGCGTCGCTCGCCCGGGTGCAGCCGCACGAGCGCCTGCTTGAAGCGCAGCGGCGCCTTCTCGGCTGCCGGCGTGTCGTCTCCGCTGGGTCCAGCTGGCAGACCGGCTCGCGTCTCGGCGGTCTCGCCGTCGTCCACCACTACTGGCGGTGCTGCGGAGGGCTGCTCGCCGGCCTCGAACCCCGCCTTGCCGGGAGTGTCGAACGCGTTCTTGAGCGCGTCGTTGAGGGCGCGCAGGCCAACCTGGTCGCGTGCGCGAAGCGCCCCTCCAGCGCGCACGAGATGAGCACCGGCGCGGCGCTCCTCTTCGGCGACGATCGGTCGCAGCACGCGATCGATCGCGCCATACAGCGCCTTGACGACCGGGTGGTTCTCGTTGAGCCCGCTGCGATCGACCTTGACGACCACCTGCGGTCTGGGGCGGTCGAGCGCGGCGCGCTGGAGCTCCTCGAGCGCATCGCACCTGACGTCGCCGTACAGGTGCCTGGTGCCGGGCAGGCCCTCGAGTCCCGCGAACGTGGACTCGTGCGCGGCGCGGCCGGAGCGCACGACCAGGCCGCCGAGGCGGGTTGCTCGCGAGGTGCCCGGGGGGAGCGGCCTCGCGCTGCGGCGCACGGTCACATGCGCGCTGACGCCACGGCTCACCTCGACCTCTCCATCGAACAGCACCGCGCGCTCGTGGTCTGGCTCTGCGACCGGGAGACGCACGATCTCGACGGTGCCCGACGGAAGCTCGAGCCACAGCTCGCGCTCGGGATCTTCCAGAACCGGCCTGATCTGGACGAGCTGCGAGACCAGCGTCCGCAGGCGGCCGTCGGCGGGCAGTCGCTCGAGCGCGAGCGGCACCGTCACGCGCGTGCGCGAGGACTCGCCCGACACCGGGTGGTCTTGGACATGGAGATACGCGTATGGATCGTCGCCCGCCGCGGGGAAGAACCACGACTCGACGGCCCGTCCGTCTCGCACGCCTTCGATGCGGCCTGCTCCCTGAGCCAGCCACACGTCGCGAAGGCCACGGCCGAACAGGCCGCGCTGGCCGCCCTGCTCGGGCAGCTCTCCGAGCGCGCCGAGCCGGCGGTCGACCGTCGCGGCGTTGACGCCGACGCCGTCGTCTGCGCAACTCACCTCGAAGCGCCACGAGCGCAGCGCCGGGACTCGCAGTGCGCGCATCTGTGCACGCCAGGCTGCGAGGAAGGCCGGGTTCGGCGCGCCGAATCGCACCTCGATCCGCCCGCGAGAGCGACCGCCGGCGGCGATCGCGGCATCTGCGTTGGTCACGAGCTCGGGAACGATCTGCACCAGGTCGATGCCGCCCTGGGCGAAGTTCTCGCGGAAGTAGCGTCCGCGCACCGCGCCAACCCGCACCGCCTCCGCCGTCAGCAGCTCAGCCATAACCTGCGGGCCAGCTTATCCCCGACTGAGGACTCGTTGTGTTGGGACGAAGTCTCGCTGGTAAGCGATTCGGCCGAAACGTTTATTAGGCCGCCAGCCTATAAAGCCATCGCTGCACAGCCGTAGACTCGCTGCGCGCATGACTCAGAAGCGAGACATCAAGCAATTCCGGCAGACCTGCGTCATTGACGAGCAGTCCGGCGAACTGCGGTGCAGACTTTCCGACGGCTCCGTGCTCGACATCAAGCCCGCGGCAGCCGAGGCGGAGGACGATCCTCCTTATTGGGAGTTGATCAGCCCCGTTGGGGTCGTCCTTGAGTTCGGGCCAGGAGTCCGCTGGGAGATCAGCGGCGCCGCCGCGCCGGCTTCATCGCGCCGCTGAATATTCCTGGCCCGCGCCGGTTGTGGAGTGGCGCTAGGCTTGCCCTCGCGATGCGGCTCGCTCGGCTCTTGGTGCTGCCGTTGCTGGGACTCAGCCTGCTGGCTGCGAAGGCCACGGCGAGCGGCCCCGAAGCGGCGATTACTCGCGCGGCGGTAGCTCCATTCCAGGACGCGCTTCGCCATGATGCTGCGGCCTTGTGTGGGGACCTTGTGCCCGCGGTAGCCGCCGAACTTGTCGAAACGGCCGCGGCCGCTGGCGGCTGTACCGCCGCCGCGAGCGGCGAGTTCGCCTTGACCGCCCCGAATGAACCGCCCGCGGAACCTGGCTTGTCCTTGGAGCCGACCGTCGAGGACCTCGAAGTGGTTGGTCAGCACGCGACATCGACGCTGAGCTTCACGTTCGTCACGGTCACGAAGAAGCCCGGAATGACCGTCGCCGCCATCCACCACGCGGGCCCGATCAAGCTCGAGCTGGAAGAAGTGGGCGGCGCGTGGCTCGTGTCCTCTCGAGCGAGGCTCGCGACGGTGCCCGGCTGCTACCTGCCGAAGCCGCGCCGATGCTCTCGCGCCGCCCGCGTGCTGATCTTCTCCGTCGGTGAAATCGAGCCGGCGCAGGCTGGCCTGGAACTGCCGAGCCCGGTCGTCCCCGCGCGCGAGGGACGCAGGAGGCGCGAAGTCGAAGCTGGAAGGCTTGATGTCGCGCAGTCCGGCTGTTTGGCGTGCCACCGGATCGGCGACAACGGAAACCGGGGGCCGGGCGAGAACCTGACGCACATCGGCTCGAAGCTCTCGGAACGTGAGATCGTCCACGCCATCGTTGACGCGCGAGCGCCGATGCCGTCGTTCACGCATCTTCCCGCCCAGAAGCTCCACGACATCGTGCGGTTCCTGGCCGCGTTGCGGTAATCGCCAGAGCCGGTGCTGGCGCACGCTCGCCTACGTCTGAGCGTTTGGGAGCTGCTCGCGCGTCACGACGGTGAGCGTCGCGGTCTGCCGCACGCGAAAGCCGAGCTCCTCGTAGAGGCGGATCGCGGTGGTGTTGGTGGCGAGCACGTGCAGGAAGGCGCGATCCGAGCGACGCTCGATGCCCGCGACCAGGGCTCGGACGAGCCGAGTCGCGAGCCCCTGACCGCGATGGTCGGGCCTGGTGCAGACGGCGCTGATCTCAGTCCAGCCGTCCGGGCGGAGCCGCTCGCCTGCCATCGCGACGAGCGCCCCCTCGCGGCGGATCCCCAGGTAGTCGCCAAGCTCGACGGTCCTGGCCAGAAACGGCCCCGGTTCGGTCTGGGCGACGAGCTCGAGCATCTCGGGCACGTCGGCGGCGCCGAGCGGGATCGCCTCCGGGCACTCGCACCCGGTGACTCGATCTCCGACCATCTGCACGACATCGAACGCCCTGACCGCCTGCCAGCCGTCGGGTAGCTCGGCGGCGCTGTAGCCGACGGCCACGTAGGTGCCCGGTACAACGAGGCTGGCGGCGTCCTGCCAGTCCTGTGCCGACGGCGACGAGGGCAGAGCGAGGAACGGCGCGACGTCGGCGGCATATCGGCGCACGCGCCCGCGCACCTGCGCAAACCGCGCATGAGCCCCGGATAGGGCCGCGTACGCGGGATTGTCGAGCAGGGATTCGTCGATCGGGAACATGGCGCATCAGATACCACGCGGACGGCCGGGTCCCCGAGCGCTCCGCCGTTTCGCTCATGGTCGCAGCGGCGCAGCGTGCGCGGCTACGAGACCGTTCCGCAGCTCTCTACAGGACAGTTTCGCAGCGAGCTATCACGCTTCAGCAACTATCAGGGGCGTCAGCGACCGCCCGCGCGCGGCTCTCCGGGCTCTTTCGCTCATGCTGCGCCATGAGCCTCCGCCGCGGACACGTAGCCCGCCCGCTCGGCGCAGGCCGGACAGAGCGTCTTGTACCAGGGGGCGCGTGCAGGTGTGCGGTGAAGTAAGCCGGGCGTGCCGCAGAGCTCGCAGGTGACGCCCGCCAGCGCCTCGGCGGTGCGGACGAGCCCCTCGGCAAGCTCCACGCGCCGATCGAGGTCGGCGATGCGCTCCTGGCCCTCGGGCGTTTGCCGGTAGGCGTCCAGGCGCTCGCACCAGGCCTCGTGCGCTTGCTCCCAGCCCTCCCATTCCACGTCGTCGCCGTCTCGTCCGGGTGTCGGCGGTTCGGGGTCATCGGGATCGTGGACCTCCTCGCCTGGTTCCCAGTAGTACCGAAGGCCGCCGAACTTCTCCTTTACCTGGTGAACCACGTAGTCGGGCAGCAATGTCCGCAGCTGCTCGTCCAGCTCGACCAGCAAGGGATACCAGCCGCGGTCGCACGAAATCCAACGTCCCCAGCCGTCGGGGATACGGACGAGCATCCCTCTCAGCGCGTCCGCATGCTCGCCGGCGTCATTCGGTACGTGCAAGGCGTTGAGAAGCGCGACTGCGTGGTCACTCGCATTCATCTCAGACTCTCGCCGTCCACTCTTCGATCACCACGTCTCTCTCAGCCGCTCATGGCTCGTTTACACGACCGCCGCCGAAGCCGACTTTCCAAGCGCAATCCCCTAACCCACCCTCACCGTCAGGTCAGCGTCAGGTGGTGCCCGATCCGTGGTGCAGGTTGCGCGCTGTGGGTTGCTGGGCTGACGGTGCTTGAGTGCGCCTGCCCGGGCGCTCCTTTGCAGGGATCAAGGAAGTGCAACCCTTTGGCCGGGTCGCGGGCCTTGACGCTCGCCCCTGTCGGCTACCGACTGCGTTTCACTCCCGTCTCACTCCAAAAGCGTCGCCTGCCAGTTGTGCTCCTGCAGCCTGTTGTCCAGCTCGCGTCGCTGCCTGGCGAGCGCGTCGAGTTGGACCTGCAGCTGGCCGACCTGTACCTGTCGCACCGTGCGGATCTCAGAGCGGCTGTAGCGCGTCAGCCCGAGCCCGCCGCCGAAGCCGCCGCCGGTGGCCGCGTTGATGGCCGCGCGCAGCGCACCCTGGCGCAGCGCGATCACGTCGCGGCGCGCGAGCGCCTCGGTCACCGTCTCGCCGCTCGCCAGCCTCGCGGCGGCGTTCGTGTGGTTGATCTTCGCGATCAGCCCCTGCAGCTCGTCGCACAGCTCCGCAAGCTCCACCAGCAGCGCCTCCGGGCGCTCCGGCGGCTCCTCTCCCTCCTGCGCGAGCACGCACGCGGACACTCGCTCCTGCAGCTGCGCGATCCGCTTCTGCAGGTCCGACCTGCGGTTCAAAGCTTCTCCGACGATCAATGTCATGCGCGCAGTATTGCACACTATAAGTAGCATTGTCCTGCCGGCACATGTGCCGGCAGGCCGGACCGTGCATGCACGGTCCGGAGCGGGCCGCACATGTGCGGCCCGACGGGCGGCGCATGCGCCGCCCGAGCTACATCCGCAAAAGCGCGGAGTCGAGAACGCCGCGTCGATCTCGACCATGTGCGCCGGCCGCCCCGCGTGGCGGTATAGGCTGGGCGACGATCGTGAGCTCATGGCAGCGAGATCTCCACAGCACGCCGCGCTCGGGCTGGCCATCAGGCAGCTGCGGCGCGCGAGCGGCGTCTCGCAGGAGGTGCTCGCGGCGAGCTGCGGCCTGCACCGCACGTACGTCGGCGGCATCGAGCGCGGCGAGCGCAACGTCAGCTTCGCCAACCTGCTGCGCATCTCAGAAGCGCTCGACGTGCGACCGTCCGAGCTCATGAGCCGCTACGAGAGCTGTCTGCAGGAGGTCCCGCGACCGGCTGTCGACCGCGTGATCCCGCGCGACGCCTCCGACCCGACGGGTTGAACGTCCGCGCCGCGACCGGCGCGCGTCACACGTCGCGCTCGTACACGACTATCGACGTCAGCCGCCCGACCTTGTCGTACAGCGAGCGCGCGGCGCCGTTGAACTGCTGCGTGTGCCAGTACATCCGCTCGACGCCGCGCTCGCGCGCGATGCGGGCGATCGCGTCGATCAGCTCGCGCGACACGTCGCCGCCTCGCGCCGCCGGCGCGACGAACAGGTCCTCCAGGTAGCAGTAGCCGTTGAGCGTCCACGTCGACGGGTGCACCGTCGCGTGCGCGAAGCCGATCGGCCGCCCCTGCTCGTCCAGCGCCACCAGCGCGAACATGCCGTCGCGCTCGTCGCACAGCCGCTCGAACGCCGTGCGCGTCACCTCCTCGCTCAGCTCCTGGCGATAGAAGCGCAGGTACGCCGACCACAGCTCGATCCAGCCGTCGTGGTCCTCGCGTCGAAGCTCGCGGATCGTCATGCGCGACATTCTCCGCCATTCTCGCGTGAGTAGAATCCAGCGCCATGAAAACCTATGTGATCGGCGTCGGCATGACGAAGTTCGACAAGCCCGGCACCAAGGAGGGCGACTACCCCGACTGGGCCAAGGAGGCGGGGACGAAGGCGCTCGAGGACGCCGGCATCCCGTACGAGGCCGTGCAGCAGGCGTTCGCCGGCTACTGCTACGGCGACTCCACCTACGGCCAGCGCGCGATCTACGGCCTCGGGCTGACCGGCATCCCCGTCGTCAACGTCAACAACAACTGCTCCACCGGCTCCAGCGCGCTGTTCCTCGCGCGCCAGGCGCTCAAGGGCGGCATCGTCGACTGCGCGCTCGCGGTCGGCTTCGAGAAGATGGAGCGCGGCTCGCTGGGCATGAAGTACACCGACCGCACCTCCGCCATGGACAAGCACATGATCCGCATGTTCGAGCTGCGCGAGCCCGAGACCTCGCCGTAGCCCGCTCACCAAGCTGCAGTGCTCGCCCACCTCCGACGGCGCCGCCGCCGTCGTGCTCGCCTCCGAGCGCTTCGTCGACGAGCACGACCTGTGGGATCGCGCGATCGAGATCGCCGGGCAGGCGATGGTCACCGACCTGCCGAGCACGTTCGACGAGAGCGCCGACTGCATCAAGATCGTCGGCTACGACATGAGCCGCGACGCCGCCCGCCAGGCATACGAGGAGGCGCAGCTCGGGCCGCAGGACATCCACGTGATCGAGCTGCACGACTGCTTCAGCGCCAACGAGCTCATCACCTACGAGGCGCTCGGCCTCGCCGAGCAGGGCCACGGCCACGAGCTCGTCGACGCGCAGGCGACCACCTTCGGCGGCTCCGGCCCCGTCGTCAACCCCTCCGGCGGGCTCATCTCCAAGGGCCACCCGCTCGGCGCCACCGGCCTCGCGCAGTGCTCCGAGCTCACGTGGCAGCTGCGCGGGCACGCCGACGCGCGCCAGGTCGACGGCGCCAGCGCCGCGCTGCAGCACAACATCGGGCTCGGCGGCGCCGCCGTCGTCACCGTGTACACGCGCCCGCAGCGGTAGGCGACCGGCGCCGCGCGCGCTCAGACAAGCGTCTACGTCGCATTTTGCGGGCTTTTGCATGCGCGATCGGCCGCCGGCGTGAGCGATCGCGAGCGCCGTGGACGTCTGTTCGATCATCCCCCGCGCCGCTGGCCGCAGAGCGCGCACCTGTCGATCCCAGCCACGGACCTCGGACGCGCCCATCGGCTGCGTTGCCTTCGGGTCCCCGCGCGACATCCATCCGCGAAGCAGGGAGGGAGATGCTGAGCCGAGCAGACAGATCCGAAAGTTCCACGCCGGTCCCCTTTGCGATCGACCGGCGCGAGCTCGACGAGCGCACGAGCGTGATCTCCATCGAGGGCGAGCTCGACCTCGCCACCGCGCCGCAGCTGAAGTGGATGCTCCTCGACGCGCTCGAGGAGGGGCACAGTCGCCTCGTCGTCGACCTCTCGCAGGCCACGTTCATGGACTCGACCGCGCTCGGCGTGCTCGTCGGCGTCGACCGCAGCCTCGAGTCGGGCGCGACGCTGGCGATCGTATGCGCCAACGCGAGCCTGCTGAGGATCTTCGAGCTTTCGGGGATGGACGGCGTGTTCGCGATCTTCCCGACCCTCGACGACGCGCTCCCGGACGCCCACGGGCGCGCCGCGGAAGCGAGCTGACGCGCGAGACCAGATCGCATGGCCACCGACACCCGCACACATCCGACACCCGCTCGCCGGGCCTGGCGCCTGGCCTCAGCGCTCGTCCTCGTCAGCTGTGCGCTCAGCCTCGCCGCGATCCCCACCGCCACCGCCCGACGGGATCGCACGAGCCCGACGGTCGCGTCGACTCCAGCCCCCGGAACGAGCGCGCAGACCGCCCCCGCGCAGTCCAGCGCGCCCACCGAATCGGTCCCGCGGCCGCAGGCTCGGCGGCACCGAAACGCCGAATCCGCGCACCCGCCGAGCACCGGCACAACCACCGGCACGAGCACCGCCACGACCACGGGTCCGGCCGCGTCCGGTGCGGCCCCCGAAGCTCGTCAGACCGGCTCGCGCGACGAACGCCACGCAGCCGGCGAACACAACGCAGCCGGCGAACACAACGCAACCGGCGAACACAACGCAACCGGCGAACGCCGAGAAGCCGCAGGCCAGCGTGCCCGGCACGGGGAACGTGCCGGGCACGACTCCGGCCAGACACAGCCGAGCTCCGCGCAGGCCGAAGAAGGCGCCGAAGCGCTCTACAGCACCGCGCCGGCGCCGGGCCTGGCGAGCAAGGCGCGCAAGCACGGCCGCGGACACCACAAGGAAGGCGAAACGACCCGCTCGCGCGAACCTGGGAAACGGAGCAAAGGCAAATCCACGCAGCCGCCCGGCGAATCCGGCGGCGCCCCCGGCTCCTCGACGGTCGCGACGACCGCGGCCGCCGGCGCCCAGGCGAGCGCCTCCGCCCCGAGCGCGGCGGTCGCCGCAGCACCCGTCGCGACAAGCCCCGCACAGGCCGGCGCCGCACCTCAGTCGGCGCTCGACGCTCGGCCCACGCACGCCGCGCGCCGTCCCGCCCGCGCGCCGCGTCGCGCCGCCCACCGCCGCGCTGGGTCCGCCACCCTCGCGTACGCGGCAGTGGCGCCCGCGGCGGCGACATCGGCTCGCACGGCGCACGCCTCGCGCCCCCGCCCCACGCACGTCGGCACGCGCCGCTCGAGCGCCCGCGCGCGCCAGTCGCCGCTGGTGACGACCATCACCAGGATCGTCGACGTCGTGCCCACGCCCGTGCGCGCGCTGATCGCGGCCCTGCTGGCGCTGGCGCTTGCGCTGGCGGTGCGCTCGCGCGTGGCCGCCGTGCGCGCCCGGCGCCTGGAGCGCCAGCGGGGAGAGCTGCTCGAGGACGTCGGCCTGCTGCAGGCCGCGCTGCTGCCGGTGCCGCCCGCGCGGCTCGGTCCCGTGGGCACCTCCGCGGCCTACCGCCCGGCGGCCGGTCCGGGGGCGGGCGGGGACTTCTACGACGTGTTCGCGCTCGAGGACGGGCAGCTGGCGGTGATCGTCGGCGACGTCTCCGGGCACGGCCGCCAGGCGCTGCCGCACACGGCGCTCGTGCGCTTCACGCTGCGCGCGTACCTCGAGGCCGGGCTCTCGCCGCGCGACGCGATTCAGACCGCCGGCGCGGTGCTCGAGCGCCAGCTCGGCGGCGTGTTCGCGACGGTCGTCGCCGCCACCTACCAGCCGCGCGAGCGCGTGCTCGTGTACGCGTGCGCCGGGCATCCACCGCCGGTCGTGCTCGGCGGCGGCGCGGATGCACACGCGGTTGCGCCGGTCACGATCTGCACCCCGCCGCCGATCGGAGTGGGCATGCGCACCGGCACGCGTCAGACGGCCGTCTCGATCCCCGGCCGCGCGCAGATCTGCTTCTACACCGACGGCGTCACCGAGGCGCGCGTCGGCTCCGAGCTGTTCGGGCCGAGGCGGCTGCTCGACACGCTCGTCGAGCTCGGGCCGCGCGCGAGCGCCGCCGCGGTCCTCCAGCGGGTGGCCGAGCGCGCGGACGCGCGTCCCGACGACATGGCCGCGTGCCTGCTCGGCGTGGAGGGCGAGGACGCCGCGCCGAAAGCGCTCGTCGAGGAGCTGGAGCTCGATCGCGACGAGGCCTCGAGCGACCGCACCGCTCGCTTCCTGCTCGCCTGCGGCGTCGAGCGTGGCGAGGTCGCCGACGTGGCTCATGCCGCGAGCGTCGCCGCGGGGCGCGCCGGCACGGTGGTGCTCGAGCTGCGTCTCGGCGACGGGCCGCCGCGGCTCACGCTCAGGCGCGACCACCTCGCCTACCTGCACGCGCGCCGCGCCGACGTGGGAGCTGCGCTGTGAGCGCGCGACCGGTGCTCGCCCCAGACGCCGCGATCGCCCTCGGCATCGCATCCACCGCGATGCCGTTCGCCCGCACCCCCGAGGCCGAGGTAGAGCGCTGGCTGCGGGTCCTGCGCCTGCACGGCCAGGTCGGGATCGCGCTGCAGGCGCTCGGCGTCAGCGAGGAGCCCCTTCCCGGCGAAGCCGCGAGCCCCGATCGCGAGCGCGCCGTCGCGCCCGCCGGCGCCGCGCGCGACGCGGTCGCGCGCGTGACCGAGCACGCCGTCCGCATCGCCGGCGAACGAGACGCGCACGCGCTTGCCACGACCGATGTGCTGATGGCGGTCATGCACGTGTACGGCGAGGACTTCGACCGTGTGCTGCGCGTACACGGCACCGACCGCGACGAGGTGCTCGAGCGGCTCGGCCTGGACGCGCTTTAGCGCGGCGTTCCTCGCCGCCCAGGGGAGCGCGCGCTCAGAGCTTGTGGGCCCTCGCGCGTTCCACCAGCAGCGAGAACAGTCGTTCCTCGGCCGTTCCCGGGAACGGCCGAGGGATGCCGAAGGTGTCCAGCGAGACCTCCGCGGGACCGTCGACGAAGCCGAGGATGTCGACGTAGAACGGAACCCGTAGGCCGTGCAGGGTGATCGTCGCGGTGAAGCGCAGCCCGAAGCTCCCGGTCATGCCCGGCGCGGGTGGAGACCCCTGCTTGGTCGACACCGGACCGACGCTCGCCCCGTGGAAGTCCTGGGTCTTGAGCAGCTGCTCGAAGTAGTGAGCCAGGCACGCCGGCAGGTGACCGCCGCGGATCGCCGCGAGTTCCTTGGCGCTCAACGCCGCCGTCTGCGCGACCGTCACTTCCGAGCTGACGCTCTGGCTCGCGATGCCGGCCGACCGTTCGAACTTCCCCGAGCCCGCTTCGACGACCCCCTTGGTCACCACCGCCGATCCGAAGCACCGGCGCAGCTCTGGCTTCAGGCGCTTTTCCGCCGCCGTTTCGTGTTCGTGTGCGTGTTCGGAGGACACGCTGAAGCCGGGAACGTCCGCGGCCTTGAGGTTCACCGCGCGCGCGAATGCCTGCGCCTGCGCCTTCGTCGGCGCGCCGCCGGCATGGGGCGCTCCCGACGTGCCCGAGGCGTGCGTGGTCTGCGCGGCGCCGGAATGCGCGGCGGTGCCCGCCCCATGGCCGCCGCAGCCGGCGAGCGGGCCGCCGGTTGCGAGGAGCACGGCGATGGCGGCCATCCGGCGCATGTCCGCAACCATTCTGTCAGAGCGGCTCAGCCGGGTCGCGCCATGGCCGCGCACACGATCGCACGCTCGTCAGGCGATTCGTGCATCTCCGTAGAAATCCGCGGTCGCGACCGTAGTGCCAGCCGATGCCGCACGCGATGGCCGGCCGTACCTTTGACAGATGAGGAGGCAGGCGAGTGAGCTTAGAACAGGCGCGGTCACCTCGCTCGAGGATCCGCCGCTGCTCGCCCCCGACGGGATCGTCTTCAGGGATCGCCGCGACGCCGGGCGGCGGCTGGCCGAGCGGCTGGAGCCGTTTCGTGCCGAGCATCCGGTGGTGGTCGGCATCCCCCGCGGGGGTGTGCCGGTCGCCGCGGAGGTGGCTCGTGCGCTCGGCGCGCCGCTGGACGTGGCGGTCGTGCGCAAGATCGGCGCGCCGCAGAATCCCGAGTTCGCGATGGGCGCGCTCGCGGAGGGCGGCGTGCACGTGCTCAGCGCCAAGGTCGTGCGGGCCGCCGGCCTGTCCGACGCGGAGCTGCGGGCGCTGATCGGGGACGTGGAACGCGAGCTCGCCGAGCGCGTCGCTCGCTACCGCGGCTCCCGCGATCCGGTCGAGATCGCGGGGCGCACGGTGATCCTCGTCGACGATGGCCTCGCGACGGGGCGCTCGGCGCTGGCGGCGGTGATCTCGTTGCGCAAGCGCGGCGCCGCGCGCGTGATCCTCGCGGTGCCCGTGGCGGCGCCGGCGTCGGTCGAAGCGCTGCGCGCGGAGGCTGACGAGGTTGTGTGCGTCGAGACGCCCGCCGACCTGTGGGCCGTCGGGCTGTGGTACGAGGACTTCAGCCAGACCGCGGACGAGGAGGTGGCGGCGCTGCTCGCCGAGGCGGCCGCGTCGCGCGCCACTGCAAGCGGTCCCGTCGTGCGGCAGGTCGAGATCGCGATCTCATCCGGCGTGTCGCTGAACGGCGAGCTCAGCGTTCCCCAGCCGGCGAAGGGCGTCGTCGCGTTCGCTCACGGAAGCGGATCCAGCCGGCTGAGCCCCCGCAACCGCACGGTCGCGAGCGCCTTGAACGAGGCGGGCTTCGCGACGCTCCTGTTCGATCTGCTCACCCCGGGGGAGGAGCGCGACCGCACCAACGTGTTCGACATCGCGCTGCTCGCCTCGCGGCTGGCGCACGCCAGCGCGTGGCTGGGCGAGCAGGACGACGTCGCGGCGCTGCCGCTGGGCTACTTCGGGGCGAGCACCGGCGCGGCTGCCGCGCTCACCGCGGCCGGCGAGCTGGGCAAGCGGGTGGGAGCGGTCGTCTCGCGCGGCGGGCGCCCGGACCTGGCACGAAACCTCGGCGCGGTGCGCGCTCCGACGCTGCTGATCGTCGGCGGTGCCGACCGCGAGGTGCTCAAGTTGAATCAGGATGCCCGCGCGCAGCTTCTCTGTCCGAGTGAGCTGGCGGTGATCCCTGGCGCGACGCACCTGTTCGAAGAGCCGGGCGCGCTCGAGCACGTGTGCCGGTTGGCCGTCGACTGGTTCGACTGTCACCTCGCGTGACGCTGGCCGCCGCCGCTGCTCACGGAGACCATATGCGACCCGCGGCGTGCGCTATCCGGCGATGCGCTCGCCCTGCCCGCGCAGCACGGGGATGCTCGCCTTGACGGTGGCGCCTTGGCCGGGAGCTGAGTCGATCGAGATCTCCCCGCCGAGCAGGTCGACGCGCTCGCGCATGCCGAGCAGGCCGAAGCCGTCGGTCTCCGTGTCGACGTCGAAGCCGGCGCCATCGTCGCGCACGCTTATGTGGACCGTGGCGTCCTGCTCGTGGATCTCGACCACCGCGCGCTTTGCCCCGCCGTGCTTGGAGGCGTTGGTCAGCGACTCCTGGACGATCCGGTAGATCGCGGTCTCGAGCTCCGGTGCGTGGCGGGTGGACGCGCGGCCCTGCTCGTAGGCAAGCTCGACGCTCACGTCGACCTCCAGCCCGTGACGGGTGTTCCGCTCGGCGAGGCCCTCGAGCGCGGCGTGGACGCCGAGCTCGTCCAGCGCCGCCGGGCGCAGGTCGGTGATCAGCGCGCGCAGGTTGGCGATCGCGTCCTCGAGCTGGTCGACCGCATGGCGAACCGCCTGCGGCAGGGCTTCCGGGCGCTCCGAGCGCCCTGCTGTCGAGAGGCCGATGCGCAGCGCGCTCAGGCTCTGGAGCGTCTCGTCGTGCAGCTCGCGCGCCCAGCGCCGGCGCTCGCCCTCCGCCGCGGCCAGACGCTGCCGGCTGGTGTCGGAGGCGATCGACTGGGCGGTCGCCACGGCGCTGGCGGCGCTCGCGGCGAAGGCTTCCAACAGGCGCTCGTCCTCGATCGTGAACGCGGGCCCGTCGTGGAGCCGGTCGAGCGCCAGCAGCACGCCGTGGGTGCGCCCGCGGAACACCAGCGGGACCGCCAGCCCGCCGTTCGCGTGCACGCCGAGCTGTCCGAGGCCGTGCTCGTCGAAGCGGGCGCGGGTCAGCTCGTCCTCCAGGCGCTGCGCGCGGCCGGTGCGCATCGCGTGGCTGGCGACGGTGTCTTCCAGGGGCACGGACCGGCCGATCAGGCCCGCGGGCAGCTCGCCGGCGCCGGCGGCGACGACGAGCTCGTTGCCCCGCCTGAGCTCGATCAGCAGGGCGCGCGCGGACACCAGCGCGCGCCCGCGCTTGGCCACGAGCTCGAGGATCACCTCCAGGTCGGTCTCGCCGCCGACGGCGCGCGCGATCTGAGTCGTGGCCTCGAGCGCGGCGACGGTCCGCTCGAGCTCGTCGCGACGCTCGCTGGCGCCGGTGTAGCGCCGCGCGTGGTCGATGGCCACGCCCGCGAACTCCGCCAGCGCAGCCACCGCCTGCTCGTCGGTGTCCGAGAACTCCGCGCCGCCGGCCTTCTCCGTCAGGTACAGGTTCCCGAACGGCGTTCCCCCGACGAGGATCGGGACTCCCAGGAAGGTGTGCATCGGCGGATGTCCCGCGGGGAAGCCGTAGGAGCGCGGGTGATGCCCGACGTCGTCCAGGCGCAGCGGCGCCGGGTCGTTGATCAGCGCGCCGAGGACGCCGCGGCCGCGCGGCAGCGCGCCGATCATCGCGTGGCCGGCCTCGTCGATGCCCCTCGTGAGGAACCTGGCCAGCTCGGTCCTCGGCTCGTTGAGGACGCCGAGCGCCGCGTAGCGGGCTTCGGTGAGCTCCTGCGCCGACTCGAGCACTCGATCGAGCACCTGGTCGAGGTCGAGGTCCGCGAGCACGCTCCGAGCGACGTCGAGAATCCCCTGCGTCGTTCGGTCTATCAAAACGGTTCCTCGGCTATGTTTGTCCCGTCAGCGCGGCGCACGGTCCACCATGCATTAAACTACTTTCCGCGGTCTGTTGTCGCGCATACCCGGGATTCTTGCGTACGGCGCTCCACCGATGAGCATCGGGACATAGCACGGATGCGCTGGGCCCCGCCCGTGGCCAATGTTGGAAAGGCAATGCCAGGTCGCAGCTACCGCATCGGCAGGATCGCCGGCATACCCGTCGGGGTCAGCCCGTTGTGGTTGGTGATCGTGGCGCTGTTCACATGGGTGCTGGGAGCCAGCTACTTTCCCGAACAGGTCCACGGGATCAGCCCCGTTGTCTCCTACGCGCTGGGCCTGGCGAGCGTGCTGCTGCTGTTCGCGAGCATCCTCGCGCACGAGTTCGGCCATGCGCTGGTGGCGCGGCGGCGGGGCATCGAGGTGGAAGAGATCGACCTGTGGCTGCTCGGCGGCGTCTCGCGCATGCGCGGCGAAGCCCATGCTCCCGAGGACGAGCTGCGCTACGCGCTCGCGGGCCCGGCGGTGACGGCCGTGCTCGCGGCCTGCTTCGGCGCCGCCGCGCTGTTCCTGCCCGCCTCCACGCCGGCAACGGTGCGTGCCCTGGTCGAATACCAGGCGCTGATCAACTGCGTGCTGCTGTTCTTCAACCTGATGCCGGCGTTCCCGCTCGACGGCGGGCGCGTGCTGCGCTCGCTGCTGTGGCGCCGCCGCGGCGACATCGTGCGCGCGACAGATACCGCCGCGGATGTCGGTCGCGCCTTCGGCTACCTGCTGATCGTCCTCGGGGCGCTGGAGTTCGTCGGCGGCGCGCCCGAAGGGCTGTGGCTCGCGCTGATCGGCTTCTTCGTCGTGAGCGCGGGCAGCGCGGAAGCGAGCGCGACGCGCAGGCGCTGGGGCTCGTGAGCCTCCGCTACGTGGCCGACAGCGCCTTCAACGGCCGCATGCGGGTGACCCGCCACGCGGGGTAGATGCCGCCGAGCACGCCGATGGCCACGCCCACCAGCAGGCCGCGTCCCAGACCCCAGGCGGTGACCGACGGCGAGACGTACGCGCTGACGCCCAGCGCGTGCACGAGCAGGCTGCCGCCGATCACCCCGAACAGCAGGCCGGCGGCGGCGCCGAGCACGCTGACCGCGATCCCTTCTCCGAGGATCAGCGACGCGACGCGCACGGGCCCCCAGCCGACGGTGCTCAGCAGCCCGAGCTCGCCCTGGCGTTCGATCACCGACATCGCCATCGTGTTGGTGACGCTGATCGCGCCGACGATCAGCGCGATCACCACGATCACCAGGATCGCCTTGGAGATCAGCGTGCCGTTCGCTCCGACCCGCAGCGCCTGTTGGGGGTCGGTGATCACCTGCGTGCCGGGGAAGGAGCGTTCGATGTGCCGGGCGGCCGTGGTCGCGCGCACGCCCGGCGCGAGCTGCACGACGATGTCGGTCACCTCCGCGGGGCGGGAGGTCAGCTGCTGGGCCTGTGCGAGCTCGAGCACGGCCCCGGAGTCCTCGAACAGGACGCCCGAGTGGTAGACGCCGGCGACTCGGTAGGCGTGCCCTGAGATGACCAGGACGGCGCCGGGCAGCAGGTGCAGCTGCGCGGCCAGACGATCGCCCACGAGCACTTCGCGCGCTCCCGTCGCCGGCCGCTGGCCGCCGGTGAGCACGAGGTTGTGACTGAAGAACCCGGCCGGGTCGGCGCCGAAGACGATCGCCGACGCGTCGGACTTCAGGCCTTCTACGACGAGCAGCAGGGGCGTGGCGTGCGCGACGTCCCGGCTGGCGTCCAGCCGCGCGACGATCGATTCGGGAAGCACCGACGCGGTCGGTTCGGAGACGTTCGCCTGGAAGACGCCGAGCTCCGAGCCGCCGAGATGCACGAACCCGGCGGCTGTTTCTTTCAGCCCCTGGGTGAACGCGAGCAGCGCGACGATCGTCGCCACGCCGACGGCGATGCCCGAGGCGGTGAAGATGGTGCGGGTGGAGCGCCGCAGCAGGTTGGTCCTGATGATCGCGAACATCAGCCGTCACGCTACCTGCGCTGGAACAGGGCTCCGTCGGTCGCGGCGAGCTGGCCGTCGACCAGGGTGACCGTGCGGTCTGCGCGCGTGCCGACGGAGCTGTCGTAGCTGACCACCGCGAGCGTCATGCCGAGCTCCTCGCGCAGGCGGAAGAGCAGGTCGAGCACGCGCTCTGAGCTGGTCGAGTCGAGCGCGCCGGTGGGCTCGTCGGCGAGCAGCAGCCGCGGCTCGTTGGCGAGCGCGCGCGCCACCGCGACACGCTGGCTCTCGCCCCCGGAGAGCTCCGACGGCAGGTGATCGGCGCGGTCGGCGATCCCCACCTCCTCCAGCAGCGCGAGCGCGCGCCTGTGCCGCTCGGCGCGGTGCACGCCGGCGCCGATCAGCGGGACTTCGACGTTCGCGCGCGCGGACAGCGTCGCGAGCAGCAGGTGGCGTTGGAAGACGAAGCCGACGACCTCGCGGCGGGCGCGGGCGGGGTGCAGGTCCTTCCACAGCTCGCGGCCGTCGATCAGGACGCGTCCGGCGTCGGGCTGCTCCAGGCCGCCGATCAGGGCCAGGAGGGTGCTCTTGCCGGAGCCCGAGCGCCCGGTGATCGCCACCGCTTCGCCCGGGCTGACGCTGAGTGAGACGTCGCGCAGCGCGCTCACGCGGCCGAAGCCCTTGCTCACCCCTTCGACCATCACCTCCGCGCCGGCGGGCGCACTCACCTGATGACCTGCACCGGGTATTCGAGGTTGATGGTCGCCCCTTCCGAGACGATGACCGCGCGGAAGGTGAGCGGATAGCCGACGGCCGAGGACGGCCATTTGAAGACGTCCGAGAAATGCCCGACGAAGGTGTAGTGAGAGCGGTGTGCGACCACCTGTCCGCCGAACAGGTACTCGTAGCTCAGGCTCGCCTTGACCGCGTGCCCGCCGCGGGTGACCGTGAAGTGCAGCGGCCACGGCCGTTCGACCTTCGGCTTGTGGGTGGAGCCGCGCATCGTCGCGCTCACCCCGCCGGCGCTCGCGGTGACGGTGCGCCCCGTACCTGACGATGCGGAAGCGATCGGCGACGAAGCCTTCGGCTGCGTGGACGTCGCGGCGGTGGAGGTGGTCGCGGGCGCGGTGCTCGCACCTCTGCTCGAGCCGGTGCTCTGTTTGCTCGTCGAGGACCCGCCGCAGCCTGCCAGCCCGGGGAGTGCGACCGCCAGTGTGGCGAATAGTAGACACGGACGTCTATTCATGGTCACAGCCCCTCCTCTGCGTGCTTGTGCGCTCAACAGTAACGCCAGCCGCAGTCGGCGCCTCTCCGTAGTAACACGCAGCGCTCTCGGGAGAAGGCCCCGATGCGCCGGCCGTCGCCGGCGCCTACGTTCCATGTATCCGGTTCGCCGTCCGCGCGGCGAACCGAGATTCCCCCGCAATCTTCTAGGAGGCCCAAGATGAAGGCGCTTGTTTACCACGGCCCTGGGCAGCGCGGGTGGGACACCGTGCCCGACCCGACGATCGTCGATCCCACCGACGCGATCGTGCGGATCGACACCTCGACGATCTGCGGCACAGACCTGCACATCCTCAAAGGCGACGTGCCCGAGACGACGCCTGGCACCGTGCTCGGTCACGAGGCCGTCGGAACCGTCGTGGAGGTGGGTGCCGGGGTCAGCACGGTCGCCGCGGGCGACCGCGTGCTGATGTCGTGCGTCAGCTCGTGTGGGCGCTGCCGCTACTGCAAGGAAGGCCGCTACGGGCAGTGCCTGGGTGGCGGCGGCTGGATCTTCGGCCATCTGATCGACGGCCTGCAGGCCGAGTACGCGCGCGTGCCGTTCGCCGACAACTCCGTGTACAAGCTGCCCGAGCAGCTCAGCGACGAGCAGGTGCTGTTCCTCGCCGACATCCTCCCGACCTCCTTCGAGGTCGGCGTGCTCAACGGCATGGTCGGGCCGGGAGACGTCGTGGCGATCGTCGGTGCCGGGCCGATCGGTCTGGCGGCGATCCTCACCGCACGGCTGTACACGCCGGGCAGGATCGTGGCGATCGACCTCGCCGACAGCCGGCTCGACAGCGCGCGCCGTTTCGGCGCGGACACGACGATCAACAACGGCAGCGAGGACGCCGTCGCAGCCGTGATGGAGCTGACGGACGGCCTCGGCGCCGACGTGGCCTTCGAGGCGGTCGGAATGCCGCAGACCTTCGAGCTCGCGGCCGAGCTGATCCGCCCGGGTGGACGCGTCGCCAACATCGGCGTTCACGGTCAGGCCGCGACGCTGCATCTGGAGAAGCTGTGGATTCGCGACGTCACGATCACGACCGGCCTGGTGGACACCTACAGCATCCCCCAGCTGATGCGGCTGATTTCGAGCGGTCGCCTGGACCCTTCGCTCTTTGCCACCCATCGCTTCGCGCTGGACGACACGATGGCCGCCTACGACACGTTCGCCGACGCGGCCAACTCCGGAGCGCTGAAGGTCGTGCTCCAGGGCGCCAACACCAGTGCGACGGGCGCCCACGCGGAGCGGGTCGCGGCACTCGCGTGAGCGTCAAACGTTCCAGTTCTGAGACTCCCAGTCGCCACACCAACCGAGAAGGGAACGAGCACCATGGCAACAGCAGAGCAGTCCACGACATTTGAGGCCCCCGGCCAGCCGGGCAGCCCCGTGCAGGTCAAAGACAGATACGAGAACTTCATCGGCGGCCACTGGGTTCCGCCGGTCGACGGCGAGTATCGCGAGAACCTCACCCCGGCGACCGGCCAGCCGATCTGCGAGGTAGCGCACTCGGGCGCGCAGGACATCGAGCTCGCGCTGGACGCCGCGCACGCCGCCAAGGACGGCTGGGGTGAGGCCTCGACGACCGAGCGCTCACGCGTGCTGAACGCGGTCGCCGACGCGATCGAAGAGAACCTCGAGATGCTGGCCATCGCCGAGAGCTGGGAGAACGGCAAGCCGGTGCGCGAGACGCTCGCCGCGGACATCCCGCTGGCTGCCGACCACTTCCGCTACTTCGCCGACGTGATCCGCGGCGAGGAGGGCAGGATCTCGGAGATCGACAAGGACACCGTCGCCTACCACTTCTCCGAGCCGCTCGGTGTGGTCGGGCAGATCATCCCGTTCAACTTCCCGCTGCTGATGGCCGCGTGGAAGATCGCCCCGGCGCTGGCCGCCGGCAACTGCACGGTCGTCAAGCCCGCGAGCCCGACGCCGTGGTCGATCCTCAAGTTCGCCGAGCTGATCGAGGACATCGTGCCGCCGGGCGTGCTGAACGTCGTCAACGGCCCGGGCGCGGAGACGGGCAAGGCGCTGGCGTCGAACAAGCGAATCGCGAAGATCGCGTTCACCGGCGAGACGGTGACCGGCCGGCTGATCATGCAGTACGCCGCACAGAACATCATCCCCTCGACGACCGAGCTCGGCGGCAAGTCGCCGAACATCTTCTTCGAGGACGTGATGGCCGCCGACGACGAGTTCCTCGACAAGGCCATCGAGGGCCTGGTGCTGTACGCGTTCAACAAGGGCGAGGTCTGCACGTGCCCGTCGCGGGCGTTGATCCAGGAGTCGATCTACGACGAGTTCATGGCGCGCTGTCTCGATCGCATCCGCGCGATCAAGCAGGGCAACCCGCTCGATCGCACCGTCCAGCTGGGCGCACAGAACTCGATCTCGCAGCTGGAGAAGATCGAGGGCTACGTGCAGATCGGCCGCGAAGAGGGCGCCGAGCTGCTGATCGGCGGCGAGCGCAACATGCTCTCGGGCGAGCTGGCCGGCGGCTACTACTACGAGCCGACGGTGTTCAAGGGCAGCAACGACATGCGCATCTTCCAGGAGGAGATCTTCGGTCCCGTCCTGGCGGTGACCACGTTCAAGGACGAGGCCGAGGCGCTGCGGATCGCCAACGACACGCTGTACGGGCTGGGCGCGGGCGTGTGGAGCCGCGACGGCAGTCGCGCGTTCCGGATGGGCCGCGGGATCAAGGCGGGCAGGGTGTGGACCAACTGCTACCACCTGTACCCGGCGCACGCGGCGTTCGGCGGTTACAAGGTCTCGGGCGTCGGGCGCGAGAACCACAAGATGATGCTCGACCACTACTCGCAGACGAAGTGCCTGCTGGTCAGCTACGACAAGAACCCGATGGGGTTCTTCTAGGCCGCGATGACGGGCTCGACGGCAGAGGCGAGCGTGACCGCGACCGACGCGGCGCTCGAGGCGATCGCGCTCCTGAGCGACGAGCACGGTCCGCTCGCCTTCTTCCAGTCGGGCGGCTGCTGTGACGGCAGCCTGCCGATCTGCATGAAGGACGGAGAGCTGCCGCCGGGCCCGAACGACCTGCTGCTCGGCACGGTCGGCGGCGCTCCGTTCTACGTCGACTCCGAGCAGTACATGCGCTGGGGTCGGCCGTCGTTTCTGCTCGACGTGCGCCCGGGCGCGGCGGAGGGCTTCTCGCTGTCGCTGCGCGACGCGCACTTCGTCACCCGCCCGGCGCCGTAGATGCCCCGTGCGGGCGACCGTGTTGCGGTCGGCGCCGCCGGGCGGGAGAATGGATGAGCATGGGCCAGCCTGGCGGCTACACCCTGCAGCGCGACGCGCTCGACGAGCTGTTCGGCGCGCTGCACCGCCGCGGCTACACGGTGGTCGGCCCGACGGTGCGCGAGCAGGCGATCGTCTACGGGGAGATCGGCTCGTGCGCGGAGCTGCCGATCGGCTGGACCGACGAGCAGGAGGGCGGGCATTACCGCCTGCGCCGGCGTGAGGACGAGGCGCTGTTCGGCTACAACGTCGGCCCGCACTCGTGGAAGCGCTACCAGCTGCCGCCGCAGACGCGGTTGTGGCGCGCGCGCCGCGACGCCGACGGCGCTCTGAGCGAGATCGAGCCCGAGCCGGCGGACGCCCCGCGCTACGCGTTCCTGGGCGCGCGCTCGTGCGAGCTGCACGCGATGGGCATCCTCGACCGCGTGCTGCTCGGCGGCGCCCATCCGGATCCGGCGGACCGGGCGCGGCGCGAGAACGTGTTCGTCGTCGCGGTGCAGTGCTCGCAGGCCGGGAGCACGTGCTTCTGCTCGTCGATGGGCACCGGGCCGACCGCCGATGAGGGCTTCGACCTCGCGCTCACGGAGGTGCTGGACGGCGCCCGCCACTACTTCGTGCTGGACGTCGGCAGCGAGCGCGGAGCGGAGCTGCTGCAGGAGCTGCCGCACGCGAGCGCCGCGCCGGCGGAGCGGGACGCGGCGAGCGCCGGGCACGCGCGCGCGGCCGCGCAGATGGGGCGCGAGCTGGACGTGACGGACATCAGGGAGCTGCTGTACCGAAACTACGAGAACCCGCGCTGGGACGAGGTGGCCGAGCGCTGCCTGTCGTGCGGCAACTGCACGATGGTGTGTCCGACGTGCTTCTGCACGAGCGTCGAGGACGTCACCGACCTCGCCGGCGAGCACGTCGAGCGCCACCAGCGCTGGGACTCGTGCTTCACCGTCGACTACTCGCACATCCACGGCGGCTCGGTGCGCGCCTCCACACGCTCGCGCTACCGCCAGTGGATGACGCACAAGCTCGCCACGTGGATCGACCAGTTCGGCAGCTCCGGCTGCGTCGGCTGCGGTCGCTGCATCACGTGGTGCCCCGTCGGGATCGACATCACCGAGGAGGCGCGCGCGATTCGCGAGAGCGACCTTGGATCGACGGCCGCGGGTGTCGAGGGGGCGCGGGCGAGCACGGCGAGCGGGGAGGGACACGATGCAGACGCTTGACGAGCTGATCGCTGCGGCGCCGATGTTCGCGGGGCTCGCGCCGGAGCACCTGGCGTTGATCGCGGGGTGCGCGAGCAACGAGCGCGTCGACGCCGGCGAGTACCTCTTCCGCGAGGGCACGCCGGCCGATCGCTTCTTCCTGATCCGCACGGGCGCGGTGTCGCTGGAGATCGACGCGCCCGGCGCCGGGGCGCTGGTGATCGAGACGCTGCATCAGGGCGACGTCGCGGGCTGGTCGTGGCTGTTCGAGCCCTACCGCTGGGAGCTCGACGCGCGCGCACGCGAGCCGGTGGGCGTGGTCGCCTTCGACGGCTTGTGCCTGCGCGGCAAGTGCGATGTCGACCACGAGCTCGGCTACCAGCTGATGCGGCGCTTCGCGGCGTCGCTGACCGAGCGCCTGCAGGCGACGCGCCTGCAGCTCCTCGACGTGTACGGCCATGCTCGGGCAGACTGACGCTCCGACCGTCGCCGGCGGCGTCCCCGAGCAGGCTCCGATGGTGCCTGCGCCGTTTGCGGTGAGCGCCAAGCGCCAGGACACCGAGGACACGTGGACACTCGAGCTGCAGCCGCGCGCGGGCGTGCCGCTGGCGTTCGCCCCGGGCCAGTTCACGATGCTCTCGGCGTTCGGCGCCGGCGAGGTGCCGATCTCGATCAGCGGCGATTCTGCCGGGGGCGGCCCGCTGGTGCACACCGTGCGCGCGGTCGGCCTCGCGACGCAGGCGATCTGCGAGGCGCCCGTCGGCGAGGTGCTTGGCGTGCGCGGGCCGTTCGGTCGCGCGTGGCCGGTGGGGGAGATCGAGGGCGCGGACGTGGTGGTCGTCGCGGGCGGCATCGGCCTGGCGCCGCTGCGCCCGGCGATCCTCGCGCTGCTCGATCGCCGCGAGCGCTACGGGCGCCTGCTGCTGCTCTACGGTGGGCGCTCGCCCGGGCAGCTGCTGTACGCGGAAGACCTGGAGCGATGGGCGGCGCGCGGGCTGGAGGTGGCGGTGACGGTCGACAGTGCCGGGCCGGAGTGGCTGGGGCACGTCGGCGTCGTGCCGCGGCTCGTGCACCGCGCCGGCTTCGACGCCGCCGGCGCGGTGGCGCTGCTGTGCGGGCCGGAGGTGATGATGCGCTTCACCGTCTCGGCGCTCGCAAAGGCGGGTGTTGGCGGCGATCGGGTGTACGCGTCGATGGAGCGCAACATGCAGTGCGGGATCGGACACTGCGGGCACTGCCAGCTGGGGCCGACGCTCGTCTGTCGCGACGGGCCGGTCTACCGCTGGAACGAGCTCGAGCGCTGGCTGGCGATCAGGGAGCTGTGAGGGCGATGCCGACACAGGCGCCCCGGCAGACGCTGGCGGTCTGGAAGTTCGCCTCGTGCGACGGCTGCCAGCTGAGCCTGCTCGACTGCGAGGACGAGCTGCTGCTGCTCGCCGATCGCCTGGAGATCGCGCACTTCGTCGAGGCCAGCAGCGCCACCGTGGACGGACCGTACGACGTGTCGATCGTCGAGGGGTCGATCACGACGGCGCACGACGCCGAACGCATCCGGGAGGTGCGCGCCAGCTCGCGGGTGCTGATCACGATCGGGGCGTGCGCGACCTCCGGCGGGATCCAGGCGCTGCGCAACTTCGCCGACGTGGACGCCTTCACGGCGATCGTGTACGCCACCCCGGACTACATCTCCACGCTGCGCACGTCCACGCCGATCAGCGCGCACGTGCCCGTCGACTACGAGCTGAACGGCTGCCCGATCGACAAGCGGCAGCTGCTGGAGGTGATCGGCGCGCACCTCGCAGGGCGCCGCCCGCGCGTGCGCGCGCACAGCGTGTGCGTGGAGTGCAAGCGCCGCGGCACGGTGTGTGTGATGGTCGCGCACGGCACTGCCTGCCTGGGCCCCGTCACGCACGCGGGCTGCGGGGCGATCTGTCCCTCCTACGATCGTGGCTGCTACGGCTGCTACGGGCCGATGGAGGCGCCCAACACGGACTCGCTGAGCGCGCGCATGGCAGAGCTCGGCTGCGAGGAGGTCGACCTGGTGCGCGTGTACCGCACGTTCAACGCCGGGGCCGATGCGTTCCGGGCGGCGAGCGAGGCGCACGAAGCGGGCGGACGGGACGCATGAGCGACGCCGGCCAGCCGCCGACCGCCGGCCAGCCGCCGACCGACGGCGCGACGCGCGGCGACGGCGCGGGCGAGCCGCGGCGCACGCGCGTGATCCGCACCGACTACCTCGCGCGCGTGGAGGGCGAGGGGGCGATGTACGTGAAGCTCGACGGCCGCGAGGTCGCGGAGGTGAAACTGCGGATCTACGAGCCGCCGCGGTTCTTCGAGGCGCTGCTGCGCGGCCGCGCGTTCACGGAGGCGCCGGACATCACCGCGCGCATCTGCGGCATCTGCCCGGTGGCGTACCAGATGAGCGCGGTGCGGGCGATGGAGGACGCGTGCGGCGTGGCGATCGACGCGGGCCCGCTGCGCGACCTGCGCCGGCTGCTGTATTGCGGCGAGTGGATCGAGAGCCACAGCCTGCACGTGTACATGCTGCACGCGCCCGACTTCCTCGGCTACGCGGGCGCGGTGGAGATGGCGCGCGATCACCGCGAGATCGTCGAACAGGGCCTGCAGATGAAGAAGGCGGGCAACGCGGTGATGGCGCTGGTGGGAGGACGGGAGGTGCATCCGATCAACGTGCGCGTGGGCGGCTTCTACCGCGCGCCGACGCGCGCCGAGCTGCGCACGCTGGTCGAGCCGCTGGAGCGCGCGCGTGAGACGGCGCTCGCGACCGTGCGCTGGGCGGCGACGCTGGAGTTCCCCGATGTGCAGCGCGCGCCTGAGCTGCTGGCGCTGTCCGAGCAGGGCCGCTACCCGATCGACCTCGGCCGCATCCACTCCGACCGCGGCCTGGACATCGCGCCGGCGGAGTTCGACGCGCACGTCGTGGAGGAGCATGTGGAGCATTCAAACGCCCTGCACGCGCGCATCCGCGAGCGCGGCACGTACCTGACGGGTCCGCTTGCGCGCTACGCGCTGTCCTCCGCGCAGCTGCGCCCGCTGGCGAGCGAGGCGGCGCGCGAGGCGGGCCTCGGGCCGGTCTGCCACAACCCCTTCCAGAGCATCGTCGTGCGCGCGGTCGAGCTGGTGCAGGCGTGCGACGAAGCGCTCGCGCTCATCGACGGCTATGTGGAGCCGGATGCCCCGGCAGTGGAGGTCATACCGAGGCGCTCAGTCGGGCACGGAGCGACGGAGGCCCCGCGTGGTCTGCTCTACCACCGCTACGAGATCGACGACGACGGCACGATCCTCGATGCCAAGATCGTGCCGCCCACCTCGCAGAACCAGCTGGCGATCGAGGAGGACCTGCGCGCGGTCGTCGAAGCCGGCCTCGACCTGCCCGACGAGCAGCTGTCGCTGCGCTGCGAGCAGACGATCCGCAACCACGACCCGTGCATCTCCTGCGCGACCCACTTCCTGAAGCTGACCGTCGAGCGTGGCTGAGCGGGCGGCCGGGCGTGGATGAGCGGCCCGCCGGGGAGGCGCCGGCGACGGTCGCCGCGCAGGCCGCCGTGGTGGTGATCGGCGTGGGCAACGCGCTCCGCCGGGACGACGGCGCGGGCCTGGAGGTCGCGCGCCGGCTGCGCACCCTCGCGGACGCCGCGGGGACGGCTGTGCGCACGGAGCTCGCGATGCCGGCAGACCTCGCCGTCCTCGAGTACGAGGGCGAGCCGCTGGGGCTGCTCGAGCTGTGGGAGGGCGCGCGGGCGGCGGTGCTGGTGGACGCGATCCGCTCGGGCGCCGCGCCGGGCACGATCCACCGCGTGGACGTCTCGCGCGAGCCGGTCCCGGCGCTGCTGCGCGGCTCCTCCTCGACGCACGCGGTCGGGGTGGGGGAGGCGATCGAGCTTGCGCGTGCGCTGGGGCGCCTGCCGGCGCGTGTGATCGTCTACGGCGTCGAGGGCGCGTGCTTCGAGGCGGGCGGCGGGTTGTCGACGGAGGTTGCGGGGGCGGTCGACCCGCTCGTCGAGACGGTGCTGCGCGAGGCGCGCTCCATGACCAGCGTTTCGCGGTAATTGGCTGGTCGCGATTCCCGAAGCACTCCCCAAGCGGCAATCGGCTCAGGCTAGGTATGCTGCTCGAGCTCGGTGGGGGGCTCGTAGGTCCGGAGGATGAAGCGCCCTAGGAGCGGCACGGCAAACGAGTACTTGCCCAGCCGGTTCTTGTAGATCATGCCGCGCTCGGACAGGCTGACGAGCATCTGATTGGCGTGGCTTGGCGAGAATGTCTTGGTGAGGAGCCGCCTGCCCTCCTCGACGAGTTCCTGGATTGTGAATTCCTCGTCCGGGTGATCGAGGTTGGCGACCGCCCAAAGCAGTTCCCGCTGACGATCGGTGATCTTTGCCCAGCGTCCGGCAAAGAAGTCGGTGTCCAGCTTGCGCTGGATGGCATCGACCGGCACGCCGGCCGTCAGATCATTGTTCGCGTGCTGCTGGATGAAGACGTCGAATACCTCGCGACATATGAACTGGATGAAGTACGGATAGCCGCCGGACTCGTGGCAGATCGTATTGACGGAGTCCGGCGAGAACTTGATCGGGCATTCGGCGACCTCGATCGGCTTGAGAATCGCCTCTCGGCTCTCCTCGTCGTTGAGCTTGTCCAGGGTCACCACGCGGAACATGCGCTCCGAGTACGTCCGTGCGTCCACCAGCTTGGGAAAGAGCGTCGGCAGGCCCGCGAGAACGAGCATGAACGGAATGCCCTTCTTCTGGATCGACTGAAAGACGTCGAGCAACACCGAAAGCGGGAACTGCTCCTTCTCGGCGTGATCCGACAGGTTCTGAGCCTCGTCGTAGGCAAAGATCACCCTGTGCTGCTCCTGTTGCTGAAGGTGATGCCACGCGAATTCGAGCGTCGCCTTGATCTTGTCGGAGATCAAGCCCGGCGTGCCGCGGTAGACCGACGCGAGCATCTCGTGCGATAGCGGGACCCTGCGGGGCTCGGCGGGCACGGCGAATCCGGCTGGGTTGTTCGGCTGTTGCTCCTCGACTGTGATCGAGGAGGTGATCAGCGCGAGGTCGGCGAGGATACGTTGCGCGAGAGCGGTCTCACTGATGCTCGCCGACTCGGATAGGTCCGCCGTCGCCCAGAGCCAACCGCGCTGCATCGCACGGGGCTTGAAGGTCTCCAGAAGCACGGTCTTGCCGACGCCACGAAGTCCCGTGAGGACCATGTTCTCCAGGATCTCGTCCTGCTCGAGGAGCCGATCGAACTCCGCGTACTCACGCTGACGGCCAGCGAGGTGGGGCGGCATGTGCCCGGCTCCGGGGCGGTACGGGTTCTTGAATTCAACGCGGCTCATAAAGTAGACTCCTGGCTAAATTAAGTCAGAGAACTAAATTTAGCAGATCGTCTAACCGTATGGCAACAAGCCCCCGTGAACCTCTGGCCCAGCCCCCATTGGGTAAGAACATCCTCCTGGCGCGAACTCCAAATTAACTCCAAGGAACTCCAAGCATTTGGAGTTCGCGCTCAAATGCGCCGCCGGGCCGCGGCAATGGCCGCCTGACCGTAGGAGATGGCCCCGTCGTTGGGCGGCAGCTCGCACGGGAGCAGCACGCGCAAGTTGGCGTCGGCGAGCCGCGTCAGGCACCGCTCCAGCAGCAGGCGGTTCTGGAACACACCCCCTGAGAGGACCACGGTCCGCACTCCTTCGCGCTGCGCCAGCAGCGAAAGCGCGTGGACGGTAGCGTCGGCCAGGCCGTTGTGGAAGCGCGCGCTCACCACCGTCGGGGAGACGCCGGCGGCGAGGTCGCCCACGATCGCCCGCACCGTCTCTCGCGCGTCGAGCTGCAGCAACTCCCCGTCGATGATCGGGAGCCGGTAGCCATCTGACTCGCTTGCGGGCACGCATGTCGCGGCAGCTTCGAGCTCGACCGCCGCGCGCCCCTCTTCTCGGACGGCCATGCGGATTCCGCACAGCGCCGCGACCGCATCGAACAGGCGCCCGACGCTGCTCGTGACCGGCGAGCTCGTTCCGCGCCGCGCGATCTCGGCAACCTGCTCCCAGCGCTCCTCGTCGACCTGACCGAGCATGCTCGCCGGCAGCGCAGCCTCGCCGTCGAACGCCGCGAGCAGCCACGCGCACGCCATCCGCCACGGCTCGCGCACGGCCGCATCCCCGCCGGGAAGCCGCACCGGGTGCAGGTGACCGACGCGCTCCGCCTGCGCGAGATCGCCGAGCAGCAGCTCGCCGCCCCACACGGCGCCGTCGCTCCCCAGCCCCGAGCCGTCGTAGATCGCGCCGATCGCGCGCCCGCGCTCCCCGTGCTCGGCCAGCACCGCGGCCAGATGAGCGTGGTGATGCTGGACCCCCACGAGCTCCACGCCCTCGCGCGCCAGCGCGTAGCCCGTCGAGAGGTAGTCCGGGTGCAGGTCGTGTGCGACTACCTCGGGCTCGACGGCGAACAGCTTCTGGAAGTGATCGATCCCGTCGCGGAACGAGCGCAGCGTCTCCCAGTTCTTGAGGTCGCCGATGTGCTGTGAGACCCACGCGCGCGCACCGGCGGCCACGCAGAAGGTGCTCTTGAGCTCCGCGCCGCACGCCAGCAGCGGCGGCGCGTGCAGCGGCAGCGCGACGCTGCGCGGCGCGTAGCCGCGCGAGCGCCTGAGCATCAGCACGCCCCCGTCGCCAGATGCCGGCGTGCGCTGATCGTCGGCATCGGCCGTTCGATTCGCGTCCGCGTCCAGCGGGCGCACTATCGAGTCGTCGACGCGCAGCTCGATCGGACGGTCGTGCACCAGCAGCGCGTCGGCGATCGCGCCCAGCCGCTCGAGCGCTTCGCCGTCGCGATAGGCGATCGGCTCGTCGCTCGCGTTGCCGCTGGTCATCACGAGCGTCGTGCCCGTGTCCGCGAGCAGCAGGTGGTGCAGCGGCGTCGACGGCAGCATCACGCCGAGGTCCGGGGCTCCCGGCGCGACCGCCTGTGCGACCGGCGCTCCGTCGCGGCGGCGGGCGATCACGATCGGCCGCTCGGGGCCGCACATGAGCCTTCGCTCGGCCGGGCTGAGGTCGACGAGCTCGCCCACGGCGTCGACGTCGCCCGCCATCAGCGCGAACGGCTTCTCCTCGCGACGCTTGCGCTCGCGCAGCTCCACCACCGCGCGCTCGTCGTCAGCGCGGCACGCCAGGTGGTAGCCGCCGAGGCCCTTCACAGCCACTATCCGTCCGGCGAGCAGCGCCGCGACGGCGCCGGCGAGAGCGTCCTCGCCGCTCGGCGCGCGCTCAGAGCGGTCGATCAGGCGCAGCATCGGCCCGCACGCTGTACAGGCGTTTGGCTGCGCATGAAAGCGCCTGCTCGCGGGGTCCTCGTACTCCGCGCGGCATGCCGCGCACATGTCGAACGCGCTCATGGTCGTCCGCGCGCGGTCGTACGGGACGCCGCGGACGATCGTAAAGCGTGGGCCGCAGTTGGTGCAGTTGATGAACGGGTAGCGGTGGCGGCGGTCGTGCGGGTCGAGCAGCTCCGCGAGGCAGTCCTCGCACGGAGCCACGTCCGCGGACACGAGCGCGGTGGGCTCGCCCGACAGCCGGCTCGGCAGGATCCGGAAGCCCTCGCGCCCGATCGTGTGCAGTCGCTCGGCGCTCACACGCTCGATCACCGCCAGCGGCGGCGGCTCGCCACTGAGGCGCTCGAGGAAGCGCTCCACCGCGTCCGCCTCGCCCTCCACCTCGACGAGCACGCCGTGCTCGTCGTTGCGCACCCACCCCGACAGCGCGTGCTCGTGCGCGAGGCGGTGCACGAACGGCCGGAAGCCCACCCCCTGCACCATGCCCTCCACACGCGCGCGCACGCGGGTACCGGCGATGGCGCTCATCACACGCTGCCGGCGTCGCCGGAGGCGCCCGACTCGCCGGCGTCCAGCTCGATCAGCTCGCGCAGGACGTGCCACGCGCTGGCCTGCGCCTCCTGGATGCGGGGGATGTTCTGCGACCGGGTCACGATCACGTGGTCGGCGAGCTTCTCGGCGGCGATCGCGCCGCCGTCGTAGCCGACCAGCGCCACCGTCGCCAGGCCGCGCTCGCGCGCCTCGGCGAGCGCGCGGGTCACGTTGGCGGAGCCGCCGCTGGTGGAGAACGCCAGCAGCGCGTCGCCCGCGCGGCCGTGCGCGATGACCTGGCGGCTGAAGATCGCCTCGACGCCGATGTCGTTGCCGATCGCCGTCACGACCGACGGGTCCTCGGTGAGGTCGATCGCGCGTCGCGCCGCCCAGCCGCCCGGCGCGGCGCGCAGGTCGGCGACCGCGTCCATCGCGTCGGTCGCCGAGCCGCCGTTGCCGAGCGCGAGCACGGTGCCGCCGCCGTCCAGGCGCTCGCGCAGCGTCGCCGACGCTGCGATCAGCGCGTCGGCGCCCTCGTCGAGCGTCTGCGCGCGCAGCGCCGAGATCTCCTGCGCCTTCATCGCGATCGAGCCGCGCACGTCGTCGAGCACGCGCTCGAGATCGTCCTCGGCGCGATCCTTCGAGCCGTCGGTGGGTCCGGCGAGGAACGGGTACAGGAAGCTCGCCGCGCCGACATCGCGCGCGGGCTGCGTCGGGCCTGCGCCGCCAAGCAGGCCGCGGTGCTCGAAGAACACGTGCACCAGCTCCCACAGCACGTGGTACGCGGTCTCGGTCAGCTCCTGGCGCACGAACGCGTCGGCGACCGGTGGCTCGAGCTCCCAGTCCGCGCCGAGCCGCTCGAACGCGATCGTCAGGCAGCCGCGCCGGCGGGCGGTCTCGACCGCGGCGGCGGTGTCCTCGTCGGAGCCGAACGCGATCGCGATGTCGCCCGGCTCGGCCGTCAGCTCGACCTCCTCGCGCAGCGCGCCGTGCTCGCCGGTGAGCGCCCGCGCCGGCAGCGCGCGCTTGCCGACGATCACCGGGTGCACGAACTCGACCGCCACGTGCCGCGCGTCCGAGCGCGCCTGCGCCGCGCTGCCGATCGCCAGCAGCCGCCCCCCGTTCCAGAAGCGTTCGGCGACCAGCTGGCACAGCCGCGCGAGCGGCTCGGCCGCGGTCGCGAAGAAGCGCTCGTTGGCGTCGGTGCGCAGCGCCAGCAGCTCTCCGACGCGCTCTCTCACGCGACGTCCGCGAGCCAGCGCGCGAACGCGTCGACGCCCTCGCCGGTGCGGGCGCTGAGGAGCATGTGCTCGACGCCGGGGTTGACCTGGTCGAGGTTCGCGAGGAAGCGCTCGAGCGAGAAGTCGAGATGGGGCAGCAGGTCGATCTTGTTGATGACCACCAGCTCGCACGCGCGGAACATCAGCGGGTACTTCAGCGGCTTGTCCTCGCCCTCGGTGACCGAGGAGATCATCGCGCGCCTGTCCTCGCCGACGCGGAACTCGGCCGGGCACACGAGGTTGCCGACGTTCTCGATCACCAGCAGGTCGATCTCCTCGAGCGCGATCGCGCCGAGGGCGGAGCGCACCATGTTGGCGTCCAGGTGGCACTCGCCGCCGAAGCCGGGGTCGGTGTTCAGCTGCGTGACGGGCACGTGCAGCGCCGACAGCCGTTCTGCGTCGAGCGAGCCCTGGACGTCGCCCTCCAGCACGCCCACGCGCACGTCGCCGAGACCGTCCATGAGCACCCGCTCGAGCAGCGCCGTCTTGCCCGCGCCGGGCGCGCTCATCAGGTTCACCACGCGCACGCCCGCGCGGTCGAAGTCCTCGCGGTTGGCGCGCGCGATCGTGTCGTTCGCGTCCAGCACGTCCGTTGCGACCCTCACCTTGCTGCGGTGCACGGCTCCTCCTCCACCTCGATCGAGTCCACGGTCAGCTCCTCGCCGCTCAGCACGGTCACGTCGTCGCCGGCGCAGCGCGGGCAGCGAAACGCGGGCTCGTGCAGCTCCCACTCGTGCCCGCAAGCGCAGCGCAGCCGCGCCGGCGCCAGGTGCGTTCGCAGCTGCGCTCCCTCGCAGGTCGTCCCGCTCGAGACGATCTCGAAGTAGAAGGAGAGCGAGCTCGGCACCACCTGGCGCAGCGCTCCGACGGTCACGTCCACCGCCACCACGTTGCGCCCCTCGGCGTGCGCGACGGCGGCGTCGAGGATCGAGCGGCTGAGCGACAGCTCGTGCATCAGCGGATCGGGGGGAACGGTGCGTGCATCAGCAGATCCTGGGGAGCAGCCCGCGCATCAGCAGATTCGGGGGAGCGGGTCGCCGGCGAGCAGGTCCATCACGCGGCGCCCGCCGAAGGCGGTGTGGACGAGCACCATGCCGGGCGGCTCGGCGAGCACCTCGCCGATGTCCGCCGCCTGCTCGCAGCCTGCAACGGCGCGCAGCGCGTCGAGCGCCGCCTGCGCGCGCGCGGGCGCGACGAACGCGACGAGCTTGCCCTCGTTGGCGACGTACAGCGGATCGATGCCGAGCAGCTCGCAGGCGCCGGCGACGGCAGGCGCGACCGGCACCTCGCGCTCGCGCACGAGCGCCGCCACCCCGGATGCGCGCGCGAGCTCGTTGAGCGCGGAGGCGACGCCGCCGCGGGTGGCGTCGCGCATGCAGTGCACGTCTGCGCCGGCGGCGTCGAGCAACGCGTCGACGGCAGGCCACAGCGAGCGCGTGTCCGAGCGGATGTCGGCCTCCAGCGCGAACTCGTCGCGCGCGAGCATGATCGCCATCCCGTGCTCGCCGATCGCGCCGGAGACGAGGATGCGGTCGCCGGGGCACAGCGCGGAGGTCGACAGCGCGGCGGCGCGCGGGTCGAGCACGCCGACGCCGGTGGTGCACGCGTACATGCGGTCGGCGTGCCCGCGCTCGACGACCTTCGTGTCGCCCGCGATCACCTGCACCGCGGCCGCCTGCGCGGCCAGCGCGATCGCGTCGATCTCCGCCCGCAGCTCCTCCGCGGGCAGTCCCTCCTCGAGCACCAGCGACAGCGTCAGCGCGAGCGGCCGCGCGCCGGAGACGGCGAGGTCGTTGACCGTGCCGTTGACCGCGAGCTCGCCGATCGAGCCGCCGGGAAAGCGGATGGGGGTGACGACGAAGCTGTCCGTGCTCAGCGCCAGGCGCACGCCGTCCACCGCCACCGTCCCCGCGTCGCCCAGGGCTGCCAGCGCGTCGTTGCGCAGCGCGGGCAGCAGCAGCCCCTCGATCAGCGACTGCGACGCCTTGCCGCCGGCGCCGTGCGCCATCGTGATGTGCTCGTCGCGAAAGCGCGCGGGCTTGGCGCGCGTGCGCTGCACGATCTCCCCGATCCGCTCCTGGCGCGTGGCGCCGCTCACACCGCCACCTCGCGCTGGCCGGCGTGGCGGCCGTAGGAGTAGTAGGCGGCGCAGGCGCCCTCGGGCGAGACCATGCACGTGCCGATCGGGCGCTCGGGCGTGCAGGAGGTGCCGAACACCTTGCACTCCCACGGCTTGATGGCGCCCTTGAGCACCTCGCCGCACTGGCACGCCTTGGGGTCGGCGACGCGGATGCCGGGGACGTTGAAGCGTCGCTCGGCGTCGAGCTCGGCGTAGGCGTCGGACAGCGCCAGCCCGCTCTGGGAGATGAAGCCGAGGCCGCGCCACTCGAAGTGCGGGCGCAGCGCGAACACCTCGGCGATGACGGCGAGCGCGCGCGGGTTGCCCTCCCAGGGGACGACGCGCGCGTACTGGTTCTCGACCTCGCGCCTGCCGTCGGCGAGCTGTGTGAGCAGCATGTGGATCGACTGCAGCACGTCGAGCGGCTCGAAGCCGGAGATGACGAGCGGCTTTGCGTAGTCCTCGGGGACGAACTGGAACGGTCGCGCGCCGACGACGGTGGAGACGTGCCCGGGGCCGATGAAGCCGTCGATCTCCAGCGCGGGCGAGTCGAGCAGCGCGCGCAGCGGCGGCACGATCGTGACGTGGTTGCTCATGCACGAGAAGTTGGCGATGCGCTCGGCCTTGGCGCGCATGAGCGTGAGCGCGGTCGACGGGGCGGTGGTCTCGAAGCCGATCGCGAAGAACACGACCTCGCGCTCGGGGTTGCGCCTGGCGATCGCGAGCGCGTCGAGCGGCGAGTAGACCATGCGCACGTCGGCCCCTTGCGCCTTGGCGTCCAGCAGGCTGCCGTGCGAGCCGGGGATGCGCAGCATGTCGCCGAAGCACGTGAAGATCACGTCCGGCTCGTGTGCGAGCGCGATGCCGTCGTCGACGCGTCCCATCGGCAGCACGCACACCGGACACCCGGGTCCGTGCACGAGC
Source organism: uncultured Solirubrobacteraceae bacterium (assembly GCA_963735705.1). Classification (GTDB taxonomy): domain Bacteria; phylum Actinomycetota; class Thermoleophilia; order Solirubrobacterales; family Solirubrobacteraceae; genus Palsa-744. Next base: position 34,967 of record CAVTLZ010000006.1, read on the forward strand.
TCGACCCCGTCGGGCAGCAGGCCGTCGATCCCGTAGCGGTAGATCGAGTGGGTGTGCCCGCCGCACACCTCCATCAGCTTGTACGTGCGCCCGTCCTGCACCAGCGAGCGGATCTCCGCGGCGAGCGCGCGCCCCAGCTCGGCGTCGCGGAACTCCTCGACGAACCTCATTCGACCGCGCTTTCTCGCAGCTCGCGCAACTGCTGCTCGTAATCCTCGCCCATCTCCTGCAGCAGCGTCAGCGTGGCGAGCGCCTCGCGCTCGTCGATCTGCGACAGCGCGAAGCCGACGTGGATCAGCACCCAGCTGCCGACCAGCGCGTGCGGGTCGCCGTCGAGCAGCGCGAGGTTGACGGTGCGCTTGACGCCGGCGACGTCCACCTTCGCAAGCTGGTCGGCGTCGTCGACGACCTCCACGACTCGCCCGGGAATCGCCAGGCACACGCTCGTCGGTCTCCTGTTCTCTCGGGGTGCCTGGTTTAGCAGCTTGCCCAGGCGCCCGCAACGGCGTCGGCGCGGCTGCTACTCCAGCTCGATCGCGCGCATGACGTGTTCGTCGGGGAGCTTCTCGAGGATGGCGCGCAGGATCTCGCGTTCGTCGGCCTGCTCGCGCTGCAGATCGTTGAACAGCAGCCGCACGGCGCTGTGCGTGATCTTCATCTGCTGGGGGGCGAGCGTGACCGTCAGCACACCCCGCTCATCGGGCGCCTGCTCGAGCTCGGCGATGACCGCGCGCGCGAGCTCGCGGATGTGGGCCTCGCGCGCCTCGTCGGAGATCAGCAGCCGCAGCGCCCTGGCCGCGACGGGCACCTCCTGCGCGTCGAGGAACAGGTGAAAGGGGGGCTCGGAGTCGTTCGCCGTGTCGCTCATGCTCGTAGCCTACCGGCGCTGGACGGGCGAGGACTGCGGCATCCCCCTCTTGACGTCAGGGAATTACACGGATGCCCGGGGTTCGCGGTGGACGTAAGTTCTGCTCATGACCGAGACACGAACACCTCAATCGAAGCAAGCGCAGGCGCCGGCGCAGTCTGACGGACTGTTCGCACATGTCCTGTGTGCAGTGGACGGCACGCGCAGGAGCTATGCCGCGGTGGAACAGGCGGCGATTCTGGCTGGCCCCGAAGCCCAGATGACGCTGCTGGCCGTGACGGCGGTGGCGGGCAGCGGCGTCAACAAACACGCGGCGATCAGCCCCCGCCGTGCAGAGCGCATCCTCGAGCGCGCCGAGCTGATCGCGCGCAATGCCGGCGTGGCGTGCACGGGCGTGATCGAGTCCGAGGGACCTCCCTCGCAGCAGGTCCTGCAGCATGCCGCAGGTCGCGACCTGCTCGCCCTCGGCGCGCCTGCGACGTCGTGGCTCGGCGGAAGGTTTCTCGACAGCGTGGCCGAGGGCGCGCTGGACGCCCTCGCGGCGCCGCTGCTGTCGGCGCGCGCGCTGCCGGTGGGCGAGCACCGCTTCCCGGAGCGCATCCTGATCGCGAGCGACGGCTTGGACGGATCCGACGAGCTGGTCGACTGGGTTGCCCGTGTGGCCGGCGAGCACGACGCGAGCGTGACGCTGCTGCACGCGATCGGCAAGGAGGGCTACGCACGGCCGCGCCGCATCCAGGAGCAGGCGAGCAGGCTCGAGCAGGCTATCGACGGCGCCTGCGAGGCGCGCACCGAGGTCGGCGCCGCGGCGGAGCTCATCATCGCGGCCGCCAAGCATGACGCGAGCTCGCTCGTGGTCATGGGCAGCCGCCGGCTCGGCGGTCTGCGGGCGATCGGGAGCGTCAGCCGACGAGTCGTCCACAAAGCGCACTGCTCGGTGCTGCTCGTGCCTCCCGACTGGCTCGCTCGCTAGTCGGGAGCGGTGACGGCGCGGGTCGGCCAACCGCCGCGTGGCGCGCGGCGATGCGGCACCTCGCTCTCGTTCACTCCACAGGGATCGTCGCGCTCGTCTGCGCGCGCTCGCGCAGGACGCGCGCGAGCCAGCCGCCGGTGGCGGTCAGCAGCATGCCGGCGATCGCGGTGACGACGGCGAGCAGCGGTGGGAAGCTGCCGAGCGAGACCTTCGCGTGGGTGCCCGCGATCAGGTGCGCGAGCAGCAGGCCGACGCCGTAGACGAAGCCCGCGACCAGGCCGCGATCGGCGCCGCCCCAGCCGTCCTTGTGCTCGAACCCGGCGCTCACGCTGGCGACCGCCACGAACGCGGCGTAGCCCCAATACGCGCCGCTGGAGACGCCCACGAGCACGCCGGCGACGGCGCCGGCGATCGCCGGGATCACCCCGCCGAGCACGATCTGCGCAGCGCGCGGACGGTCACGGAACAGCACTGGTTGATACATCGGTCTCCTCCCCAAAGATCTCGTCAAACCCTACCGCGTCGTCATAACCTGCGTGCCACATGGCAAGCCCCCCTGCGCCCTTCCGCCTGTCGGTCCTCGATCAGTCTCCGATCTCCCAGGGGTCGACGGGCGCGCAGGCGCTCGCGAACACGCTCGACCTCGCGCGCCTGACCGACGAGCTGGGCTATCACCGCTACTGGGTCGCCGAGCACCACGGCGGCCCGATGCTCGCCGGCCCGAGCCCCGAGGCGCTGATCGGGCCGATCGCCGCCGCCACCACGCGCATCCGCGTCGGCAGCGGCGGCGTGATGCTGCCGCACTACAGCCCGCTGAAGGTCGCCGAGACGTTCAGCGTGCTCGCCGGCCTGTTCCCGGGCCGCATCGACCTCGGCCTCGGGCGCGCGGCCGGCACCGATCCGATGACGACGTACGCGCTGCAGCGCGATCGCCGCCAGGCCGCCCCCGATGACTTCCCCGAGCAACTCGTGGAGCTACTCGGGTATCTCGACGACCGTCTGCCTCCCGATCATCCTTTCGCTCGCCTTGCCAAGACGCTGCCCGGGCGTCCGCACAAGCCCGAGCCGTGGCTGCTCGGCTCCTCGCCGCAGAGCGCGATCTGGGCGGCCGAGCTCGGGTTGCCGTACGCGTTCGCCGACTTCATCAACCCCAACGGGGCGGAGATCGCGGCGCTGTATCGCGAGCGCTTCGCCGAACACGAACACGCCGGCGCCAGCCCGCGCACGGCGGTGGGCGTGTGGGTGATCTGCGCCGAGGACGACGAGCAGGCCCGGCGGCTGGCGGCCAGCGGGCGCATGGCCTTCACGCTGCTGCGCCGCGGCCAGCTGATCGCCGTCCCGCCGCCCGAGCAGGCTCTGCGGTTCCTCGCCGCGGAGGAGCGCGGCCGCGAGGAGCAGGGCGGCGCGGGTGGCCCGGCGCCGCGGCCCGAGCGCCGCGCGGTCGTGGGCGCGCCCGAGACAGTGCGCGAGCAGCTCGCGGAGGTGGTTGCCAGCTACGGCGCGGAGGAGGCGATCGTCGTGTGCATCACCTACGAGCACGAGGCGCGCAGACGCTCGTACGAGCTGCTGGCCGGAGCGTTCCAGCTGTCCTCGTAGCTTCGATTCACCTTCTTGTGATCCGCGGCACCGCGCGCTCCGTATTCACAGGAAACAACGTCGAAGTGGAGGTAAGCAAGATGTCCGGCTCGCCCAACGAGGAATCCGAGCCGCGGCCGGTCGAGATCGTCGAGCGCCTCGTGCGCGACGACGTCGACCGCAAGCGGTTTCTGAAGATGGCCGGAGGCGCGGGGGCCGCGAGCTTCAGCGCGTTCGTGCTGGCCGCGTGCGGCAGCGGCGGCAAGACGGCTTCCACGGCGGCCGCGCCCGCGACGACGGCGACGACGTCCAGCACCGCGCGTCCCGACCCCTTCACGGCGAGCGTGTCGTCGCCCAGCACCGTGAGGCGCTCCAGATCCTCGCCGATCACGATCCCGACGCCCATCAGCGTTAGCGCATGGTCGCGGATTCGTCCGGCGAGGTCGAGCCGGTCTACCTCACGCCAGAGACCGTGAGCTGGCTGATTGGATACTCAGCTTCAGTGCCGGCGCGACTCCAGAGGGGGTCGCGCAGCTCGTGCGCTCGGCGGCGTTCCCTATCTCATAGCCCTAGACCACGCGCAGCTCCTCCTCGCCCACGCGCACGACGTCGCCGCGGTGCAATTGCCGGCCGCGGCGCGTCTCGGCCTCGCCGTTGACGTGCACGGGCTCGCCGGCGAGCAGCGCCTTGACCTCGCTGCCGCTGTCGACGACGCCGGCCAGCTTGAGCAGCTGCCCGAGCCTGATGGTCTCGCCCTGTATCGGGATCTCGCGTACCACGAATGCGTTAGGCTCGCAGACAATGGGCGAGCGCACGGAGTACACGCCGGGCACGTTCTGCTGGAGCGAGCTGACGACGCCCGACCAGGCGGCGGCGAACGCGTTCTACGGCCCGCTGCTCGGCTGGCAGGCGAACGACATCCCGCTGGGCGAGGACGCGTACTACTCGATGCAGCTGGTCGACGGCAAGCGCGTGGCGGCGATCGCGGCGCAGCCGCAGCAGCAGCGCGACGCGGGCGTGCCGCCGCTGTGGAACTCGTACGTGTCGGTGCAGAGCGCGGATGCGTCCGCGGAGCGCGCGAAGGAGCTGGGCGGGACGGTGCACGCGCCGCCGTTCGACGTGATGACGGTCGGGCGCATGGCGGTGATCCAGGATCCGCAGGGCGCGTTCTTCATGCTGTGGCAGCCGGGCGACACGATCGGCGCGGAGCTGGTGAACGCGCCGGGCGCGCTCGTGTGGAACGAGCTGCAGTCAGCCGACCTGGACGCCTCGGCAGCCTTCTACGGCGATCTGTTCGGCTGGCAGGTGGAGCCGTTCGAGGGCATGCAGGACCGCTACCTGTCGATCAAGAACGCCGGCACGAACAACGGCGGCATGCGCGACCTGACGCCGCCGTCGCCGCCGAGCTGGCTGACGTACTTCGGGGTGCAGGACGTGGATCAGGCGCTCGCCAAGGTGGACGAGCTGGGCGGCTCCAACCTGGCCGGGCCGATCGACATCGGGATCGCGAAGATCGCGGTGGTGGCGGATCCGCAGGGCGGGGTGTTCGCGCTGTACGCGGGCGAGCTCGAGCCGTAGATCCACCAGCCGCTCAGGCGGCCCGTGGGCGCGCTTCCGAGCGCTCTTCTTCGAGCGCGCGTTTCAGGGCATCGTCGAAGGACAGCGTGTCGATGCCAAAGGGCTCGGCGCCGGAGGGGTCGGTGACGATCGTCTCGGTCGTCAGCCCCTCGACCAACGGGCGTGCGACGTTGGTGTCGACCGGCGTGACGAGCCCGAGCCATAGCGCGGACAGCCAGGGCGTGATGAACGGGACGGGCAGCTTGGGCCGCGGCCTGACGCCCATGGCGATCGCCATGCGGTCGAGCATGTCGCCGTAGGCGAGGACGTCGGGCCCGCCGATCTGGACCTCGCGCCCGCGCGACTCCGGTACGTCCGGTGCTCGCAGCAGGTACTCGACGACGTCGTCGATGGCGATCGGCTGGGTGGCGACCCGCAGCCAGCTCGGGGCGATCATCACGGGCAGCCGTTTGACCAGGTAGCGCAGCGTCCGGTAGGACTCGCTGCCGGCGCCGACGACCATGGCCGAGCGGAAGTACGTGAGCGGTGGGCCCTCGGCGGCGAGCGTGAGCGCGGTCTCGTGGCGGCTGCGCAGGTGCTTGGAGACGCTCGCGTCGCCGAGGCCGCCGAGGTAGACGACCCTGTCGACGCCCTCGCGCTTGGCCATCTGGGCGAAGTTGACCGCGCCGCTGCGCTCGCGCTCGGAGAAGCCGGCGCCGCCGGCCATGGCATGGACGAGGAAGTACGCGACGTCGATTCCCTCGCCAAGACCGCGCAGACTGGTCGCGTCGGTCACGTCTCCCCGGCGGACCACGCAGCCGTGGCGCTCGAGGTGGGCGGCCCGCGCGGGATCGCGTGCAAGGCAACGCACCTGTGCGCCCGAGTCGCACAGGGCGCCGACGAGACGGCCACCGATGAACCCGCTTGCTCCTGCTACCAACGCGTGCGTTGCGATCGTTTGAGCTTACCCCGCGGCGAGCACGCGGCGCACGAGCGCGGGGGCGAGGATGCGCAGCGCGGCGGCGAGCCCGCACCTGCCCCATTGGCCGTTAGCCTGTCAGATGGGCAAGCACGATGAGCACAACTGCACGCAAGCGTGAGGCGCTGGAGCTGTTCAGCGGGCTGCCGCGCCACTACGACGCGCTGTCTGCGGCGCTGAGCTTCTGGCAGGACCCGCGCTGGCGCCGCGCGCTGGTGAGCGCGGTGAAGCCGGCGGCGGGCGAGCGCATCTTGGACGTGGCGACGGGCACGGGGATGGTGGCGGCGGAGCTGCTGGCGCGCGCGGACTGCTCGGTGGTGGGCGTCGATCAGAGCCCGCAGATGCTGGCGGCGGCGCGCGCGCGTTTCGCCGCGCGGGAGCGGGAGGGCGGGCGCCCGCGCGTGGAGCTGGTGGAGGGCGAGGCGGAGGCGCTGCCGTTCGCGGATGCGAGCTTCGACGCGCTGACGTTCACGTACCTGCTGCGCTACGTGGACGATCCGGCGGCGACGATGCGCGAGCTGGCGCGGGTGGTGCGCCCGGGAGGACGGGTGGCGTCGCTTGAGTTCGGCGTGCCGCCGTGGGCGCCGGCGTACTGGGCGTGGAGGCTGTACACGGCGGTGGGGCTGCCGACGCTGGGGCGGCTGGCGTCGCGCGAGTGGGCGCAGGTGGGGCGCTTCCTCGGCCCGAGCATCCGCGGCTTCTACGCGCGCCATCCGCTGGATGCGATCGTGGGCTACTGGCAGCAGGCGGGTTTGCAGGACGTGCGCGTGCGGCGGATGAGCTTGGGCGGTGGCGTGATCATGTCCGCCACCAAGCGCGCGGATGGCTGAGGAGCCGCGCGAGCGCCCGGCGTTCTACGCGCTGGGCGGCGGCCGCGTGGGCGATGTGGTGACGCTGCTGCACCCGCCGTACACGGCGTGGCACCTGAGCTACTTCGCGCTGGGCGCGGCGGTGGCGCCGCGGCTGTACGTGGACCGCCTGCTGTGGGGGCTGGCGGCGTTCGCGCTGGCGGTGGGGGTGGCGGCGCACGCGTTGGACGAGCTGCACGACCGGCCGCTGCGCACGAGCATCGGCGATCGCACGCTGCTGTGCGCGGGCGTGGCGGGCCTGCTGGGCGCGCTGGCGATCGGCGTCGCGGGAATCCTGACGGTGACGGTGTGGCTGTTGCCGTTCGTGCTCGCCGGCGGCCTGTTCCTGCCGGCGTACAACCTGGAGCTGGCGGGCGGGCGCCTGCACGGCGACCTGTGGTTCGCGCTCGGCTGGGGCGCGTTCCCGGCGTTGACGGGGTATTTCGTGGAGGCGGAGAAGGTGGCGCTGCCGGGCGTGCTGATCGCGGCGGGCTGCCTGGCGATGAGCGTGGCGCAGCGGCGCCTGAGCTCGCAGGCGCGCGAGCTGCGCAGGCGCACGCAGGCGATCGACGGCACGCGCACGCTGAGCGACGGCAGCACCGAGCAGCTGTCGCTGGGCGGGCTGCTGCGGCCGCTGGATGGAGCGCTGGCGGCGCTGTCGCTGGCGACGGTGCTGACGGCGTGCGCGCTGGTCGCGGCGCGGCTGTGAGCGAGCGGCTACGCCTCGATCAGATGCGCGCCGGGGCCGGGCCGCACCTCGCGCGCGTCGGCGGGAGGGCGGATGCCCGGCGCGAACAGGCCGAGCACGCTGCCTCCGAAGCCGCCGCCGACGAGGCGGGCGCCGCTGGCGCCGGCATCGCGCAACCGCTGCACGGTGGCCTCGACGGCGGGCGTGGAGACCTCGAAGTTCTCGCGCAGGCTGCGGTGGGAATCATTTAGTAGGAGGCCGAGGGCTGGTAGGTCGTCGGCGCGCAATGCGATCACAGACTGGCGGACGCGCTGGTTTTCCTCGATCACGTGCAGTGCGCGTCGGTGTAGGGGCTCTGGCAGTCGCTCGACGGCGTCGGCGTCGGCGTCGACATCGCGCAGCGACTGGACGCTGAGCAGCTCGCACGCTTGCGCGCACTCTGCGCGGCGCTGGTTGTAGCCGGAGCTCGAGAGCCGATGCTGCTCGCCGGAGTCGAGCACGACGAGCCGCCAGTCGTCGAGCAGCAGCGGCACGGGTTCGATGTCGAGCGTGCGGAAGTCGATGCGGAGCGCGGCGTCGGGCACGCCGTAGAGGGAGGCGAGCTGGTCGAGCAGGCCGGTGTGAGCGCCGACCCAGTCGTTCTCGACGCGCGCGCACAGCCGCGCGATGTCGATCCGCTGCAGCTCCTTGACGGCGCCGCCGTCGTGCTGGCTGCCGTGGACGGCGGCGGAGTGCGCGCCGAGCTCGATGAGGGCGAGGCAGAGGGCGACCTCGAGCGCGGCGGAGGAGGAGAGGCCGGCGCCGGACGGCAGCTGGCCGGCGATCTCGAGGCTGGCGCCGACGAGCGGGAAGCCGGCGCGGGTGAGCTCGGCGACGGTTCCGCGCACGAACGCGCGCCAGCCGCTTGTGGGCTCGGGCGCCGCGAGCGCGAACTCGTCGCGCTCGTCGAGATCGCGCGCGTACGCGCGCACGATCTCTTCGCCGGGCGCATCCGCCGCGAGGGCGTGGGCGCTGACGGCGAGGCCCTCGCCGATGGCGAACGGCAGCGCGAGCCCTTCGTTGTAGTCGGTGTGCTCGCCGATCAGGTTGACGCGCCCGGGCGCGAACGCGCGGATGCGCTCAGGCGGCACGTTGGATCGCCTCGCGCAGCTTGGCCGCGGACTCCTCGGGCATGGTGTCGGAGATGAACGCGCCGGCGCCCTGCTCGGAGCCTGCGAGGTACTTGAGCTTCTCGGCGGTGCGCAGCGGCGGGTAGAACTCGACGTGCAGGTGGCCGTGTCCGGCGACGGCTGCGGCCTCGGCGCCGCGCCAGGCGGCGACGGTGGGCGCCTGGTGGACGGCCATGACGTAGGGAAAGCGCCTGTCGAACAGCGCGTCGTAGCCGCGGACGAGCGTCTGCAGCGCGCTGGCGAGCTGCCCCAGCTCGTCGGGCTCGCACTGCAGCAGGCTGGGCCGGTGCCGGCGCATGACGACGTGCGCTTCGTAGGCCCAGCGGGCGGCGTAGGGGACGTACACGACGACGCCGTCGTTCTGGTGCACGACGCGCAGGCCGTCGTTCAGCTCGCGCTCGAGCAGCGCGCACGGCGCGCAGCCGCCGAGGCGCCGGTCGGCGGCGAGCTCGAGCGCGGGTACGGGCGGCAGGAACGGGTAGCCGTAGATCTGGCCGTGCGGGTGGTGCAGCGTGACGCCGACCTCGACGCCGCGGTTTTCGAAGATGTAGACGTAGTCGATGTCCTCGCGCGCGCCTAGCTCGGCGTAGCGGTGACGCCATACCCACATGAGCGCTTCGACGCGCTCGGGCGCGAGCGTGGCGAAGGAGGCGTCGTGGTCGTCGGTGTAGACGACCACCTCGGCGGCGCCGTGGGGCGCGTCGAACGCCGGGAAGCGGTTGTCGAAGACGGCGATCTGGAAGGAGGGGAAAGGGATCTCCGTCGGCGGCTGGCCGGGCAGCGTGGCGTCCAGCGGGCAGTGGTCGCGGGCGGGCAGGAACGTGCGCTCCTGGCGGTCGATCGCGTAGACGACCTCCTCGCCGCGCAGCTCTGAGAAGCGCAGCTCGCTCATGCTGGCGGGGGCTCCTCGCGGGTGTAGAGGATCAGCGCGCGGCCGTCGTCTTTGACGTGGCGCGCGATCGCGACCGGTCCGACCCGCTCGTCTGGGCCCACGTGCTCGTCTGGCCCCACGCGTTGGCCGGAGGGTGGCGGCTCGGCTGGGTTTCCCGCCATGCTCCGAGGTTATACATCCGGGTGTGCTCGACAGTTGCGAGCGCCGATCAACCCGGGTCGGCGTCGTGCGCGAACGCCGATGCCAAAGACTGCGGGTTTTCCACGTACCAGGAGCGGGCATTCCGCACCGCTGGTTGACTATGGTTGTCACTGGCGGGAAGGCTGCGGAGGATGCCGCCCCGAGCAGGTGTGACCATGCGAGCCAGAGGAGGCGGACCATGTCGGACACAGACCAGGCACATGAGGCGGTAGAGCAGCTTGATTTCCTAGACCGGAAGCAGGAGGTGGAGGGACCGGGATTCGACCGGCGCGCGTTCCTGCGCCGCACCGCGCTGACCGGCGTCGCCGCCGGCTCGGTGGGCACGCTGCTGAGCGCGTGCGGCTCGAGCGCGTCTTCGAGCACTGGCGCGAGCGGCATCTTCGACTCGAGCACGAGCTACAAATTCACCTTCGTCAACCACGTGACGACGAACCCGTTCTTCGTGCCGACCATCTACGGCATCCAGGACGCCTGCAAACTGCTCGGCTGCACCTACGCGTGGACGGGCTCGGAATCCAGCAACGTGAGCCAGATGGTCAACGCCCTCGACAGCGCGGTGGCCGCCAAAGTCGACGGCATCGCGTGCTCGCTGATCGACCCGACGGCGTTCAACTCCCCGGTCGCCTCGGCGCTGTCGGCTGGGGTTCCGGTCGTCGCCTACAACGCCGACGCCAAGGGCAACCCGCGGCTGGCGTACATCGGCCAGGACCTGGAATTCTCGGGCGAACTGATGGGCGAACACATCGCCGAACTGGTGCCCTCGGGGGAAGTCGCGCTGTTCATCGCGACGCCGGGCTCGCTCAACATCCAGCCGCGCATCAACGGTGCGCTCACGACGCTGAAGAAGCACCCTTCGATCAAGACCAACGTGATCGCCACGGGCGCCGCGGTCCCGGCCGAGCTCACGGTGATCGAATCGTATTTCGTCGGTCACCCCAACACGAAGGGCATGTTCGCCGTCGACGCCGGCTCGACGCAGGGTGTCGCGCAGACGATCCAGAAACACAGCGCCAGCGCGTCCGTCAAGGGCGGCGGTTACGACCTGGTGGAAGTCACCGAGAAACTGCTCGCGGCCGGTGACATCGAGTTCACGATCGACCAGCAGCCCTACCTGCAGGGCTTCCTGCCGATCCTGGAGCTCTACCTCCACAACGTATCCAAGGGCCTGTCGGGCATCGCTGACGTCGACACCGGCATCAAGTTCCTGACCAAGGAAACCGTCGAACCGTACAACACCACGAAGAGCCGCTACGAGGGAACCTCCTCGAAGGCCGGCGTCTCCTAGTCGAGCAGCGCTCGTTCTAGGCCGCAGCTGTGGCAATCGCCTCTGGCAGCGAAGCTCCCACCAGAGCTCCATCCGAGGGTCCGGCCAGCACGAGCCGGGCCCTCGGCGCGAGCCTGGTCAAGCTCGGACGCCGCTTCCTGACGCTGCGCGAGGGCAGCATCATCATCGTCACGGCCGCGACGTTCGTGTACTTCGCGGCGAGCACGCCCAACTTCGCGACCGGGCCGAGCTACAGGGCGCTGCTGCCGTACTTCGCCCCGCTGGCGATCTTCGGGGCGGGCGAGGTGTTCGTGATGGTCCTCGGCGAGATCGACCTGTCGATCGGCTCCGTCTTCCTGATCACGCCGTTCCTGTTCGACAAGCTCGCCAGCGCCGGCCTGCCGCTCGTGCCGGCGGTGATCGTCGCGCTGCTCGCCAGCGCGACGATCGGCCTCGTCAACGGCTTCTTCGTGGCCGTCGTCGGCATCTCCTCGTTCGTGGCGACGTTCGGGATGATGTTCACGCTCGACGGGCTCGCGCTCGTGATCTCACACGCCGAACTCGCGGGAACGAAAGGCACTGAATCGGCCCACGTGACATCGTTCGCGCAGGTCTTCGGCGGCGGCACCTACTCGGAGCTGATCTGGGCGGTGGTGATCGTCGTGATCCTGCAGGTCGTGCTCACGTTCACGCGCTGGGGTCTCTACACGGTGGCCGTCGGCGGCAACCGCCTCGGCGCGGCCGAGGCGGGCGTGCGCGTAAAGCTCGTGATGATCCGCAACTTCATCATCTGCGCGAGCTGCGCCGGGTTCGTCGGGATCCTCGAGGCGGTGCGCACGACGACCACCACGCCCGATCCCTCGGGAGGGGGCGAATACCTCTTCCTGGGGATCGCCGCGGCGGTGATCGGCGGCACTCTCCTCCAGGGAGGCTCGGGCACGGTCGTCGGCGCTCTGATCGGCGGGTTGTTCCTGGGCGTGCTGAAAGACGGCCTCATCATCAAGGGCGTCAGCGCGGACTACCTGGATCTCTACCTGGGACTGGCGATCATCCTCGTCATGTCCGTCAACGTCTACGTCCAGCGCGTGCGCAGGGGCTCCGGCCTTGGCTGAGCACTCGACCGGCGGCGCGGGCGCGCCCGAGGAGCAGGACGTGCTGCCACCCGGCGAGCGCATGCTCGACGCCGAGACGGTCGCGAGCGACGCGGCGCGCACCGAGGGCGCCCAGACCTCGAGCGGCGCCCCGGGGGAGGAGGTGCTGCGCGTCGAGCACATCACCAAGAGCTTCGGGCCGATCACCGCGCTGCGCGACATCAACCTGACGCTGCGCAAGGGCGAGGTCCTCGGACTGCTCGGGGACAACGGCTCGGGCAAGTCGACGCTGATCAAGATCATCACCGGCTTCCAGAAGCAGGACAGCGGGCGGATGTTCCTGCACGGCGAGCCGTACGAGCCGAAAAGCGTCGACGACGCGCGCGCCCACGGCATCGACACCGTCTTCCAGGATCTCGCGCTGGTCGACGAGCTGTCGGTCTACCACAACATGTTCCTGCGCCGCGAGCAGGTGCACGCGGGGATCCCCTTCCTTGCGAACCGCCGAATGCAGCGCGAGACCCGCAAGGCGCTGGATCAGATCGGCATCAACATCCCGCGTCTGGACGTGCCGGTCGCGCGCCTGTCCGGCGGCCAGCGCCAGGCGATCGCGGTCGCGCGCACCGTCTACGGCGAGGCCAACATCCTGCTGCTCGACGAGCCGCTCGCGGCGATGGGCGCGAAAGAGGGCGGGCAGATCCTCGAGCTGATCCAGCGGTTGAAGGAGGAGGGCAACGTCTCGATCATCATGGTGCTGCACAACTACGTGCACGTGCTCGCGACCTGCGACCGCGTCAACCTGATCGAGGACGGCAGGATCGCGTTCGACAAGCCGACGGCCGAGACCTCTGTCGAAGAGCTGACGGAGATCGTCGTCGAGGAGTACCGCCGCGCACGCGCGGCGGCGACCGCGGCAGACGCCGCAGCGCGGGCCGCCGCGACGCCGGCTCCGCAATGAGCGAGGGCACATACGCGCTCGGCGTCGACTTCGGCACGGAGTCGGGCCGCGCGCTGCTGCTCGACCTTCGTAGCGGCGCGGAGGTCGCGGTCAGCGAGGTCGCCTACGCCCATGGCGTGATCGACCGCGAGCTGCCGCTGGGGGCCGGACGCTCCGAGGATGGCGAGCTGCCCCCGGACTGGGCGCTGCAGCACTCCGACGACTGGCTGGCGGTGCTCGACACCGCGATCCCGGCGGTGCTCGAGCAGGTACCGCATGCGCGCGAGCGCGTGGTCGGGCTCGGCGTCGACTTCACCTCGTGCACCGTGCTGCCGGTGACCGCCGACGGGCTGCCGCTGTTCAAGCAGGAGCGCTGGCGCCCGCGGCGCCATGCGTGGCCGAAGCTGTGGAAGCACCACGCGGCGCAGCCGATCGCGGACCGCCTCAACGAGGTCGCGGCCGCGCGCGGGGAGGCGTTCCTGTCGCGCTACGGCGGGCGGATCTCCTCGGAGTGGTACTTCCCGAAGCTGATCGAGCTGTGGCTGGAGGATCGCGAGCTCTACGACGCCTGCGACGGCTTCGTCGAGGCGACCGACTGGATCGTCTGGCAGCTGACCGGCAAGGAGGTCCGCCAGAGCTGCACCGCCGGCTACAAGGCGATGTGGTCGCCCGAGGAGGGCCTGCCGCCGGTCGCGTACTTCCAGGACGCCTATCCCGGGTTCGACCGGCCGGCGGAGAAGCTCGGGACGGAGTTCGCGCCGCTCGGCACGCGCGCCGGCACGCTGCGCCCGGAGCTCGCGGCGCGTTACGGCTTGCCCGAGTTGGTGGCGGTCGCGGTCGGCAACGTCGACTCGTTCGTGTCGGTCCCGGGCGCCGGCGTGCAGTCGCCGGGGACGTTCGTGATGGTCGTGGGCACCTCGATCTGCGATCTCGTGATCGACCCGACGGAGGTGCGCCTGCCGGGGATCACGGGCGTCGTGCGCGACGGCATCCTTCCGGGCCTGTACGGCTACGAGGCGGGGCAGGCCGCGGTCGGCGACATGCTCGCGTGGTTCGTGCAGACGCTCGCGCCGCCCGGCGCCGAGTACACAGCGCTCGAGCGCGAGGCCGCCGCGATCGGCCCGGGCGCGAGCGGACTCGTGGCGCTCGACTGGTGGAACGGCAACCGCTCGATCCTCGCCGACGCCGACCTCAGCGGTGCGCTGTTCGGGCTGACGCTGCAGACGACCTCCGCGCAGATCTACCGTGCGCTGCTCGAGTCGATCGCGTTCGGCAGCCGGCGGATCATCGAGAACTTCGAGGAGCACGGGCTGAAGCTGAACGAGATCGTCGCCTGCGGCGGGATCGCGGAGAAGAGCCCGCTGACGATGCAGCTCCTCGCCGACACGAGCGGCCTGCGCGTCAGCGTCCCCGACTCGACGCAGATCCCCGCGCGCGGCTCGGCGCTGTTCGGCGCCGTCGCCGCCGGCTTCTTTCCCGACATCGACAGCGCGATCGCCGCGACCCGACCCGGGATCGCGCGCAGCTACGCGCCCAACGCGGACTCGAAGGCGATCTACGATCAGCTCTACAGCGTCTACCGTGGCCTGTACGAGCTGCTCGGTCGCTCGGACGTCGAGCTGCTGCACCGCCTGAAGCGCATCTACACCGAAAGGAGAGCGCAATGAAGCCTCGCATCGGACTGCTCGGGATCATGCAGGAGCTCTACGACGAGATGATCCCGGGGATCACCGAGCATCAGGCCGAGTACGCGCGCGCGGTCGCGGCGCGGCTCGCGGACGTCGCCGACGTCGACTTCGTCCGCCCGGCGCGCAACCGCGAGGACGTCGAGGAGATCGTGCGCGAGTACGGCGCGCGCGGGCTCGACGGGATCGCGATCGTGATGCTCACCTACGGCCCGGCGATGCGCACCGTGCGGGCGCTGCTGGAGACGCCGCTGCCGCTGATGCTCGCGAACATCCAGCCGCAGCGCGCGGTGACCGCCGCCTGGAACATGGACGACCTGACCTACAACCAGGGGATCCACGGCGCCCAGGACCAGGCGAACGCGCTCGTGCGCGCGGGAATCCCGTTCTCGGTGATCACGGGCGAGTGGGACTCGGACGAGTTCGCCGCAGAGTTCGGCGAGTGGGCGCGCGCGGCGGCGACGGTGACGGCGCTGCGCTCGACGCGGATCGCGCTGTTCGGCTACCCGATGAACGGCATGGGCGACATCCTGTATGACCCGCCGGCGATGCTGCGGCGGCTCGGCGCGCTGGTCGTAGCGGAGGATCTCGGCGGGCTGTACGCGCGGATGCAGGCGGTCGGCGAGGATCGCATCGATGCGCTGGTCGCGCGCCACGGCGAGCTGTTCGAGATCGACCCGGCGCTGCCGCGCGCGGCGCACTCCTACGCGGCGCGCTACGAGCTCGCGCTGCGCGACCTGCTCGAGGAGAAGGGCTATCGCGGGTTCTCGGCGCACTTCGACTCGGTCGGCGGCGACGGCCGCTTCGAGCAGCTGCCGCTGCTCGCCGCCTCGAACCTGATGGCCGACGGCTACGGCTACGCGGCGGAGGGCGACACCAACACCGCGACGCTGATGTGCGCCGCGCAGACGCTGATCGGCGAGGCCAACTTCAGCGAGATGTACGCGATGGACTTCGAGCTGGGCTCGGTGCTGATCAGCCACATGGGCGAGGGCAACTGGAGGATCGCGCGGCGCGATCGGCCGGTGCGACTGATCGATCGCGAACTGGGCATCGGCGGTCTCGGCAACCCGCCGACGACGGTGTTCTCGGCGCAGCCGGGGCCGGCGACGACCGCGGCGCTCGTGCCGCTGGAGGGCGAGGCGTACCGTCTGGTGGTTGGGCACGGCGAGGTGCTCGACACCCCCGAGCTGCCCAACGTCGAGATGCCGTACTTCCACTTCCGCCCGCACGCCGGCGTCAAGGAGTTCATGGATGGTTGGCTGCGCCTCGCCGGGCCCCATCACTTCGTCACGAACCTGGGCGAGCAGGCCGGGCGCTGGCGGCGCCTGGCGGAGCTGCTCGACGTCGAGCTCGAGGAGCTGTGATGCGCGAGGCGGTGCTGGCGGCGAATCTCGCGCTGCCGGCGCACGGGCTGGTGACGCTGACGTGGGGCAACGTCAGCGGCATCGACCGCGAGCGCGGGCTGGTGGCGATCAAGCCGAGCGGCGTGCCGTACGAGTCGATGACGCTCGCGGACATCGTGCTGGTGGACCTCGAGGGCAACGTCGTGGAGGGTGAGCGGCGGCCGTCGACGGACACGCCGACGCATCTCGCGCTGTACCGCGCGTATGACTGGATCGGCGGGATCGTGCACACGCATTCGCCGTGGGCGACGGCGTGGGCGCAGGCCGAGCGCGAGATCCCGCTGCTCGGGACGACACACGCCGACCTCAGCGCCCGGCCGATCCCGCTGACGCGGGCGTTGACGGAGCTCGAGGTCGACGAGGACTACGAGGGGGCGACCGGTCGCGCGCTCGTCGAGGCGAGCACCGAGCACGATGCCTGCGCGCTGGTTCGCGGCCACGGCCCGTTCGCGTGGGGCGCTTCGCCGGCGGCGGCGGTCGAGGCGGCGGTCACGCTCGAGCAGGTCGCACGCATGGCGCTGCTGACGACGGTGCTGGCCCCCGACGTGCGGCCGCTCGCGGACGCGATTCGGCGCAAGCACTTCGAGCGCAAGCACGGGCCGAACGCCTACTACGGGCAATGATCTTCGTCGAAGAGGGCGCGCTGGAGCGGCTCGCGGAGCACGTGCCGCGGCCGGCGCTGGTGGTGATGGACGTCAACACCGAGGCGGTCGCCGGCGCGCGCGTGGCGCGCGAGCTGGACGCCGACGTGCTGCGTCTGCCGGCGGACCTGCACGCGACCGAGGACGCCGCGGCGCAGGTGCGCGCGCGACTGCGCACCGGGCTCGTGGCGGTTGGGTCGGGGACGTTGACCGACATCGTGCGCTACGCGGCGCACAGCGCCGGCTGCGACTTCGTGAGCGTGCCGACGGCGGCGTCGATGGACGGCTACTCCTCGAGCGTGGCGGCGATGGAGCGCGACGGCGTCAAGCTGACGCTGCCGGCGCGGGCGCCGGCGGCGATCTTCGCCGACCCGCGGATCGCGGCGGCGGCGCCGGTCGAGCTGACGCGCGCCGGCATCGGCGACCTGCTTGGGAAGGCGAGCGCGCGGGTCGACTGGCTCGCGGCGCACCTGCTCTACGGCGAGGATTGGTGCGAACTCGAGCCGCCGCCCGAGCTCGACGTCGCCGCGCTGCTCGCCGGCGATGTGCAGGCCATCGGGGAGTTGCTGCGCGCGCTGATCGAGTCGGGGCTGGTGATGGCCGCGGTCGGCAGCTCGCGCCCGGCGAGCGGCTGCGAGCACCACGCGTCGCACTTCTGGGACCTGCTCGCCGGCCGCGGCCTGCGCCCGCGGGCGCTGCACGGGTTGCAGGTCGGCTACGCGACGGGGTTCGCGATGCGCCTGCAGCGGTTCGCGTTCGGCGGCGGCGTGGCGCTGGCGCGCCGGCCACAGCCGGTTGCCGAGCCGCTCGACGCGGCCGCCCGCGCGTGGCTTGGCGAGCCGCCGGCGGACGTGCTCGCGGCGGTGGCGGAGAAGCAGCGCCTGATCGCCGCGGTGCCCGACTCCTGGCCCGACGACGAGGCGCGCTGGGCGGCGCTGCGCGCGCGCCTGGAGCCGTCGCTCGAGCGGTTCGACGCGGTCGCGGACGAGCTGCGACGCGCGGGCATCCCGGATCGGGACTCGGGCTACCTCGGGATCGACTCGGCGATGCTGCGCGCCGGGCTGCGCTACGGCGGCCGGCTGCGCGCGCGCTACACGACGGTCGACTTCCTCGAGGGCCAGGGCGTGCTCGAGCAGGCGCTGGACGAGGCGCTCGCGCCGGGCTCGGCGCCGTAGCGGCCACGGGCGTCCACCGCCGCTACCAGCGGTCGTGGACGTGCTTGCGGATCAGGCGGTCGTAGACCTCGGCGACGCCGTCGAGCTGCTCGGCGCGCAGCGGCGGCAGCGCTGCGGCGGCGACGTTCTGACGCACCTGCTCGACGTTGCGGGCGCCGGGGATGACGGTGCTCACGCCCGGCTGGTCGATGATCCAGCGCAGCGCGAACTGGGCGAGCGTCGTGCCGGGGTCGAGCAGTCGCTGGAGCTCACGTGCGGCGGCGAGCCCGATCTCGTATGGGCACGCCGGCGAACGTCTCGCCGACGTCGAACGCCTCGCCGTGGCGGTTGTAGCTGCGGTGGTCGTCGGGCGCGAACGTGGTGTGCTCGTCGTAGCGTCCGGAGAGCAGCCCGGAGGCGAGCGGCACGCGCGCGATGATCCCGACGCCGGCTTCGCGCGCGGCGGGTAGCACCTGCTCGAGCGGCTTCAGGCGAAAGCAGTTGAGGATGATCTGCACGGTCGCGACGTGCGGGCGCGCGATCGCGCGCAGCGCCTGGGCGCAGGTCTCGACCGAGACGCCGTAGGCGGCGATGTGGCCGTTCGCCGACGAGCTCGTCGAGCGCTGCGAAGACGGCGTCGTCCTCGTAGACGCCGTCGGGCGGGCAGTGCAGCTGCACGAGGTCGATGCGCTCAACGCCGAGGTTGGCGCGCGAGCGCTCGTTCCAGGCGCGAAACGCGTCGCGGTTGTAGTTCTCGGGCAGCTGCTCGACGCGCCGGCCCATCTTCGTCGCGACGAGGACCTCGGGATGGCGGGCGCGCAGCTCGCCGCAGAACTGCTCGCTGCGCCCGTCGCCGTAGACGTCGGCGGTGTCGAAGAAGGTGACCCCTGCGTCGACGGCGGCGTCGAGCACCTCGTGCGCCGCCTGCGGCGCGACCGTGCCCCAGTCGGCGCCGAGCTGCCAGGTGCCGAGGCCGACGACGCTGACGTCGCGTCCGAGTCGCTCGATGTGACGCCGCTCCATCGGCTCTCATCCTCGCAGGTCGCAGCGCGCCGCTGCGCTCGCGGGCGGGGCGGTCGATCGCGGAGCTCTACACGAGCAGCGCGGCGAGCTCGGCGGGGCGCTCGACGATGACCTCGGCGCCGCTGCAGCTCGTGGCGATCGCCGATGCCCCAGGTGACGCCGATCGCGCGCAGGCCGCAGGCGTGCGCGGCGTCGACGTCGTAGAAGCGGTCGCCGACCATGACCGCGTCACGGGCGCCGAGCGCTCGATTCGCGCGCGCCACCGTCTCGGCCTTGGGCTCCGACGAGCTCCGGTGCGCAGACGACCTCGAAGGCCGACTCGAGCCCGAAGCGCTCGAGCAGCGGCCCGACGAACTTGCGCTCCTTGGCGGTGGCAAGCGCGAGCGGCAGAGCAAGCCCGTGCAGCAGCTCGGCCATTCCGTCGATGAGCCGCGTCTGATCGAGGTACACGTGCGCGAAGTGCTCGTGGTAGGTCCTCACACAGTCGGCGACGATCTGAGAGTCCTCGGCGGCGCCGGTCAGCTCGATGAAGGCCGTCGGGGTGGGCGGGCCGATGAAGCGCGCCAGTTCGGCGGCGGTGTGCGGCGGATAGCCATGCTCGACGAGCGCGGCGTTGATGGCCGTCTCCACGGGTGCAAGCGAGTCGATGATGACGCCGTCGAAGTCGAAGATCGCGGCGTCGGCTGGCGGCGTCAGCGGCATGCTCGCAGGGCCGGGTAGAGCGCGCGAAAGCGCTCGCGCCCGGCGCGGTAGGGCTCGATCCAGTCGGTCACCGGCTCGATCGTCGCGCGCGGGCGCACGGTCGCGGCGACGGCGGTGTGGACGTCCGGCCAGACGCCGCCGGCGACGCCGCCGAGCAGCGCTGCGCCGAATGCGGCGGCGTCCTGCACGGCGACGCGCTCGAGCGGCAGCTCGAGCACGGATGCGACGATTCGCAGCCACTCATCGCTGCGCGCGCCGCCGCCCGAGACGCGCCCGAGCGTGGGAGCCCCACCCACCCCGCCGAGCTCGCCGATCAGATCGAGCGAGTCGCGCAGTCCGTAGGCGACGCCCTCGAGCAGCGCGCGCACGAGCGCGCCGCGGTCGTGGCGCAGGCTGAGGCCGGCGTAGGCGCCGCGCGCGTCGGGGTCGTCATGCGGCGTGCGCTCGCCGGCGAGATAGGGCAGGAACGTGAGGCCCTCGGTGCTCGGCGCCCACGCGCTGGCCTCGGCGGTGAGCGTGTCGTAGTCGGCGCCGAGGATCGCCCGCAGCCAGCGCAGCGAGCCGGCGGCCGAGAGCATCACGCCCATCGCATGCCAGGTGTCGGGAAGCGCGTGGCAGAAGGTCTGCACGCGCACCTGCGGGTCGGCGGCGTAGCGCTCGAGCGCGGCGAACACGACGCCGGAGGTGCCGAGCACGACGGATACGTTTCCCCGCCCGCCCGGGCGATCGACGCCGACTCCGAGCGCGCCGGCGGCCTGGTCGCCGGCGCCGGCGGCGACGGGCACGCCGTCGGCGGTGGCGCCGCTGACGTGCGGGCTCTCGTGCACGCGTGGCAGCCACGCGGGGTCGAACTGGAGCGCGTCAAGCATCTCCTGGCTCCAGCGCCGCTCGGCGACGTCGAGCAGCAGCGTGCCGGAGGCGTCGTTGACGTCTGTGGCGTGCTCGCCGCAGAGGCGCAGCCGCACGTAGTCCTTGGGCAGCGCGATGTGCGCGATGCGCGCGTACACGTCGGGCTCGTGGTGTCGCAGCCACAGCAGTTTGGGCGCGGTGAAGCTCGTGAGCGCGCGGTTGCCGGTGAGCGCGGCCAGGCGCTCGAGCCCGAGCGTGGCCTCGATCTCGGCGCACTCGGCGGCGGTGCGCTGGTCGTTCCAGATGATCGCCGGGCGCAGCACGCGGTCGTGGGAGTCGAGTGCGACGAGGCCGTGCATCTGCCCGGAGAGCCCGATGCCCTCGGGAGGGCCGGCGGCGGCGCGCAGCTGCGCGAGCACCGCCTCGGCCGCCCGCCACCAGTCCTCGGGATCCTGCTCTGACCATCCCGGCCGGGGCGTCGAGAACGGATAGCCGGCGTCGGCGGCGGCGAGGACACGGCCGTCGGCGTCGAGGGCGAGCCCCTTGACGCCGCTGGTGCCGACGTCCAGCCCGAATACGCTCACGTGCGCCGCGCGGAGCGCTCGCCGCCGCTCACGCGCCCAGGGCGGCGTAGACGAGCTCGTAGGCGGTCACGGCGTCCTTGCGCGACTGCGCCTCGCGGAGCGCCTGGTCGTCGATCTTGGCGGCGATCGAGTCGATGAAGTTCCACTGGATCACCGAGCGCCTGACGGCGCCGACCTGATCCTCGGTGTAGGGGTAGAGGTCGAGGCCGAGACGTTCGCCGTTCTCGCCGTAGCCGCAGCGGCGCAGCTCGAGCGCCAGCTCGATCGTCTCCATGAACGCGGTCGCGCCGAGCATGTTGTCGTCGTCGAACGTGCCCCAGCCGGAGTTGCCGTGCTGGTGGCCGAGCAGTCCCTCGGAGTGCAGCAGCGCGGCGTACTCGGGCAAATGCTCGTCGTTCATCAGCAGGTGCTGCCAGTCCATGTTGATCTGGACGTTGTCGAGTCCCTCGGCGCGCAGCTTGTTGGCGACGTAGATCGTCATCCCCATGTTGCGCATCAGGATCTTCATCGCCGGCTCTGAGCACTTGTGCTCGAGGAACAGCTTGACCCCGTGGCGTTTGCAGATCTCGGCGGCCTCGCCGATGCCCTCGATCAGCCAGTGCCACGAGTCCACGTAGGGCGTCTGGAACGGGTAGTTGTAGCCCTCGATTCCAGGCCACACGATCATGTTGGCGCCGAGCCCGCCGGCGAACTCGGCGCCCTCGCACACGAGCCGGCGCGCCTCCGCGCGGAGGCGCTCGTCGGGGTTGACCAGGCCCCCGCGCCCGAAGCGCGGGTCGAGGTGCAGGCCGGAGGCGATGCAATAGATGTCGTGGCCGCCGAGCGCCTGCTGGACGTCGCTGATGTTCTCGTGCGAGAGCTCGAGCGGGTAGTGGAACTCGTAGCCGTCGATCAGATCGCCGAGGCCCTCGACGGCGCGGTGCACCTTCTCGGCGACCGGTTCGGCGTCGTAGGCGTGCCCCGGCTGGTAACCGCCGGGAACGAAGCGCGTGATCATCGGGCCGAACGCCCAGATGCCGAGACTCGTCTTCATCGTCCCACCTCCGTCGGTTGGTTGGTTTCGGCGCTCGTGTAGAGCGCGGCGATCGTGCGCGCCTGGGCGATCGCGTCCTCGCGCCCGTAGCGCGGCGCGCGCTCGCCGGCGACGGCGGCGGCGAAGTCCTGGAGCTCACAAGCGTACGGGTCCAGCTGCTCGACGGCGATGCGCTCGACCGAGCCGTCGGCGCGGCGCAGCTCGATCGCCGGGTTGCGGGAGTGCCACGGATCGTCGAGCCAGAGGACGCCGTGCGTGCCGGTCACCTCGAGCTCGTCGCGCGCCGCCAGATCGAAGCCGCAGTCGATCGTCGCGAGCACGTCGCCGGCGAAGCGCAGCAGCCCGGTGAGGCGCATGTCGACGTCGTCGCCGCCGCGCACCTGCTGGGCGCTGACGGCGAGCGGCTCGCCGGCGAGCAGTCGCGCGGCGCTGACGCAGTAGCAGCCGACGTCCATCAGCGCGCCGCCGTCGAGCGGGCCGCTCAGGCGCAGGTCGCCGGGGCGCTCGAGCAGGAAGGAGAACGACGCCCGCACCAGGCGCAGCTCGCCGATCTGCTCGAGCAGCTCGATCAGCCGGCGCGCCTGCGGGTGGTGACGCCACATGAACCCCTCGGCGAGCACCAGGCCGCCGCGCTCGGCGGCGTCGAAGGCGCGCGCGACGTCGTCGGGGTGGCGCGACATGGGCTTCTCGCAGAGCACGTGCCGGCCTGCTTGCAGCGCGCGCAGCGACCACTCGACGTGCATGGAGTTGGGCAGCGCTACGTAGACGGCGTCGACGTCGGGGTCGGCGAGCAGCGCCTCGTAGGAGTCGTGGACGCGTGGGATGTCGAGCGCGTGCGCCTGCGCCTCAGCGCGAGCGCGGTCGCGCGAGCCGATCGCGACGACATCGATGCCCGGTAGGAGGCGCGCCCCGGCGACGAGCAGCTCGTTGATCCGCGCCGTCGAGAGCAGGCCGAGTTGCATCCGAGCTTCATCTTACGGCGATGCGTGTGCGACGCCGTCGGCGATGAGCTGCTCGATGTAGGGCCCGAGCAGCGTGGCGACGGAGGCGGCGCTCATGCTGGTGGGGCCTTTGGGCAGCCCGGCGTAGCTGATGGCGAGGCGCACGAGGCACTCGCTGAGCAGCTCGGCGTCGTCGTGCTGGACGAGCGGCCAGCTGGCGAGGATGACGGCGGTGAGGCGCTCGACGGCGCTCTCGACTAGCGGCGTGCCGTGGATGGTGAACAGCGCGAGCAGCTCCTCGGAGCCCTGTCCGTGGACGATCGCGCGCACGAGTGGGTTCTCACCGGCGGCTGTGAGGAACACGTCGAAGGCGGCGGCGAGCGCGCTGGCGGGGTCGTCGAGGTGGGCGCCGATGGCATGTTCGACAGAGAGCAGGAAGCGATCGGCCTCGCGCATGGCGAGCACCTGGGCGAAGTGCTCGCGCGAGCCGAACTCCTTGTAGAGCGTCTGGCGGCTGACGCCGGCGGCGAGCGCGATGTCGGCCATGGTGACGTCGGCCCAGCGCTGGCTCTGCAGCCGGTCGCAGGCGGCGTCGAGCAGCGTGTTGCGCAACAGCTCGCGCGCGGCGATGGAGTAGGGGATGCGCTCGGGCGTCGTGGGCATGGCGGCGCCGGCGGCGAAGGCGGGCGCGCTCACGCGTCGGGGGCGGTCGTGTCGGGCTCGAAATCGACCTTATCGCGCACGCCGCAGTCCGGGCAGGCCCAGTCGTCTGGCACCTCGCTCCACGGGGTGCCCGGCGGGAAGCCCTCGCGCGCGTGCCCGTGCTGCTCGTCGTAGACGTAGCCGCAGGCGGGGCAGCGATGGCGGCTCATCGCGTGCCCTCGGTGGATGCGGCGAGGCGGTAGCGCTCGAGCGTGCGCCGGCGCAGGCGGGGCTTGATGTTGGTGTGCTCGAGCTGGCCGTGGTAGTGGGCGAGCACGCGGTGGTCCATGACGCGCCGCCACGCGGGCGGGATGACGGCGAGCAGGATCATGCCGGCGTAGCCGGTGGGCAGCTGCGGCGCGTCGTCGACGTGGCGCAGCGCCTGGTAGCGGCGGATGGGGTTGGCGTGATGGTCGGAGTGGCGCTGCAGGTGGTAGAGCAGCACGTTGGAGGCGGCGCTGTTGCTGTTCCAGCTGTGCTCGGGGCGCGTGCGCTCGTAGCGCCCGTCATCGGCTTTCTGGCGCAGCAGGCCGTAGTGCTCGAGGTAGTTGACGACCTCCAGCAACGAGAAGCCGACGATGGCTTGGATGAGCAGGTAGGGCAGCACGACGAGCCCGAAGCCGGCGACGAGCGCGGCGAACAGCACGACGGTCATGGCCCACGCGCCGAGAATGTCGTTGCGAGGGCTCCACGCGCGCCTGTCCATGCGGTGCAGGCGCACGCGCTCGAGCTCCCAGGCGGAGCGCAGGCTGCCGAGGACGGTGCGCGGCAGGAACGCGTAGAAGCTCTCGCCGAGGCGCGCGCTGGCGGGGTCCTCGGGGGTGGCGACGCGCACGTGGTGGCCGCGGTTGTGCTCGATGAAGAAGTGCCCGTAGCCGCTCTGCGCGAGCGCGACGCGGCTGAGCCAGCGCTCGAGCGAGGCGCGCTTGTGCCCGAGCTCGTGGGCGGTGTTGATGGCGATGCCGCTGACCATGGCGACGGTGAGGGCGAGACCGACCTTGTCGACCCCGGAAAGGTGTCCGTGCGACCACAGCCAGCAGGCGAAGACGAGCCCGGCGTACTGGATTGGCAGGTACAGGTAGGTGCACCAGCGGTAGTAGCGGTCCTGCTCGAGCCACTTGATGACGCTGTCGGGCGGGTTGCGCGCGTCCATGCCGAGCAGCAGGTCGAGCGGAGGGAAGACGAGGAACACGAGCATCGGCCCGTAGAACCAGAAGACGCCGAGGCCGGTGGCGTGCACGAGGCCCCATGAGAGGAACGGGAGCGTGGGGATGAGCAGCCCGAGCAGCCAGGCGTAGCGCTTGGGGTCGCGCCAGAGGCGCGCGCCTGCGTCGATCGGGTCGGCGGCCGCGGGGCCGGGGGCGGTTGGGGCGGCGGCGGTTGGGTGGGCTGACATGGGCTGGAACCTCCGTGGTTGTCGTCGAGCTTCCCCTCTGCACGCGCACTTTACACAAAGACCTCAGACTGTCAACTAGATCAACATCGGCAGCCATTGTGTATGCCAGAGTACGCAGCTGACACTCGCGCGGCGGCACGCGCGGGGCGCGCCGCAAACGACCGTTTATGGGGACCCCTTCCGGGGTCTGGCGGGCGTCGCGCTGCGCGAAAACGGAGCGCGATGGGCTGGAAATCAGGCGCGGGGAGGGCCGGCGCGAGCCGACTCAGGTGCCTGGAGGCCGGCGGGACTCGAGGTATTCCTCGTTCTGCCGGCGCTCGCCGCGGACCTGGATGGCGATGTAGACGATGATGACGTTGACGATCACGCCGATGCCCCCGAAGGTGACGATCAGGCCGAACGTCTTGGCGAACGCTTCGCTCGCGGCGAGTGGCATGCGGGGAGCCTAGCAACGGAACGGGCGCCGGTGTCGTAGCCTTCGGGGCACCGCCGCCGAGGGCAGCTCGGCGAACAAGCACCGGGAGAGGTGCCGGAGCGGTTGAACGGGCGCGACTGGAAATCGCGTAACGGGGGAAACCTCGTTCGAGGGTTCGAATCCCTCCCTCTCCGTCCCAACAGATAGCGACCTGGCCGCATTGGCAAGCAGGATCCCGATCCGAGGATGTCATCCGGTACCGTAGTGCCCATGGTCAGTGACGCGGTGATCATGGATGCGGGACGGCGGTTGGCGGCAGCCGCGTGTTCTCCCGCCCGTGTACTGCTTTTCGGATCGTGGGCGCGTGGAGATGCGCACGAGGGCAGCGACCTTGATTTCCTCGTGATTGAGCAGCATGTGGACAGCAAGCTGAGCGAGATGGTGCGCCTGCGCGATGCCCTCCCGCCACTTGCCGTTCCGGTCGACGTCGTCGTCGTCTCCGAGGAGGAGGTCGCCCGGCGCGAGACCGTCCCGAGCACGCTCGTGCATCGTGCCCTGCGCGAGGGCCGCGTTCTTGTCCCAGCCTGATCTCGAAGAGGCGCTGCTCCTCCTGCGCAAGGCCCGAGAGGACGCCGACGCCGTCAAGAAGCTCACGCCGGACGCTGAAATCGCAGACTCTATTGTGGGATTCCATGCACAGCAGGCAGTCGAGAAGGCATTGAAGGCCGTCCTTGCCGCCTCTGGCGATGACTTCCCCTGGACGCACGACCTGCGTCATCTGATGGACCGGCTTGAGATGATCGAAACACCACTCCCCGCGACGCTGCGCGAGGTTCGCACGCTGGGACCGTGGGCTGTCGAGTTTCGATACGGGGAGACGATCGACGACCTGCTGGAGCGTGAGCAGGCTCTCGCACTGGCCAGTGAGGTCATCGAGTGGGCGCAAGCTGAAATCGAAGGGCCAGCTCAGACGCAGCAGGTGACCGCCGGCGACCTGGCGGCGGGGATCGTACGCGTCCCTTTGCGCAGCAAGCCGCTGTTTCCCGCCGAGCGAGACCTGATGACAGTTGCCCTCCGCGGCGTGTTCCTCCAAGATGTGAGATGGGATCCGCGGCTCGGCCCTGACCGCGAGCGGTCTGGTGTGCTCGGGATCGGCAAGAAGGCCGCCTCACAGCTCATCGAGGGTGAGAGATTGGGCATAGCGCGTATCGACAGTGGCGTGCGCTTGGACTGATCCCCACGGCTGGGGACCCCATCCTCAGCGCCAGGTGCGTCTGACTTCCCCAGCCGCCCGCCGTCGCGCTTCCCGACCGATCGGCTCCATCAGTGCCTCCACCAGCCGGTCCAGGGCAGCGGCGGGGTTCGCACGTCGTCCCGAACTCCCCGTTTTCGCCGGATGTGTCGCCGTTGTTCGAAACCTATGCCCATGGCATTGGCGGCATATGCTTTGTTTGTGGCGCGCGGTGCGGAACTTCGTCGGTCTGCTCTAGAGAGCGAGCAGCGGCTCGCTGCTGCGACACCCGAGATCAGTCGTGGTGCCGCAGCCCTGCTTCGGGAAGTGCTGCCGCGGTTGTCGGGCGAGCGTCAACGCCAGCTCGCCGAGGAGATGGCGCTTCGCTTCGAGTTGCGGGCCGATGCGCATTCACGGCCTTCATCCGTCTGATCGTCCCTGGTCTCTCTCCTGGCGTGCTCGGTCTCTCAGCGCTGCGAGTTGGGACAGGGTCTCAGCGAGCGCTGCACCGGCGTCTTGGTCGCCACTTGCGGCCAGCACCCCGAGTGCCTCGGCCTCGCTGAGTACCTCGATTGCGGCGATCGTGTAGGCGGTCTGTACGTACGCGAGGTCAGCGCCTGCCTGCAGCAATTCCCTCGCCAGACTCACGACCTCTTAGGCGAGGTCACGAGCGAGCCTCATGGTCTCGTCTGGATAGCTCATCGATCAAGCATCACCTCTCGCGCGGTAGGACGTCAGTATTATCAAAATGCCAGTCGCTCTATAACCAGCATATTTGCAGCGCTTTCTGAGGCGTGACTCAAAATGTCGGCCGGGGCCACGGCCGAGTCAAGCGTGCCGGTAATCGCGAGCTGGTGCCGATCCGCCTCCGCTCGCGCTCGGCTGTCTCGGTGATCGCCTGCCGCGCTGCATCGGCGCGGCAACGCAGACGATAGGCGTCGGTGCGGTGCGCGATGGCGAGGACCGTGACCGAGCGGGCTGGGTCATCGATGCGATAGAGGATGCGGTAGGGCCCGCGGCGCGCGTCAACGGGCTCCGGGCTGGCCCGGCTGCGTCAGGACATCAAGGTGTTCTGAGGCCGGCGAGGGTGCGTGCGGCGGCGGCTTGGAATCGCGCGAGGTCTCCGTAGGGGCGAGCGACGAGCATCGCTCCTTGAAGGCCGCTGAGGATTGCTTGGGCTGCGTCCGCCGCGGATCCGTCGAAGGACAGCGTCCCGTCTGACCGGCCGTCAGCCAGCACGCTCGCCAGCCAGGCCACGTTGTGATCGAAGAAGCGGATCACCGAGCCGCGCATCGGCTGTGGGAGGGTTTGGTATTCGGCTGCGAGCATGCCGCACAGGCACATGCGCTCGCCCCGAAGCACATCCGTGTAGAGGCCCACGTACGCGTCGAGCTTCGCGTCGGCGTCGGGGATCGTGCTGTCGATCCTTGCCAGCGCTTCTGTGAAGCGGGCGGAGTAGCGCTCGATCAGCGTCTCGCCCAGCTCCGCCTTGCTGGCGAAGTGGTAGTGCAGGCTGGCCTTCGTCATGCCGAGCTCGCCGGCGATGTCGGCATAGCTGAATCCGTTGTAGCCCCGGCTCTGGACCAGTTGCTCGGCTACGTCGAGGATTCGCTGTGCCGTGCTCGTGGGTGCTTGAGTTTGGGTGACCGCCATGTGTTCCATGTTCGCAAAAAGATCGGCCTGCATCGGCCTTGACAATCAGGCGACGACGCCCTTGACAATCAACCTACTAGTAGGTAAGAATAGCGACCTCGAACGAGTCCCACGCCAACGAGAGGACGTTGCGATGCAGACCACCGAGCACAGGAGCTTTGACGCCCCCGACGAGACGCGCGAGTTTCCCCACGGACACGCTGGCATTCTCAAGATGAGCGGCGGAGAGGTCGGGATGATGGTCTTCGAGCCGGGCTGGCGCTGGTCCAACGACGTCAAGCCGATCGCCAACACAGACAGCTGCGAGGCGCCGCACTTCCAGTACCACGTCAGCGGGCGGCTCGCGATCCGCATGGACGACGGCACCGAGTTCGTCGCCGGCCCAGGCGACGTGACGTCCCTGCCAAGCGGGCACGACGCCTGGGTCGTCGGCGAGGAGCCGGTCAAGGTCATCGACTGGTTCGGCGCCAGCGACTACGCCAAGAAAGGCTGACCCGAACGCCTGACGGGCGCCTCGTCCGAGGCGCCCCTGATTCCCGACCCAACGAAAGGTGAGCCACATGGGACGCAAGATCGCAGACTGCCGCCGCTTCGAGAGCGACAACAACTGCTCGCTGACGATCATCGGCGAGGAGGACGAGGTGATCGCCACCGCCGCACAGCACGCCGTGGCAGCACACGGCCACCAGGACACGCCCGAGCTCCGTACACAGCTACAGGCGATGCTCGAGCCGGAGGAGAGCTACGTCGCGGGCACACGCACGCCCGAGCCGTTCCCAAGCTAGGCGCTCGCGCTCGCCTCGAGAGGGGCGCTCCCGAGAGCAGTCGCGCGCCCGTTCGCACGGCGGGTCATTCTGCGCCGATGCAGTCCTTCATGCCGTAAGCCGCGGCGAGCGCGCTGTTGGCCGCGATCGACTTGCGGAGCTGGTGCTCGAAGTCTTCTCCGGGCGTGTTTTCCTCGTGGGCCGCGGCGGTGGCGATGTTGGTCGCGTACGCGATCTCTTGGGAGAACGCCGTCAGCAGCTGGTCGATCGCCTGAGCGTCGGCGGGAGGCCGCGCGAGTGCCCGAAGCTTGTCGTCCGCCGCTCGCGAGAACGTGACCACCTGGCGGGCGATCGACACGAAGGCGCTCCCCGCCGACGCCGTCGAGAGCCCTTTGAGCGATTCCTGACGGGCCTTGAGCGGTTGCTCCTGAACGCTGAGCGTGTGGCAAACAGCTTCCGCCTGCGCGACGAAGCCGGCCCTTGTCGCCTGCACGCCGGCAGTCGACGCCGATTCGCCGGCGCGGGCGCCGGTGGTCCCCGCGCCGGTCGAGCCGCAGCCCGAGAGCAACACGGTGGCAAGGCCGGCGGCGAGACCGAGCGCAGGTCTGAGCCGGTCGGGCATCGCGTGGATCGTCGCACACGCGCCGTTGCCAGCGCGCGGTCGAGACGATCGCCGGCGAGCGCTCACGGCCGAGCGGCAAGCTGCTCCGACGCGTCCGCGAACGTGTCGGCGAGTCCATGACTGTCGCGCAGGAAGCTCTCGACGAGGTCGGGCGCGAGTGGGCGGGCGAACAGGAAGCCCTGCGCCAGGTCACATCCCTCGCGCTGCAGCTCGCGAACCTGACTGTGCTGTTCGACGCCCTCCGCGAGGGTTTGCAGGCCGAGCGCCTTGCCGAGTTGGATGAGCGTGTGTGTGAGCGCGTGCGCCTCGCTGGAAAGCTCCAGACCAGTGATGAAAGTCCGGTCGATCTTGAGCGAGTCGACCGGGAACTGGCGCAGGTAAGCCAGCGAGCTGTACCCCGTCCCGAAGTCGTCCACCGCAATGCGCACGCCAAGTCCCTTCAGCTCGCCCAGCAGCCGCGCCGTCTGGTCGGGCTTGCGCATCAGCACCGTCTCGGTGATCTCGATCGTCAGGCTCGCAGGCTGCAGGCCACTGTCGTTCAGCGCCGCGCGCACCTCCTCGACGAACTCCGGGCGTTCGAGCTGGCGGGCGGAGGCGTTGACGGAGATGTTCAGCGGATAGCCCCTGCGATGCCAGCCCGCACCCTGGCTACAGGCTTCCTGGAGCACCCAACGGCCGATCGGCACGATCGTGCCGTTGTCCTCCGCGATCGGGATGAACACGTCCGGCGGGATCACGCCGCTGACCGGGTGGCGCCAGCGCAGCAGCGCCTCGACACCCACGACGCGCTCGCTCTCGAGGTCCAGCATCGGCTGGTAGGCGAGGAACAGCTGGTGGCGCTCGAGCGCGTCCGCGAGATCTATCTCCAGGTTGATCCGGTCCTGCGCGGCGGTCTGCATCGCGGACTCGAACTTGACGTAGCCGTTCTTGCCGATCGCCTTGGCCTTGTACAGCGCGAGATCCGCGTCCTGCATGAGATCTTCGGCCGAGCCCGGGCGCCCCGTCGCGATGCCGATGCTCGCGGTTATGGAGATCGGCGCACCCTCCTGCTCGGAAACGTGGATCGGCTGGCGCAGCACGTCCAGGATCCGCTCGGCCACGAGCTCCGGGGCGGTGTACAGGCCGACGGAGTCGATCAGCATCACGAACTCGTCGCCGCTGAGGCGGCCGACCGTGTCGTTCTCGCGCAGCGCGGCCTTCAGACGCGCTCCTACCTGGCGCAGGACCTCGTCGCCGGCCTGGTGACCGTGGCGGTCGTTGATCTGCTTGAAGCCGTCGATGTCCACGAACAGCGCCGTCACCGGAACGTCCAGGCGACGTGCCCGGCCGAGGATCTGTTCGGCGCGGTCGAGCGCCAGGATCCGGTTCGGCAGGTCGGTCAGCGGGTCGTGCAGCGCACGGTACTCCAGCTCGCCGGTCCTCTCTCCGACCAGGGCCCAGGCGCGCCGGCGCGAGCCCGACAGCACGCGATAGAGCACGAACACGAGCGCCGTGACGAGCAGGCCGAGGACCAGGGCGACCACGCCTCTCACGTCGGGCGACGCGAATGCGGTCGCGGTGCCGCTCGTTTCGAGCAGCCAGCCTTCTCCTAGATCGCGACGCGTGGAGTAACCCGGCGAGCGTCCCTTCGGATTGGCGCCCGCGCGCCCGACCAGCTCCGGGTGACCGCCGGCGTTTCGGTGGTAGAGCGCCAGCGTCACCGACGGACGGTCCGTCAGCACAGCGGCGATCGTGGTCGCGCTGTCGAACGTCGTGCCGATGAAGCCGGTCAGCGCCGCCCGGCGCGCGGCTACCGTCGCGATCGAGGCGCCACGCCTGTACACCGCCGCGCCAATCGCGACCAGCGAGCGGCTGCCGGTCGCGAGCAGTGGAGTGACGATGAATGATCCGGTATCCGTCGCCGTGCGCACCAGAGCCGGGTACGGAGAGCGGCCGATGCCCGGGACCACCGGCGCGCAGTAGTCCAGCAACCCCGGATACGGGCTGGCCGCGGTGTCGCTGCCGACGATCGCCCTGGTCAGGCAGTAGCTCGGCCGCCTGCCGGACGGGATCACCTGGAGCTTGGTGCCGAGCAGCTTGCGAAACGCGGGGTCGGCCTCGACCTGGCGCTGGAACGCCGGCAGGCCCGCGGCGGGGACGACCTGTATGAAGGTCGCGACGACGTCGGGGGAGGAGGGCGCGCCCCGCTGCAATTCCCGATACCACCGCAGGTACTGCGTCTCGCTCTGTTGGGTTTCCAGCGTCGCATGCGCTCGCATCGTGCGCGTCAGGACCACGTTCGCGCTCAACTTCGCCTCCAGCGCGCTGCCCAGAACGGCGGCGGTGGATTCGAAGGACTTCCTGTTCGCTTCAAGCGCGCTCGCCCGCCATTCGGCGGCCACGAACGCCGACGCGGCGAGGCCGAGGATGGCGATCAGCCCACCGATCAGGGCCGTGCGAGCACGGCCCGACAGCCCGTGATCTCGCTCGCTCGCCCGCGTATGCGCCGAGCCGTCCGGCGCGGCCTGGGCGTCCCGCACGCCGATCGGCGGGTCGGAGCGCCGTGGGTTCATCAGCTGGCCAGCATCATGATCGGTTCAGTATCGACCAATAATTCAGATCACTTGACTCACTGGAAACATAGCGCGATATCTGCGCGGAAGGTCGGCAGGCTCGCTGCTGTACGTTTCCCTGGACGTGTGGGGAGGGCCGTCAACTGGACGTTTGTTCGACTCAAAGCGGCCAGGCTCGTGTAGAGCGCTCGAACCGTCGGGTTAGCTAACAGGTCGAACAGGCCGGGGAGCCATTCCCCATCTATCGCGGCTCTCTACGCCGCAGTCAGGAGACGCCCATGAATCGTGGCGTCCCACGCAGGTGCGAGTCGCCCGACGGCGGCTCCCCCGCGACGAGCGGGAAGCCTCCCGCTCGAGCGGGCCTCACCGCGCTTCGCGCGGCGCTGATCGTGCTCGCGTCGCTGTCCACCCTGCTGTTCGCGAGCACTGCCCTTGGTGCCGTCGCGCCCGTGGGCCTCGGAACGGCGGCCAGCTTCTCGGTGCTGGGCGGCTCGACGGTCACCAACACCGGGCCGACGACGATGTTCGGCGACCTCGGCCTGAGCCCCGGCTCATCGGTCACCGGCGCTCCGCACGTGCTCGGTGCGACGCACGTCGACGACGCCGTCGCCATCGGCGCCGAGAACGCGCTCACGACCGCCTACAACAACGCCGCCGGTCGGCCGAGCAACGGCTCGGCCGGAACGGATCTCGCCGGCCAGGTCTTCCTGCCCGGCGTACGCACCGCCAGCAGCTCGCTGCTGCTGTCGTCGGGGTCGGTGACGCTCGACGCGCAGGGCGACCCCAACGCGGTGTTCATCTTCCAGATCGGCAGCACGCTCATCACATCCTCGAACACGAGCGTCCAGCTGATCAACGGCGCGCAGGCGTGCAACGTGTTCTGGCAGGTCGGCTCCTCGGCGACCCTGGGAACCGGCACGCGCTTCGTCGGCACGATCATGGCCCTGGCGACGATCACGGCGAACACGGCGGCGACGATCCACGGCAGGCTGCTCGCCAGCACCGGCGCGGTCAACCTGGACACGAACACGATCACCACGTCCAACTGCCCCTCGAGCGAAACCGGCAGCGGCGGGGGATTGGAAGGGGCGAGCGGCGGAGAATCCACGAGCGGCGGATCGAGTACCGGCGGCAAAGCGGGCAGCGGCGCCGGCGTCGCGACCAAACCCGGGACGACCGGCTCGAAAAAAGCCGCCAAACGCAAACACCGACACGTGAGCGCGCGCCCGGCGCTGCCGCATCATCACGGCGGCTTCACCGGATGAGCGCTCGACGCTCGAGGTGGCTCGGGCGCCGCCAGGCGCTCGGCCTCGCGGTGGCGTGCATCGCGTGTCTGGCCGCCACGACGCTCGGCGCGGCGAGCGCCGGCGCCGCCGTCGCGCCGCGCGTGCAGGCCACCCAGGAACTGGTGGTGCTGCTGAGCGCGCATGGTGCGCACCGCGCGCCCGAAGCCGGCTCCACGCAGGTTGCGCTGGTGGCAGCCAACAGGCCGATCACGGGCGAGCCCACGACGCTGCTCGTGCTCGCGCGCGCGATTGCCGCCGATGGCGGGCGGTGGCTGCTGGTGCTGCTCCCGGGTCGCCCCAACGGCGCCAGCGGCTGGATCGAGGAAGGGAGCACCCGTCCCCTGGTGACCGCGTGGAGCATCGTCGTCAACCTCGCGGCTCGCCGCGTGCGGGTGTATGGCGAAGGCCGCCTCGTGAAGGTCTTCCGCGCCGTGGTCGGCAAGCCCTCCACCCCGACGCCGACCGGCGACTTCTTCGTCGAAGAGAGCCTGCAGATGCAGGCCGGCGAGCCCGGCGGGCCGTTCGCGCTGGCGCTCAGCGCGCGCTCGAACGTGTTGCAGGAATTCGAAGGCGGACCCGGCCAGATCGCGATCCACGGGCGCGAGAACCTGGGAGGAACGCTCGGCACCGCAGCCTCGCACGGCTGCATCCGCCTTGCGACCGCGAGCATCGACTGGCTCGCCTCGCGCGTCATCCCGGGGACACCGGTGACGATCGACGCGGGTTGACCGCGCTAACGAGGGGCTCTCCTGGCGGGCGGGTTGGCCCCCATGCGCGAGGGTGGCTAACCTGGGTAGACGATGATGACCACCGCCGAGCCGATGATCGCACGTGGCGCCCACTACACGGCGCTGCTCGAGACTATCGACCGTCAGGGTGCCGCGAAGCTGCACGCCAAGGAGCGGGAGACGCTGCTGGAAGCGGCCGACGCGCTGCTGTTCGGCGAGCCCGAGAACCGGCAGCTGCTGCGCGCCGCCGAGGACCTGATCGAGTCCCTGGAGACGAGCGAGCGCTGGTCGGCGGAGACCTGCGACCAGTTGCGCGAACACCTCTACGGCTGCGACGCCACCGCCGGCGCCTCCTGAGCACGCGCAGCACAGGTCAGAGCGCGGGGGCCTTTCGGGGCCGTGTCGAGCTCTCCCACGCATGAGCGAACTGCAGCATCTGTGTCTCGGCCAGGGGCATGCCGAGCAATTCGAGTCCCACCGGCAGGCCGTCTCCGGTGAAGCCGGCCGGGATGGTGAGCGCGGGCAGTCCGGCTTGGGATCCGATCACGGTATTGGTGGGGAAGGTGAGAGCCTGGTACTTCTCGGCGGCCAGCTCCTCGCGCGTTGGGGGAATGACCTGCACCGTCGGGTAGACCATGAAGTCGATGCCGTGGGCGGCGAACAGGTTCAGGATCAGCCTTCGAAAACGCTCCTGGTTGAGGCGCCGCCGGAGGTATCGCACGTCGTCGTCGATCGCGTCCGGGCCCGCGGCGATGTCGTGAAAGAGGTCGTTCAGCGGGTGGAACCGCCCGCTGTCGTAGATCTCACGGAAATCCGAAACAGGCGCCCCGGATCGGCTCGCGAGGAAGTCGCTGATGTCCGCCTTCGATTGCATCGCATAGACGGAGGTATCCGCGATCCACTCATCGAGCTCGGCGATCTCGAGCTGGGGGGTTGTGGACACGCCGAGCTCCCCCAGGCGGGAGATCGCCGCTCGTACCACGCGGTTGACCGGCTCGGCGTCGGGGTTCTCGTCTGAGCCGAAGCCCGTCTCGAGCACCCCTATCCGCCAACTGGACAGGGGGACTGCGACGTCCAGTGCCTGCGCGTAGCCGCCGATGCTCGGAGCGGTCGACGCGGTCACCGTGAACGGGTCCTTCGCGTCGTAGCCGACAATGCCGTCGAGCAGCCTCGCGACGTCGGCGACCGTCCTGGCGATCGGGCCGGGGGTGTCCTGGAAATGCACGAGCGGCGAGAAGCCGGCGCGGCTGATCAGGCCGGTGGTGACACGCAGGCCGAAGAGGTTGTTGAACGAGGCGGGAATGCGAATGGATCCCCCCGTGTCCTCGCCAATACCGACGAGCCCGAAGTCGGCGGCCAGCCCCGCGGCCGTTCCCGCGCTGGAGCCACCGGACTCGCGGGTCGGCGCGTACGGGTTCTTGGTGTGGTCGTTCATCGACGAGAACGAGAACCAGCCCGCGGCGAAGTCGCACATGGCGGTCTTGGCGAGGATCACCGCGCCGGCGTCCTTGAGCTTTGCGACGATCGTCGCGTCGGACTCCGGCACGTACTCGTCGAACAGGACCGAGCCGAACGTCGTGCGCAGGCCGGCGGTCTCCGCCTGGTCCTTGACGAGCACGGGCACACCGTGGAGCGGCCCGCAGAGATGGCCGTGCGTGGCAAGGAACTCATCGCGAGCGGCCGCCTCGTCGCGTGCCAGCGGGTTCACGCTCACCACGGCCTGGATCTCCGCGCCGGCGCGGTCGTGCGCCTGGATTCTGGCGAGGTACCAGTCGACGAGCTCGGCGACCGTCAGCGCGCCTTGGCGCAGCGCGTCGTGGAACGCGTCGACGGTGAGCTCTTCGAACTGCCCGTAGCGGTCGATGCTCGACAAGGGAAGGGCTCCTACAAGAGCGCGACGCCGGCCCGTCCGTCGTCTGGCAGCGTCGCGCGGAGCTCTTTGCGTGAGCCGATATCGAGCTTCGCGAAGACCTTGCGCAGGTGCCACTCGACGGTGCGCGGGCTGATGAACAGCTCGGCGCCGATCTCCGGGTTCGTACGCCCTTCGCCAGCCAGCCGCGCGATCTGCGACTCCTGCGCGGTCAGCTCATCGCGTGTCTCGGGTGTGCGCTTGCGCACCGTCTCGCCGGTCGCCATCAGCTCGCGGCGGGCGCGCTCGGCGAACCCCTCGACGCCCATCGCGGCGAACCTCTCGTGGGCGACGCGCAGTTGCTCGCGCGCGTCCACGCGCCGGCCCTCGCGACGCAGCCACTCGCCGTAGAGCAGCTGAGCACGGGCGAGCTCGACGCGAACGCGGGTGCGGCCGAGCCGGTCGATCGCCTCGCGGTAGAGAGGCTCCGCGGCGTCGCCGTCGCTGACCAGCGCGCGCGAGCGCGCTTCGATGCCGAGCGCCCAGTCGGTGGCGCCCGCACGCGTGCTCTGCGAGAGCCGCTCGACGGCGGCGAGCGCGATCTCGAGCTTGCCGCTGCGGGCCGCCGCCTCGACCAGCTCCGTCAGCGCCCACGCCAGGACACCCAGGTCGTCGTACGCGCATGCCGACTCGGCCGCCGCCAACGCCTCCGCGTAGCGGCCGCGGCTGTTGTGGAGCAACGCCGCCGCGAAGTGGCTGATGCCCAGCCCCATGCCCTCGCCGCGGCTCATCACGTCGCCGATCGTGGACTCGATCAACCTCGACGCCTCAGCCTCCTCGCCTCGCAGCGCGGCCAGCGCGACGGTGCCGTATGCGGCGAGCTGCGTGCCGGTCGCTTCGTTGACCGCCTGCACCTCCCCGGTCAGCGTCGCGCCCTCGTCCAGCTCGCCCCAGAACGAGTGCACGAATATGCGCGACCGCAGCGCGATCGGCAGCACGGTGAGCGCGCCGACCTGGCGCGCGAGCCGGACGTGCTGCGTGCACAGCACCTCCCAGCTCTCGTCGTCCCACAGATCCTGGGCCACGCGTCCGGCGAGCCAGAGCCAGCGCAGGCCCTCCTCCGTTGAGATGTCATCGCCGCGGAACGCGCTCAGCGCCTGCTTCAGCATCGGCGTGGCCGCCTCGCGACCCTCCGTGACCAGCAGCGCCAGCCCGTCTAGGAGCAGATCTGGTGCGCGCGGCTGCGCCGATGGCGCGGGCGCCACGCGCGCCGCTCGCGCCACCTCCACCACATCCGCGCCACGCGACAGGCGGCCGACGAGCACGGCGGCCGTGAACGCGTCCAGATAGGTCTCGCGGGCGAGCCCGATATCCAGCGGCTCGAGCTGTCTGCCGGCCTTGAGCAGGAGCGGCGGAGCATCGTTGCCCCTCCTGGAGGCGAACGCTATCTCCGCGCGCAGCAGGTCCACCCGCGCGTGCTGCAACGCGTCGAACGGCCCCGCCTGCGCCATCGCGAGCAGTGCCAGGGCGGCGTCGGGCGCGCCGGCTTCGTGCTTGGCCTGTGCGGCGGCGAGGGCGCGCTGGGCCCGGCGCGCCGGGTCAAGCGTCAGCCGCGCGGCCTCCTCGAGCAGCGCCGCCGCCGCGGCCAGGCCCCCGCGCGTCTGCGCGCGGTCGGCCGAGCGCTCCAGTTCGCCTGCCACCTCCTCATCCGGCCCCACAGCCGCGTGCGCTCGGTGCCAAGCTCGCCGGTCGGGATCGAGATCCGCGTCGGTCACCTCGCCGAGCGCGCGGTGCACCTCCTGCAGCTCTCCCACGTCAGCCGCCCGACAGGCCGCCGAGCGCACCAGCGGATGGCGGAAGCGGACCCGCGCGCCGAGCTCGATCAGCCCCGCCGCCTCGGCGTCGGCCGCGGCGTCGGCGCCGACCCCGAGTCGCTCGGCGGCCCGCCACAACAACGCCAGGTCGCCCACCGGCTCGACCGCCGCCGCCAGCAGCAGTCGCCGGGCTTGCGCCGGAAGCGGCTCGAGCCGCCGGAGAAACCCCTCTTCGATGCGGCCGGCCATCGGCATCGAGTCGGGCAGCCCAAACCCGAACGCCAGCTCTGCCGCCGTCAGCCCACGCGGCATCTCCAGCAACGCGAGCGGGTTGCCGCGCGTCTCGGCCACGATCCGCTCGCGCACGCGCTCATCCACCGGCCCGCTGGTCGCCGAATCCAACAGGGCGCACGCATCGTCGTCGCTCAGCCCCTGGACCACAAGCTCCTGCAGTCCCACCAACTCGTGTGCGCTGCTGGGCTCGCGCACCGCGAACACCAACGCGACACGCTCCGCCAACAGGCGGCGCGCAACGAACGCGAGCGTCTGCGCGGAGACCTGGTCGAGCCAATGCGCGTCGTCGACGAGACAGACCAGTGGCGCCTCCTCGGCCACGTCGGCGAGCAGGCTGATCACCGCCAGCCCGACCAGGAAGCGATCGGGCGGCTCCCCGGCGCTCAGGCCGAACGCCGTGGCCAGGGCATCGCGCTGGGGGTCGGGGAGACGCTCGAGCCGGTCCAGGAACGGTGCGGAGAGCTGATGCAGCCCCGCGAACGCGAGCTCCATCTCGGACTCGACGCCCGCCGCTCGTGCAACCCGACATCCCGACGCCCGTCCAACCAGATATTGCAGCAGCACCGTCTTGCCCATTCCCGCCTCGCCGCGGACGACCAGCACCTGGCTCTCGCCCGCCCGCACGCACGCCAACAGCCGATCGAGGGCCTCGCACTCCTCGTGCCGGCCACGCAATCCCGCACCGGCGACCGCTTGTCCCGGCTGCTGGGCCGGCGTGGACTTCGGGCGCTGCTCCCGAGCATCGACCGTGCGCTTCACATCAGCCGGTCGCTCAGACCTGGCGGTGAGCGGCCCGGAGATGGGTCTCGAGCGTTCGGAGGGCTGCCCCCCGCCGCTGGCGTTGACCGCCAATTCCCGTAGACCGCTCATCGTCGCGCTTGACCTTCCATCTCAGCCGGTGCCCCGAACCGTAAAAACTACGTGAGCGGCCCGCGCGTCGCGTCCGTCAGGCGACTGCAGTTGCGACTGCGCTTGGGCGGCTAGGAAGCGGATAGCGCGGTGTCCGGAAGGGCGCCGGCGAGCTCCGCGCGCGAGGCGATGCCGAGCTTGGGGAAGATCCGGTAGAGGTGCGAGCCGACGGTGCGGTGGGAGAGGTACAGCTTCTGGCCGATTTCGCGGTTGCTCAACCCGGCGGCGGCCAGTTGCGCGATCTGAAGCTCCTGGGGAGTCAGCTGATCTCGCGCATCGGGGGTGCGACCGTTGCTCGTCTCACCCGACGCGCGCAGCTCGTGCCGGGCGCTCTCGGCCAGGCCACCGAAAGCCAGGGCGTCGAAGCTGTCACGCGCTGCTCTGAGCGGCCCCCGTGACTCGGCGACGCGGCGCTGGCGGCGAAGCCAGCGCCCGTAGTTGAGCAGCAGGCGCCCTCGGTAGCAGGGCCAGTTGGACAGGTCGGTGCTGAGGGCCGCCAGGTAGAGATCCTCGGCCTGGTCGTCTGGGGCGAGGAACGGCCTGGCATAGCCGAGCGTCGCGCGCAGGAACGGTCCGGAGGTCTCGCCGGCCAGCGACTGGAGCTCCTGCAGGTAAAGCTCAGCCTCGTCGGTCTTGCCGCAGTGAGCGGCGGCCTCGACCAGGTCGGAGAGCCCCCAAGCGCCGACGAACGGGTGGTAGGAGACGTCGCTCGGGTCGAGCATCCGCTTGAGGTGTTCGAAGCCTTCTTCGTAGTGCTGGTGTGCGACGGCGCAGCGGCCGCGGGCGAACTGAACGAGTGAGAGCATCGCCTGGGCTCCGACCGGCAGCAGCTCCGCTTCGGCCTGGGACGCGACCGCGCTCACGGTCTCACAGTCGCCGCGCTCGCCGGCGACTGTAGCTCTCGCCAGATCGGCCGATAGCGCCCACCGCGGCTGGCCGGTCTCGCGCGCAAGCCTGGCGCCTTCGTCGGCGGCGGAGACCGCGAGCGTCTCCTTAGCGAGATGCAGGGCTGCCCACGACTGGGCCACGAGCGCCTGGGCCAGCAGTCCCAGGCGGCCCTGTGCGCGCAAGCCGTCCACCGCACTTCCCAGGAAGCCCAACGCCAGGTCGAACGCCCACACGGCGTTCGCTGCGGCGCCAACGAGATGCAGGGCCGCCGGGTCGCCGGTCGCGTCCGGTGTCATTCGCGAGATCCGCTCGATGACGAGCGCGCCCCGCCGCACCGGATCCGCCTTGGCGAGAATCGCGAGCAGCGCGGGATCGTCCTCGGCGACGTCCAGGCGCTCCGCGGCTGCGACCACCAGGTCGCGTGTCGCCTGTGTCGGGTTTCCCCACCAGCAGCCCATGGCGACCGTCAACAGCGACTTCAGGGCAAGCGCGGAGCCGTCCGGACCAGCCGTCCGGTTTGCGATCTTGGCAAACGCCGCCACCCTGGCTGCCCCTGACCAGCTGTGTTGATCGGCGGTCTCGCGCAGGAACGTCAACCTCGTTCGCTCGCTCTGTTCCAGTGGGAGCGGTCTCGCCTCCGCCAGCAGTCTGCGGGCGAGCTCGGAGCGTCCGAGCTCGAGCTCCAGCTCGGCGGCTCGTACGAGCAGACGGCCGCGGCTGGATGGCGGATCGCCGCTGAGCTGCGCGCCCCGCTCGAGCGCCGCCGCCGCGGCTGCGGGCGCGCCCCGACGCAGCGCCCGCTCGGCCGCGGCCTCGAGATCGGCGGCGATCTGCTCGTCCGGGCTGTTCAATGCCGCCGCTCTGTGCCAGACGTTGCGGTCGAGATCGGCGGCGTGGGTTTCCGCGAGCGCTCTGTGGACCATCTGCCTTTCGGAGATCGCGGCGGACTGGTAGATCGCGGCGCGCGCGAGCGGGTGGCGAAAGCGAAACGTCTGACGGGTCACCGAGACCAGGGCGGCCGCTTCGGCCGGAACGATGTCATCGACGGTCACCGGGCGGCGCTCGAGCGATGAGGCGGCGGCGAGGATCTCGTGTAGGTCCGCGCCCTCGTCCAGCGCCGCGACCAAGAGCAGCGATCGCGTTGCGGGTGCAAGCGCGGACACACGGCTTGCAAAGGCGCGCTCCAATCGCTCTGTGATCGGTAGTGGGACCATCGTCGGCAGCGTCGCGAACTGGTCGGAGTCGACGGCGCGAGCGAACTCGACCAGTGCGAGCGGGTTGCCTTCGGCTTCGCTCAGCAACCGCCGCCGGGCCTCGAAACCAAGTTCGGGAGCGCACTCGGCCATCAGCCTGCCGGCGCTCTCGTCG
The DNA here is from genome assembly GCA_963735705.1 of uncultured Solirubrobacteraceae bacterium. Classification (GTDB taxonomy): domain Bacteria; phylum Actinomycetota; class Thermoleophilia; order Solirubrobacterales; family Solirubrobacteraceae; genus Palsa-744. The sequence continues at coordinate 76,498 of CAVTLZ010000006.1, forward strand.
TCCAGCGCGTCGAGGCGCAGCTCCGGCACGCCGGCCTCTTCGAGATCGGTGGCGACACCGTCGCGTGCCGCGAACAGGACGATGATCGGCTCCATGTCCACGCGACGCGCGATGAACCCGAGGACATCGCAGGTGGCGACGTCGAGCCAATGAGCATCCTCGACGACCACGAGCAGGGGCGCCACACCCGCTCGGTCTGCAAGTAGGTCCAGCGCTGCCAGTGCGACCAGGAAGATGTCCGGCGCCGGCCCGTCGCTCACCCCGAGCGCGACCGAGATGGCCTCGCGCTGGCGCTCGGGGAGCGCGTCGAGATCATGCAGCATCGGACGCAGGAGGTGGTGCAGGCCGGCGAACGGCATCTGCGTCTCAAAGGGCGCCCCGGAGGTGCTGAGCACCTGCATCCCCAGCTCGTTCGCCCGGGCCTTGGCCTCGTCGAGCAGCGCCGACTTGCCTATCCCCGTCTCGCCTCGGATCAGAAGCGATTGACCACGTACGCCAATGCGTTCGAACAGCTCACCGATTGAGGCGAGCTCACGCTCCCGTCCAAACAGCTGAGGCAGCCCGGCGAGCGCTGCAAGCTCACGCTCACCGGTGGACAACGACATTGGGCGGCCCCCCAATCGTGAGAGATGGTCTGCGCCGCGATCGTCAAGTGTACGACCCGCTCACGCGGCTGTCAACGTAGAACTACCGAGCGCGACCGGCGGCAATGCGTTGGACCAGGCAGTCGCATGTGTCAACCCCGGAGGGGACATGTGACACCTGGTCGATCCGCGAACGCGAGGTCCTCGCGATCCCGAGGCCGGTTCGCGCACGCGTCGCGAACCAGTGCGCCGGCGGTGGTTCCGCCCGGCACGTTCGGTGGGAACATGGACATCCGCCAGCTCGGGCGCGGGGCGACCCTGTATCTGCCGGTGCAGGTCGAGCAGGCGCTCTTCTCCTTCGGCGACGCACTAGCCAAAGGTGAACACGTACACCTGAGCGCCTCCCGTGAGCGCCATGGCGGCTGTCCATCGATGAGAACGCGGAATTGCACAGAGGTCCCTCGCGCTGCCGGTCCCATCACGAGATGGAGGTCGCGGGCCACGCGCTACGAGGCTTACCTGGCGATCGCGGTCGCGGCTCTGCTGGTCGTCTACCTCGCGAGCCGGCTCAAGCGCCGCAGGGCGGGCGCGGCCCTGCGGCGCGATTGATCGCGGCCATGTCGCTGCTTTGAGGTCAGCGGTGCTTGCGCGGACAGGGGGACTTGTACGTCTTGGTCACCGTCTCCGGTTTGCTCAGTTCACCGTTTTCGGCGAAGATCACTTCCGTCTTGATCGGGAAGCCGCCCTTGGGGCACTTCGTCGGGACCCGCCCGTAGTAGATCGTCTGCTTGTGCTTGCCCTTGCCGGTCGTGTAGGCGGAGCCGGCCTTGACGGTGATCGACTTGACCGATGCGTACGGCGCGCCCGGCAGGCTCATGACGAGCGGGACTTCGGTCTCGAGCTCCGGACCGTAGCCGCCGGCGCCGCCGAGGTGAACGTAGTGGCCGTTGGAGATGATTTCGATCGACACCGGCGAGGAGCCCTTGCTGAAGAACTCGAAGCCGCCGCCGGGGGCGTAGAAGGACGACAGTTCCAGCCCCTCTTCGACCCGTTCGCCTCCGAGTGTGACATAGCCCTGCACTTTGCCGATCGGGCCGGCCGCCGAGCCTTTGCGGCACTGGACGGGCCCGAACTGTTCGAGCGTCGTCTTCGAGCAGGTCGGGAAGCCGCTCGTGTGCAGCTTGGAGCCCTTGGGGAGGTAGAAGTTGACGCCGATGATCGGCGGCGGCGAGCCCTGGTATTCGGTGCCTTCGATCTGGTATTCCGCCTGCACGGCCGCGCCCGCGCCGAGGATGTCGCCGGTGCCGGGGAAGTGGGGGATGGGAACGGCCGTGGCTTTGAATTTGACCGTCGGCAGCGCCACGGCCAAGCCCGTCAGGGCGAACAGCGCGACCACCACGGTGGCGATAAAGGCGAGTGCTCTGCGCATCGGATTCCCTCCTGCGTCGATCGACGGATCCGTCCCGGTTGCAAGTGGGCTCCGAGGCGGTGCAGCCACGACCAATCCCACCAAATCAAACACCTGGACGACTTGATAGTTGCGTCCGGTCCTCCGCGAGCGCTGCCGGCGGAGGCCGGGATCCGACTCAGGGACGCGGGATCCCGGCGGAGACTCTCCGATGCGCAGTCGGGCCCTACTGCGGCAGCCCCGGGTCGGGCGCGCCGAGCTTGGTGACTTCGGGCGCCTCGTAGGGCTGGCCAGGGCAGCCGCCGAGCGCGAGCACGCGCATGCCGTCCTCGCCAGGCCAGAGCTTGCGCTTGGGCTGCGGCCCGACGCGGACCATCGTGTCGGTGTCCAGCGTGTGGCGCTCGCCGTCGATCTCGATCTCGCCGGAGCCGCGCAGCACGACGAACACCTCCTCCTGGCCGCTGTTGGTCTCGTCGTGCTCGGGGTATTGACTGGCGTTGGGTGGCAGGTCGAGCACCTGCATGCCAAAGGACTCGACGCCGAGTGACGCGCGGGCTCGCTTGAACGAGCCGAACACGACCGCCTCCATGTCGTCGATGGGGGTGACGGTGAAGTCCGACATCTCGCCTCCTGTTGCTCGGTTGACCGCTGCTGGCCGATCGGGGCGGCCGGGCGGGGTCCGCATTAATAGCACGAACGTTCGTGCGTTACAATGAAGGCGGATGGCGACGAAGGCGGCTAGCACCAGGGCGGCGATCCTCGAGCGCGCGGTCGACCTCGCCTCGGCAGAGGGCCTGGAGGGGCTGACGATCGGCGGGCTGGCGAGCGAGCTGCGGATGAGCAAGAGCGGCCTGTTCGCGCACTTCGGCTCGAAGGAGGAGCTGCAGCTGGCGACGATCGACGCGGCGGCGGCGCGCTTCTTCGGCGAGGTCGTCGCTCCCGCGCAGCCCGAGCAGGAGGGGTATCCGCGCCTGCGCGCGTACTGCGAGCGTTACCTCGACTACCTGCAGCGCAAGGTGTTCGCGGGCGGCTGCTTCTGGGCGGCGGCGGCGGCGGAGTTCGACGACCGTCCGGGGCCGGTGCGCGACGTCGTGCGCGCCGGCGTCGCCGGCTGGCTGGGCGAGCTCGAGCGCCAGGCTGCGATCGCGGGCGTCGAGGATGCGGCTGAGCTCGCGTTCGAGATCTATTCGCTGGGTCTCGGCGCGAATGCGTGCTCGCGGCTGCTGGCGGACGAGCGCGCCTTCGCTCGCGCTCGCGCGGCGATCGAGCGACGGCTGTCCGTTGGCGAATCGACCATCTAGGCTCAACGCATGTGGCTGCAGCGTGAGCTGACGCTCGAGCCGCTGTCGCGCGGCTTCCATCTCGTCACCCGCGAGGTGCTCTCGGCGCTGCCCGAGGTGCGCGACGTCGAGGTCGGCCTGCTGCATCTGCTGATCCGCCACACCTCGGCGTCGCTGACGCTCAACGAGAACGCCAGCCCGGACGTGCGCCGCGACTTCGAGGCGTGGTTCGACGACGCGGTGCCGGAGCGCAGCGCGCTGTGGACGCACACGCTGGAGGGCAGCGACGACATGCCCGCGCACATCAAGGCATCGCTGCTGGGGCCCTCGCTGACGCTGCCCATCAGCGGCGGCGGGCTGGCCCTCGGGACGTGGCAGGGCATCTACGTGTGCGAGCACCGCGACCGGGGCGGCCCACGGTCGCTCGTGGCGACCGTCTGGGGCGAGGCGGCGGGCCGGCGGTAGACTACGACGCTCTGCGCCCGTAGCTCAGCTGGATAGAGCGTCGGTCTACGGAACCGAAGGTCAGAGGTTCGAATCCTCTCGGGCGCGTTCGCGAAATGCCATGATTTGCAGGGATTTGCGCCCCTAGATCATGGGCCTAAGAAGGCAGATGCGGTGTGGGTACCACAGATGGGTACCAATCGAACGGCTTGAGGGTGGGCGAATACGTACGGCGCCGGGCGTCGTCGCCTGCCCTTGCAGCGCGCGGGGCTGCTGCACCGCACCGTGGATGGTCTCGGATTCGCGACAGTCTGCGGGTCCATCTGATCGCGCTGACCGCGCAAGTCATCTGAGGATCGCTCCATGAGCGCCAGAACATTCAGCGCGATCGGACACAAGAGCCACCCGAGATCGTCGCGCCGACCCAATCGCGTGTGACTGCGTGCCACTCGCGCGCAAAGCGCGTCACGGGAGCTGCCCACGGTGCTGCTCATCGTCCCGAGTGGGAGTCCTCGGGGAGCTGGGTGCGGCTGCTGCAATCGGCAGCGAAGCAACAGTCGCCGGTCCACGCGCGTGTGGTGACGCTAACGGGTGACGGCTGTGAGCAGTAGCCGGTCGACCGGTGGGAGGGGCTGATTGGCTTGTTCCCGTGGGCGTATGCCTCAAGCTACGCGAGATAGCCGTCGCTGGTAAACACCAGCACCCCGCCCGTGGCCTCGCCCTGCGGCTTGTCAGTCAGCCTGCCGTGCTTCGGCTGTCTGCATGAGGAAGAGGGCCATCGTTCCAGCCATGTTGACAGCGAGGGAGGCGTGCCGATCGGACAAGAGGTAGGCGGTCCGGCCCTTGCCGTGGGCATCGCCGTGCTCATTGCGAAGTCCTCCGATGCCCTCCACGACGGAGGTCGCCCCGCCGAGGATGCGCCTGATTTGTTCATCTGAATATTCGCTGGGAGCCAGCGTCAGCGACCCGGCCGCCTTCCGGTACAGCTTCGGGAGATCATCGCGCGCGTTGTAAGGCTCGCCCGCATCGTCCAAGATCGTCTTGCAGACCGACTCCAGCAGTGTTCGTGCGGCTGTAATCGCGCCCTCCGGGTCGGTTGTGCGCCGCTCAAGTGCCTTCGCCCATGCAGACTCGACCGCGCCTGAGTCGAGGTTGGCGAGCGGATCATCGAGCAGCGGGTCAAGCGGAGCCGCCTCGAAGCGCTCCAACCCGCTCAGAAGCGCCTCGAACTCGTCCGCGAAGAAGCCGCGCCGCGACGCGTAGGTGGGAAGCTCGGGATCGCGCGACTTGACGTACGCCCATACTTGCTTCGGATCTCGACATATCCGGACGCACTCCGGCGCGAGCTTCCTCCCCGTGGGGTCGGCGAGCACCGCCGTGCGAGCCGCCTCAAAATCGCGTGCCTTGACCTCGCTGCCTTCGGACCGGGCGATCATCATGTTCATCAGGTCTTTCGCGGCATCGAACGTAAGGGATTGCGCGGGCACGAGAGGACCATATCGGGGCGCTAGCAGGCTGCCTTTATCGCACGCGATCACGATCGCAGCAAGCTCCACCGACAACGAAGCAGGCATCCAACTCCTCCAGTACGGACAATCGGACGTTACGCTGCTACGTCACATGGTCATGCTTCGCGTCCCACGACAACGTGCCCAGGATCTCCTCGCTCAGCGCATCGAAGATGGGCGATCTCTGGGAGATCGCCTGGCGAAGGAGATCAACTCCGACGCTGCTTACACCGGATGGATCCACGACAAAGAACGATGGAAGCGGCTGAGTCTGGAGGTGCTGGATGTCGTCTACGGCGGAGGCTCCAAAGAGTGGAAAGAGCTTGAGGACTCGGACCGGATCTTCATGGTGGCGGTCGGTACGCCGTGGCACGTCGAAGCGGAACGAGCACTAGAACGACATGCATCTTCACTGAACGTACTCCAGTCGCTGGTCGAACGGCTTGATCTTGCAGACGAGCTGCCGGGCCCGGCAGCGGAGCGAAAGGAGAGCCCAGTGCCTACAGGTGTCTTCGTCGTTCACGGACACGACGAAGTGATTCGCGAACAGGTTGCTCGCACGATCGAGCAAGTGGGGCGGAAGGCCGTGATCCTTCACGAGCAGGCGAACAAGGGCCAAACAATCATCGAGAAGTTCGAACGGCACGCTGCCGAGGCCGGCTGGGCCGTGATTCTGCTCACCGCCGACGATGTGGGTGGTACCTCCAAGGAACACCTTCAGCCGCGCGCTCGCCAGAACGTCGTGCTTGAGATGGGGTTCTTCTATGGACGGCTCGGCCGGGAACGTGTCGCGGTCCTTTACGGGGAGGGCGTAGAGCTACCGTCCGACGCGCTCGGAATCGCCTACATCCCCATAGACGCAGCCGGGGCGTGGAAAGTAACAATGCTCCGAGAGCTTGACGAGTAAAAGCCGCTGTAGCTCGTGGGCGCCTAACGGACTGGCAGCGAGGGCCAGAGACGCTCTGGCTAGCTGCCGAGTTTGCGTATCCGGCGGTCGAGGTCTGCGAGACCCCGGTCAACCGCGCGCACGCTCCTATCCACGTCGCTGACATCAACCTTGAGCGTCGTGCCACACTCGGAACACTCCGCCGTGGGTTGCCGTTGCCACTGGCCGATGGTGCGCGACACGCTGCTGCCGCAATCGCACGCCGCCTCAAACTTCTCACTCCTAAGATTCAGGTCGTCCATCGAGTTCAGTGTAGGCCGAACTGATCTGGCCCTGGGTTCGGCGGATTCGTGTTTCTGGAAAGTGCGGCAAGAAAGAGCTTTCACCGGCACTCCCTGCTTACGAGCACGTTGCAGAGCCGCGATCAGCTATGTCCGGCTGGGCCCCATTGGACGACAAGCAGCGCCCGAGCTTCTGCGGATTGCGACTCCGCGATCCCTCTCACGCATCAGCCCTCTCCTGGGCTTCGCCGGGCCTTCTCGACGGCCTTCGCTAGTTCCGTAAGCGACACGCCAAGCGCGTCGCTGATCTGCATGACGGTGGCCCATGCTGGTGCGCTTTTGGCTGCCTCCAGGCGGCTGACGGTCCCGACCGTCGTGCCGGCTCGGCTGGCGAGTTCTTCTTGCGTCAAGCTGCGGGCCTCGCGCAGCTTCTTGATTGCCAGCCCGAGCGCAGGGTCCGGTGGCAGCGGCGGTGGCATCGGTAGCAGCCTCGCAGGCGCAACCGCTTACGTCCATGCTCGTACCACCTTGCGCGTAAGCGTTATGCTTTAGCTGCAACATCAAGTGCCCCCGCGCTGCGTCAACAGCCGGGGGCGTGGCACGGAAAGGACGTACCTTCCCATGCAGCTGGAGGATATCCCGCGAGCTGTGCCCCCGGTCGTAGTGATCTACGGCCAGGAGAGCGAAAACGAAGCGCTGGCGGACGAGTTGGCGCTTGACGGCTTCGACACACGGTTGGTCAGCGATCCCGCGTCAGTCGGCGAGGTCGATCTGATCGTCTTTGGCCGTGCGTCGAAGCGTGGCGCAGGGCTCGGCGCTCTACGTGCCCTGCGAGGGGGTGGGCTCGCGGGTTCCGGTGCTCGTGTCCTTTGGATCAGCACGCGCAGCGATGCCACGGACACGTTGCGCGCGTTCGAGGCTGGTGCGGACGACGTGATCCGCGTGCCGTTTGTGTACGCGGAGCTGCTTGCGCGAGTGCGAGCGCTTCTGCGCCGGCCGACCGGCGAGACGCTGCCGGTGATCCGCTACGGGGCGCTGACGATCCACACGGCGACGCGGACGGTGATCTATGGCTCGACGCCGGTGGAGCTGCGCCGACGCGAGTACGCGCTGCTGCTCTACCTGGCGCGTGAACCTACGAGCGTCATCCCGAAGGGCGAGCTATTGCGGCATGTGTGGGGATACCCGCCCCAGGACACGACCCGGACGGTCGACTCGCACGCCTCGCGGCTGCGCCGCAAGCTCGCCGAGGCGGGCGCGATCGGCTGGGTGTCCTCGATCTGGGGCGTCGGCTACTGCCTGGCGCCTCGCCCACAACTACCCACAGGAGGAACACATGGACAACCGAACAGAGCTGATCCGCTTCGGCGAACAGCTAAGGCTGGTGCGCCAGCAACAGCGGCTGACCGTCGCTGATTTGGCTGAGAGAAGCAGCATCAGCCCGACACGAGTAGCCAAGCTGGAGGTCGGCTTGACGGACCCGAGATTTGACGTGCTGGTCGCATTGTCTCGCGGCCTGGGCGTCGGACTATCCGCGTTGATCCCCGAGGACAACGAGGACCGCGAGGGGGCATAGCGAGTCTGCGGCCTGGCTCACGCGGCGTGGACCGCTACGCGGTCGCGGTGCACGGTGGGAATGGGAAGGCCATCCTCGTCCATGACTTCGAGATACGCCTCGATCGCCTCCTGCGCGTTCGCGCGCGCTTCCTCGATCGTCTCGCCCTGCGTTGCGACGCTCGGCAGCTCGGGCACGAACACGCTGTAGCCGCCCTCCGGCTCGGTCACGATCACCACGTCAAACTCGCGCTGCGCGCTCATCGCCAGCAACGGTACCGCTCCGCCGAGTCCCACACGCGCCCCGGCTCCCTCTATCGCGAGCGGTCCCCACTTCTCCCAAACAGACTAGATGCACGGGTCCGAGCGGACCCTAAAGTGGGCCTCGAATTCGTCGGCCGGTCTCGCGGACTTGGGGTCAGTAACCGGCAGAAGGGGGACCAGAAGGCCCTCAATGTCGAACTCGGAGGTTTCCGCAATGAGCAGTCGAATCAAGATCACGCTTTCCGACGACATAGCCGCACGCTTGGACGAGCTGGCGGCAGCGTCCGGGCAGCCGGTCGCACGTGTCGCGGGCCAGATGGTCTGCGATGGACTCGGGAAGCTCGCCGCCGCAGCGCGCGGGAAGGCAAGCGCGCCAGCGGACGAGCTTGCGATCACGCGGGCGCCGTGGCTAGAGCCCTACGGCGGCGACCGTGAATGGCGCCGCTTCATGTGGGGCTCGATCCTCGCGCTGTGTGGACGGTATCCCGACGAGCTGACAGGACTCAAACAAGGTTGGTGGACCGATGAATCACAGGTCGAGACGCTTTGCGCCCTCGCCCACTGGCGTCAGATGCTCGACGACGGAGGCCGCGATCCCCGTGACGAGTTGGACTTCCAGCTCAACGTCGTTGAGTTTGGGCACAGGCTCAAGCAGGCAGGCGGCGGAGTGACCAAGGAGTGGACGCCAGGCGTAGCCCCCGACGAGTGGCACTGAACGTCTGCGGAGAGATGAAACAGGCACCGAGGGGCACGCCTGTATCGCAGGCTGAGGGTGCGCGAGACATAGAGGCGACGCCGGCGTCGGGGAGTGGTTGCGGCCAGGTGGCCGCCGCTACTGGCACCGGAGGCGTCGGCTCCGCCTCCTTGTCCGTGTGCGGTAGCGAGCTCACCGGGCGCGGGTCAAACTCGCTGGCCGGTTGCCCGCCTTTAGGGTCTATACACGTGTGAGACAGACCAGCTCACACGCCAAAGCAGGAGACGGCCGGCCCGGACCACCGGACGGCGGCGTAGGGTCCAGGCTCGACGCTCAGCCACGCCCCAGACGGCTGACGGCCGACGACGTGATGCTGGCGCGCGAAGTCGCCGGCTTGCTGCACGCGCCAGTCTCGACTGTCGAGGACTGGGCACGCCGCGGCATCTTGCCGAGCGTAAAGATCGGCAGACGCAGGCTCTACATTCGCGAGCAAATCGAAACGGTCCTGACCGAACGCAGTTGACGATCAGGCGATCACGCCGGCAAGCTGGAGGGTGCCCCACGCGAGGTTCTTAAGTGCTCTGGCTCGGAAGTTCGGCGACGTATTCGGCAGACGGACACGCTCGCTCTTGGCGGCCAGCAGGCACCCGGCCGGTGCCGAGACACAGCGCTGGTTGTCGTCCAGCTCGGGAGCCTGATCGCGAGGCTGGCCGCGCCTGCTCGCGGTGGAAAGCGGGAACGACGGGGGTCGGGTCCGGTCTTTACACATCGAGGGATCAGATCCGCATGGCTGTCTAGCCGCTGGCTGATCCCAGCGGGACCGGGGTCGGGATCGGCGGCCCGCGCCATAGACGTGCCGACCGGAGACGGCCCGCAAAGCCGCGCTTCCGCTCTCGCGCCGGAGCAGGCACATGGCCGACGCCGCCCACCCGCTGCCCCGCTATATCTTGCGTACTGCGTGGACATCGCCAACAACCCAGCGGGACGGCTCTACATGCTGATCGGAGAACTCCGATCGATGCAGGATGAGGCGATCTCAGCAGCCTGGGAAAAAATCCTCGGTGTCCCAGCCGACCGCGTCGGTGAGAACATCGGAGTCGTGGCGCAGCTCGTTCCGCAGCTCGACCAGGCTGTGCAGGGCGAGGGCCGCGAGCGACAGGCCGCAGTCGTTGCCCAGTACAGGCAGGAGTGGCTTACAGCAACGTTTCCGCTGGCACAGCCCTTCAATCAGCCAGTCAAATCCATCCTGCCAAGCGACCAGTCGTACCTTGCGCTCGGGGGGATCGTGGATGGCATGGCCGCAGACGCCTCAGATGGAGTCATTCCGAGTGAAGGCGAGCGCAACACGCTGTCGGACCTCCTTCAGGCCACGATTGAGGAGGTCAGCGCCGATGATCTGCCCCAAGAGGTCGCGCATCTAATCGTCCAGCGCCTGTCTGATGTCGAGACGGCGTTGAGGCACATCCGCCTCGGAGGTCCAGCGGCTGTGAAGCACGCGACCGAAGCGCTCATGGGCGCAGTGGATACCGCAAGGGCGACCGATCAGACGTCGTGGGCGGCCCCTAGCCTCAAGCGCGTGGCCGCAATTGCAGGCGTCGCTTGGACGATCTTTACGGCGCCAGTTCAGATAGAGCCCGCCCTAAAGGAGTGGGAGGGGTACGCACGCGAGCTGACCCCCGCCCACGTGCATGTCGTGCAGAAGGCTGCCCCGCTCCAAATCGAGAGCGGACCCCAGGCTGAGGAAGTGCCAGATGCCGAAGTGGTGGACGACGACGAGCACGAGCCAGCCTGAAAGACCGGCGACTGCGCGCGGTCCTGTTCGACGGCGAGACTGTCGAAGGCTTCTGTACCGCCACCGATGAGGATGCCTCCACGGCCGCGCTCCCTGACGCGACTCCGCTTGAGGAAGCGACGTTCGGGCCACCGAAGCGCGAGATCACGATTGGCGGAAGGACAATCCGCGCCGCAGATATCGCCTCCATGGACGTGGTCGGCAATCGGTTTCGTATCACTCTGGACTACGGGCCGCCTCAGCCGCTGGCACCAGGCGAGCCCACTCCGGAGGCTGGGGCTACGAGATCGAGGCGTCAGGCCCCGAAGCAGCACTCGGCCAAGCAGAACAGCAGTGGCGCGACGAGCACCATGTCCAGCCGGGCCAGGGGATGCCTTCCCGCGCGGTCATTTTCCGGCTCGACGAGTAGCCGCCACTCAGCGCCATCCTCGACCGCGAGGCCGCGCGCATCGTGTCTGAAAGGCGCCTCCAGGATCGCCGTCAGAGGCGTGCAAAAGCTGGCTAGACTGCCGCCGTGGAGCACGAACTCGAGCCCGAGCAGGTGCAGCTCCTGAGCGAATGATCGAGGAGGAGCGTGCGCTGCCAGGCGACTTCCCTCGCGACATGCGCTTTTGGTTCCTGTTCAGCGGTCTGAGCGAGGGGGAAGTCCTTCAAGGGCCGAGCGCCTCGCAGCGCAATGTCGCCCAATTCGACCTCGACGAGCTTCGGCTCGCCGGACTGATCCGCAACCATCGCAACTCGAACGAGTACGTGATCACGCCTGCGGGGCGCAAGCGATACGCCGACCAGCGCGTGCACGAGGAGGCGCCTGCCGAGAGCGCCGAACGAGAGGTGCGACGGTATCTCGAGGGTGGCACCTTCGCCGCGGCTTACCCGCGGGCGGGTGAGCTTTGGGCGCAGGCCCAGGCGCTCCTGTGGGGCGCGGACTCTGAGCAGGAGCTGACGACAGTCGGCCACAAGGCGCGTGAGGCGATGCAGGCGTTCGCGACCGAAGTGGTCGAGCGCTACAAGCCCGATGACCCCGACCCCGATCCAGCAAAGGTGAACCGTCGCATAGGCGCCGTGATCGCGATGAAGTTGCCTGTGCTCGGTGAGGCCCGAGCGAACCTGTTGAAGGCCTTGGGCGATTACTCCGAGGCGACGATGAACGTGGTCCAGCGCCAGGAGCATGGCGCGCAGAAGGAGGGCGACTCGGTCACATGGCACGACGCGAGCCGAGTCGTCCTCAGTGTCGCGATGGTGATGTTCGAGCTGTCCGCCGCGCTCAAGGAGGCCGGAAAGCCGAACGCTCTGTGATTGCTACGGCTGCTGCCACCGCTGCGTGGGTTGCTGCTCTTGCCGCGGTGCTAGCCGCGATTACGACGGGCGTGCTCGCCTTCGTCGCGTTCAAGCAGATGAGGGCGAGCAGGTATCAGAGCGACGCGCTGAACCGACAGGCCGACGCCATGGCCGAGCTTGCAAGGACGACCGCGGCGCAGGAGTTCAGAGAACAATTGTCACGTAGTCCGCGGATATTCGGCACACCCGAGGACGGCATGGCGCGGTCTCTCCGGGGCATTGCCGAGACGTTGGCACGTGCGTATCCGCCAGCTCCGTCCGCCGACGAGATCCAGGAATCCCCCCGCGAGACCGCGGTCTAGATAACGCGCGGCGAGCTCGAGCGGCAAGCGGCCTCCCTTCAACCTAGGGCTGGAATACGTTCATGCTGCGGACACGGAAGCGACTAAGTAGGCTGTTCGATCATGGAGCGCAGCCTCGACGACAGCACCATCCGGGTCGAGCATGACCGCGAGATGCCGGAGGTAATGACTGACGCAGGGCCGATTCAGAGTTGGGAAGTCGCGATCACGACGCCGACCTTCACGTATGGGACGAAGATTGGTCTGGCCGGCCGATCCCACGATGTAGACGCGACACTGTTCGCGGTGATTGTCGAGAGGGGCCTGCTCGCTGAGTATCCCGGCGCGAAGGAAACCGACCCATTTGCCCAGCCCGACGTTCGGGAGTGGATCGCGGATAACCGCGGGGCGCTGGAAGCGCTGGTGGCAGCGCTTCGCGCGTAGCCTCGATATTTGAGCTGATCGGCCAACGTGTAGCGGCACCGACCTCGCTTTCCGTCCAGACGGAGCGGGCCCCCGGCGAGTCGCTGCGCCATCCGTATCGCGTGGACGCGCGCGTCAGCTCGATCACCGGACTACGTCGCTGCTCAGCAACAAAAGGGGCCGTCCGGCCGCGGCCGATAGGCCGGCGGAGGACGACCGGTGCCGGACACAACCAGCCACGGCACCACGCTCGTGATACCCGTGCGGAAGTGAAAGCGAGACTCGGCCCGCGCGGCGCCGCGCACCTCCGATTCGCCAAAAGCAGGCACGTCGTCGGCCGGAGACGGGACGCGTGCTATGGACGACAAGCGGCCCTCGGTCTCGGCACCGGCGGGGCGCCTGCTGGCCGTCAAGAGCGAGCATGTCCGTCTGCCGAATACGTAGCCGAACTTCTGAGCGAGAGCTCTAAGCGGGGAGCAGCTCGCTCATGAGGTTCGACTTGAAGTAGCTGGAGTGCGTCCGCTTGATCGTCTCCAGCGAGTCCGCGCTGAGAAGCACGACATCGAGATCCCGCCGCCCGGCGGCCTCCCGCTCGGCCGCGCCGTAGGCGACCTGTGCCGCCTCATAGTCGCTGCCGAACGCCTTGACGGTCGTGCGCCCAGACGCGACGTTGCGCGTGACTAGGAAGTGCTTGATCTCGTCGATGGGATTCATTTGGTCTCTCGCTCTCGCCGTTTCGATAGCGCAATGATCGCAGCTCCGATCGCGCCTGCGGTCAAGAGTTCGGCGGTGGAAAGCTTTCCCTCCTCGACGTGGGCAATCAACGCGGCAACGCTGGTGAACACAGCCCGCTCGTTCTCGGGCCCCTCACCGAACTTGAACTGGACGCCGGTCTGCCGTCCTGCCTCCTCGATCGCGTTGGCCCAAAGATCCTGTCCGCGGGTTCGCACCTGCACCTCGACCAGGAAGCCGGCTCGACGCACGACCAGGTGCAAGGCGCGGTAGCCGTCGTCCTTTGGGCTGGCGATGTAGTCGCGCTCGCGGACGATCGTCCAGGACTTCAACAGCCTCCGCCGCACGCGATAGACGTGGGGTACGCTCGGCACCACCGCGCGCACGCCGCCGATGTCCTGCATCTGCGTGACGTTCCCGCGCTCGCGGTCGAGCTTGCCGATGAGCGTGTCCTGTCGCTTGAGGCGCTGCGCGACCTCTACCTGCCCATCGACCTGCGCCTCGGCCTTCGAGACGTGGTAGCGCAGGTTTGCAGCGACCATTGACAACGGTCGCGCGTGCAGGCTGCGCCACCACTCCAACGCCTCACGGGCGGCCTCGATGGCAGCCTCATCGGTTGCGCGTAGCGCGCGCTCCGCGCCTTCGACGCGCACCCGCTCGCGCAGCTCCAAGAGCAACACCCCGGCACGGTTCACCTGCCCCTTGGAGAACCGCGGCGCCTCCACACCCCTTGCCCTCTGCTTCACCGAGCAACCCTATCGGCGGCTTCGGGCAAGGTCGACGTGAATGCCGCCGTGAACACCTGCGCCTGCTCATACGCCGGCCGCGCGTGCAGATAGCGGCTCGTCGTGGCAAGCGCACTGTGTCCCATCGCCTTCTGGATCGTGACTACATCGACTCCGCTGGCCGCCAGTAGTGACCCGAAGGTATGCCGCAGGTCGTGGAAGCGCAGCGGCCGAGCGTGGGCCGCGATCTGCGCGCGCCGGTAGCGGCGCCGCAACGCCGAGTCATCCAGCGTGCGGCCGTAGACGTTGCAGAACACGAGGTCATCCGGCGCCGTGTACCGCTCGCGCCGGCTCATGCGCTCGAGCGCGGCGGCAGCTTGGTCGGCCAGCGGCACGCGCCGCACTCGCCCCGACTTCGTGGAAGCCTCGACGCGTGCGCTCATGGCGCGAGCGATCGTCAACGCGGACCCCGCGAAATCGACGTCGCGCCAGCGCAGCGCCAACAGCTCGCCGAGGCGCAGTCCGGCGTACGCCGCGACGCGCACAAGCTCGGCGTCCTGCCCGTCGTCGGCTCGCCGTGCGGCCGTCTCGCCGCTGGTCATCGCGGGCCGCGACGGGTCGCGGTGCTCGCCGGCAGCAAGCGCGCGAGCGACGGCCTCGACCTCCTCCGGCGTGTAGAACACGAGCGCGTCAGGGTGACGTTCGCGTCGCCGGTCGGCGTCGCTGGCCGGGTTTGCCGGCAGCGCGAACGTGGAGGGCTTGCGGCCGTAGTTGAAGACGGCGGACACCACGCAGCGGTACTTGTTCACCGTGCGAGGAGACGCACTCGACGCACTCACGGTCGCCAACACGTCCTCGACCTCCCGCGTGGTGATCTTGGATGCCGGCCTATCGCCAAGGCCTGCCATCACGTGCCCCTTGGTCGTACCGTTCCCGCGCCTGTAGGCCACGCCGGGCTCGGCCAGGATGCTTTCGTGGTCGCGCAGCGTCGAGGGCTTCGCGCCGCGCACGTTCTTGAGCCAGCCGAGATAGGCGCGGGCGACCTCACGGAACGTCACGCCGCGCGTCCGACGTTCCTGCTCGATACGGTCGCGGTCGGCCGCTTCGATCACGTACTCCCCCGCAATCCGCGCGGCGGCCACGATCGCCGCCCGCTCGCTGTAGGTGCCATCTGGCACGCGGCCACGGCGCGCACGCCAACCGCCGCTGCTGGGATCGCGCTCAAGCCACGCCGGACCGATGCGCCGCTTGACCTGGCGCCCGTAGTGGCGGAACTTCGCCTCGTAGAACGGCTGCCCGCCCTGCTCGCGGACGATGACGTTGGTGTTCGGTGTGGTAGCCATGCCACCATCGTACAAGGCTTGGGTACCACGTGGGTACCACTTTCTACGACAGTGGCGTGTGGGTACCGCTTTGGGTACCAAACTGGCCGAATCTCATGTGGCAGAGCTACGTCTTGCCGGTCCTGATTGCCCCAATCTACACGGCTCGGCGTTAGACAATCGGTCTACGGAACCGAAGGTCGGGAGTTCGAATCTCTCCGGGCGCGTCTATCTGTTCAAGCTCTCGGTGGCGGCCAATGCCCGCTCGTCCGTCTCAGCGCACGCCTTCTCGCCCACAGGACGCGGCGCGCGTCCGCCCGTTCGGGTTTACTCCTGCCTCCCCGACAACGCAACCGCTGAGGAGATCCGATGCTGACCCAAACACAACTTGCCGCCGCTGTTGCCGAGCGTGCGGATCTGAGCAAGGCCGACGCGAAGAACGCGCTCGCGGCGCTGGAGGCGATCGTCCTGGAGCAGATCGGCGACGCAGAGCGCGTGAAGATCGGCGGCGTCGTGCAGCTGACCGTTCGCATCAAGCCGGCGCAGAAGGCACGGAAGGGTCGCAACCCGGCGACCGGCGAGGAGATCACGATCGCTGCGAAGAAGGCCAGCGTCGACGTGCGCGCTCGCGTGCTCACCGGAGCGAAGAACGCCGTTCCGTCGCTGCAGAAGGCGCGTCGCCGCCTCGCACCGAGCTCCTGACCTCGCTCTTGCGCAGGGCAGCGCCGAGGGCGGCGCTCCGCGCCGACCTCGGACGGACAGCTCGGGACCTCAGCCGATCACGGTGAAGCGGACCGTGGCGAAGGGGAAGTTCTCGAGCGAGTCTCGTTCGGGGTTGCTGTAGGCGACGTAGATTCGGTAGCTGCCGGGACACAGGCCGCGCGTGCTAGGCGTCACGGTCTTCGTGATCGTCTGTCCGCGGAGGAGGGGCGCCCCGCCGATCGCGACCCCGTCCCCGCCGGTGGCCCGTTCGGCTGCGCGCTGGCAGCGCTCGGGGCCGCCGCTGAGGATGCGGTAGCTGTAGCCGCCGCCGTTCGACAGGCTGTGGAAGCTGAGCGTGAACGCGGTGTGTGGGCCGCCGCGCGTGGGAGTGACGGTGACCGGATTCGGGGTCGACGGGTCGCGCTCGGCCCGCCGTGACAATGCCGTTTCGGGGGTGGGGCGGGCGGCGTTCTCGGCGGGCCGGGAGGGCTTGCGCGGCGCGGGCGCTGTGGCGCGCAGACGGGCGCGTCCGACGCGCAGTGAGCCAATGGGCCCGAGGCATTCGGGCGGGCTTTCCTGCCGGCAGCTGAGCCCGTTGATGTAGTGGACGGTCCGATGCAGCGTCAGGGCCATGAGCGCGAAATTCTCTGTTCTCAGCGCCGAGAGCACGTTCTGCAGCTGGGGCCGGCGCTGGACGATGAGATACGCGCCGTCGTTGGCCGGACTGACGGCGATCGTCTCTTTGATGCCCGGTCCGGTGACGGTGACGCTGCGAGCGTCGGGGCCGGCGATGCCGTAGGAGATGTGCCGCAGGCCGGGGGTGGGGCAGGTCGGCTCGGCGTTGACGAGGGGAGCGATCCGACGGTAGCTGGCGAGCCCTTCGAGGGCCGCGCGGATGTTCTGCGCGTCGCCCTCGGCCTCGGCGACGGCGAGCTGGCGCTCGATGCTTGGAAGCGCGATCGACTGCTGCCGGCGGGTGGTTTCGGTGACGCAGCCGTGGAGTCCCTGGTAGGCGCTGGCCGTTTCGATGTTCGAGCTTCCTGTCAGGCCGACCAGCTGTCCGGAGCGACTGAGGCTCCCGCACGATTCGGGTTGGATCGGCAGTTGGTGGAAGAGGCCGTCGTCGTGGAACGCGCCGTCCTCGCCGAGCACGCCGAGCTCGCCGTCGACGATTCGCCCGATCTGCACGCAGCCCCAATGCGCCACGCCACGGCGCGCGCCGCCGGCGCCGCGGTCCGCGGTCGTGAAGATCAGCCGCATGCCCCATGGGGGCCCGCCCGCGGGGTCGGCTACCCGCAGCGAGAGCAGCCGCGTGCCCGTTGGCAGGATGCTCTCGCCGAGGCTCGGATACTCGCGCGGAGCGGGGCTGCCGACGCCGACGAGCGCGCGCGCGGCCAGGGCGACGCCGGTCGCACCGGAAACCAGCAGCAGGCTGACCAGCAGTGGCCTCGCGAGCAACTGGCCGCGCCAGCGGCGCACCCTTGCGACGGCGCGGCTCATCGGGCTCTGCCCCATGCGCTCGGCTGCGTCGCGCAGTTGGCGCTCGATCTCGGGAATGACGCTCACGTTGGCTCCTCCAGTTGGCGCTTGAGGGTTGAGAGTCCGCGGCTGACGCGCTTGCGGATCGCCAGCTCGGACAGTTGGAGCTCACCGGCGATGTCTCGGTAGGAGCGCTCGTCGAGCACGTGCGCGCGTACGGCCTCGCGTTGACCGGGCGGCAGGGCGTCGAGCAGCGCGAGGCTCTGGCCGTCCAGGCTCGCGAGCGCGTCGATCCGCTCGATGTCCTCGCCGCTGAGCGTCACCGCTTCGCGGATTCCGACCCGGCGTCGGGCGCGTGCCTCCACGCGCCCCCTGCGCCTGCTGCTCGTGAGGACCCGCTGCGCGATCGTCAACAGCCAGCCCACGGCGCTCGAGCTCTCCGGGCGGTAGCGGCCCGCCGCGCGCAGGGCTGAGGCAAACACCTCGGCTGCGAGGTCTGCCGCGAGCTCCGGGTCTCCGGTGCGGCGCAGCAGGTAACCGAGGACCAGACGCTCGTAGCGACGGTAGAAGGCGGCGAACGCGTCTGGGTCCGCGCGCGTGCCCGCGAGCAGGACCGCGTCCGAGCAAGCGTCAAATGCGAGCACGTCTGAGTAAACGCAGCTGCAGGAGAAGTGTGACCCTACCGGGCAGCCGGCAGCGGATGCAGGCGGTCGGACGAGCCGAGGTGAGCGGAGAAGCCGACGATCACGCTGTCCTGCGGATGTCCAGGCACGGAAAGTCCGGTGCCGCCGCCGCGGACGCAGGGCGGTGTGAGCGCGAGCGGAGACGCGGAGGGGAGCCGATCGACGATCTGCCCGCCGGAGTGGACCGACCATGCGAGCACGCTCCCGAGCGCTGCGTGGACTCCGGGCGCGCGGCCCACGAGCACGTCCTGTTCGGCGAGGAGCGCGCTGGTGGTGGCCGAGAAGATCAGCTCGTGTCGCGTGCCGTGGCTGTCGAACGCGAGCCCGAGCCCGTGGCGCCCGAGCTTGTCGGTGACGGTCCCGAGGGATTTGACCCCCGGCAGGCCGGCGGCGGCGCGGTACAGCGCGGCGCGCAGCGCCGGCGGCGCGTCGGTCTCGCGCAGCAGGTCGCCGACCTGCACGAACGCCTCGGCGGGACCGGGCGGTCCGCCCTCGACCTTGCCGGTCAGCAGACGCGCGCGCAGCTTCGCCGGATCCCTCGGCAGGCGGTCGAGCGGGATCGGGGAGAGCGACAGGCAGCCGGGAGCCGCCCAGGTGTCGCTCTCGCCCGTCGGCTGAGCCGGGGCGGACCTGCAGGCGGCGGCTTCGCGTCGGGAGAGGTAGTGCGCCGGGCCGTCGATCTCGCGGAACAGCCCTTCGCCGTTGGCGGCGACCCAGTTCTGGCGGTACTGCTGAAAGACCGCTTGGCAGTAGACGCCCCCGCGCAGCTCGGTGTCGGCCCCGGTGAGCGAGTGCGACGCCGTGTACAGGTACTGCCCCGGCCCCGGAACGGCCCATGGCTGGGCGGAGGCGATGCGCGCGAGCCGCTGGAGCAGCGGCCCGGCTGCGAGCGCGGGCTCGGTGGTCGAGCTCGACCGCACGGACGCCCCGACGGCGATCGCGAGGCCTGCGAGAGCGACCGCGAGCGCGGCCCCCGCGAGCAGGCGCCGTGGCGAGCGCGAGCTCCTGCGCCTGACGCCGCGACCGGGCGCGTGCGTCTCGCTACGGATGGCGCGCTCGAGCGACCGTCTTGCGGCGGCGCGCGCGTCGTCGCTCGGGGGCGTGGGCTCGCTGCGATGACTCCGCAGCAGATCTAGCTCGTCAGTCATCTGTGCTCCTGGCGTGGGTGGGGTCGGGACACGATCGCGGCTGCTCGAGCCGCGATCTGAGGTGCGCTCGCGCTCGGGCGAGGCGGGAGCGGACGGTGCCGATGGGAACGTCGAGCGCCTCGGCGATCTCCTCGTAGGAGAGTTCCTCCCAGGCGTGCAGCAGCAGGACGTCGCGCTGTGCGGAGTCGAGCGTCGCGAGCGCCTGTGCGAGGCGCTCGGTGTCGGCGTCGTGGCGGGCGTCTGGATCAGCGCCGTGCGCGCGTGCCGGCTGCTGGGCGCTCAGCTGCACGAGCGCCCCCTGCTCGCGGCGCTCGACGCGATGACGCTCGTGCAGCAGGTTGGTGGCGATTCCCAACAGCCAAGGTCGCGCGGTGGTGCTGTCTGGGCGGAAGCTCCGACGCCGCTCGAATGCGACGACGAAGGTCATCGACGCGAGGTCGTCGGCGTGCGCGCGGGCAACGCGCCGGGCGAGATACCGGTGCACGGCGAGGTAGTGGCGGTCGAAGATCCCGGCGAAGCTCTCCGGGCGCTCGAGCGAGCCCGCGATGGTCGCGCTGTCCGACGTGCCTTCCGGGGCGAGGAGTGAGCGGCCCATCGCCATCTATTGTCCGTTGACGCTCGAAAAGTTCCCGTGGGGCCCGCGCCGCGCCTGCAAGCGTGCCCCGCGGAGCGGCCGCGCGGCACGGGCTTGCGAGAATCAGAGGATGCTCGTCAGCGCTGAGAAACCAGGCCTCCACTTCAGTCACCCGGCATGCCTGGAGCACGATCCGCGCGTGCACATGCCCGCGCACCCGGACACGCCGGAGCGGCTGCTGGCGATCGAGCGGGAGCTGGCGGCGGTCGACTGGCTGGGCCTGGAGCGCCGCGAGGCGCGGGCGGCGAGCGAGCCGGAGCTCGAGCTGGTGCACAGCGCGCGCCTGGTGCGGCACATCAGGGAGCTGGCGCACGCGGGCGGCGGCGAGATCGACGCGGACACGTTCGTGGGCGAGCCGTCCTTTCGTGCGGCGCTGCACGCGGCGGGCGGCGCGTGCGAGATGACGCGCGCGTTGATGGCGGGCGAGGCGAAGCTGGGGTTCTGCGCGGTGCGGCCGTCGGGTCACCACGCGGAACCGGATCGCGCGATGGGCTTCTGCCTGTTCAACAACGTGGCGCTGGCGGCGGAGCTCGCGATCCGCGAGCTGGGCGTCGAGCGCGTGTTCATCCTCGACTGGGACGTGCACCACGGCAACGGCACGGCGGAGGCGTTTCGCCGCCGCTCGGATGTGCTGTTCGCGAGCATCCACCAGTCGCGGATCTACCCGGGCACGGGCGCGCTGAACGACGTGGGCTCGGGCGACGGCGAGGGCTACACGATCAACCTGCCGGTGCCGGGCGGCTCGGAGGAGGATCTGTGGCTGTCGCTGATCGAGCACATCGTGCTGCCGGCGGCGCAGGAGTTCGAGCCGCAGCTGGTGCTCGTGTCGGCGGGCTTCGACGCTCACCGCGAGGACCCGCTGGCGGGCTGCAGGCTGGAGGATGGCTCGTTCGCGGAGATGGCGCGCCATGTGCGCGACCTGGCGGAACGCTTGGACGTGCCGCTGGGCGTGGTGCTGGAGGGCGGCTATGAGCCGGCGGCGCTGGCGCGCTGCGTGCGCGAGACGATAACCGCGCTCGCGGGGTCCGATCCGCCCGACTCGGCGGCGCCGGAGGCGCTGCTGACCTCGCGCGCGGCGGCGCAGTTCTCCCGCTACTGGGAGCTCTGAGCCCTCGACCGTATTTTTCCGCTGGGGTACGGCAGTCAAAACCGGATGCCCGAGGTCCGTGTCCCTGTGAGCCTGGGGAGGATGGGATCCGAAGGCGCCAACTCCTCGCGGGCTGCCCGTGAGGCAGGCGATGCAAGCGCAATGGAGTCGCGTGCCGCCGACGCCGGCGCGGCGAAGCTGGTGCGGCTGCGCGACGGCTCGTCGGTGACCGTGCGCGCGGCGGGGGCGCAGGACGAGCCTGCGCTGCTCGTGTTCCTGTCGGAGCTGTGTCTGGAGGCGCGGCGCATGCGCTTCTTCACGGGCGCCGCGGACATCGAGCTCGCGGCCCACCTGGCGGCCGCGTCAGGGCCGGATCGCTACGGCCTGATCGTGCACGACGAAGTCGGCACGACGGTCGGGCACGCGACGTATGTGAAGCTCGACGACGAGCGTGCGGAAGTCGCGGTGGAGGTCGCCGACCACCTCCACGGTCGCGGCCTTGGGACGGTCCTGATCGAGCGCCTGGCGGAGGTTGCGGAGTCGCAGGGGATCACGACGTTCGTGGCCGAGGTGCTGCCGGAAAACCGCGCGATGCTGGACGTGTTCCGCGACGGCTTCGACGCGCACGTGCGCTTCCACGACGGCACCGACACGGCCGAGTTCCCGACCGCGGCCTGGCGCCTGGCGCGCGAGCGCTTCGAGCAGGCGTCCGACGGCGGCGCGCTCAGCGCCGCAGCCGCAGAGCCGCCCGCCAGCTGAGCCGGGCGCCGCCGCGTACGAGCGCGGCGGTGTAGACGCGGGCCGCCAGGCGGATCATCGCGTAGATCGCGACCAGCATCAGGAGCACCGCGAGCGGCAGTTCCCACCACGCGAGCCCGCCGATCGCGATGCGCGCGGGCATCAGCGCCGGCGCGAACGGCGGCAGCAGCGAGACCACGCGGATCGCCGTTGAGTGGGGCGAGCCGATCACGACGTACACGAGCAGGTAGCCGGCGACGAGCGGGTACGCGAGCGGGGCGACGGCGAACTGCACTTCCTCCTGACGCGCCACGATCGCGCCGGCCGCCGCGTATCCGAACGAGTAGAGCGTGTAGCCGAGCGCGAACCACAGCAGGCACGCGGGCAGCAGCAGCCAGATCGTCGAGGGGATTTGCGCGCTGTGCACGATCGCGTTGGCGATCAGCCCGGCGATCGCCGCGAGCGCCAGCTGGCCGAGGCCGCACGCGCCGATCCCGAGCACCTTGCCGGTGAGCAGCTGGCGCGGGCGCACGGTGGCGAGCAGCACCTCGGCGGTGCGCGAGGTCTTCTCCTGGGCGACGCCGGTGGCGACGGCGTTGCCGTAGAGCCCGAGCGCGATATACAGCAGCAGCCCGGCGGCGAGCGCGGCGATGTCGCGCGCCGCTTCGTGGGAGGGCGGAGGCTTGAGCGCGACGGTCGCGAAGGGGACGGGAGCCTGCGCGGCAAGCGCGGTCGCCGGCGGCACTCCCGCCCTGCTGAGGACCAGCAGCTGGTGTGCTCTGTCGATCGTGGCGCCCAGCAGCGCTCGCAGCGTCGAGGAGAGGCTCTGCGCGACGACCGCCGTGGCCGAGCGTGCGCCGAGGCTCAGGGCGACGTCGAGCGAGCCGTCCGCGACCTCCTCGCGGGCGGTCGCGGCGCGCGCGACGTTCGTGACGGTGATCTTCACCCTGGCGGCGCTGGCGGTGAGGCGCAGCGCCGGGGCGAGCGCCTGCGCGGAGGGCCCGACGAGGCCGACGGTGCTCGGGCCTTCGGCGCTGCTGATCAGGCTGGGGAGCACGACGCCCGCGATCACGAGCAGCGTCGTGACCGCCGTTGTGATCCGCAGCGTGCGGCTGCCGATCCGCTCTGAGATCTCGCGGCCCGCGACGAGGCGAATCGTCGGCGCGCGCGTCACGGCGAGAGCAGCTGGCGGTAGAGGTCGATCAGCCCGGCGGACTCGAAGGCGAAGTGCTCGACCGCTCCGGCTCTCTGCGCCGCCGCGAGGATCGCCTGGGTGTCGGTGCCGGGCTCGACGACGAGCAGCACGCCGTCCTCGTCCTCGCCGACCACGCGCGCTCCCGCGAGCTGCTGCGCCCACGCCGAGGAGCCGTCGACCTTCACGCGCAGCTGCGCCGGGAAGCGCTCGCGCAGCTCGTGCAGCGTTCCGGCGGCGAGCAGGCGCCCCGCGTCGAGGATCAGCACCCGTTGGCACACTCGCTCGACGAGCTCGAGCTGATGGCTCGAGAAGAGGATCGCCACGCCCTCGTGCGCCTGCGCGCGCAGGACGTCGGACAGGGAGTCGACGGCCTCCGGGTCGAGCCCCGCAAACGGCTCGTCGAGCACCATCAGCGACGGATCGTGCACGAGCGCGACGGCGAGCTGGACCCGCTGCTGGTTGCCGTGCGACAGCGCGATCAGCTTCTCCTGCGCGCGCGCGCCGAGGCCGAGGCGCTCGAGCCAGGCGCCGGCGGCTCGCGCGGCTGCGTCCGGGCCGAGCCCGTGCAGCCGGGCGAAGTAGCCGACCTGATCGGCGAGGCGCATCTGCGGATACAACCCGCGTTCCTCGGGCATGTAGCCGAACCGCATGCGGTCCGCCTCGCCGACCGCATGGCCCTCCCAATCCACGGAGCCTCCGTCGGGCTCGAGGATTCCCATCACCGCGCGCATCGCCGTCGTCTTGCCGGCGCCGTTGCGACCGACCAGCCCGACGATCTCTCCCTCGCCGACGGTGAACGTGACGCCGTCGAGCGCGGTCAGCTCGCCGAAGCGATGGCGCAGGTCTGAGACCTCGAGCAACCGGGTCAGCCGCGCTGCACGATCAGGAAGCTGTTGGCGTCCTGGTCGCGGAACCAGAACATCGGCGGCACGGTGCCCCCCATGCGCGAGACCTCCTCGTCGACGTCGACTCCCTGCGCTTTGAGGCTGGCGTGGTCGGCGTCGATGTCGTCGGTGCCGAAGGCCACGCGCGTCTGCACCCCGGTGGGCTCGCCTTCGCGCGGTGGCACGATCGCGATCGTCGTCGCGGCGCCCGGCGGGGCGACTTCCACCCAGCGCATGGCCTCGCCCATGGGGATGTCCGCGCGCTTCTCGAAGCCGAGCCTGCCCGTGTAGAACTCGATCGCCCGGT
This sequence comes from uncultured Solirubrobacteraceae bacterium, assembly GCA_963735705.1. Lineage (GTDB taxonomy): Bacteria > Actinomycetota > Thermoleophilia > Solirubrobacterales > Solirubrobacteraceae > Palsa-744. Next base: position 100,871 of record CAVTLZ010000006.1, read on the forward strand.
CCTGGTCGCTGACGGGGACGATCACCGTCGCCACCTGGCTGATCCGGCTCTGCGTGTCGGTCATCTTCATTCTCCTGCTCGCGGGTTGGTGTAGCTCTGCCAGCACGCTACGCCAACCCGCCGAGCAGCGGCCAGCGGTCAGCCGGCGGTCGGCGTGATCGTGACGGTCTGCTTCTCCTCCTTGGGCAGCGGGATCGTCACCTCCACGACGCCGTCGTGGGTCTTGGCCTTGATCTTCTTGGCCTCGACGCCGGCGGGCAGCGCGAGCGAGCGCACGAACGATCCGTAGCGGCGCTCGCGGCGCAGGTAGTTCTCGTCCTTTTCCTCCTTGCGCTCCTCGTGCTGACCGGACACCGTGAGGATGTCGTCCTCGACCTCGATCTTGACCTCCTCGGGCTTGATCCCGGGGATGTCCGCGCGCACGAGCAAGTTGCCGTTCTCGCGCACGACGTCGATCGCCGGCACCCACGTCCGTTCACCGCTGTCGATCCCGTCCTCGAACAGGCGGTCCAAGCGGCTGCGCAGTTCGCCGAGCTCCGCAAGTGGTTCCCATCGCGTCAAACCTCTGGCCATCTCATCCTCCTTCGCAGTGTTGAGTCATGGAAGTCATCAACCCGAAGCTACGCGGTGCGGGGAGCGCAAACATCGGGGGGCGCCCTCACGGCGGCTCCGTAGTTCTGGGCGGTCCGGCTCTGCGGTCAATCCCGGACGAACGCCCGCAGTTCGCCGCGATGACAGGCCGGCTGCGGCCGGTCATGATCATTGCCAGAGCGTGGGTGTTCCGCAGGGAACGACCGCCAAACCGGCCGGTGGGAGCAAGCCACGACGCCGACGGCACCCACGCTCTCAAAATGTGTGAGATGAGCTCGGCGATGGCCAACATCGGGACGGGCGGGTCGGACCGCTTCGGCGGTGTCGACGAGCTTCTGCTGCGGGCGCTGGCGCAGCCGGCGATGTACGGCGGCGGCGGGCCGGTGGCGGTCCACGAGACGCACGCGTCGTGGGTGTTCGTCACGGGCGAGCGCGCGTACAAGATCAAGAAGCCGGTCACGCTGGCGTTCCTCGACTACGGCACGCTCGCGCGGCGGCTGGCGGCCTGCCGCGAGGAGGTGCGCGTCAACCGCGAGCTGGCCCCCGACGTGTACCTGGGAGTCAGGGCGATCGTCGGGACCGCCGCCGGCTTCGCGCTCGCGGACGAGCACGCTGCGGGCGCGGTCGAGTACGCGGTGGAGATGCGCAGCTTCGACGAGGCCGAGACCTTGGCGGGGCTGATCGCGGCGGAAACGTTGACGCGGGAGCGCGTCCGCGCGGTCGGACGCCGTCTGGCGGCGTTTCACCGCGCGGCGCCGGTGGTGGATGGTGGCGGCCCGCGCGAGGTGCTGGACATGTGGCTGGCGAACGTCCGCGAGCTTGCGGACGTGAGCCGCGAGCTCGCGTGGCGGGTGGATCCGATGGAGGGCTTCGGCGCGGCGTTCGTGCACGCGCACGAAGGTGAGATCGAGCGGCGCAGGCTGGCGGGGCTGGTTCGCGACGGGCACGGCGACCTGCGCTGCGAGCACGTGCTGGCGGGTGAGCCGGTGCGCGTCGTCGACCGTGTGGAGTTCGACCCCGTGCTGCGCCACACGGACGTCGCCTGCGATCTCGCGTTCCTGACGATGGATCTCGAGGCGCTCGGCCAGCGCTGGGCGGCGGACGAGCTGATCGGCGCCTACCGACGCGCGGGCATCGACCCCGGCAGCGGGGTGTTGCGCTCCTTCTACGCGGCCCATCGCGCGCTGGTCCGCGCGAAGGTCGCGCTGATCGCCGCGTCCGAGCACAACGGGGCTCTTTCCGACGAGCTGCTCGAGCAGGCGCGCGAGCGGTGGGCTCTGGGCGAGCGCCTGTGCTGGCGCGCGCGCGCTCCGCTGGCGCTCCTCGTGTGCGGTCCGGCGGCCAGCGGCAAGTCGACGCTCGCGGCCGAGCTCGCGCGTCGCTCGGGGATGGCGCTCGTGTCCTCGGACGTCGTGCGCAAGTCCGCCGCGGGGCTGGCGGCAAGCGAGCGGGCGGCGCCAGAGCATTACGGCGAGCGCTTCACGCGCCTGACCTACCAGCGGCTGGGGCGCGAGGCACGGCTCGCCCTCGCCCGCCGCCACGGGGTGATCGTCGACGCGACCTGCCGTGCCCGTGCGGATCGCGCTCTGTTGCTGGGGGAGCTCAGAGGGCGCGGTCTGAGGTGTGTGGCGGTCCGCTGCGAGGTGCCGATCGAGCTGGCGATCGCGCGAGCGGCGCGGCGCATGGGCGACGCCGCGCGCGTCTCCGACGCCACCCCGGAGATCGTCGCGGAGCAGTACCGCTCGTTCGAGGCGCTGGAGGAGCTGCCGTCGGGCAGCGTGCTGGAGCTCGACGCGACGCAGCCGCTGGAGGCGCAGGTCGCGGAGGTCACGCGCACAGTGGACAGGGTCGTGCTCGGGGGTCGTGCTCGGCCACTGAGCCGAGCGCTGGGGAGCGCGCACGCATGATCGATCTTCACTGCCACATCCTGCCGGGGCTCGACGACGGCGCGCTCGACCTCGAGGACAGCGTGGCGATGGCGCGGCAGGCCGAGCGGGACGGGATCGCGATCGTGTGCGCCACGCCTCACATCCGTCACGACCACGACGTCGCGATCGAGGAGCTCCCCGCGCGCGTGCGCGCACTGCAGCAGCGACTGGACGGCGATGGCGTCGACGTTCGAATCCTTCCCGGCGGCGAGCTGGCGGAGACCGACGCCGATCGCCTGAGCGACGCGCAGCTGCGGCAGGTGGCGCTCGGTGGCGCTGGCGGCTGGGTGCTGCTCGAGCCGGCCCCCGGCCCGCTCGGCGATGGTCTGGAGACGCTCGTCGAGCGACTTGCGCGCAGGGGGCTGGCGACGATCGTCGCGCACCCCGAGCGCCACGCCGCGGCGGACTTCGAGGAGCGCCTGCGGCGGCTCGTCGCCGGCGGCTGCCTGATCCAGTGGACGGCGCAGTTCGTCGCCGACGCGGCCCCCGAGGACCTCGTGCTGAGGCTGGCTGGCGAGGGGCTCGTGCACCTGCTCGCCAGCGACGCGCATTCCTCGCACGGCGGGCGCCCGGTGCGGCTGGCGGCAGGGTTCGCGCGCGTTGCCACCGTCTGCGCCGCGGAGCGGATCGAGTGGATGGCCGAGCGGGCGCCGCAGGCGATCGTGCGGGGGGAGCCGGTCGGTCCGATGCCGTAGCCGGCTCGACCAGGCGGCGCGTTACGGTAGCCGGGTGCGTGCCGCCACCGCCATCCTCGTGACCGTGCTCGCGATGGCGCTCGCGTCGCCGGCGTGGTCGCACAAGCGTGTGGCCATTCCCAAGGCCAGCGTGTCGGTAGATCCTGCGGCGGCGATCGGCCCGATCGTTCCGAACGACTTCCTCGGATTGTCGTTCGAGGCGAGCAGCCTGCCAACGATTGCCGGCTACGCTGGCAGCGGCGACCTCGCGAACCTGCTGCGCGCGCTCGGGCCGGGGGTGATGCGCTTTGGCGGCTTCAGCGTCGACAACGAAACGGGCTGGTCGGATGAAGCGGCGCCGCCTGCGTGGTCGCACACGACGATCACGCCGGCGGACCTCCAGGGGATCGCGGCGCTGGCGCGCGCGACCGGCTGGCGCGTGCTGCTGGGCGTCACCTTCGGCCATGTCGAACCGGCGGCCGCCGCGCAGGAGGCGCAGGTCGCGCAGGCGGCGCTCGGCCCGAGCCTCGCCGGGATCTCCATCGGCAACGAGCCCGACAGGTTCGTGGCGGACACGCTGCGCACGTCGCCGTGGTCGTTCGCGGACTACGTGAGCGAAATCGACGCCTACCGCGCGGCGATCGCGGCGGCGGCTCCGGGCGTGCCGATCGCTGGTCCGGACGCCTCGAGCGGCGAAGCGGTGCTGGCGTGGGTCAAAGAAGAGGCTGCGGCCGAGCACCCGGCGCTGCTGACCGCCCACTTCTACCCGCTGACGAAATGCGAGGCCTACGCACCCAAGCTGAGCGAGCTGGTGAGCCCGCTGACACGCACGAACGAGTCGGCGATCCTCGAGCGGTTGTCGGCGGCTGCGGCGGCGGCCAGGATCCCGCTGAGGCTGGACGAGACGAACAACGTCTCCTGTCGCGGGCAGCCGGGCGTGAGCAACGTGTTCGCCTCGGCGCTGTGGGCGCTCGACTACGTGGCGCGCGCGATGGCCAGCGGCGTGGCCGGGGTCAACTTCCACGACCTGATCGCCGAACCGCTCAGCTACAGCCCGCTGGTGGCGGGCGACGCACAGGAACTGGCGAGCGGGGAGTTGCACGCCAACCCGGAGTGGTACGCGCTGCTGCTGGCCGAGCGCCTGCTCGGCGAGCAGCCGGTGCAAGCGGAGGTGCAGGGGGGCGCGAGCACGCTGACGGCGGGCGCGTTCGTCAGCCCGAGCGGCAGCGTGCACCTCATGCTGGTCGACTTCGCTCCCACCGTTGCGCAGCGGCTGCTCGTGCGGCTGCGCCTGCCGCGGAGCTTCAGGGCGGGCCCGATCCTGCGCTTGACGGCGCCCGGGTTGAGGGCGACGAGCGCTGTCACGCTCGGCGGCGACGCCGTCGGCGCCGAAGGCACGTGGAGCCCCGCGGCGACGCTGCCGTACGTGTCCGGCAAGCCCGGTGCGCTGGAGCTGCAGATGCCGGGGGCCAGCGCCGCGCTGGTGACGCTGGTCCCGAACAGCTGAACGGGTTCGACAGCTGCGCTGGCGGCAAAGCGCCGCGCAACGTTGACCGGTCGGGGTTGCCGGCGCCGGCTGTTGACTAACCTCTGTCGCAGCCCACCCGGAGGTTCGCAGTGAGATTGGGCAGGTTCCGCCGCAGCCATGAGAGCAGCGCTCGCGACGTCGGCCCATCGGCTTCGGCGCGACGGCATCGTCTGTGGCCGCGCGTGCTGGCGGGGACGGGGGCGGCGCTCGCGCTCGTGCTGCTGGCCTTCGGCGCGCTGGCGTTCGTGTGGTCGCGTCCGGCGATCGTCGCCGACGCGGACGCGCTCGCGCGGGTCGAGGAGCCGCTGACGAAGGGCACGATCGAAAGCGTGAGGGCGACGGGGCCGCATGGGCGGGCGATCCCGCTGGCGGTGCACGATGGGCGGCTGTGGCCGCTGCGCCGGCTCGCGCCCGGCGAGCCGATATCCGTGGAAGTCGTGTTGCGCCGTCCCGGCTGGATCGCGTGGCTCGCCGGCAGCCGCGTCACCGAGCGCCTGCGGATGCGCACCCCGAGCGCGCTGCTGCGCGAACGCTATGTGACGCTCGCGGCCGGCGCTCCGCTGCGGCTGGCCTTCGATCAACCGGTGCGCACGCTCGCGTACGGAGCGCCGGAACACCTGCGGCGGCGGGTGCTCGCGCAGGCGCGCAGCCAGATCACGCTCGCGCGCAGCGGCGAAGCCGGATCGATCGAAGTCGCGGCCGCGTCGCGGTCATGGGAGACGCTGCCGGCGCCGTCGCTGGTGAGCTGGTTTCCCGCGGGGGCGGGGCCGAGCGCGGTCCTGAGCCCGACTCCGGGAACGCGGATCTCGCCGACGACCCCGATCTACCTGACCTTCTCGGAACCGGTGTCGGCCGCGCTCGACGGGCAGATGCCGCGCCTGCAGCCCGCCGCCGCCGGTCGCTGGCGGACCCTCGACAGCCACACGATCGCGTTCACGCCCAGCGGCTACGGCTTCGGCCTCGGCACCCCCGTCACGCTCGGGCTGCCGCATGCGGTCCGGCTCCTGGGCGCCGGGCACGACGGCTCCTCGGGCGTAGCCAGCTGGACGGTGCCCGAAGGCTCGATCCTGCGCGCGCAGCAGATCCTGGCGCAGCTCGGCTACCTGCCGCTGAGCTTCGACCCGACGCACCGCGTCCCGTTGACCGCGGCGGCGCAGGAGCGCGCGGCGGTCGATCCGCCGGCCGGCAGCTTCTCCTGGCGCTACGGCGACATTCCCGCGCCGCTGGCCGCGGAGTGGCAGCCGGGCGCCGCCAACGTGGTGCTGCGCGGGGCGGTGATGGCGTTCGAGAACGCGCACGAGCTGACGACCGACGGGCTCGTCGGCCCGGTGGTGTGGCGAGCGCTGCTGCACGCCGCGATCGCCGACCAGCGGACCACGGCGAGCTACACCTACGTGCTGGTGAGCGAGGGCTCGGAGACGCTCGAACTGTGGAACGACGGCTCGATCCGCCTGACGACGCCCGTCAACACGGGCATCGCGACGGCGCCGACCGAGCTGGGCACGTTCCCGGTGTACGAGCACATCGCCTCGGGGACGATGAGCGGGACGAACCCGGACGGCAGCCACTACGAAGACCCCGGTGTCCCGTGGATCAGCTACTTCAACGGCGGCGACGCGCTGCACGGCTTCGAACGCGCGCAGTATGGCTTCCCCCAGAGCCTCGGCTGCGTGGAGATGCTGCCCGCGACCGCCGCGAGGGTGTGGCCGTACACGCCGATCGGCACGCTGGTGCACGTTGCATGAACGGCACTTCTCGCGGGCTGCTGCTACCGTGCAGAGATCAGGTCGGGCGATCAGCCCGGCATCGAAGTGCCAGCGCTCGTAGCCTTTGCTCAGCAATCTCCGCGTTCGCAGCACTACCAACGCAGGAGGAAAGATCGAATGGCTACAGGAACCGTGAAGTGGTTCAGCGACGACAAGGGCTTCGGCTTCATCACACCCGATGACGAGTCGAAGGACCTGTTCGTCCATCACAGCGCGATCGTCGGCGAGGGCTATCGCTCGCTCGCCGAAGGCGCGAAGGTCTCATATGACGCCGAGGCCGGCGACAAGGGACCCAAGGCTGCCAACGTCCAGCCGCTTTAGCGAGCTCGGGCGCCTACCAGCGCCCCGGTGAATGGCCCGCGGTCGATCTACGGATCGGCCGCGGCAAGCCGCGTGGCTCATTCCGTGCGTGAGAACCCGCGGATTGCGAGCGCGATGAAGATCGCGGCGAAGACCACCACGACCCCGATCTCGGTGCCTACGGAGAGCGTGTGGCCGAACACCTCGACGCTCGCGGGGAAGCGTTTGCGCGCTTCGGGCGGCATGTGCTGCGCGGCGAACACGACCTGACGCAGCGGCGCGACCGCATACGTGAGCGGGTTGATACGTGTGAGAACCGTCAGCCAGCCGGGCAGCGCGTTCAGCGGGAACAGCGCGCCCGAGAGGAAGATCATCGGGAACAGCAGCATCTGCATGACCACCTGAAAGCCTTCCATCCGTTCGATGTGGCTCGCGACGAACACGCCGAAGGCCGTCAGCGCGATCGCCATCAGCAGCTCCAGGCCGATGATCTCCAGGACCAGCAGCACGGTCAGGTGCACGCCGATCAGCGGCGCGAGCGCGAGCATGATCGTTCCCTGCACCGCGGCGACGGTTGCGCCGCCGGCGGTCTTGCCGAGCGCGAGCGAGGCGCGGCTGGTGGGCGCGACGAGCATCTCGCGCAGGAAGCCGAATTCGCGATCCCACACGATCGACATGCCTGAGAAGATCGCGGTCGTGACGACGCTCATCGCCATGATCCCGGGGAACATGAACTTCTTGAAGTCGAATCCGGCGGTGCTGCCGACCAGCCCGCTCATGCCGTAGCCGAGCACGATCAGGAACAGCACCGGCTGGATCAGCCCGCTGAGGATGCGCGTGCGTGTGCGCTCGAAGCGGATCAGCTCCCGCATCCACACCATGCGGGTCGTGCGCAGCTCGTCGCGCAGCACCGTGTCGGGGCCTTCGGCGACCCGCGGATGCAGGGCGACGCTGCTCACCTCAGCGCCTCCTTCCGTGCCAGGCGCGTACGCGCGCCGGGATCGCCTCGGCGTGGGACTCGCGGATCTCACGGCCGGTGTAGTGCAGGAACACGTCGTCGAGGGTGGGTCGGTGGACGTGCACGTTCAGGACGGGAACGCCGACGGCGTCGATCAGCGCCGCCACCGCGTTCTCGCCGTTCTCGACGAACACGCGCGCCCCGCCGGCCACCGCCTCGACCCGATACCCGAAGCGTTCGAGCGCGGCGATCGCGGCTGCGTCGTCGGCGGTCCCCAGCTCGACCGTGTCGGCGCCGATCTCAGCCTTCAGCGCCTGCGGGGTGTCGAGCGCGACGATCTTGCCGTGATCGATGATCGCGATGCGGTCGGCGTACTCGGCCTCATCCATGTAGTGCGTGGTGAGGAACACGGTGACGTTGGCCTCGTCGCGCAGCCGCAGCACGTCCTCCCACATCAGCGCGCGCGTCTGCGGGTCCAGCCCGATCGTCGGCTCGTCGAGGAACAGCACCCGGGGGACGTGCATCAGCGCGCGCGCGATTTCCAGGCGGCGCGCCATCCCGCCGGAGAACTCCGATACGAGGTCGTAGCGCCGATCGCTGAGGTCGACGAGCTCGAGCACGCGAGCGATGCGCGCGTCGACGTCGCGACTGGGCACGCGGTAGAGGACGGCGTGGAAGCGGAGGTTCTCCTGCGCCGTGAGCCGGTCGTCGAGCGTCTGGTCCTGGAAGACGAGGCCGATGTTGCGCCGCACGGCCTTCGGCCGCGCGGCGACGTCGAAGCCCGCGATCGTGATCTGTCCGGCGCTCGGATGGGCCAGCGTGCAGAGCATGTTGATGGTCGTCGACTTGCCCGCGCCGTTCGGGCCGAGGAACGCGAACACTTCGCCCTCGCGAACGTCGAAGTTGATCGAGTCGACGGCGGTGAGCTCGCCGAAGCGTCTCGTGAGGTCGTGAACCTCGATCACGTTCGGGCGCGCCAGGGAAGCAACTGACTCCACCCTGGCAGGGCTGACGGTACTGCTCATACATGACATCCTCGCCGCGGCGCGGCGGCGATCCATCGGGGCTGGCAGCGGATTGGAGTCCGTACTTTGCGCGAGCCGTCGGGTGTCGAGCGGAAGCCGTCAGGGTGTAACGATGCGAGCGCTCCACGCCACCTGGTAATCGTGAGCTCTTCGACCAGCGCCGCTCGTGCGCCGAGTGTGGATGGCCCCAGCGGGGAGCGCTTGCGCGAGTTCGAGCTCCTGTACCGCTCGGAGGTGGCCACGGTGACGGCGTTCTTTGCGCGACGTGCTCGCGATCCGCAGCTTGTCGCCGATCTTACGGCGGACACGTTCGTGGAGGCGATCAGATCGTTCGCGTCCTATGGCCCCGCTCCAGGCAGCGAGCGGCCGTGGCTGTTGACGATCGCCCGGCGCGTGTACGCCAAACACTGCGAGCGAGCGACGCGCAGGCGGGATGCGGCGCGCCGCGATTTGGCGCGCCAGCTGCTCGACGAAGACGAGACCGAGCAGCTCGCGGAGCGCATCGATGCGGAGCGCCCCGGTCGCGAGCTGCTGGAGTCGCTCGCGGGACTGTCCGAGCTGGATCGGGAGGCCGTGGAGTTCGTGCATCTCGCGGGCCTCACCCCGAAGGAAGCGGCGGCGGCGCTGGGCGTATCGCCCGGCGCTCTGCGCGTGCGGTTGTTCCGGGCACGCGCGAAGCTGAGAAAGGAGAGCGGCAGAGATGTCTAGCTTCGAGGATCGTCTGTGGTCGGAGCTCGTACGCGAGCACGGGCAGACGCTTGCAAGTGCGGATCCGCCGCGTCCGGCGCGACCGTGGCGATCGTCATCGGGACCGCGGCGGTCGCCGAGATCTCCGGGCTGGCCGCGACCGCGGCGGTCACCGCGTGGCCTCCTAGCGGCCGTGGCGATCGCGTTGGCAGCGGCGGTTGCCGTCGGCGCGCTCGCTCTGACCGCGAACACCACGGCGCCCGCCTACGCGGTGGTCGTCAACCGCGATGGCTCGGTGACGCTGACGATCGACGAGCTGATCGGCGTGCGCGCCGCCAACGCGCGCCTGGCGGAGCTGGGGGTTCGGGCGAGGGCTGCGATCATCGAGGCCGGCTGCACGGCCAAGGGCGTGCGCGTCCGATTCCCGCCGCGCCGCAATCGCAACGGCCTTCCCGAACCATGGATCGCGGGGATGATCCGTCCTCAGAAATCGCACCCCGGCTTTGGCGGTCTCGGGATGGTCATCCGCCCTGCGGGGATCCCCCGCGGCGACACGCTCCTGCTGACGGCCCGTTGGCTGGACAGCACACGTGCGGGGACTCCCCTCCACGCGGTCGGCCTGAACTTCGGGCTGTACCGGGGTCCGGCCCCGTCGTGCGTTCCGCTACGCTGAGCGATCCGACGAAAATATATCCACGTTTAGGAGCTTAAATGCTATTATAATTGTATGAAGCGACAAAGGCTGTACTCGCGGGAAACGCTCGAAGCCGCACAGCTCCTCGGTGCGCAGGTCACTGTCGCTCGGCGCGAGAGGCGCTGGTCTGCCCGTGACCTGGCCGAGCGGGCCGGGATCACTGCACCCACCCTCCGCAAGGTGGAACGGGGCGATCCGACGGTGAGCGTCGGCGTTGCGTTCGAGGTGGCCACGCTCGTTGGGGTGCCGCTGTTCCACGAGGATCGGACGCGTCTCACGCTGGACCTCGATCGCACTCGCGATCGCGCCGCGGTTCTTCCGCAGCGCGTGCGTAGGCCGGCGCAGGGGGTCAAGGATGATTTCTGACCCAACCGAAGCGTACGTGTGGGTCTGGCTACCCGGCGCATCCAGTCCGGTCGTCGCCGGTCGCCTGGAGGCTGTCGGCGACATCGTCAACTTCAACTACGGCCGAAGCTACCTGGAGCGCGACGACGCCATCCCGCTCTACCTGCCGGAGTTGCCGCTCCGTAGAGGTGTCCTCCCCCCGCCGTCCGGCGCGCGTGTAGCCGGCTGCATCGCCGACGGCGCCCCCGACGCGTGGGGACGGCGCGTGATCCTGCGACGCCGAAATGCCAGCGAGGACGCTGCCGATCCGGGGCTGATGACCTTCCTCTTGGAATCCGGCTCGGACAGGATCGGCGCGCTTGACTTTCAGGAGTCCGCAGAGGTCTACGAGAGCCGCGACGCCAGCGCCTCGCTCGAGGAGCTCATGCACGCTGCCCGACGACTCGAGGAAGGCATCCCGTTCTCGCCCGCCTTGGACCAAGCCCTCCTCCACGGAAGCTCCGTCGGCGGTGCCCGTCCGAAGGCACTGCTGGCGGACAGGGGGCGCAAGCTCATTGCGAAGTTCTCCTCGACCACCGACCAGTACGCGGTCGTGAGGGGGGAGTTCGCGGCGATGGAGCTTGCCAAGCGCGCTGGATTGACCGCCGCTCCGGTGTCGCTCCGCCGTGCGCTCGACAAGGACGTCCTGCTGGTTGAGCGGTTCGACCGCCGGCGGGGGACCGACCATCGGCTGGCCGTCGTCTCGGCGGCGACCATCCTCCAGCTCGGGGAGACACCCTGGCGGGGTGCCAGCTATGCCGACCTTGCGGAGAAGATCCGACACGAGTTCGCCGGCGGCCGCGCGGCGGTGCACGAGCTATTCGCACGGATCACCTTCAACATCCTCGTCGGCAATACCGACGATCACGCGCGCAACCATGCAGCCTTCTGGGATGGCAGGCAGCTGTCGTTGACGCCGGCATACGACGTGTGTCCGCAGCCGCGTTCTGGCGGCGAGGCGGCCCAAGCGATGGACATCAGTGCCGACGGCTTCAGGCTCAGCCAGCTCGCCGGCTGTGTCGAGGCAGCCGGCGAGTATCTGCTCTCCGACGCCGAAGCCAAGGAGATCATCGACCGCCAGGTCGACTCGATCAGATCGAACTGGGAGGAGGTCAGCGAGATGGCGCGCATGACCGCCGAAGAGCGCAGGTACTTCTGGCGGCGACAGTTCCTCAATCGCTACGCATTCGAGGGCTACGAAGGCTGAGCCACGCTGGCCTTGACCGCAGCACCGCGCGCCCCGAGCCCGAGCTCCGCGGCGGCCGCGCGCAGCTCCTCGCGGGCGTCGGGATGCGCGGCGTGCTCGATCAGCAGCTGCGCCTGCGCGCGCTGGCTGCGTCCGAACAGGTGCGCGCAGCCGTGCTCGGTGATGACGGCGGAGTGCTGAAAGGAGGTGACCGGCTGGGTCAGCCTGGGGACGATCGTCGAGCTGGCGCTGCGCTCGTGCCAGGAGCGCAGCGCGATCACGGCGTGCCCGCCGGATGAGTGCAGGGCGCCGGAGACGAAGTCGGGCTGGCCGCCGAAGCCGGAGTACAGGCGCCCGGCGATGTGGCTGGCGCCGGCCTGGTCTGACAGGTCGACCTGCATGGCGGTGTTGACGGACACCATGCGCGCGTGCGCGGCGATGCGCGAGGGGTCGTTGGTGGTCTCCGTGCGGGTCATCCGCAGCCGGGGGTTCCGATCGACCCAGCTGTAGAGCTCGGGCGAGCCGAACAGGAACGAGCACACGATCTGACGCTGCTGCGCCAGCGCGCCGGCGCGGTCGAGCGCCATCACGCCGTCGCTGATCATCTCCGACCACACCGCCAGCTCGCGTCTGTCCGCGAGTGCGAGCAGCGTGGCGTCGGGCACCTGGCCGATGCCCATCTGCAGCGTGGAGCCGTCCTCGACGAGGCTTGCGACGAGCTCTGCGATGCGGTCGGTGTGCTCGTGCGCCGGCATCACCGCCGGCGAGGCGAGCTGTTCGTCGACCTCGATCGCGAAGTCGATCAGGCCTTCGTCGAGCTCGCTGTCGCCGAGCGTGTACGGCATCCGCGGGTTCATCTGCGCGACCACCAGGCCGCCGCGTGCGCGCACGCGCTCGACGGCCGCGACGAGGATGTTCACCTCGATCCCCAGCGACAGGTTGCCGCCGCGCGGGGTGGAGGTGTGCAGCAGCACGACGTCGGGAGGCCGCAGCGTGTCGAACAGCCGCGGCACGAGCGACAGGCGCATCGGCAGGTAGTCCAGCCGCTCGCCGGCGCCGCGCATGCCGGGCCCGACGAACGGCGTCTCGAAGATCACGCCCTCGCGCGCGGGCAGCGGCTCCTGCGCGGCGAGCATGAACAGCCGGTAGCGCTCGAGCGCGGTCTCGAGCACGTCGAGCAGGCGCCGCGGCGTGGCGTGGTTGCCGCTGGCGACCACCCGCGGCTCGGCGCTCGTCAGCGCATCGAGCGCAGCGAGCTCTTGGACGAGCTGCTGCTCGGAGATCGTCCGCACGCGAAGGGCCTCTACGCGGCGGCTGGCACCGGCGCCATCACCCGCGCGGCGAGGTCGACCAGGCGACTCGAGTAGCCCCACTCGTTGTCGTACCACGCGACGACCTTCACCTGCGTGCCGTCCATGACGCTCGTCAGCTGCGAGTCGAGGATCGAGGAGAACGCGGACTTGACGATGTCGCTGGAGACGAGCGGTTCCTCGCTGTAGGAGAGGATCCCGTGCAGCGGCCCGTGCTCGGCGGCGTGGCGGAACGCGCCGTTGACCTCGTCGACGCTCGTCGCGCGCTCGACCTCGACGGTCAGGTCGACGATCGAGCCGGTGGGCGTGGGCACGCGGACGGCGATCCCGCCGAGCCGTCCGTCGAGCTCGGGGATCACCAGGCCGAGCGCCTTGGCGGCGCCGGTGGACGTCGGCACGAGGTTGAGCGCGGCGGCGCGCGCGCGGCGCAGATCCTTGTGCGGGCCGTCGAGCAGGTTCTGGTCGGCGGTGTAGGAGTGCACGGTGGTCATCTGGCCGTGGCGGATGCCGAACGCCTCGTGCAGCACCTTGGCGACGGGCGCCAGGCAGTTGGTCGTGCACGACGCGTTGCTGATGATGTGGTGGCGCTCGGGGTCGTACGCCTGCTCGAAGTTGACGCCGATGACGACGGTCGCGTCGACCGGCTCGGTGCCCTTGGCGGGCGCGGAGATGATCACCTTGCGCGCGCCCGCGGCGAGGTGCTCGGCGGCGGCCGCGCGCGTGCGGTAGCGCCCGGTCGACTCGATCACGACATCGACCTCCAGCTCGCGCCAGGGCAGCTTGGAGATCGACGTCTCGGCGAGCGCGCGAATCGGGTGGCCCGCCACCAGCAGCTCACCGGCGATCGACTCGACGTCGCCGGGGAACGCCCCGTAGACGGAGTCGTGGCGCAGCAGGTGCGCCAGCACCTCCGCGTCGGCGAGATCGTTGACCGCCACGATCTCGATATCCGAGCGCCGCTCGTAAGCGCTGCGCAGCACGCTGCGTCCGACGCGGCCGAAGCCGTTGATGGCGACTCGAGTGGGCATCTTGCGATCTCCTGTGAGCTCTCGGCAGTGCGTGCCTTGTCTTTTTAAGAGGATGCCTGGGGCTGGGGGGCATCAACCTCAGGCAAGGAGGACATTAGGCGCGGCCACAGGCCGTGTCATGAGTGCTCAGCCCCATGCGTGAGTGGTGATAACTACTGACTGCGCTCAGGAGCAGGGGGCTGGAGCGGCTTGGCGCGCGTTGAGCTCTCGAACGGGTTTTCGACTCGCATTCCGCCGTAGTCCTGGCCGTCGCTCAGATCCTCGGAGAGCACGACATCGCAGCCCAGCGCGCGGGCAGCCTCGAGGATCGCAGCATCCCAGTAGGAGATCCCGAATTGCTGCCGGGTGGACATCGCGGCGAGCATCACGCCGAGTGTCGTCTCCTGGACGGGGAAGCGCCGGAAGGAGTCGATGAGCCCCGCGGCCTGCTCGTGTGTCAGGCGATCTGCTCGGCTCTCGCGGGTCGCCTGGACGTAGAACTCCTGGAGCACCTGGACCGAGAGGCTGACGTCCCTGGAGGAGAGGAGCTCTTTGGCTCGTGCTGCCTTCTCCTGCTCGTCGGGATCGCGCGAGATCGCGTACAGCAGGATGTTCGTGTCAGCGAACCGCACGCCCGTGCAGCTCGTCGCGATCGAGGCGGTCACGGGCGCTGAACCGATCGATCTGGTTCTCGATGCGGCGCTGCTCAGCCTCGAGTCGCTCGAACTCGGCCTCGCGCTCCGAGAGCGAGCGCAGGTACTCGGCAACGAGCGCGCTCACGGAGCTGCCCTGCTCCGCCGCGCGGATCCGCGCGGCACGGTAGACGTCGTCGGGAACGGAGACGGTGATGTTGGTCACTGTGCAGCACAGTAACACAGAAACACAGCCTGATCCTGCGAGCGGCTTAAGTTCGGGAGGTGCGAACCGATAGCGTTAGCGCGATGGGCCGCGAGCCGATCGAGGACGATCCTCTGAAGGCTTCGGGGGTCGATGACCGCCGATGGCGCTGGCTAGCTCGTGTCGCGAGGGCGCCGCGCAGAGTTGACGCGAACCCTGCGCTGGTGGAGGTGACGCGCGCGACGCGGGAGATGCTCCTTCCGGGCGACGCAAGGTTCGGCGACGAGCTCTCCACCGCCGGCGATCGTCTCTCGCAGGTCCTCGCGAGGCACCTCGTGGAGGTCGGCGCCGAGCAGCCGAGCGCGACGCGCGAGCTCAGTCTGGGCGCGCTGCAGGTCTGGCAGGCGATCTCCGAATCGGTCGGCCGGGGAGTCGGGGTGGAGGAGGTCGCGATCCTGTTCACCGATCTGGTCGGCTTCTCTTCGTGGGCACTCGAGGTCGGAGATGAGCTTGCACTTGAGCTGTTGCGCGAGGTCGCGTCGGTCGTCGAGCCGGTGATCGAGGCGCACCAGGGCCGTATCGTCAAGCGCCTTGGCGACGGGCACATGGCGGTCTTCCCGGACGCGCAGAGGGCCGTCGACGCCGCGTTCGAGGCACAGCGCCAGCTCGCCACGGTCGATGTGGACGGCCACGGCGCTCTGGTGCGAGTGGGCGTGCATCTGGGGCGGCCGCGCAAGCTCGGCGCCGACTACCTTGGCGTCGACGTCAACGTTGCCGCTCGCGTGACCGAAGCAGCCAGGGGCGGCGAGGTGCTGGTGTCCGGGACCGCGCTGGCGGAGCTCGACACCACGACACTCACTGCCAGGCGGCGGCGGCGCTTTCGCGCCAAGGGCGCGCCGCGCGGCCTCGACGTCTACGTGGTGGCCCCTCGGGTGTGACCGCACACCCCGCTCCGGGCTTCGACTCGTGCCCACGCCGTCCACCCCCCCGCTCACACCACAGTTCCGGGCGTGGCTGGAACACGAACACGCGTGGGGCAAACAAGCGGTCCGCGCGATCACACGGCAACGCCGGCTGCTGCTCGCGGAGACCCACGGGCTCGAGCGGTTCACGCTACGCATGACTCTCGTCAATCTGACTGGCTCCGTGGCAAGGTGGGGAAACGGACTCCACGACGGACTCAACAAGGTGGGCCATGCCGAGACTGCCGCACTGTTCGCCATCAGTCCGCCGTTCGCCGCTGCCGATCCGACCACCGACGACTGCGACCAGCTTGCCGAGTATGTCGAAGCGCGTATGAAGGCGATACACGACTTGCTCGCTGAAGATGCCGCATGAGGCGCCGGCGAGCAGCCATGCCTGCTCGTGGGTCGGCAGCACGACGCCGATCGCACGCTCGGCGACCACCCGCTCCAGCGTGCGCAGATACGAGAGCGGATCGGCGCCGGCGGGTGAGCAGCGATGGACCCTGCGCCGTGCTCGGTGAGAACTACTGAGCGGGTTCAGTGCTCAGTGCGGTGGCCGGCGGGGTCGCTCGACGCTTGACTGTTCGTAAGGCCGCCACCGAGAGGAGCGGGCGCCGAGAACGATCCGAGGAGCTGTGAGCCGATGAGCGCCGCCACCCAGTCAGATGCCGTCCCAGTGAGCTCCGACGGCGCCGCCTCAGCCGCTGCCGTCAGCAGCGAGCCGACACTCCCGTTTGCGAGCCTGCGCCGCACCGACGTCGCCTACGCAGGCGGCAAGGGCGCGAACCTCGGCGAGCTCACCCACGCCGGGCTGCCCGTGCCACCCGGCTTCGTCGTCGGCGCCCCCGCCTACGCCATGTTCCTTGCCGACACCGGGCTGCGCGAGCGCCTCAGCCAGCTGCTCGACGGCGTCGACGTCGAGGACACCGCCGCGCTGCGGGTCGCCAGCGCGGCCGCCCGCGACCTGTTCGACCGGACCCCCATGCCAGAGCCGCTGGCGGCCGAGATCCGCGCGGGCTACGAGCAGCTGCAGGGCGACGCCGTCGCCGTGCGCTCCTCGGCGACCGCCGAGGACACCGCCGCCACCTCGTTCGCCGGCATGAACGAGACGTTTCTCAACATCCGCGGCGCCGACGCCGTGATCGACGCCGTGCGCCGCTGCTGGCGCTCGCTGTTCGGCGCGCGCACCATCTACTACCGCGGCGTCAACGGCTTCGGCCAGGCCGACATGGACATCGCCGTCGTCGTCCAGCGCCAGATCGACTCCACGCGCGCCGGCGTCATGTTCACCGTCAACCCCGCCACCGGCCAGCGCGACGAGCTCGTCATCGAGGGCTCGTTCGGCCTCGGCGAGGCCGTCGTCTCCGGCTCCGTGTCGCCCGACCGCTACGTCGTCGAGAAGGCCACGCTCGCGATCCGCCGCCGCGAGGTCCACCACAAGGACCTCGTCATCGAGTACGCGCCCGACGGCGGCACCCGCCAGCGCAACCTCTCCGAGCAGGACGCGCTGCGTCCGGTGCTCAGCGACGAGGAGGTGCTCGCCGTCGCCAAGCTCGGCCGGCGCATCGAGGAGCACTACCAGTTTCCGCAGGACACCGAGTGGGCGTTCGACCCCGACGGCGCGCTGTGGATGCTGCAGAGCCGCCCCATCACAACCCTGCACGACGACGCCGGCGCGGACGCCGCGACGGCGCCCCGCGCGGACGTCGCGTCCGGTGGCGCCACGGCTGGCGCCACCGGCGCGTCCTCGCAGCCCCAGACCGTGCTGCTGCGCGGTCTCGGCGGCGCGCCCGGCAGCGCCAGCGGCGCCGCGCGCGTCCTCAAATCGCTCGACGACGCCGCCGGCCTCGGCGACGGCGACGTGCTCGTCACGCACATGACCTCCCCCGACTGGCTGCCGCTGATGCGCCGCGCCGCAGCCATCGTCACCGACTCCGGCGGCATGACCTGCCACGCGGCGATCGTCTCGCGCGAGCTGGGCATCCCCTGCGTCGTCGGCACCGGCGAAGCCACCCGCAAGCTGCGCGACGGGGAGATCGTCACCGTCGACGCCACCCGCGGCGTCGTTTACGAGGGCGCCCGCGCCGCCGAGGCCTCATCGGGCGCGCCGGCAAACGGCGCGTTGCCCGCCGGGGCCGTCATCACGAGACCGAGCGCGCCGGTGACCGCCACGCAGATCCTCGTAAACCTCTCAGAGCCCTCGCAGGTGCAGCGCGTCAAGGACCTGCCGGTCGACGG
Organism: uncultured Solirubrobacteraceae bacterium; assembly: GCA_963735705.1. GTDB lineage: Bacteria > Actinomycetota > Thermoleophilia > Solirubrobacterales > Solirubrobacteraceae > Palsa-744. The sequence goes on from CAVTLZ010000006.1 coordinate 118,949, forward strand.
TGTCGGTCTGCTGCGCGCCGAGATGATGGTGCTGGAGGCGCTCGCCGGCGACCATCCCCGCACGCTGCTCGAGGAGGGGCGCGGCGAGGACTTCGTCGCGCGCATGGCCGAGGGGCTGACCACGTTCGCGGCCGGCTTCGCGCCGCGGCCGGTCACCTACCGCACGATCGACTTCCGCACCAACGAGTTCTCCGGGCTGCGCGGCGGCGAGCGCTTCGAGCCGCACGAGTCCAACCCGATGATCGGCTACCGCGGCGCGCTGCGCTACACGCGCGAGCCCGACGTGTTCGCGCTCGAGCTCGCCGCGCTGCGCCAGGTGTGGGACGCCGGGCTGCAGAACCTGCACGTGATGCTGCCGTTCGTGCGCTCCACGCGCGAGCTGCGTCGCTGCCGCGAGCTGATCGCCGAGTCCGGGCTGCTCGACCGCCCCGGCTTCGAGCTGTGGGTGATGGCCGAGGTGCCCTCCGTGCTGTTCAACCTCGCCGACTACGCCGCGCTCGGCGTCACCGGCATCTCCGTCGGCTCCAACGACCTCACGCAGCTGCTGCTCGGCGCCGATCGCGACAACGAGGTGCTCGCCGAGACCTTCGACGAGCGCGACCCCGCCGTCACCGCCTACCTGCGCCAGCTGATCCCCAGCGCCCGCCGGCTCGGGCTGCGCACCTCCATCTGCGGGCAGGCGCCCTCCGTCCACCCCGAGTACGCCGACCTGCTCGTGCGCGCCGGGATCGACGCCATCTCCGTCAACGTCGACGTCGTCGACCGTACCCGCCGGCTCGTCGCCGCCGCCGAGCAGCGCGTGCTGCTGGACGCCGCGCGCGGCGGCGCCGCGATCGAGCGTTCGGCCGCTGGCCGCGCCGAGGGGTAGCCGGTGTTCGAGGTGCGCATCCATGGCCGCGGCGGCCAGGGCGTGGTGACCGCGGCGGAGATGCTCTCGCTGGCGGCGTTCGACGAGGGCCGCTACGCGCAGGCGTTCCCCAGCTTCGGCTCCGAGCGCATGGGCGCGCCGGTGGTGGCGTTCTGCCGGATCGACGATCACGAGATCCGCACGCGCGAACCCGTGATGGAGCCCGACGCGCTGATCGTGCAGGACCCCACGCTGCTGCACCAGGTGGACGTGTTCGGCGGCTGCAGGCCCGACGGCTTCATCCTGATCAACTCCGCCAAGAGCTTCGACGAGCTCGGCCTCGGCGAGCTCGTCGACGACTTCCGCCACGAGCGGCTGCTGACGGTGCCCGCGTCCGAGCTCGCGCGCGAGCACACCGGGCGGGCGGTCGCCAATGCCGCGCTGCTGGGCGGCTTCGCGGCGCTCGCCGGCGTGATCTCGCTGGACGCGGTCGCGCGCGCGATCCGCGAGCGTTTCGCCGGCGCGGTGGGGGAGGGCAACGTGGCCGCGGCGCAGGCGGCCCACGCGTGGGTCACCGACGAGCTGCGGGAGCTGACCGGTGCCGCGCCAGCTTGAGGGCTCGCGCGCCGTCGCCGAGGCCGTCGCGCTGTGCCGGCCGGAGGTCATCTGCGCATACCCCATCTCGCCGCAGACGCACATCGTCGAGAACCTCTCGCAGCTCGTCAAGAGCGGCGAGCTGGCGCCGTGCGAGTTCGTCAACGTCGAGTCCGAGTTCGCCGCCATGTCCGTCGCGATCGGCGCATCCGCGACGGGCGCGCGCGCCTACACCGCCACCGCCAGCCAGGGGCTGCTGTACATGGCCGAGGCGCTGTACAACGCCTCCGGGCTCGGGCTGCCGATCGTGATGACCGTCGCCAACCGCGCGATCGGCGCGCCGATCAACATTTGGAACGACCACAGCGACTCGATGTCCCAGCGCGACTGCGGCTGGATCCAGCTCTACGCGGAGACCAATCAGGAGGCGCTCGACCTGCACATCCAGGCGTTCCGGCTGGCGGAGGAGCTCTCGACCCCGGTGATGGTGTGCATGGACGGCTTCATCCTCACGCACGCCGTCGAGCGCGTCGAGATGCCCACGCAGGAACAGGTGGACGCGTTCCTGCCTGCCTTTCAGCCACGCCAGGTGCTCGACCCCGACGAGCCGGTATCGATTGGCGCGATGGTGGGGCCGGAGGCGTTCATGGAGGTCAAGTACCTCGCGCACGCCAAGCAGATGCAGGCACTCGAGCTGATCCCCGAGATCGCCGGGGACTTCAAGGACGCCTTCGGCCGCGACTCCGGCGGTCTGATCCGCGCCTACCGCGCCGAGGACGCCGAGACGATCATCGTCGCGCTGGGCTCGGTGCTCGGCACGATCAAGGACACGGTCGACGAGCTGCGCGAGCAGGGCATGAAGATCGGCGTCGTGGGGATCACGTCCTTCCGCCCGTTCCCGATGGAGACGGTGCGCGCCGCGCTCGGCCACGCGCAGCGCGTGCTCGTGCTCGAGAAGGCGCTCGCGGTCGGCGTCGGCGGGATCGTCTCTGCGAACGTCCGCATGGCGCTCACCGGCATCCAGCTGCACGGCTACACGGCGATCGCCGGCCTCGGCGGGCGGCCGATCACGAAGGCCTCGCTGCGCGGGCTGTTCACCGACGCGGCCGCCGATCGCCTCGAGCCATTGACCTTCCTGGACATGGATTGGGACGTGGTCAACCGCGAGCTCGAGCGGATCGGCTCATCGCGCTCGTCGGGACCCCACGCCGAGAACATCCTGCGCGACGTCGGAACAGTGGCGGCGGGACCGGTATGAGCAGCGAGCGAGCCACGGGGATCCGACCAGCATGAAGGCGCCCGCGATCCGCTTCTACCAGACCGGCAGCTTCGCCGTCGGCAATCGCCTGCTCGACCCCGAGCAGCGCTCCGTGCAGGCCGGCGAGCAGCGCACCAACTCGATCACCTGCGGCCACCGCGCCTGCCAGGGCTGCGGCGAGGCGCTCGGCGCGCGCTACGCGCTCGACGCCGCCATGCGCGCCACCAACGGTCAGATGATCGCCGCCAACGCCACCGGCTGCCTGGAGGTGTTCTCCACGCCCTACCCCGAGAGCTCGTGGCGGATCCCGTGGATCCACTCGCTGTTCGCCAACGCGCCGTCGGTGTCCACCGGCATCGCCGCCGCGCTGCGCGCCAAGGGCCGCGAGGACGTGCGCGTAGTCGGGCAGGGGGGAGACGGCGGCACCGTCGACATCGGCATGGCGTGCCTGTCGGGGATGTTCGAGCGCAACGACGACGTGCTGTACATCTGTTACGACAACGAGGCGTACATGAACACCGGCGTGCAGCGCTCCGGCTCCACGCCGCCCGCCGCGCGCACCGCCACCACGCAGGCCGTCGGCCCCGAGCCGGGCAACGTCTTCGGGCAGGGCAAGAGCGCGCCGCTGATCGCGATGGCGCACGAGATCCCCTACGTCGCCACCGCCACCGTCGCCGAGCTGCGCGACCTCGAGGCCAAGGTCCAGACCGCGATGGAGATCCGCGGCGCGCGCTACCTGCACGTGTTCGTCCCCTGCCCGCTCGGCTGGGGCAGCGCCTCCAAGGACACCATCAGGATCGCGCGACTGGCCAAGGAGTCGGGCATCTTCCCCGTGTTCGAGGCGCGCGACGGCGTCCTCACCGGCGTCTCCAAGATCCGCCGCCAGGTGCCGGTCGAGGACTACCTGCGCCCGCAGAGGCGCTTCGCGCACCTGTTCAAGCCCGAGCCGCGCACCGACGTCATCGCCCGCATCCAGGCCGGCGCCGACCGCAACATCCGGCGCTTCGGGCTGCTCGGCGACGCCGGGGAGCCCATCCTTGCCGTCCGCGACGCGCGCGCCGCGATGAACGGGATGGGAGGAGCCTGATGGACAAGCCGTTCGCGATCACGCTCGACGTCGGCTCGAGCCTCGCCAACAAGACCGGCTCCTGGCGCGAGGAGCGCCCCGTGTACGTGCACCGCATGCCGCCGTGCAACCACGGCTGCCCCGCCGGCGAGAACATCCAGCAGTGGCTCTACCACGCCGAGTCCGGCGACTACCAGGCGGCATGGCGCGAGCTCGTCAAGGACAACCCGCTGCCCGCCGTGATGGGACGCGTCTGCTACCACCCGTGCGAGACCGCGTGCAACCGCGCGCAGCTCGATGAGACCGTCGGCATCCACGGCGTCGAGCGCTTCCTCGGCGACGAGGCGATCGGCCAGGGCTGGAAGCTCACGGTGGAGGCCGAGCCGAGCGGCAGGCGCGTGCTCGTCGTCGGCGCCGGCCCGTCCGGCCTGTCCGCCGCCTACCAGCTCGCGCGCCGCGGGCACGCCGTCACGATCCGCGACGCCGGCCCGGTCGCCGGCGGCATGATGCGCTTCGGCATCCCCTCCTACCGCCTGCCGCGCGACGTGCTGGACGCGGAGGTGCAGCGGATCCTCGACCTCGGCGTGACGCTCGAGTGCGACAGCAAGGTCACGAACATCCTCGACGCGATGCGCGACGGCGGCTACGACGCCGCGTTCCTGGCCGTCGGCGCGCACATCGGCAAACGCGCGTACATCCCCGCCGGCGAGGCCGCGCACATCCTCGACGCGGTCACGCTGCTGCGCAGCATGGAGGGCGAGGAGCGCCCGCTGCTGGGCCGGCGCGTCGTCGTCTACGGCGGCGGCAACACCGCGATGGACGCCGCGCGCACCGCCAGGCGCCTCGGCGCGGAGGAGGCGATCGTCGTCTACCGGCGCACGCGCGAGCGCATGCCCGCGCACGACTTCGAGGTCGAGGAGGCGCTGGACGAGGGCGTCACGATGAGGTGGCTGTCCACGATCAAGCACGCCGACGCGGACAGGCTCGTGCTCGAGAAGATGGAGCTCGACGACAGCGGCTTCCCGCAGCCCACCGGCGAGACGGAGGAGCTCGAGGCCGACTCGCTCGTCCTCGCTCTCGGCCAGGAAGCGGACCTGTCACTCCTGGACGGCGTGCCCGGCCTGGAGATCGACGACGGCGTCGTGAAGGTCGACGCGCGCATGATGACCGGCCACGCCGGCATCTTCGCCGGCGGCGACATGGTGCCCGCCGAGCGCACCGTCACCGTCGGCGTCGGCCACGGCAAGCAGGCCGCGCGCAACATCGACGCGTGGCTGCGCGGGGAGGAGCTCGCCCACGCGCCAGAGCCCCAACTGGCGAGCTTCGAGCTGCTCAACACGTGGTACTACGCCGACGCGCCCAAGACCGTCGCGCCGCAGCTCGACACGATCCGCCGCCAGTCGAGCTTCGACGAGGTCACCCAGGGTCTCGACGAGGGCAACGCGCTGTTCGAGGCGCGCCGCTGCCTGAGCTGCGGCAACTGCTTCGGCTGCGACAACTGCTACGGCGTGTGTCCCGACAACGCCGTGCTCAAGGTCGACGAGGCTGACGGGTATGCGTTCGATCTGGACTACTGCAAGGGCTGCGGAATCTGTGTGACAGAGTGTCCGTGCGGAGCGATCGAAATGACTCCCGAGACCATCTGAGCGGCGTCGTCATCGTCTACGCCCGCGAGGCGGGGCAGGACGAGCAGCGGGCAGCGCGCGTGGCGCTGCAGGAAGCTGGAGGTGCTGCCGAGCACGAGGCGGCGCATCGGCCCGTAGCCGCGCGAGCCGACCACGAGCAGGTCGACCTGCTCGCCGAACGCGGCGAGCTCCTCGCCGGCGAGGCCGAAGACCGCGCGGCCCTCGACGCCGGGCAGCTGCTCCATGCGGGCGCTCGCCTCCTGCAGCATCGCCTCGATCGTCTGTCCGAGCGCCGGCGCGACGATGCCGGCGTAGGCGACCGACGGTATCCCGACGACTTCCAGCACGTGCACCGTCGCCCGCGTGCGCGTCGCCAGCTCGCGTGCCGCCGCGAGGGCGGCCGCGCTCTCGGGCGAGCTGTTGTACGCCACGCCGATCTGCGCAAGGGGAGCCGGGTGCCCGGCGTAGCCGCGCGTGGCGATCGCCACTGCGCAGGGGGCGCCGTCGAGCGCTGCGCGCGTGTCGTCGCCGAGCATCGCGCGACCGAGCACGCCGCGGCTGCAGGAGCCGACGACGAGCAGGTCCGCGCCGCGCTCCTCGGCCTGCTCGTGCAGGCCGCGACCGGGGCGCGTCGATACGACGCTGACGAGCTGCGCCTCGACGCCGGCCTCGCCGCGTTCGCGCTCGAGCAGCTCATACGCGTCCTTGCGCTCCTCGGTCACGTCGCTGTGGCGGACGTGCACGAGGGTCAGCTTGCCGTCGCGGTCCACCAGCTTGGAGGCGAGCGCGATCGCATCGCGGCCGTTGGGCCTGCCATCCACTCCTATGAGCACATTCTCGTACATCACGCATCTCTCCTGGGATCGATCGATAACAAGGCTAGATCGCGACCATTCCAGTGGCATCCGGGCTGGCCACTGGCCGACATGCGGCTTTCTACTCGGACAGCGCGGGGACCTGCTGGGTGATGCAGTGGATGTTGCCGCCCCCGAGCAGGATCTCGCGCGCGGGCACGCCGACGATCTCGCGATCGGGGAAGCAGTCGCGCAGCAGCGCGGCGGCGGCGTCGTCGAAGCGCTCGTCCAGCAGCGGCATCACGATCCGCTTGGTGGCGAGGTAGAAGTTCACGTACGACGCCGCCAGGCGGTCGCCCGCGCGGCGCGGCAGCGTGCCGGCGACCGCGTCGACGCCGCCGGCCTCCTGCTCGCTGATCGTGAGCGGGCCCGGCGAGGGCAGGCGGATCACCTCGAGCGAGCGCCCGCGCGCATCGGTCGCGGCCCGCAGGCGCTCCAGCGCGTCGCGCGAGATCGCATGCTGCGGGTCCGACTCGTCCTCGGTGTGGGTGAGCAGCACGACGCCTCCTCGCGCGAAGCACGCGAGGTTGTCGACGTGCCCGTCGGTCTCGTCGTTGTAGACCCCGCGGCCGAGCCAGATCATCTTCTCGGCGCCGAGGTGCTCGAACAGCGCCTGCTCGATCTGCTCGCGCGAGAGCTCGGGATTGCGGTTGCGGTTCAGCAGGCACTCTTCGGTGGCCATCACCGTGCCCTCGCCGTCGACGTGGATCGAGCCGCCCTCGAGCACGATCGGCGCGCGGTAGCGATCGGCGCGTTCGATCTCCAGGACCTTCTCGGCGACGCGGTCGTCGCGGTCCCACGGGAAGTACAGGCCGCCGTCGAGCCCGCCCCACGCGTTGAAGCGCCAGTCGACGCCGCGCCTGCCGCCCTGGCCGTCGATCACGAAGCTCGGGCCCATGTCGCGGATCCACGCGTCGTCGGTCGCGATCTCGACGACGCGGATCGAGGGCGAGAGCAGCGACCGGCAGTGCTCGAACTGGGCGTCGGAGACCGCCATCGTCACCGGCTCGGAGACGTTGATCGCCTCGGCCACCGCGGCGTAGGCCTCCTGCGCGGGCTTGGCGCCCAGGCGCCAGTTGTCGGGGCGCTCGGGCCACGCCATCCAGCAGCCGCTGTGCGGCTCGAACTCGCCCGGCATCCGATAGCCGTCGGCGGCCGGGGTGGAGCTGAGCGTCGCGCTCATGCCCGACAGCCTAGAGACAGCCTAGAGTCATTCGCGATGCAGGAGATCCGCCTGATCCGCGCGCCGGCTCCGTACGCCTCACCGGCGCGCAAGCGCCCGCCGCGCCGCGCGCCGCTGCGGATCGGCGCCGTGCAGCAGCGCTGGCACCGCGACCCCGAGGAGCACGAGGCTGCGCTGGAGGCGGGGATCAGGCTGGCCGCCGGCGAGGGCGCGCGGCTGGTGTGCCTGCAGGAGCTGACGCTCAGCCGCTACTTCGCCACCGACCCGGCGGGCCCAGAGGCTGCCGGCGTGCAGCCGGAGGACCTCCCCGGCGGCCCCACCCACCGCTTCGCCGCGCGCCTGGCGCGCGAGACGGGCGCGCACATCCACGCCTCGCTGTACGAGCGCGCGGACGGCGAGGACGGGCTCGGCTACAACACGGCGATCGTGGTGCGCCCGGACGGCGAGCTGGCGGCGCGCACGCGCAAGCTGCACATCCCGGTGACCGCCGGCTACCACGAGGACCGCTACTTCCGGCCCGGCCCGGGCGACGCCGACGCGTTCCCGCTGCTCGCCCTCGCCGACGCGCATCTCGGCCTGCCGACGTGCTGGGACCAGTGGTTCCCGGAGGTCTCGCGCGCGTACAGCCTGGAGGGGGCGGACGTGCTCGTGTACCCGACGGCGATCGGCTCCGAGCCCGAGCACCCGGACTTCGACACGCAGCCGTTGTGGGAGAAGGTGATCGTCGGCAACGCGATCGCCAACGGCGTGTTCATGGTCGCGGTCAACCGCGTCGGCGAGGAGCCGCCGCTGCGCTTCTACGGCTCGTCGTTCATCTGCGACCCATACGGGCGCAAGCTCGTGCAGGCGCCGCGCGATGAGCCGGCGGTGCTGGTCGCCGACCTCGATCTCGACCAGCGCCACGACTGGCTCGAGCTGTTCCCGTTCCTCGCCACCCGCCGCCCCGACGCCTACGCGCGGCTCGCCGAAGAGGCCGCGGGGCTGACGGCCGCGGACTCAGAACGCTGACACGGCGGGGCTGACGGCCGCGGACTCGACCGGCTGGTGCGGCGGTGGCTGTGAGCGACGACGCAGCGCCCAGCGGCGCAGCTCGTCGGCGCCCCAGACGATGAACGGATAGGGCGCCATGAACGCCAGGTCCGCGGGCGGCAGCGCGGCGGTGCCGAGCAGCGACTGCAGCGGCGGCGCGTACACGAAGACCGCGGCCAGCGCCAGCTCGGCGACGATCGCGACGAGCAGGTAGCGGTTGCTGAAGATGCCGATCGAGCGCAGCGACGCGCGTCTGGTGCGTACGGCGAAGGCGGTGCCGATCTGCCCGGCGATCATGCCGAGGAAGGTCATCGTGGTGGCCTGCAGATAGGCGTGGTGCAGAGGGTGGCCGGCGCCGACGGGGTCGCCGGGATGCCAGCCGGCGGCGCTCAGCACGTGGAAGAACCCGGCGAGCGACAGGCCCGCCACCATCACCCCGAGAAACAGCCACGCGCGGATCAGCATCGGCCCGCGGATGACGCCCTCGGCGCGCGGGCGCGGCGGGCGCTCCATGCTGCCGGGCTCGATCGGGTCGCGTCCGAGCGCGAGCGACGGCAGCGTCTCGGAGCCGACGTCGAAGGCGAGCAGCTGCAGCACCGTCAGCGGCAGCGGGATCGCGCCGCCCGCGAGCGCGAACACGAGGAACGGCACGACCTCGGGGGTGGCGTGGGCGAAGATGTACTGGATGAACTTGCGGACGTTGTCGTAGACCTGGCGGCCGGCCTCGATCGCCACGACGATCGTCGCGAAGTTGTCGTCGGTGAGCACCATCGTCGCGGCCTCCCTGGCGACGTCGGTTCCCGAGCGGCCCATCGCCACGCCGATGTCCGCGCGGCGCAACGCCGGCGCGTCGTTGACGCCGTCGCCGGTCATCGCCACCACGTGGCCCTGGTCGCGCAGCGCCTCGGCGATCTGCAGCTTGGTCTCGGGGGAGGCGCGGGCGAAGATCGTCTCGCGCCCCTGGGCGAGGATGTCGCGGATCTCCTGTTCGTGACGATGGTCGAACTCCTGGGCGTTGACGACGAGCGGGTCCTCGCCACCGATGCCGACCTGCCGGGCGATCGCGGCGGCGGTCAGCGGGTGGTCCCCGGTGATCACCACGATCCGGATGCCGGCGGCGTGGCAGCGTTCGACCGCGTCGATCACCTCTGGGCGGGGCGGGTCGCGCATCGTCACCAGCCCGAGCAGGCACAGCTCGCGCTCGGCCTGCTCGCGGGCGGGCGGCGTCGCGGCGTGGGGCAGCGATCGGCGTGCGAGCGCCAGCACGCGCAGCCCGCGCCCGGCGAGGCTCTCGACCTGCCGGGTCACGCGCTCGCGCTCGTCCTGCTCGAGCGGGCGCTCGCGGCCGTCCGGCCCGAGCGCCGTGGCGCACAGCGGCAGCACCGCCTCCGGCGCCCCCTTCGTGTGCAGGCAGTCACTCCCGTGGCCGGCGTCGAGCGTGCTCATCAGCTTGCGCTGCGCGTCGAAGTTGTACTGATGCAGGCGCCCGCGCTCGCGGCCGGCGGCGTCGACCTCGGCGCCGAGCGCGCGGGCGGCCGTCAGCAGGGCGAGCTCGGTCGGGTCGCCGCTGCTCTGCGCGCCCGGCTCCAGGCGCGCGTTGTTGCACGCGGAGGCGGCTTCGGCGAGCGCCACGAGCGCCGCGTCGGAGGAGCTCACGGCGCTCCGAGCGGCGTGCTCGCCCTCGAGCTGCGTCTCGCCCGCGAGCGTCCAGGCGGCCACGGGGCGCATCCGGTTCTCGGTCAGGGTCCCGGTCTTGTCGGTGCAGATGACGTCGGTGGAGCCGAGCGTCTCCACGGCGCTCAGGCGCTTGACCAGCGCCCCGCGACGGGCGAGCGCGCGCACCGCGACGGCCAGCGCCAGGGTGATGACCGGCAGCAGCCCCTCGGGCACGTTGCCGGCGAGCAGGCCGACCGAGAACACGACGCTGTTCTTGAACGACAGTCCGGCGCCGAAGATCGCCAGCGGCACGAAGGCGACGGCCATCGCGACGGCGATCCCGGCGATCAGCCACGCCACCCGCCGCACCTGGCGCTCGAGTGGGCTCGGCTCCTCCTTCACACGCTCCGACAGCGCGGCGATGCGCCCGAGCTCGGTGTGCATGCCGGTCGCGAAGACGACGCCGCGAGCCTCGCCGCCGGTGGCGCTGGTGCCGCTGAAGAGCAGGTCTCGCGCGGAGATGCGCGGGACGCCGAGGTCGACGAGGTCGGCCGAGCGCAATGCCGGAGCGGACTCGCCGGTGAGCGTCGAGAGGTCCACCTCGACGGCGCCGGAGATGAGGCGCATGTCGGCGGCGATGCGGTCGCCCTCCTCGACGACGACGATGTCGCCGGGGACCAGCTCGGCGGCGGCGATCGGCGTGGGCTGCGCCCCGCGCAGCACGTTGACCTGCTGCGGCAGGAACCGCGCGAGCGCCTCGACCGCGCGCTCGGCCTGCATCTCCTGCACGAACGCGAACAGGGCGTTGAGCGCGATCACGAGCAGCACGGCGATCGCGATCGTGCGGCTGCCGACCGCGAACGAAAGCGCGGCGGCGAGCCACAGCAGCAGCGCGAGCGGGTGGGTCAGCTGGCGCAGCAGCTCGCCCGGCCACTGGCGGCCGCCGCGGCGGCGCAGCTCGTTGGGGCCGTATTGGAGCAGGCGCCGCTGGGCCTCGGCGGGCGAGAGCCCCGCGCGCGAGGCGCGCAGATCACGCAGCAGCAGGTCGACGCGCTCGGTGGGGTCGAGCCGATCCTCGGTCGCTGACGGCATTGCCGTCACGCTAGAGCGCGGCCCGTCTCACGCCATCGGGCGTCAGCCGCGAGAGGCGTCGGTAGAAACCACCTACGTGCTCGGGCGCACGCGGGGGCGCTCAGCTGTTGGCGGTCCACTCCAGGCCGGTGAAGTCGGCGATCCCGGCCGGCGCCGGCGCCCGGCCCACCTCGGCGCTCGCGCGCATCGAGCCGTCGACGGCCTCGTCGGTCCGGCGCCAGTCGGCGCCTTCCTGCACGAACGCGTCCTGGTCCTCCGGCACCGCCCAGGCGACGGCGTGCACGAGCGTGTCCGCGGCCGGCCAGTCCTCGGCGGCGGGCTCGTACCCGACGGGCTCGTACTCGGGCTCGCAGTCGGCGCTCACCGCCGGCGCGCCGAGCGCGAAGCGGAACTGCCCGCTCTCGTCGGTGACCCAGAAGGCGTCGCCGTCGGCGGTCGCCTCGTGCAGGATCGAGCGATCGTAGTGTTCGGCGATCCGCGCGAGCGCGTCCATGTCGGCGACGTCGATCACGGGCACCCCGGGCAGCTGCCAGACGTGTTCGACGGGGACGATCAGGTGCCGGTAGCGCGCACGGATGCTCGCCGACTCGTCACGCCGCCGTGGCGCGAGGAACGCGAGTATCGGCCGCAGGAGCGCGAGGATCGCGAGCAGCGCGCAGACGAGCACGGCGATCGCGGCGAGCGCGACCGTGCGCGCCGTCGCGACGGACATCGCCATGACGCCCAGCGAGACGGACAGCGGCTGGTAGCGCGTCCCCGCCGCCGAGCCGGAGCTGGTCGGCTCGAATTCGCTCGGAGGCGTCGGCCCGCCGGCGAGCGAGGCCGCCGTGGAGCTTGCGGCTTGGATCTCTGTTTCTGAGAGGCTGAACTTGATTTCAGGCGCGAACGTGGCGTGGATCGGCGCGAGGCCTGCGACTCCGCTCGCGCTCACGTGCGGGACGATCGTGAGCGTGTAGGAGCCGCGCGCTTCGGTCGTGTGTTCGACGCGTTTCACCAGCGCCAGCAGCGAGGTCAGGTCGAGCGTGCCGGCGGCCAGCGCGCGATCGCCGTGGAAGTAGCTCGGCGCGCCGAGCGGGAACGTCGTCTGCCAGCCGCTGGTCGAGACGACCGTCGCCGACAGCGATGCCCGGCCCGCGAGCGAGTGCTTGGCGGCGCTGTCGAACCGGTATGCGAAGCGGAGGTCGACCGTGCTGAGCACGCGGGTGAAGAGCGGGTCGCCGGTCACGGCGCGGTCGTTGGCGTAGACGGGGCCCGGCGTCGCGTCGGCCGAGTAGGAGAGGGCGCCGCTCTGCTTGTAGGGAATCTTGTAAGCGCTGCGCTGCGACGGCGCGCGCGTGAACGCGAGCAGCGCGAGCACGAGGAACGGGAGCAGCGCGACCGCGCCGATCGCGAGCACGACGAGGACGGGGCTCGCGCCGGTGTGCTGCGGCAGGCGCACGGCTGGCTGTACCGCGCCGCCCGCGCGCTGCTGCCTGCGACTGCGCCGGCGGCGGCGTGTGAACGCGGCGCCGGTGAAGAGCAGCATCCCGGCGGCGATCAGGATTCCCACGAGCGCGGGCGAGCGGATCGACTGCAGGCGGGCGCCGAGGCCCGGTGCGTGAATCCACAGGGCCCCGATCAACTGGCCGGCGGCCGGATGTTCGAAGTCCACGAAGTCGTTGTTGTCTCCCTTGAAGATGTAACGGCTGCCGTCGCGCCCGATGATCCGGTGCAGCACGATCGTGTGGAGCATCTTGTTCTGGTAGGCGACGATTTCACCCACGTGGTAGCTGCTCTGGCTGCGCACGATCGCCAGGTCGCCGCTGTGGAAGTGGGGCTCCATGCTGACTCCGTGGGTGACGACGTACGTCGTCGAGCCACCGAGCGGAGCCGGCGCGAAGTAAAACCACAGACACCCCAGGACGGTCAGTCCCAGGGCCCAGGAGACGAGTTTTCGGAGATGTCTGGTTCGCATGCGGATCGGGGCTTTCGCATTGCGGTGTGGGCGTTGGAGCGGCCGGACTTGCCGGCCGCTCCACGTTGCCCATGTCGATCGTGCTATTCGACGACCACTGTGCCTTCACTGACGGCGGCGACGGTCAGCTGCAGACCTTCCGCGTTTTCTACGCCACTGCTGGGGAACGTACAAACGATTTCCGTTTCTTCCAGGCCTTTCGCAACGTATTCGCCCGCCGGGCAGTCGACCCATTCGGCCGTTTTCGGCGCGGCCGGGCTCAGGGCGACCTTGACGTCAGACGGTTTGAGTTTTTCCGTGCTGGCGAGGAGGAAGTGAACTTTGGTGATCTTCGTTCCGGGTTCATTCCACGTGTAGCTCACACCGGACTCGGTGTAGCCTGACACCACCGCCTGGCCACCACCGGCAGCCTGGGCGGGAACGGTGTTGCTTGCTGTGAACGCGTACGCGCCCACGCCGATGACGCCTGCGAGCACGAACGCGCACAGGCCGGCTATCTTTCGCTTGCGGCTAGCGAAGGTTCGCTTGCCTTTACGCATCAACACTTCGGGCCCCCTTTATTGGGATAGTGGACACAGGCGTGTCCTTCACGGGGGGCCATCGACTCTCTCTTAGACGCGCTTTATGGATGCAGTGGCGGTTGCACGCATTGTTAGAACTTGCAACGGCGCTTGCGAGCTCTCGGAGGGCCTGGCCAGCCCGCGAATGGGCGCCCGCGACGCCCGCAACGGTGCTATGCGGCTTTGACGGATGGCTCCGTCATGGGTGCGGTCAGGGAGTCGGCTTGCGTTCGACTTCGCCGGTGACTCGCTGTCGCAGCCCGGAGGCGAGCGCGCTCTCGCTCGCCCGGTCGAGCTTGCCGGAGGCGAGCGCCGCGACGAGGGCCGCTTCCCTGGCGCTGACGCGCGCCTCGATCAGTCCCGCGGGCGACTTGCCGGGCGTCGCGGCGGCGATCTGCTCGAGGCTGCGGCCCGCGTGCAGATCGGCCCGCAGTTGTGCGGTGCTGATGCCCAGGTAGCGGGCGGACACGGGCAGGTTGCTGTAGCCGGGCGTCCGTTCGAGCTGGATCTCGAGCCGTCTACGCAGCCGTGCGAGTTGTGCCCGCTCGGCCGCCGGGGACAGCTTCCTGGCCGCGACCTCGGCGTTGAGCTGGGCCTCGCGCGCGCCCAGGATCGCGTTGATCAGCCCCGTCGCGGACTTCCCGCCGGTGGCGTCGGCGATCTGCGCCAACGTCCGTCCCGAGCGCAGCTGCGTGCGCAGCTGTCTCTTGGTCAGACCGAGATAGCCGGCGGCGGCCTGCACCTCGGAGCGCCCGCTCGCGCGAGCCGCCGCGGCGTTGGCGCGCGCCCGTGCCGCCGCGGCGCCGGTGTGCCCGCCGCCGCCCGAGCTCACCACCGCCACGATCACGCCGGCGGCGACGGCCAACACGGCGACCGCGATCATCAGGTTCCGTTTGCTAATGCGGCTCATCGGCTCTGTTCGCCAGCTCCTCGCGCGGCTCGCTGCAGCCTATCGGGCCTCGGCGCGGTCGCCTCCGGTAGGCCACGGCGCATTGCCGCGGCGAGCACGATGCGCTACACTGGCTCGCCAGCCAGGTCCGTCGCGGTCGCTCGCCCGACCGCAGGGAAGACGGGCTCGGGCCAAAAAACCCGCACATCCCCTCGCGCGTCCCGCACAGCCGGCCTTGTCCAGCCGGTAGCTCATGCTGCTGTCAAGCGGCCGCGTTTCATGATATGCTCCCGCCCTCTATCTCGGGGGTGGCGGAGGAGGGGACCCTTTCTGCGACCCACGGGTAGCTACAAGATGTTTACAAGCAGCTACATAGTGTTTACAAGCGGCCAGATCTAGAGCAATCAGCCTTCGAAAGGCGAAAGCGAGGACTT
The DNA here is from genome assembly GCA_963735705.1 of uncultured Solirubrobacteraceae bacterium. Lineage (GTDB taxonomy): Bacteria > Actinomycetota > Thermoleophilia > Solirubrobacterales > Solirubrobacteraceae > Palsa-744. The sequence goes on from CAVTLZ010000006.1 coordinate 133,990, forward strand.
AGGAGAATGAGACGCGTCAGGATCGTACTTGGGCTTGCCGTCGCGGTGTGCGCCTTCGGCGCGCTCTCCGTGCCGGCATTTGCGAAGGAAAAACTTGTGTTCGGCAACTTCGTCGCCAGCGTGTTCGGCAGGACCATCACGCCGGCCGACCCCGCCCCGATCATCGAGAACAAGGAAGACGAAGCGGAAGTGACCGGCCTGCAGCTCGGCCAGTTCAAGTTTGGGGTGCTCGAAAAACCATCCAACAAGCCGAACTATGAAGAGCCGTGTGAAAAGGCGCCCAAGGTCACCGGGGAGGTCACGGAAGAGGTCTCCCAGAGCCTGCTGACCGAAGTCCACCTCATGCGATGCATCAGCAGCATCGTCGACAGCGGCACGATCAGCTGGAAGGCCTCCAACATCCAACTCGCGATCAGGTTCAAATCCAACGAATCTGCCGAAATCGGCAACACCGAAGGCGGGTTTGAAATCGTAAAAACCGCGAGCGTGCTCGTCAAGGGCGCGGGTACATGTCTCGTTGAAATCCCGCAGCAGTTCGTGCCGTCGAAAGCTGGGGAAAAAGAAGAAAAATTCTGGGAAGGGGCGGAATACACGCCCGAAAAGGAAGAACCCGTCGAAAACTGGGAAAAAAGCAAAAAACTCAAAGAACAGTACCCGGGTGACTTCAAGAACCGGCTCGAGATCGAAACGACCGAAAAATTCAAGGGCATCCGCAGCTACGTCGACACGGCGACGACCGCGAAGGGGCATGGGTGCCTCCCCGTCAAGGGTGAAGAAAACGGCAAGCTCATCACCGAAAAAGAAATCGAAGTCGAAGGCAAAATGGTGCCGAACCCGCACTACGGCTGGCTCGAATTCACGAACGGCAGGATCTTCCTGAACGCCGAAGGTCTTGAAATCAAGGGAGGCCAGCTCACGTTCGAACCGCCCGCGTGAGCCGGTCGTAGAACTGTAGTTCCCACGGAGCGTGGGGAGCCGGGCCGACCTCGCGGCCCGCGTTCCCCACGCTCCGTTTCTGTTAACGGCTGGCGCGAAGGTCACTTGGTTCCCGCCGGACGCTCTGCGTCTCGTACGGTCAGAAACACTTCAGCGCAACTGACGTCATGACGCGGATCCTTGCCGCGCCGCACACTGGGCGCGTCACAAGGCTGCATTTCCGCTGCCAGCCTCGTCTCCTGCCGCGTCGCCGGCGCCCGAGCATATGTTGTAAACACAATGCAAAGCATGTGGCTTTGACGCGAAGGCATTCAGATGCGAGGGTCCCGCCCGTCCCCGTGAGGAGTGCGCGGGGAGCGGCCGTAGGCGGCCAGGGCGCGGAACGGCGAGGGGACCCTTCGATGCTCACGCAATCAGGCTCGGATGCCGCTCAACCTATTCGGAAAGAGAGACGCGAAGCGCGATGAGACATCTGAGAACGATTGGCACGTGCGTCATTGCCCTGCTTGCATTGGGCGCCGTCACCGCGGCGGCGGCATCGGCGACGACCAACGGCGTGATGGTGTGGGGCCAGAACAACTGGGGCCAGCTCGGAGATGGCAGCTCCCACGACAGCAACTTTCCGCTGACGCTGAGCGGGCCTACTGGAGTCACGCAGTTGGCTGGCGGCGAAGACTTCAGCCTGGCGCTGCTGGAAAGCGGCGTGGTCATGGCTTGGGGCGAAAACCACTCTGGTGAATTGGGCGACGGCAGCTACGAACTCAGCGACGTTCCCGTCGAAGTCAAAGGCCTGAAAGAAGTGATGAGCATCTCGGCCGGCGGGTTCGAAGGCGTGGCCTTGCTCAAAGACGGCAAGGTGATGGCTTGGGGCGGCAGCTACGGGGACGTGCCGGTGGAAGTGGAAGGTCTCAGCAATGTAGTGGCCGTCGCGGCAGGTAGCGGCTTCTTCCTGGCGCTGCTGGAAAACGGCAAAGTGATGGCCTTGGGGAGGAATGACTACGGCCAGCTGGGCGACGGCAGCACCGCCTCTAGCGAAACACCGGTCCACGTGATGGGCTTGACCAACGTGACAGCCATCGCGGCCGGATACCAGGGTGCTCTGGCATTGACGGAAGGTAAGGTCATGGCTTGGGGCGACAACGAAGGAGGCGGCCTCGGCGATGGCTCGAGCACAGGACCTGAAGAATGCCCCGTCACGCAAGAAAAAGTCGAAGTGAAAGTGCCTTGCAGCAAGACGCCGGTGGAAGTGACCGGCTTGAGCGAAGTCAAAGCCATCTCAATCGGTGGACCCAGCCTGGCGCTCCTGAGTGGCGGCACGGTCAAGGCTTGGGGGAACAACGAACAGGGGGAGTTGGGTGACGGCTCGAGCACCGGCCCTGAAGAATGCCGCGAAATCTTGGTCTACAACGAACGTGCCCATGAACTAAAAAAACTCTGCAGCACCAAACCGGTCAAAGTCGAAGGGTTGAGTGAAGTCATAGCCATCTCGGCGGGTGCTCTGCATGCGCTTGCGCTGCTCAGTAGTGGCCGGGTCAAGGCATGGGGGAGCAACTACTGGGGGGAGCTTGGCCTGGGAATCACGGGTCCGGAACTATGCGACACGCTCTTCGGAGAACTCGTGTCTGGCGGTGGCTGCAGTCGCACGCCGAGCGAAGTCAGCGAACTGAACCAGGCCGCTGTCGCAGGCATCTCTGGCGGCGCATTCCACAGCCTGGCCTGGGGTCCGCCAGGGCCGCTCGTCACGAGTCTGGCTCCGACGGTAGGCTCGACGAGCGGCAAAGAAACGGTGACGATCCATGGCGCCCACTTCGTTGGAGCGACGGCCGTGCATTTCGGCGCGACCGCAGCCGAATCCTTCGAAGTGATCTCCGCGACCGAAATCAAGGCGCACACTCCGGCGGGGAGCCCTGGCAAAGTCCACGTGACCGTGACGACGTCGTCGGGCACGATCGCGTCGAGCCCAGAGGCCGGTTCCGCGTCGCTGTTCAGGTACGTCCTATCCGCGGCGCCGGAATTCGGGAGATGCGTCAAAGTCGCGAAAGGCACCGGGAAATATTCGAGCGGGACGTGTGTGACAGAAAAAGCCGGCAGCTCCAATGAATGGATCCCGGGCGTCGAAAAAAAGCACTTCACGCTGGCTGGCGAAGAAGGCGTGCTGGAAACCGTGGGCAAATCGAATGTCACCTGCAAAGCCGAGACTGGCACAGGCGAATACAACGGGACCAAAGAAGTCGCCGATACGGTCATCAAGCTCAAAGAATGCGCGCGATCGGGGGCGAAATGCAAGAGCGCGGGCGCAGCGGAAGGAGAAATCGTGTCGAAGTCGCTCGAAGGCGCGCTTGGATGGGAAGAATACGAAACGGCGAGCGTCGCCCTGAACCTCCAGCCGACCGGGGAAGTCGGGCCGCTGCTGGAATTCGTATGCGGAGCGACCTCGGTCGCGGTTCAGGGCTCGGTCATCGTCCCGGTGAAAGCGAACAAAATGGTCGGAGCGGCCACGCTCAAATTCGCGGCTACGAAAGGCAAACAGAAACCGGAAGCGTTCGAAGGCGAAGCAGGAGACGTGCTCGAAACGTCGTTTTCGGGCGGAGCGTTCGAACAGACGGGCCTGACCGTGACGCTGACGCAGACCAACGAAGAAGAAGTGGAGGTCAACACGTCCGTGTAGACGCGGACGTCGTGGTGGAGCGCCGCGCCCTGGGTCGTCCAACCGGGGCGCGGTCAACGTGGGAGGCGGGCCGTGCCGGCGGCTCGCTTCTCTGCGCGCACCGTGCCGTCAGGCGCCCGGCGCGAGCACGGGCAGGCACTGCCCGTGCTCCTTGGAGCGGTACATCGCCGCGTCGGCGCGCTTGACGAGCTCTTCGGGGCTGACCGGCTGCTCGCCGGAGCAGGCGACGCCGACGCTGGCCCCCAGTTCGACCTTCCCGCAGGAGAGCTCGAACATGCCGCACAGCGATTCGCAGATGCGGTCCGCGGCGCGCATCGCGTTGTCGGTCCCGGGGACGTCGCGCAGCACGACCAGGAACTCGTCGCCGCCGAGACGTCCGACGACGTCGCTGTCGCGGCTGGCCGTTTTCAGGCGCTCTGCCACAAGCACGAGCAGCTCGTCGCCGGCGGCATGGCCGAGCCTGTCGTTGACGGGCTTGAACTCGTCGAGATCCACGTACACGAGACCGGTGATGGAGTCGTCCTCGCGCGCGAGCTCGCGCTCGAGCGCGCCGAGGACCGACGCGCGGTTGTGGCAGTGGGTGAGCGGGTCGAAGGTCGCGCGCCGCTCGAGCTCCTGGCGCGCGCGGGCGCTGTCGGTGACGTCCAGCACGCACGTGATCGCGCCGCTGACCTCGCCGTTCGCGCGCAGCAGCGCACGCAGGCTCATCAGCGCCCGCCGCCACGTTCCCGACGGCAGCGTGATGTCGACCTCGATGTCGCGGTCGACGCCGTCGCGCAGGACCTCGTCGAGCGCCGCGTCGAGCTCCACGGCGCTCTCAGCGGTGACCGTGTGCAGGAGCGTCGCCGCCGAGGTGGCCGGCGCGTGCGGCTCCGCGCTCGCCGGCTCCGGCTGGGTCTGCTCGGTCGGCGCCTCCGAGCCGTACAGGATCTCCAGCAGGCGCGCGTTGTTGTAGATGACGTTGCGCTCGGTGTCCAGATGCAGCAGGCCGACGGGCATCGCCGCGGTCAGGCGGCGCAGCAGCTCCTCGCGCTCCTGCAGCGCTTCCTGGGCCTGCATCTCCGCCGAGATGTCGATGATCTCCACCAGGACGTAGTTGCGATCGGGGTGGTTGAGGAGGTTGCGCAGCGTCGTGTCGACCCACATCCACGTGCCGTCCTTGCGTCGGCGGCGCAGCCGCGTCTGCTGGTCGCGGCCGCTGGAGAGCACCGCCAGCCAGCCCTCGACGGCGCGACCCTGGTCGTCGGGGTGGATCTGGTCGAGCACCGAGTTGCCGAGCAGCTCCGCCTCGGTGTAGCCGAACATCTCCGTGAAGGACGGGTCGCAGCCGAGCACGCGCGCGCCCTCGTCCTCCATCAGCGAGCAGAAGCGCGGCGCCGCCGGCGCGAGCTCGACCGCCTCGCCCGTTCCGCCGGCCTCCTCGTCGCTGGGGATGATCACGCCCAGCAGCACGCCGTGGACTTCGCGCAGGTCGATGAAGTGCAGCGTCGTCCACGTCGACGGTTTGCGCAGCAGGCGGATCTTGTCGGTCGCCGCCCCCTCCTCCTGTGCGCGCAGCCACACCCTGACGACGGTCGCGCGGTCGGCCGCGACGACGTTGTCGATCAGCGCGCGGCCCTCGATCAGGCCCTGGCCCCACAGCCCCACCGACTGCGGCACCGGCACGATCAGGCCGTTGGCCGCGAGCCCACAGACGAGCGCGTCGGGGTGCTCGCGCAGGAGCGCTTCGGCCCCCATGGCGACGGCTTGGCCGTCTTTAGCCATCGAAATGTCCATGTCGCCAGTCGGGATCGACCGCACAGACGCGAGGCATGAGTGCTGAAACGGCGCTTGGACACGGTGCCGAGGCGCTGGATCGAGTTGTCAGCCCCTTCCTGAGCGGTCAGAGACATCGCAGCGGTGTCCCTTGACATTCCCAATAATCCTGATAAGGTTCATGAACATTGCACGTGAGCACGGACGGCGGTTTCGGTCGCCGACCGCGGCGAAGCGGGCAAGGTAGACCCACCCTGACGTTTCTCTCCTCCCTGGGGGGCGGCCGCGAGGCTGCTCCCCAGACCCTCCCAGACCGGGCCGGCTTCCCCTCGCCGGCCCGGTCTATTTCTGGGCCCGCTTGTGGGCCGGTCACCGCGTCTGGCGCTCTCCGGGCTGCCGCTGGCTCTCCAGCCGCGCGGATCAGCCGTCGCCGAACGGGGCGATCGGCACGCCGTGATCGCGCTCCCTCATCCCGAGCTCATACGCGCCCGCGTGCGCGCTTCGCAAGGTCCTCGCGGCGCCGCCGTGCGCGGGCGTGACCGTCAGCTCTACGGCGGCGACCGAGCAGTTGACGACGTCGTGCTCGCTGCCCTGCGATCCGCCGCCGTCGGGATCGGCGTAGCGCCATCCGGCCGCCGACTCGGCGGGGACCTCGACGCTCGCGCGCAGCCGCAGGCCGCCCTCCCCTGCGAGCGTGAGCGAGCAGCCGGACGCGTCGGCGGCGACGCGCGTCCCGCGCGCGGCGAGTCCGCCGAGGCGGTGGCGCGCGCCGTCGAGGAACAGCGCGCCGCTGGCCGCCCACGGCGTCATTCGCCCGGCGAGCTTCAGGCGGCCGAGCGCGACGTCCAACCACGCGTTCGGCTCCTCGGCGAACGCGAGCCCGTGCAGCCATATCCAGCGCTCGGCGTGCTGGGAGCCCCAGTTGTGGCCGACCATGCCCGGCCAGCCGCGCAGCTCGATCGCGCCGCGCCCGGCGAGCTCGAGCACGCCGTCGAAGCTGGCGACGGGCGCCGGGCTGGTGAGCTTGGTGCGAGGCAGCGGCGTGCGGTACAGCCACGCGGGGGAGAGGTGGCGCAGTTCCGGCTGATCGGAGTGGAAGCGCAGCGACCAGCGCGCGTCCCCGCAGCTGCCATCCGCGTTTCCCGGGCCCATCGCGCTGTCGCCGACGGCGATCCAGCCACCGGCCGGCGCGCGCAGGTCGTCGGTGCTGAGCTTGTGCATGAACGGGCGCCCGCGGCGCGCGTCGAACACCGTGCACCACACCGAGCCGCGCGGCGTCTGGCCGGGCGCCTTGTGGACGGTGTGGCGAATCCAGATCCCGACGGGCTCCTCGGGGGACACCGCGCGCAGGTAGAACGACTCGTACATGCCGGTGCGCGCACGCGCGTGCGGAAACATCGCCTCGGTTGCCATCGCGCCCGATCCTACGCCGCCGCGGGTCCTGGGAGGATGCCCGCGATGAAACGCGACTCCCTCGTGCAGCTGCCCGCGGTGTTGACCTCGGAGCAGCCGCACACCGAGGCCCGCTACGTGATGGGCGTCGACGGAGGCGCGACGAAGACGCTCGCGGCGGTGCTCGACCTGCGCGAGAAGGCGCTGTATGTCGGCGAGGGCGGGCCGAGCAACGAGGATGCGGTGGGCGCCGATGCCGCCGTGCAGGAGCTGTTGAGCGCCTCCGAGCAGGCGATCGAGGCCGCGGGCATCGAAGCCGGGCAGCTCGGCGCGGCCGTGCTGGCGATCGCCGGGACCGACACCGACAGCGTCGCGCGCCACGTGCGCGCGGCACGCACGGATGCGTGGATCGTCGTCAACGACGTGGTCGCCGCGTGGGCGACCGCCACCGGCGGCGGGCCGGGCGTCGCGGCGATCGCGGGCACCGGCTCGAACGTGTTCGGCGTCGGCGGAGAGGGCGTTCAGACGCGCACGTGGCGGGCGGGCGGCTGGGGTCATCGGCTCGGGGACGAGGGCTCCGGCTATTGGCTGGGCGTGCAGTCGATCAAGGCGGCGCTGCGCGACCGCGAGTCGTCGGGACCGCCGACCGCGCTCAGCGACGCGGTGCCGGCGTCCCTGGGCGAGCCGAGCATCGAGGCGGTGGTCGCGCGCGTGTACGCCGAGCCGGCGCTGACCAAGGGCGAGATCGCGAAAATCGGGATCGAGACCGCCAGGCTCGCCGCGCACGGCGATGTCGTCGCGCGTGAGCTCTACGAGCGCGGCGCCGTCGAGCTGGGCGAGCAGATCGCCGCCGTCATCCGCCAGACCGGCCTCCAGGGCGACTTCCCCGTCGGCCTGATCGGCAGCGCGTTCAAAGCAGGAGCGGTGTTCGTCGAGCCGCTCACGCGCGCGATCCACGAGTGCGCTCCCGATGCGCGCGTGGGCCCCGTCGAGATGGCGCCCGTCGGCGGCAGCCTGCTGCTCGCCGCGCGCGCGTGCGGGAACGGGGACGCGATCGACGCGGAGGAGCTGTCGGGGCTGATTCGCGACGCTGCACCCGCTTGAGCTGATATGTCGCGTTGTTTGTCAAGTGGGGGCGACGGGCTCGGTGTCGGAGTCCTCGGGCATGTCCTCGACCTCGCCCATGGCGATGTCTACGATCAGCTTGGCGAGCTGGTTCGGGTCGCGTGGGCGATTGCGTGAGCGGTCAGGCATCGGGCTATAGCAGCGGGCCGCAGGCTAAGGAAAATGCGGCATGGAGCCGATCTTTCCCCAGCCTAGACTTCCCCCTAGCGTCTTGTTATCATTGACTTATTGCTCGGCACGCCCCCGGAACAGGGATCGCGAGCGGAGCGCCGCTAGGCCCGCTTCGGCGGGCTTAGTGCTTTCTCGTGCGATGTGCCAGACTGCCGCACCTTGGCGAGCCTACGGAATGAAGACTACGTAGCCTTCGTTGACGAGTCGATCGTACCGGGCACACCAGGACTCACAGTCGTAGCTGGGGTATTCATACCGGCGAGGCTCCTTCGGAGCGCAGAGCGTCGTTGGCGCGACTTCGTTACCGATCGCCTGGGCAGTCGATCGGGTCGACGCGAGGTCAGGGGCAAGGAACTGATCAAGGGCTATGGAGCGGCAAAGCATGCCCAGACGAGGCTGCTCGCTGAGGGATGGCCTCCGCTAAGCGCGAAGGGCGCGGGCCATCAGTTCTATCGGGAGGCCCTTGAGCACATCTCCAGCCTGACCGAGATCCGCGTATTGACAGTCGGTCTGCGGACGACGGCGGCTGTGGACGCCTACCGATTGTGGTTTTGGATGAGCAACATACTCTTGGTTGAGCGTCCACGGGCGCCGCGTCCTCGCCTGCCGATGATCGTGATCGACGGGCGTAACACGGCATTCCGGAGTGCCCAGGATCTTGTGGCCTGGCGATTCTACAAAGCCTTTGCGCGATGCCAGCCTTACGTTGGCGGCGGATCGCGGTGGTTCGTGGGAGGCTCCGTGCTCCAAGACAGCGTGCTTTCGCCGTTTATTCAGATGGCGGACCTCGTTGCTGTCGCTGGTCGACTCGCGATCGCTCAGAACACCCCCGAACAGACTTGGTACCGCGACCATTCTCGTGAGTCCGGCTCAAGCAATGGGAGGGAAGATCGACGTATCGAGACATGCCCGCTCCGAGCTGCGTCGAAGGTCCCGGGAAGACTCATGCGGCAGCGGCTGGAAAGATGCGCTGCTAGTCCCCTGACGAGCAACAACCGAGATCTCAGATGCGCCCTCCCACGCGGCTGACGCGCGCCTCGATCTCCTCAAGCGCGCCGATCGCGTTCGCGCCCGCGCCGCACATGCGCACCGCCGCGGCGGCGTTGGCGAAGCCGGCGGCATCCAGCGGCGAGCGACCCTCGCTGAGCGCGACGAAGAACGCGGCCGCGAAGACGTCGCCGGCGCCGAGGTCGTCGACCGGCCGCTCGAGCTGGGGGACGTCCAGCTCGAGCTCCTCGCCGTCAGGCGTGAGCATCGCGATCGGGCCGGCGCCCGCCGTCACCGCAACGGTCGCGCCGCCGGCGCGCGCGGCGGCGATCAGCCCGGCGCAGCTCGCGCGCTCGTGCTCGTTGAAGACGATCGCGTCGCACCGCCCGGCGACGGCATCCGCGGCGGCCGCGGCGGCGCCGGTCGGCGAAACCCGCACGATCTCGCCGTCCGGGCCGCTCCACTCGCGCACGAGTCCCTGCGGTGTCAGCCCGACGAACGGCACGCGCTCCGGTCGCCCCGCGCCCCGTCGCGTCTGCGCGCCCGTGCGCCAGCGCCCGGGCGTCTCGCGCGCGACGGGCGCGAGGTGCAGGATGGCTGTGTCGAGCGCGAGGTCCTCGGCGGCGACGGGGCCGGCCCACGCGAGCATGCGCTGGCTGCGCTCGGAGCCGGAGCCGGAGCCGGAGCCGAGCGTGCGCAGCGTCGTCGTGTGCGCCGCCGGCAGGACCGTCAGCTCGAGCTCGCGGCGGTAGGGCTCGAGCAGGGCTTCGATCTCGCCGGGCACGCCGCACGTGACGATGCGCGCGCGCAGGCCCAGCCTGGCGGCCTGCAGGGCGCTGTAGAAGGCGGTGCCGCCGGGGCGGCGCGAGCCGTCGTCGAGCACGTCGATGGTGACGTGGCCGATCGTCGTGTAGTCGAAGTGCAAGTCGCGGTTCACCCTCCACCCTCTCTGCGATGCCTGTGGGACAATGGCGCCGGACGTGACCGGCAGGCGGGCAGCGGTGATCCGCCTCTACGCGAGCACTGCGTCATACCAAATCGAACGTGCCCGTCGCCTGTTGTGTCGCTTGAGCGATGATTGCCAACACCGATCGACCTCGCGCGCTCGCACGTCTGTGCGCCTCGCTGCCGCTTGCGCTGGCGCTCGCCGCGGGCGCGGCCGCCCCGACGGCCGTCGCCTCCCCCGCACGGGACACCCACGCCGCGCGGACCGTCCACGCCGCCCGGGCATCCGTATCGAAAGCCTCTCCGTACCCGGCTGGCGCCACGCGCCCGGCGTTCCGCCCGAAGCCCTCTGAATACGCTCACGCGAGCTCGAGCGGCGGCGCGTCCGCGCCTGGGGGCTCTGCGCCGGCGTCCTCGGGCGCCCCCGCCGTCCCGTCGAAGTCGAGCGGGTCCAAGAAGCCGAAGAAGCCGGTGCTGCACGGCAACCCTGCGCGCGCGCTGGCGGCGTTCGAAGCGATGCAGAAGCACTTCTACATCGCCGGCTCGGGCCTGTACGAAGGCGAACCGTTCTCGTACCTGTGGCCGTTCTCGCAGGCGCTGGCGGCGACGGTGAGCATGGCGTACATCCCGCACCTGGGGGTGCCGCTGGGGCACGAACTGCAGCTCCGCCTGGCGGGCCTGAACTCGTACCTGGACACGGACAACTCGGGCGACTCGGAAGGGGCGTTCACGAGCACGCTGGCGGCGTTCGACGGCACGGTGGCGCCGCCGGCGGGGCCGGGGGGGACGAAGTACTACGACGACAACGACTGGGTGGCGATCGAGCTCGTTCGCATGTACCAGCTGACCCATCAGGCGCCGCTGCTGGGCAGCGCGGAGGGGATCATGGCGTTCGAGATGGCCGGCTGGCAGGAAACGCCCGGGCTGGCGTGCCCGGGCGGCATCCCGTTCTCGAACGCGTCCACCGACAACGAACGCAACACGGTCACCACCGCGCCGGCGGCGGAGCTGGCGACGCTGCTTTACAAGATCACCGGCGACGCCGCGTACCTGCAGTTTGCGGAGAAAGCGTACGAATGGGTGCGCACGTGCCTGCAGCAGCCGGTCAACCTGTACGCCGATCACATCGGGCGCAAAGGCACGGTCGAACCGACGCTGTGGAGCTACAACCAGGGCTCGATGATCGGCGCCGGCACGCTGCTGTACCAGGAGACGGGCAACTCGGCGTACCTGTACCAGGCGCGCCAGACCGCGAAGGCGGCGCTGGAATACTTCGACCCGGAACGGATCGGCGCGGAAAACCCGTTCTTCGTCGCCGTGTACTTCCGCAACCTGCTGTACCTCGACTCGGTCACGCACGACCCGCCGGGGCCGGCGATCGCCCAGAGCTACGTCAACTACGCGTGGCAGCACCTGCGCTTGAGCGACTACGTGTTCGTCGCCGGCTCGCCGCCGTCCGCACAGCTGCTCTACCAGGCGGCGATCGTGCAGATCTACGCGCTGCTGTCGACTCCCGCGTCCACATATTTTTAGTTGGGGGCGGGCGCGCTCGAGGGAGTAGGCTCTGGGGCGGTGACCGAGGGAACGAACCTGACGACGGCGGCGGGGCTCCAGGATCTGGAAGCGGAGCTGGCCGTCCTGGAGGGCGACGGGCGCAGGGAGATCGCCGAGCGCATCAAGACGGCGCGCGAATGGGGCGATCTGAAGGAGAACAGCGAGTACCACGACGCCAAGAACGACCAGGCGCACCTGGAGACGAAGATCGCGCGCCTGCGCGAGAAGATCTCCGGCGCGGTGATCGTGCAGGAGGCGCCGGTCGGCGCCGGCGGCGTCGTCTCTTTCGGCTCGACGGTCGTGGTGCGCGACGACGACGGCGTCGAGCAGACGTGGCGGATCGTCAGCTCGCACGATGCCGCCCCGCGCGAGGGGCGCCTGTCGGCGGAATCGCCGGTGGCGGTCGCGCTGCTGGGGCGCGCGGTCGGCGAGCAGGCGGCGGTGTCGCTGCCCAAGGGCAGGCGCACGCTTACGATCGTGACCGTCAGCTGAGTCGGCGCGCGTCGCGCGCGTAGGCGGCGCGGACGCGCCGGATGAACTTCTCGGGCGGCTCCTCGTACAGGCGCCTGCCGTCGCGCAGCGCCCGCTTGCGCAGCGCTCGCCGGCGCTTGGCGATCGCCTGCAGCAGGCGCTCGCGCGTGCGCCTGCCGGTGCGCCACGTCTCGTCCTCGCGCCGGCGCAGCTCGCCCGCGCGCAGGTGCGCGTCGAGCACCGCCAGGTCGTGCTCTTCGCCGAGCAGTTCGCCGAGCGCGTCCGCGCGGCGGGCGATCTGGCGCAGGCGCCCGCCGGCGCGGTCCGAGCGACCGGAGCCGTTCTTGCCGGGCGAGCCGCCGGCGCTCCGGCGCTCGAGCATTTCCGCCGCGTAGCGCAGGTCCTTGACGCGTTTGCGCCACTCGTGCATCGCGATCGTGCGGTCGCCCCTGCGCCGCACCACGCGCAGCCGGCGCCTGCGTCCCTGCCTGTACAGCTTCTCGAGGTCCGCTTCGATCAGCGCGATGCCGTCGCGATCGGACAGGTTCCACGCGGCCACGCGCCAGCGCAGCGCCTGCAGCTCGCCGAGCGCCGCCGCGCGCGCGGCGGGGTCGGCGAGCGTCTGGCGCTCCATGCGCGCCTGCTCGGTGCGCACGCGCCGGCGCAGCTCCAGCACCCCGCGGCGGCGGCCGAGCTGGCGCGGGTGGCGCTCGATCAGGCCGTCGAGCGTGCTCAGCATCACCGCCGCGTCGCGCGCGCCCGACAGGCCGCCCGCGACCTCGCGCAGCGCCGCGTGCTCGCGCGCGCATGTCTCCGCTCCCAGCTCGCACTCCAGCAACCGCAGCAGCGCGCGGATGCGCTTGAGCGCCTTGCGCGTCTCGTGCACCGCGCGCTCGTCTGGAGGCCCGGCGATGGCGGCGTCGTCGCCCGGCGCCTCGCCGGCGTTGGCGCCGATGCCTGCGCCGAGCAGCTCGAGCGTCATGTCGACCTGGCCGAGCGCCATCCGGCGCAGGCCGTCGGCCAGGCGCTCGCCGGGCGCCAGCGCCAGTCGGCGGTCGAGCTGGAGCTGGCGGTTGCGCTCACTCTCGCGCTCGCGCTCCAGGCGGCGCTCGCGCTCGGAGCGCGCGAGGGCGACGCCGACCCCGACGCCGACGGCGACGGTCACCGTCGCGGCGACGGTGGCGGCGAGCGACGCCACAATGGAGCCGTGCCCAGCCTTCCTCGCGCCCCATGGTGGACGGTGCGCCGTGCTGCGAATCGCAAGCCGGCGACGTATCGCTGTCCGATCTGTGGTCATCAGCTACCCGCTCTCAGCGAGCATATGCTGATCGCGCCCGAAGGCGACACCCGCCGTCGCCGCCACGCGCACACCGACTGCGTGCTCGCCGCGCGCAAGCGCGGGCAGCTGGTGCTGAAGGACGAGTGGCAGCGCACGCAGCCGCGCGCGCCGTCGCTGTGGCGACGGCTGCTCGGGCGAGCCTGAGCAGCCGTCTCGTTGAGGCGCCGAACGCGTGCGGCGGGCGTCCGCTCAGGCGCCGAACGCGTGCACGTGCTCGGGCTCCACGCGGATGATCACGCGCTGTTCGCCTGGCTGGCGCAGCGGGTACTCGTCCACGCCCATGTACTTCTTGGCCATCGCGTCGATGTGCGCGTCGGCGCCGTCGTGCGTGCGCTCGGCGACGCGGCCGCGCACCTCGACGTACTCGTACGGGTTCTCGCCGTTGACGACCGTCAGCGTCACGCGCGGATCGCGTTCGAGGTTGCGCACCCACGCGCGTCCCTCGGCGGTGTTGAGCACGGCGCGCCCCTCCTGGACGTCCACCCACACGGGAACCCCGTGCACGGACCCGTCGGCGCGCAGCGTCGCCACGTGGCAGAAGTTCTTCGCGTTCAGCAGCTCCTCGGCGCGACCCTCGATCTTGACGCTCATCGGTGCAAGCCCTTTCTCGCGGTGTGCAATGTAGTGCACACCAAGATAGGGCCTGGCGGTCAGCCCGCGGGCAGCGCGGTCGCTAGTTGCGGCTGGTCCCGGTCGCGGAGTTGGCCGGCGGGATCCGGTCGAGCGCGGTCAGCTTGCCGTTGTTGAGCTGGAAGCGGACGGTCGCCTGGCCGCCGCTGGGATTCGCGAGGGGGTCGCCCTTGCGGTACAGCGGATAGCCGAGCGTGACTTCGGTGTCGCTCTGGGCGAGGACCTTGACGGTGGCGCTCGGTTCCTTGGTGTCGGTGCCGATGTAGCGGCCGGCGACGAAGAAGAACGCCTGCTGGCCGTAGCCGTCGCTCGAGCCGGTGCGCGTGCCGACGAGCACTCGCAGCGTTTGGCTGGCGTGGTACTGGGAGGTTTCGGCGGGCGTGTAGCCCCTGGTCTGCAGTGTGGCGAGCGCGCCGGCGAGCCCTTCGGCGTGACTTTCGTGCTGGGTGAATTCAGGCTCGGGCGCGGAGTGGGCGCCGCCGGGCGCGGCGGTGCCGCCGGCGGTGCTCGTGGGAGCGGTGGCGGTGGCGGTGGTCGCGGTGCTGGTGGTGGCGGCGGTGCCGGTCGTGGTGGTCGTGGGCGTGCTGTGCGCGGCTTCGGGCGCGCTGGCGACGGTGACGGTCTTCGTCTGCGAGCCGCCGCAGCCGCCGAGCACGGCGCCGGCGCAGAGCGCCGCGAGCGCCGCGTTGAGTTTGCGCGTCATCACAGCCATGGTATTCGCCGCCGGCCCGGCGCCTCCCCCAATGCAAGACCTCGCTCGGCACAGGTTCTCAGGCGCTACGATCATCGACAGACGCATGTCCGCTCCATCGGCACAGATCCCTGGCTCGGACGGCAAGCCCAAGGCCAAGCACGAGCGCCGCAGCACGGGCGAGCGGATGCGCGCCGTGGGGCCGCTGATCCTGGCTGGGGTCTTCATCGCGTTCGCGGTGCTCAACCTGAACCAGGTGAAGGTCGACTGGATCGTCGGCTCAGGTCACGCGCCGCTGATCATCGTGATCGTGATCTCCGTGCTGGTGGGGGTCGTGCTCACGCACTTCGCGGAGCGGGTTGGCCGCAAGCGCCGCTAGCGCCAGCGGGCTGCAGCTCCTCGCCGACGATCTCGGCGGCGGCGTCGGCGCCGAGGAACGGCGCGAGCACGAGGTAGGAGAGGTGGTCGGAGAGCGCGGCGAGCAGCTCGATCCGCCCGGCGGCCACCTGACAGCGGATCGTGTGCCAGATCGCGCCGGCGATGGCCTCGGTGGTGAGACTGTCCTCGGGCTCGACGGGGGCGCCCTCGGTCAGCAGCGTGGCGATGCTGTGGAACAGGTCGACGGTGCGCGCGAGCGCCTCGCCGCCGGCGAACAGCGCCTCGTGCGCGAGCGTGCGGGCCTGGAGGGGACGGTCGGCGAGGTAGCGCGTCAGCTCGGCGAGCACGCTGCGGACAGCTCGCGGCCATTCGTCGGAGACGAGGTCGGGATCGGCGGCGATCGCCAGCAGCTCGTCGCCGATCATGTCGAGCGCCTCGAGGAAGCACTCGTGCTTGTCGGCGAACATCTCGCAGAAGCTGTCGATCGAGACGTTGGCCTCGTCCGCGATCTGGGGGGCGCTGAGCGCGCGGTAGTCCTCGCGCGCGAGCAGCCGCAGGATGCTCTGCAGCAGGCGCGTGCGCTCGTCGCGGCTGGTGGCTTCGGCGTGGCCGAGCCTGTTGCCGTGCGCGGATGAGATCTCGCGCATGCGCGTTGTCATGCCGGTGGTCAGCCGCTCGGCCATGTCCTCGGCGGCGGATGTCTGGAACAGGAGCGTCCAGTGCAGCATCTCGCCGGCGAGGTCGACGCTGCCGGCCGTGTGCCCGTCGCGCAGGAACGCCGCGACGATCCCGTGCAGGCCGCCGGCGATGCCCCTGACGATCGGCATCGGCAGCGCCGTCGCCCCTGCGGACTCGGCGAAGCTGCGCGCGAGCATGTGCTCGCAGATGCCGGTGGCCCTGCGCAGGCGCATGACGCCGGCGGGCCCGGCTCGCTGTGCCTCCAGCGCCACCAGCAGGATCGCGTTGCGATCGTCGGTGGTCACCTGCGCGAGCTGCTCGAAGACCGCTCGCGCGCGCTCCTCCAGCGGGCCGTGGGTGCCGAGGTAGAGGCGCTTGACCTGCTTGAGCTGGCGCCGGACGATCAGGTCGAAGGTGGTGAGGAAGCACTCTTCCTTGTTGGCGAACTGCTCGTAGAAGGAGCGGCGGGAGACGCCCGCGAGGGTGATCACCTGCTTGACGCTCGTCCCCTCGTAGCCGTGGCAGGCGATCGCCTCGACCATCGCCCCGTGGATGCGGGCGCGTTGATGGAGGATGACCTCGTTGCGCTCGAGACGGTGGGGGCCGTGCGGCAGACGCTTGTAGATTGGGCCGGTTCGTGGGGTTGCGGTGCGCGTCGAAGCGTTGGGTCTGTTCGCGCTTTCGCTCCTCTTCGCGCGCGCGTTTCGCGCTGACGACGACGTCCTGCGTCCTGGTGCCATCCGACCTCCCCTCGACGCGACCTTTCGAACCAGTCGACTACTGTCATGTGTCTGGCCGACAAATCATCCCATGTCAGGAATATTTTGTCTACAGACAAGCGGCAGGGATGCGATCGAGCCGTTCGGACGATCAGCGCGAGACGATCGTCGTCAGTGCAGGACGATCTTGAGGGCGAGGATCGCGATCCCCATGGCGGCGCCCGCGCAGCCCTCCAGCGCGAGCTCCCGCGCGCTCGCGCGGGAGCGAATGCCGGCGATCAGCTCGAACGCGACGAGGCTCGCGACGGCGCTCCACAGCGCGGCGGTGACGGCCGTCTGCTGCGCCGCGCCGGCGACCCATCCGATCGCGAGCGCCGCCAGCGGCAGCGCGGCTCCCCGCACGATCGCCCAGTCGCGACCGAGCGCGCGCATGAGCGCGCGGGCGCTGAGGCGCTCGTGGCGAGTCAGGCGGCCGCCGAGGACCTCCGAGTAGGCGTGCGCGAACCAGTACAGCGCGGCGGTGATCGCGGCTGAGGCGACGGTGTCGAGGTAGGTCTCGTGGCGGCCGCTCTCGGCGGCGAGCAGCGCGCCGATGACGATGATCCCGTAGACGACCCCGGAGGGGTTCTCGGCGGGCACGATCCGCTCGGCCGCGCGCGCGAGCCACTTGCGCATCGACGGATTATGCGACGGGGCTCAGCGGATCAGCACCGGCGCGCTGTAGGCGGAGACGTGCGCGCCGTCGGCGACCTTGACGAGCGCGCGGTACAGGCCGCGGCGCACGCGCCAATCCGGTCGGACGGGACGGCATCATTGGACGATTACGCATGGTAGAGTGGACGTTTACGCAGCCTACTTTGGATATTGACGCAGTGTAGTTTGGACATTTACGCCGCTCCTTGGCCTCATGAAGACGCTCCATCCGCGCTATCTCCGTCCTTTGCTGCTCGAAGCGCTGGCGGACACGCGGGTCGTGTTCGTCGCGGGAGCGCGTCAGGTTGGCAAGACAACGCTCACCCGGGGAATCGCTGTCGGCGAGCATCGGATGACGATCTTGAGCCTCGACGAGGTAGCGACTCGCGAGGCGGCGTCCCGCGATCCGGGAGGGTTCGTTGCAGAGCTTTCCGGGCCTGTCCTGATCGATGAGATCCAGCACGTTCCGGAGCTGCTGCTGGAGATCAAGAGCGCCGTCGACAAGGACACAACCCCCGGCCGCTTTCTGCTGACCGGCTCAGCCAACATCCTGACCTCGAAGAAGATCAAGGACGCGCTCACCGGGCGCATCGAGACATTGAACCTGTGGCCACTGGCCCAGAGCGAGATGCGGGGCGGGCACGTCAACTTCGCCGATGCGCTGTTCGCGGGCACGCCGCCGCAGCTCAGCGGCTGCGAAGTGGGCCGTGACGCGTTCGCGTCGACGGTCACCGCGGGCGGCTACCCCGAAGCGCTCCTGCGCACGGGCAGGCGGCGCGAGCGCTGGTTCGAGAGCTACATCGACAGCACGCTCGACCGCGATCTGCGTGACATCTCCGATGCGATCAAGATCGAGGAGATGCCGAGGTTGCTGGCGCTGATCGCAACCCAGGCGGCCAACCTCCTGTCCTACAGAAACGCCGCGGTGCGCCTCGGGCTCAGCCAGGAAACGGTGAAGGCGTATGTGGGGCTGCTGGAGCAGCTGTTTCTCGTCAGGAGACTGCAAGCCTGGCGGCCAGGCCTGGGGGCGCGGGAGGCGAGCACGCCGAAGGTGTATCTCGTCGACTCGGGCCTGCTTGCACACCTGCTGGGCGCCGACGAGACACGCGTCGCTCGTGACGATCAGATCACCGGCAAGATCCTCGAGAACTTCGTGGCGATGGAGGTCGTCAAGCACCTGGGTTGGGCGCGGAATCGCGTTCGCCTCTACCACTACCAGCGCGACCGCGAAGACGTGGACCTGGTCCTGGAGCGCGCCGACGGCCAGATCGTCGCAATCGAGGTCAAGGCGCGCACGACCATCACAAGCCGGGATTACAAGTGGCTGATCAAGCTCCGTGAGCGTCGCGGCTCGAGTTTTGCGGCAGGCGTCGTCATCCATCCTCGCGAGCAGACGATCCCCCTGGGAGACCGCCTCTGGGCTCTGCCGATCAGTGCCCTGTGGTCATGAAACGGCGGATCCTCGCGACGCCGGAGCGACTGCTTGGCGCGTGCGAGCACGACGTCGAGCTGGTCGCCCGTCCGAGGGTGCGGCGCGGCGTCGCTGGCGGAGCTGGGCCACACGATCGCGGAGGATCTCGAGCAGGGGCGGAGGGCGATGCGCTGCGACTGCTGTTCGGGCGCCGACGATCATCCCTGGCTGGTGGGAAGAGCAGTGGACTCGAAGTTACGGCGCGGGCCGTGCCGGCGACGCCGGCCTGAACGTCAACGTCTTTTTGGAGACGCGCTGGCGCGTGGCTTCGATAAGCCGTTGTGGCGCCGGTCACCACAGCTGCGGCATTGCGCAGCACAGATTGGCCATTTGCGTAGCGCCGGCGGGCGCCGCACCGTTGGACGCTACGCGGCCAATGGCTCCTTGGTGTCCACCAGCTCGACCTCGATCGCGCGTGGGTACAACGCCCCTAGACCTGTGGCATGCAGGGCGCGGGAGACGGCGCCCGAGGCGATCTCTGCCGCGGCCGCAGCGTCCTCGGCGTCGGTGGCGACCGTAATGCGTGCCGTCGTGCTGTCGTCCCAGGAGAGCACCGGCCCGAGGTCGCCGTGGTTGTGCTCCAGCCAGCCGATCAGGCGTTCCCACGAAGCCTCTTCTGCGAGCGGCACGCCGGGAATCTGAACGAAGATGCGGCACTCCATGCTCATGGCTTATACCCCTTCCGCTTGAGATCGGCAAGGAGATTGGTCCACGTTCGTTGCGACGATGGTGTGCCGGGCATCCGCGCGGGAGCACTCGAGCCGTCTGGCAGAGCTTGACACGACCCCACCACCGCCAATGCCCAAATATCCGATTTTCTCCACCCGGTAATCAAGTGACATCGGGCGTGAGCCGATGGCAGTGCCGTGTCGACAGAGCGTGGAGCCCACCGAGGGGGGTCGGCGGCGAGCGCCGACGATGCGGCTACGGCGGCGTTGAATGCCGAGAGCGCGGCGGCGGCGCTGCGCGAGCTGCCGGGGGCGAGGATGCTGGTGTTCGACCGCGAGCTTCGCTTGATCCTGGCGGCGGGCGAGACGCTGGGGCAGGCGACGGCGAGCGATGCGGCGGCGTGCGGGGAGGGGGCGCTGGTGGGGGACGCGTTCCCGGAGAGCGTGTGGAAGCTGATGGAGCCGCTGTTCCGCTCGGCGCTGGAGGGCGAGACGCGCTCGCGGGAGATATGGAGCGCGGATGACAGCCGCTCGCTGATGGTGGACGTGGGGCCGCTGCGCGTGGACGGCGGCGTGGACGGCGCGGGCGGACGGTCGAGCATCGCGTGCGGCGTTGCGGTGATCGTGGACGTGACGGCGCGCCGCGCGGCGGACGGCGTGGCGAGGCCGTCGGACGGCGACTTCGAGCAGGTGTTCGAACGGGCGCCGATCGGCACGGGCCTGATGGACGTTGAGGGTCGCTGGACGCTGGTGAATCGCGCGCTGTGCGAGATCACGGGCTACACACGCGAGGAGCTGATCGACAGGCGCTTCGCGGAGATCACGCATGCTGATGACGTGGACAACGACGCGGCGCAGTACGCGCAGCTGCTGGCGGGCGCGATCCCGGCGTTCCAGGTGGAGAAGCGCTACTTCAACGCGGCGGGCGAGACGCTGTCGGCGATCCTGTCGATCTCGCTGGTGCGCGACGGGCGCTCGGCGCCGCTTCACTTCATCGCGCAGCTGCAGGACATCTCCGAGCGCAAGCGCATGGAGGAGCGGCTGCGCCACCTGGCCGACCACGACCACCTGACGGGGCTTCGCAACCGCAGGCTGTTCGAGCACGACCTGCGGCTGCAGGTGGCGCGCGCGCAGCGCTACGGCGAGCGGGCGGCGGTGATGGTGGTGGACCTGGACGCGTTCAAGGCGATCAACGACGTGCACGGCCACAAGGTGGGCGACGACGCGCTGAGGGCGGTGGCGACGGCGCTCACGCGGCGCCTGCGCGAGACGGACGTGGTGGCGCGCCTGGGGGGCGACGAGTTCGCGGTGCTGCTGCCGCACGCGGACGAGCGGGGCACGGCGCTGGTGGCGGACGGTCTCGAGCGCGTGATCGCGGAGTGCAGCATCGACGTGGGCGACACGGTGGTGCACCCGTCGGGCAGCGTGGGCGTGGCGATGATCGATCAGCGGACGGTGAGCCCGGAGCAGGCGCTGGTGGAGGCCGACCGGGCGATGTACGCGGCGAAGCGCGCGCGGGCGAGGGCGCGGGCCGTGGCGACGACGCCGGCCTGAACGTCAACGTCTTTTTTGGGAGACGCGCCGGCGCGTGGCTTCGATAAGCCGTTGTGGCGCCGGTCACCACACCTGCGCTCGAAAGTCCACGTGCAACCGTCGCGTTGCTGGCATATGTCCGGTGCTGGAAGAGAGGCGCTGCGTGCGAGCGTCCCGGATGGGTCGCTGCAGCGAGTCGGGTTGATCGCGCGTAAGGGCCGGCGCGCTGACATCGCGGGCGTCCTCGCGCGCGAGGGATTCGCGATCGCGCCGCTCGATTGCGTGGGCACGATCGCGGACACCGACGGTTGGGGCGCGCTGGCGGCGGTGGTGCTGTCGATCGAGGGCAGCGTCTCGACGGTCGCGCGCCTGGTGGAGTCGCTGAGCAAGCGCTTTGAGCCGGTGCCGGTGGTGGTGGTGTGCGCGAGCATCCAGCGCCGCGAGGTGCGCGCGGCGCTGGCCGTGGGCGCCGCGGGCGTGGTCGTGTACGAGGAGCTGGGCGCCAGCCTGGGCGCGTGTCTGCGGGCGGTGGGCGCCGGTCAGGCATGCGTGCCGCGCGGACACTGGCGGGAGATCGAGCCGCCCGTGCTGTCGATCCGTGAGAAGCAGGTTCTCGGCCTGGTCGCGTTGGGCTACATGAACAGGCAGATCGCCGAGCGGCTGTTCCTCGCGGAGAGCACCGTCAAGAGCCACCTGTCCTCGGCGTTCGCCAAGCTCGGCGTGCGCTCGCGCAACGAAGCGGCCGATCTGATCCTCGGTCACGAGGGCGCGTTCGGAGTGGAGCTGGCGGATGTGGCCGGTTCGCCCTTGGAGTCCACGCCCGCGGAGCCGATCGCGGTGCCGACGGCATGAGCGCCGCGGTGACTGACATTCCGCTGACGGTGATGGACCACGAGGATCCGCGTCTGCTCGCGCAGCTGATGGACGCGGTCGCGGAGGTGGCGGCGACGGGCGCGTTCACCGGCGGCGCGGCGGTCGAGCGCTTCGAGGCCGACTACGCGGCCTGGTGCGAGGCCCCGTACGTCGTGGGCGTGTCGTCGGGCACGGAGGCGCTCGTGCTGGCGCTGCGCGCGCTGGAGGTGGGGCCGGGCGATGAGGTGGTGGTGCCGGCGAACTCGTTCATCGCGACCGCCGAGGCGGTCAGCCTGGTGGGCGCGCGCCCGCGCTTCGCCGACGTGGAGCCCGACACGCAGCTGATGAGCGCGCACACGCTCGCGCCGGCGCTCACGCCGGCGGTGCGCTGCGTGATCCCCGTTCACCTGTTCGGCCGCACCGTGGACATGGACCCGATCGTTCAGCTCGCGCGCGGCGCCGGCGTGGCGGTGCTCGAGGACGCCTCGCAGGCGCACGGCGCGCGCTACCGCGGCAGGCGCGTGGGAACGATCGGCGACGCGGGCACGTTCTCGTTCTATCCCGCCAAGAACCTGGGCGCGTGGGGTGACGCGGGGGCGGTGGTGAGCACGCGCGCGGAGCTGGCCGAGCGCGTGCGCCTGCTGCGCTCGCACGGCGAGAGCCCGCGCTATCACCACCGCGTGGTCGGCACGACGGGCCGCTTGGACGCGATCCAGGCGGTGGTCCTGCGGCTGAAGCTCGCGCGCCTGGACGAGCGCAACCAGGCGCGGCGGCTGGCGGCCGACGCGCTGCGCGAGGCGCTCGCGGACGTCGAGGAGCTGATCCTGCCCGCGCCGGCGACCGCGGGCGGCGACCACGTGTATCACCAGTTCGTCGTGCGCACTCCGAATAGGGACGCGATCAGGGAGCTGCTGGCCGAGCGGGGCATCGCGACGGGCGTGCACTACCCGATCCCGATCCACCGCTCGCAGGCGTACGCGGCGCTCGCGCAGGCGCGCGATCAGGCGCCGTGCGCGAGCGCGCTCGCCGGCGAGATCCTGTCGCTGCCGATGTTCCCGTCGATCACGGGCGAGCAAATCGAGCGAATCGCCGTTGCGCTGCGCGCAAGCCAGGCGGCCGCCAGGCCGTTGATTGTGACGATGGGCACGACAGAAGCCCGTTGACGTTCCCAGAGCACGGATCCAGCCAGCGGAGGAGGCAGCGATGATCACGACGCCTATCGGTATCGCGGTGGTGGGCTTTGGCTATTGGGGCCCGAACGTGGTCCGCAACATCTCAGAGCGCCCGGAGTTCCGTCTGATGGGACTGTGCGAGCGCGACCCTGCGCGCGCGATGGATTTCGCGCGGCGCTACCCGGGGTGCCCGGTGGAGCACGAACTGGACACGCTGCTGCTCGATCCGCGCGTGCAGGCGGTCTCGATCGCGACGCCGCCGCGCACCCACTTCGAGCTGGCGCGTCGTGCGCTGGAAGCGGGCAAGCACGTGCTCGTGGAGAAGCCGCTGGCGACAACGGCGGCGCACGCGGAAGAGCTGATCGAGATCGCCGCGCGGGCCGAACGGGTGCTGATGCCGGGACACACGTTCGTGTACAGCCCGCCGGTGAACAAGGTGCGCGAGCTGATCCAGACGGGCGAGCTCGGCGACGTGTACTTCATCACCTCCTCGCGCATGAACCTCGGCATCTACCAGGCCGACGGCGTGATCAGCGACCTGGCCCCGCACGACCTGTCGATCCTCCTGTACTGGCTGGATCGTCCGGTCACCCACATCGCGGTCGCCGGCCAGAGCATCTTCCAGGACGGCGTTCCGGAGACGGCGTTCCTGACGGTGACATTCTCCGGCGGCACGACCGCCAACGTGCAGATCTCCTGGCTTGCGCCGCGCAAGATGCGCCAGATGGTGGTGGTGGGCTCGAAGCGGATGGTGCAGTACGACGACAACTCATCGGATGAGTCGGTGCGAATCTATGACCGCGGGCTGGACGTCTCGACGGTGGAGGCGCCGGCGACGTTCGGCGAGTACCAGCTGACATATCGCAGCGGCGACATCGTGGTGCCGCGCATCGAAGCGGGCGAGCCGCTGGGTCTCGAGCTGGCGGACTTCGCGCACGCGATCCGCACGGGCGAGGAGCCGCGCTCGAGCAGCGCGCTGGGCCTCGAGATCGTGCGCGCGCTGGAGGCCGCGCACAGCTCGATGGAGCGCTCGGGCGACCCGATCGCGCTGCTGGACGGCGATCATCCGTCCTACGGCGAGCGTGTGTCGGTGTCCGTCCCGAGCATCAATCGTCAGCGCATCGGCGACAGGATCCCGGTCGCGGCTGGGGGGCGCGGAGCGAGTCTGAACAGTTTCAGTGACGGGTGAGGGTATCTCGCCCCAAGGCTTGGGCTACGAGAGCGAGGTCGTTCGCGTCGTGAAGGTGACTGGCGTGCTCGCGTAGGTCGAAAGCTGCATTCAGAGCGGCGACGAGGTCTGCGGCGTGGGCGTCGACCTCCACCTTGGCCTTCTCGTGCTCGGCCAGCCAGTGAGCGACATCAGGCCAGTGCCACAGGCGCGTCTTGTGGTCTGCGTATGTGACCGGAGACGGGAATCCTCCGGGACCGCGCTTGTTGGCGGACAGCAGCCGGATGTACTCGCGCGAGAGGCCGCTGCGCTCGGCGATCGCCGCCAGCGTGACGAGCTCGTCGGGCTCGATGCGCACGACGTGCAGGCCGACGACGGCAGAGGTGACATCGTGGATGGCGCTGGCCAGCGCTTCGCTGAAGCTGTCGGCCTCGCGATCGAATGCTCCGCACTGCACACCATCACGCACGCCGAACAGGGCGTCGTCGCAGCCGGCCTCATACAGCGCATCGAGCTGTTCGTCGTCCAGCACGCCGGCTCCGCTGAAGAAGAGCGTGAAGCTGTGGATGGTTGGTTTGGCGCTGGAGCTCATTGGCTTGGACGCTGTCTTTCGGGGTTTGGTTTGCCCGGGTTGTGATCGCATTTCTTGATGGCCTCGCGGATGCGCTTTGCGATGTCGCTCGGCCGACGTGGTGTGCTCCAGATCGCGACTTCGCAACCGTGGCCGCACGAGAGGGTGCCCCAACGGTGGCCCGCTCCCTTGGCTTGCTTGGCTGTCCAGCCCGCGCGCTGGGCGTCTGTGATGGCCTTGCGAATGTCCTTGTCTGGGTGCCGGTCTCTGGGTGCAATTAGTCTAGCAGTCTGTTGGAGGTTGTCAACATCGAAATGCATGGACGAGACGCCAACATGTCCAGCGTTGCTCGCACGTTCATCGCGCCCAGGCTACGCACGGCTTGGGACGATTCTCTCGAGCGCCGCGGCGTCGACCTTGGCCAGGCGACCTAGTGCTCAGACGCCCGTTCGTAGAGCGTCTCGGGCGCCATGTCGAAGCCGTTGGGCCAGACGACGGTCCGGATCTCCGGGTCGAAGCGGGCTTGGGAGAAGAAGTTCGGATCAGCGAGTGGCTCAGAGACGCCTCGCCAGTGCCGGCCGGCGAAGTTGATGTCGCCGACGAGCCCGTCGCCGAAGGTGACGCGGAGCTGGTGATCACCAATGACCTCGGCTCCGGTGACTGGGACGAGCTTATCCATGATGGCAATTCTAACGAAGTGGATCGATCGGGTTCAATGGCTTTTCGTCGGCGGCGAGCTCCCAATTGGCGCCCGAGCGTTGGAGCTGCCGCCCCGGCACTACGCAGAGCACCCACGCGCAAGTCCACACCCGGCGCGAGCGTTGCTCGGATATGTCCAAGGACGGCACTGGGGCGGTCCAGGTGGCATCGCTGGATGGCACGGTTCACTCGCGTCCCAGCCCGCTGAACGCGGCACCGCGGGTGGGCATGCTGGTGGCGCATGGGTATGGCCGGCGCGACTGGTTCCTGCGGCGGCTGCTGGCGGTGAGCGACGCGGCGTGCCTGGTGCTGGCGATGGCGGCGGCGGTCGCGCTGGCGGGCGGCGCGCACGGTCACTCCTGGGATGAGTACATGCTCTTCGGGTTGATCACGCTGCCGGCGTGGGTGGTGCTGTTCAAGTTGTACGGGCTGTATGACCGTGACGCGAAGCGTTTGAGTCACTCGACGCTCGACGACCTGCCTTCACTGTTTCAGGCGCTGCTGCTGGGATGCCTGCTGCTGTGGTGCTGGTTCGTGGTGGCGGCGCCGGCGAAGCTGATGTTCGCGGCGATCCTGGCGTTCGCGGGCCTGGCGATGGCGCTCGTGCTGAGCGGTCGTGTGCTCGTGCGTGCGGGCTTCATGCGCGTGGTCTCACCCGAGCGGGTGCTGCTGATCGGCACCGGCCACACCAGCGGCGCGCTGATCGAGAAGATGCGCGCGAAGGCGAGCCTGCGCCTGGAGCCGATCGGGATGGTCAGCTGCGAGCAGGACGCGGGCGAGGTGCTCGAGCTGCCGTGCCTGGGCGCTCTGGACGAGGTTGACCTGCCGCGCCTGATGGTCGAGCAGCGCGTGGGGCGGGTGGTCGTCGCGGACGCGGAGGTCGACGGCGAGCGCCTGCTGGGCGTGCTGCGCGACTGTAAGACGGTATCGGTGAAGGTGAGCCTGCTGCCGGCGACGTGCAGCGCGCTGGGACCGTCGGTCGAGGTCGACGACCTCCAGGGTGTGACCGTGCTGGGGATCAACCCGTCGGTGCTGTCGCGCTCATCGCGCATCGCCAAGCGCGCCCTGGATCTCGTGGGCGTCGCGATCCTGGGCATCTCGGCGGTGCCGATGACGATCGTGATGGCGATCGCGGTCAAGCTCGACTCGCCCGGTCCGGTGTTCTTTCGCCAGGAGCGCATCGGCAAGGGCGGACAGCGCTTCCGGCTGCTGAAGATGCGCACGATGGCGCTCGACGCGGAAGCGCGCCGCGATGAGCTGCTGGCGCACAGCAAGGACGCCGGCTGGCTTCACCTTGAGCACGATCCGCGCATCACGCGCGTCGGGCGCCTCCTGCGGGTGACGAGCCTCGATGAGCTCCCTCAGCTGTGGAACGTGGTGAAGGGCGACATGAGCCTCGTGGGTCCCCGTCCGCTGATCGCGGAGGAGGACAGCATGGTCGACGACTGGGCGCGGGGACGGCTCGACCTGACGCCGGGCATCACGGGGCTGTGGCAGGTGCTCGGCCGCACGAGCATCCCGTTCGAGGAGATGGTCAAGCTCGACTACCTGTATGTGACCAACTGGTCGCTGTGGGGGGACGTGCGGTTGATCCTGCGGACGGTGCCGGCGGTGCTGCGGCGCGACGGGGCGAATTGAGCCTCCCGCGGGTCAGCGAGATAGTGCGGAATCTCATTTGTGCAGCAGCTTGCTGCACAACTGCTGCGCGACAAGCCCAAGCTAGAGCTTGGGCAGCCCGGCGGCCTCGGGCGTTGAGACCCGCAGTGCAAGTTCTGAGGGGGACGGCTCCGCCGTCCGGGATGCGTGCGCGCCGGGTGAGCCGTGGGGCGGTGCCCGGCGCGGCTGCGGGCCGCGCCGGAACAGGCGCACGGTCGGGGCTGGACGTCTCGGCGGTCGAGGCACCGGCGAGCCCTGGACGCGCGGAAGTTCTCGGGTTGGGTAGTTCAGCAGCCGGTAGCTGCGCTCAGCGCGCGGCAGACTTCGTTCATCCGCTCCGGTCCGAGCATGGTGATGCGTTCGTAAGGTGGCCCTTGCCGACTGTGTCGGTGTGGTCGAGGTTCAGCGCGCAGTCGCGTGGCATCCCGTCCATTGGACCGAGCTCGACCTCTGTGGGCAGGCCGCGGATGGTCGTGGTAGCGAACACGACGAAGATCTCATTCAGGTTGTTGATCGCCTGGTCTCGGGTCAGGAGCAGGGCGGGCCGGCGTCCCCAGTCTGGGTGCTCGGCCCAGTAGACCTCGCCGCGGCTCACCAAGGCTCGTGTCCCGCCGCACGCTCCTCCTCGGCGAGCCGGTGCATCGTTTCGCCGAACGTGACCTCGTGTAGCTTGGAGAGGTCGCCCCACTCGTCTACGGTCACCCCCGGCTCGGCCATAGCTGCTCCTCGCGAGGCGATGAAATCGAGCACTGGCTCGATCTCGGACTCGGGCAGCTCGTCCAACAGCTTGTGCGCCTTCTCGCGAGTGGTCATGGGGTCGATTCTAGCGCCGAGACACGGTTCGAAGCTGTGCGTGGGTGACTGTGAGAGCTGGCTGACAGCGGTGCGATTCCCAACTCAAGACGCAAGGGCGACGAGCTGGTGGTCGACGTGGGGCTGGGCGATGACGATCAGGGCGAGGTCTCGGTTGGGAGCTGCAGATTGGTAAGGGCGTCACGGAGCAGCGGGTCGCCTAGCAGCCAGAGCCCTCTGCGTGGGCTGTAGATGAGCCCGTGATATGCCAGCTGACCGAGAGCCCGCGCAATCTGCTTGGCGTTGGCGTACGGGCGCAGCGCGCGGTACGGTTTTTCATCCGCGGCGATCGCGCTCATCAGTGCCGCCCCATGCGGGGTCACCGCGCGCGCGAAGCTGACGGTGTCTCGTACTCGCGCGAGCGTGCGCTCGCTTTCCTGCTCCCACACTCGGCGAGCGGCCCATTTTGCATCGGGAGCGGCGAAGCGCGTCAGCTCCAAGATTTGGGCGGTGGCGCGGGCTTGGCCATCGGTGCGTAGCAGCAGCCAGAGCAGGTCCTCATCGCTGACAGGCAGCCCCCGGAGGCGAACGAGCTCCCGCCACCGTTCAGTGGTCGGATCGGTGACCTCGAGCTTCTCGCCGGCTCCGAACAGGGCGGCTTGCTCTCCGACGAGGAGGTCCTTCGTGGCGGGGAATGTGCTCGGGAACTCCCGCTCCAGCGCTGCCGCCCGTCGAAGTCACCGACAACGTACCCGGCGATCTCGCAGAGCTCACCCAGCTCGACGAAGTACGCACAAGGCTGATCGACCGCGTCACGCGTCGCGCGTCGGAGATCACCGACAGCGAGGCCGAGCAGAACGCCGACTGATCCGCGCAGCAGTCGAGCGGGAGACTTGTCGTCGAGCTGGGGGTTCAGGCCCTGAAACCAGGCGTGCGCGCTGGGCGACGAGCTCGTGGTCGACCTGGGGGTGTGCGGTGACGATCACTGTGAGGTCGGCGTCCTGCAGCGCGTCGTCGAGCGAGACGCTCTGCAGGCCGTGGTCGCGCAGCGTGGGCACGTGCGGGTCGTGGTAGCGCAGCTCCGCGCCGAGGCCTTTCAACAGGGTCAGGATCTTCAGGGCGGGGGACTCGCGGATGTCGCCGACGCCGGGCTTGTAGCTGACGCCGAGCACGGCGATGCGCGCGCCTTTGACCGGCAGCCCCGCGTGGTTGAGCGTCCGCTGGACCTTGGCGACGCAGTGGTAGGGCATCTGCTGGTTGACCTTGCCGGAGAGCTCGATGAACTCCAGCGACATGTCGAACTCGCGCGCGCGCCAGGAGAAAGTGCCCATCGCATGGCGGTTGGCGCCCCTGTTCTCGGTCGACTTGCGTCGACTGCTTTTTGGGAGACGCGCTGGCGCGTGGCTTCGATAAGCCGTAGTGGCGCCGGTCACCACACCCCCTACGCCCCGAATATCGACCACTCAGCGAGGTAGTACACAACCGCATTTGTCCAACGGTCTGTTGGACGAGCGGCTGGCCGAGCTGGCGCGGCTAGGACTGTGAGTTGGAGGAACCGGGCGTCCCGGGGGCGGGGCGCTTGGCCGAAGTAGGCGTGATTGGGCGGATCTGTGGCCCGTTCATCGATGCGGGAATCGAGGGGGTCTCTGCGGGCCGGTAGCCGCCCTCCTTGGTCTCCATGTACCGGGTGCCAGCTTGCCTTTTTCCTGTGGGGCGTTTCCTGTCAGGCATCGCAATCAGACTAGCCCACCGTGCGGTCTTCGCCCACCGGCTCCGCAAGTTCTTCATCGGCTTCGGCGCCGGCATCGGCGGGGTGGACGATGTACAGATGCGCGATCTCATCGCGCGAGATCCCTAGGGACCCTTACTCGGCTTCATCGGTTTGGCTGGCCGGCATCGGCAGAGCGCGAAGCAATGCCTCGATCTCAGCGGCGGCGGGGAGCTCTTCGCGCAATGGCTCGGGCAGTGGCCTGGTTCGGTACTCGGAGACCTGGATCGGTGTGTTGATGTCGCGCAGCGCGTACTCGACGACAGTCTCGTTTGCGCCCTTGCAGAGGACCAAGCCGATCGTCGGCTGATCGGAGGATCGCTTGATGAGGTCGTCGACCGCGGCGAGGTAGAAGTTCATCTTGCCGGAGTACTCGGGTTTGAATTCCCCGACCTTCAGCTCAACGACGACGTAGCAGCGCAGGGTGAGCTGGTAGAGCAGCAAGTCGATGAAGAAGTCTTGTCCGCCGACCTCGAGGTGCCGCTGTCGTCCCACGACGGCGAAGCCCTCTCCCATCTCGAGCAGGAACCGCTCGACGTGCGCCATCAGGCCACGCTCGACCTCTCGCTCTGTGGCTTGCTCGTCGAGCCCGAGGAATCCGAAGATGTAGGGGTTGCGGCTGAGCTGCTGTGCCATCTCTGACTGCGGCGAGGGGAGCGTACGGTCGAAGTTTGTGAGACCCTTGCCCTCCCGGAGATGAAGAGCGCCCTCGATCTGATGGACGAGCACATCGCGGGTCCACCCGTGCTCGCCGGCCCTGTCGGCATACCAGAGCCGCCTCTCGGGGTCGTCGAGCTTCTCCAGGAGCGCGATCTGGTGCCACCAGGACATTTGTGCAAGGCGCCCTTGCACAATCTCGAGGTCGGGCCAGGCCTTGGCGAACGCCCGCATGTACTTGAGGTTGCGCGAGGACATCCCCATGTCCGGGAACAGCGAGCGCAGATCACGGGCGAGCCGATCCACGACCTTGCTTCCCCACCCCGCCTGCTCTTGGCGGACGAGGATCTCTTGCCCGATGTCCCAGTAGAGCAGCACAAGCTCCTGATTGACCCGGCGCAGGGCACGTACCCGCGCCGCCTGAACACGCTCGACCAGCGCGTCCAGGGTCCTCTGGTAGTTCTCGGGCGCCTCCGGAAGCACCTTGCCCACCGTGGGCGGTGGGAGCAGGTCGGGGTCCTCGGCGGTGCGGTCGTCGTTCATAGGCCTCTCCTCCGATGGCAGGCCGCCGGATCGTTTGAGCCAACCACCATAGGTCGCCCTTGCGATAGAACGCTCGATCGGGGCCGCGGGCCGCTCGCTTCGGGCGATACGCCCTGCGCGGCCGCCTGGCTGGCGCAACAGCTTGGTCAGGCGGTCGATTGCCTTACAGGCGCACGGCGCCGGCCCCGGCGACCCCCAGCGTGCGCGTGACCCCCCGCAGGTCCACGAGCAGGCGCGCGCGCTGCGCGACGAGCCGGTGGTCGACCTCGGGGTGGGCGGTCACGATCAGCGCCAGGTCCGCGTCCTCGAGCGCGTCGTCGAGGGAGACGCTCTGCAGGCCGTGGTCGCGCAGCGCGGGCACGTGCGGGTCGTGGTAGCGCAGCTCCGCGCCGAGGCCTTTCAACAGGGTCAGGATCTTCAGGGCGGGGGACTCGCGGATGTCGCCGACGCCGGGCTTGTAGCTGACGCCGAGCACGGCGATGCGCGCGCCTTTGATGGGCAGCCCGGCGTGGTTGAGCGTCCGCTGCACCTTGGCGACGCAGTGGTAGGGCATCTGCTGGTTGACCTTGCCCGACAGCTCGATGAACTCGAGCGACATGTCGAACTCGCGCGCGCGCCAGGAGAGGTAGAAGGGGTCGACGGGCAGGCAGTGCCCGCCCATGCCGGGTCCGGGCTCGAAGCGCATGAACCCGTAGGGCTTGGTGGAGGCGGCGTCGACGACCTCCCAGATGTCGATGCCCATGCGGTCGGTGAGCATCGCGAGCTCGTTGACGAGCGCGATGTTGACCGAGCGGAAGATGTTCTCGAGCAGCTTGGTCAGCTCGGCGGCCTCGGGCGTGGAGACTCCTCACTGCAAGTTTTGAGGGGGACGGCTCCGCCGTCCGGGATGCGTGCGCGCGGGTGAGCCGTGGAGGGTGGCCGGCGCGGCTGCGGGCCGCGCCGGAACAGTAGACCTCGCCGCGGCTCACCAAGGCTCGTGTCCCGCGGCACGCTCCTCCTCGGCGAGCCGGTGCATCGTTTCGCCGAACGTGATGTCGTGTAGCTTGGAGAGGTCGCCCCACTCGTCTACCGTCACCCCCGGCTCGTCGCACTCTCGAGAGCTTGCTCGGCTCAATCGACGGCTGCTGCGGTACGCGCTACCCTTCTGGCGGGTGATGAACGTGTTGGCAGATGATCTCGATCCCCAGCAGCGGTTCGACGAAAAGGAGCGCTCACGCCGTGCCGATCTCGAGGCGCTGCGGTCCGGGCAGAAGTCGGAGGCGCAGCTCAAGCGCGAGAACGAGGCGTTTGCGTTTCCCCGAGAGAGCATCCGTATCCGACTCGATCTCGCCAAGTCGCTGCACTGAACGGTAGTCCGCCCGTGCAGCCTCCCGGGTCAGATAGCCCGTTGAGCAGCACCCGGGCGGCGAGCATCCCCCCGGAGATTCCGCCACTGCGGATCGAAGAGGCACAACGGATCCTGTCTGCGCTGGAAGATGTCCTCAGCGCTGGCGAGGCGATCCTGATCGGCGGTCAAGCAGTAGCCCTCTGGGTCTCCTACTTCGAACCGCTGCTGGAGGACCTCGACGCTTGGCGCGTCGCGAGCAAGGATGTCGACTTCCAAGGATCAAAGGCGTTGCTCGCGCAGGCGGCGAAGCTCCTGGGCGGCGAAGCGCGAATCCCCGCTATCGACCACGTCACACCAGTCGTTGGGATCGTGACGTTTCTCGACAGCGACGGATATCAGCGTCAGCTCGACGTCCTCGACCGGCCCTACGGCCTACAGCCCACAGACGTATCGAACAGCGCGATCCCGCTGGAGGTATCCAGGCCCGACGGGACGATCCTCCGGCTATCGGTCATGCACCCCGAGCGCTGCATGGAGAGCCGCGTTCAGAACACTGGACTGCCGAACAAGCACACGGAGCTCGCCTGGCGCCAGCTGCGCGCGTCTATCGCCTGCACGAGAGCCTTCAGCTCCGAGCTACTGAGCGCCGGTCGGGCACGTGACGTGCTGAAGCTCAACGAGCGGATCTTCCACTTCGCACAACACGCACGAAGCGCGAGCCTCGCGCGCGACATGGACATAGAGGTCTTCGACGCGGTACTCGACGACGAGCGGCTACCTGAGAAATTCCGGACCGTCCGACTGCCGCAGATGCGCGAGCACATAGGGGCGCTGCGCCAGCGCGCGGCGAGCGTGGATCGGTGAGGGGTAGCCCGCGACAGTAGGAGCGCGCGGGAACGGAAGGTGCGCAGCGAAACGCGGCGCTTCTCGTCGAGTGACGTCGCCCCCTACAGCCGCACCGCCCCGGCGACCCCCAGCGTGCGTGTGACCCCCCGCAGGTCGACGAGCAGGCGTGCGCGCTGGGCGACGAGCTGGTGGTCGACCTCGGGGTGGGCGGTGACGATCAGCGCGAGGTCGGCGTCCTCGATCGCGTTGTCGAGCGACACGCTCTGCAGGCCGTGGTCGCGCAGCGCGGGCACGTGCGGGTCGTGGTAGCGCAGCTCGGCGCCGAGGCCTTTCAACAGGGTCAGGATCTTCAGGGCGGGGGACTCGCGGATGTCGCCGACGCCGGGCTTGTAGCTGACGCCGAGCACGGCGATGCGCGCGCCTTTGATCGGCA
Source organism: uncultured Solirubrobacteraceae bacterium (assembly GCA_963735705.1). Classification (GTDB taxonomy): domain Bacteria; phylum Actinomycetota; class Thermoleophilia; order Solirubrobacterales; family Solirubrobacteraceae; genus Palsa-744. Next base: position 167,278 of record CAVTLZ010000006.1, read on the forward strand.
GCCCGGCGTGGTTGAGCGTCCGCTGCACCTTGGCAACGCAGTGGTAGGGCATCTGCTGGTTGACCTTGCCCGACAGCTCGATGAACTCCAGCGACATGTCGAACTCGCGCGCGCGCCAGGAGAGATAGAACGGGTCCACGGGCAGGCAGTGCCCGCCCATGCCGGGCCCGGGCTCGAAGCGCATGAACCCGTAGGGCTTGGTCGAGGCGGCGTCCACGACCTCCCAGATGTCGATCCCCATGCGGTCGGTGAGCATCGCCAGCTCGTTGACGAGCGCGATGTTGACCGAGCGGAAGATGTTCTCAAGGAGCTTGGTCAGCTCGGCGGCCTCGGGCGTGGAGACCCGCACGAGCTGATCGCACACGAGCCCGTAGACCGCTTCGGCACGCTCGGCGCACGCATCGGTCAGGCCCCCGAGCACCTTGGGGGTGTTGCGCAGCGTGAAGTCGGTGCGTCCGGGGTCGACGCGCTCGGGGCTGAACGCGAGGTGGAAGTCGCGACCCGCGGCCAGCCCGGACTCCTCGAGGATCGGCACGATCCGCTCGCGTGTCGTTCCGGGGTAGGTGGTCGACTCGAGCACCACCAGCTGCTCGCTCTGCAGCACCTCCGCGAGCGCCTGTGTGGAGTCGATCAGGGGGCCGAGGTCGGGCTCGCGGTTGCGCGTCAGCGGCGTGGGGACGCACACGAGCACGGCGTCGGCCTTGGCCAGGCGCGAGTAGCGCGTGCAGGCATGGATCCGCTCGGAGACGGCCTGCAGCAGCTCGGAGGGAACGTCCTCGATGTAGGAGCGGCCGGCGGCGATCGCCTCGACCTTGCGCGCGTCGACGTCGACCGCGATCACCTCGCAGCCCTCCTGCGCGAAGGCGACGGCGAGCGGCAGGCCGACGTAGCCGAGTCCGATGATGCCAACCGTTGGAGTGCTCATTGCATGGCGGTTAACGCTCGGCATTCTCCGTGAACTTGCATCGACTGTTTTGCGAGACGCGACGGCGCGGTCGCCTCGGCGCTACCCAGCATCGGCGCTCGCGCAAGTCCACGTTGCGCCGCGGCGTTGCTCGGATATGGCCAAGTCGGCACAAACGCGCAGCGCAGGGGATGCGGCCGGGCGACGGCATGGGCTGACCTCAAGGGTTCCTGGGGCGGCGCGTTGGAGCGGCGGAGCGAGCTAGGAGGGGTTTGATGGCGAATGTGCTTGTAACCGGCGCTGGTGGCTTCATCGGCTCACACTTGGCTCAGGGATGTCTGGAACGGGGGCATCGAGTGCTGGGGATCGACTCGTTCACCTCCTACTATGACCCCGAGCTCAAGCGCGCGAACCTGGCGCAGATCGAGCTTCATCCGTCATGGAGCTTCGTCGAGGGAGATCTCACGGATCTGGATCTCGTCTCCGTTCTGGACGGGATCGAGGTCGTCTTTCACCTCGCCGCGCAGCCGGGGGTACGGGCGAGCTGGGGACGGACCTTCGCAGCGTATGTCGACAGCAACGTGACCGCGATGCAGCGCTTGCTGGAGGCGTCGCGGGCAGTCGCGCTCGAGCGCTTTGTGTTCGCGTCCTCGTCGTCGGTATACGGCGATGCCGAGCGGCTTCCCACCACCGAGGATACGCCTCTGCAGCCGATCTCCCCATACGGCGCCACGAAGGCGCTCGGCGAGCATCTCTGCCGTCTCTATCACCACAGTCACGCGCTGCCCACCGTCATGCTCCGCTACTTCACCGTGTACGGGCCGCGCCAGCGTCCGGACATGGCCTTCAACAAGCTCATCCGGGCCGCACTGGAGCACGAGGAGATAGTCATCTACGGCGATGGTGGCCAGACCCGCGACTTCACCTTCGTCAGCGACACCGTCGGTGGCACGATCGCCGCGGCCGAAAATGGGCGACCTGGCTCGGTCTACAACCTCGGCGGTGGCGCCAGGACATCCATGAACGAGGTGCTCGAGATGATCGGTGATCTCACTGGAGAGGAACTCAACATTCGCCGCGTGGCCGCGCACGCAGGTGACGCGCGCGACACGGCGGCCGACACCAGCCGGGCTCGCGCGCAGCTGGGCTTCGCTCCTTCGCGTGCGCTCTATGAGGGTCTGCGCGAACAGGTCGCGTGGCATCGACGCGAGAAACAGGCGATGGCGATGGCTCCCGCGCTCCATAGCTGACTGGCGCGAGCGTAGGCGATCGAGACCGAGCGGCGGCGAACCTTGCGCATCTGGCTCGACATGGCCAATTCCCCACATCCCGTGTTGCTTGGGCCGGTGGCGCGCGAGCTCGAGGCTCGTGGGCACACGGTCATCGTCACCACTCGCGACCATGCGCAGACACGCGATTTGACGCTGTCTATATGGCCCGCAGCAACGGTTGTCGGCGGTGAGAGTCCGGGGTCGCCCAGCGCGAAGGCGCAGGCGATTGCTAGCAGGGCTCTCGGGCTTCGCAGGGTGGTTAGGGACATGAAGGTCGATGCCGTCGCGTCGCTGGGTTCCTACGCGCAGATCGTCGCTGCCCGCAGCCTCGGGGTCCCAGTTCTGACGCTAATGGACTATGAGTTTCAGCCGGCCAATCATCTGAGCTTTCGCCTTGCCCGCACCGTGGTCGTCCCCAGCGCGTTTCCCTCAGAGCGGCTGAAGCTGTATGGCGCCTCCGTAAAGCGCGTCGCGAGGTTCGACGGGTTCAAGGAGGAGCTGTATCTGGACGAGCTCGATGCCGTTCCCCGTCCGATCGAGATCGAGAACGGCAGGTGTGTGGCTGTGTTCCGGCCTCCTCCGGAGGGTGCGCTGTACCACCAGCAGAGCAACTCTCCATTCGAGCTTGTGCTGCGCCGCGCGATTGAGCGCGAGGACGTGCGGGTCGTTGTCCTTCCTCGCATGGCGCATCAGCAACGCCGTTACTCCGAGAATGGCCGGCGTGGACGTGCCCGAGCATGCCGTCGATGGCCTCGCGCTGCTGCGGTCGGCCGACGTGTTCGTAGGCGCGGGGGGAACGATGTGCCGGGAGGCGGCGCTGCTCGGAGTCCGCGCCTACACGATGTTCGCGGGGCGGTTCGCCGCGGTTGACGGCGATCTGGTCAAGCGAGGACTCTTGCGTGACCTCCGCGGCCAGGACCACACGAGCGTGGACTGGACTCCCAGGGACTCTCATGAGACAGAGCGAGCGTGTCAGCGACGTCGCGAACGGGGCCCGGAACTGCGCGGCTGGTTGATGGCTCGAGTCGAGGAGCTCATCTAAGCGATGCGTGTCCGCTCGGCCACGGGCGCCCGTCCCGAGGTGCTGATGGTTACGAACATGTGGCCGCGCGAGGGGCACGCGGGCTATGGCATCTTCGTCTGCCGTCAGATCGAATCGCTGCGGGAGCTGGGGCTCGACTGCGAGGTGATCTTCGTGGAGGGCCACCGAACGCGCTGGGCTTATTTGCGCGAGTCGCTGCGCATGCTGCGACTCAACTTCTCGTCGCATCGGCCACTGCTGGTGCATGCCCACGGGGGCGAGACGGCGCTCGTCGCGCGCTGGTACCTACGGGGACCGGTGGTGACCTCCTACTGCGGGGATGACCTGCTGGGAACCCCGCAGGCGAATGGCTCGATCACTCTGGCGAGCCGCGTTCGCCGGACGCTTCTGCGCGCTCATGCGAGGCTGATGGCTCGCACCATTACCAAGTCTGCTGAAATGGAGAGCGCGCTCCACCCTTCTGCACGTCGGCGCAACCTCGTGGTGCCCAACGGCGTCGACCGCTCGATCTTTCATCCCCGTCCGGCCGAGGAGGCGCGCCGCCGCTTGGGCTGGCCAACGGAGGATCGCGTCGTCCTGTTCGCGGCCGATCCGGCGGTGGAGCGCAAGCGCTACTGGCTCGCCGAGGCGGCGTGTCAGGAGGCCGAACGAGAGCTTGGACCGATCCGACTCAAGGTCGCCTGGGGTACGCCTCCCGCTGAGATGCCGCTGCTGATGGCGGGCGCTGACTGTCTGCTGCTGACCTCGGCGATCGAGGGCTCGCCGAACGTGGTCAAGGAGGCGGTGGCCTGCGATGTCCCGGTCATCTCGACCGATGTTGGAGATGTCGCCGAGATCCTGCGCGACGTTGATCCCTCCTGGGTTTGCGCCCCGGAGCCAGCACTCCTTGCCGGCGCACTCGTCGAATGCCTGAAGCAGAGACGGCGCAGCGACGGCTGGGAGCGCACGGCGTGGCTCGGGCAGGAGCGAGTTGCGGAGCGCCTGCTGGATCTCTACGCCGAGCTCATCCCTGGTCTGACTCGCACCAAGACGCCCGCCTAGTGTGCGGCATCGCCGGCATCGTCACGCCTGGGGTTCCAGCTCAGCGCGAGATCCTGGCCCGCATGGTGAGAGCCATGACCCACCGTGGACCGGACGGTGAGAGCCTGTGGGGCGACGAGGATGTCGCGCTCGGCATGCGGCGGCTCGCGATCGTCGACGTGCAGGGCGGCGCGCAGCCGCTTCGCAATGAGGCGGGGACCGTGCACGTCGTCTTCAACGGCGAGATCTACAACCACAGGAGCTTCGCAGCGAGCTCGGGGAGCGCGGCCACCGCTTCCGCTCACGCACCGACGGAGAGGTGATCCCTCATCTATACGAGGAGCTGGGGCCGGAGTTCGCACGTCGCCTGAACGGCATCTTCGCCGTCGCCCTATGGGACGAACAGTCGCGCATGCTGCTGCTCGTCCGCGATCAGCTCGGGGTCAAGCCGCTTTACCTACATCGAACCGGCTCTCAGCTGCGTTTCGCGTCGGAGATCAAGGCGTTGCTGCAGGACCCAGCCGTCCCGCGCCAACTCGATCCGCTCGCCCTGGACGAGCACCTCACCTACAGGTTCACGCCAGCGCCGCGCACGCTGCTCGCTGGGGTCGAGAAGCTCAAGCCGGCGACCGTCCTGGTCTGGCGCGACGGAGTAGGTAACAAGCAGCGCTACTGGGATCCGCGGCCGCCGATTCGCCAGGACATGTCTTTCGACGAGGCCGCCGAGGAGCTGCGCGAGCAGCTGCGCAGGTCAGTCCACCGTCAGATGATGAGCGACCGGCCGATCGGCGTGATGCTCAGCGGCGGGGTCGACTCGGCGGCGGTCGTGGCGCTGATGGCCGAGAAGAGCACGCAGGTCAAGACGTTCACCGTGGGATTCGAGGGGGGCGGCGATGCGGACGAGACCGGGCTCGCCCGTGAGACCGCCGACCTGCTTGGGACCGAGCATCACGAGCTGATCGTGGGCCACGGTGATTTCGCGGCCGAGCTTCCGGCTGTAATCGAGATGCTCGAGGAGCCCGTCGGCACCAGCTCGGCGCTGGGCTTCCGCCAGATCTCACGCCTGGCCCGCGAGCATGTGCCCGTCTTGCTCAGCGGGCAGGGGGCGGACAATGCTGGCCGGATACTGGCGCTACGTGGGCGAGTGGATCGCCGGCATCGCGCTGCGGCTGCCCCGGCCTCTGCCGAGTGCGCTGACTCCGCTGGCGCGCGCATCGGGTCGAGTTCGCTCCGCCCGTGTCGAGCGCGGCCTGAGGGCTCTCAGGTATCCGGATGTGCTCAAGCGCTTCATGAACATCTATGCGGTGTTCACGGAGGAGCAGAAGCGCGAGCTCTACGGTCCTGAGCTGGCGGGGCAGTGCCTGGCGAATGGGCACAGCGCGGCAGCAAAGCGAGTGGAGCACCTGCGCGATGAAGTCGCGGACCATGATTCGCTCAACCAGATGATGTACGTGGACACGAGGCTGTGGCTCCCCGACGACCTGCTGCTCGTCGGAGACAAGATGTCGATGGCCGAGTCGGTTGCGATGCGTGTGCCGTTCCTGGACCCAGATCTTGTTGAGTTTGTCGAGTCTTTGCCCAGCTCCTACAAGATCCGCCGTGGGCAGCGCAAGGCGGTCGAGAAGGCCGCCCTCACGCCGATGCTTCCCCGAAAGATCGTCCATCGCAAGGAGCGCGGCTTCGTCACGCCGGTCGATCGCTGGCTGCGAACCGACATGAAGGCGTTCGCCGAGGAAATGCTTCTCGCCGATGATGCCTTCTCGACGCAGCTATTCTCCCGCGAGGCCGTGCGAGCGCTGCTGCATAGACATCAAGTCGGCGAGTTCGACCACACCCGGCAGATCTTTTGCCTGCTGTCGTTCGAGCTCTGGGCGCGACGGTTTCTCGTTGAGGAAAGTAGCACGCAGGACAGCGCGCTACTACCTATCGAATAGCTGCAGCACGTTTCGACCAGCCGCCTGCAGCGCCTCCGCTACTCGCTCTGCGGCTCGGCCGTCCCATAGCGGAGGCGCCTCTGTCACGGTCTTGGGTTGCGCGAGGGCGGGCAGGATGTCATCTATGCGCATGGGCTCGAGGCCAAGCAGGGTGTTGGTGCCCGCCCGCACGGTGACCGGCCGCTCGGTGTTGTTGCGAAGCGTGAAGCACGGCACGCCGAGGTATGTGGTCTCCTCCTGCACGCCGCCGGAGTCGGTGAGAACGGCGCGGGCGTCCGCCTCCAGAGACAGGAACTCCAGATAGGACACGGGCTCGGTGAACGTTATATCGCTGGCCGGTTCGACGGCCATTCGCTCGATCATCTTGCGTGTGCGCGGATGCACAGGGAACAGGACAGGCAGTTCGCGACTCAGGTCGCCCAAGCGCGCGATGACGTCTGCTAGCAGCGGGCCGTCAACGAGCGCCGGACGGTGCAGAGTGACGAGCAGATAGTCGCCCGGCGTGAGCCCCAGTGCCGCCGCAGTGTTGGCGTTGCGGAAGCGCTCCTCCATCGCGACGAGCGAGTCGATCATCGTGTTGCCGACGAAGTACATGCGCTCATCGGCAATGCCCTCGGCACGCAGGTTCTCGATGGCCTCATCGGAGTGCAGGAAGAGGTACTCGGAGAACTCGTCGGCCACGATGCGGTTGATCTCCTCGGGCATTGTGCGGTCGAAGGAGCGCAGGCCTGACTCCAGATGGGCGACGGGGATGCCGAGCTTCACGGCGACGAGCGTCGCGGCTAGTGTTGAGTTGACGTCGCCGGGCACGATGACTAGATCAGGACGCTCGGCGTCCAGCACAGGCTCGATGCGCTCCATCACCCTCGCTGTCTGAACGGCGTGGCTGGCTGAGCCCACACCGAGCATGTGGTCGGGTGCCGGTACGCCGAGCTCCTCAAGGAAGATGTCGGACATCAGGCGGTCGTAGTGCTGACCGGTATGGATCAGCACGTGGCGGCCGTCGGGTATTCGCCGCCGCAGCTCGGAGATGACCGGGGCCATCTTCACGAAGTTCGGTCGCGCACCGACCACGTAGACGATCCGCGAAGCGTCGGCTGGCACCGGCTGTGCTTTGCTGAGTACATCGCCGTATAGTAACGCTCGAGGCGTGCGGGTCTTGCGCGACCGACCACGGCGACTATCTGCTGCGCAAGTTGCGCCCGGCTTCGTTCTCTTGTACGGATGCGACAACGTGCGTGTTCCGCTCCCTGTGGGGCTTTGACGGTGGGGGGCTCCTCGGCCGGCTTCGCGGTGGGGGTTCCTCGACAGCGGGCTTCTCGGTGGCGGGAACCTGCTCGCTGACCGTGCGCTCGGTGGCCGGCTGTTTCGCCGGCAGGGGGTAGCTCCTCGGTGAGCAGGTCGGTTGCTGCGGTGTTGGGTCGCGGCGCAGCAGGCCGCGCAGTTCTGATTGGGGTGAGCCGAGCAGCGAGCGGATCGTTGAACGGATCAGGGTGACGGTGCCCATCGGTGCGACGGCGTTGTAGAGGGCGTGGAGTCGAGCACCCGCCGGTGGCCAGCGAGCCCGGCACGCCTGGTCGCATCGAGTGCTACCTCGAAGATCCCGTTCGGGTTCTGCGAGCCCGCTAGGCGGGCGCGCATGTCTGCAAACACGGCGTGCACGGACCCGGAAAGTCGAAGTCCAGTCCGCCCGCCGCGTACTTTCAGCGCGCGCCGTAGGTGAACCGGTCGATCGCCTCGCGGTCAGAGTACCCCTCGATCCGCTGCAGCACCATCACCACCGCGCCGATGATCGGCGGCACGCTGTGGCACGCAGAACAAGTCGGCAACATCTCATCCGGGACCAGCCTGTCGCACTCGCGGTGGAGGAGCGCGTAGATCGGCGTTGCCATGATGTCACAGGAGTGATTGCTCGCAGTGATGAAATGATCCTGATGGTCAGGCGTGCGCCAGCGCTAACACGTGAGCGCAGCCGTGCACGGGATGTCTCCCCAACCGGTGTCATTTGTCCAGAAAGCACTCAAAGCGCGTCCCCTTCAGCACACGGTCGACCTCCGTATAGTTCGCGATGAGGTCCCGCTTGCTGGATGTATTGAGCTTTCTAAATCTAGACTGGCGCCTCGGCGATGCAGGTTGCATATCCACGTCGAGAAAAGTAAAGATATCGTGGACAAGGGAGGGGTTGGCCATCAAATGCTCATAAGAAACCTCGAAATGATTGATTGGCAGCCGGGTGAGCAACCAACGTGCCACCTTAAGACGGAACTCAAGGGTCTTTAGCGTAGAAGTGAGTGTCGCCGAGTCTAGAGTCACGGCAGAAGTCTCAACGGCATGACCCTCCAATGCGTGAGGTTGTTTCCGCGCTTTGACCGCCTCTACTGAAACGATAATGTCGAGAAGATTCGTTCTCACGAGATGTATGATGCGCACTCGATAACGCATCATGTAAAGCCAGACTGATGGATTCCTCCATAGCTGATCGTACATCAGCTTCATTCCAATGGCTTCTGTCCCTGCCGTGACGAATACAGGTCATCAAGGTATCGGAATACCCAAAAAGCGCGAGCGAAGTGACTGTCGTGTTTGCGATGACGGATGTAGTATGGTTCAAAAAACTCTTGATCGGTGCGCCCCCAATAGTCGCGACTCGATGCCCCGGCGAGCAGCAGCTCGTTATATGAGGCAATTGCTGAATGCGCGTCGAGCAGGTCCATCAACCAGGTCGAACCGGTACGTTGGGTCGCGAGAATCATAAATGGTATCGACTTGGCTTCTCGACTCACTAGACGCCCCTGATCTTAGTCCGGCATCGTCGCGGTGCGAGCAGCGGCTGATATTTCGAACATCTAAAGTCTTCGCCTGTCCAGTAGCAAAGAACAGCAGCCGTAGGCTCACTCACCCGTTCGGCCTCGGTTTGTAGCAAGTTCACTGAACAAATTAATATAGGCCTGCGCACAGTCTTAATCTGGAATCGCTCGGCCGCTCGTGCACGAGCCGCAGCACCATGCTCTCGTAGCAACTCGGGCTGCTCAGCATAGGCGACTAGGGCCTCGGCCAGCTCTCCGACATTTCCAGGGTTCACTAGCGTCCCGGTGATGCCGTCGACTATGAGCTCAGGGATGGCCCCGTTGCTAGAGGCCACGATCGCCTTGCCGCAAGCCATGGCCTCCAAGGTCACCATCGAAAAGGACTCAAAAAACGTGTCCGAGGGAACCACTGCGATATCGCATCGGCGCCAGAAGGCGGGCAGATCGTCGACTACGCCTAGAAAGTGAATTTTTGAGTCGGCAGCCAACTTCTGTGCAAGCAACGAGAGGCGCGACCGCTCCGGCCCGTCGCCGGCGATCAGCAGCCTGACCGGCTCGTGCAGATTCACTTGCATGAACGCTCGAATGAGACGGTCCGCACCCTTTCCTGGAATCAGGCGTCCTGCGAATCCAACTGTCAAATGAGTACTGCTGTCGGTCGGCGTCTGGCTAACCGCTATGTGCGTATCGGGGTCGACGCCATTGTAGATGCGCGTCGTTCGACGAGCGTGAACGTGTGACTGGTGGAGCATCCGATCGAGCATGAAGTCGGACACCGCGACCTCTGCGTCGACGGTCCACGCCCCAGTGACGCGGCTGATCCGCCGCAGTAGCCTTCGGAGTCCAGGGGATCTTTGTTGGTCACGGAGGAAAGCCCCGTGCTCCACCGCAACGATCGCCCCGCGGTAGCCGCCCGCTCGTAGCGCTGCCCCCATGAAACCCCGCTCGACCACCACTGCCCCGTCGGGGCCGTAGCGAGCGACCGCATTGGCATATAGCTGTGGATGTTTGAGCACGTCGCGCCCACGGCTGAAGTTGAGGCTGCGATATGGGATATCCGCGAGGACCAGACGCTCACTGAGCGGATGTGGATTTGCTACGAATACGATAGTGATGGTAGCCCCCAGTCTGCGCATGTCCTCGGCGAGAGTGGCATTGAGGATTCCGCGCCGCCCACATCACCATTCCAAAGAATCAGCGCGAGCTTCATCGGTCGGCTATGCCATTACAACGCGCTGGCGATGCCCGAGTTGTTCATCGGCGAGCGAATTGTGGGTAGTCGCGGTCCCAACCGGTCGCGGGGCTGTGATGATCGCGATAAGAAATAGCGCGATTAGAATTAGCGTGGGCTTATGCCCCTCGATCGCGTTGAAGCCGCCAATATCAATGAGGATGGTTAGCAATGCGGCGGCCTCACCTGTGACCAACTCGTTTTGAAGGCCATAGACAACGACGGCAATCAGCAATGCGACGAGCAGCAACGCGCCGATCGGACCGAGGCTCACGGTCAGCTCTGCGTAGCTATTCTCAAGGTCGATTTGCCAGCCTGGCAACTGCCTGGCTGTGCGATATGCATCAGACTCTCCGGGCCCCGCCCCGAATGGCCCGAGGTCACGCAATGCTTCTGAAGCGCGTTTGATCACAGTTATGCGCACTTGTGCGGACGCCTGACCTTGACGGGATTCATCGCGCGCCTCTAGTCCAGTAATGAGGATCGTGGCCCCTAGGAGAAAGCTAATTGCGAGAGCAAGCCGCCGAAGCTCCCACCCTTGTCCTCGGCCGCGACTAAAGGCGATGACTACGACAACACCTATAGCGAGAGCGATAGCGGCGCCACGTGAGTGGGTAGCGTCCGTGGCGCCGACAAGAACCATGAAACGTACTAGTGCTACTCGCGACCTATGTGATCTCTGCGCCAAATCGCTCGCTGACAAAACCGCTGCAGCGGAGAACACGAGGCCGTTGAAAAGCGGATGACCAAGCAGGGTAGTCACCCGGTAGGAAACGTTATGATGCTGAGATGCCCACCAACTCGTATGTTCGAAAATCGCGGCAAACAACGGGTTGTAATGTAGAACAAAGCCTTCGAGCAGAGCGTACATTCCTAGTACAGTCGCAACGGTTAGAAACAGCGCACGGAGGTCCCCTGCTTTGAACCTCGCCGGTGCGCTGATTGTTGAAAAACTCACCGCGAATACTGCGGTGATAAGCCATTCCCAGCCCCGATGGGTATGCAGGGGTGCAAACACCTCGGAGAGAACTAGCCAGACGCCTAGAAGAGATGCTAGAACGCGAAGAACAGACGGGGTCTGATTTGACTTGGGTGCTCGGGCCATCCAGATTGTTAGCGGAACTAGTCCAAGTGCAGCCCCTTGAAGCCCGTGAGGCAGCACGGTAGCTTCAGACGGTACAAGAAGAGTGACGAGCAGAGTGATCCCGGGCAGGGTCCGGACTGGGACCGCGAAGAGCACACCTGCTCCTGCTGCTGCGCCGCAGCCTCCTATGAAAAGGGAAAGGTGGCCCGCTGAATCGGCGAGCGGAATCAACAGCCCGGCTACAAGTGCCGCGAGGGAGGCCGCTAGCAGCTGCAGCGGCATACGGACTCCGGTAGTCGAACGAGGAGTCATGCCGGCGGCGACGGGGAAACCGCAGCTAGAGTACATAGACCGCGAAAGTGTGTCTTTAGTAGACGATGTATGACGATGAGAAGGAGCGAAGCGGTCACACACCTGTAGATGGTGCTTGAGAGCGCAATGCCCTCGACCCCGAACCAGCGTGCGCCGAGGATATCGAACAGCAGATTGAGACCAAGAGAGCAGGTCGCGAACCAAGGAAGCAGATAGGTTGATCGCGTTGAGGCAAGAAGCCTTGAGCCGGCACTGATGATAAAAGCACTGGGTAGACCCGCCAGGAGGAGCACGATTATCGCGATGGCCTTTCCGGTTGGGGCACCTGCAAAGGTGCTCCCCGCGAGCGCAGCGAATACGGCAAGTGCCGCGCCAGAGCCTACAAGCAACACTAGGCAGACCAGTATGCCGCGAATGATTGTGCGCCAAAAGTGATGGCGAAGCGCGGGAATATCGCTAGTGACTATGCTGGCCCAGTGTGTTCCGGCGACAAGCACAAACGATGCCGAGATGATGGTGAGAGGTATTAGAAAGACCTTCTCACCAAGGTCTATGAGCGTGACCGAACCGGCCGGTAGGGATGCCGCAACGCCGCGATCAATCAGAGGGCTTGTTGCAGCGATAAACAGAGACAAGCCGTGAGGCATTGCTACTCGCCACAACGGAAATTCTTTGGCATATCCCTTTGGGGGCTGGGGAGCCGGAAGGGCGCGCAGGGCAACGGTGAGTTGCATGTAAAGAGCCGCGGTCCGAAGAAGTTCGCCAGCGGCGACAAGGCACGCGATGAGTAGCAGTCCGCTAACGTTACGGCTGACAAAAGCGATTACCGCTAGTGGGGCGAGGGACTTTAGGGCTTGTGTGGCAGCGGGAGCGAGGAAGCGATCGAGTGCGTTGAGGCCGGCAGACAGTAGGCCGTTGATTGCGCTGAGCACTACGAAAACCGCGAAGATTGCTGTCGTCATCCACAAGAGTTCGTGCTGCTGCGCCGTCCAGTGAGATTGGTGGTCTATGTAGACGAGCGATCCGACCGCAATCACGGCGTAAAGTAGAGTGACGACACAAGTAGAGTTGATTGTGATCGCTTGAAGCCGCCTGAGGAACGCCACGCGCCCGATGCGCTTCATGCGCTGCAATATTGGCAACACATTGGCCTGCAGCACGCCAGTGAAGACTCCGGAAGCGAACACGGAGATACTTAGTGCAAACGCGTAGGCGTCCGTCAGGCGCCCTATGTGAAAGTGCACGGCGATTGCGAACGGCAGGATAAGGCCCGGAATATTGCCCACCACCGTCCCGAGAAGCGCCCGGCCCGTGGCCCGTCGGAACAGAGCTGTGATGACCCGAGCAAGAGAAAAGCGTCTCCCCAGGGGCCATGGCTTTCGCGTAGTAGAGAGGGCGTGTTGGAGCATTGGATGATCGAGCATTGGAGTTTTGGAGGGAAATAAAAGACAGCGATTACGTGTGCCGTCGTCGGTGCTCAAGAGGCGGTTCGGCTTGAGGTGTATCCGCTAAGGGATGCAGCACGCGAGCGTTGTCGGCGCGGACGCGCTACAAGCGACCGACCTGGCCTGCGTGTGCGGGGATGCACGCGGAATAGGACCGGCTGGTGGCGGTTAACATTCAAGTGCGCGATAACGTCCGCCAGCAGCGGGCCGTGCACAAACGCTGGCCTGTGCACGGTCACCAGCAGGTCCACCAGGACGAGTGAGTCGATCATCGCGTTGCCCACGAAGTGCATGCGCATGATCGCGACATCGGGACGCTCTTTTTCCAGGATCGACTCGATGCGCTCCATCACCCGCGCCGTCTGGACCGCGTGGCTGGCCGTGTCCGCGCCCAGCATGTGGTCGGGCGCGAGGACCCCGAGATCCTCGAGGACGACATCCGATATCAGCCGGTCGTAGTGCCGACCGGCGTGGATCAGCACGTGGCGACCGTCCGGTATACGGCGGCGCAGCTCGGCGATGACCGGGGCCATCTTGACGACGTTAGGTCGCGCACCGACCACGTAGGCGATCTGCATTGTCTCGGCAGAGCTGCCGTTGTGCATGACTTGATGCATGTCGGTATCTAGCAACGCTCGACGCCGTCCGAGTCTTGCGCGGTCGGCGCGTTGTGAGCTTGCCTGCAGCGTGTTTCTGCGACGTGGGGGTATGCGGCCGCATCGCGTGCGGCCGACGGGCCCTACATCAGGAGAGTCCCAAGCGCGTCGGAGCTTCCATGGCATGGACCCGTTCCGACACGCTTCACGACCGACGGGATGTCTGGCATCATAAATGCCGTGGCAGCGCAGCTGCATGTGACGCTCAGTGGCGACCGCGCTGGTGCTTACATCATCGAGGAACAGCCCTCCGACGGGGTACCGGTGCTGGTGCCCGACACCGGCATCGCGGCGATCCGCCGGCGCCACGGTCCGACGCTCGCGGAGTTCGAGGAGGAGTACGGGCTCATCCGGCCGCCCGACGGCGAGGCGTAGACCATGCCCGCAAGAGGCCGGTCACGCGGGTCGCCGGCCGAGCTCATGTGCGCCGCGCAAGTTGTAAGCGCGCGACTTCGTTCTTGTACGAATGCGACTAGTCAGCCAGCTGTATGGACGCTGAACAGACGAGCCCAGGCTTCGAGCAGGTGCTTGGCATCCTCCTCCGCCGCGCGCCGTGGATCATGCTGTGCTTCGTGCTGGTCGTTGCTGCCGCCTACGGCTTCTCTGAGCACCAGATAAAGAAATACACGGCGAAGGCGTCACTCGTCTTCAACAACAATCAGGAGGCTCAGCAGGTAGCCGGGCTTCCGGTGGCGGGCGGTAACAGTCAGCAGGCTCAGCAGAGCACGAATCTCAAGCTCGTCGAGCTCGGCGACATGGCCGCCAAGACCGCAGCCCTGCTGGGCGACGGTCTGACCAAGGACGAAGTCAGCACCGATCTGAGCGTTAGCGCCGAGGGCGAATCGAACATCGTCGAGGTCGCCGCCACGGCGACCTCTCCAATACTCGCGGCCGCTATTGCGAACACCTACACGTCCGAGTTCGTGAACGAGCAACAGAACAGCAACCACGCCTATTACGCCTCCGCCTTGGCGCTGGTCGATAAGCAGATCTCGGGGCTCTCGCCGAATCAGAGGGCCGGTACCGCGGGGCTCGCGCTGCAGGACCGCGCCCAGTCGCTGGGGGTTCTCGCCGAACTGCGCAACGGCAACGTCCAGGTCGCGCAGGCCGCGGCGGTGCCGACGTCTCCATCCTCGCCCAAGGTCTCCAGGAACACCCTCCTCGGTGCCGTGCTGGGCCTCCTGCTCGGGCTGGGCGGTGCGTTCCTGCTCGAGCGCCTCGACCGACGGATCAGGGAGCCGAAGGACCTCGAGACGATCTACGGCCTGCCGCTGCTCGGCGTTGTCCCAGAGAGCGCCGCGCTGTCGGGGTCCGCGAGGGGCACAAAGGACTCCACCCGGACGCTGCCCGCTGGCGAGGCCGAGGCCTTCCAGCTGATCCGCGCGCATCTGCGCTACTTCAACGTCGATCGCCAGCTGCACACGCTGCTCGTCGCCTCCGCCGCCCCCGGTGATGGGAAGACGACGATCGCTCGCCATCTCGCCGCCGCGGCGGCAAGGATGGGCTCGCGGGTGCTGCTGCTGGAGGCCGACCTTCGTCGTCCGACGCTCGCGCAGCAGCTCGAGATCCAACCCGGGTTGGGCCTGTCGGACGTGCTGATCGACGCAGCCTCCCTGAGTGAGGCGACGCGCACGATCGACTTGGGCCACTCGCCTGCAGGCGGCGCTGGGCCGCGCACGCTCGACGTGCTGGTCGCCGGCGCCGTGCTGCCACCCAACCCGGGCGAGCTGATCGAGAGCCAGGCGATGGAGGCACTGCTCGAGCAGGTCAAGTTCACGTACGACCTGGTCGTGATCGACACGCCGCCGCTGACCGCCGTCTCCGACGCCTTCCCGTTGCTAAGCAGGGTCGACGGGGTGCTGATCGTCGGTCGCGTCGGGCGCAACCGACGCGACAGCGCCGAGCGGCTGCACGAGACCCTCACAGGCGCCGGCGCCCCTCTGCTGGGGGTGATCGCCAATGGATTTAGAGCCGCGCGACTCGGCTCGTATGGCTACACCTACTCTTACGACTACGCTGCCCCCAGCACCGCGCCATCCGTGTCGGCCGTCGTCGCCTCGACCAACGGGTCCGCCCCGGTCGAGGAGCCCGTCGCGAGCACCAAGGGTTGAAACCGTCGTCCGCTCGATTTACCGACATGCTGCCACGGGATCGCGCGCTGCCGTCCTGCTCGCCCTGGGCGCGGGTGCTTGCCTGCTTCCTGTCTCAGCGCATGCCGCCACCCTGCCTGTACCCAGCGTCACCACCAGTAGCGTCTCAAACGTTACGTACTCCTCGGCGATCCTCTACGGCTATGTCGATGGGCACGGCCAGCTCACCAGCTACGCCTTCCAGTACGGCCCGACGCAGCGCCTACGGCTCGCAGTCGCCGCTTGCGCCCGCGGGCAACGGCACCGTGACGATCAAGGTCAGCCAGGCCGTCACCGGCCTGCAGCCTGGCGTCACCTACCACTACCGCGTGCTCGCGACCAGCCCGGGAGGCACCGCCAAGGGCGCCGACCGCATGTTCACCACACCGAAGGTCCCGCTGTCGGTGCAGATCGCGGGCGTCCCCAACCCGGTCGTGTTCGGCGAATCCGTTCTTCGTGGAGGGCACGCTGTCGGGGACAGGTGCATCCACCCACGAGCTCGTGCTGCAGGCCAACCCGTTCCCGTACCTCGGGGGCTTCAAGGACGTCGGCAACCCCGAGGTCGCCAACAGCGCCGGGGGCTTCTCGTTTCCGTACGTCGGCCTGCTCGAAAACGCGCAGCTGCGCGTGGTGACGGTCGGCAATCCCGTGGTCGCGAGCCCGGTGGTGCTTGAGAGCGTCGCGGTACGCGTGTCCTTTCACGTGCGCCGCGCGCGGCGTCGTGGGTACGTGCGCCTGTACGGGGACGTCGCGCCGGCGGAGGTCGGTGCGCTCGTCGGCTTCCAGTTGCTCGCGCCCGGCAGGTCGGTCAACGAGGGCGGCACTGTCGTCAAAGTGGGCACCACCACGGTCTCGCGCTTCAGCCGCGTCGTACGCCTGCGCCACCCCGGCCTCTACCGCGCGCTGGTCAAGGTCAACGACGGCGCGCACGTGTCCAACTACAGCGAGCCGATCCTGATCCGCTGAGGGGGCTGCTGCTGGCGTTTCGTCGCGATGTCGCGCTACGGTGAGCCGCCCACTGCGGTCTTCGCCGGTTCCCATTGCTTGTCCGATCGCGCGTTCCATCCCAAGGCCAACCTATGGTGCTTGACAGGCGATCGATCCCGCTCGTCTTGTGACGACCAGGAGGAGAGGTGGCATCATGAAGGCCATGGCGAAAACGCAGACCAACGGGAAGCCCCAGTCGCTCAGCCCCGAGAGGCTGGCTGAGCTGACACGCCCCCCGAAGTACAAGACCCCCGAGGAAAGACGCGCAGCCCTCAAGCGCGCTACCGAGGGACTTCGGGTCAAGGTCCGCGTCACGCCTGACATGTACGGCCGACGGTAGTCCATGACTTCCCCAGGCGGGCGGGAGCCCGCCACGCGTGGCGTCTTTGCCCTCGAGGCGCAGGAGCTACTCCTACCGAACCCAATGGCGCTCGACACCAGCTTCGTGGTCGAGGCGCTGATCGCCACTCAGCCGCTCCATGGTGTATGCCGTGCCTTCCTCAATCGGATCCATGAGGACGGCGTATCCGTCGCGACCAGCGAGTTGCTTCGCTTCGAGCTGGCAGAGGCGGTCTTCGCGATCGCGCTCAAGGAGCGATGGGGAGGCCAGTGGCGACGGCACCGAACCGACGGACGCGCGCGTCGCCGTGCCGGGCGCCTCCTGCACGACACCCTCACTCGGTATGACGAGATCCTCGGCGCCCTCAGGCATATCTCCATCCCACTTTGCGACACCGCGAACCTCCCCGAGACCTTCATGATCGACTACGGGATCGCGTCCTACGATGCAGCGCACGCAGCGAGTGCCATCGCCGCCGGTGCCGAGGCGATCGTCACAACAGACACCGGCTTCGCGCTCCTGCCGTCGTCACTGCTCACGATCTACACCGACCGCTCACGGGTCGCATCCTGTCGCAGGAAGCGAGCGCTCTAAGAGCATCTGTCCAGGGCGGGCGCGTCGGAGAGTACGCCGCTGAACCGTCGTGCGCACGGACACAGCCTCCATCTGCTTCGACGCTGACCAGGCAGCTGGTCGCCGGTGGCGCGGCCGGCAGCCGCGCCGGTGCCCAGCGTCACCACCACGAGATCGTCTTGCAGGCCAACCCGTTCCCCTACCTCGCCGGCTTCAAGGACGTCGGCAACCCAGAGGTCGCCAACAGCGCCGGCGGCTTCTCCTTCCCCTACGTCGGCCTGCTCGAAAACACCCAGCTGCGCGCGGTCACCGTCGGCAAGCCCGAAGTCGCGAGCCCCGTGGTGCTCGAGAGCGTCGCCGTGCGCGTCTCCTTCCACGTGCGCCGCGCGCGTTGCCGCGGGTTCGTGCGCCTGTACGGCGACGTCGCGCCCGCCGAGGTCGGCGCGCTCGTCGGCTTCCAGCTGCTCACGCCCGGCAGATCCGATCAACGAGGGTGGCACCGTCGTCAAAGCCGGCACCGCCAGCGTCTCGCGCTTCAGCCGCGTCGTGCGCCTGCGCCACCCCGGCCTCTACCGCGCGCTGATCAAGGTCGACGACGGCGCGCACGTGTCCAACTACAGCGAGCCGATCCTGATTCGCTGAGGGGGCTGCTGCTGGCGTTTCGTCGCATGCCGGGGTTGGAGTAGGATCGGACTCTCGATGTGCTGACCGCCGGAGCCGCGCCGCGTGCGTCCGCCGCCGTGGCGCCCTCCAACGGGGCTGACTCAGCCGAGCCCGTGTCCAGCGCCAAGGGGTGAGCTCGAGCAAGACCTGCCCGGCGATTCCTCCACGCGCTTGGGTAGGCCGCCTTGGCCCTTGCTCCGCAGAGTCCCTTCCCAAGGGCGGCGTAGGTTGCGGTCGGGGACATCTCGAATCAAGATGCGACTGTCGGTCTGGGCGTCTCGACACGACCGCCTTGGTCGCCTCGCTTGCATCCAAAACAGGCTGATGTTTTGGACATATCGCTCCAAAACACTGTGGTGTTATGGAATGCGATCTCCAATCCTGATCCGCTGAGGGGGCTGCTGTGAGCTTGCCTGCCGCGTGTTTCTTCGTGCGGCCGCATCGCAGCGGCCTGAGTGCCGATCGAGCGTCCCGTCCCAAGCCCGTCGTAGCTTCCTTGGCATGGACCCGATCCGAGATGCTTCACGACTGAACGGATGTCTGGCATCATGAATGCCGTGGCAGCGCAGCTGCATGTGACGCTCAGTGGCGACCGCGCTGGTGAGTACATCATCGAGGAGCAGCGCCCCGACGGGGTGCTGGTGCTGGTGCCCGACACAGGCATCGCGGCGATCCGCGGGCGCCACGATCTGACACCGGCGACGCTCGCGGAGTTCGAGGAGGAGTACGGGCCCATCCGGCCGCCCGACGGCGAGGGGTAGACCATGCCCCCGCAAAAGGCCGGTCACGCGCGGCTCGTCTTCGACGAGCCGGCTTTCAGCGAGGATCTCCAACGCACCACCGACACAGGACGCTCAATCGCGCTCGAGACGCGCAGCGCCTATGAACGAGACGGCTGCCGCGTCCAGGATCTCCTCGCCTGCGACAGCGAAGCCCAAGACGGAACGCGGCTGCCAGGATGCGCGAAGGTCTACCTTCCATCCCCGGCCGGCAAGTTCGGCATGGTGTTCGAGATCGACCGCCAGGCGGGAAGCCTCGTGCTCGCATATCTCGCTTTCGGCATACGGCACCACCCGCCCGACGCGCACGCGCTCACTGTCTACCAGCTCGCCCACCAGCGCTTGAACGAGCCGGCGGAAGAAGAGACGCGATGAGAGACGATCGCTCACCGTCGCGTTCTGAGTCGACCGCAAAATGGCAGACCACCCGTCAGGATCACGGTGTTGAGCGCGCTCGGTGAGAAGGTTGACGTAACCCAGAGTGCGATCTCATGGTGGGAGACCAGCCGCGGGCAGGGCGGGCTTTGCGCGCCAGTTCATGGGCGGCGGCTTGCACGGCCGCGGCTGGGGGGATTCCGGGCTTATCCTCGCCCGATGCGCAGTGGGATGGGCGCCGCGATCGACCGTTGGCTGGAAGAGCGGGTCGTTACATGGGTGCGCCGGCAATGGCCGGTCTTGCGGCTGGTTCCCGCTCCATGGATCCGACCGGTGATCAAACCGAAGGTGGTGGGGCTGCGACGCTCACTCTCCCGGGTTGCTCTCGCCTTGGCGGTGCTCGTCGTCATCGTCCTCACGCTGTACATCCTCATGCCGTAGTCGAGCCCGAGCGGACCGACGCGCGCGCTACCCATCGTCCGCCGTGTCGCGGCTGAGCAGTCGCTTGCGGAGCGGCCGTCGTGGGTCGGCCTCGCGCTCGGCGAGCAGGAAGTCGATCCCGCCTTCGACGGCGCGCTTGACCTCGTTGCGGACTGCGCGGGCCGCCTCGTCGTCGTCCTGGCGACCCTCGAAGCGGGTGGTGTCGATCGGCTCGCCGAACCAGAAGTACAGGCGCTCGGGGTGCGGCAGGAGGGTCGGTCCGACGCCATGCACGAGGGGTCCCATCGGCCAGCCGGTGAGCTTCCTCACGACGTCGCCGAGGCGCGCGAAGGCCGGGTTGGTCTCGTCGATGACGATGTCGAGCATCTCCTCCGCGCCGACGGCCGCGAACGGCACGATCGGATAGCCGTACTCGATCGCCAGGCGGGCGAAGCCGATGCGCTCCTTCCACATGAGTTGGTACTTCTCGCCGCGACGCTTGTTCACCTCGCGCGAGCCGCCGGGAAAGACCAGCACCGTCTGACGCTCGTCCATCAGCGCTCGGACGTTCTCGCGGGTGCCGCGCACCATGCCGCCGAGCGTGAGCGCCTCGCGCCACAGGGGGATGGCGTAGTGGGCACGCTCGCCGAGCGAGCGCACGGTCAGGTGACGTCGCTTCCACAGCTCGGCGAGCATGAACGGCAGGTCCAGGAGGCCGTAGAGGGTGTGGTTGCCCACGAGCAGCGACCCATCGGCGGGTATGTTCTCGGCGCCGTAGAGCTTTGGCCGCGTCACGCGCTCGAGCGGCTCGAGCAGGGTGACAAGGATGTCGATCCCGCGCTCGGGAAGCATCCTCGGGATGTCGATCTCGCGATCCTCCACGGCGCCGACCGTCATATCACGCGCGCCCGCCTCGACGGGTTGGCAAGAAAATCCCCCGCACACGTCGGAAAGACCACGCCCCGCTCGTATTACCAGTGGGCAGTGGGGACCAAACGGGGAGAGGCAACACATGCGTTCACGCTCAGTCGCACGGCCGCGCCGATACATCTCCAGGCACCGCCTGCTCATCCTCAGGCCGCTGCTGCGCTACAGCGTCACGCGCGAAGCGTTCGTGCTTCGCGTCGTCGGCAACTCTGTCGGGCCGGTGCTGCGCCCCGACCGGCGCCGGCGCGTTCGCAGGCAGCGCTTCGAGGGGATCGACCGCCGCCGCGCGAGCCCAGCGTGAGCGTTGCCGCGCGCGCTCCCCACAGGCGCCCGCACGCGCCTCGTAACGTTCGCCGTCAGGTGATCGACCTGCACTGCCATGTGCTGCCCGGCATCGACGACGGCCCCGCGTCGATCGACGACTCGCTCGCGCTCGCGCGCGCCGCCGGCGCCGCCGGCACGCGCACGCTGATCGCCACGCCGCACGTCAGCGCTCGCTACCCCAACGACGCGGCCACGATCGCGCGCGCGGTCGAGCAGCTGAACGCGCGCCTGGCCGCCGAGGCGATCGCCGTCGAGGTCCGCGCCGGCGCCGAGATCGCGCTCACGAGCGCGCTCGAGATGGAGCCCGAGCAGCTCTCACAGCTCGCGCTCGGCGGTGGCTCGTGGCTGCTGATCGAGCCGCCCTACACCCCCGCCGCCACCGGCGTCGACTCGCTCGTGCTCGACGTCGTGCGCCGCGGGCACCGCGTCGTGCTCGCCCACCCCGAGCGCTGCCCCGCCTTTCACCGCGACCGCGCCGTGCTCGAGTCGCTCGTGCGCGCCGGCGTGCTCACGTCGATCACCGCCGGCTCGCTCGTCGGGCGCTTCGGCGCGCAGGTGCGCCGCTTCGCGCTCGCGCTCGTGCGCGACGGGCTCGTCCACAACGTCGCCTCCGACGCCCACGATCACCGCGACCGCCCGCCCGGGATCGCCGCCGAGCTGGCTCACGCCGGCCTGCAGCCGCTCGCCGCGTGGCTCACTTCCGGCGTGCCCGCGGCGATCCTCGCCGACGCCGAGATCCCGCCCCCGCCGCCCGCAGCGCTCGAGCAGCTGCGTCCGCGGCGGCCGTGGCCCTGGAGTCGCGGCTGAGCGGACCGGCGGTCGGCCGCGCGACACGCGCAAAAACGAGTCCCGCGCGAGCGTTGAACTCGTATGGCAGGAGTCCCACGCGGGGGTCGCGCAGGCGGGTCGCGCCGTGTCGGTTGAAGCGCTGCCGCGCGGCGCGGGAGCGGGCGCGATCGACGCGGTCGCAGCACGCGAGCGCGCCCAGCCCCTGGAAGCCGCCGGCTGGGTCGCGCTGCTGGCGCTGCCCGTCGCCGCGCTCGCGTACCTGTCGTTCAACGCCGGCGGCTACTTCCCAAGCGCCACAGGGATCGTCGACATCGTGCTCGCGCAGGCGCTCGTGCTGCGCACGACGCTCGCCGCGCGGCCGTTCGAGGGCTTCAGCCGGACGCTCGCCGTGCCGCTTGGCGCGCTCGCGCTGTACGCCGCTTGGGGGCTGTGCTCGGTGCTGTGGTCGCACGCCACCGCGCGCGCGATCGACAGCTACGACACCACGCTGCTGTACGTGCTCGCGCTCGCGCTGTTCGGCTCGCTGCGCTACACACGCGCGCGCGCCGACCGCCTGCTGTACGCGGTGCTCGCCACGCTCGTCGCCGTCTGCCTGATCGGGCTGCTCTCGCGCGTGCTGCCGCATGTCTGGCCGACGGCCAGCAGCTTCTACGACAGCCGCCTGAACTACCCGCTGACCTACTGGAACGCCGAGGGCATGATCGCCGCGATCGCGCTGATCCTCGCCGTCCACCTGAGCGCCGATGCTCGCGGGCACTGGAGCGTGCGCGTGCTCGCCGCCGCCGTGCTGCCCGCGCTCGCGGCGACGCTGCTGCTGACGTTCTCGCGCGGATCGCTCGGCGTCACCGTCATCGGCCTGCTCGCCTACTGCCTGCTCACACGCGCGCACACGCTGCCCGCCGCGCTGCTCGCGGCCGTGCCCGCCTGCGCGCTTGCCGTGCGCTCGGCGTGGGATGCGACGCTGCTGGCCAGCACCCACCCCACGAGCCCCGCCGCCGTCGCCCAGGGCCGCCACGTGGCGATCGTCGTCGGCCTGTGCATGCTCGGCGCCGGCGCGCTGCGCGCGGCGCTCGTGGCGCTCGATCGCCGGCTGGCGCGGCTGCGCCTGGTGCGCAACCCGCCGTCCGCACGCACGCGCGCGATCGTCGGCGCGTCGGGCGCGGCGATCGCGGTGGCGGGCGTGCTCGCGCTCGGCGGCTACGGCTACGCTCAGCGCCGGTACCACGACTTCGTGCACGTCAACACCGGCGCCAGCGCCACGCAGACGCGCGACCGGCTCTCCCAGGTCACCAACAACGGGCGCCTGTCGCTGTGGAAGGCCGCCGTGCGCATCTACGACACGCAGAAGCTGCACGGCACCGGCGCCGGCACCTACCAGCTCTACTACACCAGCTACCGCAGCGAAGGGCTTTACGTCGTCGACGCGCACTCGCTGTACCTGCAGAGCCTCGCCGAGCTCGGCCTCGTCGGCTTCGCGCTGATCGTGCTCGTCGTGCTCGGCGTGCTCGGCGGGCTCGCCGCGCGCGTGCGCGGCCCCGACCGCGCGCTGTACGCGGCGCTGTTCGCCGTCGCGCTCGCGTGGGCGATCCACCAGGCCTTCGACTGGGACTGGCAGATGCCCGCGGTCACGCTCGGCGTGTTCGTTCTCGCCGGGCTCGCGCTCGCGCGTCCCCGCGACCGGCGCGTCGGGCTCGGCGGCCTGCCCGCCGCGCGCACGCTGGTGGCGCTCGGATGGCTCGCTCTCGCGATCGCGCCGCTGCTCGCGAGCACCTCCTACGCGCGCCTGCACAGCGGCGCGCAGGCGCTCGCGCGCGGCGACTGCCCCTCCGCCAAGCGCGACGCGCTCGCCTCGCTGTCGCTGTCGGCCAGGCGCCCGCAGGCGTACACGATCGTCGGGGTATGCGACCTGGAGCAGGGCTTCGCCCGGTCCGCCGTGCCCGCGATGGCAGAAGCCGCCGCGCTGGAGCCGCACAGCTGGGAAGACCAGTTCTGGCTGGCCGTCGCGCGCGCCGGCGCCGGTCTCGATCCACACGCCGCGATCGCTCGCGCGCTCGCTCTGAACCCGCTCGAGCCAGGCCTGCGAAACGCCGTGCTACGGCTGCGCTCGCGCGACCCGCGCCAGTGGGAACTCGCCGCCCCGCGCCTTCGCGGCGAAGCCCTCGCCTCCGGCAAGCTCACCATCACCACCCTATGAGCGCAGGCGATCGCCCTCCGTGTCGGAAAACGCGCCGCCCGTTCGTATCTGCATGGAAGGCAATTTTTCGCCACCAAGACCAAGGACGCAAGGAGACCCAAATGCGGCGTAAGAACGACGCACACACCCAGGATGATGTGGAGGGCGTCGCTCAGCGCCTGCGCGCCGAGCGCGCCGAGGCCAGCCCGCTCGAGCTCGACCGGATCAAGACGAGCGCGATGGCGCGCGCCAAGTCGACACGCGGGCGCGTCGGCACGCGCCGCCTGGCCGTCGCCGGCCTGACGGCCGGCCTGCTGGTGGCCACCACCGGCGGCGTGCTCGCCAACCAGGGCTCAGGAGCCTCGCCGGGCAACGCCGCCGTCGCCCAGTACGGCAACAACTGCGACGTCGGCAACAACAACGGCGATGGCAGCGGCAACAACGGCGGCGGCAACAACAACGGCGCCAACAACGGCAACAACAACGACAACTGCAACGAAAACAGCTTCAACCAGGAAATCAACAACACCACCATCAACAACACCACCATCAACAACGGCGGCACCAACGTCGTCAACTACTACACGACCGTGAGCGCCACGCCGGGCAGCGGCGTGCTCGACTCCAAAACGATCGTGCCGGCGACCAGCAAACGCCGCATCAAGATCCACGTCGACATCCCGCGTGGCGCCAAGCTGAGCAGGGTCATCGTCAAGGTCAACGGCAAGCGCGTCAAGACGCTCAAGGGCAAGGCCGCCTCGGCCAACGTCGAGCTGGTCAACCTGCCGTGCTCCAAAGGCGCGACCAAGATCGAAGTGTCGGTCACGCTCAGCAACGGCAAGACCGTCACCGCCCGCCACACCTACCACCTATGCGCGGCCTGATCGAAATCCAGCCAGGCACGCATGAGGGAGCACGTCTAGTCACGCGATAACAGCCGCGACGCTCCGGGATGGCGGTCCCCCATGCCGCCCCCCGGAGCATCGCGGGCTCCTTCACCAACCCGACAACGAAAGACCAATGGCCCACGAACTGACAACAGCGCCCGCCGCCCGCGTCGCCCGCCGCGCCTCCGCCCGCCGTCTCTCCCCGCCCGCCGTAACCGTCGGCAGGCAGATGCGCCAGGACACCTTCGAGCGCCTGTTCGAGGAGCACGGCGGGCGGCTGTTCTCGTTCCTCGTCTACCGCACCGGCGACCGCGCGCTCGCCGAGGACCTGCTGTCCGATACGTTCGAGCGCGTGCTGCGCTCTCGCGCGCGCTTCGATCCGCGGCGGGGCAGCGAGCGGCGCTGGCTGTACACGATCGCGCTGAACCTGCTGCGCGACCACGCGCGCAGGCGCACGCACGAGGACCGCGTGCTGCAGACCGTCGGCGCCAGTGCCGCGCCGCACGGGCCCGACGTCGAGCTCGCGGGCGTGGAGGCTCGTGAGGAGCTGCACAGGGCGATGGCTGCGCTCAGCGAGCAGGAGCGCGAGGTGCTCGCGCTGCGCTTCGGCGCCGACCTGAAGCTGCGCGACGTCGCCCGCATCGTCGGCGACGGCGAGAGCGCCGTCGAGGGTCGCATCTACCGCGCCCTGCGCAAGCTGCGCGACGAGCTGGACTGACGCCGCTAAGGTGCGAGCACGCAGCAGCCGCTGACGCTCAGCGCGGTTCCACCGGTACTGCCTTCAGGGTGGCCCACACCGGAGATCGAGCGGTCGGCGTGGACGTCCACCGCGAAGCGGATGCGCGGCAGCTGTGGATAGCGCACGACGCAAGTCCACGGGTTTCCCAGCGCGCTCGGGTGCGCGGAGACGCAGCGCGCGGCGGCCGCGCGCCCGCCATGCCCGGGGCGCGGGTCGTTGGTGGTGAGGATCAGCCGCTGCAGCGCGGCCGCTCTCACCGGCAGCAGAGCCTGCTGCTGGGCGACGAACTGAGTGTCGCCTTCACGGCTTCTCAGCGCGAGCCCGGTCGCCAGAAGGCCCACCGCGAGAAGCAGCGTGACGAGCAGCGCCGGGCGCCTCATGCGGTGCTGTCGATGTAGGACATCTCTCGCCTTCCATGCGCTCGCTTCGACCGTATCTCAAGAACGAGCGAGCGGTGAGCTTATTTTTGCCATTCCCGCCGATCGGCGCGGAGATGCCGGGGGTTTGAGCAGTGGGAGCAAAGACGTGTCACGGATGGCATCCATGTAGTACAGTTGTCAACGTTCCGCTTACTCATTTTGCTCGTATTTTGAGAATAAGTGAGTGGCTGGTTTATTTTTGACATATTCCACGGACTCCCGACGCGAGCGCGTGGGGATGACAGTGTAAAACGGATTTTATGGCAACCTTCGCGGGGGCACAGGCACATCGAGACAGCGGCGACAAAGTGCGCTCGTCGCTGGAGCTCGAGGCGTTCAGCGCTTTCCCGTATGGCCTGCTCGTGCTCGATCGCGATGGACAGGTGGTCTGCCGCAACGCGCGGGCGACGCAGCTGATCCAGGCGATGGGCCTACCGGAGACGGGGCTGACGTGCTGTGCGCTGCTCGGCTGTCGCCTGCCCGACACGGTGCTGGAGGCGGCCTGCCTGACCGAGCTCGCGCTCGGCCGCGACGCCGCGCTGCCCGAGATCCGCGTGGACGTCCGCGCTCCTGACGGAGCGACCGCGATGTGGGTCACCGCCGCGGCGATCGGCGGTACGGACCGCAGCGTCGTGCTGCAGCTGCGCCCGGGCGTCGCCGGCGACCGGCGCCGTCGCACCAGCCCGCACTGGATGGCAGGATCGAAGCTGCGCATCTCCACGCTCGGCAGGACCGTCGTCGAATCCGTCGAGGGGCCGATCGGCGGCGCGTGGCTCGACCAGCGCACGGGACAGCTGCTGAAGTACCTCGTCGCCGAACGCCAGCGCGCGGTCGCGGTGGATGAGATCGGCGAGAACATCTGGCCGGGAGCCGACTACGCGGTCGGCGCGAGCGTGCGCTACTACATCCACGCGCTGCGTCGCAAGATCGAGCCCCAGCGCGGCTGCCGCGAGCCCTCCGCGTTCATCGCCGCCCGTGCGGGCGCCTACCGGCTCGATCTCGATCACGTGGAGGTCGACGCCGACGAGTTCGAGGCGCTCGTGAGCGGCGGGCTGGCGGCAGGTGAGCGCGACCCGCAGGCCGCCGCAGCGCAGATCGAGCGGGGTCTCGCGCTCTACCGCGGCGACTTCCTCGCCGACCTGCCGTATGCCGAGTGGGCGATGCCCGAGCGCCATCGCTTGCACGATCTCGCGTGCCTCGGTCTGCGTCGCCTGGCCGACATCCGCCAGGAGCGGCGCGTGCTCGACGGCGCCGCCCGCGCGCTGGAGCGCCTGGCGACGCTGCAGCCGTTCGACGAAGACGTCCACCGCCGGCTGATGGAACTCGACATCATGCAGGGGCGTCGCAGCGACGCCGTGCGCCGCTACGGCGCGCTGCGCGCCAGGATCCGCCAGACCTTCGGCCACGAGCCGGAATTCACGCCGGCGGACCTCGCGCGGCCGCGGCTGTAGCGCCAAGTTTGGCGATCGCCCGTACGGCTTTCCGCATCGGCTGTGGCCGGCGTGGCAAGCAAGCCGCCGTGGCCTTCCACCGCGGTACTCTTGCAGCAGGAATGCGCGCAGCGATCGAGGCGATCAAGCGCGGCTACGCCCCCATGATCGACGCCTGGCGGACACGATGAGCATCAACGGCGGGGACTCGCCCGCGGTGCGAGCCATGGACGAAGCGATCACGTTGGCGATCGACGGACGGTCTCCCTACCCTGAGCGTGCCGCATTCGTCGATGCCGATGACGCTTGCGCGGGCGCTGCGATCAAGCGAGCTATCGATGAAGAGCGGGCCGTCGTCCTCGTCTCCTCCGACGGCAGCACGAATATCCTGCGCGTGGAGGCAGTTCACAGCTGACGCGCGCACCGCACGAAGACCCGCGCCGTCCGCCGGCGTAACTTGGCATCATGCGGGTAAGCCGAGGCGATACGGCGTGGCGCGAGCGCACCGCGCGAGGCGATCCGGCGGATCTTCAGCCCATGACCATCGAGAACCAGCCTTTTTTGGTCCCCGTCAGGACCCTCGCCCGCGCGAGTGCGCGCGGATGCGCGCCGTTTAATGCAAGTGTCCCATCATCCGATCGAGGCCAAAGGTGAGCGGCTTGCCCGCGAGCGACGATCGGGCCGTCCGCGGCGATCGCAGCGTCTCCCTACGGCTGGAGGGCTTCGCGTGGGAGTCGGTGGAGCAGGAGAGCTTGCGCCAGGGCGTGCCCGTCGAGGAACTGGTGTCCTTCGCGGTGCTGTACTACCTCGCGGATGTCGACAGCGGGCGCATCTCCAGGCAGATCTCGCGCAGTCCCTACCCGGACGCGCCGGCGGCGGACGCGCCGCCCGCCGACACTCCGCCGGCGGACGCCTCAGCCTGACGGCTGCGCGGGCGTGCCGTCGCCGGAGCGGCTCCGCGGCTGTTGAGCTCGGCCTTCAGCGCACGGCGTCCGCGGTGGTGCAGTCCGTGCACGGAGCCCTCCGAGCGGCCGGTGCGCTCGGCGATCTCGGTTGGTGAGAGGCCGGCGAAGTGGCGTAGGACGAGCACTTCGCGCTGGTCCTGCGGGAGCAGCGCGAGCGCCTCCCTGAGGTCGTTCATCCGCTCGCCGTCCTCCGGCCCGCCGCCACCTTCGTCGACCACCCGGATCTCCTCCACAGGGATCGCGCGTTGGCGGCGGATGTGGTCGACGGCGACGTTGCGCGAGACGCGCAGGATCCATGCGAAGAACGGCACGTCGCGCTCCTCGTACTTGCCGATCACGTGGATCAGCTTCGCGAACACGTGCTGGGTGATGTCTTCCGCCTCGTGCTCGTCGTGGACGATGCTGCGCACGTAGCCGTACACGTTGTCCGCGTAACGCGCGTACAGGAAGCCGAGCGCCTCGCGATCGCCTGTCTGCGCGCGCTTGACCGCCAGCGACACCAGACCGGGGGTCGCCAAGCTCTCGCGGCTCCCGCGGCCGTGCGACACGGCAGCTTCGTTCATCCCCATGTCCCCTCCCTGGTCCGTGGACAAGACGTCTACACGGCAAAGCTAACCGAACAGCTGTTGCGCCCCTGTTTACATTTGCGTTAAAACGCTGTTAGAAATGCGCAACCAGCGATCGTGTCGTCAATGGCAAACACGATTCCGGCGAGCGACATATCTCGCGAGGGAGCGTACGGGCTGGCGGTAGCGTTCAACTCACAGACAGTCTGGCAAATTCGCATCCAGGGCGTGGTCCTGGCGGCGCTCGCGTGCAGCTCTAAAGACGCGCCGTGCCGCGTCCGAGACGGGTTGAAGATGCCGAAGAATTGGCTATGTCCTACTGATCGGGATCGCGGGCGAGTGCTCGACGCGAACGCGCGCGTGCGCACGATCCGCAAGGTCGGATCGGGCGCGGTCGGAGTGACACTGCTGATATCCGCGCCGTGGCTCGGTTGGTGGACGCTGATCCTGTTCGGGCTCTCGGCGCTGAACCTCCTTGGCGTCGAGCGCAGGATGTCTCGCAGCGCGCACCCGGAGCGTGTCAGCGTGGGCGCGATCGCGATCACCCTTGCCCTGCTCGCCACGGGCGTCGCCCTCAGCGGCGGACCCACCAGCCCGGCGCTGCCCTGGCTGGTGCTGCCCGCAGGCATGGTCGCCGCACGCTTCCGAGCGCAGGTGGTGAGCGTCGGCGTGGCGCTGACGGTCGCGGTGATCCTCGTCGTGACCATCGGGCTCGACCCCCGCGCGACGCTGCACGACCCGGTGCCCGTGTTCGCCACGCTCGCGCTGCTGATCGGTGTGGTGTCGATCGTGCTCGCGCTGCAGTCTGCCGAGCTGCACCAGCGCGACGAGGCCACAGTCGACCCGCTCACCGGTCTGGCCAACCGCCGCCAGCTGGCCGAGGATCTGCGGGCGGTGTGGGCAAAGGCGAGCGCCGAGCACCCTGTCCGGCTGCTGCTGTTCGACCTCGACGGCTTCAAGTCCTACAACGACAACTTCGGCCATCTCGGCGGCGACCTGCTGCTCAGGCGGCTCGCGCAGGCGTTCAAGCGCGCGATCGGCGCGCGCGGCTGCGCGTACCGCCTCGGCGGCGACGAGTTCTGCGCGCTGCTGTGGTCTGGCAGCGGCGAGGCGATGGTCGGCGACTGCCTGCAGGCGCTCAGCGCCGAGGGCGACGGCTTCTCGATCACGAGCTCATACGGCTCGGTGACGCTCCCGACCGAGGCCGACGATCCGCAGCTGGCGCTGCAGCTGGCCGACGAGCGCATGTACGCGCACAAGGACTCCAGCCGCGCGAGCGCCGGTCGCCAGACACGCGACCTCGCGCTGCAGATCCTCGCCGCGCACGAGCCCGAGCTGCACAGCCACTCCGCGCACGTGGCCGAGCTCACCGACGGCGTCGCCCGCCGCCTGGGACTGGCCGGCACCGATCTCTCCGACGCCGTGCGCGCGGCCGAGCTGCACGACATCGGCAAGGTCGCCGTGCCCTACTCGCTGCTGCACAAAGCCGGACCGCTGGACGACCACGAGTGGAAGCTCATGCGCCACCACCCGATCATCGGCGCAAGCATCCTCGCCGCCGCGCCCGCGCTCGCGCGGGTGGCGGAGATCGTCGGCGCCACGCACGAGCGCTACGACGGCACCGGCTACCCGCGCGGCCTCGCCGCCACGGAGATCCCGCTCGCGAGCCAGATCGTGTTCGTGTGCGACTCCTTCGACGCGATGATCTCCGACCGCCCGTTCGGCGAAGCCAAGTCCGAGCTCGACGCCCTGCGCGAGCTGCGCAGGTGCGCCGGCACGCAATTCGACCCGCGCGTCGTCGACGCGTTCGTGATCGAGGTCGCCGCGCGGCGAGCGGAGCCGGGTAAGCCGCTACAAGCGGCGTGAAATTCCGCTCGTTAGTATTTGTGTCATGAGCGGCACCATCACCCTCGCCGCGGATCTCACATAGGTCAGCGTCGTGCCGGCGGACGCCAACGACCCTCCGACGCGGCCCGAGGTCGAGCGCGAACGCGTCAAGGTCGGCAGCTACGTCCTCGTCGTCGGCGATCCGGCGGGGATGGAAATCAAGGCCGCCGCCGGCCAGGCCAAGCCGACCGCACTGGTGAAGGCGGTCGCACAGGCCGAACAAGAACCCGAGCTGCCGCGGACGGGCGTCGACCCTGTCGGCGGTGCCGTCGACGACGCCGCGGAGGTGACGAGCAAAATAGAACTCGCGCTCAGCCTGTTCACCCAGATCGTCGACGGGGGTCTCGACCGCGCGGCGATCGGCGGCGAGGTCGAAGCGCTGCTCGACCTGCTCGGGCGACTCGATCGTGAAGAACGCTGGGAGGAGGCTCTGCAGGTCGCGCGCGCTCTGGTGAAGCTGTTGATGTTGCTCGAGCGATGGCTCCAGTTGCTGCAGTCGCTGCGGACGGCTCTGCGCGCGGCGAAGCGGTTCGACGACCTCGTCGGCGAGGCGTGGGCGCTGCACGAACAGGGCACCCTGTATCTCGCCGCCGAAAAGCACGTCGATGCCGCTTCCCTGCTGAGCGAAGCGCACGACCTGCGCTACCGCCTCGAAGGCACGCACGGTCTGACGATCACCGATCACAACCTCCAGGTTCTCTGCAAGACGCTACAAGCGCGGCTTCACGAGTCCTCACTGCGGAGATGGCTCGAACGGATCGTGGAGAGGCCGGTGACCGCGCTCATCTTCGCGATGTCGCTGTTGCTCCTGAGTGGCGTCGCCGGCGCCGTCATTCGCGGCTCGGGTGGCACTCGACCCATCACGGTCACGACCACGACCACGAAACCCACGCCGCCCGTCGGCAAGCAATCGAACATCAGCCTGGGGTGCCCCGCCGGCCCCGTTCCGCTCGGCGAGCGCGTGAGGATCTCCGGCAAGCTCACGCCCGCACAAGCAGGCAAGACCATAACCGTCGCCTACACGACCCCCTCCCGCGCGACTAAATCCGAAACTCAGAAGACCCAGGCCGATGGCGCCTACCAAGCGGTCGAGAGCGCGGACGAACCCGGCGAATGGCACGTTGCCACCTCTTGGCCCGGGAACGCGGAATACATATCCGCCTCGGAGACCTGTGCGTTCCACGTCGGCGCCCGCCCAAAGCCCGAAGAAGCGGTGACGATCACCGCCAACCCGAAAAACGAAAGCGTCGGCGCCGGGCAGGAAGCCTCGTTTTCAGCAGCCGCCAGCGGCATCCCCACACCCACCGTCCAGTGGGAAGAATCGCGCGACGAAGGACGCACGTTCAGCGCGATTGCCGGCGAAACCAAAACGACCTTGACGGTGAAAGCCGTCGAAACGGCCGAGAGCGGCCGCCAGTATCGCGCCGTCTTCACCAACCCAAGCGGCTCGCGGACCAGCGAAGTCGGGACGCTGACCGTCTCGACACCCGGGACCGCGACGAGCGAATGACCGGTGGCACGTCCGTGTCGTGACGCCGCGCCGGATAGGTCGTCGCGCGACCCAAAATAGGTCGTGATGCGTCATATCCGACGCGCTGGCCGCACGCTCAAGTAGTTCAGCTTTTCCGCCGATGCCCAATTAATGGGATCCCCGACTCGGCGCTTCCTCGGCGCCGCGGCTGCTGTAGCGCTCGTGACCGGCGTCGCCGGGGCGTGGATCGCGCTGCGTATCGGCGGCGCCCGGTTGACGTTGTGGGTCGACGACGGGCTCACGCCGCTGGCGGCGCTGATCGCGTGCGCGCTGTGCACGCGCGCTCGTGCGCGCCACACAGGGCGGATGCGCCTGTTCTGGACGCTGCTCGCCTGCGCGACCGCGCTGTGGACGCTCGCCGAGCTCGGGTGGGGCTATTACGCGCTGATCCTCGACGTGCAGGTACCCGTGCCCTCCTGGGCGGACGTCGGCTACCTGTCGGCGATCCCGTTCGCGGTCGCCGCCCTCGTCGCGCACCCGGCGACCGGCGGCGGCGGCACGCGCAAGGCGCGCTCGCTGTTCGACGCCCTGCTGGTCGCCACCGCGCTGATGTTCCTCAGCTGGACGCTCGTGCTCGGTCCGCTGTGGCGCAGCGCCGACCTCAGCACCTGGGCCGGCGTCGTGACGCTCGCCTACCCGTTCGGCGACGTCGTGATCGTGTTCTTCATCGTGCTCGCCATCCGCGGGATGACCGGCGCGCAGCGGCTGTCGCTGTGGTGCCTGCTGGCTGCGCTGCTGGCGATGGCGCTGACCGACAGCACCTACACGTACCTCGCCCAGGCCGCCAACTACACCAGCGGGAGCCCGATCGACGCAGGCTGGATCGCCGCGTACCTGGGCATCGCGCTCGCCGCGTTCAGCTCCGGGTCGCGCGGCATCCACGCACAAGCCGCGGCGCCCGCCGGAGCGACGAGCGCCGCGTGGATCGCCGCGCCATCGCGACCGTCGCTCGCGTCGCTGACAGCGCCGCTGTTGCCGGTGCTGCTCGCGCTCGGCGTCGCCGCCGTGGAGAGCGGGCTCGACCACAACCTCAACAGCGCGGGCTGGCTGATGGCGTTCGCGCTGATCGCGCTCGTGCTCGTGCGACAGACGCTGATGGTGCTCGAGCTGCTCGCCCACGGTCGCGACGCGCAAACCGACCTGTTGCACAGGCTGACCGGCGTCGCCGTCGGTGTGGCGAGCGTCCAACCGGGACCGCGCAGCAGCCGTGAGGCGGGTGCTCACGAGCCCGTTTGACAGCGAACGGGCGAACGCGCTGATCGTGATCGTGCTCACCTTCGCGTGTACCGCCCTCGCGATCTTCGACCTGTTCCTGCTGGCGTCCGGCTTGTAACAGGCGTCGCTCGTTGTGCCGCCGGTGTGGTGACCGGCGCCACCAGCGCTTATCGAAGGGGCGCGCCAGCGCGTCTCCCAAAAAACGCGTAGCCCACGCGCGGGCGGTGTGCCACGCGCCGGCGGTAAGCCAGTAGCCTTGGCCGGTGGACGGAGGGGGATCAGGGGTCAGGCTGCGCCAGGCGGTGCTCGTCGCCGGCGAGCTCGAGGTGGTCGCCTCGCAGCTGCGAAACGCGCTCGACCTCGACGAGCCGTTTCGCGACCCGGGGGTGGGGGAGTTCGGCCTCGCCAACACCGTCTTCGCGATCGGCGACTGCTTCCTCGAGGTCATCTCGCCGACGCGCGCCGAGACCGCCGCCGGGCGCTACCTCATGCGCCACCGCGGCGACGGCGGCTACATGGTGATCTTCGACCTCGAGGATCTCGACGGAGCGCGCTCGCGCGCGCTCGCGTGCGGCGTGCGCGTCGTCTGGCAGATCGACCTGCCCGACATCTCCGGCACGCACCTGCACCCCGCCGACATGCGCGGCGCGATCGTCTCGCTCGACCGCTCCAACCCATACGGCAGCTGGCGCTGGGGCGGTCCGCAGTGGACCGGGCGCATCGGCACCGGCGCCGACGGGCGCCTCGCCGGGATCACCATCGCCGTCGCCGATCCGAGCGCCGTTGCCGCGCGCTGGGGCGAGGTGCTCGGGCTGCCCGTCAGCGGCGGCGACGGCGAGGGCGGCGACGGCGGTGACGGGCCGCTGCTGCGGCTCGACGGCGGCGAGGTTCGCTTCCAGCGCGCCGCCGACGAGCGCGGCGAAGGGCTCGTCGAGATCGCGCTCGAGCTCCCGCACGAGCTGCCCGGCGGGGAAGACGCGATCGAGCTCGGCGGCGTGCGCTGGCGGCGGGTGTAGGATCGACTCGATGACACCGGACAGCCAGATCGTCACCGGCGTCGACTTCGTCGCCGTGCCCACCAACGACCTCGACGCCGCCGTCGAGTTCTACGGCACCACGCTCGGCCTGGAGCGCTCCGTGTACTACCCCGAGCGCCACTTCGCCGAGTTCGAGACCGGCACCGTCACGCTCAGCGTGATCGTCGCCGAGAAGTTCGGCCTCGACTACCAGCCCAACCACAACGCGCTCGCGCTGCACGTCGAGGACGTCGAGGCCGCCCGCGCCACGCTCACCGAGCGCGGCGTGCAGTTCGCCGGCGACACGCTCGACACCGGCGTCTGCCACATGGCCTTCTTCGCAGACCCCGACGGCAACGCGCTGATGCTGCATCACCGCTACGCGCCGCGGGTTGCGCAGGGGTAGCGCGCGACGCCGGGCTCTGGAGAACGCCGGACAGCACCGCGTCAGCCGCGCGGGCGTGACGGGGCGTGTGACGCGAGGCGTCCGATCCCTTCGCGGATCGCTTCGCGCTCGGGCGCCTGCGGGTCGTCGTTCGCGCAGACGCCCTGCTTGGCGCCGGTGGCCGCGAGGTTGCCGTTCTCCGCCTGCCACAGCGGCGACACCGGGCCGGCCACGTGGTAGTAGTCGTCGATCGCGCGCTGGATGCTGCCCTCGTTCTTCTTCGAAGCGCTCACCTCGCTCGCCGTGGCCACGCCGAAGTGCCCCTTCCAGCACGCCCACGGCGTGGCGGCGATGTCCGCCAGCGGGGTGGTGCTCGCGCGAAACGCGAACCGGCCGGCGCCGCACACCAGCCAGTCGCTGACGATGCCGTTCAGCCCGTTCGCGTAGCGGCGGCGTTCGTCGCAGCCGGCGGGGTACGTCGGGTGGCCTCCGTAGGCGGCCTGCACGACCGGGTGTCCTTCGTCGAAGCTCAGCAGCGGGCTGTTCCACGGGAAGTATTCGCCCTCGTTGCTGTGGTGGGCCATGTACAGCCAGCGCGGTTCGCCCGTCTTGCGGTCGATCAGCACGGTCACGTGCTCCCAGTCGCCCTGGTGAAGGTCGGTGTTCGCCACGTCGCCCGCAAGCGGCACATCGTTCATCAGGTCGGGCGTGGCGAGCGTGGGGTAGTAGTTGTACGGATAGAAGAACCAGTACTGCAGCCCGACCAGCCCGCTGCCGATCGTGTGGTTGGGGGCAGGCCACAGCGCCGGGTCGGCGGCGCCCGCGTAGAAGAAGTAGATCTGCGCGGTCGCCCACGGATCGAGCACGCCGGGGTCGGCGAGCCGTTCGTGCTGCGAGGGGAGCGGGTGGTTGCGGCCATGCTGTCCGCGCAGGAACGCATCCAGCTGCCCTTCGGGGTCGTTCTCGAGCGCCGGCGTCGCCGGGTATTCCAGGTAGTCGTTCGGGCTGCTCGTCAGCGGTTGCAGCTCGCTTGGCGTGGGGTGCTCGAGCGTGCAGTGTGCGGCGCCACGGCTGTGCAGGCACGTCGGCTGCCCGGCGCCGCCGATGTCTTCGAGCAGCGCGCCCACCGACACCGGCCAGAACGGATCGGTGTCGGATACGAGGATCGTCGGCTGCAAGCGCTTGGCCAGCGCGGCGATCGCGGGCGTCGTCTGTTCGATCGGCGGCTCGCCGTCGCGCGCGCGGCCGCCCGGCGGCGCCGGGCCCGCGAACACTCCCGACCCCAGCTGCGGGGCTTCGTAGCCAGTGCTCGGGCGCGGCGGCGGCTCGCCCGCGCACGGCGCGTGCGTGGCCTTCAGCTGCGGCCTGATCCACGCGACCGTGTGGGCGTCGATCCCAAGCGCGCGCAGCACCAGCGACGGCAGCGACGGACGGTCGCCGGAGTCCAGCGAGAATTCGGTGTCGGAGGTGGCGACCGAGGCGATCGTGGGCGCCGGCACGAAATCCACGCGGTCGCCGGTTGACGTCGCGTTGGCCAGGGGCGTGCACGAGACCAGGTAGACGCCCGCGCCCGTGCGCCCGACATAGCCGCCGAGCTGCGTCCCGCTCGACGTCACCACGCGCGCCTGGGAGAAGCTCACCGGCGGCATCGCCGTATAGGACAGCGCCACCAGCGCGTAGATCGTCAGCAGGATCCACGGCAGCGGCGAGCGCAGGAACTCGAACGCCCCCGACGGCAGCCCGCGTTTGCCATACCAGCGCCCGAACGTGCCGATCCCCATCCACGTGAGCACCAGCAGGCCGATCGGCGCCGAGCACAGCAGCGCGACAGCGATCACGAACGCCCACAGCACGCCGTGCACGACGCGGTTGCCTTTCAGCGGGTCCGCGGCGGCGAGTCCGGCGGCGGCGGCGATCGAGATCAGCGCCCACGGCGCCGGCAGCGCCCACCATGCCCCCGGCTGCCACTGGTCGATCAGCGGCTCGATGAAGCGGCCGCCGACCAGGCCCAGGGCCGCCGCGAGCACGCCCACGTTGAAGCCGGCGATCACCCGCACGAGGCCTTCCTGCGGCGCGATCTTGCGGCGCGCATGCGCGGGCGGCGGGCGCCTCGCGCTGTGATGTCGCGATTGCGCGCTGATGCGGTCGGTGTCGACGATGTCCCTCCACGCGTCCGCATGCTTGTCCCAGCTGCGCCAGTACACGGCGTAGGCGACCGCGCACATGGCGGCGAGCACGATCACCATCGCCAGCACCGCCCGCACGCCCGTGGCGAAGATCGCCTCGTTGTCGATCGCCGGCAGCGCCGAGTCGATCGGCACGCGCGCCGTCGCCAGCCGCGTCCACGTCACCAGCCAGCCGATCGCGTACACGTAGCCGAGGAGCGCGAGCGACAGCACGGACACCTGCAGCAGGTCCGACAGCTCGTGGCGACCGTCGCGATCAGGCACGGAACTCGGATGTGGAGATGCCCACGCGCTTGCTGAACGGGCTGTCGAACACGCCGCTCGCGTTCAGCTCGGCGTGGACCGCCTGCCAATCGTCATAGCGCGGGTACATCGACTCCACCAGGCCGTGGCTGCCGGTCAGCGAGTTGATCTGCCCCCAGTGCGGGCGCCCGCCCAGCTCATACAGCGCGTTCTCGTGCGCGTCCAGCAGCTCCATGCCGCCGACCGTGTGCGTCGCCATGATCAGCTCGATCATCACCGTGTCGCGTCCCTGCATCATCGACAGGTACGCGTCGCTGGCTTTGACGAATCGCAGCGAGATCGGCGAGCTGTGGAAGACCTCCCCCAGATCCCTGCGCTGCCCCGCCACTTCGACGATCTTCTCCACCGCCAGATTGAGCCTCGGCTCGTCGGCCGGCACGCCGATCTCGCACGAGTACGCGGGCAGGTAGTTGGCCGCGCCGATGTTGAACACGCGGTAGCTGATGTTGACGTAGTCCTCGTTGACGAGCGCCTTCAGCGCCTGCTTGAGCAGGAACGGCGAGATCTTCGGGAACAGGCCGACGGCGAGGTTGATCAGCAGCGGCGTCAGCGGGAAGCGCGCGGTCAGTTCCATCAGCAGGCTGCGGCTGCGGCGGTGGTCGCGGCGGTATTTGGAGGGAGGTATCGGATTGCGGGTGGTGACGAGCATTTCGATCTCGCCGCTCTCGTCCGGGTACGGGTTGAACAGGAGCTCGTAGTGGGCGTTCTCCTGCAGCACCTCGCCGCGCTTCAGTTCCTCGCGCACCTCCGACCAGGTGCTCAGCGTGCGCACCTCGCGCAGGTAGAACAGCGGCCGCACGGCGAGGATCACCGCGTAGATCAGGCCCATGCAGCCCATGCCGACAACGGCCGCGTTGAACCACTGATCGTCCTGGCGGAGCTCGCGCTCGGGGTACTTCCGCCGGTAGGCGTCGGGGTCGGTGGGCCCGTCGGCGGGCTCGATCCGGTGCACTGCGCCGTCCGGCCCGACGATGTCGAGCGATCGCACGAGGTCTGACAGCGGCCCGAAGCCGATGCCCGATCCGTGCGTGGACGTGGAGATCACGCCGGCGACCGTCTGACCGTCGAAGCCACCCATGTTCGGCAGCGCCAGCTTCCTGCTCTCCAGATATTCGTTGAGCTGGGCGATCCTGATGCCGGCCTGCACCCGCACGAGCGTGACGCTGTCGCCCGCGAGGGCGTCGGCGCCCGTGGGCGTCGTCGCGGGCACGCGCAGCAGCTGCTCCTCCAGGTCCAGCGGTTTGTCCAGGCCCGTGGGCTGCACGAGGACGTCCTCGGTCAGCGCCACGTCCGACCACGAGTGACCCGAGCCGACCGCGCGCACGGTGAGGCCGTCGCGTTCGGCTTCGCG
This sequence comes from uncultured Solirubrobacteraceae bacterium, assembly GCA_963735705.1. Taxonomy (GTDB): domain Bacteria; phylum Actinomycetota; class Thermoleophilia; order Solirubrobacterales; family Solirubrobacteraceae; genus Palsa-744. Next base: position 206,343 of record CAVTLZ010000006.1, read on the forward strand.
GACCGCCTCGCGCAGCTCCTCGAGCGACGTCGGGGTCACCTCGCGCAGCGGGTAGACGCGCTGGTTGCCAGTGTCGTTGCGCCAGGCCCTGCGCCGGGTGAGCGTCTCGCGCAGGCCCATCGCCTCAGTCGCTCGTTCCGCTCGTTGCGCTCGTTCCGCCCGGCGCGCTCGGTACGCCCGTTCCGTCGAGCCGCTCGATCAGCCGCTCGACGCCGCGCTCGGCCAGGGCGGCGATCGTCTTCGACGGGTTCACCCCCAGCGCGGTGGGCACGATCGATCCGTCGAGCACGTACAGCCCCTCGTAGCCGTGGACCCTGCCGCTGTCGTCGACCACGCCGAGGGCAGGATCGTCGGCCATCGGACAGCCGCCCAGCGGATGCACGGTGATGTACGCGCTCAGCGGCCACGTATTCAGCGCGAAGAACGGCTCCGCTCCCGTGGCGAGCGCGAGCTCGTCGACGACCTGCTTCATCGCCGTGAACAGGCCTTCGCTGCCCTTCCTGCTCCAGCGGATGTCGAAGCGTTTGAGCAGCGGCGTCAGCCGCATCCGCCCGTCGGCGGCGTCGCGGCCGATCATCAGGAACACCAGCGAGTCGTCGATCGGCCGGCTCGAGGTCGGGCGCATGTGGCGATGCGCGAGCGGCTGGTCGCTGAGGCCCAGGCGCGTCGCCAGGCGCTTGATGCGCAGCAGCAACCCGCGCCATCCGTAGTGGACGTCGTCGACGAAGCGCACGATCTCGAGCAGCCCGCCGAAGTTCGACGGCAGCCCGCCGTCGGCCAGCAGGAAGCCGTGCTCGTCGGTGTAGTCGAGCACGCTCGTCATCGACGGCCCGTAGTCGGTGCGCGGGCTGCCGACGTCCTTCTCGCTCGGGTTGAACGCCGCGCCGAGCGCGTCGCCGTTGCCCGAGAAGTGGCCGCCGAGGGCAGGGGAGAGGTGGGGCAGGCGCGAGCGGTTCTTCAACAGCAGCCGGCTCGAGCCAAGGCAGCCGGCCGCCAGCACGACCACCGGCGCGCGCACCTCGCCGCGCTCGCCGCTCTCCAGGTTGCGGAAGCTCACGCGCCACTGCCCGCCGTCGCCCTGCGGCGGATCCAGTCGCAGCACTTCATGCAGCGGATGCACCTCCGCCCCGAGCTTCTCCGCGCGCGCGATGTAGGTGATGTCGATCGTGTTCTTCGCGTGGATTTTGCAGCCGATGTCACACTGGCCGAGGTTCTCGCAGCGCTTCTGCGGCACGCCGCTGAACGGGTGCTCGCGATCTTTGTCGAAGTTGACGGCCAGCGGCAGGCGCTGCGCCTCCTTGCCGATGTGCCGGCCCGCGGCGGCGAACGCCTCCATCTTCGGGAGCTCACCGGGCGTCTGCATCGGCAGCAGCGCCTCCTCGGTGCGGTCGTAATATGGGTCGAGCACGTCGCGGTCGATCGCCTGCGGCCAACCGTTTGCGAACACGTCGGCCGGCGCGCGCAACTGCACGTTCGCGTACACGAGCGAGCCGCCGCCGACGCCCGCGGCGGTAACGACGGAGAGGTCTTTCATCAGCCGCAGGTCGAACAGCCCATGCGGGTTCAGCGTGGGGTGCCATAGCGCCGCCGGCGCGTCCGCGGGCTTCTCTGGAAAGTCCTCCGGCGCGAAGCGCCGTCCGCGCTCGAGCACCGCGACACGCTGTCCGGCTTCGGCCAGCCGACACGCCGCGACTCCGCCCCCGAAGCCGGATCCGACCACAACCACGTCATAGGTCGTATCCATTTGCGCGACCTTACACCAAGAATGGCATTTTTCGGAAGACCGGATTCTTGGGTCTTGCACGCGGGCGTGCACGCCATCCGCAGGGTGACCTAGCGTTGCGAACAGATGTTCGCCGGCGCAGATACGCACTCGTTCCTCGACGATCTCAACGACGAGCAGCGGGCCGCCGCCACCCACCCGGGCGACACGCTGCTGATCCTCGCCGGCGCGGGCACCGGCAAGACGACCACGCTGTGCGGTCGCGTCGGCTGGCTGCTGGCTGAGGGGACGCCCGCCGAGCGCATCCTCCTGCTCACGTTCACGCGCCGCGCGGCGGGCGAGATGATCGAGCGGGTGCGCACGCTCGCCGAGCGCGTCGCTCCCGACGCGGGCAGGATCGTCGGCGGCACATTCCACGCGGTCGCGCACCGGCTGATCCGCATCCACGCCGCCTCGCTCGGCCTCGACGCTGGCTTCGGCGTGCTGGACGGCGGCGACGCGGCCGATCTGCTGGATCTCGTGCGCCAGGAGGACGGTCACGCTGAGAGCCGCCGGCGCTTCCCGCGCGCGGGGACGATGCTCGACATCTACTCGCGCACGGTCAACGCGCAGCGGCCGCTGACGGAGATCCTCGCCGAGCTGTTCCCGTGGTGTGAGGAGCACGGCGAGGCGCTCGCGCGGATCTTCCGCTCCTACACCGCCCGCAAGCGAGCCCTCGGCGTCCTCGATCTCGACGACCTGCTGCTCCACTGGCAGGCGCTCAGCGCCGACGAGCTGCTCGGCCCGCTGATCGCCGGCGGCTACGACCACGTGCTCGTCGACGAGTACCAGGACGTCAACGGCCTGCAGGTCGACATCGTCCGCAACATGCGCGTGGCCCAACCGGGCCTGACGGTCGTCGGCGACGACTTCCAGGCGATCTACGGGTTCCGCTCGGCCAGCGCGCGTCACATCCTCGACTTCCCCGAGCGGTTTCCCGACGCGCACACGGTCAAGCTCGAGCGCAACTACCGCTCGACCGCGCCGATCCTCGCGGTCGCCAACGCCGTCTCCGAGCAGGACCGCGCGGGGTTCCCGAAGCGGCTGTGGACCGAGCGCGAGGGCGGCGGCGCGCCGGAGCTAGTGTTCCCGCACGACGAAGCCGGGCAGGCTCGCGATGTTTGCGAGCGGGTGATGGCCGCGCGCGAGGAGGGGATGGAACTGCGCGAGCAGGCCGTCCTGTACCGCACCAACCACGACTCCGCGCTGCTGGAGGTCGAGCTCGTTCGACGCCACATCCCGTTCGTCAAGTACGGCGGGCTGAAGTACCTGGAGGCGGCGCACGTCAAGGACTTCGTCGCGCTGATGCGACTCACCGACAACCCGGCCGACGAGCTCAGCTGGTTTCGCGTGCTCAAGCTCCTCGACGGCGTCGGTCCGACGCGGGCGCGTCGCATCCTCGAGACCCTGCGCGCCTCACCGGACGGCCCGCCCGAGCTGGAGCGCTGGGCCGCGGCCGCCGAGCACGTCCCGGAGGGATCGCGCGAGCATGCCGGCGCGGTGTTCGCCGCGCTGATCGAGACGGGCGCCGGCAGCGCGGACAGCGCGGGCACGCAGGTCGAGCGGCTGTGCGCGGCGATCGCGCCGCTGATCCGCCTGCACTACCCCGACGGCGCGGTGCGTGTCTCGGACCTCGAGCAGCTCGCGCTCGCCGCGCGCGGCGCGAAGGACGTTCGCCACTTCGTCTCAGGGCTGGTGCTCGACCCGCCGAGCTCGAGCGCCGACTTCGCCGGCCCGCCGCACCTCGACGAGGACTGGCTGACGCTCAGCACGGTGCACTCGGCCAAGGGCCTCGAGTGGGAGGCCGTGCATCTGATCGCCGCCTACGACGGCAACTTCCCAGCCGACATGAGCACCGGCAGCGAGGAGGGCGTCGCCGAGGAGCGGCGCCTGTTCTACGTCGCGCTCACGCGCGCACGCCGCAGACTTCACGTGTACGTGCCGTCGCGCTTCCACCACCACCCGGGCGCGCGCGACGACGCGCACGGCATGGGCCAGCCGTCGCGCTTTCTGAGCAGGAGCGTGCAGGAGTTGTTCAGCGTGACGGGCGGCGCCAAAGCGGAGACTGGCATCCGGCCCGCGGTTCTGCCCGAGCGCCGGGTGGAGGTCTCGGTGAACGGGCTGTTCGGGTAGCGAGACGTCCCGCTACTGAGCACCAGGTCGGAGATAGAGGACATGGCCTCGTGTCAAGTAATAGGAGTGGGGGCAGTGGTACGCTCTCGTAGCGATGCCAGACCGCTCACGCAAGCGCCCGCGCGATCCGAATCAGGTTGGCAAGCTGATCGTGGACGTCGCTACGGGCGAGGTCGAGAACACGCTCGACGACTCAGGGAAGGACCCGGCGGCGGTCGCGCTGGGTCGCAAGGGTGGCTTGAAGGGCGGCAAAGCCAGGGCCGCGAGCATGACTGCTGAGGAGCGAAGCGAAGCGGCCCGTCGGGCTGCACGCAAGCGCTGGGGGAGCTAGTCATGTCTGCAGAAGCCACGGCCGCCGAGCGCGACTCCAATCGTCTGATCGAGAGCGAGCTTGCCGGGCGGGCCACAGCGCTCGAAGCTGCTGCTGGTTCGCACGTCCTCAGCTATCTGGGGCCGATGTATCCGCCCGCAGACGATGAGGTCAAGGACGCTGTCGAGGAAATGGCCGGCGGCCGTCGCCGAAAGCAGGACGGACTGTTGGTCGTGCTTGAGACCGATGGTGGTCTCATATCCGTTGCGGAGCGCATGGCGCGGATATTTCGCCATCACTATCGACGTGTTGACTTTCTGGTGCCGACCTTTGCGATGTCGGCCGGCACGGTCCTTGTGATGGCTGGCGATGACATCTACATGGACTATGCGTCCACGCTTGGTCCGATCGACCCCCAGATCCGGAGGCAAGGACGATTCGTGCCGGCGCTGGGATACCTAGAGCAATACAAGCGCCTCGTCAAGAAGTCGGCGGATGGCACGCTGACGGCGGCCGAGATGGCGATACTCATAGAGAACTTCGATCAGGCCGAGCTTTATCAATTCGAGCATGAGCGGAAGCTGACGGTCGCGCTCCTGGAGCAGTGGCTTGTCAAGTACAAGTTCAAGAACTGGCGCGTCACGGAGACAAGCAAAACTCCGGTGACGAGGAAAATGCGCATTCAGCGGGCGACTGAAATCGGCGAGAAGCTCAACGACACAGAGGTCTGGCACTCACATAGCCGGGGCATCCCGATGGAGGTGCTGCGCCACAATCTAAAGCTCCTAATCAACGACTTCGGCTCTGATCCCGCGCTGGCACGACCGGTGCATGACTACTTCAGGCTGCTTTCCGACTACCGGATGCGGCGAGGCCACGAATTCTTTGTTCTCCACACGAAAGGGCGCCATGTCGGATTCTGAGTTTCCAGACCCTGCTGTGGTCCTGGACATGGACAAACTGCTCGAACAGAACCCCGAGGTTGACGCCGAGCAGGTCCGCGAAGTGCGGTCGTTCATCAAAGGACGCCGTCAAGAAGGGCATCCCCAGAAGTCGTACAACATTGATTCGCCCTATGAGCGACGGCGGATTCGAGGGCCGGAGTCCAATTCGTAGCTGTGCCTGTCGCGTCGCGCTAGCCGTCGAGCGCGGCGAACCGCGGGTCGCGGCGCTCGACGAAGCTGGTGACGCCCTCGACGAAGTCGGGGGCGGTGAACGACGCGAGCATCAGCCGGTCGGCCTCGGCGAGCGTGTCGGGCAGCGTGCGCTCGAGGTCGGCGTACACCTGGCGCTTGATCGTGGCCATGCTCGCGGGCGAGCAGTTGACGACGAGCTCGCGCGCGTAGTCGAGCGTCGCGTCGAGCAGCCTGTCGGGCGCGTAGACGCGGTTGACGAGACCGAGCTCGTGCGCCTCCTCGGAGAACACGACGCGCCCCGAGAGCAGCAGGTCGAGCGCGTTGGCGGGACCGACCAGGCGCGGCAGGATCCACGAGATGCCGTGCTCGGCGACGAGTCCGCGGCGCGAGAACGCGGTCGTCAGCTTGGCGCCGGCGGCGGCGAAGCGCAGGTCGCACATCAGCGCCTGCACGAGGCCGATGCCCGCGCACGCGCCGTTGACGGCGGCGATGATCGGCTTGGGGATCGTCAGCGGGAAGGTCTGCGGGCGGCGCTCGAGCTCCTGCGCTGACTCTGGCAGCGTGCCGTCGCCGATCGCCTGCAGCTCCTGCATGTCGGCGCCCGCGCAGAAGCCCCTGCCGGCGCCGGTGACGACGATCACGCGCACCGCCTGATCGCTCGCGCACTGCTCGAGCATCGCGAAGTACGCGTGCTCCATCTCCGCCGTCCACGCGTTCAGGCGGTCCGGGCGGTTGAGCGTCAACAGCGCCACACCGTCGTCGACCTGCATCTGCACGACTTCGCTCTGCACCTGCACGGCCTCGCTCATCCCTGCTCCCTCCGGTAGCGCCTCGCTTCCATCGAGCGTAGCGGGGAAACGACTTGCGGCCATCGCCGGGTGTGCCGGGGCTGCGCGCGGCCGGCGTCCGCCGCGTCCCCGTGGGCGGCGACGCGCAGTGCGCGGACGGGGCGTGCCTGCGTGAGCGTGTAGCCGTCGGAGGTTGTCGTCGGCGGCCCCTGCCTCGCCCCTACTGCACCGGGACGGCAAACCGCCACAGGCCGGTCCAGTATTCGGCGACGAATCTCTGAATTGCCTGCTGGTCGTCGATCCAGATGCCGGACTCCTCGTTGTATCCGGGGTAGAAGTTGTCCGAGCCGATGTAGCAGAGCGCTTCGTCGACAACCACGAGCTTGGCGTGGTTGGCATGGCTCGGCGAGCTGAGGTTGTTGTCGACTCTGCGGTATTCCACCCGCTTGGAGACGATGTCTGAGATCTTGCCGAGTGGCTTGATCGACCCCATTTCGCTCATGCCGGTCATGATCGAGATCAGCTTCTGACGGAATTCGGCGGGAGAGATCGGATCCTCGTATCCCGTCGCATTGCTCGGCGTGGAGCACACGATCTGCACCGTGCCGGGAACGTTCGGGTTCTGGCTGAAGGTCGCAAGCGCATTGCCGAGCGCGCTGAGCGTGTCGAACGGCCAGATGAATCCGTCCCAATCCGTGCCGAGCGCCTTGTTGATCGCTGCGACGAGCTCCTTGTAAGCCGGCGGCCCGTAGTGGACGAGATCGTCCATGACGAGCGCCTGCTGGCTGAGGCGCAGACTGCTCTGGGCACGGCAGATCGCGTAGTTGCGGGCATAGCGGCTTGCCCACGCAGCCGGGTTGATGCCGATGCCCAACTCGCGCAGCACGTCGCGCAGATTCTCGTCGGCGACCGCATCGACCACGGCCGCGGTCAACGTGTCGTCCCCGTGCTTCTCCGCCAGGACGGCAATCACGTTGACGACGAAGTCTCGTACACCGTCGACGAACTGAACCGGATAGCCCGTCTGCGAGGGCCAGTTCCCGATGCGGCTGACGGTCAGTGCACGGGTGGAGCCGCCGTTCGTCGGGAAGTCGGTCAGGAGGGGCGCCTTCTTCGACGCTTCGAACTTCGATAGTTCTTTCGTGTAGTTGCCGAAGCTGCACGAGCATGTATCTGTGCTGGGGATGTCGCTCAGATACCCCCACAGGTAGTTTGCGTAGTTGTGCGCGTCGATCGCGGCGTCGCCGCCGATCCTCATCGACAGGTCGAACAGGAACGTCTGACCCTGGCCATACTCGGGCCAGTAGTTGCCACCGCCGGTCACCAGCTGACTGCCGTTGAGCGCGAAGATCTTGGCGTGATTCCAGCTCGTCGGCGACACCAGCTGCGTGAGCGTCGCCCGGTCGGGCAAAACGGCGAACAGGCGCTCGGCCTCGGATCGATAGCCGGCGGGCAAGACCTCCGCGACCAAGCTGTGCACCGCGTCGAGCAACCCATCCGGGGAAAATCCAGCTGGCTGCGCGTCGAGCTGGAACGAGGGTGCGAAGCTGCCGTAGAAGACGTGCGCGCTGAACCCGCCGGCTCCGTAGAGCGCTTTCATGAAGCCGGATTCTTCCGGTCGCTTCTGGCTGGTGTCTCCTACCAGGTAGCGGATCACGGGCGTCACGCCTGGCGATCCTGGCTGGATGAAGCCGACGATGCTCCGGATGATCGGAGCGAAGAACTGGGCCGTCCCATCGCCCACGTCGGCGAGGTGCAGGATGTCGATGTAGCACCGGTCCTGAAGCGTTGGCCTTGCGTCGTCGATGGCTTGGGAGATGGCTTCCTGCAGCGGGCTCGGGTTGGGCGCTGGAAGAGAGCTCGACCACTTCCCGTAAGGCATGAACACCCACCATTGCTCCGGGAGCGTGTTGTGCGACGACAGGTTGTACGAGACGCCTCGGAGAGCCCCAGTCGGATCCAAGGCCGTCAGCGCCGCGTCGAGCACATCGAGGCTGAGCGGTGCTGTCTCAGTCGCCGCCACTACGCCTCGATCGCATCTGTGCTGGCCATAGCAGGGCAAGTATCCGCCCTGCGACCCACCGCGTCAAGAGTGCCGATGGTCGGGATAGCTCGGGAATGCGAGCAGGCCGTCGTCGCTGAGTGAGAAACACGCGCGGCTGAGCGCATCCAGCACCGCACACGGATCGGCCCTCTTGAACTATGCTTGCGGTCGAAGGGGGCATGCAGATCTTTTCGCAACAACAGCGACAAGCGTTCTGGCGTTGGTTCATGGGCGACGCCAGCAAGAAGATCATGCCCGGATGGGTCTTTTTCACCCAGCTCTTCTGGGCCATCGGCCTGCTCGTTCTATTTCTCGTCTACATACACGGCAACGACCGCTTGGATCTGCCCCATTCGTTTGGTCGCGTCCCCATAGAGGCGCCGTGGCTCGGCGCCATCGGCGGTCTGCTCGCCTCACTCGGTGGCGTCACCTACTACAACCACGGCAGTTGGGATCCGAGGTACAACTACTGGCACCCCGTCAAGCCGCTCATGGGAGCGGCGAGCGGCTCGGTCGCATGTCTGCTCATCATCGTGCTCGTGCGCACAGCCACCGGCAGTGCGAAGTTCACGATCGACACGACTGCTCTCGATGCGGCCGCATTCGTATTCGGCTATGCCGAGGCGGCCTTCCGACAGCTCATCGCAGCCGTCACCACCGTTTTTCTCAAACCCGGCAACGAAACCTCGAAGCAGAAGGCAGCGGAAGAAAAGGCGGCGGAAGTGAAGGCGGCGGAAGTGAAGGCGGCGGAAGTGAAGGCGGCGGAAGTGAAGGCGGCCGAAGTGAAGGCGGCCGAAGAGAAGGCGGCCGAAGAGAAGGCGGCCGAAGAGAAGGCGGCGGAAGTGAAGGCGGCGGAAGTGAAGGCGGCGGAAGTGAAGGCGGCGGAAGTGAAGGCGGCCGAAGTGAAGGCGGCCGAAGAGAAGGCAGCCGAAGAGAAGGCAGCCGAAGAGAAGGCGGCCGAAGAGAAGGCGGCCGAAGAGAAGGCAGCGGAGCCGAAGCCAGCCCCTGCCGGGGATCCGCCAGCCGCGTAGGGTGTATCTCCCGGGCGAGGCGCCTACACCACGAACGGGACGATCGCGCGAACGCGCTTCTTGTACTGGGCGTAGGCGTCGGGGAAGTGCTTGCTCATGATCCGCTCCTCCTGGCGCGCCTTCCACCACAGGCCGCCGGACAGCCCGAGGAACAGCACGAAGCCGAAGGTGTGTCCGTAGTCGATGGCGGTGCCGAGCGCCATGGTGATGATGCCGGTGTAGATGGGGTGGCGCGCGAGCGCGTACGGGCCGGACTCGATCAGCTCGTGGTCCTGCTTGAACGTGACCTCGGCGCTCCAGTTGCGCCCGAGCGTGATGCGCGCCCAGACGGTGAAGGCGGCGCCGGCGAGGACGATGAGGTCGCAGACGACGCCGAGCGCGAGCGTCGTGCGCCAGAGCTCGGACTTCGTCGACAGGTGCGCGACGCGCTCGGCGGCGATCAGGCCGACGACGACGACGATCGTCACGACGCGGTAGCCGAAGAAGCCCGCGCGTTCGACGGTGCGCTTGGTCGCGAAGGCCATGGCCAGCCAGTAGGCCAGCCAGGCGATCCAGCAGACCTGGATGAATATCGATGTGGCGGAGCCGGTCATCTTCAGAGCGCGGCGCAGGCGGACGCGCGCGTGGATGCTGATTATCGCGTCGCGCGGATGGTTTGTGATGGGTTGCCGTCACCGTCGTAGTTAGGGTGATGAGCACTCCCGTGTCCTCTTCCGAGCAGCCATCGTCGCGGACTGGAGCGAAATCTCGCGAGGGTGTTCTCGACGCTGCCGCGTTCGACGCGCTGTTCAGGGACTGCGCTGCCGATGTGCATGGGTATCTGATCTCGCTTCTGGGCGATCGCACGGCGGCTGAGGATCTCACCGCGCTCGCGTTCGAGCGGCTCTACCGTTCGCGTTCGCGCCTCGATCGTCGGCGCGGTAGTCCGCGCGCCTGGTTGTTCTCGATTGCTCGCAATGCCGCTTTGGATGAGCTGCGTCAAAGAAGGCGCCGGAGCAGCTACGCCCTGGCGGAGGATCTCGTGGACGATCGGGCCTCTGGTGGCGCGCTCGAGGATGTGGAGCGTCGCGCGACGGTGCTCGATGCGCTTGCATCGCTGCCGCTTCGCGAGCGTGAGCTCGTGCTGCTGAAGTTCCACGGCCAGCTCTCCAACGGCGAGCTTGCGCGTGCCCTGGGCATCAGCGAGTCCAACGCCGGCACGCGGCTTCACCGTGCGCTCACGCGGCTGCGCGAGCACTGTGCCCAAGCCGGCCGCGAGGAGGTCGCATGAGGATCGTTCCGTTCCCGGCCGATGAGCCGTTGCCCGGCCAGGAGGCTTGGACCGCGGAGCTGGAGGCTGCGCTTCGCGGCGAGTCCCAGCGCCCGGACGCGCATGCGTGGCGTGTGCTGCGCGACGACGTGCGCGCGCTCGCTCCCGCAATGACCCCCGCGTTCGAAGAGCGCCTCGAGCAGGAGCTCGAGCGCCGGGGTGCGCTCGAACGTCGGCGCCGTTCGTGGTCGCTCGCATCTCATCGGCGCTCGGCTGTTGGGGCGGCCGCGACCGTGGCCGTCGCGCTCGTCGCGGCGCTGCTCATCTCGGGATCGCACGGATCTGCGCCTGTGATCGGGTCCCCGGCTCCCACGCAGAGAACGCCGGCCACTGCCCTCGGCTCCAGCGCCCGTGGTCCCAAAGCCGAAGCGTCGTCGCCGTCTTCCACGCCGGCGCCTTCGGCGACGTCGGGAGGCTCGGCTGCGTCGGAAGCGGCGCACGTATCGCCGTCGATCGCCGCCTCGGGCGCTGCTGGCGCGGTCTCGGCGCCCGGGCGTGAGCAGCAGCTCGCGGCGTCCATCACGCTGGGCGGCACACCTCAGGACCTGCAGGCCACATCAGAACAGGTTGCGCAGCTCACGGTTCGTGACGGCGGCTACGTGCAGTCGTCCAACGTGCAGGTTCGGCAGCAGGGAGCAAGCGAAGCCACGCTCGCGCTCAGGCTGCCCAGCGCGCGACTCGCCGCGGCGCTGGCGGCGATCGGGCGTCTGGCTCCGGTTCGCGCGGAGAACCAGTCCCTGCAGGACATCACCGGTGCGTACAACGCCGCGCACCGGCAGTTGAGCGACGCCGAAGCTGAACAGCGAGCGCTGCTGCGTGCGCTCGCGGCAGCGAGCACCGAAGCACAGATCGACAGCCTGCACGCTCGCCTGGCGGCGTCCCGCGCGGCGATTGCCCGAGCGCAATCCTCCGTGAACTCGATCTCGGCGCGTGCGAGCACGTCCGAAGTCGAAGTGAGCATCCTCGGCGACACACGCGCCGGTAGCGAAGGGCTCACCCTCCACAAAGGCCTTCACGACGCAGGCCAGGTTCTGCTCGTCGTCGGCATCGCGATCCTGATCCTCGCCGCGGTGCTCGTGCCGCTCGCGCTCCTCCTCGCGGGAGTTGCGGGCGCGCGGCGCACCTGGCGGCGATACCAGCGCGAACGGGCCCTCGGCGCACCCTGACGCCAGGCGGTTTTGCTAGCGGACGGCGCCGGCGGGTGAGCACCCCTGAGCCGCTGCAGAGCGGCGTGTCGACGGACACGCCACCGCGCAGATCGTCTCGTCGCGCTACGCCTTCTGGATGCTGATGATCTCTGCCGTGCGCTCCTCGGGGTGGCCTTGGACGCCTCCCTCGATGGGCATGCTGGCCATCAGCTTGTCTGCGATGAAGCGGTCCTGCTGCTCCTTGGAGTCCCACACGGCGGTGATCAGGACGCCACCGTCGGTGAGCCCGGCGACGTGGTAGGTCTGCCCCTCGGGCAGCCCGCCGGGGGGATGCACGACGGCGACCGTCGCCTTGTACTGATCCTCCGTCGCGCCGGGCCAGAAGTGCGTGGTCATGTATGCCATCGATGATTCCTCTCCGTTGGGTCAGCCGACCCTACTCTGTCCCCCTCGTGGGGGCGCTGCGTCAACATCGCGCGATACGCAGGACGGGCACGCCGGTGTACGGCACGGATCTGGACGCGGACGGTGTCAGGCGGGCGCTGGCTGAGGCGAGCCCGGAGCGCCCGCCGGAGTTTCGCGCGGGAGGGTGAGCTCGAGGATCGTGGCGACGGTGAGCGCGGCGTCGTCGAGCATCGGGCAGTGCCCGAGGCCGGCGAGCGGGACCCAGCGCGCGTCGGGCACCATGCGATGGAAGCGCTTGGCGTAGCCGGGCCACGGCAGGATGCGGTCGCTGGTGCCCCACGCGATCTGCACGGGCGAGTCGATCGCGGCGAGCTCGCCGAACCCGGTGGTGGCCAGCTCGTCGAGCATCGGCAGGTAGATCGTGCACGCGGCGGCCGCGGCGGTCATCTCGACGGCGAGGGCGGCGGGCAGCTCGGCTGGGCGCATGGCGACGTCGCGAAGCGCGAGCGCGCGCAGGCGCGGGCGGCTCATCAGCCGCGCCCCGCGGGGGCCGAGCAGCTGGAGCATCCTGTGGTTGCGCCGGAACAGCCGCGCGAGCCGTTTGGTCTCGCGCCCGCCGTGCTCCCAGCCGCCGGCGGGTGAGAGCGCGGTGCTGGAGAGCGCGCGGCCGCGCGCGGCGAGCTCGAGCGCGAGCCAGCCGCCGAGCGAGTTTCCCACGAGGTGGGCGCGCTCGAAGCCGGCCGCGTCGATGTCGCGCTCGAGCGCGTCGGCGAGCGCGTCGGCCGTGGCGGGCGACCCGGCGAGGTAGTCGGGGCCGCCGCAGTGCCCGAGCAGGGTGGGCACGAGCACGTCGTGATGCTCCGCGAGCGCGGGCAGCACGGGCTTCCAGACGGCGGCGCTGGCGGAGAAGCCGTGGATGAGGACCATCGGTGTGCCGCTGCCGGTTCGGTGCGCTGCCGCTGGCATCGTCAGATCGTACGGCACAATGGCGGTCAGCCCATGAGCGAAGGCCATCGCTACGTCGTGCTGGACGTGTTCACGGACACGCCGCTGCAGGGCAACCAGCTGGCGGTGTTCACCGACGCGCACGGCATCGCGGCGGAGACGATGCAGCCGCTGGCGCGCGAGCTGAACCTGTCGGAGACCGTGTTCGTGCTCGCGCCGGAGCAGGGCGGCGACGCGCGCATCCGCATCTTCACGCCGACGGCGGAGCTGCCGTTCGCGGGGCACCCGGTGCTGGGCACGGCGATCGCGATCGGCGTCGAGCGCGCGCTGGCGCAGGTGACGCTGGAGACGGGCGCGGGCGTCGTGCCGGTGACGCTGCGGGGTGTGGGAGAGGGAGAGGATGGGCGCTCGGCGCCGCGCGCGGAGCCGCCCGCTGGAGCGCGAATCGCGTGCGGCTCGATGCGACAGCCGATCCCGTCGTGGCAGCGGTACGAGCGCGAGGCGGAGCTGCTGGCGGCGCTCGGCGTGGAGCGCTCGGGGCTGCCGGTGGAGGCTTACGTGAACGGCCCGCGCCACGTGTACGTGGAGCTGGACGGTGAGGAGGCGGTGGCGGCGCTGAAGCCGGACATGCGCGCGCTGGCGGAGCTGGGACCGCTGGGCGCGAACTGCTTCGCGGGCTCGGGCGCGCGCTGGAAGACGCGCAACTTCGCGCCGGCGATGGGCATCGCGGAGGACCCGGCGACGGGCTCGGCGGCGGGGCCGCTGGCGGTGCACCTGGCGCGCCACGGGCGGATCGCGTTCGGCGAGGAGATCGAGATCCGCCAGGGCGCGGAGACGGGGCGCCCGTCGCTGCTGCGCGCGCGGGCGTTCGGCGCGGCGGACGCGATCGAGCGCGTGGAGGTGAGCGGCGCGGCGGTGATCGTCGCGCGCGGCGAGCTCTCGCTGGGCGCCGGCGAGTGACCTCTTGGGGTGTGCCGATGGATGACCAGCGGTTCGGCGTGCGCGAGGTGCGCATCAGGGGGTTTCGCTCGGCGCGGTCGGTGACGTTCGCGCCGAGCCCGGTGTTCGCGCTGGTGGGCGGCCCGAGCGTGGGCAAGTCGAACGTGCTGGAGGCGGTGTGGACGCTGCTGCAGCGCGGCCGGCCGGCGCCGGCGGCTGCGGACGTGAGCGCGGGCGGCGCGAAGTCGATCCACCTGAGCGCGACGCTCGGCGACGGCGACGAGATCTCGCTGGAGACGAGCCCGCCGGGCGCGTCGACGGGACGCGGACGCGAGGTACCGGTGCTGTTCCTGCCGGCGTCGCTGCGCTCGGGGCGGCTGGTGGCGCAGCCGACGCTGGCGCCGAGCGCGGCGCGCGTGGCGAGCGAGTACCTGGCGCCCGGCGAGCGCGCGTCGTCGGCGGCTCCGGCGGCGGCGCTGGTGGCGGCGCTGGACCGGATGTGCGGCGCGGGCGAGCGCGGGCTGGTGCTGCTGATCGAGGAGCCGGAGCTGTTCCTGCGCCCGCAGGCGCAGCGCTACCTGTACCGGCTGCTGCGGAGGTTCGCGGAGAACGGCAACCAGGTGCTGTACTCGACGCACGAGCCGGTGTTCCTGAACGTGGGGCGCCTGGACGAGCTGGCGCTGGTGGAGCACAGTCCCCGCACGGGCACGACGGTCATCCAGCCGCAGCCGCTGGGCGCGGACGAGAGCTTTCGCGCGATCAGCGAGATCGACGCGGAGCGCGGCGAGCTGCTGCTGGCGCGCGCGGTGCTGCTGGTGGAGGGGCGCACGGAGAAGCTGACGTTCCCGTTCGTGTTCAACGCGCTGGGCTACGACGTGGACCGCGAGGCGATCACGATCGTCGACTGCGGCGGCAAGCCGAACATGCGGCTGTTCATCCGCATCTGCCACGCCGCGCGCGTGCCGTGCGTCGCGGTGCACGACCGCGACGCGCCGCCCGGCAGGCGCCCGAGCCAGGCGCAGCGCACGGTCAACGAGGAGATCGCGCAGCTGGCGGGATCGGCGCGGACGGTCGTGCTGGCGCCCGACTTCGAGGGCGTCGCCGGCCTGCGCGGGCACCGCCACAAGCCGACGCAAGCGTGGCGGCGCTTCTCCGACCTGGAGCGCGGCAGCGTGCCGCGCGGGCTGACGGAAGCGGTCGAGAAGGTGGTGGCGCTGGCGCGCGGGTGAGCGTGCACGTTGTAGCCTTCGCGCGTGCGCTTCAAGATCACACGCCACTCGGGCTACTCGCCGCCGGAGGACGCGCTGGATCAGCTGCTGGCCCGCCTGGGTCCCCACCGCGACGGCGCGTCGTTCGTGAAGGTTGGCGCGGAGATCTGGGCGACGGTGGACGCGGACGCGCCGGTGTCGATGACGCACGACGAACGCGTGGACAGCGGTCGGCGCGTGGTGCTGGACATCATGCTCGAAGCGTGCGAGGGCGCGCCGGGCCTCAACTCGGATTGGTTCGCGGTCGGCTCTGAGCGGTAGGCGCATGCATCGGGACCATGTGCGCGTGCGCGTGTCGCTCGGTGTGGTGTGCATGGCGCTTGCCCTCGCGCTGGCGCCGGCGGCGGTCGCGGCGACGCACGGGCATCGCCCGCCGAAGCACAAGCCGATCCCGCTGAAGGACAGGCCGATCGCGGTGTCGGTGTCGGCGGAAGGCGGCGCAGCGGTGGCGCCGGTGCCGCAGAGCTTCCTGGGGCTGTCGTTCGAGGTGGGGAGCCTGTCGCAGCTGGGGGCGTACGCGGGCGAGGGCGACCTGGTGACGATGCTGCGCTCGCTGGGCGCGGGCGTGCTGCGCTTCGGCGGGGTGACGGCGGACGAACAGATCGCGTGGCGGGAAGGGGCGGCGCCGCGGCCGTCGTGGGCGCTGGGCGCGCTGGAAGCGGGCAACCTGGCGGAGCTGGGCAGCGTGGCGGCGCAGAGCGGCTGGCACATCCTGCTGACGCTGGGGTTCGGCCACTTCGAACCGGAAGCGGCGGCGCAGGAGGCGGCGGCGGCGAAGGCGGCGCTGGGGGCGTCGCTGGAAGCGATCGAGATCGGCAACGAGCCGGACTCCTACGGCAGGCACCGCCTGCGCCCGGAACCGTGGACGCCGCTGCAGTACGAGCCGCAGGTGACGGCGTATCGCGACGCGATCGAAGCGCTCGCGCCGGGCATCCCGCTGGCGGGCCCGGACACGTCGGGCTCGAGCGCGTACGAAAAGTGGGGGCTGAGCGAGGCGATCTCCCAGCGCCCGGCGATGCTGACCGGGCACCACTACCCGCTGGGCTGCGCCGAACAGCCGCCGCCGAGCATCGCGCGGCTGCTGAGCCAGCGGACGCGCATGCTGGAGGAACGCTCGCTGCGCCGCTACACGTTCATCGCGCAGGAGACGGAAGTGCCGTTCCGCCTGGACGAGACGAACACGGTCTCCTGCGGCGGCGTGCCGGGCATCAGCGACACGTTCGCGTCGGCGTTGTGGGCGGTGAGCTACCTGACGCAGGCGATGGAGATGGGCGTGGCGGGGATCAACCTGGAGGGCAACCCGGCGAACTGCGAAGGCTATACGCCGGTGTGCGCGCCGAGCGCGGAAGCGCTGGCGGCGGGCGCGCTGCGCGCACAGCCGGAGTGGTACGCGCTGCTGCTGGCGAAAGCGCTGGTCGGCGAGCGCCCGCTGCACACGATCGTCAGCCCGGGCCCGGCGGTGCGCCCGAACGTGGAAGCGACGTCGTTCGCTGCGGCGGACGGGACGCTGCAGTTCGCGCTGGTCGACGACGACGCGCCGGGAGAGCGCCCGGTGGCGATGCGCCTGCACGTGGGCGGCGGCTACCACGGCGCGAGGATCCTGCGGCTGACGGCGCCGTCGCCGGAAGCGCTGTCGGGCGTGTCGCTGGGAGGTCAGACGGTGGCTGCGAACGGCTCGTGGAGCGAGCCGGCGGCGCTGCCGCACGCGGCGAACGCGGGCGGGGTGATCACGGTGAGCATGAAGCCGAGCAGCGCGGCGCTGGTGACGGTCGCGCCGAAGGGGTGAGGGGGAGGAGCTGATGTCCGACGCCGACGACGATCACGTCGCTGCGGCTGCCGTGGCGGCGGACGCGGCGGCCGACGCGGCCGAGCCGGAGCTGATCGACCTGCGCCACCTGGGCCGGGCGCGGGTGATCGGCGCGTGGCGGGTGGGCGACGTGATCGTGGATCCGGGCCCGAGCAGCTGCCTGGGCGAGCTGCTGCCGGCGCTCGAACGCAACCCGCCGCGGGTGCTGGCGCTGACGCACATCCACCTGGACCATGCGGGCGCGACGGGCTCGCTGCTGCGGCGCTTCCCGGACGTGGAGGTGTGGGTGCACGAGCGCGGCGCGCGGCATGTGATCGATCCGACGAAGCTGCTGGCGAGCGCGACGCGTCTGTACGGAGCGGACATGGAGCGCCTGTGGGGCGAGGTGCTGCCGGTGCCGGCGGAGCGAGTGCGGGTGCTGCGCGGCGGCGAGCGGCTGGGCCCGTTCCGCGTGGCGTACACGCCGGGCCACGCGTCCCACCACGTGTCCTACCTGCACGAGCCGACGGGCGTGGCGTTCACGGGCGACGTGACGGGGGTGCGCATCGACGGCGCGTGCGTGCTGGCGCCGACGCCGCCGCCGGACATCGACGTGCGCGCGTGGCGGACGTCGCTGGAGCTGATCGAAGGGTGGCGCCCGCGCAGCCTGGCGGTGACGCACTTCGGCTCATACGAGGATGTGGAGGGCCACGTGGCGGCGCTGCGCGAGCAGCTGGAGCGCGCGGAGCGGCTGGCGGCGGCGGGCGACGAGGCGGCGTTCGCGTCGGCGATCCGCGCGAGCGTGGAGGCGTCGAGCACGGGGGAGACGGCGGCGGCGTACGAGCAGGCGATGCGCCCGGAGCAGAGCTTCCACGGGCTGGCGCGGTATCTGGGTGGCAGCTCGCCAACGGCGTGAACGCACCGCCAAGCCCGTCTCCTATGCAACTCTGTTTGCGCCGTTAGCAAACGCAGGGCTAGGAGGCAAGTTCGGTGGTAGGCTTAGTTTGCGATGTCAGCAAACAACGAAAATCAGGCAACAAAGCTGCTCGATGCGGCCGTTCTTGAGCTTCGCAAGCTGCTGCCAGAGGCGTGGAGCGTTGAACGCTCGAACCGGGGCGTAATTGGGAGCGGCGGTGAGCGACGCTCACTCGATGGCGCGATAGACGTTCGGGCCGCCGATGGCATCACCGCGACGTTCGCTGTCGAGGCAAGACAGTCGTTTGCACCGCGCGACATCGAGCGGCTTCTGGGTGGCCTCTCTCGTGTGCTCCGCAGCATCGCGTACCACGTCCCTGTGCTCGTGGTCGCTCCGTGGCTGAGCCCGAGAACCCAAGTACTGCTCAAGGCCGAGGGGATCAACTTCATCGATCTGACGGGCAATGCGCTCATCAGGCTCGACAATCCAGCCGTTTATGTCAGCGCCAGGGGAGCCACGCGCAGCCCGGTGCCGACACCGCGAGGGCGAGCACGGGTACGTGGTCCGAAGGCGGCTCGGCTCATTCGCATGCTCGCGGACGTTCGACCTCCGTACGGCGTGCGTGAGCTCGCGAACGCCGTCGGGCTAGCTCCTGGCTATGTGTCGCGCCTGCTGGACACGCTTGACCGCGAGGCGTTGATCGAGCGCTCGCGTCGAGGGGGTGTCGAGTTCGTGGACGTGCTGGCGCTGCTGCGCTGGTGGGCGCAGTCATACGACGTGCTGCGGAGCAATAGAGCGACGAGGTTCCTCGCACCGGCAGGAGCTGCACAGGCTCTTGCCACGCTCGCGACAAACGAACGGCGCGGCGAGGTAGCGGTGACGGGCTCGTTCGCGGCCGGTCGCCTCGCTCCGGTCGCTGCCGCGGCGCTGCTGATGGTGTACTGCGAGGAAGCCTCTCCGCTCATCGACGCTCTTGGGCTGCTGCCGGCGGACGATGGCGGCAACGTCGTGCTGCTTCGGCCGTTCGACCCCGTCGCGTGGGAGCGGGCGACGGAGGATGGCGGACTGAGGTACGCGGCTCCGTCACAGGTGGCCGTCGATTGCCTCACTGGGACCGGACGCATGCCCGCTGAGGGAGAGGCGCTGCTGGCGTGGATGGCCGACAACGAAACATCCTGGCGATACGGCTCGCTGACGGAGCTCGAGGCTACGAAGGCGGCGGCGACGAAGGCCGTGGCATGACCGATCCCATCGACGGGCTCGGCGTCCCCGGCGTCGACCCGAGCTACGTGGAGGCTCGCCGTGTGCTGCTCGACGCGCTCACGGCTCTGGCGCCTCATGGCGCTGCGTTCATCCTCGCGGGGGCGCAGGCGATCTACCTGCGCACGGGCGAAGCGGATATCGCTGTCGCGCCGTACACGACCGACGGAGACCTGACGCTGGATCCATCCCTGCTCGACGACGAGCCGCTGCTGGAGAGCGCCATGCGCGCAGCGGGCTTCGAGTTGGCGGACATGGGTGGTCACGTCGAGCCCGGCATTTGGATGGCGCACGGAGATGTCGCTGGCACGTCTGTGTTGATCCCCGTCGACCTCATCGTTCCCGAGACGGTGGCTTCGGGTGGTGGCCGAAGAGGCGCGCGCTTGGGGATACATGGCAAGCTCGCGGCACGGCGCGCGAGAGGGCTCGAGGGCGTGCTCGTCGACCACAGCACGATGACGATTGGGGCGCTTGACCCCGCAGACGCTCGTTCGGTCGAGGTGGAGGTCGCGGGACCGGCCGCGTTGCTGGTGGCAAAGGCGCACAAGCTGCACGACCGCGTCGCGAGCGGCAAGGCGACGCGCATCGACGACAAGGATGCGGCGGACGTCGTTCGCTTGATGCAGGCGACGGCGCCTGTCGCGGTGGGCACGACGCTCGCGACGCTGTCCCGAGACGGCGTTGCGGGACCGGTGACGGTCGACGCCTTGATCTATATCGAGCAGCTGTTCGGCAGGCGTGGCGCACGTGGCACCGGGATGGCGGTGCGCGCGTTGCGTGTTGGCATGCCGGAGGCGCGGGTAGAGGCGCTATGTGCCAGCTACACCGGGCTTCTCCTCGATGCGGCACGGTCTTAGCGCGCTTGCCCCCGGGCGCCGTGGCTAAGATCGCCGCGGTGCCGGATCTCGCCCACCAGATCGCGAGCTTCGCGCGCTTCGCGGCCAATCGCGGCGAGCGCGAGCGCGACGACGCGGACGCGATGCGCGAGCTGGCGGACAGGCCGCTGGAGCTGGCGCGGGGGCTGGAGCTGGAATGGCTTGGCGTGGCCGGCTATCGCCTGAGCTACGAGGGCGAGACGATCTTCATAGATCCGTACGTGTCGCGTGTCCCGTTGTCGAGCGTGCTGCGGAGGGCGCCGGCGCTGGCGGATGCGGCGCTGCACGAGCGCTTCATACGACCGCCGGGCAGCGTGCTGGGCGTGCTGGTCGGCCACACGCACTTCGACCACGCGGTGGACGTGCCGGCGATCGCGCGCCGCTACGACTGTCCGGCATTCGGCTCGAGCTCGCTGGTGAACCTGATGCGCGTGCACGGCCTGGGTGAGCGCGCGGTGGCCGTTGAGCCGAACCGCCGCTACGAGCTGGGGCCGTTCACGGTGACGTTCGTGCCGAGCGTGCATTCGAAGCTGCTGCTGGGCCTGGCGGTGCCGTTCGACGGCGAGCTGACTTGCGAGCACCTGGACGCGCTGTCCCCGTCGGCGTACAGGTGCGGCCAGGTTTGGGGCATCCACATCGAGGTGGCGGGGATGACGCTCTACCACCAGGGCAGCGCGAACCTGATCGACGATGCGATCCACCACAGCGGCGTGGACGTGTTCCTGGCTGGCATCGCGGGGCGCGGCTTCACACGCGACTACTGGGCGCGGATCCTGCCGCGCCTGCAGCCCCACACGATCGTGGCAAGCCACTTCGACGACTTCTTCCGCCCGATCGACGCGCCGATGGGCTACTCGACGAACGTCAACCTGGCGGCGTTCCCGGAGGAGGTGGCGGCGGTGAGCGGCGACTTCGCGGTGGCGACGCTGGAGCCGATGCAGGTGGTTGGCGCAACTGGCACGCGGAGTGATCGCTAGGCAGGCGGCCAGAGCCGCTTGAGACCGCTGTCGTAAACGCCGTAGATGTATGGCCCGGGCTTGCGTGCTTGGCGGAGGATGCGGTGGCGGTTCCGCACGAAGCGCTCGGTTTGCTCGGCGCCACGGAGTTGGGCGGTGGTGAGGCAGAACACGCGAACAGCCGCGCCGATCATGGCATCTCGCTCCGCCGGCCTGCGGCGGATGGCGTCGTCCTTTGTCAGAACGATCCACCCGTTCTTGCCGGCGTCGCGCAGCCAGACCTCGTCACGGAGGCGCTGGGCTCGCGCGTCCCCGTAGACGTCGACCATCGAACGGACGGTGAGACCCGTCGCGCGCAAACCCTCGACGATGCTCGTGCCGAGGCTTCGGTCGACGAAGAACTCCGCGGGTGGTGCGGGGCGAGGAGCCATTGCCGGCGACTATCCGACGCCGCGGCCTCGTCGCAACGACTCAGGCCGCCGCTCGCGTCGCCACGCGGATCACGTCCTCGACCTGATCAGGAGGAACGCTGAAATCCGCGGCGATGTCTGCGACTGAGTCGCCGGCCTGGAATCGGTCGACGAGATCCTCGACACGGGCGCCGCCGTGGACGACCAGCGGCAGTCCGAAAGCGACCCTGGGGTCGACGATCACCTCGGCGTTCTCGTACGTGGGTAGCTGCACAGCATCCGCCCAGCCATCGCCTCCGTAATGGATGCGTTTCAGGTATCCCTTGACGACCTCGGAGAACTGGCGTTGCTGGGTGCGCACCACTACGAGGTCCATCACCTCGCGCTCGCCATGCTTGGTCGCGTAGTCGAAGAGCACCTCAGCGCCGTCTGTGTAGAGGCGCTTGGAGGCAAGGGCATGCTCGACGCCGATCTCCTTGGCAAGAACCTCGACCGCCGGCCGGATCCGCTGCAGTGGCACCCCCGCTCGCCGGAAGCTGGATAGCACGAATGCCTCAGCGAAGCCGATGAACGGAACGGTGGCCTGGCGGCCATGTGGCGGGAAGCAGGTGATGAGAGGGTGCTTGGCACCCGGAGGACGCGCCCACCAGTGGACGGTCGACTTCGGGATTCCCAGATATGCGGCCGTCTCGTGCAGCGTGAAGATGGCATGGGCGATCCGTGGGTCGTCTGCGCCAATGCTTGCTCTCTGTTTAGCGGGCGTCTTGATCGGAGCCTCTTTCTTCGGGGTCGCTCGAGCCACGTCCATGAGCGATCGTAGCGGCGACTACGGTCGAGTTGAGCGGCCTACGGCGCCGCAGCCGTCATTTCGCGCGTTCCGTGCAGGGAGCGGATACGGTTCGGCCATGGCGGCAGCGTCAGGCAAAGGCGATGGTCCGAACGGTGCGGCTCTGTTCGAGGCTGCGAACAAGTTGCGCGGATCGGTCGAGTCGGCCGAGTACAAGCACCTCGTTCTCGGCCTGCTGTTCCTGAAGTACATCTCCGACGCGTTCGAGCAGCGCCGTCAGGCGCTCGAGGCGGAGCTCTCCCGGGCAGGGGGCGAGGCGTACGTAGAGGACGTGTCGGAGCGAGCCGAAGTGCTCGAGGATCGCGACGAGTATGTCGCCGAGAACGTGTTCTGGGTGCCCGAGGGCGCCCGCTGGGAGGCGCTTCTCGCCACGGCGTCGCAGCCGGACGTCGCCCGCCGTATCGATGACGCGCTGAGCGCTATCGAGCAGGAGAACCCTGGTCTGCGCAACGTGCTGCCACGGGTGTACGCCCGCGCGCCGCTATCGGCCGAATTGATGGGCTCATTGGTGGAGACGATCGCGAAGATCGGCTTCGGCAAGAACCCAAAGGAAGCGCGGGACATCCTCGGCCGCACGTACGAGTACTTCATCAAGGAGTTCGCGCGCGCGGAGGGCCACCGTGGTGGCGAGTACTTCACGCCCGCGCCCATCGCACGCCTACTCGTCGAGATGCTGGAGCCGTACGAAGGTCGGGTGCTCGATCCCGCCTGTGGCTCGTGTGGATTGTTCATCCAGTCGGCGCGGTTCATCGAGGCACACGGTGGGCGTCCGGAGAAGATCTCGATCTACGGCCAAGAGCGCAACCAGGCCACCTGGCGAATCGGTCGGATGAACCTCGCGATCCACGGTCTGTCCGGTGAGATCAAGTACACGGAGGGTGGCTCGCTGCTGGACGACGCTTTCTCGAACGTGAAGGCCGACTTCGTGATGGCGAATCCGCCCTTCAACCAGTCCGAGTGGTCGACCCCGGCGATCCTCGACGACGTGCGATGGGCTAACGGAACACCGCCGGCAGGCAACGCCAACTATGCGTGGATTCAGCATTTCCTGCACCACCTCGCGCCGAATGGCCGCGCCGGGTTCGTAATGGCGAATGGCTCGCTGACGACGATGACAAGCGGCGAGGGTAAGATCCGCGAGAGCCTGATCCGCGCCGACGTGGTCGACTGCATCGTGGCGCTACCCCCACAGCTGTTCTACACCACCGCCATCCCGGTCTGTCTTTGGTTCTTCGACCGCAACAAGGCGTCCTCCACCGAGCGTGATCGGCGGGAAGAGACGCTGTTCATCGATGCGCGTCAGATGGGCAGCAAGATCAGCCGTACACAGATTGAGTTGACCGACGAGGAGCTTGAGCGGATCACATCCGTATATCACAATTGGCGAGGCACCACAGACGCCGACTACAGCGACGAGGCAGGCTTCTGCAAGGGGAGCGACCTTCAGGAAATCGAGACGACCGGTTTCAATTTGTCACCCGGCCACTATGTCGGTGCACCCGAATCGGAGGAAGATGAGGTTGCCTTCGAGGAGCGGATGGCAATCCTCGTTGACACGCTCGGCGCGGAGATGGTCGAGAATGATCGACTCGCTGGGAAGGTAACGACGGCTCTCATGAGGATCGGGTATGAAACATGAGTCTGCGGATGTTCCGCTCGCGGACGTGGTTCTGTTGCAGCGCGGCTTTGACCTACCCGCATATGCCCGCGAACCAGGAGAGGTCCCCGTCGTCGCGTCGACTGGGATTGTCGGACACCACTCAGAGTGTAAGGTGCAAGCACCGGGTGTGGTCATCGGTCGCAGTGGGTCCATTGGTGGGGGGCAATTTCTCACCGTGCCATACTGGCCGCTCAACACTACGCTCTGGGTTAAGGACTTCCGAGGGAATATCCCGCGCTTTGTGTATTACCTGCTACGGAGCATCGATTTCACGCGGCTGAATGCTGGGTCTGGTGTTCCAACCCTAAATCGCAATCACCTAAAGGGTACGCTGGTATGGCTCCCTGATCCGGAGGAGCAGGAGCGAATAGTCGCTCTGCTAGGTGCATTTGATGACAAGATCGACGCCAATCGCCGTATGGCGCCTTTGCTCGAGAACGTCGCCGGGACGTTGTTCCGAGCGCGGTTTGTCGATTTCCTGGGGGAGCCCGACCTCGTCGAGACTGATCTTGGGCCTGTTCCTAAGGGGTGGGCCGTCGCCCCTATAGGCAAGGTCTTGACGGTCGTGGGCGGAAGCACGCCGAGCACGAAGGAGCCTCGATACTGGGATGGCGGTACGCACTGCTGGGTGACACCGAAGGACTTGGCCGAGATAGACTCGCGAGTTCTACTCGACACCAAGCGCCACATCACAGACGAGGGTGTGGGCAGGATCAGTTCGGGGATGCTACCCAGACGCACCGTTCTCCTCTCATCGCGCGCACCTATCGGGTACACGGCCTTGAGTGCGGTTGAGGTTGCCGTGAACCAGGGGTTCATCGCCATCCCGCCCTCCGGGGGCATCCCGAGCGAGTATGTCCTTTGCTGGCTGCATCAGAACATGGAGCAGATCAACGCCCGCGCGGGCGGCACCACGTTCGCGGAGATCAGCAAGCGTGCCTTTCGTCCGCTGCCGATTGTCATTCCGCCGGCCCAGGCGCTGGCAGAGTTTGAGCAAACGGTGAGGCCCATGTTCGACCTGATCGCCGGACAAGCGGCCGAGACCCGGACCCTCGCTGAGGTACGCGATGTCCTTCTCCCGAAGCTGATCTCTGGCGAGATTCGGGTTCCCGACACTGCTGATGCCGATGAGGCGATCGGCTTCGCGGCCGAGCAGCTCCCAACGAGAGTGTAATGACGGGCTCGGCCAACGAGGATGCGCTAGTGGAGCAGCCCGCGCTTTCGTGGCTCTGCGGCAAAGGAGGGCGGTCTGCTGGTGGTCTTGAGTGGGAGCACATCCACGGGGTCGAGCTCGCCCCGGACGGGCCTGCTGGCGAGCGCAAGCTCTGGTCAGATGTCGTCCTCATCGACCGGCTGAGGAACGCCGTTGCGCGGATCAACCCAACGCTGCCACCAGGCGCCGTCCAGCGCGTTTGCGAGCTGGCGATGACCGGCACCTCGCCGTCGCTGATCGAGGACCACAAGGGCTTTCATGAGTTGCTGCTTTCGGGCGTCCCGATCTCCTACGTCGATGACGACGACATAGAACAGCATGCACACGCCTGGCTCGTGGACTTCGACGACCCCACCAACAATGAGTTCCTGGCGGTGAATCAGTTCACGGTGATCGTGGGAGAGAAGAACCGGCGGCCGGACATACTGTTGTTCGTCAACGGGCTGCCGCTCGGGCAGATCGAGCTCAAGGCCCCAGGCAAGGATGACTCGGCGCAGGCGGCCGTAAACCAGGTGCGCCACTACAGCGAGACGATCCCCGGGCTGTATCGCTATGTGGAGATTGTGGGCGTTTCGGATCTCATCACCGCACGAGTCGGCACGGTGACGACCCCGGCCGAGCACTTCGCCGAGTGGAAGACAATGGATAGCGAGAGTGACGCCTCGAAGAGGGCGCAGCTCGAGGTGATGATCGAGGGGGTGTTTGCGCCCGCGCGATTTCTGGAGCTGATCCGCGACTTCCTGCTGTTCGAGTCAGACGGCGCTCGCACATGGAAGGTAATGGCCAAGTATCACCAGGTTCACGCGGTCGGAGCGGCGGTCGAGTCGGTCGCCGCGGCGATGGATGGCGACAGGCGGGGCGGGCTCGTGTGGCACACCCAAGGGGCGGGGAAGAGTTACACGATGGTCTTCTTCGCAAACAAGCTCCGCCGCGATCCGCGCTTTGCGAACCCCACCATCGTCGCGGTCACCGACCGTACTGATCTCGACAACCAGCTTCTCGACACCTTCACCGGTACGAGCCTGTCAGCCGCGTGCCAGCAGGCGCAGGAGATCACGGGAGGCCCCAAGAGTCTGCACGCGCTGCTCAGCGTCCCGGCCGGCGGGGTCGTCTTCACCACGATCCAGAAGTTTTCACCCACGGGCTCGGGCAAGGCGATGCCGGTGCTCTCCGAGCGTCGGAATATCGTGGTCATGGCCGATGAGGCGCACCGCTCCCAGTACGCGGGCTACGCGGAAAACATCACGAAGGCGCTGCCGAATGCGACGAGGATCGGCTTCACCGGGACGCCGGTCGAAAGCGCCGACCGCTCCACGAGGCTGGTGTTCGGCAACTACATCTCGATCTACCGGATGCGCCGCGCCCAGGAAGACCATGCGACCGTACCGATCTACTACGAGTCGCGTCAGATCCCGCTCGAGATCGCAGATCCGCAGCAGCTGGCAGATGTGGAGGAGGTGCTCGAAGGCGAGGAGCAGGAGGCGGCCAGCAAGCTCGTGACCGCGTGGGCGAAGCTCAAGAAGGTCGTCGGCGCGCCCGACCGGCTGGAGCGCCTCGCGGACGACATCCACGAGCACTTCAGCGCCCGCAGCGAAACGCTCGCCGGCAAGGCGATGGTCGTCGCCTACTCGCGGCGCATAGCCGCTGAGCTGACCGACCTCTTGCGTGAGCGCTTCGGCACGGAGGCCGTCGA
This sequence comes from uncultured Solirubrobacteraceae bacterium, assembly GCA_963735705.1. Classification (GTDB taxonomy): domain Bacteria; phylum Actinomycetota; class Thermoleophilia; order Solirubrobacterales; family Solirubrobacteraceae; genus Palsa-744. The sequence goes on from CAVTLZ010000006.1 coordinate 233,177, forward strand.
CTGCGTGATCTCCGCGCAGGCCACCGACGTACCCGCCGTATCGCGCTTTCGACGCTCCAAGCCGGAGCTACGCCAGCTCGCCACGGACTTCCGCGATCCGCGCCATCCGCTGCGGATCGTCGTCGTGAAGGACATGTGGCTGACCGGGTTCGACGCGCCGGTGCTGAACACGCTGTACATCGACAAGCCGATGCGCGACCACGGGCTCCTGCAGGCGATCGCGCGCGTGAACCGCGTGTTCCGCGACAAGCCCGGAGGCCTGGTCGTCGACTACATCGGCATCGGCGAGGACCTGCGGGCCTCGCTTCGCGCATACGACGACACCGAGCTCGAAGACCCGGTGGTCCCCGCTGCCAAGGCCGTTGCGAAGCTTTGGGAGAGCTATGAGGTGCTCTGCGCGATCTTGTACCCCGTCGGCTACCGACAGGGCGAGCTGCATCTCGTCGTCGACCCGTCCCGGCTGTTTCTCGACGCCTACAACCACCTGCTCGGCAGCGAAACACGGACAAGCGAATTCCTCAATGGGCAGGCGGCTCTTGTGAGCCGGTACGCGCTGGCGCGAACGCAGCCGGCGGCAATCGAACTGCGCGAGGAGGTCGCCTTCTTCAACAAGCTGGCCGCCGAGCTGCGGAAGATCATCAGCCCTGATGCTCAGGCCAGCCCTGCGGCTGAGCAGGCTGTACGCCAGTTCATGTCGGAGGGGCTCGCCGCCGGCGAGATAGTCGACGTGCTTGCGGTCGCCGACAGGGATCGCCCGGAGATATCGGTGCTGTCCGACGAGTTCCTGGACTCGATCGCTGCCAAGACCGAGCACCCGAACATCCAGATCCGGCTGCTCGAGAAGCTGCTCAAGGGTGAGATCCGTGGTCGTCGGCGCACCAGCGAAGCGCAGGCCAAGATGTTCAGCGAGCAGATCGAGACCGTCCTGCGCCGCTACGAGGCGCGTCAGATCTCGAGCGCGGAGGTCGTGGAACGCTTGGTCGAGATCGCCAAGAGCCTGCGCGAAGCACGACGTCGCCACGAACAGCTCGGCTTGGGCATCGAAGAGGCCGCCTTCTACGAAGCCCTTGCCGGCGGTATCGAGGATGGCAAGGCCGATCCCCAGCTCGCTGAGATCGCCAACGAGCTCGTCAAGAGCATCCGCGCGGACCTCACCGTCGACTGGGCCGACCGCGAGTCCAGCGAGGCCGCGATTCGTCGCAAGATCAAGCGCCTTCTGCGCAAACACGGCTACCGACCCGAGGCGGGCGCGACGGGAGGCGGCGCGGAGCCTCACGACGTGAACTACTACACGCAACTCGTGCTCGAACAGGCCAAGGCGCTCTATCGGTACTGGCCCGAAGTCGAGGACCGGCTGTTCGAATAGCCGCGCTGGAGCAGCTCGAGGACCTCAATGATCGAATGATAGATTCTATCTATCATGGCCGCTCCGGTCTTCCAGACGCCGACATCCGACGCCGTCGAACACCGCGTTCTCGACCTGATCGATGACGCGCGCCGCCAGCTTCGCTTTCGGGTCGCCGAGCCACGTCGATGGATCGGCAGCCTGAGACGGATGGCGTTCGCGCGCGCGGTACAGGGCTCGAACAGTATCGAGGGGTATAACGCCAGTCTCGACGATGTGCTCGCCGCCGTCGAGGGCGAGCCGACGCTCGACGCCGACGCCGAGACCGAGCTCGCGCTCGCCGGCTACCGCGACGCGATGACCTACGTGTTGCAGGTCGCGCAGGACCCCACCCCGCCGAGTGTCGACGAGGGACTGCTGAAGGCGCTGCACTTCATGATGATCAAGCACGACCTTCAGAAGAACCCGGGGCGCTGGCGTCCGGGGACTATCTACGTTCGCAACGACGCGACCGGCGAGATCGTCTACGAGGGTCCCGACTACGAGCAGGTTCCCGCCTTGATCGAAGCGACGATCCGCGAGCTCGAAGACAGCGACGCGCCGGTCCTCGTCCGCGCTGCGACGGCCCACCTGAACCTCGTCATGGTCCATCCCTTCAGCGACGGCAACGGGCGCATGGCGCGTGCGCTGCAGACGCTGGTGCTTGCACGCGAGCAGATCGTCGCGCCCGTCTTCTCGAGCATCGAGGAGTACCTCGGACGCAACACGCAGGCCTACTACGACGTGCTGGCCCAGGTCGGTCAGGGCTCGTGGAACCCCCAGCGCGACGCGCGCCCGTGGCTCCGTTTCTGCCTGACCGCGCACTATCGCCAGGCGATGACCCACCTGCGCCGCATCGAGGAGGCCGAGCAGCTTTGGGCCGCGTGCGCCGAGCTCGCAGCCAGCCACCGGCTGCCCGAACGCGCCGCGAGCGGCCTGTACGACGCCGCGCACGGCGTACGGCTTCGCAACGCGTTCTACCGCAAGCTCGTGCAGGAAACGCTCGACGAGGAGATCTCGGAGCTGACGGCGAGCCGTGACCTCAAGGCGATCGTCGATGCCGGGCTGCTCGAGCCCGTCGGCGAGCGCCGGGCGCGCTACTACGTCGCGCACGACCCCGTCACCGAGCTCAGACGCAGAATCCGCCAGAGTCGTCCCGGGCGCGACACCACCGACCCATTCGACCTCGCAAGTCAGCAGATGCAGCTCGACCTCGGCTGAGCGGCGGCAGCGCTTCTGCCGGTCGGCGCGCCGTCAACCGAGGTGCTCGCCAAAGAACTCGAGGATCCGCCGCCAGGCGTCCTCCGCCGACGGGTGATGGTAGCCCATCCCGGCGACGTGCAGCAGCGGCGTGAGCGCGGGCCCGGTGTTGAAGCGGTTGAGGAAGCTGTGGCCGGCGTCGGGGTACTCCTTGACGTCGTGCTCGACGCCGGCGGCGCTCAGCGCCCGCTCGAGGCGCTCGGCGCGGCCGCGCAGGCCGCGGTCGCGGGCGCCGAAGCTCGCGACGACCGGGCACGCGCCCTGCAGCCGCTCGGCGGCGTCGGAAGGGACCTCGCCGTAGTTGACCGACGCCGCGCCGTAGCCGCCGCTTGGCGCGCACAGCAGCGCGAAGCCGCCGCCCATGCAGAAGCCGATGATGCCGATCCGCCCGGTGCAGTCATCGCGCGCGAGCAGCAGCGCGCGCGCCGCCTCGATGTCCGCGTACGCCGGCCCGGTGCCCGAGCGCGACGCGCGCATCGTCGCCACCACGCAGCGGATGCCGCGACCGGAGTACAGGTCGGGGGCGAACGCGAGGTAGCCGGCGGCCGCCAGCCGGTCGGCCTGCTCGCGGATGTCGTCTGACAGCCCCAGCGCGTCCTGGATCACGACCACGCCCGGATGCGGACCGTCGCCCACCGGCAGCGCGAGGTAGCCGCCGAGCTCCCCTGAGGGCGCGGTGAAGCGCAGGTCGGGCATCGCGGGTAAATGTACGCCAACGCCGAAGCTACGACGCGTCGAGCTGCTCGCTCGACGCCTCGGCCGCTCCGCTGACCCGGCGCTTGCCTTTGGTCTTGGCGTCCATCAACGCCGAGTCGGCGGCGTCGAGCAGCATGTCGAGCGTCGTGCCGTGGAAGGGAAACAGGGCGTAGCCGACGGTCGCGGAGACCCCGCAGTCGGCGTAACCCGCGTGTCGGACGGCGGCCTCGACGGCGCGCACGCAGCGAACGCCGAGCGCGTGGCTGGCGGAGGCGTCGACGCCGCGCGCCAGCAGTGCGAACTCGTCGCCGCCGATCCGCGCCACCAGGTCGCCCGGCCGCGTGGCGACGTTCAGCGCACGCGCGATCGCCAGCAGCACGAGGTCTCCGGCGGCGTGGCCGAACGTGTCGTTCACGCGCTTGAAGTTGTCCAGGTCGATCATCGCGACCGACAGCGACAGCGGCGTCGCCCGCTTGCGCGCGAGCTCGAGCGCACGGCCGACGCCCTCGTGGAACGCGCGCCGGTTGGGCAGGCCGGTCAGCGGGTCGTGCGCGGCCATCTCGCGCGCCACGCGCGCCGCCTGCGCGAGCTCGCGCTTGTTGTACAGGATGATGCACGCGAGCACGCCGGCTGTGGTGCTGAGCGCGACGAACGGCACGACGAACTGCAGCCGTGCGTTGCTGCTCGCGTACAGGAACGGGCTCGCGCACACGGCCACCGCTCCCGCCAGCCTCAGCATGGCGGCGCGAGGCGTGTAGAAGAACGCGGCGAACGCGACAGCCATGAACACGAGCGGCAGCAGCGGGCTCGTGGTGGCGCCCGTGAGATACACGCCCACGGCGATGGCGAGGACCGCCAGCGCGTCGGAGGCCACGTACGCGATCTCACCGAGCAGCAGCCCGAGAGCCGTCATCAGCACGCCCACTGCCACCGAACATGCGAGCAGCACCAGCGCGAGCGGCAGATGCGCCCTGTCGGCGCCCGGCAGGAGCAGCACGATCAGGGTCAGCGCGGATCCACCCACCCACGACGTGGCCGCGACCGTCGTCTGCAGCGGAAGCGAGCGCCACCTCGCGAGAACCGTCTGGCGCATGCCCGGCGTCGCGTGCGCTCCCGGCTCCTCGCCCAGTCCGGGCGTCCGGCGCACCGCGCTCGAGGCGCTCGCCACCAGCCTCAGCCGCGGCCCTGCGACGACGGGCGCATTGGGCGCCTTACGATCGTGGTCGGCCGCCGGCGTCGTCGCGGACGCGGCGGTTGTCCTCGCCGTCGAGGCCGGAGCGTCGACGGCTCTGCGCCTGCCCGCCTTCGCGCCGAACATGTTCCTGTCGGCGACGGTGAGCAGATCCGAGAGGGTCCGGCCGTCCTCCGGCCACACGGCGTAGCCGACGCTGCCCGACACGACGCGATCGGCGAGACCCGTCTGCGCGGCGGCGATCTGGACCGCCTGGGCGCATCCAGCGGCGAGCCGTTCGACGTCGGCCGTGCTGTCTCGGGACACGAGCACGGCGAACTCGTCGCCGCCGATGCGCGCGACGCAGTCGCCCGCGGCGGAGCGCTCGAGCAGCTCGACGGCCACCCGGCGCAGCAGCTCGTCGGCGCCGGTATGGCCGCAGGCGGTGTTGACCGACTTGAAGTCGTCGATGTCGATGACCAGCACGCCGGTGCCCTGCGCGGGTGGGTGCGCGCTCGCGTGCTCGCGCAGGCTGCGCAGGTTGTGAAGTCCCGTCAGCGGGTCCGAGAGCGCCTGCTCGCGCGAGCGCAGCTCGGCGAGAAGCAGCCGGCGCTTGCGCAAGCCGACCATCACCGCCATCCCCCACAGCGCCGCCAGCAGCACGAGCAGATGGCCAGGGAACTGCGTTCCCTGCAGTGAGGTGTCGTAGATCTCCGGAGAGGCCGCCAGCGCTGTCACCAGCACGAGCTGGCAGATTGCCTGCGTGCTGCGGAAGAAGTACGCCGCGTACAGCACGGGGAAGAAGTACATCTCGATGAAGCCGCTGCCCGCTCCGCCCGACCACAGGCACGCCAGCCACACGGAGATCGACCCGAGCGCCGTAAAGACGTTGGTGAGCACGTAAAGCGTGCGATTGGACACGCGCCGGAAGACCACGAACGTGAAGATCGCCGCGCACAAGCCGACACCGGCCAGCCCGCGCAGCTGCGCGACGTGCAGCGTGCCGTCACCCGGGAGCACCGTGGCCACCGCGATCGTGGCGCTGCCCGCGAGCCACATCGCGATCGGCGTCCACACCCTGAGCTCGTGCTCGTCACGCGGCTCGATCCCCGCCATTGCCCGCGCCGGCTGTTCGCTCGCGCTGCGCATGCGAATGGGTCGGCAGACGCTCGTCGCGGCGTGACCTCACGAAACATGCGTGGACATATCGCCGGCGGTACGTCGCAGCTCACCGCACGGCGCCTTGCGCCGCGGCTACGTCGGTGCCGCTTCAGGCGGGCTTGCTACAGGTGCGCTGAGCGAGATGCTCGCCGGTATGTGCAGCGCTTCCGACACGCATGCGCCAAAGCCGGAACCGCCGGGGCAGAGAGCCCGCACCCACATCCAGCTGGCGGTCGGACCGGCCGCGCCGGCTGCCGGCGTCAGCGGTGTCACGTCGAGCGTCCACGTGCCGGTCGCGTCGGTCGTCGTTTCGGCGAGCGTCCGCTCGCTCACGACCTCTCCCTTGCGACTGACCGTCCGCGCCTGGATCAAGACGCGCGCACCCGCGAGCGAGGCGCCGTCAAGCAGCCCGATGGCGCCCGACAGCGTCTGGGCCTGACCGTTCGCGGGCGAGCCAGCCCCGGCGCCGCCGACGGCTTCAGGAGTGCTCTGGGTGCCGGGCGTTGGCGTTGGCGTCGGCGCCGGCGTCGGCGCCGGCTCGATGAGCGCGAGCGTCGCTCTCGTCGGGTTCGGCGCCAGTCGTCGCACGGCAGTGCGGATCGCCGGCAGCTCGCCGTAGAGCACGTTGCCAGGGCAGTCTGTGGCGTCGGCGTCGCGGTGACCGGCGATCCGAGGCAGCGGCACGCGCGCATTGGCCGGGAAGCGGCTGTAGACGGCTCCCGCCGGGTTCACTCTCACGGTCACGCTGCCAAGCGCGGGGACTCCATGCAGCGACAGCTTCCACGCGAGCAGCGCTTCCAGCGCGTCGCGCGCGGCCGTCGATATGGGCGCCGCCATGAACGAGCCCAGCACGGCGATGCCGGTGGACACCAGGTTGTAGCCGCCCGCATGCGCGCCCACCACCGGCTCGTCGATGCCGCCGGCGCGCGCCTCGAAGATCCGGCCGTACAGATCGACGACGAAGTTGTAGCCGATGTCGTTCCAGCCGTTGACGTAGCGGTGAAACACGTATATCGCGCGCAGCATCGCCGGCACTTCGCCGGCCGCGTAGCCGTTGGGGTTCTCTGTGTGGTGGACGAACGCCAGCCGCACCGTCCCATATTCGGGCGCCACCCTGGGGGGCGCTCCTCCCCGGGCCCATGCGCGCCTGGCGATGATCGGCGGCTGGCCCGGCCCGGCAGCCAGCGCTGGTGTCGCCAGCGGCAGGCCGGCCGAGAACGCCGTATGCGTGGCGCTGCGTGCAGGCCGTCTGGCGCCCGCCCCACCGGTGACGTCCACCAAGTGCAGCCGTACGCCGCTCAGCGTGCGCGAGGAACGGATCTGTACCGTCGTGGCGCCTGCCGTCCAGATCGGCTCTCCCACCTGCCGGCCGCGCGTCGGACGCGCTTCGGGTCCGTGACCGTTCGCTGCCGCTGAGACCCAGCTGCTCCAGCTCCCGTTCGGGCCACGGAAGCGCAGCCACACACCGGCGCGGGCTGGAGCCTGCCATTCGAGGCCAAGCAGATCGGCAGGGCTGGCGAGCTCGACCGTCGCGCCCTGCGGTGTGAGCTCTCCGAGCCAGCGCTCGGCGAGTTTCGGGGCGGGTGGTCCGGCGAGCATCGCGAGCGTCACGCGCGGGCGCAGCAACCCGCCTGCCATTGCGCCGGCGGAGGCTGTCAGCAGCGATCTGCGCGTAATGCGGCGCGCGCTCGACACGAGGCCTCAGTTGGCGACGATCGTCAGGAAGTCGCGGCTGTACGGTTCGAGCAGCTTGCCGGCGATGCCCAGCTGACCGCGCACGACCGGCACCGGGGACGGGCCGCCGGGATGGTGGACGTACAGGTAGCCGGCGACCCAGTCGGGGTTGATGTCGAGCTCGACCGCGCGCACCGCGCCGCCGGCCACCAGCGCGGAGCCGATCTGGGTGGGCGTGAGCCCCTCCCCGGCGGCCCACACGAGCTCTCCGCTCGCGGTTATCCCCAGACCGGAGCGGGCCACGGCCGTGCGCCCTTCGACGGTCCCGCCCCAACAGTCGACGCAGCTCGCGGTGTTCGCAGCCACCGCTCCGTGGTCGACGAGCAGATGCTGGTTCTGCAGCACCGAGAAGACGGTCTTGCGAGCGCTCGGAACGTCGATCCCCCACGCGCCGATTTCGGTGGTGCCGTCGGTGTAGGTGACGATCGACGCGAGCCCGCGCTCGAGTGGCACGGCGACGTGGCCCCCCGAGGCGAACCCCACGTTGGAGTAGGTGAGCTTGAAGCCGCCGTTGAACGCGGCCACGATGAGGTGGATCTCCCGCTGGGCGATCTTGTCCCCGTAGGTCCAGCCCGACACGCCACCGTCGCTCGAGCCGGCGTGGAGATCGAGGTGAAGGGCGCCCTGGTCGAAGCGCATCAGCGTGATCCCCGCGCGCTGAGCGAGCCAGGCGGCCGGCCGTCCGTGGACCTGCGCGACCGCCGTCCACCCCGTCGTCGCGCGCGTCGGCGGGCTCACCACCAGCGCGGGCGCCGGCCGGGAGACGTGGGGCGTAGAGGCGGGGACGGTTGCGCTCCCGGTGTGAGCGGCGTTGGCGACGGCGCCGGCGAAGCGCGTGGCGCTCGGTTCGGATCGATCGAGGCTCGGGCCGAGCGCGACCCCGGCCGCGACGAGCACCGCGAGGAGGACCAGCGCTCCCAGTCTCCTGTGCACGTGCGCGCCTTCGGGCATCCGGACGCCGCGCTCAGGCCGGCGGCGTCAGGAAGTAGACCCGGTCCGGTGGCGAGGGTTCCCACGAGAAGACCGACCACGAGCGCCCGCGGTATCGCACGGTGCCGCTGCGGGGGATCCGCGCCGGCCCGGTGCCCCCCGCGATTCGCCTGGAGCCGGACATCACGTACGCAAGACCGCCGCTCAGGCTGTGCAGGACGTCCACGAGCGCCCCGTAATGCGCTGACAGCGGGTGCAGTCGAGCCGCGATGTGCGTCGCGACGCTGCCCCACGCCGCGACTGTCACCGACGCGCAGCTCGTGGCGGAGACCGCGCTCGGGGGAGTGGGGACGAACAGCGCGACGCCGAGGGTGCCGCTGGGGAAGGCCCCGGCGGTGAGCAGCGCGACCCGGTAGCCGGCGCCGTGCACCTTGACCGATGAGCCGGCGCTCGGCTTCGACGGCGCCGACCCGAGCGTTCCCATCAGGTATGCGCCGTTCCTGTAGAGGTCGATCGGCACGCCGATGAAGCGGCTCACGAGCTTCACATAGCCGGCATCGTCCTGTACCGACATCACGTACGTGCCGAGCTTCCCGCCGTGCGATCGCAGCGTGCCGGAGATCGGGGCGATGACGTCCGGCCCGCCGACGTCGGCCAGCACGCGCCCGCCCTGGAGGACCCGCAGCCGCACGATGTGCCAGTGCGGGGTGTAGACGATCGTATGCACCGCCGCGTACACCGCCGCCGAGTTGTTGCCGGCCAACGCGCTGAGGAGCGCCTGAGAGCCGGTGACGTGCGAGATGTCGGCGCTCACCTCGCTGCCGCGTATCTCACCCGCGTAGATTCCCCGCGCCACGACTCCGTCGATGCCTGCGATCGTGGCGGCGCTCGCCGCCCCGCACCCAGAGGACGCCGGACCGGGTTCGACGCTGGACGTGCCCGTGCCCGTGCCCGTGCCCGTGGCGGGAGCGCTCGCGGCGGTCAGGCGGGCCGATGCTCGCGGCGCCGGACCTGGATCGGCGTCGAGCGTGGCGCCCGTGATCGCGCCGAGGACCGCGACGGCGATGACACTCGACATGACCCGCCGGGCGATCGGGCGCTTTCCTGACCCGAGCATGAATCGAGCTTCCTCCTCCGCGTTAAGCGGGACATTAGTGCGGCGTGAGAGCTGTCACATGTGCGCCTGGGCGCCACGCGCGTGCATACTCGAGGATGACTCGCTCGATCAACTGGCCGGGAGAGCGCGCGTCCTCGGAACCCTGCGGGCGGCGGGGGTCCCGCGACGGCGATGCCTCGGTGTGTTGGGCCTGCTTGCTCGTAACGGTGATTCGGGTCATGAGATCGCGCTCCGTCGTTCGATGTTCGGGTGGTGTTCGATCCCCCGTGAAGCAGGCTCTCGCGTTGGCCTGACGGCGTCGTAAAGTCGCCCTGACGGCGGCGTAAAGAGTGCGTGAGGCGATCCTCACGTTGGCGCGCGCCGTCCTGCTCGAGACCGTTCAGGCCCTGCGACGCGCGGAGGCGCCGGCGCTGCGCCGAGGCTTGGTCACCGACCTGGCAGCGTGGCGGCGGCGCCGTCGTCGCACGAGCGCGGAGATGGCGCAGGCCGCCAGCATGAGCGCGGCGATCAGGCCGGTGATGGCGAGGCCCGGACTGGCGATCAACAGCACCAGGGCGACGGTGACGCCGAGACCGACGTCGACCCGAGCCAGCCTGCGCGTGCGCCGCGCCTGGCGGCGTCGGCTGCGCAGCTCGGCGATGTCGGCCGGCGGCGGTGACAGCTCGGTCGACTCACGCTGCGATGAGCGGGTGGCGCTCATCGTTCGATCCTTCTGAAGAGACGACGGGGAATGAGCTTCATCATCAGCATCACCCAGCGTAGGGGAGGCGGCGCCCATACGGTGTGGGCGCCGCGGTCGAGCCCGGCGACCGTGACAGCGGCGACGGCCTGCGGCGTGGTCGACAGGGGCGCCGCCTCGAGGCCCTGCGTCATCTTCGTCCTGACGAACCCCGGCCGGACCACGAGCACGCGCACGTCGTCCTCGTGCAGGGCGTCCGCGAGCCCGTGCGCGAGCGAGTCGAGCCCGGCCTTGGAAGCTCCGTAGACGACGTTCGCGCGCCGCGGACGCTCGGCCGCGACCGACGACAGCACGACGATCGTTCCTCCGGCGTCATCGCGCAGGCGCACGGCCGCGTGCATCAGCAGCGAGCCGGCCGCGACGAGGTTGACCTCCAGCACGGCCGCCGCCGCGTCGAGGTCCGCGGGCAGGCCGCCGCGCTCGCCGAGCACGCCGACTGCGAGGATCACGATGTCGGCGCCGCCGAGCTCCGCGAACGCCTGCGCCAGCACCTGCTCGTGGCGGGGCAGGTCCAGCGCGTCGAGCTCGAACGTGAGCACCCGGGCGCACCCGGCTGCGCCCAGCTCCGCGGCCGCGGCGTCGAGCGCGGCCGTGTCGCGCCCCACCAGGGCCACCTCCCGCGGGCTGCGCGACTGCAGCTCGCGGACGATCGCCAGCGCGATCTCGGAGCTGCCGCCGAGAACGAGCACGCGGCGCCCGCCGGAGCCGGTGGCTGCGCTCATCCGCCCGCTCCGCACAGGCCAAGGCGCGAGGCGAGGTCCGAGCGCATGATGCCGTGTGGATCGACGCGCGCCCGCTGCGCCTGGAAGCGATCGAGCTGCGGGTACATCGCGTGCAGCGCGTCGCGGCTCAGGCACGCGTCCTTGGCCAGGTAGACCCGCCCGCCGGCGCCCGCGACCAGCTCGTCCAGCTCGCGCAGCGCCGGGCGCAGGCCTGGCGCGGCGGCGGGCATGTCCAGCGCGAGCGTCCAGCCCTCCAGCGGGAACGAAAGCGGCCCGCCGAATGCCGCGCCCAGGCGCTTGAACACCGCCAGGTAGACGGGCAGGCGACGAGTGCGGATGAGCGCGAAGCAGCGCTCGAGCGCATCCTCGGCGCCGGTCGGGATCACGAACTGGTACTGGATCAGGCCAGCCGACCCATACAGCCTGTTCCATCTGCCGACGACATCCAGCGGGAAGAAGTAGGGGGCGAGCGCCAGCGGGCGGTCGCGCTCGCGATGCGGCGCCGCCGACCAGTGCAGCGCGTTGAACGCGCGTACGCTCGACGGGCGCAGGAGGGCGCCGGGAAAGCCGCGGGGGATCTCCAGCACCGGGCGCCGCGCGAGCGCGCTGGGATAGGTCGAGCCCGAGCCGCGCCACGCGCGGCTCGCGGGCGTGCGCGCGTCCGCTGGCAGCGGGTCGGCGCGGCTGACGATCGCGCGTCCCATCTTCGCTCCGTCGGCCAGCAGGTCGAGCCACGCCACCGAGTAGCGATGGCGCTCCTCGCCGCCCATCAGCTGCAGCGTCTGCTCGAGGCCGTCCGTGCGGTCGGTGTCCGCCGTCACCCACGGCGAGGGCAGCGGCTCGGCGCGGACGCGCGCCTCGACGATCACGCCCGTAAGGCCCATGCCGCCGAGCGTCGCGTAGAACAGATCGGGGTCGCTCTCGGGCGTGAGCTCCTCGATATCCCCCGAGGGGGTGCATAGCGACAGCGACGCCACGTGTCGCGCGAAGCCGCCGTCGCGGTGATGGTTCTTGCCGTGGATGTCGCTCGCGATCGCGCCCGCGAGCGTCACGTGGCGCGTGCCGGGGACGACCGGGAGCGTCAGGCCGTCGGCGGCCAGGCGCGCCATCATCTGCGCGATCGTCGCACCGGGCTGCGCGGTGAGCAGACGCTGCTCGGCGTCGAGCGACACGACGCGGTCGAGCGCGGTCATGTCGAGCACCGTGCCGCCGTCGTTCTGGGCGGCGTCCCCGTAGCTGCGCCCGGCGCCGCGCGCGATCACGCCGCCGCCCCGGTGGGACGCGAGCGCGTCGCGCACCTCCTCGGCCGCGCGCGGCGCGAGCACCCGGCAGCTGCTGTGCGCCGTGCGCCCCCAGCCGCTCAACGAGCGAAGCGCGGGCGTCTGCGGCTCGCGCGCGCTCAGCTCAACTGCCGACATACACGCCGCCGAGGAAGAGCGCGCCCCACGTCACGCCGAGGATGAGCAGCGTGCGATCGCGCAGGATCAGCTCCTCCGGCGCCTGGCCGGCGCCGTACCCGATCAACGTCGAGTAGCGGCCGAGCCACAGCACGAGCGGGACGATCGACAGGCCGTACCAGACGAGGTGGTCCGGTCGCGTGAACGCCCACGAGGCGTAGGCGACCGCAGCCGCCGTCGCGGACAGCGCGAGCGCCAGCCGCAGGCGGCCGAGGGAGTAGCGGCGCAGCGTCGCGCGCGCGGGGCCGGAGCCGGAATGCGAGCGCAGCTCGGCGTAGCGCTTGGCGGCCACGAGGAAGATCGCACAGCACGCCGTCACGATCACAAACCAGCGCGACAGATAGATGTCGGTCGCCACGCCGCCGGCCAGCGCGCGGATCACGAACCCCGCGGCGACGACCAGGATGTCGAGCACGGCCACTCGCCGCAGCCACAGCGAGTAGCTGGCCGTCAACGCCAGATAGCCGCACGCGAGCGCTCCCAGGCCGGGCGCGATCGCGACCGCCAGCGCGATTCCACCGATCGCCAGCGCCGCGGCCGACCACAGCGCCGCGCGCGGCGAGAGCTCGCCCGCCGCCACCGGCCGCAGACGCTTGCGCGGATGCTCGCGGTCCTGCTCGCGGTCGCGCACGTCGTTGACCAGGTAGGTGGCGCTGGAGACCATGCACAGCACCACGAGCGCGCCGGCGGCCTCCGCGGCGATAGCCGGGCGATCGATCCAGCCGGCTGCCGCGGGGGCGGCGAACACGAGCAGGTTCTTGCTCCACTGGCGCGGCCGGCACGCCCGCAGCAGCACGCGAGCGGCGCTTGCGAGCGGGCGACCGGCGCTCGCCCGCGGCTGCACCAGGGTTGGCGTCGAGACCTTGCTCAGAGCCCTCCCGGGCGCTGGTTTGTCCTCGGCCAATGCCTCGAGTGGAACGATTCCCGAACCTCCAGCGATTTAAGTTAAAAAAGCAACAGCGGCCCTGTTGCACAAGCGACGCAAGGATTCCACACGACAATCCTTTTACCCCCATAAAGCGCGCCGTTAGATGTGTGAGAGTTATCTCAGTGAGAATGCGCTTACCATTGGTGGGAGCGCGACTGGCGCGCATCGCCGCTCACTACAGTCTGCGCATGGCCGCGCACAGCCGACTCGCGCCCGCCGGCCCGCGCTTGGAACGCCGGCATGGGCCGTCGCTGCCGATGCGGCTGCGACGGATAGCGCTCGTAGCGGCGCTCGTCGCGCTGGTTCCGGTCGTGCTCTCCTACTGGGGCGCGATGAGCGAACAGTCCAACTCGAGCCTCGGCATTCGCAGCGTCGAGTGGCTGCGCGACAACGGCGCCGCGGGGCTGGTGGCGCGCGTGGAGTCGATCTACTACACGCTGACGGCGCCCAGCAAGGGCGGACCGACGCTCCGATCCCTGCCGAAAGTCGGCTACGGCGCGAGCCTGCCCCGCGTGACGGTCAACCCGGAAAGCCGACCCGCTCGCGTCGAATCGCTGATCCATCCCGCCCTCCCCGGAGAGGGCGTGTGGCACCCCACACGCCCGGGCTTCGCGGCAGAACCGCCGATCCTCGTGACGACGCTGCGCGACCAGCCGGAATACCCCCGGGTGGTGGCGGGCCTCGCGTGGATCGACACCAAACGCACCACGCTCACGCTCAACCCGGGACGGCTCGAGCCGTCGGTGCCGATACCGCGAGGACCGATGGACGTCCCCGCCGCCGCGCGCTCGCGGCTGCTGGCCACCTTCAACAGCGGCTTCAAGCTCGGCGACTCCCACGGCGGCTTCGCCGTCAACGGGCACACCTACGCGCCGCTTCGCGACGGGCAGGGCACCCTGGTCGGCTACGAAGACGGGCGCGTCGACGTGATCGACTGGCGGTATGGCGCGAGCATCCCGGCGGGTGTCGCCTTCGCGCGCCAGAACCTGCCGCTGATCGTCGAAGAAGGCAGGCCAAGCCCGAACATCGCCAACACCGCCGAATGGGGCGCGACGGTCGGCAACGCGATCCTCGTCTGGCGTTCGGCGATCGGGGTCGACAAGCACGGCAACCTCATCTACGCGGCCGGCGAAGACCAGACCGTCGCGAGCCTCGCCCGGGCGCTGATCCGCGCCGGAGCGGTCCGCGCGATGGAGCTCGACATCAACTCCTACTGGGTCACGTTCATCACCTACGGCGGCCCCGGCGCGCTGGATCCCAACAAGCTGCTGGAAGGCATGGAACGCCCCGCCACTCGCTATCTGGAACCGGACGACCGCGACTTCTTCGCGCTCTACTCGCGCTGAGGCGCGCTGGCGGGGTCGCATCGATAGAGCGCGACCCTGATCGGGTCGCGTGGCGACGGTCCGCGGACGCGTGGACAGCTGGAGAGGATCCACAGGATCCGTGGGTCGCTGTTGGCGGGGGAGAGCGGGATCAGGAACGAGCGCACGCGGCCGGCTGCGACGTCGTCACGCAGCTGCGCGAGCGTGGGGGTGGGGATGCTGCCGCGGAAGCCGCCGATCGGCAGGACCTTCTGGCCGCTGGCGAGTATGTAGGGGGCGGCGAGCATCGAGGAGTACGTGCCGAGGACGATCGGCGCCGGCGCTTCGCGCGACAGGCGCGCCAGCGCCGCTCGCGCTCGCGCGTACTGCTGCGCCGGCGCCTGCCCCGGGTGGGGCGGTTCGTACGGCGCGTTGAACGGCCCCAGGCCGTTCTTGGCGACGAGCGCCGAGGCGACCGCCGGCAGCAGCAGGGCGCAGGCGACCGTCGCCGGTAGCGACGACGCGCCGCGCGGGAGCGTGCGCCTGAGCGCCAGCAGCGAGCCGGCGACGGCAAGGCAGGCCGCCAGCGCGATCAACCACCCCGGCACTCCGCTGGCGCCGCGCAGCAGGTAGATCCCGTAGGCGACAGAGCTGAGGACGGCGGCGCCCACCCACGCGCGCGTGCGCCGGTCCTCCCAGCGCCTGGCGGCGACGGCCACGCCGGTGCCGCACAGCGCCGCAAGCGCGGGGGAGATCGCCGCGACGTAGTAGGAGTTGAGGTACACGCCCTTGCTGAAGAACGCGAACAGCACGAGCAGCCACAGCCCCCACAGCACGACGCACGCCCGCTCCGGCGCGCGCCGGCCGGCGCCGCGTGAGGTTGCCAGCACGCCGAGCACGCTGATCAACGCCGCGGGGTACAGCCAGCCGACGTCGCGGCCGAACAGGCCCGCCAGCAGCCTGTGCCAGCTGGGGGGCACGCTCGCCGCGCCCGCGTCCGGCAGTTCGTCGATGCTGAGCTTGACGATGAAGGCGGCGGCCTGGATCGGCGCTTCCAGCCCGACGTTCCCGAGGCGGGATACGCCGTTGTAGGAGAAGACCTGGCTGAACACCGAGTCGTTGCGCGTCCCGTCCACGAACGGCCGATCGTGCGACGGCACCAGCGACACCGCGGACATCCAGCTCAGCGACACGACCAGCGTCAGCAGCCCCGCGAGCGACAGGTGGGTGAGGCGCCGGCGCAACGGGCCCGCGCCCGCCAGCAGATAAGCCGCCGCCAGGCCCGGCAGCACGAGCCACGCCTGCAGCATCTTCGCTTGAAACGCGAGGCCCACCCACGCACCCGCCAGCAGCAGCCAGCGCAGGCGTTCCTTCACGAGCGCCGCCGAGACGGCGTCGGCCGCCAGCACGGTCAGCAGGATCAGCAGCGAGTCCGACACGTTGCCCCGGTTCAGCGCGACCGTGACCGGCGTGAGCGCGAGCACGATCGCGGCGACGATTCCCGCCACGGGGCCGGCCAGCCGGCGCACCGCGCGGTACAGCACGAGGATCGTGATCACGCCCTCCAGCACCTGCGGAAGCGCCACCGCCCACACGTGGAAGCCGAACACTCGCAGCGACAGCGCCTGCAGCCACAGCGCGCCCGGCAGCTTGTCGACGCTGACCGTGCCTCCGGGATCGAACGCGCCGAAGAGGAAGTTGTGCCAGCTGGAGGACATGCTGCGCGCGGCGGCGCCGTAGAACGGCTCGAGGTACGCGCTGTCGGAGCGCCACGCGTAGGCGATGCCCGCCACGAGCGCGACGATCAGCAGCGACGGACGCGCCCACGACGGCTGATCGCCGGGAGAGCGCCACACGCGCGTCAGGCGGGGGCGGGCATCCTCACCTGAGCCCGCGCCGAGCGCATCTGCCGCCGGCGGCGAACCGTCCGGGAACGCCCTCTTTGAAAGAGGCTTGTGGTCGACAGGCGCGTCGAGCGGAACGATGGGTTGAATCTCCGTGCCTCAGATCGAGAAGACACAGCCAGGTTGGCAGGTCAACCGCGGCATGATCCCATGCCGGACCTTCCGCCTGGGTAAAGCGTGCCAATAGAATGTGAAAACGCTCAGTGAGAAGCCGCCCACGATCGGTGCGCAGCGGCAGCTCGGGTGTCGCGCACACTCGGCGCAGATCAAGGCTGCCCTCCGGGTCGCGATCGCGACTCAGGCGACCGACGGGCGTTTCGTCGAGGAGCCGCCGATCGGGATCATGACCTGCGTGTGCGTGCGTGGTCGAGCTGCTTGCCGAAGGCCGCTTCGACGGTCTTGGTCATGATGGGCTTGAAGGTGGCGGTGAGAGCCTCGGAGGCCAGTGGCCGTAGCTGGTCGAGGGCCGCTTGCACCTGGGGCCATTCGGACTCGGGCCGGCCGGCGTCGTCGAAGGGCTTCCAGATGTACTCCAGGAAGATCCGCACGAACGTCTGCGCGATGCGTTGGGTGTCGCGTCTGAGCTTGTCCATCGTGTCGAGTGCGGCGTCGAAGGGGACGCCGAGAGCGACGAGTCGCTCGCCGGCGGCCAGCAGGGTTGGGCTGGGAACTTCGAAGCTATCCTCGCCGATCGAGATCACCAGGCCGAGCTTCTCGGCTTTGGCGATGAGCTTCTCCTCGATGCTGCCGCCGAGGCGCTCCAGCAGGTCGGCGCGTCTGATGATCTCGGGGGTCTCGGTCTCAAAGGGAGTCATCAGGGAGCGGGTGAAGCCAAGGACCTGCTCGCTGGCGCCGGCGGCCTGCTCCAGCAGGTGGGCGATCGCGGCGAGGTTGAACCCCTGGGCCTGCATCTCGCGGATCAGCGCCAGGCGCGCCGTGTGCTCGGCGCCGTAGTAGCCGACCCTGCCCTGCACCTCCGGTGGCGGGATCAGCCCGCGCGACTGGTAGCTGCGCACGTTGCGCACGGTCAGCCCGACCGCCTGTGCGAGCTGGTCGATCGTCAGCCGCTGCTCCGTCTGCGCACTTGCCATGACCTGAGCATATCGGGAATCAACGGTACACAGATCAATGTAACATGAATCTATGCTACAGTCCGGGGCGACACGATTGCAGACTCGCTTCCGGCGATCACCACGCAGGAGGTAGCTATGAGCAGGCGAAGCAGGCCGGCGAGGAGGGTGCCGAGGCGGCGATCGTGGTCCACTCTGTTCGCTTGGGGCGTGGCGATCGCCGCGCTCGCGTTCCTCGGCAGGGGCCTGGAAGGCCGGCTTGCGCCGATGTCCCTGGCAGTGCCAGGCACGCCCTCGTCGCGGGCCGAAGCGATGCTGGCCGCCAGGTTCGGCAACACGGTCCCGATCGCCGTGCTGCTGCGTGGCCCGCCCGCGCAGGTGAATCGTCAGGGCCAGCGGCTCGTGGCTGCGCTGCGAGGGATCGCCCAGGTCCAGGTGCTCTCGCCGTGGGATCGGTCGGTCGCGTTGCGCTCCCTGCGGCCCAACCCCGGCAGCGCGTTCGTGCTCGTGAACTACATCCGGCCTGCGAGCCGCGCGATGGCGGTCGTGCCCAGCACCGAAGCCGTGATCGCCCGCACCGTGCAGCGCCCGGTGCGCAGCTACCTGACCGGCGTCGCGGTGATCGGTCGTGCGCTGCAGCAGGCAACGATGGCGGACACCGAGCGGGCCGAGATGATCGCGCTGCCGGTGCTGATCCTCGTGCTGCTGCTCGTGTTCGGCTCGCCGGTGGCTGCCGCCGTGCCGCTCGCGATGGGGGGCGCGACGGTGATGGCCGGCCACGGCCTTTTGTGGCTGGCGAGTTTCCTGACGCCGATCAACTCGCTGGGAGTCGCGATCGCCGCGATGATGAGCCTCGCGCTCGGCGTCGACTACGCGCTGCTGATGGTCTCGCGTGTGCGCCAGGAGCTGGCCGGCGGCTGCGACCATGAGACGGCGGTCGCGATCGCGTCCAAGGCCGCCGGACGCACGATCGCCGCGGCGGGCGGCACGCTGGCGCTGACGATGCTCGCGGCGAGCGGCGTGGCGACGCCGGGGCTGCTCGGCCCGGTGGCGATCGGGGTCGTCATCTCGGGATTGCTGAGCGTCGCGCTGGCGCTCAGCGCGATGCCGGCGCTGCTGCGCCTGCTCGGCCCGCGCCTTGACCGCTGGCAGATCCGGCGCACCGGCTCTCCCGCCGCCGGGCGCCGCGGCCGAGCGGGCGCCTTGGCGGAACGGCTGATCGCGCACCCCGCCATCACGGTTCCGCTGATCCTCGCCGGGATGCTCGCGCTGGCGGCCCCCGCCGGCGCGCTGCGCATGGGCCCGCCCGACGCTTCGGAGCTTCCCACGTCCAGCCCGGCACGCGTCGCCGTGCGGATGGTGGAACGCACGATCGGACCTGGATGGTCGGCGCCGTTCGTGATCGTGACGAGCGCCGACAGTGGCGCGATCACCACGCCACAGCGCCTGCGGGCGCTGATGCGCTGGCAGGAAGAGATCGCCCGCGAGCCAGACGTCGCCGCGGTGCTCGGCCCAGCATCGGTCGCGGGCGCGGAACGCGAGCTGACGGAAACCCATGCGGCGTTCGCCTCTGCGCCCAAGCGCCTGGAAGGCGCACAGCAGGGCATCAAGGGCCTGCGCTCGGGACTGGGCCACGCAAGCGACGGTGTGGCGGCGCTGCGCAGCGGCCTCGCCTCGGCCGCAAGCGGCGCGAGATCGCTCGGCAACGGTACCCGACGCGCCGAGAACGGTGGCGAACGCCTGGCGAGCGAAACGGGCCGCGCGGGCGCAGGCGCGAGACGAGTGGCAGCCGAAACC
Organism: uncultured Solirubrobacteraceae bacterium; assembly: GCA_963735705.1. GTDB lineage: Bacteria > Actinomycetota > Thermoleophilia > Solirubrobacterales > Solirubrobacteraceae > Palsa-744. The sequence continues at coordinate 252,551 of CAVTLZ010000006.1, forward strand.
GCTCGCGCGCACGCCGGCGTCGAGCGACTGGCAGCCGAAACCGGTCGCGCACACGCAGGCGCCAAGCTTCTGGCAACCGAAGCCGGCCGTGCCGACACCGGCGCGAATCAGCTGCAGACGGGCATCGCCCAGACGGCGACGGGATCGGCCGCGCTCGCGGGCGGGCTCGACGAAGCGGCCGCCGGCGCCGAACGCCTGGCCACCTCCGACGGTCAGCTGACGACCGGCGCGGCACAGCTGGCGCAGGGCATGGACACGCTCGATGACACCGTGCACGTGATCCTGGCACCGATCGAGGAGCTCGCCGAAAAGCTCCACGCGTGGGCCGTCCGGATCCTCGCGCTGCGAGCCTCCGACGAGCAGCTGCGCACCCGGCTGAGCGAAGCCACGCACGAACTCGACGCGATGACCGTCGCACGCGGCGACCCACGCTATCCGGCGCTCGCACAGGACCTCGCAGCGGTCACACAGCTGAGCGAACAGAACAGCCTCTCGCAGCTTGCCGCCATCCAGCAGCAGTTGATCGGGTGCCTGGAACAGCTCGCAGACCTGCCGGCGGAGCTCTCAGCGCTGACCGCCAGCCTGGACCAGCTGCGCTCGGGCGCCGACCGGCTCGCCGCCGGCACCAGGGAATCCGAAGAAGGCGCGCTCAGACTCGACTCCGCCCTGCACGCTCTCGCCGCAGACGGACACACCCTCAGCGACGGGCTCGCAGGGCTGAGCGGCGGCGCAAACCAGCTCGCGGGCGGGCTCGGCAAGCTCACCGACGGCAACACCCAGCTCGCGGGCGGGCTCGGCAAGCTCACCAACGCCAACACCCAGCTCGCGGGCGGGCTCGGCAAGCTCACCAACGCCAACAAGCAGCTCGCCGGCGGGCTCGGCAGGCTCGCAACCGGCAACACGCAGCTGTCCGGCGGTCTCGGCAAGCTCGCTGACGGCAACGCACGGCTGGCCGGCGGGCTCTCCGCGGCAGACAGCCGCACCGGAACGCTCGCCGCCGGCCTGCACGGGACGCAGCGCCCGCTGCAGAGCTACGCGAGCATGCTGCACGGCTACCAGCGGGACTACCGGCTGCTGCACGCCGACTCGCCGAACGCGCTCGACTCGGGCTACCTCGTGCTCACCGCGCTCGACGGCACCGTCTCACCGATGCGCGAACAGGTCGCCCAGATGGTCAACGTCGACGAGGGAGGCCAGGCCGCACGCATGATGGTGATCGCCTCCAGCCCCCCCGACGCGCCCGCGACCGCGGCCCTCAGCAGGAGACTGCAAGACAGCCTGCCCGCGCTGGCTGCCGCGGGCGGCGGCAAGGTCGAGATCGGCCAGGGAGCGCAGTACCTGCTCGACTACACAAACGCCAACACCGCCCGCGTCCCATGGCTGATCCTCGCGCTGGCGATCGTCGCGGTGCTCACGCTGATCGTCGTCCTTCGGGCGCTGCTATTGCCGTTGATCGCCGTCGCGCTGAACCTCGCCACGATCGCCGTCGCGCTCGGGGCGCTGGAGCTGCTCACGGAGGAGCATGTGCTCGGAGGCCCCGGCTACATCGACGCGGCCTCCGGCGCCGGCATCATCTCGATCATGTTCGTCCTGTCGATCGACTACGAGGTCTTCCTCCTGACACGAATGCGCGAGCAATGGATCGCACAGGGCGGCGCCGAGAACGCGATCCGCTATGGCCTGCGACACACCGCGCGTGTGATCACGGGCTCCGCCGCGATCATGACCGCCGTCTTCCTCGCATTCGCCGCGGCCGACGTCATCCCACTGCGCCAGTTCGGCGTCGGACTGACGATCGCCGTCATACTCGACGCGACGATCGTCAGGCTCGTGCTGCTGCCGGCGGTCATGCGCCTCGCGGGACCACGCATATGGTGGATGCCACGCTGGCTCGAGCGCAGGCTGCCGGCCCTCGAGTAAACGCAAGGCCCTTCTACTGACGCCTCTTCCGTAGCAGCTACGGACGAAGTCCATACCTGCATGACCTAGCTTTCCGCGAAGTTAGGGCACCCTAACCACATTATCTGCCTACACGAAAGCGGGTTGACGTGAGCGCGACCATCGATCATCGCCAGCTCTACCGCCTGCCGTGGTCGCTGCCGGACAACGCGATCGCCTGGCTGGAGCCGACCAAGAAGTGCAACCTGGCGTGCCTGGGCTGCTACCGCGAGAACGACCCGCGCGGGCACAAGACGCTCGGTGAGGTGCGCCACGACCTTGACGTGTTCGAGCGCTTTCGCACCGTCGACGGCGTGTCGATCGCGGGCGGCGACCCGCTCGTGCACCCCGAGATCGTCGAGATCGTGCGAATGGTCGCGGGGGACGGCCTGAAGCCGATCGTCAACACCAACGGCCTGGCGCTCACCGAGGCGCTGCTGGGGGATCTCAAGGATGCGGGCGTGGCCGGCTTCACGTTCCACGTCGACTCCAAGCAGGGCCGTCCGGGCTGGAAGCAGGCGGATGAGATCGAGCTGTGCGAGCTGCGCCAGCACTACGCCGAGATGGTGGCCACGGCGGGCGGAATCGGCTGCTCATTCAACGCAACTGTCTACGAGGACACGCTGCGTCACGTGCCGGCCGTGCTGCATTGGGCGCAGCGCAACATCGAGATCGTCAACACGATCGTGTTCATCGCCTTCCGCGCTGGCATGGTGGGCAACGACTTCGACCACTACGTGCGCGGAGAGCAGGTCGACTTCTCCGCGGTGCCCTACGCCACCACCGACCAGACTCCGCACGAGCTGCAGTCGACAGACATCGTGGAGGAGATCCGCGAGTGCTTTCCCGACTTCGCTCCCGCCGCCTACCTCAACGGGACCGAGCGACCTGACACCTTCAAGTGGCTGCTCACAGGTCGCCTGGGCACGAACGAGCGGGTGTACGGCTACGTCGGGCCGCGCTCGATGGAGCTCGCGCAGACCTACCACCACCTCAGGACCGGCAGGTATCTCGCCTACACCCCGCCGCAGACGCTCAGCCACGGAAGATCGATGCTGGCGCTGTCGGCGCTCGACCCGAGCCTGCGCACGATCGCGCGCCGCTGGCTGCGGGCGGGCGCGCGCAAGCCCTCGCGCCTGCTGAAGCGCCTGCACTTCCAGTCGGTGATGATCATCCAGCCGGCCGACATCTACGAGGACGGACGTCAGAACATGTGCGACGGCTGCCCCGACATGACCGTGTGGAACGACCGCCTGGTGTGGTCGTGCAGGCTGGAGGAGCCCGAGCGCTTCGGGGACTTCGTCCAGATGGTGCCCAAGGGTGGCTGACCGGCCCGTCATTGCGGAAGGTCGGGCAAGTAACTCTTGCGGAGGAATTTCGACGAGGTCCACACCGGGGCGGGCTACGCCTCGACGAGTCCGTCGCGGATTGCGTCGCGGGCCAGCTCGACGCGGTCGCGCATGTCGAGCTTCTCGAGGATGTTCGCGCGGTGGCGGTCCCAGCTTTGCGCGGTAGGATGCGAGGCGCCGCGCCGACGTAGCTCAGCTGGTAGAGCACCTCCATGGTAAGGAGGGGGTCTCGGGTTCGAGTCCCGACGTCGGCTCTTTCCGTACCCCCGGTGTTTCCTCCCGCCCGGGAGCTCCCGCAGTTAGCGGATGCCCTCGAGCAGCTCGCCCGGCGACTCCAGCTCCAGGCCTCGGGAGAGGATCACGATCGTCTCCAGCCGCGGTGAGCGCTTGCAGCGCTCCAGCAGGCTGATCTCCGTGCGGTGCAGGTCGCAGATGTCCGCCAGCGCCTCCTGCGAGAGGCCCGCCCGATCACGGTGAAGCCGCAGGTTCTCGGCAAATTGCTTACGGACAGTTTCCACCGTTCCAACTCTCGCGCTACGCAGACGAAAGTTCCACAGACAACTGTCATAGATAGTTGGCTATCCAATGCGGGTATGCCCGAGATAGAAACGGCAAACTAGCATGTAGACAAGCGTCTGCGGGCGTGTGTTCGGCCATGCGCGGCGGGCCACGCATGGTTCGCCGCATGTGCGCCGGAGGCGGACTCGATGAGCGCGCAGCCGGGGGGGCGAGGGACGGATCCTCGCGGGCTGCGCTACCTACGCCGAGCTCGCGTCAGTCAGTCGGCGTGACCGTCGTCACCGGCAGGCCCATGCCCGAGACCTTGCTCGGCAGGTCCAGCTTCAGCCAGCGCGACACGTGCGTCGGCAGGGTGGAGATGATGATCTCGTCGAAGCCGCGCAGGTTGATCGCGTCGTGCACCGCCGCCACCGGGTCCGCGTCGCCCACAACGCCCTCAACCGGCGAGCCCGCCGCCTCGCTCAGCTTCGGCAGCGCCACATCCAGCACACCCTGCGCATCGCCCGCGCTCTGGTCCTCCACGTCCACCAACTTGTGCAGGCCGTGCGCCGAGTTCGGCACCAGCAGCGTGAACGTGCTCGGCCCGCGGTGCGCACGCTCGCGCACCGCATCCAGCAGCGGCTGCGTCGCCGCCGTCTTGTGCGCCACCACCAGCACCCTCGCGGAGACCTTCGAGGACTCCATGACTCGCACTATAGGCTCTTCGCCCCATGCGCATCAACATCACCGACGAGTACGTCGAAGTGCAGCTGTCCTTGTGGCAGAAGGCGCTCGGGCTGATGCGCAACATCCGCGTCGCGCGCGCCGACGTCAGCGACGTGCGCGTCGTCGCCGATCCCGTCCGCGAGGCCATGCGCTCCGGCATCAAAGTCGGCCTGCGCCTGCCGTGGCTCTGCTACGTCGCGCGCACCATCCGCCTCGACGAAGCCTTCGTCGTGCGCCGCAACGTTCCCGGCCTGTCGTTCGCCGTCGAGGACCGCACGCCGCTGCACCGCGTGCTGCTCAGCACCCACCAGGCCGACGAGCTCGCGCAGCAGCTGCAGCGCACCTGAGCCAGCGCCCGCACCCGAACCCCCGGGGCGTGCGCTGTGCAATACAGCGGTCGAGAGGCCGACGAACAAGTCAAGCTCCGCACCGCCTGCGGTCGAAGCTGACGTGGATGCCCCTGCCCCTACTGCAACCAGCGGTGCCGATCGAGCGTGACGACGGGCGCATCCTGCGCGCGCGCCGCACCGCGGCCAAGACGAGGATGGCGATGGGCGCGATCGGCATCGCGCTGATCCTCGCCCAGCCGCAGCTGCTGCCCCATCCGGCGCTGGGGATCCTGGGCTTCGCGACGATCGAGCTGACTGCGATCGTGCAGCTCGCCGTGCTGCGGCCGTCGTGGCTGAAAATCGAGGAGTCCGCCGCGGGCGTCGCCGCGATCCTGATCATCGGCTTCGGCGACCAGCACGTCACCGTGCTCAGCATCCTGTGGCTGGTCGCAATCGCCAGCGGCGTGATGGCCCGCGGCGGGCGCGCGCACTGGCTCGGCAGCGCCATCGTGCTCGGCGCGCTCGCGCTGCCCGTCGTCCGCGCGGATCACGTCAGCGGCGACTACGCGGCCATGTGCGTCGCCGCGCTCGGGCTGCTGCTCACGTGCGGCAGGCTCACGCGCGAGCTCAACCAGATGCTGCGCCAGGCGCGCCGGCAGGCGGAAAGCGCCGAGACGCTGCTGCTCGCCGGCGACATCGCAGCCCGCATGAGCGACCGCAGCGAGCGCGCCGGCAGCGCCGCCGGCGATGCGCGCTCCAGCCCGCCCCGCGAGGACGCCGCGCTCAGCGCCCACGAGATCGCCAACGCCCGCAACGCGCTCGCGCGCCTGATCGCCGGCGACGGTCTGACGATGGTCGTGCAGCCGATCGTCGACGTGCGCACCGGTACGGTGCACGCGTACGAGGCGCTCGCGCGCTTCGGCCAGCCGCGCGCCGACGGCAGCCCGCTGCACTGGTTCTCGCTCGCGCACGAGCTCGGCGAGCGCCCAGCGCTCGAGCGCGCGTGCCTGCGCGGCGCGCTCGAGCTGTTCGCCCGCCGCCCGCCCGGCACGAGCCTGTCCGTCAACCTGTCCGCGCCCGTGCTGCTCGAGCCGCAGACCATGGCCATGCTCGAAGCCGCCGGCGACGGTGTCACCGGCGACCTCGCCGGCCTGATCGTCGAGATCACCGAGGAGACGCTCGTGCACAGCGACATGGAGCTGCTCAGCGCCATCGAGCCGCTCCGCGCCCGCGGCGCGCGCCTCGCCGTCGACGACATGGGCGCCGGCTACTCCGGCCTGCGCCAGATCACCTCCGTGCTCCCCAGCTACCTCAAGCTCGACCGCTCGCTCGTCAGCGGCATCGACCGCGACGGCGAGCGCGCCGCCCTCGTCGGCGCGCTCGCCGGCTACTCCAAGCAGGTCGGCAGCCTGCTCGTCGCCGAGGGCGTCGAGACCGAAGCCGAGCTGGAAGCGATTCGCCGGCTCGGCGTGCCGCTCGTGCAGGGGTTCTACTTCAGCCGGCCCGGGGCGCCCTGGCCGGAGGTGCGCGGGGCGGGGGTTGGGGCGGGCGCTGCGCCGGGGGTTGCAAGCGGCGTCTCGCCGGAGCCGGGCACGCCGTCGGCCGAGGCGCCGGCGGAGGCTGAGGAGCGCGGAATCCTGCAGCCGGTCGGGTGAGCGGATCTCCTCGGGCGCCAAGAGCCGGGATGCGAGGCAATCAGCCGTAGCGCTCGTGGGCACGCGCGCGGAGTACGTCACCCCGCCGCGCCCGACACCTCCGTCGCCATGGCATTGATCGCGGGCGAGCCGACGAGCAGCGGCGAGTCGGCGTCGAGGATCGCGTACGTGCCGAACGTGTTGTCATAGAAGATCTTCACGTCGTACGGGTCGTTGGCGCCTTCGCTGAAGAACGTGATCGTGCTGGTGAGCTTTTCGCCTGTCTTCGTGTCGATCGACTGCGTGCTCGTGAGCGTGCCCGTCGTCGTTGTCTCGGTGTCGTCGCCGCCGAACAGCACCGAAAGAAATCCGGGCTTCATGTCGGTGACGGTCGTCTGCGTGCTGGTCGTCGTCTGCTTGTCGTCGGTCGTTGCTTCGTACGTTGCGATGACCTGATCGCCCGTCCCAGTGTTTCCGGTGCCCGAACCGCTGTGGCCAGGCGGGTGCGCCGGGACGAACCGGGGTGGACCGACAACCGCCGGACCGAAGCGCTGGCTCACGACCGGTCGATGCGAGGGGATCAGCGGATCCTGACCCAGCAGTGACTCGATCGTCTGGGCATCGAGGCCAAGCCGAGGCGCTGCGCCGCTTGCGAGCGACTGCTGCTCGGCGAGCAGGTCGTGGGCCGAATTGGCACCGACGCCGGCGAATCCGAGGACGTTGATCCCCACTTCGCCGTTGACGGCCATCCAGATGACCTTGACGTCCTTCAGGTAGACGATCCGGTCGCCGTCGCCTGGGCCGAGCCCCGCCTCGCTCGGGAACTGGTCCGTGTTCGTCAGCGTCAGCGTCAGCGAATGGTCGGCCTCTGCCGTCGCGGATGTGGACTCCGACGGTGGGGCCGAGGCTTCGAGCCCGGACACGATGCTCGCGACGAGCGAAAGCTCGGCCCCGACCTGCTTTGCGGCTTCTGCCGCCGATTCGCCCTTTTCCTTCGCCGGCCCGGACAGTGCCGAGCCCAATCCCCCCAAGGCGCCCGCCACGCTGGCGGACCCAGCGGCGTCGGCGCCGCCCGTCCCTACGACGGCTACGACCGCGGCGATCGCGCCGGCCACCTTGGCGATCAGTTCGGCCGCGCTGTACGCCTGCACCGTCTTGGTGACTGTGGTCGTCGTGAGCGACGAAGAGACGGTCCGCGTAGAGGTCTCGGCGTCCGAATACGTCGCGGTGTTCTTCATCAGTTTTCCCTGCGGCGGCGCGTAGACGATCGCCATCGGCAGAGCCGGCACGGTGAACGCGCCCATTCCCACGACCGGTGGGCGCAGGACGAACAGCCAGATCGAGATCAATGGGTGGCCGGGGATCTCGATCTGGACGGGAAACCTGCTGATCGGCGGAGATGTGGTGGAGGCCTGCTCGACCACGCTGCAGACGAGCCCGGCGTCGAGCGTTATCTCGGTCGCGGTGGACGACACTGTCGGGAACCCTGCAATCGTGACGCCGCCGTTCGTCTCGCCGGCAAACTCGCCGCTTATCTGAACAGGATCCACCGCTCTTCTCGCCTCTCCAGCGGGCTCGCCGCTGATCTGAGCCGGTTGGTCCACACTTTTCGCCTCTCCGGCGGGCTCGCCACTGATCTGAGCCGGACGATCCACGGCTGTTCGTGCCGCCGTTCTCTCCGCGAGGAGCGGCGCGTTCTCCAGTCTCTGGGGGACGATCGCGAACTTCAGCAGCAGGTCGACCGCCTTGGTACTCAACACCCCAACCGTAAGCTCGATGATCGTGTTCGTCCCTCCGCCGGGACCCGGAGGCTCGCTGATCGTTTGCACCAGCGTCGGCACCGACCACGTGAACGTGCCCGTCGCCGGATCGACCGTCCCAACCTCAACGGTGTCCCGTGGCTGCGGAAGCGTCAGCTGGCCGGTGTTCTCGAGAGCCTTGATCTGCGTGTACGCCGCTTCGACACTGAGTGCCATGTTCCCACCCCTATCTATTCGCCGCACTGTGAGCCCGGATTGACGCGAATGAGAATAGTACAGAGAAATGGAATTATGTCCATGGGTGGTCGAACGAAGACTGGTCTCGATGCCACGTTCAGGTCATGACGCGAGCCGAGGCGAGTGGCGTCTACGCATCGGCGACTGGCGAGCCATCATCCGCCTGGATCAAGGGGCCAGCGTGATCGTCGTGATGGCCCGTCAGAAAGCTCAATGCTCTCGGGCGCTGGCCGGATCCTCCGCGACTGGACCTCCCTGTCCGTCGGCACATCGACATGGCGGGGGGAGGATTCGAACCTCCGAAGGCAGAGCCAACGCGTTTACAGCGCGTCCCCTTTGACCGCTCGGGAACCCCGCCAGGGGTCCGTCAGTTTAGGGAAGAGCATGTGCCGGTGGCTGACGGGTGGCCGGACGTCGGTGTCCAGGCATGGCTATGCACTGGACGAAGCCGAACACCCCGCGGGGCGCGCCCCTCAGCGCGCCCCGCCCCCACGCCCGACGCTGCGCCTGCCCTACGACGCCTCGCGCAGCTGCTGCGCTTCGGGCAGCGTCTGCAGCTTTTTGAGCGTCCGGTTCTCGATCTGGCGGACGCGCTCGCGGGTGATGTTGAACGCGCGGCCGACCTCCTCGAGCGTGCGCGAGCGCCCGCCGACGATGCCGTAGCGCATCTCGATGACCTCGCGCTCGCGCCGCGGCAGCGAGGCGAGCACGCGGGTGACGTTCTCGCGGCGCAGCGCCTCGGATGCGATCTCGAACGGCGATTCGGCGGAGACGTCCTCGACGAAGTCGGCGAGCGCGGAGTCGTCCTCCTCGCCGACCGGCTTCTCGAGCGAGATCGGCTGCTGGGTGATGCGCATGATGTCGCGCACTTCGCGGACGTTGCAGTCGAGCTCGGTGGCGAGCTCCGCGGGGCTGGGCTCGCGCCCGAGCTGCTGGATCAGCCGCCGTTCGGCGTGGATGAGCTTGTTCAGCCGCTCGACCATGTGCACTGGGATGCGGATCGTGCGGCCCTTGTCGGCGAGCGAGCGGGTGACCGCCTGGCGGATCCACCAGGTGGCGTACGTGGAGAACTTGTAGCCGCGGCGGTAGTCGAACTTCTCGACCGCGCGGATCAGTCCCAGCGAGCCCTCCTGGATGAGGTCCAGCAACGTCAGCCCGCGGCCGACGTAGCCCTTGGCGATCGACACGACGAGGCGCAGGTTGGCCTCGACCATGTGCTGCTTGGCGGCGACGTCGCCGCGCTCGATGCGCTTGGCCAGCGCCACCTCCTCGTCGGCGCTCAGCAGCGGCACGCGCCCGATCGAGCGCAGGTACAGCCGCAGCGAGTCGAGGCTGGGCTCGACGGCGAGGTCGACTTCGGGCCGTTTGAGCTCCTCCAAGCGCGCGTGCAGCTCCGGTCCACGTTCGCCGTCGTCGTCCGGCTCGCCGGCGCCGCCCAGCGAGTGCTCGGGCGTCTCGGTGAGCGGAACCTCGCCGGCGCTGTCGCGGGCGGCCGTCGCGACCGGCCCGTGCGGGTGCAGCTCGGGCGCGGACTCGCCGGCGGCGAGCACCTCGATCCCGTGCTCCTCCAGATAGCTGAGCAGATCCTGCGTCTGCGAACTCGAGAGCTCAGCCTCCTCGAGCGCGCCAGCCAATGCGTCCGCCGTCAGAAATCCCCTCTCCTGGGACTCGGCGATGATCCCCTGCAACTCCTCCAACTCGACCACGGCTGTGTCCGTGGTGCTCAACAGACCCTCAAGCCTTGCGCTCAACTGGCCTCCCATCGACTCATCCGATTCATCGAAGCATGTGGTTCAGCTCCGACCTCCCCAGCCCCTCCGCTAAGCCCTCCCGTGCGTTGCGTTTGCCCGATGAGTTGAGTGGCGATTGATACCAGAAATCGATGACGAGGGGGTCCGCTTCCTGCCGGGTCGCCAGCGGCGGCCCGCACGCGCGCTAGGCTTGGCCACGGTGCGGGCGCCACGGCCGACCTCCACGCTGTCTCCCACCAGGGGCGCGGGCGACGACGTCCAGGCGCGCGAGCCGGGCATTCAGGTGGGGCTCTCGCGAGTGGGCGTGACCGGCGTGGAGAAGGTGGTGCGGATCCACGACGAGTTGTTTCTGGCGCGGCTGGATTGCTACGTCGACCTCAATCGCAACCAGAAGGGCGCGCACATGTCGCGCTTCGACGAGGTCGTCAACGACGCGATCGGCGAGGTCGTCCTGAGCGAGTCCCCGTTCCGGGCCGAGACGCTCGCGCGCCACATCGCGGAGCTCGTGCGCGCGCGCCAGGGCGCCGAGCGCGCGGAGGTGACGATCGCGGCGCGCTATCCGGAGCACAAGCCGGCGCCGGTGTCGGGCATCCAGACGCAGGAGATCTACACGCTGCACGGCCGCGCGGTGGCGTTCGAGCACGGCACGCGCGGGACGGTGGGCGTGTCCGCGACGGGCATGACGGCGTGCCCGTGCGCGCAGGAGATGGTGGCGGCGCGCGCACGCGAGCGGCTGGCCGCGCAGGACTTCTCGGCGGAGCAGATCGACGCGATCCTCGAGAGCGTGCCGGTGGCGACGCACAACCAGCGCGGGCTGGCGACGCTGCAGATCGGGTGCACGGAGGAGTGCGCGGCGGAGATCGACGCGGCGACGCTGCTGAAGATCGCCGAGTCGAGCATGTCGTCTGAGATCTACGAGCTGATGAAGCGCTCGGACGAGGTGGAGGTGGTGGAAAAGGCGCACCGGCGTCCGCGCTTCGTGGAGGACTGCGTGCGCGAGATGATCGCGGGCGTCGTGCGCACGTTCGCCGACCTGGACGGCGAGAGCTTCGTGTCCGCGCGTCAGGAGAACCTGGAGACGATCCATCAGCACAACGTGGTCGCCGAGCGCCACGGCCTGCTGTCGGAGCTGCGCGGGGAGATCGACTCGGGGGCGCCGAGCGCGCACCAGACGACGCTCGAGGAGTGGCTCAACGCGGGCGTGCCCGCGTAGAGACGGCGCGCGGGTCGCGCCGGCGCGCGGCGCCTGGCCTGTGCGGGCTGCGCGTCAGCTGTCGACGCGCGCGTGGACCTGCTGCAGCTGCCGGCGCAGGCCGAAGAAGTAGTCCAGGCCCGAGAGCACGGTGACGAGCACGGTCACGTACAGCAGCGCGCTCACCCACACCGGCTGGCCGTGGACGGCGATGACGGCGAGGATGGCGGCGATCTGCAGGCACGTCTTGACCTTGCCGAACATGCTGGCGGCGATGACGACGCCGGCCTGGGTGGCGCCGAGACGCAGGACGGTGACCGCCAGCTCGCGCGTGATGATCACCATGGCGATCCACGCGGCGAGGCGGTGCAGGGAGACGAGCGAGATCAGCGCCGCGACGATCAGCAGCTTGTCGGCGAGCGGGTCCATGAGCTTGCCGAAGGTGGTGATCGAGTCGCGCGCGCGTGCGAGGTAGCCGTCGATGAAGTCGGTGAGCGAGGCGAGCGCGAAGACGACCGCGGCGATGACGTCGCCGTCGGGCGTGTTGCCGAGCAGCGCGACGACGAGCGCGGGCACGAGCATGATCCGCAGCACGGTGAGCACGTTGGGGAGGTTCAGCGGAAACACGGCAGTTGAGCTTACCCGCGCGAGGGTGGCGGGCGGGTAACGCGGAGGTTGCTATACCGGAGGCGCCGACGACTTGAACCGACCGAAGGGGGAAGCGCCATGATCACTCGCACGCTCGGACCGGACGGTCCCGAGGTCTCCGCGATCGGCCTCGGCTGCATGGGCATGTCGGCGTTCTACGGAACCTCCGACGAAGGCGAGTCGCTGCGCACGATCGAGCGCGCGCTCGACCTCGGCTGCAACTTCCTGGACACGTCGGACATGTACGGGCCGCACACGAACGAGCGGCTGGTCGGCCGCGCGATCAAAGACCGCCGCGATGAGGTGTTCCTGGCGACGAAGTTCGGGATCAGGATCGAGCCGGGGCCGGACGGGACGTTGGTCCGCTCGATCGACGGGAGCCCGGAGTACGTGCGCGCGGCGTGCGACGCGTCGCTGCAGCGCCTGGGCGTCGATCACATCGACCTGTACTACCAGCACCGCGTCGACCCGAGCACGCCGATCGAGGAGACCGTGGGCGCGATGGCGGAGCTGGTGGCCGCCGGCAAGGTCCGCCATCTCGGACTATCGGAGGCGAGCGCGCAGACGATCCGCCGCGCGCATGAGGTGCACCCGATCGCGGCTGTGCAGAGCGAGTACTCGCTGTGGACGCGCGACGTGGAGCCGGAGATCATGCCGACGCTCGACGAGCTGGGGATCGCGCTGGTCGCCTACTCGCCGCTCGGCCGCGGCTTCCTGTCGGGGCGCTTCAGCTCGCCGGAGGAGCTCGACGAGGGCGACTTCCGTCGCTACGGGCCGCGCTTCACGGGCGAGAACCTGCTGGAGAACCGCAAGCTGGCGGAGCGCGTGCGCGAGCTGGCGAGCGAGAAGGGGCTGACGCCGGGGCAGCTGGCGCTGGCGTGGGTGCTGCACCGCGGCGAGCACGTCGTGCCGATCCCCGGCACCAAGCGCGTGTCCTACCTGGAAGAGAACCTTGCGGCGGCGGACGTGCAGCTGAGCGAGGAGGAGGTCGAGCGGATCGCCGAGGCGGTGCCGGCGGCGACGGGCGCGCGCTACGACGAGCAGGGGATGCGGTCGGTCAACCTCTAGCGAACGTGCTGCGGCCGCACGCGGTTGACCTCGGCGGTCACGCGGGCGGCGAGCTTGGGGAGGGCGGCGTTGGCCTGCGCCTGCGTGATCTTGCCGGCGCTGACCCTCGTGGCGAGCGACGCCTTCCTGGCGGCGACGAGCGCTTGGACGAGGCCCGCTTCTGACCTGCCGCTGGTGGCGTTGGCGATCTGGGCGAGCGTCTTTCCCGAGCGCAGCTCGCCGCGCAGCTGCGCGGCGCTGACGCCGAGGTAGCCGGCGGCGGCTGAGAGCGCGCGAGCGTGGCCGCGTCGCGGCCGCCCGCTCGCGCTTGCGCCGGTCGGGCCGCCCGCGCGGTCGACCTCGGCTGTGATCACGCTCGGCAGCTTGGCGGCGGCGGCGCTCAGCCGTTCCCTGCCGGCGGCCTCCAGCGCCGCGATGAGGCCGGCTTCGGACCTGCCGGAGGTGGCGTCGGCGATCTGCGCGAGCGACTTGCCCGACCGCAGCTCGCTGCGCAGCTGCGTCGGGCTCACGCCGAGATAGCCGGCGGCGGTCGCGAGCGTGCCGTCCGCGGCGGTGATGGGCTGCCGGCTGCGCGGCCATGACGACGGCGGTGGTCACGCCGGCGAGCACCGCGACGACGGCCACGCCGATCATCAGCTTCCGTTTGAGTCTGCGTGTCATCGTGTCCTCTCCCTGGCTGCGATTGTCCGGCTGTGGACATTGTGCACGTGCGTCCTAAAGGCCGCGTAGGTTCTCAGTAGCCGACGGAGTAGAAGCTGATGTGCCGGCAGCCGTGCAGCTTGTAGTGGGGCAGCGCGTGGTGGCTGGTGAAGACGACGATGTGCGGGTTTTCGCAGTGGATCACGCCGGAGTCCTCGTGCGCGTGCACGACCGTGTGGGGGTTGGTGCCGGTCCACACGTAGTTGACGGTGTCGTTGGCGTAGATGAAGTTGGGGCCGTTGCCGGCGTGGATGACGGCCGTCTGGGAGGACGGCCAGCCGGACGGGTGGTAGTCGCCCCAGATGACGTCGCCGGCTTCGCCGCCGTAGATCGTGTCGTCGCCATAGCCGCCGAGCAGGTAGTTGTGGACGTCGGTCCTGCCCGTGAGCGTGTTGTGGCGCCCCGCGGGCCCCTTGTCCATCGCCAGGTGCTGGTCGCGCGGCCAGCCGGCGTGGCTGGTCATGGCGGCGGCGGAGGCCGCGAACACCAGCGCGGCGACGATCGCGAGCGCGAGGACACGTTGGCTCATGGCAGCTCGAGGCATGGTCGTTGCATCGTCACCCTGACCTCTACCCCGAGGTTATCGGCCCGAACCCGCACACACGGCTACTGCAAGGACCCGACCGGCGAGGGTCCCCACCCGCGAGTGCGTCGCCGCGAGCGCTAGGGTGGGGGCCATGCCACTGATTCCGATGGTGATCGAGCGCACGGCGCGCGGCGAACGCGAGTTCGACATCTTCTCGCGGCTGCTCAACGAGCGGATCATCTTCCTGGGCACGCCGATCGACGACCAGGTGGCGAACCTGGTGGTGGCGCAGCTGCTGCACCTGGAGAGCGAGGACCCGGACAAGGACATCTCGATCTACATCAACTCGCCCGGCGGCAGCATCTACTCGGGCCTGGCGATCTACGACACGATGAACTTCATCAAGCCGGACATCGCGACGATGTGCGTCGGCGTGGCGATGTCGATGGGCTCGCTGCTGCTGGCAGGCGGGACGAAGGGCAAGCGCGCGGCGCTGCCCAACTCGCGGATCCTCATCCACCAGCCGTCGGCGGGCTTCGAAGGACAGTCGACGGACATCGAGATCCACGCGCGCGAGATCCTCAAGGTGCGCGAGCGGATCGACGAGATCTACGCCGAGTGCACGGGCAAACCGACGGAGGAGGTGCGCCACGACATGGAGCGCGACCGCTTCTTCACCGCCCAGCAGGCGCTCGAATACGGCCTCATCGACCGCGTGCTCGAGAGCCACTGAGCGATTTTTATGGGGGCCGGCTGGGGCCGGCCTGGTGGCGTTCGCAGTGAGCGTGCCGTCGGGCGGTCAGGCGATCGCGTGCTCGATCGCGCCGAGGCGCTCGATCTCGATGCGTACGACGTCGTCGGTGGCGAGGAACACGGGCGGGTCCTGGCCGATGCCCACGCCCGAGGGGGTGCCCGTGAGGATCACATCGCCGGTGTGCAGCGTGCACGTCTCGGAGATGAACTCGATCAGCTCGGGCACCGAGAAGATCAGGTTGGACGTGTTGGAGTCCTGGCGCAGCTCGCCGTTGACCCACGTGCGCAACGCCAGCGTGTGCGGGTCGGGCACCTCGTCGGCGGTCGTGATCCAAGGGCCGTACGGGCAGAAGCCGTCGGCGCCCTTCGCGCGCGTCCACTGCGGCTCGCGGCCCTGCAGGTCGCGCGCGGTGACGTCGTCGGCGACCGCGTAGCCCGCGACCGCGCGCCCCGGCCCCATGATCACCGCAAGCTCGCCCTCGTAGTCCAGGCGTTTGACGACCGCCGGGCAGTGCACGGGCGCGTTCGGCGGCGCCGCTGATGCGGGTAGCTTCATGAACACGAGCGGCTGCGCGGGCGCCTCGCCGCCGGTCTCCGCCACGTGGTCCGCGTAGTTCAGGCCGATCCCGAAGATCGCCCGCGGCGTCGGCACCGGCGCCAGCAGCGTCACCTCAGCGAGCGCCCACGACCGGCCCTCGACAGGTACCGCCTCGTCCAAGTCGGCCAGCCGGTCGAGCACCGTCAGCTCCTCCTGCGCGTACCCGTACACGCGCTCCGCGCCGGGCTCGCCGCGCACCTCGCCCGCGCGGGGCGTCTCGGTGCCGGGGGGAAGGAACGTCGCGAGGCGCATCGACACGGGAGCGTATCGGCGCGCGCCGCCCGGCAGCACCTCGCCGGCCTCGCGCGGGCGGGCGTGTCGCGCGCGCAGGATATTGTCGGCGGCGCGCCATGGCCGGCACCACTCCCCTCGAGCGCACCGCCCTGCCGATCATCGCCGCGCTCACCGCGCTGGCGGGCATCGCCAACTACGAGAGCTGGCAGGCGGTGCCGCGCTTCGCGCTGGCCACGCTCGCGCTCGCCGGCCTCGCGTGGGTGGTGTCGTTCGCCACCGAGCAGCTGGGCGAGCGTTTCGGGCCGGGCATCACCGGCATGTTGCAGTCGACGCTCGGCAACCTGCCAGAGCTGTTCGTCGTCATCTTCGCGCTGCAGAAGGGCGAGCTCGTCGTCGCGCAGACGGCGATCATCGGCTCGGTGCTCGCCAACGCGCTGCTCGTGCTCGGCCTGGTGATCGTCGTCGGCGCCCGGCGTGCGCCCGACGGGCTCATGCGCTTCTCCAAGCGCCTGCCCAGGGACACCGCCACGCTGCTGCAGGTCACCGTGTTCATCATCGTGCTGCTCGGCCTGTCGTTCGCCTCCCACGACCCCGCCAGCCACCACGTCAAGGCGATCTCCATCGTCGGCGCCATCTGCCTGCTCGTCGTCTACAGCGCCTGGGTCGTGCCCTATCTGCGCTCCGACGGCCTGCCCGGCACGGCGCAGGACGGTGGGGAGGCGCCGGGCGCCCGAGCCGGCGGCGCGGCCGCGGGCGAGGCGATCGCCGTGGGGCGCGACGGCAGGCCGGCGCCGCGGCTGTCGCTCGCGCTGACGCTCGTGCTGCTGATCGTCGCCGGCGGCGGCTCCGCCTTCGTGTCCGACTGGTTCGTCAACGGCCTCGAGCCCGCCATCACCATCCTGCACATCTCCCAGGCGTTCGCCGGCCTCGTGATCGTCGCCATCGCCGGCAACGCCGTCGAGAACACCGCCGGGCTGGTGCTCGCGTGGAAGGGCCGCTCCGACCTCGCCATCTCCGTCGTCAAAAACTCCGTCGCGCAGATCGCCGCGTTCCTGTTCCCGCTGCTCGTGCTCGTCTCCTTCGCGCTCAACACCACGCTCACGTTCGCGCTCGCTCCCGTGTACATCGGCGCGCTCGCGCTCACCGCGCTGGCGCTCTGGCAGGTCACCGGCGACGGCGAGGCCGCCGAATTCGAGGGCTGGGCGCTCGTCGCCCTCTACGTCGTGCTCGCCACGCTGACCATCTACGAGTAGCTCACCCGCGTGTCAGCCCGCCGATCAGCGCGCCCGCGAGCCCGCCCGCGGTAGCGGCCTGCGCGTTCTGGCCCGCCGCGCCCTCGCCCTCGAGCGGCGCGATGAACATCGTCTGGATCGCCAGGCGCCCGGGGCCCGTGAAGCGGTTCCACGTGAGCTTGCCGCCGCCGCCCATGATCCCCGTCTTCAAGCCCATCGTCACCGCCTCCAGGCTGACCGTCGGGTCCTTGTACAGCCACGCGCCCGCCTCCACGTCCAGCTGCTCACCGTCGCCGAGGTTGACCAGGAACACGTTGCCGTGCCCGTGCAGCCACACCAGCGCGTCGCCGTTGGTCGCGCGGAACTTGTCCATGAACAGGCCCGACCCGCCCAGCAGCATGTTCTGCACGCCCTTGATCCGTTCGAAGCTGTAGTCCAGGTTGTCGGTCGCCGCCAGGAACTGGTGCTCGCGCACGTCCAGCCCTTCGCCCTGGCTCAGGTGCATCGGCACGCACTGACCCGCCGAGTCGCGCGAGAACGCGATCCGCCCCGAGCCCGACGTGCGCGTCACGAAGAACTCAAGCCCCGCGATCTTGCGCTTGATCGCCCCCGGCAGCTTCTTCAGCTCGACGTTCAGCTGCGTCTCCTTCCACAGCAGCGTGTGGTGCTCGAACATCACCTGCTGCCCCGAGATGTCGATCTGCAGCTCCGGAACCAGTTCGCCGCGGATGTGGTAGGTCACCCCCGCAAACGACTCGTCGTGGGCGCTCACTGGGATCTGCTCGGGCAGGGGCATCGCGCGGGTCTCCTTCTATCGGTGGCGGACGTGCGGGCGGACTCGCCGCGGTCGGGAACACCGCGGCGCCCCGAGCTTCGCGGTTTGAGCCGCCCGCGTCAAGGCTCGCGCGACGCGCTCGCGCACGCCGCGTTCCATTGGACCCAAAGCGCGCTAGACTGCTTGAGACCTCGCGCCTGGGCGGGGTTTTTCTTCGCCCAGAGCCGGTAGTCCACAACGACGCAGGGATTTCTGATCTATGGCTCGCGGAGACGTACGAATCGCTGTCACCCTCGCTTGCGAGGAGTGCAAGCATCGCAACTACCAGACGAACAAGAGCAAGCGCAACAATCCCGACCGGATCAGCCTGCGCAAGTACTGCCGCTGGTGTCGCAAGCACACCAGTCACCGGGAGACCCGTTAGCGCGGGAGCGCTGCCGTGGCTCGTGACCGCAAACGTGCAAAGCAACGCCGCGCTCGCGGCGGGGGCGCGGCTGTCCGCCGGCCTGCGACCACCGACGAGCAGACGGTGGCGCACCCGCCCGCGCCCGGCACGATCGAGCGCGCTGACCTGCCGGGCGCGCTCGACCACGCCGGCGCCGAGGCCGACGAGTTCGACGCCGCGCTCGTGCGCGGCGCCGGCGGCGTGCCCGTCGCGCCCGAGGTCGACCACGTCGACGAGGCTGCCGACGAGGACGGCTTCGACCTCGCCACACAGGACGCGCTCCAGGAGCCTGCCGGTCCTGGCGGGACCGGTGGCGCCGGTGGTGGCGGCTCCGGTGGCGGTGGTGGCGGTGACCTCGAGCGCCCGTCCGGCGCTCCCCTGCGCGGCGGCAACCGCGCGATCGGCTTCCTGCGCGCCAGCTGGGCAGAGCTCCAGCGCGTCCAATGGCCCGACCGCCGTCAGGTCACCCAGGCGACCGCCGTCGTGCTCGGCTTCGTCGCCATCGCCGGTCTCTACCTTGGCCTGGCCGATTATGTCGCCAAGGAAATCGTCGAATTCGTCCTCTGATCCTCGGATCAGAGGACAGGTGGATGTCCCTTCCCCGTATTCATGTAGGAGCTTCTGAATGTTTCGCTGGTACGTCGTCAACACATACTCCGGCCACGAGAACAAGGTCAAGCACAACCTCGAGCACCGCGTCGTGTCGCTCGGGCAGCAGCGCGCCGTGCGCTCCGTCGTCGTGCCCACCGAAGCCGTGTCCGAGATGAAGGACAACCAGAAGATCACCGTCGAGAAGCGCACCATGCCCGGCTACGTGCTCGTCAACATGGAGCTCAACGAGGACTCCTGGGGAGTCGTCAAGGGCACCCCCGGCGTCACCGGCTTCGTCGGCGCCTCCCAGGAGCCCGTCGCGCTCACCCAGGGGGAGGTCGACCGGCTGCTGCACAAGGAGGTCGCCACCGCCACCCGCGCACGCGCCCAGTTCAGCATCGGCGAGTCCGTCAAGGTCGTCTCCGGGCCGCTGTCAGACTTCTCCGGCGAGATCTCCGAGATCAACGAGGACGCCGCCCGGCTCAAGGTGCTGGTATCAATCTTCGGCCGCGAGACGCCGGTGGAAGTCCAGTTTGATCAGGTAAAGAAGCTTTAGGAAGGCGCTATGGCCAAGAAGGTACTCACGACAATCAAGCTGCAGGCGAACGCCGGGCAGGCGAGCCCCGCCCCGCCGGTCGGCCCTGCGCTGGGCCAGCACGGGATCAACATCATGGAGTTCTGCAAGGCGTTCAACGCGCAGACCCAGAGCGAAACCGGGACCGTCATCCCCGTCGTCATCACCGTCTACGAGGACCGCTCGTTCACGTTCGTCACGAAGACGCCGCCCGCCGCCGTGCTCATCCGCCAGGCCATCAAAATCAACAAGGGCTCCGGCGAGCCCAACCGCGTCAAGGTCGGCACCATCACACAGCAGCAGCTGCGCGACATCGCCGAGCGCAAGCTCGACGACCTCAACGCCCACGACGTCGACCAGGCCGCCAAGATCATCGCCGGCACCGCAAGGTCGATGGGTGTGGAGGTGGCGTCATGAGCTCGCACGGAAAGCGCTACTCCGAGCTGCTCGCAAAGGTCGACCGCGAGCGCGAGTACCAGCCCGCCGAAGCCGTCGCGCTCGTGCGCGGCCTCGCCGGCGCCAAGTTCGACGAGACCGTCGAGGTGCACGTGCGCACCGGCCTCAACGTGCGTCACGCCGACGAGCAGCTGCGCGGCACCATCGCCCTGCCCAACGGCCTCGGCAAGGACGTCAAGATCGCCGTCTTCGCCCAGGGCGACAAGGCGCGCGAGGCCGAAGAGGCCGGCGCCGACGTCGTCGGCGCGCAGGATCTCGCCAAGCGCATCCAGGACGGCTTCGACGACTTCGACGTCGCCATCGCCACCCCCGACCTGATGTCCGTCGTCGGCCAGCTCGGGCGCATCCTCGGCCCCTCCGGCAAGATGCCCAACCCCAAAGTCGGCACCGTCACCATGGACGTCGGCAAAGCCGTCGAAGAGTCCAAGTCCGGCAAGGTCGAGTACCGCACCGACCGCAGCGCCATCGTGCACCTCGTCATCGGCAAGGCCAGCTTCGAGGAGCGCAAGCTGCTCGAGAACTACGCCGCCGTCATCGAGGAGCTCGTCCGCGCCAAGCCGTCCGCAGCCAAAGGCCGCTACCTGCGCTCGATCACGCTCGCCTCCACGATGGGGCCCGGCGTCAAGGTAGACCCTTCCAAGACACGTGAAATCCTCGAGGAGGCGCCCGCGGCTACCATCGCCGCCTAGCGTCCTCCCACCACAGGCCACCAGAGACCCCCGGCAGCCGGCGCGCCAAGCGCGGCAGAAGTCCGGGACAGGAGCCCCATGAACCGAGACCAGAAGGCCGTCGCGATCGCCGAGATCGCGACCCACATAGACGAGTCCGAGGCGATCTTCGCCGTCGACTACCGCGGCATCACCGTCGCCCAGGTCGCGGAGCTGCGCGCCAAGCTGCGCGAGTCAGACGCCACCTTCAAGGTCGTCAAGAACTCGCTCACCGAACGCGCCGCCGACCAGTCCGGCGCCGAGGCGCTCAAGGACTACCTGTCCGGGCCCACCGCGCTCACGTTCGTGCGCGGCGACGTCGCCACCGCCGCCAAAGCCGTCGCCGACTACGCGCGCGCCACCCAGCTGCTGCCGTTCAAGGGCGGGCTCATGGAAGGCGCGCCGATCGACGTCGACCAGATCCGCTCGCTCTCGCGCCTGCCCTCGCGCGAAGTGCTCTACGGCCAGCTCGTCGGCGTCGTCGCCTCGCCCATCGGCGGCCTCGTCCGCTCGCTCGGCGGGCTGCTCGGAGGCCTCGCCGTCGCCCTCGGGCAGGTGCACGCCAAGAAGGAGTCCGGCGAGCTGCCCGCCGGTGAGGCGCCCGCCGCCCCGGCCGAGGAGCCGGCCGCAGCAGCTGAGGCGCCGCCGGCCGACGAGCCCGCCGCCGAGGCCGAGCCCGTCGAGGCCGAGCCCGTCGCCGAGGCCGAGCCCGCCGCCGAGGCGGAGCCCGCCGCTGAGGCGGAGCCGGCTGCCGAGGAGCCTCCGTCCGAGGAGCCAGCAGCCGAGGAGCCCGCCGCTGAGGCGGAGCCGCAGACACAGACTGAGCCGGAGCAGGACGAGCCGGCGCAAGCAGACGACAACCCCGCGGACGTCTCGGCTGAGAACCAGCCCGAGGACGCCGAGACGAATCCCCCCAAGGAGGACTGACTCACATGGCAACCAGCACACAGGATTGGATCGAGGAGCTCAAGGGCATCTCCGTGCTCGAGCTCGCCGAGCGGATCAAGGCGCTCGAGGAGGAGTTCGGCGTGTCAGCAGCGGCTGTCGCCGCACCCGCCGCAGCGCCCGCCGGCGGTGGCGACGCCGCCGGCGCCGAGGAAGAAGCGAGCAGCACCGTCGACGTCATCCTCGCCAGCTCAGGCGACAAGAAGATCCAGGTCATCAAGGTCGTTCGCGCCGCCACCGGCCTCGGTCTCAAAGAGGCCAAGGCGCTCGTCGACGAGGCTCCCAAGCCCGTCAAGGAGGGCATCGAACGCGAGGAGGCCGACAAGCTCAAGCAGGAACTCGAGGAGGCAGGGGGTAGCGTCGAGCTGAAGTGACGCTACGCCGATCCCCCCGACGGTCGCGACTTCGTGGGCGACCGTCGTGGCGGACGGCTTCGCTTGGCGGGGGATTGGCGTGGATTGGAGCCGTGCAGGTAAGGGACGGGTCGGTCCTGTCGTCGGCGTTGGAAACGCCTCGGCTTGGACCGCACTCGATGGGTGTGCCGCTTCCGGGCGGCGGTGGGTGGGTTGCCAGCCTCCGACTGGCAACCGGTTTACGGCGTTGCCCTCAATTGAGGACGCTCATACGCGCTTGCTTTCCTGCCGATGTCTGCCATAGTCTCATTTCCGCGAGAAGTTGCCAAATGCGCTCTGAGTGTTGCTAATGGCGCCGACTATGCGGAGGAAAAGCCAATGATGAGCCTTACAGACATCCAGCAGGCATTCGTCCGTCGCTTCATGAACGGCAACGAGTGCGTAAACGGCGTTAGCATCCGCGAGATCGACGGAGAGAACGTCATTCTCGTCGAGGTCGCGGACCGTGCCAGCGTTGATCTCCCTTCCGAGTTCTTCGATCTCCGGGTCGAGATTCGCGAGGGGGACCGGGCAATTCTCGCCTACCGCTAGAGATCAGCGCTGGTCAAACCCGGCTCCTGGGTCTATGTCGACCCCCTGGCTACGTATAACGACCACCGCCATACGCGGCGGGGTTCGTTCGGGCTGCTCGTTAGAGATCTGGTTCCGGAGCCGGGCGAGACAGACGATCGCCTGATCCTGACTGCTGCGCATTTGTTCGACGGGCATGAAGACGATGCGAGGGTCGCCTATTGCGACCCAGGGCCGGAGCCAGCGCCGACCCAAGGGGACCAGGCCGCAAAACACTGCGGTGTGCTTAGACGTCGCGTACCGCTGGCGCGCATCCCCACGATCGCCGTTGACGCCGCGGTCGTAAAGCCCCCCGACGGCCTCGCTTGCGAGAACGACTCGGCCGGTGGCTACGTGCGGGGTATCCGCGATCTCTGGACGGCGGACGACAACGAGAACATCGCAGTAAGCAAGATCGGCGCGCAGACGGGCGAAACTCAGGGAACGCTCAAACCGGTGGCAGCCGACCTTCGGGTGAAGGATCTCAGGGTGCGCTACTCGATGGGGTGGTGGGCCGAGGGCAACGGCGGCGTCTTTGCTGAGCCCGGCGACAGTGGCGCGATCGTTGTCGACGAGGCGCGGAACGCGATAGGCATGCTCGTCGCGGTGAGCACGAACAGCGCGGGCGATCGCCCCTCAGGGGCCTTTGTGCATGGCATCAAGCAGATCTTCGAGGCGCTCGACGTTGTCCTCTACGAGGACTAGCCGCCGCCGTTCTGCCGCGCGACGCCCCGGCGCACCGCCGCGCACGCCTTTATCCACCCATAA
>CAVTLZ010000007.1:0-30157 GCA_963735705.1 uncultured Solirubrobacteraceae bacterium
GGTCTGAGCCAGGCGGAGCTCGCCCGGCGCGCGGGCATGCCGCGCTCGGTGCTGAGCGCGTACGAGCATGGTCATCGCCAGCCGGCGGTCGCCGCCCTCGCCCGCATCGCCGCGGCGGCCGGCATGGAGATCGGCGTCGGGCAGCGGGCCGCGGGCGTGGACGCGACCAGGGCGGGGGAGATCCTCGCGCAGGTGCTGGACCTCGCCGAGCAGCTCCCGCAGCGACCGCGCGGCGAGCTCGCCTACCCGCCGCTCATCCGCCTCGCGGCGTGAGCGTCCCTTGCCTGACGAGCGTCCTGCGCCGGTGAGCACGTCATGAGCGTCCTCGCCAGCCGGCTGATCGCGATCCACGACGCGCTGTCGGCTGCCGGCCTGTCGCACGCGTTCGGCGGCGCGATCGCGCTCGCGTACTGCACGGAAGAGCCACGCGGCACGCGCGACCTGGACCTGAACGTGTTCGTCCGTCCGCAGCTCGCCAGGGACGTGTTCGCGGCGCTTCCCGAGGAGGTGGCAAGGAGCGAGGAGGAGCTCGCGAAGGCCGAAGCCGACGGCCAGATCCGGCTGTGGTGGCAGGACACGCCGATCGACATCTTCCTCAACGTGCACCCGTTCCACGAGGAGGTCGCAAGGGGGGTGCGCGAGGTTCCGTTCTCCGGTCGCCTCGTCCCCGTCGTCGGTTGCACGGCGCTGGCGGTGTTCAAGGCGCTGCTCAGCCGCACGAAGGACTGGGCGGACATCGAGGAGATGGTCGCGATGGGCGAGATGAGCCTCGCCGACGCGCTCGCGTGGGTGACGCAGATCGTCGGCCCGGACGCTCCGGCTGTCGCGAGGATGAAAGCGCTCGCGACCTAGCTTCTCACCGCAACCCGTGGAGCGTGGCGTGGATCTCGGCCGTCAATAGATACAGGTCGAGGGCCTGCTCATTCCCAGGGTCGAACGGATGGAAGCCGAGGTGTTCCCACCAACCCCGCGCCGCTGGGTGCAGGGCGTTGACGACGACCGCGCGACAGGCGGCCTCAGCGTTGAGCTCGACGGCGGTAGCGAGCACGTGGGCCACGAGCGCGGTGCCGATGCCGAGGCCGCTGTGGCGCTGGTCGACCGCGAGTCGGCCGATCAGCAGCGCCGGGACGGGGTCGGGCGCGTGGCTCGCGACGCTGGGTGGCGCGGTCGAGCGGTCGATGGCGGTCATCGCGACGGTCGCGTAGGCCACGACAGCGTCGTCGACATCGGCGATGACCCAGGTGGCGGCGGTGTCTCGGCGCCTGTTCTGGCCCGCGTAGTGGCGCAGCCACTCGTCGAGGAGCGACTCGCCGCACTCGAACGCGGTGCGGTCATGACGCGCCGGCTCGAGCAGCGCCGGGCGGCGGAGCTCAGTCAAGCCAGGTGAACTTCCGAGGGCTGCGCAGCGCCTCGGCGAGCCGCTCGTTGACGCTCGCGGGGCGCTCCAGCGCCTCGGTGAACGCCGCCGCCGCGTGCGGCGTCAGGCGGATACTCTGGCGCTCGGCGAGGATCTCCTCCGCCTTGAACGCCGCAGCCTGCAACACGAACGCGGAGAGGTTCAGATGCGCTGCCGCGGCGGCCTGCTCGAGCACTGCCTTCTCGCCCGGCTCCACGCGGATCTGCAGTCGTTCGCCCTTCACCGTCGCCATGTACTCACGATGGCAGTACACCGACGACTTGTCAAGGGCCGGCTGGCGCCGGTCGCCATGAGCTGGCCCGCCGCGGCGCGGCGGGCATTGAAAGCGCTGATGGTTAGCGCCGTCCTGATAGCCGCCGTCCTCGTTGTGACATAAGCTTATTTTATGGATGGCGCCGAGTCAGGTCTGGAGGGCCTGTTGTGGTTCGTGTTCCGGCGCTCGGCAAACGCGATGGTGCTGGCCGACGAGGATCGCCGCTTCGTCGAGGCCAACGATGCGGCCCTCGAGCTGCTCGGACGCAAGCGCGAGGAGCTGATCGGCACGCCGGTCGCCGACACGATCACAGCGTCTGAACACGAGCGCTCCGCGCGCGAATGGCAGGCATTCATGCGCACCGGCGAGCACACGGGAACGCGCAAGATCGTTCGCGCCGACGGCTCTGAGGTGCGGATCGAAGTCGCCGCGCGCTTCCTGCAGGTGGGCGGGCGCCGGCTCGCGGTCTCGGTAACGCTGGCAATGAGCGATTCACCCGTGATCCCCCAGCCCGCTCGCGCCCGCCATGGCGCCCTGACCAACCGCGAGCGAGAGGTCGTCACGCTGATCGCGCTCGGCCACGAGACCAGCCAGATCGCGGACGGGCTGCTGGTCTCGCCCGAGACCGTGCGCACACATGTCCGCAACGCGATGTCCAAGCTCGGCGCGCGCACCCGCGCGCAGCTGGTGGCGATCGCGCTTTCCAGCGACGAGGCGATGCGCGCGCCGGCTAAGAGAAGCTGAGGGTCGCCCGTCGCAGGCCCGCATGCTCGTGTTCCCAATGTTCGTCTAGCAGTGTTGTTCTGGGGTTTGGTATCTACTAGGCTCCACCCTCGGCCATGACCGCTCCAGCGAACGCCGCACACGACGCGCCTGCGGGCCAGCGGATCACCCCGTCGGACAGCCGCTATTCGACGATGGTGCGCGGCTTCAACCCGCGCTGGGTGGGGAGCCCCAAGTATGTGGCGCTGTGCGCCGACACCGACCAGGTCCTCGACGCCGTCCAGCGGGCGCTCGACGAAGGCCTGCGCATCACCGTGCGCAGCGGCGGGCACTGCTACGAGAACTTCGCGTGCGGCAACGACGGCGGCGCGATCGTCGACCTGTCGCTGATGCACGGCGTGCATGAAGCGGAGGAGGGCGTGTACTGCGTCGAGGGCGGAGCGACGCTGTGGAACGTGTACTCCGAGCTGTACCGGCGCTACGCGGTCACGCTCCCCGGCGGGTCCTGCTACTCGGTCGGCGCCGGCGGGCACGTCACCGGCGGCGGCTACGGGCTGCTCTCGCGCAAGCACGGCCTGATCATCGACTACCTGTACGAAGTCGAGGTGGTGTGCGTCGATGCCGGCGGGCGGGCACGTGCGGTCAGGGTCAACCGCGACTCCACCGATCCCGACGAGCGCGAGCTGCTGTGGGCGAACCTCGGCGGCGGTGGCGGCAACTTCGGGATCGTCACCCGCTTCTGGTTTCGCGACCCGCCGAAGGCTCCCAGCGAAGCCCACCTGGTCAGCATGGCCTGGAACTGGAGCGAACTGAGCCGCGGCGCGTTTGGCGACTTGATCCACAGCTTCGGCCGCTTCCTCGCCGCCAACAGCGCCGTCGGCAGTCCCTACGACGGCCTGTTCGCACTGCTGCATCTCTCCCAGAACGCGCGCGCGGACTCGCAGATCGTGCTCACGGCGCAGTACGTCGGCGACGAGCCGGCGCTGCTCGACCAGTTCACGCGCACGATCGGGGACGCGATGCCCAAGCCCACCGCGCAGCGCGCGCCCGTCGGCCACCAGCGCCCGCCGGCCGCCGGCGTCAAACCGCAGGGGCTGTCGTGGCTGTGGGCGACGATGCAGCTCGACGGCGGCACGCCCAACCAGCGGGGCAAGTACAAGTCCGCGTACATGCTCGAGGCGTTTCCAGAGCGCCAGATCGACGTCATGTGGCGCCACCTCGGCGAACCCATCGACCCCAACCCCCGCTCGCTGCTGCAGGTCGACTCCTACGGCTGTCAGGTCAACGCGCTCGCGTCCGACGCGACCGCCATCCCGCAGCGCTCCTCGATCATGAAGCTGCAGTTCCAGGCGTACTGGCCCACACCCGAGGAAGACAAACAGAACCTCGCGTGGATTCGCGAGTTCTACGGGGACATGTACGGCTCGCGCGGCCCCGTGCCCGACCGCGTGATGGACGGCTGCTACGTCAACTACCCCGACGTCGACCTCGAGAACTGGCAAGAGCTCTACTACAAGCAGAGCTACGGGCGGCTGCAGCGCGTCAAGCAGCGCTGGGACCCAGGCGACGTGTTCAACCACCTGCAGTCGATCGAGGTGCCGGGCTGAGGCCGAGCGCGACGCATCGCGCTGTCGCGCGGACCGGGCGTCCACGCAGCCGGGACGCCCGGTCCGCGCGTCAGAACTCGTCGGCGGTGTGCGGGCCGACGCACGCGACCGCGAGCTTGTCGGCGACGCCCGCGGCGACCTCGCGGACCTCGTCGTAGGTGACCGCGTCGAGCGCCGCGATCGCGGCGTCCGGGTCGATGTCCTCGCCGAACACGATCTGCTGGTTGGCCGCGTAGCGCGCCACCGCGCCGGAGTTCTCGAACGCCAGCACCAGCCGCCCGGCCGCGTACGCGCGCGCCCGCGCGACCTCCTCCTCGGTCGGGCCGTCCGCGCGCAGCTCGTCGACGATCTCGCGCATGCGCGTGTACGCCTCCACGCACTTCGCCGACTCCAGGCCCGAGCTCAGCTGCAGGATCGGCACGTCGGCGAACGCGTGGTTGATCGCGCTGACCGAATAGCACAGGCCGCGTTTCTCGCGGATCTCGTCGAACAGCCGCGAGCCCATCGAGCCGCCCAGCAGCGTCGAGTAGATCGACAGCGCCGCGCGCTCGCGCGGGCTTGCCACGGCGACGTCCGGGCGGTAGATCATGCGCAGGTGCGACTGGTTGGTGTCGCGCTGCTCGACCAGCGTCTGCGGCGCGAACGCCGGCGCCGGCACATACGGCTCGGGCTCCGGCAGCGACGGGAAGCGCGCGAAGCGCTCCTGCAGCTCCTCCTCCGCGGGCACGTGCTCGACGTTGCCCGCCAGGAACGCGCCGCCGCGGGCGCCCGACCAGCGGCGCTCGCGAAACGCGACGATCCCCTCGCGCGTGAAGCTGCGCAGGTTCTGCTCCGGGCCGAGCACCGTGCGACCGAGCGGATGGTCGCCGAACGCCGCGCGGTCGATCAGGTACTCGGCGACCGTCGACGGCTGGTCATACGCGCGGTTGATCTCCTGGATCACCACGCCGCGCTCGCGGTCGAGCTCCTCCGCGTCAAGGCGCGGGCGCCCGACGAAGTCGCTCAGCAGGTCGAGCGCCGGCCCCGCGCTCTCCGCGCGCACGGTGATGTGGAACGCCACCAGGTCGTGGCTGGTGTACGCGTTCAGCACGCCGCCCAGGCGCTCGGCCGTCTCGTTGACGTCCGTGTACGTCGGATAGCTCTCGCCGCCCTTGAACACCAGGTGCTCGAGGAAGTGCGCCATCCCGTTCTCCTCCGGGCGCTCGTTGCGCGCGCCCGCGTCGAATGCCACCAGCACCGTCAGCGCGCGTGTGCCGGGCAGCCCGATGCGGTGGATCCCCAGCCCGTTCGCCGGAACCGTCGTCGTGCTCACGTTGGCCATCGCCCCAGCGTAGAAGGTTCGCGCCCGGGCGGGCCGCCTCGCTACGCTAGCCCCGAGTCGATGTCCCGTTTTCCACGACAGCCGCTGAACGCCGCGCTCGCGCTGCTGCTCCCGGTCCTGCTGCTGGTCGGACTGTGGTGGGGCGGGCATCCGGAAGACCTGCCCGGCTTCCTGCGCAGCGCGTTCGTCGCCAACCCGCAGACGCAGGTCGTCGACGAAGCGATCCGGCGGGTCGCCGCCGACTACTACCGGCCGATCCCCACGAGCAAGCTCGACAGCGCGTCGATCGGCGGCCTCGTGGCGAGCCTCGGCGACCGCTTCTCCCACTACCTCGGCCCGAGCGAATTTCGCGAATTCACCTCGCCCCCGCACTTCACCGGCATCGGCGTGTCCGTCGCCACCCAGCTCGCCGCCGACCGCGGGCTGCTGATCGAGCGCGTGTTCGACGCCTCGCCCGCCGCGCGCGCCGGGCTGAAGGCCGGCGACCTGGTCGTCGCCGTCAACGGGCGCAAGCTCGCGGGCGGCACCGTCGAATCCGCCGTCTCGCTGATCAAGGGGCTGCCCGGCACCGACGTCCAGCTCGGCGTCGAACCGCCGCCGGCAGAACACGCGCATCGCCGCGGGCTCCGCGACGTCAAGATCACCCGCGCGGTCGTCTCCGAGCCGGTCGTCGAATCCCTCACCAGGACCGTCCACGGCGTCAAGCTCGGCGTCGTCGCGCTCGCCAGCTTCAGCCCCGGCTCGCACGTGGAAGTGCGCGAAGCCGTCGAACACGAGCTGCACGCCGGCGCCCGCGGGCTCGTGTTCGACCTGCGCGGCAACGGCGGCGGGCTCGTCGAGGAAGCGCAGCTGATCGCCAGCATCTTCATCGCCAAGGGCGTGATCGTCACCACGCGAGGGCGCACGCAGCCGACGCAGGTGCTCGACGCCACCGGCGGGGCCATCTCCGGGTCGATACCGATGGTCGTGCTCGTCGACTCCAACACCGCCTCCTCGTCTGAGATCGTCACCGCGGCGCTGCAGGACCACCGCCGCGCGACGGTCATCGGCACGCACACGTTCGGCAAGGGCGTCTTCCAGGAGGAGCAGCCGCTGTCGAACGGCGGCGCCCTGGACATCACCGTCGGCGAGTACTTCACCCCCGACGGGCGCAACCTCGGCGGCGGCGGCGTCAAGCAGGGCGCCGGCGTGATCCCCGAAGTGCGCGTGCAAAGCAATGTCATCGACACCGCGCGCGGTCTCGACGTCGCCCTGAGCACGCTCGCCGCCAAGGTCAAGTGAGCCGCTCGAGCCCGCGGGAGCGGGGCGGGCAGCGCGCGAGCTCCGCTGGCGCCGATCGCCAGGACACGCCGAGCGGCCCGGCGCCCGCGGGCGCGCTCGTGGCCGTCGTCGAGCGCCGCGGGCGCTTCCTCACCGCCGAGCCGCTGTTCCCCCAGCGCGAGCGCGACAGCCCGCCGGCGCGCGCGGGCGCGGGGCGCGCAGGCGGGCCGGCGCATCGCGGCCGAACGCCGCACGGGCGCGCCGCCGCGCGCCTGACGCTCGGCCCCGCGCGGGGCGGCGGCGGGCGTGTGCGCGTCGCCGAGGGCGACCTCGTGCTCGTGCAGAGCTCCCCGCGCGGCGCCGGCGCGCGCGTCGTGCGCGCGCTCGGACGCCCGGACGTCGCACGCGACGTGATCGAGGCGCTGCTGCTCGACCGCGGCCTCGCGCGCGGCTTCGACCCCGCGCTCGAGCGCGAAGCGCGCGACGCCGGTGAGCGCGTCACGCGCTCACCGGGCGAGCGGCGCGACCTGCGCGAGCTGCCCACGTTCACCGTCGACCCGATCAGCGCGCGCGACTTCGACGACGCCATCTCAGCCGAGCCGATCGACGGCGACGGCCCGAGCAGCGCCGACGGCCGGGGGAGCGGCGCCGGCGGCGGGCAGGGCGCGCCGGGGGCGATCCGCGTGTGGGTGCACATCGCCGACGTCGCCGCGCACGTGCCCGAGGGCTCGCCGCTGGATCGCGAGGCGCGCCGGCGCGCCACCAGCGTGTACGCGCCCGGCGCCGTCGAGCCGATGCTGCCGCACGCGCTCTCCAGCGACGCCTGCTCGCTGATGCCCGGAGTCGACCGCGCGGCGGTGACCGTCGAGATGGAGCTGCACGGCGCGGTGCTCGCGCGCGCCGCCTTCTACCGCTCGGTGATCCGATCCGACGCGCGTCTTGACTACGAGCAGGTGGATCGCATCTTCGCCGGGCGCGAGGCCGCCGCCGAGCCGTGGCGCGCTTCGCTGCGCGCCGCGCGCGAGGCCGCCGCCGCGCTGCAGCGCGAGCGCGAGCGCAGCGGCGCGCTCGTCGTCGACTCCGAGGAGCCCGAGTTCGTGTTCGACGAGCACGGCAACGTGCTCGCCATCCTCGGGCGCGCGCAGACCGAGTCCCACCGCCTGATCGAGCACCTGATGATCGCCGCCAACGAGGCCGTCGCCGGCCTACTCGAGCAGCGCGGCGTGCCGTGCCTGTATCGCGTGCACGAGCGCCCAGAGCCCGAGCGCGTCGAGCGCCTCGCCGACCAGCTCGCCTCCCTGGAGGTGCCCACGCCGCCGCTGCCCGAGCACATGTCCTCCACGCAGGCCGCCGATCTGCTCGGCGAGATGTCCCGTCGCGTCGACGAGCACGTGCGCCGCGCCGGCCACGGGCGCCAGGCGCTCAGCTCGCTCGTGCTGCGCTCGCTCAAGCAGGCCTACTACTCGCCCAAGAACCTCGGCCACGCAGGCCTTCACTCCGCCGCCTACTGCCACTTCACCTCGCCCATCCGCCGCTACCCCGACATCGTCTGCCACCGCGCGCTGCTGTCCGCCGTCGGCGGCGGCCAGGCCGCGCCGCGCGCCGGCGAGCTCGTCGAGCTCGGCGCGTGGACCTCCGAACGCGAGCGCGACGCGATGATCGTCGAGCGCGACTCCGATGACGTCGCCCGCTGCTTCGCGCTGCAGAAGCTGCTGCACGAGCGCGGCTACCAGCAGGCGTTCGCCGGCGAGATCACCGGGCTCATCTCCGCCGGCGCGTTCATCGCCTTCGGCCTCGACGGGGAAGGGGAGGCGCAGACGCGCTCGGGCAAAGCCGCAGGCGGCGAGGCGGGCACCGGCGACGCGCTGGAAGACGACGAGGGCGCCGGGCCGCAGTTCGAGGGCATGCTCCCCGTCAGGCTGCTGCGCGCGGAGGACCGCGACGGCGGGCGCGAGTGGTGGGAGATCAACGAGCAGGGCACGATCCTCCACGGCGAGCGCACCGGCGCCACGCTGCGCCTGGGCGGCCCCGTCGACGTGCGCGTGGCGCGCGTGGACACGATCCGCGGCCGCGTCGATCTGACACCCGCGCCGTAGGGTCGCTGCGAACGCCGCAGCGGAGCCCGTAAGGGCGGAGCCCATAGATATCGGTCGCCGTTCGGCGGCGACATCGCGCCGGACCATCTACGCTCGCCGGGTGGCAAAGGGCAAGGGCAAGCGCAAGGTGGGGGCGGGGGACGTCGCGTCCAACCGCTACGCCTCCTTCCGCTACGAGCTGATCGAGCGCTTCGAGTGCGGGATCGTGCTCGAGGGCACCGAGGTCAAGGCGCTGCGCACGTCCGGCGCGCAGCTGAAGGACGGCTACGCGTCATTCCGCGACGGCGAGCTGTGGCTGCACTCCGTGCACATCCCGCCGTACGGCCCCGCCTCGCGCGAAAACCACGAGCCGGAGCGCCCGCGCAAGCTGCTGCTGCACCGCCGCGAGCTCGATCGCATCGCCGCGCGCGTGCAGGAGCGCGGGCTCACGCTCGTGCCCACGCGCATCTACTTCTCAGGCGCCAACGCCAAGGTCGAGATCGCGCTCGCGCGCGGCAAGGACGTCTACGACAAGCGCCACGCGATCCGCGAGCGCGAGACCAAGCGCGACATGGAACGCGGGATCCGCGAAGCGCGACGGTGACGGCCGCCCGTGCGGCTCAGATCGAGCGGAAGCTGTGGCCGGCGTACACGAGGACGTGCGTCTCGTACATCCCAAACGCCAGCGCCGCGATCAGGCCGATGTACACCGCCCCCACCAGCACGCGGTGGCGCGGCGCCACGCGGTAGTACGCCGCCTGCTCCAGCGAGCGGGTTTTGCGCTGCTTCCAGCGCCGCCACGTCTCCATGCCGCCGAACAGGATGATGATGAACAGGATCGGGTTCGGGTACACGAACACCAGCCCCACCAGCGCGCCAAAGCCCAGGAACCACATCCACGGCGCCATCGCCGCCATCGCGCGCCCGCCGTCCAGCGGCACCACCGGCAGCAGGTTGAACAGGTTCAGCAGGAAGCCCACGTACGCCAGCGCCAGCAGGAACGTGCTGCCGACGATCGCGCCCACGATCGCCACCGCCGCCGCCGCCAGGCTGCCCAGGATCGGGCCCGCCAGCCCCACGCGCGCCTCCGCCAGCGCGTTGTCGCCGAGCGACTTCGAGAAGATCGCCGCGCCCAGGAACGGGATGAACATCGGCGTGCTCGCCTTGATCCCCTCGCGGCGCAGCGCGATCACGTGGCCCATCTCATGCAGGAACATCAGCAGCACGAACCCCGCCGCGAACTCCCAGCCCCAGAACAGGCTGTACGCCGCCACCGACACCAGCGCCGTGCCCGACGTCGTCAGCAGCTTCAGCTTCGGCAGCAGCAGCACGAAGCCCTTGATCGCCGCGAAGAACTTCGCGATCGCCGCGCCGATCGCCGCGAGGATGCTGGTGATGCGCCTGCGCAGGTTGCGCACCGGGTGCGCGCGGCCATCGTCCTCGACGAGCGTGCGCGCTTCGCCGAACGGGTTCGCGCTCGACGGCGTCGACGTGTGGCTCGGGTAGGAGCCCGGCAGCACCTGCGCCACAGGCACCGTCGGCGCGGCCGCCGGCAGCGAAAGCTCGTGGTTCTCCATGGATCCATTGTGGCAGCACTTCTAAGCCTTCCCTAACGGCTTCGCGAGGCTCGTTGCACGGCCCGCGCGGGGTGGCGCATACGTGGGCCGCGCTGGTGCGCGCGCACGCCCGCGCGCGAGGAGTTTTTTCCGGAAGGTGCGGGGTCGAACGCCAGCCGGGGTTGCAAAGCGTGGGGGCCCTGGCTAGGTTGAATCCAGACGCGGAACCGAGCCGCAAAGAGCGAGGCCACTGAGGTGTGAGGCCGCGCCACCCGCAAGGAAAGGCCCTCGGGCCGGACCCACCGGGTTCCTCAAAGTGGCTTGGGACCGCGTCTCTTTTTGTCTGTGGGCGGGTTGGGTTCTGCCGGTCGCTGGCCCGGCGTTGTACCGCCCAGCCGGTACCGACCTGTACCGGGGACCCGGTACAATGGATGGGCAGTACATCCCTGGGGGACGACAGGCTTCGACGTGGTCGGCTCGTGGGGGTGGTGGCGAGTCGAGGTCCCGGGCGGCCTCGTAAAACACCCGGGAAAACCATAAGTGCGGACTCTCACGAGTACGCCCTCGCCGCTTAGTCAATAGCTAAGCCGTGAGGTCTCGGGCCCCGCTTGCCTGCGGCGGGGAAGGCCGGGATCAGAAAGCAGGCTCACCCGGTGCGGTCCGCCTTCGCCAATCCGGGGAAGCTCAAGGAGGCTGGTTCCCGACAACCCCGCCGGCGAGGCGAGTCGGGGATGAGATCAGAGCGCCGGCTACGCTCGTAGAAGCCATCCACACGCGATTACGGACGTGGGTTCGATTCCCACCGTCTCCACTTTTTCGGACGTTGCGCAAACCCCGGCCGTGATGGCGCGATCGGGCGTGATGATGCGGTAGGTGGGCTGGATGTCGGTCTTGCCGTTGACGCGCAGCTCGGCGATGAGGATGCGGAGGGGTGCCTTGGTTTGCTCGGGTTCGCCTTGCGCGAGGACCTTGTCGAGTCGGTCGACGACTGCTGCGAGATCAGCTGCCGTGGGCGTGTGCGCGGCTTCGTTGTCGTTGTCGGCTAGCTCGGCTCGGCACGAGCTTCCACTTCGTCACCCAGGGCTTCGAGGCCGCATACGCGCAGGCACGTGAGACGGCCGGCGAGGATGGCATCGACATCGCGGGCGGCGCTTCGACCGTCCGTCAGGCGCTCGCCGCCGGAGTGATCGACGAACTCACGCTCGACGTGGTCCCCGTTCTGTTCGGGTCCGGCGAGCGGCTGTTCGACGGAGTCGAGTTCCTCGGGTTCGAGCCGGTCGAGGCGCTCCACTCTCCGCTCGCCACGCACATCCGCTACCGGCGGGCGGGGTGAGGAGCCGATCTTCGGTGGGGCATCGACGAGTTCCGCCTGGGCCTCCACCCGCCGAGCTCTTCGTCGCTCCTCACAACGGGCGAAAGCCCGAGCACAGCAGCCGCATCCAGTCGATCCGGCCGTCGCGGGCGCCGAGGTATGCCTGCTGCTCGATTTCGAAACGGCCCTCTTGATCGTGACCGCGGAGTCGGTATCGAAGCCGCCGCCGATCCACGATCTCGTCGGTCTCGACGGCAACGAGGCGCTCGACGATCGTCGTCTTCGGAAACCATCGTCCGAAAACCTTGAGCACCTCCTTATCGCTGGAAGCCTTCCATGTCCGTCGCGGGGTCACCGCACAGAAGTCGATCTCGTGCGCCAGCAACGCGCTGACCGCTGTGAGTTCGCCGCTAGCGAGCGCCTGGGCGAAGGCAAGTCCCAGAGCCGCCTCGTCAGTAGCTGAAGACGATTGCGTCATCGTCACCGATCCATTCGAGCATCGGGGTCGCGCCTGCCAGCCTCGCGTTCGCCACCAGTAAGCCTTCCTCCAATTGCCGCGCGTTGAAGCAAATCGGACAGGCAAGCAGCTCACCGCCGCCGTCGGCGTACTGCTCGAACAGCCTCGAGAGCGGCGGGCAGCCGTCGCAAGCGACGCCGAGCGCGTGGCCCGCCAGCGCCAGGCGCACGGCATCCTTGGTCAGAAAGATCGCCACCAGCCCTCCCTGTGCCAGCGCTGCACCGCCGACGAGGAACGCGAGCGTGACCCGCTCCGGGTCCTCGAGTCCGGTGGCGAGGTTGACGAGCGTCTTTCTCATCATCGTCCTCCGTTTTCTCAGGTCGTATAGCCGGGCAATCGAGCTGCGTCGCTCAGTGGTAGAAGTACGGGTCGAGGACGTGAACCTCTGTGATGCGATCGACCGGCAGCTCGCTTGCTGCTGCGGTGGCTCTGATCGCGTCGGGGCTCGGCGCGTCGTAGACGCAGTAGGTCGTCTCCTTGTCGTTGCTGACGTAAGAGTGGATCCAAGTTACGCCGAGCTCGGAGTTGCGCTGCACGACCGTTTGGCAGATCTCGGCACCGCCATCGGCGATCGGAATCTCGAGGCCGTCGGGGAAGCTGCGCTCGACCATGTACCTGGGCATTTCGGTCCTCCTGTGTTGGTGATTCGCTGACGCCGTCCAGCGTGCCGCTTCGTCGGCGTCCACACATCGGGAGAACTCCCAATACCGCCGTTCGCTTCCGCTAGGGTCGGGGGCGTGGATCAGGCGACGCGCGTGCCTCAGTCCGAGCAGGCCTCGCCGCGATTGGCGGAAGTCGTAGCGGCGTTCTCGTTGGCGTCGGATCTAGGGCTGGGGCAGCCGATGGAGCACGGCCTGCGCTCGTGCTTGATCGCGACGCGGCTCACGGAGCTGCTTGACCTGGACGAGTCAACGCGGGCGTCGGTCTTCTGGGTCGTGTTGCTGGCGATGGTCGGATGCACCGCCGACTCACACGAGATGTCACGAATCTTTGGCGATGACATCGCGTTGCGCCGGGGCCTCTACGACCTCGGCACCTCTCAGCTCGCGCTGCCTAGGTACTTCCTCGCCAGAGCTGGATCGAACGGCGGCCCCGCGCGCCGAGCCCGCGCCCGCGCCCAGCTGGTGCGCACGGGCATGCGGGCGGTGATGGAGGGGTTCGTCGCGGATTGCGCGATCGCGGCGCGCTTCGCCGAGCGTCTCGGCTTGGGCGACATCGTGAGCGTGCCGCTCAAGCAGAAGTTCGCGCGCTGGGATGGGAAGGGCATTCCGGCAGGCCTCGCCGGCGAGGAGATCGCGCTACCGGCGCGGATACTCGCGATCTGCTGGAGGCTCGAGGCGGAGCATCGCCTCGATGGCATCGAGGGGGCGCGGGCGATGCTCGAACGTCACGCAGGCTCGACCCTCGACCCCATGCTTGTCGAGGTCCTCACGCCGTCGATCGCCGAGACGCTCGGAGCGCTCGAGGATGAGTCCTGGACGGCGGTAATCGCAGGCGAACCGGCGCGCGCACGTTTGAGCTCCGAGTCGCTGGAGGTCACGTTGGAGGCGCTTGGCGACTTCGCCGATCTCAAGTCGCCGTGGTTCGCGGGCCATTCACGCGCCGTCGCCGAGCTGGCGGAGGCCGCCGCTCGGCGGCTTGGGCTGCCAGAGCCGGACACGGTTTTGCTACGCCGCGCCGGGCTGGTGCACTCGCTAGGTCGCGCTGGCGTCGCCAACACCATCTGGGACAAGCAGGGGACGCTGTCGGTCTCCGAGCGCGAGCGGATGCAGCTCTATCCGTACCTGACAGACCGTGTCCTTCGCCACGGCAGCCTTGCTGAGCTCGCCGACGTCGCCTGTGCCAGCCAGGAGCGACTCGACGGCAGCGGCTATGCGCGCGGGCTCGCAGGCGCGGCGATCGCGCCGCCGGCGCGTGTGCTGGCCGCCGCCGACGTTTATCAAGCGCTCCGTGAAGCGCGACCGCATAGACCGGCGTTGCCGGCACGCGACGCCGCCGAACAGTTGCGCGCCGAGGTGCGAGAGGGAAGACTGGACGCAGGCGCCGTCGAGGCCGTCCTCGCGGCTGGAGGCCACCGACCGCAGCGCCATGCCGCCCCCGCAGATCTCACGCCGCGCGAGCTCGAAGTCCTGCGGCTGATCGCCCGTGGACAGACGTCGGCACAGGTGGCTCTCGAGTTGGGGATCAGGCCGAAGACCGTCGGCGCGCACATCGAGCACATCTACGCCAAGATCGGCGCCACCAATCGCTCGGTGGCGACACTGTTCGCGATGCAGCACGGCCTGATGTAGAGACGCCCGCGAGGAACAGGACTCAGCGGTTGGTTCGCAGTCATGGGGTTGGCCGCCTTGCGCTTGGCATCTCACGCCAGTGACAGCGGCGCCGCCCCGCCCCTTTGCGGGGGTGTCTTGCGCCTTTGTGTCCGCGAACGGGGATCGCCTCGGGCGGACGATCGAGGGCGGACTTGCTTCGCCGAAGCCGGCGTGATCGTCCTATTTGAAGGGGACGGTGACCGGGCCGGGTAGAGGCCGGTAGACGGCGAAGAAGTCACGATCGTCGGGGGCGAGGTAGCGATCGGCCGACTGGTTCGGCTGGGGCTCGACCATCCTCGGGACGAGCCCGTGGTCGTGGGTGTAGGTGATCAGCGTGTGCCAATCGGGGTTGATGTCGAACTCCATCGCGCGCACCGCGCCGATGTGCTGGAGGGTCTTCGCGAGGGAGATCACCGTCTGGCCTTCGGCAGCGACGAACATCAGGTCGCCGTGGCGATCGATGCCGACGCCGGTGCGCCACACGCGCGTCACGCCGCCGAGCGTGAACCCCCATTCCGGGCTGTTGGGGTTGTCGTTCAGCGCGGGGTTCGGGCGCCCGTTCCAGACGATCGGCGCAAGGCTCTGGCGCGCCCACGCGACGTCCGGTCCCGCGTTCGCGCCGCCGTTCCACTTGACGATCGCGACGCGACCGTCGCGATAGCCGACGAGCGTGGCTTTGCCGTCCTTGAGCGGCTCGTTGACCCGGCCGTCGACGGTCGAGCCGTTTTCGCCGTCTTCGTAGGTGAAGCCGCCGTTGAAGGTCGCGAGCAGCCGCCAGCGCTGGCCGTAGGGCACCATCATTGGCCCGCGCACGGCCGCGTTGGGCGGCTCGTAGCGGCCCGGGTAGTAGGCGATCGCGGTGCGTGTGTGGTCGAACCAGGCCACGTAGGCGATCAGCTCCGGATATTCGGCTTCGGGGCGGAAGGTCGTCACCAGCACCGGTGGGCCGCCGTCGACAGGCGGCGCTGCCGGTTTCCAGATCCCTTCCTCGGGCAGCGGATGCGCGAACACCGGCTTGATAGGCGGCGGCCAGGGCGCGGTTCGTTTGCTGCGCGGCTGGCTCAGCCCGACCGCCGGCAGGCGCTTCGGCGCGGGTCCGCCCTTCTTCGGCGCGTTCGCGGTGTAGTAGATGTTCTCGATGTCGTCGACGATCGTGTTTCCGAAGGGCACCTCGGCTCTCACCCACTCGACGCTGCGGGCGCTGAACGACATGCTCGTCGGTTTCAGCATCCAGATCGCGTAGGTCGTGAGCGCCCAGGCGAACAGGCCGAGCAAAGGGGTCCCGATCAAGAGGAGGAGGCGTCGCCGCCTGCGCTTGGCCGCAGCCTTGCGCCGCTGCTCGCGGCGCGCCGCCAGCCAAGCGAGCGACGCCGAGGCAGGCGCGGAGTCAGGCGCATCCGGCGAATCGCTCACGCCGGGACCGGAACCAGATCGTCGCAGACCGTCCAACCGATGAAACCCCAACGCTCGATCGAGCAGGAGACGAAGAACATAGGCGATGGTACGCCTTTCGCTTGAGTGCCCGCGGCTCCGTAGTTCCCCGC
The DNA here is from genome assembly GCA_963735705.1 of uncultured Solirubrobacteraceae bacterium. Classification (GTDB taxonomy): domain Bacteria; phylum Actinomycetota; class Thermoleophilia; order Solirubrobacterales; family Solirubrobacteraceae; genus Palsa-744. The sequence continues at coordinate 15,898 of CAVTLZ010000007.1, forward strand.
GGCGACCGGGTGAAGGTCACCGATGACGCCATGGGGCGGACGCGAGATGTTGGCGCAATGGAAATGCTTGGACCCCCCTCGCGCATGTCGGCCCGCTGGCGGTTCGCGGTTGGATTCGGGCTCGGCCTGTTGGCGTACCTGGCGCTCGTGCCCGTTGCCGGCGCGACGCTCGCTTACGTGACCGGCGGCTTCCCCACGGCTCCTCCCAAGATTCCGCGGCCCGAATGGGTGTGGGCTGCGCACGACGACGGCAGCGCCGCCCGCCGATTGACGCTTGGTAGCGCGCCCCACGTCTCACCCGACGGCAAGCTGGTCGCCTACGCGTCCGCACACGGGCTCGCGGTGATCTCCGCGGCCGGCGGCGCGACGCGAGTGCTGATCGCCTCCGGCTGGCAGGACGAGCCGACCGTCGCCTGGTCGCCCGACTCCAAGACGCTGGTGGCGGTGATCGGTCCCAGCGAAATCGGGACCAAGCACCTCGTGTGGATCGACGTCGCGTCAGGCCGGATCCTGCGCACGCTGGCCAGCGGATACGACTTCTTCGGCGCCGACTTCTCGCCGGATGGCTCGCGGGTCCTATACACGCGCGCGCCCACCGTCAAGCTGAACACCGACCTCTACATCGTGGCGCTGGCCACCGGTCGCGTCAGGCGCCTGACCGAAGATCGCCGGAGCTTCGCGGCGCTGTGGAGCCGTACCTCGATCGTGTTCGCGAAATCTCGCAAGTCCGCACGGCCCAACGACGCTCCCAAGCAGGATCTCTATTTGATGAGGCCCGCGAGAACGGACTTCCACAGGCTCACCCACACGAACCCCGGCTACCTGCAGGCCGGTCTCACGCCGGTGGCCTTCTCCTCGGATGGCATGCGGCTGCTCGCCGATTGGGTCGGCCAAGACACCAGCTACGCGGAGACCGTCAACGCATCCACCGGCCGGGTGCGAAGGGTGGGGACGCCCGCTCAGGGTCTGGTGGGCTACGGGCTCTCGCGCGACGGGCGGCGGGTCCTGGCCACCACCGGCGGCCCGGACCCCAACGACAGCGATGTGGTGAGTCTTCCCTATGGTGGCGGCAGGCTGAAGGTGCTCGCCCGTCACGCCCACAGCCCCGATTGGAGCGCGTAGGTCGAGGCAGCGGCATGCAGCGTGTGCCGAGCTGTCACGAGCCGATCTGGGCGTCAGGCTCGGGGAGCTCTGCTTCGAGCTCCGCCTCGAGTCGTGCGAGCCACTCGGCGGAGTAGGCGTAGATGTCGGCGCTGAGCTCTGCGACGAGCGCGGGGAAGCGTGTGCCCGTATGCCTGGCGGCGTCGGCAACGGGTGCGATCTCTCCGCGTAGCCAGGTCGCCGCGCCCTGGTCGTTTTCGCGAAGTCGCCGGACCACTGCGATTTGGTCTTCTGGTGGTAGCGCGTCGGCGAAGAAGAGGCGCAGCAGCCCCTCGTCGCGGACCTGCACCGGCGCTTGGCGTGGCGAGCGCAGCCACGCGAGCAGCGCGGTCTCACCTTCCTCGGTGAGCTCGTAGGCCGAGCGTGTGCGTGCTCCATGCGAGTCGTCGCTGCGGCTCACGAGTCCGGCGTCCTCGAGGCGAGCGAGCTCGGGGTACACCTGTGCCAGCGATGTCGGCCAGAAGTACTTCGTTGAGATATCCGCGGTCTTCTTGATCGCGTAGCCCGAGCGCGCGCCGAGGCGCAGCATCCCGAGCATCAGGTAGGAGGTCGGCTTGAGCTTCATGTGCTGCCCGAGAGGCGCGGTGGGCCCCGATCGGGCCAACGGGACCGGTTCCATGAATCCGATTGTGGCATGAGACATCCTCTGTTTGGATGTATCCAGCTTGTCATATCGTACTAGGCGGAGGTGAAGGAAGATGGGCTCACCTGACATGGATGGCGCCACAACGGCCGTTCGTCCCACGATCGAAGATCTGAATCGCTGGATGGTCACCGGCTTCGACCGGCTGTACGGCTTGGAATTCGACGCTCTGAGCGACCGCGAGGTGGCCGCTCATGTCCACATCGCCGAGAAGCACAAGCAGCCCACGGGCATCGTTCACGGCGGGCTCTACGCGACGATCGCGGAGTCGATCGCGACGATTGCGGCAGTCGTGTCGGTCGCGGGTGAGGGAAGCACCGCGCTCGGCCTATCGAACCACACCAGCTTCATCCGCCCAATCGCCCACGGAAGCGCCCGCGCCGTCGGCCGACAGCGCCACTGCGGCCGCACCACACAGGTCTGGGACGTCGAGATCTCCGACGATGACGGACGCACATGCGCCCTCAGCCGCGTAACCATCGCCATCCGACCCCATGACGCCTAAGAGTGCCTAACAGAATGAGTGTTGTAGTTGTTGGTGGCAGATGAGGGCGGCGCCGAGGGTGAGGAACGCTTCGTGGATGTCAGCGCGCCGCTCGTAGCGGCGGTCCAGGCGACGCTGGCGGTGTAGCCAGGAGATGGTCCGCTCGACTACCCAGCGGTCTTTGCCGAGCCCGGAGCCGTGCTCGGTGTTGCGTTTGGCGATCCGGGGTGTGATCCCGCGCTCCTTGAGTGCTTGGCGGTGGCGGCGGCTGTCGTAGGCGCGGTCGGCGAGGAGCGTCTTGGGGCGGAACTTGCCGTAGCGGCCAGTCGGCGGGACCCTGTCGACGAGCGGCACGAGCTCGGTGATGTCGTTGCGGTTCGCCGCGGTCAACGTCACGGCCAGAGGGACGCCCCGCCCCTCGCAGATCACGTGGTGCTTTGAGCCCGGCCGGCGCCGGTCGACGGGCGAGGGGCCTGTCTTTTCGCCCCCCCTTTTGCCCGCACGTGCGAGCTGTCAACCACCGCCCTGGACCAGTCGAGCTGGCCAGCGTCCTGCAGCTCATCTAACAGCGTCTGATGCAGCCGTTCCCACACGCCGGCGTCGTTCCAGTCCCGCAGCCGCCGCCAGCACGTCATCCCCGACCCGCAACCCATCTCTTGCGGCAGATCCTCCCACGGAATCCCCGTTTTCAGCACGAACAAGATCCCCGTCAGGACCTGCCGGTCATCAAGCCGCTTACGCCCCGGATAGCGAAACCGACGCTCCACCTGCGGAAGCAACGGCTCGATCCGCGCCCACAACCCATCACTGACCAAAGGTTTCGCCATAGACACCGTCTACGACAACAGCATCCCAAAACCTCTTTTTGTTAGGCGCTCTAAACGCAGCCAACGCGCGCGTCGACAGTCCGACGATCAATGGTCCGCCGGCCTGATGCGAAAGAGTGCTACCTAGCGCGGCTCGCTAGTCTTGCGATGGCTTGTGCCCTGACGACGCGGTGTTGCCGGGCCACATGTGCAATGCCGCCGATCCAATACAGCGCAACGAGGGCTGACACGCCCGTCGCGCCAATCACGAACAGGGCTATGAGATAGGCGAGGACGTATCGTGTGTATTGCCTGTTGCCGGTGATTCGCCGCGCTTCTAGCCAGGCAAAGAACGGCAAGCAGAGCAGGCTCGGGCTCCACCAGAAGGCAATTCTGCCACGCCGGTTGAGCCCTTTCAGGCCGTCGATGACATCGCTTGCGGTGAACGGCGTACTCGACCGAAAGCTGTAGTCCGCGTAGGTCCGCGGAGGCTCTTTGGGCTCAGATTTGGGCGGAGATTTGGGCGGAGGCGTGTATGCGTGAGACTGCGACTCAGTAGACGATCGGCCTGACTCTGAGCGAAGGTTGGCATCGTAAGCGGCCCGAAGACTGTCGTCGCGCAGCGTTTCATATGCGACGGCCAGGGCCTTGAACATCTCAGCCGTCTGGGCGCCGCCATCGGGATTGCTGTCTGGATGGTAGAGCTTCGCCAGCTTATGGTATGAACGGGTTATCGCCGCAGTGTCTGCGGTCTCGGAGACGCCGAGCAGTTCATAGAAGGTGAAGCCGTGAGTCCTTGCTGTCATCGCGGTCTCTCCGCCCTGGCCGCAGTCACGAGCGCGTCTACGTCTGACTCGATGGTCATCGCGTTGTCAGGCATGGCGACGGCGGTGGTTCTCGCGCGCCTGCCGGCGCGCGTTGTCATAGGCAGCCAGGCGCTCGCGGTGCAGACGCATGGCATCGTCGTGAAGCGCTCTTGCATCGGCACGTCGGGCGCTGTGCGCACTGACGATTCGCGAAATCAGACCGGGCCCTTCAGAGCTTCTCTTGGTGCTGATGCCGATCCGAATGCTTTGCCAAACGCTCACCGGTATTCTCCGCGGTGGTCGCTGGTCCTGTGGTGGCGGCGTGCCTATGTACCCTGCTTGAAGCGCCCGCTGCCAGGTGGTGCCCTCTGCTCCATTGACGATCGTGACGACCGTTAGCCCGTTTGCCCGTAGCTCGTCATGGCGGCAAATCAACAGAAGCCAGTCCCCGACCTGTACGTAGCCGTCAGCGGTGTTTCGCGATCGCGCCCAATGCGGGCGTTCGGCCACGACGCGCCCCTCTTGGTTCAGGAGGTCGCGGAGCACCGGCTCGAGCGACATCCTCGTCTGGCGGCCGGGCAAGCCGGCACGCTGCGCGAACCGCTCGAGCGCATGATTCGTAAAACCGAGGCGGCGTTGAAGCGCGTCATCTACCAACATCGATTCGTGAAAGTCATAGGGGCCACGTCGAGCTGGTCTATCGCTGCTCTGCTCTGCGGGCTTTAGCTCCACAGAGAGAATCCCAGCGGGGCTCGTAGTCGGAGACCGGACATGCCGCATGCGCCGACATAATGGCATACATCCAGTACGCAGAATGTAGCCGAAATGACCTTGTCTGCTGAGGCCCACCATCGCGCTCGACGAGCCGATGGTCGCGATGCGGCGGTGCTTTCGCCGGTGGGCTTCGGGACCGCCTGAAGGCGCGGATCGCCTCGTGGCTCTTGGATACGAGTGGCATGGCCTCGATGTCACAAGACGGCGGTTCCCGCAAACCTGCCTGTAGATGGCTGAAGAAGACGAGCAGCGAGACGCGGCCCTGGTGGCCGCCGTCGGACGGGGCGACGCTGACGCCTTCGACGAGCTCTACGTCCGCTACCTGCCGTTGGTCGTTCGGTGGTCGGTGCACGCGACCGGCAACCGCGAGGTGGCCGCCGATCTGAGCGCCGAGGTCTTCGCAGCCTCGCTCACCGCCGCGCGCAGGTTCCGTCCCGAGCGAGGGTCCGTGGCGGGGTGGCTGCTCGGGATCGCGCGAAACAAGCTTCGCGAAAGCCAGCGCCGCGGTCGGGTCGAGGACTCTTCCAGACGGCGGATCGGGGCCGAGCCGGTCTCGCTCACCGACGCCGATCTCGAACGTGTCGAGGAGCTCGCGAGCCTCGACGCGACCGTCATCGAGCTCGTGGAAGGGCTGCCGGAGACCCTTCGCGGTGCGCTCACCGAGCGCGTTCTCCACGAGCGGCCATATCCGGAGATCGCATCGGAGCTTCGCTGCTCTGAGTCCGTCGTCCGTCAGCGCGTCAGCCGCGCGCTGAAGACCCTCAGGTCCCAGCTGGAGGAAACGTGAACGACTACTTCGGACGTGTTCAGCAGGAGCTTCGCGGCGCCGTCGCTCGTCGCTCGCATCTGCCCTGGTATCTGCGGATCCGGCCGCGGCTCTCGCGGCCCGCGATCGTCGCGCTGGCGGGCCTGGTCGCGACCGGCTCCGCGTTGGCGGCGAGCGGAGTCCTCAGGACCGGCGCTCCGGTCGGGACGCCCGTTCCGGCGATCCCAAACGCCTACGAAGGCGCCGTGATCCCCGGGAGCGTGCACCTCCTGCCGCTGCGGGTCCCGGACCCCGACGGCGGTCCGCCTTGGGGGCTGCGCGTGCTGAAGACCACCCGCGGCTTGACCTGCGTCCAGTTCGGGCGCGTCGTGGCAGGCCGCCTCGGCGTCCTCGGCCGAGACGGGGCGTTCGCCGACGATGGCGCCTTCCATCCGTTCTCGAGCGAGTTCCTCGACGGCGTCGGCTGTGGGACCGACGACGCCCGCGGGGACGCGTTCGTCAATGAACAGTTCCATGGCACGCCGGCCAGCGCGCTCGCCCGCGATCAGCAGCACACGTCAGGCGGCTGCTACACGGCGTCGTCCCGACAGACGTCGTGTCCGCCGACGGAGCTGCGGGATGTCTACTTCGGACTGCTCGGCCCGGACGCGGCCAGCATCACCCGCACTGCGACGGGCGGCGGTGGCACCAACCCGACGGCCGGAACCGAGGGGGCCTATCTGATCGTCCTGCCGCACCGCAAGACCCAATGCGCGCCTGGGGCCCTGGTTTGCACCAGGAACGAATCCTTCAGCACCGGCGGACCCGAACTTGTCCCATACGAAGTGATCCGCGCGGTCGACTACCGCGGGGGCAGGAGCTGCGACGTCCCCACGCCCGCTCAGCGCCGGTTTGGGAGCCAGTCCACCTGTCCCGCCGTGGGCTATGTCGCGGCTCCCAGCCGGCATGTCACCGCCCGGCAACTCGCGAGCAGGGTCTCCGCCCACGTCGAGCCGGCCAGGTTCTACTGCGAAAAGGCGCAGCAGACCGTGCCGTGCGGCGGCCGGGTACCACGCGGCTACCGGCGCATCGACATGCGTTTCGGCCCGCCCGAGCTGCTCCTGGTCGTCGAATTCACCGCCCGCGCCGCGGTCACGAACTTCGACAGCCACTACGAGATCGACACCAGCGACCCGGCTGACCCCCGCAACCCGCAATGCCCGGGGGGCGGAGCCGGTGGTTTCGGTCCCACGCAGACGAACCTCCGCGCCGGGCAGCGCGTGCGCTACACAGAGTTCGTCGATGCCGAATGTCCGGGCATCACGCGCATCACCGTCGGCTACGTCACGGTCGATGGGCCGTCCGGCGCCGAGCCGGTGCCCGACCTACCGGGTCAGAGCGCCGAAATCCCGGTCGGACACACCATGTTCGTCATCCCCTGAACGGCTAGCCCCGTCCGCTCGATGCGTTCCCCCAGTGGTCGATGGAGAACTCGGCTGCGACCTACAATGCGCGGATGAGAGCGATCCAGTTCGCGAGCTTCGGCGGCCTGGAGGTCGCCGGCGTCGTCGACGAGCTCGGCGACGGCATCACCGATGTCAACGTCGGCGACGAGGTGTTCGGCTCCGTGGATGGCGGTAACGGCGCCGCCGATTTCGCGCTGCTCGCGCATTACGCCCGCATCCCGCCGTCGCTGGACTTCGCCGGCGCCGCGGGGTTGCCGGTCGCCGTCGAGACGGCCACGCGCACGCTCGCCCTGCTGGACGTCGGCGCCGCCCTTCCCGCGCTCGTCGAGCTGGCCGGCGGCCCCGAGCACGTGGTCACGATCGCCGACTACCAGGGCGCGCAGGAGACCGGTGTGAGGATGAGCGGTGGCGCCGACTCCCCGCGTGTGCTGCTCGCCGGCTGACGCGCGCGGTCGCCGCTCCCCATGAACCCGTCGCGCTGAAGAGCGGGCTCTGTCCAGGCTTGCTATTCAACCAACTAGTTGCTAAACTCAATAGTTGAATAATGATGGCGACCGATCAGCTCAGCACCACCTTCGCGGCCCTTGCCGACCCCACGCGCCGGGCGATTCTCGACCGGCTCGCACGCGACGGCGAGGTCACCGTCAACGAGCTCGCCGAGCCGTTCCCGTTCAGCGTGCAGGCGGTCTCCAAGCACCTGAAGGTGCTCGAGCGCGCCGGGCTGATCACACGCGGGCGAACGGCGCAGCTGCGCCCGTCGCGACTTCACGGCGAGCCGCTGCGCGAGGTGGACGGCTGGCTGGAGCAGTACCGCGGCACATGGGAGGGACGCCTCGACCGCCTCGCGCAGCACCTCCAGGACATACAACGAAAGGCAGACGACGATGACTGAGGAGTTCGTGATGGTGGAGCGCACGATCGCGATCGAGCGCGAGCTCGACGCGCCCCGCGACCTCGTATGGCGGGTGTGGACCGACCCCGACGAGGTGACCAGGTGGTGGGGGCCTGAGCATTTCACGACACCCCGCGAGAAAATCGAGTTCGACCTGCGGCCGGGCGGCGTCTGCCGGCTGACGATGGTCGGCCCCGACGGCCAGGAGTATCCGAGCGACGGGCACTTCCGGATCGTCGAGCCGCCCGAGCGCCTGTCGTTTGGCGAGGAGAGCACCGATCACCCGATGATCGAGTCCGGCGAGACGACCGTCGAGCTCCTCGACCTCGGTGACAGCCGCACGAAGGTGATCGTCACCTCGCGCATGATCTGCGCCGAGGAGCTGCTGCCGATGGCGCGGGCGGGCTGGGGCAGTCAGCTCGACAAGCTCGAGGCACTGCTCGCCGGCTGAGCCGCTGGCGGGGCGCGCCCCGCCAGCGGGTGCGCGCCGCGCCGCGCCGCGCCGCGCCGCGCCGCGCCGCGCCGCGCCGGGCCGCTACCAGCCCGAGCTTTCGCTTCCAGAGCAGCTCGTGTTGGGGATCGGGCTGTGACAGGTGCGGCTGGTCGTCCCGTCGGCGTTCCTCGTGAGCGTCAGCTCGTCGCCGTTGGTGGCCGTCGCGGTCACCGAGTATTCGTCTTCGCCGTGGGTCGTGGCGCTGAGGTATGCGTGGTCCTTGCTCGGCGCGACCGGGATCGCCGGCTCCTCGGCGGCGACTTCGGCGAGCGTGACGTACGCGTAGCTTCCCCCGTGGTCGAGCGCGATCGTCTCCGCCGCCGTCGCCGCGTTGCGAGCTAGTTCCTTGGCCGACACGGCGCTCGCCTTCGCGGTCGTGCTGAGAAACGTCGGGATGGCGATGGCGGCGAGGATGCCGACGATCAGGACGACGACGAGTATTTCCGGCAACGTGAAACCGTCGCCCGCGCTCGCGCGGCGCGCGAGGCGGGCCCACCGACGGTTGTCGATCTCTGCTCGGGCGGGGGTACGGTCGGATCGGCTCGACTGCGACATGCGGCCTCCTTGCCTTGAGTGCAGTCGGGCTGTCTCGATGAGACCCCTGACTTTGCGACCCCGCCTCACGACGGGTTTGCCCGTTCAGAGTTGTTCGATCGCGGCGGAGTGTGCGCGTCCGCGCCGGCGGATGGAAGCGAAATTCGCTTCGCGGCGGATTTCTGGACGAATGTACGAGCGCGGCGCCCGCCGGGCTTTGCCGGCCGGCGGGACCCGAGCTACGGCCCGGTGTACGCGAACAGCGCTTTCGTCGGCGCGTCGCCGCCGCCGGTGAAGTAGCTCTCCGCCGTCGTCACCGTCACCGGCACCTTCGTCTTCGCCTTCCCGGGCGGCGAGACCGCGTCCACCGCGCTCGTCGAGCCGCACGCGAGCAGCGCCTGCACGGGCGTGAACGACTCCGCTTCGTTGCTCCCGAACGCGACCGCCAGCGGGCAGCCGAGGTTCTCGCCGTGGACCGCCACCGCCGTGCCCCCGCTCGCGGGGCCGGAGCGGGGCTCGAGCGATTCCACCCGCGGCTGGCCGGGTGGGTACAGGAACAGCAGATCCGCGTCGGACGTCGTGCTGCAGCCGGTGACCGTGCACACCCGCACGTCGGCCAGCGCCGGGTTCTGCGAGACGGTCTGTGTGCTCAGCTGCGTGTCGCCGGCGGCGGTGAAGGAGTAGTTGGTGCCTTCGGATGGCGGGCTCTGGCTGTCCTCGAAGCGCACCGCGGTGACCTGTCCGAGCATCCCTTCCCCGGTGATCCGAATCGGCGTGCCGCCCGTGTCGGCGGCGCCGCTCATGCCTTTCAAGCGGACGCTGCTCGCCGTGCTTTCGACGCCCGAGACGTTCGGAACGCCCGCGTACCGCACCGGCGTCTGCGCCGATTCGCCGGCGAGCGTGCGCACGGACAGCGGCACGCTCGTCGGATCCACGGTGGCCGTGGCCGCCGATTCGGCGATCGCGGGCGCGAGGATCTGGATCTCGGTGCCGCTCTGGAAGGCGATTTCCCTGTCGACGGACGCTTCCAGGCCCGGCTTGCCGAAGAAGGCGTAGTCGAACGTGAAGCGCGAGAGGCCGCTGCCGTGGACGGTCACGAGCGTTTCGCCCGCCTCGCTCGCAAGGCTCGCCGCTCCCGCCGAGGTCGAGACGGACGTGATCGTCGGCGCGGGGGCGTAGTCGAACTCGGTCGGCGCGGGGTACACCTCGCAGCCGCAGCCGGGGGGCGCCTGCGGCGCGCCGTCCTGTTCGAACGTGGGGGAGCCCTCGAACGGCGCCAGGATCGGCGCCGTCGCGCTGGCCCCCGCCGCGCCGTGGACGACGACCTGCGCCTGGCAGATGTCGTTGGCCGCGTTCTCGCCCGCGTACACGCCCGTGCCGGGGAGCGGGGCGCATTCGGGGTGCGAGGAGTAGGGGGGAGGGGTGACGAGGATCTCCGAGTCGCTGAGCACCTTGAACGTCGTGGCGCTTGCGCCGCCGAAGCTGACGCCGCTCGCGCCCGTGAAGGCCGAGCCGAGGATCGTCACCGCCGCCGGCGCGCTCTCGTTGCCGCCGGACGGGCTGAGGCCCGTGACGCTCGGCAGGGCGCCCGTGTGGTTGGCGTCCACGTACTCGAACGTCGCGGGTGGACCGGGCGCGCTGGACTGCCCATCCTCGAGCGTCACGATCACCTCGGCCGGCCCGGCGCCGTCCTGCGGCGCCGGCGCGCCCGCCGGCAGCGTGTCGATTGCCGGCGGCAGCGCGAGCGTCAATGAGGTGGCGCTGAGCACGTGTACCGCGCCGGCCGGCGCGTGCCAGGCGCCGACCTGCACGCCCGCCACGTCGGCGACCCCGGCGCTTTCGAAGCCCGTGCCGGTGACCGTCACGCCCTCGCCGCCCGCCGTCGTCCCGGAGCTCGGCGAGAGCCCGGTCACGGCCGGCCTGCTGGACTGCGCGGCGTAGCTGCACAGGTAGTAGGCGAGGCCCGCGGCGCCTCCAGGGCCCGTCAGCCGCGGCGAGCCCAGCCCCGAGGCCGCGTCATAGCCGCTCGTCGCCGGGAACGTCCTGTCGCCGGCCAGGCCGTACACGTCGTTGTTGCCTTCGGTGATGTCGTTGAACGAGGCGGCGTACGCGGCCGGGTTCGAGGCGATCGCGTACAGCAGCGGGCTGACGAAGCCGACGCCCGAGGACGTCGACGCGCTCGCCCTGCAGGTCGGGGACGCGTCCGCGAGCGCCAGCATCGCCGCCCAGATCGGGCTGGCCGAGGAGGTCCCGCCGATCGTCGTCCAGCCGTTGGCGAAGCCTTCTTCCTTGAACGCCTTGCTGTAGAAGGTCGGCGCTCCGGTGTACTCGTCCGCCTGCGCCGAGACGTCCGGCACGAGCCTGCAGGGCGTCGTCGCTTCGGCTCCCGGCAGCGTCGCGTCGCAGAAGCCCGTCGGATAGCCCGCGGCTTGCTCGACGCTCGCGGCGCTCGTGTAGTCGGCGCTCCCCGGCAGCGCGATCCCCGGCACCCTCGCGTCGCGCTGCCAGCTGGGCATCGCCCACGACTGCGAGATGCCGCCGCCGCCCCCGCCTCCTTCCGGCCCGTCGTTCCAGACGTGCTCCTGCGCCGGCTGCGTGGCGGCGTCGGTGATCGTCGTCCCGCCGATCGCCAGCACGTACGGCTGGCTGGCGAGTTCGGTCGTCGACAGGGGGTTCTGTCCGGGCTGTGGAACCACTTCGCGGTGCGCTTCTTCGCAGGCGTCGCTGCCGGTGTCCCCCGCGGCGTTCAGGAACGTCTGGCCCTGCGCCGCCGCCTGTTGGAAGAGGAAGCTCTCGGCCTGCTGCACGCCCGGCTCGCCGTCCTCGGCCTCCTGCTCGCACGGCTCGCCCCAGCTCGAGGTGATGATCCGGTCGCGGTCTTCGTCGATCATCGCCGTGATCTCCGCGAGTTCGCCGGCGATCGATTCGGGCGCCTCGTACACGTCGATGCTCGCGCCCGGCGCCATCGCGGAGACGTCCTCGACGTCGAGGATCGCCTCGCCTTCGCCGGCGCCCTGGGGCGAGCCGCCTTCGACGGGGATCACGCTGAGCCGGGCGCCCATGCTCGACGCGGCGGCCGCGCCGAAGTAGCAGCTGTCGAAGTGGCGGACGTCCGCGGTGGCGAACGGTTCCTGCTCGTAGATGCCGACGTGCACCCCGGCGCCCGTGTCGCCCAGCGCGTATAGGCCGAAGGCGCCGTAGGCGCTGGCGATCTGATCGTCGGTCAGCCCGCTCGCTTCTTCGGCGTCGAGGGTGGCCGCTTTGCACGGCCGCGGGGAGCCTTCCGGACGCGTGAGCTTGGCTGCCTTCGCGGGCGCGTACAGGTGCCGCCGCGACGCCTTCGGCCGCACGAGCAGCGGATGCGGGCGCACGACTTCGTCGAGCCCGACGACCGTCGCGACGGAGCTCGCGAGCGACGCGGGCAGCGCCGGCGCGGAGGTGCTCGCGCGGGCAAGCCTGCCGTCGGCCAGCCGATAGCTGTCCAGACCGGTCGCGAACGCGCGCGCGACGCGCGAGGCGGAGCCGGAGAAGCGGACGAGCAGCCCGTTGCCGGTGACGGCGCCGACATGCAGCCCGTCGTTCTCGAGCTGCGCCCTGGCCGCGGCGACGGTCGCCGCCGTCGGCCCGAAGCGTTCGGCGAACTGGCCCTTGGACAGGTAGTGCCCGAACAGCGGCGAGCCCTTGCTCGTCACCTCGCCGAGGAAGCTCTGCAGCGCTGCCGCATCGCGCGGGCGCACCAGCAACGCGCCGGAGACCGTGGCGGCAGCCGGTGCGGGTCCAAGATCGACAGCGCCGCGCGGGAGCCGAGGCGCCGCACCGACCCGCACCAGCCCGCTCTGCCCGGCAGCCGTCGAGACCTCGACCGCGACGCGGATCCCAAGCACGGACAGGACCACGAGCGCCAGCAGCGCAGCGCCCGCGAGCCGTCGTCCGGGCCGCGGCGGGCGGGCGCTCGAGTGCCCGTGAGCGCGCCTGCGTGCGCCGCCTGACCTTCGGTGCTCGCTGCGCTCATCCATGACGACCTCCGGAGCGGCCGCCGCTGCTCGTCAGCGGCTGGAGCCGTCCGAAGGGATAACAGACGGCCAGCCGGCGTGTCAATCTGGCGCTCGGTATGCGAACATATGTTCGTATGGGCTCGGGTGGATCGATCGTCGTCATGGATGGAGGTCGACCCGCCGCTGCCCAGCGTGTAGACAGATGTCCGTCAGTCAATCGAGTGGCAGATGGATGTCAACCACTTGGCCGTGTGGCCGATGGACGTCGGTCGCATTCCTCTCTTGCGGCAGGAAGAGTGGGGCGATGAGCACGATGGAGGACTACAAGGCGGAGCTTGCCCGCTTTCTCGAAGGCTTCGGCGCGAACGTTCGTCGCGTGCGGACCGCCAAGCGCCCGCGCGTGTCCCAGGAACGGCTCTGCCACGTCACACAGCTGCACCGCACAGAGATCGGCAAAGTCGAGCAGGGACTGGTGGAGCCGCGCTTGACGACGCTGTACATCCTCGCGGACGGTCTCGACGTCACGATCGACGAGCTGCTGACCGGCCTGTGGGTTCCGACCGAGCGCAGACCCTCGCCGCGCTCGGAGCCTTGGTCGTGATCCGCTCCTCGACTCCCGACCCTCAGCTGGCGGCGACGCTGCGCCGGCTTCGCGCCGAACGCAGCATCACCCGGGAAGCGCTCGCGTTCCGCTGCGGGATCACCCCGTGCGCGCTTGCGCGAATCGAACTCGGGCAGGCTGTGCCCGGCTGGAACACGGTGCGCCGGATCGCCACCGGACTTGACGTAAGCATGGTCGAGCTGTGCGCCGCCGTCGAAGGCAGAGCCCCGGCGGCGCTCGCCTTTCCGTACTGAGCTACGCCAGCAGCTCGGCAAGCCGATCGTGTGATTCGCTCAGTCCCGTCTCCATGCCCGAGGAGAGCATGCCGTCGCGCTCCTCGGTCGTGTGGAACAGGGACTTGGTCGTCAGCTTCGTGCGTCCGCCGAGGTCCTCGAAGCTGACCGTGTCCACGATCACGTGGCCGGGCACTCCCTCCCATTCGAACGTTTGCACTATGCGCTCGGGCGGCGTGACCTCGCGGTAGATGCCGCGGAAGCCCTGCTCGCGGCCGTCGGGGTCGCGGGCGAGGAACCGCCAGCGCCCGCCGGGGCGCACGTCCATCTCATCGACGATCGTCGTCATTCGCCTCGGCCCCCACCAGCGCGGGATCAGCTGGGGATCGGTGAACGCGGCGAACACGCGCTCCCGGGGTGCGTCGAAGACTCGCTCGCTGACGATCTCGCGATCGGTGGGGGTGGTCAACGTCGTTGCGCCGGTCATGGTCTGCTCCTGTCGATCGGTGTGCGTGGCGGTGGACATCGTGTTGCTCCATTCGGTTGCTCGCGCCAGTGGGTGGTCACTGCGCGTCCTCCTTGGTCTCCTCGAGCAGCTCGCCGAAGCGGTCGCGGTACAGTGAGGTG
>CAVTLZ010000008.1:0-138282 GCA_963735705.1 uncultured Solirubrobacteraceae bacterium
GATCATCGTCCCCTGGCTGTGGGTGTTCAGGACCACACCCGGAACGTCCGGGTGCTGGCACACCTTCAGCAGCGCTTCCTCGACGAAGCCGCGCACGCGCTCGCGCAGGTCGTTGCGCGCGACGTACGTCGCCATGTCGTCCTCGAGCGCCCGGAAGATGCCGAGCGGGCCCGGTTCTTCCGAAGCCGCCTTCGCGCGATGCCCGGGCAGCATGTGCGCGAGACGGTGATGGTGTGGCGCGATCTCCAGGTCGGTGCGTGGGCGTAGCGTCGAGGAGCCAGCCGACTTGCCAGCCGGTTCCTTGTTCTCGTGCAGCGCGGCCCACGCGTCGTCGAGGGCGAGCCGCAGCGCCCCGAGCGCGCCGATGTAGTGGTCGTGAGCGAGCACCGCCCGGGCGAGCGTGTCGGCGACCGACCCGAGTCTTGGCTGAAGCGGCTCCGATGGCGAGTACACCAGCGCGACATGCGCGATCTTGCCCTCGGGCGCGAGCGGTCGCTCGGGATCGAGCCGCGCCAGACCGCCGCTGCGGGAGCCTTTGTATTCGCTGCGCACGTAGACCGGGCCGATTTCGCCTTTGCGCTCCGGGTCATCGCCGAGGCGATCGCCGAGCACTTCGTGCAGGTGTTCGTGCAGCGCGTCGGCGTAGCCCGGCTTCCCATCCTTGGGCGGTTGCTGAAAGCCGATTCCGTGAACTGTCACCAAGCAGAGCGGCTGTTCCACTCGCTCACCTCGTTCCCATATTCAGCGTCGACGTCGCGCTCAAGCGTAGTGCTTCTCGCGCTCGCGAGGAGCGCGCCGCGCGCTGGCCGAGCCGGTCAGGCGAGGAGCGCCTGCAGCGGCGGGCGCCGCTCGGCCCACGGCCGCGCCTGCTCGAGCTGCGCGGCGAGCGCCAGCAGCGGCCCGTCCTGCCACGGCCCGGCGACGAGCTGGACGCCGACGGGCAGGCCGTCCTCGCTCCAGTGCAGCGGCAGGCTCACGGCTGGCAGGCCGGTGACGTTGCCGAAGGCGGTGAACGAAACGCTTGCGACCACGTCGAGCACCGGCTGGTCGGGCGCCGCGTGCTGAGCCTCGAGGATCGCGCCCGCCACGGGCGGCAGGATCGCCGAGGTGGGGGTCACGAGCACGTCGAAGTCGCGGCCCCAGCGCGCCACCTCGCGGCGGCTGAGCAGCTCGAGCGTGCGCGCGGCGAGCACGTAGTCGTAGGCGCCGAGCTCGCTGCTGGACTTGCGCTGGTGGGCGATGTGCGGCTCCACCTTGGACCAGTCGACGCCCTCGTAGTCGGCGAGGCCGCCCTGGGTGAGCGCGATGAACGAGGGCACCAGCTCTTCGGAGATCGTCGGCACCTCGACCTCCTCGACGCTGTGGCCGAGCTCCTCCAGCGCCGCCGCCGCCGCGTGCGCGCCGGCCGTGCACGCCTCGTCCGTTGGAATCCCCAGCGGCGCCTGCGCCATCAGCCCGATGCGCAGCGGGCCGACCGGCGCGCCCGGCTCCTGCGCGAACGGATGCGCGGGCGCCGGCGCGTTGTACCAGGCGAGCGGGTCCGGGCCGGCGATCGCGTCGAGCACCACCGCCGAGTCGGCGACCGTGCGCGCGACCACGCCCTCCACGACAGCCCCCAGCCAGCTCTGCGCGAGACGCGGCACGCGGCCGCGGCTGGGCTTGAAGCCGACCAGCCCGCAGTAGGAGGCGGGGATGCGGATCGAGCCGCCGCCGTCGTTGGCGTGCGCGATCGGAAACATGCCGCCGGCAACGGCCGCCGCGGCGCCGCCGCTGGAGCCGCCGGGCGAGCGGTTCGTGTCCCACGGGTTGCGGCTGATCCCGTAGCGCAGGTTCTCCGCCGCCGTGATCACCCCGAACTCGGGGGTGTTGGTGCGCCCGCATAGCACGAAGCCCGCGCGCTCGAGCGCATCGACGACCAGCTCGCTCTCCTCGCTGACGCCCGAAGGGCCTCCGCGCGAGCCGTAGCTGACGGGCCAGCCGGCGACCGGCGTGAGGTCCTTGATCGGCAGCGGCACGCCGAGGAACGGCGCCGACTCTCCGGCTGCCAGGCGGCGGTCGGCCTCCGCGGCCGCCGCGCGCGCGTCGTCGTCGTTGCGCCAGATGACCGCGTTCAGCTGCGGGTCGAGCGCGTCGATCGCGGCGATGCACGCGTCGAGCAGCTCGACGGAGGAGAGCTCCCGGCGGCGCAGGCCGTCGGCCAGCTCGCACGCCGGTGAGGATGGGCCGAGCGTCGCCATCGCGGCGACACTACCACCCGCGCTTACTCAGCGCGGCTGAACTGGACGATCGCGATCGTCAGCATCAGCAGGCCGAGCGCGGCGACGACTCCCGCCTCGACGAGGCCGGGAACGTGCCAGCTCCACCACGTCACGCCCGGGTCCAGCACGTGGCGCGCGGCGGCGCTGATCTTCAGGTGCGCGAACACCGCGCGGCGCATCGGGTCGACGGCGTAGGTGAGCGGGTCCAGGCGGTTGAGGATCTCCAGCCACTGCGGCAGCCCCGACACCGGGAACAGCGCGCCGGAGAGGAAGTACATCGGCATGATCGCCATCTGCATCAGCGCCATGAACGACTGCATCTGGGTGATGCGCGCGGCGACCATCACGCCGAAGGCGGTGATCGCGAACGCGAGCAGCAGCTGCAGCGCGAACACCTCGACGATCAGAGTGGCGTTGTAGGGCACGCCCACGAGGCCGGCGAGGCACAGCACGATCACGCCCTGGAAGGCCGCGACGGTGGCGCCGCCGAAGCACTTGCCGAGCACCAGCGAGCTGCGGCGCACGGGCGCGACCATCATCTCGCGCAGGAAGCCGAACTCGCGGTCCCACACGAGCGACGCGGCGGAGAACATGGCGGTGAACATCACCGCCATGCACAGCACGCCGGGATACACGAACGTGCGCAGGTTGACGCCGTGCGTGCCCGCCGAGGCCAGCCGCGAGAGGCCCGTGCCGAGCACGAACAGGAACAGGAACGGCTGCGTAAGCGACGTCAGGATGCGCAGCCGGTCGCGGCTGAAGCGGATCAGCTCGCGCTTCCACACGACCTTGATCGCGCGCAGCTCGCTGCGCACGGTGCGCGTGGGCACGCGCACGCCCGCGACCGCAGTCGCCATCAGCGGTTCATCATCCGCGCGAAGTTGCGACGCGTGTCGGTCTGGCCCGACTCGGCGTCGCGGATCGTCGTGCCGGTGTGGGACATGAAGACGTCGTCCAGTGACGGGCGCGCGACGCTCACCGCGCGGATCGGCACGCCGAGCTCGTCGAACAGGCGCGGCACGAACTGCTCGCCGTCGGGCACGCCGAACGTGACGGCGCCCTCGGCGACCGTCGCCTCGATGTCGAAGCGCTCGCGCAGCGCGTCGATCGCGGCCTGGTCGTCGTCGGTCTGGATCTGCACGCGGTCCTTGCCGACTTCCGCCTTCAGCGCGGCGGGCGTGTCGAGCACGATGATGCGGCCGTGGTCCATGATCGCGATGCGATCGCAGTACTCGGCCTCGTCCATGTAGTGGGTGGTGAGGAAGATGGTGATGTCCTCGCGCGCCTTCAGCTCGCGGATGTAGCGCCAGATCGAGCTGCGCGTCTGCGGGTCGAGGCCGACGGTCGGCTCGTCCAGGAACAGCACGCGCGGCGAGTGCAGCAGGCCGCGCGCGATCTCCAGGCGCCGCTTCATGCCGCCGGAGAACGTGTTCACGAGGCTCCCGCGCCGATCCCACAGCCCGACCATCTCGGTCACCTGGCGCATGCGCTCGCCCACCAGCTCGCGCGGCACGCCGTAGAGCTCGGCGTGCAGCCGCAGGTTCTGCTCGGCTGTCAGGTAGCCGTCGAGCGTCGTGTCCTGGAAGACCAGGCCGATGTTGCGGCGCACGTCGTCGCGTTCGGCGACCACATCGTGGCCGGCGACCGACGCGGAGCCGCCGCTGGGGCGCACGAGCGTGCACAGCATGTTGATCGTCGTCGACTTGCCCGCGCCGTTGGGCCCGAGGAAGCCGAAGATCTCGCCGGCGGCGACCTCGAAGTCGATGCCGCGCACCGCTTCGAGCTCGCCGTAGCGCTTGACCAGGCCGTTCACCGAGACGGCGCAGCCGGGCGCCGTCTCGGTTGTGGGGCCTGGTGGTGTGGTCGCGGTCTGGCTCAACTGTCCTTGTCCACCGTACCGGCATCGGCGCCGGAATCCGACTCGCCGCCGCCGTCTGTCTTGCCACCGGACTCGGCGCCGACGTCGCCGTCGGCGAGGATGCGGTACAGGTCGCGGCGGGTTGCCGCGAGCACATCGGCGGCCTTGGCGATCTGGCCCTCGCTGCCCGTGCGGATCACCTGCACGAACGCGGAGGCGACCTCGCGCATCAGCCCGCCGAGCGCGTGCGCGCCGCCGGGGCCGTCCGTCTGCTCCCACGGAGCCGGTCGATCCTCGCCGCGCTCGGCCAGCAGCTCGCGGCCGGCGTCGGCGATCGCGAACAGCTTGCGCCCGTCGGCCTCCTCCGTGCGGATCAGGCCCTCGTCCTCGAGCTGCTGCAGCGCCGGGTACACCGAGCCGGGGCTCGGGCTCCAGACGCCGCCGCTGCGCTCCTGGACCTCCTGCATGATCTGGTAGCCGTTGCGCGGCTCCTCCGCGAGCAGCAGCAGCGCCGCCGTGCGGATGTCGCCGCGGCGCGCCCTGCGACCGCGGCCCCGGGGACCGCCACCGCCGAACGGACCGCCGCCGAACCCGCCGCGCGGGCCATATGCGAAGCCGTGTCGCTCGCCGCCTCGGTGACCGCCGCCGTGGCGGGGCGACCTGCAGCCGGGCTTTGCTCCTGTTGAATAAGCATCTCCAAACATATCTACTTCCTATCGTGAGCTATCAAAGTAGTGACACGATATATCGTAATAGGGGTTTCGTCAAGTCCTTCCGCGCGCGGCGATATCGCCCAGGGCGCGTACGTTCCCTGTCGCCACGGTACTGGCCAGTTTCAATCCCGAGGGATCGAATCCGATAGGCTCGCTACGCGTGGCCAGCACGTTTGAGGGGGTAGCGGTTCTCATTGTCGCCCTGCTGCCGGGCGCCGTCTACACATGGTCTTTTGAGCGCATAGCGGGCCGTTGGGGGATCGCGCTTTCCGATCGGCTTTATCGGTTCTTCGGCATCTCTGCGTTCTTTCAGGTGCTAATCGCTCCGGCGACATGGAAAATCTGGCTCAAGTACCTGAGGCCTGGCGCACCCAGCGGCGACAAATTGCCGGTCTGGCTGTGGGCCGTGGCCTTTGGGTATCTCGCGTTCCCGGCCCTCATCGGTGGCTTGGTTGCGCAGGGCTTTCTAAACAAGAATCCAGTCGCCCGGTGGCTGGTGGGCGCAACAGCCGCGCCAACTGCTTGGGATGGGGTCTTCTCGGGCGAACCGAGCGGTTTTGTCCTAATGAAACTCAAGAGCGGCAAATGGATCGGCGGGGAATATGCGGAAGGCTCGCACGTGGCGGGCTATCCGGAGCCCGCCGACATCTATCTCGCCCAAGAGCTACTCGTTGACCAAGGGACCGGCGACTTTGTCCGAAACGAGGCCGGCGATGGTCCGATCCCCATGAGCAGATACGGGGTCCTCGTAAGATGGGAGGAGGTCGAGTATCTTGAGATCTCGAACTAAGGAGCAGCAAGATGGCACCTAAGGCAAATGAGGACTGGATGATGCGCCGTGGGTATTCGCCGGCTCCTGGGCAGAAACCGGCACCCCCGCCACCGAAGGCACCTCCGCCACCGAGGCGGGAGGCTCCGCCGCGGGCGACCTCTCCCACGCGTCGGGCGACCTAGACGAAGCGGTCCGGGGGGACCGTTCTCGCACAACGCGTAGGCTACGCCGCGTACCGCTGCGCAGCGCGAGCGCGGGCCTTCGCAGCCTCGACCTCGCGGTCCTTCGGCGGCGCGTTGGTCACGAGCTCATCGAGCAGGCGCGTCGAGATCTCCGTGACGGCGTCCACCGCGCGCTCGAACGCCTCGGCGTTGGCCTGCGAGGGCTTGGTGAAGCCGCTGATCTTGCGCACGTATTGCAAGGCCGACGCGCGAATCTCCTCGTCGGTGGCGGGCGGCTCGAAGTTGTGGAGGTTGCGGATGTTTCTACACATGCTCCGATCGTAATCGATCGTCTTGCGGCGCCTTCGGCGCGGGCAAGCCGAGTCGCTTCCGATCTCCGCCGATCGAGTCGATGACCAGGCCGCATGCGGCCTGGTCCGGGGCCGCACATGTGCGGCCCCGCGACGGGCGCATGCGCCCGTCGTCCAGCCGGCGCATGCGCCGGCTGCATACAGACCTAGCTTCAGCGCGTGGTTCCCGGAGTGCGGCTGAATCTCATGCCGCGGCGGCGCTGTGCTCGGCGGCCCACGCGACGATCGCGCTCGTTCCCGCGACGGTGCTGCCGTCGTCGAGCAGCAACACCGGGACGTCCTGCTGGCCCGTGAGCGAGATGATCTCCTCGCGCTTGCCGCGGCGGCTCAGCGGGATGCTCTTGAAGCCCCCGACGGTCTTGACCGTGTAGCTGTGGCCCGAGCGGTCAAGAGCCTGTGCGGCAACCCCGCACGGGTGCGCGATCAGCGGCGCGTTGGCCCCATGCGTGCGTGCAGGACACGTGTACAAGACCATGCTCCGATCGTAACCGATCGTCTTGCGGGCGCCTTCAGTGGCGGAAGTGCCGCACGCCCGTCGCGACCATCGCCGCGCCCGCGGCGTCTATGGCGGCCACGACTTCCTCGTCGCGCACCGACCCGCCCGGCTGGATGATCGCGCCGACGCCCACGTCGAGCGCCAGCTGCGGGCCGTCGGCGAAGGGGAAGAACGCGTCGGAGGCGAGCGCCGAGCCGGCGAGCTGCTCGGGCCGGAACGCCTGCGCCTTCTCGATCGCGATGCGCACCGCGTCCACGCGGCTCATCTGCCCGGCGCCGATCCCGATCGTGGCGCCGCCGGCTGCGAGCACGATCGCGTTGGAGCGCACGTGGCGGCAGACGATCCACGCGAACAGCATGTCGCGCCACTCCGAGTCGCTCGGCTGGCGGGCGCTGATGACCTGCATCTGCTCGCGCGTCTCTGAGACGACGTCGTGGGTCTGCACGAGCTGGCCGCCGATCACCGGCTTCGATTCGTCTTCGCGGCTGGGCGCCGGCCAGTCGCCGAGCTCGAGCAGGCGCACGTTCTTCTTGACCTGCAGCGCCTCCAGCGCGGCGGCGTCGTAGCCGGGCGCGAGCAGCACCTCGACGAACTGCTTGCCGAGCTCTTCCGCGAACGCCAGGTCGACCGGGCGGTTGACGGCGATCACGCCGCCGTACGCGCTCTGCGGGTCGCACGCGAAGGCGCGCTCATAGGCCTCCCGGCCGCTCGCGCCGACCGCGCAGCCGCACGGGTTGTTGTGCTTGACGATCGCACACGCCGGCTCGGAGAATTCCTCGACGAGCTCGCGCGCCGAGCTCAGGTCCAGCAGGTTGTTGAACGACAGCTCCTTGCCGTGCAGCTGCTCGACGCCCGCGAGCAGGTGCGTGGCGGCACCGGCGCGCGCGTAGAACGCGGCCCGCTGGTGCGGGTTCTCGCCGTAGCGCAGGTCCATGACCTTCTCGTACGCATCGCTGCGCGACGCCGGGAAGCCCTCGCCCTCGCGCGCCGCGAACCACGCGGAGATCGCCGCGTCGTAGCGCGCCGTACACGCGAACGCCTTGCCCGCCAGCGCTTTGCGGGTCTCGAGCGTCAGCCTGCCGCCCGACTCGCGCAGCTCGCCGAGCACGCGCTCGTAGTCGCCCGGGTCCACCACGACCGCCGCGAACTGGCTGTTCTTGGCGGCCGCGCGGATCATCGTCGGGCCGCCGATGTCGATGTTCTCGATCACCTCCGCCTCAGAGGCGTCGCCACGCGCGACCGTCTGCTCGAACGGGTACAGGTTCACGCACACCAGGTCCACCTGCTCGATCCCCTGCTCGGACGCCGCGCGCAGGTGCTCGTCCTCGTCGCGCACCGCCAAGAGGCCCGCGTACAGCCGCGAGCTCAGCGTCTTCACGCGGCCGTCCATCATCTCCGGGAAGCCCGTGAGGTCCTCGATCGCGCGCACCGCCACGCCCGCGCCCGCCAGCTCGCGCGCCGTGCCGCCCGTGGACACGAGCTCCACACCCAGCCCGGCGAGACCCTGGGCGAAATCGACGATCCCACGCTTGTCGGACACCGACAGCAGCGCCCTGCGCACGCGCACCTCGCCAGGCGCCGCGCGCTCGATCCCGGATGCGTTATCGGTCATCAGCTCGCCCTCCGTGGTCACTGACGTGCAGCCTATCCCTCGCCCGCGCGGATCGTCGTCCTGCGCGGGTTCCGCGGGTCGGCGGCGAGCGCGCCGCGCGCGAACAGCGCGACCGCGCGCGGCAGCAGCTCGTGCTCGAGCGGGCGCAGCGCCGCCAGCACCTCCTCAGGCTCGCGCGCGTCCGGCAGCTCGACCGCGCGCTGCAGGATCACCGGCCCCGAGTCCACGCCCGCGTCGACGAAGTGCACGGTCACGCCGAACACCTTCACGCCGTACGCCAGCGCCTGCTCGATCGCCGCGAGCCCCGGGAACGACGGCAGCAGCGACGGGTGCACGTTGATGACCGCGCCCGGGAAGCGCGCGAGGAACGGCGCGCCGAGCAGCTCCATGTACCCCGCCAGCACGACCAGCCGCGCGCCGCGCTCGCTCAGCCAGTCGGCGAGCGCCTCGTCGCGCGCGTGACGGTCGGGATAGACGGCGCGGGCGAATACCGCAGTGGCCACCCCCTTTGCCTCGGCGCGCTCGAGCGCGGGCGCGTCGGCGACGCTCGAGGCGACCGCCACCACCTCCGCCTCATGTCCGTGCACCGTGTCCAGCAGCGCCTGCAGGTTGGTGCCGGTCCCTGACACCAGCACGGCGATGGGGAATCGGTCGCTCACGCGCCGGTCACGATAGCTCGGGTCAGCCGCGGTGGATGCTGAGACGGACGCTGATCGCGAGCTCGGTCCTCGAGCGCGTGGCGGGGGCGGCGACGCGGCAGCGCGCCCACAGCTCGCGCAGCGCGATGATGGCCTCCGGCAGGGCGAGTATCAGGCCGAGGATTTCGAGGGCAGGCACTGCCGGGGATTCTTCCGTCGACCGGGGGGCGTAATCTTGCAGACAACAGTCAGCACGCTGAGAATCATAAGCGGTGGAGGAATGCGCCGCAAGCCCCCGAGCTTTTCCCTGCAAATCGCCATCTCATGCCAACAAGGAAATCTGCTGCCAGCGTGGCGTTCGGCGCCGCGGCCAGGTCGATGCGCACAGAACGAGGGCTCCCACAGGAAGCCTTCGCCGGGCGTGCCGGGATGGATCGCAGCTACTACGGCGCGATCGAGAGGGGCGAGTTCAACGTGAGCCTCGACACGATCGTCAAGATCGCAGGTGCGCTCGGTGTGTCCGCCGCCGCACTGCTCAAACGGGCCGGGCTGTAGCAGGTCCGGTGAATCACAGGCCTCTCGATCCGTGCGCAACCTCACAGAGCGCGCCCGCGCGATGGCGTTCAATCATTCAAAGGGTGGAGAGGGCCTCGTAAATCCGATCAACGGAACAGGCCCATGCTTCTAGCCATCGTCGTAACCCTCCTGATCCTCGCCGCAGCCGGCTTCACGCGCACGGCGCGAGCCGGCGAGCTGATCGTTCACAGGCCCTACAACAACCGCCACAACGACGCCTCAGGAGCGCGCGAGGACCACCTGGGCTAGCTCCTCCCGCGCCTCCTGACGCCCAACAGAGGGCAGGCCCGGCAAGGACGGCTGGCGCGACGCGCTACGCGCTCACGAGCGGGAGGGTGGCCTCGCCGCCCTCCTCCAAGGCGTACTTGCCGCCGGCCCCATCGCTGCCCGCCAGCGGGTACTCGCCGGTGAAGCACGCGTCGCAGTGCGTCGCGCGCGTCGCGCCGACGGCCTCGTAGACGCCGTCGAGCGAGAGGTAGTGCAGCGAGTCGCAGCCGAGCTCGGCGGCGACTTCCTCGGTGCTGCGCCCGTGCGCGATCATCTCCTCGCGCGTGGACATGTCGATGCCGTAGTGGCAGGGGTGCTTGATCGGCGGCGCGGAGATGCGCATGTGGATCTCGGCGGCGCCGGCGTCGCGCAGCATCTGCACGATCTGGCGGGTGGTGTTGCCGCGCACGATCGAGTCGTCGACGACGATCAGGCGCTTGCCGGCGATGACCTCGGGCAGCGGGTTGAACTTGAGCCGCAGCCCGTGCTTGCGCAGCTCCTGGCCTGGCTGGATGAACGTGCGCGCGACGTAGCGGTTCTTGACGAAGCCGTCGTCCTGGGGCAGCCCGGCGGCGCGCGCGAGCCCGCGCGCGGCGGGGTTGCCGGAGTCGGGCACGGCGATCACGAGGTCCGCGTCCACGGGCGACTCGTGCCACAGGATCTCGCCCATGCGCCCGCGCGCGACCTGCAGCACCTGCTCGTTCATGCGCGAGTCCGGGCGCGCGAAGTAGATGTACTCGAACACGCAGAACGCGCGCCTGCCGTCCGGCACGACCATGCGGCTCTGCAGGCCGTCGGGGCCGAGCGTCACGAGCTCGCCGGGCTCGACGTCGCGCAAGAACTTCGCGCCGATGATGTCGAGCGCGCACGACTCGCTGGCGACGCAGTAGCGGACCTCGCCCTCCGGATCCTCGGGGACGGGCTGGAGCGCGCCGATGGACAGCGGGCGCAGGCCGTGGGGATCGCGGAAGGCGACGACGCGGTCCTTGGTCATGGCGACGATCGAGAACGCGCCGCGCAGGCGCGGCAGCACGTCGGCGATCGCGTCCTCGACGAGCTCGGCGGGGTGCGTGGCGATCATCGCGGCGATGATCTCCGAGTCCGACGTGGAGCTGAAGCTGACGCCGCGCCCGAGCAGCTCCTCGTGCAGCTCCAGCGCGTTGATCAGGTTGCCGTTGTGCGCGAGCGCGACCTCGCGGCGCGAGCCGTTGGTCCCCTCCGAGCGCTGCACCGGCTGCGAGTTCTCCCAGGCGTTGGAGCCGGTGGTGGAGTAGCGCACGTGGCCGATCGCGAGCTCGCCGGCGAGCGTGCGCAGGTCGTTCTCGGTGAACACCTGGTTGACGAGGCCGAGCTCGCGGCGCGTGATGATGTGCCCGCCGCGATCGGCCGCGGCGATGCCCGCCGACTCCTGGCCGCGGTGCTGAAGGGCGTACAGCGCGAAGTACGAAAGACGCGACACCTCGTGACCGGGCGCGTACAGTCCGAACACTCCGCACTCGTCGCGCGGTCCGTCACGCATCACAACCACAAGCTAGCAGGGCGGGTCACGACACTTGCGCAACCGAGGCGGGCGGCGAGATTCCCGCGCGCGTGTCCGGCGCCATCTGCCGATCGACGGCCCGCATTCCCGGCAGCAGCAGCCCTCCGAGCGTCGCCGCGGCGCCCGCCACGCCAGCGCCGATCAGCGTGGCGCGCACGCCGAAGGCGGCGCTGAGGGGCGCTGTCAGCGCGAACGACACGGGCAGCAGCCCGATCGAGATGAGCCAGTCGAGGCTGGAGACCCGTCCGAGCATCTGGCCTGGCACGTGCCGCTGCTTCATCGTCGCCCACACGATCGTGCCGGCGGTCTCGAGCAGGTTGAAGGCGACGCTGGCGAGCATCAGCTCCCACATCGCGTTGGCGAGGCCGTAGCCGGCGATGGCGAGCGTGCCGAGCGTCCAGACGGCGTAGATGAAGGTCATGCTGCGCGCGGGCAGCCCGCTGCGCGTCATCGCGAGCGCGGCGGCGACCGAGCCGAGCCCGCCGGCGCCGAGCACGAGGCCGAGCTGCACGCCGCTGCCGCGCAGCACGTGCTTGACCATGAACGGCAGCAGCACCTCGGCGGGGCCCATGAACAGCAGGTAGGCGATGCCGGCGCTGGCGAACGTGCCCCACAGCCACACGTGGCCGCGCACGTAGGACCAGCCCTCGCGCGCCTGGACGGTCGCGCGCTCCAACTGCGCGCCCGCGACCCACTGCGCGCCGGACGCGCGCGCGGACATCGACCACAGCGTGGCGGCGGAGACTAGGAAGGTGGCGGCGTCGACCATGAAGGCGGCGCCGAGGCCGAGCACGCCGACGAGCACGCCGCCGATGGCCGGCCCGGCGAGGCGCAGCGCGAGCGGGCGCACGACCTGCTCCAGCGCGTTGGCTTCGGCGAGCTGGGAGTCGTGCACGAGCTCGGGAAGGATCGCGTCGCTGGCGGGGTCGAAGAACGCCTGGGCGCCGCCGTAGATGGCGACGATCACCATCATCTGCCACAGCCGCAGCGTGCCGCTGGCGGCGAGCGCGGCGAGCAGCGCGAGCAGCACCGCGCGCACGAGGTCGGCGGTGAGCATCACGTTGCGCCGGCCGTGGCGGTCGCTGACGACGCCGCCGAACAGCAGCAGCGCGACGAGCGGCACGGTCATGGCGATGCCGAGCAGCGACAGCGCGGTGGGCGCGTTGGAGAGCGTGTACGCCTGCCAGGCCATCGCCACGAGGAACGCGCCGTCGCCGAGCAGCGACACGCAGCGCCCGGTGAACAGCAGCCGGAAGTCGCGGTTGGCGAGGACGCTGCTAGGCGCCATCGTGCGGAGCTGGCACCGGCTCGCCGGACCACTCCGCGTCGCGCTCGGATCTCCCCGCGAGGTAGTCCATCAGGTGTCCCGATTCCATCGGGTGCGCGAAGTGAAAGCCCTGCCCGAGCTCGCAACCGAGGTCGCGCAGGCGGCTGAGCTGCTCGTCGAATTCGATGCCCTCGGCGACAACGTCCAGGGCGAGCGAGCTGCCGAGCGCGACGACGGCGCTGGACAGGTCGGCGGCCTCGCGCGTGGACTCGGGGCCGAGGAAGGAGCGGTCCATCTTGATGACGTCGACGGGGAAGCGGCTGAGGTAGCTGAGCGAGGAGTAGCCGGTGCCGAAGTCGTCCATGGCGATGCGCACGCCGAGCGCGCGCATTTCCTGGAGCTTGACGACGGCGACCTCCGGGTCCTCGATCAGCATCGACTCGGTGATCTCGATCATCAGCAGTTTGGGGTCGAGCCCGGACTCCTCGAGCGCGTCGCGGACGTCGGCGATCACGTCGCTGTGCTGCAGCTGCCGGACGGACAGGTTGACGCACATGTACAGCGGCGGATCTTCGGTCCACAGCTGCTGCACGGCGACCGCCTGCAGACACGCCTCGCGCAGGACCCAGCGGCCGATCGGGACGATCAGCCCGGTCTCCTCCGCAAACGGGATGAAGTCACCCGGCTGGACCAGCCCGCGCTCGGGGTGGTGCCAGCGCAGCAGCGCCTCCATGCCGGCGACGCGCCCGTCGGCGAGGCGGATGATCGGCTGGTAGTGGAGCTCGAACTGGCCGCCGTCGAGACCCCGCTGGAGGTCGGCGCGCAGCTCCAGTCGCGCGAGCACGCCGGCGTGCATCTCCGGCTCGAACAGTCGGTAGCTGCCCTTGCCGTCGCGCTTGGCGATGTACATGGCGGCGTCGGCGTCGCGGATCAGCTCGTCGGCGCCGATCGTGGAGGAGCCGGCGAGGATCGAGATGCCGATGCTGCCGCGCACGACGAGCTCCTTGCCGGCGACCACGAGCGGCTGGCGCAGGTCCTCGAGCACGCGTTCGGCGACCTCGGTGGCGGTGTCGGTGCTGTCGAGGTCCTCGAGCAGGACGACGAACTCGTCGCCGCCGAAGCGCGCGGCGGTGTCGCTGGAGCGGATGCTGTTGGACAGGCGCTTGGCGACGTCGATCAGCGCGGCGTCGCCGGCGCCGTGGCCGAGGCTGTCGTTGATCGTCTTGAAGTCGTCGATGTCGAGGAACATGACCCCGAGCTCGCTGTCGTCGCGGCGCGCGCGGCCGATCGCGTGGCGCACCCGCTCGACGAACAACGCGCGATTGGCGAGGTTGGTGACCGGGTCGTGGAAGGCCTGGTGGGCGAGCTGCTCCTCGAAGACCTTGCGCTCTGAGATGTCGCGGGCGTTGAGCACGATGCCGCGCACGTGCTTGTCGTCGAGCAGGTTGGTGTGCAGGATCTCGAACTGGCGCGCCTCGCCGTCGCGGTGGCGCAGCGAGCACTCGATCACCTGGCCGTCGCGGCGCGCGTAGGCGGAGCCGTCGGCGAGCAGCTGCAGCAGCTGGCCGGCGTCCTCCTGCGCGACGAGGCGGTCGAAGCGGGTGCCGATGAGCTCCTCCGGCTCGTAGCCGAGGACGTGCTCGGAGGACGGGCTCTGGTAGGTGATGGTGGCGTCGGGCCCGACGACGGTGATCAGGTCGCTGGAGTTCTGCACGAGCGACGCGAAGCGGGCCTCGCTGCGCTGCGCGTGGATCTCCTCGGTCAGCCGGGCGCCCTCGAGCGCGAGCGCGAGCTGCGTGGCGAGCGCGACGAGCGCGCCGCGCGCCTGGCGCGAGGGTTCCTTGGGGCAGGCGAGCACGAGCAGCCCGAGCACACCGCCGCGGACGGGCAGCGCGAGCACCAGCCCGCTCGACCATTCCTCGTTCAGCTCCAGCGCGGCGAGCACCGCCGGTTCCAGCGTGACGCTCTGCGAGGAGCCCTCGTCGGCGAGCGCGAGCAGCTTCGTGCCGACGCGCTCGGGCAGCGCCCGCGCCGGCCAGCGGAGTTTGTCGTTGCGAGCCACGGCGGCCAGCGCGTCGTCCTCGATCAGGCACAGCACGCCCACGCCGGGGCCCTCGAGCAGCGGCACGATCACATCCAGCGCCGACTGCTGCATCTCCTCGCGCGTCGCGCACGCGACGAGCGCGGCGCCGAAGCGGCCGAGCAGCCGCTCGCGCGCGGCGGAGCGCTCCTGCTGGCGCACGAGATCGACCATGCGCATCACGACCAGGCCGAACAGCACGACCGAGGCGCAGACGATCACCATCAGATCGAGGTCGCCACGGTGCAGCTCCTTGACGAAGATGCACACGGGCGCGATCAGCGACGCGCCCGTGAGCAGGCTCAGGCGCACGGGTGTGAGCTTGGCCTCGCGATCCTTGGCCTGCTGGCTGGTGGCCGGCTCGTCCATGGCGGCCATCGATGGATGCAGCGCGGCGGTGCCCCACAGCAGCTGGTAGGAGAACCAGCCGAGGTCGAGCAGCAGCTGGTGGTGGAAGGTGCTGTCGAGCGTCATCACGCCGTAGATGAAGTCGGTCGCCAGCAGCGAGACGATGCCGGCGCTCATCAGGTAGAAGGACGGCTGGCGCCGGCCGCCGTCGAGGACCAGGCGGATGGCGGCGGCGAGCAGGATGATGTCCCCGAGCGGGTAGGCGACGGACACGAGCTTGGGCAGCAGTTCCAGCGAGCCGTCGTGCAGGTATGGCGCGATCTGCAGGATCCACGACAGCAGCGAGAGGCCGAGCGTGAGGATCGCGGCGTCGATCAGCGTGTTGCGGTTGCGCTGCGGGTTGCGCCGGCGCACGAGCAGCAGCAGGCCGAGCATCTGCGCGGGGTAGACCGTCAGGTAGATCGCGTCGCCGATCGACGGAAACGGCACTTCGCCGTGCAGGATGTACTTGGGGTAGCTGTAGGTGTAGACGTCGCCCATCCAGTACAGGAGGAACCCGAACGCGAACAGCCACCAGGGCAGCGCGTAGCGCGGCTTGTTGCGACGGATCCCGACGACGACGGCGATCCAGCTGGTCAGCCCGAGGATGTTGAAGAACGCGGGGTTGCCTTTCAGCGGCGTCCCCAGCAGGTACAGGCACATGCCGACCGCGCCGAACGCGAGGTAGGCCTTCCACAGCGGCGGGCGGGTGAACGTGCGCGCGCCCATCACGTCGCCTCCAGCTCGCGCTGGGCGGAGGCGGACTGCAGCTCGCCCATCTCGGCGAGCTCGGTGAGGGCGCCGATCAGGCGGTCGACCTCGGCGTCGGTGTTGGCGGCGGTGAGCTGCACGCGGAAGCCGACCTCGGCCTTGGGCACGAGCGGGTAGGCGGCGAGCGTGACGTAGACGCCGCGCGCGAACAGCATCCGCCCGACGATGTCGATGCGCTCGTGGTCGCGCAGCGGGATCTCGACGATCGGCAGCTGGGAGCGGTTGGGGGTGTGCACGTCGAGCTCGGCGAGCGTCTTCAGCACGCGGGCGCTGTGCCGGTGCAGGACGCCGCGCAGCTGCTCGCCGCGGCGCTCGTTGACGTCGAGGCCGGACAGCACGGTGGCCAGCGAGGCGACGGGCGAGGGCCCCGAGTACAGGTACGGCGGCGCGGCGACCTTCAGCAGGTTCTTGACCTCGGTGGGGCAGGCGATGAAGGCCAGCAGCGACGAGTAGGCCTTGGAGAAGCCGCCGATGAGGACGAGGTCGTCGTAGCTCTCGTCGAAGTGGCGCACGATGCTGTTGCCGCGCACGCCGTACGGAGAGGTCTCCTCGGGCGCGCGCTCGCCGATGACGCCGAAGCCGTGGGCGTCATCGACGTACAGCAGCGCGCCGTGGCGGCGGGCGACGGCGGCAAACTCCCGCAGGTCGGGAGCGTTGCCGGTCATGCTGTTGACGCCGTCCATGCACACCAGGCGCGCGCGGTCGCGCTCGGTGCTGAGCAGCTCGTCGAGGTGGTCGGGGTCCTCGAAGCGGAAGCGCCGGACGGCGGCTCCGCGCGCTCGCGCGACCTGGCAGCCGTCGTAGATCGTCTTGTGTGCGCGCGCGTCGAGGAAGATCGTCCCGGAGGCGGCGAGAATGGGGATGACGGAGCTGTGGATGTGCGTGATCGTGGGCAGCACGAGCGAGTCCTCGCACCCGAGCAGGTCGGTCAGCCGCTGCTCGATCCGCTCGTACAGCACGGGGCTGCCGAGCAGCCGCGACCAGCTGGGGTGCGTGCCCCACTCCTCCAGGTACGCGGGTATCGAGGCGATGATCTCGGGGTCGAGGTCGAAGCCGAGGTAGTTGCAGGAGGCGAAGTCGGCGAGCCACTGGTTGCCGACGCGGATCATGCGCCCGTCGATCTCGTCGATGACGGCGTCCATCATCGGGTGCGCGGCACGCAGCGACTCGATGTCGTGGAGGGTGTCGAGCCAGTGGTCGATCCAGCGCCCGCCGCTCGGCGTCGACGCCGGCGACGGCGGGGACGAGCGGGACGGCGCGGGCGCGCGTGTGGACGTGGAGGCCGGCGAG
Organism: uncultured Solirubrobacteraceae bacterium; assembly: GCA_963735705.1. Classification (GTDB taxonomy): domain Bacteria; phylum Actinomycetota; class Thermoleophilia; order Solirubrobacterales; family Solirubrobacteraceae; genus Palsa-744. The sequence goes on from CAVTLZ010000008.1 coordinate 17,058, forward strand.
TACGACATATCCGAACGACCATCGGGCCGTGGACGAAAAGGCTTGACTACTGCAGGCTCAGCTCAGCGGTTTACGCACCCGGCGCAAGCGTTCTTGCAGCAATGCCAGCGCGAAACCGAGCCGCGTCTAGGAGAACAACTCGCCCAGAGCGCCGTGCGCGTCAGCCAGCTCGTCGAGCGTGAGCGTGAGCATCGTGCCGGCGGTGGCGCCGGCCTCGACGATGCCGAGCACGTCGTCGCCGACCCTGCCGATCGACACGACGGGCACGCCGGGCGCGCGTTCGGCCAGCTCGCGCAGGGCGTCGGCGTGGCCGCTGACGAGGAAGCCGCCGGGTCCCTCGCCAAAGAGGGCGGCGGTCAGGCGCCCATCGGCGGACGCGCCATCGCCGTGCCCTGACGCGCCGGCGAGCGCGGCCGGCGGGAGCGCCTCCCAGAGATCCTCGCCGAGCTCGACCTGCGCGCCGATGCGACCGGCGAGGCAGCACTCGGCGAGCGCGACGGCGAGCCCGCCCTCGGCGATGTCGTGGGCGCTCGCGAGCAGGCCGGCGCGCATGGCGTCGCGCACGACCGCGTGCGCGGCGGCGACGCGCGCGATGTCGATCTCGGGCAGCCCGTCGGGGAGCTGCTGGCCGAGCAGCTTGGCGAGCTCGCCGGCGGCGAGCGACGGGGAGAACGGCCCGACGAGCGCGATGTGGTCGCCGGCGTCGGCGAAGCCGAGGCGCCCGGCGCGGCGCGCGTCGGGCAGCCGCCCGACCATGCCGATGACGGGCGTGGGGTAGATGGGGCCGGTGGCGCCCTCGTTGTACAGAGACACGTTGCCGCCGACGATCGGGGCGGCGAGCGCGCGGCAGGCGTCGCCGAGGCCGCGCACGGACTCCGAGAGCTGCCAGGCGATGTGCGGCTTCTCGGGGTTGCCGAAGTTGAGGTTGTTGGTCGTGCCGAGCGGCTGCGCGCCCACGCAGGCGAGGTTGGCGGCGCACTCGAGCACGGCGGCGACGGTGCCGGTGTAGGGGTCGGCGGCGACGCGCCGGCCGTTGCAGTCGATGCTGACGGCCAGCGCGCTGCCGTCGGGGAGCGCGAGCACGGCGGCGTCGGCCTGCTCGGGGCGGCGCACGGTGCGCGACTGCACGATCGCGTCGTACTGCTCGAACAGCGGCCGGCGCGATGACACGTTTGGAGAGGAGAGGATCGCGAGCAGGATGTCGCGGGGCGCGGTCTGGAGCGTGAGGCCGGGTGTGGCGGGCGGCGCCGCGTACAGCGCCTCAGTGGGCTTGCGCGGCTGCAGGTCGTACAGCGGGCAGTCGTCGACGAGCGCGGCGACGGGCATGTCGCCGACGAGCTCGCCGTCGCGCAGCACGCGCATGCGCCCGCTGTCGGTGACGACGCCGATCGCCGAGCCGTTGACCTCCCACTTGGCGCACAGCTCGAGCACGGCGCCGATGTTGGCGGGCTCGACGACGCACAGCATCCGCTCCTGGGACTCGCTGACCATCACCTCGAAGGGCTCCATGCCGGGCTCGCGCAGGGGGACGCGGGCGACGTCGAGGTCGATGCCGACTCCCCCCTTGGAGGCCATCTCGGCGGCGGATGACGTGAGCCCGGCGGCGCCGAGGTCCTGCAGCGAGACGATCAGGCCGCGCTCGAGCAGCTCGAGCGAGCACTCGAGCAGCTTCTTCTCCTCGAACGGGTCGCCGACCTGGACGGTGGGGCGCTTGTCCTGGTCGCCGTCGCCGCCCGAGCCGAGCTCGGCGGAGGCGAGCACGGAGGCGCCGCCGATGCCGTCGCGCCCGGTGGAGGCGCCGAACAGGACGAGGACGTTGCCGGGCCCGGCGGCGGCGCTGCGCACGAGCCGCTCGCGCGAGGCAAGGCCGAGGGCCATCGCGTTGACGAGGCAGTTGTGCTCGTAGGGCGCCTCGAAGTACACCTCGCCGCCGACGGTGGGCACGCCGATGGAGTTGCCGTAGTGGCCGATCCCGGAGACGGCGCCGTCGAGCAGGTAGCGCGCGCGGGCGCCGGAGGCGCCGTCGCCGCCGACCTCGCCGAAGCGCAGCGAGTCGAGCACGGCGATCGGCCGGGCGCCGATGGCGAAGATGTCGCGCAGGATGCCGCCGACGCCGGTGGCGGCCCCCTGGAAGGGCTCGACGGCGCTGGGGTGGTTGTGCGACTCGACCTTGAACGCGCACACGAGGCCGCCGCCGACGTCGACGGCGCCGGCGTTCTCGCCGGGACCCATGACCACGAACTCGCCCTCGGTGGGCAGCGTGCGCAGCAGCTTCTTGGAGTGCTTGTACGCGCAGTGCTCGCTCCACAGCAGCGAGTACATGGCGAGCTCGACCTGGTTTGGCGCGCAGCCCTGCTTGGCGCAGACGAGCTCGTACTCGGCGCGCGTGAGCCCGAGCGCGAGCGCGTCCTCGACGGTGGGGGCGCCGCCGTCGCCGGGAGGCGCGGGAGCGCTCACGCGCGAGCCCCTTCGACGGTCAGCCGCATCGACTCGAAGATCTTCAGCCCGTCGGCGGAACCCCCGACGAGCTCGTCGACGGCGTGCTCGGGGTGGGGCATGAGGCCGAAGACGTTGCCGGCCTGGCTGCTCACGCCGGCGATGTCGTGCAGCGAGCCGTTGAAGTTCTGCCCGGGCGCGTAGCGCAGCACGATCTGGCCCGACTCGTCCATCGCGGCGAGCGTGTCGGGGTCGACGTAGTAGCGCCCCCACGCGTGCTTGGCGGGGATGCTGAGCCGTTCGTCGAGCGCGCACGCGCGCGTGAACGAGCCGCCGCTGTTGAGCACCTCGAGCTCCAGCTGGCGGGAGGTGAAGCGCAGGTTGGCGTTGACGAGCAGCGCGCCCGGCAAGAGGCGCGCCTCGCACAGCACCTGAAAGCCGTTGCAGATCCCCAGCACGAGGCCGCCGTCTTGGGCGAAGGCGATCACGGACTCCATCGCGGGCGAGAAGCGCGCGATCGCGCCCGCGCGCAGGTAGTCGCCGTATGAGAAGCCGCCGGGCACGACGATCGCGTCGGCGCCCTTGAGGTCCCGGTCGGCGTGCCAGATCAGCTCGGCGTCGCCGACGCGACGTGCGGCGTGCAGCGCGTCGACCTCGTCGCAGGAGCCAGGGAATTGGAGGACGCCGAACTTCATCGCAGGGTGGCCACCGCGCTGGTGTCGGCCGGGTCGATGCGCTCCAACCCGGGAATCCCGTCGAAGCCCCGATCGGGGGTCAGGATCGCGTCGATCTCCCGGTTGAGCGCCTGCGCAGCGAAGATCGCGTCGCGGACGTCGAGCCGCTCATGCTCGCACCACAGATCCAGTGCCCGCTCGACGTCGTGCGAGTCGACGACATGCAGCATGCAGGAGCGCCTGATCGTGTGCGCCGAACGCACTGCGTCGGCTCGGCTGCCCATCTGACGCAGGCGCACGTATGCGAACTCGTGGATCAGCTCTACGCTGGCCTCCGCCGTGAGCCGGCGGTCTTGCACGTCGCGCAAGATCAAGCGACAGGGCTCGCGGTAGGGATGGTCGCCTCCAAGCGCGTAGATGAAGACACCAGTGTCGAGGAGAAACCGGCGCACCCGCGGTCAGTCGTAGGTGTCGAGGAGTCTCATGCCGCCGGCGTTCATGTCCTCGATCATCTGCCGCTTCATGATCGGCCAGTCCTCGACGGGCATGGGCTCCGCGGCGAGCAGTTCGTCGATCGCCCTGGCGCGATCGTCCTGCGCCTGCGAGAGCTTCTCGTCGATCGCCTCGCGAATCAGCGCTCCCATGGAGATGCCCCGCTGCGCGGCGATCTCACGCAGGCGCCGGTGCAGGTCGTCGTCCAGCAGCAGCTGGGTACGGCGGGTCAGGGGCGGAGACGACATGCACCTACGCTAGCACATGCGCATACATCTACACATGCTCATACTCCCGCCGGGTCGAAGACGATCTCGTAGTCCTCGACCAGCGGGTTGGCGAGCAGCTTCTCGCACATCGGCGCCAGCTGCTCGGGATCGTCGACGTCGAGCTCGATCAGGCGGCCGATGTGGACGTTGGCGACGCCGGCGAAGCCGAGTGCTGGCAGCGCGCGCTGGACGGCCTCGCCCTGCGGGTCGAGGATGCCGGCCTTGGGGCGGATCAGGACGCGCGCCCTCACACCGCTGTCCGATCGAGCCATGCCTGAAACGGCTCGCCGGTGATGCGTTCGTAAGCCTCGACGTAGCGCGCGCGCGTGCCGGCGACGACATCCTCGGGAATCGCGGGCGCGGGCGGCAGCTTGTCCCAGCCGCTGGCGCTGGCCCAGTCGCGTACGTACTGCTTGTCGAAGCTGGGCTGAGCCCGACCGACCTCGTAGCCGTCTGCGGGCCAGTAGCGGGAGGAGTCGGGCGTGAGCACCTCGTCGCCGAGGACCAGCGTCCACGGCCGGGCGGCTGAGGCGCCGGCATCGAGGCCGAACTCGAACTTGGTGTCGGCGAGGATCACGCCGTTCGCCCGCGCGTGCTCGGCGGCGAACGAGTACAGCTCGATCGACACGTCCCTGACGTGCTCGGTGAGCGCGCGGTCGCCGACGAGCGAGGCCGCGGCGTCGAAGTCGATCGCCTCGTCGTGGCCCTGCTCGGCCTTGGTGCTCGGCGTGAAGATCGGCTCGGGCAGGCGCTCGGACTCCCGCAGGCCGGCGGGCAGCGCGATCCCCGACACCGCCCCGGTGGCCTGATAGTCCTTCCAGCCGGAGCCGGTGAGGTAGCCGCGCACGACGCACTCGATCGGCAGCATCTTCAACCTGCGCACGACGAGCGCGCGCCCGCGCACCTCGTCGGGGACCTCGTCGGTGGCGGAGATCAGGTGGTTGGCGACGATCCCGGCGGTCTTCTCGAACCAGAACACGGAAAGCCCCGTCAGCACCTTGCCCTTGTCGGGGATGGGCGTGGGATGGACGGCGTCGTAGGTGGAGATCCGGTCGCTGGCGACCATCAGCAGCGGAGGCGGCACCCCTGGGATGCCTTCGACGCCCTCCATGTCGTACATCTCGCGGACCTTTCCGCGGGCGATGAGGGGCAGCTCGTCGAGCGTTGCGGTCACGCGGCGCGATGCTACCGAAAGATCAGGCGATGTCGTCGAGCCGCGCGACGATCTCGTCGGCGTGGCGAACGTAGTGGGAGTAGTCGAAGATCGCGTCGAGGTCGAGCCCGCGCGCACGCTCGTCGGCGGCGAGCAGCCCGCGCAGCGGGATGCCGTCGTCCCACGCGCGCTGCGCGAGCTCCTGGACGACGCGGTAGGCCTCGTCGCGCGAGGATCCCGCCTCGACGAGCGCGAGCAGCAGCGCTTGAGAGAACAGCGCGCCGTGGGTGAGCTCGAGGTTGGCGCGCATGCGCTCGGCGTCGACGGTCATGCCTTGTACGAGCGCGATCGTGCGGTGCTGGAGGTAGTCGAGCAGAATCGTCGAGTCGGGCAGGATCACGCGCTCGACGGAGGAGTGGGAGATGTCGCGCTCGTGCCACAGCGCGACGTTCTCGAGCGCAGCCTGGGCGTTGCCGCGCAGCACGCGCGCGAGCCCGGAGATCTGCTCGCTCTTGATCGGGTTGCGCTTGTGCGGCATCGCCGAGGAGCCCTTCTGGCCGGCCCGGAAAGGCTCCTGCGCCTCGCGCACCTCCGTGCGTTGCAGGTGTCGGATCTCGGTGGCGAAGCGCTCGAGACCGGCGCCGGCGAGCGCGATCGCGCTCAGCAGCTCGGCGTGGCGGTCGCGCGGGACGACCTGCGTGGAGACGTGCTCGTGCTGGAGCCCCAGGCGGGCGAGCACGCGCGCCTCGAACTCGGGGCTGGTGGCGGCGTAGGTGCCGACGGCTCCCGACACGGCGCCGACGGCGACCTGCGCGAACGCGCGCTCCAGGCGCGCGGCGTTGCGCTCGGCCTCGAAGGCGAAGCCCGCGAGCTTGATCCCGAACGTCGTCGGCTCCGCGTGCACGCCGTGGGTTCTGCCCACGCTGAGCGTGTGAGCGTGCTCGCGCGCGCGTGTCGCGAGCGCCGCGACGAGCGCGCGGGCGCCCGGCACGATGACCTCGCCGGCGGCGCGCAGCTGCAGCGCGAGCGCCGTGTCGAGCACGTCCGAGGACGTCAGCCCGAAGTGGATCCAGCGCCCGGCCTCGCCGACCGACGCGGCGAGCACATCGACGAACGCGGCGACGTCGTGCTCGGTCACGAGCTCGCGCTCTTCGACCTCGCTCACGGTGAATGCGGCACCGCGAATCGCGTCCAGCTCGGCCGCGCTCGGACCATCCGCGCCGAGCAGCCCGGGCAGCTCCTCGCAGGCGGCAAGCTCGACCTGGCGCCAGGCGTCCATGCGCGCCTCGTCGCTCCACAGGCGGCCGAGCTCGGGGCGGGTGTAGCGGGCGATCACCCGTTGATTATCGCCGCCACCCACCCGGAGTGCTCGGGGCTACTTGTTCGCGGTCGTCTGCTGCGCGCTCAGCTCCGAGGCGAACGCGTCGATAGTGGCTTCTTTGCCGCCCTCGATCGGGTCGCAGACGAGCCCGAGCGTGGTCGGCTCGGTGGTCGTCAACTGACCCTGCATCTCCATCGTCGTCGCACCCACAAAGTCGGTCGCGCTTTGTTCAGAGAGCTGCTGCACCCACTCGCCGAGGTCGAGTGCTTCCTTGGGTTCCATCAGGCGCAGGGTGCTCGAGGAGTCGACGAGCTCGCAGATGACCGCGACGAACACCGCTTTTTTGGCTTCGGTGCCGCCGACAACGGTCTTTCCGCTCACGAAGTAGGTGCCGGCGGGGATCGTCTTGCTGACGACTATGTCGCCGGTTTCGGATGCGCCGAGCGCGTCCGGCCCGAAGCTGACGCTCGAATAGTCGGCGCCGACGCCGTTTGCGCCCGGGACACCGGCCGCACCTGGAGCGCCCGGCGCGCCCGCCGGCCCTGCGGGCCCTGTTGAGCTCCATGAGAGCTTGTGCTCCCCGTGCCTGCACTTCGTCTTCGCGCTGACGATCCGCATCGCCCCGCTCTTCTTGCTCACGCAGGCGTAGATCGTTGCGGCGCCGGCCGCGGGTGCCGCTGCGAGCGCGAGCAGCACGATCGCCGCGCTCGTACCGATGAACGTCTTGGGACGCACTGCAGGGATCCGACTTGACATGGGCTCTGCCTCCGCTGGTAATGGGCAAGCCGAGCCCGTGGCGGGCGACGGCCGCGCCATTCTCGACGTGCGGCGCTCACGCGCCGAGGATCTGCGCCGCGAGGATCGCGGCGTTGCGCGGGTTGTCCAGCCCGACGCACGCGACCGGCACGCCGGGGGGCATCTGCACGATCGACAGGATCGCGTCGAGCCCGCCCGCGGCGGTCAGGCGCCCGGAGAGCGGCACGCCGATCACCGGCAGGTCCGTGTGCGCGGCGACGGCGCCGGGCAGCGCCGCGGAGATGCCGGCGCCGGCGATGATCACGCGCAGGCCGCGCATGCGCGCGTTCTTGGCGTATTCGGCGACGAGGTCCGGCTCGCGGTGGGCGGACATGACCCGCATCTCGTGCAGGATGCCCCGCTCTTCGAGCTCCTTGGCCGCCTTCTCCATCGTCTCCATGTCGCTCTTGGAGCCCATCACGATGCCCACGCGCGGAGCGTCGACGTCGATGTCGTCGAGCTGCGCCTGAACTTCGGCCTCTCCCATCGGCTCTGGCACCAGCGATATCCCGGGGGCGCCCGACGGCCGCCCCTCCTGACCGGAGGCGCTCACAGGGACGCGATGAAGTCGTCGATCGGGATCGCCGCGAGCGTCTCGTAGCGGGCGGTGCCGCGTGAGCCGAGCTCGAGCGACAGGCGCGCCATCGCGCCCTCGTCGGGAGCCTCGACGATCGAGATGAAGTCGATGTGGCCGAGCGTCGCCCACTGCGCCTTGACGGTCGCGCCGAGCTGTTCGACCTCCTTGTTGACCTCGTTGATCCGCTGCGGGTTGTTCTTCACCGTCTGCACGCCCTCGGGGGTGAGGGTCGTGAGCATGATGTAGGTGGGCATGGTGGCTCCTCTTCGATGATTGGGCGACCGACAGGCGCACGAGATCGACGGTCGGTGCCTGCCGTTGTACCCGATCGCGACGGTTAGCGCCGGCTCGCGTTGACCCAGCCATCACACGGGCGATGTGGCGCCATGCGACACGCTGGTTGACGGGAGCCATGGCCAGCCAGGTGGCGCCCGTCTCGCTCTGTGCTCGCCCGGGTCGTGGTGGGGGCGTGCGACCCGGTGCTGCGCCTCGATTGAGGCGCAGCACGGATCTATCAGCTCTAGCTGTTCGAGCTGGTTTGCACAGCGGTGATGACCGCGCCACTTGCTTCCTCGCCGAAGACGCTCGGGCTCGTGTTGCTGCCATCGTTGAGGATGTTCGTGCACGTGATCGTCGCCGTGCTGGATGTGGTTGTGGTAATCGCCATGTCGAACGACAATGAGCTGTTGCCAATGGCGATGATGAAGACCGGGATATTGGTGAGGCCTGACCAGTAGGCGGTGTTGCTCACCGCGCTTCCGCTGGCCGGCGTGTCGGTCATGGTGCAGCTCGTATCGACGTAGGTCGTGACCGCATCACCGCCTTCGCCATTTTTGCCGGCCTGCGATGCAGTCACCACGACGCTGCCGTTCACGATGTAGCTACCTGCGGGAAGCGACTTTGACAGGACCAGCGTGTTGGACTGCGTCGATTCCAGCTTGGTGAATGCGACGCCTTTGGACTGGACCGCAGAGTAGCCCGCGACAGCACCATTGCTCCCGTTCGTGCCGTTCGTGCCGTTACTCCCGCTGGTCCCATTTTTCCCAGCCGGGCCAACGCTGTTCCACGAGATCTTCGTTTCGTGCTTCTTGCATTTGGGCGCTTTGGTGTACACCTTGACAGTGCCGCCCTTCTTCACGCACGCATACAACGTCGATGCTTCGGCCTGTGGCGCTGCGGCGAACGCCGCCAGCAGCAGCGCCCCCGGCGCGGCGAGCACCGCCATCGCCCGCATGTTGCTGAAAGCTGACATAGAATATTCCTCCAATGCTTGGTTGACCGCCGGTCGACGGCACGCTGTTTCGGACTTCCTTGGCTTGGCTGAGCGGCCCGCATCGGTGCCCTCAGACCGGGCATCCTCGCAGTTAGGTCGGACCACGCATCGCAGGCTCGGTCGAGTGCGCGGCGCGCGCAATGCCGTCGGGGCCGGACCGAATCAGGCCGCGACCGTCGCGTCCGCTCCGGCCTTCTCCAGCTTCAGCTCCCCATCGACCACGTCCACGGTCACGGAGTCGCCCGAGCGGATCTCGCCGGCCAGCAGCGCCAGCGCGAGGCGGTCGGTGAGCTGCTTCTGGATCACGCGTCGCAGCGGGCGCGCGCCGTACGTCGGGTCATAGCCCATGTTGCCGATCAGCTCGCGCGCCTTGTCGGTGAGCGTCACCTGCACGCCGCGCTCGGCGACGCGCTCGATCACGCGCGCGACCTGCAGATCGACGATCTCTGAGATCTGCTCGCGGCTGAGCGCGTCGAAGCGCACGATGTCGTCGAGGCGGTTGATGAACTCCGGCTTGAAATGGTCGAGCAGCGTGCTGCGGATCTCCGTGTCCGACAGCCCTTCGCCCACGGGAATGTTGGAGGTCATGATCAGCACGGTGTTCTTGAAGTCGACCGTGCGGCCCTGGCCGTCGGTCAGGCGGCCGTCGTCCATCACCTGCAGCAGCGCGTTGAAAACGTCCGGGTGGGCCTTCTCGATCTCATCGAGCAGCACGACCGCGTACGGGCGCCGCCTGACGGCCTCGGTCAGCTGGCCGCCCTCTTCGTAGCCGACGTAGCCGGGGGGCGCGCCGACGAGCCGCGACACGGAGTGTTTCTCCATGTACTCGGACATGTCGATGCGGATCATCGCGTCCTGCGAGTCGAACATGAACTCGGCGAGAGCGCGCGCGAGCTCGGTCTTGCCGACGCCCGTCGGGCCGAGGAACAGGAACGAGCCGATCGGGCGGTCTGGGTCCTGCAGGCCCGCGCGCGAGCGGCGCAGCGCGGTGGCGACCGCCTCGATCGCCTCGTCCTGGCCGACCACGCGTTCGTGCAGGCGGTCCTCCATGTGGATCAGCTTCTCCGTTTCGCCCTCCAGCAGGCGGCTGACGGGGATGCCCGTCCAGCGCGCGACGACCTCCGCGACGTCGTCGGCGTCGACCTCCTCCTTGAGAAACACCGGGCCCTCGCCCGAGCCGCGCTCGCCCTCGCTGGATTCGAGCTCGGCGAGCTGGCGCTCGAGCTCGGGGATGTCCTGGTAGAGCAGCTTCGAGGCGCGCTCCAGGTCGGCTTCGCGCTGTGCGCGCTCGGCTTCCATGCGGTACTGCTCCAGGCGCTCCTTCAGCTCGGAGATCCCCTGGATCGCCTGCTTCTCGCTCTGCCACTGGGCCTTCATCGCCGCCGAGCGCTCGCGCAGCTCCGCCAGCTCGCGCTCGATCGCCTCCCTGCGTTCGGCGGAGGCCTCGTCGGTCTCCTTGCTCAGCGACGTCAGCTCGATCTCCAGCTGCATCACGCGCCTGTCGACCTCGTCGATCTCCGTCGGCAGCGAGTCGATCTCGATGCGCAGCCGCGACCCCGCCTCGTCGACCAGGTCGATCGCCTTGTCCGGCAGGAAGCGGTCGGCGATGTAGCGGTCCGACAGCGTCGCCGCCGCGATCAGGGCGCTGTCCTGGATGCGCACGCCGTGGTGCACCTCGTAGCGCTCCTTCAGCCCGCGCAGGATCGCGATCGTGTCGGCGACCGACGGCTCGCCGACCATCACCGGCTGGAAGCGTCGCTCCAGCGCGGCGTCCTTCTCGATGTACTTGCGGTACTCGTCCAGCGTCGTCGCGCCGACGCAGCGCAGCTCACCGCGCGCGAGCATCGGCTTGAGCAGGTTGGCGGCGTCGACGGAGCCTTCCGCCGCGCCGGCTCCCACGATCGTGTGCAGCTCGTCCAGGAACAGGATCACCGCGCCCTGCGCCTCGGAGACCTCGTTCAGCACCGCCTTCAGACGGTCCTCGAACTCTCCGCGGTACTTCGCGCCCGCGACCAGCGAGCCGATGTCCAGGGCGATCACGCGCCGTTCGCGCAGCGAGTCGGGCACGTCGCCGGAGACGATCCGCTGGGCGAGGCCCTCGACGATCGCCGTCTTGCCGACCCCAGGCTCGCCGATCAGCACCGGGTTGTTCTTCGTGCGCCTGGAGAGCACCTGGATCACGCGGCGGATCTCCTCGTCGCGCCCGATCACCGGGTCGAGCTTGCCCTGCTCGGCCGCCTGCGTGAGGTCCTGGCCGAAGCGCTCGAGCGCTTCCAGCTTCTCCTCCGGCGACTGGTCGGTGACGCGGTGCGAGCCGCGCACCTCGCTCAGCGCCTGCAGCAGGCGCTCGCGGCTTGCGCCGACCGAGCGCAGCGCCGCGCCCGCGCGGCCGGGCTCGGCCGACAGCGCGAGCAGCAGGTGCTCGGTCGAGACGTACTGATCGGACAGCGCCTGCGCCTCTCCCTCCGCGGCCTGGATCACCGCGGTGAGCTCGCTCGAGGGCACCGTCGCCGGCGGCGAGGAGCTCGCGGACAGGCGCGGCAGCTCCTCCAGCGCGCGCTCGGTCTCCGCGCGCAGCGCCGGCAGCTCCACGCCGAGCTTGTTCAGCACCGGCAGCACCACGCCGCCGGCGGCGGTCGCCGCCACGTCGCCCGCGCCGCCGCCTTCGAGCAGCGCGCTCAGCAGATGCACGGGCATCGCCTGCGGGTTCGCGCGCTGCTGCGCCAGCCGCGCGGCCGCCGCGAGCGCTTCCTGGGACTTGATCGTGAATCGATCGGGCTGCATGTCTATGACCTCTTCGCCGGTTTGGGGAACTGGGGACGGGCGTCGGCCGCGCGCACGAGCTCCAGGCCGCCGCGGTAGGGCACGGTCAGCTCCGCGCGGAAGGAGCGGCGCACCTCCTCGAGCTCTTGGGCCAGGCGCACCTGCGTCTGCAGCGCTTCCAGCTCGATCTCCTCGATCCGCGTCTGCATCTCCTCGAGCTCCTGCTCCAGGCGCAGCACGCGCTCCACGCCGGCGAGGTTGAGGCCGAGATCCGCGGTCATCTCCTGGATGCGCTTCAGCTTCTCGACGTCCTCCTGCGAGTACAGGCGCGTGCCCTTGGGCGAGCGCTGCGGCTCGATCAGCCCGCGCGTCTCATACATGCGCAGCGTCTGCGGGTGCATGTTCGCCAGCTGCGCCGCCACCGAGATCATGAACACGCCGCGGTTGGTCTCGACCTGCACGCGCGTCACCCTACGAGCCATCGCCGGCCCCCTTCGCGGCTGCGCCGGAGTCGGCGGCGTCCTTGCGCGACGCCGAGCCGTTCTTCGCGAACAGGCCCGCGCGCGGATCGCCGTCGAGCGTCTTGGAGAGCTCGTCGATCGCGCTCTCCTGCTCCTTGCTCAGCTTCTGCGGCACGTCGATCACGAAGCGGTAGTGGATGTCGCCTTTCTCTTTGCCGCCGAGCTTCGGCGGCCCCTCGCCGCGCAGGCGCTGGACGGTCCCGTGCGCCGTTCCCGGCTTCACGCGCAGCGTCTTGGTCCCGCTGAGCGTCGGCACCTGCACCTCCGCGCCGCGCAGCGCCTCGGGGATGGTCAGCGGCACCTCGACCTCGAGGTTGTCTCCCTTGCGCGTGAACAGCGACGAGGGCTCGACGTGGGTGATCAGGTACAGGTCGCCGTGGGGTCCGCCGTTGCGACCGGGCTCGCCCTTGCCCGCCAGGCGGATGCGACTGCCGTCGCGCACGCCCGCGGGGATGTTCACGCGCAGGCGCTTGACCGTGCGCACGGCGCCCGCGCCGCTGCACGTCGGGCAGGGGTCCTCGATCACGGTGCCGGTGCCGCCGCACAGCGAGCACGGCTGGGAGATCGAGAACATGCCCTGGCCCTGGGTCTCGATCCCGCGCCCCTCGCAGCGGGGGCACACCGAGGGCGCGGTGCCCGGCTTGGCGCCGGTGCCGTGGCACGTCGGGCAGGTGGCGTGCATCGGCACCTGCAGCGGCACCTGCGCGCCTGAGACCGCCTGGTCGAACGTGATCGACACCTGCGCCTCCAGGTCGGCGCCCTTTTCCGCGCGCGGTTTCGTGCGCACGCGCCGGCCGCTGGTCGAGCCGCCGAACAGGTTCGAGAGGATGTCCCCCATCGAGGAGGCGTCGAAGTCGAAGTTGCCGAAGCCGCCGAAGCCGCCCCCCGGGCCCGCGCCGGTGGCGAACGGGCCGGAGCCGCTGTCGTACTGCTTGCGCTTCTCCGGGTCGCCGAGCACGTCGTGCGCCTGGGAGAGCTCCTTGAAGCGCGCCTCCGCCTGCTTGTCGTCCGGGTTCTGATCGGGGTGGTACTTGCGGGCGAGCTTGCGGTAGGCCTTCTTGATCTCCTCGGGGGTCGCTTTCTTGTCGACCCCGAGCGTCTTGTAGTAGTCGGGTCGCGTTGCCATCTGTCGCCTGTCCCCTACGCGGCCACGACCACGCGCGCGGGACGCAGGATGCCCTCGCCGAGCCGATAGCCGTCCTGGTAGACCTCGACGACGGTCCCGCTCGGCGCGCCGCCGGGCGGCTGCGCCGCGGTGGCGACCGCCTCGTGCAGCGACGGGTCGAACTGCTCGCCGAGCGGGCAGAACGACTCGATGCCGGCGCGCGCGAGCGCCGCCTTCAGCTCCGTGCGCACGAGGCGCACGCCCTGCAGCAGCGGGTCGTCCTCGGCCGCCGCCTCCAGCGCGCGGTCGAGGTTGTCAAGCGCCGGCAGCAGCTCCTTCGCGAGCGAGCTCGCGCCGCGATCGCGGGCCGCCGCGGCCTCGCGCGCGACCCGCTTGCGGTAGTTCTCGAAGTCCGCCTGCGTGCGCTGCGCGAGCGCCAGGTAGTCGTCACGCTGCTTGGCGGTCTTGACGAGCTCTCCGAGCTCGCCCTCGATCTCGGCGGCCTCCCCCTCCGGGGACGATGCGTCGACGGAGGCGTCCGCCGACGCGCCGTCCTGCACTGGCGCGTCGGCGATAACCGACTCGGACTCCTCGATCTCCTCGGGATGCCCGCCGTTCGTGATCTTGATCTCCGTCATCTGGCGGCCTACGCCTGGGGCTCTTCGACGACCTCGGCATCGACGACGTCCTCTTCATCAGAGGAGGACGAGTCGGCCCCGCCGTCGGCCGCTGCGCCGTTGCCGGCCGCGGCGGCCTGCTCCTGGGCGCGCTGGTACATCGCCTCGGAGACCGCGTGGAAGGCCGTCTGCAGCGCCTCTGACTTGGCGTTGATCGCCGCGGGGTCCTCGGACTCGAGCACCTCCCTAACCTCCTTGATGGCCTCTTCGATGCGCGACTTGGAGTCCGCGTCGACCTGGTCGCCAAGGTCCGCCAGCTGGCGCTCGGCCTGGTAGGCGGCGTTCTCGGCGGTGTTGCGCGCCTCCGCCAGCTCGCGCGCCTTGCGGTCGTCCTCGGCGTGGGACTCGGCGTCGGAGACCATGTTCTTGATCTCCTCGTCGGAGAGCCCTGAGCCGGCCTTGATCTCGATCTTCTGCTCCTTGCCGGTGCCGAGATCCTTGGCGGACACGTTGAGGATGCCGTTGGCGTCGATGTCGAACGCGACCTCGATCTGCGGGATGCCTCGCGGCGCCGGCGGGATGCCGGTGAGCTGGAACTTGCCGAGCGACTTGTTGTACTGAGCCATCTCGCGCTCGCCCTGCAGCACGTGGATCTCCACCGACGGCTGGTTGTCCTCGGCCGTGGAGAAGACCTCGCCCTTGCGGGTCGGGATCGTCGTGTTGCGCTCGATCAGCTTCGTCATCACGCCGCCCTTGGTCTCGATGCCGAGCGTCAGCGGGGTGACGTCGAGCAGCAGCACGTCCTTGACGTCGCCGGCGAGCACGCCCGCCTGGATCGCCGCGCCGACCGCGACCACCTCGTCGGGGTTGACCCCCCGGTGCGGCTCTTTGCCGGTCAGCTCCTTGACCTTCTCCTGGACCGCCGGCGAGCGCGTCATGCCGCCGACGAGCACGACGTGCTCGATCTCCTTGACGCCCTTGTTTTTCGCGTCGTCCATCGCCTGACGGACGGGCGCGACCACGCGGTCGAGCAGCGCGGAGGTGAGCTCCGCGAGCTTCGCGCGGGTGAGGCGCGTGTCGAGGTGCTTCGGCCCCGAGGAGTCGGCGGTGATGAACGGCAGGTTGATCTGCGTCTCCTGCGTCGTCGACAGCTCGATCTTGGCCTTCTCCGCCGCCTCGTACAGGCGCTGCAGCGCCATCGGGTCGGCGCTCAGGTCGATGCCCTGGGACTTCTTGAACTCGGACACCAGCCAGTCGACGATCGCCTTGTCGAAGTTGTCGCCGCCGAGGTGGTTGTCGCCGGCGGTGGACTTGACCTCGAACACGCCGTCGCCGATCTCCAGCACGGACACGTCGAAGGTGCCGCCGCCGAGGTCGAACACGAGGATCGTCTGGTCGGACTCCTTGTCCAGGCCGTACGCCAGCGACGCGGCGGTCGGCTCGTTGATGATGCGCTTGACGTCGAGCCCGGCGATCTTGCCGGCGTCCTTGGTCGCCTGGCGCTGATCGTCGTTGAAGTACGCGGGCACGGTGATGACCGCGCCGTCGACCGACTCGCCCAGATACGCTTCCGCGTCGGTCTTCAGCTTCTGCAGGATCATCGCCGAGATCTCCGGCGGGGAGTGCTGCTCGCCACCGGCTTCCACGCGCGCGTCGCCGTTGGGGCCGGAGACGACCTTGTACGGGACGATCGACTCCTCCTCGCGCACCTCGGCCTCCTTGCGGCCCATGAAGCGCTTGATCGAGAAGACGGTGTTCTGCGGGTTGGTGACGGCCTGGCGCTTGGCGACGGTGCCGACGAGGCGCTCGCCGGAAGCCGTGAAAGCGACGACCGACGGGGTCGTGCGGCCGCCCTCGGCGTTCTCGATGACGGTCGGCTCGCCGCCCTCGAGCACCGCCATGCACGAGTTCGTCGTGCCGAGGTCGATGCCTATGGTCTTGGCCATATTCCTAATGCTCCTTCTTCTAGTAATCGCCGATGACGGCACTGCGCGCCGGCTCGACTAATAAGCTTTATAAATCTAAGCGCGAGTATGGCAGATTTTCTAACCGCCGTCAAGCGCCCTCGGATACCAGCGACGCCCGGCCCACCCCGCGCTCGGGCATCCTCCTATCTAAATCCGGAGAAACTCCGGAGAAACGCGGTAACCGAAGCTGCGGGTGCGGGTATCACCCGATTGAGTGACCCGCCTGGAGCGCAACGCCAACATCGCCGCGGTCGTGATCCCGTTCCTGGGGGTGATCGCGGCGGCGGTGCTGCTGTGGAACCACTTCCTCGGGCCGCGGGACCTGGCGATCTTCGCGGTCATGTACCTGCTGAGCGCGCTCGGCATCACGGTCGGCTTCCACCGCCTGCTCACGCACCGGGCGTTCCAGACGCGGCCGTGGCTGCGCTACACGCTGGCGGTGCTCGGCTCGATGTCGCTGCAGGGCGGCGTGATCGACTGGGTCGCCGACCACCGCAAGCACCACACGTTCACAGACGAAGAGGGCGACCCGCACAGCCCGCACGCGGGGCACGGCGCGGGCCTTGGCGGGATGGTCGCGGGCCTGTGGCACGCGCACGTCGGCTGGCTGTTCGAGACCCACGGCCAGGCGTCCTCGAAACGCTTCGCGCCGGACCTCGTCGAAGACGCGACGATGCGCCGCATCAACAGGAGCTTCCCGCTGATCGCGCTGGGCAGCCTGCTGCTGCCGTTCCTCGCAGGCCTGGCGCTGAGCGGCGGCTCGCTCGTGGACGGCGGCCTGTCGGCGCTGCTGTGGGCGGGCCTCGTGCGGATCTTCCTCGTGCACCACATCACCTGGAGCATCAACTCGATCTGCCACTTCTTCGGCAGCCGCCGCTTCGACACCGACGACCACTCCACGAACGTCTTCTGGCTGGCGCTGCCGTCGCTCGGCGAGGCGTGGCACCACAACCACCACGCGTTCCCGCAATCGGCGTTCCACGGCCTGCGCTGGTACGAGCTCGACCCGTCCGGCTGGCTGATCCTCGGGCTCGCGCGCGTCGGGCTGGCATGGGACGTGGTGACGGTCAGCCCCGAGCGCGCCCGAGCGAAGCTGGACGGCGGCGCCGCGTCGGCGCAGAGCTGAGCCGGCGCCCAGGCGCCCGCCGAAAGGCGCCCACCCGCCGCGCAGGCGCGCTACCGTCTAGCTATGAACATGGTCCCCGAGGGGCCTACGAAGTGCCCCGAACGGGGTATGAAGCCCCGGCTGCGAGGCGTGCTGCACGAGTACGGGTTCTTCGTGTCGCTCGCGGGCGGTGTGGCGCTGATCCTCGCCGCGTCGGACGGAAAGGCGCGCGTGGCCGCCGCCATCTACGCGCTGGCCCTGTCCGGCCTGCTCGGCACGAGCGCGCTGTATCACCGCGTCACGTGGGGCCCGACGGCGCGGCGCTGGATGCGGCGCCTGGATCACTCGATGATCTTCGTGCTGATCGCGGGCACGTACACGCCGGTCGCGCTGCTCGCGCTGAAGGGCTCGCTGGCGAGCACGATCCTGATCGTGATGTGGGCTGGCGCGCTCGGCGGCGTCGTGTTCAAGCTGCTGTGGATCGACGCGCCCAAGTGGCTGTTCGCGGGCGTGTACGTGGCGCTCGGGCTGGTGACCGCGGCGGTGTTCGGCGAGCTGCCGGCGACGATCGGCTGGCTGGGCGTGGCGGGGCTGGCCGGCGGCGGCCTGCTGTACGTGATCGGCGCGGTCGTCTACGCCAGCGGCAAGCCCAACCCGTGGCCGAAGGTGTTCGGCTACCACGAGGTGTTCCACGCGCTGGTGCTCGCCGCGGCGGCGCTGCAGTACGCGGTGATCGCGTTCGCGGTCCTCCCCCGGGGCTGACGCGGGCCTCAGTCGAACTCACCGCGCGCCGGGCACATGCGCGCCAACGCGCACTCGCGGCAGGCGGGCGAGCGCGCGTGGCACGTGCGCCGGCCGTGGCGCAGGAGGTTGACGTGCAGCTCGAGCTCCTGGCCGGGCGGCGTCAGCGCGAGCATCTGGTCGTGCAGCTCCTCGAACGGCGCGCCCGGTCGCAGCAGGCGCAGGCGCATGCCCACCCGCGAGACGTGAGTGTCGACGGGCACGTCGCGCAGGCCATACGCGAACAGCAGCACGCACGCGGCCGTCTTGCGCCCGACGCCGGGCAGCGAGACGAGGTAGTCGCGAGCCCGATCTATGGATACTCGGGGTAGCCAGCTGAGGGACAGCGCTGCCGGCGGATCGCCGTTGGCGTGGTCATCGTCGGTGCCGATCGCAGGGCTGTGGTCATCGTCGGCGCCGATCGCGTGCAGGATCGCCTGGATGCGCGCGGACTTCACCTTGGAGATCCCGCCCGGGCGGATCGCCTCCTCGACCTCGGCGACGGGCGCGTCGGCGACCTGCTCCCAGGTCGGCAGGCGCTCGCGCAGCCGCAGGTAGGCGACGTCGCGGTTGCGGTCGTTGGTCGACTGCGAGAGCACGGTGAGCACGAGCTCGGCGATCGGGTCGCCGTGCGGAGGCATCAGCGGGATCCCGTAGACCTCGCGCAGGCGTTCGCGGACCCTGACGACGCGCGCGCGTGTGGGCGGCGTCCAGCCGGAGGCGGGCGCCTCCGGGGAGCGGCGCGGGGGGCGGCGCGAGGCGCTGGTGGGCACGCGCGAACGGTAGCCGGATGCAGGCCGCCGACGTCGGCAGTGACCGGGAGCGCCCCTATATCCTCGCCCGGTGCCCGAGGTGAGCGACCACACCGCCGAGATCGAGCTTCCCCCTGCGCCGGGCGGCAGGACGACGATGGCGCACGCGACCCTGCCGGTGTTCTGGCGCAGTGCCCCGCCTCCGCCCGGCCACGAGCACGACGCCGTGCCGCTGTACCTGCACGGCGTGCCGACGAGCTCGGACGACTGGGTGGCGCCGCTGGAGCACCGCGGCAGCCGGCCCGCGTGGCGGCGATGGTGGCGGAGCAGGCGCCCGGACGACGAGTGGGTCGAGCCGCCGGCCTACAGCGAGGGGTTCCTCGAGCGCAGCGGCGGGCTGGCGCTCGACCTGCCGGGCTTCGGACGCTCGGGCAAGCCCGGCTACCTGCGCTACACGATCGACGAGTACGACCGCTTCATCGAGCGCTTCCTGGACGAGCTGGGGGTGGAGCGCGTGCAGCTGGTGGTGCACGACTGGGGCGCGGTCGGGCTGGCGTTCGCGCAGCGCCTGCCCGAGCGCGTCGAGCGCATCGTGGTCGTCAACGCGGTGCCGCTGCTGCCGGGCTATCGCTGGCACCGCACAGCGCGCATCTGGCGCACGCCGGGCCTGGGCGAGCTGGCGATGGGGGCGACCGACCGCCATACGCTGAGGCTGATCTCGCGGGAGTCCAACGCGACGCCGGGACCGATGCCGGGCGCGTGGCGGGACAGCGTGCTCGCGCACTTCGACGCGGGCACGCAGCGCGCGATCCTGCGCCTGTACCGCAGCTCGCCTCCCGACGTGCTGGCGGCGGCGGGCGCGCGGCTGGGGGAGCTCGACGTTCCGGCGCTGGTCGTGTGGGGCCTGCGCGACCCGTATTTCCCCGCCCGCTTCGCGCGCGAGTACGCGCAGGCGCTGCCGCACGCGGAGCTGGTCGAGCTCGCCGACGCCGGGCACTGGCCGTGGCTGGACCGTCCCGAGGTGATCGACCGCGTGGTGGAGTTCCTGGGCGCCTGGTGAGCCGCGCCGCTCCCGCACCCAGCGGAGCGTCCCCGCGCGCGGCGTCGGGGTCGGGCCCAGACCTGCCGCGGGCGACGGCCGCCGCCGGGACGCTCCGCCTGCCGCCGGCGTGGGCGCTGACGGCTGCGCTCGGCGTCGTCTACCTGATCCTCGCGCCGGCGAGCCCCGACCTGGCCGCGGCGAGCTACCGCAGCAACCTGTTCTCGACGGCGGGCTTCACGCTGTGGGACAACTCGTGGTACGGCGGCCACCACCTGCTCGCGTACTCCGTGCTCGCCCCCGCGCTGGGCGCGCTGGTCGGACCGCGGCTGCTGGCGGCGATCTCGATGGTGATCGCCACCGCGCTGTTCGCGCGGCTGATCGACGGCCGCTTCCCGGCGAGCGCCACGCGCATCGCCGCGTACTTCTTCGCGCTGGGCGCATCGGTGTCGCTGCTTTCCAGCCGCGTCCCGTTCGACCTCGGCCTGGCGATCGGTCTCGGCGCCGCGCTGCTGGCTCGGCGCGAGCGTCTGGCCGCCGCGCTCGCCGTGAGCGTGCTCACCGCGCTGGCGAGTCCCGTCGCGGGCGCGTTCCTCGCGCTCGCGTTCCTCGCGTGGGTGCTCGCCGGCCCCGGGCGCGCGTGGCCGCTGGCGCTGACCCTCGCCGCGCTCGCGCCGATCGCACTGCTGGCGCTGGCGTTCCCGGAAGGCGGCGCGCAGCCGTTCGCCGCCTCCGCCTTCTACCCGGCGCTCGTGGGAGTGCTGGTGGTCGGGGCGCTGATCCCGTCCGAGCAGCGCGTGCTGCGGATCGGCGCGGCGCTGTACGCGGTGGCGCTCACCGGCTCCTACGTGCTGCCGACGGCGGTCGGCGGCAACGCCGACCGGCTGGGGGCGCTGGCGGCGGGGCCGGTCGCGGCGTGCGTGCTCGCGGGCGTCTCGCGCGAGCGCCGTCGCGTGCTGATCGTGCTCGCGCCGTTCCTGTTCTACTGGCAGGCGAACGCGCCTGTCGCGGACTACGCCTCGACGCTCTCCAACCCGTCGGTGAACGCCTCCTTCTACGTGCCGCTGCTCGGCGAGCTGCGCGCGCTGGGCGTCGGCTACGGCGCGCGCCCCGCACGCGTGGAGGTCCTCGCCACGGCCGATCACTGGGAGGCGCGCTACGTGGCGCCGCACGTGATGATCGCCCGCGGCTGGGAGCGCCAGCTGGACACCAACCGCAACGGCCTGTTCTACGAAGAATCCAAGCCGCTGGCCGCGGCGCGCTACCGCACGTGGCTGGCGCAGAACGCGATCTCCTACGTCGCGCTGCCGGACGCCCCGCTCGACTACTCCGCGCACGCCGAGGCGCAACTGCTGCGCGGCGGCGGGGGGGGCGGGATCCCATACCTGCGCGAAGTGTGGCGCTCGGCGCACTGGCGCCTGTTCGCGGTGCTCGGCGCCACTCCGCTGGCCAGCCCTCCGGGCGTCCTGCGCAGCGTGAGCAGCGACTCGCTGACGCTGTACGCGCCGCGCCCGGGCGCCTACACCGTGCGGGTGCGCTTCACCTCGTACTGGGCGCTGGCGAGCGGGCGCGGGTGCGTCGCGCGCGCGCCGGGGGATTGGACGGAGGTCCAGGCGCACAGCGCCGGCAGCTTCCACGTGGTCATCGGCTTCTCGCTCGCGCGCGTGTTCAGCCACGCGCCTCGCTGCCGTTGAGCATGGTCTAGGCTTTGCCGTTGATGCTCGCCCGCGCTCGTGTCCTGCAGGCGCGCGTCCTGCCGCACGGATGGCTGGACGTGCTGCGACAGATATCCCTCTTCGGCGCCGCGTACTTCGCGTACAGGCTGGTGCGCGGGCTGGTCGAGGGCGACGCCAACGCCGCGTTCGTGCACGCGCGCGACCTCATCTCGCTGGAGCGCACGCTGCACGTGTTCGTGGAGCCGTCCGTCCAGGCGTGGGCGTCGGGCAGCCACTTCCTGATGGTCTTCTCGAGCTGGATGTACGTGAACGCGCAGACGAGCGTGACGGTCGCGGCGCTGATCTACCTGTACCTGCGCCACAACCGCAACTTCTACTTCGTGCGCAACATGTTCATGGTCGCGATGGCGATCGCGCTCGTCGGCTACGCGGTGTTCCCGACGGCGCCGCCCCGCTTCATGCCGGAGTGGGGCTTCATCGACACCGTCGGCGACGTCACCGGCGTCCACGTCAACCACGCGAGCGCGTCCCTGAACGCGCTCACCAACCTGTACGCGGCCGTGCCCTCGATGCACGTGGCGTTCGCGCTGATGGTCGGCTGGACGCTCGCGCGCCTGGTCCGCTGGCGCGCGGTGCGCGTCCTGTGGCTGCTGTACCCGTTCCTGATCGCGTTCGTGATCGTGGTGACCGCCAACCACTTCCTCGTCGACGCGATCCTCGGCGCGCTCACCGCCGGCACCTCCGCGTATGCCGCGACGTGGATGGCGCGCGCGCGGCCGCAGGTGTGGCGCTTCTCGACCGTCCCCACCGCGCAGTTGAGCGCGAGCGGGTAGGCGGCCGAGCAGGATGACGCCACCCAGGCAACACGTCCCGTCGCGACGCGCGCGGCGCAGCTCCTACCGCGCCGGGCGGCCCCGCGCCCGCGCGCCGATCGGAGCGGGGCAGCGTCGCGAGCTCGTGCGCAACCGGCTGATCGAGTCGCGGCTGACCCCCAACGCGATCTCGTTGACGGGCTTCGTGCTGAACGTGCTCGCCGCGGCGCTCGTGTGGGAGCGGCTGTTCTTCCTCGGCGGGATCGCGTTCGTCGTCGGCTCGATCATGGACACGCTCGACGGGCGCTACTCGCGCATGTCGGGCAAGGGCACCCCGTTCGGCGCGTTCCTGGACTCGACGCTCGACCGCATCGAGGAGGGCATCGTGCTGACGGCCGTCGCCGGGTACTTCGCGCTGCACGGCAACCGCGCGGCGACCGCGGCCGTGGTGGTGGCGGTGCTGGCGTCGCTGATGGTCAGCTACACACGCGCGCGCGCCGAGGCGCTGGGCGTGGAGTGCAAGGTCGGCATCGCCACGCGCCCGGTGCGCGTCGTGATCCTGTCGATCGGCCTGATCTTCGCGAGGGGCGCCTCGCTCGGCAACTTCGAGCTGCTGCAGCCCGCCGTGTACGTGCTCGCGGCGCTCAGCGTGGTCACCGTCGCGCAGCGCATCTGGCACGTGCGCCGCGAGCTGTCCGTGTGACCTCGCCAGCGCGGCGGAGTAGTTAGCTCGAACTTCAAGAAAGGGAAATCCCGTGAGTATCAAGAGCAGCAAGACCAACGGCGCCGCAGCCGCCAGCGCGGCTCGCAACGGCGCGGCCCGCTACCAATCCGAGAAGGTGCGCGTCGCGATCGTCGGCGTCGGCAACTGCGCGTCGTCGTTCGTGCAGGGCGTCCACTACTACCGCGACGCCGACCCCGCGCAGCGGGTCCCCGGCCTGATGCACGTCGACCTCGGCGGCTACCACGTGCGCGACATCGAGTTCACGGCCGCGTTCGACATCGACGCCGACAAGGTCGGCAAGGACCTGGGCGAAGCGATCTGGGCCGGCCAGAACAACACGATCAAGTTCGCCAAGGGGACGCACGCGGTCCCGAAGAAGCTGGGCGTCCCGGTCTACCGCGGCATGACCCACGACGGCCTGGGCAAGTACCTGAAAGAGAAGATCACCAAGGCCCCCGGCGAGACCGCCGACATCGTGAAGATCCTCAGGGACACGCACACGGACGTCGTCGTCTCCTACCTGCCGGTCGGCTCCGAGCAGGCGACCAAGTGGTACGTCGAGCAGGTGCTCGAGGCGGGCTGCGGCATGGTCAACTGCATCCCAGTGTTCATCGCCCGCGAGGACTACTGGGACAAGCGCTTCAAAAAGGCGGGGCTGCCGATCGTCGGCGACGACATCAAGTCCCAGGTGGGCGCGACGATCGTGCACCGCACGCTCGCGCGCCTGTTCGCCGAGCGCGGAGTGGAGATCGAGCGCACCTCGCAGCTGAACGTCGGCGGCAACATGGACTTCTACAACATGCTCGAGCGCGAGCGCCTGGAGTCCAAGAAGATCTCCAAGACCAACGCGGTGACCTCGATCATGGACCACGAGCTGCCGGCGAGCGACATCCACGTCGGGCCGTCGGACTACGTGCCGTGGCTGACCGACCGCAAGTGGGCGCACATCCGCGTCGAGGGGCAGGCGTTCGGCGACGTGCCGCTGAACCTCGAGCTGAAGCTCGAGGTGTGGGACTCCCCGAACTCGGCGGGCATCGTGATCGACGCGGTGCGCTGCTGCAAGCTCGCGCTCAACCACGGCGTCAGCGGGCAGCTCGACGGGCCGTCCTCCTACCTGATGAAGTCGCCGCACAACCAGCGTCCGGACGAGCAGGCGCGCTTGGACACGGAGGCGTTCATCGCGAAGTACGCAGACCGTCCGGGCACGCGCCCGCAGGGCAGACGGGCGCCCGCGCGAAAGGCTGCGGCGCCCGCCGCGAGGAAAGCGCCGGCGCACGCCGCGAAGGCACGCGCGGCCAAAGCGCCGGCCGCGAAGTAGAGCCGCCGCCACGGTTATCCCACCCGCACGACCCGCAGGCGGGATAATCGAACGGCAGATGGACGCCTCGTTCTCGATAGCCCACGTGACGCCGTACCCGTGGGAGGCGGAGGACAACGAGGTCAACGCCCATGTCAAGCGCGTCACGGCGGAGCTGTCGCGACGCGGCCACCGTGTGCTGGTGCTCGCGCCGTCACGCTCGCAGGAGCGCGTGCGCGCCTCGCGCAAGGCGCTGCGCGCCGCCCGGAGCGATCCTGGCTCCCTGCTGGAGGGAACCGACGGCGGCACGCCGCGGGTGATCGCGGTGGGCGAGGTGCTCGATCTGCGTTTTCAGGCTTCCACCCGCCCGGGCGGCAACGGCAGCCGGCGCCAGTCGGCGCTGCCGATCGACGTCGCGCGCACGATCGAGGAACTGCTGGGCACGGTGCCGCTGGACTTCGTGCACGTGCACGAGCCGTTCGCGCCGAGCACCTCCAACGCCGCGCTGCGCCACTCGCGCGCGCTCAACGTCGGCTCCTTCCACTCCTCCACCGAGCGCCTGCTCTCGACGCTGCTCGCGCGGCGCTTCGTGGAGAGCTTCTACGGCCGCCTCGACGCGCGCACCGCGAGCCTACCGGCGACCGCCGAGCTGATGGCCCATCACTTCCCCGCCGACTACCGCCTGGTGCGCGACGAGGACGACGCCGCGGGCGAGCTCGAGGCGATCTACCGCGACCTGGCCTCGCGGCGGCACTCGACCGACGGAGACCGGGCGCTCGCGCAGCGGCTGTCCACGCGCCCGCTGATCGAGGTCGACCTGCACATGCACACCGATCACTCCTACGACTGCGCGACGCCCGTGGAGGTGCTGCTGGCGAGCGCGCGCGAGGCGGGACTGGGGGCGATCGCGGTCACCGACCACAACGAGATCTCCGGCGCCTTGGAGGCGCAGGCGTACTCTGAAGAGCACAGGCAGGCGGCCAGCTTCGGTCCCAATCCGCCCGTGAAGGTGATCGTCGGCGAGGAGGTCAAGACGGCCGGCGAAGGCGAGGTGATCGGGCTGTTCCTCGAGGAGAAGATCCCGCGCGGGCTGAGCATGCGCGAGACGGTCGATGAGATCAGGCGCCAGGGCGGGCTGGTGTACGTGCCGCACCCGTTCGACCGCATGCACTCGGTGCCCGACTACGAGCACCTGCTGGAGATCCTCGACGACGTCGACGCGATCGAGGTGTTCAACCCGCGCGTGGCGATCAGCGCGTTCAACGAAGAGGCCGCCCGCTTCGCCGCCAAGTACCGCATCCCGGCGGGGGCCGGCTCGGACTCGCACGTCGCCCAGGGGCTCGGCTCGGTGCGTATACGGATGCGCGACTTCGACGGCCCGACAGAGTTCCTGCAGTCGCTGCGCGACGCAGAGATCCTCACGCGCCCATCCTCGCTGCTGTACGTGCAGGCGCTGAAGTTCCTGCAGACGCGCGCGACGCCCAGGTCGGCGCGGCAGGCGAGCAAGGCGCGGCGCCTGAAGCGGCTGAACCGGGCGCGCGGCGGCGGGCGGAGATAAGCCTCGGAGCTCGCGCCAAAGCGCAAGTACTGATGCACCGTCAAGGACAAGACGCCGCGTCGTCAAATCCCTCGGGGTCGATGCCCGTGACCGATGACGAGATCCGCGAGAAGTACCTCGAGCGCGCCATCCGCGAGCTGAACAGCCTCACGCGCGAGCTGCAGGCGTGCCCGCACTGCCCGCGCGGCAACCTCATGCCGGTGCTCGGGTCGGGGCATCCGCAGGCGGACATCATGCTGTTGAAGCACTCCGCGCTGCCGTCTGAGATCGAGGAGGGCGTGGCCTTCTACGGGCGTGCGGGCGGGGCGCTGATGAAGTCGCTCAAGCGGCTGTCGATCGATCCGCTCGCCGTCTACGGCACGCTGTGCGTCAAGTGCCCGCTGAGCGACGCATCGCTCGCGGACTTCGCCTGCATCTCCCGCGTGGTCGAGGAGATCGCGATCGTGCAGCCGAAGATGGTCGTCGTGATGGGAGCCGACGCGCTGGCGGCGCTGGGCGACATGGACATCCCGCTCGCCCGCCCGCTGACTGACGCGCTGGGCGAGGTCCAGCAGCTGACGCCGACAATCGACGCGCTGTACGTGCCCAGCATCGACGACTCGCTCGACGAGCAGGACGCCAAGCGCGACTTCTGGGCCGCCTTCCGCGTGCTCGGCGACTGGTACGCGGCGCAGCCGCCTTATTAGGAACGCGCGTCAGACGGCGGCATTTCGTTCAGCCGCCAAGCGCTGGAAATAGCTGAGCGCGTCCCGGGCGTCCCGGCGCAACTCGCGTCCCGCGCGGTCGGCCTTCGCCTGAGTCCGGTCTCGCTGTGCCTGAAGCTCCGGCCATATGCCTCCGCGGTCGACCAGTGGCCGACCGTCCCGCAGGACCTCGGACAGAAGAATGACGTCGCGCCGCACGGCCTCGAGCGGCACGAGCTCCACGTTGGCCTGCGCACGCTCGCCAAGTCGCTGGCGCAACGTATCGAGGGCGCCTGGGGATGGGCGACGCAGCTCCACCACCAGATCCACGTCGGAAACGCCCTCTAAATCCGCTCCACGCGCGACGGAGCCGAACAGGATGGCGAGCTCGACGTTGGGCTCCGTTCTGAGGGCCGCCAGCAGCCGGCTGACGTGTGTCCAGTCGCTACATCACCAGCACGATCTTGCCGAGCTTGCCGCCGGCGGCGAAGCGCTCGTAGGCCGCCTCTGCCTGCTCGAGCGGGAACGTCTCGGCGATGGGAACCCGCAGGGCGGGCGGGCTGGATTCAAACAGCGGTAGCACCTCGTGTTCGACACGGCGCGCGACGAGCGCTTTCTCCTTGAGCGGACGCGCGCGCAGGGTGGAGCCGTGGATGCGCGCGCGCTTGCCCATCAGCGCGAGCAGGTTCAGCTCGCCCTTGGCGCCGGCGGAGACGCCGATGATCGAGATGCGCCCGCCGGTGGCGAGCGCCTGGAGGTTCTCCGCGAGGTTGGGAGCGCCGACGAGCTCGAGGATCACGTCGAACGGGCCGTGCTCGGCGAAGCCCTCCGGCGCGATCACATCCGCGCCCAGCGCCGCCACCTGCTCGCGCATCTCCTCGCGGCGCACGGTCGCGGTGACGCGCGCGCCGACGGCACGTGCGAGCTGGATCGCCGCCGTGCCCACGCCCCCGGCGCCGCCGTGCACGAGCAGGTGCTCGCCGGAGCGCAGCTCGGCCTGGGAGAACAGGGCGTCGTGTGCCGTGATGAACACCTCCGGCAGCCCGCCGGCGGCGGGCCAGTCCAAAGCATCGGGGACCGGCATCAGCTGGCGCTCGTGCACCGTTGCGAGCTCGGCCTGCCCGCCGCCGCCGACGATCGCCATCACGCGCTCGCCGACCGCGAAGCGTTCGACGCCCGGTCCGAGCGCGGCAACCTCGCCGGCGAGCTCCATGCCTGGAATGTCCTGCGGCGAGCCGGGTGGTGCGGGGTAGAGACCGCGCCGCTGCATCATGTCCGCTCCGTTCAAGCCCGCCGCGCGGACGCGCACCAGAACCTCACCTGCCTGCGCGACCGGATCGGGGTGCTCCTCGATCACGATCTCCCCCTCGCCTGTGCCCCCTTGCGGGGTACGGATGGTGGCAGCGCGCATCGGTTTGCGAAGCCTACGCCCGCTCGAAGAGCGCGACTGACTCGATGTGGTGGGTCTGCGGGAACATGTCGACCGGGCGGACCTTGCGCAGCACCCAGCCGGCCTCGACGAGTTCGGCGGCGTTGGGCGCGAGCGTGGTGGGGTTGCAGGAGACGTAGACGATGCGCTTGGGCGAGGCGTCGATGATGCGGTGCACGACCTTCTTGGACAGCCCGGCGCGGGGAGGGTCGACGACGAGCACGTCCGGGCGGCCGGCCCGTTCGAGCAGCTCGGGCAGCGCCGTGCGCGTGTCGCCCGCGAAGAAGTGGACGTTGGTGATCTCGTTGCGCCGCGCGCCGGCGATCGCGTCGGCGACGGCCGGCTCGATGAGCTCGATCCCCCACAGCTCGCCGGCGCGCGGGGCGAGCGTGAGCGCGATCGTGCCGATGCCCGAATACAGGTCATACACCCGCTCCCAGCCCTCGAGCGCGGCGTACTCGGCGACGATGCCGTAGAGCAGCTCGGCCATCTCGGTGTTCGTCTGGAAGAACGCCTCGGCGGAGATGCGCAGGTCGAGCTCACCCAGCCGCTCGGGCAGCTCGGCGTCGCCCCACACGAGCTCGGTCTCGCCGCCGGCGGTCGTCTCGGCGACGCTGCGCGAGCGCGTCCACAGGACCCCCGACAGGCTCTCGCCGAGCGCCTGGCTGAGCGCCGCCGCGAGCGCGCCGGCGTCGAGCTCGCCCTCGGTCGTGACGATCCGTACCTGCAGCTTGCCGCTGTGCCGGCCTTCGCGCACGACCAGGTTGCGCAGACGCGCACGCCCGTCGGGCGCGGGCTCGGTCCGCGCGTCGCGAGCACCGCGCGGGACGCTGCTGCGCTCCCAGGCGGTGAGCCCCTCGGCCCGGCACCAGTCCAGCGCGGCCACGCGCGCGAGGTTGCCGCGCTCGGACGCCAGCAGGCAGTCGTCGATCGGTGTCACGCGGTTGCCGCCGGCCGGAGCGTGAAAGCCGCAGACCAGCTCGGAGCGCACGCCGTCGCCGTCTTCGCCGAAGGAGTACTCGAGCTTGTTGCGGTAGCGCCACTGCTGAAGCGCGGGCACGATCTCCTGCAGCTCGAAGCCATCCAGATGTCCGATCCGCCGCAGCGCGTCGTCGAGCTGCCCGCGCTTGATCTCCAGCTGGCGCTCGTACGGGATGACCTGCCACGGCACGCCGGGGTGCATCGCGGTTGGGGCGATCCGCTCGGGACCCGGCTCGAGCACCTCCAGCGTGCGCGCGTGGGCGTAGCTGCGCTTGCGCTTGTGCACGACCGCGCGAACGCGGTCGCCGGGGATGGCTCCGGCGACGAACACCACGTAGCCGCCATCGCCGAGCCGCGCCACGCCCTCGCCGCCGAACGCGAGCGAGTCGATCCGCAGCTCGAGCTCGTCGCCCCGCTGCGGGCGCGGCG
This sequence comes from uncultured Solirubrobacteraceae bacterium, assembly GCA_963735705.1. Lineage (GTDB taxonomy): Bacteria > Actinomycetota > Thermoleophilia > Solirubrobacterales > Solirubrobacteraceae > Palsa-744. The sequence continues at coordinate 46,286 of CAVTLZ010000008.1, forward strand.
CGCCATCGGGGCGTGCGGGAGCCTCGACGCTCATGCGGGCGCCACCAGCAGCTCGAGCAGCGCCTTCTGCGCGTGCCGGCGGTTCTCGGCCTGATCCCAGATGTGCTCGCGCGAGCCGTACAGCACCTCGGCGGTGATCTCCTCGCCCGGATGCGCGGGCAGGTCGTGCATCGCGAACGCGCCCGGCGCCGCGGCGTCGAGCAGCGCGTCGTCCACGCGGTAGTCGGCGAGGTCACGGCGGCGCCGCTCGGCGGTGGCCTCATCGCCCATGCTGACCCACACGTCGGTGTACACGGCGGCCGCGCCCTGCACCGCCTCGCGCGGGTCGGAGTGGTGCGTGACCACACCGCTGGCGCCGGCAGGCAGCTCGAGATCGCCCTCGAGCGCGTAGCCGGCGGGCGAGGCGAACGCGACGTGCATGCCCGCGAGCGTGCCCAGCACCGCGAGCGAGCGGGCGATGTTGTTGCCATCGCCGACGTAGGCGATGCGCAGACCGTCCAACGAGCCGCACGCCTCGCGCAGCGTCAGCAGGTCGGCGAGCGCCTGGCACGGATGGTGGCGGGCGCTGAGCATGTTCACGATCGGCACCGTGCTGTACGCGGCCAGCTCCTCGAGGATCGCGTCCGCGCCCGTGCGCAGGCCGACCGCGGCGACGTGCCGCGACAGCACCAGCGCCGTGTCGTGCGGAGCCTCGCCGCGCGAGAGCTGCAGCTCATCCGAGCGCAACACCACCGCGTGACCACCCAGCTCCTGGATGCCCACCTCGAAGGACACGCGCGTGCGGGTCGACGGCTTCTCGAAGATCAGCGCCACGCTGCGATCGGCCAGTGCCTGCGAGGCCAGCGGCGCGTGCTTGAGCTCCAGCGCTCGGTCAAGCAGCACATCCAGCTCCGCGGCGCTCAGCTCCGCTCCGGTGAGGAAATGGCGTGGCGTCATCGAATCGGCCAGTGTAGGCGCTCTGCCGTCCACGTCCGAAGCGAGAGCTCCCGCGTGGAGGCGAGGAGAAGGTCGGACGGACCGTCGCAGATAGGCGTGAGAGGGGCTTACGCCGCTACCGCAACGCCAGCAGGCACATAGTGCTCGACAATCAGGTCGTCGCGCTCCAGCGCGAACCGGACCCCATCCTCCGCCAGCCGATGAGCGTCGGAGTAGCTATCGGCCACAACGGTCCAGCCGGGCACATCCGGCGACGTGGCCACCCACGTGTCCTGGTCTTGGCGGTAGAGCACACGCACGGTCATGGCATTTCAGAGTAGCGCGAGGGCTTCCTGCTCGGCAAGGCCCACCTGGCTGCAGAGGATGTCCCTAACGGTCGAAGGGCGGATGGTCTGGTTGTCATGGAAGGCAAAGATGAGAGTTGGACGGTTCGGCGCCTCCATCACACGATGAGAGCCCTTCTGTCGAACGGTCCGATAGCGCAGTGGCTCAGCCTGCAAGACACGCAGGAGCTTCTTCGCCTTCAGCGACGGGAACCTGGCCATGACGAGCACCGTAGGCATCGCCTGGGACGAAACTCTCGGCGATGGGTCAGAGACCACCGGCGACCGCCGGCGCCGCCATATGCGATGGTCCGGTTGCACGAACTTGTCGAGAAAGGACCACGACTGATGAGAACAGGCATCGCCGCGGCAATGACATGCGGCGCGCTGGCGCTGATGGCGGGCTGCGGATCGTCGAGCAGCCCGACGGGCAGCTCAGCTTCGAGCGCGACCACTGCGACCACCACGACCACGGCGAGCACGAAAGCGGGCACGTCCGGCTCGGGCGGCGCGTCGCTGAAAGTCGACACGAAGCCCAAGTTCGCCGCGCCGTCCACGTCGGCGCCGGTGCAGAGCGGGGTCGTGCAGATCGCCTACCGCAACATCGCGATCGCGCCGGACGCGGTGCGGGTGAAGGTCGGCAGCACGATCAGGTGGACGAACTACGACTCGACGCAGGCGAACGTCACCAGCGAGGGCGGGGCGGGCGGGCCCTATAAATTCGCGTCGAAGAACTTCGGCGAAGGCGGGACGTTCGAAGTGAAGGTGACCAAGCCCGGGGTGATCCACTACGAGTGCACGCTGTACCCGGTGACGATGAACGGCACGATCGAAGTGGTCAGCTGAGCCCGGAAGCGTCGTCGCCGAAGTCCGGCAGGCCTGCGTCGGGCGTGGAGGCGGTCGCGTAGAGGCGGCGCGGGATGCGTCCCGCGCCGCGCGCAAGATGGCCAGCCTGCACGGCCGCGCGCATCGCGCGCGCCATCGCGACGGGGTCCTGGGCACGGGAGATGGCCGAGGCGGCCATGACCGCGTCGCAGCCCAGCTCCATCGCGAGCGCGGCGTCGGAGGCCGTGCCGATGCCCGCGTCGAGCACCACCGGCACATCCACCGCTTCGCGGATCAGCGCGATGTTGTACGGGTTGCGGATGCCCATGCCGCTGCCGATCGGCGAGCCGAGCGGCATCACCGCCGCGCACCCGAGGTCGGCGAGGCGGCGTGCAAGCACGGGGTCGTCGGTCGTGTAGGGGAGCACGACGAAGCCGTCGTCGAGCAGCTCCTCGGCCGCGCGCAGCAGCTCGGGCGCGTCGGGCAGCAGCGTGTCCTCGTCGCCGATCACCTCGAGCTTGACCCAGTCGGTCGCGAACGCCTCGCGCGCGAGGCGCGCGGTGATGACCGCGTCGCGCGCGGTGTGGCAGCCGGCGGTGTTGGGCAGCAGCTGCACGCCCGCGTCGGCGAGCACGTCGACGAGCGAGCCGCGAGCGGCTGGATCGACCCGCCGCAGCGCCACCGTCACCAGCTCGCTGCCGCTGGCGGCGATCGCGTCGGCCATCACCTCCAGCGACGGAAAGCCGCCGGTGCCCAGCAGCAGCCGCGAGCGCATGCTCCTGCCGGCGATCGTGAGGACGTCCTCGGCGGCGCTCACGGTGTCGCGCATACCCAGATCATCCTCCCTGCATGGCCGTCAGCACCTCCACGCGCGCGTCCTCGCCGACGGTGAACGACTGCCACGCCGCGCGCGGCACGACCTCGCCGTCGACCGCCACGGCGACGCCGCGCGCGTCCACGTCGAGGCCGAGGCGGACGAGCACCGCGGCGACGCTCTCGCCGGCGCGCACGTCCGAGCGCTCTCCGTTGAGCAGGATCATGCGGCGGCCCCCACGCTCGCACTCGCACTGAAACGGTCGGGGGCGCACGCGGACAGGAGCGGATCCTCGCGATCGGCGAGCACACCGGCGACCAGCTCTGCGGTGAGCGGGGCGAGCAGGATGCCGTTGCGGTAGTGGCCGGTAGCCCACACCAGGCCGCGCACCGCGCCGCGGCCGATCACGGGCGCGTTGTCGGGCGTGCCCGGGCGCAGCCCGACGGACAGCTCCTCGATCTCCAGCTCGCTGATGCCGGGGACGAGCTCGCGGGCGTCGCGCAGCAGCTCGTACACCCCGCCCGCCGTCGGCGCCAGCCCGAAGCCGCGCTCCTCGACGGTCGCGCCGAGCACGTAGCGGCCGTCCTCGCGCGGAACGAGGTAGCCGCCGCGGAAGCGCAGCACCCGCCGCAGCAGCCCCGGTCCAGCGGGGTCGCGCAGCCGCAGGATCTGGCCCTTGACCGGGCGCACCGGCACGCCGGCTCCGGGGGGCAGCCCCTCGATCCGCTCGCTCCAAGGGCCGGCGGCGAGCACGATCTGCTCGGCGGGGACGAGCTCGCCGTCGGCGAGAGTCACGCCCGTGACGCGCCCGCCGGCGCCATCCCCGCTGCCACCGTCCGCGCTCGCGTCCTCCCACTCCACGCGCGCCACGCTCGCGCGCTCGCGCAGCCGCACGCCGGCCGCGTCGCACGCCTGCATGAGCGCCGCGAGCACCAGCCGAGGATCGACGGAGTGGTCGTCGGGCGCCTCCAGGGCGAGGCGCACGGTCGGCGCCAGCGCGGGCTCCAGCTCGCGGGCCTCGCTCGGGCGCAGGCGCCGCACGGACAGTCCCAGCGAGCGGCGGAAGTCGAGCTGACGCTCGAGCTCGCGCGCGTCGTCCTCGTCGCGCGCGGCGAGCAGCGCACCGGTCGCCAACAGGCCGACGGGCGCGCCGGCGCACGCCTCCAGCTCGGTGGCGAACGCGGGCCACATCCCCGCCGAGCGCAACCCCAGCTCCAGCAGCCGCCGCCCCGCCGCGCCGAACTCGACCTCGGCGACCGGCGCGAGCATGCCGGCGGCCACGCGCGATGTCCCCTGCCCGGCGAGGTCGCGCTCGAGCACCGTCACCGACATCCCCGCCTGGCGTGCGCGCCAAGCGGTCGCGAGGCCGATGATGCCGCCGCCGACGATGACCACGTCGAGTGGATGGTTGTCGGACATGAGCTGATGCTAGATGGTTGATTCCACGGTCCTGCGCCAAAGCGACACGCCGGCAGAGGGGCGGCTCATGCGAGACTCAGGACCATGTCGACTCACGACGCAGCGCAGGAGATGCCACACGCCGACAGCCGCGCCCTCCTGGACGCAGCATGCCTGTACCTGGTGTGCGGCGCCAGCCCCGACCGCCACGAGCTGCCGACGCTGCTGCGTGAAGCGATCGCCGGTGGCGTTGACATCGTGCAGCTGCGCGAGAAGCACATGCCCGACGATGAGCTCGCGTCGGTGGCGACCGCGGCGCGCGCGCTGTGCGAGGGACTGGGGGCGCTGCTGATCGTCAACGACCGTCCGTGGGTGGCGCGCGAAGCTCGCGCCCACGGAATCCACGTGGGACAGGACGACATCCCCGCGGCGGAGGTCCGCGAGCTGGTCGGCCCGGAGATGCTGATCGGCGTCTCGACCCACTCGCCGGAGCAGATCGACGCGGTCGACGCGAGCGTCGTCGACTACATCGGCGTCGGCCCGATCCACGAGACGCCCACCAAGCCCGGGCGCCCGGCGGTCGGCGTCGAGCTGATCCGCTACGCGGCGGCGCACGCGCCGGTGCCGTTCTTCGCGATCGGCGGCCTGCACGCGGGCAATCTCGCGGCGGCGCTGGACGCGGGCGCGACACGTGTGTGCGTGCTGCGGGCGATCGCCGACGCCGCGGAGCCGGAACGGGAGGCGAGAGCGCTCCGCGAGCGGCTCGGCGCTAGCCCGGTGGAGCCGTGAGTCAGGTGGCCGAGAGCGGCGAGCGCACCGGCCAACCTCAGGCCGATCGCAGCAGCGACCGCGGCGCCGACCGTGCCAAACGCGACGAGCTGGCCCGCGCGGAGCTCGAGCCGCTCGGCCCCGACGAGCGCCCGCCGGCGCTGCTGATCGCCATCGGCGTGTCCGTGGTGCTGGCGGCGACCGTGCTCATCGGCGGGCTGACGATCCACGATCTCGCCAAGCGCGGCGGCTCGCTGCCGGGGGCGATCTTCCTCACCGCGATCTTCGCGGCGCTCGCGCTCGGCATGTACCGCCGCCGCTACTTCGCGGTGCTCGGCTTCGAGGCGCTGCTCGCCTTCCAGATCATCGTCACGTCGCTCGCGCTGGTGGTCGCCTCGACGCTCCCCGCCGCCGGCGGATGCCTCGTCGCGATCGGCCTCGGCGGCTGGCTGTTCTGGAAGCTCGTGCGCGTTATGGGCCGTATCCAAGCGGGCGAACACCAGGGCGGCCGATAGCACGTCGGGCTGCGGCGTCCTCGGTCGCTCGCGTGCACAGCACGCCACGCTCCCTGCGTCCTTGCAGCCCTCGACTCTCGACCACCCTGGTCAGATGAGAGCCTTTCGATAGTGTGCGGCCCCGATGGCCGAGAGCTCCTACGACTGCATCGTCATCGGCTCCGGGCCGGGTGGATATGTCGCGGCGATCCGCGCGGCGCAGCTCGGCCTGAAGACCGCCGTGGTCGAGCGCGACAAGCTCGGCGGGCGCTGCCTGAACTACGCGTGCATCCCCGCCAAGGCGGTGCTGCGCTCGGCCGATCTGCTGTCGGAGATCCGCGACGCAGAGGAGTTCGGCCTGAAGGTGAGCGGCGTCGAGGTCGACTACGCGGCGGTGCAGGCGCGGCGCGAGAAGGTCGTGCACACGCTCACCTCGGGCGTCGGCGGGCTGTTCAAGAAAGACGGCATCGACGTGATCGAAGGCGTCGCCAAGCTGACTGCCGATACCCCACAAGGGGGCACCCCCCATCACGGGGGGCAGGCAGGCTGCTACGTGGTGGCGGACGTGTTCGACGCGGAGCCGCTGACGATCGCCGCGGGCAGCGTGATCCTCGCCACGGGCTCGATCCCGCGGCCGATTCCCGGCGTGCAGTTCGGCGGGCGTGTGATCGGCACCGAGGAGGCGTGGGCGCTGCCGGAGGTGCCGCCGCGCCTGGCTGTCGTCGGCGCGGGCGCATCCGGCGCGGAGATCGCATCGGCGTTCGCGCGACTGGGCAGCGAGGTGCTGCTGCTGGAGGCGCTCGACCGCGTGCTGCCGACGGAGGACGCCGACATCTCCCGCCTTGTCGAGCGCGGACTCAAGCGCCAGGGCATCGGCGTGCACACGGGCACGCCGGTGGCGGACGTGAGCGCGGGCGAGGCGAGCGTCAGCTTCTCCTACGGCTCGGAGTCGGCGGAGGTCGACTACCTGGTGATCGCCGCCGGACGCGGATCGGACGTCGAGGGGCTCGGGTTGGCGGAGGCCGGCGTCGAGCTCGATGATCGCGGCCTCGTGCAGGTCGATGGCGCGATGCGCACCACCCGCGCGGGCGTGTACGCGATCGGCGACCTCGTCCCCGGGCCGGCGCTCGCGCACAAGGCCTCCGACGAGGGCATCATCGCCGCGGAGACGATCGCCGGGCGCGAGACCCACCCGATCGCCTACGCGGACATCCCGCGCGCGACCTTCTGCACGCCGAACGTCGGCTCGTTCGGCCTCACCGAGGAGCAGGCGCGCGAGCAGGGCTACGACGTAGTCGTGGGCAAGGTCCCTTACGGCGCGGTCGGTGGCGGGACCGTGTACGGCGACCGCACGGGCCTGGTGAAGGTCGTCGGCGAGAGCAAGTACGGCGAGCTGCTCGGCGGGCACATCGTCGGCTCGCGCGCCACCGAGCTGATTCAGGAGCTCGTCAACGTGCGCGCGCTCGAGGGCGGCTTCCCCGAGCTCGCGCGCATCATCCACGGGCACCCGACGCTGTCCGAGGCCGTGATGGAAGCCGGACGCGCCGCAGACGGCTGGCTCATTCACGGATAGGCGGCGTGCCCCCGACGGCCGCCTTCTACTTCGACCTCGCGAGCCCGCTGTCGTACCTCGCGGCGGAGCGAGTCCTGCATGTGCTTCCGGGACCGGCCGAGTGGCGCCCGGTAAACGCGAGCGAGCTCCCGGGCGCGGAGCGCTTCAACGCGTTCCGCTGCGCGGAGGAGCGCGACGTGTTCCGCAGCGAGATCGAGCGCCGCGCCCGCGAGCTGAGCCTGCAGCCGCTGCGCTGGCCGGAGCCGTTCCCGTTCGACAGCGCGCTGGCGATGCGGGTGGCGACGTACGCGGCGTCGATCGGGCGCGCGGTGCCGTTCGCGCAGGCGGCGTTCCGCCAGGCGTTCGCGGGCGGGCACTCGCTGGAGGACCCGGACTTCGTGCTGATCGCGGCGGCGGCGTGCGAGATGCACCCGGCGGCGGTGCTGCGCGGCGCGGAGATGCGCTCGACGGCGGAGCGGCTCGCGACGACCACCGCATCGGCCGCCACCGTGGGCGTCACGGACGTGCCGGCGATCGTGGTGGGCGAGCGCGCGTTCGTGGGCGAGGACGCGCCGGAGCGCGCGGCGGCGCTGATGCGCGGTGAGCCCGGAGGCGCCACGAGCGGGCAGGCGGGCGCATGGATGTCCCCGCCGGCGGGAACCACGTCGGCATGAAGGCCAACCACGCGTACCGCCTGATCGTCACGCGCGGCGGCCTGGCGCCGGCGCTGCTGGCGGACACGGCGCGCGTGGACCACATCGAGGTGGTGGAGGTGGACAGCGGCGAAGTGGTGCTGTTGTGGGACCGTCCGCCGCAGGCGGCGTCGAAGCTGGCGCGGGCGCTGCGCGCGGACCTGGCGCAGCTGGAGGCGGAGGAGTTCATGGCGCGCTGGAGTACGGTGGAGCACTGATGTCGAGCCCGCCCGCGCCCAGCCAGCCCGCGCCGAGTCTGCCGGAGCCGGAGGACGCGCGCGAGTGGCTGCAGACGATGACGCTGATCCGCCGCTTCGAGGAGCGCGCGGGCGAGATGTACGCGCGGGCGAAGGTGGGCGGCTTCCTGCACCTGTCGATCGGCGAGGAGGCGACGATCGTGGGCAGCGCGCGGGCGCTGCGCGACAGCGACTACCTGATCTCGACGTACCGCTCGCACGGCCACGCGCTCGTGCGCGGGACGCCGCCGGAGAACGTGATGGCGGAGCTGTTCGGGCGCGTGGACGGCTGCTCGGGCGGGCGGGGCGGCTCGATGCACATGTTCGATCTGAAACGCCGCTTCATGGGCGGCTACGGGATCGTGGGCGGCAACCTGCCGATCGCGGCGGGCATCGCGCTGGCGTCGGACTACAAGGGCACGGAGGAGGTGACGCTGTGTGTGTTCGGCGACGGCGCGTCCAACCAGGGGACATTCGGCGAGACGCTGAACATCGCGGCGCTGTGGAGGCTGCCGGTGGTGTTCATGGTGACGAACAACCAGTTCGGCATGGGCACGGCGCTGGGGCGGCACTCGGCGGTGACGGACCTGCGGCGCAAGGGCGAGAGCCTGGGCGTGCCGGGGATGCGCTGCGACGGCATGGACGTGCTGGACACGCACGCGGTGACGGCGGAGGCGGTGCGGCGCGTGCGCGAAGACCGCCGGCCGGTGCTGGTGGAGGCGGTGACGTACCGCTTTCGCGGCCACTCGATGGCGGACCCGGAGCAGTACCGCACGAAGGAGGAGGTGGCGCGCTGGCGCGAGCGCGACCCGCTGCCGGCGTTCGGCGGGCTGCTGGTGCGCGAGGGCGTGATCGAGGAGTCAGAGCGCGAGCGCATGGACGAGCAGGCGATCGCGCGCGTGGACGCGGCGGTGGAGTTCGCGGAGGCGTCGCCGTTCCCGGCGCCGGAGTCGCTGTACGACGACGTGTACGTGCTCGATACCCCGCAAGGGGGCACAGGCGAGGAGGTGCGGGGCTTGTACTCGGTGCGCACGACTGCGCCGCAGACGGCTCCGGAGCAGTCCCTGGAGAACAGCATCGGCGAGATCCCGCAGCAGATCACGACGGCGCTTGAAGCCGGCGAGGACGGGGTGGGCGGGCTCCGATGACGGAGATGCGCTACCGCGAGGCGCTGAACGCGGCCCTGCGCGAGGAGCTGGCGCGCGACGAGCGGGTGATCCTGATGGGCGAGGACATCGGCGTGTTCGGCGGCGCGTTCAAGGTGACGGACGGCCTGCTGGCGGAGTTCGGCGAGCGGCGCGTGCGCGACACGCCGATCTCGGAGAACACGATCGTGGGCGTGGGCGTGGGCGCGGCGATGACGGGGCTGCGACCGGTCGTCGAGCTGATGACGATCAACTTCGCGCTGCTGGCGTTCGACCAGATCGTCAACCACGCGGCGCACATCCACTACATGTTCGGCGGCCAGGCGAGGGTGCCGCTGGTGGTGCGCATGCCGCAGGGCGCGGGCCACCAGCTCGGCCCGACGCACTCGCACTGCCTGGAGGCGCTATTCCTGCACGTCCCGGGCCTGCTGGTGGCGGTGCCGGCGACGGCGGCGGACGCGAAGGGCCTTTTGAAGACGGCGATCCGCGACGAGAACCCGGTGATCTTCATCGAGCACGAGTCGCTGTACGGCGTGCGCGGCGAGGTGCCGGATGGCGATGAGCACCTCGTGCACTTCGGCCAGGCGCGGATCGCGCGCGAGGGCTCGGACGTGACGGTGGTGGGCATCTCGCGGATGGCGCTGACGGCGGAGCGCGCGGCGCGGACGCTGGCGGACGAGCACGGCGTGGAGGCGGAGGTGATCGACCCGCGCACGCTGCGACCGCTCGACCTGGAGACGATCCTCGAGTCGGTGCGCAAGACGAACCGCTGCGTGATCGTGGAGGAGGGCTGGCCGCACGGCGGCGTGGGCGCGAACCTGGCGGCGCTGATCTCAGAACAGGCCTTTGACGACCTCGACGCGCCGGTGCAGCGGGTGACGGGCGCGGACGTGCCGATGCCGTACTCCAAGCCGCTGGAGGACCTGGCGTACCCGCACGAGCCGCAGATCGTGGCGACGGTGCTGGCGACCCTCGGCCGCACGCCGGCCGCCACCGAGCCGGCGACCGCGGGAGGGATGTGATGGCGGAGCTGGTGATGCCGCGCCTGTCGGACACGATGGAGGAGGGCACGATCCTGCGCTGGCTGAAGGCGGACGGCGAGGAGGTGGCGCGCGGCGAGGAGCTGGTGGAGATCGAGACGGACAAGGCGACGATGACGTACGAGTCAGACCAGGCCGGCGTTCTGGAGATCGTGGCGGCGGAGGGCTCGACGCTGGCGGTGGGGGAGGTGATCGCGCGCGTGGGCGCTGCGTCGGAGGGAACGGATGAGAGGGATGCCCGAGGTTCGCAGGCACGCGGGCAGGCGCGAAGCGACAGCGCGGTGGAGGGTGGCCCGGCCGTGGCCGCTGCGCCGGCGGACGCGCAACGGCCCGCGCGAGCCGAGCCGGACGGTGAACCTGTGGCGGGTGGCGAACGGGTGAAAGCGTCCCCGCTGGCGCGGCGCATCGCCCGCGAGAGCGGCATCGACCTGCACGGCGTGAGCGGCAGCGGGCCGGGTGGGAGGATCGTGAAGGCGGACGTGCTGGCACCCCAGGCTGGCGCCGCTGGCGCGACGGCCTCGTCTGACACCACCGCTGCCGGAGCGCCCGTGCCGGCCCCCGCCCCGGGAGCGTTGGAGGGAGTGATGACGGCGAAGGGCGAGACGACGACGGTCGAGCTGTCGCGCACGCAGCAGACGGTCGCGCGGCGCATGGCGGAGTCGAAGGCGACGATCCCGGACTTCACGCTGCAGATCGACGTGGACATGGAGGAGTGCGTGCAGCTGCGCGGGCAGCTGAAGCAGCTGTCGAGCCCGGGGGGCGCGGTCGAGCCGGTCCCGCCCGCCCCGCACGCGCACGAGGTGCCGACGTACAACGACATGGTGGTGAAGGCGAGCGCGCTGGCGCTGCGCGAGCACCCGAACGCGAACGGCAGCTACCGCGACGGGCGCGTGCAGGTGTACTCACGGGTGAACGTGGGCGTGGCGGTGGCGGCGGAGGGCGCGCTGGTGGTGCCGACGGTGTTCGACGCGGACGAGAAGTCGCTGGGCGAGATCGCGCGCGAGACGCGCGCGCTGGCCGAGCGCGTGCGCGCGGGCACGATCACCCCGCCGGAGCTGGGCGGCGGCACGTTCACGGTGTCGAACCTGGGGATGTACGGGGTGAAGAGCTTCACCGCGATCATCAACCCCCCGCAGGCGGGCATCCTGTCGGTGGGCGCGCTGGCGCCGCGCGCGGTCGTGCACGACGGCGAGCTGGCGGCGCGCAACACGATGACGCTGACCCTCGCGTGCGACCACCGGATTCTGTACGGCGCGGAAGCGGCGCGGTTCCTCGCGCGCATCCGCGAGCTGCTGGAGGCTCCCGCGGCGCTCACTCTGTGAGGTGGCATCGGAGATAATTACGGATTGCACAGTCGGGGCGATTACGGATGATGAGCTTGTGCCAAGACTGATTACATGGCAGTTGCCGTGAAATCAGACGCGCGGAACGAGCCATTTGCAACAACGAACGCGGGCGAGCCGGAGAGGCACGTCGCATGATGGTGCTGGCTGAGGTGATCTGGGCGGCAGGTGGCATCGTGCTGATCCTTGCGGTGTTGGCGACCGGCATGTGGGTCTTTCAAGCCGAGGACGACCGAGACGAGCAACTATCAGCGAGCGACGTGTGCCAACGCCGCGTCCCGTGCGACGCATCCACATGGGAGACAGCCGTTCGCGGTCGAACACGCGAGCACCGGCCGAAACGCCAACGGACCGTGTGTGAAGCCACTCCTCGTGCCGCTCCGTCGACCCGCGCTCGGGGCCGCTAGCAGCGTCGCAGCTCCGCGAACGAGCGCTCGATGCCCTCCGCGAGCACCCCCACGTCGGGGGCCGCCACGCGGTCGGCGTTGAGGCCGAAGACCATCTGGCCGGCGTAGGAGACGACCGCGATGCCGATCGTGTGTCCGGCGAACAGCGGTACGAGCGGGAGGATCTCGACGAGTGGAGCGCCAAGCGCGTACAGCCGCCGCTGAGGTCCGGGGACGTTCGTGATCGTCAGGTTGAACATCCGGGTGCCGCCGAACATCGAGCGCGCGAGCAGCCCGCCGGCCAGCGGCGGCCCCATGTCAGCCAGGTCGACGATCGTCTTGCCCCCGGCGCGTTGCGAGCCGGCCTTGAGCTGCTCCGCGCGCTCGACGACGCGGCGGTAGCGCACGATCGGGTCCGCCTCGGTCACGGGCAGCTCGACGAACAACGACGTCAGCTCGTTGCCGAGCGCGTGCTCCCGGTCCTCCGATCGGATGTTCACCGGCACCTGCGCTCTGAGATCGGCCTCGGGCAGCGTGTCGCCGCGTGACAGCAGCAGGTGTCGCAGCCCGCCCGCGCAGAGCGCGAGCACGACGTCGTTGACCGTGCCACCAAGGCGCGCCTTCGTCGCCTTGACGTCGGCAAGGTTCAACCGCACGGTGGCGAAGTGGCGCGTGCCGCTCATCGGCCCGTTGAGGCTCGACTGCGGCGCCCCGATCACCTCCTCTCGCACGATCAGCTCGACGGCCGCCCGCACGCGATCGAGCGATTCGCGCGGGTGCAGCGCCGCGCCGACGCCCGCCCGCGCCCCGCGCAAGACCAGGCCGGGCGAGAGCCAGAATCGGCCATTGCCGTGCTCTGCCACCTCCCCGTCACCGTTCGGCAGCGGCTGCAACGGTGACGGCGCAGCGTCCGGGGAAGCGTCGAGCAGGGCGTCCGCGATGTCGAGCGAGCCGACGCCGTCAACGAGGCAGTGGTGCGTCTTGGTCGCCAGCGCCCAGCGCCCTTCCTCGAGCCCATCGACGAGCGTCATCTCCCACAGCGGCCGGTGACGGTCCAGGCGATGCGACCAGAAGTCCCCAAGCCACTCGTACAGCTCGGCCTCCCCACCCGGCGCCGGCAGCGTCACGTGATGCACGTGAGCGTCGGAGTCGAACTCCTTTGCCGGCTCCCACGTCAGCCACGTCAGCGGACCCGCATGCGCACCGGAGATCTGCTGGGCGAAGCGCGGCAGGATCCCCACCCTCCCGCGCAGGTAGTCGCAGAACTCGACGATGTCCGGCGTCCCACCGCCGGGGAGCGGATCGAAGATCAGCGCCGCGCCGATGTGCATGTGCGCGCTCTCGTCGAACTGCTCGAGCTCGAGGAACATCGTGTCCAGCATGCTGAGCTGCTCGCCCATGGCCCCTGACTCCCTCCGGCGTGATCCTGAGATTGAACGTAGCGCGCAATGCGGCAAGCGGCATCGGAGTCTCCCCGCGCAGCGGATGCGTACTTCCCCACGTCCCGACTCCATTGCCACCCAGGCATCGCGCTGCACCACAGCGCAGTGTGCTGTCAGGAGCTCAGCGGACCGACCCAGCGCAAGACCGGGGAAGCGTGACGGTCGCCAGCCGGCTGGGCCGGCTCAGAACCGCGGCGTGGCGGCGATGCCGCCCAACGGACCCAGCTCGGGACGGTCGCGTAGCGGCAGGATCTCCGCCGACTGGCCGATCGCCGAGCGGACAGCGTCCTCGAGGATGTTCGCGCGTGCTTCCAACGCCGTCCCGTCGACCGGGCAGCTCTCGCCCGTGCTGCCCATCCAGCCGCAGCTCGGGCAGAGGACGCCCGACGCCTGCAGATCCGCGTCGAAGAACAGCGTGGCCACGCGCCGTTCGACCAGCGCCTCCAGGACCTCGTCGAGCCCGGCGGCGGCCCGCGTGCCGCCCTCGCGGGCGACGTGCTCTCGGAGCTCCGCCAGCGCCGCATCCTCGTGCGCGCGGTGCTCCTCCGCGAGCACCGCCTCGGCAGCTCGCACAACGTCGTCGATGCCAACGTCGCCGACGTCGAGCGACAGGCGCTCGTCGTGCAGCAGCGCGCGCACATCCGGGTGCAGCTCCTCCACGACGCGCGGCCACAGCGGCTCGGCGCACGCGATCAGCAGGCGCTCGTACGGCGCGACCCGCAGCAGCTGCTGCAGCGTGCGCGCGACGTGGCGCAGGTGCGCCTTGACGTCTTCGTGCCGGGAGCGCTGGTAGCGCGCCTGCGACCAGCCCCCCGTCTCCTGGCGGCCGTGGACGTCGTCGCCGAAGGAGATCGCCTCATGCAGCTGATCGGCCGAGCCTCGCAGGACGCGCGCGAAGCGCTCGTCCACGAGCGCCACGCACACGCGGCCCACCGGCCCCGACTCGGTCAGCGGCGCGATGAACGGAGCGTCCGCGATCACGGCAGCGCGGCCCACCGGATGGGGCAGGCGCAGCGCCTGCGCCAGTCCCAGCGGCTCGCACACGAACAGCGCCAGCGCACGGGCGCCCTGCGCCCATGACTGGTCTTCGAGCAGGCCGCGAGCTTGCGTCAGCGCGACGCGCAGCGCCTGGCGCTCGGCATGCGGGCGCTCGCCCGACTCGATCTCCCGGTGCGCGCTGTCGAGCAGCGAGTCGATCTCGCTCGCACGCGCGGGGGGCGTCGCGAACAGGTGCGGATCGAGATCCAGATACAGGCTCAGGACCGTCTCCTCCTCGGCCCGGATCCGCGCGAGCGCTCGCAGTGCCTCCTCGGTGACATCGTTGGCCACGCTCATCGACACATACCCATACCCGACATCCTACGGGCACGGGCCATGCGAGGAGATCAGCCCAGCAGCTTCACGCCGTCGCGCAGGTCCTTCTGGCCTTCCTTGACGCGGGCCTCCGCGTTCGTCGCTTCGGTTACCGCCGCCGACCGGTTCGTGGTCCTCTCGGCGTACGCTTCCGACAGATCTTCGTACCCGACGACGACCGCCTGCAGGCCGCTCACGATCTCGCCCTTCGCCTTCCTCGCGCGACGCGTGCCGACCGGCTGCTCGGCGACCTTCCTCTTCAGCGAGCCGAGCACCGCGACCGAGCCGCCGATCGCCGACTCGACTTCCGCCGGGCCGGTGCTTTCCTTGTATTCGCCGAGGGCTGTGAGCACGCGGCCTTCCGCCGCGTCGATCTTGGGGCCGTAGCTCAGGATCACCGCCTTGATGCTCGCCACGCTCGCCGACGCGTTAGCCGCGGGCGCGAGCGTGACCCCGAGCAGCGTCGCCGTGAGCACTGCAAGCCGCGTCAAGCCTCGGTGGGTCATATGGGATCCGCCTCCATCGATCGAAAGTTGCCGTATCCGGACTTTCGACCGACAGCCCGCTTCGGGAGATACGACATTCGTCCAGGGCGTCCCCCGAGCGCGCGTCAGATGAGTCCTCGGCACGGCGCTAGGCTGAAGTCGACAGATGAACGTCGCCGATCGATCGTCACAAGAGCTGTGGGTTTGCCACCTGGGCGTCGTCCCATACCGTGACGCGCTCGCCACCCAGGAGCGGATCCGCGCCCGGCGCCAGGCGGGTGAGCTACCGGACACGCTGCTGCTGCTCGAGCACCCGCCCGTGTACACGCGTGGGCGTCGGTCCGGTGCGGACGATCTTCCGTTCGGCGAGGACTTCTACCGCGCCAAAGGCATCGACGTGGTCGCCACCGACCGCGGCGGCAAGCTCACCTACCACGGCCCCGGCCAGCTCGTCGGCTATCCCATCATGCGCATCGACGACGTGCACCGCTACCTGCGCACCATGGAAGACGCGATCGTCGCCGCGCTCGCCGAGGAGGGCGTGCACGCGCGCTCGCGCCACGACGAGGGCATCGACTACACCGGCGTATGGGTGCAAGATCGCAAGATCGCCTCCATCGGCGTGCACGTCTCCCGCGGCGTCACCACCCACGGCTTCGCCGTCAACGTCCAAAACGACCTCGAGCCGTTCTCCTGGGTGCTCGCGTGCGGGCTGCCCGACGTCAGCATGACCTCGCTCGCCCATGAGCGCAGCTGCGAGCCTGCGCTCGCCTGCTTCCGCAAGCGCATGGCCTACGCCTTCTGCCAAGCGCACGGGCGGCGTCAGCGGCTCGTATCGCCCGCGCGAATCGGCATCGACACTGCGAACGCCGCCCCCATAAAAACGATCTCACTACGTCCTGCCGAACCGGTGCCCGTGTGAGCGCCACACGATCCCGATCGAACCCCGGCGGCATGGACGTGCTCAGCGTGCTCGGGCCCGACGTGCGGCCGATCCGCGAGCGCAAGCCGCCGTGGTTCAAGGTGCCCGCGCCCGGCGGCCAGCGCTACCGCGAGCTCACCGAGATGATCCGCGCGGAGAACCTGCACACCGTCTGCCAGGAGGCCGCCTGCCCCAACGTCGGCGAGTGCTGGGAGCGCGGCACCGCCACGTTCATGATCCTCGGCGACACCTGCACCCGGCGCTGCGGCTTCTGCAACGTCAAGACCGGCAGGCCCACCTGGAACGACCCGCTCGAGCCCGCCCGCGTCGCGCGCTCGATCGCCCGCATGGGCCTGCGCCACGCCGTCATCACCTCCGTCGACCGCGACGACCTGCCCGACAAGGGCGCCTCAGCGTTCGTCGGCGTCATCCGCCAGATCCGCAGCCAGGCGCCCGGCTGCCAGATCGAGGTGCTCACGCCCGACTTCCAGGGACAGGAGATGCCGCTCGCCAAGGTCATCGCCGAGCGCCCCGACGTGTTCAACCACAACGTCGAGGTGGTCCCGCGGCTGTACCCGCTCGCCCGCCGCGGCTCCGAGTTCAAGCGCTCCTGCCGCGTGCTGCGCCTCGCGCACGAGCTCGGCGAGGGCGACGTCGTCACCAAGTCCGGGCTGATGGTCGGACTCGGCGAGACGCACGAGGAGATGCTCGACACGTTCGCCGCGCTGCGCGAGCACGGCGTGCAGGTGCTCACCGTCGGGCAGTACCTGCGTCCCTCCGAGCGACACCTGCCCGTCGTGCGCTACTGGCACCCCGACGAGTTCGCCGCGCTCGAGCGCGGCGCCTACGAGCTCGGCTTCGACCACGTCGCCGCCGGCCCGCTCGTGCGCTCCTCCTACCACGCCGACCAGCACGTGCCGCAGGGTCGTCCCGGCGTCGGGCCGCTGGCGGCGCACGCATAGCCTCCACGACGCCTCGCGCCCTGCCGCCGCGCCGCCTGGCGGGGGATACGCTCTGACGCGCCCTCGCCCGGCGCGGGCCCGCAGCGATGTTCCCGCTCAAAGACAACATCCCGCTCGCGCGGTTCCCGGTGGTCACCCTCGTGCTCGTCGCGATCAACGTCGTCGTCTACCTGCTCGAGATCCGCCACGGCGGCAGCTTCTTCGGCGGCCCCGCCGGCGGCGTCGAGGTGCACTACGGCGCGATCCCCTACGAGCTCACCCACCCCGGCAAGCACTGCGAACTTCTCACCCTGCACACGCCCGCCGGCTTCGGCGAATCGATCGCCTGCCAGGGCCAGCCGGGGGTCACCGGCACGCCCGGCCCGCAGCCCGCCACGTGGGAGACCGTGTTCACGTCGATGTTCCTGCACGCCAGCTTCCTGCACATCTTCGGCAACATGATCTTCCTCGCCATCTTCGGCCCCACCGTCGAGGACGCCATGGGGCGGCTGCGCTTCCCCGTCTTCTACCTGCTCGGCGGGCTCGTCGCGCTCGGCGCGCAGGTGGCCGCCGACCCCAGCGCCACCGGCCCCACGCTCGGCGCCTCCGGCGCGATCGCCGCCGTGCTCGGCGGCTACATCCTGCTGTACCCACGCGCGCGCGTGCTCGCGCTCGTCTTCATCGTCTTCTTCTTCACGCTCGTCGAGGTCCCCGCCGTGTTCCTGCTCGGCTTCTGGTTCCTCGAGCAGCTCTACCTCGGCGCCACCGGCCTCGCCGGCACGGGCAGCGGCGAAGGCGTCGCCTACTTCGCGCACATCGGCGGCTTCGTCTTCGGCCTGCTCGCCATCCGGCTGTTCGCCTGGCGCAGGCGAAGGTCGGACGGCGCGCCCCAACCGCCGCTACCGGTGTACTAGTGCCAATGGCCCCCGTCCCCGAAGCCCCCGCATGACGCGCCTGCTCGTGCTGGGCGCCGTACTCGTCTTCATCGCCGGCTTCGCCTTCCTCACGGTCGACGCCATCGCCAGCGAAGGCGTCGACGTCGCGACGCTGCTGTCCGTCTTCATCCTCGTGCTGCTCGCCGTTGGCATCGTCGGCGCGCTGCGCAATCCTCCACGGGGATGAGCTCCTCGCCGTTCCTCACCCCCGGACAGAGCCGCCAGCGGCGCGCGCTCGCCGCCAGACGCCGGCGACGGCGCAGGATCATCGCGCTCTCCGTGCTCGGCCTCGCCGTGCTCGCAGCCCTGCTCGGGGAGATGGGTCTCGCCAGCGGCTCCAGCGAACGCACGCACGGCTCCGTTCGCGCCGGCGCACACAGCGGCGCAGGCCGACCCTCGAGGACCGCCGCCGCTCCCGCGCGCTCGCCCTACGGCTTCCCACTGGCCAAGCCCGCGCTCGCGCTCGCCGGCATCTCCACGCCGCGGAAGTACCCCGTGCAGATCAGCTTCCGCCGGCCACCGCGCGCGGCGCTGCTGTTCAACCTCACCACCGGACAGGTGCTGTGGGCGCGCAACCCCTACCTGCGCCTGCCGATCGCGAGCCTCACCAAGATGATGACCGCGCTCGTCACCGTCGAGTCCGCGCCGCCCGACGCGCGCGTGCTCGTCACCCACCAGGCGGTCGACACGTCCGGATCGAAGGTCGGCGTGCTACCGCTCGGCCGCCACGTAGCGCTCGAGAGCATGCTCTACGGCCTGCTGCTGCCGTCGGGCAACGACGCCGCCGTCGCGCTCGCCCAGCACGTCGCCGGAACCGTCAACAAGTTCGTCGTGCGCATGAACCGACAGGCCGCCGCGCTCGGGCTCGGCTGCACCCGCTACTCCTCTCCATCCGGCTTCTACGACGCCGGCAACTTCTCCTGCGCCGCCGACCTCGCCGTGCTCGCGCACGTCGACATGCAGCAGCCGCGCATCGCCCGCGTCGTCGGCACCTACGCCGCGATCCTGCCCTTCCCGATCAAGGGCGGCAAGCTCTACCTCTACAACAACAACCCGCTGCTCATCTACAAATACCCCGGCGTCACCGGCATGAAGACCGGTCAGACCGAAGCCGCCGGGCGCTGCCTCGTCGAGACCGCCGAGCGCCATGGCGTGCGCCTCGGCGCGATCGTGCTCAACTCCCAAGAACCCGGCATTCAGGCCCGCCGGCTGCTCGATCTCGGATTCGAGAACGTCTACCACCAGGCGATCGTGCCCGAGGCGCCGTTCCCGCCCGGCGCCTGACCGCGGAGCGCCGCCCATCCCCGCGTGAGCGCCATGCCCGCCTGGGATTCGCCAAGCGCGTGAGCTTGCGCGCGCGTAGTGGTACCTTTCCCTGGCGTAGATTGACTGGTCAGTCAGCCAAAGGAGACGACGTGGATCTCGACGACACACCGGAGCAGGCCGCCTACCGCGCCCAGGTGCGCAGCTGGCTCGACGAGCACAAGTCAGAAGCCCCGATCCTCCAGGGTCCTGGCGCACTCGAGGACGAGGACGAGATCGTCGCCGCGCGCCGCGCCTGGCAGGGCAAGCTCGCCGAGGCCGGGCTCGCGGGCGTGACCTGGCCGAAGGAGTACGGCGGGCAGGGGCTCGGGCCGATCGAGCAGGTCATCTGCAACCAGGAGATCTCGCGCGCAAAAGTGCCCGGCATCCTCGACGCGATCGGCGTCGGCATGCTCGGCCCGACGATCATCGCCCACGGCTCCGAGGATCAGAAGTCGCGCTACCTCGGCGCGATGCTCCACGGCGACGAGGTCTGGTGCCAGATGTTCTCCGAGCCCGCCGCCGGCTCCGACCTCGCGGCCGTGCAGACGCGCGCGCGCCAGCAGGACGACGGCAGCTGGCGCTTGACCGGGCAGAAGGTGTGGACGACCAACGCGCAGTTCGCCTCCTACGGTCTGCTGCTCGCGCGCACCGACGCCGACGTGCCCAAGCACAAGGGCCTGACGATGTTCGTCGTGCCGATGGACGCCGACGGCGTCACCGTGCGCGGCCTGCGCCAGATCTCCGGCGAGGCCGAGTTCAACGAGGTCTTCTTCGACGACGTCGCGCTCGACGAGGGCGCCGTCGTCGGCGGCGTCGGCAACGGCTGGGGCACCGGCCTGACCACGCTGATGTTCGAGCGCGTCACCATCGGCCTCGGCAGCGAGGGCATGGGCTACAACTCGACCCGCTTCGCCGGCGCCATCGCCCGCGACGCGCACGCCCGCCGCGACCCCGAGGTGCGCCACCAGCTCGGCGAGATCGCCAGCGAGCTGCTCGCGGTCAGGTTCACCGGCTACCGCACGCTCACGGCGCTGCAGAAAGGCCAGGTCCCCGGCCCCGAGGCGGGCCTCGCGAAGGTCACGATCGTCTCCGGCGCGATCAAGGCAGGCGACCTGATCGCCGACGTCGTCGGCCCCGACGCGCTCTCCGAGGACAGCGAGTGGGCGTACATGATCTCGTTCCTGCCCGGCCTGAAGTCCGCCGGCGGGACCGAAGAGATCCTCAGGAACACCGTCGGCGAGCGCGTGCTCGGGCTGCCGCCCGAGCCGCGGCTGGACAAGGGCATCCCGTTCTCCGAGCTGCGTTCCAAGGAAGGAGCCGCAGCATGAACCTCGCACTCTCCGACGAGCAGGTGTTCCTGCGCGAGGCCGCGCGCGGCGCGCTCTCGCGTTTCAAGACGCTCGAAGCCGCGCGCGAGGCGCTCGATACCCCAGGTTGGGGCACAGGCGGCAACACGAGCGCCCTGCCCGACCTGTGGCCGACCGCCAGGGAGGCCGGCTGGCCCGGCCTGCTGATCGACGAAGCCCACGGCGGCGCCGGCCTGGACGCGTTCGACGCGATGCTCGTGCTCGGCGAGTGCGGCCGCGTGCTCGCGGGGATCGCGCTGCTCGGCCACCTGCCCGCCACCGCGATCCTCGGCGACGCTCCCAACGCCGCCGCGCTGCTCGACGATCTCGCCACCGGCGCGCGGCGTGCCGCCTACCTGCCCGCGCAGCCTCCCAGCGAGCTCGACGAGCGCTGGAGCACCGACCCCGCCAGCGGCGCCGCGCGCAGCGCCCTGCCCACTGCCGGCGCAGCAGGCGCTGACGGCCGCGGGGGCGGGCGGGCATCGGTTACAGGCAGCATTGCCTTCGTCCCCGACGCGCCCGGCGCGGACACGCTCGTGGGCATCGCGTACCTCGACGGCACCCCGCAAGGGGGCACAGGCAAGCCCGTCGGCGTGGCGATCGACGCGAGCGCCCCCGGCGTGAGCATCGAGCCCGTCAGCCGCTACGACGCGACCCGCTCGCTCGGCCACGTCTCGCTCGATAACGCCCCCGCGCTCGTGCTCGACGCGCCCGAGGAGTCGCTCACCGCCGCCTGGTACCTCGCGCAGTCGCTGATCGCCGCCGAGTCGCTCGGCAGCGTCGAGACCGCGCTCGACGTGTCCGTCGCCTACGCCAAGGAGCGCTTCACCTTCGGCCGCGCGATCGGCTCCTACCAGGCTGTCAAGCACTCCCTCACCGAGGTGCTGCGCCAGCTCGAGAACGGCCGCTCGCTGCTCTACTACGCAGGCTGGGCACGCGCCGGCGCCCCCGCCGAGTTCGCGCTCGCCGCCAGCGCAGCGCGCTCCGTCGGCGGGCGTGCGCTCGACACCGCCGCGCGCACGATGATCTCCGTGCACGGCGGCATCGGCGCCACCTGGGAGCACGACGCGCCGCTGTACTTCCGCCGCGCGCAGCTCTCGCGGCGGCTGCTCGGTGGCACCGGCTCGGCGACCGACCGCGTCGCCGGCGAGCTGATCGCTCAGGCCGACGCCGCCTAGCTTTTCGACGCGCAGCCGCTAGGTACGACGCCCGGGCTTGACCGCCCGGGCCGCCGTCTGCGCCTTCGGCTGCTGCTTGGCTTCTTCGGCTTCCAGCGCCGCCAGCACCGGCGCGCCGTAGGCGGCGTGCACGGCTTCGACCATCTTTGCTTCCACGCCGCAGTTGATGCAGAAGCCGTGCTGCGACCAGCCGATCGCGCGCGCGAGCACCTCGTCGGCGTACGTGACCCCCGTCGCGTCGTGGCCGTAGTAGTCGTACGCGGCGTCCCACGCCGATTCGCTCAGGGAGTATTCCGCGCCGTCCGCCGACAGCAGGTGCGCCGCCGCCATGATCGCGTCGAAGTCGTCGTATATCGACGGGTGCGTGGCGGTGATGTGATCGTAGTGCGCGGGGCGCTTGCCGTAGGTGTATGAGTCTGCGACCAGGTCCCATGTAGAGACGCCCGCCCCCCCGCCCGATCCCCCATTGGTGACGTTGAACTGCATCGGCCCGCCGCAGCAGTGGGCGAAGTTCAGGCCGTGGTAGATGCCCGGCGCGGTCGAGAACGCGCTCTCCTGCTTGTGGATCGAGGCCAGCAGCAGCCAGTTGACGCCGAACGTGCTCTGCGCGGTCGCGTAGATCGGGTAGAAGCCTTCCATCCACTCCCTCGCGATGTGCGTGCGCGTCGCGTCCACGAAGCTCCTTGCCTGCGCGCGCTGCTGTTCGGGCGACGGGCTCGCGACGATCGCCGCGTGCGCGCGAGCGTTGGCACCGTCGTCGGCGGCGGGAGAGCCTGGGGTCGGCACGGGGGTCGCAGCGGAGACCAGCACCGGCGGCGGCGCCACAGCGGCGCTCGTGTGTCCCACCACGCCCGTCAGCACCGCCACCAGCACCGCCAGACCGATCGCGCCGATCGAGCACGCGAGCAGCCACGCGCCCCGTTCCGATGGCGGGGACGGCGGAGCGGCGAAGTGGACCTCGGGTTGGCTCTCGGACACGGCACCTCATCCTACGCGCGCGCCGCGCCGATCATGCCGGTGTCGGGTTACTGCTCTCATGCGCACGCCAACGCTCCGCCTGTCCAAGCTCGCCGTCGCGCTCAGCCTCGCGTGCTGCGCGCAGACGGCTCCGGCGCTCGCCGCCGCGTCCTCGCCGCCGTCCGCCACGCCGCCATCCACGGCCGCGCCCGCGCTCAGTCCCGCCCAGCAGCGCTACCTCGCGCTCGCCAAGGCCGGCGTCGCGCAGGCTGAGAAGCGCTGGCGCGACCCTCGACGCGGCTGGTATGACGCGCGCCTGGGCGATCGCGAACGCTATCCGCTGGCCACCATCTGGGACATCGTGCCGCTGTTCGAGTCGCTCGACGCGATCGCCATCGCCGAGCCCTCGGCCACCAACCGGCATGCGCTCGCCCGCTTCGCCGCCGGCGCCGAGCGCTACCTGAATCGCGGTCTTCGCCCCGTTCCCGGCTACTCGCCCTATCCCGGCGACCGCGAAGCGAACACCGAGACCTGGTTCGACGACAACGGCTGGTGGGGGCTCGCGTTCGTCGAGGCCTACCGCGCGACCGGCACGCGCCGCTACCTCGCCGACGCCGAACGCGCGCTGCGCTTCGTCGCCGCCGCCGGTTGGGACTCGAGCTCGGGCGGGATCTGGTGGAACACCCACCATCCCTACAAGTCGGGGCCCGCGCTCGCCGCCGACACGCTGCTGGCGACGCTGATCTACCAGCAGGACCGCTCCGCCTTCGCGCTCGCGCAGGCGCAGAGGTTCATCGCCTGGGCGAACAGCGGCGACTTCAGCAGCGCCAACGAGCTGTACGCCGACAGCAGCCTCAGCACGATCCCCGTCGACTACGTCGAGGCCCCGCTGATCTACGCGCAGGCGCTGCTCTGTCAGCTCACCGGCGACAGCAGCGGCTGCCAGCACGTCGAACAGCTCAAGGCTGCCGCGCTGCGCCGCTTCGGCTACCTGCTCGACTTCTCGCCCCAGTACGACGCCATCTACCTGCAGTGGATGCTCGCCCTGTACGCGCTCGACGGCGACCGCACCCTCTACCTGCTCGCCGCCGACAACGCGCGCGACGCGCAGACGCGCGCCGCCAACGGCGAAGGCCTCTACCTGCTCTCCTGGAACGGCGGAACCCTGCCCGCCTTCGACGCCGAATCCGGGATGCTGCAAACCCAGGCCGCCACCACCAGCCTGTTCGCGTGGCTGGCGGTGTATTCGCCGCCGGGGTGAGGGTCACGCATCAGACTTATCTACGCGCCGGTCCCGTGCGTCTGCTGACGGTCTACAAGTTGCTGCACGTTCTCGAGAGCGCGAACCAGCCCGCTTGCAAGATCTCTGGTTGGCTTGCCATCCCCCGGCAGCCGCGGCGGCTCAAACGCTACCTCGGCCGAGTCCGATTCGAAGCTAGTGGGGGTAGCCGCGATCATTGCGGCAATCTCGTCGCTGATGTGCGGGTCAGGCTCAATAGACGTTTGCGCTGGCAACGCGGTTGAGTTCGAGAAGAAGTTCATCGGATATGCCTCTTCCTCGGAGGACTTCCGGGCTGAGGGCCGCCGATGTCAGGCAAGGATCGCCACCATCCGACGGCCAATACCCAGGCTAGCACGGCAGCAGCACCGCCCGTCCCCGCCCACAGCCACCGCAGCGTGCCGTTGTGGACGCCGAGCGCGAGCGCTGCTGCCGCGATCACGCCAGCGAGCGTAATCAGCACGAGCACAAACCGCGCAAGCGACAGCATCTCACGCACGAGCGGTTGCTCGTCGCTGCGAAGCACGACACTGGCGACGTATGCAGGCGCTAGGAACAGGGCGCTCGTGGTCGTGTGTCCAGTCAGCCTGTTATTGAAGGCAAACAAGCTGCCTACAGCCAGAGCAGCGATCGTCGCAAATGCGAGTAGGAGCGAAGGACCGAAGAACGCCGAGCGATGCGAGCGCAGCGTCACATAGATTCGCGGATTCGAGCTCCCACTGACCATCGGACTATACAACGCGCCACGAGTTGCGTAGGTGTCTGGTGCACAGAGGTCGGGGGCGTCAAGGTCCCTGCCATCCGGCCCCGTGGGTCGCATCTTCGCGATCACTATCTCAAGCTGATCGGGTATCACGAGCTCCGCGTGATAGGAGGCCGCCAGAGTCGCGCCGGGAATGGTTGTGCGAAATGTCATTGCCTTCGTCCCCACACGTTGCCAGTGGCTGATCCGTGCCCGCGGATGCTCGTCATAGGCGAACGTGACAGTTCGGCTGAACTCGCCCGAGAATAGCTCGGCCAAGAGCAGAAATGCCTCAGATAGTTGGGTAGCAAGCGACCAAGCCTCAGGCGCCGGCCCGAGCACGGCCTTGACTTCGCTCAACGCCAACTGGCTGTCTCTTACGTCAAGGTCCGCGATCCTGACGAAGTGGTTGAAATAGCTGGCAATAGCGGGCGGTGAAACGCCGCCCTGAGTCGCGGCGGCGGCAATCATATGGGCCGCGACGAATGCGTTCTCGCGGTGATGCAAGAGGGAGACAGCCCCACCGGGCTCACTAATTGCAAAGTTCCGCAGCGGCCCCTTGCGAAGCAATGCGAGCGGCAGCACAAAACGTCCCTCAAGACGCCTAGTAGCGGCGGGCGACGGGCTACTACACGGCGGAGGATCGACTAGGAGCAGATTACCGAGGTCGGGAGGCACCTCCACCTCAACGGTGCTACTGCGACGCCACCGCTCGTGGCTCTGAAACTCGATCGTCTCCGTACGCCGGCGGAGCCACCAGCCTGGATCAGTGAGGAGCAGATAGCAGGCGCTGCCGATGCTCGGCCCGCGAGGCTTGAAACGATCGCTGAGTGCGCGAGACACATCTGTAGTTTGAACGCCGCCACGGACGCTATGCGGTCAATGGACGCGACCCGTGCGAACTAATGGGGCTTATCTCCAACGCGCAAGTCGACTACATCTCGAGTGGGCCGAGAAACTCCAGCAGCGCGGGCACCACGAGCGCGGGGTTCTCGCGGTGCGGCCAGTGACCGGCGCCATCGACGATCAGCGCGCGGCTCGGCTGCGCGAGCAGCTCCGCGGTGCGTTTGAAGAGCCCGACATCCGCGAGGTCCTCGGTTCCCCCGATGACCAGCCCGGGAACTTTCGGCACGTGCGCGGTCACCGGGGGAGGGCTGCCGAGCGGCAGGTCGCGGTAGTAGGAGATCGCGCCGTCGAGCGTCGCGTGCGAGGACAGCGCCTCCTTCGCCAGGCGCAGGGTCTCGTCGCGCTCGGGGCCCGACCATCTCGGCGACCAGCGCCGGTACAGCTTGTCGAGATAGGCGAAGTCGTCGCGCCTGCACACCCACTCAGCCCACGGCAGCTTGAGCCCGAGGAAGTGGCGGACCGCCCAGAACGCGGCCGGCGTGCGCTCGAGCACCGCCGGATGCGGAATGCCGGCGGTGACGATCGCGCGAACGCGCTCGGGCGCGAGCGCCGCCGCCACGTATGCGATCAGCGCGCCCCAGTCGTGCCCGACGAGCACCGCGCTCTGGACGTCGAGCGCGTCCAGCAGCCCCAGGCCGTCGCGCCCGAGCGTCTCCGGGTCATACCGACGACCGGCGACGATCGTCTCCTGCCTGTACCCGCGCAGCCACGGCACCGTCACGCGCCAGCCGGCGCCCACCAGCGCCTGCTCGATCTCCCGCCACGAGTAGGGCGTGTCCGGGAACCCGTGGAACAGCACGACGTCGGGACCCTCGCCCTGCCTGGAGACGACGTAGCGCTGTCCCCCGCCCTCGATCGTCTCGAACTCCATCGGCTTACCTCAAACTCCGAGCGCCCGCCGCGCGACCCTGTCGAAGACGAGGTCCGGCAGCAGGCGCCTGACGAGCAGCATCGCCTTCGCGTCCCTGCCGACGACGTAGCGCGCGCGCATCCGCGGCGCGGTCAGCGCGCGCTCGATCGTCGCCGCCACCTGCTCCGGCGGGACGCCGCGTCGCGCGGTGTCCTCGAGCACCTTGTCCATCGCCGCCGGGATGCGCCCGTAGGCGTCCTGCAGCTCCGGCGGGATCACCACGCGCTCGGCCTCCGCGCGGCTCTTGTCCCAGATCGGCGTCGCCACCGATCCCGGCTCCACCAGCGCAACCTGCACGCCCGAGGTGCGCAGCTCCACGCGCAGCGCGTCGCCGAACGCCTCGATCGCGTGCTTGGACGCGGCGTACGGGGCGGTGAACGCCATCGCCACGCGCCCGCCGATCGAGGACACGAACACGATCCGCCCGCCCGCGCGGCGCAGCGCCGGCAGCATCGCCTGCGTCACCGCCACCTGCGCGAACACGTTCACGTCGAACTGCTTGCGCAGGTCCTCCGCCGAGACCAGCTCCAGCGGGCCGCCGATGCCGATGCCGGCGTTGTTTACGAGCGCGTCGAGCCCGCCGCGCGAGGAGGCCTCGGACTCCTGCGCGACCCGCTCCGCCGCCGCAGCCACCTGCGCGGCGTCGGTCACCTCCAGAGCCAGCGGCAGCAGCCGCCCGCTCGAGCCGGATGACGTGCCGGCCTCGGCGACCAAGCGCTCACCGGCGTCGGGGTCGCGCACGCCCGCGAGCACCGTCCAACCGCTCGCGGCCAACCGCAGCGCCGTCGCGCGCCCGATGCCGGTGGACGCGCCGGTGATGAGTGCGAGCGGCACGCGCAGACGTTACCCCACCGCGAAGGTGTGAGTAGCCTCACCGCGCGATTAACCAATCCTTAGAATTCGCGGCGATCGTTGCGCGCGTGAAAATCCGCTTGCTTGCAGGCCACACGCGGATCGTCCGCGCGGGAGCCGCCACGACGCTCCTCGCCGCCCTCGTCCTCGCCGGCTGCGGCACGACACTCAAAGCGGGCCCCGTCGCCACCGTCAGCCCGCAGACGTCGAGCGCGCCGAGCGGCTGCCCGGCAACGGTGCTCGCGACCCTTTCGAGCGTGCTCGAACGCGTCTATCTCGAGGGCGTCCGCGGCGAACGGGTCGGCAGCGCCGAGTACATGATCGGGCACTCCCGGGCGCTGCGCGCCGCGGTCGAAAGCGGCAACGAGCCGGCGGCGCGCGTCGCCGCCCGCGCGCTGCTGAAGACCGGGCATCTGACCAACCTGAGCCTCACCCGTGGCGGGCAGCCGTTCCTAACCGTCGGAGGCCCGGCGCTCGCGCCGCTGACGGGCACGCTCACGGGCGCGAGCGGCGCCCCGATCGCGAGCTACGTCACGAGCGTGTGGGCGGACGAAGGCTTCCTGATCGAGGCGGGCGGCATCAGCCAGGGCCTCGTCGCTCTGCACGACGGCCCGTCCTGGATCGCCGAGCCGGGGGCCCGCGGCGTGGCGACGCTGCGCGCGGCGACGCTCGCAAACGAAGGCGCGCTGACGATCGAACACGTCGCCTACACGTACACCTCGTTCCCCGCCGAGGCCTATCCGTCCCGCGCCGTGCGCGTCTACCTGCTGCTTCCGACGAGCGCCACCGCGCCGCTGTGCGGACACACCAGCCAGGACACGACCGTCAACACGCTCAAACGCGTCGCCGACCTGATCTACGCCGGCGAGCTCGGACAGAGCGCTCAGAAGCAGGTTCGACGCGTGCAACGCAATAAGGCGCTGCTCGAAGCCGTCGCCCGCCGCGAACCGGGCGCCGCCGAGCACGCGATCAAGGCGCTGCTCAACCAGCACATCGTGCGCATGCGCGTCAGCGCCGGCGGGCAGCTGCTGTCCGATGTCGGCGGGCCGTACGTGCTTGCGCCCGTTACCGCGCCGCTGCGGCTGCACGGCCACACGATCGGCAGCGTCACGCTCTCGATCCAGGACGACGAAGGCTACCTGCGCCTCACCAGGCGCCTCGCGGGGCTCGACGTGCTCATGTACATGAACATCAACGGGGTCACCTCGCAGCTCGTCAAGGACAGCCTCGGCCCGGCCCCGGGACCGGCGCTGGAAACAGTCCCCGTCACCGGCGCCTACCGCTACGGAGGACGCAGCTTCCGCGTGTTCACGGTCCACGCCGAGGCGTTCCCGTCGGGGCCGTTGACGGTCCGCGTGCTCGTGCCGCTGCCCTACTCCTGAGGGGCGAGCGCTGGCGAGCCCGCCGCCGCCCGCCGCCTCCACCGGGCCTGGCGCGACGCGATCAGGCGGGCGCGAGCGAGTCCTGCTTGACGCGCAGCGTCTGCAGCAGCTGCTCGAAGGACTCCGAGAATTTTTCGACGCCCTCACGCTCGAGCGTCTCTGTGACGTCGTCGTAGTCGACGCCCACCCGCGCGAGCTCCGCCAGCAGCTCCTGCGCCTCCCGCAGGCCGGTCTGCAGCCGCGGCTCGGGGCTGCCGTGGTCCTGGTAGTCCTTGATCGTGTCCTCGGGCATCGTGTTGACGGTGTCCGGCCCGATCAGCTCCTCGACGTACAGGACGTCCGGGTACGCGGGGTTCTTGGTCGAGGTCGACGCCCACAGCACGCGCTGCGGCGAGGCGCCCTTGCCCACCAGGTACTCCCAGCGCGGGCCGCTGAACGCCTCCAGGTAGTGGCTGTAGGCCAGCCGCGCGTTCGCGATCGCGAGCTTGCCCTGCAGCTCCTGAGGCGCACCCACGGCTTCCAGGCGTTTGTCGGCCTCGGTGTCGATCCTCGAGACGAAGAAGCTCGCCACCGACGCGACCGCGCGCGGGTCGCCGCCCTCTGCCACCAGCCGCTCGATCCCGCGGATGTAGGACTCGGCGACCTCCGCGTAGCGCTGCAGCGAGAAGATCAGCGTGACATTGATGGAGTGGCCCTTGGCGATCACGTCCTCGATCGCCGCCAGCCCCGGCCTCGTCGCCGGGATCTTGACCATCAGGTTCGGGCGGTCGACCGTCTGGTGCAGGTGCATCGCTTCGCGGAAGGTCTGCAGCGTGTCGTATGCCAGTCGCGGGTCGACCTCCAGCGACACGTACCCGTCGCGCCTGCCGCTGCGCTCCCACACCGGGCGGAACACGTCGCACGCGTCCATGATGTCCTGCTGGGCCAGCGCCCAGAAGCTCTGCTCCAGGCCGCTGCCCTGGGAAGCCAGCTCGTGCAGCTGCTCGTCATAGGCAGTGCCCGTGGACATCGCCTTCTCGAAGATCGTCGGGTTGGAAGTGGCGCCGACGACCGAGTCCTGGTCGATCAGCTCCTGCAGATGGCCGCCGCGGATCGATTCGCGTGAGAGGTAGTCCACCCACACGCTCTGGCCGAGGCCCGAAAGGCGCTTGAGGGGCGTGGCTGCGTCGGCGGGCATGTTGCCTCCTGTCAGTGGCTCGACTCGAGTAGGGCCTGCGCTCGGGCGAGGATGTTCTCGACGCTGAAGCCCAACTCCTTGAGCACCGTGGGCCCGGGTGCAGACGCGCCGAAGCGGTCCAGGCCGAGCACGTCGCCGTCGAGCCCCACCCACTTCCACCAGCTCATGGTCGCGCCGGCCTCGACGGCCAGGCGCGCTCTCACAGCGGCGGGCAGCACCTGCTCGCGGTACTCCTGCGACTGCGCTTCGAACAGCTCCATGCACGGCATCGACACGAGGCGCACGCGCGTGCCCTGCTCGGCCAGCGCCTGCCCGGCCGCGAGCGTCGGCGCCACCTCCGAGCCGGTCGCGATCAGCACGATCTCGGCAGCGCCGTCGGCCGCCGAGTCCCACAGCACGTACCCGCCGCGCTCCGTGCCATCCGCGTCTGCAACCTGCGTGCGGTCGAGCACAGGGATGTTCTGGCGCGTCAGCAGCAACGCGACGGGCCCGTCCTCGCGCTCCAGCGCCACCCGCCAGGCAGCCACGGTCTCGTTCGCGTCGCCCGGGCGGATCACCCACAGGTGGGGGATCGCGCGCAGCGCCGCGTAGTGCTCGACCGGCTGGTGGGTGGGCCCGTCCTCGCCGAGGCCGATCGAGTCGTGCGTCCACACCCACACGACCGGCAGGCTCATCAGCGCCGAAAGTCGCACCGAGCCGCGCATGTAGTCGGAGAACGTCAGAAACGTCGAGCCGTACGGCTTGACGACGCCGCCGTGTGCGGCCGCGCCGTTGACGATCGCGCCCATCGCGTGCTCGCGGATGCCGAACGGGACGTTGCGCCCGGAGTGCACGCTCGAGAACTCGCCGCCGCCGTCGAACACCGTCTTGGTCGACTCGACCAAGTCGGCGGCGCCGCCGAGCATCGCCGGCGCGTACTCGGAGAAGGCCGCCATCACCTTCTGGCCGGCCGCGCGCGTGGCGATCTGCTCGCCCGCGGCGAAGCTCGGCAGCGACTCGCGCCAGCCATCGCGCAGCTTTCCCGCCCACGACCTGTCCCATTCGGCGGCCATCTCGGGAAACGCGCCGCGCCACTCCTGGTAGCGCTGCTGCCACTCGGCCTGGATCGCGGCGCCGCGATCTCGCAGGGACATGTGCTCGTACACGCGCTCGTCGACCCAGAAGTGGCGGTCGGGGTCGAAGCCCATCACCTCCTTGGTCGCGCGCACCTCCTTCTCGCCGAGCGGCGCGCCGTGAGACTTGGCCGTGTCGACGGCGTGCGGCGCCGGGTATGCGATGTGCGAGCGGATCGAGATGAACGACGGCCGCTCGGGTTCGTCGCGGGCGGCGGCGATCGCCGCCTCCAGCGCGTCGAGGTCCTCCGAGTCCTCCACCCGCTGCACGTGCCAGCCGTCGGCTGCCAGCCGCGCGGTGTGGCTCTCGCCGTCGAAGGAGAGCGAGGTGGTGCCGTCGATCGTGATGTGGTTGTCGTCGTAGCAGATGACCAGCTTGCCGAGGCGGAACTGCCCCGCGATCGACGCCGCTTCCTGGCTGACGCCCTCCATCAGGTCCCCGTCCGAGCAGATCGCGTAGACGTGGTGGTCGACGACCTCGGTGCCTGGGCGGTTGAAGCGGTCGGCGAGGAATCGCTCGGCGATCGCCATCCCGACGGCGTTGGCGAAGCCCTGCCCGAGCGGACCGGTCGTGATCTCG
Organism: uncultured Solirubrobacteraceae bacterium; assembly: GCA_963735705.1. Lineage (GTDB taxonomy): Bacteria > Actinomycetota > Thermoleophilia > Solirubrobacterales > Solirubrobacteraceae > Palsa-744. Next base: position 78,042 of record CAVTLZ010000008.1, read on the forward strand.
ATCCCGGGGGTGTGGCCGCGCTCGGGGTGTCCCGGCGTGCGCGAGCCCCACTGGCGGAACTGCTGCAGGTCCTCGATGCCGAGGTCGTAGCCGCAGAGGTGCAGCAGCGAGTACTGCAGCATGCACGCGTGGCCCGCACTCAGCACGAAGCGGTCGCGGTCGAGCCACGCCGGGTCCGTCGGGTTCGCGCGCAGGAAGCGCTGGAAGATCGTGTACGCGAGCGGCGCCAGCGCCATCGCCGTGCCCGGATGGCCGGCGTTGGCCTTCTGCACCGCGTCCATCGACAGCCCGCGAATCGTGTCGATCGACAGCTTGCGGACCTCGGCCTCGTCGAGCACTGCCGCACCGGCCTGAGGGCTGCTCGGTTCGGGTGAAGCCGCCATTGCAATCGATCCTACTGCGATTCCCGCCGCTACAGTCCCTGGATCGTGTCCGAGCAGTTCTGCGACGTCGGCAGGGGCATCACCCTCTGCTACGAGACCTTCGGCGAGCCCTCCAACCCGACGGCGCTGCTGGTCATGGGCCTCGGCACGCAGATGATCGCCTGGCAGGAGGACTTCTGCCGGGAGCTGGCCGCGCGGGGCCTGTATGTGGTGCGCTTCGACAACCGCGACATCGGGCGCTCGACGCACATGAGCGGCCGCCCGCCGACCGTCGCCCAGCTGCTGACGCGCTCGAGCCGCGCCGCGCGCTACACGCTCGGCGACATGGCCGACGACGCGGCCGGGCTGCTGCACGCGCTGGACCTCGCGCCCGCCCATGTGATCGGCGCCTCGATGGGCGGCATGATCGCCCAAACGCTCGCCGCGCGCCACCCGCTGGCGGTGCGCTCGCTCGTCTCGATCATGTCCAACACGGGGAGCCTGCGCAGCGGCCAGCCGTCGCTGCGCGTGTATCCGATCTTCCTGCGCCACCCGCCGCTGGGCCGCGAGGCGTTCGTCGCCCACATGGAACGCCTTTTCGCCGTGATCGGCTCGCCCGACCTGCCCCGCGACGCCGACGACATGCACGCGATCGCGACGGCCAGCTACGACCGCGGCCACGACCCCGAGGGGCCGGGGCGCCAGCTCGCGGCGATCATCGCGTCGGGGAATCGCACCGCGGAGCTGGCGCGCATCGGCGCGCCGACGCTCGTCGTCCACGGCACCGCCGATCCGCTCGTCTCACCCTCGGGCGGGCGCGCCACGGCGCGCGCGATCCCGGGTGCCGAGCTGATGATGATCGAGGACATGGGCCACGACCTGCCGCGCGCCGTTTGGCCGCAGCTGATCGACGGCATTGCCGCGCTGGCGCTGAGCGCCGACGGTCGCGCCAACGGGCACCGCTCCCCACCGGCCCGCTCACCATCGCGGGCCGGCAGGTAGGGACAGCCCCCCGGAGCGTCCTTTCAGCGTCCCTGCGGTCGACGGCTGCAGGCTCGCAGGCCGAGCACCGAGTGCGCGCGTCCACTCGCGCACCAGCAGCTCTGCGCCTGCACACGCACGAGCCAGTGCAGGTCGTGTCGACAGTGCGAGCGCCGGTACGGCCAGCGGCCGTGCAGCGCGCGCAGCATGCGGTCCTCATGGCAGGCGAACAACCTCATGACCCGCCACACCCCTCCCCGATCTGGTCTCGCGTCGTGCTAGACCCCAAGCGCATCGTCCAATCCCTTCCATCGAACAGCGAGAACGTCCCCCTCGCAGACATATAAATCAGGTTTTACGCAGCTTGTCAACTTTAGCCGATCGGTTGACACTTGGACCGATGATCTACACGTCGAACCGATAGGCGCTCACATGGCCATTAAGGCCAAGGGCCCGAGAGCAGGCGGTAGAGGAGTGCCGGCAGTGAGCTGCTCCCGTCCGGGGGCGGCGCTGACGCCGGGGACTGCGGCGGAAACGGAAGTGCGCCCGGAGGGAATCGAACCCTCGGCCTGCGGCTTGAAAGACCGTGCTCCGCGTTGACTCGGCGGATTCGATGGCATCAACATGGCTTCGCTATGCGCTACAGGGTTGTTTTGGTACCCAATGCGGTACCCACGGCTGACGGGGTACCCACATGGTACCCACGGTGATAGAATGGCGCCCTGACCCAACAAGATGCGCCCGCGCGGGTTAGGACCGGGCGGGCGCATGGACACCGAGGAGGATGCCCCCCCGATGCCAGCGGTAAAGCCTAACGCCAACATCATCGTCCGCGAGCACCGCGGACAGCCGTTTTACGAGGCCAAGTTCCGGCACAATGGCCGGCAGATCAAGCGCCGTATCGGCCCAGCTTGGCTTGAGCGCGATCCCGACACTGGCGACTGGCGCCGGCACCCCGGTCGTGTCGGCGAGGGTGCCTACGACGAACGCGCCGCAATTGTGGCCGCCGCGCAGCTCGTCGATGCCCATGTCGCCGAAGCAGCAAACGCCGCGCGCGTCGAGATGGAGCGCCGCACGCGCGGCGTGACGTTCCGCGAGGTCGCGCAGGACTACTTGCGCTGGCTCGAGGACGTGCGCGGCGCGAAGCCGTCGACGCTGCGCGACCACGCCTACGTGTTGGGTGAGCCCGGCATCCCATACAGGAACGCGTCCGGCGCGTCGGTCGGGTACGTGATGGCCGCTCTGGGCGATCGACCGGCGGCGGAGATCACAACGCGCGAGATCAACGAGCTGCTGTCCACGATCAGTGCCACTCCGCGCACCAAGCCTTCCCGTGGGAGCGAGTCTGACGACGATCTCGGCAACGGGAAGACGAGCGCGCCGCCATCTACGGTTACGCCGCGGACGGTCAACAAGTACCGAAGCGTCATCTGTGCCGTGTTCGCTCACGGCTGCAAGCCATCCACGTTTGCCCTGCCGGCGAATCCTGCGAAGGCTGCCGACAAGCGGCGCGAGCCGATCCCCGGCGCCCTGTTGTTCTACTCGCCTAGGGAGATCGAGGCCATAGCTCAGACGCTCGCCGACGGGCGCCACCGTGATCCGGCATATCCGGCCGTCACCGACGGCGAGCGGGTCGCGCGGCAAGCCGAGGATCGCCAGGACGCAGAGATGGTCCGGATCGCCGCCTACGCCGGGTTGAGGCAGGGTGAGCTGCTGGCGTTGCGCTGGCGTGACGTTGACTTTGCTGGCTCGGCGTTGACGATCGCCCGCGCACTGAGCGCAGGCGTGGAGTCATCTACGAAGTCCGGGCGCGTGCGGCGTGTGCCACTCGCCGAACAGGCAGCCGCGGCGCTGAAGCGCATGAGCCGACGCGCGCACTACGCAAGCCCTGACGATCTCGTGTTCTGCAACGTGTTCGGGCGGGCGCTCGATGACTCAGCGCTGCGTCGGCGCTACCGTCGCGCGCAGGCCGCGGCCGACGTCCGTCCGCTGCGTTTCCACGACCTGCGCCATACGTTTGGTTCGCTGCTGGCGATGCGCGGGGTCGATGTCGTGACGATTCAGAAGGCAATGGGACACAGCGCCCTCGCTACCACGAGTCGCTACCTGCACGCCCGGCCGGCATCTGAGCAGGCGCAGGCATTCACTGCGGCATTCGCCGCTGCCGCCTGAAACCATCGGCAGGCCGTCGACACCAGACAGAGGACTCGAACGGGCGACACCACGATTTTCAGAGGACCCGAAAGGGGATGTGTAAGGCGGCTGTTTGCAGGCAGTTTCCAAAGGCACCGCCAACACGGATAGCGGCGGATTAGCGGGGATTACTGCGCCTTTGGGCCACGGGCGCGGATCTCGTGGCCCAATGGCCACCGGCGTGATGGGCAGCCGTTCTCAGTCCAGCAGATCATTCACGACTGAGTAGAAGTCGGCCAACGCTTCTAGTTCTTCCGCGGCAACGAACTGCAGGACCTGAGCGCCGGGAGTCGCGTCGCGGCACGCGCGTCGGCAGCCCAGTGCAGGCCCGCCGTCCGGCCGAACTGCGCGAACACGGTCTCTTTTGCGAGGGTTGCTCGCGTAGCGACCTGTCGAAGTGTCAGGCGCCGGCCTGGGTTCTCCGTGCGCAACTGTTCGAGGGCATCGAGAAACAGGTCGGCCGTGTCGCGTCGTGATCGTGCGTGTGGGCCGTCGGGCTGGTAGCGCCTCGTGGGGCGCGGCAGGTGGCGCCGAAGGCTTACGTCGGCGAGCGGCGGGCGGGCGGTGCCGTCGCGCTCGGCTTCGAGGTTCTCGCGCGCGTCCGCGACGAGGTCGTTGCCGACGCGCTGCCAGTCAGCGTCGGTCGATGTCTCGATGATCTCGGTGAACGCGAAGCGCAGCGCTTCGCCTAGCTCTGCTGGGGCGCGGCCGTCTGAGGCGAGCACGTCGAACACGTACTCGGCAACGAAGTCGGCGACGGCCTCGTGCCGTAGGCCAGTTCTGATGAAGTCCTGGACGAGCGCGACGGGTATCTCAGAGCCCAGGCGGCTCATGCGGGTCTCAGCAGCGGCTGCCATACCCGCCTGCTGCGCTCGCGAACACGGGTTGCCCGGAGCTCATCGCTGGGCTCCACCGGGAACGTTCGGTACGCCCCAGCCGCGCGTGGGGTCAAGCCGGGATGGCAGCGCGTCCATAAAGACGCGGCGGGCGAGCGGTGTGCGGAAGTAGTGATGGCGCACCGCGTACAGCCAGTGCCCGGCGAGCCACGCGACGGCGCCGAGCAGCGCCGCGACCGCCATCGTCAGCGATCCGGTCACGGCGGTGCAAAGCAGGCCGCCGAGCGCGAGGAACGCGCCAGCTGTGCGTAGCACCCAGCCGCCTATCACCCAGGTCGCGAGCGCGGCGTGAGCCGGACCGGGATAGGCGGAGGCTGGGTTAGTAGCTTTTCTCTTTCATGATGTGGTGATCGTTGCCCGGCCTTTCACAGCGTAGAGTTCCTCGATCTCGCGTGGTGTCCGGTCGTCGAGGTTTTCGTGCAGGCGGCTGTCGTTGAACCAGCTGATGTACTCGACGATCGCGAGCTCAAGCTGTGATCGGGTGCGCCAGACGCGGTCGTTGATGAGCTCGGTCTTGAAGCTGTCGACGAAGCTCTCGGCGAGCGCGTTGTCGTAGGCGTCGCCCGTGCTCCCGACCGAGGCGAGCACATCCTGATCGGCCAGGGTCTGGGTGTAGTCCCCGGACAGGTATTGCGATCCCCTGTCGGAGTGGTGAATGAGCCGGACCTCCTGTACGCGCTCGCGTGTCGAGAGCGCCATCCGCAGCGCGTCAAGGACGAGTGTCGTGCGCATGTGTGCCGCGAACTGCCAGCCCACGACCTTGCGACTGAAGACGTCGATCACGAAGCTGAAGAACACGACGCCCTCCCAGCAGCGCAGATAGGAGAAGTCCGCGACCCACAGCTCGTTCGGCCGCGAGGCGGTGAAGTCACGGTTGACGAGGTCAGGGCGACGGCGCGCGTCGGGGTCCGGTGTGGTCGTCCGCCACGGCTTGCCTCTGCGCTTGGCGCCCTGGATACCGTGGGCGCGCATCAGCCGCTGCACCCGGCAGCGCGGCACCTGCTCGCCGGCGCGTCTGAGCGCCTTCCAGGTCCGTCGGTAGCCGTAGGCGCAGTAGTTGGCCTCGTGCACCTCGCGGATCTTCTTGAGCAGCCGTTCGTCCTCGAGGCTGCGCGCCGAGCGCCCGCCGGTCTTTCGCTGGTAGTAGGCGGACGCCGACACGCCCAGGGTGCTGCAGACGGGCTCGACCCCGAAGCGGCCACGATGCTCATCCACGTAGCGGCTCACTTCGTCCGGTCTGGGTCGAGCTCCTTGGCAAAAAACACGCTCGCTGACTTGAGGATCTCGTTCGCCCTGCGCAGCTCGAAGTTCTCGCGCCGCAGCTTCTTGATCTCCTCCCGCTCCTGGCTCGTGAGCAGATCGCCCCGCGTGCCACTATCGACCTCGGCCTGCCGTACCGCCCTGCGCAACGTCTCGGACTCGATGCCCAAATCACGGGCGACGTGCGCGATCGGACGACCGCTCTCGAGCGCAAGCCTCACGCCCCGCTCGATCAACTCCACTGGATACTTCCTCGCTCTTGGCATCCCGGAAGACTCTCCTTCCCCGCGGACGAAACCACGGATCAGAGCCTCCGTCAAACCCGGCCTGGCTCAGCGAGGATCGCGGTAGCGGCGAGGCTCAGTAGTCCGCTCATCGCGTCTCACCAAGTGCTTTGTCGGTCTTCGTCGTCGGCATGGCTGAACACGTCTAGCTCGATCCGCGGGAAAGCTCAAGTCCCCTTACGCGACCGGGCTAGGGCCGCTCGCGCTCATCGCCGCCGCTCGTGAACTGAAGACCGAGGCGTTGCGCAAGCGCGACCGTCTCGTCGTACTCGAAGAACACACGGCCGTTCGGCGCCACCGTCCCGATACCGAGCGCGACCACGATGTTCTCAACCACCGCACGCTGGCGCCGACCCTCCGCCCCGCGCGCCTGCCGCTCTGCGATGTTCCGCTCATGCGCCTCGCTCCACGGCCAGCAGTACCGCCACCTCACCCGACACTCGTCATCAGCGTCACCCGCCCGATGACGCAAGCAGGACGGGCGCCCGAACCACGACTCCACCACCCGCACACACAACACGCCGCGCCCAACGTTGCCGAGCACTTCGAGCTTCGCTACCGCGCTCCCCGAAATCTGCCCGCGGTGTTCGTTACGGCAGACCAGCATCGCGCCGTCCTCAGCGTCCGCGGCGCGCATCGTCAGGCCCTCGGGCGCACGTACACGCCGACCGCTGTGTCAACACCGTTGCGGATGCTGTACGCGGTCGCCCCGACGCACTGGTAGCCCTCGCGCTTGAACAGCACCACGTCGCCCGGCTCGAACGCGACGCCCGACTTCGTGCGTACCTGCGTGCCGACGGTCCCGAGCTGCCACTCATCGCCGCTCCAGTGCCCCGCGTACTGCGGGAACCGGGCGTGCGCCGTTGCGGCCACGCGGCGGATGCACTCGCGGGCACCCTCGACGCCCGCGACCGCGTTGATCCGCTCCTGCAGAGCCTCGCCGAGCGCGCGGTCGAAGCGCCCGCTCGCATCGCGGGCGAGGCGCTCGATCAACTCGTCAACGCCGAGATCAGTAGCGATCGTCGGCACGCGCTTACGCTCCTGCTGAGGCAGCGGCGTCCCGCAGCGCCTGCTGCTCGTCGGCGTACTCTTCGCCGCGGTTGTAGCTGTCGAGCAGCCATTTGTAATCGCGGTCTGATGCGATCCCGTCCTGGAGAACCTTGCCAGTCCCGATCTCCTTGATTCGCCACACCTCGTTGCCACTTCCGTCGCGGTAAAGCTCACCCTCGCACAGCTCGGCGGGCTCAGCGCTGTCGGTGGTGTCGGTCGAGTCGGTCGATGTCATTTTCGGTTGGCTCCTTTGGCTCGCCGACCCGCTTTCTCGCGAACTGGCGGGCTAGTCGATTCTCGACGTGGGGACACGTCTAGCTCGACCCGCCCCTGGAAGTCAAGTCCGCTCGAGCGGCCTCGCGAGTAGTTCGCGGGCAGCGGCGCGATCACGACTCGCGGATGCTCGGCGCGAGAGCCGCGAGAACTTCGCGAAGGACTTGACTTCCTTGGGCGGGTCGAGCTACCACGTCCACCGACAAAGCCCAAAAACGGGCTCCAACAATGGAGATTCAACGATGAGCAAAGGCAAGAAGGCCGCAACGAAACCCTCGCCCGCGGACGCCGTACTGACCGCCGTCGAGGCAAACCCCGGCGCCGCTACCGACGGCGTCGCGAGCTCGGCCGGCGTCGCGCGCTCGACCGCCTCGAAGGCGCTCGCGGGGCTCGCCGACGCGGGCAAGGTGCTGCGCCACGAGGGCGGACGCGATAAAGGCAAGCGCCTTCCCGATCGCTGGACCGTCGCTGGCGTCGAGATGCCCGCCGCGCACGCGACGCACGTCAACGGCCCGGCCAGGGACGACAGCAAGGGCGCTCGGACTTCGGCGAGCAAACCGGCCAGCAAAGCCGGCGGTAAGCCGGCCGGAGCAAAAGCGGCTACGACCGCAGCCAAGGGCAAGGGCAAGCCCACTGGCAACGGCTCGGGCGCGGCAAAGACAACGGACGCGGCCGACGAGAGCGAGCAGCCCGCCCGGCAGCCGGAGCGCCTCAAAGCGTTCGGGCTCGACCCGCTGGTGATCGCCTATGTCGAGGAGCACGCCGACACCGCGCCGCACGGCCCGGCGGCGGTCGCGAAGGCGATCGAACGGTCCTCGGGCGCGGTGGCGAACTGCATGAAGCGACTCGCCGAGAAAGACCAGCTGCGGCAGGTCAGCGACAAACCCGTGCGCTACGACAAGATCGCAGCGTAAGCGCCGTCCACCAAGTCCCCCGCTCGCCGGTCGCGCGGGCGGGGGCCACGGGGAGCGGGCCCACCGTCAAGCCGCGCTACCGAAACTCACGTGTGGTTCTAGTGGTCCGTTTTTCTAGTTCGGTGGTGCTTGCTGGGGCCGTGTGGCGCACCGTTGCTGGTGATGGGCTCGATCCATTGACCAACAAGCATCACGGATCAGCCACTAGGTGCGCTTCTTCCTTGCCGTGTTCGCTGCCCTGCTGATAGGCGGCGTATTCGTAGCCGCCTCCTTCTTAAGGGATCGATGGATCTTGCCCTATCCGGCGCATTATCGCTGCTTCTGCCCCGTGGGCGACGCACTAGGCGGCTAATCAAGATCCCCGATAGGAGCGCAAAGGCACTCGTGAACAACGCCGCGTGAAGTATTCCAGGGCCTTCCGTCACCACAGCACCTACCAGTGCCCCTACAGAAAGAAGCCAAGCGATGATTTCGCCTGCGCCTCTGAGTCCAGTGCGTTTTCCAATCGAGTGCAGAGTACGACTCACCGTATGACTCCTAGACGGCCTTCCTTTACCAAATGGGCAACGCCGGCGACGCCGCAAGCGACCGTTGCTACCGCGAACGCAGCGCGATGGGCGGGCACGAGCGCGTCGTGCCGGTCCACCCCGGTCTGGTGCCGCTGTTCCGGCGCCACGGTGGTCGGAGACGGATTCATATTCGCCTTCTTCTTCCAGACTTCTGCGCGGTTACGTGACGAAAAACAAACCCTCTCAACCCGGAGACCCCTCAGCACGTACGCGACGATGAGCTTCACGCACCCTCAACGCACGCTCCACCTCCATACTGGGCACGATTGCTAGCCACCACGCGAACCACGGACCCAGGAGGCTGTGTGTGACGGGATCAATCGCCACGATAACGATCGTGGCCCAAGCGAGCAAAAACGCCAAGCTCGTGATCTTGGACCTTGTCGCTACATGGGGTGCCTCGAACGCGCCTTGCCCTCTCGTCATCCTGCGATAACGCCAGAGCATAAACGAACCAACGGTCAGAGGATATCCAATGAGCACAACGCTCTGAAGCTGACTCGATTTTGTCCACGCGTACACCACGCCCAACGCGGCGAGGCCCACGACATCGAAAGCAGCCTGGGCTCGCCACGGCACTGCTGGACGTTGCCACCATGCCCCGCGCCCGAGACGTGCAGCGTTGCGGCTTCCATCATTACTAGCCAAGTGTCACCCCAATTCCACACGCTAGCACGGCCTTGGGCGGGTCCAAAAGGTCCGATATGGTGCCGAGCAGAGAATAGGCAAACAGGCCCTTGAGGCAGCCTTCCACCGCAGGTGAATTTTTCGTGTGCGCAGGATGTCTCAAGCGTTCGATCGCTCTGCGGCATCTTGCTGCGCCTCCGGCGCCCAAACATGTGATTCCCGGGCCGCCCTTGATGTTGTGAAAGGTCCCTCCGCTTTCTTCCGCGCTGTTTAGTGACTGAACCAGAAGGGCGGGTTCGAGATGGGCTTCAGACTTGCTGTCTTCGCCGCTGCGCTTGTAGCTCGCGTTTTCGTATTCACCTTCTTCGTCTTCTTCGTACCATTCTTCTTCTGGGCCTTCGGCGGCTACGCCTGCCAGTTCGGCATCCATTCTGGCCTTGGCTTCTGCTTCTCGGCGTGCTGCTTCTTCGAGGGCGATTTCGCGCGCGACGTTGCCGGCCATCAGTTCGGCCCCAGCGATCTCGTTTTCCGTAAGATCTCCTGTTAGGGTCCCGCTCAGATCGAATTCGTTGACTGGGTTGCCGTAGGTGTAGGCGTAGGCGTTGGCAGAGCCGCCTGGGACGGGGTCTGGCTGCAGGAACCGGCCGAGCTGCGGCACATACGAGCGGGCGCCCATGTCGATCGTGCCGGAGGGTAGCTCGGTCGGGATCTCGTGGAAGCCAAGCCAGGAGTACTTCGGTGGGACTTCGGTCGCGGGGACGCCGAACTCGGTGGTGTCGGCTTCGGAGGCGGGTTTGGTTGCGGATTCCGAGCGGTACGCGGTCGCGACGATGTCGCCGTGGAGGTTCTCGAGCTGGAGGATCGGTTCTTCGCTGCCATGCTGAACCGCGACAAGGCCGCCGGATATGCCGGACACCGTGCGAGTGTACTGTCCGCTTAGTTCCGAGGTCCACGCGGGTGTTGAGCCCGGGCTCGCGTAGTGCTGTTCTTCTGTCGCGGTGGTCGGCCCTGTGGAGGTGATGAGGCTGTTGCGCATGGCGGGGTCGAGCTTGTAACCGACCGTCTGGAGTTTTAGCACTTCGCCGCTTTTGACCTTCTGGCTTTGTTCGTGTAGCTGGCCGTCTGCGAAGAAGCTGCTTACGAGTTCCTGCCCGCCTTCCGGGCCACCCGCGTCCTGGGCGGACGTCTTTTCGATGTCGCCGAAGGTGTTATAGGTCGTGCCGTTGTCGATCAGGCGATCCGCTTCGTCGTAGGCGTGGTTTTCGACCGCCGCGCCTTCGCTTGACTGGCACTTGCCTTCCGAGGTAGGCGGATAGCTCGCGAGCGAGAGGCGGTTGGTTTCTTCGTCGTAGCCGTAGCTGCGCGTAATGCAGCCTTTGCCTTTAGGGGTATCCTGCACCTGCGTGAGTCGCCCTGCACTGTCGTAGGTGTATGTCTCGGCGGAGAGGCTCGATTCCTGGGACAGCCACTGGCCGAGGCTCGAGGGTGAGACTGAGTCTGAGAACCACGTGCTTTCGCCCTTCTTGTACTGAAGCGAGGTGCGTTCCCCAGCCGCGTTGTAGGAGTAGCTGGCCACCAGGCCGTCGGGCAGGCTTTCGCTCTGCTGTTCGCCTTCGGGTCCGTAGCTGGCGGTGAAGGTCATGTTCGAGCCGGCAGCGGAGTCTTCCAGCTTCGTGGGCAGTCCACTGGTTTCGCTGTAGGAGTAGCTGTCTGTTCCCTTTTCGTTTGAGATTTTGGTCATGCGGCTGTCTTGGTCGTATTCGTAGCTCGTCGTCTTGCCGTAGGAGTCGGTGTAGCTTTCAAGCTCGCCAAGGGTGTTGAGTTTGCTGGTGAGGCTGGCTTCGCTCGTCGATTGCTTCGCGAGAGCGCCGGTTTGGGTGCTGTATTCGTTGGTGACTGTGGGCGGTGCGGCTTCGGTGCCTTCTGAGGAGGAGGTCGCAGTCACGAGCGGCCTGCCTGCGGCGTCATAGCTGGCCGTGCTGGTGCGGGTCGCGGAGCCCACGCTGGCAGTCGTCTTTTCCGGCTCATCCCAGACATTGTAGGCGTTGACCGTCGTTTCCGCGAGCGCTGGTAGGCCCAATGTTTCTGGCTGCGCGGCAGGCTTCGTCTCGCACACGAGGTTAGCCCATTCGGGGTGTTTGCCGCAGGTGGGGTGCGACGCGTTTTCAGCGGCGCTGTAGTAGATCGTCTGGGTGTCGTGGACGGCCTGCTTGGCCGGCCGCCACTCCTCGATGCGGTCGTTGGCGGTGTCGGCGACATAGGCATCGCCGGAGCTGTTGATCGCGATCCCCCGTGGTTCCTTTACTTGGCCGGCGCCGGTGCCCGCCGCGCCGAACTGGTTGAGGTATTCGCCGGTCGGGGAGAAGGTCTGCACCCGCTCGTTGCCCGTGTCGATGACCAGGACGTTGCCGGCCGGACTGATGGCGATGCCCTTTGGTTCCTTGAATTGTCCTTGTCCTGAGCCTTTCGATCCGAACTGCCTTACGTATTCGCCTTTTTCGTTGTACTCCTCGACGCGATTGCTTTCGTAGTCTGCGACCCATACATCGTTGTGCGAGTCGACGGCCACGCCGAAGGGGTCCTCGAGCTGGCCGGTGCCTGTGCCTTTGGAGCCGGCAGTTCTGAGGTATTCGCCTTTTTCGTTGAACTCCACGAGCCGGCCGTGTTCGAGGTCGGCGACCCAGACGTTGTTGTGGGAGTCGATGGCGACCCCGAGTGGACGTTCGAACTGGCCGTTGCCCGATCCCTTCGAGCCGACCTTCATCACGAATTCGCCGTTTTCCTTGAACACCTGGAGCGTGCTGTTGGCCTCGTCGGAGACCCAGACCTGCCCTTTGGAGTTGACCGCGACCCACTTCGGTTCTGAGAACTCGCCTTCGCCAGTACCAAAGGAGCCGAACTTGGTGACGTAGGAGCCTGAGGAGGAGAGCTCCTGCACGCGGTGGTTGTTGGTGTCCGCGATCCAGAGGTCGCCGTTGGCGGCGATCGCAACCCCCTCCGGGTAGTTGAGCTGACCGTTGCCCGAACCGTAGGACCCCAGGGTGCTGGCGTATATCGGCGGCTCGGCTTTGGCGGTGCCGCCTGGCGTCTTGGTTTCGATGACGTTGCCCGTGGCTTCTTCGTAGAGCGTTTCGTGCTTCAGATCCAAGCCGTTTGGTTCGGTTGTGACCGCGGTTGGTTTGCGTAGTTTCCAGCCGAGTTCTTCCTGGCCGGAGTAGGAGGTCACTGTTTCGCGGATGTCTGCTTCTTCTCCGCCCGGGAGCTTGGCTGCCTGGGTCACCTTCGTCGGCAGGCGGTAGGGGCCGCCTTTTGAGGGGGCGCCTTCGTCGTAGTGGTAGATCGTGTGGCTTCGGGCCTGCACTTCTTTGCCGGCTTCCGTGCCCGAGGCGATCTTGACCTTGTGTTCGGGCCCGAGGGTTTCGAGCAGCTCGGTTCCTTCGGTGTTGTATTCGCTCTTGGTGGATAGGTGTTCTGCGACTTCGGCTGATTTCGAGCCTTCTTTGATGGCTGCGGCGCGGTTGTCCGCGCTGAGCGTGCGCACGACATCGTTGTTGGCGTTGTATTCGCTGGTCGAGATGCCACCGGTCGGGGCTGCGACGTTGACAGCGTGGCCTTGGCTATCGAGGTAGGTCACGGTCGCGCGCCGGTAGTCCGTGGCGGGCCAGCTCTGTGGCTCATCGGGCGGAAAGATCGCGGTAGCTTCGACCGGGTCGTCTTTCTGCGCCCATTTTTCGAGTTCCCCGGTGCTCATTTCGTGCGGGGCACCCGAGCCGGAGACAGGGACATCGTAGTCAATCGTGGAGCCCGGCTGCGGGGTGTGGGATTCGCCTTCGGTGGGGGTGGAGCCAGTGTAGGGGTAGGGGCTCATCCTCCCGATCTTGCTGGCGCTGTCCTCGGCGTACCAGAGGTTGCCGTCGGGGCCCTGCGTGATGTGCCTGGGCACGCTCCCGGCCGGCAGGGAGTATTGGGTGATCGTGCCCGATGTGGTGATCTTGCCGATCTTGCTGGTGCCGGGCTCGCTGAACCAAACGTTCCCATCAGGGCCCACCGTGATGCCTTCCGGCCCGCTTTCCGCTGGCAGCGAGTATTCGGTGACCGCGCCGGAGGTCGTGATCTTGCCGACCTTGCTGGTGCCCGCCGCGGCAAACCAGAGATTGCCGTCGGGACCCGCAGTGATCCCGTAGAGCTTGCTGCCCGCCGGCAGCGAGTATTCAGTGATCGTGCCCGACGTGGTGATCCTGCCGATCTTGCTGGTCGCGTAGTCGGTGTACCAGAGGTCCCCGTCGGGGCCTTCGGTGATGACGTTCGGTTCGCTGCCCGCGGGCACGGAGTAGGAGGTGACCGCGCCCGAGGTCGTGATCTTGGCGATCTTGCTCGCGCCGGCCTCGGTGAACCACAGGTTCCCGTCAGGACCAGGCGTGATATTCACGGGCACAGATTCTGCAGGCAGCGTGTATTGGGTGATCGTGCCCGATGTGGTGATCTTGCCGATCTTGCTGGCGCTGTCCTCTGCGACCCAAAGGTTGCCGTCAGGGCCCTGCGTGATACCAGTAGGGCCACTGCCCGCGGGTAGCCCGTATTCCGTTTTCGCGCCCTGGGTGGTGATCTTGCCCACCTTGTTCGTAGCGAGGTCGGTAAACCAGAGGTTGCCGTCAGGGCCCTGCGTGATGCCCCAGGGTCTGCTTCCGGCGGGGGCGGAGTATTCGGCGCTGACTCCCCGTATCTGTACTTCGCTGCTGGCGGTGCTCGCCGCCACGACGGAGCCGCCACTGTTCGTGGCCGTGACCTGCGCCACGAGCGTGTGCCCTGCGTCGCTCTGGCTCGGCGTGTAGTTCTGGTTGGTGGCGCCCGGGATCGCGGTACATGTTTCCCCGACCAGGTTGCAGTCCTCCCATTGGTAGGCGTAGCCGCCGGGGTTGCCGTTCCAGCTGCCGTTCGTGGTGGCCATGCGCACTCCTACGACTGGGGTCCCCGATAGTCGGGGAGCTGCGGTGCTCGCGAGCGCTTCCCCGCTCCAGAGCGCCGTCGATGCGGATGGCCGCATTGCCTTCAGCAGACGCCCCTTGTTCGCGTCGCCCGGGGTCGCCCCGTAGGTAAAGTCCCAGGGCTGCTGGCCCGGCGCCGTCAGCGCGGTGAGGTGGCCTTCGGTGTCGTAGCTGTAGAGCGTCTTGAGCGGGTGTTCCAAGCGCGGGTCCCACTCGGCGCGCAGCCGTCCCTGGGAGTCGTAGGTGTATTCGGCGACCGGCTTTTCTTCGATTTTTTTCGTTGCCAGGTTATACGCGGCGAACATGACCTTTTCCAGATCGCCTGCGTATGTGCCCCATTCACTTTGGCCTTCGCCGTGCGCGCTGGCGTGTTCCGCGTCTTCGAAGAACAGCGCGCGACAGCCGGCATTGAAGTGGCTGCCGGCTTCCTTGGGGCGGCCTTCGCACTTTTCGACGCCCGCCGGCTTGGCTGCCAGCACCTCGACGGGCTTCGCGCCCCCGGTCGTGATCTTGCCGATCTTGCTGGCGGCGTCCTCGGCGTACCAGAGGTTGCCGTCGGGGCCCGGCGTGATGTGCCTGGGCACGCTCCCGGCCGGCAGCGAGTATTCGCTGATCGCGCCGGACGTCGTGATCCTGCCGATCTTGCTGGTGCCGGTCTCGGTGAACCACAGGTTCCCATCAGGGCCCTGCGTGATGCCTTCGGGCTGGCTTCCGGCGGGCAGCGAGTATTCGGTGACCGCGCCGGAGGTCGTGATCTTGCCGATCTTGTTGGTGCCGAGCGCGGCGAACCAGAGGTTACCGTCGGGCCCCGGGATGATCCCGTAGAGCTTGCTGCCCGCGGGCAGCGAGTATTCGGTGATCGTGCCCGACGTGGTGATCCTGCCGATCTTGCTGGTCGCGTAGTCGGTGAACCAGAGGTTCCCGTCCGGGCCGACGGCGATGACATTCGGTTCGCTGCCCGCAGGGAGCGTGTATTCAGTGATCGCACCGGAGGTCGTGATCTTGGCGATCTTGCTGGCGCCAGCCTCGGTGAACCACAGGTTCCCGTCAGGACCAGGCGTGATATTCACGGGACGCGCTTCTTTGCTGGGCAGCGCGTATTCGGTGATGGTGCCCTGGGTGGTGATCTTGGCGATCTTGCCGGTAGCGTCCTCTGCGACCCAGAGGTTGCCGTCAGGGCCCTGCGTGATGCCGGTAGGGTAGCTTCCTGCGGGCAACGCGTATTCCGTGATCGAGCCCTGGGGGGTGATCTTGCCGACCTTGCTCGTGGTGAGGTGGGTGAACCAGAGGTTGCCGTCGGAGCCCTGCGTGATACCCCAGGGTCTACTTTCGGCGGGCGTGGAGTATTCGGTGTGTTCGGGTTCGGTCGGCGAGTAGCCGTAGCCGACGGCGTCGGCCGGGGCAGGGCCTTCCTGGATGCTCGGAACCCAGACCTCGGGGCTTCCCCCATGCAGCGTGGTGAACCTCGTCGTGCTGGCCGCAGCGGGGCTGCTCAGGACGTATTCGGTCGATCCGCCTTCTTTGACTTCGCTAAGCACAAGGTTCGTGTCTCCGGCCGGCGAGTTGAACGCCCCGCCGCCCTTGGCGGTGAACATCGCTTCCGCGCCCGCGCCAGCAAGGATGACGTTGCCGTTCGCCAGCTTCAGCAGGTGTTCCGCGGGCCCAAAGCTGGTGGTCCACTGCGGGCCGAGCGGCCCGCCGCTACCCGCCAGAACATGGCGCGAGCTGTAGTTGCGGGTGACTTGGAGGCCCGCGCCCAGGGCAACGTCCGTGGCGCTCAGGTGCAGGTTGCCTGACTGCGGGTTGACCGTCCCCGGGCCGACGCTCACGGGCGTCGCGCTATGGATCTTTAGTTTGTATTCTTTCGTGGTGGTGTTGCCGGCGTTGCTGGTGGCAGTCAGCGTGAGCGTGTGTTCACCGGGCCCGTATTCCGCGCCGTTGAGGATGAATTCGCCTTTCGCCGTGCAGGAACCCGGCGAGCAGGACCCGTTAGGGTATCCCGCGGGACGCCCATCCACCGCCAGTCGCATCGAGGCGATGCCCGAACGGCTGTCGCTCGCTTCGGTATGCACGTGGTAGAGACCTTCGCCGACTTCATCGCTCGCGGGCAAACCCGAGACCGCGAGATTTTCCGGCAGGGTTTCGTCGATCTTCACCGTTTCTTCGACCGTGGCCTGCTCTCCGGCGGCGTTCTCGACTTCCACCTTCACGCGGTCTTCGCCTTCTTTCAGCCACGAGTGAAGACACGTCCCTTCACCGCATTTGACGTGCGCGAACAGCGGAAAGTTCAACGGCTCATACTCTGCACGATAGAAGTGGCTCGCTTCGGAGTTGCCAGGCGACTGCCACGACTGCACGCACTGCACGTGCCGGCACCCGGCAGTCGGCTGGCTCCATTCCCGGTACGGGTTTTTGTCTTCGCCTTCGGCGTATTCCTGTGACGAGGTGATCCGCACCTTGTAAATACCGACACCAGGATCTGTCGCTTCGACACCGAGCGCCGAACCCAACGCCGGGCTCGTCCACTGCCGCCGGCCGCCCGGCTCAGCAGAATCAGGCGCGGCATTCGAGAAGAATTCACTCGTCGCCTGGCCAGCAGCGTTACCGTAGAGCCACGCGTCCCCGCGGTCTATCGAAGGGGTCACGGGACCTTCTTTTTGCGCGATCGAGATCACGGGCTGGTAAAGCAGCGTCACGAAGCCGTCATTGCCTTCCTTCGTGAACAGCTGCTCGTACTCCACGAGGTTTTCCGCAGAACCGTTCGCGGAGCTACAGCCACCAGCAGCACACACCGTCTTACGTTCTTCGTTGAAATACCCCGGAATCGAGTCTTCGTTTTCGACCGTGCGCGTGATCCAGTCAAACAGCCACCAACGACTCGTGTGCTGCGCTTCTGCCCCCCACGGCAGGACGGAGCTGTACAGGGCAGCGCTCGCTTCAAAGATGCGCGACACGCCCTGCGTCTCGTACGTGTCGGTGCCGTACCATTCGGCTTCCGGGCCGGGATGATGCCCTTCAAAGACGTCTTCCAGCCAGCCGCCCGCGAGTTCGTGGAACTTGTAGCTTTCATTGGTGGCACCGTGGCGCCAGTTGGTTTCCACCCCGCCAGAGGTGATCAGCGTCGTGTCTTCGAGGACTTCCGGGTCGACTGCGATCGGCTCCTGGTATTCCCCAGCACCGTCGGCGACCGAGAGCGAGAGCGTGTCACCGGAGAGACTCATCGAGACAGGGACATTCGTGCCCGCCGCATCGCGTGCGCCCGGCGGCAAGATCAGGGCGACCGCCTGCCCGCCCTCGATCACCTCGACCGGCCTGGATTCACCCCCCTGAGATAGCGTCGCTCCAGCCGGAAGCCCCACGTGGTAGTAGAGCGTCCGCGGTGAGTTCACCGAGCGAAGCAGCGTGTCCTCCTCAAAACCCAACGCGGTCGGCTTGATCACCGTGTCCATATCGGCACCGGTACCGGCGTAGAAGACCACGTGGCCGTCGATCGCGCCTTCGGAACCCTGCAGAGCATGGCCTTCAGCGTCAACCGGCGTCAGCGAGACACCGCTCAGGGTAAGCGCCGCGCCTTCGCCGAGATGCTTGGGGATACGCACTCCGGTGGCCGTCAGCGAAGGACGGAACGAGCCTTCGCCTTCAGAGAGGCCCAAGTCGATCGGCGAGCGACGCCCCGGCGATGTTTCCAGCGCAAGCGGCGCCACCGAGTCAAGCACACCATGTTCGCCGCCGGGCAGCGCAAGCTCCGCGCTGGTATCGCTCGCAAAGCCGACGATCGACTCGCCCGCAGGCAGCGGCGGCGGACCACCCGCGGGATCGTCAATCAGCCCCGGGAACGCTTCGCCGGCGAGCTTCGCCGCTTCCCCCGGGCTCAGGGCCTCGAACTTCGTCTCGGATTCTTCGCGCGCGCGGACCGCTTCGGGGCTCTTCAGTTTCGCTTCTTCGGCGGCTTCTTGCTGCTGGGCACCTACGAGAACCCCAGCACCCGGGACAACGAGCGGGTTGCCCGCCAGGCCCGACGGCTCCGCCGCAGGCGAGCCCCCACCAGAGGCAAGCGCCGGCGAGCAAAACAGCCCGGCGCAGCAGAAAAAGCCGACCGCCAGCAAAGACACCGCCCGGCCCCGCTCGCCCGCCAGCGACCGCCAGTCGCCGCGCACAACAACCCCGCACAGCCGGTGCATAGCAACCCGCATACATGCCCCCAGTACGAAACGCCCAGAGCCGCCGCCATGAGCCGATGAACAGAACAGTTGCCCCAAACCGTATAGGACTACGAGTCGTCTTGTCTACCCCCAAAAGGGATGAGTTTGTGGTAGGAAGACAAGCAGCCATACACCGACGCTGTTGTCACACTTCGGCCGAAACCCACTCGGCAAGCGACCTTCCAACGAGCTCTCGTCTGCTCCGAACGCCGAGCTTGCGAAAGACCGCTCTCGTATGGGTCCGCACAGTAGCGACATTGAGCTTCATCTCGAGCGCGATCGCGGCAGAGGACATATCAGCGCTCAAGTGCTGAAAGATCTCCCTCTCCCGTGGCGTGAGCAACTCCGGCGCGCCACCGTCGCGTCGCTGCACCCCAGCGCCCTCCGCACCATCGACCCCGTGCTCGCCTCGGGCTGCGCGATGAACCGCGTCTAGAATCTCCGGCACAGACGCACTCACAGCGACAGTAGTAGCTCCAACGGCCAGCGGCGTCCTCTCCACCTGAAGGCGCCACTCACATGCGAGAAGGAGAATCCCAGTCGCCGAATCACGCGACGTCAACCGCACCAGCAGACCCGGCTTTAGCGACTCACGCACGACCACAACCCGCGGCGCGAGCTGCGCCACCGTACGCTCAAGCACACCATCGCCCACCCCCGCCGCAACGATCTCCACACTTCGATCCTCACGCAAAACATCCAACAAACCACGCCCGACCACCGCCGGGAGCTCACCGACGAGAACCGTAACCGTCCCTCCGCTGTACTCAGCCATAACTTTCGCTATCCAGCCCCATGCTCAGACACCGCCAACCAGTCCACAACACGCGCTGCCCGGCAACGCACGTCACAGGGTCCAAAAGCCCCATTCGCGCGACGTCATCGCCTTTCAACGACGCGCGACCCTTTTCAGCTACCAGCCGCCAGCCGGTCTGCGCCAGCGCTACCACCGATGGACCGCAGCAGGAATGAGGACCTCGCGCCGACATGACACGCTCTGAGTACCCGAGCGTTTTGGCAACGGACACCACAGGATCCCACCCGCCCGGTATCTCATCATCGCGTCGCATATATAGTCAGCGGGCGTCCGCTGGAAGCGGTCCTTCTGGGGTTGGGTCAGCCATCGCCCCGCTCCCGTCGTAGTCGTCGTGCGCTGTGCTGTCTCGGAGCGCCTACCTTTTCGCGAAGGTCCGTCAGCAGGTCCGCCAGGGCTGGGATGTCACGGGTCGGTAGCTCGACTCCGTCTACGGCGACGCTCTCCAGCCCCAGGATATTGGCGTCGTACTCCAGCTCGAGTGCCTTGAGCACGAGCCGCGGCCAGCGGCCTAGCCCGGATCTTGCATGAGGGGATTTGGTGTGGTGTTTTTGTGGGCGGTGAGGGGTGGGGCCAGTTGAAGCCGCCGCGGATCGGGTTGTAGCGGTTTGGGCGTGCGGGCTGGTGGTGTGGCGTTGGCCGAATGCCGGTTTTGGGGGCAGGCTTCGCGGGGCGGATCGCGCCCGAACGTCGAGATGGTCGTCGTAGGTCCGGTGGCTGTGTCAGCTTGGGGGCATCGGGAGCGTTCTGAGGCGCTGGAACGCGGTGGTGAGGGCGTTGGCCCAGGGCCAACTGGCTTGTATTCGCAGTGTTGCTGTGCGGGCGTGGAATGAGAGGCGACCGGCGACGTGCAGGATTCGGTATCGCAGGCGCTTGGGCTCTGTTTTGGCGAGTTCGCCGGTGAGTAGCAGGCGCTGGGTCCACACGATGAGGTCGTGGGCGATTCGCACGAGTGCAAGCCAAACGCGGTTGTGCTCGAAGTCACGGAACGGCAGGTTGCGTAGTCCGGTGTCCTTGTCGTTGCGGATGTGATCCTCGACTCTTGCGCGGCCGCGGTGATCGCGCTCGACGGGCGCGATGTCACCGGCCTGGTCTGTGAGGATCGCTTGGAAGCGGTGCCCGTCATGGTCGGTGAAGGACAGTTGCGCGCCGGGATGCGCGCGCTCGCGCCGCACGATCACCCTTGACCCGACTGGCCAAGTCGACAGGTCGAGCTGGCTGGTGATCTCGCAGACCTGCCCGTTGGGGCGTGGGCTGCCGTCCTGCTCGAGCGCGGGAACCCAGGTGCTGTCAGGGATCTGGAGGATCGCGGCGCGCACTGCCTCGTTTAGTTCATAGCCGACGGAGAACTCAATCCGGCCCTCGCGAGCCCAGTCCAATAGCTCGTGGCTGGCGCCCGCGGAGTCGACGCGCAACAGCAATTTGATGTTCTCGATGTGCTCGGCGGGGATCTGCTCGACGGCTTGCTCGGCGACCTTGATCTGGTCGATAGCGGTATTCGCGCCAGCGTTCCCCGGCCGCAGCTCACCGGCGAGCGCTTCGCTGGTCTCATCGCCATAGGCGAGCATCGGGTGAAATCCGTAGCCGCCCTTGAAGTTCCCCGCCGCTCCCTCCTTCTCCGAATGCGAGCCGACGAGCGTGGCGTCCAGGTCGATCGTCAAACGCTCCGGGGTACCCGCCAGTTCCCAGACACGCGCCCGCGCTGCAGCGTGAGCCGCCCGCAGCATCTCCAGTCCCTCCGGGTCACGGGCGATCCGATCGACGAGCCGGAACGCCGTCGAGGCCGATGCAACACTCCCGAACAGCGACTCCTGATCGCCGAGCGCCCCGATGTCGGCCAGACAGTCCCCGCCGTCGGCGAGCATCACCGCCAGGTCACGAATCACGCGGCCCTGGTCGTGTCCGGACCGCCGCTGCTTCAGCCCCGCAAGCTCCAGCGACAGCGCGCCCACCAGCCCAGTCTTCTCGGCGACCTGGGCCAACAACGCACTGCCCGCATGCGAGACCAGCCCCTCTCCGTCCGGCGCGACAACTACCTTGAAATCGCGGCCATCACGCTGCACCCTCAAGGTGACCTCCTGAGCTCGAGAACAGGACCTTCAGCAAGCCCAATTCTCCAAGCCCAGCCGGACATCCCCGCGCCCCGGACCACCCGGGGCGCGGACCGTTAATGCAAGATCCGGGCTAGATCGAGGACGAGATCCGTCGGGTGTGGCTCAGCGGTCACGCCGACGGCGTCGAGCAACTCCTGGGCGGCCCGGAAACGGGCGAGCGCGTTGTAGTAGCGGTCGGGGTCTAGTTCCGTGTGGAGGTGCGTGTCGAGTTGGATGGCGAGGCTCTCGAGCGCCTCGCCCAGCTCTCGCTCGACGCCCTTGCGCAGATACCGCACAAGGCTCGCTGCGATCGTCACGTTGCCAGCGTTCGCCATGTCAGCTCCCGGCGCGTGTCCGAAGGATGCGGGGCCGCGGCTGAGCGGGGAGCGGCAGATCGCCGAGGAGCTGCTGCACGGTTACGTCGAGTCCGCGGCAGATTCTGAGTAGGGTTGTGAGCTGCGGGTCGCGGAGCTCTTCTTTCAAGAGCTTGATCGTGGACATCGATAGGTCGGACTCTTGAGCAAGGCGCTCGACCGTCAGCCCTCGTGCCTTGCGCAGCTCATCGACCCTCGCCATCAGGAGGGCCGTGATCATCTGCTGCTCGACGCGCGCGGCGGTTTTCGCCCCGTTTGCTGCCAGCTCACCCCTCGTTGGGAGTTTCCTTTTGCGTAGCTGCCGGCGGACTGCGGCGTGCGTGAAGCCGACTGCTCTGGCTAGCCTGTCGATGGAGGCTCCTCGGAGATACTCGGCATAGATCCCCCGCACCTGCTCGCCGGTCATGCGGTGCCCCTCCAGGGGCTTCTCTCGGGCAGGATCGATCGTCGCCCCAGCGTCGCTCTCATCGCCCAGCGAGACGGGGCTGGAAGGGACTCGCGAACAGATGCTCGGGCTCGACATCTGACCGTCAGCTCGCATTGCAACTGTCGTCCCCTACCGTTCTCGCACGATTGCCGCGAGTGTCACCGCTGGGAGCACGGCGGTATCGTCGCGAGCGTGGGTCTTGTTCGAGTAGCCCGACGGCTACCCATGTGCTGATGTATCGATGAGTGATGCTCGGTGAGAGGTCGAGTTGCTTCGACACCTCTCTGAGTTCGCGCTCGTCGCCGTTCGTGGGAAACGCTACGAGCACGAGCACCGCACGAAGCGTCGACCGCGAGCACCTTGCGTCGTCCAGCAGAGGCAATACGACGCTGCTGACGGCGTCGAAGTCGGTGAGCGCGGAGAGCACATTCGCGGGGCCGGCTTGGCCGGATGCTAGGTGCAGGACCTCCGCAACCTGCGCCTTGGTCAATGCGATCGTCACCTCGCGATCAGCGCTCATCGGCAACATCTCCACTAGCCCCAGCTCGCCGCGAACGCGGTGCTCGTGCGCAGCCTCGCCGGAGCGGGTGGGGCTCTCTACATTCATCCGTCACGCCGCGGGCGATGATCGCGGCTGTAGTCGCGCTGGGGAAGGTCTCGGCTTACTATTTAGTTCTAACTATCGGAGCGCGCCGAGTAGATCGGCATCCTTCAGAGGGGCGAAGCCGTCGAATGGCTCACGCGGAGCGTTGGGCGTAGGCGATGCGCCACGCCCGCAGGATGGGGAGCAGCAGTCGGGTGAGCGTGCCTCCGGCCCGTACGAATGTGCCCGTGCCCGTGCGTAGGGGCGGCGTGCGTGCCGTGTCCTTAGAGAGATACATAGCGATCATCGCAGCCGCGACGACGGCGTGCCTGTGCCCGTCGTGTAGCGAGCACGCTTGGGTGAGCGATGTCTGGACGAGCCTTCGGATGCCGCGAACCGCGCTTTCGGGGTCGGGGTAGTGCTCGACGTACCTGTGGTCTCCGCGGTCGATGTCTTCCGCTTGGTCGACGTAGCTGTCGAGCATCGTGGTCGTGGCCGAGAGCCACGGGCAGTATGCGGCGTGGACCGCCGCGATCTCGCTCTGCGAGCAGTGCGGCTCGGCGGCGAGGGCGAGGAGGGCGTGGATTGTCAGTGGTGCGCTCGCGGCTCCTGAGAGCTCCCACCAGTTTGCCTGCCGCTCACCGGGGTGCTCCCTGGCCACCCATTTCTTGAGTTGCGCCTCGCGCTGCACTGGGTCCGGGTGGTGGTTGAGGGCGAGCACTTCGCCGCGGCGCGCCTCGCGAACTGCTACGTCCTGGACGAGCGGATAGGACGGGAGCAGGCGGCAGCATTCCCGGCAGGTTTCGACGAGGGCGCGTAGGTAGCCGCCGTCGTCTCGCCAGGGGTGGTGGCGGTAGTAGTCGGAGAGTGGCACGTCGGGGTCGATGGCCTCGGTGATCGCGAGATGCAACTGCCGGCCGTTTCTAGTGCCGGCGAGTGCCGCGCGCTCGTTGAGGTTGTCGAGGAAGTCCCAGATCAGCTCGTAGGCGACAAGTAGGCGCAATAGATCCTCGTTGCGCCGTCTGGGAAGCGTGCAGAACAAGGCCGCTCCGTGGACGTGGGTGCGCTTGTGCTCCAGGACATAGAGCGCGTCCTCCCGGATCGGCTTATCTGGGATCGTCTGCGCGTAACTTCGCCACCAACCCATCTCCCTGGAAGCGGCATGCAGGCCCCACAGCAGCTCGCGCGCAGTTGCCCTGCCGAGCGCCCAGAGCTGTCCGAACGTCAGCGGAGCTGGATTTCGCTCTACGGAACACGGAATTGTTCTGATTTTATGCCGCTGGCTGGCTAGTCCAGATGACCGATCGCGGGCTGGGTGCGGGCCACGAGATACCCCGGGATCGCAGCGATTGCCGCGGCGACCGCGCTCACAAGCAGGAAGCTGGCGAGCGCGTTGCGTAGACCGAGGGAGAAGATGACCGGGAAGCCGGTGACGCTGAGGATCGCGTGGCTCCCGAGTAGCTGGCCTGCGAGCCCGAACACCGCTCCGATCGAGCAGCCCGCGCCGAGTAGCAAGGCACTCTCGAGTAGGAGGGCCCGCCAAATCGCGGAGTCGGAGAGACCGTCGAGCTTCAGACCCCCCAGCTGAGCCCGACGCTGCCATACGAGACTTCCCATCGCCGCGGCCATTGCGAGTGTTGAGGCGATCAGGACAAGGTCACGGATCGTGGTCAGCCGCGACAAACCCTGGCTTGCCTCTTCGTAGTGGCGGTGCTCGCGCTGGGAGGCGGGTACGGCCGTCAGACCGGAGCTCGGTCCGAGCGCGTTCTGTATCTCGCGGAGCGCGGCGGCGGTCGAGGTGCTCGACGGTGGCGTGAGCTGGTAGGCGCTGACGTCAGCGCTCCCCCAAGCGTGGGCATAGTCTCCGGCGTTGAGAACGATGGCCCCCGATGGCCAGCCGAGATTGGAAATCAAGCCCGCGAGGCGAAAGACCGTGGGGTCGGGCGAGGGAAGCGTGAATAGCTGGCCGATACGGAGGTGGTGCTGTGTCGCGATGGCTTGCGAGACAACAGCCCAACCGTGTGACCGAATGCGCGAGGTCGCCAGTCGGAGGCTCCCCGAGACGAATTGTGTGGCCGCGATCGGCTGCCGCACTGCGGGAGACGGTCCAAGCACCCATACACGCCGACCGCCATAGTCAAGAAAGCCGCCACGATACGGACGGACCGTGAAGCCCGCGAGCGACGTAGATAGAGGGCCGGCTTGGTCGTCGAACGGCGTCGTCGCAAAGGCATCGGATTCGGCGGCTGGAGTTACCCAGATCGGAGCCATCGTGTCGATCCCTCTCGCGGAGGCATCGAGGCCGCGCTCGAGATCTTGGCGGGCGCCGTCGATCGCGACACTGCCGAACACTGCGATTGCGCCGGTCGCCGCGATAGCGATCGTGCGGCTCCACGTCGCAGGTGAGCGCAACTCGTTAATGGCGATGAATGGGGCCGTTGCCTTGAAATCGAGCGTGAGCCGCTCGACCACCCGCAGGACACCGCGGATCAGGGTGGGCAGCAGCAGGAGCAAGGCCAAGGTCAGCGCGACGACACCGATCACGGCGCCTTTGGGCGCGAAGACCAGGATTCCAGCAGTAACCAGCAGACAAGCCGCCCCACCAAGCGGGGCCGAGCGACGCGTGCCCCAGCTGACGGACGATCCCCTGATTGCCAGGCGCGGCGGCAAGTTGAGGACGTCGCGCAGCGGCAGTAGGACGCCCATACATGCTGCGAGCATCCCGCCGGCCACCGCGATGGCAATGCTCTGCCACGTCACGATTCGTTGCGAACCGACTGGGAACGCGAACGACAGATAGCCGGGGTTGGCATGGAAGAGGCGCAGCGAGACCTCGTCTCCGAGAGCCAGGCCGAGGAGCGAGGAGACCACCCCAAGCACGAGTGCGTCGAACAGCAGCACCTCCATGATCGTCCGGGAGTCATAGCCATCGAGTCGCAGGTCCGCGATCAGAGCTCGCCTCGCGGGCACGGTCAACAGCATCGCGTTGAACGCGAACAGAAAACCCACCAGCGCGCTGATGACGGCGAACAACGCGGTCGACTCATTCGTGGGAGCCGCAGCGTTGTTGAAGAGCGTCGCATCGTAGTTCGCGGGCTCCACATTTAGCCGCCCTGCTGCGAGCCGTACGAGCGCGGCCCGGACTTCGCGATCGTGGCCTTTCTGCGGCTCGACGAAGACCCGCGAGACACGCCCTGCCAAGCCCGTGATCTGCTGCGCATAGGCGAGCGGCGCGAGCACGACCGGGCTGTGAACCAGGGCGCCGACATCACGTTCCTGGAGAGTGATGCCCAGCAAGGCCCGTATCGAGCTCGCTCCGACTTGGATCTTGATGATTTGCAGCGAGTTGGCGCCGATCTGCTGTGCTACGGGCAGAGGCAGCGCGAGCGCGTGCTGTCGAGCCAGCGCCGCGGCGCTGAAATGACGCAGCAGCGAGCCACCGAGCGCCACGAAGCGTGGGTCTGCACCGATGAGGTCTACCGACATGGCACCGGCTGGGCCGATCACGTTTGCTTGCGCTTCCAGGACAGGCGCCGCCGAGCGTACGCCCGGAAGGCGCTGCACCTGACCAAGCAGTCGTTCTTCAAAGCCCAGAGGGCTACGCGCCTCCAGCTGGAGGCGCGAATGGCCCACCAGCCCGCTCGTCAGCTGCTCGACCGAGCCATTGAGACTGGTGTTGGCCACCTGTGAGGCGAAGAGCAGGGCGACTCCAACCGCGATCCCGATCACCGCTAGAGCTTCCTGCACGAACCTCGACCGCAAGCGCACGCGGTACAGGTGGAGAATCCCCAGCGGTTTCATCCTGACGCCGCCAGCACTAGCTACTGCGCACTCGCGGAGGCGAGACCGAGGTTTGGTCGCTCGTCGGTCAGTCGACCATCGCGAAGCGTGTGGACACGATCGGCGTACGCGGCCGCCTCTGGATCGTGAGTGACGAGCAGCACCGCGATGCCGCGCGTGCGAGAGAGCTCGCTCAGCAACGCGAGAACCTCGCGTCCACGCTCTGTGTCGAGGCTCCCCGTGGGCTCATCAGCGAGGATGAGCTTCGGATCGGTCGAGAGCGCGCGGGCGATCATCACACGCTGGCGCTCTCCCATCGAAAGCTGCTCTGGCCGATGGTTCAGCCGTTCTCCAAGCCCAAGCCGGGCAAGCAGCGGCTCAACTTGCCGCCGGGCCGCTCTAACACCCGCCGGCTTGCCGAGCAGCTTCAAGGCGGCGTTATCCAGCGCACTGGCACCCGGAAGCAAGTCGAGCGACTGACGAACGAACCCGAGCTCGTGCATACGGAAGCGTGCAGCCTCGCGAGCCGAAAGCGACGACACCTCGCGCCCGGCAACCAATACTGAGCCACTATCGGGACGCAAGACCGCCGCAGCCATCATCAAGAGAGTCGTCTTGCCAGAGCCGCTAGGTCCGTACAGCGCCACGAGCTCCCCTGCTGAAACCAACAATGACACGCCGTCCACGGCGTTCACAGGCTCGGCATCGCCCTGAGCGTAATGCTTGACGAGAGCCTGCAGCTGTAGCACTTACGCGGACTGCTGCCGACCAGGGAAGTCGATCACGGTCCCGTCGTCCGCCGACGGCGACGCTGTAGCCGATGGCTCTTTGGAGAGAACCAGCCGGCCGTCGCTCAGCGAGCCGATCCGGTCGGCGTAGGCCATATCCGGCATATCGGGCACCGTGATCAGGATGCCAAGACCCTCATCGTCGGCTGCGCGGCGCAATAGGCCGACCACCTGCTCGCGCTGCAAAACATCGAGATTCGCAGTCGGGTCATCAGCGACGAGAAGCCTTGGCTGACGCACAAGGGCGTGGGCCAGCGCCACAAGCGTACGCTCCCCATCAGTCAAGCTCTCCCAGCGCGCGCCTGCGCAGTCCGCAACGCCGAGACGCTTCAACATGCCGCTCGCGCGGCGCCTCGCAGCGCGAGGAGAATACGCCCCGAGCAGCGGCAGCGCGACATAGTCGACGATCATCCGAAAGTCACCGCTCTGCGGACCCATTCGCTGAACCCAGCCGATGCCCTCGCGAAGTCGAGACGTGCGACCGCGCCGCAGGGCAGCCAGATCGCGCCCGTCAAAGCACACGCTCCCCCGATCCGGTGTCTCCAACCCTGCCGCGACCATCGCTAGGGTCGTCTTGCCCGCACCACGCTGACCCCACACCGCCACGAGCTCGCCGACCTGCACATCCATCGACACCTCTGCGAGCACGACCGCCTCGTGCGGACCACGCCAGTAGCTCTTGCAAATCCCCTCCAACGAGAGCAACGGCGCCATCACCCGCAACCTATCCGGACCGAGGATGCCCGGCAGCCCGATCGAGCATTGCCTTCATGACCTTGCGCGCATCCTGAAGCCACTCGATCCTCACCTGCAGAAGTTTGATCTCTGCATCCCTCTGCAATACGACCGCCGCCTCGCGCCACGTCGGCGGACGACTCGCGGCCGTTGGCTGCGTAGTGCTCGTGAGCGCCTTCAGATCATCGACACACATCTGTTCCTGCGCCCACGTCTGATCGATCAGACGCGGCAGGAACTCAGGACCGGAGAACAGGATCTTCAAATCGAGCTCCTGGCGTACCGGGCTCGGTGCCGAGGGCTCGACGATCCACTCACGGAAGTAGTCCACCCCCTGCGACGTCGCCTCGTAAATGGCACGGGGCGCCGCTCGTCCTGTCGTCCGCGACCCCTTCTCCCTGACGCTACGCACATTTTCTTCGCGCTCAAGCGAATCGAGAGCGCTATACACGCCCGACGGCTCCCAGCCCCACGCCCCGCAACGCTCCTCAAGCCGCCGCGCAAGCTGATACCCGTAACCCGGCTGCTCAATCACCAGCCCCAACACAGCGTGCTTCGCGCTCATCGCTCCTGAGTCCCTTTTCGTCTCGTCAGCCAGACCGGCCGCGCCCACTACCCTATCCGAATCATCAGAGTTCGGATGGCTAGACAAGGCCGGACGCTGGGAATGATCTTGAGAAACATCGTGGCGGCCATCGGGCAAGCGGCAGACGGCGGCATGCCTGCGATGTAGGGCTCCGCCAAGCGGGCTTCATCGGCGGCGGCCTCCGACGCCCCCTACGCCTTCGAGTCATGCCGCGACACCTCCAGAGCTGTCTCTGGCGGGGCTACTTTGGTACCCACGGATGGTACTCACGCTCAACGCGAGGCTGGCGATTCGTGGCCCTAGCAACCCAAATCCCCTGGACCTAAGCTGCTTTTCGGGAGTGCGCCCGGAGGGAATCGAACCCTCGGCCTGCGGCTTGAAAGACCGCTGCTCTTTGGCTCCCCGAAGAGAACCGTTGACCACTGAGCTACGGGCGCGCGATGTGGATGTCTACCGGACTCGACGGTCCGACGAGCACATTATTCTAAGCAGGCCTGCGCCGCATGCGCGTCGTCGGCCGGACGCGTCTCCAACCCGCGTGCCCATCCGCCCGCAGCCGCCGTCCTGGAACAGCCCCACGACTACGGCGCGCGTTCGAGAACCGCGTCGCGCGGCAGCTTCGCGCGGGGCACGCCGATGCCGTCGCACAGCTTGACGCACGGCACGTACGTCGGGCGAAAGCCGAGCAGCTGAGGGATCGTCACGATCCGGTAGCCGCGTGCCCGCAGCGCCGCGATGATCGTCGGGTAGGCGGCAAGCGTCTGTGCGCGCGGGCCGCCGCCGTCGTGGGAGATGACGATCGCGCCGGGCCGCACCCCGGCCAGCACCCGCTGCACGATCGCGCTCGTCCCCGGCTGCGTGTAGTCGGAGGGGTCGACGTTCCACAGCACCGTCGCCAGGCCCAGCGAGCGCGCCGTCTGGATCACCGCCTGGTCGTAGTCGCCGTACGGCGGGCGAAACACGCACGGCGTGTAGCCCGTCAGCGAGCGGATCGCCGCGATCGTCCGCTGCAGCTGCGCGCGCGCGTCCCCGCTCGTGACCAGATCCGGATGCGTGAACGTGTGATCGCCCAGCACGTCGCCGTTACGCAGCTCGCGCAGCAGCGTGCGCTTGTAGGACGCGCTCACCTGCTCGCCGATCATGAAGAACGTCGCCTGCGCGTGGCTGCGTTCGAGCATCGTCACGAACGCGGCCGTGTCCGGCGCCGGGCCGTCGTCGAACCCGATCGCGACCTCGCGCAGGGCCGGGCCGTGCGTGTACGCGACCGTGCCGCGGCTGCGGCAGCCGGTGACGCGGTACAGGGCCGGGCGCCGTTCGACCTGGGGCGAGGTCGGCATGGTCGAGGTCGTCGGCGATGCCGGTGCGCTGCTCCCGCCGGTGCCGCCGCCCGCCCCCTGCGTCGTTGCGACGACCGCCAGGAACACCATCAGCGCGACCATTGCGAGTGCCCTGAGCACGGCCAGCGACCATACACCCCGCCCGCGCGCAGGCGTAGGGTGCGCCGATGTCCTCCTACGTGGCGGCGATCGACCAGGGCACGACGAGCACGCGCGTGATCCTGTTCGACGCGGACGGCCAGATCAAGGCGCTCGCGCGGCGCGAGCACGAGCAGATCCACCCGGCCGCGGGCTGGGTCGAGCACGACGCGCGCGAGGTGTGGCAGCGCACGCGCGAGACGATCGACGGCGCGCTGGCGCAAGCGGGCGCGCGGGCCGCGGATGTCGCGGCGATCGGCATCGCCAACCAGCGCGAGACGACGGTCGTCTGGGACCGGCACACCGGCGAGCCCGTGTGCAACGCGATCGTCTGGCAGGACACGCGCACCGCCGCGCTCGTGCGCGAGCTCGCGGGCGCGCACGGGCCCGACCGCCTGCGCGAGCGCGTCGGGCTGCCGCTGTCGACCTACTTCTCCGGCCCGAAGCTCGCGTGGATCCTGGACAACGTGCCGGGCGCGCGCAGGCGCGCCGAGGGCGGCGAGCTGGCGTTCGGGACGATCGACACGTGGCTCATGTGGAACCTCACCGGCGGGCCTGCGGACGGCGTGCACGCGACCGACGTGACCAACGCCAGCCGCACGATGCTGATGGACCTGCAGACGCTCGACTGGCACGAGCCGAGCCTGCGGCTGATGGGGATCCCGCGGGCGCTGCTGCCGGAGATCCGCTCCTCCAGCGAGCTCTACGGGCAGGCGCGCGGCACCGCGCTCGACGGGCGGCCCGTGGCGGGCGTCGTCGGCGACCAGCAGGCGGCGCTGTTCGGCCAGACGTGCTTCGAGCGCGGCGAGGCCAAGAGCACCTATGGCACGGGCTCGTTCCTGCTCGTCAACACCGGCGAGCAGGTCGTGCGCTCCGACGCGCTGCTGACGAGCGTCGCCGCGAAGGTGGGGGACGCTCCGAGCACCTACGTGCTCGAGGGCTCGATCGCCGTCACCGGCGCCGCCGTGCAGTGGCTGCGCGACCAGCTCGGGCTGATCGGCGCGGCCAGCGAGGTGGAGGGGCTGGCGCGCAGCGTGCCGGACAACGGCGGCGTGTACTTCGTGCCCGCGTTCTCCGGCCTGTTCGCCCCCCGCTGGCGCGACGACGCGCGCGGCGTGATCGTCGGGCTGACCGCGTACGCGCGCGCCGCGCACATCGCGCGCGCGGCGCTCGAGGCGACCGCGTGGCAGACCCGCGAGGTGCTCGACGCGGCCAACGCCGTCGCCGGGATCGCGCTGGGCGAGCTGCGCGTCGACGGCGGCATGACCGCCAACGAGCTGCTGATGCAGTTCCAGGCCGACGCGCTCGGCGTGCCCGTGATCAGGCCGCAGGTCACCGAGACGACCGCGCTCGGCGCCGCCTTCGCCGCCGGCCTCGCCGTCGGCTTCTGGCCCGACCAGGACGAGCTGCGCGCGCGCTGGAAGCCGGAGCGGCGCTGGGAGCCGCAGTTGGACGAACGCTGGCGCGAGCGCGAGTACGCGCAGTGGCAGAAGGCCGTCGCGCGCGCGCTCGACTGGGTCGACTAAGGGGTGAGGACGATCTTGAGGGCCTCACGCCGGTCATACACGGCGTAGGCCTCGGGCGCGTCCTCGAGCTTCATGTGGTGGGTGACCAACGCCGTCGGGTCGAGCACGCCGGCGGACAGCATCGCGAGCACGCGGTCGACGTGCCCGAGCACGTTGGCGTGACCGCCGCGCAGCGTCAGCGCCTTCAGCCACAGCAGGCCCAGGTGGACCTCGGCGCGCTCGGCGTACACGCCGATGCACTGGATGCTCCCGCAGGCCCGCGTCAGGCGAATGGCGCTCTCGAGGACCTTCGGGTCGCCGACCGCGTCGATCGACACGTCGACCCCGCGGCCTTCGGTGGCGGTGCGCACGGCTGCGCGGACGTCCTGGTCGACCAGGTGCAGCGGCTCCGCGCCGAAGGACTCGGCCACGCTGAGGCGCTCGGCGACCGTGTCGATCGCGAACACGTGTGCGGCGCCAGCCGCCTTTGCGGCCTGCACCGCGCAGAGCCCCACAGGACCGAGCCCGAGCACCGCCGCCACGTCTCCGGGCCGAAGCCCGCTCGCGTCGACCGCGTGAAAGCCCGTCCCCATCACGTCGCCCGCGAACAGCGCGACGTCGCTGCTCATGCCTTCGGGCACGCGCCTGAGCACGAGGTTGGCGCGCGGCACGAGCGCCATGTCCGCCTGCGTGCCCTGCAGCGAGCCGAGCGTGGCGCCGTGCCCAAACGTGCGCGATTCCACGCACCGGTGGTAGAGGCCGCGGCGGCAGAACCAGCAGGTGCCGCAGGCGGTCTGGAAGCAGCCGAGCACGCGGTCGCCGACCGCCACGCGCGTGACCGCGTCGCCCGCCGCGAGCACCGTGCCCACGTACTCGTGCCCGATCGTGAACCCGGGCTCGATCTGCACGCGCCCGTGGTAGATGTGCAGGTCCGAGCCGCACACGCCAGTCGCATCGATCCGTACGATCGCGTCTTCGGGGTCGAGCAGCTCCGGCTCGGGGCGCTCCTCGACGCTGACCACGCCGGGCGCCTGGAAGGTGACGGCTCTCATGACTGGCGGGAGCGTACTACGCGGCCCTCAGCGGGTCGGGTCCGCGCTCACGTGCCTATCCCGAGGATCTCCCGCGTCTGGGCGGGCGTCGCGACCGGTCGCCCGATCGCGTCGCAGATCGTCTTCGCTCGCGCGACGAGCTGCGCGTTGGACTGCGCGTACTCGCCGGGGCTGACGTACACGACGTCCTCCAGGCCGGTGCGGATGTGCCCGCCGAGCGCGAGCGTGACCGCCATCATCGGGAAATTCTGCCAGCCGATCGCGGTCGCCATCCACGGCACGCCCACAGGAACGAGCCCGGCGAACAGCGAGATCGCCCCGACGCTCGGAGGCGCGCCCCCGACCACGCCGAGCACCAGGTGCATCATGCCCTTCGCCCCGCTCGCCGAGCCTGCGAGCGTGGCCGCGGTCACCGCCATGCCGATGTCGAAGCACTCGTACTCGGGCACGATCCGGCGCCGGCTCATCTCCTGCGCCAGCTCGTCGATGAGCGAGCGGGGGTTCATGAACACGACGTCGTCGGGGCCGAAGTTGATGCTCCCGCAGTTCAGCGTCGCGAGGTCCGGCTCCGCGAGCAGCGAGCGGCGGCGCTCCTCAGCCGGAGCGCCAAGCTCGCCGCCGGTGGTGAAGTTGAGGACGACGTCGCCGACCTGCTCGCGGATCGCCTGCTTGATCGCCACGTAATCCTCGGGCGCGTGGGCCATCTCGCCGCCGGTGGTACGCGCATGGATGTGCAGGATGCTGGCTCCTGCCCGCGCCGCCCCCACCGCCTCCCTGATCACGTCCTCCCGGCTGACCGGCTGGTTGGGATTGCCGGTGACCACCCCGCCGGCGACCGCGCAGGTGAGCATCGCGGGGTCGCTCATGTGGGCGTTCATCCTGGTGCTCCCCGACGACTCATCGCCGACCTCTCTCTCGACTGCCGCTCCGTGCGTCCACGCCTGGCGCCGACCTACGGGACAGCCTCAATATACCGAACGCCGTAGTTGCAGATCGAACGCGCGCCGGTGGTCAGCCGCCAACGGGCACGCGCGCACCGAGACCAGCCGGGGCCTCGAAAGCCATCGGCGTGCCGGGAAAGAGGGTGCGGATCACCTCGTCGCGTATCCGCGGCCCGTCGAGCGCCGCCTCGGAGGTCAGCGCCTGAATCGCCAGCCCGTTCATGAAGGCTTCGAGCCGCCAGCTCCACGGGATCGTCCCCTGCGCTGGAGGCGGCGCCACCCCCTCGAGCGCTTCGTCGATGATCTGGTGCGCGCTCTGCATCCGCGTCTCGATCGTGTGGCGGAGCTCCGGCAGGCGCACCGCCTCGCCGAAGGCGTGAATCCACACGCGCCAGGTCTCGACCATCTCCGGGTCGCTCGACAGCGCGCTGTCGAGCAGGGCGCTCAGCCGCTCGACGCCCGGCGGAATGCCCTCGAGCGCTCGGCGGTAGCGCGCCTGCGTGCGCTCGGATACGAACACGAGCGCATGCGTGAGCAGGTCCTGGCGGTTGGCGAAGTAGTGGTTGAGCATTCCCGTGCTCACGCCCGCCTCCTCGGCTACCAGCCGCATCGTCGTGCCGGCAAAGCCCTCGCGTGCGATGACGGTGGCGGCCGCGCGGCAGATCTGCGCTCGCCGTATCGGTCCCATCCCGAGCTTTGGCACTGTTCCTCCCCTCGACTCAGCCAGGTGCGCCGCCTGCAAGTGCGCGCCGCGCGCAGCGCCTCGTGTCAAACGCCGCCTTGATGCTAGTCGGTCAGCGAGGCACCGGGAAGCGACACGGCCCCCTTGCCAGTTTCTACTGGTCGGCCTATAGTCGCATATCGAATGGTTGGTTTTCGACCGAGATTCGCCTGAGGGGAACTCGTACGCGGATGGGGATCGCGCGCGTGACCAGCGACCGGGCATCGGGGTTCGCCGACGCGGTGAGCGCCGTCGGTCCGGGCCGGCTCGTCTACGTCTCCGGCAACGTCGGTCTCGGCCCCGACGGCAAGGTCGTCTCGGGCGGTATGCGGGCAGAGGCGAGAGCGACGTTCGACAACATCGAGCGCACGCTGAGCGAGGCCGGCGCCGAGCTCTCTCACGTGGTCAAGATCAACGCGTTTCTCACCTCGCTCGAGGAATATGCCGAGTACGCGTCCGTCCGCGCTGAGCGCTTCGGAGAGAGCCTTCCGGCCAGCGCGACCGTGCAGGTTGCCGGCCTGCTCTTGGGCGCCCACATCGAGATCGACGCCGTCGCGTTCGTGCCAGAGACGTGAGCCGTGTCGGCGGGGAGCACGGCGGCCCGCGCGCACGGGCCGAGTTGGGGCTCGCCAGTGTCAGGCGGTGAGGCGACGGCGATCGAGCGGGAGTACGTGCGGCGCACACCACGCTCTGCGCAGCTGATGGCGCGTGCCGCCCGGCACATGCCGCGCGGCGTCACCCGCACGCTGAGCTGGTTCTCCCCGTACCCAGTCGTGTTCGAGCGCGGGAGCGGCGCCAACCTCCTCGACATAGACGGAAACAACTACGTGGATCTCTTCGGCAACGGCCTGAGCCTGATGCACGGCCATGCGTACGCGCCGATCGAGGCCGCACTGCACGAGGGGCTTTCGCACGGCACCGCCTGGCCGGGCGCCTCCGAGGCGCAGATCGAGTACGCGGAGCTGCTTTGCGGGCGCGTGCCGGGAGCCGAGCGGGTGCGATTCACGAACACCGGCACCGAGGCGACGATGGTCGCGGTGAAACTCGCGCGGCATGCGACCGGCCGCGAGCTGATCGTGAAGGCGTGGCGCGCCTTCCACGGCTCCTACGACGATCTCGAGGCCGGCCTGGAGGGCCGCGGCGAGCTGCCGGGCCGCGTCGCGCTGGCCGAGTTCGGAGAGCTCGACACCTACAGGGCGGCGCTGGAGCGCCACGACGGCGAGGTGGCGGCGATCATCCTCGAGCCGGTGCAGTTCACCGGCGTGGTCACGCCACCCCCCGACGGCTTCCTGCCCGCGCTGCGCGAGCTCGCCCGCGAGGCGGGCGTGCTGCTCGTGCTCGACGACTGCCTCATGTTCCGCCTCGCCGAGGGCGGCTCGGCCGAGCGCTTCGGGCTGGACGCGGACATCACCTGCCTGGGCAAGTGGATCGGCGGCGGCCTGCCGGTCGGCGCGATCACCGCGTCGGCCGAGCTGATGGCGAGCTTCGACCCGACCGCGTCCGGCGCGCTCTACCACGGCGG
Organism: uncultured Solirubrobacteraceae bacterium; assembly: GCA_963735705.1. Classification (GTDB taxonomy): domain Bacteria; phylum Actinomycetota; class Thermoleophilia; order Solirubrobacterales; family Solirubrobacteraceae; genus Palsa-744. The sequence continues at coordinate 114,034 of CAVTLZ010000008.1, forward strand.
GTCCTTCAACGGAAACCCGCTCGGGATGATCGCCGGGGCGATCGCCGTGCGCGACCTCACCGCCGCGAGCATCGCGCGCATCGACTCGCTCGCGGAGCGCCTGCGGGCGGACATCGAGCGCGCCGCCGAGGACTGCGGCATGCCCGTACGCACCCACGGTGTCGGCTCGGCGTTCGGCGTGTACGTGCTCGAGCACAGCGACGCGCAGGGCGAGCGGATCGACGGGCGGGCGGGCGCGCTGCTGCACCTCGCGGCGCTCAACCACGGCGTGCACATCGGTTCGGGCGGCGAGCTCGGGCTGTGCACCGCCCTCACGGAGGAGGATCTCGAACGCGCGAGCACCGGCCTGCACGCGGCGCTCGGCGACGTCGCAGCGGTGGTGAGCGTCCGTGTCTAGGATCCCACGTCGATTGTTGACAATGATCAGCAGGTCAGCGCCGTTCGCAGACACAGAACAGACGTTCTCGACAATGTCGCCCGACAAACGGAGGCACGCAAAAACATGCCGGTAACCATTTGGCGGCGCTGCTCTTCGCGGCGCGGCCTGACCCGATTCGCAAAGGCCGTCGTTCCCGCAATCGCGCTGCTTGCGCTTGCGGGCTGCGGTAGCAGCAGCTCGACGACGTCCAGCACCACCACCGCGTCCGGTGGCGCCAGCGCTACGATCGACCAGGCGGCCCGCGGCCTCCTGCCGAGCTCGATCCGCTCAGGCGGCGTCCTCACCGACGCACTCGACTCGCCCGAACCGCCGCTGCAGTTCCCCAAGCCCGGGACCAAAGTCCTGCAGGGGTTCGACATCGACCTCGCGAACGCCCTGGCTGCGAAGCTCGGGCTGAAGGTCAGCTACGAGGAAGTCCCGTTCGTGCAACTGCTCCCGAGCCTGCAGACGGGACGAGCCGACATCTCCGTTTCGGGACAGACCGATCTGCCGACCCGTCACGCGGTCGCCAGCTGGGTCGACTACTTCAAGGAAGGCACCAGGATGTTCATCGCCAAGGCGAACGCGGCCAAGTACCCGACGCTCGCGTCGCTGTGCGGCCAGACCATCTCGGCGCCGAAGGGCTCCTCCTACGAAACCGAGATCCCTGAATTGAGCGCTGACCTGTGCAAGGGCAAGGCGGCGATGAAAGTGCTGCCGATCGGCGAATCGCTCGCGGAAGCGGAGCTTGCCGTGCAGACCGGCCGTGCCGCGGGGGGGACCTTCCCGCCCTTCGAGATCACCTACCTCGCCAAGCCGTACATCGCCATCGGCGAAAACTTCGCCCCGCAGCTGGACGGGATCGCCGTGAAGGCTGGGAACACCGCCGTGCTGGGCGCCGTCAAGGCTGCGTTGACCGACCTGATCGACGACGGCACGTATGCAGCGATCGCGAAGAAGTGGGGGCAGACCGCCAACGCGGTGACCACCGTCACCGTCAACGCGGGCAAGCCGGCGAAGGTGGTGGTGGGCTAGGGCCGCCGGACCCGTCTCTCGCGCGCGGGGGCGCAAGAGACGGGTCCACACTCCGTTCGCGGCTCCGGGTCCCTAGATCATGAGTGGCTCCGAGTCGCTGCAGCCGCTCCCCGTCGCAGGCGGGCCGCCGCCGGGTGACCTGGCGCAGCTGGAGCTCGTTCCCCGCCGCCATTACGGGCGCTGGATCGCGGCGGTCGCGGTGCTGGCTCCACTCGGAGGGCTGGTCTGGGCGTGGGCCAACGCGCAGCTCGACTGGAGCGTCGTCGCCCAGTACTTCACCGCCCACGCGATCATCGTCGGCTTCCTGCACACGCTGCTGCTCACCGCGGTGGCGATGATCCTGGGCATTCTGCTCGGCGTGATCTTCGCCGTGATGCGACTGTCGGCCAACCCGGTGACCAGCAGCGTGGCGTGGCTGTATGTGTGGGCGTTTCGCGGGGTGCCGACGCTGGTGCAGCTCCTGCTGTGGTTCAACCTCGCGATCGTGTTCCCGACGCTCGGCATCCCGGGTCTCTTCCACGTCCAGACGATCGCCGCGATCACACCGTTCGTCGCGGCCACGCTCGGCCTCGGCGTCAACGAGGGCGCCTACCTGACCGAGCTCGTCCGCGGGGGGATCATCTCGGTCGACGAGGGCCAGCACGAGGCGGCGAGCGCCCTCGGCCTTTCGCCGGTCCAGTCGCTGCGCGACGTGATCCTGCCGCAGGCGATGCGCGTGATCGTCCCCGGACTGGGCAACGAGACGATCGGGATGCTCAAGACGACGTCGCTCGCCTCGGTGATCGCCTACCCCGAGCTGCTCGACCAATCGCAGAAAATCTACTTCGTCAATGCCCGTGTGATCGAGCTGCTGCTCGTCGCCAGCGCCTGGTACCTGATCGCCACCTCGGTGCTGAGCATCGCCCAGTACTACATCGAGCGCCGCCTGGGCCGCCATCTGCAGCGCGTGCGGCCGCGCAGCGCCGTGGAACGGCTGATCGTCCACGTGCTCGAGCGCATCTCCGCGCGCCATCGGGACTCGGGAGCCGTGCGATGACTGCGATGGTCGAAGCGATCGGCGTCGGGAAGCGCTTCGGCGCCGCAAATGTGCTCAGCGACGTGAGCCTCACCTTGCAGGAGGGCGAAGTCGTGTGCATCGTGGGGCCCTCGGGGGCGGGCAAGAGCACGTTCCTGCGCTGCATCAACCGGCTGGAGAAGCCGACGGCGGGCGTCGTCTGGGTCGACGGGGAGGTCATCGGCTACGAGCGCGACGGCAACCGCCTGAAGGAGCTGAGCGAGCGCGACGTGCGCCGCCAGCGGCGCAAGATCGGGATGGTCTTCCAGCGCTTCAACCTCTACCCGCACATGACGGCGCTGGAGAACGTCGCGCACTCGCCGGTGAGGGTCAATCGCGAGCCTCGACCCGAGGCCGAGCGGCGGGCGCGCGAGCTGCTCGAGCGGGTCGGGCTCGCCGACAAGGTCGCGGCCTACCCCAGCCAGATGTCCGGCGGCCAGCAGCAGCGGGTGGCGATCGCCCGGGCGCTGGCGATGCGGCCGCGGCTGATGCTGTTCGACGAGCCGACCTCTGGCCTCGATCCCGAACTCGTCGGAGAGGTCCTGGACACGATGAAGCAGCTGGCCGAGGACGGCATGACGATGATCGTCGTCACACACGAAATGGGCTTCGCGAGGGAGGCCGCCGACCGCGTCGTGTTTATGGCCGACGGAAGGATCATGGAGATCGGCACACCCGCGGAGATCCTCGATCGGCCGCGCGACCCCCGCACGCAGGCGTTCCTGAAGCGGGTCGTCGGGTGAGGCGGCGGCAGGTTTTCCCTCCCCCGCGATGAACCAAATATCAGGCTCGTGATAATCTATCGAACGCTCTAAGTGCATATCGAACGAGAGATCCACGTCCACATCCTCAACATCCCGGGAGCCGCGGATATGTATCTCGTGGGCGAGGAGCGATTCTGGAACGCCCTGCGAGCGGATGACGGTCTGCGCAACCGGGTGCGACTGACGATCGGCGTCGGCTCGGAGCAGGAGGAGGAGATCGAGGCGGCGGACGTCCTCGTGGGCTGGCAGTTCCCGCGGGAGCTCGTCGCACGGTCGACGAGCCTGCGCTGGATACACGTGATCGGCGCCGGCGTCGAGCATCTGCAACCGCTCGACTGGGTGCCCGAGAACGTCGTCGTGACCACCAGCAGCGGCGCGCACGTGCCGAAGGCCGGCGAGTTCATCGCGTGCGCGCTGCTGATGTTGAACAACGACATCCCGCTCCATATCACAAACCAGCGCGCCCATAAGTGGAGCGAATGGCACAGCAGTTGCATAGGCGGCAAGACCGTCGCTATCGTCGGGGTGGGCGCTCTCGGCGGCGAGGGCGCGCGACAGGCCAAGCTGCTCGGCCTGTACGTGCGCGGCGTCCGCCGAAGCCGCGCGGCCCACGATCACGTCGACGAGATGTACGGGCCCGAGGAGATCGACCGGGCCATCGCGGGCGCGCATTTCCTACTGGTGACAGCCGCGCTGACGCCCGCCACGTCGGGACTCATCGCTGGAGCGCAGCTCGATCTTCTGGCGCCCGGAGCGGGGGTCATAAACGTCGCGCGAGCCGACATCGTCGACTACGACGCGCTCGCCGCCCGACTCTCCGCGGGCTCACTCGGCGGCGCGATCCTGGACGTGTTCGACCCGGAGCCGCTGCCCGCCGAGTCGCCGTTGTGGGACTGTCCCAGGCTGATCATCACGCCACATTCGGCGCTGGATGCGCTCGACTACACGGATCGCATGCTCGCGATCTTCGCCGAGAACCTTGCTCTGCTGGACGACGGGCGACCGCTTCGGAACCAGGTACGTCGCGATCGAGGTTACTGAGTGATCAACCACCTGTGTCGCGGCAGCCGCACTCCAAACCGGCTGATCTGGGAAAGCCGCCGGTGCCGAATCGTTCGCGGATGCCGCGGACGCGGGACGGTCCGCTGCCGAGCCGACTGCGGCCGGAGTCGGAGACTTGCGCGTGATTCTCGATGGCATGCGGCCCCTTGACGCTTGGGTTAATTGTCTCTGTCTACATGACACCAGTGCGTTGCGATAGAACTCCTGCCGTGGACGGAGCGGGTAAGCCGATCGCGCACAACCTGCGCCGTTGGCGAGTGACACGGGGAATGACCCTCTCGGCGCTCGCCGAGCAGGCGGGAGTGGCCAAGTCGACCGTGTCGCTGATCGAGCGCGGCCAGGGCAATCCGTCGATCGACACCGTGTGGGCGCTTGCGGCCGCGCTCGGAGTGCCGTTCGCGAGCCTGTTCCACGACGAGCCGCCCGTCGACGACATATCCGTCGTCCGCGCGAGCGACGTCGAGGTGGTGGGAATCGACCAGGCTGGCCTGGAGACGGAGGGGCTGATCGCTCGCCACATGCTGACCCGCACCGGCGGCGCGCTGATCGAGATCTACACGATCGCGCTCGAGGAGGGAGCGGCACGGCACGCGAACGCCCACATCGACGGGCTGTTCGAGCACCTCGTCATCGCCAGCGGGACCGTCGAGATCTCGACCGCCTCCTTCTCGGAGGTCGTCGGCCAGGGCGACCTGATCAGCTTTCGCGCAGACCAGCCGCACAGCTATCGCGCGATCGACGGGCCGGTGCTGCTGGTGTCGGTGCACGAGTACCCGAAGCGCGGGGGCGGCTGACGCGGCGTCGGGTCGAGCTCCAGCGACGGTAGCGCCGGAGGGCGGCGCGCGCACCAGTCGATCATCATCCCGTCGGTGGGCCTCGAGCAGTCGCGCTGCGTTCGCGTGGGGAGCCCGCGTTCGGCCCAAGGTCGTCCAGCAGCCGCAACTCGACCTCGAAGCTCCGCCTCAGCCGTCTTCCGTGTGGGTTCGTCGTTGTGCAGGTGGCTGAAGATGTCGCGGATCGCGGTCGGGTCTGTCATCAGCCCGTCGTAGATCCCGATCATTGCGGTTGATCGTCACGCATATACGAAGCTCCTTTTGGTCGAAACGCCGAGGAAGCGCGGCCAAGCTACCACGGAAAACAGCAGCAGACAGCGATCGTTTACCACGGAATCGAAGGCACGATCTTCGATGCTAAAGGCCGGGGCGGGTGCCTTCAACACCCTTTTCGGCCGCTTGATTTATCGGTCGCCGCAGATGGATAGCGAGTCCCCGGACAGGCCGTCAGCGGTGCCGAGGAAGGTCTATCGGTCGCTTGCGAGCTTGTCACATGCCGGCATCGGCAAGCTCTTTCACGCTAGCCGTGACCGTTGGCGAGCACTCGTTCTCCGCCTCGGGCAAACACGATCTCGTCCTCAAGGCATTTGAGGACTTCAAGGCACTAACGGGGCAGGGCGATGTGCCCGATGCATCTGGACAGAAAGGCACCGCTGTCGGCAAAGCAAAACCGCCGAAAGCTCCGAAATCTCCTGACAACATGACTCTGCCCGCATTCCTCGCTCGACTAACGTTGAAGGGCGGCACGCAAACCGGAGCCGCGATCGTCGCGTGGAGCGCTCAGCACACCGACAAGGACAAGCTGGCCCCTCCCGAAGTCCAGGCCCTCTGGAAACAGACGAAGTACAAAGTGCCCTCGAGCCTCGGCAACCTGACCCGCGACCTAAACAAGGCGGTCAAGCAGGGTTTGCTCAGAAAGGAAGGCGAGCGCAAAGATCAAGTCTTCTATGCGGACGCCTATGAGCAGCAACAGGTCGACGCGTGGGCGACCGGTAACGGGGCGTAATCCGATCGACTCAGTAGGCCGCAGGCTTCAGAAGCTGGCGATTGGAGAGCGGGCTCTCACGCTCGCCCGTCTGTGCCAAGCGCGTGCTGCGAACGGCCTTTTCGCGCCTCGCGATGTCGAGGCCCTCTTCGACGAAATCGGCCTTCCGCGCCCGGCCAAGGTCTCAAACTACTTGGCAGCTCTGCAGAAGAAAAAGTTGTTGACGCGAGTCAAGGGTGCGAGCGGTACCGCATGGAAGCTAACACCAGAGGGCAAGGGGCAAGCCGAAGACCTTGCGACGGATATGGACCTGGCCATCTTGCTGACGGAGGCGAGCGGACCTGCCGCCACGCTGCTTGGTGAGACTGAGCATCCGGTCATTCCTCCAAGCCTAGCGCCGCCCGTGCTAATCAAGCCCCTGCACGCATTTCTCGAGAAATACCCGTTCGAGACAAACGTCTTTGGCATGACTCGGTTCCCGGGGCGGAAAGCAGATGGCAAACCCGACCCGCTCGGCCCGGCACTTGAGGCAGCCAAGAGCGTCTGCGAGAAGCACGGGCTTACCTTCCACCTCGCCTCGGATCGGAGCATCGTCGATGACCTCTGGCCCAACGTGGCGGCTCACATGTGGGGCTGTCGCTACGGGATCGCGTTTTTCGAGGCGGTCAGCGACAAGGGTCTCAACTACAACCTGAACATCGAGGTCGGTAGCTGCCTCGTCCTTGGGCGACGGCTGGCTCTGTTGAAGGATGAGTCTCTAAAGGTCATGCCGACAGACTTGGTCGGCCACATCTTTCACGAAGTGAAACTCGACAAACCGAGCACTGTGACCAGGCGACTAGAGGATTGGATTAGCAGCAGCCTGTCTTAGCGAGCAACGCCCGGCAGGCCGCGCTGCAACCGGGCGAGGTACAAAGAAGGTCGCCCAAGAGCGACAGCAGCCCCGGTTAGCAGCGTTGGTTTGCGGACAGCCAAGTTTGTCCCATCGCCCCTGAGTCCGTTCTACGTAGCTTTCTGGGACGTCGGGCCTCTCGTGGCTCCGGCCTTGTATGAGTGGTCTCACTCGCGGGGCGGGGAGCTCGCTACGATCTGCCCGAACGTGTTGGGCTACGCCGAATCAAAGCTCGCGCCCGAGCGCTTCGGGTTTCCGATCAGGGGTGCGCTGACGGATGGTGGCGGAATGCGCCAGATCGAGGGGAGCTCACCCGACACCCTGCGCCGGGATCTCGCGGACGTCTGCGTCTCCTTCAACAGCGGCATCGCTCGACTCGGGCAGCAGAACACCGGGGTACTGGAGCGGACACGAGTCACAGGCGCTCTGTATGCGGGCATCCTCCGCGTCCATCCCTTTGCTGACGGGAACCACCGCACGGCTTTCGTCGCGCTCTCGGCTGCGCTGTGGTCATTGGGGCTGCCCGCTGTCGAATTCGCGGACGACACGGACATGACCAACCACGACGATGCCGTCACGCCTGCACTCCTCTCTCCCAATGGGGACATCGAGCCGTTTGCCCGACTCCTCGCGACGCGTATCGAACGCGTGAGAAAGCCCGCGACGTGAGGTACCCTCAGGGAATGGAAAATGGCTCGCATTCCTCGAACGGCACGCGCGACGTCGCGCAGATCGCCCGCGGGGGTCGACTCGTCGATGCAACCCCGGAGTCCATCCGCGAATTGGCCGAAAGCGCGATGCTGCTTTCCCAGGGTGCGCGCCGTGCGATCGAGATGAAGCGGGAGGCCGCCAACGGTTCGGCCCCAGACGTGCCGGTCACGGCAACACCCGCCGAAGGCTGACGCGCTAAGCGAGTCCGCGAGGCATCGCGCCCCGCAAGGCCGGCGGCTTGGGCCATCGCATGACCGCGCCCCTAACCGTGCCCAAGCACCGGATGCGGAGCGTAGGGCTCCTCCAGCCGCGCGATCTCCTCGTCGCTCAACACCAGCTCCTCAGCGGCCAGAGCGTCCTCCAGATGCCCAACCTTGGTAGCCCCCACGATCGGCGCCGTCACCGCCGGCTTGTGCAACAGCCAGGCAAGCGCAACCTGCGCAGGAGGCACGCCGCGCTCCGCGGCCACCTCGGCCACCCGCTCGACCACGTCGAAGTCGGTGGGCTGGTTGTACAGGTAGTCGGTGAACTGGTCGGTGCCGGAGCGCGTGGTGCGCCGCTCGCCGCCGCGCGTGCGCGTGCCCGCGAGCACCCCGCGCGCGAGCGGGCTCCACGGGATCACCCCCACCCCCTGATCGACGCACAGCGGGAGCATCTCGCGCTCCTCCTCGCGGTAGACGAGGTTGTAGTGGTTCTGCATCGAGACGAAGCAAGTCCAGCCGCGCGTCTCGGCGACGTGCTGGGCCTTCGCGAGCTGCCACGCGAACATGCTGCTGGCGCCGATGTAGCGGGCCTTGCCGGCGCGCACGACGTCGTGCAGCGCCTCCATCGTCTCCTCGATCGGAACGCGGTTGTCCCAGCGGTGGATCTGGTAGAGGTCGACGTAGTCCAGCTGCAGACGCTGTAGCGACGCGTCGATCGCGCTGAGGATGTGCTTGCGCGAGAGCCCGCCGCCGTTCTCGCCCGGGGTCATCGGCATGAACACCTTCGTCGCGAGCACGTACTCCTCGCGCGTGAGCAGCTTCGCGAGCAGCCGGCCGGTGGCGATCTCGCTGGCCCCCTGGGAGTACGTGTCGGCGGTGTCGAAGAACGTGATGCCGCCCTCCACGGCGGTGCGCACGATCGGCTCGGCGGCCTGCTCGTCGAGCACCCACGGTTTGTCGCTGTCGTTGCCGAAGCTCATCATCCCGAGGCACACGCGCGATACCCGCAGGCCGCTCGCGCCGAGGTTCACGTACTGCATCGGCTCAACCTACCGCGGCGCGCGTGCAGAAAGGACGACCGTCGAGCACGCGGTCGAGCACGCGGTAGACCTCGGGGTGCACGGACATGCCGCAGTGGCTGGAGTCGACCTCGACCGCCTCGGCGTACGGATCGAGGCACGCGCGCCAGTCCACGACGGCGTCGCTGCGCGAGTGCACCGCCACCGCCTCGACGCCGGGCGGGAGCGCGGCGGCGAGATCGTCCCTGAACGCGGCGCAGCAGTCGCCGTCCTTGCAGCTGGTCGAGAACACCCCGGGCAGTCCCATGTCGCCGAGTCGCGCGAGGAAGCGGACGGTGCGCAGCACCGACGAGGACACGGCCAGCCCGTCGCACACGGGCGAGCCGAGCATCACCAGCCCGGACACGTGCTCGGGCTCGCGCACGGCGAGCGCGCGTGCGAGCGTGCCGCCGCGGCTCTGGCCGATCAGCACGACCGGCGCGTCGCACTCCGCGGCGAGCTCCCGCAGCTGCGCCTGCAGCCGCGTGACGATCCGCTCGGCGCAGCCGACGTTGACGAGCATGCCGCTCATCGCCACGCGATGCCCGCGGCGGCGCAGCCAGTGGCGCAGCACGCTCAGCGAGTTGTCGCCGGCCATGAACCCCGGGATCAGCAGCACCGGAGGGGCGTCGCTGCGCCGCGCGGGCGGGCGCAGAGCGGCGTCGGCGAGCAGCCGGACGAGCTCGCCGCCGTAGCGAAGCTCTCCCCACACGGGCGCCACCGGCGCCCCCGCCATGCTCTCCTCCGCAGCCATGGTTTGACATAGAGTACGCCCCGATGGAGCTGAACGACAGACACATCGTCGTGACCGGCGGCGCGGGCGGCATCGGCCGCGCGCTCGCGCGGCGCTTCGCCGCCGAGGGCGCCCGCGCGGTGGTGGTCGCCGACCGCGACCTGGCGCAGGCGCACGCGATCGCAGGCGAGATCGGCGAGCGCGCGCTGGCGGTCGGGTTCGACGCAGGCGAGGAGAGCAGCGTGCGCGAGCTGATCGCGACGGCGAGCGAGGCGAACGGCGCGATCGACATCTTCGTCTCCAACGCGGGCGTCGGCGGCGCTGGCGGCGGCCCGGAGGCCCCGGACGACGCGTGGGACGAAGCGTGGCGGGTGAACGTGATGGCGCACGTGTGGGCGGCGCGCGCGCTGCTGCCCCAGATGCGCGAGCGCGGCGAGGGCTACCTGATCAACACCGCCTCCGCGGCCGGCCTGCTCACGCAGGTCTCCTCGTTGATCTACAGCGTCACAAAGCACGCGGCCGTGTCGCTGGCGGAGTGGATGGCGATCGAATACGGCGACGCGGGCGTGCGCGTGTCGTGCATCTGCCCGCAGGGAGTGCGCACGCCGATGCTCGACCTCGCGTTCGAGGACGCGGCCGGCGCGGCGGCGCTGACGGCGGGCGGCCTGATCGAACCGGAGGACGTCGCCGACGCGGTCGTCGCGGGGATCGAAGAGGAGCGCTTCCTGATCCTCCCGCACGAGAACGTCGTCGAGTTCATGGCGCGCAAGGGCACCGATCCCGAACGCTGGATCAGGGGTATGCGCCGGCTGGTGCGCCAAGCCCGCTCGACGTAGTCGCAGCGTCGAGATACACCGGGTCGTGCGAGCAGATCAGCTCGACCTCGTCTGAGTGGCGCAGCGCGAGCTCGCGCAGGCGCTCGACGTTGCCGTGGCGGGCGGCGCCGTCGACCTGGTCGAAGGCGGCGAACGCGGCGATCCCGCGCGGGCAGTGCGGCGGCGTGGCGACCTCGCCGTGGTTGAAGTAGGAGTCGCCGCAGTGCAGCAGCCAGCCGTCTCCCCGCCTGACCGCCACGCCGGCGTGCCCGTGCGAGTGGCCGTACAGCGGGATCAGCAGGATCTCGGCGTCGCTGCCGGGCAGGATGCGCACGCTCTCGAACCCGTGCCAGGAGTCGCCGCCGGCCTCGTGCTCGACCCAGCGGGGACCGTGGGCCCAGTGCGCGGCGATGTAGCGCGGGCGATCGCGCCAGCTGGGGCGCATGGCCGCCCGCAGCTCGCGGCCGAGCAGGTGCACCTCCGCGTCGGGAAAGTCGGGGAGCCCGCCCGCGTGGTCGAGGTCGAGATGAGTGGTGATTATGTGGCGTACGTCGTTCGGGTCGAAGCCGAGCTCGCGGATCTGGGTGATCGCCGCGTCGGCGGCGTTTACTTGTGGTCGCACCACCGCGGTGAACGCGCGGCCGAGCTGGCGGGGGTTGCGGATGTCGTCGAGCCCGAAGCCGGTGTCCACCAGCACGAGGCCGTCGGCGCCCTCGATCAGCAGGCAGTGGCAGACCAGCCTTGCCGTCGCGAGCAGGCCGCCCTCGCCGGTGAGCATGCGCGCGCCGCGCGGGCACATCGTGCCGCAGCTGAGGTGGTGGATCGCGCGGGGCGCTGTGTTCACCGGGGAGTCGCGTCCATCCTCAGGCGGCGCTCAGCGCCGCGCTCGGCTCGGCGAGCGCGCGTCCGTGGCGGATCAGGTCGGCGGCGCGCTCGGCGACGGCGATCGTCGGCGCGTTCGTGTTCCCGCGCGGGACGACCGGCATCACCGACGCGTCGACGACGCGCAGGCCCTCGAGGCCGTTGACGCGCAGCTCGGCGTCGACGACCGCCTCGGCGTCCTCGCCCATGCGGCAGGTGCCGACTGGGTGATAGACGGCGAACGTCGTGCGCGCGGCGTGCGCGCGCAGCGCCTCGTCGCTGTCGCCGTCGGGCGTGTTGAACGGCTCGGCGCAGTAGGGGCGCATCGCCTGCTGCGCGCAGATGTCCAGCGTCAGGCGCAGGCCGTCGATCATGCGCTGCATGTCGTCGCCCTGCGTGTAGAACGCGTTGTGCACGATCGGCTTGGCGGTCGGGTCGTTGGAGGCGAGCCGCACCGAGCCGCGGCTGTGCTCGGTGAGCAGGCACGGCGAGACCCACACGCCGTGCGCCTCGGGGTCACGCATCCCCTCCTCGACGATGTGCACGGGCGCGACGTGGAACTGGATGTCCGGCGCCGGCGCGTCGGCGCCCACGCGCGCGAAGCCGCCGGCCTCGGCGAGGTTCGACGCGAACGGGCCGGTCTGCGTCGCTTCGTACTGCTCGAGCGCCGCCGGCTCGAGCGCCAGCAGCAGGCTCTCCGGCTCGGGCGTCGTCCACACGAGCTGCGTCGCCGGGTGGTCTGACAGGTTCTCGCCGACGGCGGGCTGGTCGAGCAGCACCTCGATCTCGCGCATCGTCAGGTGTTCCGCCGGCCCCACCCCGGAGAGCATCAGCAGCTGCGGCGAGTTGTACGCGCCGCCGCACAGGATCACCTCGCGCTCGGCCCGCAGCTCCTGCGTCTGGCCGAGCTGGCTGGCCTGCACGCCGACCGCGCGCGTGCCCTCGAACAGCACCCGCTGCACGTGCATGTACGGCATCACGGTGAGGTTCGCGCGCTCCATCGCCGGATGCAGGTAGGCGACGGCCGTGCTCGCGCGCATGCCGCCGCGCTGGGTCACCTGATAGAGGCCGACGCCGTCCTGCTCGTCGCCGTTGAAGTCCTCGTTGCGCGCGAGGCCCGCCTGCTCGCCGGCGTCGACGAAAGCGCGCGAGATCACGTTGCCGGAGCGCTCCTCGCTGACCGGGAGCGGTCCGCCGACTCCGTGCCAGCGCGAGGCGCCGCGCTCGTTGTCCTCCGACTTAATGAAATAAGGAATGAGATCGGCCGCCGACCAGCCACTCACCCCCCATTCGTCGTAATCGCGCCGGTTGCCGCGGATGTAGACCATCGCGTTGATCGAGGAGGAGCCGCCCAGCACCTTGCCGCGCGGCAGCGTGATCCGCCGCCGGTTGCACTCCGCCTCGGGCGCCGAGTGGTAGTCCCAGTCGACCTCGGTGCCGCCCAGTTTGAGATAGCCGAGCGGCACGTGGATGTTCTCGTTGACATCCGGCGGGCCAGCCTCGAGCAGCAGCACCTGCACGTCGGGGTCCTCGCTGAGGCGGTTGGCGAGCACACAACCCGCGGACCCCGCTCCGACGATCACGTAGTCGTACATCTCCGCTCCCTCCTTCGACGCTTGCCCTCCTCGTGGCGAACGATACTCCTACCGCGCGGGCGCGAGGCCGTGTGGACAGTCCTACCGATTCGCGCCGGCGACCTTCGCCAGCTCGCGCTCGGGGCTGACGCGGATCACGTCCCACACGAGGCCCGTCCGCTCCATCCCCGCGATCAGCCACGCGGACGGATCCAGCTGCCACCAGCGCAGGCCGTGACGCGCGGAGGTCGGGAAGGCGTGGTGGTTGTTGTGCCACGCCTCGCCGAGCGTCGGCAGCGCCAGCCACAGCAGGTTGCGCGACTCGTCGCTGGTCGCGAAGCTGCGCCGCCCGAAGAAGTGACACAGGGAGTTGATCGAGAAGGTCGCGTGGTGCAGGCAGAACATCCGCACCGCCCCTCCCCACAGCAGCGCCGTCAGCCCTCCCGCGATCGAGCCCGTCAGCGCGAGGCCGAGGCCGAACGGAAACGCGAGGCCGACGATCACCCACAGCACGAACGTGCGATCGACGAAGCGCACGACCGGGTCGGCGAGCAGGTCCTTCGCGTAGTGCTGCTCGTCCGCCAGAGCGTCGCCGCCGAGGATCCACCCCACATGCGCGTGGAACAGCCCGCCGAACGCGCCGCGCCAGCCGCCGGCGTGGTCGACGTGCGGGCTGTGCGGGTCGCCGGGCTGGTCGGAGAACTGGTGGTGCTTGCGGTGGTTGGCGACCCACTCGATCACCGGGCCCTCCACCGCCGCCGAGCCGAGCGCCGCCAGCAGCCCGCGCAGGACGGGGCTCGTCTTGAAGCTGCGGTGGGTGAGCAGGCGGTGGAAGCCGACCGTGATGCCCGCGCCGGTGAGCACGTACGTGACCGTGAACGCGACCACGTCCGGCCAGCGCAGCGCCCCGCCCCACGCCCGCCACGCGGCGAACGCGACGAGCCCGACCGGGACGACCGTCACGACGACGTTGGCGACCTGGTCGACCGTCGCGAACGGGCCCGGCTGCTCGGCACTCTCCTGCTCGGCACTCTCCTGCTCCGCACCGGCGCGCTCGACGCCCACCCGGCGATCGACGGCCGCGTGCTCGCCCGTCGCGCTTTCGAGCTCGGCCGACGGCGACGCTGACACGGGCTGGCGCTAGCCCTCGTCGAGCAGGGCGCGCGCGCCGATCGCGAGTCGCAATCCAGCGAGTGAACTCAGCGTGCTCTTGCGATTCACCCCTCCGACTGTAACGCATGGCCCCCTCGGCGGACTGAAGGTCGCAGGTCCACTCCAGCCCGAAGCCCAACCCGATCCGAGGAGCACACGCAATGAAAGCAATCACTCGCCTCAGTGTCGCGGCGCTCGCCGCGGCCGCCACGCTGGCCGGCGCCGTGGGATCCGCGAGCGCGTTCGGAGGATCGCCGGGCGGATACCCGTTCGCATACGGATCCGATCAAGCCGTGTTCGCACAGACCGACAACCTCTCCGGCAACCAGATCGTCGCCTACGACCGGGCCGCGAACGGCACGCTCACCCAGGCCGGCGTCTACAGCACGGGCGGCCTCGGCGGAGCACTCACGGGGTCGGTCGTCGACCACCTCGCCTCTCAGGGCTCGCTCGCGTACGACGCCGCGGACGGCCTGCTGTACGCGGTCAACGCCGGCAGCGACACGATCTCCGTGTTCGCCGTGTTCGGCGACCACCTCGCGCTGCGCCAGGTGCTCGGCTCGGGCGGCTCGTTCCCGGTCAGCATCACCGTCCACGGCAACGTGGTGTACGTGCTGAACGCCGAGGACGGCGGCTGGGTGCAGGGCTACGTGAACGCGTTCGGCCACCTGCTCCCGATCCCCGGCTCCGGGCGCGCGCTCGGCCTGAACCCGACCGCGACCCCCCAGTTCACGAACACCCCCGGCCAGATCGCGTTCTCGCCGGACGGCTCGAAGCTGATCGTCACGACCAAGGAAAACGGCAGCGACATCGACGTCTTTCGCGTCTTCGGATTCGGGCAGCTGTCCTCCAGCGCCGGTCGTCAACCCCGAGCCGGGCACCGTCCCGTTCGCGGTGAGCGTTCGACCAGGAGGGGAACCTGGTCGTGGCCGAGGCCGCGGGCGCGCTCGCGAGCTTCCGGCTGAACTGGAACGGGACGGCGACGCAGCTGGACTCGGTCGCGACGAACCAGGCCGCCACGTGCTGGGTCGCCGCCGCGGGCAGCTCGCTTCTACACCTCCAACGCGGGCAGCGCCTCGCTCACCGGCTTCCAGTCCGGCTTCGGCGGAGCGCTGGCGCTGATCGGCGACACCAAAACCGACGGCGGCACGGTCGACGCCGCCGCGACGCCCGACGGGCGCTTCCTCTACGTGCAGACGGGCGCGGCGGGGATCCTCGACGAGTTCTCCGTCGGCGCGCAGGGGGCGCTGAGCGAGATCGGCTCGGTCACCGTCCCGGGCGCGGTCGGCGGCGAGGGCATCGCGGCCGGCTAGCTCCAGCCATGCCTTGCAGGTTGCGGCGCCAATCCGGGCGCCGTAGCCTGCGGGCGGCGACATGAACGGCATGAGCTGTGCGCATCTACTCCGATCCAATCCCCCAACACGCGCGTGGGGTTGAGCGCCGCGATCGCCGTGCCGCTTCGCAAACGCCGCGCAACGCCTGCGATGGACGAGGACGACGAGCTCGTGGCGCGGCTGCGCGCGGGCGACGAGCAGGCGTTCGTGGCGCTCGTCTCGCGTCACCACGCGGCGATGGTGCGCGTCGCCGGCTCGTTCGTGTCGAGCCCTGCGATCGCCGAGGAGGTCGTCCAGGACACGTGGCTTGGCGTGCTGCGCGGGATCGACGGCTTCGCGGGACGCTCCTCGTTCAGGACGTGGCTGCTGCGGATCCTCGTCAACCGCGCCAGGAGCACGGGCGTGCGTGAGCACCGCAGCGTCGCCGTCGGGGACGCCGGGCCGGTCGTCGACCGGTCTCGGTTCGACGCGTCGGGCGCGTGGATGGCACCGCCGCAGCACTGGGTCGAGGACAGCGACGACCGGCTGCTCGCGGAGGGGCTGGCGGACCAGCTGCAGACGGCCCTGGGCGAGCTGCCGGCACGCCAGCGCGAGGTCGTGGTGCTGCGCGACGTCGACGGGCTCAGCGGCCGAGAGGTCTGCGACGTGCTCGAGATCAGCGAGGCCAACCAGCGGGTGCTGCTGCACCGCGGGCGCAGTCACCTGCGCCAGGCGCTGAAGAACGAGCTCGGAGGCCTGTGAGGATGTTCTGGCAGGGAAAAGAGCTGGTGTGCCAGGAGATGGTCGAGCTGATCACCGACTACCTGGAGGGCACGCTCTCGCGCTCGCAGCGCCGGCGCTTCGAGGCGCACCTGGCGGCCTGTGAGAACTGCACCGAGTACCTGCGGCAGATGCGCGCGACGATCAGGCTCACGGGGAGCCTGCGCGCCGAGGACATGGCGCCGGCGATGCGCGACGAGCTCACCGAGCTCTACAGGCGCTGGCGCGCGGAGGAGGATGAGGGCGAGGCGACGGCGGAGGAGTGAGCCGAGTCGGGCGCTGCGGAGCCGAGTCGGGCGCTGCGGAGCCGAGTCGGGCGCTGCGGAGCCGAGTCGGGCGCTGCGGAGCCGGGTCAGGCGCTCCTCGACGACTCCCACAGGTCGATGCCGCCGTCGACGGCGTGGACGTCGATCTCGGCGAGCTCGTCGGCGGTGAAGCTCAGGTTCTCGAGCGCGGCGACGTTCTGCTCCAGCTGCCCGACGCTGCTGGCTCCGATCAGCGCGGAGCTGACGCGCGGGTCGCGCAGCGCCCACGCGATCGCGAGCTGGGCGAGCGACTGGCCGCGCCGCTGAGCGATCTCGTTGAGCGCGCGCACGTGCGCGAGGTTCTCGTCGCTGAGCAGGCGTTCGTCGAACGCCTCGCCGCGGCGCACGCGCGAGTCCTCGGGAACGCCGTGCAGGTAGCGGTCGGTGAGCAGGCCCTGCGCGAGCGGCGAGAACACGATCGCGCCGACGCCGTGACGGGCGAGCACGTCGAGCAGCTCCTTCTCGATCCAGCGGTTGAGCATCGAGTAGGAGGGCTGGTGGATCAGCAGCGGCGTGCCGAGCTCGGCGAGGATCTCGATCGCCTCCTCGGTGCGCTGCGGCCCGTAGGAGCTGATGCCGACGTACAGCGCCTTGCCCTGGCGCACGGCGGTGTCGAGCGCGCCCATCGTCTCGCGCAGCGGCGTGCTCGGGTCGAAGCGGTGCGAGTAGAAGATGTCGACGTGGTCGAGCCCCATGCGCGCGAGGCTCTGGTCGAGGCTCGCCAGCAGGTACTTGCGCGAGCCCCACTCGCCGTATGGCCCCGGCCACTGGTCATAGCCGGCCTTGCTGGAGATGACCAGCTCGTCGCGGCAGGGGCGGAAGTCCTCGGCGAAGATGCGCCCGAAGTTGGTCTCGGCGGCGCCGTACGGCGGGCCGTAGTTGTTGGCGAGGTCGAAGTGCGTGATGCCGAGGTCGAACGCGCGGCGCAGCGTCGCGCGCATCCCCGCCAGCGGGCGGTCGTCGCCGAAGTTCTGCCACAGCCCGAGCGAGATCGCCGGCAGCTGGAGGCCGCTGGCGCCGACGCGCCGGTAGGGCATCCGCTCGTAGCGGGCGGGGTCTGCCACGTAATGCGGGACGGCGCGCGACGGATCGAACGGCATCGACGCGAGTATTGCACTGTGAGAGCATGAGCTGAGGAATGAGCTACGCCAAGGGTCTGCACGAGGTGGGAGATGGCCTGTACGCGTACCTGCAGCCGGACGGAGGCTGGGGCTGGAGCAACGCGGGCCTGATCGTCGACGGCGAGCGGACGCTGCTCGTCGACACGCTGTACGACCTCGCGCTGACCGAGCAGATGCTGCAGGCGATGCGCCGTGCGGTGCCGGCCGCCGCGCGCATCGACACGCTCGTCAACACCCACGCCAACGGCGATCACTGCTACGGCAACAAGCTCGTCGACGGCGCGCGGATCCTCGCCTCCGAGCGCACCGCCGCGGAGATGCCCGAGCTGCCGCCGGCGGCGATGGCGGCGCTGATCGAGCAGGCGCCGGCGATGGGCGAGCTGGGCGCGTTCTTCCTGGAGTGCTTCGGCGCGTTCGACTTCAACGGCATCGAGCTGGCGCTCCCCGATGAGACGTTCAGCGGCGAGCTGAGCCTGCGGGTGGGCGAGCAGGAGCTGCGGCTGCTGGAGGTCGGCCCCGCGCACACGCGCGGCGACACGCTCGTGCACGTGCCCGCCCAGCGCGTGCTGTTCTCCGGGGACATCCTCTTCTCCGAAGCGCACCCGATCGCGTGGGCGGGGCCCGTGTCGAACTGGATCGCCGCGTGCGATCGGATCCTCGCGATGGACGTGGAGACGATCGTGCCCGGACACGGGCCGCTCGCGGGCCCCGACGCCGTGCGCGAGCTGAAGGCCTACTTCGAGTACCTGTACGAGCAGGCGCGCGCGTGCCACGCGGAGGGCATGACGGCGCTCGACGCCGCGCGCTCGATCGCGCTGGAACGCTGGGCGGACTGGGGCGAGGGCGAGCGCCTGGTGGTCAACATCGCCAACATCTACGCGGAGCTGTCCGGCGACCCCGAGCCGCTGAACCCGCTCGTCGCGTTCGAGCAGATGGCGGCGCTGGCTATTCGGTCTTGACGGCCCGCACGAGCAGCGCCCGCTGGGCCGAGTTGGAGCACGTGCGAAACGGGAACGGGACGACCTTCGAGCTCCTCTGCCCGGGCGGGTATACGCGGAACCCGGCGGCGGTGACCGGCCGGCACGACGCGGGCAGCGCGCCGACGTCGACGAGGTGGATCAGCGCGGTGGTCTGCGCTTCGGGCGCGAGCGTGACTGTCCGCGGCGTGTGGGTGACTTCGCGGCCGGCGGCCGCGCCGATCTGGCGCCCGCCGAGGCTCACGGCGGACACCCCGGGATAGCCGGCGAGGGTGCACTTGTGTCCGGACAGGTTGGCGAGCTCGAGGTGGTAGTAGAAGCTGCCGGCGGTGCCGGAGTCTTCCGAGTTCAGCCACATCACGAGGCTCGACGCGGCGCACTTCGGCGGGCTGGCGGCGCGCGCGGGCGCGGCCGGCGCTCCCGGCGCCGTCGCCGCTAGGAGCGCCGCGACGATAGCGAGCAGCGCCGCGCCGGACATCGACGAGGCGACGACGCGGATGCGGGCCATCAGCGGATCCTAGTCAGTCGGCGTAGGCCCGGCGGCGCTTCTCCGAACGGCGCCTGGCCGGACGCCCGAACGACACGTTCAGAATCCCGTTGACGGCGCTGACGATGATCGCCGCGAGCAGCGCCCACCAGAAGCTAGCGATCGTGAACTGCGCCACGATCCAGTGCGTCAGGTAGAGCATGAGGACGTTGATGAGCAGATAGAAGACTCCGAGCGTGACGATGATGAACGGGATCGACAGGAACGCGAGCACGGGCTTCACGAACAGGCTCACCAGCGTGAACACGAGCCCGGCGCCAAGCAGCGCCCACCAGTCGCTGCCGTAGCTGAGCCCGGACAGCAGCCACGTGGCCACGAACAGCGCGACGGTGTTGAACGCCCACCTGATGGCGAAGCGGCGCATCACGGAGCGAAGGTCACGCTAGGCGGCTGTGCCGCGCGGATAGGACATACGTCGATGATCGCACGGCGACGCGGCCCGTTGGATCACAGTGAGCGGGTGTCGTCAGTCCTCGATCACGCGCGCGTCGCGCAGCGCAAGCTCGCCAAGGAGCAGGCGGCGCATCACGAGCAGCACGGCAAGCACCACAAGCACAGGCGCAAACGCAAGCGGCACAAGCTCGCGGCCTACCGCGTGGCGGTGAAGCCGCAGGGCGCGCTCGGCGTCCCGCTGCCGGTCGCGCCGGCCTCGCCGCCGGCTCCCTCCTCCGCGCCGGTCCCGGCGGTGGGCTCTCCGCCGATCACCCTGGCTCAGGCGCGGCGCCTGCTGTGGCGCGCGGGCTTCGGGCCGACGCCCGGGCAGGCGCAGGCGCTCGTGGGCCAGCCGCTCGAACAGGTCGTGCTCGGCCTCACGCGCCCGTCGGGCGCGGCGACGCTGACGGGACCGGATCCCGTGGACGAAGAAGGCAAGCCGCTGCAGCCGACGAGCGCGTGGGGCGATGACCACTGCTGGTGGCTCGATCGGATGGTCCGCTCCGACCAGCAGCTGGTGGAGCGCATGACGCTGATCTTCCACGACTGGTTCGCCAACTCCAACGCGCAGGTGAACAGCCAGAAGCTGATGCTCGATCAGAACGAAATGCTGCGCTCGCTGGCGCTGGGCAGCTTCGACGAGCTGTTCCTGGCGATCACGACCAACCCGGCGATGCTGCTGTTCCTGAACGGGACGTCGAACAACAGGTGGGACCCGAACGAGAACTACGCGCGCGAGATGATGGAGCTGTTCTCGCTGGGCGCGGACCGCGGCGCGTACACGGAGGACGACGTGCGCGAAATGGCGCGTGCGCTGACGGGCTGGCGCAACGACTGGTCGGAAGCCCTCGGCGACTACAACTTTCGCTACGACTCCAGCTACCACGACGCGGGCAACAAGACGGTGTTCGGACAGGCCGGCAGGTGGAGCTACGAAGACGCGGTGCGCCTGTGTGTCAGTCACCCGCTGCACGCGTCGTTCTTCGTCACCAAGCTGTGGGGGTACTTCATCGCGAGCGCGCCGTCGGAAGCGACGCTCGCGTCGCTGCAGGGTGTATATCTGAGCTCGGGCCACAGCATCCGCGCGGTCGTGGAGGCGATCCTGCAGCACCCCGATTTCTACGAAGGCCCGGAGATGGTGACGCCGCCGGTTGTGTACAACGCGGGGCTGCTGCGCTCGATCTCGCGCCCGATCGACTCGACCGCATGGGCGTGGCTGTCGGCGAACGCGGGGCAGCAGCTGTTCTACCCGCCGAACGTCTCCGGCTGGGACTTCACCCGCTGGCTCGACACGTCGACCGCGCGGGCTCGCTGGGAAATGGCGAGCTATGTCACGTCGAAGACCTATCCCAACCCGTGGCCGGCGCCGGGGGAACCGCAGTACAGCGCGACGGAGGACCCCGCGGCGGCGCTGTCGAGCGCGCTCGCGTACTGGGCCAACCCGTGCCTGTCACCCGAATCGGAGCAGTGCATCGCCGCGTTCGCGCAGTCGTGCCTTCAGGAACCGCTGGCGTCGTGGCAGAAGAGCCCCTACCGGGCGATGCGCCAGAACGCGCTGCGGATGCTGATCGCGACCTCCCCGGACATGCAGGTGAGCTGACATGGCCAGGAGCTGCTCGTGTGAGGACTTCACCCGCTCGCAGCTGCTGCGTCGCGGCGCGGCGATCGCGGGGAAGGGATTGCCGCAGATCGAGCGGGGAATGCCGCTGCCGGCGGGCACGGGCATGGACCGGCGCACGTTCCTGCTGCGCTCGGCCGGCGCGGCGCTGTCGGTGTACGGCGCGTCGATGCTCGGCCCGCGCCACTTCGAAGAGGGCATCGCCCAGGCCGCGGCGGCGGGCGGGCGCCGGCGAACCGGTGTTGGTATCTATTTTTATGGAAGGAGGCTGGGACGCGTTGTCCGTGCTGGCGCCCGTTGGGGAAGCCAGATACAAAGAACTGCGGCCCGTGCTCGGCCTGCAGGAAGGGGCGGGCAAGGTCTTCACCGAGGATGAGGCGCTGATGTGGCACCCGGCCGCTGGGGGCCTCGCGGAGCTCCACGAAGAAGGCAAGGTGACGGTCTTCCCGGCGATCGGCTACGAGCCCTCGGAAGAGAGTCACTTCACCAGCCGCCACTACTGGGAGGTGGGCCAGCTCGACGCCAACGCGCGCTCGGGCTGGATGGGGCGCTACCTCGACCTGGTCGGCAACGCGGACAACCCGCTGCAGGGGCTGTCGCTTGACTACTCGCTGGCGCCGGCGCTGGCGACGGAGACGATGCCGGTGGCGGCGGTGTCATCGCCGGCCGACTACACGATGTGGGCATACGGCCTGGGCGAACCGATCACGGGGCCGGCGCTCGAGACGTTCGGCGCGCTGGGCGCGCTGCCGGCGCCGTCACCCGCGTACGCGCAGGCGCGGGGCGCCTCCTACGACACGGGCCTGGTGCTGGAAGAGATGGCGAGCTTCGTCAGGACGGAGAAGGAATCGGGCGACCACGCGACCGTCACCTATCCGCCGGGTGAGTTCGCCGAACGGCTGGCGGTGCTCGCGGCGATGCTGCACAACGGCATGCCGATCAAGTGCGTCTCGCTGAACGCGGTCGGCTCCTACGACACGCACGCGAGCGAGGTGGACACGCTGAGCACGAACCTCGAACAGACGGTCCCCGCGCTGGTGGCCTTCCAGCGCGACCTCGAAGCGCGCGGGCTCGACCAGCGGGTGCTGGTCCAGCTGTGGTCGGAGTTCGGCCGGCGCCCGCAGGGAAAACGGCTCGGGCACCGACCACGGCGCGGGCGGCCTGGCGTTCCTGATCGGCACGCGCGCGGCGGGGAAGATGATCGGCGAGTTTCCCGGCCTCACCAAGCTGGACGAAAACGAAAACCTGATCAGGACGTCCGACTACCGCGGGATGTACTGCTCGCTGCTCGAGCAGTGGTTCCAGACGGAAGCGGGCCTGGTGATCCCGGAAGCGGCGACGTTCGAACGGCCCGTGCTGGTGGCTTGATGCGCGCCGCGCTCGTTTCGGGCACACTCAGGGCGATGGACCTCGTCGAGCGGGCGATTGCGGCGCATGGCGGCCTCGAGCTGTGGGAGGGCGCCGAGGAGGTCAGCGTCCAGATCTCCTCCGGCGGCCTCGCGTTCGCGTCGAAGCTCCAGGGCCATGCGGTGCGCGACGTGCAGGCGCGGGTGTCCACCCGCGGCCAGTACGTGACGTTGACGCCCTACCCGCGGGCCGGTCAACGCGGCGTGCTCGAGCCCGACGGCACGGTCCGCATCGAGACGGACGGCGGCGAGCTGGTGCAGGCGCGCGCGAACGCGCGCGACGCGTTCGCCGACCTGCGCCACAAGCTGTGGTGGGACCGGCTGGACATCCTGTACTTCGCGACGTACGCGATCTGGACGTACCTCTCGACCCCGTTCGTGCTCGCGCGCCCGGACTACGAGCTGCGCGTGCTCGATCCGTGGCTCCAGGACGGCGAGCGCTGGCAGCGGCTCGCGGTGCGCTTCCCGGAGCACGTCCACACGCACTCGCGCGAGCAGGTCTTCTACCTCGACGAGAGCGGCTTGATCCGCCGTCACGACTACACCGCCGAGCCGATCGGCGGCTGGGCCAAGGCCGCCCACTACTGCCTCGACCACCGCACCTTCGACGGCCTTGTGGTGCCCACGCAGCGACGCGTGTACCCGCGCAGGGCGGACAACCGCCGCCGTGAGCATCCGCGGCTCGTGTGGATCGACATGCCGAGCGCGGCGGTTCACCGCTGACGGCCATGTCGCGCGTCGTCGAGGACCGCAACCGGCGAATGCTGCGGACGCGCGATGCGATGGACCGCGCGTTTGCGCAGCCGCTGGACGTCCCTGCGCTCGCGCGTCTCGCGCACGTCTCGCCGGCGCACTTCAGCCGCCAGTTCCGGGCGACGTTCGGCGAGACGCCGCACCGCTACCTGCAGCGCCGCCGGGTGGAGCGCGCGATGGAGCTGCTGCGCGAGACCGACCATCCCGTGACCGATATCTGCTTCGACGTCGGCTTCAACAGCCTGGGCACGTTCAGCCGCACGTTCCGCGGGATCGTCGGCGAGCCGCCGTCGGCGTACCGCGCTCGCTTCGCCGACGATGGCGCGGCCCTGCGGGTGCCGGCGTGCTGGGCGATGGCGTGGACGCGCCCTGCAGGATAGGACCCCGTTTCAAGAGCGCAGATTTGGAGAAGCGGGCGGCGACGGCGAGGTCTAACGTGGCGGCCATGCCCAAACGAATAAGCCACACATTCATCCATGTCCTCGACCAGGACCAGGCGCTCGACTTCTACGTCGGCAAGCTCGGCATGGTCGTCCACACCGACGCCGATCTCGGCGTCATGCGTTTCCTGACCGTGAACTTCCCAGAGCAACCCGACATCGAGCTGGTGCTGATGGTGCCGGGACCGCCGGCGTACGACGAGGCGACCGCCGAGCAGGCGCGCGAGCTCGTGACGAAGGGAGCGGCCGGCGGCGGCGTGATCATCGCGGTCGACGACTGCCGGTCCACTTACGAGAGCCTGCGCGCGAAGGGGGTCGAGTTCACGCAGGAGCCAACGGAGCGCTTCTACGGGATCGACTGCGGGTTCCGCGACCCCTTCGGCAACCCGATCCGCATCACCCAGCCG
>CAVTLZ010000009.1:0-161369 GCA_963735705.1 uncultured Solirubrobacteraceae bacterium
GCTCGACACGACGGCTGTAGGAGTCCCGCAGGTCCTGGGCCGCGTCCGCGTCGCTCGCCCATCCCCTGAACAGGCTCTCCGACTCCGCGCGCGGGAAGCGCCCCCACGCGAAGGACCACTCGTAGTGCTCGCGGGCGCGCTCGTCGCGCCAGCGCTCGTAGCCGTCGAGGCTCGGCTGCGCGCCGGAGAGCGCGTTGGCGACGTGGACGGCCTGCTCGACCGCGTCGCCGATGCCCTGCGCGGTGCCGGGGTGCTTGAAGTGGCAGGCGTCGCCGACCAGCGCCCAGCCCGGGCCGTTCGGGGCCCGGAAGAAGCCGCGCATGAGCGACTCGGGAGCGACCACGACGTCGCCGAGCATCTCCGCGCGGTCGAGCAAGTCTGGCTCGATCACCGCGGGGAAGCGGCGGAGCTGTTGCATGTAGCGGCTGCGGCGCTCATCTTTCGACCCGCGCGTGAACCCCGCGTCGCCCGCCGTGACCAGCAAACACGAGCCATCCTCGCCCGCCCAGCGGCTGACGATCTCGGCCTCTCTTATCTCTGAATCGGCGAACCCGTTGTCGGGTATGCCGCTCCAGTACGCGAGCAGATATGCCACCTCTCCGCGAAGGGGACGCGTCTTCTCGATCCCGAGCAGGCGGGCAACGGTCGAGGCGCGGCCATCGCAGCCGAAGACCCATCTGGCAGCGATCCGCTCGCCGCTCTCCAACACGACTCCGGCGACCGGGTCCTCGGCGGTGCCCGAGCCGATCAGATCGACCACGCCCTCCCCAAAGCGCCCATCTGCTCCCGCCGCGAGCGCGGTGTCGAGGATCGCCTTGTCGAGCGCGGCGCGGCGCGGCGCCGCACACCGGTCGAAGCCTCCTATCGGCGTGAAGGAGCCGCTGATCTCGTGCCCGAGGCCGACGATGCGGAACTCGAGCATCGGAACCTCGTGCGAGGCCAACAGCACCTCGAGCGCCCCGAGCTCGCTGAGGCGGGCCAGCGTGTTCGGGAAGATCAGATGGGTCGAGACCGTTTCGCTCGGAAAGGTGTCGCGGTCGATCAGCACCACGTCCCAGCCCTGCCGGGCCAGGGCGAGCGCGAGCGTGGACCCGGCGCAGCGCGCGCCGACGATCACTGCATCGGCTGCCTTCACGAGCCCGCCGGCTGGATGTTCTGGTTGATCCGGAACACGTTCTCCGGGTCGTAGGAGCGCTTCACCTGCGCCAGCCGCTCGTAGTTGCCGCGATAGCTCGCGCGGACGCGATCGTCGCCCTCGTCCATCATCATGTTCACGTACGCGCCGCCTGCGGAGTACGGGTGCAGCGCCTCGTGGTATTCGATGCTCCAGCGACTGATCGCGTCGCGGTTGGCGGGATCCGGGTCGACCCCGGCGAAGACCGCCCCCCAGGTGGCGTCACGGTAGCTCCAGGCGGTCTCGGACTCGGCGACGTCGTGCGCGGCCCCGTCGATCGGGTAGAGGTGCATCGTCGACTTCATGCTCGGCAGCTGCGAGCCGAAGCGCGCATGAAGCTCGACCGCCTCGTCGGGGATCTCGTTTACGAAGTCCGCGCGCCAGTACCACTCGTCGCCGTGCGGGTACAGCCCGTCGAACGCCGTCTGGAGCATCGCGTGCGGCATCGATTGAACGCCGTGCAGCAGCGGCTCGGGCACCGCTTCGAGCAGGGGCGCCATCGCCGCCCGTGCGTCGCTCTCCGCACCGACGTAGCACCACACGACGCCGCACACGTTGCGCAGGTGGATCTCCTCGGGGAACGGCGGCGCCGGCGGCACGGTGAGGAAGGCGAAGAACCCGTTCAGCTCGCGGGGGGCCGCGGGCATGAAGTCGCGGTATGCGGACAGCACCGCTGCGGCGTCCTCGACCGCCCAGAGCGTCGGGCCGCCGAAGATCGTGCCGACCTCGTGCGCCCGGAACAGGAAGGAGGTCACGACGCCGAAGTTGCCGCCGCCACCCCTGATCGCCCAGAACAGGTCGGCGTGCTCGTCGGCGCTGGCCCGCACCGTCTCGCCGCTCGCGAGCACGAGCTCCGCCTCGAGCAGGTTGTCGATGGTCAGCCCGAAGCGTCGCGTGAGATGCCCGAGGCCTCCGCCGAGCGTCAGCCCGCCGACGCCGGTGCTCGAGATGATCCCGCTGGGGGTCGCGAGCCCGTGCTCGCCGGTGGCGCGATCGACCTCGCCCCACGTGCAGCCGCCGCCGACGCGAACCGTGCGCGCGCCAGCGTCCACCTGGATGTCCTTCAGCGGCGACAGGTCGATGACGACACCGGCGTCGCACGTTCCGAGGCCGGCGCCGTTGTGCCCACCGCCGCGGATCGCGAGCGGGAGCTCATGCGCGCGGGCAAAGGCGACCGTGCGGGCGACGTCCTGCGCATCCGCGCACTGCGCGATCAGCGCTGGGCGGCGGTCGATCATGGCGTTGTACACGGTCCGCGCCTGCTCGTAGTCGCCGTCCTCGGGTCCGATCAGACGCCCCCGGAACCCGGGCATCTCCTGGCGTGCGGCCTGCGCTGCTGCGATCGTGCTGCTCATCGGCTCCTCCTCTTGGTGAAGATCGTGAATTGCCTCGTCAGCAGCGCAACGTACGGCGTTTCCCAACCCTTGTCATGACGCGGACTGACCGACTTTGCCGCCCGCGGAAGGAGCTCCGGATTTGCGTCAATGATCAGATCTGACTATCGTGCTCGCGGGGTGCCAGTGTCCGAGCTTCCTGCTCCACTTCGCGTTTCCTCTCCGTTCCCGTTCGTGGGCCGGGCTGACGAGCTGGGGAAGCTGCGCATGCTGCTGCCGACGGCCGAGGGCGAGGGCCGCCGGGTGGTGCTGCTGGGGGGAGAGGCCGGCTCGGGCAAGAGCCGCCTCGTCCGCGAGTTCGCCGCCGAGGCGGCGCAGTCCGGTGCGCTCGTGCTGCACGGAGCCTGCGACGCGGTCGTGCACGCGCCGTACGGTCCGTTCTCGCAGGCGCTCGAGCGCCTGGCGGCGGTGCTCGACGAACACGAGCTGCGAGCCGCGCTCGGCTCCTCCGGTGGCGAGCTGACTCGCCTGTTGCCCAAACTCGGCGAGCAGCTCGCGGGATTGTCGCCGCCGATGCGCGCCGACCCGGACACCGAGCGCCACCGGCTGCACACGGCCGTGTCGGAACTGCTCGAGCGGGTCGGCCGCCGGCGTCCGGTGGTCCTGGTGATCGAGGACGGGCACTGGGCGGACGCGCCGACGCTGCTGCTTCTGCGCCACCTCGCACAGACCGCCTGGGCTGGGCGTGTGCTGCTGTTCGCCACCTTCCGCGACACGGAGGGCGAGGTTCCGCAGGCGCTCGCGCAGACGCTCGCGGATCTCAGGCGCTCCGACGACGTCGTGCGCATGCGGCTGGAGGGTCTCTCCGACCAGGAGGTGAGCGAGTTCGTACGGCGCGTCACCGAGGGGCGCGCCAGCGCAGAACTGCCGGAGATCGCCCGGGCGATCTCCAATCTCACAGGCGGCAACGCGTTCCTGATGTGCGAGCTTTGGCGCGCCCTGCTGGAGACGGACGCGATTGCGGGCGGCGAGGGAGAGCTGCGGCTCGCCGGCTCCCTGCTCGCCCGGCTCGGAACTCCCGACAGCGTCCGCGAGGTGGTGAGCGCCCGGCTTGCGCGGCTGGCGGCGACGAGCACCGAGCTGCTCGAGCTGGCGGCGACGGCGGGCGCCGAGTTCGAGCTCGCGATCGTCAGACGGGGCTCGCGCCTGGAGGAACGCGAGCTGATCGCGGCCGTTGACGAGGCGACGCGCAGCGGCATCGTCGTGGAGCTGCCCGGCCGCCAGCTCGCGTACAGGTTCAGTCACGAGCTCGTGCGCCGCGCCGTCTATGACCGCCTGTCCGGCGTGCGCAGGGCCGAGCTGCACCTGCGCGTCGGCGAGGCCATGGAGGCGGCGGAGGGGCGCTCGGCGCGAGTGCTCGCCGACCTTGCGCACCACTTCGCCGCGGCCACCGCGGTCGCAGGAGTGCAGCGGGCGATCCGCTACAACGTCCTCGCCGCGCGCGCCGCCGCCGACGCCCTCGCGTTCGACGAGGCGGCGCAGCTGCTGATGACGGCGCATGGGCTCGGCATCGAGGACGCCCGCGAGCGCGCCGAGGTGCTGCTCGAGCTCGGCATGGCCCGGCACAGGGCCGGCAGCGCGCTCGATGCTCGGGAGGCGCTGGCGTCCGCCGCGCAGATCGGCCGCGAGCTGGCGGACCCCGAGCTGCTGGCGCGCGCCGCGGCCCGGTACGAGGAGGCGAGCTGGCGGCCCGGCATGGTGGGCGGCGCGGTCGAGCTGCTGGAAGAGGCGACGGCGGCGCTGGGCGAGCACGAGTCGGAGCTGAGCGTCGAGCTGCTCGGCGGCCTGGCGCGCGCGCTCGACGGACAGGGCGAGCACGAGCGCGGTGCGATCGTGCGGGCCAACGCGATCGAGCTCGCCCGGCGCCTGGGCGACCGGGTTGGGCTCGCGACGGTGCTCGTGCGTTCGTACTGGTCGCGCGGCGCGACTCCCATCGAGGAGATCCTCGAGATGCTCACCGAGGCGCGCGCCATCAGCGAGGAGCTGGGCGACATGGAGCTCCAGGCGGAAGCGATGTCCTGGCGAGTGCCCGCGTTCGTGGCGATCGGCGACATCCCCGCTGCGCGCAGCGAGGCGGCACAGCTCAGGCGCATGGCCGAGATCACCAGGCAGCCCTTCATCCTGCACGTGGCGGAGCACTACGGCGTCGCGATCGCCCTCTCGGACGGCCAGCTCGACGCGGCCGAGGCGATGGCCGGCCGCTCGGAGGCGGCGGGCCGCATGTTGACCGGGCGCGACGCCTCGGGCACGTACGGCATCCAGATGTTCAGCCTCCGCCGCGAGCAGGGGCGCCTGGCGGAGCTGGCCTCGGTGGTCAGGATCCTCGTCGCCGGCGACCGCGAGCGGAGCCCCTGGCGTCCCGGGCTCGCGTCGCTGCTGGTTGAGCTGGGAATGGAGTCCGAGGCAAGGACCGAGCTGGCGCGAATCGCGAGCGAGGGTCTCGACGCGTTCCGGGAGTCGCTGTGGCTCGCGTCGCTCACCTACCTGACCGACGCCTGCGTCGCGGTGGGTGACGAGACGCTCGCGGCGCTCCTCTACCCCGAGCTCGCGCCGCTCGCCTCGAGCAACGTCATGGTCGGGCACCTGGTCGCCTACTACGGCTCGGCCGACCGCTATCTGGGCATGCTCGCGGCGACGCTCGGCGAGTGGGATCTGGCGGAAGCGCACTTCGAGCAGGCGCTCGCAGCCAACCTGGCGATGGAGGCGAGGACCTGGCTCGCCCACACCAACCACCAGTACGCACGGATGCTGCTCGCTCGCGGGGACGGGCGCTCCGAGCGCGCGCAGGCGCTGCTCGGCGAGGCCGACCGGCTCGCACGCGCGATCGGGATGGCGAGCCTGAGCAACCGGATCGCGGCGATGCGGGTCGCGCCCGCCCCGGCCGGCGCGACCGCCGGCCTTCCCGATGCGCTGTCGGGCCGCGAGGCGCAGATCCTGCGACTGGTCGCGCGTGGCCTCAGCAACCGCGAGATCGGCGCGGAGCTGTACATCAGCGAGCACACGGCCGCCAACCACGTGCGCAGCATCCTGCGCAAGACCGGCTGCGCGAACCGCACCGAGGCGGCCTCCTACGCGCACCGTCACGCGCTTGCCGACGCATAGGGACGGGGAGTAGGATCGGCGGTACATGCCGCTGTTCGTAATCGAGCGCAGGTTCGCCGACCAGCTCCAGCTGAGCGACGACGACGTCGAGCTGATCGAGGAGGTCAACGCCGACGAGGGCGTGCGCTGGCTGTTCTCGTTCCTCAGCGCCGACCGGCGGCGGACCTACTGCCTGTATGAGGCGCCCTCGGCTGACGCGATCGTGGCAGCCGCGAAGCGGGCCAACATTCCCGCCGACGAGGTGGTCGAGGTCGAGCGCGACGCGGTCGCGGTGCCCGGTCGCCTGCGCGAGTGGGCGCAGTCGCAGTAGGAGTCGCCCCCGCAGCCTTCTCTCCGCGACAGGCGCTTGAGAGGGGCGCCCAATCGAGACTCACTTCGTGCGGTCAGCGCCGGGCGGTTGTACGTGTATCCGATGATGCGCGACTTCGTACACGCTGAGCGCCCCGGGGCTGGTGGGATGGCGGGTGCCGAAGGCGAGGAAAGCGAGGAAGGGTCGACCTTCGTCGTCGATTCGCAGCTGGAAGATCATCCCCCACGTCCCATCTGGTTCGGGGATGTAGATGTCCTCGGTGGGCGTGGCATCGTCGAACTCGACGCGGAAGAGCGCGTCGGGACGGGATGCGGTGGTCACCTACCCCTCGCCGTCAGGCGGCAAGAAGGGGCCGTGTTCGGCCTCGAAGGCAGCGAACTCCTCTGCGGTTGCGGGACGCCCGTCGTACTCCGGTGTGACCATCGGATAGGTGTCGGGCACCAGCGTCAGCTCGCCATTGGGCCGCCTGTCCTTGACGATGTACTCACCGACGATGTCACCGGAAAGCGTCACATGGGTTCGGAGGCCATGTCCTCATGATCGCAGGTGGTCCGGCTCCTCCGCAAGGAGACCATCGGGCGGTCGCTGGCTTGTAGTGGGGTCGCCCCGTCGCTCGCGCGATCTCTTCCTGACTCCGTAGAAACTGCTGTGTTGGCAGCGGATTCGCCCTGATGAGCTGACGCTCGTCCGAGCCTAGTGTGGATCGCAGAGTTGTCCTCTGGAAGGAGATCCGGCATGGGCCGCAGAGCATCGATCATGATTGGGACGCGAGTCTTCGGCGCCCTGGCCGTCCTGGTCGCGCTGGCGATCGGCGCACCGGCGGCACTGGCCGCGTGGTCTGCACCGCGGACGGTGAGCCGCTCCACGACAGGGTTTGGCCGGGTCGCGCTGGCGAGCGATGCGCGCGGCGATGCCGCATTGGCCTGGGCCAGCGAGAGCCAGGTCGGGCTGGTGCGGACGCGGGTGGCGGTGAACGTGGCATTCGCCGGCGCCGGCGGCCGGCCGGTGCAGCGGACACTGTGGCGCAGCAGCGACGGGCTGATCGGCGGTGTCGCGGTCGCGCTCGACGCGCGCGGCGAACTGACGGTCGTGTGGATCGACGCGGCGCGCGGACGCAGCGGCGCGACCCTCTATCCGAACACGATCCAGGCGGCCTACCGCACCCCGTCGGGCAGGTGGTCGCCGACCCAGACCATCGGCCACGCCGGCCCGTTCCTCAGTGCCGACCCGCGGCTGGCGGTGGCGCCCGACCGCGAGGTACTGCTGACCTGGGTGGCACACACCAGGAACGCTCCCGGCGTCGCGGCCGCCTGGCGAAAGCCCGGGCATCGCTTCGGCCCAGAGGGCGCGGTCAGTCGCGCCAAGAGCGCCATGATGGAAGAACCCGCGTCTCTGTTCGACAGCGCTGGCGCCGCGCACATCTACGGCACGGCCAGCTGCGGACGCGGAATCCCCACCTGCGCGACGATGCTCAGCACCGCCCCGCGCAGCCACCGCTTCGGTGCGCCCCTGCTGATCGCCCCCGCGCCGGCCGAGTTCCCGGTCGTCTCATTCAGCGCGCCGGGCCAAGCGCTCATCGCCTGGGAGGCTGGTGACTACGAGGACCTCGAACCCTCCTTCGCAGCCCCGTATGCGCGCGTGATGACCGGTGAATCGCTCAGCGCACCGGTGGCGCTTCAGCCTGGCTCCGCGGGCATCGGCAGCGCGGTCAACGCGGTCGCCGCCAACGGCGGCGGCGGGACCGTGAGCTGGTCGGAGACGCCGCCGCCATACCCGAGCTCGCTGCGCACGATGCTGGCACTCGGCGATGCGAGCGGCCACTTCTCGACGCCGAGCGTGTCGCCCGACGGCCTGATGCCGATGCTGCGCGACGGAGCGGGCGACGTCTTGCTGAAGCTCGGGTGGGCGGGCGGCCCCGCGGGGATCCCGCCGAGCCCGGTCGCGGTGCAGCCGGCCGGCGGCGGCGCGGTGCAGCCCTCGCCGATGCCGCTCCCGCCCTTGGCGTCCCTCGCCGGGGTCGTGACGACCCAGCCGGTCGGCGCGGGGGCGGCGGCGGCCTGGGTCGCCGGTGCGAAGCTCGAGCTCTCGACCTGGCAGCCGTAGGTCGTGAGCGCGACGCGGTCGCGGTGCCCGGTCGCCTGCGCGAGTGGGCGCAGTCGCAGTAGTCACACGGGCCGGCGCTCGCCGACCCTCAGCTCGCCCGCCAGCTCCACGAAGTAATCCAGCGAGTGCGGGTTCGCCAGCGACTCGATGCTCGCGGCCTCGCTCGGCGGCGTGCCCATCAGGATGCGCTTGACCGGCACCTCCAGCACCTTGCCCGACAGCGTGCGCGGCACCTCCGCGATCTGGCGGACCTCGTTGGGGACGTGGCGCGGCGAGCAGTCCTCACGGATACGGCGCTTGATGTTCGCCGCGAGCTCGTCGTTTAGGAGGATGCCCTCGCGCAGCGCCACGAACAGGATCATCGACAGCTCCCCCCCGGGCTCACCGCTGGCGTCCTTGCCGGGGATGTCGACGACAAGCGCGTCCATAACCTCGGGGACGCCCGCGGCCGCCCGGTAGATCTCGCTCGTGCCCATGCGCACTCCCTGGCGGTTGATCGTCGAATCGGAGCGGCCGTAGATGACCGCGCCGCCGCGCGGGGTGATGCGGACCCAGTCGCCGTGACGCCACACCCCCGGGTACATCGCGAAGTAGCTCTCGTACAGGCGCGAGCCGTCGTCGTCGCCCCACAGGAACAGCGGCATCGATGGCATCGGCTCCCTCACCACCAGCTCCCCCACCTCGTCGATCAGGCTGTTGCCCTGCTCGTCCCACGCCTCCACGGCACAGCCCAGCGCGCGGCACTGCAGTTCGCCCTCATACACGGGGAGCAGCGGGCAGCCCGCGACGAACGCCGTGCACACGTCCGTGCCGCCGCTCGTCGAGAACAGCCACACGTCGTCCTTCACGCGCTCGTACACCCAGCGGAAGCTCTCCGGCGCAAGCGGAGAGCCGGTCGAGCCGATCGCGCGCAGCGCGCTCAGGTCGTAGTCGCGCGCCGGCTCCACGCCCGCCTTCTCCATGCTCGCCAAGAGGCCCGCGCTCACGCCCATGCACGTCATCCCCGTGCGCTGCGCGATGTCCCACAGCACGCCCAGGTCCGGGTATGCCGGACTGCCGTCGTACAGCACGATCGCCGCGTCGCTGTGCAGGCAGCCGACCAGGAAGTTCCACATCATCCAGCCCGTCGTCGTGAACCAGAACATGCGGTCGCCCGCGCGCAGGTCCAGGTGCATGCGCTTCTTCAGCTGCTCGATCAGGATGCCGCCGTGGCCCTGGACGATCGCCTTCGGCAGGCCCGTCGTGCCTGAGGAGTACAGCACCCACAGCGGGTGATCGAACGGGACCTGCTCGAAGCGCAGCTCAGAGTTTTCGCCCCTGGCCAGCAGATCCCCCCAGGCGATGACGCTGCGAACGCCTCCCCCGCCGGAGGCGGGCTCATAAACGGTCCTGTCGGCCAGGTAGGGAAGCGTGACCACGTGCTCGACCGTGGGCAGCTCCGCGAGGATGCCCTCGACGACGGCCGTGCGGTCGAAGTCCTTGCCGCCGTGGCGGTAGCCGTCCACCGCCAGCAGCACCTTCGGCTCGATCTGCGCGAAGCGGTCGATCACGCTGCGCGCGCCGAACTCCGGCGCCGCGCTCGACCAGATCGCGCCGATGCTCGCCACCGCCAGGAACGCGATCAGCGTCTCCGGGATGTTCGGCATGTACGCCACCACGCGGTCGCCGCGTTCCACGCCCAGGCTGCGCAGGCCGCCAGCCGCCGCCGCGACCTCCGAGGCCAGCTCGCCCCATGTCAGCTCGCCGAGCTCCCGCAGCTCCGAGCAGTGCAGCACCGCCACCTCGCCCGCGCGCTCGCTCCCGCGCGCCAGCAGGTTCTCCGCGTAGTTCAGCTCCGCGCCCTCGAACCAGCGCGTGCCCGGCATCGCGTGCGAGGCCAGGACCCGCTCGTACGGCTTCGACGCGCGCACGCCGCAGAACTCCCAGATGCTCGCCCAGAAGTCCTCCAGCTCGTCCACCGACCAGCGCCACAGCTCCTCGTAGTCTGCGAACGGGCGGCCGCGGCGCTCGCCCGCCCAGTCCATGAAGCGCGCCATCTCCACCTGCTCGCGCTGCTCCGGCGAGGGCACCCAAAGGGGCTGCTGGGGGTGGGCGCTGGACATGCGGGTATTCTCGCGGTTTGTGAGCCTGCCGGCGTTGCGCGACGAGTTTCCCGTCCTCGGCGCCCTTGCGTACCTCAACGCGGGCACCGACGGCCCGCTGCCCGCGCGCGCCGTGGAGGCCTCCGCCGCCGAGCTCCGGCGCGAGCTCACCGACGGCCGCGCGACCGCGCACTTCGAACGCCGCAGCGAGCTGTCCGGCGAGCTGCGCGGCGCCTACGCCCGCGCGCTCGGCGCCGACCCCGCCGACGTCGCCATCACCACCTGCACCACCGAGGGCATGGCGCAGGTCGTCGGCGGGCTCGAGCTCACCCGCGGCGATGAGATCGTCACGAGCGACGAGGAGCATCCGGGGCTGCTCGGAGCGCTGTCGGCCGCGCGCGAGCTGCGCGGCGTCGACGTGCGCGAAGTGCCGCTCGCCGAGGTCGCGAACGCCGTCGGCCCGCGCACGCGTCTCGTCGCCTGCTCGCACGTCGGCTGGGTCAGCGGCTCTGTTGCGCCCGCCGAGCTCGGCCAGCTCGACGTGCCCGTGCTGCTCGACGGCGCGCAGGGCGTCGGCGCTGTGCCCGTCGACGTTCATGCGCTGGGCTGCGACGCATACGCCGGCGCCGGGCAGAAGTGGCTGTGCGGCCCCGACGGCACCGGCATGCTGTACGTCAGCCCCGCGCTGCGCGAGCGCCTGGCCGTCTCAAGGCGCGGCTACGGCAACCTCGCCGACCCGGGCGCCGGCCTCGACGCACAGCTGCACGACGACGCGCGGCGCTTCGACACGCTGTCCATGAACGCCGAGACCGCCGCCTGCGCGCTCGCGTCGATCGGCGTGCTCGAGTCCGCCGGCTGGCCCGCCGTGCACGAGCGCGCGCGCACGCTCGCCGCGCGCCTGGCCGAGCTGCTCGCCGAACGCGGCCGCCCGCCCGCGCCGCGCGGGCCCACCACGCTCGTGTCCTTCCCCAGCCCCGACCCGCCTGCCGAGCGCGCGCTGCTCGCCGAGCACGGCGTCATCGTCCGCAACATCCCCGACCGCCCGTGGCTGCGCGCGTCCGTCGGAGCGTGGAACGACGAGCGCGACCTCGCGCGGCTCGTGGAGACGCTCCCCGCTTGAGCGCCACCCAGCAGCAGGTTCGCGACTCGCCGCCGAGCCTTGACCGCGCACGGCCCTACCTTCGCCACGCCGGCCTGCCAGTCGTGCTGGCGCTGTCGGCGGTCCTCAACACGCACAGGCTCGCCCAGAACGGGTACGCCAACATCTTCTACTCCGCGGGCGTGCAGTCGATGCTGCGCTCGCTGCACAACTTCCTGTTCGTGTCCTTCGACCCCGGCGGGCTCGTCACCGTCGACAAGCCGCCCGTTGCGTTGTGGGTGCAGGGTGCGAGCGCGAAGCTGTTCGGCCTCTCGCCCCTCAGCCTGCTGCTGCCCGAGGCGATCGTCGGCGTGCTCACGGTCGCGCTGCTGTACGTCGTGCTCGCGCGGCGCCTCGGCGCCGCCGCCGCGTTCGCCGGGGCGCTCGCGCTCGCCGTGTTCCCGTCGTTCGTCGCCGTCTCCCGCGACAACGGCGTCGACCCCGTATTGATCCTGCTGCTGCTGCTCGCCTGCGCGCTCGCGCTACGCGCGTGCGAAACCGGCCGCTGGCGCACGCTGATCGGGTCCGCCGTGTTCGTCGGGCTCGCCTTCAACACCAAGACGCTCGCCGCCTACCTCGTCGTCCCGCCGATCGCGCTCGGCTACCTCCTCTGCGCGCCCGGGTCGATGCGCCGGCGCATCGCGCAGCTGCTCGCCGCCGGCCTCGCGCTGCTCGTCGTGTCGTTCGCATGGATCGCGCTCGTCGAACTCACACCCGCCTCCAAGCGCCCGTACGTCGGCAGCTCGACCAACAACACCGAGCTCGGGCTGACCTTCGAATACAACGGCTTCGGGCGCGTCGAAGGCCAGACCGGCGGCCCCAACAGCATCGTCACGCGCCCCGGCGCATACGTGCCCGCCTCCCACCAGCGCGCCGTCGACGACGCCGCCCGCGCCCACCCCTCCCCGCCCGCCGCCGCCTCGCCGCCCGTGCGCCTCACGCCCGCCGCCATACCCGAGCCCGCGCGCAAGGTCGCCGGCAGGGAAGCCGACCCGATCCCCTTCGGCGCCTCCCCCGGCCCGCTGCGCCTGCTCGGCAAGGGCCTCGGCGACCAGGCCGGCTGGATACTGCCGTTCGCGCTGTTCGGGCTGCTCGGCCTCGCGCTGACGCTCGTGGATCGCAAGCGCGGGCGGCGCGACCCGCGCCTGGCGGTGCTGCTCGTGCTCGGCGGCTGGTTCGTCGTCGAGGCGGCCGTGCTGAGCCTGTCCAAGGGCATCGTCCACCCCTACTACGTCTCTGCGCTCGCCCCCGGCACAGGCGCGATGGCGGGCGCCGGCGCGCTCGCGTTCGCCGAGCTCGCGCGCGGACCGCGCCGCCTGTGGGGCCTCGCGCTCGTCGCGCTCGCGCTCGCCACGACGCTCGCCGCGCAGATCGTGCTCATGCACCGCGAGCACTACATGCTGTGGTTCGTCCCCGTGCTGTGCGTGGGCGTCGCCATCGGCTTCCTCGCGCTGCTCGTCACGCGCCGCCTGGCCGCGCCGGCCGTCGCGTTCGTGTTCCTGCTGGCGCTCGTCGCGCCCACCCGGTATGCGACCACCACGTGGCTCGCGCCCGTCGAGGGCACGTTCCCCGTCGCCGGGCCCAAAGCGTTCGCCGGCACCGGCGGCTATGGCGTCAACGACCGCGACCTCGGGATCGACCGCGCGCTGCTCGACTACGTCAGCACCCACCGTCCGGGCTCGCGCTGGGCGCTCCTGTCCGTCGCCTCCGACACCAGCTCGCCGCTGATGCTCCTCGGGCTCGACGCCGGCGCGCTCGGCGGCTACAGCGGCAGTGACCCCGTCGTCGACGGCCCGCAACTCGCGAGCATGGTCGCTCGCGGCCAGGCGCGCTACGTGCTGCTCGGCGGCGAGTACTCCGAGCGCGGCGGCAACCTCGCCACGCAAGCCGTGCTGCGCGCGTGCAAGGAGCTCGCGCCCTCGGAATGGAAGAGCCCCATCGGCTACCCGTACGGGCTCGTGCTGTTCGACTGCGCCGGCGACGAGAAGGGCCTCACCGCGCCCTGACGGCCGCTGAGCGGCCGTCAGGGCGGGCTGGCTCAGGCCGCGACGGATAGGTCGCGGTGGAAAGCTCTTGCGAACAGCTCGCGCTCGCGGCCGGCCGCCCAGCGCGGGACGGCTGACTCGCCGTCGGCGATCAGCCGCAGCTCGACCTCGCCGTTGGACAGCTCCAGGCTGGTGCCACGCACGAGCTGGTCGCGCGAGCGCTCGAGATCCTCGGCCAGGCGCAGCAGCGTCGCGCAGCGGTCCAGCCGCTCGATGTCGCCCTCGCCGAACAGGGCGGCCAGCGGCCCCGCCACCGGCATGCCCTTGCGGTGGTAGCGCGCAGCCTGCGCGATGATCGCCGTCTCCACCGGCGTGAACCCCGGCAGGCCGCCGTTGAGGATCAGATAGCGGGAGTGCTTGTGGTGGTCGTCGTAGTCGATCGACATGCCGATGTCGTGCAGCATGCACGCCGCCCACAGCAGCTCGCGCTCGCGCGGGTCGCCGTCGTGCAGCCCCAGCGCGGCGAGCTCGTCGAACATGCCAAGCGCGAGCGCCGCGACGTGCTCGGTGTGATCCACGTCCACCTGGTACTGCGCCGCCATGTTCAGCACGCTCGCCCGGCGCACGTCCGCGAACAGCGGCTGTCCCTGCCTGTGCCCCTCAGGGTACCCCGCCAGGTAGCGCTCGAAGAACACCCCCTCGCGCAGGCCCGCCTCGGTCGTCTCCAGCGCGTCGAAGCCGCCCGCCTGCAGCACGCCCTGCACGACGACCGCGCCGGCGAGGATCAGATCCGCGCGCGCGGGCTTGATCCCGGGCACGCTCGCGCGCTGTGACGCGGGCAGCGCGGCGAGCCGCTGCGCGAGCTCGTCCAGCGCCTCGCGCTCGATCACCATGCCCTGCACGCCGTTCGATGGCAGGCCCGCCGCGCGCTGGGCGGCGGCCGCGAGGTTGCGCACCGTCCCGCCCGTGCCCACCAGACGCCCGCCACCGCCATCGCGCCCGCCATCGATGAGCCATGGCGCCGTCGCGAGCTCCGCGGCAACGTGCTCGCGCAGCTCCTCCAGCTGCTTGCGTTTGGCGGGACCGTTGGGCGGCAGGAAGCGCTCGCTCATGCGCACCGTGCCGAGCTGCCACGAGCCCGAGTTGCTGATCAGCCGGTCGGCGACGCGCACGAGCTGCAGCGAGCCGCCGCCGAGGTCGAGCACGCTGCCGTCGCGCAGCGTCGTCGAGTTGACCGCCGCCAGGTATCCGTAGCGCGCCTCCTGCTCGCGACTGAGCACGCGGATCGGCAGCCCGAGGCACGCGCGTGCGCGCTCAAGGAACTCGGGGGCGTTCTCCGCGTCGCGGATCGCGCTCGTCGCGACCGCGTCGACCGACCCCTCCTCCAGGCCGCCCGCGCGGCAGAAGTGGGCGAACACGTCGAGCGTCGCCAGCGCCCGGCGCATCGGCTCCTCGCCGAGCCTGCCGGTCGCCATCAGCCCTTCGCCGATGCGCACCGGCTCGTAGATCTCATCCGTGCGCTTCCACCAGCCAGAGCCGGCCATGAACACGACCAGGCGGAAGGAGTTCGATCCGAGGTCGATGACCGCAAGTCGCTCGTTTGGCTGCATACGTTGAGCGTATTCACCGCGCCGGAGGGTCCCGCCGGGCACCACCCGGACGACGCCGCCAGCTTCGCTCGACGCCTCCGCGGGGGTTCGCCGCGCGCTCAGCTCGGTGCGCCGGCGCCCGCGTGCCTGGCGGCGCGCATCTCGCCGTCGGCCGCCAGCAGCGCCTGCTCGGCGCTCTCGGCGTGCTCGTCCACGAGCGTGAAGCCGATGCTCGCCGACGGATGCAGGAAGTCGTCTCCGACGTCGACGCCGCACGCCGCGATCACGCGGTCGAGACCCTCGGCGACGACCGCGAGCCCCTCCTCGTCGATGTGCGGCAGCAGCACCGCGAACTGGTCGGCGCCGAGGCGCGCCACCAGGTCGGTCTCCCTGAGCCTGCGCGTGAGCGCCCTGGCGATCGCCTCGAGCGCTTCGTCGCCCGCCTGCTCGCCGTGGCGCTCGTTGACGCGCCGGAACGCGTCCACGTCGATCAGCATCAGGCCCGCGACCTCGCCGTAGCGTCGCGAGCGCGCGACCTGGAGTTTGAGGTCGTGGCCGAACAGCCTGCGGTTGCGCAGCCCCGTCAGCGGGTCGTGGTCGCCGAGCCCGCGCATGTTCTCCTCCAGCCGCCGGCGCTCGGAGACGTCGCTCAGCTGGGCGATGTAATAGAGCGGCGTGCGGTCGCGATCGCGCACCAGCGACGTCGACACGATCGCCGACAGCGTCTCCCCGGCGGCGTCGAAGTAGCGCTTCTCAGCCCTGTACGCGGGGATCTCGCCCGCGAGCAGGCGCCCGCGCTGCTCGCTGTCGTTGCCCGCGTCGTCGGGGTGCACGATCCCGTCGAAGCGCTGGCCGATCAGCTCCTCGGAGGTGTAGCCGGTGATGTCGCACAGCCCACGGTTGACCAGCAGCCAGCGGCCGTCGCGGTCGAGCACGCCCGTGCCGATCGGCGTGCGCTCGAGACGCTCGACGTGCTCCTCGAAGGCGCTCTGGGGACGCGGCGCCAGCAGCTCGGCCTGCCTGCGAGCGGTGACGTCGAGGATCACCGCGATGCCGCCCGTGACGCGATCCTCCGCGCACAGGTCGCTCGCGCCATCGGGGCGCAGCGGCCCGACGTCGACCATCACGCAGTGTCGCTGCCCCGCCATCCAGATCTCGCGCGAGCGCGTCTCGCCCGTCAGCGCCGAGCGCAGCAGCGGCTCGATCGCCCGCCAAAGCTCCACCGGCAGCGCGTCGGCCAGCGCACTGCCCTCGCGGCAGCTGTTCTGGTCGCCGAGACGCTCGAGCGCCTGGCCGGCCGTGCGCACGAAGCGCAGCTCCGCGTCGAAGACGACGATCAGCGCGTCGGGCAGCTCGCGCAGCGCCGCTTCGGCCGCACGATCGGCGCCCGCGCGCAGCGGGTCGGCCCTCGGCTCAAGCGCGAACGACACGGACACGCCCAAGTATCGGCCGATCGGCGCGTCAGCTGAAGCTCGCGCGCCGCGCGACTGGACGGCGCCGGGCGCGAGCTTGCAGCCCTCGCGCGCCAGCGCCGTCGCCGCCGTTGCCGCGCCGTTCTACTTGACGGCGTGCCCGGAGGCGTTGACCGCGTACCAGCTGCCGCCGAACGCGCTCACACCGACATACGCGGTCGAGCCGCGACTGTCGGCGCTGTAGGTGTACAGCGCGTGACCGTCGTAGGTGACCTGCCTGGCGCCACCTGACACTCGGATGCTCGACAGCAGCGACGCTTTCACGCCCGCGCCGGCCGTCGGCTTGCCGCTCGTCTCGAGCGCCGGCCACACCTGCGAGCAGCCGCGGGCCTTCATGCAGCTGTCTTCGTTCGTGCGGTCGTGCGTGAACTCGTACAGCGTGAAGCCCGAGGAGGTCGTCAGGATCGTGCCAAGGCTCGTGTGGCGCAGCACGACCTCCGTGGCCCTGCTGGCGTGTGCGGCTGGCGTGCCGCCCTGCGCGCTGGCGACCGCGGATGCGCTCGCAGCGACCGTCAGGACGACGGCGAAGAGTGTGTACGTTCGCTTCATGGGCTTACCTCGCAATATGGGTATCTGGGGTTGGGATCCCGGGGATGGGACGGGTCGATGCCTGATCACCTAGACGCCACCCGCCGCGCAACCTTCCCCCGGAGATTGCGGCTTTAGCCGTCGCGCCGATGCCGAGCTGGTGGACTTTCCCGAGCCGCTGGAGTTACGCTCTTCAGGTCGTATCTCTCGTCCATCCCTCGAGGGGGCCGCGCCACCGGGGCGCGGCCCCTTTTTCGTGTCCGCGGCGCCGACTCGGCGCGGCGTCGCGGACACGGCGCGGGCGTGCATGCGCTACGGCGCGGGCGTGCATGCGCTTGTAGCATCCGCGCGTGGCTCGGGCGCTTTGGCATCGCGTGCAGGCGCTCTCCTTCTGGGTGCGGATCTGCACGGCCGCGCCACTGCTATCGGCGTACTGGCTGACCGGCGCGCGCGAGCTGATCCGCGCCGACGCGGAGCGCTGGATGAGCATCTCCGCCGAGCAGCAGTGGAAGTGGCTGCCGCATCGACGTGCGAAGACCGTCCAGCTGCTGTACCTGCTGGCCTACCCGAAGCCGTTCCGGAACCTCTTCTACTACCGCACCGAGCACGGAGGGATGCCGGGCCGGGTGACCGCGAAGGCGCTGCGCGTGCTCTACCGAGGCGAAGTCGCGCTCGAGCTGCACGCCGCCAGCATCGGTCCCGGCATGTACATCGCCCACGGCTTCGCGACGATCGTCGTGTGGAACGCGGTGATCGGCGCCAACTGCTGGCTGCACCAGAACGTCACGATCGGCTGGGGCAGCGGCGACGGCGCCCCGCGCATCGGCGACGACGTCACGATCTACACCGGCGCCGTGGTGATCGGCGACATCACCGTCGGCGACGGCGTGATCGTGGGCGCGAACGCGGTCGTCGCCAAGGACGTCCCCGCGGGCGTCGTCGCCCGCGGGGTGCCCGCCACCTACTACCCGCGCGGCTCTACTTGACGATGCGGAAGATCCGCTCCATGCCCAGGCGCGTGTGATCGCGCCCATCCTGGGTTTCCATGAAGCACGCCTGCACGTACCAGCCCGGCTTGGCTGTGATCGTCTCCTGCTGGAAGGCTTCGTGCGACAGCGGGCCCGCGAACGCGAACGGGGCCCCTGAGACGAGCTTTTCCAGCCCCTTTTCCTTGCCCGTCAGCAGACCCTTGACGATTGCCCTCGCGGCCTTCTCGCTCTTGGCGGGGAAGGCGATGTCCATGTGCACGAGGAACCCTTCGTTTTCGAAGCGCACCAGCTCGCCGTCGCGCAGGGTGGTGGGTCCGCGGAAGCCGAACTCGATCGAGCGGACCGTCGCCTGCGGCGCGGGTAGCGTGGCGGGTGAGCTCGCAGCGGTCACCGTGAAGGGCGCTTTCAGCTTCGGCCCGCCTTCGCCCGCGCCGCCGAGCGCGACGTAC
The DNA here is from genome assembly GCA_963735705.1 of uncultured Solirubrobacteraceae bacterium. Lineage (GTDB taxonomy): Bacteria > Actinomycetota > Thermoleophilia > Solirubrobacterales > Solirubrobacteraceae > Palsa-744. Next base: position 18,315 of record CAVTLZ010000009.1, read on the forward strand.
TGACCCGGCGCCAGCACGGTCTGGGCTTCGCTTGTCTGGCCCGGGCTCACTTCGGCGTCGAACACGATCGAGCCGTACTTGCTCGCCCTGTTGGGGTCCTTGCCTGCGCCGGACTTGAGCGCCGCTTCGACTTCCGCGACGGTGAAGCCGGGCTTGATCGCAAACAGGATCGTCAAGCCTTCCTTGACGCCCGAATCGGTCGAGACGACATTGACCGCACCGGACTGCGTCGTGCCGCCGACCGTGATCGAGGTCTTGGTGAGCGCCAGCGTCAGCGTGGGAAGCGTGGAGGACTGCGCTGCGCCGGCGAACGCGAGGCTGGCCGCCAGGGCGAGCACCGCGACGGCGAGCGTCGCGCGCAACATGGGCTTGTTCACTTTGTTATCTCCTGGCTTGTGGGTGGGGAGGCCGCAAAGCGCGCGAGCTTAGGAGGTGCCATCGGGAAGATCAATACGCAATTCCACGTACTGCGAGCGAGGGATTACGATGGCCGGCCATGGAGACTCTGTCGGCGTCGCGGCTGCGCAAGGTCCTGCATGCCGCCGCGCAGGTGGTCGAGTTTCGCGACCTCTCCGAGTTTCGCGCCGGCGCGATCGCGATCGCACGCGAGCTGGTGCCGTGCGAGAGCGCCTCATACAACGAGGTGAAACCCGGCGCGGGCGCGATCGTCGTGGCCGATCCCGGTGAATGGCTCACGCAGGAGAGCTTGGAAGTATTCGGCAGGCTCGCCGCCGAGAACCCCCTGATCGCGCATTACGTGCGCACGGGCGACGGGCAGCCGGTGCGTTTCTCGGATTTCATCTCCCGCCGGCGCCTGCACGGGCTCGCGTTGTATGACCAGCTCTACCGCGATCTGGAGGTCGAGCACCAGATCGCGTTCGTGCTGCCCTCGCCCCCAGGCGAGGTGGTGGGGATCGCGCTGAACCGCGGGCGCCACGACTTCACCGCCGAAGAGGCGGCGATGCTCGATCTGCTGCGCAGGCCCCTGCGCGCCTGCTACGAACGGCTCGTGGAGCGCGAGCAGCTCACGCGCCTGCTCTCCTCCTACGAATGCGACGACGTCGCGCCGCGGGCGAGCGCGCTCGGCCTCTCCGAGCGCCAGGTCGAGGTGATGCGCGGGGTGATCGACGGAGCGTCGAACGCCGAGCTGGCGATGAGCCTCGGCATCAGCAGGCGCACGGTGGAGAAGCACCTGCAGCACATCTACATGCAGCTGAACGTCACGAGCAGGACGCAGGCGATCGCCCAGGTTCGGGCTGCAGGCACGCCTGCCCGCTCTCCAGCTCCAGCAGCAGCCGCTTACGCCCCACGCCGCCGCCGTAGCCCGTGAGCGACCCGTCCGCGCCGATCACGCGATGGCACGGAACGATCACGCCGATCGGATTGCGTCCGTTCGCGAGCCCCACCGCCCGCGCCGCCGTCGGCTGGCCGATGCGGCGCGCGAGCTCGCCGTAGCTGATCGTCTGCCCGTAGGGGATCTCCCGCAGCGCGCTCCACACCCGGCGCTCGAACGGGCTTCCCGCGAGCGCCAGCGGCACCTCGAAGCTCGTGCGCTCGCCGGCGAAGTACTCGCGCAGCTGCGCCGCCACGCCCGCGAAAGGCTCCGCCGAGCGCTCCCACGCCGGCGCGATCGCGATCGGCCTGCGCCCGTGCTGCATGTACAGCCCGTGCAGCGCGAGGCCGTCGCCGAGCAGCAGCAGCTCCCCGATCGGGCTGTCCAGCGTCGTGTACGTGTACGCGGCCGGATGGCTCATGCGGCGAGCCGCTCGGCCGCATCGGCGGGGGCAGGTGCGGGCGCCTCGGCGCCAGCGCCGGCGGGGTGCAGCGAGGCCCACAGGTGCGCCACCGCGTAGGCGCGGTAGGGGCGCCAGCGCTCGGCGATCCTCGCCGCCGCGGCGGGACGACCGTCGTGGCCGAGCCGCTGCAGCGCGTGGCGCACGCCGAGGTCGCCCGCCAGGAACGCGTCGGGGTCGCGCAGCGCCCGCATCGCGATGTACTCGCTCGTCCACGGCCCGATCCCGGCAAGCGCGAGCAGCTGGCGCCGCGCATCCGCGCGATCCACGCCGCCGTCGAGCGCGAGCTCGCCGCGCGCGAGCGCGCCGGCGAGCGACAGCAGGGCGCGGCGACGCGCGCGCGGCATCGCCAGCCGCTCGGGGTCGGTCTCGCTCAGCGCCTGCGCGGTCGGGAACATGTGCGTGACCGTGCCGAGCGGGCGGCGCAGCGGCTGCCCGCAGCTCTCCAGCAGGCGCACCGCCAGCGTGCGCGCGCCGCGCACGGAGACCTGCTGCCCGAGCACCGCGCGGACGGCCAGCTCGTGCGGGTCGACGTGCCCGGCCACGCGCCGCCCGGGCGTCGCGCGCACGAGCGCTCCCAGCAGCGGATCCTCGCCCAGGACCTCGACAACGCCGTGCGGGTCGGAGTCCAGGTCGAGCAGGGCGCGCGAGCGCTGCATCGCCGCCGCCAGATCGCGCAGGTCGTCGAGGCGGTATGTGGCGCCCACGTGCCCGTCGAGCGGGCGCAGCTCGACCGTGCCGCCGCCGTGCGGCAGGAGCAGGCTGCGCCTGTAGGCGCCTGCGTGGACCTCCTCCAGGCCGGGCACCGCGCGCAGGGCAAGGAACGCGAGCAGCCCGTCCGCGTCGAGCGGCGCTCGGTAGGGCAGGCTCAGCGAGATCGCCCCTCCCCCATCCGCGCGCCCCGTGCGCCGGGCTCGCGCGCGCAGCTCGCCGGGCGTCATCGCGAACACCTCCCTGACGGTCGCGTTGAACTGCCGCACGCTCTGAAAGCCCGCCGCGAACGCCACGCCCGCGATCGACACGTCCGTCGTCTCCAGCAGCAGCCGCGCGCTCTGCGCTCGCTGGGCGCGCGCGAGCGCCAGCGGGCCGGCGCCCACCGTCGCCGCCAGCTGGCGGTGGACGTGGCGCTCGGTGTAGCCCAGGCGGCGGGCGAGCCCGCCGACGCCCTCGCGGTCGACGACGCCGTCCGCGATCAGGCGCATCGCGCGGCCGACGAGATCGGCGCGCAGATCCCAATCCGGCGAGCCGGGCGTCGCGTCCGGCCGGCAGCGCTTGCACGCGCGAAAGCCGGCTGACTGCGCGGCCGCGGCGGTCGCGAAGAAGCGCACGTTCTCGCGTTTCGGCGTCCGCGCCGGACAGCTCGGGCGGCAGTAGATGCCGGTCGTCCTCACACCGCAGAACACCCACCCGTCAAAGCGCGGGTCGCCGAGCTCGAGCACCTGCCAGAAACGCTCGGAATCGAAGATCACCGGGACACCGTCGCAGATCGAGCCGGCGATGTCTGGCGGGAATCGGACTTGTCCGTCAGCGCCTCTCGAACACGAGCCTGCGGTGATCGAGCAGCTCGCGTTCGAAGCACACCTTGTTGGCGCTCACCCCCGAGGTGAACGCGCGGCGGAAGTCGGCGCTCGTCAGCCAGCGGGGCACCAGCTGCAGCTTCAGCAGGGTCTTGGAGAGGCTGCGCGCGCCGACGCGCTCGTTCCACTCGCCGATCGTCTGGATGTAGTCAAGGCGGCCGTCGCTGCTGGACACCAGCCGCAGGCTGGGCTCCGCGCAGGCGACGATCTGCTCCTCGCCCAGCGGCAGCCAGGAGCCGGGGAACTGGCACTGCAGCAGCGCGAGATACCACGCGTCGGAGTCCCGCGGCGCGTGCACGTCGACGCGCTCCAGCGCGATCATGTTGCGCCCGAAGACCATCGTCTGCAGGTAGAGGCGCCCGCGCTCGGGCAGCACCGACGCGACCCGCTCGAAGATCTCCCGGTAGATCTCCTCCTGGCGTCCGGCGCGATACTCCTCGACCGAGCAGAAGTGCTCGAACGCACCGAGGCTCGCGACGGCGTCGAAGCCGCCGAAGCTCTCCCCGTCCAGCTGTCGCGCGTCGAACAGGTGCACGTCGAGGCCGTGGCGCCGGCAGGCTGCCAGCTGCGCACGCGACAGCGTGACGCCCACCCCGACCGCCTCGCGGCGGCGGATGAAGTCGAGCAGCGGCCCCCAGCCGCAGCCAAGGTCGAGCACGCGCGCGCCGGGCGCGATCCCGATCCGCTCGGCCACGTACTCGTGCTTTCTGCGCTGCGCCTCCTCCAGGCCGATCGAGAAGTCGCCGTCGTACTTGGCGCCGCTGAAATCAGCGAGCTCCCCCATGCTCAGCCGAAACACGCGGTCGGTCAGCGAGTAGGCGAAGTCGATGTCGCTGCGATCGGCCATCGCGACAGCAGACAATCACAGGGCGGTGGGATACGTCTCCGGCGGCTCGCCGAGATCCCACACGCCTGTCCGCTCGAGTGGCTCCACCGCGCGTGTGACGTCGACGTGCACGAGCGCGTCGAACTGCTGTGAGGCGCACGCGGCGAACCAGTGGCTCTGGCGTTCGCTCTCCGGCCGGTAGATCACGCCGATCGCCCGCTGCAGACGCGGCTCGCGCAGGACCCGCCCGGCAGCGCTCATGCCCAGCGGGCACAGCAGGAAGGCCGGTATCTCCGTGGCGTGCAGGAGCGCCTCGTAGCTGTCGGGCAACGCCGGGCGCACGCGCTTGCGCTCGGCCTCCCCGCCCCACTGAGAGGCGGCTGTGACCGTGCCGCTGTGAGTGCTGAAGCCCACGAGCACGGCGTCGTGGCCGTGGCGCTCGCGCATCAGCTGCCCGAGGTTCAGCTCGCCGCGCTGGGCCATGTCGGTCGAGCGGGCGTCGCCGACGTGTGAGTTGTGCTCCCACACGACGACCTTGCCGGCGTCGCCGTGGCGAGCGAGGTGAACCTGGAGCTGGTCGAGGGTGTCGGCCATGTGCCGGTCGCGCAGGTTCCACGAGGAGGCCGGACCGGCGAACATCGTCCGGTAGTACTCCTCCGCGTCGGCGACGACGGTCGCATTCTGCTCGGCCAGGAAGTAGCAATCCTCCGCCACCAGACCGTCTTCGCGCAGGTAGTCGCCGGCGCGCCGGCGCAGCTCGACGAGCTGTTCGAGCACGCGCCGCCGGCAGGGCTCGCTGGCGCCGAGCAGCACCGCCTCCCCGTAGCCGGCGCTGTCCGCGGAGAATGGATGCAGGCACTCGTAGCGGCGACGGGCCCGCGCGGCGGCCGGCGGGTCCACTTCCTCCAGGTAGGCCACGACAGCCTCCATCGACGCGCCCATGCTGTACAGGTCCAGGCCGTAGAAGCCGACCTTTCGCCGCCCCTCCGCGAGCCGTTCGTTGTGGGCGCGCAGCCAGCCCACGAAGTCGAGCACCTCGGCGTTGCGCCACATCCACGTGGGGAACCGGCGAAAGCCGCGAAGCGCCTCCTCGGCGTCAGCGTCATCGCCTGCACCCTGGATGTAGCGGCTGACGCGATCGGCGTCGGGCCAGTCTCCCTCGACCGCGACGGCCGTGAAGCCGAGCTCCTCGATCAGCCTGCGCGTGATCCGCGCACGCTGCCGGTAGAACTCGTGCGTGCCGTGGCTGGCCTCGCCGAGCAGCACCAGCCGCGCGTCGCCGACCAGCTCCAGCAGCGTGTCGTAGTCGCCCTCGCCGCCATGCAGCGGCTGGGCGTCGCGCCGCAGCACCTCGAGTGCCGCTGTTTCACCGAGGGGAAGGGCAAGCGGCGTGGCCATGGCTCACATCCACCCAGGCGATGAGCTCGAAGCGAGCCGGCGCCCGGCGTCCACGCGATCGAGAAATTCCATGTCGAAATCGTCTCCGCTTGCGCGCCCGTGCGCGTCCGGGAGATGTCCGGCGACGGCCGGGGCAGACTACTGAGGTCCGATGATGCGCCGAGGGGGATAACTTAGGCAGGGCGTGTAGACCGCACCTGCAACCGAGCACGAGAGAGGAACTTCCCCATGGACATCGAAACGCAGGAGCTCAGCGCCGCTAGCTGGGCCGAGTACTTCGACTCGATCGCCAAGAGCGTCGAAGGGCTGCTCGTCACGGTCGAGGTCATGAACGATGAGCTCGGCGACCAGACCGACGTCGAGCGCCTGCCGCTGCAGACGCTCGGCTATGACCACAAGGACGACGTCTTCGAGATCGCCGTGGGCGGTCGCGGGACGCGCTATCCGGTGCTGCTGCGCCACTTCATCGCAAACCCCAAGACGATCGGCGTCGAGGAGGCCGGCACGCCGACCCCGAGCGCGGTGCTCGTCACCGACGCCAGCGGTACGCGCACGCTGATCCGGCTGTTCGAGCCGACGGCCCTGGAGGCATAGCCGCAGGCGCGCTCCGTAGTTTCGCTCGGCATCATGTGGCACCCAGCGGATAACGGTCCGATGCCGCGAACGTAAGTTGTTGCGCAGGCCGCCGGCTCCTCCCGGTCAGGCGACCAAAGAAGTACCTCTCCCGATGCGCACGTCCTCCGCCAACCACACGCCTGACATCCCCCGCGTGTGGAGCGGAGGACGCATCGCGGGCAGCTAGCGCGGCGTCCCGATCGGCTGCCGCTGGACTGGCGCCAGAGGAGATCGGCAGAGACGCCTTGACAGGAGCGCGGCGAGCCACTGGGCGTCCGTAGCTTGCCGCGTGCTCGTGTGCGCCGAAGTACCGATGAAGCGCGCGCGGCGGCGCGTGAGGCTTGTGGCGTGGCACACGCGCCCACGTCAACGCTCGAGCCAGCGATCCCCCGGCCCGGCCGTACGCAGCCCCGCGCAGGCAGTCCGCCGCAGCGCTGGTGGGCGCTGGCGGTGCTGTGCGTGCCGCTGCTGATCGTCTCGCTGGACAACACCGTCCTGAACGTGGTGCTGCCGACGCTCGTGCGCAAGCTGCATGCCAGCACCAGCGAGCTGCAGTGGATCGTCGACGCCTACGCGCTCGTCTTCGGGGGACTGATGCTCGTCGCCGGGAGCCTGGCCGACAGGGTGGGACGCAAGCGCACGTTCCTCGCCGGCCTGCTGGCGTTCGCCGCGGGCTCCACCTGGGCGGCGTTCTCGGGGACCGTGGGAATGCTGATCGCGGCGCGCGCGAGCATGGGCATCGGGGCAGCGCTGATCATGCCCTCGACGCTCTCGATCATCACCGCCACGTTCGCCGATCGCGGCGAGCGCCAGCGCGCCCTGGGCGTCTGGTCGGGAACGAGCGGAGCGGGAGTCGCGCTCGGCCCGATCGTCGGCGGCCTGCTGCTCGCGCACTTCTGGTGGGGCTCGGTGTTCCTGATCAACGTTCCCGTCGCGCTGCTCGGCGTGCTCTTCGCGGTCCGCCTGGTGCCCGACTCGAAGGACCCACACGCCAAGCGGCTTGACTCCGGCGGCTCGCTGCTATCGATCGTCGGCCTGGGGCTGCTGCTGTGGGCGATCATCGAAGCGCCCGTGCACGGCTGGTCCTCGGCGCTCGTGCTCGGCGCCGGCGCCGGCGGTGCGGCGGTGCTCGCCGGCTTCGTCGTGTGGGAGCGCTCCAGCTCGCACCCGATGCTCAACCTGCGCTTCTTCGCCGCGAGAAGGTTCTCGGCGGCGGTGATCTGCAACGGCATCCTCGCGTTCGGCCTCTACGGCGCGCTGTTCGTGCTGACCCAGCTGCTGCAGTTCCAGCTCGGCTACACGCCGCTGCAGGCCGGCCTGCGGGTGCTGCCCGCCGCCGGCGCGATCGCGGTCGCGGCGCCGCTGTCCACCGTGCTCGTGCGCAGGCTGGGAGCCAAGCTCACGGTCACAGGCGGGCTGCTGCTGGCGGGCGCCGGTCTGTGGCTGATATCCGCCGCCACCGTCGCCACCACGTACGGCGCCACGGTGCCCGGCATGGTCATGATCGGCCTTGGCGCGGGCCTGGTCATCCCCTCGGCTACCGGGGCCGTGATGGGCTCGCTTCCCTCCGCCCACACGGGGGTCGGATCGGCGACCAACGGCTCGTTCATGCAGGTCGGGGGCGCCCTCGGCGTGGCGATCATCGGCAGCCTGCTCTCCACTCGCTACCAGCACCGGATCACCACGGCGCTCACGCCATACCGCATCCCGCACAGCATCGAGGAAACCATCCGCGGATCGCTCGGCGGCGCCCTGGAAGTGGCCAGGGGGATCGGCGGGAGCACCGGCCAGCTGCTCGCGCGCTTCGCCCACTCCGCGTTCATCAGCGCGATGGACCTCGGCCTGCTCGCCGCAGCCCTCGTCGCCTTCGCGGGAGCGCTGTTCGCATTGCTCGCGCTGCCAGCCCGGCCGGCGTCCGGGGAAGACGAGCAGATCGAGGCGGAGCCGGTCGACGACGCCCCGTCGGCTGTCGATCTCCGGGCTTACCGTTCGTCTTGAGAGACGACCACCGCGCACAGGAGGTAGCGATGAAATACATGCTGCTGATTCACCACGGCACGACCCCCACGCCGCAGACGCCGGAGTGGGAGGCGCTGTCGGATGAGCAGAAACGCTCCATCTACAGCGCCTACAGGGCGATCAACGAGACCCCCGGCGTCACCCCCGGCGTGTGGATGCAGCCTCCCGAGACGGCGACGACGGTGCGGGTGGCCGACGGCAAGACGCTGAGCACCGACGGTCCGTTCGTCGAGGTCAAGGAGGCGATCGGCGGCTATCTGTTCTTCGAGGCCGATCACCTCGACGCGGCGATCGAGCTGGCCGCGCGGATCCCAGCGGCGAGCATGGGCGGCGCGGTCGAGGTGCGTCCGCTGCTCGAACGCTAGCCCGGGGCGCCGGGTGCCAGAGCTCGGGCAACTACGCTTCGAGCGCGATGGCGCAAGCGCTCGAGAACCTGCAGATCGTCGACTTCTCGCGGGTCCTGGCCGGGCCGCTGGCGACGATGGTGCTGGCCGACCTCGGCGCGAGCGTCACGAAGATCGAGCGCCCGGGCAGCGGCGATGACACGCGCGTGTGGGGCCCTCCCTACGACGCCGACGGCGTGGCCACGTACTTCCAGGCGGTCAACCGCAACAAGCAGAGCGTCGTGCTCGACCTGCGCGACGCGGCCGACGTCGAGCTCGCGCGCGGCCTCGTGGCGCGGGCGGACGTGCTCGTTGAGAACTTCCGCCCCGGCCTGATGGAGGACATCGGCCTCGGCTACGCGGCGCTGCACGAGGAGCATCCGGCGCTCGTGTACTGCTCGATCACGGGCTTCGGCAGCGCGACGGCGACCGCCGCGGCGCTGCCCGGCTACGACCTGCTCGTGCAGGCCCTCGGCGGCCTGATGAGCATCACCGGCAGTCCCGACGGCGAGCCGCAGAAGGTCGGCGTGGCGCTCGTCGACGTGATCTGCGGGCTGTTCGCGAGCATCGGGATCCTCGCCGCGCTGCGCCATCGCGAGCGCAGCGGCGAGGGCCAGCACGTGGAGGTGGACCTGCTCTCCTGCCTGCTCGCCGCGCTCGTGAACCAGGGCTCCGCGTACACGCTCGCCGGCGAGGTCGCGGGCCGTCTTGGCAACGCCCACCCGAGCGTCGCCCCGTATGACCTGTTCAGGACGGCCGACGGCGAGCTGGTCCTCGCCGTCGGCACCGACAGGCAGTTTCGCGCGCTCACGCGGGTCATCGGCCGCCCCGAGCTCGCCGACGACGAGCGCTTCGCGACGAACGCCGCGCGCGTCGCCGCGCGCGATGCGCTGCGCGAGGAGCTCGAGCGCCATCTGCGCACGATGCCAGCCGCGCACTGGGTGCGCGCGCTGTCTGACGCGCGCGTGCCCGCCGGCGAGGTCAACGACATCGCGGGCGCGTTCGCGCTCGCCGAGTCACTCGGCCTGGAGCCGATCGTCGCGGTCCCCAGCCCCGACGGCGGCGCGAAGCGGCTGACACGCAACCCGATCGGGCTGTCCGCCACGCCGCCCAGCTATCGCACGGCGCCTCCCGCGCTGCCGGCTCACCGCGGAACGCCCACCGCTTGACCGCCGCGCCAGAACGAGTTTCGAGCACGCATACGCGTTTCCGATATCGGTTCCGATAATTCATATTGGACATTTCGGCCTCGTTGACTGAAGCTTCGCCTCAACGTGCTTGTCGTCCTTCTCCCGGTCGCCTGGGTATCCATCGTCGCGTTCTTCCTCGCCGCTTGTCGCGCCGCAGCGCGCGCGGACCGTGCCCGGCCTGTTGAGGCCGAGCCGGAGAGGATCGCGCCGCAGCCGCCAATCGTGCGCGCTCGCGACTTGAGCGCGCGGCGCGGGGACGCTTTCCCTCTGTGTCCCCGCGCCGCGGCCTGCGTCGCAAAGCCGAGATCGCCGGGCCAGGGCGAGCGGCGCTGGGTGCAGCTGCGCCGTATCTGACTGCTGCGCATCGCCAGCTGGCGCGAGCAGGCGCTCAGGGAGCGTCCGCGAGCTCGCCAGCGGCACCCGGGCTCGCGGTGGCATCGCCCGTACCGCCAGCGCCGCGGGCGAACATCAGCAGCGTTTCCACGAGCGGGTTCGCACGATCCTCGTGTCCGACGAGCACGATCGTCGCCGGGTCCGCGTCACGTAGCGGAATCGCCACGACCCCAGGCAGGAGGTCGGGGATCAGCCCGGCGACTGAGGCCGGCACGGTGGTGAGCGCGCGGCGCACCGCCAGCGCGGCGAGTACCTCATGCGGGTTGGCCGCGCGGTCCGCCGTCACCCGCCGCGGCGGCGCGCCGCGGTGGTCATCGAGGCTCCAGAAGCCGGCCCACGCCGGCTCGACGGAGGGGTGAAAGCCGATGAACGTCTCCTCGAGCACATCGGCGAGCGACAGCTCGGAGCGCTTTGCGAGCGGGTGGCGCCGCGGCGCCAGCACCACGCGCGGTTCCGTGCGCAGCACGTGCATCCACACGTCGGACTCGAGCGGCGGGAGATGGCAGACGGCCATGTCCACCTCTCCCAGCCACGAGCTCGTCACGGCCGACGGGAACGACAACTCGCGATAGCAGACGTCGATCTCGGGGTAGGCGCGGGAGAACAGCTCCAGCAGCTCGGGGCTGTCGAGCCCGGGTGGCACGCCGACGAAACCGAACTCGATCGTCCCGCGGCGGACGCGTGCGATCGACTGAGCGGTGGCGGCGGCGTCGGACCACGCGAACACGGCCGCGCGGGCGTTGACGAGGAACGCCTCGCCGGCTCGGGTGAGCGTGACGCCGCGAGCGTGACGCTCGAGCAGCTTGAAGCCGAGGTCTGACTCGAGCTGGGCGATCGCCTGCGAGAGCGCCGGCTGGGCGAGATTCAACTTCCTGGCCGCGCGGGTGATCTGGCCCTCTTCGGCGACGGTCACGAAATACAGCAGGTGGCCGCGCTTAAAGTTCATCGTCACCCGGTGCGAGGCGTCTTGCGACCGCGACGAGGTCCTCGACCAGCGGGTTGCTCGTATCCCGGCGCCACACCAGCGAGACGACCGCCGGGGCGGCGTCGCGCAGCGGGATCGCCACGATGTCGGGCAAGACCTGTGCCGCGAGCTTCGCGTCGGCGTAGGGCACGGTCGTGATCGCGTGCGGCGAGGACATGATCCCGAGCATCTGCAGCGAGGTCTGAGCCGCGTCGTCGGTCAGATCCCCTGGAGGCCCGCCGCGATGGTCATCGAGACTGTGAAAGCCGGCCCACTCCGGCTGCACATCCGGGTGGTAGCTGACGAAGGTTTCGTCAAGGACGTCCGCGACATCGAGCTCGAGCCGCTGCGCAAGCGGGTGATCGCGGTGCACCATGGCCGCTCGCGGTTCGACGCGGATGGGCTGCGCGCCCAGCCCCTCCTCGACGCTCGGCCGGTGGCATACCGCAAGGTCGACGCTCGCCAGCCAGGCCGATGTCGATCCACGCGGGAAGGTGAGGTCCTGGTAGGAGATCTTGGCCTCGGGGTTGCTCGCGGCGAACGCGGCGAAGAGATCCGGCGTGCTGATCGCTGGCGGCGGGCCGATGAAGCCGACCGCGATCGTGGCGTTTGCGGCGCGCCTCAGCGACAGCGCCACCTGCACCGTCTCGGCCTCCGCGGCGAGCGCCGCACGCGCCTTCACCAGAAACGCCTCGCCGGCGGCCGTCAGCGTCACGCCGCGCGGGTGGCGTTCGAACAGCACGATGTCGAGCTCCGCTTCCAGCTGCGCGAGAGCCTGAGAGAGCGCGGGCTGCGCGATGTGCAGCCGCCTTGCCGCGCGCGTGATCTGGCCCTCTTCGGAAACCGTGACGAAGTACCGCAACTGCACCTGGCTGAACATCCGGCCTCCTAGGGCCAGAGCTCCGGCCCGTCCATCACCGCTTTCGACGATCCCCCCGGGAAGCCATCACTGTCTCCACGCCTGTCTCCACGGACCGGGCAAACTCCGATAGAAGCATTCCGTCCGTTGGGATATGCGGGTTTTATATCACGCGCCGAGGCCCCTGGCTCATGGCTCGAGAACGATCTTCCCGCGCGTGTGTCGACGTTCGAGCTCGCGATATGCATCCTGCACCCGCTCGAGCGGGTAGACGTGCGCAATCGGGACTTCGAGCTCTCCCGCGGCGATCAGCCCGGCGAGCTCGGCGAGCACCTGCGCGCTCGCGCCGGCCGCGGAGCCGTCGGTCCTGACACCGTGACGCTGCGCCGCCTGGAAGTCGATGATCGTGTCGATCCGCTGCGGCTGGACCCTGAGCTCCAGGGCGAGCTCGACATAGCCGCCGCCGAAGGTGTCGATGAACGCGTCGACCCCGTCGGCGCAGACCGCGCGGATCCGCTCGGCGACGCCGTCGCCGTAGTCGAGCGGGGTCACGCCGTGATCGCTCAGCCACTGATGGTTCGACTCGCTGGCCAGGCCGATCACCCGCGCTCCGGCACGCCGGGCCAGCTGCACCGCGAGCGAGCCGACGCCGCCGGCAGCCCCCGAGACGACCGCGGTCTCCCCCGCGCTCGGCGCCACCGCGCGCACGGCCGCATACGCGGTGGTGCCAGCAATGGGCAACCCGCCGGCTGCCTCCCAGGAGACGTTCGCCGGGCGGTGGACGAGATGCTCGATAGGCACGAGCACGAGCTCCGCCTGGCTGGCGCGTTCGTCGCTGAAGCCGATCACCTCATCGCCGGGCGCGAAGCCCTCGACGCCGTCCGCGACCTCCTCGATGACCCCGGCCAGGTCGCTGCCCTGTCCGGAGGGAAACGTGGCGGGCCAGCGCTCGTGCATGCGCCCTTCGCGGATCGACACCTCCCCCGGGTTGATTCCCGCGGCCTTGACCCTCACGAGCGCCCGCCCGCCGGCGGGCACCGGCCGCGGCACCTCCACCACCTTCAGCACCTCCACCCCGCCGTAGTGGTCGAACCTCACCGCTCGTGGCATCGCACGATCTCCTTTTCCGGGTCTGCGTTGCAGAACACGGTAGCCGGCGGGGCTCGCTCGAGACGCTCGAGAAGGAGACGCGCTGCCGGCGAGTTGCGCGCTGGTGCGATCGCATCCGACCAATGCGAGTCGGGAGGGAGCGTTCGGGTCCGTCCGAACGCCAGGGTAAGAAGCGAGTTCATGAACAGCGAGGATCCCCTGAGCGACGACGAGTTGGCGTTGTCGGTCCGCGGCCTGCGAGATGAGGGGCTCACACCCAAGGCGATTGCCCGTGCGCTCGGCGTGCGTCCGGCCGTGATTGCGCCCCTGGTGCGGAAGATCGCGGCTGAGCGCGCCGCCGCGCAGACGGAACCCGAGCTCGTGGGCTGCTGGATCAGTCCCGGTTGGCGAGAGGGGCTCATGGTGGCAGGCCACCCTGAGTGGCCAGTCGACGATGCTGCGTCGGACCACGAGACCGGTGGGTTGGTGGGGGTGCTTCTCGCTCGTGAGAGCAGCAACCGCAAAGTCTCGGTCTGCGGGTATCTGCTCGACACCTGGTGCCTGGGCGTCAAGAACGCGCTCGGGCCGCAGCGCATGAGCCGCGGCGAGCTCCCAGCCTTCAGGAGGGCCTACTACAGCCCGTGGGGCTGCAGCGGCGTGGAAGCCCCGATCGAGCTTGCCCGCGAGCTCGTACTCGGCGCCGCCGAGTACGCGCGCACCCTCGGGTTCGCTCCGCACGCCGACTTCGAGCCTGCCCGCGAGCATCTCGGCCCGTGGACCGGTCCGGCAGCCATCGGCTTCGGGCGCAACGGAACACCGTTCTACGCGGATGGACCGTACGATGACCCAGCACGGGTCCTGCGCACGCTGGAAGAGTCCGTCGGCACCGGCAACTTCCACTTCGCGGTATCCGTCGGCCCACCGGGCGATGTCACGATCAGCTGAGATCGCGCCGCGATCGTTCCTGATCCGCGCTGTCTTTGAGATGTGGCTCTATCCACGTGCGGTAGCGGCCCATGAAGTCCAGGGCGCTCTCGTGGACCAACTCCGCGGCCTGGTGGACACGACCGGCCGATGTGTCGATGTAGCCGTGCTCGATCATCGTCCGCGCGTCCTGTGCGCGGGTCAGTCGTCTGCACAACGCGCCGTCGATGACCCCTGCCTCGCGCAGAGCCGCGAAGGCCTTGTGAGACGGAGGCCCGTGAACCTCGCGCACAGGCGCCAGCTGCGCAAGCTTCACACCCAGCCCAGCCAGATCCGCAACGAAATTCTGCACCCTGCCCAATGCGCGCTCGACCGCTTGCACGCGGTTGTAGGCGTCGATGTCGTCGGTCGTGTTGAACGCCTGCTTGAACCGCCGCATGTCGAAGTCGCCACCGAATGCCGCCATCGCGTGCTCGAGAGCGGCGTACTGCCGCGGGAAATCCTCGAGGTGACGAGCGATTTCGCGCCGCCAGCGGTTACGGTCGACCTTGCGAGGCTCGGCGGGCACGGCGTCGAATCAGGAAGCCAGCAGACGGTCGATCCCCGTGAGGGCCCTGTCCAGGCGACGAGCGTCGTGCTCGCTGCCGCGCCGGCGCAGTCCGTCCTCACGACGACGCAAATCCGGCCACAGATCCTCGCGATCGACCAGCACGCGACCATCCGCTACGACCTGGGCAAGAAACGAAGGCTCGGTCTGCGCATCGGCGAGCTCGACCACGTCGACCGGGTGACCCACGAGCCCCGTCAGCTTCGTGACAAGGTCGACCACTCGCTCGAAGCGCGCATCGCGCAATTCGACGAGCACGTCGACATCGCTTGCCGGAGTGTCCGCTCCCGTCGCGGCTGAGCCGAACAGCAGCGCGAAGCGGACGTTCTGCTCCGTGCGCAGAGCTGTGCGAAGCGCCGAGATCAGACCCCACGAGCGGCGGGCGTACTCCCGCTCGCTCAGCGGCAACTCGAGCTTGCGCGGCGTCGACCTGCTCCCACGGAGCGTCCCGAGGTTCACCGCTCGGCGCAAAGTGCGCTCGTCAACCCCCACCTCTTCCGCCAGCAACGTCAAGGTACTCATGTGTCCATTGTGCCACGTTCATGCGTCCACAAGCAACTGCATCCGATACGCTCGACGTCCTGCGGTAGCCCTCAACATGATCCCGACCCGATGAGCCAGGACCCCTACCGACTGCAGCGCTTCGTCGCCGCCCAGGACGATGCGAATATGTACGAGCGCGCGCTGTCGGAGCTGCGCGCCGGGCGCAAGACGAGCCACTGGATGTGGTTCGTGTTCCCGCAGATAGCCGGCCTCGGACACAGCCCGACCGCGGCGACCTACGCGATCGCCTCGCTCGCCGAGGCGCACGCGTACCTCGCCCATCCGCTCCTCGGCCCGCGCCTGCTCGACTGCACGCGCGCGCTCATGCAGGTCAAAGGGTCGAGCGCGCAGGAGATCCTCGGCGGCATCGACGCGATCAAGCTGCGCTCCTCGATGACGCTGTTCGCTCACGCCGCGCCGAGCGAGCCGCTCTTCCGGCAGGTGTTGGACCGATACTTCGACGGCGTCGCTGACGAGGCGACCGAGCAGCTGATGTGAGCACAGGCGATGCCCGCCCCGACCACCGACCCAACGTGGAGTGACATGACGGCACCTGAACCCCACACCGCCGAGGACCGCTCGCCCGCCACGTTGGCTCAGCTGAGCGACCTGCATCTGCGCCCGGGCGTAGACGACGGTCCGGCCGAGCGCCTGGAGCGTGCGGTGCAGCGGGTGGCGGCGCTACAGCCGCGGCCGCACGCGGTGCTCCTGAGCGGCGATATCGCCGATACGCCCTCGCGCGCCGCATACGCGCAGGCCCACGAGTTGCTCTCTCCCCTTGGCGTGCCGCTGTATGCGATCCCGGGCAACCACGACGATCGTGACCTGCTGCGCGCTCAGTTCGGGCCGGAGCCGGCACCGGCCGGCGCACCGGTGTGCTTCGCCGTGGACTGCGGGCCGTTGCGCCTGGTGGGCTGTGACAGCACACGCGCAGGTGATGACGCTGGCGCGCTGGGAGGCGAGCAGCTGGGCTGGCTGGAGCGGACGCTCGGCGAGGCGCCGGATAGGCCCACACTGCTGGCCCTGCACCATCCGCCGGTGCTGACGGGCGTGCGCGTGATGGACGCGATCGCTCTGGCTGGTGAGGATCGCGTGGAGCTGGAGGCGCTGCTCGGCGCGCACCCGCAGGTGCTGGCGATCACGTGCGGGCACGTGCACACGACGATGACGACCGCCTTCGCCGGACGTCCGCTACTGATCTGTCCGAGCACCAACTCGACGCTGCGTTTGGACCTCCGGCCGCGCGATGATCTTCCGTTCGTGGCGAGCGATGAGCCGGTCGGGTTCGCCGTGCACACGCTCGTGGATGGGCGGCTGGTTTCGCACGTGCAGGCGCTGGAGCAGGGTCTCTGAGCTCAGCCTCCATCCTCTCCGTAGCTAGGTTTGGATCATCGGCCTCGCTCACCTGCGAGCAGCTTACATGCACGATGCGACTGGACCGCTCCTACCCGGTCATGCCTTCGTAGCCGCGCTCGTTGTAGGGCAAGCGCTGCCGGGGGCACGGCCGCAGTGACCGCGCCCCCAGCCAGTAACAGTGACGCTATTCGCTTTTGACCACCGCTTCAGCGCTGGCGAACTCGACGGTTCCGTCCAGAATCGCCGTGTTCGTTCCCGCCGTTGCAGGCAGGCCGAACTTTTGATCCAAGATCGGGTCGATCAAGGATGAGTAGATCCCACCGCAGCCGCTCGCGGCGGGCGCACTGAAGTCGTTTTCGACCAACGAGGCTCCGACCGCCTTTTCAAGCGTGCCTTCTTCGAGCACTTCGACTTTGCCGGCCGTGCCCGAGATCGGTTTGTTCGGCGACGACGGTTTGGTGGTGCCCGTTGTGAGCGGCCACACCACCGGGCTGCTGCTCGAGCCGATATAGCATTCGGAGCCAAAGAAGGCGTTTTCGAGCCTGACCTTCACAGGCAACTTCAGCGCGATGCCTTCGTCTTTGAGGAAGTTGGGTTTGCTGATCCCGATTTCACTCGCGGGCTTGGCCAGTTCTGGGATCACGTACACCGTGGTGTTCCCACTTTCAAATATCGCTTCACACGCCGCTTTCTCGAATGGATTCATGATTTCGCGGCAGGAGAAGAGGCCAGACAGCCCTCCCGGAAGAATCTGTTTGGTCTTCGACAGCGTTTCGCCGTTGAGCGCCGCGATGAACGTTTCGGCGCCTGTTTTGGCGTTGCGTTCGATCCCGCCTTGGACGGTCACGCTTTTTGAGAGCGGAACCGTCTCTTTGTTCAGGCGAAGTTCGCCGCCCGTGCTCGACAGGTAGTAGCAGGTCGTGGCTGTCGCCGTTGGACATTGCGCGAACACCGCGAAGGCGCCTTTGGGTGATCTCGCAAGCGCAGGGGCCGCCAGCAGCATGGATAGCGCCAACGCGCCGAGCGCCACGCCGCACACACGCAGCGCACGCCGAGAGGCTGGGACGGGAAACGCACGCGCACCGCGCGCGGGATGTCTGCCGAATGACATATCGAGTTTCCTGTTCTGTTGGGGAGCGCAACCGGACGGATCGAGGAGTCACCGTGAGCGGCCGGTCGACCGCGTCGCGGCTGCGAGGACAGGTGCAGGGAGATGATCGCACAGCCACGAGTCATCACAAAAGGCTGTTTCTCTCTTTCGGGCGACGCGAGACGCGGATGGACGGTTCTGGTGACTATGCAGCCGAAGATCTACCAGTCCCGCCCCCTGAAGCGAAGTGGGTCCCTGATGAACGACAAGCCCCAATCGCCAGCCCATTCGTCGAGCGGGCCGCCGGATGCACCACTGCCCATGATCGCGAGAGACATCGCCCAACCATTTGTCACTCGGCGAATCGTCCCCAAAGCGCGTCGCAACATGCCCAAATACATCTCCCTGTCGATATGCACGTTCGTGAGCATGACTGCCCGACGGAAGCGAGCGCTTGGGCGCGAGCTGCGCGACACTGTATTGCGCCTGTGTTTGGCGGCGGGCGTCTCTGCGGGGATACTCTGGGACCTCCGCCACCCCAAATCCGCGCAGCGGCCAGCAAGTGCCACATGCTCTGACCACGCAGCACACCACATCGCGGCCAGCCAAGTTGGGCAATGCGTTGGAAACGAGTTCTCGAGCGCCCTGGCTCATTGGCTGATCCCGATCGGCATTGGACTTCTGGTCGGGATGTTCGTGGGCGTCGTCCTTGCGTCGATGATCCGCCTCGGGCGAGACCCAAGTCGCGCCTAGACACTTCAGTTCGGAGCCCGCCAGCCCCATGTGCGCCCCAGACCACTCGTAGCGCCGCTATTTGGCTCCACAACGCCAAATCCAGCATGGGCCCGGCAGGACTCGAACCTGCTACCTACCGATTATGAGTGCCGGGCTTGGCAGCCCGTGCCGCTACTTCTCGCCCTAGACGAGGCTACACCTGCATAGCAGGGCAAATCACATGATGCGGGATTCCCGGTGCCGAGCGGTAACCCATTACGCGGGCCGCCGCCGGGGCACGGTCCGAGCAGGCGGCGACGTTCGCGTATCACCGCGAGGGCTTGCAAGCTGTCGCTCGAGATCCGTGAACGCATCGATGATCTCCGGAACCTCATAGGCGCGGTTGCGCCTACCGATCGTGATCTGGCTCAGGATTCCGGCCTGAACAAGGCGCTGGATCGCTCGATTGGCGGGGTTGTAGGTCCGGCCGATCAGACCTGCTGCTCTCTCGACCGTGAGCACTGGCGCACCCGCGAGCCTGCGGAGCAGCATGTCGGCCGCCGAGTGCGCGCGCACCCGACCGAGCCGCTCGCGCCAGCGCTCCTCGAGCTCCGCCGCGCGCGACTCGAACGTCGTGGCATCGGCTACCGCCCGGCTGCATGCCCCGGCGAACGTCGCGATCCAGCGGTTCACGCCGTTGCTGGCCTCCGAGGAGCTCGGCGAGCCGATGTACCGCGACGCCGTGAGACCGTTGATGTAGTCGCGCGCAAGCGTGGCAAGGACGAGCGAGACCGGCGGCAGCACCCGCAGGGCGAGGCCCCTGCGACGCAGGACGAGATGGATGATCGCGCGGCCCGTACGGCCGTTGCCGTCCACGAATGGGTGGATCGTCTCGAACTGCGCGTGCGCGATCGCGGCCTGCGCGACCGCTGGCAAGTCGTCCGTGTTGCAGAAGGCGCAGAGATCCTCCATCAGCCCCTCGACAAGCTCCGGGGGCGGAGGAACGAAGTCGGCTGAGCACGGGTTGTAGTCGCTACCCCCGATCCAGTTCTGCTGCTTCCTGAAGCGGCCTCCGTTCGACTCCAGACGCGTGCCCGCAAGCAGACGTCGATGGATCTCCAAGAGCACCTCGATGGTGATCTCATCGCCGGGCCCGATGCGCTCCGTGCCATAGAGCATCGCGTCGATGTTCCCGAGCACCTCGGTGGCTGTCACATCAGACGAGGGCTCGCGCATCGACCGCACAGCCTCGACGCGTAGGAGCCGCCGCGCACCGATCTCGAGGCCCTCGATCCGGGACGAAGCGACGGACTCGGCGCGGAGCAGCATGCGTGCGAGGGCCTCCGTGTCTACGAGCGCACTCGCCTCGGCGTTCAATCGCATGATCGCGGCTTCCGCGTCCGAGACGTCGGCGGCGACGTCGCCGTACAGCGCGAAACCGCGGCCGGCGAGCCGGTCGGGCACGTAAGCTGCATAGTCGCAGGAGCGACTATCCCGGCGGGACAGGCCGCTGCCCACGACCTGGGCCTGCCAGTGGCGACTCAAAAGCTCCGACATGCGAACCTCTTGTTTGAGGTTATCCTATAACCTCCGATAAGAGGTTTCTGCGACAGAGGTTGCATGGGCCCGGCAGGACTCGAACCTGCGACCTACCGATTATGAGTCGGCAGCTCTAACCAGCTGAGCTACGGGCCCGCCGCGCGCTCGGCTCCTTGGCTGCGCGCGCTCGCCAGACGCTACCAGCGGGATGCGCGCGCGAGATTGTGGGATGCTCCCGCGCGCCGTCTCGCCGCCGGGGGTGGCGGCGTCGACCGAGAACCAGCGAGCGAGAGGACCGCAGATGTCAGCAGAGCGTGCAGCGATCGTCACCGGAGCGTCCAGCGGCATCGGCCTGGCCATCGCCAGGGTGCTCTGCGAGGAGGAGTTCGGCGTCACGATGGCCGCCAGGCGCCCCGAGAAGCTCGAGGCCGCCGTCGCGCGCCTCGCCGCCGACGGGTTCGACGTGCAGGCGGTCGCCGCCAACGTCTCCGACGAGACCGAGATCAAGAAGGTCGTCGCCGAGCACCGCGCGCGCTACGGGCGCCTGGACGTGCTCGTCAACAACGCCGGCGTCGGCGTCGGACAGGCCGTCGGAGACATCGAGACCAAGCGCCTGGACATGCAGCTCGACATCAACCTGCGCTCGATCGTCCTCTTCTACCGCGAATGCGTCGCGCTGCTCAGGGAGGCCGCCGGCGAGCACAAGAACGCGCTCGTCGTCAACACCTCCTCCATCTCCGGCAAGCGCGGCGAGGCGTGGCTGTCGGTCTACTCCGCCACCAAGCACGGCGTCGTCGGCTGGACCGAAGCGATGAACAAGGAGCTCGGCGCCGAGGGCATCAAGTCCACCGCCCTATGCCCCGCGTTCGTCGACACGCCAATGACCGACTTCGTCAAGGAGCACGTTCCCGCCGAGGACATGATCCGCCCCGAGGACATCGCCGAGGCCGTGCGCTACCTGCTCAGGGTCTCCCCCGCGTGCGTCGTGCCCGAGATGATGTTCGTGCGGCCAGGCGAGTCGCTCTAACGCGACGCGCCCACCGCGCGGCGCAGCGACGGCAGGCGCAGGCGCCGCGCGCGGATCTCGCCCGATGGGTCCGCCACGTCCGGGAGCCGGCGGCGTGAGCGTCGGCGACGGCTCAGCAGCGCGCGGTGCTCGGCGATCGCCACGTCCAGCTCCAGCCCGTTCGCGCCGGAGAGGCTGTCCTCCAGCTGCGCGAGCAGGATGCGCACCTCGCGCTCGCTCGCCCTTCGCGCACCCTTGCCCGTACGCGTGAAGCGGTCCCACGAGCGCGCGAACGACAGCAGGTCCGTGCGCCCGCCCGCGCGGTGCGCCGCCAGCATCGGGCACACGCCGCCCTCGCCGTCCACGTACGCGCCCGCGATGATCCGCTCGTTCGCGCGCAGGCCCGCCAGCATCGCCTCGCGCGTGCCCACCGGCAGGCAGTCGATCGCAAGACGCAGGCCCTCGACCGGGCTGGCGCTGTGGCGGTGGCGGTTTCGCATAGGCTGTGCACCGCCGATTTGGCTGTCCAGCCAATGCTCGGTAGCGCGCGGCCAAGCGTATGGCACGCCTTCCCTGCCGGCAACGCAATCCCTCCCCCTGAAAGGAAACTTGCACATGAAGCTCGGCGTGCACATCGGCTACTGGGGCATGGGCCTCACCTCCGAGGACCAACTCACGATCGTCCAGGAGGCCGAGCGCCTGGGCTACGACTCCGTGTGGGCCGCCGAGGCCTATGGCTCGGACACCGCCACCGTGCTCGGCTGGCTCGCCGGGCAGACCTCCAAGATCCGCCTCGGCGCCGGCATCTTCCAGATGCCCGGGCGCTCGCCCGCGATGACCGCCATGACCGCCGCCACCATCGACCAGCTGTCGAACGGGCGCATGATCTGCGGCATCGGCTCCTCCGGGCCGCAGGTCGCCGAGGGCTGGCACGGGCAGCGCTTCGCCAAACAGCTGCAGCGCACTCGCGAGTACGTCGCCGTCGTGCGCATGGCGCTCGCGCGCGAACGCGTCGAGTTCCACGGCGAGACGCTCGAGCTGCCGCTCCCCGACGGCCCCGGCAAGGCGCTCAAGCTCACCATCTCCCCCGTGCAGGAGCGCATCCCCATCTACCTCGCCGCCATCGGCCCCAAGAACACCGCCCTCGCCGGCGAGATCGCCGACGGCTGGATCCCCACGCTGTTCTCGCCCGAGCACGTCTCCGAGCTGCGCCCATTGCTGCAGGAAGGCGCCGAGCGGTCGGGCAAATCGCTCGATGACTTCGACATCGCGCCCACCGTCAGCCTCTGCATCACCGACGACCTCGAGGCCGGGCGCAACACCATGCGGCCGTTCATCGCCCTATATGTAGGCGGCATGGGCTCGCGCAAGCAGAACTTCTACAACCAGCTCGTCCAGCGCTACGGCTACGAGGCCGAGGCGCAGACCATCCAGGACCTCTACCTCGAAGGCAAGCGCGACGAGGCCATGGCCGCCATCCCAGACGCACTCATCGACACCGTCTCGCTGTGCGGCCCGCCCGACGTCATCCGCGAGCGCCTCGCCGTCTACCGCGACGCCGGCGTCGGCACGCTCGGCGTCACGCCAACCGCCTTCACCGCGCCGGAGCGGCTCGAGCAGCTGCGGCTGCTCGCCGAGCTCGCAGCCTGACCGAGCGCGCTATGGACGGCAGGGATGCTGCTCCCGCCGCGCCGCCCCCGCGGCGGATGCTGCTCGGCGCGTTCGGCGACCCCGGCCACGCCTTCCCCATGATCGCCCTCGGGCGCGCGCTCGCCGCCCGGGGGCACCACGTGACGGTTCAGACCTGGCGCCGCTGGCAGCAGCACATCGAGGCCGAGGGGCTCGACTTCGCGCCCGCCCCCGAGTACCAGGTCTTTCCCAGCGGGGGGGCGGGTTCTCCAGAGCTTGATTTCTATGAGGCGGTCGTGCACGCGACCGTCGACACGCTCCCGCTCGTGCGCGAGCTGCGCCCAGATGTCGTCGTCGCCGACATCCTCACGCTCGCCCCCGCGCTCGCCGCCGAGCTCGACGGCCGCCCGCGCGCCACGCTCATCCCCCACGTCCACCCGCACGGGCAGCCAGACTTCCCCATTTACTCGCTCGGCGCCCGCCTGCCGCGCACCGGCGCCGGGCGCGCGCTCTGGCGCCGCGCCCAGCGACAAGTCGAGCGCGGGCTCGAGCTCGGGCGCGTCGAGCTCAACGACACGCGCGCGCGGCTCGGGCTGCCCGCGCTCGACTACGTCCACGGCGGCATCAGCCGCCAGCTCGCGCTCGTCGCCACGTTCCCCCAGCTCGAGTACCCGCGCCCGTGGCCGGCGAACGTGCATGTCGTCGGCCCGCTCATGTGGGAGCCGCCCGCGCGCGACGTCGAGCTGCCCAGCGGCGGTCCCGGCGTCGCCTCCGACGCGCCGCTCGTGCTCATCGCACCCTCCACCGCCCAGGACGCCCAGCACACGATGCTGCGCGCCGCGCTGCGCGGCCTCGCCGACGCGCCCGTCAGGGTGCTCGCCACCTACAACCGCCGCCTGCCGCCCCGATCGCTGCCCGTGCCCGACAACGCGCGCGTCGTCGACTGGCTCTCCTACGCGCGCACCATGCCCCACTGCGACCTCGTCGTCTGCCACGCCGGCCACGGCACGCTCGTGCGCGCGCTCGCATCCGGGTGCGCCGTCGTCGCCTGTCCCGCCGTCGGCGACATGAACGAGAACGCCGCGCGCGTCGACTGGGCCGGGGCGGGCGTAAGGGTGCCGCGGCGGTTCGTCACGCCGCGGGTGCTGGGGCTCGCGGTCGAGCGGGCGCTTGGGGATGAGGCGATGCGGGCGCGGGCGCGGGAGCTTGCGCGATGGGCGCACGAGCACGATGCCGGGGCCGCCGCCTCGCGGCTCGTCGAGCAGCTGGCGGACTCCACTGCGAGAGACCCGGAATTCGCGTGATCGGGACCACCACCTGTAATCTGTGCGCGTGCTTCGGCTGCGCCGCTACCTCGCGTCGTTCTCGATAACGCCCGTCGGGATCGTCGCGCTGATCGTGCTCGTCGTCGCCCTTGGCCTCTTCGCCGTCGGCCCCTCAGGCGTTCAGGTGCCGGCGCTGGTCGTCGCCGTGATCCTGATGGTGGGCGTCGTCGGCGGCGTCCCGTTCGGCCTCAACGGAGGGGGCGCTCGTCGCGACCCGAGCCTCGTCGAAGGCCGTCGGGAATTCGATCCGGTCGATCGCGGCGGCCTATCCGCGCCTGCGGCCGACACCCAGGCCGAAGACGAGCTCTGGCGCAAAGAGCGGGAACGCTACGCCCAGGATCGGCGCTCCAGCTGAGAAAAGAAGCTCCGGGGAGCGCGACGGCGACCGGGCAGCGGACCAGGGGCATACACGGGCGCGATGTGCGGTGCAGGGCGCCACCATGGAATCAATTCCAACCATGGAGGTCAGCATGAGCACCATCGAGCAGGAGATGGTCGTGGCCCATTTCATCGTCTCAGACGATGTCGAGCGTTCCCGCCGCTTCTACACCGACGTACTCGGCGGCAAGACGGTCATCCCCGGCGAGGCGGGCGACGAGGTGACGTACGTCGCGCTGGCCAACAGCTGGGTCATCATCAACGTCGGCGGAGGTCCGACCGACGACAAGCCGACAGTCACGCTCGAGACGCCGCCCGACCCGGATCGCGTGAGCAGCTTCCTCAACATCCGGGTCAAGGACATCCAAGCCGTGTACGCCGAGTGGAGCGCGCGGGGCGCCCAATTCCTGACGCCGCCAAAGCAGCACGAGACCGAGATACGCTGCTACATCCGCGATCCCGACGGCTACATCATCGAGGTGGGCCAGACGACCCTGGACAGGGGTTGGCGCCCACCATCTTGATCGCACGGGAGCCTATACGGACTATCCGGTCCGCTTGTGCTAGCCTAAGCGGACCGCTCAGTCCTCTACGTAGGAAGGTTACCGCCGTGGCTTCCCCAGCGTCCGCTCCAGCCGTTCCCGCCGCATCCGGTTCCTCCCCCTCCTCCGCAGCAGTCAACGCGCCGTCCGAGAAACGCCACTTCAGCCCCTGGCTCACGCTCGTCATCGTCTGCGTCGCGCAGTTCATGGTCGTGCTCGACGCCACCATCGTCAACGTCGCGCTGCCCTCCATCCAGAAGGGGCTGCACTTCTCGCGCGCCGACCTGCAGTGGGTGATCAACGGCTACACGCTGCTGTTCGGCGGCTTCCTGCTGCTCGGCGGGCGCGCCGCCGACCTGCTCGGGCGCAGACGGCTGTTCACCGCCGGCGTCATCCTCTTCTCGCTCGCCTCCGCCGTCAACGCCTTCGCGCAGAGCTCCAACGTGCTCATCGCCGGGCGCGCCCTGCAGGGACTCGGGGCCGCGCTCGTCTCCCCCGCCGCGCTGTCGATCCTCACCACCACCTTCACCGACCCCACCGAGCGGACCAAGGCGCTCGGCGTCTGGAGCGGCATCGCCGCCGGCGGCGCCGCCGTCGGGCTGCTCATGGGCGGCGTTCTCACCGACCTGCTCTCCTGGCGCTGGGTGTTCATCGTCAACCTTCCCGTCGGCGTCGGCGCGCTGCTCGCCGCACTGCGCTACGTGCCCGAGTCGCGCGGCCCCGAGCTGCGCAAAACCTTCGACCTCGCCGGCGCCTTCTCCGTCACCGCCGGGCTCGTCATCGCCGTCTACGGGATCGTCAAGGCGCAGCAGTACGGCTGGGGCTCCGGGCGCACGCTAGGCACGCTCGCCGTCGCCGCCGTGCTGCTCGGCGCGTTCTTCGCGATCGAGAAACGCAGCCCCGCGCCGCTCGTTCGCCTCAGCATCCTGCGCATCCGCACGCTCGCCGCCGCCAACCTCTCGTTGCTGTTCGTCATGTCCGGGATGATGTCCATGTTCTACTTCGCCTCCCTGTACGTGCAGCAGGTGCTCGGCTACAGCCCGCTCAAGGCCGGGCTCGCGTTCCTGCCCGTCACCGTCTGCATCGGCGTCGGCGCCGCGCTCGCGCAGTCGCTCATCCGGCGCTTCGGAGCACGTGCCATCGCCGTCGGCGGGCTCGGCCTCGCCGCCGTCGGCATGGCGCTCCTGCTGCGCACCACCCTCCAGGGCGACTACCCGGGGCAGCTGCTCGTCGGGCTCCTCCCGCTCGCGCTCGGCATGGGACTCACGTTCGTCCCCATCACGCTGCTCGCCACCGCCAACGTGCACGGCGATGACGCCGGCCTCGCCTCCGGCCTCTACAACACGGCGCAGCAGGTCGGCGGCGCGCTCGGGCTCGCGATTCTCTCCACGCTAGCCGCATCCCGCACCAGCTCGCTGCTCGGTGGCAGCGCCGCCAGCAGCCAGCATGCTGCGCTGCTCGGCGGCTTCCACCTCGCCTTCGGCGTCGCCGCCGCGCTGCTCGCGCTCGCCGCGCTGCTGCTCCTCGCCATGTTGCGACGCCACCACGTCGCCACGCTCAACCTCGACGCGCAGCCGGTGCTCGCCTGAGTGAGCTGATAATCCCCCGGGCGTGCCACGCGAACGCAACCGTGTGGCACGCCAACCCCGGGGGACCAGCCCACCAGCACAGGCCGCCCCCTGCGCCATACTCTTGATCAGTAGGTAGTCGAGGAGAGAGCCAGCAGAGATGAGTGTCACCAGTACCCGCCAAGCGGTCGCGCCCAGCGACGACGCTCAGCCGCGGCGCCAGCGCGCCGACGCCGAGCGCAACCGACGCGCGCTGCTCGACGCCGCCGTGCAGGTCTTCGGCGAGCGCGGGCTCGACGCCACCGTCTCTGAGATCGCCGCTCGCGCCGGTCTCGGGCAGGGAACCGCCTTCCGGCACTTTCCCACCAAGGAGCACCTCATCGCCGCGACCGTGCGCGACATGCTCGACCGCATCACCGCCACCGCGCTCGAGCAGCTCGACGAGCCCGACCCGCTGCTCGCGCTGCGCACCCTCCTGTACAGCGGCTCGCAGCTGATGGTCAGCAACCAGGGCTTCAAGGCCGCCACCGCCAACTCGCTCGTGCACGAGGACCCCGACGTGATCGCCGCCAACGAGCAGCTGCTCGAGGTCGCCGCACAGCTGCTCGCGCGCGCACAGGACGCCGGCGTGATCCGCGCCGACGTCACGCCCGAGGACATTCCCCTGCTGCTGTGCGCCGTCAGCGCCACCGACATCGCACCCCGCGAGCAGCAGCCCGCGCTCTGGGAGCGCTACTTCGAGATCGTCTTCTCCGGCATTTGCACCAACGCAGGCGCAACGCCACCCGCCACGCTCGCCGCCAGCGCGCCCACGCCCGAGGAGCTGCGCCAGTTCAAGGCCTCGCTGCCTGCCGGCGACGCGGGCTGACGAACGCTCGGTTGGCGCCACGCTGACCGAGGCCGTCGCCGCCATGCTCCAGACAGGCATTGAGCCGTGTGCGGAAGGGAGCTCCGGGGGTGGGACTCGAACCCACAACCAATCGGTTAACGGCCGACTACTCTGCCAATTGAGCTACCCCGGATCATCGTCTTGTGCTACCCCGGAGGGCGTTCTTCTGTCCAGCGCCTCAGCCGGAATGGACACCATCCCATCCTCGACCTCGGCGTGGCAATTAGAGCACAGAAGCACGCACTTCTGCGCCTCGACCCGCAGCTTATCGAGGGCGATGGCGACTCCTTTGGCGTTGATCTCGTGCCGCTTCTGTGACGGATCGACGTGATGGAAGTGCAGAGCACGCATGTTGCGGTCGTATCCGCATATGCAGCAAGCGCCGCCCGCCTCCCCGACCAGGATGGCCTTGACCTTCTTGCGCCTGCGAACCACGGCCTCAGATCGGCACTGCTTGCAGCGGTAGTAGCCACGCCCGTCGAGCCAGAAGTCGGTCTCGCCGTGGTGGACGCAGCGCATCGTCACCGTGGCGAGCCCGGCCTGCTTGGCGGCCTTCGCCTGCCTCGACGGGCGTCTTCCGGCACCTCCGTGAGTCTTCAACCCGTACCGAATCAGCCAATGCCGCACGGTCGCCTTGCTGCGACCGACCGTATCCGCAATCTGGGCGATCGTCATGTCGGCCTCGACCAGCGCCTCCAGGTCCTCCCTGTCGATGCCGCCGCGCGCGGCGTGCTTATCGCGGTGCGCTGCCTCGAGACCGTGTTTCTTGACCCAATAGCTGACCGTCGCTTCATGCAGGTCGAAGCGCCGCCCGATCTCCGCCAGCGAGAGACCCTGGCCAAGCAGCTGCTCCAAAGAAGCGCGATCCATGCACTGCATTGTCACGCGAACATATGTACGGGTGTGTGACCTCTGTGCCGGGTTTGGCGCCGTTTCGTGCCAACTCTGTGACTTCTGCCGGACCGGGGAGCCGCCACCCCAACAGCCGAGGCGGCGTGGCCGCACCAGCCGGCCCGCACCGCCCGCGGCCCCAGCCCCCCCTCAGCCCTCCCTATCCCCCGTCTGCTCCAGCACCCGCCCGTACGCCCGGTCGAAGTCGCGTTTGACCTCCGCCTTGCGCTGCGCGAGCGTGCTGATGTCGCCGCCGTCCTGTCCGCGCGCGCGCTGGATCTGGCGGTCGACGCGCGCGAGCTCCAGCTGCAGGCGCTGCACCTCCAGCATCGCCGTGTCCGAGCGCTCGCGGCCGGCTTCCACGACCAGCTCCGCCAGCAGGCCCTTCAGCTGCGGGTCGTCCTCCAGGCGCGCCTCCGCGTCCGGCGGGTCGCTCATCGGCGCGAGCAGGTCGCCCGCGCGCAGGCGCCTGGCGGCGCGGCGCAGCAGGCCGCTGGAGAAGTGCTCGTCGATGTCCAGGCCCTGCAGCGCCGCCGCGCCTTCCTCCGGCGAGGCGATGCACAGCGCCAGGAACGCCCGCTCGGTCTCCTCGCGGCGCGTTATCTCGCTCACCCGCGGCTGGCGCGCCCCCGTCTGCCGGCCATCGCCCTCGCCGGCGCCATCGCCCCGGCCCTCGCCACCCCCGCCGCCTCGCCGTGACCCCTGCCCGGCGGCCCCCGATCCCGGCCGGCCGGCGCGCGCCGGCGCCGCCAGCAGCTTCTCCGCGACCCCCTCGGGCAGCGCCATGCGGCTGTCGACCGTGCGCGTCAGCTCCATGCGCAGCGCGCTCGGCGGCAGCTCCGCGAACACCGGGCGCAGCTCGTCGATCATGCGGTCCTGCTCTTCCGCGTTGGACGGGTCGCCGCTCGCGAGCACGCGCTCCGCGCGGAAGCTCACGAACGAGATCGAGCGCTTCACCGCCTCCTGCATCGCCGCCGCGCCGTCGCGCTGGATCAGATCCGCCGGGTCGGCGCCCTGCGGCAGCATCACCACGCGCAGCTCCAGGTTGCGTTTGTTCGCCAGGCGGAACGCCTTCAGCATCGCCTCCTGCCCCGCGCTGTCCGCGTCCAGCGCCAGCAGCACCGTCTGCGCCATCCGCGCCAGCTCGCCCACCTGCTCGGCCGTCAGCGCCGTGCCCATCAGCCCCACCGCATTCCTGATCCCAGCCTGGTGCAGCGCGATCACGTCCGTGTAGCCCTCGCACACGATCACCTCGCCCGCGCGCGTCGCGTGCGCCCGCGCCAGATCGGCGCCGTACAGCTGCAGGCCCTTGTGGTAGATCTCGTTGTCGGAGGTGTTCAGGTACTTCGGCCGCTGGTCCTCGCGCATCGCGCGCGCGCCGAAGCCCAGCACGCGCCCGCGCACGTCCGCCAGCGGGAACATGATCCGCGAGCGGAAGCGGTCGTACACGCGACCGTTCTCCTTCGAGCGCTGCACCAGGCCCGTGTCGTACAGCTCGCGCTCGGAGAACCCGCCCCGGCGCGACGCGCTCAGCACCCGGTCCCACGCGCTCGGCGCGTAGCCCACGCGGAACTCGCGCAGGATCTCCTCGCCGAGGCCCCTGCCCAGCAGGTACTCGCGCGCCTTCGCCGCCTCCTGCGACTCCCACAGGTAGCGCTCGTAGTACGCCGCCGTGCGGCCCAGCAGCTCCAGCAGCCGCTCCCTGCGCCTGCGCTTCTCCGCCTCCCTCGGGTCCTCCTCCTCGCGCTGCAGCTCCACCCCGTAGCGTTCCGCCAGCAGCTCCAGCGCCCCCTTGAAGTCCACGCCCTCCGTCTCCTGCACGAACGTGAACACGTCGCCCGAGGCCTGGCAGCCGAAGCAGTAGTACACCTTCTGCGCCGGGTCGATCCCGAACGACGGCGTGCGCTCGTCGTGGAACGGGCACAGGCCCTCGTAGCGCGCCGGGCCCGCGCGGCGCAGCTCCGTGCGCGCGGACACCAGCTCGAGGAAGTCGACCGCGTCGCGCACGCGGTCCTTGGACTCGTTCGTGTACAGCGCCACGCCGCTACGCTAGCGGGCGAACGCGCGCGGCACCTGCAGCTCCGTGTACTCCCTGATGCAGTAGCGGTCGGTCATCCCCGCCAGGTAGTCCGTCACCCGCTCCGCCAGCTCGCGCTCATCCGCCGGAGGCCCCTCCTCCCCGGCAGGCAACAGCTCCGGATTTTCGACGTAGTGCTCGAACAGCCTGCGCACCACCGCCGTGATCTTCGCGTGCTCCGCGCGCACCGCCGGGCCCAGGTACACGCGCTCGAACATGAACGAGCGCAGCTCGTCCATCGCCGGCCCCGCCAGCGGGCCCTGCACGATCTCCCCCGCCCGCTGCGAGTGCTCGACCATGTCGTGCACCAGCGCGTCGATCCGCGCCGAGCCGCCCGCGCCCAGCACCGCGATCGGCTCCACCGGCAGCTCCTCCTCGCGCAGCAGCCCCGCGCGCACCGCGTCGTCGATGTCGTGGTTGATGTACGCCACGCGGTCGATCACGCGCACGATCCGACCCTCCAGCGTGCTCGGCGGCGGCGTGCGGCTGGAGTGGCGCGCGATCCCGTCGCGCACCTGCTCTGTGAGGTTCAGCCCCGCGCCGTCGCGCTCCAGGCGATCGACGATCCGCAGCGAGTGCTCGTAGTGGCGGAAGTCGCGCCCGAAGCGCTCTTTCACGCACGCGTCCAGCACGTCCTCGCCGATGTGCCCGAACGGCGGATGCCCCAGGTCGTGGCCGACGCCGATCGCCTCCGCCAGGTCCTCGTTCAGGCGCAGCGCGCGCGCCACCGTGCGCGAGATGCTCGTCACCTCCAGCGTGTGCGTCAGCCGCGTGCGGTAGTGGTCGCCGCGCGGCGCCACGAACACCTGCGTCTTGTGCGTCAGGCGGCGAAACGCCTTGCTGTGCACGATCCTGTCGCGGTCGCGCTGGAACGGCGTGCGCAGCGAGCAGTCGTCCTCCGCGCGCGCCCGCAGCGCCGGATACGAGCGCGCCGCCAGCGCCGACAGCAGCAGCTCCTCCCGCTCCGCCCAGCGCTCCGCGAACCCGGCCGCGACCGTGTCCTGTTCAGTGGCCATGCTCACCCTTCGATTGTGCCACCGGCTGCGGCCGGCGCCGGGCGGCTCGCTAGCGCTCGCGGTCCCAGTCGCCGCGACCGGTGATCTTGTGCACCCAGTGCCGCCACTTTTCCTGGTGCGAAGGGTCCTCGTCGAACACCGGCGCCGCGTGCTCGGGCTCGGGCAGGCTGCGCGCGGCGGCAGCGTCGATGCGCAGATCCACCCCGTGCTCATGGATCGACGCGATCGCGTCGGCCTCCAGAAAGCGCACGCCCTCGCCGGGCACGTTGACCAGCAGCCCGTGGAAGACGTCCTCCTGCGGCGCACTCAGCACCGCGCCCACCGTGCCCACCCGCTCGCCGCCGGACGCCAGCACGGGCACACCCGCTTCCAGCACCCCATACGCGATCGGCAGCCCCTCGTCCATCGGCTGCACCATACCGCTCGGCCGCCTCGCTCATGTTCAGGTCGGCACATGTGCCGACCTGCCGGCCGCGCATGCGCGGCCGGGACCAGGCCGCATGCGGCCTGGTCAGCCCGCGTGCCCGAACGCCGGCATCAGGCGCAGGTGCGCGTGGTGCTCGAGCGTCGCCGCGATCGCGCGCTCGACCTGGCCGAGCGCCGCCGCGGCCGCGTCGGGGACCTCCGTCAGCGCGCGCCCGAGCGCCTCGGTCATGAAGCGGTACGCGTCCTCGTGCAGCGGGAACGAGCCCGCCTCGCACGCCCCGCACACGACGCCCCCGGCGGCGCCCGAGAAGCCGACCAGGTGCTCGCGCTCGCCGCAGCTCGCGCACGCGCCCAGCTGCGGCGCCAGGCCCGCCGCCAGCAGCAGCTTCAGGCGAAACGCAAGCGCCGCCGCGCGCCCCACGCCGGCGCCCGCGCCCGCGCGCTCGTCCAGCAGCGCCAGCTGGCGGCACAGCAGGTTGAACACGCCCGGGTGCGGCTCCGGCGTCTCGAACAGGCGCCCCACCGCGTCGCACGCGCGCGCCGCCGCGTCCAGCGCGCGCGCGTCGCCGCGCAGGCGCGCGTGGCCGTCGATCGTCTGCGCGCCGGTCACCGTCAGCAGCTCGCCGCGTCCTTCGTGCAGCTCGATGTTCAGGCGGAAGAACGGCTCCAGGCGCCCGCCGAAGCGGCTGCGCGCCCGCCGCACGCCCTTCGCGATCGCGCTCACGCGCCCGCGATGCGGCGTGTACAGGTGCAGGATGCGGTCCGCCTCGCCGTAGCGCATCGAGCGCAGCACCACCGCTTCCGTCTTCACCGCCCGACATGACATGCCCTCAATCGTGACACCCGCGCCGGCAGCCGCAGCGAGCCTCGCCGGCCGCACGTCCGCCACGACCGTCGAAGCTACCGCATCGGACGCCGCACATCCTCTAAGTTGCGCACACGTGACACACGTGGAGGAGCTCGACGAAAAGCAGTACGAAAGGGAGCTGCTGCGCCTGCAGACGGAGCTGGTGTACCTGCAGGAGTGGGTCGTCGCCGGCGGGCGGCGGCTGGTGGTGCTGTTCGAGGGCCGCGACACCGCCGGCAAGGACGGCGCCATAAAGCGCATCGTCTACTACCTCAACCCGCGCACCTGCCGCGTCGTCGCCGTGCCCACGCCCAGCGAGCGCGAACGCACCCAGTGGTTCTTCCAGCGCTACGTCGAGCACCTGCCCGCCGGCGGCGAGATGGTGCTGTTCAACCGCAGCTGGTACAACCGCGCGGGCGTCGAGCACGTGATGGGCTACTGCACCGAGGACGAGTACGAAGAGTTCCTGCGCTTCTGCCCGCTGTTCGAGCAGGCGCTCGTCAACGACGGCGTCCTGCTGGTCAAGTACTGGCTGTCGGTCAGCGACGAGGAGCAGGAGCGGCGCTTCGAGAAACGGCTGTCCGACCCGCGCAAGCGCTGGAAGTTCAGCCCCACCGACCTGCAGGCGCGCGCCCGCTGGGTCGACTACGCGGAAGCCAAGGACAGGATGTTCGAGTACACCGACGTCGAGCACAGCCCGTGGTACGTGGTCGAGGCCGACGACAAGCGCACCGCGCGCCTGAACCTCATCAGCCACCTGCTCTCGCTGATCCCCTACGAGCACGTGCACGAGGGCAAGGCGCCGAAGCTGCCGCCGCGCCAGGAGCGCAAGTACCTCAGGCCGCCCAAGCGCACCGAGCGCGTCGTGCCCACGCGCTACGTCGTGGACGAGCACTGACGAGCGCTATACTTTATGAAGTAATGAGTCGGGTGACCGTGTATACGACAGAGCCGTGCTCGTTCTGCGCCAAGGTCAAGGGCCTGCTGCGCGCTCGCGGGGTCGAGTTCGCGGAGATCAACCTCGGCAGGGACCCCGACGGTCGCGCGCAGCTCGCGCGCAGCACCGGCATGATGAGCTTTCCGCAGGTGATCGTCGACGGCGAGCTGATCGGCGGCTTCACCGAGGTGCACGCCGCCGCCGAGAGCGGCCGGCTGGACGAGCTGCTCGCCGCCTGAACGGCGGCTGGCAGGTCTCGCACACGTACGTCCCGCGCCCGCCCACGACCATCTTGGAGATCGGCGTGCCGCACGTCGCGCACGGCTCGCCCTCGCGCAGGTGCACCAGGAACTGGTCCTGGAAGGAGCCGCGCACGCCGTCCACGTGGCGGAAGTCGTCGATGCTCGCCCCGCGCGCGTCGATGCCCGCGCTCAGCGCCGCGATCACGCTCTCGCGCAGCCGCGCGTACTGCTCGCGCGTCAGCCTGCCCGCCGGCCTGCGCGGGTGCACGCCCGCCCGGAACAGCGCCTCGTCCGCGTAGATGTTGCCCACGCCCGCGATCCTGCGCTGATCCAGCAGGAATGCCTTGATCGGCGCCGTCCTGCCCTTCGCCAGCTCCCGCAGGTGCTCCGCCGTGAAGCGCTCGTCGAACGGCTCCAGCCCCAGACGCGCCGCGAAGAACTCCTCCAGCGCGTCCGAGCCCAGCAGCAGCTCGCCCGTGCCGAAGCGCCGCGGGTCGACGATCGCAAGGCGCCGCTTGTCGCGGCGTTTGCTCCCGCGCGCCGGTCCCAGCTCCATGCGCACGCGCACGTGCTGCTGCTCCGGATCCGGGTCCGCCAGCACCGCGCCCGTCATCCGCAGGTGCTGCGCCAGGTGCACGTCGCCGTCGAAGCTCCACACCAGGTACTTGCCGCGCCTGCCCAGCCGTTCCACGCGCCTGCCCCGCAGCGCGTCCTCCAGCTCGCGCGGCGCCAGCGGGCGCGACCAGCGCGGGTCCAGGATCTCGATCTTCGTCAGCCTGCGCCCCTCCACCAGCGGCGCCAGCTGGCCCCTGATCGTCTCCACCTCCGGCAGCTCTGGCATCGCGACTAGCTTACGAACGCGTCGCCGGGGAGCCCGTCCGCGTCCCGGCCGGTCAGCCACTTCAGCACCGTCGCGCCAACGTCCGCCAGCGGGCCGTCATGGCGCTCGCCGCCGAGGCCGGCGCCGGCGGCGCGGCGCGCGAGCATCTCGCCGGTGACCGCCAGCAGCGGCGCGTACTCGCGCGTGTGGTCGGTGCCCGGGTGGGTGACGTCGACGCCGTGGTCGGCGGTCACGATCAGCAGGTCCCGCTCGCGCATGTGCTCGAGCATCGCGCCCACGCGCGCGTCGATCTCGCTCAGGGCGCGCGCGAAGCCGTCGGCGTCCTTGCGGTGGCCGTACACCTGGTCGGTCTCGATCAGGTTCGCGAACACCAGGCCGCTCGCCGGCCCCGCCAGGAGCTCCTCGACCGCCTGCAGCGCCTGCGCGTTGGTGGAGCCCCCGTGGCTCACGCTCACCCCGACGCCCGCGAACAGGTCGTGGATCTTGCCGACGCCGTGGACCTCCACGTCGGCGTCCTGCAGCTCCTGCAGGTAGCTGCGCGCGGGCGGCTCCAGGGCGAAGTCGCGCCTGCCCTCCGTTCTGACGAACGCGCCCGGCGCGCCGGTGAACGGCCGCGCGATCACGCGCCCGACCGCGTGCTCGCCGGACAGCGCCGCGCGCGCCGCCGCGCACGCGCGGTACAGCTCATCGGCGGGCACGCGATCGACGTGCGCCGCCAGCTGCAGCACCGAGTCCTGCGAGGTGTACAGGATCAGCGAGCCCGTGCGCAGGTGCTCTTCGCCGAACTCCTCGATCGCAGCCAGGCCGTTGTCCGGGCGGTTGCAGATCAGCTCGTGACCCGTCGCCTGCACCAGGCGCGCGACGAGCTCGGGTGGGAAGCCGCCCGGGTACGTCGGCAGCGCGCGCTCCTGCACGACGCCCATCAGCTCCCAGTGGCCGCTGATCGAGTCCTTGCCGGGGCCCAGCGCGTGCAGGCGGCCGTGGATCGCCGGGTCGGCGCTCGGCGGCACGCCGCGCACGGGCACGATCGAGCCCAGCCCCAGCGCCTGCAGCGTCGGCAGCTCCAGGCCGCCGACCTCGTCGGCCAGGTGCGCGAGCGTGTTCGTGCCCTCGTCGCCGTAGGCGGCGGCGTCCGGCAGCGCCCCCACGCCGCACGCGTCGATCACCAGCACGAACGCGCGCCGAGCCTCGGTCCCCGTCATCGCCGGATGTCTACACGGTGGCGCGCGGGTGCGCGCTGAAGTACGCGTGCTTGAGGCACTCGGCCGACAGGTGCGTGTAGACCTGCGTGGTCGCCAGGTCGGCGTGGCCGAGCATCTCCTGCAGCGAGCGCAGGTCGCAGCCGCCGGCGAGCAGGTGCGTGGCGAAGCTGTGGCGCAGCGTGTGCGGGCTCATCCGCTCGTGCAGGCCCGCGTCGCGCGCGTGGCCCTGGACGATCTTGTACAGACCCTGGCGCGTCAGGCCACAGCCCCTGCTGTTGAGGAACAGGCGCGGGTCGGCCCTGCCGGCGAGCAGCGCCGGGCGCCCGGCGCGGCAGTACGCGAGCAGCGCGGCGACCGCCTGGCGCCCGATCGGCACGATCCGCTCCTTCGAGCCCTTGCCGCGCGCGCACAGCAGCCCCTCCTCGAGGTCCACGTCGGCGAGCTCCAGCCCGACCGCCTCCGACGCGCGCAGCCCGCACGCGTACATCAGCTCCAAGAGCGCGCGGTCGCGCAGCGCCAGCGGCTCGGTTCCCTTCGGCTGGCCGAGCAGCCGCGCGACCTCCTCGCGCGTCAGCACTTTCGGCAGGCGCTGGGGCTTGCGCGGGCCGCGCAGGTCGGCCGTCGGGTCGTGCTCGATCCCCCCTTCGCGGCGCAGGTGCCGGTAGAACGAGCGCAGGCACGCGACCTTGCGCGCGAGCGTGCTCGGCGCGACGCCCAGCTCGGACAGGAACGCCGCGAGGTCGCCGTGCGTCGCCGCCGTCGCCGTCAGCCCGCGGCGCTGCAGGAACTCGCCGAGCTGCAGCAGGTCCGAGCGGTACGCCTCCAGCGTGTTGCGCGACAGCCCCCGCTCGAGCTCCAGGTACGCCAGGAAGTCCAGCAGCAGCGGCTCGATCGACGCCGCGCGCGGCGTGATCCTCGCTCGCGGGGGCGCGTCCTGCGCGGGGCGCCGGGACTCGGCGGGGGGTGCGCTGCCGCCGGGCGGCGCGGCCTCGACGGGGGACGCGGCGTCGACGAGGGGCGCGGCGAGCTGTGTCGGCGTCACCCCTTCAGCTTCGCTGAGCGCGTGCGCGCTCCTGGAGTTGCAATCAGGCGTTCAGCCGGCGCGCCAGCCAGAGCAGGCCGATGAGCGTCTTCGCGTCGCGGCACTCGTCGATCGCCGTCTGCAGGTCGCCAAGCGGCCACGGCACGATCTCGATGCGCTCGTCCTCGCCGCTGTCGGCGTGCTCCTCGTACAGATCGCTCGCGCAGAACAGGTGCACGCGCTCGTCGGTGAAGCCGGCGCTGGTGTAGTAGGCGACGATCGGCTCCCAGCTGCGCGCGCCGCGGCCGATCTCCTCGGCGAGCTCGCGCTGCGCGGCCGCCAGCGGCTGCTCGCCGTCCTTGTCCAGGCGCCCGGCGGGGATCTCCAGCAGGTCGGGCTCGTCGACCGCCTCCCGCGGCTGGCGCACGAGCCACACGTGCTCGCCGTCGTGCGCGACGATCCCTACGGCGCCGCGGTGGCGGACGATCTCGCGCGAGACCTCCGCGCCGTCGGCGTGGCGGAAGCGCTCGATGCGCACGTCGACGAGGCGCCCGTGGTAGACGGTCTCGCCGCCGAGCGCCTCGAAGGAGCTGCTCACTCGGACCCGTCCGTGCCGATCAGCTCCGCGAGCACGCTGCCGCCGGCGAGCGCCGCGGCGAAGAGCAGCGGGTCGGCGGTCAGCCCGCGGCCGATCGTCTCGGTGGGCAGGCCGCTGGCAGCGTAGGCCGGCAGGTCGACGCTCGCGCGGCGCCAGTCGTGGCGCGCGATCCGCGCGGGGCGCTCGACGATCGGCCGCCCGGCCTCGACCGCGACCGCGGTGGCCTCCTGCGCCGGGGGGCTGGGCATCGCGCCGCCGAAGACCGCGCTGAGGCCGGCGCGCAGGTCGGCGCCGACGGGCGAGCGCATGCCCGCGGGCAGCGCCACGGTGACCGGCTCGAGCAGCAGGTCGAGCACGGTGAG
Source organism: uncultured Solirubrobacteraceae bacterium (assembly GCA_963735705.1). Lineage (GTDB taxonomy): Bacteria > Actinomycetota > Thermoleophilia > Solirubrobacterales > Solirubrobacteraceae > Palsa-744. The sequence continues at coordinate 55,991 of CAVTLZ010000009.1, forward strand.
CGTGTGGTGGGAGATGCCGCGCTGGAGCGCGCGCTCCTCGCCCGAGGACATGCGCGCGACCAGCAGCGTCTGGCAGCCCAGCGCGAGCGCGACGTGCGCCGCGTCGAGCGCGCTCATGCCGCCCTGCCCGAGCGTGGAGCCCGAGCCGACGCTCCCCGGGCCCGGTCCGCACACCGCGGCGTCCCAGCCGAGCTCGCGCAGCCCGTGGTACAGCGCGCCGGCGGTCGTGAGCGCCTCGCCCTCGCCGCCGAACGCGGCGCCCGCGGTCAGGTGGCCGGCGAGCAGCCCGCGCTCGCTCAGCATGCGCGCCGTCTGCGAGTGCCCGCCGGGCAGCGCGCCGCCCTCGGTCTGCACGTAGCCCAGCCGCACATCTGGCGCGGCCTGCGCGAACGCCCACGCGAGGCCGGCGAGCTGGTCGTGCACGGCGAGCACCGCGACGGGACGCTCGATCGGGATCTCTAGCTTCAACATCGGCGCTGCAAGCTACAGGGCCGCAGCCGGCGAAAGCGCCGCCGCCTCGTCCAGCAGGGCGAGCGCCACGTCAAGCATCTCCTCGAGCGCGATCGCGCTCACGCGCTCCCCCGGCTCGTGGTTGCGCTCGGTCCCGTTCGCCATGTTCACTGTTGCAAAGCCCTGCGCGATCAGCGCGTTGGCGTCGGAGCCGCCGCCGCTTGCGATGCGCACGGGCTCGTGCCCGCACGCGCGCAGCGCCTGCTCGGCCACGCGCACGGGCGGGCTGCTCGCGGGCAGGCGGTAGCCGGAGAACGTGCGCTCCACGCTCACGTCAACGTCGCAGTCGCAGTCGGGCAGGTTGGCCGCCTCGTGCAGGCGGTCGACGATCTCCGCGACGACGCCCTCCGCGCGCTCGCCTGCCTGCGCCCCGCCACGGGGTGTGCCCTCCGGGGTATCGTCGAGCGCGCGTGTCTCCATCGTCAGCGTGCAGTGTTCGGCGACGACGTTGATCGCGCTGCCGCCTGAGATCGTGCCGACGTTGACGGTGCTCTCCGCGTCCAGGCGCCCGAGCGGCATCGAGGCGATCGCGCGCGCGGCCGCGAGGATCGCGCTGCGGCCCTCCTCCGGGCGGATGCCCGCGTGCGCGGCCGCGCCGCGGAAGGCCGCTTCGATACGGAAGTGCGTGGGCGAGTCGATCACGACCTCGCCGATCGGCGAGGCGTGGTCGAAGACGAAGCCGAAGTCGCTGCGCAGGCGCGAGGCGTCGAACGCGTTGGAGCCGGCCAGCGCGATCTCCTCGCCGACGGTGAACAGCAGCTCGACGTCGACCGGCGCGCCCTCGCGCCTGACGTGGCGCGCGAGCGCGAGCAGCACCGCCACGGCGGCCTTGTTGTCGGCGCCGAGGATGCCGTCGTTGGCGTTCTCCCAGCCGCCGTCGACGAGCACCGGCTCGACCGGCGCCTGCAGCGGGACGGTGTCCAGGTGCGCGCACAGCAGCACCGAGCGCCGGGGTCCGTCCTCGGCGCCGGCGCGCCCGGCGGTGGGGACGAACGCGAGCAGGTTGCCGCAGTCAGAGCCCACGCGCGGCCCCGCGTCGTCCTCGTCGACCGCGACGTCGAGCGCGCGCAGCTCGGCGGTCACGCGCTCGGCGCACGCGCGCTCGCGCCCTGAGGGGCTCTCGATCCGGCACAGCTCTGCGAACGTGCCGTGCAGGTAGCGCCGCTCGAGCTCTCCGACACTCACGAGACGCCGGCGTGCAGCTCGCCGGCGCGTGCGAGCGCTGCGGCGACGAAGTCTCGGAACAGCGGCGCGGGGCGCTCCGGACGCGACTTGAACTCGGGGTGGAACTGCGAGGCGACGAAAAACGGGTGGTCATCGAGCTCGATCACCTCGACGAGGCGCTCGTCGGGCGAGGTGCCGGACACGCGCAGCCCGGCGCTCTCCAGGCGCTTGCGCAGCCGGTTGTTGACCTCGTAGCGGTGGCGGTGGCGCTCGTAGATGACCGCCTCGCCGTACATCTCCAGGGCCCTGGTGCCGGCGTGGAGCTTGATCGGGTCGGCGCCCAGGCGCATCGTGCCGCCGAGGTCGGCGACTTCCTTCTGCTCGGGGAGCAGGTCGATGACCGCGTACGGCGTCTCGATGTCGAACTCGGTCGAGTTGGCGCCCTCCATGCCGGCCACCTCGCGGGCGAACTCGGCGACGGCGACCTGCATGCCCAGGCAGATGCCCAGATACGGGATGCGGCGCTCGCGCGCGAAGCGCGCGGCCGCGATCTTGCCCTCGATCCCGCGCCCGCCGAAGCCGCCGGGGATGAGGATGCCGTCGGCGTCGCCGAGCCGGCGCTCGACCTCGCGCTCGTCGCCGCCCTCGAGCTTCTCGGAGTCGATCCAGTCGATCTCCACCCGGCCATCCTGCAGCGAGGCGGCGTGGCGGAGCGCTTCGCAGACCGACAGGTAGGCGTCCTCCAGCTGCACGTACTTGCCGACGAGCGCGATCCGCACGGTCTTCGTGGCGCGCGCGGCGCGTTCGATCGGCTCGGTCCAGCGGGCGAGGTCGGGCTCGGGCGCCTCCATCGCGAAGTGCTCGAGGATGAAGTCGTCGACCCCCTGCTCGCGGAACGTGAGCGGGACCTTGTAGATGTTGTCGACGTCGCATGCCGAGACGATCGCCTCCATCGGCAGGCTCGCGAACAGCGCGATCTTCTTGCGGATCTCGCCCGACAGCGAGCCCTCCGAGCGGCACATGAGCATGTCCGGCGCGATGCCGATGCGCCGCAGCTCGTTGACCGAGTGCTGCGTCGGCTTGGTCTTCAGCTCGCCCGCGTGCCCGATGTAGGGCACGAGCGTGAGGTGGATGAACATGCAGCGCCGGCGCCCGACGTCGACGGGGAACTGGCGGATCGCCTCCAGGAACGGCAGCGACTCGATGTCGCCGACCGTGCCGCCGATCTCGGTGATCACGAAGTCGACGTCGCTCGACTCGGCGATCAGCGCGATCCGCTGCTTGATCTCGTCGGTGATGTGCGGCACAACCTGCACGGTCCCGCCGAGGTAGTCGCCGCGGCGCTCGCGGCGGATGACCGTGTCGTAGATGCCGCCCGCGGTGACGTTCGAGGCGTGGCTGGTGTTGGCGTCGGTGAAGCGCTCGTAGTGGCCGAGGTCGAGGTCGGTCTCGGCGCCGTCCTCGGTCACGAACACCTCGCCGTGCTGGTAGGGCGACATCGTGCCCGGGTCGACGTTGATGTACGGGTCGAACTTCTGCAGTCCGACCGTAAGGCCGCGCGCGACGAGCAGCCGTCCGAGCGAGGCCGCCGCGATGCCCTTGCCGAGCGAGGAGACGACGCCGCCGGTCACGAAGATGAACCGGGTCTTGCTGGGCGCCTGCGCGTGGCGGTCGGAAGGATGCATGCTCATGTGGGCCTGCCCAGACAGTCTAGCCGGCGCTCAGGCGGCGCGGCGCAGGTCGCGCGCATGCCGCCGCGCGGCGGTGTCGTCGCTGTCGGCGCCGAGCATGCGCACGAGCTCGCTGACGACGTCGCTCTCGCGCAGCTGCACGACGGTGGTGCGCGTGGGCTCGGCGCCGGTGTCCTTGACGATCGAGAAGTGGCGCGCGCCGAGCGAGGCGATCTGCGGCAGGTGGGTGATGCACAGCACCTGCCTGCGCTCGCCCAGCTCGCGCAGCCTGGCGCCGACGGCGCGCGCGGTCTGCCCGCCGATGCCGGCGTCGACCTCGTCGAAGACGAGCGTCGCGTCCTGCGGCGAGGCGCCGGCGACGCTCATGATCGCGAGCATCACGCGCGAGAGCTCGCCGCCGGAGGCGATCTCCCGCAGCGGGCCGGCGGGCACCCCGGGGTTGGGGGCGATCATGAGCTCGACCGAGTCGCCGCCGGTGGGGCCCGGCTCGCGCTCCTCGAGCACCACCTCGAAGCTGGCCTCGCCCATCGCCAGCGCGCTCAGCTGCTCGCGCACCGCGAGCGCGAGGCTCTTGGCGGCGGCCGTGCGCGCCCGGCGCACGGACAGGACGTGGCGCTGGAGCTCGGCGCGCGCCGCGTCGAGCTGCTCGGTGGTCTGGGCGAGCGCCACCTCCGCCCCGGCGAGCTCGTCGTGGCGCGCGCGGGCCTCGACGGCATACGCGAGCACCGCCTGGATGCTGCCGCCGTGCTTGCGCGCGAGCCGCTCGATCGCGGCCAGACGCTCTTCGAGCCCATCCAGGGAGGTGTCCGGGCCAAGCTGCCCGACGACGCCGTCAAGCGCGTCGGCGGCCGCCCGCTCGCAGTAGTCGCGCAGCTCGCCGGCGAGATCGTGGGACTCGACGAGGACCGAGCGCATGCGCTCGGCGAGCGCGTCGAGCGCCGGGTCGACGCCCGCGATCGCATCAAGCCGCGCGGCCGCGCCGGCCACGAGCTGCGCGGCGCCGCTGCCCTCGCCGGACTCCGGCGAGAGCGCCTCGGCGCCGGCGCCGGCGGCGGTGCAGAGCGCGTCGAGGCTGCGCAGGCGCTCGCGCGCGGCGAGCAGCCGCTCGTGCTCGCCCTCGTCGGGGGCCAGCGCGTCGATCTCGGCGAGCTCGTAGGCGAGCAGGTCGAGCTCGCGCTCGCGCTGAGAGGAGAGCTCGCGCAGGCTGTGCAGCCGCTCTTCCAGCTGCCGCGTCTGCGCATATGCCTGCGCGCACGCGCTCAGGGCCGCGGCGTGCTCGCCGTCGCAGTGCCCGTCGAGGATCTCCAGCTGCGCGGCCGACAGCGTCAGCTTGCGGTGCTCGTGCTGCCCGTAGAACGCGAGCAGCGCGGCGCCGACGTCGCGCAGCTCGCCGACGCCGGCGGAGCGACCGCCGACGTATGCGCGGGTGCGCCCGTCGGCGCTGACGCGGCGGGCGAGCGTGAGCTCCTCGGCATCGGCGGGCAGGCGCTCGCCGAGCTGTTCGCGCAGGCGCTCGGGGAGGTCGAAGACGCCCTCGACGTACGCCTCGCTCGCCCCCGGGCGCACGATCCCGGCGCGGGCGCGCCCGCCGAGCAGCAGGTCGAGCGCGTGGGCCAGCACCGTCTTGCCGGCGCCGGTCTCGCCGGTGAGCACGTTCAGCCCGGGCGCCAGCCGCAGCTGGGCCTGCTCGATCAGCAGCAGATTCTCGACGCGTAGCTCTTGCAGCACAGCAGGTGGTGTACCAGCGAGCGGGGACGGATCGCGCGGGCGCTCGCGCCGACGGTGATCACTGCGAAACACGGAGATCGTTCCTGCGCCGCGCGCGTGCACGCCTTGCCCCGGCGCGCTGGGGCGGGCATAATCCTCTACGGAACGGTCCAGGATGGACCCTGATCCAGGCGTACACTCGTGCGCGACCAGGCATGGCTGCCAGCGACCCCAATCCGCGCTCCGATCGACTCCCGCCAGGAGGCGACTGTCTGACGTCGTCGGCGCTGGGCGAGCGCCTGGAAGAGGAGATCGGCCGCGCCGAACGCCACGGCACGGAGCTGAGCTGCCTGCTGGTGGCGATCGACAACCTCGACGAGCTGGCGCGCGAGCACGGCGGCGAGCTGCGCGAGCAGACGGTCGAGTACGTCGCCGCGGCGCTGCGCCGCGAGCTGCGCCGCTTCGACCGCGTCGGGCGGGTCGGGCCGAGCGGGCTGGCCGGGTCGAGCGGGCTGGCCGGGCAGAGCGCCGAGGGCAGGCAGGGAGCGGCCACGCGGGCGCAGGACCTGCTGATAGTGCTGCCGGGCGCGGACAGCCCGCGGGGGGAGATCGTGGCGCGGCGAGCGCTGGAGCGGCTGCGCACGATCAAGGTGGAAGCGGCGGGCGAGCGCGAGCCGCTGGAGATCTCGGTGGGGCTGGCCGCGTGGCAGCAGGACGTCGGCGCGGAGGCGCTGCTGGCGCGCGCTCGGGCGGCGCTGCGCAGCGTGAACGGCGACCATGGCTACCCGTCCCCGGGGAGCGCGGCGGCGATCGCGCGCGAGCCGACGGAGAGCCACTGAAGCGCGTACGCGGGGGCGGCGGGCCATAATCCCGTGCCGTGCTCTCCGGATCCGAGTTGTGGCTGCTGCGCCTGATGGCCGATCGCGGCCTGGCGCTGCTCGACGCGGGCACGCTGCTGGTGGTGATCGAGGAGCGCGGCGAGCTGCGGGTGGCGGCAAGCAGCGGCGCGCAGTCGGTGCGCCTGCGGATCACGCGCGTGCAGGGCAGCGCGCTGGGGTCGCTGTACCTGGAGGGCAGGGCGCTGGCGCTGGACCGTCCCCGCGGTCAGGAAGCGGCGTGGCTGCACGAACTCGGCCTGGAAGCTCGCTCGGCGCTGGTCGAGCCGCTGAACCTGGAGGGCCACGGCGGCGGCATGGTGATCGCGCTGCGCGAGGACGGCAGCTTCCGCGAGCCCGACCGCCAGGCGCTGAGCGCGTTCGCGTCGAGCGTCTCGCAGCGCCTTGCGGCGGAGCGCTCGGTGGAGATCGAACGCCTGCGCTACGGCATGGAGGCGCGCGAGCGAGAGCGCACGCGCTGGGCGCGCGAGATCCACGACGAGAGCATCCAGGGCATCGGCGCGCTGCGACTGCATCTCGCCAACGCGCGCGACCTGGACGACAAGGAGGCCTTGAGCAAGGCGGTGGACGTGGCGCTGGAGGGCCTGGGCACGGAGATCGACGGCCTGCGCCACCTGATCACCGAGCTTCGCCCGGCGGCGCTCGACGACCTCGGGCTGGCGGCGGCGCTGGAGGCGCTGGCGCGCCGCGCGCAGGCGATCGACGGGCTGGAAGTGAAGACGGAGATCGCGCTCGGCGGTGGAGGCGACGGCATGGAGGACGTCGGCGCGGCATCGTCCCCGGAGGGGGACAGCGGCGGGCGGCGCCTGGACGCGGAGCTTGAGAGCACGATCTACAGGGTCGTGCAGGAGGCGCTGACGAACGTCAGCCGCCACGCGCAGGCGACGAGAGCGGTGATCAGCGTGACCGAGCGCGACGGCGTGGTGACGGCGTCGGTGACCGACGACGGGCGCGGGCTGCCGGAGACGGCGCGCCTGGGCCCGCGCGGCGACGGCCTGGAGGGCGGCTTCGGGATGTCGGGGATGCGCGAGCGCGCGGAGCTCGTCGGCGGCGAGCTCGAATGGGCGCGCGCGCCGGAGCGCGGGACGATCATGAGCCTGACGGTGCCGCTGGCGGGACGGCCGGTCGCACACGCGCCGAGCAGCAGGCGTACTGACAACTTTCTGGGAGACGCGATCGCGGCGTCCTTCGGACAGCGTTGCCGGCGCCGGCCACCACAGCAGCCGGCATAGCTAGGTCTCCTCGCCCGTCTCCTCCACGTCGTCGTCGTGATCCTCGCCGCCGTCCCTGCGCAGCCAGCCGGCGAGCTGCTTGCCGACGGAGTTGACCGACTCGCCGGCGTCGCGAAAGCCATCGCGGATGCGTTCTGAGTAGTAGGTGACCGCGTCGCTGCCGTCGGCGCGCGGGTCGACGGGATCGCCGCGCCGGATGTACTCGCCGCCGACGATGCGCTCGTACTCCCCGGAGCGCACCCACTCCATCAGCTCGTGCGTGCGCTTGACGGGCAGCGGGTGCGTGACGCCGAGATCGAGCATCAGCCTGGTCAGGCGCTCGATGCCGCTGCCCTTCTCCTGGTAGTCCATGCCCTGGCGCATGAACAGGTCGAGGTCGAGCTGGTCGACCATCGCGCCGGCGGCGAGCGACATGAGCGTGCGGCAGACGACGAGCGGGTCGCGCGTGACGAGCGCGGCGGCGCGGTCGGCGCTCAGCTCGGTCGCCCTGCCCCACTCCATCAGCGCCGAGCGCACGGGCGCGAGCGGCAGCGGCAGCCGCGCGCTGCGCGTGAGCAGCACGAGGATCGCAAGGGCGGTGCGGTACAGCTGGTGGTCGGAGAGGATGTGCGCGGCCTCGTGCGCGAACACCGCCCGGCGCTGGGGCGCGTCGAGCAGCTGGATGAGCTCGGACTGCACGACGACGATCGGCTTGCTCGCGCCGATCGCAAGCGCGTTGGGCGCGGGGTACTGCGTCAGGTACAGGTCGGGCACGTCGTCCATGTCGAGCGTCGCGTACGCGATCGCGTGCTCGCGGTAGACGTCGCCGAGCTGCTCTTCGGAGAGCCGCACCGAAGAGCCGAGGTAGCTCTGGCGCAGCGCGCGCTCGTAGCCGAGCTCGATCAGCTTGCGCACAACAGTGTCAAGGTATGGAATCGAGCCGAGCGCGGCGGTCGCCGCGCGGTCGGCCGGGTGCTGGAAGGCCCGCGGGGAGATGTCCGTCAGGCGGTAGCCCTCTGCCGGCAGCGTCGACCCCGAGGAAGTCATGCTTGTCAGCGTACCTCGTGGAACGCTCAGCCCGCTCAGTTCGGCGCAGCGCCGTAATGACTGGCTTTGGTTCGACTTACGTCAGTGAAGACGTTGGGTTTGTTCAAGAGCGTGCGACAGATAGGACCTCGTGGCCCGACCCCTTAGATTCGGTCCGGTGCTTGTGAGAGTTCTACTCGTCCACGATGATGGACGAGGAAGGAACTCAGATGAAGCGACGCAGGCATACGCCCGAGCAGGTCGTCCGCAAGCTGCGGGAGGCCGAAAGGATGCTCGGCGAAGGCAAGACGATCCCGGAGGTCGCCAAGGAGCTCGAGGTGTCCGAGAACACGTTTCACCGCTGGCGCGCGCAGTACGGCGGGATGAAGGCCGACGACGTGAAGCGGCTGAAGGAGCTCGAGCGCGAGAACACGCGGCTGAAGCGGATCGTGGCGGACAAGGAGCTCGAGATCGACGCGCTGAAAGAGGTGGCGTCGGGAAACTGGTAGGCCCGGCCCGGCGGCGCCAGGCGGTCCTGATGCTGATGGACCGCAAGGGGCTCTCCGAGCGTCGGGCGTGTGAGATCGTCGGCCAGCACCGCTCGACCCAGCGCAGGGAGCCCTGTGTCGCTCAAGACGACACGGCGCTCCGCGGGAGGCTGCGCAAGCTCTCTAAGGATCGCCCGCGCTGGGGCTACCGGCGAGCGCACTCCCAGCTGATCGAGGAGGGCTGGGTGATCAACCGCAAGCGTGTGCAGCGCCTGTGGCGCGAGGAGGGCCTGCGGGTCCCCCAGCGCCGCCGCAAGCGCCGGCGTCTCGGCGAGTCGACGGTGCCGGCGGATCGCCTGTCCGCGGAGCGCCCCGATCACGTGTGGGCGCTTGACTTCCAGTTCGATCAGACCGCGGACGGGCGGACCCTGAAGCTCCTGAACATCGTTGATGAGTTCACCCGCGAGGCGCTTGAGATGAGCTGCGAGCGTCGCATCGACGCCGATCAGACCGTCGCCGTGCTCGACCGCCTGACCCGAGAGCGGGGCACGGCACCCGAGCACATCCGCTGCGATAACGGCCCCGAGCTGACCGCTAACGCCCTGAAGGACTGGTGCCGGTTCTCCGGTGCTGGCAGCGCCTACATCGACCCGGGCTCCCCCTGGCAGAACGCCTACGTCGAGTCGTTCAACTCCAGGGTCCGTGACGAGCTGCTCGCTGTCGAGCAGTTCAGCTGCCTGGCCGAGGCGCAGGTCATGGTCGCCGATTGGCGCGAGGACTACAACGAGCGCCGGCCGCACTCCGCGCTTGCGATGATGGCGCCGACCCGCTTTGCCAGGGCATGGGCCCAAGCGGCCGAGGAGGGCAAGGTGATTCCCTTGACCAGCCCCGCGAAGGCCCTCAGATCGCCCGAGAACGGGTCTGTTTCAGCGGCGCAAGGTGAAAACCGCACCGAAACGGCCCCCGGGGCCGCCGATGCCGCGCCCGCCGCGTTGCTCCGGTCGCCCTACGGGCTCCCTCCGCAACACGGCGGCACCACTACCCTTCACACCAACAACAACCACCAGCTCTCACAGCAGGTGGACCGATGAACGGGGTCCGGCCACTCGGTCTTCAGCCCAATCGGCTCACCGCAACGTAGGCGCCATACCAATCGATGGAACCCGATGTAGGGTTGGCAAGCGAGCAAGCGGACTTCCACGCTCTTATGCCACCGATACATCAGGCCATCCAATCAATCACTAGCCGAAGATCGTCTCAACCGCGAACAATTCTTGGCTTCCTGTTCGCCATCTATTCGGCCCTAACAGCTGCTGCCGTGGCTTTCACGATCGCCCTTGTGGGCACCGGGTCTTCGTGGCTGATCGGGTTCATCGTCGCCTACGTGGGGATCATCGGAGTGGGGCTGCTCATCGCAGTCATGCGTCAGGCCTCGAAGGATCCGACTGGGCTTCAAGTCGGGCAACTGACTGGTAGCGAGTATGAGTCGATCCGTCGGCTAACACTGGGGGACAGTTCGAGCGGCGAGCGCATCGAAGTACTGCGCCCAGGCGAGGACATCATCGAGGGCGGCACTACAGAGGGATCGACGCGTGAGATCGGGCCGCGCACCGAGGAACCATCGTGAGCATGCATCTCATCGCGCTTTCCGAGGCTAACGATCCTCAGCGTGATGCGGTTCAGGCAATCGTCAAGGTGCACGCGACGGCTTGGTGGCACGAGCTTCCAGACATTTGGGTAGCTGACGGCCAAACTGCCGCGTATTGGCGCGACCTTATCAAGCCCGTATTGCTGCTCTCCCCGGCCGCGGTCATCGTGTTCCAACTTCCACCCAAGGACCAACGGTCCGTGGCTTGGACAAAGCTCACCCGGGAGCAGGCGACTTGGATCTTCGAGAGTTACGCGGAAATGCCTCAGCCTCCAGAGGCACCAACACTCCCTCAGGCACCAAAGAGCCCCCTCGGGATACCCAAAGCCCCCTGACCGACGCCGCTAAGCGGGGCATGGGATAGTCCTCATGGCCTTCGCAACCACGAATCATTGCCCAAACTGGATCCGCTCATCGAGCAGCCGCAGATGCCGGTGACGGTCGGAGTTCCTCAAGCTGACACTGCCGGTAATGCGACGAAGGAGCCCGCGCATCGGCCGTCGTCGGGAGCCCAGGTCGTGCACTCACCCGAGCCGCCTCCGGATTGCAGCGCGACGAAGCAGCGCGCGAGGGTAGCGCGTGGCGCAGTTCGGGACGCAGCCCGCGCTCCGCGCACCCGGCCGGCAGGCCGGCAGGCCGGCAGGCCGGCTTTAAATCAATCAGTCAGCGAGCCCCGTGCGGCGCACGTACGCCGTGATCTCCGCGCGCGAGGAGAACCCCAGCTTCTCGATCGCGCGGGCGCGGTAGGTCTTGACCGTGCGCTCCGCGACGTTCAGCTGCTCGGCGATCTCCGGGTTGGTGTAGCCGTTGGCGATCAGGCGCACGACCTCGCGCTCGCGCTCTGACAGCACGACGCCGTCGGTGACGCCGTCCTCGCCAGTGGCCATCAGCGCGCCGAGGCGCGGGTGCAGGTAGTTGCCGCCGGCGACCGCCAGGCGGAAGGCCTGCAGCAGCTCCGCCGGCTCGGCCTCCTTGAGCACGTAGCTGCGCGCGCCCGCCCTGAGCGCCTGGCGCGCGTACTCGGGGTCCTCGCGCATCGTCAGGATCGCCACCGCCAGCGTCGGATGGGAGATGAAGCACGACGGCAGCGCCCCCAGGCTCGAGCCGCCCGGCATCGTCAGGTCGAGCGTCAGCAGGTCCGGCTTGTGCTCGCGCACTTCGCGGATCATCGACGGGATGTCCGCCGCTTCGGCGACGACGCGGAACTCGCCGCCCTCGCGCAGCAGAACCGCGCGGATGCCATCGCGCACGACCGCGTGGTCGTCGGCGATGATCACGTCGATCGGTCGCGTCACCCCTGGCGTGCCTGCCTCCACGCCAAGGACGGTAGCGGCTGGGCAGGACCGAACCAACGTCTGCAAGGGACGACAGGCGCTTGCACCTTTGGGACGACACGATCGGCACCTTCGAACCTACATACAAACCGCCCTTCAGGACGCATCATTTCAGCTGGTGGGACATGACGCTGACACGGGGGCCAGCGGGCCGGCTGGCGGCGCTCGGGCAGAGCTCGAGCTGGTCGGCGTTGGCGCGCGCGTGGTCGTCGCCGACGGCGACGCGCCCCGCCGCGCCGCGCTGCTCGACGAACTGACGCAGAAAATGCCCGAGCGCACGAGCTTCGTCGAGGCGGCCACCGTCGAGCAGGCGCTCGAGCTCGCCGAGGGCAGCCGCATGGTCGTCATCGGCGGCCCCGTCCACGGCGCGTCGACGAGCGCGCTCGCGCGCAGCCTTCAGCGGCGCTACCCGGAGCTGCACGTCGTCGATCTCGCCGCGCCGACGCGCAGACGTCACTAGCGCCCGCTAGCTTGGCGGCGTGACATCGCCGCTGGCATCGCCGCGACTGCGCAGGATCATCGGCGCCTACACCGTCAACCGCCTCGGGTCGTGGGTGGGCCTCGTCGCGCTGTCGCTGGCCGTCTTCGACCACACCCACAACGCGCTGGCGGTGGCCGCGCTGCTGTTCGCGTGGCAGGCGCTGCCCGCGTTCCTCGTGCCCGTGGTCGTCGCCCGCGTCGAGGCGTCCGCCCGCGGCAGCGAGCTCAGCGCGCTGTACTTCTTCGAGGCCGTCGCCACCACCGCGCTGGCCGTGCTCCTGTGGCACTTCTCGCTGCCGGCGGTGCTGCTGCTGGCAGCGCTCGACGGCACCGCCGCGCTCGCGGCGAACGCGCTGCTGCGCGCGGAGATCGCGCGGGTCGCGCGCGAGCAGGCCACGACGCGGGCAGATGGCGCCGCGCCGTCTGAGGAGCAGCTCGCAGACGCCGCGCAGGAGGCCGAGCGCAAGGCCAACGCCGCGCTCAACGTCGCCTTCTCGATCGCGTTCGTCGCCGGCCCCGTGATCGGCGGCGCGGTGGTCGCCGCCGCTCACGCCTCCGCCGCGCTGTTCATCGACGTCGGCACCTTCGCGATCTGCGGCGCGCTGCTGCTGGACCTGCACCCGCACGTGGAGGAGGCCGGCGAGGACTCCGTCGCCGCGCGCCTGCGTGCCGCCCGCACGCACATCAAGGAGTCCCAGCTGCTGCGCACGCTGCTGCTCGCCGAGGCGATCGCGCTCTGCTTCGTCCAGGCCGCCGGCCCGATCGAGGTCGCCTACGCGAAGGCGACGCTGCACGCCGGCAGCCGCGGCTACGGCCTGCTCGTGACCGCGTGGGGGGCCGGCACCGTCCTCGCCAGCATCGTCTTCGCGCGCTCCGTGCGCCGGCCGCTGGGCGCGATGCTGAGCGTCGGCATCTTCGCGCTCGGAGCCGCCTTCCTCGGTCTCGCCGCCGCGCCGACGCTGGCGCTCGCGTGCGTCGCCTCGTTCGTCGGCGGCGTCGGCAACGGCCTGGAGTGGCCGTCGCTGATCAGCCTCGTGCAGCGCCTGACGCCGCAGCCGCTGCAGGGCCGGCTGATGGGGGCCGTCGAATCGCTCGGCGCGCTGTGCCTGGCGATCGGCCTGCCGCTGGGCGGCGCGCTCGTCGCGCTCGGCTCCACGCGCTTCGCGTTCCTGGTCATCGGCCTGGGGACCGCGGCGACCACGATCGCGTTCGTGCGCCTGACGATCGCAGGGCTGGAACCGGCGACGGAGACAGCAACGCGACCAAGCGACATGCGGGCGCCTGCACCATGACGCCGCGCTTGCGTCACCTCAAGTACCACCGCTGGACGGTCGAAAAGGACGACAGAGCTCTCGATGCGTGCAAACAAGCTCACAACCCGTCTCCTCCTGGTGGCCGAGGTCCTGCTGCTGGCGGGAATGGTCGTCGCCGCCGTGTGGCTGTCGCGCTCGGGCGAATGGCATCCGCTGACGCTCGTCGGGCTGCTGCTCGTGATCGCGCTCGGCGGCGAGTGGTTCACCGTCGAGACCAACCACGGCGTGCTCAGCGCCTCGCTCGGCGCGATGGTGCTCGCCATGGGCCTGCTCGGGCCGGCGCCCGCCGCCGTCTGCGGCATCGCCGCGATCGGGCTGCACTCGGCGCTCGGACATCGTCCCGCCGCCATCTGGCTGAACAACCTCGTCGCCTTCGGCGTCGCCGCGTTCGCGGGCGGCCTGCTCGTGCGCGTCTTGGCGGGCGAGGTCGCCGGCGTGCACAGCCAGAACATGTCGCAGAGCGTCATCTTCGGGCTGATCGTGCTCGGCGCGCTGATCGTCCTGCTCGGCCTCAACTTCGTCCTGTTCGCGCTTGACCTGTGCCTCAGGCAGGGCCGCTCGCTCTCGCGCCTGACCAACGAGCTGTTCCTGCCGCTGCTTCCCGGCGAGCTCGCCGTCGGCGTGGTCGCGACGGTGCTCGTGCTCGCCTACCGCAGCGCCGGCCTGCCGATCCTGCTCGCAGCGATCCCCGTGCTGCTGATCTTCCGGCACCTGACCGTCGCGCTGCTGCGCTCGGAGGATCGCGCCGAGCAGCTGCACGCGCGCACGATCCACCTCGTCTCGCTGCAGATGGGCGTGCTGCGCACGCTCGTGCGGGCGCTGGAGATGCGCGATCCGACCACCAGCCGCCACGCCTCCGCGGTCGCCCGCTACTGCGCCGCGCTCGCCAAGGAGATCGGCTGCACCGAGGACGCCCAGGAAGTGATGCGCACCGCCGGGCTGCTGCACGACATCGGCAAGTTCACCTGGCCCGACAGCGTCCTGCACGCCGACGTCGTGCGCGCCGAGGACCAGGAGATCGTGCGGCGCCACCCGCAGGACGGCGCCGAACTGGTGGGCGCGCTCGACGGCTACGGCTCCGCCGCCGACGCGATCCTCTACCACCACGAGCGCGTCGACGGCGGCGGCTACCCGGCGGGGCTGATCGGCAAAGAGATACCGCTCGAGTCGCGGATCCTCGCCATCTGCTGCACCTACCACACGATGACCGCGCGCGAAAGCTATCGCGCGCCGATGAGCGCCGAGGAAGCGATGACAGAGCTGCGCCGCGCGGCCACCAACGGGCAGCTCGACGGCGAGCTCGTCGAGAGCTTCATCGGCCTGCTCGAGCGCGAAGGCCCGGCCCTGGCTCAGGACGCCGACTTCGAGACGGAGCTCGAATTCGACCGGCGCGTGCGAGACATGGCGGAACCCAAGCCCAAGACGAGTCCCAGCGCGCCCATCTCGAGGGCGTCCGGCGAGTCAGCGACCCTGCGCAGCACGTAGCACGAGCAAGAACGCACCCCACGACCGCACCGAGGAAATGCTGAGGGCGCCACCCAGGGCGCCCTCAAACCTACAACTGTCAATTTGACCTTACTGGCCGTGAGGCTGTGCCATGTTGGTCTCCTTCTCCAGTGCCATTGGCGCTTTCCTAGCCTGCGGTCTGCTTTTCTCCATCCACAGTCCGCGACTACCTTGAGTAGGTTTGCGTAGATTAGCGTAGCAGTGGGCGAAATGTCCAGTTTGCGTAGTTACGTGCAGGAATGCTTGCAGAGCAGGAACTTCGGCGCGCGCGCAGACTCGCGGGCGCAGCGATTGCACTGACGGGCGCGGGCTCGCGTGTCTGCGAGCCACAGCCTGCGCCTGCGTACGTCACAGGCCGCAAACGTCCACAAACCTCACCGGCGCTCAAGTTCCGCGCCCGATCGGACGAAACATGCAGCGTCCCCCAACCCGATCGAGGCGAGCCGATGGCCCTGTCAATCTCCCCAGCCCAACCGCGCAACGAGCGCCAGCTCGTGTTCACGAGCTCGCAGGCGGCCCGCTACGTGGGCGTCTCGCTGGCGACCGTCCGCCGCTGGACGGACGCCGGCCACATCGACTGCTACCGGACCCCGGGAGGCCAGCGGCGCTTCTCCAGGGCCCAGCTCGACGAGTTCATCGCCTCGATGCAGCGCACCGGCCCCGCCGAGGAGCCGGCGACGGTCGAGCACCGCGGCGCGCAGGTCGCCTGAGGCGGCCTGCGGGCGCCCTCGCGGCCGTGAGCGGCCGCGGTTGGCGCGGCCCGCCGTCGGCCGTTCCTAGCTGGCCAGACGCCCGAACTTCTCGCGCAGCCTGCGGTAGAACGACGAGCCGGGCAGCTGGGCGATCGTGCCGACGTCGTCGACGAAGCGCGCCTGCAGCCGCCCTCCCGACGGGATCTCTCCCGCCGGGCGCCCGTCCACGGCCACATCCAGCGGCTCGTGCGAGCGGTTGTGGATCGTCAGCCGATCGTCCGGCGCGACCACCAGAGCGCGCGCGGTCATCGAATGCGGCGCGATGAACGACACCACGAACCCCGCCACTCCCCACGCCATCACCGGCCCGCCGTTGGCGAGGTTGTAGCCGGTCGAGCCCGCCGGCGTCGCGACCACCAGGCCATCGCAGCGCACGCTGCCCGCCTCCTCGCCGTCGAGCGCGTATGAGATCTCGGCGACGCGCTCGCCGACCTTGCGGTGGATCGCGATGTCGTTGATCGCCGTCTGCCAGCCGATCTCCGGTCGGCCGCTCGTCGCCGGGTCGTCAGGCCGGTCGAGCACGATCGCCGGCAGCCGCAGCAGCTCGAAGTCGCCGTTCAGCGCGCGGCAGATGCCGTCTTCTATGTCCTGCGGCTCGACCGTCGCCAGGAAGCCGATCTCGCCGAAGTTGATCGCGAACACGGGCACGCCGGTGTGCGCGTAGCGCTGCAGCGCACGCAGGATCGTGCCGTCGCCGCCGAGCACGATGCACAGCTCGACGTCATCGCTGGCGGGCGCGTCGAGCAGCAGGCCCGGGGCGGCGCTCAGGCCCAGCTTCGCCGTCTCCTCCTCATCCAGGCGCAGGGTCACGCCGGCCTGCGCCGCGCGCTCGGCGAGCAGCTCGAGCGCCGCGCGCGCGGCGTCGGGGTGGCGGTGGGTGAACACCGTCATCTGCCTGGCGGCGCCCTCCCTCACGGCTCGACCTCCAGCGCCATCCGCTCGAGCGCCGCCGCCTCGCGCGTCCCCTCTCCGCGAGCTGGCTCGGCCAGCCACACGAACGTCTCCAGGTTGCCCTTCGGGCCGGGCAGCCCCGAGGAGTAGAAGCCGAGGACCGCCGCGCCCAGCTCGAGCGCCGCCGCGCCGGCGCCGACCAGCGCCTCCCGCCGGTCCGCCGCGTCGCGCACGACCCCGCCTTTGCCCACGCGCCCGCGCCCCAGCTCGAACTGCGGCTTGACCAGCGCGAGCACGTCGTAGCGCTCCGCCAGACAGCCGAGCACCGCTCCCAGCACCTTGCCGAGCGAGATGAACGACACGTCGACCGTCGCCAGATCCGGCAGCGAACCGGTCCCCGCCGGCCCTTCCGCGCGCGGCGGCGCGAGCATCGCGGGCGTCAGCGCGCGCGCGTTCGTGCGCTCCATCACCGACACGCGCGGGTCGCTGCGCAGGCGGTAGTCGAGCGTGCCGTAGCCCACGTCCACCGCGATCACCTCCCGGGCTCCGCGCTGCAGCAGGCAGTCGGTGAAGCCGCCGGTAGAAGCGCCCACGTCCAGCGCGCGCCTGCCGCGCACGTCCAGCCCGCAGGCGTCGAGGGCGTTGGCGAGCTTGATGCCGCCGCGCGAGACGTACGCCGGCCGCGCGCTCACGCTGATGCGCTCCTCCACGTCCACCAGCTCGCCCGGCTTGGCCGCACGGCGCTCGCCGACACCGACGCGCACCTCGCCCGCCATCACCGACGCGGCCGCCCTGCTGCGCGACGGGAACAGCCCGCGCTCGGCCAGCAGGGTGTCGAGACGGCGCTTGCCCATCACGGAAACCCTAGCGGGCCGCATCGAGCTCGCCGCGGTCCATCAGGGGCGACCCGGGGAGCTGGAGAATGAGAAGAAGCTCCCCGGGTCGCTCTCCCCCAAGATGTTGGAGCTGGACCCGGGGGGGCCGGGCCCAGCTCGCAACGACGCGGAAAACTACGGAGCCAGCCGGGGCGCGTCAATGCCCCAAACGGAGGATTCTCCGCATTCTTATGCGATTGTGTGGGTGGCGCACCTGTCCGGGTGTTCGGCTATGTGATCGATGTCACATATGGTCATCTACTGCAGAAGTGCGGTTCCGCACAAGCTGAATAGCGTGATCTCGGCGGCTTAGCGCCGCTGCTATCGCCCGGCCTGACCGGGCCGGGAGGTGGGCGCTATGTCCGCTGTTGCGTCGATGGGCTACCTACAGCGGGGGCAGGCTGAGGATCGCGAACGCCTTGCCGACGACCTCGTGAGTTCGCCTTCGCCGCTAGGTGGTGCTTCCGGCCGGATGGGGCAGTTTGGTGCCGGGTGCGATGTCCATAAATCGCAGCATCTCGGCGTTGTCGAAACAGAACGGGGGCGGCCAGCGGACATCGGCGATGGCTCCCGGCCAGATGTCGAGCAGGAAGTGTCCGGTGGCGTCCGGGAATCGGACGACGGGCTCTCCGGTGCTCATCGGGCTGACCGTCTCAAAGACGAGTTTTCCGAAGGCGAGCACGGTTCGGTGAGTGTCCGAGGTATCTGGCTGTGGGCGCCCGTTATCGCGGAGAATGGCGGGAACGCAGAAGCTCCAGGGGAGCGTGATGCCGTCGCCGTCATAGCAGCCGATACGGACCGTGAACCCCGAGGGCGGGACAAGATGCTCGCGTAGGTAGCGGTAGTCCTCAAGCCCGATTAGGCGCTCATTGGGCGGGACGGTCTGCCACATCATTGTCGTCTTGATCGCCCACACGGACAGAAACGCTTGCTCATCGATGGTAAGTGGCTGCTCAATCCCTCCGATCATCGGCGGTAGAAGCAGCGCGGCGCGAGACTCCAAGCGGGCCAACCAGCCCTCGTTGCAGGCTTTGCAGACCACATAAGTCTTGATCTCTGGCCCCTTGGAGAAGCCTCCCGGTGAAGCGGGCGTGGAGTTCGTGCTTTCGCCTTGAAGCGTGACCGGGGGGCTGGTAAAGAACCATGTACCCGGTGGCCGCAGCTTTCGCATCCATTTTGGGATGACGTGCTCGGGTGGATCGCGGTTCCAAATCTCTTTGTCGCAAAAGACGCATCGACGCATAGCGCTACCCTCGTTCCAGATGGCTGACAAAGACGAACCGGAGCCTACTCAGGCGATCCCGACAAAGGATGGCGAGCCGCTGGTAGTCCCGGTCCCGTCGCGCGATGACTTCCTTAGCGTGGTTGAGAAGGTTGCAGGGCTTCGTAAACGGCCTGCCGAGACAGACCAGCCTCCTGAGCAATCCGAGTCGGACTGACGCCCGCCGCGTGAGCGTCCTGCACGCGCTTACGCAGCTCGGCGGACGCGGCGTGCCGCTCGTCGTCGGCTGCTTCGCGGCGAGCGGCTGCCCTGCGTAGGGCTTCGAGTGCTTTGCGCTCGCTCACGGCTTGGCCTCGGGATGCTCGGCGCGCTCGACGAGTTCGGCGAACATCGACGGTTCGCGCTGGTAGCGCAGGTTGTAGCGCCACGTGAACTCGTTTAGGTAGCCCTGCAGCCAGCGGTGGGACACCTTCCGGTAGGTGCCCTTGATCGACGGCTTCAAGTGGCCAAAGAAACCCTCCACGGTGTTCGTGTGCGTGTCGCCGAGCACGTAGTAGCCGGCGGAGTGGTTGATCCTGCTATGCGCCGTGAAATGTTCGTATAGGCCGTTGTACGCGGGCCAGTCATCGGTGTAGACGATCGACTCCGGGTAGACCCACTCGATGACCTGCTTCTTGAGTCCCGGTCCCCTGCGGGACTCAAGCACGGTTGCTTTGATCTTCCCGCCGCGTTCAACCGCAGCGAAGACCGTCGCTCTACTACGTTCCCGGAGTTTCGCGGCTTCTGAGCGCGTGTTGGGTGTCTTGATCGGCGGACCTTGCTTCTTGCGGGGCTTGCCGTCCACGGACGCCTCGTCAACCTCTACGTCCCCGTGTAGCTGCTTGCCGTCGTCGGTCATCAGCTCGTTACGGATCTTGTTCAGCATCCGCCATGCCGTCCGGTAGGACACGCCGAGCGACCGCTCTAGCTGCTTCGCGGAGATTCCGCAACGAGTGCTAGTCACGAGATACATCGCGTAGAACCACAAGTGCAAGGACGTTGAGGACTTGTGGAAGATCGTCCCGGCCGTCGGGTAGATGTGGTGCCCGCAAGCTGTGCAGCACCACGACTGCCGTCCGGTCGCGTAGCGGCGGAAGGTCCGCTCCTGCTCGCACTTCGGACAACGAGCGTGTTTGCCGTCGGCCGCGTAGCGCGAGCGCCAAAGGTGCTCAAGGCAGGCGGCATCGTCGGGGAACTCCCGCATGAACTCCATCAGCGAGTAGGTGGACTCCGAGCAAGCCGTCCGGCGCGGCGCGTTGCGATCTACATGAGCCATAACGTAAGGCTACCTTACACGGCGGCGTCTGTCAAGGTGCCTTACATAAAGATTCCTGTGGCCCTGACGCGACGGGAACAGGCGGAGACGCTCGCTGCCAAGGGCTTGATTTTGGCGCGAGACTGCCGATATCATGGGGACCATTGCTCCCCGTCCTGCTACGTCTAGAGCGTGGCAAGGCGGGGTTTTTTATGGCCAGTAGCCCTTCCACCGACGAGCCTGTGTGGGTCGTAGTTCTGCTCGACTGGCAGAACATTTATAGCTGCGCTCGTGACGCATTCGGGCTTGGGGGGAGCGGCGGGATTGCTGGGAACGTGCACCCGCTCAAACTCGCGGTGCAGTTGGCGTCCGGAACCGATCCCTTGCTCGGGAGGCCACGCCAGCTGCAGGAGGTGCGCATCTACCGAGGTCGTCCCGATGGTGCGAAGACCCCCGACTGGTATCGAGCATGGCAGTCGCAGACGTCGGCCTGGAAGAAAGCCGGCGGCGAGCGCTTGGTCGAGCGTTATCGCGACCTGCGCCAGCGCGACGGCATTTGGATCGAGAAGGGCGTCGATGTCTCGCTTGCGATCGACCTTATCTCCATCGCCCACCGCGAGGAAGCGGAGCGCGTCGTCGTAGTGTCGTCAGACACAGACCTTGAACCGGCGCTTGAACTCGCAACGGCGCTGCGAGGCGAGGGCTTCGCTGAGGTCGCCGGTTGGGATGGTCCCGGCGATTGTGCGCCGGTTCTCAGCGTCGAAGGCGTGCTACAGCATCGACTCAACCAAACCGATTACGAGCGCCTACACGACCCGACTGACTACAACCTGCCTATCCGTATCCGGCGGCGCAGGGGTGACGGTAGCTGGGATGACCAGATTGGGGCCGAGGGCAAAGCCCGTCGAGACTAGAGCGCACGTCGCCCCGGCCGGCGCAGTGCCTCGACGCGGCGCATTAGCTCGCTGGGCGGGATTCGGAGCCCGTCGCAAAGTCGCAGCAGGGTTAGATACGTCGGGTTGGCCTGCCCGCAGACGATCGCGTTGACCTGCCGCACGTCGAGCCCCGCCTTCTTGGCCACGAACTCTTGGCTGATCCCGCGCCGCTCGGCGATCACTTGCTCGACGGCTTGTCCGAGCGCTGCTTGTGCGCGGCTGCGCGGCTTGCGTTTCCGTGCGGGTGCCATCAGCGCCCGCGCTTGAGCAACGTCCACGCGGGCACCTGTAGGCCGGCGGCGATCGTCGAGAGCGTGCCTATCGTGATGTTGAACTTGCCGCGCTCGATCGCGCCGTAGTAGCTGCGATCCAGCCCCACGCGCGCCGCGAACCCCTCCTGTGAAAAGCCCCGCTCGCTGCGAGCTGCGCGGATCGCCGCGCCGAGCGTGTCGAGCGTCTCCTGTATGGCCACGTCACGCATCGCGCTCGCCTTCACGGCGCAAGCCTGTAGCCGACGCCCCACGACGAGACGACCCAGCCGACCGCGCCAGCGGCGGCGAGCTTGGCTCGTAGGCGGCTGGCGTGGGCGTCTACGGTGCGCGTCGAGCCGTCCGAGCGGAAGCCCCATACGTCGCGCAGCAGCTCGTGCCGTGTCCAGACGCGCTCGGGGTCGGATGCCATATGTGCGAGCAGCGCGTACTCGCGGCGGCGAAGCTCGACCGGGAGCAGGCCGTATGTCACGACGCGCGAGCGGGTGTCGATCTTGAGTTCGCCGTATTGGAGGGCACCGGAGCCCGCAAGCCTGCCCGGACGTGGGGCGTCCAACCCCGCGCCTCCCTGCGATGCACGGCCACGCACGCTCAGCTCCCGGTCCAGCATCGCGGGGTCGCTGACGATCCGTACATCGTGGCCGTACACGAGCGCGGCCAGGGGCAAGGCTTGCGGGATATTCTCCGGCTGCATCGGAGTTACTGCTCCTTTGCCACGCCCCCGGCCGTTAGCGCGGCGCGGGGGCACTTAGGTTGCTGGAGCCCGCCAGCGTACGCCTAAAGCGCTCGGGCGTCAATGCTCGGGAGCTTTAGCTATGGACCTTATGCCCCGGCGGATGCGATGTTCTGCCGGTGTCTCGCGCTCCTGCTCCCGATCCGGCGCTCGCCGCCGTCCTGAAACGCCTGCGCGAAGATCGCGGACTGACGCAGGAATCGCTCGCCTTCAAGTCGGGCGTCTCGATCAGCTCACTTGGCCGGATCGAGATGGGCCGCACGAGCGCCGCGTGGACAACGGTCGTCCAGCTCGCCGACGCGCTCGGCGTGAGCATGGGCGAGCTGGGTGCGGCCGTCGATGCCGAGCGATAGCGCCGCAAACGGACGCCCGAGAAAGCCGGGATGGCCCGGTTTCGCTATACCCGGAGTTGAGCAAGTGGAGACGGCGGGTCTCGAACCCGCGACCGGTAGCTTGATAGGGCCTCGGTCAGCGCCAGCTCGTCCCCATGGGGCTCGATGAGAAGTGCGGCGGGTGGGTTTCGAACCCACACGGCAGCCAGGGGCCTTAGACCGGACTCTGACTTGGTGCCAGCGGATTGAAAGTCCGCCGCGTCTACCAATTCCGCCACCGCTGCAAGCGGCGGGAGGGAGAGTCTTCAGCTCTCCCTCCCGCATATTCAGTTGTCACCGGCGACTATCCGACAGAACCTCCCGAAAACGACATGCGGAAAGCGACCCCGCTACTGGCCTTGGTCGCGCTCGGGGTCTCTCGCGCGGGCCATCGCAGACAGCCAAGCCCTGCCCAAACGGGCGATGCTCAGACTTCTACGACGCCGCCATTGTTATCAGGCCGCGCCGACGCGACGGAAAATCTGCGACGACAGCTAGAGTCGGCCCAGCAGCTCGGTCTTCTTAGCCTCGAACTCGCCGGCCGTGATGATGCCTTGGTCGCGTAGCTCGGCGAGCTTTGCGAGCAGCGACAGCGGATCGGCGGCGGCGCTGCTGCTGCTGGTAGCGGCGAGTGTGTTGATTTCTGCCGCGAACGCGCGTGCTTGGGCTTCGGTCTGCGGGTTGAGTTTCAACGGGAGCGACCATCCCGGCCCTTCAATGATGAGGTAGAGCGCACGCGAGTCGGTCTTCTTACGCAAGCCGAGTGCGAGGGGGCCGGTGAGCAGGAGTCGTGTCGCGGTGATCCGCCGTTCGATGTTGCCCGCAGTCTCGACGCTCGCTTTCGCGCCGATAAGCGGGTAGCTCCGTTCCTCGGAGAGCAGACGACGGCCGTCGATGTCGATGACGAGTAGCTTGCCGAGCCGCTGGCGCTTCGTCGCCCGACGTTGGACGGCGAGGAAGTCTTCCAGCGGCACCGGGACGGACGCGCCAGCATCTTCGGGAGGGACGTACCCCGGCTCGTCTACACCGTGCTTGCTCTCGATGCTCACGAGAGGCAGCAGACTACCAGCCGAGCATTCGACGGTAAAGGCAGGAGAGTTTCGCGGCCCGGCGAAGTCTGCGGGCGAGTAGCTTAGGTCTTGGCCGACAACTGCGGTGGGCTTAGGAATCGAACCCATAGACGCCTCTGACAGCGCTTCCTCCCGGCCCGGTACGCCACACGCGGGAGCGCCCACCAACGTTGTCGGCCGATGGACTCTAGGCGTGCTGGCGGACGGTCAAATCAGCCGCAGAAATCCTTGTGCGAAACCGCACTTCTGCAGTAGATGACCATATGTGATCGATGTCACACACACGGCACCCCCATCCGGGCATCATGGTTATCGATCGAGAGCGCAGCATCGACTCTCCTGAATCCCTCCTCCCGAAGCGGCCCGCTCTCCCCGGCGGGTCGTTTCATTTAACGAGCCGGCTCAGCCCGGGCACGGCCGTCCACGCGGCCAGGCCGCGGTCGCCCCGCCCTGCGCGGCTCGATCAGGCGCCGACGATCGCCGGGCCGCTGCCGCGCCGGCCACTGCCCTGGATCGTGCGGGCTCCTCCGCGGTCGGACATCGCCGCGGCGACGCGCTCGGCGATGCGCTCGCCGGTGAAGCCGACCTCCTCGTGCAGCAGCGCCGGCTTGCCGTGCGTCACGTAGCGGTCCGGCAGCCCCACCCTGAGGATGCGCGGCGTCACGCCGGCGTCGTTGAGCGTCTCCCACACCGCCGAGCCGAACCCGCCCGCGAGCACGCCCTCCTCGACGGTCACCAGCAGGTCGTGCTCGGCCGCCAGCTGCGCCATCAGGCCGGCGTCGATCGGCTTGGCAAAGCGCGCGTCCACCACCGTCACCGCGAGCTCCTGGCGACGCAGCTCCTCGGCGGCGGCCAGCGCCTTGCCGACACCGCTGCCGTAGCCGATCAGCGCCACGCGGCCTGCGCCGGCGGACGCCGGCGCGGCATCGGCCTCGCACAGGATCTCGCCCGTGCCGATCGCGATCGCCTTGCCCTCGCGCGGCAGCGCCACGCCCGTGCCCTCTCCGCGCGGATAGCGCAGCGCGATCGGGCCGTCGAACTCCAGGGCGGTGCGCAGCATGTGCACCAGCATCGCCTCGTCGCGCGGCGCCATCAGCACCATGTTCGGCAGGCAGCGCAGGTAGGCGATGTCGAACGCGCCGTGGTGGGTCGGCCCGTCGTCGCCGACGAGCCCCGCGCGGTCCATCGCGAACACGACGTTCAGGTTCTGCAGGCACACGTCGTGGACGATCTGGTCGTAGGCGCGCTGCAGGAACGTCGAGTAGATCGCCGCCACCGGCTTGACGCCCTCGAGCGCCAGCCCGGAGGCGAACAGGATCGCCTGCTGCTCGGCGATGCCGACGTCGAAGTAGCGCTCGGGCATCGCCTTTTGCAGGATGCTCAGGCCCGTCCCCGAGTTCATCGCCGCGGTGATGCCCACCACACGCTCGTCGCGTTCGCATTCGCGCACGAGCGCCTCGCCGAAGACCTGCGTGTACTGCGGCGGCGGCGCGCTCGCCGCGCCCTTGCCCGAGCCGTTAGCCGCCGGCGCCGGGCGCGTGGGAGACCCGTTGAGGATCGACTTCGGCTTGGCCGCGTGCCACTTCTCCATCCCCTCCAGGCCGCCATCCTCGGCGGGGGCGAAGCCCTTGCCCTTGACCGTCGCGATGTGCACCACCACCGGGCGCTGCGCCGAGAGCGCCTCGCGCAGGGCCTCCCGCAGCGCGCGCACGTCGTGGCCGTCGATCACGCCCATGTAGGCCCAGTCGAGCTCCTCCCACCACAGACCGGGCGCCCAGAACGCCTTGATCGACTCCTTCAGGTGCGGCCCCAGCCGCTCGAACGCCGAGCCGATCCCGCCCGGCAGGCTCTTCAGGCCGCCCTCCACGCCCGAGCGCGCGTGCCACAGCTTGGGGTTCAGCCGCACGCGGTTGAAGTAGCGCGACAGCGCGCCCACGTTCGGCGCGATCGACATGCCGTTGTCGTTGAGCACGACCACGATCGGCGTGCCCAGCCCGCCCGCCTGGCCGATCGCCTCGAACGCCACGCCGCCGGTCATCGCGCCGTCGCCGATCACCGCCACCACCTTCCCGTCCTCCGCGGACTCGAGGTAGCGCATGCCCTCCTTGATCCCGACCGCGTAGCCGATCGACGTCGACGCGTGTCCGGCGCCCATGATGTCGTGCGGGGACTCCGCGATCGAGCAGAACGGCGCGAGGCCGTGGTACTGGCGGATCGTGCTGAGCTGCTCGCGCCGGCCGGTGAGGATCTTGTGCGGGTAGGCCTGGTGGCCGACGTCCCACAGGATCTTGTCGCGCGGGGACTCCAGCACCGAGTGCAACGCCACCGCGAGCTCGCACGTGCCGAGGTTGGCGCCGAAGTGCCCGCCGATCTCCCCGACGGTGTCGATGATGTGCTCGCGCACCTCCTGTGCAAGCTGCTGGAGCTCCTGCTCGGAGAGTCCGCGCAGGTCCTCGGGGCCGTCGATGTTCTCCAGCAGGGTCATGAGGTCCGTGTGTAGATGAAGTCGGCGATCCCCTCGAGCTCCGCCGTGGCGTCCTCGACCGGGGAGTCGGCGGCCACCTCGGCGAGCGCCTCGCGCGCCATCCGATGCGATTCTGCGGCGAGCTCCCTGGCGCGCTCTATCCCAAACTCGCTCACGTACGTGCGCTTCCCGTGACGCTCATCGCTTCCTCGTGGCTTTCCAAGTGCATCGTCGGTGCCTGTCACATCAAGTATGTCGTCCACGATCTGGAACAGCACGCCCAGCTCCGCGGCGAACCTGCGGAATGGAGCCGTCCGCGGCCCATCGTCGATCCCCGTCAACAGTAGTACGCAGAGCACCGACGCACCGATCAGACGTCCGGTCTTGAGCTCGTGCAGCCGCCGCAGAGCGGCGGGACCGGACGGCGTGCGCGGGCTCACGTCCGCATACTGCCCGCCGACCATGCCGTTCACACCCGTCGCCGCGGCCAGCTCCGCCGCGGCGGCAAGCACGCGCTCGGGCGCGGAGCGCTGATGGGTCAGCAGATGGCGAAACGCCTCCGCGTACAGGCCGTCGCCGGCGAGGATCGCGACGTCCTCTCCGAACTTCACGTGGCACGTCGGCGAGCCGCGGCGCAGCTCGTCGTCGTCCATCGCCGGCAGGTCGTCGTGGATCAGCGAGTAGGTGTGGATCAGCTCGATCGCGCCCGCCAGCGGCAGCACCTCGCGCTGCTCCAGCCCGACGGTGCGCGCGGTCGCCAGCGCGAGCACCGGGCGGATGCGCTTGCCGCCGGCCAGCAGCGAGTAGCGCATCGCTTCGTCCAGCCCCGCCGTGATCGGCTCCTCGGCGAAGGTCAGCTGCGCCAGGTAGCGCTCGACCTCCTCGCGCAGGTGATCAGGGTAGCTGGCGATCACAGCGGGAGCGGACGGGTGGATGGAGGGCACCTATAGAAGGGTGTCCTGGCCGGGCGCCGGAGCGGAGACCTCGGCGCGGGTGAGCTGCTCGAGCTCCGCCGCCGCCTGCGTCGCCAGCGACGCGCAGTCCTCGACCATCGTCGCGGCCGCGTCCGGCGAGAGCTCGCCCGAGCGCAGCTGCTCTCCGGCCCGCTCCAAGCGTGCGATCAACTCGTCAAGGCGCTCGACGCTGCTCATGGGATGCGCGCATTCTCGCGCACCTCGCGCAGGACTGCGCCCAGCACGCCGTTGACGAAGCCGGGCGCGTCCGCGCCGCAAAACGTCTTGGCGCTCTCCACCGCCTCCTCGATCGCCCCCTCCGGCGGGATCGGCTCATCGGCCGGGGCCGCGTCCGGGTGCAGGATCTCGATCAGCGCCACGCGCATGATGCTGCGCTCCAGCGGCTGGATCCGCTGCACCGACCAGCCGTGGGCGTGCCGGTCGATCACCTCGTCGAGCTCCTCCGCGCGATCGGCCGCTGCGTGTGCGAGCGCACGCGCGAACAGCGACGCGTCCGGCTTCAGCGTCTCCGCCAGCGGGCGGCCGGTGAGGTCGTGCTGATAGAGCGCGATCACGGCCGCCCGGCGCTGATCGGAGCGCCGCATTCAGACGCGCGCGACGTAGTCGCCGGAGCGCGTGTCCACCTTGATGCGCTGCCCCGGCTCGACGAACAGCGGCACCTGGATGACCGCGCCGGTCTCCAGCGTCGCCGGCTTGGTGCCGCCGCCGGACACCGAGTCGCCGCGCAGCCCCGGGTCCGTCTGGCTGACCGCGAGCTCGACCGAGCTCGGCAGCTGCACGTCGCCCGGCTGATCGTCGATGAACAGCACGTCGACCTCGCTGCTCGGCGTGATCCAGCGCAGCGCGTCCTGCACCGCTCGCTCGGGGATCGCGATCTGCTCGAAGGACTCGCTGTCCATGAAGTGCGCGTCGCTGCCGTCCGCGTACAGGAACTGCATCGTCCGCGACTCCGTGCGCACCGGGCGGAACTTCTCCCCCGCCCTGAACGTCCTGTCGATCACGTTGCCGTCCGCGGCCCGGCGCAGCTTCGTGCGCACGAACGCGCCGCCCTTGCCCGGCTTGACGTGCTGGAACTCGAGGATCTTGAAGACGGTGCCGTCGACCTCGATGTGGTTTCCGTTTTTGAATTGGTTTGTTGAAATCAAGAAAATGCCTGCAAATCTAGGATTTTTGGCCCTACAACGGATCCGACGATGCGCCGCGGCGAACCTTTGTTGAGGATGTCGCCGAGTGTCGGCATTCGGCTTGCTAAACGCAGAAGCCGTGGGCCTAGCCTAGCCAATGTGGTTGCCGTCCTTGCACGAGATCGCCCTGTACGACACCGTCGAGCTGGCCGCCGACACCGAAACGGCGCACGCGGGCGCCAGAGGCGGCGTGGTCGAGTTGCTCGACGGCGACAAGGCGATGGTCGAGGTCACGACGATGCCCTCGGAGCCCCTGCTCCGACCGCATCGTTGTTGTGCCGCTCGCGAAGCTGCGCCGCGTCGACTGATCGGCTGCCCAGGTTTCACGACGCCTGGCACGCCCGCGTCCGGATACGTTCTGGACACCTTCTTGAATTGGCCCGGCCGTGCGCCCTGTCAGTTGAATGCGTGCGCGGGCAGGATGTAGCGCCGTGCCTGGGTGGCGTGGCGTTCGGCCGCCGCAGTCGGGCTTGGGCTGTGCAGGCCCTTGCTTCGCGCAAGCGGGAGCGTCGAGTCGGGCGCGCCGCCGTGGTCGGCGATCCAGGCGAAGATCGCCGTCGAGCGTGTGCCCTCGGCGAGTATCACCGGGCGCTCGATCACCGTGCCGCCGGAGGGATGGGGTCGGGCCAGACGCTTGACGAGCACCGCTATGGCGTCGTTGTCGTCTGTGGTCTCTATATCCATGTCGCTTCCTATCTTCCGCTCGGTTGCAGTGAGATGTGGCCAAGGTTCTGTGGTAGCTCACGATTGGTGTTGGCGAAGCCAGGCTGTAGGTCGAGGAGCGTGGTGAGCAGCTGCAGAGGAGCGCCGGCCGCCCAGGCCTGGGGGCGCGAGGCGGTCGGGTAGGCGACGGGCACGGATGTGACCGCGGCCGGGTAGCCGGCGAAGACCTCCGGCAGGCGATACTCGAAGTGTGGCGCCGCGGAGAGCATCGCGGCGGCGATCGTGGCGGCTTGCTCGTGATGGCCGTAGCGCGCGAGCCCGGCCGCGATGAGCGAGTTCTCGTGCGGCCATACCGTGCCTGTGTGGTAGCCGAGGGGGTTGTATCCGGCCTCGTTGTCACCGAGAGTCCTCACGCCCCAACCCGAGTACAGCTCGCTCTGCAGCAGCCGGTGCGCGGTGGCGGCTGCCTCGATGTCGTCGAGCAGGCCGGACCACAGCAGATGCCCGATGTTGGATGTCAGGCTGTCGATCTGGCGCTTCTCGCCGTCGAGCGCCACCGCGTGGCACCCTCGCTCCGGCATCCAGAAGTCACGGTGAAAGCCCTCGCGCAGGTCGCTCGCCTGCCGCTCCAGCTGCTCGCCCAGGTGCGGGTCGTCCCACACCTCGCGAGCCAGGCGCGCGGTTCGCAGCAGCGCGTCGTAGACGTAGCCCTGGATCTCGCATGTCGCGATCGGGCCCCGCGGAGGCGTGCCATCGGCGAACTGGATCGCGTCCCAGCTGTCCTTCCAGCACTGGTTGACGAGACCGCTGGAGAGGTTTCTCCTGGCGTACTCGACGTATCCATCGCCGTCCGCGTCACCGCTGTCGTTGATCCAGGCGAGGGCCGCGCGGGCGCTCGGCTCGAGCGCCCGCACCAGCTCGTCGTCGCCGCTCCAGCGGTGATACTCATCCAGCAGGACCAGGAACAGCGGGGTCGCATCGGCCGATCCGAAATACGGGGAGTGAGGTCGAGCGCCGCTGTCGGTCAGCTCGCCGAAGCGCAGCTCGTGCAGGATCTTCCCGGGCTCGCGTTCGTGGAAGTCGTCCCGATCGTGGGCTTGGGCAGCCGCGAGCACCCGCAGCGTGGTGGCTGCGAGCTCGGGCAGGTATGGCAGCGCTTGGAAGCTGGTGATGATGCTGTCGCGGCCGAACAGCGCCATGAACCACGGCAGCCCGGCCGCCGGCAACGTGGCGCCCTCGCTGATGTCCGGTGGCAGGCGCAGCGCCCCGAGGTCGCTGAGACTGGCGTGATAGGTGCGCATCAGCCCAGGGTCGCTCGCGGCAAGCGCGGGAGCGCGAGCCAGCCACCGGTCGAGCTCTGCCGCTTTGGACGCGCTCATCGCGTCGAGGCTGCCTCGGGCGGCGCGCTGTGCGAACACCGCCGTGCGCTGCACCGCCGCCGGCGTGATCGTGAGAGTCGTCGACCACGCCTCGCCCGGCGCGAGCGTCAGCGAGTAGGTGAATCCCTCGCGCGTCACCGCCGCGCGCTCGCTCGAGGCGACCGTCACCGAGCGGCGGAAGTCGCCCCGCCGGTAGGAGAGCGTCAGCGAGCAGGCGTCGCCTCGGTAAGCGATCTCCCGCGCCTGTACCGAGTCATCCTTGACCTCGAACATGTCGGCGAAGTCCGTGCCCAGCTCGATCGCGATGCGGATCGTGCTGCTCTCGTGGCGGTGGTTGATGACCGACAGCTCCTCCATCCACACGTGGTCGACCACGCGGCGGCGCATGACCGAACATGGCGCGGCATCCTCAGGGCCGACACGCGGCGTCAGGAAGAACCGCGCCGCGAAATGCTCAGCCTGGTCGAGCCCGAGCACCTCCAGCGGCGCCTCGTCGACGCTCAGCACCCAGCGCGACAGGAAGCGCGTGTCGTCACAGAAGAAGCCGTGCTCGCGCCCCTCTTCAGTGCGGATGTCGCCAAGGTGGTCGCTGACCACGAACGTGCTGCCATCGAGCACGCTGACGGTACGCTCAGACAACGGCGCTCCTCTGTTCTCGCCGGCACGCGGCCGCCAGATACGCCGACTCATACGCCTCGGCGACGACGTCGACGTCGCAGTGCTCCGCGACCCACGCGCGGCAGTCGCGCGCGGAGATGCGTCCAAGGCAGCCGATGGCGGCCGCCATCGCGCTCTCGTCGCCCACGAGGAAACCCGTGTGCCCGTCGAGCACCAGCTCGCTCGCTGCGCCCGCCGGGAACGCGATGACCGGTGTGCCGCACGCAAGCGCCTCGATCATCACCATGCCAAACGGCTCCTCCCAGCTGATCGGCATCAACAACGCCCGGGCACCGGCGAACAGCGAGCGCTTGAGCGCCCCGCCGACCTCGCCCAGGAACCTCACGCGATCGCCGTCGATGTGGGGTGCGACCTCGCGGTCGAAGAAGGACTGCTGTCCGGGCTGGATCACACCGGCAAGCACGAGCGGCACACCAGCCACACGTGCTGCAGCGATCGCACGGTGCGGCCCCTTCTCAGCCGTCATCCGCCCGATCCACAGCACGTAGTCCTCCTTGCGCTCCTGCATCGGCCAGCCGTGCACATCGATCGGGTTCGGGATCACCGCCACTCCACGCATCGCCTGCGGCGCCTTCGCACGCTGTGCGCGACTGATCGCCACCAGCGTCGCCTTGGACTCGTGTCGCTCATAGAAAGCCGCCGTGGCATTCGTGAACTGACCGTGCAGCGTGTGCACCAACGGAGTGTCCAGCCGGTCAGCCATGCCGAGCGCCGTGAATCCACAGTGATCGTGCACCACATCGAATTGCAACGCCCCACGGGCGCGATCGATCGCGGCGAAGGCCCGCGCCACGTGATCGACCTCGAACAGCGAGCGCTCGATCTCATCGGGATGCGACTCCTCCAGCAACGTGACCACCCGCGCCGTCGATGTCGACCCCGGGGCGCAGAACAGGGTGACGTCGTTGCCTCGGCGCACGAGCGCCTCGCTCAACACGCTCACCACCGCCTCCACTCCTCCATAGCCCGGAGGCGGCACCGAGATCCAGGGCGGAGCGAGCATCGCCACCCGCAACGTCCCCCCATCCTCACGGCGCCGCGCGAGCGGCCTGCCGGCTGTGCGCCCAGCCCTGCGATCAGCTGGACGGTCGGCGATAAGCGAGGGCGGCAAGCTCATACCTCGCATATCTCTGGAGCCAACCAACCACGGCAATGCTGGACACGGCCCGCCTCATTTCATTTGCGCGCGGGTCACCCGATAGGCGCACGTCGCTCCCAGAGCACCATAACATGGCGCCAAATCACGGCAGCGACGGGGCAGGCGGGGCCGGGCGCGCCGCGATCCGTCTACGCCGCCGCCGCCAGACCGGCGAGGTCGATGCCGATGACCTTCAGCCGCCGGTTGAGCGCGTTGAACGCGAACGTGTTGGTTTCCTCCATCGAGTAATCCAGGATCGAGTAGTTCTCGGGGTCTTCGCCCGCGGGGACGAGCACGGCCGCGGCCAGCGGGATCAGTTCCGCGGTCCGCGCGGCGATGCGCTGCCTGAGCGCGGAGTCCCTGGCCTTCTCGCGCAGGAACCACGTGCCGTAGGCGACGTGGCGGTGCTCGTCCTGGGAGATCAGCTTGAAGCCCTCGACCCAGCCGGGGAGGATGCCGTTGCGCTCCATGTAGTCGGTCAGGAACCACTGGCCGGTGAGCGCGAGCGTGCCCTCGATGATCATGTGATAGAGCGTCACGAAGTCGACCTTCGCCTCGATGTCGCGCGGGTTCTCCACCAGGCGCCGACCCCAGTCGACGAGCACGCCGTCGAACATCTCGATGAACGCCGGGTTGAGGTCGCCCCGCGCCTGGCGCAGACGATCCTCGAACGTGCCGTCGATGCCGAGGACCTGCTCGTAGAAGCGATTGAAGTGCTGCGCGTGGCGGGCCTCGTCGACCTGCTGGGTGGTCAGGAACGCCTCCTCGCCCTGGCTCTCATACGCCATCACCAGACCCGAGAACTGCGTCGTGACCCGCTCCTCGCCGATGAAGAAGCTCGACAGGTTCCACGCGAGCCTGCGGCGCAGATCCTCGTCCATCGACTCCCAGTCGCGCCGGTCCTGGGTGAGGTCGATCGTGTGCGACTGCCAGTTCTGGCGCTCCCACAGCTCATACAGCTGCTGCGGCGTCATCAGCGTCACCGACGACAGCTTCGACTCATCGGAGATGGTGCCGACATCCCCCTGACTGGTCAGATCGAGAAGCGAGGGCATGGTGTACCGAGACCTCCTGAATGCCGGATGCGGGGTGGGTGCAGCTGCGGCGACGAACATACTCGCTCTCGCGCGCTCAAGCCCGCGCGCGCAGACGCCGATGCCAACCCATGCGCCAAGGCCTGCGCGAGAATGCCCTGTGCGCGCTCGTCGCGGCCGGTGGCTGCGCGGCGATGGCGTGGCTCGGCCTTTACGGCTTTGCGTGGGGCGACTACGAAGTCGAGTCGCGGCCGGCGTTCGAAGCGCTCGTGCACG
The DNA here is from genome assembly GCA_963735705.1 of uncultured Solirubrobacteraceae bacterium. Taxonomy (GTDB): domain Bacteria; phylum Actinomycetota; class Thermoleophilia; order Solirubrobacterales; family Solirubrobacteraceae; genus Palsa-744. The sequence goes on from CAVTLZ010000009.1 coordinate 89,167, forward strand.
GGCACGTGCTCGGCTTCCTGCGGCTCGCGCCCGCCTACGGCGGCTCGCTGGTCGAGCGCGCCCCGTTCGCGCTGCTACCGGGGCTGTGGGGCGGCGGCGCGCTGGCGGTCTACCGCATGGTCGCGCTGCCCTGCCTGCTCGCCACGGCGGGGCTGGGCGTATGGCTGGTGGCGCGGATGCGCGCCCGCGGACATTCGACGCTCGCGCGCGCGGTCGCGCTCGCGATCTGCGTCGCCAACCCGATCACCTTGCGCACGCTCGAAACCGGGCACCCGGAGGAGCTCCTCGGAGCCTGCATGTGCGTGGCCGCGGTGCTGGTCGCGGCTCGCTCATCGAACGCCCGCAAGGACTCGCTGCTGGCGGGCGTCCTGCTCGGGCTGGCGATCGCCAACAAGGAGTGGGCCGTGGGGCTGTGGCCGCGCGCCCGCCGCACGACCCTGAGCGAGCGCGAGGCGCTGCTGGCGCTCGCGCTGGTGCTGTTGCTGCGCTGTGTGCTCGACACGTGGGACGCCGTCTACTACCCGCTGCCGTTCCTGCTCACGCTGCTTGCGTGGGAGGTCGGACGCGACACGCGGCGTCCGCCCGTGCTCGCGCTCTCGGCCACCGTGCTCGTGTGGATCAGCTTCCAGTGGCTGCCCGAACACGTCTCCCCAGACGCGCAGGCCGCGGCATTCCTCGCGTGGTCGGCGCCGCTGGCGGCGTGGCTGGGCGTGCGCCTGTTCGCGGCCGGGCGAGCGTCGCTTGCCTCGCGCCTCGGAGCGGGCGAGGCCGCGAGCTCTCAGGAGACGACCGTCAGCGCCTTGGGCAGGCTCGTGAGGACCTCGTGAGCGTCCTCACCGACGACCACCAGGTCCTCGATCCGCACGCCGAGCACACCCGGTAGGTACACGCCGGGCTCGACGCTGACGACGTTCCCCGCGCGCAGCGGCTCATCCGGGGCCGTGCGCGACAGGCGCGGGCCCTCGTGGATCTCCATGCCGACGCCGTGACCGAGGCCGTGGCCGAACTCCTCGCCGTGCCCGGCCCGCTCGATCACCGCGCGCGCGACCGCGTCCACCTCGCGCCCGTTCGGTCCCGCCCTGACCGCTTCCAGCCCACGTTCCTGCGCCGCGAGCACGAGCTCGTAGATCTCGCGCGCCTGCGCGGAGATCCCCTCGCCGGTGGCGTACGTGCGCGTGCAGTCCGAGCAGTAGCCCTCGTGCAGGGCGCCCCAGTCGATCGTCACGAGCACGTCGCGGGGGATCTCGTGCGCGCGCGGCACGGCGTGCGGGAGCGCGCCGTGGGGGCCCGCGGCCACGATCGACGGGAAGCTCGGCGCCCGCGCCCCGAGGCGGCGCATGCGCAGCTCGAGCTCCAGCGCGACCTCGCGCTCGGTGCGACCGACGAGGCCGTCTTCGAGCACCGTGCGCAGCGCCTCGTCGGCCAGCTCGCACGCCGCGCGGATGCGGGCGATCTCGCCCACGTCCTTGACGGCGCGCAGCCGCTCGACGGCGCCCGCGTGGGCCACCAGCTCCCAGCGCTCTCCAAGCAGCTCCGCGAGCTGCCTGTGCGCCTTGACGGTCAGGCTCGTGTCGTCGAAGCCCAGCCGTCCGCTCTGCCCTTCGCGCTGCGCGAGCGAGGAGGCGAGGTGCTCGAGCAGGTCGCCGGCGACGATCTCGCGCTCGAACGCTTCGGGGACCTGCTCGGCCGACTGCGTCGTGTAGCGGAAGTCGGTGAGGAAGCGATGCCGGCCGAGCCGCGCGCGCGCGCCGTCGCCGACGGCAAGCACCAGCCCGTGGCTACCGGTGAAGCCCGTCAGATAGCGCACGTTCACGAGCGTGTCGACGAGCAGCCCGTCGAGCTCGAGCTCGCCCAGCTTGCGCGACAGCCGCGCCACGCGCACGGAGTCGGGGTCGCGCCCGCCCGGGTCCCAGCCGTGCGGGCCGCCGTGCGCGCTCACGCCGCTCCTCGCCGGAGCTCGTCGCGCAGCTGCGCGAGCGCGTCGCGGTAGCCGTCGGGGCCGCGTCCGGAGATGGTCGCGAAGCACAGCTCGCCGATCACCGACACGCGCCGCCATGGCTCGCGGTTCTGCACGTCGGACAGGTGTATCTCGAGCGCCGGCAGCGCGGCGATCTCGAGCGCGTCGCGGATCGCCCACGCGTAGTGCGTCCACGAGCCGGGGTTCAGGAGGATCGCGTCGGCCTCGTCGCGCAGCGAGTGCAGATGCTCGACGAAGTCTCCCTCGTGGTTGGTGTGGAAGAAGCGTGCCTGGAGACCCAGCGCGCGCGCGTCGGCGTCGATCCGCTGCTCGAGCTCCGCCAGCGTGAGCGTGCCGTACAGCAGCGGGTCGCGGCGTCCGAGCTGATCCAGGTTGACGCCGTGCATCACCTCGATGCGATTGCCCTGCGCGCTCATGCCGAAAGCTCCGCGACCGCCGCCCGAACGTCCTCGGGCGCCACCTCGCAGCCGAACTCGACCTCGCCCGGCGCTCGCACCAGCACGAACGGGACGCTCGCCCCCACGCGCTTCTTGTCGCGCGCGAGCGCCTCGTGCACCGCGTCCAGCGGCGTGCCGTCGAGCGTGACCGGCAGATCGCGCGCGAGCAGCAGCGCGCGCACCCGCTCGCGCAGCTGCTCCTGCCCGGAGAGCGTGAGCGCCGCCAGCAGCCCGAGGCCGACCGCTTCGCCGTGGCGATAGCGGCCGTAGCCGCTGGCGGTCTCGATCGCGTGCCCGACCGTGTGCCCGAGGTTCAGCACCTGGCGGCGTCCCCCATCGCGCTCGTCGGCAGCGACGACCGCGAGCTTCGTGCGCGCGCACGCGAGGATCACGCGCTCGTCGATCTCGCCGCCGTCGGACACTGCCTGCCACAGCCAGCCGCCGGCGATCATCGCCGTCTTCAGCACCTCCACCCAGCCGGCCGCGAGCTCGGCCGCCGGCAGCGTCGAGAGCGTGTCCGGGTCCACGAGCACGCCCGCCGGCTGGTGGTAGGCGCCGACGTAGTTCTTCGCCTCCGGCAGGTCCACGCCCGTCTTGCCGCCGTAGGCGGAGTCGACCTGGGCGACGAGCGTGGTCGGGACCTGCACGACGGGCACGCCGCGCTGGTAGGTGGCCGCGCAGAAGCCGGCGAGATCGCCGACGACGCCGCCGCCGAGCGCGACGAGGTGATCGGCGCGGGTCATGCCACCGCGCACCAGCGCATGCCACACCCGCTCGGCGCTGGCAAGCGTCTTGTGCTCCTCGCCGGGCGCGATCACGACCGTCCCCGCCATCCGACCGAGCCGATCGCCGTAAAGCGCGCTGACCGTCTCGTCGCTGACGCTGAACGGACGCGAGCACGAACGATCGAGAGGCCAGAGCGCCGCCAGGGACCCGGCGTGGCTGGCATCCAGCAGCCCGCGCGCGACCAGCACCGGGTATTCGCCCGAGCGCGAGTGCGCCCACAGCATGCGGCTGCCGTGCGGCGCGCTCGACAGCGCGCGCAGGGCGTCGGCGGCGCGCGCGGCGGCGCCGGGCGGCAGGTCCGCGAGCGTCGCATCGGCGAGCTGCTCGTACAGCCCGCGACGGCTGTCGTACAGAGCGAGGAACTGCTCGCGCTCGGCGGCCAGCGGCCGCTCGGCTCCCCCCTGCTGCGCGCGCACGCGCTCCCACGCTGTCTCCGGCTCGACGTCCAGCAGCACGGTCACGTGCTCCGCCAGCGCGTCGCGCACGCGCTCGGAGGTGACGCTGCCGCCGCCGAGCGCGATCACCGCATCCGCGCCGGCGTCGCCGAGCAGCTGACACACGAGCTCCTCCTCGGCCGCTCGGAACGCCGCCTCGCCGCGCAGCTCGAACTCACGCGCGACGGGGTGGCCGAAGCGCTCGGCCAGCAGCGCGTCGCTGTCGAGCGCCTCGCCGCCGAGCGCCGCGGCGAGCTCGCGGGCGGCGGTCGACTTGCCGGCGCCCATGAAGCCGATCAGGACGAATGCCATCCGATGCGGTCCGTGTAGGCGTCCACGGCCTGGCGCACGTCGTCGACGTGGTCGCCGCCGAACTTGCGCCGGTAGGCGTCCGCGAGCACGAGCGCGACCATCGCCTCAGCGACGACGCCCGCGGCGGGCACCGTGCACGAGTCGGTGCGCTCGCGCAGCGCCTGCGCCGGCTCGTGCGTCTCGGTGTCGACCGAGCGCAGCGGCTTGGTCAGCGTCGGCAGCGGCTTCATCGCGCCGCGCACGATCAGCGGCGCGCCGTTGGTCATGCCGCCCTCGAGCCCCCCGGCGCGGTTGGTCTCGCGGTAGTAGCCGCGCTCGGGCGCGTAGAAGATCTCGTCGTGGGCCTCCGAGCCGGGCACGCCGGCCACCGAGAAGGCATCGCCGATCGAGGCGCCCTTGATCGCCTGGATCGAGCAGATCGCCATCGCCAGGCGCCCGTCCAGGCGCTCCTCCCAGGAGATGTGCGAGCCGAGGCCAGGCACCAGACCGAACGCCTGCACCTCGAACACGCCCCCGAGCGACTCGTTGGCCTTGCGCAACGCATCGATCTCGCGCACCATCGCCTTCGACGCGTCCGCGTCCAGGCAGCGCACGGGCGAGCTGTCGACCTCCGCGAAGTCCGCCTCGGTCAGCGCCAGCTCGCGCTCGGGCGCGTGCACGGAGGCGATCTGGATCACGTGCGAGTGGACGCTCACGCCCAGCGCCCGCAGGAACGCCTTGCACACGCCCCCGCCGGCCACGCGCGCGGCGGTCTCGCGCGCGGAGGCGCGCTCGAGGATGTTGCGCACGTCGCTCTGCTTGTACTTCTGCGTGCCCACCAGATCGGCGTGACCGGGACGCGGCAGGTGGACCTCGGCGCCGTCGGCGCTGACCGGCCACGGGTTCATCCGCTCCTCCCAGTTGGCGTAGTCGCGGTTGGCGACCTGCAGGGCGATCGGACCGCCGAGCGTGCGCCCGTGGCGCACCCCTCCTGTGACCTCCGCGGCGTCGCGCTCGATCTTCATCCGCCCGCCACGGCCGTGACCGAGCTGGCGGCGCGCCATGTCGCGGTTGAGGTCCTCCGGGGATAGCTCGAGGCCCGCGGGCAGACCCTCGACGATGCATGTCAAGCCCGGGCCGTGCGACTCGCCGGCGGTGATCAGACGGAGCTCCATGGCTCCTAGCTTATTTGCGCGGGCGGCTCAGCGCCGGTGGCGCCCGTGCGCGGCGGCGTGAGCGCGCGCCCCGAACGCCCGATGCCCGGCGTACACGAGCACACCCCGCCGCGCGGAGTAGCGCAGGCCGGGAACCGCGTCCAGGCCGGCGTGGCGGAGCAGTTCGCGTCCGGCCTTGGACTCGTCGCCGAGAATGCTCTTGACCGCCGCGCTGGATGCCTTGCTGGAGACGATGCTCACGATTCGCAGTTCGTATGTCACGAGGAGGCCGCTCGGCTCCAGGTATTCGAGCTGCTCCGACTGCCCCGTCTGCAGGTCGATCGCTTCGCACTGCGAGGCGTTGGGACGGCAGGTCGCGTTGCCGTGCAGGATCGCTTCGCCCACGAGCGTGAACGTCGCGCTCTTGCCCCCGACGGTGACGCCCCTGAAGACGATCAGCGGCTGCTTGACCGACGGCAGCGGCGTGAGCAGCTTGAGGTTCTCATACGGCGTCAGCTGCGCGGTCGCCGCGGTCGTGCCGGCGGGCAGTTCGCCGAACAGCACGGCCACGTGATACACGGTCGTGGGCTTCGACGGCTTGGCCGGCGTGGCCGGCGGCGTCGGGCTGGAGGCACCCGAGCCCGAGGAAGACGAGCTCGAGGACGAAGAGCTGGAGGAGCTCGCGCTGCTCGAGGCGGCTTTGCCGGTGGCAGCCGTCTTCGCCTTCGGTTCGGGCAGCGGCGTGAAGGGGTTGCGGACCTTGCCGCCACGCTGGACAGCGGCACCGCCGGTCGTCTCCGCGACGGCCTTTTCCGGGCTCGTCTGGTTGATCGCGATGCCGGACGCGGCAGGTGCGGGACCGCTTGCCAGCGTCGCCGCCGGTGCCGCGCTCGAGCCCCCGCCGCCGAGCACGGTGTAGGCGACCGCGGCCACCAGCCCGGCCGCGACCAGCGCGACGAGCGGCAGCAGACGCCGATCGAGGAGATCGGCCTTCAGAGAGCTCAGGAACTCGTTCATGGGTTCACCCTCACGATCGCGGGAGCGTTGGAGGAGCTGGGCGCCGTCGTGCCGGACGCGGGCGTCGTGCCCGCAGCGGACGCGGCGCTGCCCGTGCCGGTGAGGCCCTGGCTGGCCGGCAGCACGTACGCGGTGGCGGTGATCGTGCCGGTGAGATCGCTCGAGGCGGTGTTGCCCGCTTCGGGTCCGCTCGCCACGGGCGCGAGTTTGACGCTCTGGATGGTCAGCAGGCGGCCGTTGACCTCCAGGTCGCCGGTGGCGCTGAGCGTGGCGAAGTCGGTCAGCTGGCTGAAGAGGTGTTCGAGATCGAAGTAGCTGCCTTCGAAGGTGAACGTGAACGGCAGCTGCGTGAAGCCGGCCGCCGCCGCGCTCGACGACGAGCTCGAGCCGCTGGCGGAGCTACCCGCGATGGACGCGAAGTTGACGTTCTTCTGGTTGGAGGCCTGCGCGAGCTGGTCGATCAGCGCCGGCACTTCCTGGCTGGGAGGCACGGCTTTGCCCAGGCTCACGACCGAGGCGTAGGCCGCTGCGTACTGCGACTGCGCGGCGTGCGCGCTCGCGAGCTTGCCTTCGGCGCTCGCAAGCTGGGTCTGGTCGGCGGCGACTTCGGAGCTCAGCTGGCTCGCCTGCTTGCGCTCGGGCGAGACGACGAGCATCCACGCCGCGGCGAGGATCGCCACGACGACCACGCCGATCAGGACTATGCGATCGCGTCCGGTCATCTCGCGCTCACCCCCGAGGTCGTGGGCGCGACCGCTGAGGCGGCGGCGCCGGTCGAGTCCGACACGGTCTTGGTGGCGGAGGCCACAGCGGAGGACGCCGGCAGCGGGTCGAAGCTGACCGTCGCCGAGAACGTCGGGTCGTGGGCCGGGCAGCCGCTGGCTCCGCCGCCCCCGCCCGAGGAGGACGAGGAGGAGGTCTGGAGCGTCACTTCCCTGACGCCGTCGATCAGGCGCAGGCGCTCGAGCGTCAACGCGACGGTCGACTGGCTGGCGGCGCAACCGGAGAGCGTGAAGTTGGGCACGCTGCCGGGCGGCGTCGTGGAGGCCACCTGTGCGCTGCTGGAGCTCGAGCTGGAGGAGCTGGAGCTGGAAGAGCTGGAGCTCGAAGCGGAGGAGCTCGCCGAGCCGGAGCCGATGGTGCCGCTGAGCGAGGTGATCGACGCCCGCGAGGGCAGCACGCGGCCGAACTCGTGCAGGACGTGCGCCCAGTCGAAGCGAGAGTCCATCAGCGTCTTGACGGTCTGCGTGCGCTGTTCGCGCAGCGCGATGAAGCTCGTGTACGGCGTTAGCCGTTCCGCCGCTGCCTGGGCCTGCTGCGCCTCGGCGGCGATCGACGCGGCCTGCGCGCGGCGGCCTGCGATCTGGTGATTGGCGCTGCCGTACGCATACGCCATCACCGCCAGGCCGGCGATCAGCACGAGGACGGCGTAGGCGGCGCCCTGCGAGCGCCCGGCGCCGACCGGCTGGCCGCTTCGCTGGTCGGCGGGAATCAGGTTGACGGCTCTCATTGCGGAGCCTCCGCGGCCGCGAGCCCGGTCGCGATCGCCAGCCGGTGCGGGGAGACGCCGGCTGCGAGACCCCCGTCGAGCATCCCCACCTCCTCGCAGCGGATTTCGACGCCGAGCGAGCTCTGCAGCGCCTCGGCGAAGCCGGGGATGTCCTGTGCACAGCCGCTCATCACGACGTGCGAGACATCGCCTCCGCCCTCCTGGGAGCGGTGGAAGTCGAGCGAGTTGCGAACCTCGCCGGAGATGTCGCGGATGCCGTTCTCGAGCACCGCGCGCAGATCGGCATCGGACTGCGGCGCCTGCGCCTCGGGAACGCTGTCCACGGCGGCGAGCTCCTCATAGCTCATCGCGCGCTCGCTCTCCTCGGCCTGCTCAGCGCTCTGTGGCTGCTCACCGTCACCCGGCGCCTGCTCGGGCGTCGCGTCCGCGAGCGCGCCGGCCTCTAGGTCGGGCTCGTGGGCGACGGGCAACTCCGGCTCGGCCGTCGCGGAAGCGTTGAGGTCGACCCCCGCCAGCAGGGCGCGCGCCTCGGTCAGGGCGATGCTGCGGCGCTCGGCCAGCTCGCTGGCCATGCCCTCGAAGCCGCTGCCGACCACGCGGGTGAAGCGACATATCTTGCCCTCGGCGATGGCGAGGTTGGTCAAGCCGTCGACGTTCAGGTAGAGCACGCGGCCGGTCTGCTCGGGGTCGGGGCGGTAGAGCGAGCGGATCAGCGCGAAGGCCGACAGGTCGACCCCCGCCGCGCTCAGGCCGGCGCGGCGCACCGCCGTCAGCAGCCGTTCGATCATGTCGCGCTGGGCGGCAACGAGGACCACGCGCTGACGCGGGCCGGCGGGCGTGTCGACGATGCCGAGCGGGTGAAAGTCCATGACTGCGTTGTTGAGCGGCATCGGTACCTGGTCCTGGGCCTGGAAGTTGACCGCGGCCGCGAGTTCCTTGTGGTCGGTCACCGGGGGCAGCTCGAGCGTGCGCAGCACCGTGCGCTGGTTGGCGACGCCGACGCGCACGCGCTTGCCGAGGCCACTGCCGCCGAACAGCTCGCGCAGCGCCTCGCTGAGGGCGTCCTCGTCGGTGACTTCACCGTCACGCACCGAATCGGCGGGAAGCGCCACCGTGGCGGCCCGTTCGGCCACGATCGACCCGTTGACACGCGCCTGGACCGCCGCGACGAAGCCAGGCTGTATGTCGAGTCCGACGAGGTCCTCGCCGGAGCGGCGCCCGAAGTGCAGGGGGATGCTCATGGGGAGCGAGGGGATTCGTGAAGGGAGTCGCATCTCGAATAGGGCGCTTCAGACGGCGGGCGGATCGTCCGCAGGATCGGTATCGGCGGCAAGCCCGCGGCGCTTTAGTGAAGGAAGTGGTTGACGTAGACATCGACGAGCGGATGTCCGACGAACACCGCGACGAGCGCCCCCAGCGCGAGGAACGGGCCGAACGGGATCGCCGTCTTGCGCCCTGCCTGCGCGCCCTTGCGCGCGATCACGACGACGCCCAGCATCACACCCGCGAGCAACGAGATCAGGAGCGCCGGCGCGACGCTCGCGCCGAGGAACAGCCCCATCATCCCGGCGAGCTTGACGTCCCCCATGCCCATGCCGCCCGGATAGGCGAGCGCTGCGACCAGCAGGAAGCCGCCGGCTGCGGCGGCGGCGATCAGGCGTTCGGGCTCGCCGGCCGGATCGAGCGCCAGCCCGATCGCGAGCGCGAGCACCGCGCCGAGGCCGGTGATCTTGTTGGGGATGATCCGATGCTCGAGGTCGATGAACGCGGCCGGCACGACCAGCAGGATCAGCGCGACGCTCAAGGCGATGCCGCCGGCGGTGTGATGAGCGAGCACGGCACCCGCGCACAGCGCCGCCGTGAGCGCCTCGACGAGCGGGTAGCGCGCTGAGATCGGCGCCCCACAGCCGCGGCAGTGCCCGCGCAGCAACAGCCAGGAGAGCACGGGGATGTTGTCGTATGGCTTGACCGGCGTCCCGCAGTTGGTGCAGTGCGAGGCCGGCTTGACCAGCGACTCGTGCCTGGGTAGGCGGTAGACGACCACGTTCAGGAACGAGCCGAAGACCGCGCCGAGGACGCCCGCGAATGTCGCCTCCATGGGTCACTGATCGACCAGCCCGGCGGACAGCTTGAGCCTTCGTTAAATGGTGGAGGCGGCCCGAGGGCCGCCTCCACCGCGGTACCTGATTGCCGAGAGCGTCAACTCAAGGTCTGGCTACTACCAATTAGTAGATTTTTCGACTTTCCCGGGGCATTCCTTTTTGGCGCTTTCGCAGGTGTGTTCGATTTCGCCTTTTTCCCCACGCTTGACGGTGTACTTGTCGCCCGTGTTCTGCGCTGTCGCCGTGACTTCGTACGTGTTGGCGGTGCCTTTTGCGACCGTCAACTCGGCTTCGTTCGTTTTCGTGGTGTTGATCGAAGACTCGATTTCCTGCAGTTCTTTGGGTTCTTTGAATTCGTACTTGCCTTCGTGTTCGGTCGCGTACGTCTCAGCAGCCGTCTGCGCGGTCTGCGCGAGCGTCTTCGCCGAGGAGTCGTATGCCTTGCTCTTCTGGCTCAGGAACGCCGGGATGGCGATCGCGGCCAGAATGCCGATGATCAGGATCACGACCAGAAGTTCGATAAGGGTGAAACCACCCTCATCTCCCGTGCGCTGGCGTAGTGAATTAAACATGAATCCTCCTAGGATCCGGTTTGGGCGCCAGCCCTCGGTAATCGCCTCAAACGGCGATGCGTCCCCCTTGGTGAGAGCCGCCGGCTTTGCTACACACCTGCTTCGATGCTTGCCTTGGCACCTCGGGCACTGGCTCTGTCAGCGGCTGAATCGACCCGCGCGCCGACGACCTTTACCACTGCACGACGGCTTGGACGGATGACGGGCCGGTGCGCGTCCGTGCGCGAGCGTCGGCGCGCCGGGCGCCACACGTGCGGGGGGCAGCCTCAGGCGGCCGGCTCTGCCGGGCCGGCGGCGGCGTCCTCGCCGTGCTGGTCCAGCCACCGCGCCTGCGCGTCGGTGCCCGGCTGGCGCTCGCCGCTGCCACCGCACCACGGGCAGGCGAGCTTGCTGGGGGTGCCGCCGAGGTTCGAGATCACCTGGCCGGTGCCGCGGCAGGCCATACACTCACGCGGCTCATGGGAAGCCGTCGCCCGACCCTCGCTGTCCTCGTCTTCGCTCGCCACGGCCGATCACACTAGCGTTCCGCGCGTGAGGAGACCTGGACGCGCAGCTGAGTGGGCTCTCGTGGCGGCGATCACGCTGGGCGCGGCGGTGCTGCGCCTGCTGCACATCGAGCAGGTTCCCCCCGACCCGTTCTACGACGCGGCCGTGCGCAGCATGGAGCTCTCGTGGCACAACTTCTTCTTCGGCGCGTTCGAGCCCGGCGGCAGCGTCTCGATCGACAAGCCGCCGATCGACCTGTGGCTGCAGGTCATCAGCGTGAAGCTGCTCGGCTTCAGCTCCACGACGCTGAAGCTGCCGGAGGCGCTCGCCGGCACCGCCTCCGTGCCGCTGCTGTACGTGACGGTGCGCCGGATGTGGAGCGCGGCCGCGGGCATCGCCGCCGCCGCGGCGATGGCGGTGCTGCCGATCGAGGTGATCACCGCGCGCAGCGACACGATGGACGCGGTGATGATGCTGGCGCTCGTGCTCGCGCTGCTCGCGGTGGTGCGCGCGGTCGAGACGGGGCGCGGCGCGTGGCTGCTCGCGGGCGCCGCCGCGCTCGGGGTGGCGTTCGACGTGAAGCTGCTCGAGTCGCTGGTGGCGCTGCCGGGGATCGCCGCGTTCGCCTATCTCGGCCTGCCCGGATCGCGGCCGCGACGCCTGCTGCGCCTGAGCGGGGCCGCCGCGGTGTATTTGGTCGTCGCGCTGGCGTGGCTGACGGCGACGCTGCTGTTCCCCGCGCACGACCGCCCGTATGCGATCGGCTCGACCAACGGCAGCGCGTGGAACGCCGCGTTCGTGTTCAACGGGACCGACCGCCTGGGCGGGAAATCGCCCGAACCCGGCGCCCCGGCCTTCGAAGCCAACCAGCACTATCCGGTGGCCACGCAGGCCGAGCGCGATCACATCCCGATCGTCCCGCCCTCCCCCACCCGCCTGCTCGCGCGGGTCGGCCCGCTGTCCGGCCAGCGCCTCGGCCTGGAGCTGCTGGTCGCGCTGCTGCTGGGGCTACCGGCGCTGATCTGGGGCCTGCGCGGCGGCGCGCCGCCCGGAGACGGGAGGGAGCCAGGCCGTTCCGATCACGAGGCGGAGCTGCACCGGCGCATGCGGCGCGCGACGGCGGGAGGGCTGGGGCTGTGGATGCTCGCCGGCATCGCGCTCTTCAGCCACATGGTGCGCCTGCACCCGCGCTACGTGGAAGGCTTCACGCCGGCGGTCGCCGCGATGCTCGGGGTCGGCCTGGCGTGGGTGCTCGCGACGCCGGGCGCCGGCGCGGGGCCGGGCGCGCTGCGCGCGGATGACAACTCGGCGCGACTGCGCCTGGCGCTGCTGGTGGCGACCCTCGCGATCGCCGTCTACTACGCCGAGCGCCTGCTGTACGGGACCCCCGGCGAGTGGTGGGTCGCGCTACTCGGAGCGCTCGGCGCGATCGCGTGCGCGGTGCTCGCCCATGCCCCGCGGCTGCCCGCGAGCGTGCGCTCGCTGCTGGCGCCGCCCGGCGCGATGGCGCTGGCGCTCGTGGCCGTGCTCGCGGTGCCGCTGAAAGCGGACCTCACGTCGATCAGCGACCGCGTCAGCGACGCGGGCCTGGTCGGGCAGCTGCCGGGCGACCAGCAGCATGCGCTGAGCGCCTACCTGCCCGCCCACCAGGACGGCGCGCGCTACGAGGTCGCGGCCGAGTCGGCGACGTCGATCGGCTCGCTGATCGTGCAGGACGCGCGCCCGGTGCTCGTCCTGACCACCTACGATGCACGCGTCTTCACCTCCGTCACCAAGCTGCAGCGACTGATCGCCGAAGGACAGGTGCGCTACGCCTTCCTGAACACCTTCTGCACGAGCGAAGCCCCGTCTGTGAACCCCGCCTGCGCGGCGCCGGTGAGGTGGGTGCGCGCGCACGGAACCGACGTCTCGTTCAAGGCGGGCCTGAACCACGGCGGGCTGCTGTACCTGCTGCCCGGGGCCAGGCCGTGAGCGCGAGCGCCGAGCACGAGCGGCTGCAGGCGCTATCCGACGGCGCTCGCGAGGCGGGCCGTCTGGCGCTGGACACGGAGTTCATGGGCGAGGGCCGCTACCGCACGCTGCTGTGCCTGGTGCAGCTGGCGATCCCCGAAAGCGAGGACGCCGGCGAGCGCATCCTCGTCGTCGACCCGCTGGCGGATGGCTTCGACGGATCCGCGCTCGCGGAGGTCCTCGCCGACCCGGCGATCGAGATCGTCGTGCACGCCGGGCGCCAGGACGTGGCGCTCGTGCGCCGCTGCCTGCGGACGGAGGTTCGCAACGTGTTCGACACGCAGGTCGCCGCCGGCTTCGCCGGGCTGGGAGCGCAGTCTTCGTATGACTCGCTGCTCACCGAGGTGCTCGGGCTGCGGGTGGCCAAGACCGCGAGCTTCACCCGCTGGGACGCCCGCCCGCTCTCGCCCGAGCAGCTCGCCTACGCGCGCGAGGACGTCGTGCACCTGCTCGAGCTCGCCAGCGAGCTGGAGCGACGCCTGCAGGAGCTCGGTCGCCTGCAGTGGGCGCGCGAGGAGTGCGAGCCGTTGGCGCTCTCCAGCGACGAGCGCGACCCCGAGGCGATCTTCGCGCGGCTGCCGCGCATCGGCACGCTGAACGCGGCCGCGCGGCCGATCGCGCGCGAGCTCGTGCACTGGCGCGAGCGCACCGCCGTACGCCACGACCGCCCCGTGCAGAGCGTGCTCGGCGACGCCACGCTCGTGGAGATCGCCAAGCGCCGGCCGTCCTCGCGCGCCGAGCTCGAGAAGATCCGCGGCGTCGGCGCGAGCGCCGGCGGGCGGCGCGCGGAGGACCTGCTGGACGCGGTGCGCCGCGGACGCGAACGTCCGCCCGACCCGCCCCCGCCATCGACGCGGGGACCGGTCCCCAAGCCCGACGACGCTCCGCTCGTGGCCCTCGCCGAGGCGCTCCTGCGCGCCCGCGCGCGCGAAGCCGGCCTTGCCTACGAGCTGCTGGCCGCCCGCGCCGACCTGCAGGCGATCGTCGCCGCCGCTCGCGCAGGCGGCGAGGAGGCCGACGTCCGCACGCTCAGGGGCTGGCGGCGCGAGCTGGTGGGAGCGGAGCTGCTGGAACTGCTCGACGGCCGGGTGTCCCTGTCGGTGCATGAAACCGACCGCGGCCGGCGCGTGCGGATCGACCGCAGTTGATCGAGCTGTTATTCGATGCGGTTGTAGACTTCGAACAGCGGCAGGTACATCGAGATCACGATGAAGCCGACCATCGCGCCGATGACGATGATCAGGATCGGCTCGAGGATCGACATCAGCGCTTTGACGGCCGCTTCGACCTGTTCCTCGTAGAATTCCGCGATCCGGTCGAGCATCTCGTCGAGCGCGCCGGTTTCCTCGCCGACGCCGACCATGTGCGTGACCATCGCGGGGAAGATCGGCGCCTGCGCGAGCGGCGCGGCGATCGTGCCGCCGCGCTTGACGGAGGCGATCACGCCGTCCATCGACTCCTGCACGGCCGAGTTGCCGCCGGTGCGCCCGGTGATCTCGAGCGCCTGCAGCAGCGGCACGCCGGCGTGGGTGAGCGACGCGAGCGTGCGCGACCAGCGCGCGACGGCGACCTGCTGGACGATCGTGCCGATTTTCATCGGCACGTGCAGGCGGAAGTGATCCCACTGTTTGCGCCCCCACGTGGTTTTCTTCCACTTGACGAACGTGACGATCACGATCCCTGTGACGCCGAACATCGCCCACCAGTAGTGGGTGACGACCTTCGACATCAGGACCGAGACCTGCGTCAGCTTCGGCAGTTCGCCGCCGAATTCCTTGAACACGCCCTCGAACACGGGCACGAGGAACGCGACGAGCGCCATCATCACGCCGATCGCGAACGTGGCCACCAGCGCCGGGTAGATCATCGCGGATTTGACCTGGCGGCGCAGGGCGGCGTCTTTCTGCAGCTGGTCGGCCACGCGCTGGAGCGAGTCCTCGAGCACACCGCCCATCTCGCCGGCCTGCGTCATCGCGACGAACAGCGGGTTGAACACTTTCGGGTGGCGCGCCATCGCGTCGCTCAGCGACAGTCCCGCCTCGACGTCCTTGCGGACCGCGACGATCGTTTCTTTCAGGTATTTGCTCTCCGTCTGCTCCTCCAGCACGTACAGCGCGCGCAGGATGCTCATGCCCGAGGAGATCATCGTCGAGAGCTGGCGCGCGAAGATCGCGAGCTCCGTCGGCTTGACGCTCTTGGTGAACGCGATCTCGATGTTCTTCGAGGAGTGCTTGTCGGCGATGTCCAGGACGATCAGCCCGCGCTGCTTGAGCTGGTCGGAGACCGCCTGCTTGGAGTCCGCCTCGACCTCGCCGCGAGCCTTGCCGCCGGCGAGATCGATGGCCTTGAAGACGTAGGTGCTCATGCCCGAGGCCTAGGCCGCCGCCAGCGAGGGAGCCCCCATCAGACGCCTGAGCTCATCCGGCGTGGAGGAGCGCGATTCGGCGAGCTTCTGGCTGATCTTGCCCTGGCGCACGAGCGTCGCCAGCGCCGCATCCATCGTCTGCATGCCGGAGGCCGAGCCGGTCTGCAGCACCGAGTAGATCTGGTGGGTCTTGCCCTCGCGGATCAGGTTGCGAATCGCGGGTGTGGGCACCAGCACCTCGCACGCGACCACGCGCCCGGAGCCGTCGGCGTTGGGCAGCAGCTGCTGGGTCATGATCCCCTGCAGCGCCACCGACAGCTGCACACGCACCTGCCCCTGCTGGTGGGACGGGAAGACGTCGATCACGCGGTCGATCGTCTGCGCGGCGTCCTGGGTGTGGAGCGTCGCGAACACGAGGTGGCCGGTCTCAGCGGCGGTCAGCGCCGTGGAGATCGTCTCCAGGTCGCGCATCTCGCCGACGAGGATCACGTCTGGGTCCTGGCGCAGCGCGGCGGTCAGGGCGAGTGAGAAGCTCTGCGCGTCGGAGCCCAGCTCGCGCTGGTTGACGATGCACTTCTTGTGCCCGTGCAGGAACTCGATCGGGTCCTCGATCGTCATGATGTGCTCCTCGCGGGTGGAGTTGATCTCGTCGATCATCGCCGCCAGCGAGGTGGACTTGCCCGAGCCGGTCGGGCCGGTCACGAGCACGAAGCCGCGCGGCTTGCGCGTGAACTCGTGCACGGTCGCGGGCAGCCCGAGCTGGTCGATCGAGGTCAGCCCGAAGGGAATCAGGCGGAAGGCGGCGCCGATCGCGCCGCGCTGGTAGTAGGCGTTGACACGGAAGCGCGCGTGGCCGGGGATCGAGTAGGCGAAGTCCAGCTGCCAGTTGGTCTCAAGGCGCTGGCGCTGATCGCCGTTGAGGATCGAGTACACGATCTCCCTGGTGTCGGTGGGCGAGAGCTTGGGGTAGTCCTCCAGCGGCGTCAGTTTTCCGCGGACGCGGACGGTCGGATGCGCGCCCGAGCTGAGGTGCAGGTCGGATGCCCGGCGGTGTACGACCTCCATCAGCAGGTCTGCGAAATCGATGTCCATGGGTTCGGCTATCGACGGATGTGCGCCCGATCATTAGCCTCGGCGGCCTGCATGGCGGCGACTGGACGAAGATTCGAGCGCCGGCCGCCGCGTGCAAGCCGGCACTCAGCGTTGTGTCCGCCAAGCGAAGGTCGTCTCGAACGGGACGCCCGCGCAGCCGGCGTCCCGGGCGAGACGCCCTGAGCGTCAGTTCGTGCCGATCACGCGCGCGATCTCCGCCATCGAGGTGCGGCCCTGCCTGACCTTCTGCAGCCCGTCGTCGCGCAGGCGCGTCATCCCCTGGCTGACGGCCACGTCGCGGATCGCCTCCGAGGCGCTGCGTTCCAGCGACAGCGCCTGGATCTCCGGCGACATCTTCATCACCTCGTACAGGCCGACGCGTCCGCGGTAGCCGCTGCCGCCGCAGCGCCGGCAGCCGACCGGCTCGTACGCCTCGAGCTCCACGCGCGCCCGGTAGCCGCTTTCGCGCAGCACCTTCGCGGGGATGATCGTGCGCCGCTTGCAGCTCGGGCACAGCATCCGCGCCAGGCGCTGGGCGACGATGCAGTCGAGCGCCGACGCGACGAGGAACGGCTCGATGCCCATCTCGATCAGCCTCGTGATCGCCGACGGCGCGTCGTTGGTGTGCAGGGTGGAGAGCACCAGGTGGCCGGTGAGCGCGGACTCCACGGCGATCTGCGCCGTCTCGCGGTCGCGGATCTCGCCGACCATGATGATGTCGGGGTCCGCGCGCACCATCGAGCGCAGCCCCGCCGCGAACGTCAGGCCGACCTTCGCCGAGACCTGCACCTGCGTCAGGCCGACCATTTCGTACTCGACGGGATCCTCGACGGTGATGATGTTCTTCTCCGGCGTGTTGAGCATCTGCAGGGCCGCGTACAGCGTCGTCGACTTGCCCGAGCCGGTCGGACCGGTCACGAGGACCGCGCCGTGCGTCTCACGGCAGGCGCGTTCGAAGCGCTCGCGCTCGGGGTCTGCCATGCCCAGCTTGTCGAGCTCGACGACCACCGACTCCTTGTCCAGGACGCGCATCACGGCGCCCTCGCCGTGGACGCTCGGCAGCGTCACCACGCGCAGGTCGACGTGACGGCCGTCGACCACCAGCCCGACGCGGCCGTCCTGGGGCAGGCGCTTCTCGGCGATGTTCAGCTCGGCCATGATCTTGATGCGCGAGATCACACCGGCGGCCATCCGCCGCTGCACGCTCGTGATGTCCTGCAGGACGCCGTCGACCCTGAAGCGCACACGCAGCTCGCGCCCGTCGGGGGCGAGATGGATGTCGGAGGCGCCGCGCTCGACCGCCTGCGCGACGAGCTGGTTGACGAGCTTGATGACGGGCGCGTCTTCGGAGGTCTCGTGCAGCGCGACGACCTCGGCCCCGTCCTCCGCGTCTTCCTCGGTGACCTCGGAGGACGCGCCGACCACGTCTTCGAGCCGGTCAAGGCGCGAGATCAGGTTGGCGATGTCATCCGGCGGCGCGACCGCCACGCGGATCTCATAGCCGGTCATGATCGCGATGTCGTCGACCGCGAGCACGTTCGAGGGATCGGCCATCGCGACGAGCAGCGTGCGCTTGTCCGCGAACGCGACCGGCACCGTCTGGTAGCGCTTGGCGACGGTCGTGCTGACGAGGTTGGCCGCCGCCATGTCGACGCTGAAGACGCCCAGGTCCAGGTGATCGAGCCCGTAGCGCTCGGCCAGCGCGCGCGCGAGCGCATCCTGCGTCAGCGCGCTCTTCTCCAGCAGCACCCGCTCCGGTGTGGTGCCCGACACGCGCGAGCTCTCCACGGCGTCGTCGACCTGCTTGCGCGAGGCCAGGCCCATGTCGACGATCACGTCTGTCAGGAAGCGCTGCGAGGAGCCGCGCCGCGAGGGCTTGGTGATGCCCGTGTAGCCCTCCCCGGGGGCCTGCTCGGGCTCGACTTCCGAGCGCTCGCCGGCATACGGATCGCCGTCCTCCCCGGCGCCCGCGACCGGGTCCAGCTCGACATCCGCCTCGTCACCGCTGAGTTCGGCGAACTCGACCTGCGGTCCGGTGCGCTCGACGGAGATGACGCGCTCGCCACCGCCGCCGGACTCCCCGTCGATCCCGAAGATCGCGTGCAGGTCGGGGTCTGTCTGCGGCAGCTCGCTCATGCGAGCGCCTCCCCACGCCTGCGACTAGCCTGCCGGCTGGTCCTGCTCGCGCGCGGCGCGGCGCATGACCTCCAGCGGCGCGTCGCGTCCCGTCCACAACTCCAAGCTGAGCGCCCCCTGGGCGACCAGCACCTCGAGGCCGTCGACGGTACGCGCGCCATGCGCTGCGGCGGCGGCAAGCAGCGGGGTGGATCCGGGGCGATATACCAAGTCGACGACATGCGAGTACTCACCGACTTGATCGAACGTCAATCCCAGTTGGTTGAGCGCCTCGCCGTCAGTAGCCGAGCGTTCTACGCCCGCGGGCGCATACAGCCCGACGGAGGTGCAATTGACCAGCAGATCGGCCGGCACGGGCGCCGACACCGCCCGCACCCCGAGCTCCAGCGCGAGCGTCCGCGCGCGCTCGGCGGTGCGGTTCCACACCGCCACCTCGCTCGCACCCGCCTCGCGCAGCGCCCACGCGACCGCACGCGCGCTGCCGCCCGCGCCGAGGACGAGCGCGCGCGGGTGGGCGGGCATGTCGGTAAGGCGCTCAAGCGCCGCGATCAGGCCCGGGGCGTCCGTGTTCTCGGCCGCGATCGTGCCGTCGGGGGCAAACGTCAGCGTGTTCGCCGCGCCGATCTCGCGCGCCGCCCGCGAGGCGTCGTCGGCCAACGCGAGCGCCGCCTGCTTGTGGGGAATCGTCACGTTCGCGCCGAGGAAGCCCGCCGCCCCCAGCGCGCGAGTCGTCTCGTCGAACAGCGCCGGCGGCACCGGCAGACGCTGGTAGCGCCAACCCCCCATCCCCAGCGCCGCGAGCGCCGCGTTGTGGATCGCCGGCGAGCGGCTGTGCGCGACCGGCCAGCCGAGCACGCCGAGACGCGCCATCACTTGCCTGCCTGCGCCCTCAGGGTGTGCCCTTCAGGGTGCGCTTGCAGGTCGGCGGGTGCCCGCCTGCGCGCGCGACCGCGGCTTTGTACGCGGCGGCGTTGGCTTCGAATTCGGCGAGCGTCTTCGAGAACACCTGCTCGCCGCAGCCGTCCGCGCCGGCGACGTAGTACAGGTAGCTGACGTGCGCCGGGTGGGCGGCCGCTTCGATCGACGCGAGGCCCGGGTTGGAGATCGGCGTCGGCGGCAGGCCGACGTGCGTGCGCGTGTTGTACGGGGAGTCGATGTGCAGCTGCGCTTCGGTGAGTTCGTGCGTGTACGTCGCGATCCCGCTCGCCAGCTCGACCGCGTAGTAGATGCTCGCGTCGATCCCCAGCGGCATGCCCGCCGCCAGGCGCTTGTAGATGACCGCCGCGATCTTCGGACGATCGCTCGGGATCTGCGCCTCGCGCTCGACCATCGACGCCACGATCAGCAGCTGGTAGGGAGTCACGTGCAGCGCGTGTGCGCGCGCGATGTCGCTAACGCCGAAGTTTTCCTGGAAGGCGGCGAGCTGCTCTTCAACGAGCCGAGATACCTGCGCGCCCTTGTCCATGTCGTACGTCGCCGGGAACAGGAAGCCTTCGAGATTCGACGTGCCATGCGGAGCGCCGTACGCGACCGGGTGCAGCAGCGACGAGCGCCTGGAGGCCACGCGGTAGTCGCCCTTCAGGCCATCGGCCGCGGCGATCTCGGCGATCTGCGCACGCGTCTTGCCCTCCGCGATCAGCACCTTCACGACCGGCGGCGGCGCCGGCGGGGCGGCGTGCTTGGGGTCGTGCGAGCCCAGCAGCGCAATCAGCGCGGCGATCACCGCCACGAGCCCCAGCACCGCCGCCACGCGCGCGAGAGGCGAACGCGCGCGGCCGGAGCGCACCGGCTTGACCGGCACAGGCCGCGCGGGATCGGCTGGCGCGTGCTCGACCGGCAACTGCGAAGCGGCCGGCACATACTCGACCGGTGGCGCGGAATCGGCCGGCGCGTGCTCGACCGGCGGCGGGGGTTCGACTGGCAGGTACTCGACCGCTGGCGGCGGATCGGCTGGCGCGTACTCGACCGGCGGCGGGTCGTGCGGCACCGGCTCGACCGGCGACGGCGGGTCGAGCGGCACGGGCGGCTGTGGCGACTCGGCCGGCTCAGGAGGCGAGCCCTCGGCCGGCTGACCGGGCGCGGAGCCACGCCGCCGCGCGCGCTCCAGCCGATCGCGCTCGCGTTCCGCCGCCGTGCGTTCGCGCCCTGGCCGTGATCGATCGCCGCGAGACAAGGACCAGGAACCCTAACGCGACCGAGCCGCGAGCCAGCTCTCCAGCAGGTGGGCGGCGGCGCGCGAGTCCTCGCTCGTCTTGAAGCCGCCGCCGGCCCCGCCCGCCCCGTCGATCCTCTGCGCCATGCGCGTGGTGAAGCGCTCGTCGTGCATCTCCACCGGGATCTCCTCGCCCAGACGCAGCGACAGCTCGCGCGCGAACGCGCGCGTCTCGCGCGTCTGCTCGGTGTCCGAGCCGTCCAACGACAGCGGCAGCCCAACGACCACGTGCTCGACCTCGCGTTCGCGCACGAGCTCGCGCAGCCGCGCGAAGCCGCGCTTGGTGCTCGGACGCGCGACGACCTCCACCGGCGTCACGATCGTGCCGGTGGGGTCGCTGAGCGCGCAGCCGCAGCGAGCGCTTCCGTAGTCGAGCGCGAGCACACGCATGTCGGGCTCAGCCCGCGAGCGCCGCTTCGATCGCCGCGCGCCCCGTCTCGATCGCCTCGTCCAGGCGCTCGGGATCGCGCCCGCCGGCCTGCGCGAGCGTGTCGCGCCCGCCGCCGCCGCCGCCCACGACCTCCGCCGCCGCCTTCACGATCGCCCCCGCCTTCACGCCGCGCTCGACCAGCTCGGGGGCCACGCTCGCCACCAGGTGCACACGACCGTCGGCCGCCGCCCCGAGCAGGATCGCCGCGCCGGGCAGGCGACCCTTGAGCCTGTCGAGCACGTCCAGCAGCGCCTTCGCGTCCATGTCCACGAGCTTCGCAGCGAGCACGCTCGCCCCGTCTGCCTCACCAGCCTCATCGGCGAGCGTCTGGACGTCCACGCCCGCCGCGCCGCCGCCCGCTGGGCCTCCCTGCTTGATCTCCCTTTCAAGGCGCTTACGGTCCTGCACGAGCGTCGCGAGCGCCTGCGGCGCGTCCTCGGGGCGTGTGCGCAGCTGCGCCGCCACGTCGCGCAACGCGCGGTCGTGCTCGCGCAGCAGATCGACCGCGACCGGGCCCGTGACCGCCTCGATCCTGCGCACGTTCGCCGAGCTGGAGGTCTCGTGCAGGATGCGAAACGCGCCGATCTCCGCCGTCGAGCGCACGTGCGTGCCGCCGCACAGCTCGCGCGAGTACTCCCCGTCGCCGACCTCAACCATGCGCACCACCTCGCCGTACTTCTCGCCGAACAGCGCCATCGCGCCCAGGCTCTTCGCCTCATCCAGCGTCGTCGTCAGCGCGTGCACCCGGTCGTTGCGCGCGATCCAGTCGTTGACGCGATCCTCCACGTCGCGCAGCTCCTCCGCGCTCAGCGCCTGCCCGTGGCTGAAGTCGAAGCGCAGCTTGTCCGGTCCCACATACGAGCCCGCCTGGCGCACGTGGCTGCCGACCCGCTCGCGCAGCGCCGCCTGCAGCAGGTGGGTGGCGGTGTGGTTGCACTCCGTCTTGTGGCGCGTCAGGTGATCCACACGCGCGAGCACCTGCTCGCCGACGTCCAGCGTCCCCTCCTCGACGATCACCTCAGCGATCCGATCCTCGCCGACGAACAGCACGTCCTCCACGCGCGCGCGGCAGTCGCCGTGCTCGCATTCGATCGTGCCCACATCAGAGATCTGCCCGCCGCCCGCCGCGTAGAACGGCGACTCCGCCAGCTTCACCAGCAGGCGCTTCGGGCCGCCGCTCCCGTTCGGGCCGTTCGCGCCGTCTCCGCCGTCCGGCTGCTCGAGCGCACGCACCGCCACGACCGTCGTCGGCTGCACCTCCGTCTCGTAGCCTGTGAAGCGCGTTGGCGCGCCGCCGTCCAGGGACTCGGCGCCGGCGCCCTGGAGCGCCGCGCCTGCGCCCGCGCGCCCGGCGCCGCCTCTCCCCCGCGCGCGCTGCTCCTCCATCAGCTCCTCGAAGTCGCCCTCGATAGACAGGTCCGCCGCGGCCAGCAGCTCGCTCGTCATCTCATACGGGAAGCCATGCGTGTCGTGCAGCGTGAACACCTCCTGCGCCGGCACCGACGCACGTCCCTCCCCGCGCGCCCGCTCGATCTGCTCGCGCAGCATCTCCATGCCCAGCGCCAGCGTGCGCCCGAAGCTCTCCTCCTCAGCCGCCAGCCACATGTCCGTCGCGTCCGCCTGCTCCGCCAGCTCCGGGTACGCGCCGCCCATCACCTCGCGCACGCGCGCCGAGTAGCGCGTGAGGAAGCCCGGCGCCAGCTCCAGAGCGAGGCCCTGCTGGATCGCGCGGCGCATCACCCGGCGCAGCACATAGCCGCGGTCCTCGTTCGACGGCACCACGCCGTCCGCCGTCAGGAACGTCATCGCCCGCCCGTGGTCGGCCAGGATGCGCAGCGCGCGGTCGCTGTCGAAGTCCGCGCCGTAGCGCCTGCCCGACAGCTCCTCGCCGAGCTCGATCAGCGGCTGGAACTGGTCGGTCTCGAACACCGACTGCTTGTCCTGCAGGATCGCCGCCATGCGGTTCAGCCCCAGGCCCGTGTCGATGTTCTTCGCCGGCAGCGGCTTCAGCACCGTTCCCGGCTCCTCCGGCGCCCACTCCTGGTCGTACTGCATGAACACCAGGTTCCAGTACTCCAGGAAGCGCTCGTTCTCCCCGCCCGGCAGGTCCTCCGGCGTGCCGTGCTCCACGCCGCGGTCGACGTACAGCTCCGAGCACGGCCCGCACGGGCCCGTCGGTCCCGCCTGCCAGAAGTTCTCAGAGCGCGGGCACAGCACGATCCGCTCCGGCGAGACGCCCAGCTCGCTCCACAGCTCGATCGCCTCCTCGTCCGGCCCCAGGCCAAGACCCTCGTCGCCTTCGAACACCGTCACCCAGATGTCATCCGCCGCGAAACCGAACACCTCGCGTGAGAGCTCCCACGCGAACGCGATCGCCTCGCGCTTGAAGTAGTCGCCGAACGAGAAGTTGCCCAGCATCTCGAAGAACGTCAGGTGGCGTGCCGTGTTGCCCACGTTGTCGATGTCCACCGTCCTGAACACCTTCTGGCAGTTCGTCAGGCGCGGCGCCGGCGGCTTTTCAAGGCCCATGAAGTACGGCTTCAGCGGGTGCATGCCCGCGACCGTCAGCAGCGCCGAGGCGTCGTGCGCCGAGGGCACCAGCGACGCCGACGGCACGCGCTTGTGGCCGTGCTCCTCGAAGAAGCTCAGGTAGCGCTCGCGGATCTCGTCAGTGCTCATCATCGCTGGATGATCTTAGGCGGCCGTCGGCATGTGCCGCCGGCTTATGCTCCGGCTGGCGGCGCAGTCAGGCAATCGTGCCGTGACCGACGACCACGTCACCGGCGTACAGGCACGCGATCTGCCCCGGGGCGGTGCGCTCCGCGGGCTCCTCCAGCTCGATCGCCACGCGCGCGTGGCGCCCCGGCGCAAGCCCACCGGGCACGCTGCACGCGAAGCGGCGCCCGTGGGCGCGTACGCGCACGCCGTCCACGCAGCCGCCGTCGCGATGGAGCGTCGCCTCGCGCACCGTCACCTCGTTCGCGAGCAGCGCGCCGCGCGGGCCGACCGTGACGGTGTTCGAGCGCGTGTCCGTGGCCAGCACGTACAGCGGCTCCGGCGCGGCGACGCCGAGGCCGTGGCGCTGGCCGACCGTGTAAACGTGCGCGCCCGCGTGCTCGCCCAGCACCGCCCCGTCGCGGTCGACGATCGGCCCGGGCCGCTCGGTCAGTCCGCCGTGGCGCTCCAGGAACTCGCCGTGACGGGTCCCCGCCAGGAAGCACAGGTCCTGCGAGTCGCGCTTGCGCGCCACCGCCAGCCCCGCGCGCTCGGCCAGCTCGCGCACCTGCGGCTTGTGCAGCTCGCCCAGCGGGAAGCGCAACCGCGCGAGCGACTCCGGCGCGAGACCCGACAGCACGTAGCTCTGATCCTTCGCCGTATCGAGCGCCATCTGCAGCAGCGGCACGGGCCCGCGCCGAGCGGGCGGGCCATCGGCTGGCTGGCCGCCGGCGGGCAGCGCTTCGACGAGCGGATCCTCGACGACGCGCGCGTAGTGGCCGGTGGCGAGCGTCTCCGACCCGAGGCGCCGCGCGAGCTCGAGCATCGCGTCCAGGCGCACGTTGCCGTTGCAGCGCACGCACGGGTTGGGCGTGAGGCCGGCGGCGTAGTCGGCGAGCCAGCCGTCGACGACGCCCGCGCGGAACTCCGCGCGCAGATCGATCGACAGGTGCGCCATGCCGAGCTCGTGCGCGAGCTCGCGCGCGCCGCGAACGGCCTGCGCGGAGCAGCAGCTGAGATCGCCGTCGTTCTCGGGATCGGACCACAGCTCGAGCGTCACGGCGACCGCCTCGCCGCCGCCGTCGCCGACGAGCAGCGCCGCCACGGCGCTGTCGACGCCGCCGCTCATCGCCACGAGCGTGCGCCCCGCGTTTGCCGCCAGGTTCGCGGCGGTGCGCGCCGCCGCGCCGAGCGCGCGGTGCAGCGCGTCGGCCGCCAGCTCGGCGGCGTGGCGCTTGGCGACGCTCAGCCCGCCGAGCTCCTGCGCGATCTCGCGCGCGCCGATGCGCGCCGCGTCGAGCAGCCCCGCGCCGCGCACGAGGCTCACCGTGGCGCTCCCCGCCGCGAGCGTCGCGCCGCAGCCGCTAGCGTCAAAGCCCGCGTCGGCGACGCGACCGTCGGGGCTATCCCGGTCGAGCGCGATCGAGATGCGGATCAGGTCGCCGCACGCCGCGCCGCCGGCCGCGCCTGTGAACGCGCCATCGGGGCAATGACCGCGCCCGAGCGGCGATTCGAGATGGAAGATCAGCTGCTCCCGCTCCGGGGACGCATCGTGATCGGAGATGGATGCGGCGGTGGCGCTCACCCGAGCGAGTTTAGGGCTACGAGTGCGTCGCTTCTGAGATCGACTGCTCGATCGAGAACGTGTCCTGCACACCCGTCAGCACGATCGCCTGCCCCTTCTTGTTGATCACGAACAGCGTCGGCGTCGCGTACACCTGCACGCCCCGCGTGACCGAGCCGTAGGAGGCGACCTGGCCGGCCAGCGCTACCTCGACCGCGACCTGCGGATGCGAGTGGCGCTCAGCCTGTGCGACCTGCTGCACGGCACGGCGCACCGACGCGTCCTCGGTGCCCTTGGGGTTCCAGAAGAGCAGCAGCACCACGTCGCCCTTCGCGAGCTCCGCTTCCACGGTCCGCTGGCCGGAGAGCGTCGCCAGCGTGCTCGAGTGTTTGTGCGCGGCGCTCGTCGAGGTCTTGCTCGAGGTCTTGCTTGAAGCCTTGCTCGGCACGGGGGTGCTCGCCTTCGTGACCGGCGCCGCAGCCGCGCTCGTGTGCGTGGACGTCGGTTCGCCGGACACGTGCGCCGACTTGCTTTCGATCTGCTGGGTCCGGCCTTCGGAGGCCCCCACCGCGTGGTGGGCCTTGGAGATGTCGCGCGAGAGCCCTTCCAGGCCGGGCACGGGGCCGTGGTAGACGTGGGTCGAAGCGCCCTTCGGCGTGGCCTTGGCGGTCGCGGACGACGCGCTGCTCGGCGCGGTGGCGGCGGGCGTGGTGGCGGCGGGCGTGGTGGCGGAGACGACCGGCGCCGAGGTGGAGCTGGTGGGTGTGCTCGAGCGCCCCTGCAGCGCGAACAGCCACACGCACGCGAACACCAGGAACACCGCGAGGACGATCTGAAATGGACGTGAGATCTGCGCCATCGCCTCATGTTTCGGCATCTGCGCCGCAGAAGTTGAACGGCGAGATGCGCCTTGGACGCTTTCGAGCGCCAGCGCGCGAGGCGCTACAGGGCGTGATGGCCGCGCAGCACGGCATGCACGACGGTGTTCGTGGCGAGCTGCTGCTGGCCGCCGCCCTGCATGTCCTTGAGCGTGCTCCACCCGTCGCTGACGATCGCGACGTAGCGCGCGCCGAGCGCGCCGGCGTGCCCGAGCTGGCCTTTGAGCGAGCGCCCGCCGAGATCCATCTGCGCAGAGAGCCCCGCCGAGCGCGCCTCGCTGAGCAGGGCGAACGCCTCCGCGCGCAGCGCCGCGCCGTCTCCGTCGAGCGCGACGAACAGCTCCAGCGGCACCGGCGCCGGCGCGTGCGCGCCGCCGCTGCCAGCCTCACCGGCGAGCATGATGCGCTCGATCCCAGCGGCCCAGCCGATGCCCGCCGTCGGCGGCCCGCCGAGCTGCTCGACGAGGCCGTCGTAGCGCCCCCCGCCGGCCACGCCGCTCTGCGCGCCGAGCGCGTCGGAGGTGAACTCGAACAGCGTGCGCGTGTAGTAGTCCAGGCCGCGCACGAGCGTCGGGTCCAGCTCGTAGGCGACGCCCGCCGCGTCCAGCAGCGCGCGCACCTGCGCGAAGTGC
This sequence comes from uncultured Solirubrobacteraceae bacterium, assembly GCA_963735705.1. GTDB lineage: Bacteria > Actinomycetota > Thermoleophilia > Solirubrobacterales > Solirubrobacteraceae > Palsa-744. Next base: position 115,968 of record CAVTLZ010000009.1, read on the forward strand.
TCGGCGTCCTCGGCGCTCAGATGCTCGCGCAGCAGCGGCGCGCCCTGCATCACGCGCCGCGTGCCCTCGTGCTGGGAGTCGAACGCGCGCAACGGGTTCAGCTCGATCCTGCTCCTGACGTCCTCCGACAGGCTCGCCTCGTTCGCGCGCAGGTACGCCTGCAGCCGCTCGCGGTACTCCAGCCGGCTGGCGAGGCTGCCGAGGCTCGACAGGCGCAGCCTCAGATCGCGCACCTCCATCTCCGCGAGCAGCGCGGAGAGCAGCGAGATCGACTCGGCGTCCACGGCGGGGTCGTCGGATCCGATCGCCTCGGCGCCGACCTGCCAGAACTCGCGGTAGCGCCCCGCCTGCGCGCGCTCGTGGCGGAAGAAGCACGACAGGTACCACAGCTTCACCGGCTGGCGGCGCTTGTGCATGCCGTGCTCGACGTACGCCCGGCAGACGGGCGCGGTGCCCTCCGGGCGCAGCGTCAGCGAGCGTCCGGCCTGGTCCTCGAACGTGAACATCTCCTTGCGCACGATGTCCGTCGACTCGCCGACGCCGCGGGCGAACAGCTCGGTCGCCTCGAACACGGGCGTCTCGATCCGCTCGTAGCCGGCGCCCTCGAGGATCGAGCGCGCACGCGCCTCCAGCGCCGTGCGCCGCGCGGCGTCCTCGCCGAGCACGTCGAAGGTGCCGCGCGGCGCTTTGATCTTCGCCTCGCTCAAGAGCTCAGGCTGCCGGCGAGTCGGCGATGCGCGCGACGGGCACACGCTCGCGCAGCTCGCTGAGGAACGGGTTGCTGTCGCGCTCGCGCCCGAGCGTGGTGACGCCCATGTGCCCCGGGTAGACGGCCGTGTCGGCGGGATAGGCTCGCAGCAGGCTCTCGATCGAGCGCTCGAGCGTCGGCCAGTCCCCGCCGGGCAAATCGACGCGGCCGACGGACCCTTGGAAGAGCACGTCTCCGGACAGCAGCGCGGGGTGGGCGGGCGATCGGACCGCGTAGGTGACGTGGCCGGGGCTGTGCCCGGGGGTGAACAGCACGTCGAAGTCGATGCCCGCGAGGCTGAGGCGCTCGCCGCCCTTGACGAGGTGCTCGGGCTCGTAGCTTTCGAACGGCCCGAAGCCGGGCGGCGTCCAGCTCATGATGTCCGCGAGCAGCGGCCGCTCGATCTCGGGGCAGTACACGGGGGCGCCCGTCGCGCGCGCGACCGGAGCGACGGCGCCGATGTGATCGAAGTGGCAGTGGGTGAGGAGGATCGCCTCGATCTGCACTCCGAGCGAGTCGATCGCCGCGAGCAGGCGCTCTGGCTCATCTCCCGGATCGACGATCACCGCGCGCGTCTGCTCGGCGTCTGCGCGCACGATGAAGCAGTTCTCCTGGACGGGGCCAACTGTGAACGCGCGCACGTCCGGGGCGCTCATCGCGACGGCGCCCTTCCGCCTCCGCCCTGCTTGGCCTTCTTGCGCTGGCGGCGGTCGTAGACGAACTTGTCGGTGTAGTAGCTGACGACCGTGTACAGCGCGAGCACGATCGGGAACAGCTTGATCGCCTGGTTGGACTGCTTGAGCGCGAAGATCAGCACCAGCAGCAGGAAGATCGAGGCGAACATCGCCTTCGTGAACGCCCCGCGCCACGTCGGCGGGCGGTCGCGCTTGTCGAGCAGCTTCTCCTTCTCGCGCGCGATGTCGCGCGGATCCCCGCTCTTCTCCGCGGCGGTCGGCTTGCGCCCGGTGCGTCCGCGCGACTCGACGACGCCGGCTGCGTTGCCGCGGTGCTTGGTCTGGCGTTTGCGCTTGGTTTGAGCCATGACTCAGCAGCCTAGTGCGTTCTCGATCAAGTGGCGCCCGGGATCGAAGCCCGGGATCGGGACATCCTGCGGAAAGCCTATGAAGGCGGATGCCGGCGCGAGTCCGACGAGCTCGGCGCTGATGAGATCCGCATACGCGCGGATGGCGTCGATGATCCTCGCGAGCGGCAGCTCGAGCGGGCGCTCGACGTTCATCGACAGCTGCACGATGCCCCCGCTCAGCGCGAGCCCGAGCGCGCGTAGACCCGGAAGCCCGTCCTGGCCGCCCTCGCGGATCAGCGCTGCGATCGCGCGCGCATCCTCGACGCTCGCTGGGGACGCGAGCTGCACGTTGAACGCCACCAGCGGCGGCCTGGCGGCGACGAGCGTGGCGCCCGCGCTGGGGTGCAGCCGCGGCGCGCCGAAGTCGGGGGTCATGCGCTCCTCGCCGGCGGCCATGCGCGCGGCGAGCCCCGCGACGCCGCCACGGCGCAGCTGGGCGCGGGTCATGGCAGAGCCCGGGTCGACTCCCGACAGCTCGCCGTACACGAACACGGGCACGCCAAGCTCCTCGGCGATGCGGTCGCCGAGGACGAGGGCGTGCGCGCACGCGGCTCCGCGCTCGCTCGGGTCCAGGTACACGATCGGCGCGACGTCCAGCGCGCCCACGTGCGGATGCAGGCCAGCCTCGGTTGCGCCGCCCCCGCTGGGGCCCATCACGTCGATCCGCTCGGCCGCCACGCGCGCGCCGCGCACGAGCGCGTCCACAAGCGCGCCGGGATGGCCGGCGAGCGTGAACACCGAGCGGTTGTGGTCGGGGTCCGAGTGGACGTCCAGCACGCGCACGCCCGCACCCTCCGGTGCGCCCACATCCGGCGCGGAGCCGTCGGGTGTGGCACCGCCCGGGCGGGCGTCAACCCGCGCGGGGCCGCTCGCGAACGCTGCGCCGATGGCCGCGATCGTGTCCTCGTCACGCCCCTCGGAGACGTTCGGCACCGCGAGCAGGGTCGGTGGGGTCATCGCGGCACGAGGCTACCGTCGAGGGCTGTCCGGCGCGCCGCTGGCTAGACTCCAGCGTCATCCGGGCCGGAGTAGCTCAGCTGGTTAGAGCAGCGGAATCATAATCCGCGTGTCGGGGGTTCGAGTCCCTCCTCCGGCATCACCCAAAACCCTGCAAACGCAACGAAATGCAGCATATCAAGGGCCGCGGATGGGTCCACGATTTCCCTAGCGATTTCCCTAGAGGGCCGTCCGGAGGGCGTCGAGGGGTCTGGACGGGTGCAGAAGGGCTCCCGTCCACGGGCTGACGAGCCCACGGCTGGCGGCGCGATCTGGCACCCACCTTGGAGGGCGAAAGGAGCCGGTTAGAGCTTGGTCTGCTCGGCGAGCCAGTCTTCGAGCATGTGGCGCGTAAAGCGGATGTGCCGCCCGACTCGAAGGCACGGCAGACGGCCTGCGCGCACCGACTCGTAGACCCAGCGGCCGACCGGGCGATATGGAACCCTATGTACGTGGTGCCGAAGCGATATCCCGTCATTGACGAGTCGATAGTGCGCAGTCTGTCCGAAGTGCTGGCGCGCACGGACGGCGGCCTGACCAACAAGCAGATCGATGAACTTCTAGCGGCAGCCCGCATCCCCGACCTGACGCCGACAGCACCGCCTGGCACCCACGTGATGATCTCCAAGCGCGATCGGTTATTCAAGGCGCTAGCTGTACAGCAACGTCGAGACGGCTGTGGGAACGCTGCCCTGAAGTTCGTGGCCAAGGCGCTCGCCCCTGTTCGGTTCCATGAGTCTCCGGCCGCATTCGAGGCGCTGCGGGAGGAAGTCAACGTCCCCCTGGCCTTTGCTGGCTACTACGTGGACGACGCAGGCAAGCTGCACCCCAACAGGCAAGCCGAGACCTTGAGTGAGGCCCGCCGTCGTGCGATGCAGCTGCGCAGCCAGCTCGTTGACCGTGGAGCCCACCCGCGACTCCTTCGATATTGCGTCGCGGAGATCGACGACGACAACTACTTCCACGCGGTTCTCGAGGCTTCCAAGAGCCTCGCCGATGAGATTCGGAGCCGCACCGGCCGCATCGAGGACGGCGTGCCGCTGATCGATGCCGTGTTCGAGCTTGGAAAGCGACGCCACCCGCTGCTTGCGCTGAACACGATGTCTACAGATACCGAGCGGTCACGCCAGCACGGTCTGGCGCACTCATTGCTAGGCGTCTTCGGCAGCCTACGTAATCCCGCCGCTCACGAGCCGAAGATCAAGTCAACCATGACGGAGCAGGACGCAATCGACGAGCTCTGCCATATGTCCTACCTACACCGGCGCCTCGACGAATGCCACGAGGTGCCAACGAGGGCGACCGCCGCCAGCTAGCACAAGCAGGGAGCAACCGAGTCACATAAGCGGCCGGGCGATCACCACCGCTTTCTAGGAGGGTCGAGCGAAACGAGTAGCGAAACTCCGCGATGTCCTAGCCACCACCTTCGTACTCGGCGGTGCATTCGTAGTAGTGGACCCCGCCCGCCATGTGTTCGCCTGCGTGCGGATGTTCCGCGCAGTATTGCTGCTCCGCGGCTTTCTGTTCGGCCTGTTCTGCTTCCGCTTGATCCGTCGACTGTTCCTGTCGGGCATGTTCGAGCCCTTCTTCGACCCGCACCGCCGCGTGATGTTCTTCGGAGTGGACTTCGGAGTAGATGAAGGCCCCCCACCCCACGAACGCCAACGTCGCCACGGCGATGATCCACGGGCCGTGTTTGCGTGGATATAGCGCGGAGCGCGTGGCGGCGATGATGCCCAAGACCAGCCCGACGAAGGGGACGAGCACCGCAAGCAGGTAGCCAAGACCAACCAGGGTGCTTCCCTCTCGCTCGCTCGCGTCTTTTCGCTCGGCGGGATGCTCGTCGAAGCGATGGCCGCAGAAGCGACAGACCAGCGCCGCGCCCTGGACATGCTCCGCGCATTGAGGGCATTTTTTGGTCTCGTCCTCGTTCAACTGCGGCTCGTCCATCGCGCATCAGGCTACTCCGGTGGCGCTCACTTGTACTTCTCCAGCAGTCGCTCAAGCACCTGTAGCTGCTCGGCAAGCGACCGCTGCCGCAGGAACAGTTCGGCGTCCTCTGGCTCGGCATGTTCATGGATTAGCTGAACGACAGGCGTGACCCACTCCTCATGCTCGTTCCGGGTGAGACCACCACCCCTCGCGTGCTGGCGAAGCTCCTCACCGAGACGTATGGAGTTGAGCAACGACAGGCGCATGTTGAACGGCGGCCCAGCCGGTGCCGATGTGACCGGTGCTGCCTCAACGCGCTCGCGTATGGCCACCACATCGGCTATCAACAGCCGCATCGGGGCCTGGAGCCACGCCCACACAAGCTGGCCTAGGGGGCAGAGGATGGTGGCGAGAAGCCCCGCACCTCCCACGATCAGCAGTTCCGCCACCGCTTCCCCCGGACGACCGAACACCACAAGACCGACGACAGCGAGCACAAGGGCGATAGCGCCGACAACGAGGTCCCGCCGCTGGAATCCAGGCCAGTCTTGCCGTGCCTTCTGCCAGCGGGTAGGACGCGCCCCCTCAGCCATGCGCGGAGCCTACGCGCAAAGCGACCAAGTCGCGCTGCCCCACCGGGGAGTGCAAGCCCACGTCCGTGTGGATCAAGGCCGACCGGCTGCACCCCTGATCCCGCGCAAGACGCTACGCTGAAAGGGCCTCTACCGGGGCCGTGCGTCCGTAGAACGCGGCTTCGGCCGGCTCAAGAACGAATGGAGCCTCACGCCGCTGCGCGTGCGCCGGATCGAGCGCATGCGGCTTCACGCCGACCTCACGATCCTGACGCAGTTGGCAAGCGCTCTCTCGTGGACTCGCGGTACGGTGCCACTCGCTGCATGACGCTCAACCTTGACCTCAGCTCCTGCGATGCCAAGCTTGCACGCGCGCGTGTCCACCTTGACGTGCTTCAGCGAGAGGCGATGGCCGGGGTCAAGCAGGAGAGCCCGTATGCCATCCGCGTGTCCGAGGTCGATCCACAGACCGGCTGGTGCTCGGTGTCGATCGTGCCCCAAAAGATCAAGCAACCACGCCTCGATGCGATCTTCGGGGACCTCATACACAACCTGCGGTGCACACTCGATTACGTCGCGACGGCGCTGGTGGATGCAAGCCAGACACCGCTCACCACCTCGCACCAGTTCCCAATCTTCAAGGACGCCGCGCTCTACGCGGAAAAGGTCGGCTCCAAGACCGCCGCCCACGCCAAAGGTCCGCTGCGTGGAGTCGTCCACGGCCTCGTCTTGATCGAGGCTTGGCAGCCCTACAACACCAAGCCAGACCCGCGAACAGACCCCTTGTGGGGCATCCACCGCTTCTCGAACGCCGATAAGCACCGTGAGCCTGTCGCCTTCTTGGCTGAGCCCGTGGGCTCGCTGGAGTTCGACTACAAAGGGACGCTCGCTGAGATCAAGGGCGTGCCGGAGATAGAAGACTGGCGACCCGATCAGGAGTACGTGGCCCGACCCCTTAGATTCGGTCCGGTGCTTGTGAGAGTTCTACTCGTCCACGATGATGGACGAGGAAGGAACTCAGATGAAGCGACGCAGGCATACGCCCGAGCAGGTCGTCCGCAAGCTGCGGGAGGCCGAAAGGATGCTCGGCGAAGGCAAGACGATCCCGGAGGTCGCCAAGGAGCTCGAGGTGTCCGAGAACACGTTTCACCGCTGGCGCGCGCAGTACGGCGGGATGAAGGCCGACGACGTGAAGCGGCTGAAGGAGCTCGAGCGCGAGAACACGCGGCTGAAGCGGATCGTGGCGGACAAGGAGCTCGAGATCGACGCGCTGAAAGAGGTGGCGTCGGGAAACTGGTAGGCCCGGCCCGGCGGCGCCAGGCGGTCCTGATGCTGATGGACCGCAAGGGGCTCTCCGAGCGTCGGGCGTGTGAGATCGTCGGCCAGCACCGCTCGACCCAGCGCAGGGAGCCCTGTGTCGCCGCGGACGACACGGCGCTCCGCGGGAGGCTGCGCAAGCTCTCTAAGGATCGCCCGCGCTGGGGCTACCGGCGAGCGCACTCCCAGCTGATCGAGGAGGGCTGGGTGATCAACCGCAAGCGTGTGCAGCGCCTGTGGCGCGAGGAGGGCCTGCGGGTCCCCCAGCGCCGCCGCAAGCGCCGGCGTCTCGGCGAGTCGACGGTGCCGGCGGATCGCCTGTCCGCGGAGCGCCCCGATCACGTGTGGGCGCTTGACTTCCAGTTCGATCAGACCGCGGACGGGCGGACCCTGAAGCTCCTGAACATCGTTGATGAGTTCACCCGCGAGGCGCTTGAGATGAGCTGCGAGCGTCGCATCGACGCCGATCAGACCGTCGCCGTGCTCGACCGCCTGACCCGAGAGCGGGGCACGGCACCCGAGCACATCCGCTGCGATAACGGCCCCGAGCTGACCGCTAACGCCCTGAAGGACTGGTGCCGGTTCTCCGGTGCTGGCAGCGCCTACATCGACCCGGGCTCCCCCTGGCAGAACGCCTACGTCGAGTCGTTCAACTCCAGGGTCCGTGACGAGCTGCTCGCTGTCGAGCAGTTCAGCTGCCTGGCCGAGGCGCAGGTCATGGTCGCCGATTGGCGCGAGGACTACAACGAGCGCCGGCCGCACTCCGCGCTTGCGATGATGGCGCCGACCCGCTTTGCCAGGGCATGGGCCCAAGCGGCCGAGGAGGGCAAGGTGATTCCCTTGACCAGCCCCGCGAAGGCCCTCAGATCGCCCGAGAACGGGTCTGTTTCAGCGGCGCAAGGTGAAAACCGCACCGAAACGGCCCCCGGGGCCGCCGATGCCGCGCCCGCCGTCAGGTAGCCGGGGCGGTTGCCCGCCCCGGCTCCCACAGAACCGTACGTGCGCTGTTCGCATACGGCTCTTCGGGGCGGCGGGTTGTGAACCCCGCCGCCGGCCGGTTATCGACCTCGATCTATCCCTGCTCCAGGGCCATGATTGGATGGGCAGGGGCGGTGAGGGCTGGGCGTTTGTGCTGATGCAGCCCGGCAGCCGAGACGAGCCCGCGGTCCGCGAAGAACGCGTTGTGCAGGCCGTAATCGACGGCCGGGGCGTGACTGAGGGCCCACGTCGACTTCTTGCCGGCGTAGACCGCGCGCCACGCTGACTGCGGCTTGACGCCCAGCGCGATGAGACGACGAGCGATCGTTCGTTGACGCTTCCAGTGGTGCAGCAAGATGGCCCGAAGCCGCCGACGGATGTGGGCGTCTATCCGGCGCATCGCCTGCTGCTCGGCGGCCGAAACGACCCCGAAGAATTGGTGCCATCCGGCCAGCCACGCGTTGATCCGGGCGATGCAACGCTCTAGCGTGCCTCCCCAGGTTCTCGGTGTGAGCTGGCGGATCCTGTCCACCGCGTTGCGCTTGGTGCGCTGCGATAGCAGCACCTCCACGGACCTGCGCCGCCCGTGCTGCACGACTCGCAGGGAGAACCCGAGGAAGTGGCGATCCTCCGGGCGGGCCACGGCCGACTTGCCCTCGTTCACCCTCAGACGCAAGCGCCGTTCGATGAACCGGCTGAGACTGGACATGACCCGGATACCGGCGCGTTCGCTTTGCACGTAGACGTTGGCGTCATCGGCATATCGAACGAACCGGTGACCACGCCGGGCGAGCTCAACATCAAGCTCGTCCAGCACGATGTTCGAGAGCAGCGGCGACAGCGGCGAGCCCTGAGGCACGCCCTCATCAACACCGATAACGACACCGTCCGGCAACACGATCTTGGCCTTGAGCATCCGCCCGATCAGGACAAGCAGCCGCTGATCGTCGACTCGCGCAGCGAGCCTGGCGGTCAACCGCTGGTGATTGACGCGATCGAAGAACTTCTCCAGATCGATGTCGACCACCCACTCGTACCCGTCGCGCACATGCTCCTTGGCCTCGGCGATCGCCGTGTGGCAACTTCGGCCAGGCCGGAACCCGTGGCTACTGGGATGAAACGAAGGCTCGAACAGCGGGTCCAAGACCTGCCGCACGGCCTCCATCGCCACCCGGTCAACCACGTTAGGGATCCCCAGCCCACGCTGCCCACCGCCCGCCTTGGGGATCATCACCCGGCGAACCCCGCCCGGACGATAAGCCCCCGACAGCAGATCAGCGCGCAACCTCGGGGCGATAGCCGGCCACTGCTCACGCAGCTGGCTGACCGTCATCCCATCCGGGCCTGGAGCGCCCTTGTTCGCGACCACCTTCTTCATCGCGGAATCAACTCGCGCGATCACCTCCTCCATCATCGCCAGGGTGCTCTTCCCCTCAGTGACGATCGCCTTCGGCACCCCCGCTCGGCCTACCCGGGACCGGTCCCAGGCCACCTCACGAGCGGACCCACACGGGTCTTCTGCTGTCGCGATCGGCAGTTGGAGCTGCACCACCGTTTGCTCGACCGGGACCGCCTTCCCTTGCCCGCCACCACCGGCGCCGGGCTGGACGGGCATTACCCCGCCGTCCGGTACTACGCGGTCCTCCGACTTCTGCTGGGCCATCAGCCGTCGTTACCTCCGGCCTACCGAACCTCGGAGCCCAACAGATCTCCCAGGGTAAGTCGTTGAGATTTCGCGGTGATCCCGTCGCCAATACGCCCCCGGCACCAACAGGAATCGGGCTTCGCTGCCACGAGCCAGCTCACCCCGCCAAAGGACGCCTTACGGCGCTTCACTCTCGTTCGCGACCACCACACACCTACGGCTTCCTCCAGACCCGCCCTCACGGAAGCCCACCAGCACCAAACAACAGCACCAGCAAGCCGCCCGGTCAATTCCGGACCGCGCCCTTGCCTCATCGATGTTGGGTTCCCCCTGTCAGGGCCCCAGGACAGGACTTCCACCTCCGATCTCAACAACATGCCTGGCACACGCGTTGCTCCGGTCGCCCTACGGGCTCCCTCCGCAACACGGCGGCACCACTACCCTTCACACCAACAACAACCACCAGCTCTCACAGCAGGTGGACCGATGAACGGGGTCCGGCCATACGTGATCGGACACATGCGATTCGATCCCCCCGTTGCGCGCGATATCCACGCAAAGAGCGAAATGCGCCTCAACATTCGGTTCCAAACCCCAGCCTTTGCGGGCGACGCGGAGTTGTCGATCCTGCTCGGCAACCTGCCGGGCATGGTCGAGCACGCAGCGGTAATGCTCGACCTATTCCGCAAACTCTAGTTCTCGCCCTCGCTGGCTCATTGGCCGTCACCGGGCCTATCCTCGCCTTCCCCCCGTTCTTCAGGGTTCCCCTCGTCGTCCGACGCCCCCGTTGGGGTATCCGTTGGGCCAGAAGTGAGGTACGACCCTGAGCCCTACCCTCGATCCCGCATGGAGACCCGTCTTCGCTAATCCCTCCCAGGCGAGTCCGCTTGTGGCTCCACAGCTCGGCGTCGGTGGTCGTAGCCCGTGACTCATCGTGTTCGCCGCGGTGTTCGATCGGGTTGAGTGATGCGGTTGATGGCACGCGCGATGCCGGGTATCCGGCTTTGGCGGCTGGGTGCGATTGGGTGGTGGAAGCCGGGTCCCCATTCTGGGTCGGGTAGTTCGGGGTGCGCGAGTGATGGTGTTTGCGCGTGGCTGCGCCCCATGCTGGCTGCGAGGCGTTGGATGCGGTCGGTGTCGTGGCCTTCTGTTCCGAGGTCCTCGCGGTTGACGTACCAGTGGGTGCCTTGGCGGGCGCGGGATGCCTCGACGTAGGCGGGCTCCTTGCTGGTCTGCCAGCCGCCGGTGACTACGAGTGTGCGGGTGACGGTCGCGCCTTGGGCACGGTGAATGTGGTGCGCGTACCCGAGGCGCACGCGGCCGAGGTCTTCGCCGGCGAGTGTTCGCCTGCGGCCGGTGACGTCGAACTCGACGAGGGCTTCCCCGGTGGGGGTGACGTGGAGGACTTCGCCTTGGCTGCCGTTCTCGATGCGCTCCGCTCCTGGCTGACGGTGCTGCTCGATCATTGCCACTCGGTCGCCCTGGCAGATGCCGTAGTGAACGCCGGGCACTTCGACTTCTAGCTCGCCGAGCTCGCCGCGTTGTGCGCGGTAGTGCTGTGCGCGGGCGTTGAGGCGGTGGATCTCCTGGTTTGAGGCGTCGGAGATCAACGCGACCTCGCTGATCGGGTGGGTCTCGGTGAGTGTCGCCCACGCTTGTACCGCGTGCTCGACGGCTTGATCGCGGGTGTCGGCCATGTGGAGTTGGCCGCGTGAGTGGTAGTGCGCCATCGCGCGGTCGGAGCGTCCTGCGCGCAGGTCCGCCCACGCGCGCTGTTCCTCGGGGTCCAGCGTCCGGCGGATGTCCGAGAGTTCCGCGCTCGGTGCGATCTCGGTGAGCCGGTCGAACATGCCGCCCGCGCCGATCGAGGGCAGCTGCGCGGCGTCGCCTACCGCGACGAGCTTGCAGCCGGTGCGTTCCGCCATTTCGGTGAGCCGATCAAGCCGGTTGGTGTCGGCCATCCCGGCCTCGTCGAAGTAGATCGTCGTGTCCGCATCGATGTTGATCTGGCCGCGCTGGACGCGCGAGATGAGCGCGTCGACGCTGAACACCTGCTGGGAGAGCGCGGGGCTGTCCCGTCCGAGGCGCTCGGCCGTCGACCAGGACACGGCGATACCCAGCGTTTGATGTCCCGTGAGCTGCTCGGCCCTGGCGGCGGCGTCGAGCACGACGCCCTTCCCGGTACCTGCGGGACCGACGAGGATCGCGCCGCGCTCGGGGCCGGTGATGACCTGAAGTGCGTGGGCCTGCTCGTCGCTGAGGTGCCCGCCGATCCGCTCGGCCACCGTGTCGCTTGCGATCTCGCGGGCCACTTCGCCGACGTCGCGGTCGGCTGCCTGGGCGAGCTGGGTGAACCGGCGCTCGATCGCCTGCTCCTGGGCGCGCACCGCGAGCGTCGTCATCAATCCGTCCTCCAGCGGGAGGACCCGGCGCTCGGCGATCATCGCCCGCGAGAACGCGAGCGCCTCGCGGGGCGCTAGCTCGCCGACGGACTGCTCGAGCAGGACTGCTCGGAACTCGCCTGGCTCGAAAGTGGCGGCGCGCTCGGTCAGGCGCTCCTCGACTCGATCTGAAAGGGCACGCTCCGGTCGTGACCCACGAGCCTCTCCGAGCAGCCGCGCGGGCTCATCTCTCGTGAAGCCAAAGCGCGCCGCGGTCTCATTCCAGACCGCGTGAAGGTCGGCGCGGGTGACGAGCACCTTCGCCTTGCGGTTCTCCAGCTTGAGCCGGCGCAGCTCCCCACGCTCGGGCGCCCGACCCCACTTCGCGCGGAAACGCTCTGCGGCCCTCGCGACCTCACGGCTACGAGCCGAGAACGCCTCCAACAGCCCCTGCGGAACCCCAGCGATCTCGAAGTAACGGCCCTGCTTGCCGGTCCCCGCCTCGATCGCATAACCCCGCTCAGAGAGCTGATGCGCGAGCGCCGAGCGGTAGTACGCGCCCATCTCCCGCGCCGAACGGAAGACCGGCCGCGAGGCCACCGCAACGATCCGCCCGTCATCCCGCACAGCACTCGTGATCACAACATGGCTATGCATCTGCGGGTCAGGCGCGTCGCCTTCGAGGACACCGCGTGCAGTCGTGTGGCGATACTCGGCGGCCACCACCTCCCGCGCGGGCTCCTCCACAACCTGCCCGCTGTAGCGACGGCGAACGGTCGGCACCGTCTCGGTGAGATGCGCCATCGCCTCGCTCACCGCCGCGGCGTGCGCAGCCTCCATGTCCGCGCGCTGAGCCGCGTCGCCGAGCGCCCACACCGCGGAGACCGACTTCGGCGCGCTGAACGTCAAGTCAATCCCACCGCCCCGACCGCCGCCCGCGCCCTCGGGCCGCAGCCACGCACCCGTGCGGGGGTGGCGGCCCTCCATCAAAGCGATGAAGTCCTGGCCCTCGACCGCGCTGCTCTCAATGCCCAACCGCGCGAGCGTCTCACGCGAGGCGAGCCACTGGCCAGGCGCCTGGCTCATCTCCCCGTCCGGCGTCAGGTAGTAGTCCCCACGCTCAGGCACCACCGTCTTTGACTCCAGATAGCGCGCATACCCACCAGCCTTCGCGGCACCAATGCTCGCAGCAGTCATCACACCCAATACAGACCACGAACCCCCCAAAGCGGCCAACGAATCTGCACAGTCCCCGCACAGCACCCGCACGGGCGTGCATCTAGTCTGTTCGGCTTGGAGCTGTACGCGGCCGTGGGAGTCGAGAGCGCTGCTCGGGTGACTTTGGGCTCAGAGGTGCCCGGCTGCGCGCTCGGTGGCGATCAACGCAGCGAGGTCGCTGAGCGCGGTCTCAGGGGTGGTTGCCTGGGCTGGTTGGCGGACGTGGTCGGGTGCGCCTGGTGGGTGTAGGTGGTAGGGGGACTCGGGGTGGCCGTCGGGGTCGAACTCGTAGCGAAGGCGGGCGTCGCCGACCTGTCCGTGATAGGAATAGCCGCGTAGGTAGAGACCCTCGCGCCGTTGCGCATCAGGTAGGGGATGCTCTGACCAGCGCTCGAGGAGCGTGAATGTGATCCGCTCGTCGGGCTCGGCGTCCTCGTCCTCATCGGCGTTGGGCAGGAGCACGGCTCGCATGTGGATGAGGCCGAGCGGCGGATCGTCTTCCCAGCGTGGGTGCTCGCGTCCGCTGAAGTCCAGCAGATACCCCGAGGCGTTGAGCAGCGCGTGGAGCTCCTCGAAGCGGCGCGAGACGAACGTGCTGATGTGCGACACCGAGCGTTTCTACCAGAGGCCCGCTGAGACGACCCCCGCAATACCGTTTTCCTTAGTGTCGATTCCGTCGATTCAGACGATATCTCTGATAATCTGGATTCCTCAACGTCGCTGGCTGGAGGTGTGCAATGGCTGATTTCGATAGGCAGTACTGGAAGATCAAAGACTTCGCCGAGCACTTCGGCTTGGACAAGAGCACGGTCTACAACAAGATCGAGCGGGGCGAGATCCGCGCCATCCGCATCGGCAAGACGGCGCTGCGCATCCCGACCGAGGAGGTCCAGCGCGTGCTGGACAGCTTCGTAGAGCCCCGCGAGCAGCCCCACGACTTGCTGGCACTCACGGAGGACTTCCAGGCTCGCACCGGACGCTCGCCGGCAGACTTCGCCGACGCTTGGCGGGAAGGCAAGATCGAAGACACCCCGCAGAACACGCGTGATGCGATCGAGGCCCTCGCCCTACGCGAGGCACTGCAAGCCGCCACCGTCCACGCGTAGGACTCGACGACAGCTACGCCGAGAGCTGCGCGCCGGTCTCTGCGTAGAGCCGCTGGACCTCCCGTAGCCACTTGGCCGGGATCTCTTCCTCCAAGCGTTCTAAGAAAGCTGCCTCGGCACCCGCCGAGTGCGGACGGATCGGTGTGACGTTCTCGGGCAGGCTGCGCGGATCGAGTACCCGCGTGATCTGATTCGCGAGCTCAGGCTGCGGCCTGTAGGCCATGTACTGTTCGGTCGTGGTCAGGCGGGCGTGGCGCATGAGCGCCTGAATCGTCCTGACATCCACTCCGCCGCGGGCCAGCGTCGTGCCGAAGGAGTGGCGCAGGTTGTACATCCTGATCGGCTGCAGCCCGGCCTTCTGCTGGGCGAGCTTGAACGCGTTGCGTATCGAGCGCTCGCTGACGGGGCCGTCGCGGTCCTCGCTTGCGAACACCAAGTCCCCGTTCTCGGTCGCATAGTCGCGGTCCATGACCTTCGCCAGCGCGCGAGCCAGTCGGGGCGTCATCGGGATCGCTTCTGAGTCTGAGGTCTTGGTCGTGTCGAGGGCGTTGCGCACCCAGTTGTCGTGGACGCGGATCACCCCGGCCTGGAAGTCGACCGCGCCCCGCGTGAGGCCTTGGGCCTCGCCCGGTAGGCGCAGGCCGGCGTGCGCGCCGAGCAGCCAGAAGGCTTCCTCGAGGACGCTCGGCGCGTGCTGGAGCAGCCGGTCGATTTCATCGGGGTCGTAGAAGTCGTCGCGGCGCAGGATGCGCTCCCGCTCGTGCCTCTTGCTCGTGCGCTTGACCTCATCGAGAGGGTTCGTAGGCAGCCAGCGCCTGCGCACGGCGTAGTCGAGGATCGCGCCGAAGATGTCGCGGTATGTGTTGCGCGTCTGCGCCGCTGCGGGAGCGACGAGCATCCACGGCTTCGTCGTACGACGCGCGATGATCCAGCCTTCGGCTTCGCGCGCCTTTGCGGTCGCGTGCGAGACCCGCTTTGGGCGCTGTGCGTTCAGGGGGACCACGCGGTAGGCGCCTCGGCGCCGGTGCTTCCAGGTGCCGGGCATCTCGTCGGCCAGGCGCTCGGCCTCGGCCTTGGTCGTGACCTCGACGGCGGCGCTGCCGGGTGGCTGAGCCGTCCAGCGCGTGATCTGCACCCTGCGGACATCCTTGCCTTCGGCCTTGGTCTCTTGCGCGGCCTGCTCGCCCAAGACGCGACAGGACTTGAAGTCCGCGAAGTAGGCGCGCAAGCGACCGTCGGCAAAGTCGCGGACAGGAGTGTCGGCGCCGTGGTCGCGGTACAGCCGCTCGAAGATGTCCTCGTAGCCCGCGACGGTGGAGCGCTTGAGGCCCTTCTCGCTCTGGCGCTCGGCGAGCCATCCCTCGGCGGACTGCCTGAGCGAGCCTTCAAGGGCCTGAGCATCCTCGGCCTGCGCCTTGGTCTCCAAGTCACGCAGGATTTCCGCGAGCTGGGCCTCGGCGTCCTTTGGGTTCAGATGCTCCGGTGTCGGGCGCGGTCCATTGCCCGCGCGCCAGATGGTCGCCCCGCGTGGCGTCTTGCGGCCAGAGTCGCGGACATGCGCCGGACCGAGGCGACATCCGCCCTTCTGGTCATTCTGGTCGCGCCAGAACGCATAGAACGACCGGGTGCGGCCGTTCCAATCGAGCTTGACCTGTAGATGCCCCGTGGGGCGTGCTGTATCGCTCATGATGCCTAAGACCTCCACGAACTCGAAACGGCCAATGAGTTGTGTGGAGGGCCAGCGCGATTTCCCTACGATTTCCCTAGAGGGCCGAGCGGAGGCTGAAAAAGGCCCTGCTAGATGGGCCAAAACCGCCTAAACTCAGGCAATCAGGGGTGCCGGCGGAAGGATCATAATCCGCGTGTCGGGGGTTCGAGTCCCTCCTCCGGCACTGCCGAAACACGTCTACCCACGCCGGCTTCGCCGGCTGTAACCGAGCCTCCCTGCGGTCGGCTCTCCACCGACCCTGGCGTCGTGCCTGCCGGCCGGCAGCCCTTCGGGCTGCTCGCTCGCTGCCCTTGACTTTTCATCCGTAGATGCACCGCTCTGCGCGCGCTGTATCCGCGCTGTGCCAACTCGTTGGCCGGTCCGGGACGATTGGGGTCTGTACCCGTCGTGATGACCGCAGCCAGCATCGGCGCCTCCAAAGGCGGCGGCTACGCCCGCTACCTGGAGTCAAAGACCATCGAGCCAGAGCGCGGCGACTACTACCTCTCCCCGACCGGGGAGCCCACCCAAGCACCCGGCCAATGGCTCGCCTCACCGGACACGCTCGCGCGCCTCGGCATCGAGGGCTCCACCGTCGACGGCCGCGACTTCATCGCGCTGATGGAAGGCGAACACCCCAGGTCAGGACGATGGCTACGACAGGCCGGCTCCAACGGCGCCCGCGGCGGCGGGATCGACCTGACCTTCAGCGCCCCCAAGTCCGTATCCGCCGTATGGGCGCTCGCCGGCCAAACCCAGCGCCGCGAGATCGAAGCCGCACACGCCACGGCCGTCAACGAGACGATCGCGCACCTGACCAACACCGTGCCGACCATACGCCGGCGCTCCCACACGCAGGTATTCGAGGAGCCCGCCCACGACGTCGTGGCCGCCGAGTACCGGCACACCACCGCCCGCGGCGTCCTCGAGACAGACGCGCCCGACCCGCAGCTCCACAGCCACGTCGTCATCACAAGCGCCGTCCGCGATGACGGGAAGATCGTCGCGGTCGCCTCCCGCCCGATCTTCCGCTCCGCCCGCGAGCTTGGCGCCTACTACCGCTCCTCGCTCGCGCACCAACTCCAGCAGCGGGGCTACAAGGTCGAGCGGGGCACCGGCAAACACGGCCGCTACTTCGAGATCGCAGGCGTACCGCAAGGCTTGCTGGACGCCTTCTCCTCCCGCAGCCGCGAGGTCGCCAGGGCCGCCGAGCGCTTCCGCGCGAGGTGGGGCCGCGCACCCGAACGCGGCGAGCTCCGCCAGCTCAAGCTGGAGAACCGCAAAGCCAAGGTGCTCATCACCCGCGCCGACCTGCAGCAAGCCTGGAACGACACCGCGGCGCGCTTTGACTTCGCCGGCGAGCAGCCCGGCCGGCCGCTCGGCGCTGCCATCGAGCAGACGCCGGAGGGTCCGCTTGAGGATCGTGTCGAGCGGCGCCTGACCGAGCGAGCCGCGACGTTCGAGCCCGGCGAGTTCCGGGCGATCCTGCTGGAGCAATCCGTCGGCGAGCTCTCACCCGGCGACGCGCTCGACCTCTCACGGGCCATGATCGCCGAACGCCGCGTCCTTCCTCTGGAGGGCGGCCTGATGACGACGCTCGCCGTGCGTGCGCGCGAGCAGGCGATCGAGCGCAGGTTCACCGCGCTCGCCGCCGGCGGCGGCCGCGACGTTGGCGTCGAGGCTCGCGCGCTCGCCGGCGACCAGATCGCCGAGCGGATCAGCGGACGCCTCAGCGCCGAGCAGGCACACGCCCTGGAGATCATCACCGGCCCCGAGCGCGCCGCGATCCTCGTCGGACCCGCCGGCACCGGCAAGGGCGTCGTCATCGACGCCGCCGCCAGAGCCGAGCAGCACGTCGGCAACCAGACGCTGGGGATCGCAGTGTCCGGGTCCACCGCGCAGCGCCTCGGCCAGGACAGCCCCGCGCTCGCCGGCCAAACGCTGACCCTCGACGCGCTCGTCTCCAGGGTCGAGCGCGGCCAGCTCGCCGTCGACCAGCACACCACGATCTACTTCGACGAGGCGGGCATGGCCGACACCGACCGCCTCGACCGGCTCACCGATGTCGTGGAGCAAACCGGGTCAAAGCTCGTGGCGATCGGAGATGCCGCTCAGTTGCCCTCGATCGGGGCGGGCGGCATGTTCGCCCGGCTCTCAGACATCGCCCCGAGCGCCGAACTCTCGAACATCCGCCGCACCCTAGACCGCGACGAACAGCGCGCCTGGGCGGACCTCCGTGCCGGCCGCTCAGACCGCGCGATGGCCCACTACCACGCGCGGGGGCAACTGCACATCGCCGACACCCGCGATGAGGCCGTCGAGCACGCCGCACAGAACTGGGCCACGCTCACCGAGACCCTCGACCCGAGCGAGGTCGCGCTGATCTCCGACGCCTCAAACCAGGAGATCAACCGGCTCAACGCCCGCGCCCAACACTTCCGGTCAGAACGCGGCGAACTCGGCGACCTCGAAGTCCCGGTGCCCAGCGTCCACTACGGCATCCGCCAAGGCGACCGGATCGCACTGATCGACCAGCACCGCGAGCCCGGCGCCGAGCGCATCGAGAACGGCAGCCGCGGCGAAGTCCTCGACATCACCCCGGCCGGCGAGGTACTGATCGAGTTCGACGTCACCGGCCGCAAGCGAACCATCACCGGCGAGGACCTCGCGCACGTCCGCCTCGGCTACGCCCAGCACATCCACCGCGCCCAAGGCGCGACCGTCACCCGCACGCTCGTCGTCACCGGCGGCTGGCAGACCAGCAAGGAGCCCGCCTATGTCGAGGCGTCCCGCGCCCGCCAAGGCACCAGCTGGTTCGTTTCGCGCGAGGATCTCGGCGTCGAAGGGCACGACACCGACCGCATCCACAGGCTCGCCGAGAACATGCGCCGCAGCCACGCCCAAACACCGTCGCTTGCGCACCCCGAGCTCCCAGACCGCGACTGGGGCACGAACTTCCATCACCCGATCGCGCCTAGCCGCACCAGCCGGATACCGGGGATCGTCCGCGCGATCAACCGGATCGTCAACCCACCAGCACAGGAGCGAACACGATGAGCCAACGAGTCCAAGTCGTCCTATCCGACCCCGTAGCCCGACAGCTCCGCGAGCTGGCCGCGGGCGCCGACACACCACACTCGACGCTCGCCGCACAATTCATCGGAAACGAAATCGCGCGCGCCATCAAGAACGGCCACGTTCGTCCGCTGCGCTCAGCCCCCGTGCTCGCCGACGGCAATAACCACGAGCGACCGCCCTGGCTCGAGCCCTACGGCGGCGACCCCCAGTGGCGCCAGCAAATGTGGGGCGCCATCGTCGCCCTCCACGGCCGCTACCCCCACCATCTCCAAACACTCCAAGACAAATGGTGGACCGACGAATCAACCACCGAGACGCTCGCCGCACTCGCCGTGTGGCGAGCAGAACTCGACGAAACACGCCAAGATCCCCGCGACGAGCTCGCATTCCAAACCCAGCTCAACGACTACTCCCAACACCTACGCCAAAACGGCGGCGGCGTCACCAAGACATGGAAACCCGGCGCCACCCCGCCAGAGTGGGCAGCGAAGTAGCCGCAGCCATGCCCTAAGCCGAAGACTCGACACACTAGGAACGGCGGTCCTCTTCTGAAGCCGGGTCCTTAAGCAGCTACATAGCCGGGACCGCCACTTGGAACTTCTTCCGTGCATACCAAGTTGCCCTGGCCCGACACCAATTCGCCTGGAGGGCAGTGACCGAGAAGCCTCGCCTTTCGGTTGTAGACGGTGATTCGTCGCTCTCGCCCAGCACACACCAAACTGCCGGCCGCGTTATCCGGTAGGCAGAAACCAACGAGGTTGGCCCTGGCGGTGTAAACACCCACGAAGCGACCCTGACGGCCGAGCCGGGCTGCACCCGGCCAAACGTAGAAGCCGCGCGCCATTGAGGCCGTGGAAGCCTGCGACTTTGTACAGCGCGTCGTAGACGCCTTCCCCGATCCCACCGGCGCAGAGCGACGCTTCGCGCCTTCCGCGCTTCGATTCCGTGTGGAAAGAAACCGAACGCCCGCTGCCGGAAAAGTAGCCACGGCAGTAGCCGATCAGCTTGCCGGCCGCGTATACGGGCAATCGCCGCTCATGGCCCGTCACGCGTGGGGCCGTCTGGCCCGGCTGATACGTGCCACATCCGGCGACGATCATACGGCACATCAAGACGCTTCCACGCGCGACGAAGGGGCGGATCACTGGCGGGTGATGATACCCGCTAGCACCCTGCCGAGCTATCTCCGTCCCCACCTGGGGGGTAGCGAACCGCGCCGGAACTCGTCGTCATTCGATCCATCTGTCCGCCTTTGGCGGCGCTCCGCGGTCGACGCTAGGTAAGCCCCAAGACGATACCCGTCACGATGAGGAGCCCACCACCTACGGCGGGCATAGCGAATAGCAGTCGCCGTGTGGCCCGTTGCTGAACGAACTGGTTGAAGTGTTCCTGTCCGGGCGACGCCAACTTCTTTTCCCCCTCGTCCAACTGTCGAGGCAGCAACCAGCTACCCCAAAGGATGGTTAGCGCCCCGACTCCGACCAGCAGTCCGTCAACGAGCATCGGTCACCCCGTTAGCCCACCGTTTTACCGGCCGCCCGGATCTTCGGGCAGCAGGCGACGCCCGAAGTGCGCGATTGATACCAAGAGCCCGTACGTGAGCACGAGCAGGATAACGAGGCCTACATCGCGAGTCACAATGCCAACGACAAGCGCTAGCCCGCCGAACAGGGCGCCAAATAGGATCAGCATCCGCCGAAACGTCCGATCTGCGGCACGCGCCGCGACCTCATCGGACCCGTGACGTTGCTCCTCTTCCGCTCCCTCGAATTGTGTCATCAGTTCAATGTTTCTCGAGTTTCCACGCCTCTACGCTGGTACCCGACGCCGCCATGCTCAGCGTCATGCCATAGGTCGCTATCTTATAGCATGTGAACGCCGCCTCGGGGTCGTCGGTCAGTGCGGCGCTTGAGGCACAGCCGGTCGTCGCCAAGATCGTCACGCCGCCTATCACCGCGCTGCTCACCGCAGCAGTCGCAGAGGCGACCAATTTCTTTGCGTTCGACTTGACCCATTCCCACGCTTCTGCAAATGGGTTCCCCTTGGCCTTGCCTTTGTGACCGTAGCTCCCCTCTGCGATACCTCCTGACGCCGCGCGGGCCAGGAGACTCATGCCTTCTTCCAATTCCCATCCTTCGAATATCTCGGCCGCGGTCATTGGCGGGTGTGAAACGAATTCTTCCTCGATCTGCATGTTGACCGGAGGTGGCAGGATCGCCCCTGGCCCCTCGTAGTCTTCGGGGAGTCCCCCTGCCGCCGCTCCGGTTTCGGCGGCTTCGTAGTTGTACGTGGCTGTGCTCGTGTATTCGCCGCTCAAGTCCGCTTGGTTGATAGGGTCGTCGTCGGTGTAGGCGTAGGCGTTGGCCGAGCCGCCTGGTTGGGGGTCGGTTTGCTCGAACCGGCCGAGCTGGGGTATGTAGGTTCTGGCGCCCATGTTGATGACGCCGGTTGGTAGTTCGGTGGGCCGCTCGGCGGCGCCGAGCCAAGAGTACTTTGCAGTGATGCTGGTGCGTGGGACGCCGTACTCGTTGGTTTCGTTAGCTGGAACGAGTTTTGATTCCGTTTCGCTGACGGCAGCCGTGCCGATGATGTCTCCGTGCAGGTCAGCGAGCTGCAGTTCGGGTGATTGTCCGTTGGTTTGGATGGCGGCGAGGGCGCCGTTGATGCCTGTGATGTTGCGTGTCCAGTTGCCGCTGGTCGTGATGGTCCATGCTGGGGAGTCGCCTGGGCCTTCGTAGTGGGACGTGGTCGTCGATTTTGTTGTCCCGGTCGCGATGGTTTCGCGGACGCGCCCGGCTGGGTCGAGGTTGTAGCTGATCTTCTCGCTGTTTTGTTCCTGCGTGGCGAGCGTGTTGTTGACGTAGTAGGTGCTCGTGACGGCGGTGCCTCCAGCGTCCGTGGCGGGTAGGCTCGTGATGTTGCCGAATGTTTCGTAGTTGACGCCGGTTTCGTCGAGGCGGTCTGCGGTGTCGTAGCTGTAGCTTTGGCTGGCGCCGCCTGCGGTCGCGCATTTGCCTTCGGTGCCGGGTTCGCGGGTGGTTAGGCCGGTGCGGTTGCCGTCTTCGTCGTAGGCGTAGAGTCGGGTGGTGCAGCCTTTGCCGGCGGGGCTTTCTTGGACTTCGGCGAGCCGGCCGAGTTCGTCGTAGGCGTAGTTCTGTTTCGCGAGGCTGCTGGTCTGCGATAGCCATTGCCCGTGGATTGACGGGTTGACCGTGTCGCTGTACCAGGTGCAGCCAGTCGCGCAGTGCGTCGTCTTGACGTATTCGAGGCTCGTCGGTTCGCCTACTTGGTTGTAGGTGTAGTTGGCGTTCATACCGTTGGGGTAGCCCTCGGAGGTGAGGTTGCCTTCGATGTCGTAGGTTGCGGTGAACGTGCCTGCGGCCGAATCTTTGAGGGACGTCAGGTCGCCGGTGGTGGGTTCGTAGCTGTAGGTTTGCGAGCTTGCTGCCACGCTCCCTTCGCCGTCTATGACGCGAGTGAGCCGATAGTCCTTTTCGGGTTCGTATTCATATTTTGTGACGTTTCCGTCTGCGTCGGTGTAGCTCGTGATCTGGCCGAGCTTGTTGTATTCGCTGGTGATCCTTTTGGTTTTGCTTTCTGTCGTGGTGCTCTGCGTGGCGAGTGCTCCGGTTTCCGTGTTGTATTCGTCGGTGACGGTGGGCAGCGGCGTGTCGACGGATGAGCTGATGGCGCTGGTTTCCGGCCAGCCCGCAGCGTTGTAGGTGCTTGTCGTTGTGCGACTGGTCGAGCCGACTGTGTCCTTGGTGGTCAGCGGCTCATCCCAGATGTTGTAGGTGTAGGTGGTGACGGGGAGGTTTGGTAGCCCGCTTTCGGGTTGGGCGGCGTACTGGCCTTGGCAGGGGAGGTTCGCCCATTCAGGGTGTTTCCCACACGATGGGTGCGCTTCGTTGGCTGCGGCGGTGTAGTAGATCGTCTGGGTCTTGTGAGCGCCGGTGTTGCCGATGAAGCTCGCTGGTGTGGTCCACTTCTCGACCCGGTTGTTTTCGTGGTCGGTTACCCAAAGATCGTTCCTGGCATCGCTCGCCAATCCCATTCTCGTTTCCGCCGAAGTTGAACTGGCCCGCTCCGGAGCCTTTTGCCCCGAAGGTGCTGACATATTCGCCGCTTTCGTTGAACTCTTGGACACGGTTGTTGCTTGCGTCGCCTACCCAGACGTCTCCGCGAGAATCGATATTGATGCCCCGGGGGCTTTTGAATTGCCCGTTGCCCGTACCCGCTGTGCCGAACTCTTTAGTGTATTCGCCTTTTTCGTTGAATACGTCGACTCGATTGTTGCTCATGTCGGCCACCCACAGGTTTCCATGGGACATCGCTAGCCCCTCGGGGTAGGACATTTGGCCAGCTTCGGTGCCTTTTGCGCCCACTGTTTTCTGGTATTCGCCTTTTTCGTTGAACTCCTCGACGCGGCCGTTGCCGGCATCCGCAACCCAGACGTTGCCTTTTGTGTCGATGGCGATTGCTGTTGGTTCGGTGAAGTGGCCGGCTTCCGTCCCGGCTGACCCTACCGTTTTCTGGTATTCGCCTTTTTCGTTGAACTCCTCTACCCGATTGTTACCTGTATCGCCGATCCAGACGTTTCCTTTTGTGTCGATGGCGATACCGGAGGGATATTTGAGTTGCCCGTTACCAGTGCCGAGAGCTCCAAATGCTTTTATGTATTCTCCTTTTTCGTTGAACTCCTGCACCCTGTTGTTGAATGTTTCGACTACCCACAGGTCGCCTTTTGCGTCTAGGGCCACGCCCGCAGGCGCGGACATCTGCCCGTTGCCCGTGCCGTGGGAACCGAACGTGCTCGCATATGTTGCCTGATTGCCTTGTGATCCGATCGGGGTTCCTGTTTCTCTGACCTCGCCCGTGCTGGGTTCGTAGCTCGTAGTAGTGGTAAGGCTCTCGCTGCCGGTGCTTGTCGTCGATGATGTTGCGGCGTGGAGGTTCCAGCCGAGGTTTTCCTGTCCGCTGTAGCTGGTGGTGATGGTTCGCTTTTCTTTTTCTTCTTCGCCGGAGATTTGGGCGCCTTCGATGGTCTTCGTGACCAGGTGGTAGGTTTTGCCGCCTGGCGCACTTTCGTCGTAGAAGTACTGCGTGTGCTTGCGCGCCGCCACTTGCGTTCCGTTTGCGAGCTTGACGGTGTGCTGTGGCCCGAGCGTGCTGGTGAGCTCGGTCCCGTCTGAGCTGTATGTGTCCTGAGTCGAAAGCAGCTCGGCGACTTCCCATCCTTTGCTGCCTTCTTTGAGGGCCGCTTCTCGGTTGTCTGCGGTCAGGGTGCGTTCCAGATTGTCTGTGGTGCTGTTGTATTCTGCCGTGGATATAGCCCCGCTAGGAGATGCGGTGTTTACGGTCCGGTTCGCGCTGTCCAAGTAGAAGATACTTGCGCGTGTGTAGTCGCTGGCGGGCCAGTTCTGCGGCTCGTCAGGCGGAAAGATTGCGGTCGCGTCGGTCGGGTCGTCTGCCTGCGCCCACGCTTTGAGTTCTTTGGAGCCCAGCTGGTAGGGCGCTTCGGTGGTGCCGGATACCGGTACGTGATACTCGAGCGTCCAGCGCGGTGGCGGCGCCGCGGGCGTCGCGCCTTCGGATATCGTTGGTGTGGTCCACTTCTCGATCCGGTCGTTGATTCCGTCGGTTACCCATAGGTCGTGTTTTGTGTCGGTCACGAGGCCACCGATGAATCCGAACCCCTCGACCTCGCCGAACTGCCCGGAGCCCGTTCCCTCTTTGCCAAACGCGCTTACGAATTCGCCACTTTCGTTGAACTCCTCGACGCGGAAGTTGCCGCTATCTCCGACCCAGACATTCCCCGAGGCATCGATCGTGATGCCCTCCGGTTCCTTGAACTCACCGTCCCCTGTCCCTTCGGAGCCGACTGTTTTGATATATTCGCCTTTTTCGTTGAACTCCTCCAGCCGGTTATTTCCGTGGTCGACGACCCATACATTGCCTTTCGAGTCTATCGCGACCCCGAATGGATTTTCGAGCTGGCCGTTACCCGCCCCGCGAACGCCGGTCTGTTTCAGATATTCGCCTTTTTCGTTGAACTCCTGGACTCTTGAGTTACCAGAATCCGCGACCCACACATTTCCTTTTGCGTCGACCACGAGCCCCTGTGGTGTGTTGAACTGACCGGGTTCTTTGCCTGTTGACCCGAAGGCGTTCACGTATTCGCCTTTTTCGTTGAACTCCTCTACCCGATTGTTGCCGGTGTCAGCGACCCAGACATTGCCTTTTGCGTCGAGCGCGAGACCGTCGGGTGCGCTGAGCTGCCCGGTACCTGACCCTTTGCTGCCGAATTGTTTTACGTATTCGCCTTTTTCGTTGAACTTTTGGACGCGATTATTGAGCGCTTCGAGCACCCAGAGGTTTCCTTTTCCGTCGCGAGCAACACCGCTGGGCGCAGACATCTGGCCATTACCCGAACCAGCGGATCCCAGCTGGCTGGCGTAGGTTGGCGGCACTTCAACGACTGTCGTGCTGTGAGCGCTTGCGGCGCTGACCGCGCCACCGGCGTTGGTCGCCGTGACTTGCGCCACCAGGGTATGCCCTAGGTCGCTCGGTGTTGGCGTGTATGCGGGGTTCGTCGCGCCGAGGATGGGCGTGCATCCTTCTCCGGAGGTGTTGCAGTCCTCCCACTGGTAGGCATACGCGAGCGCGCCGCCACTCCATGTCCCGTTCGTGACGCTCATTTTGACGCCGGTGTCCGACGGCCCTGAGAGCACGGGGACTGCGGTGTTTTTCAGGGCTTCGCCTTTCCATAGCGCGGTTTGGGCTGCGGGGCGGACGACGGACAGCAGCCGCCCGGCGTTGGAGTCTCCCGCGATAGTCCCATAGTGCAGCACCCACGGCTGCTGGCCGGGCGAGCTCACGGCCGTGATGTGTCCTTCGGCGTCATAGCCGTAGGTCGTCTTTAGTGCCGGGGAGACGCGTGGATCCCACTCAGCGCGCAGTCGGCCCTGTTTGTCGTAGGCGTATTGCGCGACCGCAGTGGTCGTCATTTCCCCTTTTGTCGGATCCCACGCCGTGAAGAGCACCTTGGACAGCCGGCCCTTGTATTCGTTCCATTCGCTTGGGCCTTCGCCTTCCGCGGTGGTGCTCGTGGCGTACGTAAAGGTCAGGGCGCGACATCCCTGCACGAGTTTCGCCGTACACGCACCTTCGGACGGTTCCGGTGCGAGCACCTCGGTGGGCTCGGTGATGCCTTCTGCGGTCGTTGTGAACGAGTAGGTGATCCTGTTGAGTCCGCCGGCCGCTGTCGCCTGTGCGGCTTTGCTCGGGACGAACGGCGCGCCGCTCGCCGGCTGCGTGAAGCTCGTGTAGTCGCCCTGCGTATCGGTGATCTGGTATTCGGCCGGGCTATTCGACGGCTCAGTCAGCGTAAGCGTCTGGTAGCTCGCCGGCGAGTTATAGCCCCCGCCTTCCTTGGGCGTGAAGACGACCTCCGCGTCGTCTGCGGTGTATACCGCCACGCTCCCGTTCGCCAGCGGGGCCAAGCTCTGCCATTCCCCGGCGGCGGAGTCGGGCAAGCTCAGCGTCCATTGCGGGCCGAGCGGGCCGGTCGCGCCCTGCGCGAGCTTGCGTGAATCATATGTGCGGCTCACCGACAGGTTGACATCCCCGCCTGATACCGACACGTCTGTCGGGTTCAGCTTGAGATCGCCGGTCTCGAGACTCGCCGCGCCCGGCCCGAGGGGCTCATAGGCCGCTTCGTTGACCGTGACGCTCAACGATTTCGAGGATTCGTTGCCCGCCCAGTCCTTCGCCACGACCGTGATCGTATGCGCTCCGGCGCCGTACGTCTGACCGTTCATCGTCCAGCTGCCGCTCAGGTCGTAGCATCCTTCCGCGGGTTCGCCTTTAGGTTCCGGGCACGACGTGTACAGCGTGTAGACCTGTTTGCCGTCGACCTTCACTTCGATTGACTTCACGCCGGACTGCATACTAGATTTCGCTCCATCTTCGGCGCTGAAGTCGAGCGCATAGTTACCGCTTCCGATGACGTGATTGGCGTCCTGCGCAAGCGCTCCTGTGAACGGCCCCATCACCGGTGGCGTCTGATCCATATACAGCGTCACATACGACCCAGACGGCTGTGTCACGTTTTCAGTGACATCCGCTGCAGCCGGCGATAGCGAGATCGGGCCGGTGTCTTCGAGTTTACTCAGATTGATCGCTTCGGAGCTACCCACCCGCGGACATTCAGTCACCGCGTTGTGGACCGTACAGTTGAGTTTCTCTTTGAAATACGCCCCTTTCGGGTTGCCGGCAGGTGCCCACAGTTCATAGCTACCGATACCCATACCTTCGTCTTCGGCTTCGACCGTAAAGTTTGTCGGGCCGGCTTTCAGCCACTGCCCTTCATACCCAGGATGATTGAGGACCACCCTGTTCGGCCCGGTCGGGTCACGGTAGATGACCTCGGCCTCTTTGAAATCCGTGAAGCTGGTTACAGTACTGCGCGGGTTTGCTGCGATGATGTTGTCAACGTAGAAGTACTTGCCCTGGTTGAGTTCCTCGTTACATAGCGGCTGTTTTTCGCTGTCTGAGCCATTCGCCTCTTGCGCGCAGAACGCGACGGTTTGCCCGAAATAGTCGGTCGCGGTATTCAGAGGGCCTTCCGTCGTGTGTTCGTTGCTGTTCGGTTCAAAGGTATAGGCCGGTTTCGCTCCGTTGCTTTCGTTGATCTCGCCCTGCACGTCCGATTGGTTGCTATAATTGTGTCCGAGACCATAAAGGTTAACCCGGGTGATGCCAGCCGAGTTTGTAAGCCCCAGCGGCCCCGGCGGATAGGTGTAGAGCTCGCCATAAGAGCCGAAGGACTCACCTTCACTCGCGCCAACCTCCAGTTCTGAAGGAGTTTCGTAGAGAAGATAGCCCGCCGACAGGGTATCTTTCCAGCCAGCCCAGCTGCCCGAGCCAGCGCCTTCGCCATAGTAGGTGGGATAAATGGCCGGATCGACGAGAACGGGGAACTCGACATTTCCGCTCAAATCAACATGCGTCGTGAGCACGTCGCCGCTCACCGAATATGACGTCCCCAGCGGGCTGCCATCAGCAGCCTGAGCAGTCGCGGGCGACACTCGGAGCACCGTGCCTCCTTCCTCGACCACTTCGGCACCACCGGGAACGCTCGCACTGGTACGAAGCAACGCGCCTGGCGGAAGATCGAATCTCATCCCCTCTTCCGGCGAGCTGTCCTGAGAGCGCAACTGCCACGACATCTCCGCTCCGCCAGGCAGAGGTTCCTCGATCAGGTCAGTATCCAGCCCAGCGTTAGCGAACACCACACTATCGCCGACAACCGTCGGCGTTTCGGCGCCCGCAACAGATACCGGCGTGACACTCAGCCCGAACGGAAACGCGATCCCGCTCTGCGCGCGCTTCGAAATGACGACCGGCACAACCGGGTTCGCTGGGACATAGCCTTCGCCGTCATCGTGCAACGCCAGCGAGACGGGCACCGGGTGCCCGGGCACGCTTTCCGTGCGGATCGGCGTCGTCGAGCTCACAACGACGTGCTGCCCACCGGACAGCATCTCAACGGCGCTACTTTCACCGAGATACCGTTCTATCTTTGCGCCTTCTTCTGAGCCGGGCGGGGACCATGAGGGACGATCCAGATGGAAATCCTGCGTAGCTAGCGAGATCGCCGCGCCCCGCCCGAGACCCTGAAACGCGGTGCGCGACGCCGCATCCGCACTTATCTGACCAGGCGTGGGGCCAGTAGCCCCCAGAAATGGCGGCCCGAGCGGAACGGCAGGTTCCGGTGCCGTCGTCAGTCCGCCTCCTGAAGGCGAGCCGAACGGTTCTGAGGCGGCCGAGCCGGCCGCCGACAAGCAGAGTAGCCCCCCACAGCACAGCATACACACCAGCAGACTACGCAGCGCAAGCCCCATAATTCGCCCCCAAGTACGAGACCGCCCGAACTCGCGCAGCCCGATTAGAAGAACAGTTGGGCGAAACGGTATTGGAAACCAAAACGCTTGCCTATCCCCAAAAAGTGGGGATCTTTCGCACGAAATGCGGGGTTTTGTCAGAAAGTGGGGATGTTTTCCGGGGAGTGACTGCAGATCATCCCAACGGCTCTCTCTTATCTACGGTCAGCATCGAGCGGGGTGGACAGCGACTTCCCGATCAGGTCCTGCTTGCTCTTGACGCCAACCTTGCGACAAATGTTGATCGTGTGCGTACGGACCGTTTCGGGCTCGATTTGCAACCGCCGCCCAATGCGTATATACGACAGCCCTTTAGTGAGCAGAGTAAACACCTGAGCCTCACGCTTTGTTAGGACATCGCCCACAACCAGCGACGGTCGCGACGCCCGATCACTCCGACGGCGAGGGATACGCTTGCCGTCTGCTGCACGATGAATCGCTGCGACCAACTCCGCCGGCGACGCGCCCTGCGCCACACACATTGCCCCAGCGTCGCGCAGCGACGTACCGAGAAGATGCGACGAACGACGAACGAGCACGAGCACACCCGTCGCGGGCTGGCGTGCTCCTAGGCGAACCAGCAGCGAGTACTCGACCCTCTCATCCACGACAAGGACGCGCGGCTGGCGCTGCACGACTGCCCGCTCTAGCTCCGTGCCCGCAAGATCGCTAGCGAGAACGCGCAGACTCCGATCCTCCCGCAACGCGGCCTTGACCGCATAGCCCGCGAGGCCCTCGAGGCCCATCGTTACGACCGTAACCGCGCCGTTCGCAGGCACCGTTCGCTACGCGCCCCGCGTCTCGCTGGAGGCGGCTCGGCGAGTAACGCACACGCAGCGCGGCCTACAGCTAACTTCGCACGCTCGCCTGCGCCGGTCTCCGCGTGTCATGAGCCCGTTGTGCTGCGTGTCGTCGCCGTGGTTGGGTGCCATCCCCTGCGGTGCGAGATGATGGCGCCGGTCACCTGGAGGTAGGTGGCGATCTCGAACGCGTAGGAGTAGGGCAGTCCCAGCGAGTTCGCGAGTTCCTCCGCGTTGATCCCGGGCTGGCGGATGACCTGGTCGAGCACTTGCGCGGTGCCTACGCGGCGAAGGGGTGCCTCCAAGCCGGCGATCAGCTCTACCGCCGAGACACCCAGCCTGTCAGCGAGCACGAGCAGCTCGGGCACCTCTGCAGCTCGCTTGCCGGCCTCCAAGCCCCATATCTGCTCACGGGGCAGGAAACAGCACACAGCCAGTCTTTCCTGCGAAAAGCCAGCAGCGCGCCGAGAAGCCTTCAGCTTCTGACCGAACTCAAGCAACACATCGTCTCTCTCCGGCTTATCTGGGCCAGCTACCGCATACCGGCGCACCCGGCGCGCGGCCGGGGCGATCGCTTTCTCCGCCACCGCTACCTCCCGATCTCGGATGTTGACGACGCGACACAAAGACACCGAGCACACCCGAACCGCCGATGATCGCCAGCCGGCGAGAGACACAGAGTTGCCGCCATTCCCCGCACCTGCCCTAGACCCCATGCACCTGCATCCACGCGATCACCTGCGCCGCGCTACGCCCGGCGCTAGCGACAGGGAAGAACGCCTTCTCGATACGCCCGTCCTTGACGATCAGCGTCAGCCGCTCATACCAGCGGGCCCCCTCGAGCTCGAACGTCGGCAGCTCAAGCTCCCGCGCGAGCTGGAGCTCGGGGTCGCTAAACAGCCTCTGAGCCAGCTGGCCAGCCAGCACACTCCGTCGCTGCGCCTTTACCGGTTGGCTACTGACCCCAACCACCTGGTAGCCGCGCGACGCGAGAGCCGCACGATGCTCACCGAACGCGCGGTGCTGCGCGTCATCCATCAACGGCGTCTGCTCGCCATCCGCAGGCGAGCGCTCACTCCCCGGGTAGATGTAGATCACGAGCGGGCGCCGCTGCGCGAGCTGGCGCAAATCACGCGGCTCCTCCTGAAAGCTCTCAAGCACGACCGACGTCACCGGGACGCCCGCGAGACGGTCCGCCAGGCATCGCGCCCCGGTAGCGAGCTCACGGGCGCTCACCGCTCCTCCAGGCGGCGTCGAGTAGCTCCCAGCTGCGGACCTCGCCGGCAAGCCGCAACGCACACCTCTACACGTACGGGCTCACGTCGACGATCACGGCGTATCGGCGTGCCCGCCCGTGCGCGCCCGATCATCCGCGTCTGCGCCCTTGGGAGATGGCCAGATCGCCGGTGAGCTCGTTGGGGGTGAGCTCGAGCCCGTCGCAGAGTTTCAGGATCAGAGACAGCGACGGCTCCTTGCGCCCGTTCTCAGCGCTACTGATCCTCGCTGGCGAAACTCGGCACTTGTGGGCAAGGCGGGTTGGGGTCAGGCCCGCTGCGTGCCGCAGCCGCCGGAGTTTCTGGCCGAACGCGCGCATCAGCATCATCCGCTCGCTCGCCGCTCCTATAGAACTCCCTCCGGCCACATCTCCAGCGCCTGGCCGTTCCTTCGGGGGACTCACTGGCTCTGCTCAGGATTCGTGTAGCGCAGACGCGCCTGGATCTCCCTGCGCACGACCGGCCGGCTGAGGTCAAACAGGCGGGCGAACTCCGCCAGCATGTCGCTCTGGGACTCGCAGTCGAGCGCCAGCACCAGCGGATGCGCCGTCGGGTCGCTTGGCGCTGTCAGGCCGGGCCACCAAACCCGCACGCTGCCAGCTGGTAGCGCGAGCCGCCGGCCGAGCATCCCTTGCAGGCGGCGCAGCAGGGGCTCGCCCGGGACGTAGTAGATCCGCGGCCCGGCACCCACGATCGCGCGCACCCGCCGCGGAGCGAGCACAGGCTCATCGACCTCCACCAAACGCGTCAGTCCAACGACCGGCTGTGCACGCGCATTGCAGCGCAGATCGGCCTCCATCGCCCGTAGCGCCCCCCTGCTGCGCACAATCAGCAGATCAGCGTCCAGCGCGCCCAGCGCTGTCCCGCCAGCACGAGCCGGCGTATGGCGAGCGGGCCCAACCCAGCGATGCCCTCGGGCACCCCGCGCTCGACGCCTGCGCTCAGCCCGCATCAGCACCACCCGTCCTCCCCGCCCCCTCCGCGGCCCCATCCTCGACCCGCATGCGGCGATATCGCCGCGATCGTGGGTGCCGCTGGACCAGCCCGAGCGCCAGCCACGTGTGCATGTAGCGATGCGTCGTACTCGGCGAGATACCCAGCTCTCTGGCGATGGCTGTTAGCTCGCGCCAGCTGCCATCCGGCGGCAGCGCATTGAGTACCAGCAGCGCCCGCAACGCTGAGCGCGAGCACGCCTTGTCCTGCAACAGCGCCCACGCGGCGCTAGAAAGCACGTCGACTTCGCCGATCTCCGGAAGCACGCTCCCAGGGTGCGGCCGACCGGAGGCCTCGCGCAGGACCTGCTCCACCTGCGCAGCAGTCAACGCGATCAACACACCGCGATCGCCGCTCACCGGACCACCCGCCCCCGAGCGATACTCCCCGCCGAAGCGACGCCCGTACCGAGTGTCATCCGGCTCATCGGGGGCCGCCTGTAGCGCCTGCTGTCGGGATCGCGCTCGAGCAGCCCGACCGCCGCCAACGTCGATATATACCGGTGCGCGGTGCTCAGGTTCATGTCCAACATCCGCGCGAGCTGCGCGTTACCCAGATAGCTCCCGTCCGCCGGAAAGGACGCCAGGATCACCAGGCCCGCCAGCAGCGACCGCGAAAGCCGCGGGTCATCCAGCTGCGCAAGCGCCTCACTCAAATCCGCGCGCCCCGAGAGCAGCACCGACACGCTACCGCCGTCGGAAGCCGCACGCACCACCGCCTCAACCTGCGCCGCCGACAGCTCGATGACCACGCCGTCGCCACGCGAGCGCAGCGAGCTACCTCCCCCGCGCACTTCAGAAGGGGCAGCAGTAGCCGGCGCTGGACTAGACATCGCATCCTCGGCTGCCAACGTGAGCACCCGTCGGGCGTGGCGCCGCGTGGACAGGACCGATCGCCGCCCGCGATCTGGGGGTTGGGGAAGCCGCCCGTGATCGTGTCCTCAGCGTGGCCTTAGCGGGTCCCGGGCGCATGGGAACACGCTCGGGTCCGTCGTTGGCCTGACAACGCACGCGTCTGCAGGCGCCCGCACCGCCGGCGAACCAGCGGGCGTATAGCTCGCTCAAACCGATCGGCTCATCGAGGAAGCGACGGAAGATTCGACGGCCATGAGTTGCGCCCGCACCCCGGCCGGCCAGGTCAACTTGGTTGCACGGGACACAGAACCCCTTACCGTTGCTGCGCCAGGGACCTGTGACGGCTCGCGATATGGAGGATCGGGCCGGTGGATCGTTTGTCGTTGTGGCCTGAAGCAATATCCGATCGCGCAACATGGTTCGGCATATTGACACAGCGTTTGCGGCCCAACTTTCGGAAGTGAGCCCCGGAAATGGAAACGTTGCGCTGGCACCAGGAAGCGTTGCCCAGGCAACGTCGGCGGCGCAGTTCTGTGTCCGCAGCGCGCGAGAATGACCCCGGCACGACCGGCCGGCTCGGCTATCGACGGCGTCGCAGTCGGACTCTCCCTCCGTCGCCGGGCACAAGGATCGCGCTTCGCCAGCGCGGCGCCTCGATCCGGGGGGCCACTGGCAGCACGCGCGTCTCGGCGAGCACCGCGCCCAGAATCGCCTTGATCTCATGCATCGCGAAGTGCCTGCCGAGGCAGTGCTTGCGGCCTCCACCCCAAGGCAGCCACGTGCGCGGCGCCGGGGCTTCGTCAAGGAAGCGCTCGGGCCGGAACTCATACGGCCGCGCGTAGAGCTCGGGATGGTGGTGCATGAGGTACGTGCAGCCCGCGAGGTGCGCGGGCGGGCGGTAGGTCACGCCGCCAATCTCTGTCGGCTGCACGACCTCGCGCGGAATCACGAACAGGAACACTGGTCTGCGGCGCATCGTCTCGTTTACGGTCGCGGTCAGGTACTGCTCATCCTCGCCGCTGTCGATCGCATCTGCCAGCCGGCCCTGCACTTGCTGATTGTGTGCGAGCAACTGAAACGCCCACGCCAGCTCGCCGGTCGTCGTCTCGTGGCCGGCCAGGATCATCGACATTAGGTTGTCCCTGATTTCCCTGTCGGTCATCGGCGAGCCGTCTGCTTGCTCACCGTCGAGAAGCATTTCGAGCAGGTCGACGCGTCCTCGGTCGCGTTCAGTTCGCCGCTCGGACAACAGACCGTAGATCAGCTCGTCAGCGGCAGCGCGCTCGTGGACGAATCGGTGCCACGTCGCACGCCAACCAGGCAGATATCGGAGGTTCGGCTCCTGCAGCAGAAAGCTCGTGCTGATCGTCAGCGCGCGCATGAGCTCGCAGTGCAGTCGTTCGAGCACCTCCGGCTCCTCGCCGAAGATCGCTCTTAGGATCACCCGCAGGGTCAGCGACCGGATGTGGGGATGCAGCGCGACCGCAGTGTCCCGCGGCCATCCGGCGACCTCCCGTTCGACAATCTCAATGAGCATCGTTGTCTGCTCGCGGATCATCTGTTGGTGGAATGCCGGGTTGATCGCGCGGCGGCTCGCGAGGTGCTCGTCTCCCTCGAGCAGCATGAGCGAGCGCTCACCGATCAGTGGCGTCAGGATTTTCGAGCCCGCGCCTGGGTGCAGAACGGCCGGGTCGGCGGTCAGTACAGCGCGGATGTCCTCGGGGTCTGAGAGGAACACGAGGGGCGGCATGTATAGCGGATAGACGCAGAAGCGGTCGCCGAAGCGTCGGTGGGCCTGCTCGAAGTAGCGGTAGGCAAACCAGCGGCAACCTGCAGTCTGAAGCGTCGCCGGAAGGTAACCGCTCGGTGGCAGGTCGCCCTTGAGGCGTATCTTCAACGATGTGGTTTTGGTGAACATGGTTCTTTCTCCTTTTGTGGGTTAGGTGGATCGCACGGCGTAGGCGGTTCGCCACAGCCGCAGCACGGGCACCAGGAGGCGCGTTAGCGGACCGCCAGCGGCGGCGAGCGTCCTGGTGCTGTCACGCATTGCCGGTATGCGGGCGCTGTCCTTTGAGAGGTAGAGCGCCGCCATGCTGGCTGCGATGACGATGTGTTTCTCGCCGCCTCTTAGTGCGGCGGCCTCGCTCAGACAGCGACGAAGCAGCCAGCCGACGCGCACGACAGCATCAGCGTGGGAGGGGTAGTGCGAGATGTAGACGTGATCGCCGGAGTCGGCGTCCTCGATCTGATCGACGTAGCTGTCGAGCATCGTCGCCGCGGCCGAGGTCCACGGGAAGTAGGCGTGCCGGGTCCGGTCGACCTCGCCCGGGTCACACGTCGCTTCGGTCGCGAGGGCGAGCAGCGCGAAGATCGTCAGTCCGGCGGAACATGCGCCGCTCAGCTCGAACCAACCCGCCTCGTGGCCAGCAGGGAACTCGGCTTCGCTCCATGCCTTCAGCGCCGTGTCACGGCGGGAAGGGTCTTGGTGGTTGAGCGCGAGCACCTGCGCGCGTCGTGCCTCCTGAACGACGAGCGGCCGGATCTGCTCATATGCCGGCAGAACTAGGCAGCATTCGCGGCAAGTCTCCACGAGCGCGGCGAGGTAGCCCCCGTCGTCGCGCCAGGGGTGGTGGCGGTAGTAGTCGGCGCGCTCCTGCCCTGGTTGGAGCGCGTCGATCAGCGCGAGGTGAAGCTGGCGGCCGTTAAGCTCGTCGGGCGCGCGCTCGTGGACGCTGTCGAGGTAGTCCCA
The DNA here is from genome assembly GCA_963735705.1 of uncultured Solirubrobacteraceae bacterium. GTDB lineage: Bacteria > Actinomycetota > Thermoleophilia > Solirubrobacterales > Solirubrobacteraceae > Palsa-744. Next base: position 151,345 of record CAVTLZ010000009.1, read on the forward strand.
AATGAGCTGGTAGGCAACGAGCAGCCGCAGAAGCTCCCGGCTGCGTGCGCGCGGAAGGATCGCGAAGAGAGCAGCACCGTCGGTCTGCCCGCGCTTTCGACGGATCGCCGAGAGCGCGTCGTCACGGATCGGCGCTTGTGGGATCCCCTCGGCGAACGCCCGCCAGTAGCGGACCTCCGACGCGACCACCGGCAGTCCCCACGTCAGCTCTCGCGCGACTCCCGAGAAGAGGGCGCACAGTTGTCTGAGCGAGAGCCGTGCTGGGCTCGAAGCGCCGCCTCGGAAGCCCGTCGGATGCGTGTCAGTACGCCGGGCTGACGGACCTTGCCCGCACACGCACGGCGATCCATCCCCACGACGCCAGGATTGCGACTGCGACTACGTTGACCAGCGCGAAGCCGGAGACCGCAGCATCGCCTTCGATCGAGTACACAACAGGGAACCCGGTCACCGTCGACAGGAAGTGGCTGCCGAGCAGCTGCGCATACAGCCCCCACACCGCCCCGATCAGGCCGCCAGCGCCGAGCAGCAGCGCGCTCTCCCAAACCAGCGCGCGCCACAGCACCATTCGCGTGATGCCGTTGCTGCGATCCGCCGCGATCCGGTCGCGTCGTTGCCACACCAGGGAGCCCATCGCGGCGACGATCGCGAGGATCGCCGAAGCGAGAATCAGCCACCGGATCTGCGTGAGCCGCTGCAGGCCCTGCGCCGCGAGCGCGTAGTGGCGTCGCCGGCGCTGAAGGGACGTTTCCGCGACCAGGCCCGGCTGCGAGCGTAGCGCGCCGGCCACGCGGTCACGAACGGCGGAGACCGGGATACCCGACTGGGTCTGAAGCTCGTATGCGGTGGGGTTGCTTCCTTCCCAGCCGCGTGCGTATTCCGCGGAGTTGAGGATGACGGCGCCCGGTGGCCATCCGAGGTTCGTCGTGACACCAGCTAGGCGCAATGGGAGGGGGTGCGGCGAGGGGAGGGTGAACGACTGGCCGATGTGCAGCTGGTATTCGGAGACGAGGGCCTGCGAGAGCACTGCCCAACCGCCCGCGCGGACGCGCGCCGAGGCGACGCTCACGTTCGAATCCAAAAGCTGGCTGCTGGGTACGACGCTGCGGGAGTTGCTGGCCGGCGCAATGATCCACAGCCTGCGGGCACCCCAATCGAGGAAGCTACCGCGGTAGATGCCGACGCGGCTGACGCCAGGTATGCGCGCGAGACCTTCTGAGTCGAGTGGAGCGAAGGTGATCGTGCTCAGCAGGCTTGAGCTGCCGCGCGGGGTGATCCAGATGTCTGCACTTGAGTCCAGGTCGCGGGCGGAGGCGTCGAGCCCGCGCTGCAGGTTCGTCGCGACGCCGTGGAACTCGACGACCCCGAAGACCGCTACGGCACCGAGGAGCGCGACCGCGAGCGAACGGACTCGCGTCTGCGGCGCGCGGAGCTCGTCGACCGCCATTTCCGCGGGCACGCCGCCCACGCGCATCACGGCCGGCGCAAGCAGTCTCAGCAAGAGCCCGTAGAGGGGCGGCAGCAGACAGGCCAGCGCGACGATCAGCGTGGCGTTGCCGAACACCGCGGCTCGCGTGTCGGCGAGCAGCACAGCCGTCGTGATCGCCAGGCACACCACCCCAAGGATCAGCAGCGCGATCTGTGTCCTGCGGGTGAGCGTGAGCCTCTGAGCCGTCCGCAGCCGGCGGGCAAGAATGTGTCGCACCGGCCACAGCACCCCGAGGCCGGACGCGAGCAGCCCGACTACGACGGCGAGGGCGACGCTCTGCCACGTCACGGTCCGCGCGTTGCCGACCGGGAACGCGAACGAGAGGTAGCCGGGCTGCGTGCGAAAGACGAGGATCGAGAGCGCGTCTCCCACCGCCAGCCCGAGCACGCACGCAAGCACGCCGATCACCGAAGCGTCGAATAGCAGCACCTGGACTGTGCGTTTGCGGGTCGCGCCTTGCTCGCGGAGATCCTCGATCAGCTTGCGACGCGCCGGGATCGTGATCAGCATCGCGTTCAGCGCGAACATGAACCCGACCAACGCAGCGATGCTGCTGAAAAGCAGCTCGCTCTCGCTCTCCGGCGAGACCGCTACGCCGAACACCTGCGCGTCGAAGCCGGCCGGCTTTAGGTTGACGTTCGAGCGCGCCGCGAGCCGGGCCAGCGCGCTGCGGGTCGCCGCGGCGTCCGCGGGCCGATAGCGGACGAAGATGCGGTTGAGCCGGCCCTCGGCGTTGGCGACTTTCTGCGCATAGTCGATCGAGGTGACGGCGACGGGGCTGTGGACAAGCCGGCCGATGTCTGCCGGTGTGAGCGTCGCGCCGACCAGCGTGTTCACGAATCGCGCGCCGATCTGCAACCGGACTATGGCGCCAGCGTTGATTTCGTTCGAGAGCGGCTCGGGCAGAGCGATCCCGTGGGCGCGGCGCAGTAGGTTCGCGGAGAATTGCCGCAGCAGCGGGATCGTCGTGCGCAGCGCAGCCGGTTCGACGCCGATCAAATCGACAGAGCGTTCTCCGGAGCTGCCGATCACGTTGACCTGGCGCTCGAGCACCGGGAAGGTGCTCTGCACCCCTGGCTGGCGACGGACTTCTTCGAGCACGCCTTCGCTGAAGCCTTCCGGTCCCCGCGCGTCCAGCTGCACTTGCGATGTGCCGACGAGCTGCGTGGTGCTGAGCTCCGCGGCTGAGTGCGTCAGACTGGTGCTTGAGATTTGCGATCCAAACAGAAGCGCCACACCGACCGCGACACCGAAGGTCGCGAACGCGAGTTGGACGAGCACTGATCGGGCCTTGATGTGCGCCCCGTAGAGGAAGCGGGTGCTCTTGAGGCTCACGAGACTGCCTTCCCTTCGCGGATGCCATCGACGAGCGCCGACCCCGGGTCGGCTGCGTACGGCCGGAGTTTTCCGTCGCACAATTCGAGAACCTCGTCCGCGAACGCCGCGACTTCGCGGTCGTGCGTAGCGAGCAACAGCGCGACGCCGCGTTCGCGGCAGAGCTCCCGCAGCAGCGTAAGGACGAGGCGTGTGTTCTCACTGTCGAGCCGCCCGGTTGGCTCGTCAGCGAGTACCAACTGCGGGTCGGTGGAAAGCGCGAGCGCAATCACTACGCGTTGGCGCTCGCCCATCGAAAGCTGCTCTACACGATGCTTCAGCCTACCGCCGAGCCCCAGGCGCACCAGCAGCGGCGCGACCCTGTTTTCGGCGCGACGCGCGTCGTCCATCGCCACGCGAATGGCCGCTGCTCTGACTGCGGTCGCTCCCTGCTGGAGTACACCGGACTCGCCGATGATGCCGAGCTTGTGCAGCCGGTACTCGTCTGCTTCCTTGTTGGACATCCCGGCGACCTCGCGGCCATCGACACGTATGCTGCCGCCGTCCGGCGTGCTGCGCAGCCCGACGATCAGGTCCAACAGCGTCGTCTTGCCGGAACCGCTCGGACCGTAGACCGCAACGAACTGGCCTCGCGCGACGGTCATGGACACTCCATCCAGTGCCCGGACCGCCACACGATCGAGCTGGTGATGCTTCGCGAGATCACGTATCTCGAGCACCTACGCGTAACCAGTGCCTCGTGATCCTCGCTTCTCGGCTGTTGGGAAGTGGACGATCACGTCGTCGAGGTCTTCGTCGTGGTCCTCGTCTTCGCCGGGCGGGCCGGAGGCGCGCGTGAGCTTTCCGCCTGAGAGCTCCCATACCTCGTCGGCGAGCACGACCGCGGAGTCGAAGTAGCCGGTGCTCAACAGCACCCCGCAACGAGGCTCGGATTCTTCGACGAGCGAGTGCAGCAAGTCAGACGCGACATCGGTGTCCTGGCTTGTGTGCCCGTCCAGGAGGTCGTCGAAGATCACAAGCTGCGGGGTGCCCGCAAACCCGCGCGCAAGCCCAACGAGCAACCGCTGCCAGTTCGAGAGCTCTCCCCACTGTCGACTAATGCAGTCCTGCGCCCCGACCCGCTCCAGCGCGGCAGCCGCGAGCGCCCGAACGTCGGAGCGCCCATGCACCGCCAACGGCCAGCCAACATACTTGGACACCTCAAGCTCTTGACGCGGCCCATCGCGCGTGACCCACACGAGGTCGTGGCCGAGCTTGGGCGCAGTGGCGCGCTCACGGCGGGCGGCCCACCAGCCACGCAACCCTGGCGCCCTCGCGCTCTCAAGCGGCCGGCCAGCCAGCATGACGGTGCCCGCGTCAGGCGTCTGCATCCCAGCCGCGATTTCAAGCAGCGTCGTCTTTCCGCCCAGCCGCTGACCGATGACCCCGACAACCTGCCCCCGCTCAACCTCAAGCCCCACATCCTTCAGCACACCAAGCCAAGACCGGCCCCGCCAAAACCCCTTGCACACCCCGTCAAGCACAAGCAACTCACCCACCCGCAGCCTCGCCGATCTCGATGTTGTAGGCGTCGAGTATCTGCTGGAGGTCCGCACGCAGCTCCTTGAGCCTCTTACTCAGCATGCCGCCGAGTTTCACGGCGTCTTTCGCTTTTGCGATCCGCAGCTCTAGGCGCCAGTCGGTCGGCAGGCCGCGCCTACGTCTTTCCCGCCGGGCGCGTTTCTCTTCCTGCAGACGCTCGTGCGCGATGTCAGTAGCGACGCCAAACGCCTCTTGTTGCTCGCCCAACGACTCGATGGCTTCAGGGAGTTCGGCCATTTCGTAAAACTCCAGCTTGCATTGCGTCGCGTCGCGCACCGTCGGCGGCAGTTCGGTTTGGCGCAGCCATTCGTAAAAGAGCTCTTCGCCCTCCGGAGTGGCCCGGTAGCGATCCAGTGGCTGCGCCGTGCCTTCTTCCACGAGTTCGAGATATCCATCTTCCGCCAAGCTCAGCAGACTTTTGTGTGCAATGCCGCGCGTGAAGCGCTGGGAGGAGAAGCGCCGTTTCATGCGGCGGTCCACTCCCTGCGCGGTGTCCTCGTGCTGGATCACGAACCCGAGACACAGAATCTTCTGGCTTGTTTCCCCTACCTTGGTCGTGGGCATCCTCGGATCGTAAGCAAAATGCTCACTAGGCGGAATATGGCCAGCCTATCGGACTTTTGTAGACAAGCGCGATCCCGACCTATCACAACGACAACCGTCGGAGCCCGACTTGTAGCGGCGGTCTGCAACTGCCCGGCATCCCATCTCCGGCGCGAACCCAGGTCGCGGATCCTGCGTGTTCCTAAGCGCTCTCGGAATCGGCGCGCTTAGGGAAGTGGACGATCACGTCGTCGAGGTCTTCGTCGTGGTCCTCGTCTTCGCCGGGCGGGCCGGAGGCGCGCGTGAGCTTTCCGCCTGAGAGCTCCCATACCTCGTCGGCGAGCACGACCGCGGAGTCGAAGTAGCCGGTGCTCAACAGCACCCCGCAACGAGGCTCGGATTCTTCGACGAGCGAGTGCAGCAAGTCAGACGCGACATCGGTGTCCTGGCTTGTGTGCCCGTCCAGGAGGTCGTCGAAGATCACAAGCTGCGGGGTGCCCGCAAACCCGCGCGCAAGCCCAACGAGCAACCGCTGCCAGTTCGAGAGCTCTCCCCACTGTCGACTAATGCAGTCCTGCGCCCCGACCCGCTCCAGCGCGGCAGCCGCGAGCGCCCGAACGTCGGAGCGCCCATGCACCGCCAACGGCCAGCCAACATACTTGGACACCTCAAGCTCTTGACGCGGCCCATCGCGCGTGACCCACACGAGGTCGTGGCCGAGCTTGGGCGCAGTGGCGCGCTCACGGCGGGCGGCCCACCAGCCACGCAACCCTGGCGCCCTCGCGCTCTCAAGCGGCCGGCCAGCCAGCATGACGGTGCCCGCGTCAGGCGTCTGCATCCCAGCCGCGATTTCAAGCAGCGTCGTCTTTCCGCCCAGCCGCTGACCGATGACCCCGACAACCTGCCCCCGCTCAACCTCAAGCCCCACATCCTTCAGCACACCAAGCCAAGACCGGCCCCGCCAAAACCCCTTGCACACCCCGTCAAGCACAAGCAACTCACCCACCCGCAGCCTCCTAAAATTGAGGGGTGCTTGAGAGCGTAGCGGCCGCGCGACGTACCTACTGCTCGCGTATTCTCTGGCCGGCCTGTTCTTGGGACTACGCGGTGGGCGATGGCCGCGCTGGGATAGCAACCGGCTCCGCTCGACCACCTCGCTGGCTCGTTGCCTGTGAAGTTCGTTGCTCTCGTTGCTCGGGCCGAATCAGTCCCCGAGCCGCGGATAGATCGGGCCTACCGTCGCGGCTGCTCGGCGAGGGCTTGCAGATTAGCGGCGCGCCCTCCCACGATGGCCATTCCGCATCGATCGTGCCGCCGTTGCATCCTCCCGCGCCGACGCCGCTAGACACCGCTCCCTCCGCACGCTCGCGCCTCCATGCCCGCGCCCAGCGGCTGGCCCGAACATAGATGCGGGAGCGCCTTCCTGCCGTCCGCGAAGGCCTCCCCGCCGCGTCGCGGCACATCTACGGTGCCAGCAAGCCTCCGAGCTCGATGTAGCGGGCGAGCATCGCTTCGCGGTTCTCGGCGTCATATAGGTCAGCGCTAACGAACAAGCCGTCCTCGATGACGTCCACGAGTCCGAGCGGGACCTCGAACTGCCGACCGTCTGGGCTCGTTCCCCGGACAGTCGCGCGTATCGCGATCACCCGCTCGTCGCACGCGAGCACCTCCTCCATCTCGATGCGCGGGTCAGACGACCCATACTCCGGGCGCCACTCCTCCTCGGCGCCCTGGAAGTTGCGCTCGCGGTGGTCGACCATCGCAAAACCCTCCCCGCGCAGGTCCCGCACGCCGTCCAGGTCGTGAACGTCGAAGCGTCGCTTGTACTCCACAGCGAGGCGTTCGGGGGGCGGCGGCCGAGCTCCGCGTGATACCCCAAGGGCAGTTTGCGTCCACCGGCTGGCTGGACGGTCGGTGCCACACCCCGGATCATACGGCTGCAACCTGCGCGCGCCAGTGGCGGCTGACATCAGGCGTGCTCGGCTACTCGCTGCTGAGCTGAGCGAGTCAGCGGCGCCGGGTGAGGAATTGCCAGCCGTGTCGAGTAGCGGTCGCGAGCACCGCGGCGAGGTCCGTGCCCAGCTACCGCGAGCGAGGTCTCCGCCGTTTCAACGCTCGCGCCGCCACCACCACCAGACCCCGTTCTCCCGCGCCTCGCTCGGCTTTCCTCGCTCCTCCATGCTCGCGCCCTACCCGCGTTCTGCGATCCCTGCCCGTCCGACATCCCTGCCCGTCCGCGAAGGCCTCCCTGCCCCTCCTCTTCGCTGCGTTCCGCGTCGCGGCACACAGTTGCACCCCATAGTGCCTGCCGCAGCCCCCCCCGGCATCGCGGACCTGTCGTCGTGGCAAGACTCTTTGGCAACGTCCAAGCAATCCGACGCGTCCAATGCGTCTTGAAACCTCGCGATCTGGATGCTGTGGACGCCGCTAGCCGGGTCTACGGGGGCGCGCCCACGGTTGAAGACTCGTAGGGACTCGAACCCGCGCGCTTATGCGAGGACGCGCAAGTCGCTGAACGCTGCATCCCATGCATTGGCGCCGGCCCGATCTGTAGGCGTCTCTGCAGACTCGCCAGCTCCCACCATCGCGTTCCGAACACGCTCACCGCACGCGGCGCGCCGGAATCGGTGCGGGGCACTCACCCAGCCACTCACCCACGGCCCCCAGAACGCGAAACGCCCCGTAAACACGGGGCGCATCAAGTACCGCTACCGGGATTCGAACCCACAACCTCGCTCAGGAGGCCGCTGCTACCGCCGCGGCTGCTCGGCGAGCCATTCATCAAGCATGGGACGCGTGAAGCGGATGTGCCGCCCGACCCGATGGCACGGCAGACGGCCCGTCCGCACGGCCTCGTAAATCCAGCTCGTCTTGACGTTGAGATACCAGGCGGCCTGATCGGGGCGAAGCAACCGGTCGTGCTGCAGCGGCGCCTCTGATGTTGTCTTTGTTTCCACGCGGATATAGACCCCAACGCGCTCCAACCGGCCCACGGGTTCGCTGCCGAAACGCTCGGCGCCTCACGCGCGTGCCAGCACCGCCGACGCAGGCCCCAACACAAGCCTGGGCGACCGCGCGACGCCCGCCTAGGGAATGACAGGGTACCGTTCGGTTTGCAGGCGTTTTCGTCATGGGCCCGGCAGGACACGAACCTGCGACCCGACCATCATGAGATCGCTGAGAGCTGGCGAGGCGTACCTCCGTCGAGAGCGGCCGGCTCGTCGGTGGCCACCGGCGGCATGTGGCCTTCGGCAAGGAGGCGTTCGACCTCGCGCAACCACTTGGCCGGAATCTCCTCCCCCAAGCGCTCAAGGAACGAGGCAGCTGAGGCCGCACGGATGGGCGAGACGTTCGCTGGCAGGCTGCGGGGATCCAGAGCGCGCGTGATCTGGCCGGCGAGCTCGGGCTGGGGCCTGTAGGCCATGTACTGTTCGGTCGTGGTCAGGCGCTTGTGGCGCATCAGTGCCTGGATGGTCCTGACGTCGAATCTGCGCTGGGCCAGCGTCGTGCCGAAGGAGTGGCGCAGGTTGTACATCTTGATCGGCTTCAGCCCGGCCTGCTGCTGGGCGAGCTTGAACGCGTTGCGCATCGAGCGCTCGCTGACGGGACCTTCGCCGTCCTCGCTCGCGAACACGAAGTCCTCGTTTTCGCTCACGTAGTCGCGGTCCAAGACCTTGGCCAGCGCTCGCGCCAAGCGGGGCGTCATCGGGATCGCTTCGGAGTCTGAGGTCTTGGTCGTGTCGGGCGCGTTGCGCACCCAGTTGTCGTAGACACGGATCACGTTGGCCTGGAAGTCCACGGCGCCTTTCCTGAGACCCAAGGCCTCGCCAGGCAGACGGAATCCGGCGTCAGCGCCGAGCAGCCAGAAGGCTTCCTCCCGGACGCTCGGGGCGTGCTGAAACAGCCGGTCGATCTCGTCGCGATCGTAGAAGTCGTCGCGGCGCAGGATGCACTGGCGCTCGTGCTTCTTGCTCGTGCGCTTGACCTCGGCAAGCGGGTTGACCGGCAGCCAGCCTCGGCGCACGGCGTAGTCAAGGACCGCCGCGAAGATATCGCGGTAGGCGTTGTGCGTCTGCGCCGATGCCGGGGCGACGAGCATCCACCGCTTGGTCGTGCGACGCGAGATGGCCCAGCCCTCCGCCTCTCGCAGCCTTGCCGTGGCGTGCGAGACACGTTTCGGCCGCTGTGCATTCAGCGGGACGACGCGGTAGCAGCCCCGGCGCCGGTGCTTCCAGGTGCCGGGCAGCTCATCGGCCAGCCGCACGGCCTCGGCCTTGGTCCTGACCTCAACGGCCGCGCTACCGGGCGGCTGCGCCGTCCAGCGCGTGATCTCGACACGACGAACGTCTTTGCCCTCGGCCTTCGCCCTCCGCGCGGCCTTCTCGCCCAGCACCCGGTAGGACTTCAAGTCAGCGAAGTACGCACGCAGCCGGCCGTCGGCGAAGTCGCGGACATCGATATCGGGCCCGTGATCGCGATACAGCCGCTCGAACATGTCCTCGTAGCCTTCGACGGTAGAGTGCTTGAGCCCCCTCTCGCTCTGACGCTCGGCGAGCCATCCCTGGCAAGCCTGGAGGAGCGTCCCTGCGCTCTGCTCGGCGTCCTCCTCCTCAACCTCCGCGCGCAACGCGGCGAGGAGGTCCTCGAGCCGCTCCTCAGCCTCCTGAGGCGTCAGGTAGTCCGCGCTCGGCTTCTCGCCGTAGCCCGCACGCCACACGATCGCCCCCCGCGGGGTCCGACGTCCGGAGTCGCGGACATGGGCGGGGCCGAGACGCCGCCCGCGCTTATGCTTGCCCTGGTCGTGCCAGAACGCCCAGAACGCCCGCGTGCGGCCGTTCGCGTCCAGCTTGACCTGGAGATGCCCTCGGGGCCTGAACGTCCTCATCATCGCTATAGACCTCCACTCGCTCGAAACGGCCAACGAGCTTGGGGACGTACAGCGACCGTGATTTCCCTGTGATTTCCCTAGAGGGCGCCGCTAGGTCGGCCAAGCCCCAGCTTTCACGGGGCCAAACCGGCGAACTGGCGCCATTTCGGGGTGGAGGCACGGGAATCATAATCCGCGTGTCGGGGGTTC